>JAKLEB010000001.1 GCA_022711765.1 Candidatus Krumholzibacteriota bacterium
TGCAGGCGGCGGGCCGGCACTCGGTGACCTGGCAGGGCCGTGACGAGCACGGCGGCGCGGTCTCGAGCGGCCTCTACTTCTACCGGCTCACCACCGACGGCGGCGAGCTGGTGCGGAAGATGACGCTCTTGAAATAGGCGCTGCGTCGTGCCAATGTCTTTCCCGCAACCGGCGGCCGGGTCCTCTCCCGGCCGCCGCGATCGTGGACATCCCGCAGAAAGGCACGCGCAATGCAGGGACAGCGATGGACCGCGGCCGCGATCGTCGCGTTGTCGCTCGGCAGCCTCGCTCTCGGCAGCGGCTGCGCCACGGACGAGACGAGCGAGGCGGCCCGCCACGCCGAGCTCATGGCCGCCGGCGACACGCTCGCGGCGGCCAAGCTCTTCCATGCCGACGTCGAGTTCTACCGCCGCTACGCCAAGCCGGGCTGGAAGCTCGATCGGGATCGCGAGTTCACCATCAAGGACGAGAGCCAGATCAGGGCCAACGTCACGTTCCACAACCTGCGAGCCGACCGGACCTACAGCGTGCACCTAGTGTGGATCAAGCCGGACGGTGGCGAGGCCTTCCGGCGTTACGCCGAGGTCACGCGGCGCGAGGTCGGCCTGCCGGCGGGCGTCGCGCCCGATTCCAGCGGCGTCCTTCCGAGCGACTTCCTGGCGGATCTCGGCGAACGCTATGGAACGCAGCGCGCGGAGACGATCGGCGAGCGGCTCGCGCGGCATCCGGACCGCACGGTTCCGGTGACGGAGACGACCTACAAGACCGCCGAGGAGATCGTCGGGGGAGACCGGAGCTTCTCGCTGGCCCAGGCCGCGAGCGCGACGGTGGAGTCCCGGTTCAACATCTCCCGTGAGAAGGAGCGGATGCCTGGCCGGTACCTCCTGCGCATCTACCTCGATCGCGCTCTGTTCCAGGAGGTCCCGTTCACCATCCTGGACCCGGCGTGAGAGGGCCCGTTTCCCGACGACCCGGCCCAGCCGGCGGCGGGCCGCCGTCCTCTGGCTGATCGATCCACAAAAACGCCACCGCGCTGACACCTTAAGCTGCCAGAATGGCATGAATCTCGTCCAATCCCGAGATTTCCGCGCCGCAGGACGTTTTTTCGGTTGCGGCGAGGCGGCAGCATCCTATATTGCCCCCCGCTTAGCACTCGCGGAGTGAGACTGCCAAACCCTGGATCAGTGCACTCCGCCGTCCCGACCGAACACACGCGAGGAGGCAGAGCATGGCCATCTCTATCAAGCCCCTGGCCGACCGCGTCATCGTCCAGCCCATCGAGGGCGAGACGATGAAGGGCGGCATCATCATTCCGGACACCGCCAAGGAAAAGCCGCAGCAGGGCAAGATCATCGCCGTGGGTCCTGGCCGCATCGACGACAACGGCAAGCGCGTGACCCCCGAGGTCAAGAAGGGCGACACGGTCCTCTACGGCAAGTACGCCGGCACCGAGGTCACCGTCGCGGGCACGGACTACTTGATCCTGCGCGAGGGCGATATCCTCGCCATCCTGTAGTCCCATTCGAGAATCCGCGGCCGGCGCGTCCGGACGCAGCCATAAAGGAGATTGACCCATGGCCAAGCAGATCAAGTACTCGGAGGACGCTCGCGCGCACCTCATGCTCGGCGTCAACGCCGTCGCCGACACGGTCAAGATCACCCTCGGACCGCGCGGCAGGAACGTGATCCTCGACAAGAAATTCGGCGCTCCCGTGGTGACCAACGACGGCGTGACGATCGCCAAGGAGATCGAGCTCAAGCACCCGTTCGAGAACATGGGCGCCCAGATGGTCAAGGAAGTTGCCAGCAAGACCAACGACGTGGCGGGCGACGGCACGACCACCGCCACGGTTCTCGCGCAGTGCATCATCCAGCAGGGCTTGAAGAACCTCGCCGCCGGCGCGAATCCCATGTTCATCAAGAAGGGCATCGAGGCCGCCGCCGCCGCCGCCGTCGACGCCGTCAAGAAGCAGGCGAAGCCGGTCAAGGACAGCCAGATCATCGCCCAGGTCGCGGCGATCTCCGCCAACAACGACATGGAGATCGGCAAGCTCATCGCCGACGCGATGGACAAGGTCGGCAAGGACGGCGTGATCACGGTCGAGGAAGCGAAGGGCATGGAGATGGAGCTGGACGTGGTCGAGGGCATGCAGTTCGACCGCGGCTACCTGAGCCCGTATTTCGTGACCAACGCCGAGCAGATGCGCGTCGAACTGGACGACCCCTACATCCTGATCCACGACAAGAAGATCAGCAACATGAAGGACCTGCTGCCAATCCTCGAGAAGATCGCGCAGATGGGCAAGCCCATGCTGGTCATCTCCGAGGACGTCGAGGGCGAGGCTCTGGCGACGCTGGTCGTGAACAAGCTGCGCGGCACCCTGAGCATCGCGGCCGTGAAGGCGCCCGGTTTCGGCGACCGCCGCAAGGCCATGCTCGAGGACATCGCGATCCTCACCGGCGGCCGCGTGATGAGCGAAGAGGCCGGCCTGAAGCTGGAGAACACGACCACGGCGGATCTCGGGCGCTGCACGAAGATCACCATCGACAAGGACAACACCACGATCATCGGTGGCCGGGGCAAGGCAGCCGACGTGAAGGCCCGCGTGGCGCAGATCCGCGCCCAGATCGAGGACACGACCAGCGACTACGACCGCGAGAAGCTCCAGGAGAGGCTCGCGAAGCTCGCCGGCGGCGTCGCCGTGATCCGGGTCGGCGCGTTCACCGAGGTCGAGATGAAGGAACGGAAGCACCGGGTCGAGGACGCCTTGCACGCGACGCGCGCGGCCGTCGAGGAGGGCATCGTGGTCGGCGGCGGCGTGGCGCTGTTGCGGGCGGCCGAGGCGGTCAAGAAGCTCGATCTGACGGGCGAGGCGGCGGTGGGCTGCGACATCGTCGCGCGGGCGATGGAAGAGCCGCTGCGCCTGATCGCCGAGAACGCCGGCGTCGAGGGCAGCCTCGTCGTGGCGCGCCTGCGCGAGGAGAAGAAGGGGAGCAACGTGGGCTTCAACGCGGCCTCGCGCGAGTACGAGGACCTGATGGTCGCGGGTATCATCGACCCGGCCAAGGTCACGCGCTCGGCCCTGCAGAACGCGGCCTCGATCGCGGCGATGCTGCTGACGACCGAGGCCTGCGTCGCCGAGGAGCCCGAGAAGGAGAGCCCGGCGGCGCCCGGCGGCGGCATGGGCGGGATGGGCGGCATGGACATGATGTAGGTCCAGCGCGACTGGCCGCCGAAGGCACGAGACGGCCCCCCTCGGCTCGCGAGGGGGGCCGTCGCCGTTCCGCCTTCCTTCGCGCCGGGACGTGCGCTAGATTCGCCACCATGCGCATCCTGCACGTCGGCAAGTACTACGCGCCGGTCAAGGGCGGCATGGAGACGGCTCTCAGGCATATCGCCGAGGGGCTGCTCGACCTCGGCGTCGAGGTCCGCGTGATCGTCGCTGGCCAGGCCGGTCGCTCGACCCGCGAGGACCTGGGCGCGGCGCCGGGCGCCCTCGTCCGCGCCGGCGTCTGGGGAACCTGGCACAGCCAGCCGCTCGTCGCGCGCCTGCCGTCCCTGCTCGCCGCGGAGCTCCGGACCTTTCGGCCCGACATCGTCCACCTGCACCTGCCGAACCCCCTGGCGTGCTGGGCGTGGCGGCGCGCCGCGCCCGTCGCCGCACACCTCGGTACCCGCCTCGCAGTCTGGCATCACTCGGACATCGTCCGCCAGCGGCTGGGAGGCCGGCTCGTGGCGCCGCTGGTAGGTCGCTGCCTCGGCGACGCGGCCGGCATCTGCGTGTCGAGCGAGTCTCTCCGCGAATCCGCGCGGTCGCTCGCGCGGTGGCGCGACCGCGTCCGCGTGATCCCGTTCGGGATCGACCCGGCGCCGTTCCTGGCGGCGACTCCGGCCGGCGATGGACCGTTCCTGTTCGTCGGACGGCTGGTCCGCTACAAGGGGCTCGACGTCCTGCTCGAGGCGATGGCCGGCCTGCCGGGCGCTCGCCTGGACATCGCCGGCACCGGACCGCGCCGCGCCGAGCTCGCGGCGCGGATCGAGGGCGCGGATCTCCGCGGGCGCGTCCGCCTGCTCGGCGAGATCCCCGACAGCGAGCTGCCGGCCATGCTCGCGGGCGGCCGTGCGCTGGTCCTGCCGAGCCGGGACCGCAGCGAGACCTTCGGACTGATCCTGCTCGAGGCCATGGCGGCCGGACTGCCGCTGGTCACGAGCGATCTCGCGACCGGCGTGAGCGAGGTGAACCAGCCCGGCGAGACCGGTTGGGTCGCGGCGCCGGGCGACCCCGTTGACCTCCGGCGGGCGCTGGCGGCCGTTCTCGCCGAGCCGGGCGAAGCGCGCCGGCGAGGATGCGCCGGGCGGGCGCTCGTCCTCGCTCGGTTCACCCGGGACCGGATGGCGCGGGACCTGGTCGGATGGTACGGCGAGCTCAGGGCGGGCCGAATGCGCGGAACCGTTACGGTGAATCCTGGTTCCAGTGATCAAGCGTGACCAAGGTGCGATCGGTCGGGCAATTGACAGTCGCCCGCAGGTAGTCTATCGTTGCAGCACCCGGTCGCGCCGGGTTTTACGTTGATGTCCGCAATGTGGAAAACCGGAGGTCACTAGTGCGTATCTCCATGTTTTGCCGGACGTTAGCGGCTGCGGCGGCCGTGGTCGCGGCGCTGCCGGGGTCCGCCGCCCTCGCGACCGCGGCATGCTCCGAGGGTCAGATGGCGGAGGCCCAGCTCCAGTTCCAGGGGGCGCAGCAGCTGCTCGAAACCGGGCAATGGGACCAGGCGATCGCGAACCTCAAGTCGATCGTCGAATTCTGCCCCGAGTACTACCCGGCGCTGCGCGGACTCGGCAAGGCTTACCAGGAGACCGGTCAGCTCGACCTCGCGGCCGACGTCTACCAGAAGGTCATCGACGTCCTCGCGGAAGAGACCGAGGCTGCCGACTACGGGAACCTCGGCCTCGTCTTCACGAAGCAGAAGAAGTACCGCGAAGCCCGCGCCGAGTATCTGAAGGCCAAGACCCGAGATCCGGAGAATTGCAGCGTCCTCGTGAACCTCGGGATCCTCCACAACGCCGCCGGCTTCCCGATCCAGGCGGTCGAGACCCTCGAGGACGCCCAGATGTTCTGCCCGGACCTGGTCGACAAGATCACGCCGCGACTCGCCGAGGCGTGCTCGGCGGCTGCCGCGCAACAGAAGCAGATCGGCAACGCCGACAAGGCCGCGATGTACCAGGCCAAGGCGCGCGAGTACGGCGGCACCGTCGGCGGGACGACGGCGTACCAGCAGATCCAGGCCAAGATGAAGACTGGGGACTATGCCAGCGCCGTCGATCTCTGCGACGAACTCCTCGCGTCGGATCCTGGTCACGCCAACGCCTGGCTGACCAAGGCGCGCGCGACGGATTCCTTGAATCGCAAGGACGAGAGCATCGCCGCCTACCGGCAATACCTGACGCTGAAGCCCGACAACATGGACGAGACCGCTGCCATGATCATCGTCATGGCGGAAGCGGGCCAGTGCGCGGCCGCCCTCGCGGCGAGCCGCGAGGCGCTCGAGAAGTTCGCCGGCAACGGCGCCAAGGCTCTCGGCAAGATCCACTTCGCCTACGGCAAGGCGCATTTCTGCGCCAAGGACTACTCGTCTGCGAGGAACGAGTTCGGGACGGCGGCTCAGAGTGGCGATCCGAAGTGGGCGGAAGCGGCCCGCGAGGGGATCGGCGCATGCGAATCGTACCTCGACTACGAGAGCGCTCAGCGCCGGAAATCGGCCCAGCAGGGCGGTCGTTGATTCTTGCCGCGTTCATCCGGCCCCGCGGACTCCGGTCCGCGGGGCCGGTTGCGCCGGGCGGCGCCGGCCGGCCGGGAGGGTCGGTACCATGGGACGACTGGACAAGCTGCCGCCGTACCTGTTCGCCGAGATCGACGCCGCGCGGGACCGCGCGGCAGCCCAGGGCGTGGACGTGGTCGATCTCGGCGTCGGCGATCCGGATCAACCCACGCCCAAGGCGCTCGTGGACCTCGCGGCCGCGGCCGTGCGCTTGCCAGAACATCACCGTTATCCTCCCGGCCGCGGCGACGCGCGCCTGCGTCGCGCCATCGCCGGCTTCCTGAGGCGCCGCCACGGCGTGGACGCGGATCCGGAATCGGAGATCCTGGTCCTGGTGGGGAGCAAGGAGGGCATCGCCCACCTGCCGTTGGCCCTCGTCGCCGAGGGCGACAACGTCCTGGTGCCGGACGTCGGCTACCCGGTCTACACCGAGGCGTCGATCCTGGCCGGCGCCGAGCCGCGGCTCTTCCCGCTCTCGGTCGATCGAGCGTTCCTGCCGGATCCCCGCGTGCTCGGGCGGCTGGCGGATGCTCGCACGCGGCTGCTCTGGCTCAACTACCCCAACAACCCGACCGGCGCCGAGGCCGGCGCGGGTCTCTACGCGCCGCTGGCCGAGCTTGCCGAAGCCCGCGGCTTCGTCCTCGCGAACGACGCCGCGTACCTCGAGGTCAGCCTCGACGGCCATCGTCCAGTCAGCCTCCTGGAGGCCGTGGACCATCGCCGCCAGCGGGTCATCGAGTTCCATAGCTTCTCGAAGATGTTCAACATGACCGGCTGGCGGCTCGGTTTCGCGGTGGGGAACAGCGGCGTGGTGGGCCAGCTGGCGCGCGTCAAGCAGAGCATCGACTCGGGAGCGTTCGCAGCGCTGCAGGAGGTCGCGGCCGCGGCCCTCGCGATCGGCGCCGCCGACCGGCTCCTGGTCGACGTCATGAAACCCTATGCCCAGCGGCGGCGCGCGATCGCCGCGGCGCTCGCGAAGGCCGGACTCGCCGTCTTTCCGACCCAGGCGACGTTCTACGTCTGGGCGCGGGTTCCGGCTGGCGAGACGAGCCTCGGTTTCTGCGGGCGCGTCCTGCGCGATCTGGGCGTCGTGCTCACGCCGGGTGTCGGGTTCGGGCCAGGCGGCGAGGGGTGGTTCCGGATCAGCCTGACGGCGCCCGACGATCGCATCGCGGTCGCGGCTCGGCGCCTGGAGGATCTCTGATGGACCGCATCGCTATGGCGGGCATCGACGTCTACGCGCACCACGGCGTGCATCCGGCCGAACGCGAGCTGGGCCAGCGATTCGTCATCGACGTCGTGCTCGAAGGCGACTGGAGCCAGGCGGCGCGCAGCGACCAGCTCGGCCACGCCCTCGACTACGTGGCGGTCCACGGCCGGATCCGCGAGGTCACGGCGTCGACCAGCTTCCACCTGCTCGAATCGCTGGCCGAGGCGATCTGCGCCGATCTATTGCGCGCGTTCCCGGTCGAACGCGTCCAGGTGACCGTCCACAAGCCGAATCCGCCCATCCCGAATTTCCTCGGCCGCGTCTCGGTCTCGCTCGAGCGCGATCGGGCCTGGTCGGCCGCGCGCGAGCAGGGCTGACCGTGAACGATGCCCGAGGACACCTCACGCCGCCGCTGGTCCCGGAAGCGATCGTGCTCGGCCTCGGCGGCAACCTCGGCGACCGCCTGGACAATCTGCGCCAGGGGTTGTTCGCGCTGCTCTCGCACCCGGAGATCCGGGTCACCGGCTTCAGCCGCGTGTGGGAAACCGAGTACGTCGGACCGGGTCGACAGGCACCGTACCTGAACCTGGTCGCGACGGCGACGACGAGCCTGGCCCCCCTCGCCCTGCTCGCAGTCTGCCAGGGCATCGAGGGGCGGCTCGGCCGCATGCCGGGCGGGCACCTCCTGCCGCGGACGCTGGACATCGACATCCTGCTGTACGGCGACCGCCGAGCCAGCGACGATGCCCTCGTGCTGCCGCATCCCCGGCTCGCGGAGCGCGGGTTCGTGCTCGGGCCGCTCGCCGAGCTCGCGCCGGACCTCCGGTTGCCGGATTCCGGGGAGACGGCGGCGGCGGCGTGGGCTAGAATCCAGGGCGCCGGCGGTCACTGGCTGCGCCCGCTGAGCGAGCCCCTGTTCGCGGCGGACGCGGTGGCCGCGGGCGAGGAGGAATGGCGTGCTGCCCTGGCGGTATATTGTCGTTGAAGGCGTCATCGGCGTCGGCAAGACGAGCCTGGTCAAGCTGCTCGCGACGCGGACGCGCGCGCGGGTGAACCTCGAGGTCGTCGAGGAGAATCCGTTCCTCGCCCGCTTCTATCAGGACCGCGCTGCGCTCGCCTTCCAGACCCAGATATTCTTCCTGCTGAGCCGGTTCCGCCAGCAGCAGGCGCTGGCGCAGCCGGAGCTCTTCAACGATCTCCTGTTCTCGGACTACCTCTTCGCCAAGGACCGCATCTTCGCCAACCTGAATCTGGCGGACGACGAGCTCGCGCTCTACGACCAGCTGGCGGGGATCCTCGAGGACCGCGTCCTCAAGCCGGACCTGGTGATCTACCTGCAGGCGAGCTCCAACCTCCTGCTGGAGCGGATCCGCCAGCGTGGACGTCCCTACGAGCGCGGCATGGATCGCGAGTACATCGAGAGCCTGAACAAGGCGTACAACTTCTTCTTCCACCATTACCAGGCGACGCCGCTGCTGGTGGTGGGGGCGGACCATCTCGACTACGTCGGCGTGCCGGCGGACCTCGACCTGCTGATCGACCAGTTGCGCGAGCCGTTCCACGGCACGCGCTATTTCGCCCCCCGCTCGGGCGGCGTCTGAGAGGACTGCTCATGGACCCGTTGCCCAGCCTCGACGTCTTCGGCCGCTCGCGACGCGAAGGTCGGCGCCTGGTTCTCGTCACCGCCTATGACGCGACGGGCGCCCGGCTCGCGGCGGCCGGCGGCGTCGACGCGCTGCTCGTCGGGGATTCGCTGGGGCAGGTCGTGCTCGGCCACGGCAGCACCCTGCCGGTGACCATGGCGGACATGCTGCACCACGCGAGGGCGGTCGCTCGCGCGCGCACTGGGTTGCCGGTGATCGTCGACCTGCCGTACGGCGCGTTCCACCTCGCTCCGCGGGAGACCGCGCGCAACGGCATCCGGCTGGTCCAGGCGGCCCGGGCGCAGGCGGTCAAGCTCGAGGGCGGGCGCCGCCGCGCGGACCACATCGCGGCCCTGCTGGATGCCGAGATCCCGGTCATGGGGCACCTCGGCCTGACGCCCCAGAGCATCCAGCGCTTCGGCGGCTACAAGGTGCAGGGTCGCGACGAGCCGGCGGCGGAACGGCTCCTCGAGGACGCCCAGTTCCTGGCCGAGGCCGGCTGCTTCGCGCTGGTGCTCGAGTGCATTCCCGCGGGGCTCGCCGCGCAGGTGACCGCGACCGTGCCGATCCCCACGATCGGGATCGGCGCCGGGCCCGATTGTGATGGTCAAGTCCTCGTCGCGCACGACCTGCTGGGCCTCTCGGGCGATTTCCGGCCGCGATTCGTGAAACGGTACGCGGAGCTGGGCCAGGCCGCGTCCGCGGCCATCGCGTCGTTCGCCGCAGAGGTGCGGGCCGGCACGTTCCCGACGCCCGACCACGCCTACGGCGCCGGCCGGAGAGCCGAGGCGGCGGCCGGCCCGGACGCCGTTTCGCGGGCCGACGCGGCGCCGGGGGATGACTGACGTGGACCTCCTGCGGACGCGCGCCGACCTGACCCGCCTCGAGCCGCTGCGCGCGGCGGCCGCTCCGCTCGTGCTGGTGCCCACGATGGGGGCGCTGCACGCTGGACACCTCGCCCTCGTCCGTCGCGCGCGCGAGCTGGGCGACCCCGTGGTCTCGATCTTCGTCAACCCGACCCAGTTCGCGGCGGGCGAGGATTTCGCCGCCTACCCGCGCGATCTCGAGCGCGATCTCGCGCTCCTGGAGCCGCTGGGTGTCGCGGCGGTCTTCGCGCCGGCGGTCGACGAGATGTACGCGCGGGACGGCGGCGTCATGGTCCAGCCGGGCCCGGCGGCGCAGGGTCTCTGCGGTGGGCGGCGGCCCGGACACTTCGCCGGCGTGCTGACGATCGTCCTGAAACTCCTGCACCTGATCCGGCCCGAGATCGCGATCTTCGGCCGCAAGGACGCGCAGCAGTGCCTGGTCATCGCCGAGATGGTGAGGGACCTCGACGTGCCGGTCCGGCTGCTCGACCTGCCCACGGTGCGCGAGCCGGACGGCCTGGCGATGTCGTCGCGGAATGCGTATCTCTCGCCGGCGGGCCGGCGCCGGGCGCGCTGCCTCAGCGACGCCCTGGCCGCGGCCAGGACGGCGCTCGAGGCGGGCGAGCGGGCCCCGGCGCGCCTGGCGGCCGCCATGGCCGCGGCCCTGGCCGCCGCCGACAGCGTCGAGTACGCCGAGGTGCGGCGGGTGCCGGACCTGGCGGTCCCGGCGCGCGCGGAAGGTCGACTGCTCCTGGCCGTGGCGGCGCGGATCGAGCCGGCCCGGCTGATCGACAACCTCGTGGTGCAGGTCGACGCGGGTGGGGTCCGGGAAACCTCGCTGCTCGACGATCGGGAGGCGACCGCATGACCGGGCGAACCCTGGTGGACGCCGTGGTACTGGCGGCGGGCAAGGGCACGCGGATGAAGAGCGACCTGCCGAAGGTCCTGCACGAGCTCGCCGGCCGGCCCCTGCTCGCGCACGTCCTCGCGACGGCGCGCGCGGCGGGCGTCGAACGGACGGTCGTGGTGGTCGGGCACCAGGCGGATCGCGTACGCGAGCTCTGCGCGGCACCGGACCTCGTGTTCGTGGTCCAGGAGCCGCAGCTCGGCACCGGCCACGCGGTCCAGGTCGCGGCGCCGGCGCTGCGCGACGGCGGCTGGACCGTGATCCTCGCGGGCGACGTGCCGCTGCTCACGGTCGCGACCCTGCGGCGTCTGATCGACGGGACCCGCGCGAGCGGCGCCGCGGCGACGGTGCTGACCTGCGTGGTGGCCGACGCCGGCGCGTACGGCCGCATCGTGAAGGACGCGCGCGGCAACCTGGTGAGGATCGTCGAGGCGCGGGACGCCACGCCGCGGGAGCTGGCGATCGGCGAATTCAACAGCGGCGTCTACTGCTTCCGGACCGACTGCCTGCGCGAGGCCCTCGCCGAGCTCACCACGGACAACGATCAGGGCGAGTACTATCTGACGGATACGCTCGGCTGGTTGGTGGCGCGCGGGGACGCGGTGAGCACCGTCACGACGAGCGACAGCGCGGAGGTGGTCGGCATCAACACCGTGGCCGAACTGGCCGCCGCCGAGCGGTTGTTCGCGGCGCGACAACGCGGGTGACGGGATCCATGGACCGCCTCTACACGCCCTGGAGGTACGACTACGTGACCGGTGCGTCGCCCGAGACGGGATGCGTCTTCTGCCGAGTCGGCGAATCGGCCGACGATGCCGCCAACCACGTCCTCTATCGAGGCGGCCATTGGTTCGTCATGGTCAACCGCTATCCCTACAACAACGGGCACCTCCTGCTGGTGCTCGGCCGGCACGTGCCGCTTCTGAGCGACTGTTCCGCCGGCGAGCTGGCCGAGATGGGTCGCCTGCTCGCGGCGATGGAGCGCGCCCTCGGCGAGTGCATGCATCCCCACGGCTTCAATTGCGGGTACAACGGTGGCGCGAGCGCGGGCGCGGGGATCCCGGCGCACCTGCACCTGCACCTGCTGCCGCGCTGGGCGGGCGACACCAATTTCATGACGACCGTGGGCGAGACCCGGGTCATGCCCCAGACCCTTGCGGAGGTGCAGGACCAGGTGGGCCCGGTGCTGCGCCGCATCCTCGCGAGCGGGGAGAAATAACGCTGGCGAAAGTTTGGCGAATACGGTAGCCTGGGGCAGATTCCAGACCCGATGGTCGGAATTCCTGTTGGATGGCGCTGCCAGGCCGCTCTATATTCGCCGCGATTGCTCGAGGGTCTGGCACGGGTCGGCCTCGTGGGACCGACCCCCGGCGGGAAGACGGGACCGATGCGGCAGAGCTTGGGGAGAGTGGCACTTGTCCTTTTACTGGGGGTGCTGATCGGAGCTGTCTTCAGCGAGGTGATCGGGCTGTTCTTGCGTGAAGGAAGCGTCGCGGAACAGGTCTTCGTCCGCTACCAGGACTTCGGACTCGACGTTGTCACCCTCGACCTCGTCGTGATCCACTTCACGTTCGGCCTGAAATTCCACGTCAACCTCATGAGCGTCGTGGGCGTGTTCATCGCTGCGCAGCTGCTCCGCTGGTACCGGTACTGATTCCCCGAGCAGGAGGCATCATGGATCCGTTCCTCGGTTTTCTCGGCCCCATCGGCTGGCAGGAGCTCCTGATCATCCTGGCCTTGGTCCTGATCATCTTCGGCCCGCGTAAGCTGCCGGAGATTGCCGAGGCGTTCGGCAAGTCCATCAACAAGTTCAAGGCAGCGACCAGGGATGCCTCCGATGAGGTGAAGAAGGAGCTGAAGGATGCCCGCCGCGGGGTCGAGCAGGACGACGATCCCAAGCGGCCACGAGACTCCTAGCCCGCTCGCACCTCGGTGGCGCCCCGGTCGACGCCGGAGGCCGCCGTGAACCTAGCCCAGCTGCTGAGCCGACTGCGCGCCGACCCGGCGTTCTTGCGCAACGTCACGCGCTGGGAAGTCATCCCGCCGGCGCCGGCACGCCATGGCGACTGGCCGGCGGCGCTCGATCCACGGCTGGTCGCGGCGATGCGGGCCCGCGGCTGCGAGCGGCTGTACAGCCACCAGGCTGCCGCCGTCGACCAGATCCTCGCCGGTCGGTCGGTCGTGGTGGAGACGCCCACGGCGTCCGGCAAGACGCTCTGCTACAACCTCCCCGTCTTCGACGCCCTGCTGAAGAATCCCGAGACGCGGGCGCTCTATCTCTTCCCGACCAAGGCCCTCAGCCAGGACCAGATGCACGAGGCGCTCGAGGTCGTGCGCGCGCTCGGGGTCGACCTCAAGGTCCACACGTTCGACGGCGACACGCCGGAGAACGCGCGGCGGGCGATTCGCGCGAGCGGGCACATCGTGGTGACGAATCCGGACATGCTGCACCAGGGCATCCTGCCGCACCATACGCTCTGGGTGAAGCTCTTCGAGAACCTGCGCTACGTGGTCGTCGACGAGGTTCACCAGTACCGCGGCGTCTTCGGCAGCCACGTGGCGAACGTGCTGCGCCGCCTCAAGCGTATCGCGGCGTTCTACGGGGCCCGCCCGCAGTTCATCTGCTGCTCGGCGACGATCGCCAACCCGCGGGAACTGGCCGGTCAACTCACCGGCGAACCGCTTGTCGAGATCGCCGACAACGGCGCGCCGCGGGGAGAGAAGCACTTCATCTTCTACAACCCGCCCGTCGTCAACGCGGAGCTCGGCATCCGTCGCTCCTCGGTCAAGGAGACGCGCGCCATCGCCGAGCGATTCCTGGCGGCGGGAGCGCAGACCATCGTCTTTGCGCGCAGCCGCATCCGCGTCGAGCTGCTGTTGACCTACCTCGAACAGGCCGGCCGCAAGGTGGGGATCCGGCAGGGCGAGGTGCGGGGCTACCGGGGCGGCTACCTGCCGACCGAGCGCCGCGCCATCGAGCAGGGGCTGCGCGACGGGTCGGTCCGGGCCGTGGTCTCGACGAACGCGCTCGAGCTCGGCATCGACATCGGGCGTCTGGACGCGTGCATCATGTGCGGGTACGCCGGCACGGTGGCGTCGACGTGGCAGCAGGCCGGCAGGGCGGGACGCCGCCACGGGCTGTCGGCGGTGGTCCTGGTCGGCACCAGCTCGCCGGCCGACCAGTACATCCTCGGCAATCCGGATTACTTCCTCGGCCGTTCCCCGGAGCACGGCACGATCGATCCCGAAAACCTGATCATCCTGATGAGCCACCTCAAGTGCGCAGCGTTCGAGCTGCCGTTCCGCGCGGAGGAGGAGTTCGGCGAGCGGCGAGTGGCCGAGATCCTCGACTACCTCGTGGACGAGCGCGTGCTGCACCGCGCCGAGGGGCGTTACCACTGGATGGCGGACACCTATCCCGCCGAGGACGTGAGCCTGCGGGCGGCCGCGCCGGACAATGTCGTCATCGTCGACCACTCGGTGCCGGCCGGCCGGGTCATCGGCGAGATGGATCTCTTCAGCGCCCAGGAGATGCTGCACGACGAGGCGATCTACATCCACGGCGCCCAGCAGTACCACGTCGACAAGCTCGACTGGGACCGGCGCAAGGCCTACGTGCAGCCGGTCCGGGTCGATTACTACACGGATGCGCAGCGCAAGGTCGAGCTCAAGACGCTCGAGGCCGAGGAGCACCGGCCGGACACGGTCCTCGGCGAGCTGGGCACGGGCGAGATCGGCCTCGTCGACAAGGTCACGGTCTACAAGAAGATCAAGCTGGGATCCCACGAGAACGTGGGGGCTGGCCGGGTCAACCTGCCGGAGATGGAGATGCACACGACGAGCTTCTGGTGGCAGCTCCCCGCCACGGTGGCCGCGGAGATGGCCGCGGACGGGGTCGACCTCGGCGACGCCCTGAAGGGGCTGGCGCACCTGCTGGGGACGGTGGCGCCGGTCTTCGTGATGGCCGACGTCCGCGACCTCCATGCGCAAGCCATGCTGCGTGCGCCGTTCACCGACGCCCCGACGCTGTACCTCTACGACTCGGTCCCGGGCGGCGTCGGATTCGCGCGGCGCATCTTCCAGCAGTGGGAGGAGATCCGGCTCGCGGCGCTCGCGCACGTGCGACGCTGTCCGTGCCATCGCGGCTGCCCGTCGTGCGTGGGAGCGGTCGTCGAATCCGGTGATCGCGCCAAGGCCGGCGCGGCCTGGCTGCTGGCGCGCGCCGCCGGTCTGCGCGCGGCGGTCGACTGAACGGGAGGGCTCACGTGGATCTCCGCAAACGGCTCGCCCGCCTGGACCAGCTGACCCGTGCGCCTGCGCCGGAGCCGCAGCGACCCGGCCCGGCGGCCGTTCGCGGCGGCGCCGCGCCCGACCGCGACCTGACGGCGGTCTTGCGCGACGACCTCGGCCTCGAGACCCGCGAGACCGGCGCGGGCCTGCTCTGGCTGCGCGAGGACGTCCGGCCGTCCCTGCGGGTGCCGGCGGTCCCGTTGCCGAGCCTGGCCGGGATCCTGTCCGCCGGCGCGCGCGGGGCGCGCGACCTCGCCTGGGAGGATCTGCTCTTCCTCGACACCGAGACCACCGGGCTCGCGGGCGGGACCGGGACCTTGCCGTTCCTGATCGGCCTGGGCTGGTGGCGGGACGGCTGCTTCACGACGCAGCAGCTCTTCCTGACCGGACCCGGCCGCGAGGGCCCGCTGCTGGCGGCGCTGGCGGAGCAGGCGGACCGCTTCGGGGCCGTCGTCACCTACAACGGCGCCGCCTTCGACCTGCCGTTGCTGCGGACCCGCGCCAGGCTCGCCCGTCGGGACGATCCTTGCGCGGGTCTCCCTTCGTGGGACCTGCTGCCTGCCGCGCGGCGACTGTGGGGACGCGGACTGCCGGACTGTCGCCAGCAGACCGTCGAGCGCTCGATCTGCGGCCGGATGCGCGGCGGGGACGACATCGAGGGAGCCCTGATCCCACCGGTCTACCTCGCGTACGTGCGCGACGGCACGGCGGGGTTGCTGCCCTCGGTGCTGCGTCACAACCGCCGCGACGTCGACGGCATGGCCCTCATGCTCGCGGCGATGGCCGGCGAGGTTGCCGCCATCGCCCGCGGACCGGCCGGCGCGGGCGACGCCTGGGCCACGGCGTGGAGTCGCGCGCTGGTCTGCGAACGGCGCCGCGAGCGGGCGCTCGCGGCGTCCTGGGCGCGCTGCCTCGGCGACGCCGCCGCGGCCGACCTGCCCCTCGCCGGTCTGCTCGACGCCGTGCGGCTGCTCAAGCGGGTCGCCGACTGGCGGGCGGTGGAGAGCCTGGTCCAGCGGGGGCTCGCCCGGTGGCCGCAGGACGTGCGCCTCAACTACGAAGCAGCGGTCCTGTACGAGCATCGCCTCGGCGATCCGCAGCGTGCTCTGCTCCACGCGACGGTGCTGCAGGATCGTGGGCGCCAGGCCAGGCTCCGCGCCCGCCTGGGCGCGACGTGAGCCGGCGGTTGTCGCGGGACGCGCCGTGGGCTACCATCGATCCGAGACCCCCGAGGTTCCGGGAGGGACCATGGCCGACCTCGACCGTCGCGATGCTCAACTCATCCTGGCCGCCATCCGGGTGCTCGCGCACCGCCTCGAGCGGTCGCCGCGGCCCGACGAGGTGGCAGAACTGCTGGCGTTGCCGGAGGCCACGATCCGCATCCGAGCGGCGTCGCTCCAGGACCTGGGCGCCGTGAAGCTGGTCGAGAGCGCGTTCGAGACCCACCTGGAGGTCGGCGACCATCTCCGGGTGGAAGACCTGCCGGAGATCCGGGAGGAGGCGCTGGCGGGAGACCTCGCGGATTTCGACCGGCGCAAGCAGGCCGAGGCCGAGAAGATGGCGCGCCTCTTCGAGGACGGGACCTTCGAGGAGAAGCGGCGCGAGAAGCTCACGCAGATGGACCGGGATCTGCGCGCGTTTCCCAAGAAGCCGCGCAACCCGTTCGGCGACGACTGAGCGGCGGCGCGGGATCCCCGCCGGCGCCGCTCAGGCTCCCGCGAGCACGTCGTCCCTCCAGTCCTCGATTTCCGCCTCGGCGATCCGCGCCTGGAACCATGCCTCGAGCGCCTGGCTCTGCTTGCGTTGCAGCAACGCCTGCCGGTACTGCGGGCGGTTCGCGGCGTAGTCCGCCTCGTCGAACTCCGCTTGCCACAGGATCCGGAGCGCGAACACGCCGCGGCTGGTCGCGACCTCGGGGACGAGTTCCCCCACCTTCGCCTCGAGAGCGACGAGGTTGAACGCCGTGGCGTAGCCGGCCTCGGGGACGTTGCTCGTCGCCATGAGGGTGTCGGAGACCGCGTGCAGCAAGCCCAGGTCGGCGGCGACCGCCGCCATCTCCTCGCCCGCGCGCACCCTGGCCACGGCCGGCGCGAGCCGGGCGCTCGCCTCCTCCTTCTGGCGCTCGCGCTTGAGCGCGAGGACGACCTGGCTGCGGACCGCCTCGAGCGGCTGCGGACCGGCCGGCTCGACGCCTTCGGCCAGGACCACGTAGACCTGTTCGTCCGTGTAGTAGAGAGGACTGATGTCGCCGGCCGCTGCCCGGAACACGAAGCGGCTTCCCGCGCCCGATTGCTGCAGTCCGGTGAGGTCGCGGCCCTCGCCGACCGACTGGGGGCTGAGCAGGGTGCAGCTCGTGTCCGCTTCCGCGAGGGTCACGAAGTTCTCGGCGGTCGCCCGTTCGCGAAAGGCGGCTGCGCGCTCGTAGACATCCTCCCGCGAGGCCTCGCCGGGCGAGACCCGCAACAGGATGTGTCGCGCACGGACCCTGGCGACGGCGCCGTCGGCGAACTCCTGCTCGAGGACCTCGATCAGGTGGAAGCCGAACGGCGTCTGCACGGGCTCGCTGAGTTGTCCGACGGGCAGGCTGAACGCGGCCTCGGAAAACGGCGCGACCATCCGATTGCGGTCGATGAACCCCAGATCGCCGCCGTTGCTGGCCGATCCGTCCTCGCTGTAGATCGCGGCTGCTTCCACGAAGGTCTTGGCGCCCGAGGCGATCTCGTCGCGGATCTCGAGCACGAGCGCGCGGACCTCGGCGAAGTCGGCCGCCGAGGGTTCGATGTCCCAGACCGCGACCTTGGCCCGGCCGCGGGCCGTCTGCCGGTACTCGCCGGCGTGCGCCGCGTAGTAAGCTTGCACCGCCGCGTCGTCGGGCTCGTAGCTGGCCGCGAGTTCGGGCAGCGCGAGGCCCATGTATTCGACCACTCCGCGACCGGTCTGCTGCCGGTAGAGCTCGCGGATCTCCATCTCGTTCACGGTGACGCCCGCGGTGACCAGCTGGGCCAGCTTCTGCCGCGGCACGCTCTGCCGGACCCAGGCCTCGACCTGGGGCCAGTTGATCCCGACATCCTGGCGCCCCAGCGCCGCGTAGTAGGCTTCGAGATCGGGCTGGCCGGTCGAGTCGGCGAAGGCGGCGAGCACCTCGGGCGGCGGGGTCTCGCGGAAGATCCGCAGGATCTCCTCGTCGCTCACCCGGAGCCCGAGTCTGCGGACCTCGGCGAGCATGATCTGCTCGCGGACGAGCTGATCCCACGCCTGGTCGCGCACCATGGCGGTCTGGTTGGCCGTCAGGACCCGATCCGGATTGTTCCGCCGCATCCCGGCCTGGAGTTCCTGGACGGTTCGCTCGTAGGCGAGGGTCGAGATCTTCTCGCCGTCGACCGAGCCGATGGTATCGCCGCGCTGCGGGCCGGACCGGCTGCCGGCGACGTCCATGCCCCAGGCTACGAAGATGAAGGCGATGAACGTCGCGGCGATGATCCAGTAGAAGAATTTCGCGTTGGAGCGGAGGAATTTGAACATCGTCGGAAACTCCCGAGACTGCGCCGCGTCAGGCGGCAGTCAGGCGGCAGATCGTCCGGCTTTGGCCGGCGCAAAACGACCCGAACGGCGGCCTGAGCCGATCCGGCCGGGAAATCCGGGACGCGCAGCGGTGCCCTCAAGATAACATCGCGTGGCCGGATTTCTCAAGTCCCGGCTTGCGCCGGCTGCGGCGGCGGGCGAATCCGTGTAGATTGCGGGGCGTTCTGACCGTTCCCTCGCCCCCCATCCCAAAGGATGCCGTCCATGAGCCGACCGAAATCCATCGACCATACCCGCACCTACGCCGACGGCGTGATTGCCGCCGAGCCCGAGCGTCAGGCCCTGTTTCGCCGCATGGAGAACGATGGCGTCAAGTTCCTGCGGCTGATCTTCACGGACATCCTCGGCGCCAGCAAGAACGTGGAGGTGCCCGCCAGCCAGTTCGAGAAGGCCCTGCGCGGCGAGATCATGTTCGATGGATCGTCGATCGAGGGCTTCAGCCGCATCGAGGAATCCGACATGCTCCTGGTGCCGGACCTCGAGACCTACGCCGTGTTCCCGTTCCAGTATGATGGGGCCGTCCGCGTCGGCCGGATCATCTGCGATTGCTACACCGCCAGCCACGAGCCGTTCGCCGGGTGCCCGCGGCTGGCGCTCAAGCGCACCCTGCGGGCGTACGACGCCCTGGGCCTGCAGCCGGTCTGCGGCCCCGAGCTCGAGTTCTTCCTGTTCCAGCTCCGCGAGAACGGCGATCCGAGCGTCGTGACCCACGACCGGGGCGGCTACTTCGACCTGGCGCCGGTCGATCGCGGTGAGGCGGCGCGCCGGCAGATGGTCCTGCACCTCGAGGGGATGGGATTCGAGATCGAGGCGGCTCACCACGAGGTCGCGCCGGGCCAGCACGAGATCGACTTCAAGTACGCCGAGGCGCTCGCGACCGCCGACCGGGTGATCACCTTCAAGCAGCTCGTCAAGAAGGTCGCGGTCGATCACGGGCTGCACGCGACCTTCATGCCGAAGCCGCTGGCCGGGGTCAACGGCTCGGGCATGCACGTGCACCAGTCGCTGTTTCGCCGGGACGGCGACCAGCTGGTCAACGTGTTCCACGATCCGAAGGCCGAGAACGAGCTGAGCGACCTGATGCGCTGGTACATCGGCGGCATCCTCAAGCATGCCCCGGCGTTCGTGGCCATCACGAATCCGCTGGTCAACAGCTACAAGCGGCTCGTTCCGGGCTACGAGGCGCCCGTGAACATCGCCTGGTCGGACCACAACCGGTCTCCGCTGGTCCGCGTGCCGGCAAGACGCGGGTCCGGCACCCGCTGCGAGGTCCGCGTGCCCGATCCCAGCTGCAACCCGTATCTGGCGTTCCTGGTGATGCTGCAGTCGGGTCTCGACGGGATCCGCAACAAGCTCGATCCCGGACCGGCCGTGAATCTGAACATCTTCCACCTGAACGAGCTCGAGAAGCAGGAGCGGGGCATCAAGCAGCTGCCCGGCGATCTGTGGGCTTCGCTGCAGGAGCTGCGCAGCGACGAGATCTTGCGGGAGGCCCTGGGCGAGCACATCTTCGACAACTACCTGCGGGCCAAGGAAACCACCTGGCGCGAGTACGCTGCGCAGGTCCACCCGTGGGAGTTGGAGCGTTACCTGGCGACGTACTAGCGACCCGCAAGCGGCGAGAGCCGGATGGGGACATGTTGACCGCGGGCGTCCTGGCGATCCTCAGCGGGCTCACCGCGCAGGCGTTGAAGGTCCTGCTCGAGCTGCTCGTGCATCGGTCCTGGCAGCCCCGGCTGTTCGTGCGCAACGGGGGCATGCCGTCGTCGCATACCGCGTCGGTCGTGACGCTCGCCATCCTGGTCGGCCAGGAAGCGGGAGTGCGATCGCCGGTGTTCAGCCTCGTGGTGGTCTTCGGGCTCTACGTGATCTTCGAGGCGACGGGGCTGCGGCAGGAGGTTGGCGAACAGGCTCGCCTCCTGAACGACCTCGTCGAGACCATGCGCCGGACCCATCACCTGGCTGCGCAGGACCTCCGGGAATTCGTGGGGCACACCTGGGCCGAGGTGGCGGTGGGCGCGGTCTGCGGGACCCTGTTCGCGGTGCCGTTCCTCTGAAATGTACCGGATCGTAATACTCCAGTAAAGATCCCATTATCTCTTGACAGACCGTTCTTAATCCGTCGAATCTCGCCCCGATACGCGCGGGATCCTGTCCCCCGCAAGCCACGGACTGCCGGGATCCAGGGATGGACAAGGGCATCCGGGTCGACACCGCTGCCGGCTTCATGACGAAAGGATTTCGTGATGAGAGTCATCGCCCTGGTCAACCAGAAGGGCGGCTGCGGCAAAACCACCACCGCCGTCAACCTAGCGGCCGCGCTCACGAGGATCGGCCAACGAGTCCTGCTCGTCGACAACGATCCTCAAGGCCACGCCAGCCTCGCGCTCGGCCTCACCGAACGCGATTTCACCCTGTCGACCTTCGACCTCTACCTCACCACCGACATCCTCGTCGAAGACGCGCGCGTCGAGATCGGGCCCCGATTGCATCTGGTTCCCGCGGGCGTCGAGCTCACCGCGGTCGAGCCGAAGCTCGCGGGCGTCGACGGACACGAGAAGCGGTTGCGCGACAATTTCCTGCGATCCGAGCTGCCCTACGACGTCATCCTGATCGACTGCCCGCCCGCCGTCGGACTTCTGACCCTCAATGCGCTGCTCGCGAGCGGCGAAGCGCTGGTGCCGCTCGACGCGAGCGCCTTCAGCCGCCAGGCGGTCGCCAAGCTGTACGAGACCCTGGCCGTCGTCCGCGATCGGCGTGGCCACGAGGTCGTGCCGCGCCTGCTCCTGGCCAATTACGACCTGCGGTCCCGGTTCGCCCGCGACCTGCGGCAGGAGCTGGGGGCGGCGTACGACGGGGCCTTGCTCGAGACGATCGTCCACCCGACCATCCGCCTGCGCGAGGCGGCGGCGGCCGGGCGATCGATCCTCGACCACGACCCGGGTTCGCGCGCGGCGAGAGATTACCAGGACCTGGCCCGCGAGATCGCCGGGCAGGCGGTGGACCTGTCCGTGTCGGCCCTCGACCACTGGACGGCGCTGCTGCACGGGCCGGAGGCGACGCCCGAGGGCGTGCATTTCGTCGTCGATCTCCCGCGGGCCCGAGACGTGCGGCTCACCGGTTCCTTCTGCGGCTGGTCTCGCGAAGGGCTGCCGCTCAGGCGCCGCCAGGACGGGCGGTGGGAATGCGTGGTCGAGATCGGCCCGGGCGCGCACGAGTACCGCTACATCGTGGACGGGACCTGGTTGCCCGACCCGCACAACGCCAACAACGTGACCAACGAGTTCGGCGGCGCCAACAGTCTGGTCACGGTGGCCTGACGTGGTCCAGGCCGGCGACTCCGCGTCCAGGCATCGCTTCGACGCGGTGGCCGAGGCGTTCCTCCCCGCGGCGCGCACGGGTCACGAGCCAGCGCGCGATCGGGCCGGCTGCCTGTACGCCGCGGCTCCTGGCGCGGTGGATACGGCCGCGATCCTGGCCAGCTTCGGATCCGCTGCCGGGACTGCTCCGCGCTTCGATCTGGGCGGTGAGGTCTGGACGCGGCTCGCCCGCTGGGAACGCACGGGCTGGCGGGCGCCGTTTCCGGCCGACCAGGCGATCCTGCTCTGGTGCCCCCGAGCCGCCGAGGGGACGTCGCTCACCGCGTCCATGGTCCTCGGACGGCTGGGGGCGTTGATTCGTCCCCGGCGGCTCACCATCCTCTGGCACTGGGGCGAGTCGCGCCCGCCCGGGCGATTGCCCGACGCGGTCCAGCGAGCTCGCGCCGAGTCGCTGGCCGGAGCTGCGGTCCCCGGGGCCGCCGTGACCCTGCATTGCGTCGGCTGGATCTCGACCGTCGCTTCCGATCTCGGCGACCTGGCGCAGCGGTACCGGTGAGGCGGCGCGCGGCGGCCGAGCGCCACCCTCGGCTTGCCAGGCGCCGGCCCCCGGCGTAAGGTCCGCGGCATGAAGGCGCCCCGTCACGCTCGCCGAGTCGCGATCGGCGCCGGTCTCGCCGTCCTGCTGGGCGGCCTCCCGGCCGCGGGCGGACCGGTCCTGCTGGTCATCGAGGCCGCGCGGGACACGACCGCCGGCTTCGTGGCGTTGCCGCTGCCGGAGCTGGGACGGCGCGCCCTGGCCTGGCCGGACGGGGTCGTCACGTTGCCGGACACGACGGAATGGCTGGAAGAAGGTCCGCGAGGACTCGCCTTCCGGCTCGAGTCGCCGTCGCTCGTGGGCGTGGCGGCCGGGGGGCGATTCGCCTGCGAGCCGGGGAGCTACCGGCTCGACGCGCCGCTCGTCCTCGCCGACGGGGCGGTCGTCGCCTGCCTCTCCGCGGGCAGCCTCGACGTCACGGGGGAGCGGATCACCTACCGGCAGCCGCCGGCGCGGCGCGACCAGCGGGGGAACTACCTGATCCTGGCCGGACTGCTGATCGCGACGGCGGTCATGCTGCGCGGCGTCCGGCGACGGCACAAGTCGGCATGAGACGGCTCGCCGCCGCGGACGGCTGCTACGGCGCCGCTCTGGTCACGATGCCGTTGATCGGCGTCGACCTGATCCGCCTCGCCGCCGGCCGTGATCTGGGACTGGGCCTGCAGCCGGCCTACCTGCTGCTCGCGGTCGCCTGGCTCCTGCGGCTGGTCTCGTCCCTCACGGCGGCGGGAGCGCGGGACCGCCGCCGTCACCGGGCGGCCGGGATCCGGCCGTGGTCGGGCTGGGCGCTCGCGGCCGTGGGCGCGGTCGCGCTGTCCAGTCTGGGTCTCGCGCTGGCGCCGGCGCCGCTGCTTCGCCACGAGGCGTGGCCGCGCTTCGCCAAGCAGGTCGCGCAGCTCGCGGTGATGGGCGCCTTCCTGGCCTATCCGGCGCTCTGGACCCGCGGCGGGCAGCGCTGGCGGTGGACCATGCGGCTGGTCGCCTGGACCACGGGACTCCAGCTGGTCTACGCGCTGGCCCAGGGGCTCGCGACGCGCGGCGACCTCGCCGCGCTGGCCGCCGTCGAGCGGATCGTCACGAGCAATCGCGCGATCCTCTCCGGATCGGACCGGCTGTACCTCGGCGGGTTCACGGACCTGCCGCGGCTGCGGGGGACCATGTGCGAGCCGCTGTACCTCGGCAGCTACCTCATCGGCGTGTTGCCCTGGCTGCTCTGGAGCGGCAGGCGCTGGCTGGCCGGCGCGACGGTCGCGGCGCTCCTGGCGACCTGGTCCCGGGGAGCGTGGGTCGCCGGCCTCGCCAGCCTCGGGCTGTTGATGGTCTGGCGTTGGCGCGCCGGGCTGCCTCGTCCGTCCCGCGGGACGCTCGGAGCCGCCGCCGCCGTGCTGGCGGCGGTCGCGGCCGGGCTGCTCGTCGTGTCGGGCCCGGATTCGCTCACCTGGCCGGTCCGCCGGCTCCTGCAGACGTTCGATCGGAGCGACTGGTCGAACCTGACCCGTTTTTACAGCGGACAGGCGGCGTGGCGGGCGTTCCTCGCGTCGCCGCTGGTCGGCGTCGGCTGGGGGCAGTTCCCCTACCACTTCTATGCGCTCGTGGATCTGCCGGGGCTCGAGAGCCAGTTCGCCTGGCCGGTCGTCAACAGCGCGCCGCTGCTGGTGCTGTGCGAGACGGGATTGATCGGGGCCGGCGTCTGGCTCGGCGCACTCGGGACGGCCTTCGCGCGCACGTGGCGGCGGCTGGCGGCGGACGCCCCGGCCGCGGCGCGCGCCAGGCTCGCCGCGGCGGCGGCGGCCAGTTGCGCCGTGGGCCTGCACCTGTGCATCTTTTCCCAGTACAACCTGCCGCACCTCTGGATCCTGCCGGGGCTCTGGCTCGCCGCGCTGGCGGAGGTCCGCATCGGTTCCGGCACGGAGAGACGACGGACGTGACGCGGCCACTGATCGTCCTCGACGCCTTGTTGCTGCGCCCGCAACCCACGGGCGTCGGGCAGGCGATCATCGAATTGACGCGAGCGCTCGCCGCGACGGACCGGTGGTTCGATGTCGCGGTCCTCTGCACGAGCCCGGAACTCCTGCCGGAACTGGCGGACCGAGCCGGGTGGCGGATCGTCCCGTGTCCCGGCGCGGCCGGCGGCACCCTGCGCAAGGCCCTCTGGACGCAGCTGGTCATGCCGCGAGTGCTGCGCCGGCTGGGAGCGGATCTGCTGCATTGCCTGCAATTCGTCGCGCCGCTGCGGCTCCCGTGTCCGTCGGTCGTCACCGTGCACGATCTCGGCTATCTGCGGTTCCCGCACACGATCGAGCAGCCACGCCGCCTGTATTACGACCGGCTCGTCCCGGCGTCGTTGCGGCGGGCGCGCGCCGTGGTCTGCAACTCGCGGGCGACCGCCGACGACGTGGTGGCCTGGTTCCCGGAGGTCGCGAACCGGGTGTGGGTGACCCCCTTCGGCGCACCGCAGTGGGTCCGGGGCCGGCCGGTCGCGTCGCCGGATCGCGGAGGCGCCGCGCCGTTCCTCTTCGTGGGCACGCTGGAGCCGCGGAAGAACGTCGAGGGGTTGCTGCGCGCCTACGAGCGATTCGTCGCGGAACGGGAGGCTGCGGGCCTCGACTGCCCGCAGCTAGTGCTGGCCGGCGGCCGCGGCTGGCGGGATACTGCGATCCGCAGCCGCCTGGCGGCGCTGGCAGCATCCGGCAGGGTGATCGTCGAGGACTACTGTAATCCAGACGAATTATGGCAACATTACAGCTTGGCGCGGGCCTTGCTCTTGCCCAGCTTGCACGAAGGCTTCGGATTCCCGATTCTGGAAGCCATGGCCGCAGGATTGCCGGTGTTGACCAGTGATCGCGGCGCGATGGCGGAAGTCGGGGGCGACGCGACTCTTCGAGTGGATCCGGAGGATCAACGGGCGCTGGTGGCGGGAATGCACCGGTTGACCGACGATGTGCGTCTCCGCCGGGACCTCGTCCGACGCGGACACGCCAACCTCGCCCGGTGGACCTGGGAGGAGACCGCCCGCACCACTGGCGAGGTCTACGAGCGCGTCCTCGGCGGGCATCGCTGAGCCGGCGCGCGGCAACGAGTTCGGTGTTGCCCTCGCCGGGACGTTGCGATACTTTCGGGCAGCTCAGGAGAGCCACGCTTCGAGGGAACGGAGCAAGCCAACGGAGGGGTCGTGGAGCGAGGGATCGTACCTCTGGTCAGTTTCGGCGTCGCATTCGTCATGTCGTGGTTGGTCCAGCCGCATTTTCGCAACCTGGGTTTTCTCACCGAAATCGTGGACCATCCCGGCGGCCGGCGGCCGCATCGCGAGCCGGTGCCGCGAACTGGCGGCATGGCGATCTTCATCTCCTTCTTCTGCGCGCTCTACTTCCTCGAGAATTTCGTGCTGCGCATGGCTCTGCCCTGGCCCTGGCTCATGATCCTGATCGGCGCCGGCCTGGTGATCCTGGCCCTGGGCGTCGGCGACGATCGGTTCGGCATCCACGCGGAGAAGAAGCTCTACGGCCAGCTGATCATCATCCTCGGCCTCATGCTGCTCGGGCAGCGGTTCGAATCCGTGACGCTTCCCGGCCTCGGCCGCGTCGAGCTCGGCGGCTGGTCCTGGCCGTTCACCCTTTTCTGGTACCTGGGCTTCATCAACTCGATGAACCTCATCGACGGCCTTGATGGCCTCGCGAGCGGGATCAGCGTCCTCGCGTCCCTGTTCCTGGCGGTCCTGGCGCTCGCCGCCGGAGAAGCGACGTCGGCGCTCCTGGCGACGACCCTGGCCGGGTCGACGATGGCCTTCCTCTACTGGAACGTCAGCAGTCGCAAGATCTTCCTGGGCGATTCGGGGAGCATGTGGATGGGCCTCGTCCTGGCGACCCTCATGCTCAACCTGAGCCGCAACGCCGCCGTCCCGCTGCCCGTGCTCCTGGCGCCCATGACCGTGCCGATCTGGGACACGGCGACCACGATCGTCCGCCGCTATCGTCAGCGGACCTCGATCTTCCAGGCGGACGACAACCACTTGCACCACCGTCTCGTCCGGCTCGGCTTCAGTCCCGCGCGGGCCGTCGCCGCGCTGCTCCTGGTGACGGGCGGCTCGGGCCTCTTCGCGCTCAGTGACTTCCTGGACTCCGCCTGGCTCGGCCTGCCGGCCATGGCGGCGTGGATGGGCGCCGCCCAGCTGGGGGCCCTCCAGCACCTGAGGAACCGGCACACGGGTTGGGACCTTTTCTCGGAAGTCTCGTACGCGCTGGGGTTCGACGACGGGCTCGTCGACCGGACGGGTCTGGTGGATCGTCGCGTGGCCGAGGTCATCGATCTGCAGGCGGCCCGCGGACCCCTCCGGCCGGTCCAGAAAGTCGCGGGCGGCGAGCTGGCGATCATCCCGGACGATGACGAGGGCGTCGCGAAGTCCAGGCCGGCCCGGATGTCGGAAGGGGCGGACGCGAATGTCGTTTTCCCCACTTCCCGCGACCTTCATTGACGACCTGCGGCGATCGTCGGCCGCCGGCGTGCTCGAGCTCGGCAGCGGCGACGGCTCCTTCACTGCGGTGATCCGCGAGCTCGGACGGGAGCCGCTCACCGTGGACCGCAGCTGCTGGCCGGCGGGTTCGCGACCGCGGATCCGCGGTGATGCGCTCGCACCGCCGTTGCGGCGGCGCTTCGACGTCGTGGTCGCCGCGAACCTCCTGCGCCAGCTGTGGCGTGACCTTCCGGCGGCCGGGCCGGGCGTCTGGCGGGACCTCGTCGATCGCGACGGCAGCCTCTGGATCTTCGAGGACGAGCCGCTCGCGTCGCCGCGGGCGGCCCGGAACTATCGCGACCTGCAGGCAATGCTGGCCCAGGCCGGCGCGACTGGCAGGCGCGAGCTGGTGCCGCTGGCCGAGTTCCGGCGCCGTCGCCGGGTGTGGGCGTGGAACGGCGAATGGACGTGCGGACAGGCCGTGAACGAATGGGAGGTCGCGGCCGCCGGCGTGATCGCCTGGCTCGCGTCCGGGGATCCGGAGCCGGCCACCGAGATGGCTTGTTTGATGCAACGGATCCAGCGCGACGGTCTCAGTTACGGATGCTACTGGTGGGCGCGCTGGCGCCCGGAGGCAGCGGGATGTTGAGGCGACTCGCCGTCACGGTCGCGATCGGGGGCGCCGCGCTCGTCGTCGCAGCGGGCGTGCTGTGGGGTCGCAGTCCGGCGGCAGTCGAGTGGCGCAGAGCCCGCACGATCTGCATCGAGAGCGACGACTGGGGCCTCTGCGGATTCCTGCCCGACACGTCCGCGCTCGCCGGGCTGGACCGCAAGGTCCTGGCTCCCGGCCAGTTCCCCGAGGTCTACTGGCACTCGACGCTCGAGGATAGCGCCATGGTCGCCGAGCTGGCGGCGGTCTTCGCCGCTCACCGCGGCCGCGACGGACTGCCGGCGGTGCTTCAGCCGAACTACATCCTCGCGTCGTTCTCGCTGGAGCCGGACCCGCTCGACTCGACGGATCGCTGGATCGTGCGGGACATGCCGGCGACTCCACCGGGGTACGACCGGCCAGGGCTGTGGCACGCGGTGCGCGACGCGCAACAGGCCGGCGTCTGGCACCCGGAGCTCCACGGGCGCTGGCATTACGATCCGGAACTCCGCCGGCGGCGCGCGAGCGAGGAGCCGGCGGTTCGCGCGGCAGCGGCCCTGCAGATCCTGCCGTTCCCCGAGAGCGAACGCGCCTGGGAGCTCGGTGCGTGGCGGGACCTCGCCGTGATCGCTGACGAGCTGGACCGCAATCTCGTCGTGTTCCGGCAGCTCTTCGGCTACTCGCCGCGTTCGGTGATCGCGCCCGACTACGTCTGGAATGACCGGCACGAGCAGCTCTGGTGCGAGCGGGATCTGCGCGTGATCCAGGGCCAGCGGCAGCAGAGGCAGAGTCGCTGGCGGGGCCTCTCGGGTCGCCTGCTCAAGGTCTGGCATCGCGCATGGACGCGGTGGTATCGGCAGGACCGGGTCTACCTCGACCGCAACTGCCTGTTCGAGCCGGTCCAGCAGCATGCGCCCAGGGCGATCACCGAGGCGGCTGTGCGGGATGTCGACGCCGCCTGGCGGCGGCGCGAAGCCGCGATAGTCGAAGCCCACCGGATCAATTTCGCCCACCTGGATCCCGCCGTGCACGAGCTGGGCCGTGCCGAGCTCGCCCACCTGCTCGGCGAGTTCGCGACCCGTGGGCCGCTCTTCGTGGTCGACAGTGAGCTGGCGGATCTGCAGCGGCGAGGCACGTCCTGGGTGGTCCGCGGCGACCGGATCGTGGTCCGGAACCTGACCCGCGCGCGCCGCCTGGTCGTCGTCCCGCCGGAGGCGGCGGCCGCCGGTCAAGAGCGCGAGCCGTCGGCCGGGGCCGAGCCTCTCGTCCTGGTTCTCGAACCTGGCGAGACCAGGACCTTGCCCGCCGATGGCTCGATGAGCAACTAAAAAACTCCTCAATTAGACTCATTTCTTTATCTATGGTAAGATCATCTCCTTGGTTTGCCCAGGAACGGTCGTCACCGGGCGATCGCGTCTACGGCTCGATCCGCATGCACGCGCGACCCAGGAGGATAGGCATGAGCCGCCGCATGGTCGTAACCCCGCTCATCGTCATCGCCGTCTCGCTCAGTTCCCTGGTCCTGGCCGCGCAGGGTCCTGTGCTCTACGAAGGAACGTTGGAACCGGATCAGTTCGCCTGGACCGAGCTGGCCGATGGGTCGTACCGGCTCGACCTCGGCGGTGGTCGCTCGCTCGGGGTCACGGACCTGGCGGACCTGCCGGCGATCGACCTCCTGTTGCTCGTGCCCGCCGACCTGGCGATCGCCGGCGTCGAGGTCGAACCGCTCGCGATCCGCTCGATCGTTGCGCCCGGCCGCCTGGCGCTGGCGGGCGCCCTGGCGTCGAGCGCCGGCGACCTCCTGCCGCAGCGTGACCTGGAGCCGGCCGGTGGCATGTTCCCGCCGAGCTGGGGCGCCTTCGGCGGCGTTCACAGCTGGCGGGGCTACCGGTTGCTCGCCGTGACCGTGCACCCGGCGCGCCTGCGCGACGGCGATCCCGGGTCGCCCGCGCGCCTGGACGTGCTGGAGCGGTTCGCGATCCGCGCGGTCTCGACCGGCGCGCCCGCCGCGAGCCCGCCCCTCGCTCGCGAGCGTCTCGTCGCCGGGGAGCGCAGCCGCCTGGAACGGCTGTTGCGCCCGCTCGTGGCGAATCCGGAGGCGGTGACGAGCTATCAGCGCGAGGACGGGGCTGCGCTCGACAAGTCGGGCGCTCCCTTCCTGCCCACGCCCAACCCCAGCCTCGAAGGAAGCGGGATCCGGTACCTGATCGTGACGTCGGCGGCGCTGGCGCCCGAGTTCCAGCGCCTGGCGGACCACCGCACGCGCCAGGGATTGCCGGCGCTCGTGGTGACGCGCGAGTGGATCTCCGCGAATTTCCGTCGCGGCGTCGATTTCCAGGAGACCCTGAGGATGTTCCTGCAGGACGCGTACGCCAAGTGGGGCGTGGAGTACCTGCTGCTCGGCGGGGACACGGAGATCGTGCCGACCCGCACGATCCGGAGCAACTTCTATCCGTACGGCGGGCACACGGACATCCCGACCGACACGTACTACGCCGCGCTCGATGGGAACTGGGGCGCCGACGGCGACGGCTGGCTCGGCGAGCCGTACGTCACGGAGGGCAACCCCGGCGACAACGCCGATCTCGCGCCGGAACTCGCCGTGGCGCGGGCGCCGGTGCGCAGCCTCCTCGGCGCCCAGCAGTTCGTGGACAAGGTGCTGGGCTACGAGGCGACGCCGGCCGGCGCGCTCTGGGCGAACCGGATCCTCTTCGCCGCGGAGGTGCTCTTCCCGTCGCCCTGGCATCCGGGCGAACCCATCACGCTCGATGGCGCCCAGTACGCGCAGACCTTGATCGACACCATCATCGAGTCGTGCTCGACCATGTCCTATGTGCGCATGTACGAGACCGCGCAGCTCTATCCGCGCGACGCTCCGCTGACCCGCGCGGCCCTGATCGACTCGCTCAACACCGGCCACTACGGCCACGTGGACCAGTTCGGCCACGGGCACTACTTCAACATGTCGGTCGGCGACGCGAACTTCACGGTGTCCGACGCGGACGCTCTCCACAATCCGCATCACTTCCTGCTCTTCGCCGTGAACTGCGCGTCGGGCGCGTTCGATTTCTCGTGCTTGATGGAGCGGTTCGTCGAGAATCCCGACGGCGGCGCGATCGTCTCGGTCAGCGCCGCGCGTGAAGCATTCCCCTCCAATTCCTTCGGCTACCAGTCGACGTTCTACGGCGCCATGGTCTGCGACGGCGTGCTCCGCGTCCCCGACGCGTTCAACGTGGCGCGCCTGCAGTTCATCGGCAACACGTCGCGCAACACGGTCGACCGCTGGACGCAGCTCAATGCGGCGATCATCGGCGATCCCGCGACCGGCATCTGGTGCGGTCCGCCGCTGGCGCCCTCGATCACGGCGCCCGCCAATCTCGCCGTTGGCGAGCAGACGGTGCAGGTCCAGGTCGTGGCGGGCGGTCGGCCGGCGGTCGGCGCCGACGTCTGTCTGGTCAAGGACGGCGAGACGTACGCGTGGGCCGTCACCGATCCGGCGGGTCAGGCGTCGCTGACGATCGTCCCGCAGACGGCGGGCACGGTCACCTTGACGGTTTCGGGCGCCAACCTCGTGCGGACGACCCGCACGATCCCGGTCGCCGGCAGCGCGACGTACGTGGCCATGACCGGATTCGGGATCGGCGACCAGTCGCCCAACGGCAACGGCAACGGCGTCGCCGAGGCCGGCGAGACGATTTCGCTGGCGCTGCAGTTGCAGGATCTCGGCGGCGGCGGCGCGACCGGGCTGAATGTCACGTTGACCAGCGACGATCCGCAGCTCGTGGTGCTCGACGGCACGGCGAGCGCGGGCAACATCGCGCCGGGCGGATCGACCACCAACCTGGACCCGCTCGTGGTCAAGCCGCAGACCATCATGCGTGACGGTTTGCGCATCGCGATGCGGATCGTCGTGACGGCGAACGGCGGCGGCAGCTGGGTCAGCAACGGCCTGCTCGAGGTGCGGGTGCCCGAGCCGGAGGTCGCGCGCCTCGTCGTCGACGACTCCGTCTACGGCGACGGCGACGGCGTGGCGGAGAGCAACGAACGCCTGGTCCTGCGTCCGTACGTGAAGAACTACGGCAGCGGACGACTCGACCAGCTCGTCGCGCAGGTGACGAACGCGGCGGCGGGGGTCACGGTGCACAGCGCCTTCGCGTTCTACGCCAACGTCGACCTGCTGGAGGAGGAGACCTACCAGTCGGGCGAGCTCTCGGTGACCCTGGCCAACATCGGGCAGCTCCAGCCGTGCCGCGTCGATTTCCAGGACAACTACGGGCGCACCTTCACCCAGCCGCTCGAATTCAACGAGCCGGCGGCTCCCGGCCTGCCGGCCGCCGACGCGACGATCGCGTCGGACGCGATCGCGCTGCGCTGGGACCCGGTCGGCGGGGCGGCGACCCTGGGCTACCACGTCTATCGCGCGGCGGCCGAGGCGGGGCCGTTCAGCCGGGCCAACCCCGACCTGCTGCAGGGGATCGCGTACTTCGAGGACCGCGGACTCATGCAGCTGACGCCGTACTGGTACAAGGTCACCGCCGTGGACACGTTCCTGCAGGAGAGCGATTTCTCGCCGGTCGTGACCCAGGGGACCATGCCGCCCGAGCTCACCAATTTCCCGCTGGAGTTCCAGTTGCAGACGAGCGGCCACATCGCCGTGGGGGACATCGACGGGGACGGGCGGTTGGAGATCGTCCTCGCGTCGGACGAGGTCTACGCGTGGAACGAGGACGGCAGCGAGCTCGTCGACGGGGACAACGACGCCCAGACCACCGGTCCTTTGACGGGAGTCGACGGTCAGTTCGAGCCGTCCGGCGTGGTCCTGGCGGACCTCGACGGTGAGCCGGGGCTGGAGATCATCGCGAGCGAGCGCCTGAACGCGCGCCAGATCCACGTCTTCAGGGCGGACGGCAGCGAGCTTCCGGGCTGGCCGCGGACCATGCAGAACTCCTGGAACTGGGCGACGCCGGCGGTCGGCGACGTCGACGGCGACGGCGACAACGAGGTCGTGGTCAACGATACGGCCGGGCGCACGTTCGTCTGGCACCATACCGGAGTCGAGCTGCGCGACGGGGACAGCAACCCCGCCACCAACGGCGTGTTCGTCGATCGCGACGAGAGCTGGGGCTACTCGTCGCCCGCGCTCTTCGACCTGGACGGGGACGGCGCCTGCGAGATCATCTTCGGCACGCGCTACTTCACGCCGGGCAACGCGCTGCTCGCGTATCGTTACAACGGCAGTCAGGCGCAGAACTTCCCGTTCACGACGGGCAGCGCGCAGATCATCTGCGCGCCGGCGATCGCCGATCTCGATCGGGACGGCGACAAGGAGATCGTCTTCTTCACGACCGCTCACTACCTCTACGCGATCCACCACAACGCGGCGGCGTACCCGGGCTTCCCGGTCTTCTTCAACACGAACTGGGACGACTCTCCGGGCCCCAGCCCGGCGGTCGGCAATTTCGACGGCGACAACGACCTGGAGATCCTCTGGCCGGTCAACGGCGGTTCGTTCCGCCTGGACCTGATCGCGGTCGACACGGGCCGCTTCGACGGCACGACCGGCGACATCATGGCGGGCTGGCCGGTGCAGCTGCCGGCGAACTCGGAGGGCAGTCCGGTCGTGGGCGACATCAACGGCGACGGCCTCTCGGATGTCGTGCAGCCCGTCGGCAGCGACGAGACCGAAACGCCGGACCTCATCTTCGCCGTCGACCACGCGGGAGAGGGGATCCCGGGCTTCCCGATCCGGCTCGACGGGATCCCGCGCTCGACGCCGGTGATCTGCGACCTGGATCTCGACGGCGACGTGGAGGTCGTGTACGGGTCGTGGGACCGGTTGCTCCACGCCTGGGACCTGCCGGCGCCCTTCGACGCCGCGAACGTGCCGTGGCCGACCTTCCACGGCAATCCGCAGCGGACCGGCGTCGCCGTGCAGGTGAGCATCACCGGCGTCGACGATCCGGTGGTGCCGAGCATCTTCACCGTCATGCCGCCGCACCCCAATCCGTTCAATCCGGTCACCACTCTGCGCCTCTACGTGGCGCCGGGACCGGACCGCCGGCTCGACGTGGCGGTGTACGACCTGCGGGGCCGCCGGATCCGGCAGCTGCACGCGGGCGACGCCGCGGCGGGGTGGCACGACCTGACCTGGGACGGGCGCGACGACACGGGTCGCGGCCAGGCCAGCGGCGTGTACTTCGTCCGCGCGCAGCAGGCGGCAGAGTCGCGGACCTTCAAGCTGACGCTCGTGAAATAGGCGTCGGCTCGGAGCACAGCGCCGGGACCCGCCAGCGGCGGGCCCGGCGCTTCTGCGCGCGCCGACCCGTCCGGTCCGCTCGATCGCGAATCTGGGAGACCGGCCGGCGCTCGTGCTGGCGCCTACATGTGCTGACCGGTCTTGTCGGATCTCGCGGCGCGGGAGTTCTCGGGCGCCGGACGCTGCGACGCATAATTCCGGAGAATACCGGGCTGATCGACCCTGTCGACGACTCCATTGGCAACTTCGATTCTCCTGATTTGACTCGTTTCTTTATTTGTGGTAAGATCATCTCCTTGGTTTGCCCAGGAACGGTCGTCACCGGGCGATCGCGTCTACGGCTCGATCCGCATGCACGCGCGACCCAGGAGGATAGGCATGAGCCGCCGCATGGTCGTAACCCCGCTCATCGTCATCGCCGTCTCGCTCAGTTCCCTGGTCCTGGCCGCGCAGGGTCCTGTGCTCTACGAAGGAACGTTGGAACCGGATCAGTTCGCCTGGACCGAGCTGGCCGATGGGTCGTACCGGCTCGACCTCGGCGGTGGTCGCTCGCTCGGGGTCACGGACCTGGCGGACCTGCCGGCGATCGACCTCCTGTTGCTCGTGCCCGCCGACCTGGCGATCGCCGGCGTCGAGGTCGAACCGCTCGCGATCCGCTCGATCGTTGCGCCCGGCCGCCTGGCGCTGGCGGGCGCCCTGGCGTCGAGCGCCGGCGACCTCCTGCCGCAGCGTGACCTGGAGCCGGCCGGTGGCATGTTCCCGCCGAGCTGGGGCGCCTTCGGCGGCGTTCACAGCTGGCGGGGCTACCGGTTGCTCGCCGTGACCGTGCACCCGGCGCGCCTGCGCGACGGCGATCCCGGGTCGCCCGCGCGCCTGGACGTGCTGGAGCGGTTCGCGATCCGCGCGGTCTCGACCGGCGCGCCCGCCGCGAGCCCGCCCCTCGCTCGCGAGCGTCTCGTCGCCGGGGAGCGCAGCCGCCTGGAACGGCTGTTGCGCCCGCTCGTGGCGAATCCGGAGGCGGTGACGAGCTATCAGCGCGAGGACGGGGCTGCGCTCGACAAGTCGGGCGCTCCCTTCCTGCCCACGCCCAACCCCAGCCTCGAAGGAAGCGGGATCCGGTACCTGATCGTGACGTCGGCGGCGCTGGCGCCCGAGTTCCAGCGCCTGGCGGACCACCGCACGCGCCAGGGATTGCCGGCGCTCGTGGTGACGCGCGAGTGGATCTCCGCGAATTTCCGTCGCGGCGTCGATTTCCAGGAGACCCTGAGGATGTTCCTGCAGGACGCGTACGCCAAGTGGGGCGTGGAGTACCTGCTGCTCGGCGGGGACACGGAGATCGTGCCGACCCGCACGATCCGGAGCAACTTCTATCCGTACGGCGGGCACACGGACATCCCGACCGACACGTACTACGCCGCGCTCGATGGGAACTGGGGCGCCGACGGCGACGGCTGGCTCGGCGAGCCGTACGTCACGGAGGGCAACCCCGGCGACAACGCCGATCTCGCGCCGGAACTCGCCGTGGCGCGGGCGCCGGTGCGCAGCCTCCTCGGCGCCCAGCAGTTCGTGGACAAGGTGCTGGGCTACGAGGCGACGCCGGCCGGCGCGCTCTGGGCGAACCGGATCCTCTTCGCCGCGGAGGTGCTCTTCCCGTCGCCCTGGCATCCGGGCGAACCCATCACGCTCGATGGCGCCCAGTACGCGCAGACCTTGATCGACACCATCATCGAGTCGTGCTCGACCATGTCCTATGTGCGCATGTACGAGACCGCGCAGCTCTATCCGCGCGACGCTCCGCTGACCCGCGCGGCCCTGATCGACTCGCTCAACACCGGCCACTACGGCCACGTGGACCAGTTCGGCCACGGGCACTACTTCAACATGTCGGTCGGCGACGCGAACTTCACGGTGTCCGACGCGGACGCTCTCCACAATCCGCATCACTTCCTGCTCTTCGCCGTGAACTGCGCGTCGGGCGCGTTCGATTTCTCGTGCTTGATGGAGCGGTTCGTCGAGAATCCCGACGGCGGCGCGATCGTCTCGGTCAGCGCCGCGCGTGAAGCATTCCCCTCCAATTCCTTCGGCTACCAGTCGACGTTCTACGGCGCCATGGTCTGCGACGGCGTGCTCCGCGTCCCCGACGCGTTCAACGTGGCGCGCCTGCAGTTCATCGGCAACACGTCGCGCAACACGGTCGACCGCTGGACGCAGCTCAATGCGGCGATCATCGGCGATCCCGCGACCGGCATCTGGTGCGGTCCGCCGCTGGCGCCCTCGATCACGGCGCCCGCCAATCTCGCCGTTGGCGAGCAGACGGTGCAGGTCCAGGTCGTGGCGGGCGGTCGGCCGGCGGTCGGCGCCGACGTCTGTCTGGTCAAGGACGGCGAGACGTACGCGTGGGCCGTCACCGATCCGGCGGGTCAGGCGTCGCTGACGATCGTCCCGCAGACGGCGGGCACGGTCACCTTGACGGTTTCGGGCGCCAACCTCGTGCGGACGACCCGCACGATCCCGGTCGCCGGCAGCGCGACGTACGTGGCCATGACCGGATTCGGGATCGGCGACCAGTCGCCCAACGGCAACGGCAACGGCGTCGCCGAGGCCGGCGAGACGATTTCGCTGGCGCTGCAGTTGCAGGATCTCGGCGGCGGCGGCGCGACCGGGCTGAATGTCACGTTGACCAGCGACGATCCGCAGCTCGTGGTGCTCGACGGCACGGCGAGCGCGGGCAACATCGCGCCGGGCGGATCGACCACCAACCTGGACCCGCTCGTGGTCAAGCCGCAGACCATCATGCGTGACGGTTTGCGCATCGCGATGCGGATCGTCGTGACGGCGAACGGCGGCGGCAGCTGGGTCAGCAACGGCCTGCTCGAGGTGCGGGTGCCCGAGCCGGAGGTCGCGCGCCTCGTCGTCGACGACTCCGTCTACGGCGACGGCGACGGCGTGGCGGAGAGCAACGAACGCCTGGTCCTGCGTCCGTACGTGAAGAACTACGGCAGCGGACGACTCGACCAGCTCGTCGCGCAGGTGACGAACGCGGCGGCGGGGGTCACGGTGCACAGCGCCTTCGCGTTCTACGCCAACGTCGACCTGCTGGAGGAGGAGACCTACCAGTCGGGCGAGCTCTCGGTGACCCTGGCCAACATCGGGCAGCTCCAGCCGTGCCGCGTCGATTTCCAGGACAACTACGGGCGCACCTTCACCCAGCCGCTCGAATTCAACGAGCCGGCGGCTCCCGGCCTGCCGGCCGCCGACGCGACGATCGCGTCGGACGCGATCGCGCTGCGCTGGGACCCGGTCGGCGGGGCGGCGACCCTGGGCTACCACGTCTATCGCGCGGCGGCCGAGGCGGGGCCGTTCAGCCGGGCCAACCCCGACCTGCTGCAGGGGATCGCGTACTTCGAGGACCGCGGACTCATGCAGCTGACGCCGTACTGGTACAAGGTCACCGCCGTGGACACGTTCCTGCAGGAGAGCGATTTCTCGCCGGTCGTGACCCAGGGGACCATGCCGCCCGAGCTCACCAATTTCCCGCTGGAGTTCCAGTTGCAGACGAGCGGCCACATCGCCGTGGGGGACATCGACGGGGACGGGCGGTTGGAGATCGTCCTCGCGTCGGACGAGGTCTACGCGTGGAACGAGGACGGCAGCGAGCTCGTCGACGGGGACAACGACGCCCAGACCACCGGTCCTTTGACGGGAGTCGACGGTCAGTTCGAGCCGTCCGGCGTGGTCCTGGCGGACCTCGACGGTGAGCCGGGGCTGGAGATCATCGCGAGCGAGCGCCTGAACGCGCGCCAGATCCACGTCTTCAGGGCGGACGGCAGCGAGCTTCCGGGCTGGCCGCGGACCATGCAGAACTCCTGGAACTGGGCGACGCCGGCGGTCGGCGACGTCGACGGCGACGGCGACAACGAGGTCGTGGTCAACGATACGGCCGGGCGCACGTTCGTCTGGCACCATACCGGAGTCGAGCTGCGCGACGGGGACAGCAACCCCGCCACCAACGGCGTGTTCGTCGATCGCGACGAGAGCTGGGGCTACTCGTCGCCCGCGCTCTTCGACCTGGACGGGGACGGCGCCTGCGAGATCATCTTCGGCACGCGCTACTTCACGCCGGGCAACGCGCTGCTCGCGTATCGTTACAACGGCAGTCAGGCGCAGAACTTCCCGTTCACGACGGGCAGCGCGCAGATCATCTGCGCGCCGGCGATCGCCGATCTCGATCGGGACGGCGACAAGGAGATCGTCTTCTTCACGACCGCTCACTACCTCTACGCGATCCACCACAACGCGGCGGCGTACCCGGGCTTCCCGGTCTTCTTCAACACGAACTGGGACGACTCTCCGGGCCCCAGCCCGGCGGTCGGCAATTTCGACGGCGACAACGACCTGGAGATCCTCTGGCCGGTCAACGGCGGTTCGTTCCGCCTGGACCTGATCGCGGTCGACACGGGCCGCTTCGACGGCACGACCGGCGACATCATGGCGGGCTGGCCGGTGCAGCTGCCGGCGAACTCGGAGGGCAGTCCGGTCGTGGGCGACATCAACGGCGACGGCCTCTCGGATGTCGTGCAGCCCGTCGGCAGCGACGAGACCGAAACGCCGGACCTCATCTTCGCCGTCGACCACGCGGGAGAGGGGATCCCGGGCTTCCCGATCCGGCTCGACGGGATCCCGCGCTCGACGCCGGTGATCTGCGACCTGGATCTCGACGGCGACGTGGAGGTCGTGTACGGGTCGTGGGACCGGTTGCTCCACGCCTGGGACCTGCCGGCGCCCTTCGACGCCGCGAACGTGCCGTGGCCGACCTTCCACGGCAATCCGCAGCGGACCGGCGTCGCCGTGCAGGTGAGCATCACCGGCGTCGACGATCCGGTGGTGCCGAGCATCTTCACCGTCATGCCGCCGCACCCCAATCCGTTCAATCCGGTCACCACTCTGCGCCTCTACGTGGCGCCGGGACCGGACCGCCGGCTCGACGTGGCGGTGTACGACCTGCGGGGCCGCCGGATCCGGCAGCTGCACGCGGGCGACGCCGCGGCGGGGTGGCACGACCTGACCTGGGACGGGCGCGACGACACGGGTCGCGGCCAGGCCAGCGGCGTGTACTTCGTCCGTGCGCAGCAGGCGGCAGAGTCGCGGACGTTCAAGCTGACGCTCGTGAAATAGGCGTCGGCTCGGAGCACAGCGCCGGGACCCGCCAGCGGCGGGCCCGGCGCTTCTGCGCGCGCTCCCCGCGAACGCGACCGATCGCCTCATCACTTGACCGGGATCGCCGCGGCCACCTAGCATCACGGCAAGCCGAGCGAGGAGTTCGCATGAGATCGATCGCGCCGGGCGACCGCTCAGGGTGGCTGGTCGCCGTCGTTTTGGGAATGGTGGCGGGCTGCCAGGGGGATGCGCCGCAGCCTGCGCCTCCGGCGGACGCGACCGCCGCGCCGTCGCGCGGCGGAACGGTCGTCGTGGCGCTGCCCGACGAGCCGGATGTCCTCAATTCCCTGATCCGCACGTCCGCAGTCGCCGGTTCGGTGCTCTCGCTGCTGCAGGCGGGGCTCGCGGAGATGGGTGAGGATCTGCAGTGGTACCCGATGATCGCCGAGCGCTGGGAGGTCGCGCCGGACAGCCTCGCGATCACCTACCACCTGCGCCCGTGGACCTGGGAGGACGGGACGCCGCTGACCGCCGACGACGTGCGGGCGAGCTACGAGCTCCTGACCGATCCGCGCATCGCCAGCCCGCGCGCCGATCAGCTGCGACCCGTTGTCAGGGTGACGACGCCGGACCTCGCGACGGTCCGGTATGAATTCGCGGCGCCCCAGGCGCAGGCAGTCCAGACGACCGTCCACTCGCTGTTGCCGGCTCACCGCGTGCGCTCGCTGGATCCGAGCGCCGTCGCGACCTGGCCGTTGAATCGATCGCCGCTCGCGTCCGGCCCATTCCGGCTCGAATCGTGGGAACCGGGACGCCAGCTCGTGCTGGCGCCGAATCCACACTATCCTCTGGCGGCTCCCTGGCTCGATCGCGTCATCCTGCGCATCGTGCCCGACGAGACGGCGCGCGTCATGGCGCTGGAGACCGGCGAGATCGATCTCGTCTTCGACGTGCCGGCGACGGCCGCGGCGCGCCTGGCGACGGATCCGCAGCTGCGGGTCGTGGAAGTCCCGGGTCGCGTCTTCGCCTTCCTGATGTGGAACGTGCGCCGACCGGTCCTGCGGGATCCGGCGGTCCGTCGCGCACTGTCCCTGGCCCTGGATCGCGAGCGGTTCGTGGCCGCCCTGACGGGCGGTTTCGGCGCGCCGGCCGCGTCCTACTTGCCGCCGGCGCTCTGGAACCACCACCGCGGGCTGGTGCCCGATCCCTGCCGGCCCGATTCGGCCGCCGCCCTGCTCGCCGCGGCGGGGTGGGTGGACCACGACGGCGACGGCGTGCGGGAACGATCGGGCGTGCCGTTGCGCCTGGAGGTGATCTTCCGGGGCGGCGACACCGCGCGGGAAAACGGCGTTGCGCTCGTGCGCCGGTATCTGACCGCGGTCGGCGTCGATGTCTCGTTGCGTGCGCTGGAGCTGGCGACGGCGCTCGAGTTCCTGCGCGCGGGTCGTTTCGACGCGTATTTCGGAGAATACCAGGCCAACCTCTACGCGGACCCCTCGCCGCTCGTGCGGTCCGGCGCGAGCGATCGCTTCAATTTCGGCGGCTACGCGAACGCGCGCGTCGATTCCCTGCTCGACCGCGCGCTCGCGGAGCCGGACCGGACGCGAAGTCTGCCCATCTGGTACGCGGTGCAGGAAGCGCTGGTCGCCGACCCGCCGGCCGCGGTGCTGTATTATCCGCGCCAGCTGGTCGCCTACAATCGACGTGTGCGCGACGTGCGCCCACACCTGCTCTCGCCGCTCAACAATCTCGCGGAGTGGTGGATCGCACCCGCGGACCGCCGCTGGGCGGATTCCAGTTCGCGGTAATATTACTGCCGTTGTTGACACTTCCGGACGATCGGATTATCGTGCGCGGGACGGTAATATTACTGGTCACCGCGCGAGCCGTGCGAGAAAAGGAGTCTCCATGCCGACGAATCTGACCCGATTGCTCTCCAGACTGAGCCGCGCCGACCTACACAGGCTGCTCGTGGCCAAGGAGGAGATCGAGCACCTGGAGGAGCGGCGCACCGAGCTCGCGAGCGAACTGGCCGAGGTCGACCAGAAGCTGGACCGCCTCATCGGACGGGTGGCAGGCACCCGCCGCGGCCCGGGCCGGCCCGCCGGCCGGAGGTCCGGCAGGAAGGTCGGCCGGAGAACCGTCAAGAAGGCCGCGAAGAAGACCGCCAGACGAGCTGCCAGGACGACCGCCGGGAAGGCGGCGAAGACGGCGGCCAGGAAGACCGCGACGAAGACCGCGCGGAAGGGCGGCGAGCGCCCCGCGCCGCGCGGCCGGCGGACCGGCGGGCAGCGGGCCACTCTCGAGAACGTGGTGATCGGCGTCCTCGCGAACAAAGGGGAGCCGATGAGCTTCAAGGCGATCCTCGAGACGATCACGGCCGGCAAGCTGTTCCGCAGCCGCAGCCGCGACTTCTCGAACGTCCTGAGACGGACCCTGTCCACGAGTCGTCGCGTGAAGCGGGTCTCGCGCGGGGTGTACGGGACCTGAGCCGCCCTCAACCCGGCGGCCAGCCGAGCGCGCGGCCGCCGAGCACGTGCAGATGGAGGTGCGGCACGGTCTGGCAAGCGTCGCGGCCGCAGTTGATGACGAACCGGTAACCCGTTTCGGCGAGACCGAGCTTGGCCGCCACCTGGGCCGCCGTCACCTGCAGCCGGCCGACGAGATCGGCGTCGGCGCCGGTGAGGTCGGTGAGCGCGGCGACGTGCCGGCGCGGGATCACCAGGAAATGGACCGGCGCCTGCGGATTCAAGTCGCGGAACGCGACGAAGTCGGTGTCGGCGTGGACCTCCCGGCAGGGGATGTCCCCGGCGGCGATGCGGCAGAAGATGCAGTCGGCCATCGCGGCTCCTTCGGGCGCCGCACGCTCGCGGCGCCGATTGAGGTCACGGCAAGCTAGCACGACCCGGCGCGCCGCGGCAAGGAGCGGGCGTGGACATCCTCGTGGTCGGTTACAACGCCTTCGACATCACGGTGCCGACGGCCGGATTGCCCGCGCTCGACAGCAAGCACGAGGTGACCGAGATCTACCACGGCGGCGGCGGCCCGGGCGCCACCGCCGCCGTCTGCCTCGCACGGTTGGGCGCGCGAGTGCGGCTCGTGACGGTGTTCGGCGACGACGAGGGCGCCGCGGTGCAGCGCCGCGAGTTGCTCGAAGCGGGCGTCGACCTCTCGCTGTCGGTCGCCGCCGGCGGGCACCGCTCGCCGCGCGCGGTGATCCTGGTCGATCCCGCGGCGGCGACACGGACGGTTTTCTGGTCCCGCGGCACCTTGCCCGCGCTCGCGCCGGACGCGATGGACCCCGCCTGGCTCGACTCCTGCGACCTCCTGTATTGCGACGGTCACGAGCCGCCGGCGGCGGAGCGCCTCGCGGCGGCCGCCCGGGCCCGCGGTCTGCCCGTCGTGCTCGACGCCGGATCGGTCCGGGCGGGGGCGTCCGAGCTGGTCGCCCGTTGCACCGACGTGATCGCTTCGCCCGGGTTCGCCGCGAGCCTGACCGGCGAGAGCGGGCCCGTCGCCGGGTTGCGGGCGCTGCGGGCCCGGGGGCCGGGTCGCGTCGCGATCACCTACGGCGAGGCCGGCGTCCTCGCGCTCGACGAGACCGGCGGCGGCGTCTTCCACGTCCCAGCCTGCGCGGTCGAGGTCCGCGACACGACCGGCGCCGGCGACGCCTTTCACGCCGGCTACGCGTTCGCCCGGGCGCGCGGCGACAGCTGGCCCGCCGGTCTCGCGCTGGGCGCCGCCGTAGCGGCGCTCAAATGCCGCGACTGGGGCGGCCGGCGGGGGTTGCCCACCCTGGACGAGGCGATGCGCCTGCGGGCGAACGGCCCCTGGCGGCAAGCGGTGCCGCCAGGCTGGTCCGGGGCCTGATTTCCGGCTGGACATTCGCCGATTTTTCGCCTAACGTGGGCGAACACCCAGCGAAGCCGGTTCCGGCCGGGAGGTCGCCATGTCGCTGACGCGTCGCCAAGCGGAGATCCTGGACTTCATCCGCGCCTTCTCGGCCGAGAACCACTATGCGCCGACTCTCCAGGAGATCGGCGACCGGTTCGGACTGTCCTCGGTCGCCACGGTGCACAAGCACGTCAGCCAGCTGGTGGGCAAGGGATACCTCAAACGGGAGCGCCGCAACGCCAGCCGGGACCTCGCCGTCGTGACCGGCGGTCGGGACGCGGCGGCGGTCCTGATCCCGCTGCTCGGCACGGTGGCGGCCGGTATGCCGATCGAGGCCCTGCCGGAGGCGGAAGAGATCGCCCTGCCCGAGCAGTGGCTGGGGCGCCGGCGAACGTTCGCTCTCCGCGTGCGCGGCGACTCGATGATCGAGGAGCAGATCCGCGACGGGGACGTCGTCGTCGTCGAGGAACGCGAGACCGCGCGCAACGGCGAGACCGTGATCGCCCTCGTCGACGGCGAGAACGCCACGGTCAAGCAATACCACCGGCAAGGCGCGTTGATCCGCCTCGTGCCCGCGAATCCCCGGCTCTCGCCCCTGGAGTACGACGAGGCGAGGGTCCGGATCCAGGGCGTCGTCATCGGCGTCCTGCGCCGCTTCTGACGCCACCCTGGACCGTCCCCGCTGCCGGTCGCGCCGGAGGATCCGTGTCCGGCGGCCGCGGCCATCGGCGGCGCGCGGCTTACCCGCCGGCGGGGATGCCCCATGTTGACGGTCGCCTGATCGACCGTTAAGGTTGCCGAGGCGCCCGTTTTCGGCGCGCGACGGCAAGACCCGGCGGAGGCGGACGATGGCGCGACCCGGCCGCAAGAGCGAACTCGAAGAGATCTTCGAGATCCTGGTGACCTCGTACAGCCAGAAGGGGGGCGCCGTACCGGCCGAGGGCGACCTCTGCTGGCGCCCCGCGACCGACGTCTACGAGACCGAGGCCAGCCTCGTGATCCAGATGGACCTCGCTGGCATGGATCCTGCCCAGATCGAGGTGATCTGCGACGGCCAGTGCCTGGTGGTCCGCGGCATCCGGCCGGAGTCCTCGCAACCCGGGCGCAAGCACTTTCACACGATGGAGATCAACGTCGGCCCCTTCGTGAGGCGGGTCCCGCTTTTGGTCGACATCGATCCGACGAGCGCCACCGCCCGGTACCGGGGCGGTTTTCTCTACGTCACGTTCCGCAAGGGTGAACCGCAGCCGGTGCAACGGCGCCAGATCGAGGTGGATCGGTGATGCGGCGGAGGAGCCAGCCCAGGTCCGAAGGCGTGATCGGCAGTCCGCAGGAGCAATCGACCCAGGGCGTGGTCTTGCCGGCGACGTTGCCGATCCTGCCGATCAGCGAGGCCGTCATCTTCCCGTTCATGATGGTGCCGCTCGTTCTGAGCGATGCCAACCTGATCAAGCTGGCGGACGAGTGTCTGGCGGGCGACAAGATCCTCGGCGCCTTCGCCCAGCGCCCCGACCCGCCCGAGGGAGAGCCGGACCATGCCGACGCGGCGCCGACCAGCGACGCCGAGCAGATCTACCAGGTCGGCACCGCCGTGCGGATCCAGAAGATGCTGCGCTTCCCGGACGGCAGCATGCGGCTGCTCGGCCAGGGGATCGCCCGCTGCCGGATCGAGGCCATCCTTCAGGAGGAGCCCTACCTGCGTGCGGCGATTTCCGCCGTGCACGAGGAGACGGCCGACGACTCGCAGACCCTCGCCTACATGCGCGGCGTCGCGAACAATTTCCTGAAGATCATCGACGCGAGCGAGCACCTGTCCGACGAGCTGAAGGTCGTCGTGATGAACATCGACGATCCCGGCCGGCTCGCGGACCTCATCGCGACGAATCTCGACATCGACGTCGCGGAGAAGCAGGCCGTGCTCGAGGAGGCCTCGCCGCGCAAGCGGCTGCAGCTGCTCTCGAAGGTCGTCATTCGCGAGCTCGACGTGCTGGAACTCGGTCAGCAGTTGCAGACGAAGGTGCGCAAGTCCATCGACAAGGACCAGCGCGAATATTACCTGCGCCAGCAGTTGAAGGCGATCCGCCGCGAGCTGGGAGACGAGGACGAAGGCTCCGTCGAGCTGGAGGAAATCCGGGAACGCCTGAACCAGATCGCGTTGCCGGAGAAGGTGGGGGCGGCGGCCGAGCGCGAGTACGACCGGCTCTCGCGGATGTCGCCGGGCGCGAGCGAGTACACGGTCAGCAAGACCTATCTCGAGTGGATCCTCGATCTGCCGTGGCTCGTCTCGAGCGAGGACAAGCTGGACCTCGGCCGCGCCGAGGAGATCCTCGAGCGGGACCATTACGGTCTCGAGGACGTCAAGGAACGGATCCTCGAGTTCCTCTCGGTGCGCAAGCTCAAAGGCGACCACCGCGGGCCGATCCTCTGCCTCCAGGGGCCGCCCGGGGTCGGCAAGACGTCGCTGGGCCGCAGCATCGCGGAGGCGGTCGGTCGCAAGTTCTTCCGCTTCTCGCTCGGCGGCATGCGCGACGAGGCGGAGATCCGCGGGCACCGGCGCACCTACGTCGGCGCGATGCCGGGCCGCATCATCGCCGGCATCCGGGATTGCGGGACCAATAATCCGCTCATCATGCTCGACGAGATCGACAAGCTGGGCCAGGACTTCCGCGGCGATCCGGCGAGCGCGCTGCTCGAGGTCCTCGATCCGGAACAGAACCACGGATTCACCGATCACTACCTGGCGCTGGCGTTCGACCTCTCGAAGGTGATGTTCATCACGACCGCGAACATGCTCGACACGATTCCGCGTCCGCTGCTCGACCGCATGGAAACGATCCAGCTGCCGGGCTACACCAACCTCGAGAAGCTGCAGATCGCGAAGCGCTACCTCGTGCCGCGGCAGATCGCCGAGAACGGCCTCAATCGCCGGAAGATCCGGTTCACCGATTCCGGAATCCTGCACATCATCGAGGACCACACGCGCGAAGCCGGCGTCCGGGAGCTCGAGCGCAAGATCGGCGGCGTCTGCCGCAAGGCCGCGCGCAAGGTGGCGCGCGGTGGGCGCCGGCCGCACGCGATCACTGCCAAGAACCTCGCCGACTACCTGGGCCCGCCGACGTACACCGGGGACAGCCTGCGCCGCCGCGCGCTGGTCGGCGTGGTCACCGGCCTGGCCTGGACTCCGGTCGGCGGCAAGATCCTGAGCATCGAGGGGCTCAGCCTGCCCGGCGGCGGCGGCAACCTGAAACTCACCGGCCAGCTCGGCAGCGTGATGCAGGAATCGGCATCGGCCGCCTTCAGCTACCTGCGCAGCCGGTTCGGCGGCGACGAGAAGCACGCGGACTTCTTCTCGCGCGACGTTCACATCCACGTGCCGGCCGGGGCAATCCCGAAGGACGGTCCGTCCGCCGGCATCGCGATGGCGACGGTCCTGCTGTCGCTGCTGCTCGCCAAGCCGGTGGACCGCCGCACCGCGATGACGGGCGAGATCACCTTGACCGGCGAGGTGCTGCCGATCGGCGGGCTCCTGGAGAAAGTCCTGGCGGCCCATCGCGTCGGGATCCGGCGAGTCATCATCCCGGACGCCAATATCACCGATCTGGATCACATCCCGGAGGAAGTCCGCGCTGCGGTGGAATTCTTGCCGGTGGCGCACGTGGACCAGGTGTGGCAAGCTGTGTTCCCGGGAGCGTTGTAGCGCGGAGTCGCCGGTCCGCGGAAGGGAAGTCCGTGCTCGAGAAACTGAAGCAGTCGCTCCGCGGGCGCAAGGAGACCGCCGCCTTCCGGGTGCCGGGACAGATCAGCGACAGCTCGCGCATTCTCGCGCTCGCGTCCCTGGACCTCAGCGACCTGCTGTTCCACGTGCCCCTGCTGTCCGCGATCCGCCGGACCTGGCCGGGCGCCAGCCTCGATTTCCTGGTGCCCGACGCGTTCGCGCCGCTCGTGATCCCGAGCGGCCTCGCCCGCCAGGTCATGGTCTACTCCGAGAAGCAGCTCGTCGGCTGGAAGCCGGCCTTGCGCAACCTGCAGCGGTCGCTGGCCGGCGGCCGCTACGACGCCAGCTTCGTGCTCTCGCTGGAGCCGGCGCCGGTGCTCGAGGATCTCGGGCTCACGAGCGGCGCCGTCCTGCGCTGCGGTCCCTCCCATCCCGGCGCCTGGCCCGCCGTCAATCTCGAGCTGCGCCGCGGCGACGAGGCGACCGGCTACGGTGGCGACAGCCTCGCGCGGCTGGCGCCGTTCCTCGGACTCGACCCCGGGATCATCCGCACCGCCTGGCCGTTGCCGACCGACAAGCTGCGCCAGGTCGCGCAGCTCGTCCATTTCAACAAGCCGCGCCCGGAGGAGGTGCTGGTCGGCATCGATCCCGGCCCGGACAAGGCGGGCCGGGCGCTCTCCGTGGCCAATCTGGTGTTCCTCGTCCAGCAGCTCAAGACCCAGCTGACCTGCCGCATCCTGCCCCTCGCGGGGCCCGGCGGCGAGGACCGCCTGCGCGAGTTCGAGACCGCGCTCGGGGCGCCGGTCCCGCCCGCCTTCAACCGCGACACCCTCCTCGAGACCATCCTGTTGCTGTGCCAGTGCGATCTCTTCGTGGCGGGCAACACGGATCTCTTCCACGTCGCGGTTGCCGAGGGCGTGCCGACGGTCGGCCTGTTCGGCTCGGCCGTGGATCCGCGCTGGCAGCCGCGGAACCGGCGGCGCTGCGCGGTGCTCAACGCCAGCCGCGGCGAGAAGGTGGACATGGCGACGCTCATGGACGCCGTCAACGCGGTGCGGGCGCCGGAGCCCGGGCGCGACACCGCGCCCGCGCCTGGCGACGGCGCGGTGCCCGGCCCAATCCCCGCTCCGGGCGCATGATCACCGACGGCCGTCAGGGGCTGCGCGTGCTCGTGGTCCTGCCGAACTGGTTGGGCGACGTCGTCATGGCGACGCCGCTGCTCGACGTGTTGCACGAGACTCGTGACGATCGGGGCCGGCCGCTCGCCATCGTCGCGAGCGTCCGTCGCCGCTGGGCGCCGCTGCTGGCGCGCGATCCCCGGCTCGCCAAGGTGGTCCTCTACGAGCGCACCGGCTGTCACGCCGGCGTGCGCGGGATTCCGCGTCTGGCGGCGACCTGGCGCGCCGCCGGCGCCGCCGCCGTCGTCGTGTGTCCGCCATCGTTGCGGTCGGCGCTGGTGGCCAGGCTCGCGCGGATCCCGCGGCGGATCGGCTACGCCGGCGAGGGGCGCAGCGCGCTCTTGACCCTGCCGCTCGCGCCGGTCCGTCCGCGCGGCAGCGTCCACCACGTGGACGAGCTGCGCCGCCTGGGTCTCGTGTTGCTGGAGTCGCTCGGGCTGCCGCAAGCGGAGGCCGGCGCGGCGATGCCCCGGCTGCCGGGGCTGGACGACCTGTACCCGGCGTCGATCGGCTCCGGCCCGCCGCTGTGGATCTTCGCGCCAGGCGCCACGTACGGCCCGGCCAAGACGTGGACCGTCGAGCGCGCCGCCGAGTTCACTGCACTCGCGGTGCGCGAGGAAGGCGTCCGGCTCGCGGTGGTCGGCGACACGGCGACCGCGGGCTTCCTGGCCGCCCTGCGCCGGCGCGTGCCGGACCTGCCGTGGCGGCGGGAACTGGCCGGGCCGGCCGGCGTGATCGACCTGGTCGGCGGCACGACGGTGCTGGATCTGGCGGCGCTGATCAAGCGGAGCCGCGGGTTCGTCGGCAACGACAGCGGCGTGATGCACCTCGCCGCCGCGCTCGGGGTGCCGACGGTCGGGCTGTTCGGCTCGAGCAGCACGGCCTGGACCGGACCGCGCGGGGCGTGCACGCGAGCGCTGGTCGCGAGCGGCTTCCCGTGCCAGCCCTGCTACCGCCGGACCTGCAACCAGCCCGTCTTCTGCCTCGACACGCTGTCGGGCCAGCAGGTGCTGGCCGCGCTGAAGGATCTCAGGGATGCGACGTCGCCCGGAGCCCGCCCATGAGCCGCTGGTCGTTCGCGAACGCGCGTCCGCCCGCCTCGCGCGGCGTCCCGGCCCTGTTCGTCGACCGCGACGGCGTGATCGTCGTCGAGCGGGATTACCTCGGCGATCCGGCGCAGCTGCTCCTGGTGCCCGGCGCCACGTCCGCGCTGCGCGCCGCCCGCGCAGCGGGCTTCCTCCTGGTCGGCGTCTCGAACCAGTCGGGACTCGGACGGGGGCGTATCACGCACGCCCAGTTCGCCGCCGTGATGCGGCGGTTCGAGGACGTGCTCGCCGCCGAGGACTGCCTGCTCGACGGGTTCTTCTACTGCCCTCACGCTCCCGGTGACGGTTGCCGGTGCCGCAAGCCCGCGCCGGGCCTGCTCGAGGAGGCGGCCGAGGTCTTCGCCTGGGACCCGACTCGCTCGTGGATCGTCGGCGACAAGGTCTCCGACGTCGACCTGGCCCTGGCGGCCGGCCTGCGGCCGGCACTCGTGCGGACGGGCTACGGTCGCGTCGAGGAGACGCGGCTCGGCGAGCGGCGTCCGGTCCTGGTGGCCGACGACCTCGCGGCGGTCGTTGCGGCCATCCTCGCCGAGGCCGCGCCGTGAGCTGGACGCTGGACGGCCGTCCGGTGCGGCGCGTCCTCGTGACGCGGCTGCGCTATCTCGGCGACATCGCCATGGCGACGGTCGTGCCGGCGGCGCTCCGTCGCGGCGATCCCGGGCTCGAGCTGGGATTCCTCTGCGAGGCCGCCTACGCACCGCTTCTGACCGGCCAGCCGGACCTCACGCGGGTGCACGCCCTCGGCGCCCGCCGGCGGGGCCCTGACGCGGCGGCGCGCCGGGCCGGGCACGATGGCGGCGAGACCGGACGCGCCGGCGGGACCCTGGCCATGGTCCGCGAGCTGCGAGACGCGCGCTACGACCTCGCGGTCGACCTGTTCTTCAACCCGCGCAGCGCCTGGCTGCTGCGCCTGGCCGGGATCCCGGCGCGGATCGGCGGCGCGACGAGCGCCAGCCGGCGCTGGCTCTACACGCATCGCGCGACAGCGCCGCCGATCGCCGAGCGCCCTCGGTTCCATGCCGCGGCCGGCGGCGGCCTGGGGGAGCACTTGGGCCGACTCGGGCCCCTGCGCCACGGGGACGGGCGCCCGTTCCTCGACTGGTTCGAGGATATGGTCCCGCCCGGGACGGCAGCCCCCCGCGTGGCGCGGCCGCCGCTCGGACCGCGGCTGCGGGCGATGCTGGCCGGGCTCGGCGCCAGGCCCGGCGGCTACCTGCTGCTGGCCCCGGCCGCGACGTGGCCCGCCAAGGAATGGCCGGCCGAGCACTGGCGTACGCTCGCCGCGCTGCTCGCGGACGCCGGGCGAATCGTCGTCGTGCTGAGCCCTCCCGGCGGACCCGGGCGCTGGGCGCCTCTCGCCGCGGCGATCCCGGGCGGATGCGGCGGCCTCCTGGCGCCGTTGCCCCTGGCCGACGCGCTCGCCGTGGTCGGCGCCGCTCGCGCCCTCGTGAGCGTGGACGGCGGAGTCATGCACGCGGCGGTGGCCATGGGCATCCCGACCGTCGCGCTCTTCGGGCCGACGGACCCCGCGATCTGGTTCCCGTACGGGGAGCTGGGCCCGTACCGGGTCCTCGCGATCCGGCCGCACTGCCATCCCTGCGATCGGCATTCCTGCGATCGGTTCGTGTGCCTGCCTGACCTCGCGCCGGCGCGGGTCTTCGACGCCGTCGCGGCGATCGTGGCCGACGTCCGCGGAGGCGCATGATGGAACGCGCGCGGCCGATCCGGCGCATCCTGGTCATCCGGCGCAAGGCCCTCGGCGATGTCCTGGTGACCCTGCCCGCGGTGCAGCACCTCGCCGCCGCGTTTCCGGACGCGCGGCTCGATCTCGTGGTCGATCGCCCGTACGCGCCGCTGCTGCAGAATCTGGCCCATGGTCTGGAGGTCGTCGCGTGGCCGCCCACGACGGGGGCGGGGCCGTGGCTCGGACGCCTGCGAGCCGCTGGCTACGATCTCGTGCTCGATTACCTCGGCAGTCCGCGCACGGCGCTGTGGACCGCGCTCTGCGGGGCCCCGCTGCGGATCGGCTACGATCTGCCCCTCCGCCGCTGGGCGTACAACCTGCGCGTGGCCCGCAATCGCGCCGGCGCGCGGGGTGTCGTCCAGTTCGCCGGCGAGGCGTTCCTGGACCCGCTGCGCGCCCTGGGCCTCGCGCCGCCGCCCTGGCGGCCCGGCGCGGCGGCCGGTTCGGCGCCGGCGGCCGAGGCAGGCCTCGGCCCTGCGTATCGCGACTGGGCGGCGGCGTGGCGGCGGGAGATCCGGCCGCGGGCGGCGCTCATGTTCAGCGCGACCTGGCCGGCGAAGGCGTGGCCCGCTCGCGAGGGAGCGGCGCTCTACCGCCGGCTGGAAGCGGCTGGTCTCGCTCCGATCCTGGTCACCGGCCCGGGCGACCAGGCGCTCGCCGCCGCCCTGCGCGAGGCGGCGCCGGACGCGCGGTTCGCGCCGCCGACCACCCTGCCGGAGCTGGCCGACCTCGTGGCCGGTTGCGCGGTTTTCGTCGGCACCGACAACGGCGCCCGCCACCTCGCGGCGCTGCTGGGCCTGCCGACCGTGACGGTCTTCGGGCCCACGGATCCCCGCGGGTGGAACCCGGACGACCCGCGCCATGTTGCCGTGACCCAGCCGGTCCCCTGCGCGCCGTGCGACCTGACCCGCTGCCCGGTGCCGGGGCACCCCTGCCTCGACAGCCTCGCGGCCGATCGCGTCGCCGCAGCGGTGCTGCGCGTGGTGGGCAGGGTGAGCGAGTCGAGTCCCGTCGCCGTGAAGGAGAGACCATGAACCACGCGGTCCGCCTGCTGCTCGCGGCGCTCGTGGCGGCGCTCGCGGGGTCGTCGCTGGCGGCGGGCGCCGCCGGCCAGGCCCTACCGGACTCGACGTCGCGCAGCGACGTCGAGTCCGATTCCACGACGGTGCGCGCACTGGCGGCGCCGCCGTTCGCGATCGGCGAGCGGCTCGTCTTCTCCCTGGATTACGGTCCGGTGAACGCGGGCGAGGGCGTGCTCGAGGTGGTCGGCCTGGTCGACGTGCAGGGCCGGCCGTGCTACCGGATCGAGAGCACGGCGACCAGCAACCGGTTCTTCTCCGGCTTCTACAAGGTGCGCGACAAGGTGATCAGCTACGTCGACCGCGAGGGTCTGTTCAGCCGGTACTTCATGAAGCGCCTGCGCGAGGGGACGTACCGCAAGACGGAGGAGATCGAGTTCGACCACGCGGCCGGCCTGGCGCGCTACGACAACGGCAAGGTGTACGACATCACGCCGGGCGTCCACGACGTCCTGTCGGCCTTCTACTTCGTGCGAACGCTGGACCTCGAGGTGGGGCGGGACGTATTCTTGTCCGCGCACAGCTCGCGGAAGACCTACGACATGCGGGTCATCGTCCATCGCCAGGAGGCGGTGGAAACGGATTTCGGGACGTTCGACTGCTTCGTGATCCAGCCGATCATGATGGACGAGGGTCTCTTCAAGCACGAAGGCGATCTGATGATCTACCTGACCGCGGACGACCGCCGGATCCCGGTGTTGATGACCACCAAGCTGCCGGTCGGCAACATCGCGGCCCACCTGCGCGAGCACGAGCCGGGTCGGCCCGCCGGCGGCGAGGGGGATTGACGGCGTGGGCGCTCGCGATCGCACGTTCGACGTTCCGGCGCTTTCCCGCGCCTGGCTGGAGCCCGCCGATCCCGTGGCCGCCACGCCGGGCGTCCGGTACCTGATGCTCGTCGGATCGCTGGCCCTCGTCCTGCGGCTCTGGCGCCTCGACGCGATGTCCCTGTGGGTCGACGAGGTGTTCACCTGGGAGCTGGTCGCGCCGGGGCGCGGCTTTCGATTCGTCCCGCACATCCTCGCCGCCTACCAGGGGCCGCTCTATCACGCCGCGGTCTGGCCGCTCGTCCGCCTGCAGGACTCGGCCTTCCTGCTGCGGCTGCCCGCCGCGGTCGCCGGCGTGCTCGCCGTGCCCTGCCTCGGCGTGTTCACAGCCCGGCTCTGGGGGAGGCAGGCCGGGCGGCTGGCGGCGCTGCTCCTGGCGGTCAGCCCGTTCGCGATCTGGTACTCGCAGGAGGCGCGCGGCTACAGCTTCCTGATCCTGTTCGCGGTCGCGGCCGGCATCGTCCTGGTCGATGCGCTCCGCTTGGGGATCACGCGCGGCCGCGCGGTCGCGCTCGCGCTGCTCGGGTTCGGCGGGCTGGGCAGCAACTTCGCATTCGTCTTCCTGCTGGCCGCCTTCGCGCTCACGGTGGCCGCGATCGCCAGACCGCAGCGGCCGGGGCAGTGGCTCTGGTGGGCGATCGCCTGCGGCGGCGGCTTCGTGCTCGCGGCGCCCTGGCTGCTGGAAGCGGCCGGGATCTGGGAGGTGGGGCGCGTGATCCCGGGCACGGCGACCGGCGAAGCGCTGCGAGGGTCGACGACGTTCGATCCGTGGGCGCTGCCGTTCACGGGGTTCGCGCTGTTCTACGGATTCAGCCTGGGGCCCTCGCTCGCCGACCTGCACGGCGCCGATCCGCTCGCGGCGGTCCGCGCCAACCTGCCGGTCATCGGCGCCGGCGTGGTCGCGGCCGCCGCGGCGCTCCTGCCGGCCCTGGCGCGGCTCGACCGGCGGCGGTGGGTGGTCGCGCTGTGGGTGGTGGTCCCGCTGCTGGGCGTCGTGCTGCTCGCGGTGCGGAACGTGAAACCGTACAACGTCCGCTATGCGGCGACCGTGTTCCCCTGGCTGCTCGCCCTGACGGCGGCCGGGATCGGCCGGTACGGGCGCCGCGGCCGGGCGATCGTGAGCGTTGCCCTGCTCGCGCTCTGCGGCGCCTCGCTCGCCGGCTATTATGGCCAGGACCGTTACGCCAAGGAGGACGTCCGGGGCGCCGTGGCGGCCCTGGATCCGAGGGAGGCGCCCGGCCGGCCGATCCTCGCGCCGACCGTCGGACCGGTGGTCCGCCACTACTGGCGCGGTCGGGGCCCTGTCCTCGGCTGCTGGGACGAGCCGCAGGTTCGGGACGCGGCGATGGCCGATCGACTCGTCGCCCGGCAGCTCGGCGACCATGACTCGGCCTGGATCGTCACCGCCCGGCCGTGGTTCCAGGACCCGCAACGGCTGTTGCCCGACGCGCTCGCTCGCGCCGGCACCCTGGAGCGGATCCACGACGGTCCGGGCGTCGCGGTGGACCTCTGGCGCCGGCGCGGCGATCCGGGGGGCGCGCCGTGAGCCGCGGGAACATCTACGACGGCCGCGGCGGCTACGAGGCCTATATCGCGGAGGTCAGCGCGGGGTACGATCGCCCGGAAGGATGGTGGTACCGGTTCGCCAAGCGGACCGTCGACCTGATCGCCGCCCTCTTCGGCCTGCTCCTGTTGATCCCGCTCCTGCCGTTCATCATCGCGATGATCAAGCTCGAGACGAGCGGCCCGGTGCTGTTCAACCAGGTGCGCGTGGGCAAGCGAGGCCGCCTCTTCTGCTGCCACAAGTTCCGTTCGATGAGCGTGGACGCGGAGGCGCGGAAGGACGAGCTCGCGCACCTCAACGAGGCGACCGGGGCGGCGTTCAAGATCAAGAACGACCCGCGCGTGACGCGGGTCGGCCGGTTCCTGCGCCGCAGCAGCCTCGACGAGTTTCCGCAGCTGTGGAACGTCCTTCGCGGCGAGATGTCGATCGTCGGACCCCGGCCGCAGATCCCCGACGAGGTCGCGGAGTACACTCCGCAGCAGGCGCTCCGCCTGCTCGCCACGCCCGGTCTGACCTGCCTCTGGCAGGTGTCCGGCCGTAGCCACCTCGATTTCGCCGAGTGGATGGCGCTCGACCAGGAGTACGTCCGCAAGCGCGGGTTGCGCTACGAGCTGGGCATCCTGCTGCGGACCCTGCCCGCGGTGATCGAGCGCAAGGGGGCGTACTGATGGGCGTCGCCGGCCTCGGCACGGACATCATCCGGGTCGACCGCATCGCGGCGATCGTCGAGCGGCATGGCGACCGGTTCCTGCGCAGGGTCTACCGGCCGGACGAGCTGGCGGTGCTCACGCGGGTCGGCGCGGCCGCCTACGCGGCGCTCGCCGCTCGCTGGGCGGCCAAGGAGGCCTTCCTCAAGGCTCTGGGACCACGCTCGGCGAACGTCCCGTATCGGGACGTGGAGGTGGTCCGGGGCGCGGCGGGAGAGCCGTGGCTCCGCCTGCACGGCGCCGCGGCGCGCGCCCTCGCGGATCTCGGCGCCACGAGGGCGCTGGTGTCGCTGAGCCACGAGGGGGACCACGCCGTCGCCACCGTGATCCTCGTCTGAGACCGGCGGGATGCCCGCCGCCGCGCCGCCGGGCAAACCTGTTGTCTTCACCCCGCCAAGATCCTATGCTACCGTCCCGTTGTCCGCTGGCGCGGTGTCGCGCCGGCGAGGAGCCTGGAACCGTGACCCAGCTGGAATTCCTGCTCATCGATGTCTTCACGGACCGCCCCTTCGGAGGCAGCCGGCTGACGGTCTTTCCCGATGCCGGCAGTCTCCCGTCCGTCGTCATGCAGCAGCTCGCGCAGGAGCTCGGCCAGGGCGAGACGGCGTTCGTGCTGGGGTCTGTCCCGGCGAACGCCCTGCGAGCGCCCCTGCGGGTCTTCACGCCGCAGGTGGAGATCCCCTTCGGCGGCCACTCGCTGCTCGGCGCGGCGTTCGCGATGGACGTCCTGGGGCGGCGATCGGCCGCCGATCCGTCCGTGCCGCGCGTGTGGGAGCTCGAGGCGGGCCATTACGAGGTGACGACCCGCGGCACCGGCCAGGGCATGATCTACAGCCTGCGCGTGGATCCGCCCGCGTTTCTCGGCGAGTACTACCACCGGGGCAAGGTCGCGCGTGCGCTCGGACTCGAGGAGAGCGAGCTCGCCATCACGGGCCTGCCCTGCGAGATCATCTCGACGGGCCTGCCCATCCACATCGTGCCGGTCGGCTCGCTGAGCGCGGTGAAGCGGGCGCGGCTGCGGCAGCGGGAGGCGGAGGCGATCGCGCGCGACCTCGGCTTCGGCGATCTGTTCCTCTTCACCTTCGAGACCGAAAGCCCCGAGGCCACCGTGCACTGCCGGATGTTCGCGCCCAACTTCGGCATCCCCGAAGACCCCGCCAGCGGCACGGCCTTCGGGTCGCTGGCCGCCTACCTCGTGAAGCACCGGCTGGCGCGCGCGAGCGAGACCCTGGCGTTCGTCGGCGAGCAAGGCCTGGAGATGGGACGCTCCAGCCGCCTGTTCGTCGAGGCTTCGATCCGCGGCGGCCGGGCTGTCGACATCCGCGTGGGCGGCCAGTGCGTCCTCGTGGGCAGCGGCCACTTGCAGCTGCCCTGAGACTTGGTGGCCCCTGAGACTTGGCGGCCGCCGAGACGTGGCGGCCCCTGAGACCTGGCGACCGGCGGCGGCGGTTTCGCCGCGGCGACGACACGGAGGATCCCCATGACCAGACCAGCCGGACTGGCGCCCGAGATGACGGACATGATGGTGCAGACGCTCAGACAGGTCGTGCAGCGCGAGCTGCCCGACGCGAGGGTCCTCGAGCTCGACGAGAAGGACCTCTTCCCGCACGACCTCATCGAGAAGCTCCTGTCGCCGGAGGTCGGCCTGCACCTGATCTTCCTGCCCGAATCCGCGGGCGGCCTCGGAGGCGGCGCGCGCGATATCTGCCGGGTCAGCGAGGAGATGGCGGCCGTGGACCTCGGGGTCGCCACGGCCTTCCTCGCGATCTGCCTGGGCACGGACCCGATCCTGGTCGGCGGCACCGAGGCCCAGAAGAACCTGTGGCTGCCCAGGATCGCGCAGGGCCTGATCGTGGCGTACGGCGTGACCGAGCCCGAGGCCGGCAGCAACGTCGCGGCGCTGAAGACGATCGCCGAGCCGGTCGCGGACGCGGCCGGCCGCGTCACCGCCTATCGGCTCAACGGCGCCAAGCAGTGGATCACGAACGGCGGCGTGGCGCAGCTGTACACGATCCTCGCCAAGGCGCCGGGCGGTCCGACCTTCTTCATCGTCGAGCGCGGCACGCCGGGCCTCTCGGCGGGAAAGAAGGAGGAGAAGCACGGGATCCGGGCCTCCAACACCGCCTCGGTCATCCTCGAGGACGTCGTGGTCCCGGCCGAGAACCTGGTCGGCGGCGTGGAGGGCGAGGGTCTCAAGCAGGCCAACGCCGTCTTCGGCTACACGCGCCTGATGGTGGGAGCGTTCGGTCTCGGCTGCGGTCAGGGCGCCCTCGATCGCGCGCTGCGCTACGGGAAGGAGCGCATCCAGTTCGGGGCGCCGCTCGTGGAGAAGGAGGGCTACCTGCTCAAGCTCATCGTCCCGCCCTGGATCGACCTGTGCGCCGGTCGCGCCTACGTCGAGGACATCGCCCTGCGGATCGACGGCGGCGAGGACGGATTGCAGGTCGAGGGGTCGATCGCCAAGCTCTGGTGCACCGAGGCGGGCAACCGCGCGGCCGATGCCGCGATCCAGGCGCTGGGCGGCTACGGGTACAGCCGGGAATACATGGTCGAGAAGATGCGGCGCGACGTGCGCATCACCTCGATCTACGAGGGGACGAGCGAGATCCAGCAGAACATCATCGGCGTGTTCCGCTGGAAGGAGACCGTGCGCGGCAAGGGCGAGATCTACGCCGCCATGGCGGCGGCCTGCGACGACGCCCATGCGGCGCGTCCCGACTGCGGCGGCGACCTCGCCGCGGCGGCCCTGCGCGGCCTCGGCGACGTGATCCTCGACGCGCACGAGACGAAGGCGATCCGCCACCAGATCGTCCAGTTCTCGCTCGCCGACGTGGCCTGCCGCTGCGAGGTCGCGTCCGCGCTCGCGCGCAAGGCGGTACGCCTCGCGGCGGCGGGCGACGCCGAGGCGACCCTGTTCGCTGCCGCGAGCCGGGTCTTCGCCCGCCAGGCGGTCCAGGCGGTCGCGGCCGCCGCGGTCGCGGTCGCGACCGGGTTCTCGACGGGCGACGACCTGGCGAACGTCCGGCGTGGCCGCGATCTCGCGGCCCGGATCGAGGGCCGGATCGGGCCCGGAGCGCTTGCCGGGCTCTGGACGGACCTGACCGTCGTGGGTGACCTGCTGAAGCAGCGCGGCTGACCATGGACCGGGATGCCGTCAACCTGCCGGCGGGCCTGTCCCCGGAGGACGACCGCGACCTCGCGCGGCTGGCTCGCGGCATCGCGGAGCGCGGGCTCACGGCGCCCGCGATCGTCGCTCTGAGCTGCCTGAAGCCGGCCGCCTTCCTGGGCGGCCAGGCCCTGCGGTTCATCGCGCCGCTCTTGACGACGGCGGCCGGAGGCCGGGACTGGGATCGCTTCGCCCAGCTCCTCGAGGTCCGCGGCTCGGTCGAGCGCCTGCTCGCCCATCTCGAGGCCCTGCCGCTGGCGCTCGCGGAGCGCGAGCCCCGCCCGATCCCGGCGGGTTCCGCCTACGTGATCGTCGATTGCGGCTCGACCACGACGAAAGCGGTGCTGCTCGCCCACCGTGAGGGACGCTACCGGCTCGCCGGTCGGGCGGAGGCGCCGACCACGGTCGAGGCGCCGGTCGAGGACGTGATGGTCGGCGTACGCGCCGCCCTGCGCCTGCTGCAGGACCAGACGGGCCACGTGATCCTCGCGGACGACGGGACCGGCCTCGCTGCGGCCCGCGGTCCGGCTGCCGGCGTCGGCGCGTTCCTGGCGACCAGCAGCGCCGGCGGCGGGCTGCAGATGCTGGTCGTCGGGCTCGTGCGGGCCATGACCGCCGCGAGCGCCGAGCGCGCGGCCCTCGGCGCCGGCGCCATCGTGATCGACGTCGTCGCCTGGAACGACGATGAGGACGCCTCCTCGCGGCTCCGGCGGCTCCGGCGTTGCCGGCCCGACATGGTCCTGCTCGCCGGCGGCGCCGACGACGGAGCGGTCACCCAGGTGGTGGCGCTCGCCGAACTCCTCGTGGCCGCCGATCTGCGCCCGCGCTGGGGCGACGGACCGCTGCCCGTCGTGTTCGCCGGCAACCGGCACGCCGCCCCGGCCGTGATCGCGACCTTCGGCGAGCGGGCTGAGGTCGCGGTCGCGGCGAACCTGCGGCCGGATCTGGAGACGGAGCGGCTGCAGCCGGTGCGCCGCGTCCTGCACGACGTGTTCCTGCGCCACGTCATGGCGCGGGCTCCCGGGTACCCGGATCTGCAACGGCTATGCACGGCGCCGGTCGTGCCGACGCCGGCCGCGTTCGGCGAGGCGCTCGACCTGTTGGCCGACAGCCAGGGCGGCCAGGCCGTCGCCGTCGACCTGGGCGGCGCCACCTGCGACGTCTTCAGCGTGCGCGACGGACAGGTCTTCCGCAGCGTGTCGGCCAATCTCGGCCTCAGCTTCAGCCTGGGCGCGGTCTGCCAGCGCGCGGGCTGGGGAAACGTGGCCCGCTGGCTGCCGTTTGCCGTCGACGAGGGGGATCTGCGCGACCGCGTCCGCAACAAGATGATCCGGCCGACCACGCTGCCCCAGACTCCCGAGGACCTCCTGCTCGAGCAAGCCGCGGCGCGCGAGGCGCTGCGGCTCGCGCTCCTCGACCATGACCGGGCGTTGCAGCCGCTCCGCGGCGGACGCGACGGACCGACCGGGGTGGACGCGCTGCTCGAGCCCGAGTCGCCGCCGACCGGGGTGAGCTGGCCGGCGGTGCGGCTCCTGCTGGGCTCCGGCGGGCCGCTCGCTCACGCGCCGGCGCGGCGGCAAGCGGCGGCGATCCTGATCGACGCCTGTCGTCCCGAGGGAGTCACCGAGCTGGCGGTCGACTCGGTCTTCGTGCTGCCGCACCTCGGCGTCCTGCGCCAGGTGGATGCCGACGCGGCGGCCGTGGTGCTCGCCGCCGACGCCATCGTCGGGCTGGGCACCTGCATCGCGCCGGTCGGCGACCGGCCGGCGCCGGCGAACGCGCTGCTCGCGGACGTCTCGATCGCGGACGCGCAGGGCGGCGGCGATCCGGTCACGCTGATCCTGCACGGAGGCGAGCTGATTCGCGTCGCGCTCGACGCGGGCGAGGAACGGCAGGTCGAGGTCGCTCCGCGAGCGGGCTGGGATTTCGGCGCCGGGCCGGGCCGCGCGGTCCAGGCGCTCGTGCGTGGCGGCGAGGCCGGGCTCGTGCTCGACGGCCGCGGCCGAGAGCTGCCGTGGCCGGCCGCGGAACTCGACCGCCGGACGCTGGCGCGGTCCTGGCTGGCGGCGCTGTCCGCGCTGCCGGAAGGGATGTCCGCATGAGCGTCGGCCGCACCGGTCCCTTCCTCGAGCCGTGCGCCGTGCTGAGCCGGCGGCGCTGTTTGCCGATGCCTGGCGAGGTCCTGCTCGAGATCGGCGACCGCGTGCTGGGCGACACCGTGGTCGCGCGCGCGCCCGGACGCGGCGAGCTCCACGCGGTGAATGCGGTCAGAGCCCTGGACATCCTGCCCGCGGAGCTCCCGGCCGCGCTCGTGGTGAAGGTCGGCGACCGCGTCGAGGCGGGCGCGCCGCTGGCGCGGACTCGCGGCCTGTGGGGTCTCTTCCGGGCGGTCTGCCGCGCGCCGGTCGCGGGCACGGTGGCGGCGGTGTCCGCCCACACGGGGCGCGTCCTGCTCGAGGAACCGGCCATGGCGCACGAGGTGCGCGCGTTCCTGCCGGGCGTCGTCACGGCCGTCGAGCCGGGACGCGGGGTGACGGTGGCGGGCTGGGCGGCGCGGGCCGCCGGAGTGTTCGGAGTGGGCGACGAGCGCAGCGGGCCGCTCCTGCCCGTCGTGGGCCGGCCGGACGCCACGCTCGACGCCGCGCAGATCGGCAGCGACGTGGCCGGCTGCGTCCTGCTGGGAGGCGCCGTGGTCACGGCGGACGCCCTGACGCGCGCGGCGGCCCTCGGTGCGCACGGCGTGATCACCGGCGGCATCCGCGACGTCGATCTCGCCTCATGGCTGGGGTGCGAGACCGTGCTCGCCGACACGACCGGCCTGTCCCCGCCGCTCACCCTGGTCGTCATCGGCGGCTTCGGCCGCGTGCCCATGGACGCCGAGACCTTCGCCCTGTTGCACCGGTTCGCCGGGCGCCGCGCGTGCGTGGTGGGGCGCACGCGGGTCCGCGCCAGCGCGGAACGGCCCGAGGTGATCGTCCCGCTCTCGCCCGAGCCGGAGACGACGCCGAGCCCGCCGGCGCCGGCGTCGACCCTGCGGGTCGGCAGCCGGGTGCTCGTGGTGAGTCGGCCCTGGTTCGGCCTGCACGGGCGGGTGGGCCGGTTGCCGGCCGAGCCGTGCCGGATCGAGACCGGCGCGCGCTGCCTCGTGGCGGAGGTCGACCTCGCGAACGGACGCACGGTCCGCGTGCCGCGCGCGAACCTGGAGATCCTGGCGGATCCCGAGCGGGAGGTCGGCCCGTGACCGGCTGGTGGGACCCCGCGGTCTGGAACCTCGGCGTGATCATCGCCGCGATGGCCGCGGCGATCCTGTGGGGCATCCACCGCGCGCGGCGCGGCAGCCTGCTGCGCGTGCGCAGGATCGCGGGCGTGGAGGCCATGGCGGATGCGGTCGGCCGGGCCACCGAACTCGGGCGGCCGGTCCTCTACGTGGCCGGCGTCACGGATCTCGACGACGTCCAGACGATCGCGAGCCTCGGCATCCTCGGCGCGGTGGGCCGCCAGACCGCGCGCCACGGCTGCCGGCTCGTGATGCCGACCGACCGCAGCCTGGTCCTCGCGGCCGCGCGCGAGGTGCTTCGCGAGAGCTACACGGCCGCCGGGCGACCCGACGGCTACACGCCGGACATGGTGACCTACATCTCGGACGACCAGTTCGGCTTCGCCGCGCGCGTCGACGGCATCATCGCCCGCGACCGGCCAGCGGCGTGTTTCCTGCAGGGCGCCTTCTACGCCGAGTCGCTCCTGGTGGCGGAGGCGGGCGCCCAGGCCGGGGCGGTGCAGGTCGCCGGCACCGCGATGAGTCACCAGCTGCCGTTCCTCGTGGCGGCCTGCGACCACGTGCTGATCGGCGAGGAGTTCTTCGCGGCGGAGGCCTACCTCTCGGGCGACCGCGACAAGCTGGGCAGCCTGCGCGGCCAGGACGTGGTGAAGGACCTCGCGCTCGGCCTGGTTCTGATCGGCGCGGCGCTCGTGACCCTCGCCGCGGCGACCGGCGCCGGCTGGCTCGCGGTCGCGCGCGACGGCATGTTGAGGCTGCTGCAACCGTGACGCTGCGGAGGTCGAGGACGCGATGAAACGGCTCGTGCCGCGGGTGATCACCTCGTTCGTCGGGATCCTCCTGATCCTGACTGCGTTCGGCGCGCGCCCCGGCCCCGACGGCGGCGGCGTGTGGCCAGTGCGCGCGTTCGATTACGTCGACCGCAACTTCTCGGTCTGGTTCAACATCCTGGCGGTCTTCGCCTTCATCCTCGGCGGGGCGAGCCTGCTGAAGAGCCACGTCGCCAAGGTGGCGCACCGGCGGCCGGACTGGCCTTACTCGGCCGTGACCCTGGTCTCGTTCGTCGGCGTGCTCGCGATCGGGATGCTCAAGCTCGGCGGGCCGCCCGGCCTGCAGGGCGAGGTGACCGATCCCGGCGCCTGGTTCCAGATCGTCTTCGACGCGATCTACGATCCCCTGCTCGCGACGCTCTACGCGCTGCTGGCCTTCTTCATCACCTCGGCGGCCTACCGCGCGTTCCGGCTGCGTTCGCCGCAGGCGGCGATCCTGCTCGCGTCCGCGTTCATCGTCCTGCTCGGCCGCACGCCGCTGGGGACCTGGCTCAGCGACCCGGTGCCGCCGAGCCTCGGCTTCCTCCGATTGGACGCACTCAGCGTGTGGATCATGAGCGTCCCGAACCTGGCCGGCCAGCGCGCCGTGCTGATCGGGATCGCGGTCGGGGTGACCGCCCTGACGCTGCGGATCCTCGCGGGCCGCGGCGAGGTCGACGGAGGTGGCGCATGAACGGCGCGGCGCGCGGCGACGTCCTGCAGCGGCTGGGCCGCCTGGACCGCCGGTGGCTCTACCTCGCGCTGTTCGCCTGCCTGGCGGCGACTCTCTGGCGGCAGCCGCTGTTCCGCGACGGCCTCTCGACCTTCTCGCGTCCCGTCTTCGAGCGGATCGAGGCGTTGCCTCCGGGGGCGCCGGTCCTGGTGTCGCTGGACTACAGCCCGGCTTCGGCTCCGGAGGTCGAGCCCATGGCGCTCGCGCTGACGCGACACCTCCTGCTGCGCGGCGCGCGGCCGGTCTTCGTCACGCTCTATCCCGAGGGCAACAACATGCTGCAGCGCCTGCGGGACCAGGCGATCGACGCCGACTTCCCCGAGAGCCGCGAGGGCCGCGACTGGGTGGCCCTGGGCTACAAGGCGGGCCGGCAGATGGTGATCAACGCCCTGCGGCAGGACCTCGCGACGATGTACTCGGCGGACCTGCGGGGCGCGCCGATCGATTCCCTGCCGGCGCTCGCGGGTGTCCGGCGGCTCGACGACTTCGCGATCATCCTCGCCCTGTCGAGCGGCACGCCGGGCCTCAAGGAGTGGATCCTCTACGGCGGCGATCCGACCGGGACGCCCGTGGCGGGAGGCTGCACCGGCATCGGCGCGCCGGAGTTCCTGGCGTACTTCCCGGGTCAGCTCGTCGGCCTCCTGGGCGGGCTCAAGGGAGCGAGCGAATACGAAGCCGCGCTCGCCGACCGCTATCCCGAGCGCGCGTTCCCCCGGCGCGCGCAGCTCGCCATGGGTCCGCAGACCGTGGCGCACGCTCTGATCCTGCTCTTCCTGGTCCTGGGCAACCTGTCCTACCTGCGGCCCCGCCGGCGTTCGCCGGGCCGGCGCGAAGGGAGGACCGCGTGAGCAGCAGCCTCGAGGTCTGGATCGCCGCGGCGCTCTCCCTGATGGTGCTGAGCTTCCTGTGGCGCGACAATCCGGCCTACAAGTTCGCCGAGCACCTCTTCGTCGGCGTCTCGGCCGGTTACTGGATGGTCATGGGCTTCTGGTCCACGCTCTGGCCCAACGCCGTGGTCAAGCTCGTCCCGAGCGCGGCCAGGCTCACCGAACCCGCCGGCCCCGTGCCGGCGCGCGAGCCCCTGGTGCTGGTGCCGCTCGTGCTCGGCATCCTGATGCTCCTGCGGCTGTGGCCCCGCCTGTCGTGGCTGGCTCGCTGGCCGACGGCCTTCGCCGTCGGCACCACTCTCGGCTACAATCTCGTGCGGTACGTGCGCTCGGACTTCCTCGCGCAGATCCACGCGACGGTGGCGCCAGGACTGCTCGTGACGAGCGGCGGCGCCGTGAACTGGGTGGCGACCTGCAATCAGTGGCTGATCGTGGCAGGCACCGCGAGCGGCGTCGTGTACTTCACGTACACGCGGGGCGGAGCCGGCCTGCGCGGCGGCGTTGCGCGCGGCGGCCTGGTCGTGCTGATGGTGGCGTTCGGCGCCAGCTTCGCGTACGCGGTCATGGCCCGCGTCGCGGTGCTCGTCGGCAGGCTGCAGTTCCTTTTGGGCGACTGGCTCGGACTCGTCTGAGCCGCAAGTTGCGTCTCGCGTCTTGCTTCGAGTGGTCCGTGACGCTACACTAGTCGCCCGCTCGCAGAGCGATGGCGACCACACCGGAGCCGACATGAGCACTCAAGGACCCGATCCAGCCGCCCAGATCGCCCACTTCGAGAACCGACTCCAGGCCGACCCGCGGTCGCGCGCGTTCCTGCCGCTCGCGGACCTCTACCGGCGGACCGGCCAGCTGGACCGCGCGCGCCAGGTCCTGGAGCGCGGCCTCGAGATCCACCCGCATCTCGTGATCGCGCGGGCTGCCTTCGGCCAGGTCCTCGCCGAACTCGGGGAACCGGCGGCGGCCACGGACGCGCTGCTCGCGGTCGTCGCCCAGGATCCTGACAATGTGCTCGCGATTCGCCTGCTCGCGCAGTGCGCCGCGGCGCGTGACGACTGGCCGGCGGCCTGCGAGTGCGGCGAGCGGCTGCTCCGGCTCGAGCCGGACGACCCGGGCGCTCGCGAGACCGTGCGCGAGGCCAGGCGGCGCCTGGGGACCGCGGCGCCCGCGCCCGACGCGCCGCGGCCGCCATCGACGCCGTCGGCGCCGTCGCCGGCCCGCGCGGCGCCCTCCCCGGCCCCTGACCCCGCCGGCGGGGTCAGGCCGGAATCCGGCCGGCTGCGGGTCGGCGACGGTTTCGAGACGCCGACCCTCGCCGATCTCTACCTCCGGCAGGGTCATCCGGAGAAGGCTCGCGCCATCCTCGAACGCATCCTGGCGGCCGAGCCGGATCGCGCGGACGCGCTCGAGGTCATGGCCCGGCTGGAGGCGCGGAGGCCTCCGCTCTCGATCCGTCCCGGGGCCCAACCACCGGGCGGCGACGGGAGCGAGAAGCCGGTCCAGGCGCCGCCCCGGACGGAGCCCCCGCCGCCTCCCGCGGAGCCGACCCCGGCGCCTGGCGGTCGCGGGCAGGATCTCGATCGATTCCGGGCCTGGCTGGATACCGCGGCCGAGCCGCGCGACACCGCGGGCTGAGCCCCCGCATCCGGTTGCCGCCGACATCGGCGCGGATTATCCTTGTGCGTCCCCGTGCGCGTGGGCGCCAGCGTTCGTGACCAGAGCAAAGCGAGGCGAGCGTGGCTGACACCAGTGACTTCCGGACCGGCTTCACCATGCGGTTCAAGGGCGACCTCTGGAGCATCGTCGATTTCCTGCATGTCAAGCCGGGCAAGGGAGGCGCCTTCGTGCGGACCAAGCTCAAGAGCGTGACGACGGGCAGGGTCCTCGAAGAGACCTTCCGCGCGGGCGAGAAGGTCGAGGAGGTGCGGCTGGAGAAGCGGAACTACCAGTATCTCTACAATGACGGCGACTTCTACACGTTCATGAACGTCGAGACCTATGACCAGATCCAGCTCCCGAAGGAGCAGCTCGGCGACCTGCCCAAGTACGTCAAGGAGAGCGACGTCTGCACCGTGTTGCTGTTCGAGGACAAGCCGCTGTCGGTCGAGCCGCCGTTCACGGTGGAGCTGAAGGTCCAGCGGACCGACCCCGGGGTCCGCGGCGATACCGCGCAGGGCGGTTCCAAGCCCGCGGTGCTGGAGACCGGCCTCGTGGTCCAGGTGCCCCTCTTCATCGAGGAGGGCGCGGTCCTGAAGATCGACACGCGGACCGGGAAGTACCTCGGCAGGGCCTGAGATCGCGAGCAGCGCGCGTCGCCTGCGGCCTGCCGGACGGCGGGCCGCTTTCGTTCGAGCGCGTCGCCCGCGACCGCAGGCCGAGGCGACGGACGGCCGCGCCGCGCGACGGCCGGGCCGCCGCGGCGGGCGGGGACCCGAGGGGCAGGATTCTGTTGCGGGGGACGAAGGGGCGGGCGATCATGAGGCCACGCCCGCCCCGCGTCCGATCCAGGGAGGAACGCATGGATCTCGAAAAGGTGCGCAAGCTGGTGGACCTCGTCGTGGAGCGCGGTCTCACGGAGCTGGAGATCGACACCGAGGAGCTGAGCATCCGCATCTGCAGGGGCGGACCGGTCCTCGCCGCGCCGCAAGTGGCCGGCGCGCCGGGACCGACCGCGGCGACTGCGGCGCCGCCGCCGGCGGCGGCCGCGACCGCCGCGACCGCGAACCCCGCCTGGCGCGAGGTCAAGTCGCCGATCGTCGGGACGTTCTACCGGGCGCCCGAGCCCAACTCGCCCCCGTTCGTCGAGGTCGGCCAGCGCGTGTCCCCCGGCGATACGCTCTGCATCGTCGAGGCGATGAAGGTCATGAACGAGATCGAGGCGGAATTCGCCTGCATCGTTCGCGAGATCTGCCGCGACGATGCCCAGCCCGTCGAGGCGGAGGCCGTGTTGTTCCGGGTCGAACCCGCCTGATCCGGCGCCTTGCTCCCCGCGGCGAATCGCGCCGCCGCCGCGCGCGCTCCCCTCAAGTCCGTCGCGATCGTGCCGATCCTGTCGGTGGAGCATGGGGCCCCGGTTCCCGGGCCCCTCGTGTCCACCCCCGGCAAGGAGGGGAGCGTGTCCCTGGACATCAAGCGTGTCCTCAAGGAGATGATCACTCGCGGCGCCAGCGACCTGCACCTGAAGGTCGCCACGCCGCCGAACCTGCGGATCAACGGCGCCCTGGTGATGCTCGACGTGCCGCCGCCCACGGTCCAGGACATGGTGGCGGTCGCCCAGCAGATCCTGACGCCCGCGCAGCGCGAGCTCTTCGAGAAGACCCGCGAGATCGACTTCGCGTTCGGCGTGCCGGGGGTCGCGCGGTTCCGCGCGAACTTCTACGTCCAGCGCGGGTCGATCGCCATGGTCTTCCGCCACGTGCCGGTGGACATCCGCACCCTCGAGGACCTGGGCCTGCCGCTCGTGCTGCGCGAACTCGCCTTGAAGCCGCGGGGAATGATCCTGGTGACCGGCACGGTGGGTTCCGGCAAGAGCACGACCCTGGCGAGCCTCGTCGACATCATCAACACCGAGAGCTCGGCCCACGTGATCACGATCGAGGACCCCATCGAGTTCCTGCACAAGGATAAGAAGAGCCTCATCAGCCAGCGTGAAGTCGGAGCTGACACAACGAGTTACGGCGACGCCCTCAGGCATGTTCTCAGGCAGGACCCGGACTGCATCCTGATCGGCGAGATCCGGGACGCCGACTCGATGAAGGTCGCGTTGACGGCGGCCGACACGGGACACCTGGTCCTGAGCACGATGCACACGACCGATGCGACGCAGACCATCAGCCGCATCATCAGCTTCTTCCCTCCCCACCAGCACCAGGAGATCCGCTACCTGGTGGCGTCGACGCTGCAGGCCGTGATCTCGCAGCGGCTCGTCGCCGATCCGCAGGGCGAGCGGCGGTACCCCGCCGTCGAGGTGATGATCAACACCAGCACGATCCGCGAGTACATTCGCGAGCCCGAGAAGACGGTGCTGATCCGGCAGGCGATCCAGGAGGGTTTCGTCCAGTACCAGATGCAGACCTTCGACCAGTCCCTGATGCAGCTGTACAAGCAGGGCAAGATCACCCTGGACAGCGCGATGCACGCGTCGAGCAACCCGCACGAGTTCATGCTCCGCGTCAAGGGCATCCAGGCGAGCTCGGACAAGACCTGGGAGCGATTCGAGACGGGCGGCGGGGTCCCGGCGGAGGTTCCGGAGGGTCTGCGCTAGACGACCGGCGGGCGTTGCCGACGTCAAGACGGGGTCGCGGCTCCGTCTTGACGTCGTCGTTTCGTCTGCCGGGGCGGGTGGCGGCTCGGGGCTTGCCGTTTCCCCCGCGACCGGTTTCAATGGACGGGCGGCGCGTGTCGCAGACCGGGTCGCGGGCGATCCCGCCGGAAAGGTCCGACCATGTTCAAGAAGATCCTCGTCTGCAACCGCGGTGAGATCGCCCTGCGCATCATGCGGACCTGCAAGGAGCTCGGGATCGAGTGCGTGGCGGTCCACGCGGAGGCGGACCGTCACTCGCTGCACGTCAAGTACGCCGACGAGTCCGTCTGCGTCGGCAAGACGACCAGCGCCGAGAGCTACCTCAAGGTGCCGAACCTGATCGCCGCCGCGGAGATCACCGGCGCCGAGGCGATCCACCCGGGCTACGGGTTCCTGGCCGAGAACGCCGGCTTCGCCGAGACAGTGATCGAGAACGGATTCGTGTGGATCGGGCCACAGCCCGATACGATCCGCAGCCTGGGCGACAAGGCCGCCGCGCGCGCCACGGCGGCGACCGCCGGTGTGCCCATCGTGCCGGGCACGGGGATCCTCGCCAGCGTCGAGGAGGCCCTGGCGGCCGCGGACGAGATCGGCTACCCCGTCCTGCTCAAGGCCTCCGCCGGCGGCGGCGGCAAGGGCATGCGCTCGGCCGCGAACGGCGAGGAGCTGCAGCGCGCGTTCACCACGGCGGCCAACGAGGCCAAGTCCGCCTTCGGCGACGGCCGGCTGTACCTCGAGAAGTACCTGGCGCGACCTCGCCACGTGGAGATCCAGATCCTGGCCGACAGCCACGGCAACGTCGTCCACCTCGGCGAGCGCGACTGCTCCATCCAGCGCCGCCACCAGAAGCTCGTCGAGGAAGCGCCGTCGCCGGCGGTCTCGCCGGCGCTGCGCGCGCGGATGGGAGCGGACGCCGTGGCGCTCGCGACCCTGGTGAACTACCGGTCCGCGGGCACGGTGGAGTATCTGCTCGACGAGGACGGATCCTACTACTTCATGGAGATGAACACCCGGATCCAGGTCGAGCATCCGGTCACCGAATGGCTGACGGGAGTCGACCTCGTCCGCGAGCAGCTCCTGGTCGCCGCCGGCGAGCCGCTGGATTTCCGGCAGGAGGACGTGACCTTCACCGGCTGCGCCATCGAGTGCCGCGTCAACGCCGAGGATCCGTCGCGCGGTTTCCTGCCGGGCCCCGGCAAGGTACGCGACTTCCACGCGCCGGGCGGACTCGGCGTGCGCGTCGATTCTCACCTTTACACCGGCTACACGGTGCCGCCATACTACGACTCGCTGCTGGCGAAGATCATCGTTCATGGCCGCGACCGCACGGAGGCGATCGCCCGCATGGTCCGCGCCCTCGACGAGAGCGTCTTCGAGGGCGTCCCCACGAGCATCCCCTTCCACCTGGCGGTCCTGACCCACCCCGTGTTCCAGGAGGGGCAGGCGACGACGCGGTTCCTCGAGGAACACGGCGCCGAGCTGCTGGAGGCGATGCATGTCCGGTCGCAGACGGAGCAAGCGTAGGCAGCCGGCTGCTCGCGCCTGGTGGGAGGCGACCTGGCTGGCCGGCCTGGTCCTTCTGGTCCTCGCCGCGTTCGTCGCCGTCGCGCTCACCGGTCGCGAGGTCCCCTGGTGGGTCATGTTCGACGGCGACCGCCTGCCGAACCCGGTCGGCGCCGCGAATCCCGCCGGTCCGGTCGGCGCGGTCCTGGCGTACGCGTTCCGCCTCGGGTTCGGCGCCGCCTGGGCCTGGGCGATGCCGGCCCTGCTGGTGCTGGCGGGTGTCGAGGCCCTCAGCGGCCGACCCGGCGCCGTGCGCTGGTTCCTGACCCGGGGCACGCCCCTGTGGCTCGCCACGACGGCCTGGTTCGCCCTGCGCGCCTGGCCGTGGGACGGCGCCGTCGCGGCCCGGTGGGCCGGCTTCGCCGGCGTCTACCTCGCGCGCGGCGGCGAGGCCCTGCTCGCGAGCGTCGGCAGCGTCCTGATCTTCAGCCTGCTCCTGCTCGTCGCCCTGGCGTTCGCGACGCGTCCCCTGCAGCGGGCCTGCGCGCCGGTCGCGGGACCGGTGGTCCGGTTCGCCTGGCGCCTCGCCGGTCGGCTCGCCCGCGCGATCGGCTCGCTCCTGGCGGCGATCGGGCGCGGCGCGGCGCGGTCGGGCCGCGCGACCGCCGAGAAGTCCGCCGCGACGGCGGCGGACGGCGCGACCGCGCGGCGCGAGCCTCCGGCGGCGCGATCGCCCGAGACCGCGGCGGCGACCCTCGGCGACGAGACGGCGCCGAAGGAACGCCGCGTGCACTGGCCGGAGGAGCCCGAGGCGGCGGCCGACGACATCGCGGCGATCCAGCCCGACGGCGACGCTCCCGAGGACGAATACGACCTCCAGTTCTCGCCGGCGCCGACCGGTCCGGTCGAGCTGCCTGGTCTCGATCTGCTCGCCGAACCGCGGCAGGACCAGCCCGAGCTGAGTCCCGCGGAGCTCGACGCGGCGGCCGACAAACTCGAGGAGACCTTGCGATCGTTCGGGGTCGAGGGCGAGGTCAAGGACGTGCGTCCCGGCCCGGTCGTGACCACGTTCGAGTACCAGCCGGCGGCGGGGATCCGCGTCAACCAGATCGTCCAGCGGGCCAATGACCTCGCCCTGGCCATGCGCGCGCGGAGCCTGCGCATGGAGGCGCCGATCCCGGGCAAGGCCGCCGTCGGCATCGAGATCCCGAACGGCCGGCCTCAGCTCGTGAGCCTGCGCGAGGTCCTCCAGCTGGAACAGGGCAAGCCGCGCAAGCCGCTCACGATCACCCTCGGCAAGGACGTGATCGGCCAGCCGGTGAGCATCGACCTCGCGGCGCAGCCCCACCTGCTCGTGGCGGGGTCGACGGGCAGCGGCAAATCGGTCTGCCTGAACGCGCTGATCACCAACCTGCTGCTCTACAACGATCCGAGCCGGGTGCGCCTGCTGCTGGTGGACCCCAAGATGCTCGAGATGAGCGTCTACAACGGGACCCCGCACCTGCTGCTGCCGGTCGTCACCGATCCGAAGGACGCCCTGCGCGCCCTGAACTGGATGGTCGCGCAGATGGACGTGCGGTACCGGCACCTGTCGAAGCACGCCGTGCGCAACATCGAGCAGTACAACGACAAGGTCGCCCGCGGCGAGATCCGCGACGCCGCCGGCGAGCCGGTCGCCGAACCGATGCCGTACTACGTGACCATCGTCGACGAGCTGGCGGACCTCATGGTCCAGCTCGGCCAGGACTTCGAGGTGCCGGTGACCCGCCTCGCGCAGAAGGCGCGCGCGGTGGGGCTGCACCTCGTCCTCGCCACCCAGCGGCCGTCGGTCGACGTGCTCACGGGCGTGATCAAGGCCAACATCCCCTGCCGGATCGCGTTCCGGGTCATCCAGCGCAACGACTCCCGCACCATCCTCGACCAGAACGGCGCCGAGCAGCTGCTCGGCCGCGGCGATATGCTCTACCTGCAACCCGGCCGCGCAACGCCGGTGCGGGTCCACGGCGCGTACGTCGACGTCACCGAGTGCGCGGCCGTGGTCGACCACTGGCGCGGCTACGCCGACGTGGCGCAGGAGATCAGCCTGACGGCCGGCGGGGAGGGCGGCGCCGGCGTGCACACGGGCGAGGACGACCTCTTCGACGACGCGGTGCGCGTCGTGGTCACCCACCAGAGCGGCTCGACGAGCCTGTTGCAGCGCCGCCTGAGGATCGGTTACACGCGGGCCGGTCGCCTGATGGACATGATGGAAGAGGCCGGCATCGTGGGGCCGTTCACCGGCAGCAAGGCGCGCGACGTGCTGGTGAAGCCGGCCGACCTGCCCGATCTTTTCGGCGACGAGCCAGGAGAGCCCTGACCGGCCCTGCCGGGGCCGACCGCGAGGCGGGAGCATGACCCAACCGAACCGCCGGGTGTATTGCCATACCCTCGGCTGCGACAAGAACCTGGTCGACTCGGAGGCGCTGCTCGGCCGCTTCGCCGCGCGCGGCGTCGAGGCGGTGGCCGATCCCGAGGCGGCCGACATCTGGCTCGTCAACACCTGCGGGTTCATCGAGGCCGCGCGGCGCGACAGCGACGACGCGATCGCGGCCTTCGCGGCGGCCAAAGGCGAGCGGACGCTGGTGGTGACCGGCTGCCTCGCGCAGGAGCACGGCGACGAGATCCGCGCGCGCCATCCCGAGGTCGACGTCGTGGGCGGCGTCGGCGAGTTCGACCGCGTCGTGGCGGCCGCGCTGGCCGGCTTCGCCGACTGGCTCGCGGTGCCGGCGCTCGAGGCCAGGTACGAAGGGCTCGTGAAGCGACCGCTTCTGACCCCGCCGCACGTGGCGTTCGTGAAGATCGGCGAGGGCTGCAATCAGACGTGCACGTTCTGCCGGATCCCGCTCATCCGCGGCACCCTGCGCAGCCGCCCGATCGCCGCCATCGTCGACGAGGTGCGCGGATTGGTCGACGGCGGCGTCCGCGAGATCCAGCTCGTGAGCCAGAACACGAGCGATTACGGCCGCGGGACCGGCGAGGACCTGGAGGCCCTGCTCGCCGCGCTCGCGGCGGTGGCGGACCTCAGGCGGATCCGCCTGCTCTACCTGTACGCGGGGCTCTTCCCCGCCGAGCGGGCCCTCCGCATCCTCGAGCTTCCGAAGGTGGTCCCCTACCTGGATCTGCCGATCCAGCACGCCTCGCCGCGGTTGCTGCGCGCGATGCGCCGCCCCGGCGACCCCGCGAAGGCGGCCGCGTTCTTCCGCACGCTGCGCCGCGAGCGCCCGGACGTCGTGCTGCGCTCGACCGCGCTCGTCGGCTTTCCCGGAGAGGAGGAGGAGGACGTCGAGCAGCTGCTCGACTTCCTGGCCGAGGTCCGGTTCGATCACCTCGGCACGTATCGATTCTCGCCGGAGCGCGGCACGCCGGCCGCGTTGCTGGCGGACCGGCCGGCCGACGAGGAGGTCGCCGATCGCGAGGCCCGCGTGCTCGACCTGCAGTCCGGGATCTCCGGCGCGCGGATGGCGGACCGGCTGGGCGAGTCCTTCGAGATCGTGATCGACGAATTGCTCGCGCCCGGCGCGCCGGACTCCCGGGAACGGGCGAGCGAGCTCGGGGGCGCGCTGCTGGACGGCGTCTGGCGGACGCCGGCGGACCGCGCGCAGGCCGCGGCGCTCATCGCGGCCGGACCGCGCCTCGCGCTTGGCCGGAGCCTCCACTTCGGTTACGATCTGGACGGCGTCGTGGTCCTGCCGGCCACCGGGGACCTCGGACCCGGCGAGTGGTGCACGGGACGGTTCACGGGCGCGACGCCCTGGGACGTCTGGGCCGAGCGGGTCCAGTGAACGCTGGAGAGAGGGATTGCGCATGAGATCGCTCGAGGCATCCGGGGTCCACCTCCTCCTGTGGCTCGGCTGGCTCCCGCTGGCCGCGACCGCCCAGGAGGACGCCGCCCCGCTCCCGCCGGCCGCGCCGGCCGCGGTGTTCGCGGCGGACGCAGCCGACACCCTGCGGACCAACTACCGCGTGGCGGAGGCGTTGCTCGGCGAGGCGGTCCTCGCCGTGCTGGACGAGCTGCCGCCGCCGCCGGCGGCCGTGGTCCTCGTGCCGGGCGACGCCGAGCAACCCGCGGCCCTGCTCACGACCGTCGCGACGCATCACCTGCAGCGGGCCGGCTACGCCGTCCACCTCGATCAGGCGCCGGCGGGAACCGAGCTGCGAGTGGTCGAGTTACGGTACCGCGTCGAGGACCTCAGCCTGACCTATCCCGTGACCGGGCGGCGCCTGGGGCTGTGGACGAGCTGGATCGGCCGGCAGATGGACCTCGCCGTGACGTTCACCGTGGTCGACGCGGCCGACGGCCGGGTCCTGACGAGCCGGCGGCTGGTGCGCGGCTTCCAGGATCGCGTCCCGCCGCGGTACCTGGCCAGCGTGGAGTCGGACGCCTACCCGTTCACGACCGCGACGACCCAGCCGAGCACGTGGTCCCGGCGTCTCGAGCAGGTGGTGGTCCTGGGCACGCTGGTCGGCCTCGTGGCCATCTACTTCGCGAACACCGAGTGAATCCGGCGCCCTGGCGCCGGATCTGGGAGGATGCGTGACCCGAAACACCGGACGGCGGGACGGCGCCGTCGCGCTCTGGCTCGCGACGCTCGTCCTCGCGGCCGTTCTCGGCGCGACGGGGGGCTGCGGAGTCCACAACCCCTACGGCGCGGGCAGCTACGACCGCGGGATCTTCTGGCTCGAGCGCGGGCGATACCAGGAAGCCGCCGACGCGTTCGAGGCCTTCGTGCGCCAGAACCCCACCGACAGCCTGGCGGCCGCGGCGCAGTTCCAGAAGGCGCGCGCGTACATGGAGCTCGAGGAGTATCCGCTCGCCGCCGTCGAGTTCCAGATCCTGGCCCAGGATCATCCCACGAGTCCGCTCGTCGAGGACGCGCGGTTCCACGAGGGCGAGTGCTATTTCTTCCAGGTCGGCCGCATCGAGCGCGACGTCACCCCGGCGTACGAGGCGCGGCTGCACTGGCTGGATTTCGCCAGGGATTATCCCGACTCGCGTTTCATGCCCCAGGTTCGCCAGTCGATGCAGGAGATCTCGGACCTGCTCGTGCGCAAGCGCCTGCGCTCGGTCAGGCTCTACGACCGGCTCGGGCACCTCGACGCGGTGGCCCTGAGCCTCGATCGCATCCTCGCGGACGAACCGACGAGCAGCCTGATCGACGACGTGATCTGGCAACGCGCGCGGCTGGCCGAACGGCTCGAGGACCCCGCGACCGCGATCGCCATGTACCAGCGGCTCGTCGCGGAATACCCCGACAGCGACCACCGCGCCGACGCGAGCGACGCGCTCGCGAGGCTGACGGCCGGCGGCACCGAGGGGTCATGATCCGCGCCCTCTACGGAGGGACGTTCGATCCGGTCCACGCCGGCCACGTGGCCGTGGTGCGGCTGCTGCGCGAGCGACGCCTCGCCGAGGTCGTCCACGTCGCGGTGGCCTGGCAGTCGCCCCTGAAGGCCGACCTGCCCGGCGCGCCGGCCGCCGATCGCCTGCGCATGGTCGAGCTGGCGCTCGGCGGGCAGCGGGGCGTCGTCGTCGAGTCCGGCGAGCTCGCGCAGCCGCGACCGAGCTTCACCGTCGAGACCCTGGCGAGGCTCGTCGCCGAGCATCCCGGCGCGCGCTGGCGGCTCGTGATCGGCGCCGATGCGGCGGCGGATTTCGCCCGCTGGCGCGATCCCGCGCGGCTCCTGCGGCTCGCCGAACCGCTGGTGGTGGCCCGCGGGCCCGTCGTGCTCGCGCCGCCGCTCGCCGGACGCGGCGTGGTCGTGGGCGATTTCGATCACCCGGCGAGCGCGACCTCCGTGCGAACCCTGCTCGCGGCCGGCCGGCTGCCCGGACCCGAGCTGCTGCCGGCCGCCGTCGCCGACTACATCGTCGCCAGGGGTCTCTACGGCTGGCCGGCGCCGCCGCCCGGCAAGGAGTCGCCGTGAATCCGACGCTCATCCTGATCGACGGCTCGGCGCTCGTCTATCGCGCCCATTACGCCTTCGCGAATCGGCCGCTCACGTCGCCGTCGGGAGAGGTCACGTCGGTCGTCTTTGGAACGGTCAACGTCGTGCTGCAGCTCGTGGAACGCTATGCGCCGAGCCACCTCGCCATGGTCTTCGACCTGAAGGGGCCGACCTTCCGCAACGCGATCTACCCGCAATACAAGGCGAATCGCAAGCCGATGCCCGACGAGCTCGCCGCGCAGCTGCCGCGACTGCGGGAAGTGCTCGCGGCGTGGCGGCTGCCGGTGGTCGAGGTCGAGGGGTACGAGGCCGATGACGTGATGGCGACCGTGGCGCGCCGCAGCGCCGGCGTGGTGGACCGCGTCTGGCACTACACGGGGGACAAGGATTTCCAGCAGCTGCTGGACGCGCGGATCGGCCTCTTGAAGCCCGGCCGGCGCGGCGACGACCTGACCGAGGTCACGCTCGGGGACCTCGAGCGCGAGCTCGGTCTCAGCCCCGCGCAGGTCATCGACTGCTTCGCGCTCGCCGGGGACAAGTCCGACAACATCCCGGGCGCTCCCGGGGTGGGCGACAAGACCGCGCTCAAGCTCATCCGCGAATTCGGGGACCTCGAAACGCTGTTCGAGCGACTCGAGCGCAGCAACCTGACGCCGCGCCTCAAGCGGGTGATCGGCGAGAACCGCGACCAGATCCTGCTCTCGCGCCGGCTCTTCACCATCGACCAGGACGTGCCGCTCGACGTCGACTGGGACGCGCTCCGCACGGTGCTGCCGACCTCGCCGGACGTCGCGGTGCTGTTGGACCGCCTGGGCCTGCAGCGGGGATTGCGGCGGGCGGAGAAGCTGGCGGCGTCGCTGGCTTCGTCGCCGCCGTCGCCCCCGGCGGCGGCGGCGAGTGGCCCGGCCGAGGCGCCGCAGCCGAGGCGTGAACCGGCGGCCGCGAAGGAGGCGCCCGCAGGCTCTCCGGCCGACGAGGGCGAACGCGACGGCGGCGGGGAGCGGTTGCGCGCCCGGGGCTACCTGCTCCTGGCCACCGACGACTCGCTCCGCGAGTGGCTGGCGCAGCTGCCGGCCGCGGCGCCGCTCGCGATCGACACCGAGACGGACGACCTCGTCACGCATCGAGCCCGGCTCGTCGGGATCAGCCTCGCGGCGGCGGGACTGCCTCCGGCGTACGTCCCCGTCCGCTGGCGCGTGCAGGACGCCGACCCCGCGAGGGGCGAGCCGGGGTCGCTCTTCGCGCTCGGCGAGGAGCGCGAGCGGCTCGCGGCGGTCCGGGCGATCCTGGGGCCGGTCCTCGCCGATCCGGCGCGGCTCAAGGTCGGTCAGAACCTCAAGTTCGACCTCTGGATCCTCGAGCGCAACGGCCTGCCGGTCTGCGACCCGCTGTTCGACACCATGCTGGCGAGCTACGTGCTCGACCCCGGGCGGCTGAGCCACGGGCTCGAGGAGCTGGCGCGCCTCTTCCTCCACGAGACCATGATCGGCTACGACGAGATGTTCGCGCGCGGCGACCGCCGGCAGGACATCCTCGGCGTACCGCTGCCGCGCCTGGCCGAGTACGCCGCGGAGGACGCCGACGTGACCTGGCGCCTGTACTCCCTGCTCGACCGCCAGCTCGCGGCGGCCGGGCTCGCGGATCTGTTCCGCGATCTGGAGATGCCGCTGCTCCGGGTCCTGCTCGCGATGGAGCGCGCCGGCATCAAGATCGACCGGTCCTTCCTCGGCGAGCTCGAACAGAGCTTCGCCGCGGAGCTCGCGGACCTCGAGCGGCGGATCCACGCGCTGGCCGGCGAGGAGTTCAATGTCCAGAGCCCCAAGCAGCTGGCGGTGATCCTCTTCGACAAGCTCGGCCTCAAGCCGCTCAAGAAGACCGCGAGCGGCTGGTCGACCGACGTGACCGTGCTCGAGCGCCTCGCGGAGGACCACGACCTGCCGCGCCTCGTCCTCGAGCACCGGCAGGTCGCGAAGCTGCAGGGGACCTACGTGACCTCCCTGCCGGAGCTGGCCGACGCGGACGGGCTCATCCACACCAGCTACAACCAGGCCGTGGCCGCGACCGGCCGGCTCTCGAGCAGCGATCCCAACCTGCAGAACATCCCGATCCGCACCGAGCTCGGGCGGCGCATCCGCCGGGCGTTCATCCCGCGGTCCCCGGACAACGTCTTCCTGTCGGCCGACTACTCGCAGGTCGAGCTGCGCCTCCTGGCGCACCTCTCGGGGGACGCGACGCTCTGCCAGTCCTTCCGCGACGGCGCCGACGTCCATCGCCGCACGGCGGCGCTCGTGGGCGGGGTCGCCGAGACGGCGGTCACGCCGCAGATGCGCTCGCGCGCCAAGGCCATCAATTTCGGCGTCGTCTACGGCATGGGCGCGCGGGCGCTCGCCCGCCAGATCCAGGTCAAGCAGGCCGAGGCGCAGGAATTCATCGACCGGTACTTCGCCACGTATCCGGGCGTCAGGGCGTTCATCGACGCGACCAAGGAACGGGCGCGGCGCGACGGCTACGTGGAGACGATGCTCGGGCGCCGCCGGCTCCTGCCGGACATCCTCTCGCCGAACCACCGCCTGCGCAGCTTCCAGGAGCGGATCGCGGTCAATACGCCGATCCAGGGCACGGCGGCCGACCTGATCAAGCTGGCCATGCTCCGCCTGGCCGCCGCTCTGCGCGAGGAGGGCGGCCGCGCGCTGATGCTGCTGCAGGTCCACGACGAGCTGGTGCTCGAGGTCCCCGAGCGCGAGGTCGCGGCGGTGACGGCGCTCGTCAAGCGCGCGATGGAGGGGGCGCTCTCGCTCGCCGTGCCGCTCGTGGTGGACGTGCACGCCGGCCGCGACTGGCGGGAAGCCCACGGTTGAGCGGCGATCCCGCCTCCGGGAGCCGGCGGACCGCGCCGCGGGCGGCCGCGCGGCCCCTCGGGATTGACAGCGGCGACCCGGCCGGTATCGTGGACCCATGACCGTGTCGCCCGTCATCCGCTGGGCCGTCACCGGCCCCACCGGCGCCGGCAAGAGCCGGTTCTGCGCGCACCTGGCGGCGCGCGGGGCCGTGGTCGTCGACGCCGACCGCGTCGGTCACGCCGTCCTCGACGAGCCGCCCGTCGGCGCCGCCGTCGTCGCGGCGTTCGGGCGCGACATTCTCGGCGCGGACGGCAGGATCGACCGCAACCGCCTCGGCCCGCGCATCTTCGCGGACCCGGCCGCGCGGGCCAGGCTCGATGCGCTCGTCCATCCCGCCCTCGCCGCGGCGCTCGTCGCGCGGATCGGCGCGGCGGCGGGCGCCGGACCGCCGCTGGTCATCCTGGAGGCGGCCGTGTATTTTCTCTTGCCCGGCCCGCCGCCGGTGGATATGACTGTGACCGTGACGGCGCCGGAACCGGCGCGGCTCGCTCGCCTGATCGCCAAGGGGCTGTCGCCCGACAGTGCCCGGCAGCGCATCGCCGCCCAGGCCCACCTGGAACCGTACTGGTCGCGCGCGGTTCGGATCATCCACAACGACGGCTCGGAGGCCGCGCTGGCCCAAGAGGCCGATCGCCTGTGGCGCGAGTTCGTTGCGCCCCGCACCCGAAAGGGGTGACGCATGAAGGAACTGCTGGACACGCTCGCGGCCCTGCGCGGCCGCCTGGCCGAGCTCAAGGAGGGGCTTTGACTATCCCGCCCTTCAGGCGGAGGTGACGGAACTGGAGGCGAAGCAGGCCGCCCCGGATTTCTGGTCGGTCCCCGGGCAGGCGAACCAGGTCGTCCAGCAGCTGCGCCGGCTGCGCACCTGGACCAATCCGGTGGTCGCGGCCGAGAGCAAGGCCGAGGAACTCGCCGTGCTGGCGGAACTCGCCGCGGAGGAAGAGGACGCGGAGGCGGCGGGCGAGGTCGCGACCGGAGTGCGCGAGCTCGAGGAGCTCATCGCGCAGCTCGATTTCCAGTTCCTGTTGAACGGCCCGGAGGATGGGCGCGGCGCGATCCTCGAGATCCACCCCGGCGCCGGCGGCATCGAGTCGCAGGACTGGGCGGAGATGCTCCTGCGCATGTACGTCCGCTACCTCGACCGGCACGGCATGAAGCACACGACGCTCGACCTGCAGCCGGCCGAGGAGGCCGGCCTCAAGAGCGTGTCGCTGGAGGTCGACCACCCCTTCGCGTACGGGTACCTCAAGAGCGAGACCGGCGTGCACCGGCTGGTGCGCATCTCGCCGTTCGACGCCCAGGCGCGGCGGCATACCAGCTTCGCCAGCGTCTTCGTGCTGCCGCTCGTCAGCGACGAGGTCGAGGTCGAGATCAACCCGGCCGACCTGCGCGTGGATACCTACCGCTCCCAGGGCGCCGGCGGCCAGCACGTCAACAAGACCGACAGCGCGGTCCGGATCACGCACCTGCCCACCGGCATCGTGGTGTCGTCGCAGCAGGAACGCAGCCAGCACCGCAATCGCGAGCTGGCGATGACGATGCTGCGGACCAAGCTCTACATGCGCGCGCTCGAGGAGAAGATGAAGGAGCGGCAGGCGGCCGAGGACTCCAAGCTGGAGATCGCCTGGGGCAGTCAGATCCGCAACTACGTCCTGCAGCCTTACACCAAGGTCAAGGACGTGCGGACCGAGCACGAGACGAGCAACGCCCAGGCCGTGCTGGACGGCGCGATCGACGAATTCATCGACGCCTACCTGCGGCACAAGAGCGGCGAGGTCGTCCGCCGCGCGCCCGAGTGATCGCGTCAGCCGGAAAGGGAACGCCACGGTGTCCGCACACGATTCCCGCGATGGCGCCGACGGGGGCGCCCAGACCCAGGGCCTGGACGCCATCGTCCAGGGCCGGCTGGACAAGCTCGCGCGTCTGGCCGAGCGCGGCCCGACCTACCCCCACCGCTTCGACCGCAGCCACCGCTCGCACGAGATCCGCGCCCAGGCGGCGGACCTGCTCGCGGCCGGCACGCGGGTCCGCTACGCGGGCCGCCTGCTCGCCAAGCGAGGCATGGGCAAGACCATGTTCGCGCCGCTCGACGACGAGTGGGGCCGGCTCCAGGTCTACTTCAAGCGCGACGATCTCGGCGACGCCGACTTCGAGGCGGCGCAGAAGCACCTGGACATCGGCGACCTGATCGGCGTCGAGGGCTACCTGTTCGAGACGCGGACCGGCGAGCTGACGATCCACGTCGAGTCCTTCGAGCTGCTCGCGAAGGCGTTGCGGCCGCTGCCGGAGAAGTACCACGACATGTCCGTGGAGCTGAAGAGCCGGCGGCGCTACCTGGACCTGGCGATGAACCTGGAGACGCGGCAGCGCTTCCGCCTGCGGTCGGCGCTGATCAGGGAGCTGCGCGCCTTCATGGACGCCGAGGGCTTCCTGGAAGTGGAGACGCCGGCTCTGCAGCCGCTCTACGGCGGCGCGACGGCGCGGCCGTTCGTCACCCGCCACAACGCCCTGGACATGGAGCTCTACCTGCGCATCGCGGACGAGCTCTACCTCAAGCGGTGCATCGTCGGTGGGCTCGACCGGGTCTATGAACTGGCGAAGGACTTCCGCAACGAGGGGATGGACCGGACTCACAATCCCGAGTTCACGATGCTCGAGGCGTACGCGGCCTACTGGGACTACCACGACATGCTGGACCTCACCGAGCGGCTGCTGCGCACGCTCGGCGAACGGTTCGGCGCGGGCGGCACGATCACCTACGGCGGCCACGAGGTCGACCTCACACCGCCGTTTCGAAGGCTGCGGTTCCTCGATGCGCTGCGCGAGAAGACCGGGCTGGACCTGGCGTCGCTCGACGACGCGGCGCTCGCGGCGGCGGCGGCCGCCCGCGGCGTCGCCGTGCGCGCCGGCCTGGGTCGCGACAAGCTGCTGGACGAGCTGTTCTCGCTGCTGGTCGAGCCGGAACTGATCCAACCCACCTTCGTGCTGGACCACCCGCGGGAACTGTCGCCGCTCGCCAAGGATCACCGCGCGGAGCCCGGGCTCGTCGAGCGTTTCGAGCTCTTCGTGTGCGGATTCGAGCTGGCCAACAGCTTCTCCGAGCTCAACGACCCGCGCGAGCAGAGGCGTCGGTTCGAGGCGCAGGCGGCGCTGGCCGCGGCCGGCGACGAGGAGGCCCAGCAGCTCGACGAGTGGTTCCTGGAGGCCCTCGAACACGGCATGCCGCCGACGGGCGGCATCGGTTACGGCGTCGATCGGCTGGTCATGCTCTTCACCGGCTGCCACAGCATCCGTGACGTGCTGCTGTTCCCCGCGATGCGCCCCGAAGGGCGGCAGCAGCGGCCGGGATTCAGCGCCGAGTGGCAGCAGAAGGCCGACCGGGGCGACGAGCCACCGCCCCAGGCGAAGGAGTAGGCGGCCGCGCCGGCCCATGGGTGTCTCACGCTACATCGCCCAGCGCTACCAGCGCAGCCGCCGCCGCAGCCGCGCGCTCAGCCGCGTGTCGGTCATCGCCATCGTCGGGATCACGGTCGGGGTGCTCGTGCTGGACGTCACCCTGGCCGTGATGAACGGGTTCCATGCCGAGCTGCAGCGCAGCTTCGTCGACACGATGCCGATGATCACCGTCGCCTGCCACGCGCCGGAGGGTCTCAGCGACCTCGAGCAGGTGATCGCCACGATCGGCGCCGAGCCCGGCGTGGTCGGCGTGTCGCCGTCGATCCGCCAGGAGGTCGTGATCTCGAAGAAGAGGCTGTTCGGCCCGCCGATCTCCCGCGGCGCCATCACCTGGGGTATCGATCCCCGGCGGGTCGACAGCGTGCAGCCGTTCAGCCGGCAGTTGTGGCCGGGCCCCGAGGTGCGCGACCGGTTGCGCGCGGGCGCCGGGCAGACGCCGCGGCTCGTGCTGGGCCGGGAGCTTGCGCTGGACCTGTACGCCGGCCTCGAGGACACGGTGCTGGTCACGGCGCCGCGGGGAGAGATCGGTCTGGGCGACCTCAAGGCGGAGACCCGCCCGTTCCTGGTCGCCGGCTTCCTCGACTCCGGCATGTACGAGTTCGACAGCCGCTTCGTGTATCTCGATCTGCAGGATGCGCGCGGGTTCTTCGGCTACGAGGACCGGGGCGCCGGTCTGATCGGCGTGCGCGTGGCGGACATGATGCAGGCCGCGGCGATCGCCGACAGCCTCGTCGTGCGCCTGGGCGCCGACTACAGCGCGGTGGACTGGATGGAGCTCAACTCGACGATCTTCCGCTGGGTCAGGCTCGAGAAGATCCTGATGTTCCTGCTGGTGGGTCTGGTGATCCTGGTCGCGGCCTTCAACATCATCGGGATCCTGACCATGATGGTCGGCGAGCGCGGGCGCGAGGTCGGCATCCTGCTCGCGATGGGCGCGAGCCCCGGCCAGGTCAAGCGCGTCTTCATGCTCAACGGATTGTGGCTCGGCTTCTGGGGGACCGCCGCCGGCAGCGTGCTGGGCTGGGGCCTGTGCCAGTACCTGGTCCGGTTCGGCATCGCCATCCCCGGCGACGTCTATTTCGTCGACCACCTGCCCTGCATCCCGCAGACGCTGGATTTCCTGGTCGTGGCGCTGGCCGCGATGGCGTTGACCCTGGTGTCCACCCTGGTGCCCAGCCACGAGGCCTCGCGCCTGGACCCGATGGCGATCATCCGCTACACGTGAGGAGGCGGCATGGTTCTGCTCGAGGCCAGCGGCCTGGTCAAATCCTTCCCAAAGGCGGGCGGGAGCGTCGAGGTCCTGCGGGGCGTCGATTTTCGCCTCGACCCGGGCGAGGCGGTCGCGGTGATCGGGCCGAGCGGCGCCGGCAAGAGCACGCTCCTCAACTTGCTGGGCGCGCTGGACCGGCCGGACGCGGGGACGATCCGGCTCGCGGCCGCGCACGCCGCGTATCCGGTCGGATCGACCGATCGCGAGGCGCTGACGCTGCCGACGCGCTCGCTGAGAGCCGTGACAGCCTGGCGGCGGCGGGTCGTGGGCTTCGTGTTCCAGTATCATTTCCTGTTGCCGGACTTCACCGCCCTTGAGAACCTGTTGCTGCCGGTGCGCCTGCTGCGCGAGCCGCAGCCCGCCGACCGCGAACGCGCGGACAGCCTGCTCGCGGCGATGGGTCTGACCGATCGGGCCGATCATCGGCCCGGCGAGCTGTCGGGCGGCGAGCAGCAGCGGGTGGCGGTGGCGCGGGCGTTCATGAACCGGCCCCGGATCGTCCTGGCGGACGAGCCGTTCGGGAACCTCGACCGCGCCAAGGGAGCCCAGCTTCGCGATCTGCTCTTCGCGCTGCGCGATCGCGAAGGGACGGCGCTGGTCATCGTGACCCACGATCCCGAGCTGGCGCGGCAGGCCGACCGGATCCTCGAGCTGGACGGCGGCCGGCTGCGGCCGGTCGCCTGACCGTGCGAGCGGAGGTGAGCCCGTGAACTGCGAGCGTTGCGGCAGCCGCGAGGCCCAGGTCAAGTACATCGAGGTCGAAGAGGGCGTCAAGCGGGTCCGCTGGCTCTGCGAGGTCTGCGCCGCCGAGGAAGGCGCGGCCCAGCCGCCGGTCGCCGGGGACGAGGTCGGCGCGAACCTCCAGGCGTTCCTGGGCGGCGTGGCGCCCGCCCCCGCGCTGGAGACGCCGCCGCCGGCCTGCCCGGCCTGCGGCGTCGGGCTGGACCAGCTCCAGGAGACGGGCCTGCTCGGCTGTCCGCGCTGCTACGTCCATTTCCGCGAGCAGCTCCTGCCGCTGTTGCGGCGCTACCACCGGGCCGGCGTCCACCTCGGCAAGGCGCCGCGGGCGCGCGGCCCCCGGGCGGCCCTGCGCCTGGAGATCGGCCAGCTCCGCAGCGCGCTGGAAGGTGCGATCGCCCGCGAGGACTTCGAGGAGGCCGCCCGGCTGCGCGACCTGATCGCGCGACGCCAGGCGACGCTGGGAAGCCTGGCCGAGCCCGAGCGCCAAGGAGAGCGCTGATGTTCCGCGAGGGCGAATGGCACGCGCCCGCCCGCTGGCTCGACGGCAGCGGCGAGGACGCCGACGTCGTGGTGAGCACGCGCGTCCGGCTCGCGCGCAACCTGGCCGGCATCCGCTTCCCGCACCGCGACGGGGAGACCCAGCTGAACCGGCAGCGCCGCCAGCTGGTCGAGCGGCTGCAGCGGTGCCCATCCTTCGCCGAGTCCTGGTCGTTCGATCTGGCGGTCATGGACGATCTGGAACGCCGGGCGCTCCTCGAGATGCACGTCGCGAGCCCCGATCTCCTGCGGGACCCCGAAGGCCGTGGCCTCGTCGTGTCGCGCGACCGCACCCACGCGGTGATGATCAACGAAGAGGACCACCTGCGGCTCCAGGTCTTCTCCTCGGGCTTCGCGCCGCAGGCCGCCTGCGACGACGCCCTTCTCTGCGACTCCGAGCTGGAGGCGGAGCTCGATTTCGCCTACAGCGACGAGTTCGGATACTTGACGGCGTGCCCGACGAACGTCGGCACGGGCTGCCGCCTCTCCGTGCTGATCCACCTGCCGGGACTGGTCCTCGGCGGCGAGATCGAGAAGATCCTCAATTCGTTGCGGCAACTCCAGTTCGCCGTGCGTGGCCTGTACGGAGAAGGGAGTGCGGTGCAGGGCGCGCTCTTCCAGATCTCGAACCTCGCGACCCTGGGCCGCAGCGAGCAGGACCTGACGGCCGAGTTCGCCCGGCACGTCGCCAAGGTCGTGCAGTACGAGCGCATGGCGCTGGAGCGCCTCCACCGGCGCGACCCGGTGGTCATGGCGGACCTTGCCTACCGGGCCCTGGCGCTGCTGCAGCACGCGCGCGTCATGACCAGCCAGGAAGCGTTCGACCGGCTCAGCCAGGTCCGGATGGGGGTCGTCCTCGAGATCCTGCCGCGGATCGCCATGGGGCGCCTCAACGTGGCGCTGGTCCAGCACCAGGCGGCGCACCTGCAACTGCGCGCCGAGCAACGGCTTTCACCGGCCCAGCGCGGTCGCGCGCGGGCCGAGTTCCTGCGGGAGCTGCTGCGGGACGTCTGATTCCGGCGCCGCGCGAGCCGCGCCTCAAGGCCGGGCGCGACTGGTCGATGAGCAGCAGTGCAGGCGGGTCGCCGGCGTGTTGGCGCCGGTCCGTCGGGCGCTATATCTTGCTGTGGACGGAACCCGGACGATTCCCGGATCGGAGGCGAAGCGGATGAACGATCGATTCACGCAACGGGTTCGCAAGGTCCTCTTCCTGGCTCGCGACGAGGCGGGACGCCTGCAGCACGAGTACATCGGCACCGAGCACCTGCTCCTGGGGATCATCCGTGAGGGCGAGGGCATCGCGGCCAACGTGCTGCGCCGTCTCGGCATCGATTTCGACCGGATCCAGAAGGAGATCGAGGCGACGGTGTCTCCGATGAACGGTCCCGTCTCGATCGGCGAGATCCCCTTCACGCCGCGCGCCAAGAAGGTGCTCGAGCTGTCGATCGACGAAGCGCGCCTCCACAACCACAACTACGTCGGGACCGAGCACCTGCTGCTCGCGCTGATCCGCGAGGGCGAGGGCATCGCCGCCGACGTCCTGAACCGGCTCGGGGCCGATCACGAGACGGTCAAGCGCGAGGTCATGAAGGCGCTCGGGGCGGCGGGCGGCCGCCCGGGCGGCCAGACGAAGAAGAAGGAGAAGAAGGAAAGCCCGGTGCTCGAGCAGTTCGGCCGGAACATGACCGAGATGGCGCGTCAGGGCCAGCTCGATCCGACGATCGGCCGCGACAAGGAGATCGAGCGGGTCATCCAGATCCTCAGCCGTCGCAAGAAGAACAATCCGGTGCTCATCGGCGAACCCGGGGTCGGCAAGACCGCGATCGTCGAGGGCTTCGCCTCGCGCATCGTCGAGAACAAGGTGCCGACGGTCCTCCGCGAGAAGGAGATCATCACGCTCGACCTGGCGAGCGTCGTGGCCGGAACGAAATACCGCGGCCAGTTCGAGGAACGGCTCAAGCAGATCATGGCCGAGATCCGGGAGAACCCGGACATCATCATCTTCATCGACGAGCTCCACACCATCGTCGGCGCGGGCGGCGCGGAGGGCGCGATCGACGCGTCCAACATGCTCAAGCCGGCCCTCAGCCGCGGCGAGATCCAGTGCATCGGCGCGACCACGATGGACGAATACCGCAAGTTCATCGAGAAGGACGGCGCCCTCGAGCGCCGCTTCCAGTCGGTCATCGTCAATCCCCCGACCGAGGAACAGACCGTCGAGATCCTGTACGGGCTGCGGGACAAGTACGAGGCCCACCACCGGGTCGAATACTCGGACGATGCGCTGTCGGGCGCCGTCTACCTGTCCAACCGGTACATCAGCGGCCGGTCGCTGCCCGACAAGGCGATCGACATCATCGACGAGGCCGGCAGCCGCGCCCGGCTCTCGGCGACCGAGGTCCCCCCGGACCTACGCGCGATCGAGGCGCGGATCGAGGACGTGGTCAAGGAGAAGGAGAGCGCGATCCAGGCGCAGGAATTCGAGAAGGCCGCCCGGTTCCGCGACCAGGAGAAGGAGCTGAAGAAGGACCTCCTCGAGCTCAAGCAGAACTGGCACGACCAGAAGAGCGAGAAGCGCGTCACCGTCGATCAGCGCCTGATCTGCCGCGTGATCGCCGACATCACCGGGATCCCGATCACGGACGTCGAGGAGGAGGAGACCAAGAAGCTGCTGCGGATGGAAGACGAGCTGCGCAAGTGGATCGTCGGCCAGGACGCCGCGCTCGAGGCGGTCTCGAAGTCGATCCGGCGCAACCGGGCCGGTCTGCGCGACCCCAAGCGGCCGATCGGCTCGTTCATTTTCCTCGGCCCCACCGGCGTGGGCAAGACCGAGGTGGCGCGGCGCCTCACCGAGTTCCTGTTCGGCGACCAGACCTCGCTCATCCGGATCGACATGTCCGAGTACATGGAGAAGCACGCGGTCTCGCGCCTCGTGGGGGCGCCGCCGGGATACGTCGGCTACGAGGAAGGCGGCATGCTCACCGAGCGCGTCCGCCGGCATCCCTATTCGGTGATCCTGCTCGACGAGATCGAGAAGGCGCACCCGGACGTGTTCAACATCCTCCTGCAGGTGCTCGAGGACGGCAACCTGACCGACTCGTTCGGCCGCACCGTCGATTTCCGCAACACGGTGCTGATCATGACGAGCAACGTCGGCAATCGCAAGGTCCACTCGGCGCGCGCGCTCGGCTTCGCCAGCGACGACGCCGACCAGGAGAAGCAGGACCAGATCAAGGCGCGCGCGAACATCGACGAGGACGTCAAGAAGACCTTCAGCCCCGAATTCCTCAATCGGATCGACGAGCGCGTGATCTTCGAGTCGCTCGGGCGCGAGCAGCTGCACCAGATCGTGGACATCCTGCTGCGCGACGTCACCCGGCGGCTCGACAACCTCAACATCGACTTCGCCTTCAGCGACGCCGCCAAGGACATGCTCTGCGATCTCGGCTACGATCCGGCCATGGGGGCCCGGCCGCTGCGGCGGGCGATCCAGCGCTATCTGGAGGATCCGCTCAGCGAGCGGCTCCTGCGCGGCGAGGTCACCAGCAACTGCCGCCTGCGGATCGATGCCGGCAACAACCAGCTGGTGTTCACGGTGGAGCCGAAGCAGGAAGCGCAGGTCTGAGCGCAGCCGCGCGCAGAGCTGACGACGGCCCGCGGCCGGCCAGGCGCGGGCCGTTTCCGTGCTACCCAAGCCCTTGGCGATGGCGTATATTGCGCCGTTGATCGCGGGCGCCGGCGGGAACCCGTCGCCGGCGACCGTGTAGAAGCCGTCGATCCGGGCCGGCCGCTGGCGGCCCGTTTGCTAGCCGTCCTGCCCCGGGAGCCGACCGTTTCATGCCCGCACGCGCACGCCGTCACTGGTCCCGCGGACTGTTGCTGGTGGTCCTGGGTGTGGCCGTGCCCGCCGTCGCGCAGATGACCGGAGCCGCGCTGGCGGGCCGCGAGATCGTCAAGATCACGGTCGTCGGCGCGATGACCGTCAACCCGCGCCAGGTCAGCGCCTGGGCCGGACTCGAGACCGGCCAGGTCCTCTCGCGCAATCTCACCGCGGGCGCGGTCCGTCGCCTCTTCGCCACGCACAAGTTCAGCGATATCTTCATCTACGCTCAGGAGGCGGAGGGCGGCGTCGAGCTCATCGTGAACCTGCGCGAGTTTCCGCGCATCCGCTCGCTCATCTTCCGGGGCAACGAGCGGATCAAGGAGAACGAGCTCCGCGAGGCCTTCCCCGTCAACGTCGGCCAGTTCGCGAATCCGGCCGCCGTCCAGCGCGACCTGCAACCGATCCGCGAGCTCTACTGGGACAAGGGCTACTTCAACGTCGCGGTGAACACCGATTCCTCGGTGATCGACGCCAACAACCTCGAGGACCTCGTCGTGACGATCGACGAGGGCAAGAAGGTGAGGGTCAAGTCGATCGAGTTCGTCGGCAACCAGTCGCTCGACTCGGGCGACTTGCGCGGCGCGATGTCCCAGGGCACGACCGGATTCCTCAAGAGCGGGACCTTCAAGAAGAAGCAGTTCGAAGAGGACAAGGACCGGATCGTCACGTACTGCAAGGACAACGGGTTCCTGGATGCCACCGTCGACGAGGTCGAGCTGAAGCCGCGGGCGGACCATCCCGAGCACCTCGACCTCGTGATCCACATCACCGAGGGGCGCCAGTACTACGTCGGCGACGTCAACTGGGAGGGCAACACGGTCTTCGACGACGTGGCGATCGCCGAGCAGATCTACCTGGAGAAGGACAGGGTCTTCAAGGACAAGGAGTACCTCAAGACGCTGGAGAACCTGCAGGCCCTGTACGCGGACCAGGGCTACATCTACATCGGCGTCGAACCGCAGCGCGAGCTCCGCGACGACCGAGTCAACGTGACCTTCAACATCGTCGAGGGACAGCCGGCGAAGGTGCGCGACATCAAGATCTCGGGCAATACGAAGACCTACGACGAGGTCCTGCTGCGCGAGTTCCATATCTTCCCGGGCGATGTCTTCAGCCGCAAGCGGATCGAGTACTCCGTACGGGATGCGATGCAGAGCGGGTACTTCGAGGAGGTCCTGCCGGATTTCCGGCCGGTGGGCGACGGCGGAGACATCGACCTGATCTTCAAGGTCAAGGAGAAGCAGACCGGCCAGTTCATGTTCGGCGCCGCCTACAGCGGGGAAACCTCGATCTCGGGCTTCATCCAGGTCCAGGAGACGAATTTCCGCGGCAAGGGGCAGACGATCGGCGTGACCTGGCAATTCGGCTCGCGCCGGCGCTACGTCGATCTGAGCTTCACGGAGCCGTGGTTCACCGGCCGGCCGATCCTGCTCGGCGCCGACATCTTCGACCGCTACCAGTACAACTTCGACGATTTCTACGAGAGCCGCGTCCGTGGGTTCAGCATCCGGACCGGCGCCCGGCTCCCGGGCGCTCGCTTCTCGAACGTCGGCCTGCGCTACGAGAACTCGGAGACCAAGCTCAGCAATTTCAGCCAGAGCTACATCGAATACCTGGACAGCCTGGAGGAGAGCCTCGGGACGAGCGGCGTGCCCTTCGAACGCCTCGACGAGGTCGACTGGCCGCGCCGCAAGAGCGCGGTCCGTCTGACCTTCAACCGCAACAGCACCGACAATCCGTTCTTCCCCACGGCCGGCTCCCGGACGACGTACAGCGTCGAGCTCGCCGGCGGTCCGCTCGGCGGCCAGATCGAGTTCCACCAGCACCAGTTCAAGACGTCCTACTACCAGGGTTTGCCGGCCAAGTTCGCGCTCAACGTCCGCGGCATGTTCGGCCTGATCGAGGGGCTCGACGACCCCGACTACGTGCCGGACTACGAGAAGTACCGCCTGGGCGGCAATCGCCTCTATCCGCTGCGAGGCTACCAGGATCTCGAGGTCGTGCCGCGGGGCAATCCGAGCTTCATCGGCGGCCGGGCCTACACGATCTTCAACGTCGAGGTCCTCTATCCCGTGACGCGAGCGGTCCAGCTGTTGTCCTTCCTCGACATGGGCGATACCTGGAACAGCATGGGCGAGGCGAATCTGGCCAATTTGCGCAAGGGCGCGGGCTTCGGGATCCGGATCGAGGTGCCGATGATGGGAACCATCGGATTCGATTACGGTTACGGTTTTGACAAGGTGGGCGGTCCGGGCTGGGAGCCTCATTTCAACATCGGCACCATGTTCTAGCCGGCGATCTGGCGCCCGCGGCCGGCGAGTGTTATCGTGCGGCGACCCGATCGCCGACCGCCGAACGCACCCGGCGCGGAGCCGGAAGGAGTGAAGATGCGAATCGCGCTTTCCCCTCGTTTTGGCGTGCAGCTGCTGGGGCTCGTGGCCGTTCTCCTCGCGCCGCTCGCGGCGCGCGCGGCCGAGAAGCCCCTGGGCATCGTGGATTCCCAGCGCATCTGGGAGGAATACCCGGCCGCCAAGGACGTCCAGGAGCAGTGGGAGAAGTACATCCGCGACGTCGAGAAGGAGGTCGCGGAGAAGGAGCGGGCGCTGACCCGGTTGGCGGAGGAGATCTCGAGCCAGAAGATGCTGCTGGGCGAAGAGGCCCTCAATGCGAAGATGCAGAACTTCGAGCAGCAGAAGGCCGAGTACAACCGGTTCCGCGAGCAGATCGACCAGCGCGTCCAGCAGGAGTACCAGACCAAGACGGGGCCGATCACGGACCAGGTGAAGACCATCGCCGAGCGGATCGGCAAGGAAGAGGGTTTCGGGCTCATCATCGATGTTTCCGCCTTCTCGGTCCTCTTCCTGGATCCTGACGTGGACCTCACGAACAAGGTCCTGGCGGCTCTGGCCCGCGGCGACCAGGAGTGACGGTTGGGGATTGACAGCGACAGGTCGACCCGGCAAATTCTCAGCCAGCATCATCATTTCAGTGATGCCCCCCTTGACCGTGCGGTGAAGGGGGGCTTGCGTGAGCGGAGGGACCCCGCATGGAGCCCATGCGGTTGCGTGAGCTTGCCGTCCAGCTGGATGCCGAGCTGATCGGCGATGGCGAGGTGGTGATCACCGGAGCGGCCGGGCTCGAGCATGCCGGCGCCGGTGACATCACGTTCGTGGCGCGTCCGGCTCTGGCGGGCCGCTTGGCGGGATCGCCTGCGGCGGCGGTGATCGTGGGGCCCCACCAGGCCCCGGATCGGCCGGCGCTGCGCGTCGCGGATCCGTATCGCGCGTTCGCGAGCCTGCTGGCGCGCCTGGCGACTCCGCTCGACCGTCTCTTCCCGCCGGGGGTGCATCCCACGGCGGTCGTGGATCGCGGGGCCGCTCTCGGCGACGGGGTCAGCGTCGGTCCTCACGCGGTCGTCGGGCCCGGGTGCCGGCTCGGCGATCGGGTGCGGCTCGGCGCCCACGTCGTGCTCGAAGCGGATGTCGCGATCGGCGAGTCGAGCGTCCTCTATCCGCACGTCGTGGTGCGCGAGCGGTGCCGGCTCGGGCAGCGGGTGGTCCTGCACCCGGGCTGCGTGATCGGCGCCGACGGTTTCGGCTACCTGCCGGGTCCGGCCGGCCTCGAGAAGATCCCGCAGATCGGCATCGTGGTCGTGGAGGACGACGTGGAGCTGGGCGCCGGCACCTGCGTCGACCGGGCCACGACCGGCGCGACCGTGATCGGCGCCGGCACCAAGCTGGACAACCTCGTCCAGGTCGGCCACAACGTCCGGATCGGCCGCCACAGCGTGTTCAGCGCGCAGACCGGGATCTCCGGCAGCTGCGAGATCGGTGACGGCGTCTCGATGGGCGGGCAGGTCGGGCTGGCGGACCACATCAAGGTCGGCGACGGAGTCAAGGTCGGGGCGAAATCCGGCCTGCACAAGGACGTGCCGGACGGAGGCGTCGTGTTCGGCTATCCGGCCCTGGACGCCGCGGAGTCCATGCGCATCGCGGCGGCGCTGCGGCGGTTGCCGGATCTGGTGCGCAAGGTCGCCCAGCTCGAACGCGCGCTGGCGAGCCGGCCGCCCGAGAAAGAGGCGTGACCATGCTCTGGTTGCAGCGGACGGTGGCCAGAGCGGCATCGATGGAAGGGGTCGGCCTGCATACGGGGCAGACCACGCGGCTGACCCTGCAGCCAGCGCCGCCGAATACCGGTCTGGTGTTCCGGGTACGCAGTGCCGCCGGCGAGGCGGAGATCCCCGCCCGCATCGAGTACGTGCCGGACGGCGAGCCGGCGATTCGCAACACCTCGCTCGTCAGGGGCGAGGTCAAGATCTACACCGTGGAGCACGTGCTGGCCGCACTCTATGGCATGGGAGTGACCAACTGCTTCATCGACGTGGACGGGAACGAGCCGCCGATCACGTCCTGCGGCAGCGGATTGCCTTACGTCGAATTGCTGGCGGAAGCCGGGATCGCGTATCAGGGGTTGCCGGCCGGCCACTTCAAGGTCACCTCGCCGGTCGAGCTGCGCGAGCCGGGCATCGAGATCGTGGCGGAGCCGAGCGACTCGCTGCGGCTGAGCATGTGGGTCCGCTACGACGATCCGCTCGTCGGCGAGCAGGAGGCGGCGTTCGAGATCCGGCCGGACGTCTTCGCCCGCGAGATCGCACCCGCGCGGACCTTCGCCTTCATGGACGACGTCGTGCGCCTGCGCGAGATCGGGTACGCCAAGGGCGGCAGTCTCGAGACCGCGCTGGTGATCGAGAACGGCGAGCTGGTCGGCGGCCAGCAGTTCCGATTCCCGGACGAGATCGTCCGGCACAAGATCCTCGACCTGCTCGGCGACCTCGCGCTGCTGGGCATGCCGCTGCAGGCGCACGTGCGGGCGCGTCGCTCGGGGCACGCCGCCAACGCGCGCTTCACCAGGCTCCTGGCCGGCATCGAACGACGGAGCCGCCGGATCTACCCGCGGCGCCAGCCGGTCGACTTCGACATCTCCTCGATCCTCGAGGTGATGCCGCACCGCTATCCGTTCCTGCTCGTCGACCGCATCGCCGAGCTCGAGCCCGGCAAGCGGGTCGTCGGCGTCAAGAACGTCACGATCAACGAGCCTTTCTTCCAGGGGCACTTCCCCGGCCATCCGATCATGCCCGGCGTGCTGATCATCGAGGCGCTGGCCCAGGTGGGCGGGGTGCTGCTGCTGACCGGCGTGGCCGATCCGCGCGGCAAGCTCGTGTATTTCGGCGGCATCGACGCCGCGCGCTTCCGGCACCCCGTGCTGCCGGGAGACGTCTTGACGCTCGACTGCCAGATGACGAAGCTGAAGGGTCCCATCTGCAAGATGCACGCGACCGCCTTCGTGGGCGACGAGAAGGTCGCCGAAGCGGACCTCATGGCGAGCCTGGTGGACGCCTGACGGCCGCGCACTCAAGGAGGACACCGAACGTGGAGCCCATCAAGTTCAACCGGCCGGCCGGCCCGCGCCCTCTGCGCTCGGCCGAGATCCACCCGACGGCGGTGGTCCATCCTGACGCGAGGCTCGGCTACAACGTCCAGGTCGAACCCCATGCCGTCGTCGGCGCCGCGGTCCAGATCGGCAACGGCTGCGTCATCGGCCCGTCGGCCGTCCTCGACGGCCACGTGAGCCTCGGCGATGATTGCCACGTCGGGCCGTCGGTGATGGTCACCGGCCACACGACGATCGGGCGCGGCAACCGTTTCTTCCACGGCGCGTCGATCGGCAATCCGCCGCAGGACCTGAAGTACCAGGGCGAGGTCACCTACCTCGAGATCGGGGACGACAACGTCTTCCGCGAATATTGCACCGTGCACCTGGCGGCGGGGGAGGGCGAGAAGACCAAGATCGGCAGCAACAACCTGCTCATGGCGTACGTGCACATCGCGCACAACTGCGTGATCCAGGATCGCATCGTGATCGCCAACGCCGTGAACATCGCCGGGCACGTCGAGGTCGAGAGCTGGGCGACGATCGGCGGGATGACGCCGGTCCATCAGTTCGTGCGGATCGGTGCGCACAGCATGATCGGCGGCGGCAGTCGTCTGCCGCAGGACGTCCCGCCGTTCGTGCGGGTGGCCGGCAACCCGGTCGAGGTCTGCGGCATCAACAGCATCGGCCTGAAGCGACGCAATTTCTCCGACGACGAGCTCCTGAATATCAAGAAGGCCTACCGGCTGCTCTACCGCTCCGGCCTGAACGTCCGCCAGGCTCTGGAGCGGATCGCCAGCGACTGCTCGCTGACGAAGAACATCGAAGACCTCATGGAGTTCATCCGCCGGTCGGAACGCGGGATCGTACGCTGAGCGCCCGCTTCAGCCGGCGAAGAGGCCGCCGCCCATGATCAGCCGGCCCGCATCCGGCCAGCATCTCTTCCTCTCCTGCGGCGAGGCGAGCGGCGACCGCTACGGCGCCGCCCTGGTCGCGGCCCTGCGCCGGGAGCGCCCCGATCTGCGGATCACCGCGCTGGGCGGGCCGGCGCTGGCCATGGCCGGCGCCGAGCTGATCGCGTCCAGCGACGCGATCTCGGTCATGGGCTTCGGCGAGGTCCTGACCCACTGGCGGCCGCTGCTGCGCGCCCGGCGGCAGGTCTGGCGGCACCTGAGCCGCGGCGCCGTGGACCTCGCGGTCCCCGTCGACTTCCCGGGATTCAATTTGCCGCTGTCCGCCCACGCTCGCCGGTGCGGCGTGCCGGTCTTCTACGTCGTGCCGCCGCAACTCTGGGCCTGGGGCGCCTGGCGGATTCGCCGGTTGAGGCGCGACGTGGACAAGCTGGGGACGATCCTGCCGTTCGAGCCGGACTGGTTCCGCCAGCGCGGGGTCGACATCGTCCACCTCGGCCACCCGCTGATGGAGGACTATGCCGACTATCCGCTCGAGGCCCGGCGGCGCGCGCGCGAGGAGCGGCTCCAGGACCCCACGCGTCCGGTCGTGCTCGGGCTCTTGCCGGGCAGCCGGCGCCAGGAGATCGAGCGCCTCTTGCCGGTCATGAAGGTCGCCGCGGGCATGGTGCAGTCCTGGCTGGGGCGGCGGCGGGTCCGGCTGGTCGTGAGCCGGGTCGCGGGTCCGTGCGGCCGCCTCGTCGGGGACCTGGCGGGCGGCAGCTGCGAGATCGCCGACGAGCCGCTGGCGCGACTGCTCGAGCGCCTCGACCTCGCCCTGGTGTGCAGCGGGACGGCGAGCCTCGAGGTCGCCCTCGCCGGCGTGCCTCACGCGATCGCGTACCGGACCAGCGGGCTCAACTACGCGCTCGGGCGCCGGCTCGTGAGCGTTCCCCACATCGGGCTCGCGAACCTGGTCCTCGAGCGCTCGCTCGTGGCGGAACATATCCAGGACGACGCCGATCCGGCGCACCTCGCGAACTCGCTGCTCGGGCTGCTGAATGCGCCCGGCCGTCGCCACGACTACTACCGCGGCTGTGTCGACCTGCGCCGCCGGTGCGGCGGCGCGGGCGTCTGGCGCCGCGCCGCGCGCGCCGTCCTGGCCTTGCTCGACAAGGACCGGAAGGCTTGACATGGCAGGGCAGCGGCTGAAGCTGTGGCTGGCGCCGCTCGCCTGGCGGCTCCTCGCGGACAGCTGGCGCTGCAACGACGCCCCGCAGCCGCCCGGGCCGGGGGCGCCCGCCGTGATCTTCGCGTGCCTGCATCGGGACATGCTGGCGGCGATCCGCTACTGCCGGCAGGCCCGGCCGACCCTGCTGGTGAGCAAGAGTCCGGACGGCGACATCCTGATCCGCACGCTCGCCGCCGCCGGATTCGGCTTCGTGCGCGGAAGCACCGGCCACGGGGGACGCGAGGGATTCGTCGGGCTGTTGCGGGTCCTGCAGGAGGGGCGCCACGTGGGCGTCGCGGTGGATGGACCGCGCGGCCCGTTCGGCACCGTGCACGACGGCGTCCTGAGGCTGGCCCGGCACTCGGGCGCGCCGATCGTGCCGCTCACCGTCACCGGGCGGGGCTTCGCCGCGCTCGGCAACTGGGATCGGACTCGAGTACCCTTGCCGTGGGCGCGGATCGAGGTGCGCGCGGGCGAGCCCCTCGTGGTTCCCGCCGCGGCGGACCTGGACACCCTGGCGGACCTGCGCAGCGTGCTCGCGCGCCGGCTCGCGATCCGCTGAAAGGACGCGCGTGGAGATCCTCGACTGGCGGAGCAGGCTCGAGCGGCGCCTCGCGGCGCCGGCGTCCGTGGCGAACCCGTCGCCGGTCGTTCGCCTCGCGGGGCGGTTCGCCGACCGGGTCGCGGCGCGGCGCGCGGCTCGCCGGCCGGCGCCGCCGGCCGGCGTCTGCGTGGTTGCGCTCGGGAACCTGCGCGTGGGCGGGACCGGCAAGACGCCGGCCACGATCGCCCTGGCGCGCGACCTCGCGGCCCGGGGGATCCGCGGCGCGGTGCTGACGCGAGGCTACGGCGCCGCGGCGGGCCCGCTGGTGGTGCGCCCCGAGGATGTCGGCGCCGGCGACGAGGCCCGCCTGGTCGCCGGACGCCTCGCCGACCACGGCTGGCTGGTCGTGCAGGCCCGGCGCCGCGCCGCCGGGCTGGCGGAGCTGCTCGGCCGCCGACCGCGGCCGGACGTCGTCGTGCTGGATGACGGCTTCCAGACCGCGGGCGTGGGCCGACACCTGGACGTGCTCATCCTGGACTCCTGGGCGGCGACGGCGTCGGGGGTCGAGGCGCGCGCGGGCGCGGTCCTGCCCTGGGGACCGTACCGTGAGACCGCACGGGGAGCCGACCGCGCGCACGTCTGGCTGCTCGAGACGGCGGTCGTGCCGCCTGCGGCCGCGGGACGGCCGGTCGTGACCGGATTCACGAGGAGCTTCGCCCTCGCGGTGGCGGCAGGCGCGGACGGTCCCTCGGGGCCGCAGGTCTACGGCCTCGTCTGCGGACTGGCTCGGCCGGAAGGATTCGAGGCGGCGGCCCGCCGGCTCCTCGACGGCGAGCCGAGGGTCGCCCTACGCTGCCCCGATCACTGCCGATACGACCGGTCGCTGGTCGGGCGCATCGTCGGCGCGGGCCGGCGCCGCGGCGTGACGGCGTGGGTGACCACGCAGAAGGACTGGGTCAAGCTGGCGCCGGTCTGGCCGGCGGGCGTCGGCGCGCAGGTCGTTCAGCTAGACGTCGACTGGCAAGGCGCGCCGACGCTCCCCGACCTGGTCGGGGAGCGTCTGATGGTCCTGGGCGCCGGCGGGCCGGAAGCCTAGTTCTCCGAGACCACGGGGATGAAGCTCACGCGCAGGCCGGCCTCGAGGGAGACCTCCTCGTCGCTGCCGCTCTCGTGGCCGTGGAAGACGAGCCGCGCGTCGGCCTGGAAGGACGGCGTGACGCCGTTGTAGAGGTCGACGAACCAGGCGGCGCTCTTCATGTCGGTGCCGACCACGAGGATCGACGCCGCGGCTTCCTCGTAGACCGGCACCATCGCGTCCGCGTTGCCGCCCATGACGTTGTAAGGGGTCAGATCCACGGGCGCGCCGGGATCGGTCTCCCAGTACAGGTCGTAGGTCTCGACCTGGAACCAGCTGAACGCGCCGTCCTCCGGCAGGACGATGGTCGAACCGTACGGCCGCGCGTGGAAGATGACCATCACGCTGTCGATCGGCTGGTAGTCGTCGGCGGTGCCGATGAGGTTGTCCGCGCCGGCGTTCAGGTAGGCGGAAATCAGGGGCAGTCCTTCGTTGACGGACTGCACGTCGCACACCAGCCGCTGCCAGTCGTTGCTGTCGTCGTCGGAGCAACCGGCGAACAGGACCAGCACGGACAGCAGCCCACCGACGGTGGATCGCATCGCACGGGACTTCACAGCTTTCCTCCCGGGGTTCGACGTGCCGCTCGCGGAGTCGGCACGACCTTGGAATCAGCGTACCGGACACGTTATCGGCAGCCGGGAGGGGAACTTGACCCCGGATTCTTCCCGGTCGCGGCCCGTCAGCGCCGGCAGATGCAGAATTCGGGCCAGGTTGAGTCGCTCGCGCCCCGTCGTTGCCGAGCCGGGGGACCGGGCGTTATAGTGGCGGTGGATCCGCGCCGCCTGCCCGCCGCCCGGACCTCGCCCAGCGAAGGACGTCGCCATGATCGTGGAAGATCCGATTCGGAGCCGGCACTTGGTCATCGGATCGGGGATCGCCGGACTGCAATTTGCCCTGCTGGCGGCCGAGGACGGGAGCGTCCGGATCGTCACCAAGAAGAACTCGCAGGAGAGCAGCACGAACTACGCCCAGGGCGGGATTGCCGCCGTCCTTTCGCCGTTCGATGATTTCGCATTGCACATTCAGGATACGCTGGCGGCCGGTGACGGCCTGTGCCACGAGGACGTCGTCCGCCGCATGGTGGAATCGGGGCCGCGACTCATCCAGCGCCTGCTGAGCATGGGCGCGGAGTTCCAGCGGGACGCGGACCGCGCGGATGCGGCGTTCGATCTCGGCCGCGAGGGAGGGCATTCGCGACGGCGCATCCTGCACAGCAAGGACCGGACCGGGCACATGCTCGAGACCGCGCTGCTCGAGCGCTGCCACGCCCATCCGGCGATCGCGATCGACGAGGACCACCTCGGCGTGGACCTGATCCTCGGGGCGGAGGTCGGGCTGGCGGGCGCCGATGCGGGGCGCGTGGCCGGCTGCTGGATCCTCGACCGGCGCACGCAGGTCCGCCGCCCGTACCTGGCCGACAGCGTCGTCCTCGCGACCGGCGGCTGCGGCAAGGTCTACAGCTACACGAGCAATCCGGACATCGCGACCGGCGATGGCCTGGTCATGGCCTATCGCGCCGGCGCCCGGCTCGCGAACCTCGAGTTCGTCCAGTTCCATCCGACGTGCCTCTTCCATCCCGACGCCAAGAGCTTCCTGATCAGCGAGGCCGTGCGCGGCGAGGGCGCGCACCTCGTCAACCGGCGGGGCGAGCGGTTCATGTCCCGGTATCATCCGCTCGCGGAGCTGGCCCCGCGCGACGCGGTGGCGCGCGGCATCGACACGGAGCTCAAGCTCAGCGGCGATCCGTGCGTCTATCTCGACCTGCGTCACCTGCCGCGGCCGGCCGTCGAGAGCCGGTTTCCGAACCTGGTCGCGACGTGTCGCCGGTTCGGGATCGACATGGCCGGGGAACCGGTGCCGGTCGTTCCGGCCGCACACTACATGTGCGGAGGCGTGGTGGTCGACGCGGAGGGCAGGGCCGACCTGCCCGGGCTCTACGTGATCGGCGAGTCGGCGTTCACCGGCGTTCACGGCGCGAACCGGCTCGCGAGCAACTCGCTGCTGGAGGCCGTGTACCTCGCGGAGGCGGCGGCGCAGGCGGCCCGGCGCGAGCCGCGCGTGCTCTCGGCGGCGGCCCGGCTCACGCCGCCGGCGGATCGGCTGGCGCGCCGGGGCGGAGAGCCCGATGTGATGATCCTCGAGCACGACTGGGACGACGTGCGCCGGGTCATGTGGGACTACGTGGGCATCGTGCGCGACCTCGGCCGCCTGGACGTGGCGCTGGCGAGGCTGCGGGCGATCCGCAACACCGTGGAGACCGCCTACGCGTCGCACCAGGTCGTCCCCGGCCTCGTCGAGCTGCGGAACATCGCGCTTCTGGGCGAGCTCATCGTGCTCTGCGCGCGCAGCCGGCACGAGAGCCGCGGGCTGCACTACCTCCGCGACTTCCCGCGCAAGGCGGACGGGCTGGCTCGCGATACCCTGATCGCGCGCGATCTGCCGGCAGGCGGCGAGACGGCCCGGGATTTCCCCGACCCGGCCGGAGGCGGGGCGTGAACGCGACCGTTGATCGGCCCTGGTACGAGATCGCGTTCGGCGCGCACTATCCCCACGTCTACGCGCACCGAGACGAGGTGGACGCGCGGCGGTGCCTCGACCTGTTGCCGAGGCTGGCGCCGCTCGGCCCCGGGCCGGTGGTGGATCTCGGTTGCGGGCAGGGTCGGCACCTGGCGATGCTGAGGGGGCGCGGCGTGCCGGCGGTGGGGATCGACCTGTCGCGGCCGCTGCTGGACCTGGCGCGGAACGCCGACCCGGCCCTCGCGCTCGTCCGTGCCGACATGCGGCGCTTGCCGGTGCGCAGCGGCTCCTGCAGCGCGGTCCTGTCGCTGTTCACCGCCTTCGGTTACTTCGGGCCGGCCGCCGCGCACGAGCCCGTGGTCGCCGAGGTCGCGCGCGTGCTCGGCGCGAGCGGGCACTGGTTTCTGGATTTCCTCGACAGCGAGCGCGTCGCGACCGAGCTGGCGTCGGGCGCGCGGACGCGGGAACGCACGCTCGGGGCGCTCCTCGTGCGCGAGCAGCGCCAGCTCGCGGACGCGCCGCGCCGCGTCGTCAAGACAGTGGACGTCTCGGCGCGCGCCGGCTGCGAGCCGGCCGCCGCGGCGGCCGGGATCGGTCCCGCGGGCCTGCGCTACCGCGAGGAGGTCACGCTCCTCGGTCTCGCGGAGCTGGACGAACTGGCAGGCGCGGCCGGTCTCCGCCGCGTCGCGGCTGCGGGCGATTACGCCGGGGCGCCGCTCGTCCCCGGCGAGAGCGAACGCTGGCTGCTGGTCTACGGACGGAGCGAGCGATGCGGGGTGACCTGGTGATCGGAGTCCAGACCGGGGCCGGACTCGCCGGCCACGCCGATTTCGGCGCGCTGTTCCGCGACTGGCTGGTCGGCCGGCCGGAGCTGGGCGCGGCGACCGCCGAGCTGGAGGAGTTCTTCGCGGGCGCGGAGGTCGGGTCCGCCGCGGGCGCCGCCTGGGCCTCGGCCGCCTGGCGCGAGGCGTGGCTGGCGAGCCTGCTGCCGGACCTGCCGGATGACGCGGCGCGCGACCAGGCGCGACGCGCCGTGCGGCGCCTCGGCGATGGCCGGGCCCAGGTCGTGATCACGGGCCAGCAGCCGGGTTTCCTCGGCGGTCCGCTCTACACGCTCTACAAGATCGCCGCCGCCGTGGTCCTCGCGGAGCTGCGCACGGCGGCCGGCCATGCGACCGTGCCGGTGTTCTGGTCGGGCGACGACGACGACGACTACCGCGAGGCGCTCCAGCCGGTCGCCTGGGATCCGGGCCGGGCAATCCTGGTCCGTCACGCGGACCATGGCCGGCGCGGCCTGCCGACCGACCGCATGGTCGGCGAGCTGCCCGCGGCCGAAGTCGCCCTGGGCGAGGCCGCCTGGCTCGACGAGATCGCCGGTCACGGCGAACTCGCGCGCGATCTCGCCGCGCGATACCGGGAGGCGGTCGCTGCGGGCGAATCCTGGTCGCGGCTGCAGCGCCGCGCCATGTTGCGGATCTTCGCCGGCCACGGCCTGCTCGTCGTCCACGGCAACGACGCGCGCCTGCACGAGGCCGCGGCGCCCTTCTACCAGCGCCTCTGGGACGATCGCGCGCGCCTGCGCGACCTCGCGCGGAGCGGTGGCCGGCAGCTGGCGGCGGCCGGGTACCCGACCGCCGTGAGCGAGCCCAGCATCCAGCGCTTCCTGCACCTCGGGCGGGCCGGCCGCCGCCAGCCGCTCGCCGCGGACCACGCGGGCCAGATGCCGGGCGCCGCGGAGCTGCGGCCGGGAGTCGTCGCGCGGTCGCTGGTCCAGGACTGGCTCTTCCGGCCGGCCGGCGTGGTCGTGGGCCCCGGCGAGGTCGCCTACCTCAAGCAGCTCGCGCCGATCTACGCCGCCTTCGAGTTGCCGCGGGCGCCGCTGTTGCCCCGCCTCTTCGCACAGCTCGGGCCGGCGGGGCACGGCGCCTTCCGCACCTGGGCGCTCGGCGTCGCGGATCGCGCGCCGATCACGGCGGTGGACGACCTCCGCCTGGCGGCCCAGCGGGCGGCCGCGGTGTCGCGGGTCGAGGTCCTGGCGGCGTTGCGCGGCGAGGGTGGCGTCGACGCGGCGCGCGCCGAGGCGCTCGCGGAGCAGGTGCTGCGCCGATGGACCCGGCATTTCGCGGGGATCCTCCAGCGCGAGCAGCAGCGCCGGCATGAAGACCCGGGCGCCGGTCAACCGGCCTGGCTGCGGCCCGAGGGGCGGCGGCAGGAGCGGTCCCTCGCCGCGTTCGCCGCGGCGGCCCTGTGGGGCGACGCGTTCATCGAGGCCCTCGCCCACGCGGGCCGGCGCCACTTCGACGCCGGCCTCGACGGCGACTGGCGCGAGTTCCTGCTGACCGTTCCCGAACCTTGAGCCCGAACGAGGCGGTCATGAACGAATCGGGTTGCGATCTGCTCTGCCTCTGCCCGCACAGCGACGACGCCGAGATCGCGCTCGGCGGCACCCTGCGGCTGCTCGCCGACCGCGGCCGGCGGGTCTGGGTGGCCGACCTGACGCGCGGCGAACTCGCATCCAACGCGGATCCTGCCGAACGCTGGCGCGAGGCCGCGGCGGCGAGCGCGGTACTCGGCCTCGCCGGCCGCGTGCAGCTCGCCTTGCCGGACGGATTCCTCGAGCCGGCCGACCGGACGCAGATCGCGGCCGTGGTCTGGCTGATCCGCCAACTCCGTCCCCGCTGGCTGGTGACCGCGCCGGAGGCCCGGCGCCACCCCGACCACCTGGCGACGCCCGCCCTGGCGCGGCGAGCCGCGTTCCTCGCGCGGCTGCGGGCGCTCACGCCCGCGGTGCCCGAGGCGCGCTGGTGGCCGGGTCCGCGATCGAGCGAGGCGGCCGCGACCTGGCGCGTCGAGACGGTCGGCGAGACCTGCCCCGAGGGGACCGAGCCCAGCCTCATCGTCGACGTGTCGGCGACCTGGGAGGCCAAGCGCGAGGCGCTCGCCTGCTACGCGAGCCAGTTCCAGCGGGATCCCCTGCGGCAGCCGACCGACATCAACGACCCCGACTTCCTCGCGCGGATCGACGCGCGGGGACGCGCGTGGGGACGTCGCGCCGGCGTGGCCTGGGGCGAGGCGCTGCGCCTCGACGGTGTCCCGGTCGTCGCCGACCTCCCGCCGGAGCGCTGGGCGTGAAGCGGCTGCCGGCGATCGGCATCACCTGCTATCCGAGCCAGGGCGGCAGCGGGATCGTCGCCACCGAGCTCGGCCTGAACCTCGCGCGCAGCGGTTACGCCGTCCACTTCATCTGCGCCAGCCTGCCGCTGCGCTTGCGGCAGTACCAGAAGAACGTCTTCTACCACGAGGTCGAGGTCGCCGACTATCCCGTCTTCCAGTACCCGCCGTATACGCTGAGCCTGGCGACGGCCATGGCCGAGACGGCGCAGAAGCACGCGCTGGACATCCTGCACGTTCACTACGCCATCCCGCACGCCGCGAGCGGCTATCTCGCCCGCCAGATGGTCGGCGGCGATCGCCTGAAACTGATCACGACGCTGCATGGTACGGACATCACGCTCGTCGGGCAGGAGCCGGCGTTCTTCCCGATCACCCGCTTCCTGATCGAGCAGTCGGACGCCGTCACGGCCGTCAGCGGATTCCTGGCGCGCGAGACGCGGAAGGTCTTCGGCGTCGACCGATCGATCGAGGTGATCCCCAACTTCGTCGATACCCGCCGCTTCCGGCCCGTGGAACGCTCCCACGCGCGCCGGCGGTTCGCGGCGGACGGCGAGGCGCTGATCATCCACGCGTCGAACTTCCGGCCGGTCAAGAACCTGCCCGCGGTCCTCGAGGTCTTCGCGCGCGTCGCCGCCCGCCGGCCCGCGAGGCTGCTGCTCTTGGGGGATGGGCCGCAGCGCGAGCCGGCGCTCGCTCAGGCGCGCGCGCTCGGCGTGGCCGAGCGCGTGGCGGCGCCGGGGCTGGTCGAGGACCTGGACGCGCTCCTGCCCCTGGGCGACCTGCTCCTTCTGCCGTCCCACCACGAGAGCTTCGGACTGGTGGCGCTGGAGGCGATGTCCTGCGGCGTCCCGGTCATCGCCACCAGCCGCGGCGGGACGGACGAGTTCATCGACGACGGGGTCAACGGCTACCTGCGCGATCCCGACGATGTCGCCGGCATGGCCGAGGTCGCCCTGCTGGTGCTCGGCGACCCGGCCCTGCACCGCCACCTCGCGGAGGAGGCGCGGCGCGACGCGGTCGCCTCGTTCGGCGCCAGGTGTGTCCTCCAGCGGTATGTCGAGCTCTACGACCGCGTCCTGGGCGGTGGCGGCGGGCCCGCCGGGCCGGCCGGTCCCGCCAGTTGACACCCGGCCGCGGCGGCCGCACATTATTGGGAGAGACACCGCGGTTGACGTGGCCGCAGCCGACCGGCGACCGGGGCCCCCGGGGAGAGGGGAGCGCGATGGCCGAACCCCGAGACTTCCTGAAGGAGATCGAGAGCATCGCCGAGGCCCACGGCTCGTTCCGCCCGGAGGCCTATCTGTTCGTGCTCGAAGCGGTGGAGAAAGCCATGGCGGACAGCGGCCGGCAGGGTCACATCTCGGGCGAGGTGCTGCTGGAGTGCATCAAGCAACTCGGCCGGGACCGTTACGGCGTGATGGCGACCGATGTCTTCGCCGCCTGGGGCGTACGCAGCACGCTCGACTTCGGCCGTTGCGTCTTCCACCTGGTCGACGGTGGGCTGCTGAGCAAGCGCGACGAGGATTCGCTGCGCGATTTCATCGACAAGTACGATTTCCGCCAGGTGTTCGAGGGCGACTACTTCCTCGGGCGCGCGTGATCCAGGGAACCATTCGCCGGCGACGATCGTTCGCCTGTTCGTGCACCTCGTGACCCGGTTTCGACCGGATCGAGCGCCGGGCCAGGGAAGGCCCATCGCGGGAGCGGCGCACCGGACCTGCCGCCTACGCCGCGCTGCACCTCGGCGCCAAGGAGTCCTGACATGCCCGTCGCTTGCCTTCCCCTGACCTTCGGATCCGCCGACCTGATCGGCCTCACGCTCGAGATGACCTTCATGGGCAAGGCCATCCTGCTGATCTTGCTGATCCTCTCCGTCGTCTCCTGGGCGGTGATGGTCGAGAAGGCGCGAGTGCTGGTCCGCATCCGCGGCGGTCATCGCCAGTTCTGGCAGCGTCTTGACGACTGGGCGGATGGACGCGGCGGCGACCTGCGCGCCTGGTGCGAGGCGCGACCCGATCTGCCGCTCGCGAACCAGTTCGTGGAGACGCTGGGTCTCGAGGATGCGCCGTCGGTCCGGCGGGCGAGCGAGCGGGTGGCCTACCTCGAGATCGAACGGCTCGAGCGCTACCTCATGATCCTGTCCACGACCGTGACCATCGCGCCGTTCCTGGGCCTGCTCGGCACGGTCTGGGGGATCATGACCGCGTTCTGGGACATGTCGTCCTTGCAGAGCGCCGGCTTGACCGTCGTCGCGCCCGGCATCGCCGAGGCCCTCGTGACCACGATCGCCGGCCTGGCGGCGGCGATCCCGGCCGTGGTCTTCTACAACTCGCTCGTGCGCAAGATCGACCTCCTGGCCAATGAGATGGAGCGCCTGCGGACCGTCCTCGAGGAACGGGCGGGCGGCGGCCGGGGCGAGGTGTATCCCGGCGCTCGTGACGTCGCCAACCGTCCGGATTGGCACGAGAAGGAGCGCATCTGATGCGGCGCAAGTCCTCGTTCACGAGTCTGTCCGCCATCAACATCACGTCGCTCGTGGACGTGATGATGTGTCTTCTGATCATCTTCATGATGACGGCGCCGTACATCCAGGGCGGTGTCGACGTGAACCTGCCGGAAGCGGACACCCGGACCCAGGTCGTGCGGGAAGGACCGACGATCAGCATCACCGAGAACCGGCAGCTCTATTTCAAGGAAGATCCGGTCACGATGGACGAGATGACCATGCGGCTCGCACCGTTCCTTCCCGACAAGGACACCGTTCCGATCTACCTGCGGGCCGACGAGGAGATCCCCTACGGATTCGTGCTGAAGGTCATGGCTGCCGTCGAGAAGGCGGGGTTCGTCAACCTCTCGCTCGTAGCCGAACCGGAGCGTTGAGCGGACATCATGTCGCGCGGTCTGCCGTATAGCCTGCTGCTGCACCTGGTGGTCCTCGGTTGCGTCGTCGCCTGGGGCGGATACGTACCGCAGGCGCCGGTTCACGCGGACCAGTTCTTCCGCGTGCAGCTCGCGCACCCGCCGGGCGGGCAGGGGCCGGGCGCTCGACCGGCGGCGCCGCCGGCAGCCGAGCCCGAGCCCGAGCCGGTGGAGACGACGACGGTACCGGAACCGGATGACGTGGTCCCGGACCTCCCGCCCAAGGAGGTCCCCAAGGAGCGCGAGAAGAAGGACGAGCCGAAACCGCAGCCGAAGCAGCCGCCCGCCGGGGGCTCGCCGCAAGAAGGCAAGCCGGCGGGCGGCTCGCCGGCCGGCGGCGGCGGCGGCGCGGGATCCGGGATCGGAGGCGGCCAGGGCGTGTCCGGCACCGACGTCGCCTTCCCGTTCGCCTGGTATCTCGATCACGTCGAGGGGATCATCGCGCGGCAATGGAATCCGCGGCAGCTCGGTTTCCGCGAGGGGTCGGCGCGCAGCTGCGTCGTCCACTTCATGATCGACCGCGCCGGGCAGGTCTCGCAGGTGGCCGTGGTGCAGAGTAGCGGGGTCTCGCTGTTCGATCGCGAGGCGGTGCGCGCGGTCCGGGCGGCCCGATTGACGGGACTGCCTCCCAAGTTTCCCTACCGCGCGCTGGGAGTCACCTTCGTCTTCACCCTCGAATCCGGGGTCTAGAAGCCATGTTGCCAGTGCTTCGTCGAACCGCCTCAGTCCTGCTGGTGTGCATCCTGGCGGCCGCGGCCTTTGGCCAGAACGTGCCGGACGTGACGCTCGGCGTGACCAAGACCGCCTACGCGAAGATCGACCTCGAGGTCGGCACGCTCGACGTCCTTTCGGGCGGCCTCCCGGCGGTCGAGGCGGCGCAGCAGCTCGAATCGATCCTCCGGCAGGACCTCGCGTTCAGCGGCCTCTTCCGCGTGAACTCGACCGAGAGCGGGCCGGCGGGAGAGGCTCGTCGCTACGAGTTCGCGATCCGCGGCAGCGTCGAGGGCCCGCTCCGCGACGCCGCCCAGACGGGAGAGTCCGAACCGACCACCGTCAGCTTCGACCTCGTCACCCATCCCGGCGGCCAGCTGATGCTCAACAAGCGCTACCGCCCGCTGCCGAGTCAACTGCGGTCCACGGCCCATCATTTCGCGAACCAGGTCGTCGAGACGCTGACCGGCGAGCCGGGCATCGCGTTGACCCGGATCGTGTTCTCCCGCGGCTCGGGCGATCGGCGCGACCTCTGGGTCGTCGACTACGACGGCGAGGGGCTGCTGCGCCTGACCGCGAACCGCACGCTCAATCTCTGCCCAGCCTGGAAACCCGATGGTTCGGAGATCGCGTTCACGAGTTATCACGACGGGATGCAGGGGCTGTTCAGTCTGGATACGGCGACCGGCCGCGTCCGGCAGGTGATCGCCCACGAGGGTCTCAACCTGGGCGCGAACTGGCATCCCGACGGGACGGAGATGCTGGTCTCGCTCTCGCAGAGCGGCGACCCCGAGATCTACCGCGTCTCGCCGCAGGGAAAGGTGCTGCGCCGATTGACGGCCATGCCCTCCATCGAGATCAGTCCCTCGTGGGACCCGGCCGGTCGCGACCTCGTTTTTACGAGTGACAGGACGGGATCTCCACAGTTATATGTTGTCGATGGCGACGGGGCTGGCCGGCGGCGGCTGACCTTCGAGGGCCAGTACAACGACTCGGCCGCCTGGTCGCCGAACGGTGAGAGGATCGTCTACGCCACGCGCGAGCAGACCATCACCCAACTCGTGCTGATCCGGGCCACCGGTGAGGAGCGGCGCATGCTGACCGACCAGCGGTGGCGGAACTGCGAGGACCCGAGCTGGGCGCCCGATGGACGACACGTCGTCTTCGCCTCCGACCGCAGTGGCGTCTTCAAGCTCTACGTGATGGACGTCGTCGAGGGCGACGTTCGCCAGTTGACGTTCGGCAAGGAGCCGGACATCACCCCGGCCTGGTCCCACCACTAGGGGCTGGCCACAGTCAAGGAGTGGAGTGCGCGATGAAGGGAACCGGAATGAACGTCCGCCAGCTGCCTGTGATCGTTGGCCTGCTCGTCGTCGCCGTCGCGCTGCTGCTCGCCGCCGGCTGCGGCGGGGACAAACCCGCGCCGGAGACCGACGCGGACACCATGGGCACCGGTCAGCCCGTGGAGACCGTTCCTGAGCCCGTGACCCCGGAAGCGCCTGCCCAGCCGGTCCCGGCGCGCGACTATGCCGCCATGGACCCCGCCGAGTACGGCGTCGAAGACGTGTTCTTCGCGTACGACAAGTACGACCTCGACGATGTCGCGATGGCCACCCTCGCGCAGAACGCCAGGATCTTCAACGAGCATCCCGACGTCGCCGTGCTCATCGAGGGTCACTGCGACGAGCGCGGGACGGTGGAGTACAACCTCGCGCTCGGCGAGAAACGCGCCAAGGCCGTGCGTGACTACCTGGTCAGCCTGGGCATGGGCAGCAGTCGCGTGCGCGTGACGAGCTACGGCGAGAGCCGCCCCTTCGCGCTCGGCAGCGACGAGGCGGCCTGGGCCAAGAATCGTCGGGCGCACTTCGCCCGGCCGTAAGCGGGGAGCCCTGGCATGACTTCGGGATTCTGCCTGCGGGCCGGCGCCGCCGTCGCGGCGGTCGCCGGCCTCGGTTTCCTGGCCGCGTGCGCGCCGCAGCTCGACCGGATCGAGCTCGCGGTCCAGGACGGCCGTGACGAGGTCGCCGCGCTGCGCGCCGAGAACCGCCGCCTCGCGCAGGAGGTGACGGCGCTCGGCGAGCTGGCGCGCCTCGAATCCGAGTCCGGCGAGGAGACCGACGCCCAGCGGGCGATGAAGCTGAGCCAGGTCTCCGCTCGCCTCGACCAGCTCATCCAGAAGATGGACGACAACGCCGCCTACCTGCGGGACCTTTCCGCCCGGGTCGACCTGCTCGCGACGCGATCGGGGATTCCGACGCTCGGCGAATACAAGCCGCCGCAGCCCCGCGATGAATCGGTGGCCGCGGAGCTGCCGGAGGAAGGCCGGTCGATCTACCAGGCCGCGCAGCTCGACCGCAGCCGGGGCAACGTCGAGCTGGCCCGCGAGGGATTCCGCGAATTCCTCGAACGCTACGCCAGCAGCGAGCTGGGCGACGACGCGAGGTACTGGCTCGGCGACCTCGCCTACGGCGAGCAGGACTGGGCGGACGCGGACGCGCAGTTCCAGCGTTTGCTCGCGGACGTCCCGGGGACGCCGTGGGCCGCGGCCGCGCTGCTCAAACGCGGCTACTGCCTGCAGGAGCTGGGGCGGCCGGACGAGGCGAAGGCCGTCTTCCGCGACCTCGTCGCGCGCTTTCCCGACACGAACGAAGCCGCCCTCGTCCGCGACCAGATCGAGTAGCCGAGCGACGGCGGGAGCGACCGCGGGCGCCGCGACGAGGCGCCCGCGGTCGCGCCTCGCGGCGGCTTGCCTTACCTTGGCAGCCTCGCTCGCGTCCCGCGCCGTGCGGCGCCGGACGACCAGGTACCCGGATTCCGCAAGGAGACCGCCATGGCGCCAGCCATCGTGACCGTGCCCATCCCCGAGAACGAGCCGGTGCTCGGCTACGCGCCCGGTTCGGCGGAGCGGCAGAACCTCCAGGCGTCGCTCGCGGAGCTGTCGGGCGCGCGGATCGAGATCCCGCTGGTCATCGGCGGCGAGGAGATCCGCACCGGCAGACTGGGCACCTGCGTGATGCCGCACGACCATGCGCACGTCCTCGCGACGTACCACCAGGCCGGTCGCGCCGAGGTCAAGCTGGCGATCCGGGCGGCGCTGAAAGCCAGGGCCGCCTGGGCCGCGATGCCCTGGCAGCAGCGCACGAGCATCCTGCTGAAGGCCGCCGAGCTGCTGGCGGGCCCCTGGCGCGCGACCGTCAACGCCGCCACGATGCTCTGCCAGAGCAAGACCCCGTACGAGGCGGAGATCGACGCTGCCTGCGAGCTGATCGACTTCTGGCGCTTCAATCCCTACTTCTACGAGCAGATCATCAGCGACCAGCCGCCGTACAGCCCGACCGGCGTGTGGAACTACGTCGAGCAGCGGCCGCTCGACGGCTTCGTTTTCGCCGTGACGCCGTTCAACTTCACGAGCATCGCCGGGAACCTGCCGACGGCGCCGGCGCTCTGCGGCAACACGGTCGTCTGGAAACCCGCGAGCAGCACCGTCTACAGCAACTATTTCGTCCTGAAGGTGCTGGAGGAGGCCGGCCTGCCGCCGGGCGTGATCAACTTCGTTCCCGGCCGCGGCGCCGACGTGGGCCAGCCCGCGCTCGCGAGCCGGGACCTCGCCGGGATCCACTTCACCGGCTCGACGGGCGTGTTCCAGGACATGTGGCGCACCGTCGGCCGGAACATCAAGCGCTACGGCGCCTACCCGCGCATCGTCGGCGAGACCGGCGGCAAGGGCTTCGTCCTCGCGCACGCGTCGGCGGACGTCGACGCGCTCGTCACGGGACTCGTCCGCGGCGCCTTCGAGTACCAGGGGCAGAAATGCTCGGCCGCGAGCCGCGCGTTCATCCCCGCGTCGTTGTGGCCGCGGGTCAAGACCCAGCTGCTGGACCGGCTCGCCAGGGTCGCCACGGGCGACGTCGCGGACTTCACCAACTTCATGGGCGCCGTCATCGATGCGAAGGCCTTCGCCAGCATCGGGGGCTACCTCGACCGCGCGCGGCGCGCGGACGACCGGGCGGCGATCGTCGCGGGCGGGACGCGCTCCGGCGAGACGGGGTACTTCATCGAACCGACCGTGATCGAGTGCCGGGATCCGGCATACGAGACGATGGTGGAGGAGATCTTCGGGCCGGTGCTGAGCGTCTTCGTCTACGAGGAGAAGGACCTGGCGCGCACCCTCAAGCTGATCGACCGCGGCAGCCCGTATGCGCTCACCGGCGCGGTGTTCGCCCAGGACCGCGACGCCGTCGTCCAGGTCAAGAATGCGCTCAGCGGTGCCGCCGGCAACTTCTACATCAACGACAAGCCGACCGGCGCCGTCGTCGGGCAGCAGCCGTTCGGCGGCAGCCGCGCCTCCGGCACCAACGACAAGGCCGGCAGCTACCTCAACCTGGTGCGCTGGGTGAGTCCGCGCGCGGTCAAGGAGACATTCAATCCGCCGCGGGAGATACAGTACCCGTTCATGGGTTCCGACTAGCGCTGGTGCCGGAGGTGGGGCTCGAACCCACACGTCCCAAGAGGACACAGGATTTTGAGTCCAGCGCGTCTACCAGTTCCGCCACTCCGGCACCCCGGCGACTGGTCCGCGGATGGTAGGAGCCCCGGTCGGCCAAGTCAAGCCGGGCGGTTCCGGTGGTCGCGGCGGGGTCAACCGGTCCTTTGACATCGCGGCCCGGAATGTTATATTCCCGTCCCTCAGGTGGGGCCATAGCTCAGCTGGGAGAGCGCTTGACTGGCAGTCAAGAGGTCAGGAGTTCGATCCTCCTTGGCTCCACCAACCCGGTTTCGCGTGGACAGCGCCCGGCGGCTAACCGGGCGCTGTCGCGTCGCCGTCTCGCCGATCCCGATCAGTCCCGCCTGCCGACCCATTCCCCGCCCGGCCGCCGCCACGCCTCGCGGATGAGCACCAGCGTCAGCACGATCAACCCGACCATGAGCGCGCGCGCTCCCCACAGGTAGGGCTGGTCCCCGCTCTCGACGCCGCGCATGAGCAGGGTCGGGATGGCGTCCTGGATCGTCCAGGCGACCAGGAGGGCCAGCAGGTAGACCGGGGTGACGTACTTGATGACGAACTTGAACAGGCGCGGCACCTTCAGGTCCGCGCCCTTGTGCATCTCCCGCCAGCCCCGCTCGACGCCGAAGACCCAGCCGAAGACGATGACCTCGATCACCGCGAAGGCCACGAGGCCGAAGGTCCCGGCCCAGAAGTCCATCTCGTCCAGGAACCCGTGCTTGAAGAAGGCCACGACGGCGATCGCGCAGAGGACGACCACCCCGAAGACCACGTTGACGGCCTTGGCGCGCCGCAGGTTGAACTCGTCCTCGACGAACGCCACGGCCGGGGAGATGAGCGCCACGGACGAGGTGATGCCGGCGATGAAGAGCAGGAGGAACCACATCGCGCCCAGCACCTGCCCCAGCGGCAGCTGCTGGAAGATCACCGGCATCGCCTGGAACCCCAGGTTGAAGGTGCCCTCCCGGGCGATCGTCTGCGTCTCGGCGAGGCCGAAGAACGCGACCGCGACCGGGATCGCGATCGTGCCGCCCAGGATCACCTCGGCGAACTCGTTGGTCGTCGTCGTGGTGAGGCCGTTGAGGGTCACGTCGTCCTTCTCGCGGACGTACGACGCGTAGGTGTTGATCATCCCCTGGCCGAGGCTCAGCGTGAAGAAGATCTGTCCCGCCGCGGCGAGCCACACGGCCGCGCTGCCGAGCCGGCCGTAGTCGGGGTTCCAGATGTAGGCGATCCCGTTGCTGATGTTCCAGTCCGGGTGGGCCGCGTCCGGCGTACCCAGGGTCAGCACGCGCACGGCGAGTACGATCCCGAACACGAAGAGGATCGGCATGCCGATCTTGGCGAGCACCTCGATGCCCTTGGCGATGCCGCGCACGAGGAAGAGGTAGTTGCACGCCAGCGTGATGACGAAGAACACCACCGCCGTGCTCGCGGACGTGAAGAACTGGTTGGCCTCGGTCCCCTGGAAGCCGTGGAGGAAGTGCCCCATGGCCTCGCGGGTCGTGTTGCCCCAGTAGGCCCCGGTGCCGGAAAACCAGGCGAAGGCGAGCGTCCACGACTCGATGAAGCAGTAGTAGATGGCGATCGTCAGCGGCAGGAAGATCCCGAAGGCGCCCAGATACTTGGCGAACGGGCGATTCCACATGAGCTGGAACATGCCGGGGGTCGAGCCGTGACCCCGGTTGCCGCCATACCGCCCGACGGTCCACTCGAGCCACATGATGGGCAGCCCGAGCAGCAGCAGCGCCAGGAAGTAGGGGACCATGAAGGCGCCGCCGCCGTTGGCCGCGGCTTTCACCGGGAACCGCAGGAAATTCCCGAGCCCGATGGCGTTGCCGGCCATCGCCAGGATGAGCCCGATCCGCGTCGCCCACTGGGCGCGCGCGCCGGGTGTCGCGTCGACCTCGGTGCGCTGCCTGCGCTGCAGCGCGAGCACCCGGGAGAAGCACCAGATCGCGAAGAAGAGGATCGTGCCCCAACCCAGGAGCATGAAGGTCCCGCCGCCCAGAGTGAGACCCTGGTCTTGGTTCATGCGCTGCGCCTCCCGGACATCGTCGTGGTCGCGGGCAATGCCCGCCGCCGGGACGCCTGACGGACGTCGCGGTCGGCGGCGAGCCGGAAACAGGGGGGGATCTTACCGGCGCCGGCGCCCCATCGTCAACGGGCGCTCGGCGAACGCCTCACGACTGCCAGCCCGCGATCCTGCCGAGCAGCCACCAGAAGGCGAGGCCCTTGCGGTAGCAGTTGAAGCAGTGCGAGTGCGCGCAGGCGTCGCAGCCGGGGCAGTCGTGCTGGGCGCACCAGTCGGCGCACCAGGCGCAGGCGTCGGTCTCGTCCGGGTAGTAGGCGCCGTCCGGATCGTGGCTCTCGATGTCGGCGAAGTCGAAGAGCCATTTCCCGTGCGCGGAGCAGTAGGCGCGGATGCGGTCGTTGCTGGCGTAGAGCGTGCCGCCGGGGCCGGACCCGTCCAGGTGGCCGGTCATGTAGACGAAGGCGATGTCCGGGAAGTCCACCTCGAGCTGGTTCATCGCGTCGAGGTAGGCGTCGATGCCCTCGGAGGTGTTGTCGGAACAGCCCCCGCACCACGACCAGACGACGACGTCGGACTCGATCGCGTGATCGGCGAGGTAGGCGCGGGTCGTCCGCTCCCAGGCGAGGTCGCCACGATGGCCGAGGTCGCCGGCGGGTTCGTAGAGGTGCGGCTGCCTGTAGGTCTCGTCTTCGGCCTCGATCAGGTCGAGGCCGGTCGCAAGCTGGCTGCCGTGGCTGGTGTGGCCGTAGTAGACGCGAAGGTCGCCGACAGCCGCGACCACCGCCGGCGGGATCAGCGCGAACTGGTCCACGCACTCCGCGTCCGCCGTCATGCCGTCGACCGTGATCGGCGGCTGCTGGTTCTCGCCGGGATCGGTGGGACCCTGGTCGCCGCCGCCACACGCGGATATCGCGATCAGGGATATGGCGATCAGGGCGGTGAGTCCGACGTGGCAGACGTTCGCGCGATTCCTCATGATGGCACGTCCCTGGCAGAGGACACGTTCGACGATCCGACTCGACGGCACTTGCAAACGGCGTACCCCGCAGACGCCGCGCTCCGCGAATGACCCCGCCGGCCGCGCGGGACGGGCCGGCGGGGTTCGCGGGCGGGCGGCGCGGCGGCGGCGGCCAGCCTCATCCCCGCCAGAGATGCATCGTGTTCACGTTCTTGCCTTGCAGCTTCAGGTAGTAGAAGAGCTGGCCCTTGTGCTGGTTCAAGTGCATGACCATGTCGAGCAGGTGCTCGCCGAGCCGCCGCTCCATGCCCGGCTCCCACGGCGGGGCGGACCGCTCGTTCTCGAGCCGCTCCTCGCCGGCCTCGGCCAGCATGCGCCGCATGATCTCGCGGTCGGCGGCCAGCAGGCGCCGCGCCTCGGCGACCGACGCGACCCTGGGCAGCTTCTCGGCGGGAGGCAGCATCTCGTCCTCCGGCATCTCGGCCGCGTCCTTGCCTTCGGGCATGCCCCAGTCGCCGGTCACGAAGCCCTGGCAGCAGAAGCCGCAGGCGTTGGTCAGGTGCATCAGAAGCTGACCGGTCGTCATCCAGTTCGTGCCGGTCTGCGGTTTCCAATCGAGGTCCCGGTCGGAGACCAGGCTCATCAGGCCGTCGGTCACGCGGTAGGCGTCTTCCGCGGAGGCGGACACGAGTTCGGTCCAGGTCATGGGTGCGGTTCCTTTCCGTCGGGGGTTCGAACACCAGACAGTGACGCCATGGTACGACAGAAAGAAAGCGAAAGCAAGGCGAAAACTGCGGGCGTACGCGGGCCGGGCCCGGCCGGGGGCGGCGACGCAGGCGGCAGCACGCCGCCCGGCGCCTCGTCGCAGAGGAACGGCACGGACTGCTCAAGCGTCCATCGTCGGCCCCAGCGGCCCCACCGCGGCCTCGACCGCGTCGAGGATCTCGCCGGACCGCACCAGCTCCCGCATCGCCGTGTGGTCCGGGTACAACGGCCGGTCGACCTCCAGGAAATCGACCCGGCGGCGGATGGCTCGTCGAGCCGTGTCGCTGCCCTTGCCGGGCGTGAAATCGCGCAGGTCGAGCGCCTGGGCGGCGGCCATGAACTCGATCCCGAGGACGCCGTAGGCGTTTTCCAGGATCTGCCCGTTCTTGATCGCCGTGTTCATGCCCATGGACACGAAGTCCTCCTGGTCCGCCGCCGCGGGGATCGAGAGCGCCGCGGCCGGCGCCGAGAGGATCCGCTGCTCGGTGATCAACGTGTCGGCCGTGTACTGCGAGAGCATCAACCCCGAGAACATCCCGGCGCCCCGGGTCAGGAACGCGGGCAGACCGACCGACAGCGCGGGATGGAGCAGCCGGTTCAGGCGCCGCTCGCTCAGGACCGAGACCATGGCGATCGCCACGCCGGCGCCCTCCATGGGCAGCGAGACCGGTGAGCCCTGGAAGTTGGCGCCGGTGAGGGTGAGCTGTTCCGCGGGCAGGAAGATCGGATTGTCGCCGACGCCGTTCAGCTCGATCTCGACCTGCGACCTGGCCCACCGTACGGCGTCGTGCGCCGCGCCGATGACCTGCGGGCTCGAGCGCATGGAGTACGCGTCCTGGACCTTGACCTTGATCTTGCCGGTCACGAGGTCGCTGCCGTCGATGCACTTGCGGATGGCGGCGGCCGAACGCACCGCACCGGCGAAGCCACGCTTCTGGTGCAGCCGTTCGTCGTACGGCTTCAGGTTCGCGAGCAGCGCTTCGAGGGACATCGCGCAGGCGATCTCGGCCTGGCGCAGCCAGCGGTCCATGTCGTGCAGCTGCAGCGCGCTCATCGCGGTCAGCAGGTTGCTGCCGTTGATGGTCGCGAGCCCGTCGCGCGCGTGCAGGCCGGGAATGGGGATCCCCGCCCGGGTCAACGCCTGATCGCCCGGCAGCAGCTCGCCGCCGACGTAGGCCTGGCCCTCGCCCATCATCAACAGCGCGATCTGGGACATCGGCGCGAGGTCGCCGCAGGCGCCGACCGATCCCTTCTGGCAGACGTACGGCGTGACGCCCCGGTTGAGCATCTCGACCAGGGTGAGCGTGATCTCCGGCCGGCAACCGCTGTTCCCGTGGGCGTGCACGTTGATCCGGCCGGCCATCGCCGCGCGCACCGATTCGACCGGCGCCGGCTCGCCGATCCCGGCGGCGTGGTTGTAGATGAGGTACTTCTGGAAATCCCGCGTCTGACTCTCGTCCAGGACCACGTTCACGAGCTCGCCGATCCCGGTGTTGACGCCGTACATGATCTCCTTCTGCGCGATCTTGCGCTCGAGGAGAGCCCGGCAGGCCTTGATGCGGTCGAGAGCCTGCGGGGCGAGGCTGACCTTCTCGCCGCCGCGCGCGATGCGCACGAGCTTCTCGCAGGTCAGGTTGGAACCGTCCAGGACGATGGTCATGCTGCGTCTCCCTGTGAGGGTCCGACGGGAATCCGGTTTCGTGCCCTCGAACATGCGTCCGGAAGCCGCGATCGCGCAAGTCGAGTCTCGCCGGGGGCGCCGGCCGGATCGGCGACCGGATTCGTACGGAAATCGCTGCGGCCGCCGCGGCGGGACGGCGACGCGCGCTCGTGCTTTCCAGGAATCCTGCCAGCCGTTACACTCCCACGGTACGCGCGCCGCCGCCGGACGGCGACCTCGACCCGGCGCGATCCGCGATTGGAGCGCTCATGGAGCGGGGAAACGGTCCCGCCGACACCCTGATGCCGGACGCCGGGAGCGGGCGCGAGGTCCTGCGCCTGTTCGCGGTCGCGGTCGTCTTCCTCGCGCTCGCCGTGCTCGCGCGCGAGCAGTTCCATGCGGTGCGGGAGTGGCTGGCGGGCCTCGGTCCGTGGGCGCCGCTCGCGTTCCTCGGGGTGCACGCGGTCGCGGTGCCGCTGGGATTCCCGGTGTCCGTCCTCGGCTTCCTCGCCGGCGCGACCTTCGGATTCCTGGGAGGCACGCTCCTCTTGCTCGCGGCCGGTCTCGGGTCGGGCTGCCTCATCTACCTCCTGGGACGCGGCCTGTTCGCGGACCGGGTCCGCCGCTACGCGTCCCGGCGACCGCGGCTCGCGCGCTTCCTGGAGCTCGCCGATCGGGACTCCGTCCGCCTGGTGGTCTTGCTGAGACTGTCGCCGCTGCATTACGCTCTGGTCAGCTATCTGCTCGGGGCGGCGCGGGTCCGGTTCGGGCCCTACGTGCTGGCCAGCGGGTTGATCCTGCCGAGCGCCGCCGCCCAGGCTTACGTCGGCCAAACGGCGCGGATCGTGGGCGATCGGCTCCGCGCCGGCGAGCAGCTGGGACCGTGGCGGTTGGCGCTGGCGACGGTCGCGGTCGTGGCGGCCGTCCTGCTGGTCGTGCTCCTTGGACGGCTCGTCCGGCGCGCGATCGTGGGCGAGGTCGCCGCCGGCACCGGCGGCGAGGGAGAGGTATGAGCAATCCGGCGGACAACATCATTCCCTTCCCTGGCCAGCCGCTCTGCGGGTCCCTGGTCCTGCGGATCGAGCTGATCCTCATGCCCTATCCGATCTGGCGCCGGGTCTGCATCGGCGATCAGTCGAGTTTCTGGGACCTGCACTCGGCGATCCAGGACGTGATGGGCTGGAGCCACCGCCACCGCCACCTGTTCACGGTCGATCACCCGCACAGCGGCGAACGGCTGCGGATCGGCATTCCGGAGCCGGCCACCTACCACGGCCGGCAAGCCGTGCTGCCGAGCTGGGAGGTCCGGGTCGTGGACGTGGCGCGCGTCGACCATCCGCCGTTTCTCTACACGTACGATCTCGGCGAGGAGTGGCAGCACGAGGTCACGCTCGAACGCGTTCGCGGGCCGGACAGCGGGGAACCGGTCCCCTCGTGCCCGGAAGGGGAAGGGACGTGCCCGCCCGAGGGGTGCGGCGGTCCCGCTGCCTTCGCCAGGTTGCTCGGGCCCGACGGCCCGGGCCTGCCTGGCGGCTGGACACCGGACGGTTTCCGGCCCGAGGACGCCAGATTCAATGATCCTGCGCGGCTCTGGCGCGAGCACTTCGACGTGGAGTGAGCGCCGCCTCACCGGCGCTTGCGCCGCCGGACGCGGGTCCGCGTGCGCGCGCTTTCGCGGCGGCGCCGCGCGCCCTCCGGGGCGGCCGGCGCGGCGGGCGAGGGGGCGCACTCGGCGCCCGACGGCAGCGCCGGCGGCGTCCCGTGGCCCAGCGCGCGGAGCATCTCGGCGAGGCCGTCCACGACGGGCGGCAGACCCTCCCACCAGTGAGCGAGGCAGGGCAGCGAGCAGCCGAGCGGCGCCGCGAGCGCGGCGAGTTCCTGGGCCGGTGGCGCCAGCTCGCAGCGCGGGTAGGTCCAGATGCCGACGCCCCAGTGGCGCAGGAGGTGATCGCTCACCGCCAGCAACCGCGCCGACGGCGGCGGGTCCGCGTCGTGATGGCTCGCGACCGCCTCGACGATCGCGGCCGGCAGGGACCAGGCGGCGGCGACCGCGGCGGAGTACTCGCCGTGGTCATGCCCGGCGACGGAGCGCTCCTCGGCGGGGGTGACGTGGCGCGGGCCGCCTGCGCGCGGGAGCCGGCGGTCCAGGAGGAGCTTGCCGACGTCGTGCAGGAATCCCGCCAGGAGCGCCGCTTCCGGCGCGAGGGGGCTGGCGTCCCCGAGCGCGTCGGCGAGGCGCCGGGCCGCGGTACCCGCGACGAGACCGTGGAGCCAGAAGCCCTCGCCCGGATAGCGGTAGCAGGTGAGCGGTTGGCGCAGGAGGTCCCGGGTGCACGCCGCGTAGACGAGGCGGCTCACCGGCCGCAAACCCATGACCACGCACGCTTCGGCCACGCTCGTGACGGGGCGCGCGAGGTTCCAGAATCCGCTGTTCGCCTGGCGGATCACCCAGCCGCGGAGCACCGGATCGAGATCCAGCGCGGCACCGATGTCCTCGGCCGTCGCCGTGTCGCGGGCGGCATCGAGCAGGAACCGCTCGACCACGCGGGACAGGCGCGGCAGGGTGGCGATCTGGGGCGCCAGCTCGCGCGCGAGCGCCGAGATCTGGTACGTGCGCGTCGTCGCGCCAGAGGAAACGGACATGGTCGGCCTCCCGCCGAGAGATCCGCCTCAGGGTCGGCCGCGCCGCCTGAGGCTTGAGCCCGGCGTGGCTCGTCCTTGCGGGATCGCGCGCGAACGACGACAATCGGCCCGGTCTGGCCGGGGGACGGCGGAGAGGAGCTGCGGGCGATGGCATCCGGAGAACTGGTGGTCGGACTCGTTCTCGGTGCGGCCGCCGCCCTCGCGGTCCACGTGTCGCTCGGCTGGTGGCGACGCCGGCGGGATCTGCGCCAAATGCTCGCGGAGCTGAGGTCGCTCGAGCTGCCGCTCGTGCTGATCGAATTCCCCAGCCGCCGCGTCCATCTGTCGCCAGCTCTCATCGGCGAGCTGGCGACGGTGGCACTCGAGGACCTGGACGTCGACGCGGCGATCGACGCGTTCGTCGAGGCGCAGGACCAGGCGCGCGCGCGGCAACTGGTCGACGAGCTGCGGACCGGCGTGCGCACCGTCCAGGAGGCCGAGTTCAAGCTCCGGTTCCGGGACGGGCGCTGGCATTCCGTGATGGTCCAGGTCTTCCGGCTGGGGCGTGGGGTGGCTGGCCGCCAGTGGGTGATCGCGACCGTGGTCGACCACAGCCGCGCCTACGAGATCGAGGAGGAGCGCGACCGGCTCTTCAACCTCTCGCTCGACCTGCTCGCCGTCGGCGACCTCAACGGTCGCCAGCTTCAGGTCAACCCCGCGTGGGTGCGCGTCCTGCGCTGGTCGCGCGACGACATCATGGCGCGGACCTTCGTCGAGCTCGTGCATCCGGACGACCGCGAGCGCGCGCGCCAGGCTCAGGACGAGCTGCGGTGCGGGATCCCGGTCCGCGACCTGGAGCTGCGGACCCTCTGCCGCGACAGTTCGTTCCGCTGGATCTCCTGGAGTTCGTTCCCCCTCACGGCGAGGCAGACCGTGTTCACCGTGGCGCGCGACATCACGGATCGCAAGGCGGCCGAGGAGCAGCTGCACCGCTACCAGGTTCGCCTCCAGCAGCTCGCCAGCCAGCTCGCCACGGTCGAGGAGCGCCAGAATCGACGCCTGGCCGAGATCCTGCACGACACCCTCGCGCAGGATCTCTTCGCCGCGCAGGCCAAGCTCAGCTTGCTGAAGTACCCGGACCGGCTCGCCGATCCGGCGGCCGTGCTCCGCGAGGCTTCGGAGATCCTCGACTACGCGAACCAGCTGACGCGCACGCTCACCTTCGAGCTCTTTCCGCCCGCACTCTACGACGTGGGCCTCGACGCAGCGCTCGAGTGGCTCTGCCGGAGCTTCCGGAAGACGCGCGGGCTGGAGTGCCTGTTCGTCTGCGACGGCGAACCGGTCGATCTGTCCCAGGACCTACGCACCCTGTTGTACCAGGGCGCCCGCGAGCTGCTGGCCAATGTCTACAAGCACGCCGAAGCCACGCGCGCCGAGGTCCGGCTGATGTACACGGACCGCTCCGTCGTCCTGACGGTCGACGATGACGGCCGCGGATTTGAACTCGGCGGACCGGGCGCCGGCCAGGCGGACGAGCCCGCCGAGAGCGGCTTCGGCCTGTTCAACATCCGGGAGCGGCTCGGACAGCTCGCCGGAAGTCTCAGCATCGGATCGTCGTCGCTCGGCGGCGGTCGCGTCACCATCGTCCTGCCACGCGCCGCGGGCGCGATCTGACGGAGCGCCATGGGTGAGTTCTTCGCGTTGCTCACCGCGGTGTTCTGGGCGGGAGCGGTCATCCTGTTCAAGAGGTCCGGCGAGACCCTGCCGCCGCTCGCGCTCAACGGCTTCCGCGTCACGGTCTCGGCGGCGCTCCTCCTCGCTACGATGCTGGCGCTCGGGCAGGCGCCGTGGCGGACGGCGCCTGCCGGCGACCTCCTCCTGATCGCGCTGAGCGGCACGCTCGGGATCGCGGTCGCCGATACCCTGTTCCACGCGTCCCTCAACCGGGTGGGGGCGGGGATCACGGCGGTCATCGACTGCCTGTATCCGACGATGACGACCATGGCCGCGTACTGGCTGCTCGGCGAGCGGCTCTCCGTTGGCGACCTCGCCGGGCTGGCTCTGGTCGTCGCGGCGGTGCTGGTGGCGACCACCTTGCGGCCGCCGGCCGGCCTCGCGCGCCGCGACCTGGTCGTGGGCATCCTGCTCGGCGCCGCCGGGATGGCGGCGCTGAGCCTCGGCATCGTCGTGGTCAAGCCGGTCCTGCGCGACCAGCCGCTCATCTGGGTCACCGGGATGCGCCAGCTGGCCGCCCTGGCCGTCCTCGCGCCCGCGCTCGCGCTCTCGAAGCAGCGGCGCGCGCTCGCGCGCGTGGCGACGCTGCCGCGGGACGTCGTGCGGTTCGCGCTCCCCGGCACCGTGCTCGGCAGCTACCTGTCCCTGATCGCCTGGATCGCCGGAATGAAGTACACGACCGCCGGCGCGGCCGCGATCCTCAACCAGACGTCGACGATCTACATCATCGTGCTGGCGCGGATCTTCCTCGCCGAGCCCTTCACGAAGCGACGCGTGCTGGCGTGCGCCCTGGCGGTTGCGGGCGTCGCCTGCGTGGTCCTCGGCTGACGGCGCGGCGGCGCCGCGCGGACAGGCCCCGGTCGTGTGACCGGGGCCTTCGCCGCACCGCCGGGATCCGGCGGCGAACTACTTCACGAGGGTGGCCGCGCGGGTGTACTGCAGGCCGGCGGCGCGAAGCCGGTAGAGGTACGAGCCGGACGGCACCGACCGGCCGGCATCGTCCCGGCCGTCCCAGTAGACCTCCGTCGTGCCGGCCGGACACGTCCCGTCGACGAGGGTGCGGACGCGACGGCCGCGCAGGTCGAGCACCACGAGCTCCGCGTGATCGGGATACGCCAGGGCGAAGCTGAACGTCGTGCCCGGGTTGAACGGGTTCGGGTGATTCGGGCGCAGCGCGACCTGTGCCGCCGGAGCGGCGCCGGCGCCGAGGGGATCGCCGGCGTGGAAGAAGCGGATCCAGGTCGCCGGCGCGACCCGCGGATACGATTCCTCGCGGCCGCCGGCGTCGGCGGCCGCGATGTAGTAGTGGCACGTGTCGGGCGCCGCCGGGACGGGGATCGTCGCCGCGTACTCCCACGGCTCGCCCGTCGCGTCCATCCTGGTCTGATGCCACGCGCCCGCGCCGTGCCGCCAGAAGAGCGTCGCCTCGGCGGACCCGTCGCCGCCGTGCGCGCGGACGTGCGCGTCGATCTCGACCGGGGCGGCCGGCTGGTCCTCGATCACCGGGACGTGCGCGACGCGCAGCATCCCCGCGTCCATCAGGCCCATCGCGCGGCAGTGCAGCGCGTCGTCCGAGAGGAAGCCGCTGTAGTAATAGCCGCGGACCGTGTAGCCCGGAGCCGCCTCGCGATAGGCCGCAAGCGCCTGCGCGTCGTAGGTGGTGTTGCCGAAGGTCGGGACGTAGATGTTGTCGTTGAGGACCAGGCTGTTGGTGTAGCTCGCCGGCGAGCTGCCGCCGATGTCGTAGCAGTAGACGCGGTGGACCCTGTAGTTGCGGCCGGTGGACGAGGGCAGGCTCGCCAGCAGCGCGGCGCGTTGGTTCAGCGTGTTGTAGGTCCAGTGCGTGGTCCAGACGTCCTTGACCAGCACGGTCTCCTCGTCGAGGAATTTTGCCCAGGTGTCGATGTGGTGGATGCCGCCGGATTCGATGTATTCCAGCACGTAGTATTCCGCGACCCCGTAATAGTCGGCCATGAGCTGGTCGACCTCGGCCTGGCTCATGCCGTTGTACGTTTGCGCCTCGGCGTAGACCAGGCGCGTCGAGGACGAGATGTGCGCGCCGTCGGTCATGTAGTTGCCGCCCGTGTGGTACATCGAGTGGTGATGCACCGGCAGGCCCAGCTGCTGCGCGAGGTAGATCGGGATCTGGTCGTCGTTCGGCCGCGACGGGCGGTTGTACGTGTGATCGACGATCGCGATGTCGCCATCGCCGTCGAAGACGTACCAGGGACCGTAGTCGCGGGTCCAGATCGAGTCGTTGGGGCGGACCACGAATTCGACCTGGCCCATGTCGACGCCGTTGGCCGCGAGGTTGGATTGCGCCGTCGCGAGGTAGCCGCTCGAGACGACGACGTAGAGCTTGACGTCGTCGTCGAAGTCCCTCAGCAGGTTGTACGGCAGGCCCAGCGGGTAACGGATGAGCACGCCGGTCGCGGGCTCCCACTCGGCGCAATTGCGCACCGGAGCGAGCGGCGGCGGATCGTCGCGCAGGTCGAGCGCGGGCAGGTCGGCCCGGTGCAGCTGCCAGTATTCGCGCTCCGCCACGGTCTCGCGCCGGGGCAGGAGGGGTTCGAGCCCGTCGACGTCCCATTCGGCGGCTTCGTCCGCCAGGCCGGGCAACGGCGCGGCGGCGGCGCCGCCGGCGAAAACGAGGCAGAGGCAAACCAGGGCAGGGAGTAGTCGGTTCATCACGTCTCCTGTGGTCACGGCCGCGCCGCGCGGCCGGGTCGGTGGCGATCGGCCTCTCCATTATATCACGCGGCAACGTGGTTCAGGGCAGAGGTTTGCGCCGGGGCTGCGATTTTCGCTCAAGTCCGGGCGCTGACGGCCGACACCAAGGCGGGAGGTTGCGCCCATGACGTTCGGAATCCTCACCGCGGCGGGCCAGGGGATCCAGCAGAACCAGCGCCTCTTCGCGAATGCAGCCCGCGACCTCGTCCAGAGCGCCACGTTCGACCCGACCGCGCCCGCGACGGTCACGAACGCCCCCGATCTCGCCGCGTCGACCGCCCGCCTGCTGGCCGCGCGCCGGGGCCTGGAGGCCTGCCTCGCCGTCGCTCGCGTGGGCCGCGAGCTGCTCGGGACCGTCATCGACGTCCTGGCCTGAGGCGCCACCCATCCGGGCTTGGCCGGCGCGGCCGGCGCGGTTACCATGCGCTGGTGCGAAGCCGCGCGGTTCCGGTCGATCAGAGCCCGAGGAGGATGGCGTGTCGCTGCTGCCGGTGATCTTCGAGGACGAATCGTCGACGGGGTTCCGGCCGCTCGCCTGGAGCGTGCCGGTCGGCGAGCTGCGTTGCGGGATCCTCAACTGCCGCGAACGGCTGGCGCTTCTGGCGGGGCGGGAACCGGCGCTCCTCGTGCGGGGATTCCTCTGTGGTCTCGCGGCCGCCTGCGGTCATCAGGCCGGCCCCGTGGCGATCCAGGCCCTGCTGGGCCGTCAGACCCGTCTGCTGCTCGTTTCGGGACGGCTCGGCGCGAACTGGGACCTGCTGGCCGAAGCGGTCCGGATCGCCGCCGGCGGCGCGGACCTCGCCTGGCGCGACGAGGAGGGCTGGCTCGCGATCGCGGTCTCGGCGGAGGAAGGCGCGGCCCTGCTGGCGTCGTGGCAGCAATGGGACGCGGCGGCGGCGGCGGCGGGCTGCTGGCTGCGGGCCGATCGGGATCCGCCGCGGTGGCAACCTGCCACGGTGGACGGCGCGCAGGTCAAGCCGGGGGCGTGGCGGCGGATCTGGGATCTCGGGCCGGCGACGGCCGGTGCGATCGCGGCGGACCTCGCGCGGCTGGACGGCCGGCTGCCGGCGCGGCGCGTCTGGGGGGCAGTGCCGGTCTCCGGCCCGGAGCCCGCCTGGTCGCGACCGGTCGAGTTGCGCGACGGCGGCGGCCTGCTGTCCGCCGGGGTCGTGGTGCGCGACGCGGGCAACGTGCGGCTCGGGGAGGGTTGCGACGTCGCGGCGGGCGTGGCCATCGACGCGTCGGCGGGGCCCGTCGTTCTCGGCCGCGACGTCCGCGTCTTGCCGCACGCGTATCTCGAGGGACCGCTGTTCGTCGGCAGCGGCAGCCTGATCAAGGCCGGCGCGTCGATCTACGGCGAGACGTCGCTCGGAGCGGTCAACCGGATCGGCGGCGAGGTCGGGGAGACCACGTGCCTCGACTTCGTGAACAAGCAACACGAGGGGTTTCTCGGGCACGCCTACCTCGGCAGCTGGAGCAACCTCGGCGCGCTGACCACCTGCAGCGACCTCAAGAACACGTACGGCACGGTCCGCGTCGATCTCGGCCGCGGCGCCGAGGACAGCGGCCTGCGTTTCGTCGGGCTGCTCATGGGCGAGCATGCGAAGACCGCCATCGGGACCCTCTTCAACACCGGCACCTCGGTCGGATTCGCGAGCAACGTGTTCGGCGCCGGTTTTCCGGCCAAGTACCTGCCGTGCTTCACCTGGGGAGCCGGCGACGGCGGCCGGCAGGATCCCGAGCGCGCGCTCGCGACGGCGCGGATCGTCATGGACCGGCGCGGTTGCCGGCTGACCGACGGGCATGCCGCGGTCTTCCGGTCGCTAGCCGCCTGAATCCGGCCAGGTCGCCCGCCGTCCGCGGCCCCCATCGTGCAATCTGCCCGCCGCGCCAGCAGCGACGATCTCCGGCGCGTCCGGAACGCGCCGGCCGACGCCGTAGCGAAGTCTCTGTGCGCGGTCAGGTTGCGCTTTCGCTCGCGGTCGGTCCGCTCGCGACGCGCTGCCTGGCGCGAAGATTGATCGGCTTGCGCAAAATGTTTCCTGGGCCGCGCGCGATTCGGACATCCGGCCGCCTGCATTCCACATGCTGCAGGCGTCACCGCGATGGGCCACGCGACGGCAGCGGGAAACATTTTTTTTCGCAAACCCCTGAATTCATTGGAGTTGACACGAAAAGCCGGACATGCTAGTTTGGCGAGGTCCAGCGTGTCGCCGCCGGGAGGACAGGCCCGGGCATCGATATCGGCTGTATCCCTCAACCACGCAGACAGGGGAGTCGCGCCATGACCAAGGCCGAACTGGTCGAGATGATCGCCGGCGAGACCGGCATCAGCAAGAAAGACACGGGGATCGTCGTCAACCTGATCCTGGAGAACATCGGCCGAGCTCTGGTCAGCAGCGACAAGGTGGAATTGCGCGGTTTCGGCAGCTTCAAGATCAAGCAACGCCGGTCGCGCCAGGCGCGGAATCCCCGCACGGGCGAGTCGGTGGGCGTCCCCTCGAAGCGGGTCCCGTATTTCAAGGCCTCCAACGAGCTCAAGGCTCGCCTGAATCCCGACGGGCTGGACTGACTGGTTGTGTTTCCCGGCCGTTTTGGCTAGATTGGCCGCTCTCTTCACGGGTCGACCTCGCCCGGATCGGATCGAGAAGATCGCCGCGGCTCGCCGCGGGACGCCCCGAGGACGCTGGAAAGGTGGGATAGCCCATGCCCAATGGTCGCAAGCGCAAGCGCAAGAAGATCGCCACTCACAAGCGGAAGAAGCGCCTGCGCAAGAACCGCCACAAGAAGAAGTAGCGTCGTCGAGCCGGCCCCGTCGCGCCGGCTCCGCGCCTACCCCGGCCGCCGAAGGAGCAGGGTCATGACCGACCACGGCGAACGCCGACGATCCCAGCGAGTGGACGCGCGCCTGCGTCTCCAGGTTCGTCTTGCCGAGGACGACGGCCGGGAATCGGCGGCGGATCTGGAGACGGTCAACATCTCCACGTCGGGGGTCTACTTCCGGTCCTCGCACTACATCGCCCCGATGACCAAGCTGGCGATGGGGCTCGAGCTCGCGGTACCCGGCGGCAGCGGCGCCGTGGGGCTCGTGCAGTGCCAGGGTCTGGTCGTGCGCATCCAGCCCGAGGAAGAACAGGCGGCCGGCGCCGAGTACGAGGTGGCCGTGTTCTTCACCTGGATCGAACCCGACGGCCAGGCCATCCTCGAGGAACACATCAACCTGCTGATGGCGTGACGGCGGGTTCGACCTCCCGGTCGCGTTCACTCTTCAGCGACCCCGGAACCTGCCGATGTTCTCGGCAGGAGGGATTGCCTGACCCGGCGTCCGTCCGGAACGGCTTGCGGTGGACTCCGATTCCTGGTCGCTGCTGCTTCACGGTGAGACTCCGCCGGCGATCGAGCGCGACGGTCCGTTCGCGACCTTGCCGGCGGCGAGCGTCCCGCTCGCGCTCTGCGATGAAGCGGGACGCCTCGTCCGCTGGACCGAGGCGCTTGCCGAACTTCTCGGCGAGGCGAACCTCCGCGCCGGCGACGCGATCGACGACGTGCTGGCGCGCGCCGGTGCCCGGGAGGGACAGGGCGGGCTGCGCGCCGCCGGCGGCGCGTCCCGGGACGTCCGACTGGGCACCGGCCGGACGGTGCGCGTGCGGTCCTGTGCGACCAGGCGGGGCGGTTGCGTCCACGTGTTCCGTCTTTTGCCGCAGCCCGTGGATCGCGGCTGCCGCCGGGAGGAGCTGCAGTCGCTGGTCGCGCATGAGCTCCGGTCGCCGCTCGCGGTGATCCAAGGCTACGCGGGGCTGCTCGCGACGGGTCAGCCCGGTCCCCTCAACCAGGCGCAGCGGGAGTTCCTCGGCGGCATCGAGTCGCAGGTCGCCGAGCTCGTCCGCCGGCTCGACTGCGCCCTGGACCTCCAGCGCCTCGACGCGGGCACCCTGATCCTGCGCCCGGAGGCGGTGGCGATCGGCGAGCTCGCGGCGCGGGTGCTGGCGGATCACCGCCGCAACGCCGACGCCCGGCACGTGCGACTGGGATTGCAGGTGCAGCCCGAGGACCTGACGGCGCGCGCCGATCCGGAGCGCCTGCGACTGGTCCTCGACTCCCTGGTCGCGCGCGCGATCCAGGCGAGCCCGGTCGGCGGGTGGGTGCGTTGCGAGGCGGTCGCGGCGGAGAGGTTCGCCGCCATCGCCGTCGCGGACGGCGGACCGGCACTCGCGACCGGCGACGAGGAGCGCCTCTTCGAGCCGGCGGGCGGGCGCGACGCGCCTGGCCGGGTCGCGGGAACGAGCATCGGTCTGGTGGTGAGCCGGCTGCTCGTCGAGCGGCTTGGCGGCACGGTCTCCGCCCGGGGGGATTCCGGAGTCGGCACGACGATCGTCGTGCGCCTGCCGCGGGCCGAGCGACCCGGCGATCGCGCCGGCGAGCCCGCCTGAGAATCACCCACCGCTGCCCGTGGGCTGGACACCGGACCGGCGATTCGCCGCCGTCCCGTCGGGCGGCAGGCCGTTGATTCGACCCGAAATCGCCGCCGTAATCCATTGATGAAAATACCGTTGGAGAGTCGGATCCGGGACGCCGTGCGGGCCGGAGCGCGCACAGCCCCGCGGACCGCCGGGGCACGGACCTTGCGCCCGTCCCGGCGCAAGGTGTCTCCGTGTCTCGAGTCACGGGAGGTGCGGCGTGCTCCGCAACCTGCAGACGGCCCGGCAGGCCATGCTCTTCGAACAGGCGCGGATCGACGCCCTGGCCAACAACCTGGCCAACGCGGCGACGACCGGTTTCCGGCAGGTGCTCACGCGGGTGACCGAGCAAGCCGCAACCGGCCAGGCCGGCAAGCCGGCGGCTCGCGGCGGCGAGGCGGATCTCGTGATGTCCCAGATCGTGGATCCGCGGGCCGGACAGTTGCAGACGACCGGTCGCGGCACGGACCTCGCCCTGTCCGGCCGCGGCTTCTTCGCCGTCCGGGACGAGGAGGGCAACGACTTCTACACCCGCGACGGCGCGTTCCGGATCGACGACACGGGCCGGCTCGTGACGGCGCGCGGCCTGGCGGTCCAGGGGTCGAGCGGTCCGATCCAGGCGACCGGCGGCGTGATCGCGGTCGACGCGGAGGGCAACGTGAGCGTGGACGGGGCCGCGCGCGGCCGGCTGCGCCTCGTCGACTTCGCGGCGCCGGAGAGGCTCCAGCACCGGGGTGACGGGATGCTCGTCGCCAACCCCGAAGACGCGCCGGTCGAGATCGCGGCCGGCGAGATCACGGTCCTGCAGGGCTACCTCGAGGACAGCAATGTCGATCCCGTCCAGACGCTGGTCGACATGATCGCTGCGCAGCGCGCGTTCGAGATCGAGACCAAGGTCCTGCAGGCGAGCGACGAGATGCTGGCCAAGAGCGTGAATACGCTCGGGCGCAACGGTTGACGGCGTGAGCCGGAAACGGGGTGATGACGGATGATGCGAGCGATGGGCACGGCGGCGTCCGGCATGAAGGCCATGCAGCTGCAGATCGACGCGATCTCCAACAACCTGGCCAACGTGAACACGACGGGCTTCAAGAAGAACACGATGCAGTTCCAGGATCTGCTCTACGAGTCCGTGGTCCCCGGCGGCCAGGTCCGCTCGAGCGGCCTGTCCGAGCCGACGCGCGTCGAGGTCGGCCACGGCGTCAAGCTGGTGTCGACCGCGAAGGACTTCGGCCAGGGCACGATCGTCTCGACCAACAATCCCCTCGATCTCATGATCGAGGGCGACGGGTTCTTCCAGCTGCGCATGCCGGACGGCGATCTCGCCTATTCGCGGGACGGCAGCTTCAAGCTCGACGGCGAGCGCAACGTCGTGACGTCCCTCGGCTACCGGCTCGAGCCGGCGATCCAGGTGCCGGCCGACGCCACCGAGGTGTCGATCGCGCGCGACGGCACCGTCAGCGTCCGCCTGGCCGGCGACAGCGCGAACGTCCAGGACATCGGGCGCCTCGAGCTGGTGCGGTTCCCCAATCCCGCCGGCCTCATCGCCAAGGGCAGCAACCTGTTCCTCGAATCGCCCGCGAGCGGCGCGCCGCTGACCGGCAACCCGGGCCTCGACGGGATCGGCGAGATCGCCAGCGGCTTCCTCGAGATGAGCAACGTCGAGACCGTCGATGAGCTCGTGCGCATGATCACGGCCCAGCGCGCCTACGAGCTCAACAGCAAGACGATCGCGATGGCCGACCAGATGCTGCAGACGGCCAACAATATCAAGCGTTAGGAGCGCGCGTGACCCGACGATCCCCGTTCCGCGAGATGCACGGTCCGATCCGGGCAGCGGCGATCGCGCTCGGTGCGGCCGCACTCCTGCTGCCCGCCGGCGCCGGCGCGTGGACCCTCGATCTCGCCGATTCGGTCCAGGTCGCCGGCACCACCGTGCGGATCGCGGACGTCGTGCGCGAGCCGGTGCCGGCGGAACCGGGCGCCGTCGTCGTCGCATCCGGCGGCCGGCCAGGCGCCTCGTTCGCCGTGACGGGGCGCGCCATCCTCCGGCGGCTCAGCGTCGCCGGGCTCGCCGGCGGCGTCGTGCTCGCGGGCGCGGAGCGCTGCCGCATCGCCTTCGTCGGATCGGCGATCGCACCTGCCGCGATCGAGGAGCGTCTGCGGCCCCTGCTCGCGCCGCACGTGCCGCCGCCCGCGCCGGAGGCGCCGCCGAGCTGGCTCGAGCTCACGGTTCCCGACCTCCACCTGCACGCCGGAGGCGACTGGGAGGTCGACTGGCCGGAACCTCGCGCCCTCGCGCCAGGCCGCAACCTGCTCGCGGTGGAGGTACGGGACGGACCGCGACGGCAGCGCCTGGCCGTGGTCGCGGTGCTGCACGCGTTCGCGCGGACGGCCGCGCCCGTCACGGCCGTCGCCCGCGGACAGGATCCCCCGGCCGAGTCGCTGCAGTGGCAGTGGACCGACCTCGCGCTCGCGGAGGCGGGACTCGTCACGGATCCGGCCGCGCTCGGCGGCATGATCGCGGCGCGCGATCTCGCGCCGGGCGAGTCGCTCAACGAGCGCGACCTCGCGCCGCGCCCGCTCGTGCGCCGCGGCGAGACCGTGAGCCTCGTCGCCCGGCGGGGCAATGTCGTCGCCAGGGTCCGGGTCGAATGCCGCCAGGACGGTCGGCTCGGCCAGGCGGTCAGCGTGCGCAATCCCCTCGACGGCCGCCTGCTCGTCGCCCACGTGGCGGCGGAGGGCGTCGTGAGCCTCGAAAGGTGACGTGATGCCTCACCGAATCCGCGTCCTCGCCATCCTCATCGTGCTCGGCGCCGCCGGCGGGCTGCGGGCGGGCACCCCGCTGATCGATCTGGAGACCGGCAGCAGCCTCGTCTCCAACTTCAAGGCGCGCAAGGTCGGCGACGTCGTCACGATCATCATCACGGAGAAGACGACCGCGGACGCGACCACGGAGATGGACGCCAACTCGAAATCCGAGATCAGCGGCGGCCCGGCGCTGGGCTTCCTGCAGCCGTTCGGCAGCTGGGGCCTGGACACCGAGAACAAGTACCAGGGCGACGGCGCCACGAGCCGGACCGGCAACCTGCGCGGCGAGATCTCGGTGACCATCACCGAGGTGCTGCCGAACGGCAACTTCCGCCTCACGGGCAACCGCGCCGTCGACATCAACGGCGACCGCCAGCTCATCGAGATCTGCGGCGTCTGCCGGCCGCGCGACATCGCCCCCGACAACACGATCCTGTCGACGTACATCTCGGAGGCCCAGATCGCCTACAGCGGCACGGGCCTGGCGCAGGACGCCGCCGAGCCCGGCATCCTGACTCGCATCGTGAACTGGCTGTTCTAGTCCGGGAGAGACTCATGAAGATCGGTCGCCTGACGCCATTGCTCTGCATCGTCGCGTGCGCCTGGCCCGGCCTCGCCGCCGGCGAGAGCGCCTCGCGGATCAAGGACCTGGCGTTCCTGGAGGGGACCACGCCCGAGCCGCTGCTCGGCTACGGCCTCGTGACCGGGCTCAACGCGACCGGCGACGGTCAGAGCAGCGACTTCACGGTCAACAGCCTCAGCTCCATGCTCGAACGCCTCGGCGTCACCGTGGACCCGGCGATGATCCGCCTGAAGAACGTCGCCGCGGTCGTCGTCACCGCCGAGATCGATCCGACGGCCGGCGTGGGGGAGCGGGTCGACGTCGCGGTCTCGAGTCTCGGCGACGCCACCAGCCTCGAGGGCGGGACCCTGATCATGACGCCGCTCAAGGCCGCCGACGGCACGGTCGCCCTGGTGGCGCAGGGCGCGGTCTCGATCGGCGGCTTCAACATCAAGAGCGGCGCCAACAACAGCTTCCGCAAGAACCACGCGACGGTCGGGATCGTGCCCGGCGGCGGAACGATCCGCCAGAGCCTCCCGGGCCGTTTCGTCAGCGACGGCCAGGTGACCTGGCTCCTGCACAACGCCGACTTCACGACGGCGGCGGCGGTGGCGCGCGCGGTGAACGACGCCTTCGGCGCCGGCACGGCGCTGGCGCTCGACGCGCACCGCGTGCGCGTCGCGATCCCGCCCGACCGCCTCGCCGAACCGATCCCCTTCATCGCCAGCCTGGGCGAGCTGACGGCGGTCAGCGACGCGCCGGCCCGCGTCGTGATCAACGAGCGGACCGGGACGATCATCGTCGGCCAGAACGTCGTTCTCAAGGAGGCGGCCGTCGCGCACGGGACCCTGACGGTCGAGATCAAGACCTACTACGACGTGTCGCAGCCGGCGCCGTTCAGCCGCGCCGGCGAGACGGCGATCGTCCCCGACGTCAACACCGACATCCAGGACCGCGAGGCCCATGTCCTGCAGGTGCCGGAATCGAGCACCGTCGCCGACGTGGTCACGGTGCTCAACGAGATCGGGGCCAGCCCGCGCGACATCATCGCGATCCTCCAGGCACTCAAGCGCGCCGGCGCCCTCCAGGCCGAGCTGATCATCATGTAGGAGGCGCGCCATGGAACTCCCGTCCAGCGATCCCGCGGTCGCGAGCCTCTTGCTCGAGCGCGCGCGTCTCGTCCAGGCGAGGGAGGCTGCGCGCCTGCGGCCGGGCTCCGCCGGCGGCCGCGCGAGCGGGAACCCGCCCGCGAACGACCGCGCCGGCCTCGAGCGCGTGGCGAACCAGTTCGAGGCGCTCTTCTACCACCAGCTCATCCGCTCGCTGCGCGAGACCGTCCCCGACAACAGCTTCTGGGGCCAGAGCAGCGGCACCAAGATCTATCAGCAGATCCACGACCAGACGCTCGCCGACCGCCTCGCCGAGGGCGGGGGACTCGGGATCGCGGACCTCATCGTCCGGCAGTTCGCGGGCTCGGTCGATCCCGAACTGGAGGCTTCGGGGCCGCCGCCGTCGCGGCCGGCGCTGCCTCACCTCGCCGCCCGGCACCTGCCGCCGGCGCAGGCAGCGCCGCCGGGCGCCCTGCCGTCCTCCCCGGCCGAGGTCGCGCCGCTCGCGACGCCCGCCGCGCCGACAGCTCCCGTCACGCCGGCCGGTCCGGACGGCGAGGCGGCCGAGCCCGCCGCGCCGACCGTTCCCGCCACGCCGGCCGCCACCGCCCTCGCGACGTCCGACGGCCGGGGAGTCGCCGCCTATCGCCGTGAGGCGCTGGCCGGCGAGCGGCTCGCCGGCCTGTCGCGCCTGCGCGAGCGGGCCGAGTCGCTCGGCGGCGCGGCTGCGGACAGCTTCGCACGCTGGCAGGACGAGCTGGCGGCGGCGGCCGAGGCCGCCGACGTCGATCCGGCGCTGCTTCTGGCCGTGATGGTCCGCGAATCGGGCGGCGATCCCGACGCGGTGTCGCCGGCCGGCGCGCGCGGCCTCATGCAGCTGATGCCCGGCACCGCTCGCGAGGTCGGCGTGACCGACCACGGCGACCCCCGGCAGAATCTGCACGGAGGCGCGCGCTATCTGGCCCGGATGCTGCGGCGATTCGGCGGCGACCTCGACCTGGCCCTGGCGGCGTACAACGCCGGTCCCGGCGCCGTGGACGCGGCCGGCCGGCGCATTCCCGCCTATCCGGAGACCCAGCGGTACGTGCGGGCCGTCCGGCAGCTGGCGGCGAGCCTCGGGGCCGGATCTGGCACGGAACTGGATAAGGACTGAACGCCCCGATCCTTCGCGGACCCCACGCCGAGGTGAATGTCCATGGCCGAAACCACCGCTTCCGCCGCTGTCGCCACCACCGAGACGCTCGCACGCCACCTGCAGGAGGTCCTCGCGGAGGAGCAGCGGCACTACGCGCAGCTGACCGAGCTCGCGCGCCAGCAAGGGCAGCTGATGACCACCCACGACCTCGAGGGGCTCGAGGACAACGCGCGGCGCATGACCGAGGGCCTGACCGTGGCCGACGCCGTGAGGATCCAGCGCGAGCGCCTGGCCCAGGCCCTGATGGCCGGCGCCGGCACCAGCGGCCCGACGTCGCTCAGCGCCTGGCTCGCCGGCCAGGACCTGACCGTGCGACAGGTCTTGACCGAACCCGTGCAGGCCGTGCGGCGGACCGCCGGGGAACTGGCCCGCGCCAACGAGTTGAATCGACGCCTGGCCAATTTCTGCCTGGATCTGGTCGAGGAAGAGGCGGCGCTCCTGCGCCGCGGTCTGTTGGAGGACCCCGCCGGACGGTACGACCGCGGTGCGCAACCTGCCTGCAACGAGCAGGGGGGCACGCTGGTCCGACAGGCGTAACCGGCCGAGGAGGCCTGCGATGTCGAGTCTCGCCACGGTGATGGATAGCAGCCTGTCGGCGATGTTCGCCGCCCAGGCCGGCCTCGCGACGACCTCCCACAACATCGCCAACGCCGACACGGACGGATACACCCGGCAGTCGAACCTGCTGGCGGCCCGCCGCCCCCTGTTGTTCCCCTTCGGCGCCATCGGCCAGGGCGTCGACGTGCTGACGATCCGCCGCTCGCAGGACACCTTCCTCCTGAACAGCCTGCGGTCTCAGCAGTCCAAGCTCGCCGCCTACGCCTCGGTCGACAGCGCGCTCTGCGAGATCGAGAACATCCTCGGCTCCCTGGACAACGATCACCTCGGCGACGCCCTCAACGAGTTCTTCGGCGCGTGGAGCGACCTCGCGACCGCGCCGACGGACCCCTCGCTCAAGCAACAGGTCGTGAGCAAGGCGGTCTCCCTGGTCACCGACTTCCACACGATCAGCGCGTCGTTCGACGACCTCGGCCGCACGATCGAGTCCCAGGTCCAGGAGGAGATCGGGTCGCTCAACTCGCTGCTCACCCAGGTCGCCGACCTCAACAGCCAGATCATGGCCGCGGAGATCGGCGGCCAGCCGGCGAACGACCTGCGCGATCAGCGCGACGTGCTCGTGAACGACATCTCCCAGATCGCCGCCGTGGGCGTCGAAGAGCGCAGCGACGGGAGCCTGGATGTCATCATCAACGGTCGCACGATGGTGACCCGCGGCTCGGCGCAGCAGTTCACGACGACGTATCGCGAGACCGGCCGGGGTTACGAGATGGTCGTGGTGACGTCCGGCAATTTCCACGAGGTCCAGCTGCCGGAAGGCCGCCTGGCGGGCCTGCTCGAGAGTCGCGACGTCTACGCGACCGGGATCCGCGCCAAGCTCGACGCCGTCGCCAAGCTCCTCATCGACGCGGTGAACGAACTGCACGTGCAGGGCACGACCGGTTCGAGCTCGGGCCTGATGTTCTTCAGCGGCGACAGCCTGCACACGATCCAGCTCAACGAGATGCTGATCGCGCAACCGGAGCTGGTCGCGACCTCGCGCAGCGGCGAGGCCGGCGACACCGACATCGCCCGCGCCATCGCGGCGCTGGCCGACACCCCGGCGCTCGGCGGCAGCTTGACGGTCGGCGACAGCTACCGCGGCGTGCTCATCGACGTGGCGAGCAAGCGCAGCAGTTTCGAGTTCCTGGTCGAGAACCAGGACAGCGCCGTGGCCGCGGTCGAGGCGAAGATCGCCAGCGTCACGGGCGTCAGTCTCGACGAGGAGGCGGCGAACATGGTGCGTTACCAGAATACGTACAACGCCGCGGCCAAGATCATCGCGACGGTGCAGGAGCTCTACGAGACCCTGGTCAACATGGTCTAGTGCGGCGGAGGTCAGGGCGATGCCGATCCGGATCAGCGACAACTACCTGAGCCAGATCCTGGTGGGCGACCTGAACCGCAGCCTGGGCAACATGCTCGAGCTGCAGCGTCAGGCCGGCACGATGCTGCGCGTCAACGACTTCGCCGACGATCCGCGGGCCGTGGGCGCGATCCAGCGCTACAACGCGTTGATCGCCAACAACTCCCAGTATCTGCGCAATCTCTCGCGCAGCTCGATCATCGTCGACAGCACCGACACCGCCCTGCAGGACGTCAGCGATGTACTTGCCGAGATCCGCGAGCTGGCGCTCCGCGAATCGAGCGCCATCGCCACCGCGCAGTCGCGCCAGACGGCCGTCGTGCAGGTCGAGAACCTGGTCAACCGGCTGCTCGATGTGCTCAACACCACCGTGGAAGGGAACTACATCTTCGGCGGCACGCGCACGGATACGCCGCCGTTCGTGCGCAACGGAAGCACCGTGATCTACCAGGGCAACGAGCACGACATCATCACCCAGGTGGGGCCGAACGCGACCCAGATCGTGAACATCCCGGGCTGCGAGTTCATGGGCAGCATGTCGGCGACCCTGGGCGGATCCGTCGATCTGGCGCCCCGCCTGGCGGGGATGACGCCGCTCGCCGACCTCAACCTGGGCGCCGGCTGGCAAGCCGGCAGCCTCGCGATCCGCGACGGCAACAACGACAACTGGACGATCGACCTGAGCGCCTGCATCACCGTCGACGACGCGATCGCCGCGATCGACGCCGCCACGGGAGGCGCCGTCACGGCGTCCCTGAATCCGGACGGCACTGGGCTGCAACTCTCCGGCACTGGCCCGCTCGTGGTGAGCGACGTCGGCGACAGCCAGACGGCCACGAGCCTCGGGATCAACGGCCGCTGCGAGGCGGGCGTCTTCAGCGGACGCGACATCCGCGCTGCGCTGTCGCCGGCTGTCCTCTTGACCGACATCGCGGCCCTCGACGGCTCGTTGCCGCTCGGCGCGATCGAGCTCGAGGTCGGCGGCGTCGCGACCACCGTCGACTTCGCCGCCGCCGCCACCCTCGGCGACCTGCAGGCCATCTTCGGCGCCGCGTTGCCGGGTTACGAGCTGCGGCTCGACAGCGCGGGGCTATCCGTCGTCAGCGGTTCCACCGAGACGTTCATCATCCGCAATACCGGCGCGACCGACACGGCGAGCCTGCTGGGGATCGAGGGGACGGGTACGCCGGCGCGCCTGTTCGGCGTTCTCGAGGAACTGGCGGCTGCGCTCGCGGCGGACGATCCCGACGCGATCCGCGGCCTCCTGGTCGAGGTGGATGCGCTCGAGCAGATGCTGCAGACCCAGCTCATCAAGGTCGGCGGCCGCCAGCAGGATTTCGACTGGACCGAAGCGCTACTCATGCAGCGCGACACGCAGCTGCGCGCCAAGCTGTCGCTCGAACGCGACGCGGACGTCGCGCAGGTCTCGGTCGACCTGGCGGCGGCCCAGATGAGCTACCAGAGCAGCCTGCTGGTCACCAGTCGGCTCTTTCAGGCGAATCTGATGATGTACCTGTAGCGAGGGCGGAGGCCCGAAGCGAGGAGTGAGCCATGGCATCGTTCGCGACCGTGAGGTTCGGGATCCTGGAGTACGACGCCGCCGACGTCATCGAACTGCCGGACGGTTTGATCGGACTGCCGAAACTGCGCCGCTGGCTCCTGCTCGACCTGGAGCCGAACGTGCCGATGCGCTGGCTCCAGTCGCTCGACCGCCCGGATTTCGGCCTGCCGGTGATGCCGCCGGTGTTCTTCGCCGACGAGTACGAGATCCGCGCCTCGAGTTCGGCCAGGCGCCAGCTCTCGGCCCAGGCCGACCCCCAACTCGTCACCTTGATCATCGCCACCGTCCACCCGGGAGGGCAGCGGATCACCGGCAACCTGCGGGCGCCTCTGCTGGTCGACACGGTGACCAGGCGCGGCGCGCAACTCTCGCTCGACGACGACGGACTGTCGACCCGGCAGGAGATCGACTACTTCAAATTTGGGCTTGCCGTGGCCGGGAACTCGATTGAGAATGAGGAGATGGAGGCTGTGGGCGCAGCCGCGGAGCGCACGTCGCTCTCGGTGGCGACTGGTCTCTGACAGGTAGCGCGGCGCTCGGCGCGTCGTTGGCGGACAGGGAGGTCCCGTGCTCATCCTCAGCCGCAAGCGCAACGAGAAGATCATGATCGGGGACGACATCTCGATCTTGATCGTCGATATTCGTGGCGATCAGGTGCAGATCGGGATCGACGCTCCCCGCTCCATCCCCGTCCATCGGTACGAGATCTACGAAGAGATCAAAAACACGACCCTTGACGCCGCGAACTCCGCCGCGATCGACCTCTCCGCTCTCCGCAAGAAGATGAAGAACAAGCTGCCCGACGGCGGCGAGTCGTCCTGACCCAGTCAAGCCTTGCGATCCAGGATCCCGCTGACGACCGGGCGCTGCCGGTGATCGCGGCGACCGCGGCCGGCGTCGAGCTGGACCCGTAGATCGTCGCGCAGCGCGCGGCAGCGCGCCTGCAGGTCGCGGTCCAGCCGCTCGAGTTCCACCAGCGCCGTCCGGCTGTCGCGCCGGACGTCCGGCGCGGCCGCCGCAAGGGCCTCGTGAAGCGCGTCCAGGGCGACCTGGCGCGCCGCGACGAGCTCGGTGACCTTCTCGACGTCGCCGGCATCCAGGGCCTCGAGGAGGTCCTGGTGGAGCTGGCGGAGCCTGGCGAGCGGAACGTGCACGGATATCCTCAGGCGGACAGGGAGATCAGCCGGTCCCCGACCGGGCGTTCCGGTCCCGGAGCGCTGGGTTCGACCGGGGCAGATTCCGTGCCAGCCTGGCGCCGCAGGTTGAGCTCGCGGTCGCCGGCACCCGGCGGGATGGCCCGCCAGGCCTCGAGCAGCGGCTCCAGGACGCGCTGGCAGTTGACCGCGTGGACCGGGTCCTGGTCGACCTGCATCTGCAGGATCTCGTGGAACGCGAAGTTGTAGAGGGCGGCGAGATTCTCGGCGATCTGTCCGCCGACGGCATGATCGAGCGCGCCGCGCAGCTCGGTGACGATCCGCTGGGCGAGGCCCAGGCGGCGGGACATCTCAGGGCGGTCCCCGCCCGCGGCGTCGGCGGCCGCCGCGAAGTGCTCGAGCATCTTCTGATAGAGCAGGACGATGAGCTTCTCCTTGCCCATCGTCTGCAGGTCGGTCTCGCGATAGGTCTGGACACCCCGCCGATAGTGCATGCTCGAATCCTTCGCGTCTCGTCTGGTCAGTTGGAGTAGTAATAGATGGAGCTCAGGTAGTTGCCCTGCGCCTGCAGCAGGGAAACGGCCGATTCCATGGCCAGGAACTTGCGCTCGAGCGTCGTCCGGTAGTTCTCGATGCTCATCTCGTAGCGCTCGATGGTCTGGTCGGTCGTGTCGATCCGGCGGTTCAGGGAATCGGTGCCGAGCTTGAACACGCCGTCGATGCTGTCGGTCAGGTCCTCGATCGCGGTGTCGATCAGCGAGGCCTTGCCAAGGTTCCCGTCGCGCTCGATGAACAGGTCGCGCACGGCCGCGTAGTTCTCGGCGACGGCCGTCGCGAACTTGCTCTCGTCGAACTTGAGGGTGCGGGTGCCCTGCTGGCGCTCGATGCCGACCTGGGCGAGGATCGTGAAGGCGCCGCCGCCGGCGTGCGCCGCGCTCATCACGTTCTCCATGCGCTGGCCGACGCTCCGGGCGGCGCTGTTGCCGTAGAGCTTGCCGCCGGACTTCGTCTCCGTCTCGAGGAAGGAGTACAGGTCGTTGTAGGCGTCGACCAGCGCCTTGACCTGGTCCTTGACGCCCGCCGCGTCGGTCTCCACGACGACGCGGACCGTCGTGTCCGGAGCCGAGACGGCCTGCAGGTCGATGGTCAGGCCGCTGATGATGCCCGAGAGGTGGTTGCCGTTCGCGGTCACCGCCAGGCCGTCGATCGTGAGGGTCGCGTCAGCGGCGGCCTGCACCTCGGTGAAGGCTGGCGCCGCGCCGCCGCCGAGCCCGGTCGCATCGACCGTGAACGCGCCGCCGGTACCATCCTCGCCCGTCAGGGTCAGGTAGTAGCCGCCCGTCTCCGAGCCGTCGAAGATGATGGTCGCGCTGACGCCGCTGACCTCGCTGTTGATGCGGTCGGCGAGATCCTGGAGGCTCGTGTAGCCGGTCAGCTCGAGAGTCTGGACCTCCTCGCCGATCGTGATCGAGAGCGTGCCCTCGCCGATCGCCACGAGGGTGTTGTCGTACCCCTGGGAGCGGGATTTCTGCGCCTGGGCCAGGGCCGTCACCGAGATGTCGTACGTGCCGGGCGCCGCCGTGCCGTTGGCGGTCACCGTGAGCACGTCTTCGTCGCTCGAGGTGGCGGCGAGCGAGGCGAACTCGTTGGCGGTGTCCAGCTTCTGGGCCGCGGCCTGCAACGCCTCGAGTTTCGTCTTGAGGGTGCCGAGCGCCGCGAGCTGGTTCTCGTAGCCCTTGCGTTGCGACTGCAACCGGTAGATCGGCGCTCGCTTGAGCTCCACGAGCTGCGAGACGAGCGTCGCGGTGTCCAGGCCGGTGGCCAGGCCGCTGAAGGACACGGTACTCATCCAAGCCTCCCCAGGCTCCGGCCGCGCGCGCCGGCGGGCCCCGTCAGCTGAGCCGATCGATCATCGTGCCCAGGAGATCGGCCGGACCGCGGGACGGGTTGAGCAGATTCTCCGGCGGGAACTTCTGGATCAGCTTGCCGGTCTCCTTGTCGCGGATCTCGATGACGAACGAGTGGTCCTGCTCCTCGTACAGCAGCCGGACGTCGCGTTCGCCGCCAGGCAACCGGTCCAGCGACTCCTGGAGCTCGGCCACCGCGCCCTCGAGCTGTTCGAGCGTGGGCGCTGGCGGATGGGCGGTGTCCGGTCCACCCGCGGTCACGGACGTGGCCGCCTCGACGGGCGCCGAGCCCGCGGGCGGTATGGGTGGGCGCGAATCGGCTCCCACCGGCGGCAGGGTCGCGATTCCGCCCGGGATTCCGTTCAAGGGTTCCATCGTTGCGCCTGCGCTTTTCGCGGTGGGCCCCGCCGGGGCGGGGCCCACACGTCCCGATCGAGCTAGCTGAGCAGCGTGATGGCCAGGCCGCTGGTCATGTTGGCCTGCGCCAGCACCGAGACGCCCGCCTGCTGCAGGATCTGGTAGCTGGTCATCCGGCTCGTCTCGCTCGCCACGTCCACGTCGCGGATGCGGCTGTTGGCGGCCGAGAGATTCTCCGCCGTGTTGTTGATGTTGCGGATCGAGCTCTCCAGCCGGTTCTGGACCGCGCCGAAATCGGAGCGGGCCGAGCTGACGTTCTGGATCGCGGTATCGATCTCGCCCATGGCCGTAGTCGCGTTCGCCGCGGTGTCGACGCCCGCCGCCAGGCCGAGGGTCGCCGCGTCCCGGGCCGTGCCCAGGTTCACGGCGATGCCGTCGTAGGTGTTGGTGCTGATGCCGACCTGGATGTTCACGGAGCCGCCGGTGCCGTCCAGCAGCTGGATGCCGTTGAACTCGGTCGAGTTCGCGATGCGGTCGATCTCATCGCTGAGGGCGGTGTACTCCGAGTTGAGGTAGCCGCGCTCGGTGTCGGACAGCGTGCCGTTGAGGCTCTGCTCCGCGAGCTCCTTCATGCGCAGCAGGATGCTGCTGACCTCGTCCAGGGCGCCTTCCGCCGTCTGGACCAGGGAGATGCCGTCGCTGGCGTTGCGGCTGGCCTGCTCGAGGGCGCGGATGTCGCTCTTCAAGCCCTCGGAGATGGCGAGGCCCGCAGCGTCGTCCGCGGCGCGGTTGATCCGCAGACCGCTCGACAGCTTCTCCATCGACTTCTGGAAGTTCGTCGTGGAGTTGTAGAGGTTCCGCCGGGTGTTGATGGCGGCGATGTTGGTGTTGATGCGGATGCCCATGCTCTTCCTCCCTGAAAGATCCGTTGACTCTGTTCCTCCATGGCGCCTTGACCGGCGCTTTCTGGATGCTGCGTATTTTATCGACATGGGCATTCCTTGACTTGAGTAAAAATAATATATAATGACCTATCGTCGTATTCGCCGCCAGATCTGGATTGAATAGAAAAAGGCGGATCCCGAAGGACCCGCCCCGGCGACCTGCGTCCAGCCGCCTAGCCGAGGAGTTTCATGGCCAGTCCGGTCGTGACGTTGGCCTGGGCCAGCATCGAGACGCCGGCCTGCTTGAGGATCTGGAAACTGGTCAGCGAGGAGGTCTCCTTGGCCACGTCGACGTCGCGGATGCGACTGTTGGCGGCCGCGAGATTCTCCGACTGGTTGTTGATGTTGCGGATCGAGGTCTCGAGCCGATTCTGGACCGCGCCGAAATCGGATCGCGCGGAACTCACCGTGTCGGTGGCGGAGAGGATCTCGGCCATGCTGAGGACTGCGGCCGCCTCGCTGTCGATCGTGCCGGTCAAGCCGAGGCTCGCCGCGTCACGGGGTGACGTGATGTCCACGGCGATGCTGTCGTACGTGTTGGTGTTGACGCCGACCTGGATGGCGATCGAGGCGCCGGCGCTGCCGTCGAGGAGGCTGATGCCGTTGAACTCGGTGGATGACGCGATCCGGTCGATCTCCTCGATCAGAGCCTGATACTCGTGGTCGAGGTAGCCGCGTTCGGTGTTGGTGACCGTTCCGTTGAGCGCCTGCTCGGTCAGCTCGCGCATGCGCAGCAGGATGTTGCTGACCTCGTCCAGGGCGCCTTCCGCCGTCTGGACCAGAGAGATGCCGTCGCTGGCGTTGCGGCTGGCCTGGCCCAGCGCGCGGATGTCGCTCTTCAGGCCCTCGGAGATCGCGAGCCCGGCCGCGTCGTCGGCCGCGCGGTTGATCCGCAGACCGCTCGACAGCTTCTCCATCGAGCGATTGAAGTTGATCGTCGAGTTATAGAGATGTCGCTGGGTATTGATCGAAGCGACATTGGTGTTGATGCGAATGCCCATTTCGTTCCTCCTTGAAGCAATGGGCGCCCGCGCGAGCTAGGCCGCCGGGGTGGCGGGGCCGGCCGGCGTCGCCCGGCCCGCCCCGCCGCGTCGACCTAGCTGAGCAGGGTCATCGCCAGGCCGGTCGTGACGTTGGCCTGCGCCAGCATCGACACGCCCGCCTGTTGCAGGATCTGATAGCTGGTCATGGTGGAGGTCTCCTTGGCCACGTCGACGTCGCGGATGCGGCTGTTGGCGGCCGAGAGGTTCTCACCCTGGTTGTGGATGTTGCGGACCGAGGTCTCGAGGCGGTTCTGGACCGCGCCGAAGTCGGAGCGCGCCGAGCTCACCGTGTCGATCGCCGCCAGGACCTGGGTCATCGCCGTGGCGGCGTTGGCCGCGGTGTCGATGCCAGCGAGGAGGCCGAGCGTGGCCGAGTCGCGGTTGGTGGCCAGGTCGACGCCGATGCTGTCGTAGGTGTTGGTGCCGATGCCCACCTGGATGCTCACGGCACCGCCGGTCCCGTCCAGCAGGCTGATGCCGTTGAACTCGGTGGACGCGGAGATGCGGTCGATCTCGTCCAGCAGGTCCTGGAACTCGTTGTTGAGGTAGCCGCGCTCGACATCGGTCAGCGTGCCGTTGAGGCTCTGTTCCGTCAGCTCGCGCAGACGGAGCATGATCGTGCTGACCTCGTCCAGCGCGCCTTCCGCCGTCTGGACCAGGGAGATGCCGTCGCTCGCATTGCGGCTCGCCTGCTCGAGGGCGCGGATGTCGCTCTTCAAGCCCTCGGAGATGGCGAGGCCCGCCGCGTCGTCGCCGGCGCGGTTGATGCGCAGACCGCTGGACAGCTTCTCCATCGACTTGTTGAACATGATGGTCGAGTTGTACAGGTGCCGCTGGGTGTTGATCGAGGCCACGTTGGTGTTGATGCGGATGCCCATGGTCTTCCTCCTTGCACGGGCTTCTGCCCGCCCCGGGACGGGGCGCGGTTTCCCGGGGACCGGCGGAGCATCCCTGCCGCCGCCGGGGTCCGGGATTGTGACGGCCGCGCCGTGGATCCCGGCGCGTCCGTCGCGATCGAGCGCGGTCCCGGAGGGGAGCCGCGCTCAAGGCCGCTCGCTAGGCCTGGAGCAGGTTCAGCGCGAGGCCGGTGGTCAGGTTCGCCTGCGCCAGCATGGAGACGCCGGCCTGCTGCAGGATCTGGTAGCTGGTCAGGCTGGAGGTCTCGCGGGCGACGTCGACGTCGCGGATCCGGCTGTTGGCGGCGGAGAGGTTCTCCGACTGGTTGTTGATGTTGCGGATCGAGACCTCGAGCCGGTTCTGGATCGCGCCGAAGTCGGAGCGCGCCGAGCTGACGGCGTCCACGGCGGCCAGGACCTCGGTCATCGCCGTCGTCGCGTTCGCCGCGGTGTCGACCCCCGCGAGCAGGCCGAGGGTGGCCGAGTCGCGGGCCGTCGCGAGGTCGACCGCGATGCTGTCGTAGGTGTTGGTCGTGATCCCCACCTGGATGGCCACGCTCCCGCCCGAACCGTCGAGCAGCTTCTGGCCGTTGAACTCCGTGGAGTTCGAGATGCGGTCGATCTCGTCCAGCAGGTCCTGGTACTCGTTGTTGAGGTAGCCGCGCTCGATGTCCGTCAAGGTGCCGTTGAGGCTCTGTTCCGTCAGCTCGCGCAGGCGCAGCAGGATGGTGCTGACCTCGTCCAGGGCGCCTTCCGCCGTCTGGACGAGCGAGATGCCGTCGCTCGCGTTGCGGCTCGCCTGCTCGAGGGCGCGGATGTCGCTCTTCAGACCTTCGGAGATGGCGAGACCCGCGGCATCGTCCGCGGCGCGGTTGATCCGCAGGCCGCTGGAGAGCTTCTCCATCGACTTGGCGTATGCGGTCGTGGCGTTGTACAGGTGCCGGCGGGTGTTGATGGACGCGATGTTGGTGTTGATGCGGATGCCCATGCGATTTCCTCCTTGAAAACGCGGTTTGGGCTGGCGCCCCTCGGGGCTGACCAACGGATCGGCGGTGAGGGGGCGACCGTCCTTGGTCGCCCGGCGTCACGCCGTGCGGAGAGAGTCGGCAGCGCGGGGGAGGAACTTGAGCGGGAAATCCGGGGCGACGGCGCCGGGACGCGGCGTCGGGGGCGCGCCGGAGTCGGCGCGCCCCCTGCGGGGTGGGGAATCGGTGGCCCGGCGCTCAGCCTTGCAGCAGGGTGAGCGCGAGGGACGAGGTCATGTTCGCCTGCGCGAGGACGGACACGCCCGCTTGCTGGAGGATCTGCAAGCTGGTCATGGTCGAGGTCTCGAGCGCCACGTCCACGTCGCGGATGCGGCTGTTGGCCGCCGAGAGATTCTCCGAGGTCATGCTGATGTTGCGGATCGTGGTCTCCAGGCGGTTCTGCGCGGCGCCGAAGGCGGCGCGGGTCGTGCTGACGAGGCTCGACGCGGCCTCGATGTCGTCGATCAACGCGCGCGCCACGTCGCCCCCGCTGCCCGGCGCGCCGAAGTCCGTGCCGGCGAGACCGAGAAACGTGGTGTTCATCGGGCTCGAGAGCACGATCGACACGGCGCTCGTGGTCACGTCGGTGCCGACGCCCACCTGGACGTCCAGCGTGCCGGCCGTGCCGTCCAGCAAGCGGATGCCGTTGAACTCGGCCGTGGCGCTGATGCGGTCGATCTCGGTCAGCAGCTCCTGGTACTCGTCGTTCAGGTAGCCGCGTTCGGTGTCGCCGAGGGTCTCGGTCGCGGCCTGCTCGGCGAGCTCGCGCAGGCGCAACAGGATGCTGCCGACCTCGTCGAGAGCGCCTTCCGCGGTCTGGACCAGCGAGATCCCGTCGGCGGCGTTGCGGCTCGCCTGGCCGAGCGCCCGGATGTCGCTCTTCAATCCCTCCGAGATCGCGAGGCCGGCGGCGTCGTCGCCCGAGCGGTTGATCCGCATGCCGCTCGACAGCTTCTCCATCGACTTGTTGAAGTTGTTCGTCGTGTTGAACAGGTGGCGTTGCGCGCTGAGCGACGCCACGTTCGTGTTGATGCGCAGACCCATGTCCGATTCCTCCGTGTCGTCAGGCCGCCCCGCAGCGGCCGTTCAGGTTGCGGCTTGCGATCGTGCGCCGCCGTCCCGTACTCTGGGCGTCGGGACCCTCGAGCGGGCATCTTGCCCGCCGGGTTCTCGCAACCATGCATTTTGCACGCCAGACGGGGCCTGACATGTCGATTCGCACGGTCCGCCTCGACGAGTACGAGGGTTTCCTTGCATTTCTCAATGCAGGAATGAGGCCTGAACCGACCGCGACGCGCGCTGAGGACGACTTCCCGGTCATCCTGGGGCGCGGCAACCTCGACGGACTCTGGGGCTGGCCGGATGCGCGGGGCTGGGCCGCTGGACTCGCCGTCCTCACGAGGCGGTTCACCTCGAGCGCGGGCGATCTCACGGTGGCGGGCATCGGCTCGGTGGTGACGCGCGCCGACCGGCGTGGCGAGGGGCTCAGTGCCGGTCTGCAGGAGCACGTCGTGGCCCGGCTCTCCGGCGCCGGCGTCGCCCTCGGCGTGCTCTGGAGCGACCGGCCGGCAATTTATGCCGGACGGGGTTTCCAGCCCGCGGGCTGGGAATACCATCTGGACCTGGCGGGCCTCGAGCCGAGCGGGCTGCTGCCGGACGGCGCCGAGATCCGGTCGTACCGACCCGCGGACGCGGGTGCCGTCGCGAACCTGTATGGCCGGCACCCGTTGCGCACGATCCGGCAGCCCGGCGACGACGCCGTGCTCTACGCCATGCCCGGGACCCGGGGCTTCGTGCTCGACCGGGGCGGCAACGTGCTCGCCTACGCATTCTGCGGGAAGGGCGCGGACTTCCCCGGGTACGTCACCGAGTGGGGCGGGCCGGCGCCGGATGCGCTGGCGGTGCTGGCCGAGGTCCGCGCGCGCGGACTCGCCACGCGGGCGCTCGTGCCGGCGGGTCGCGAGGACCTGCTGGATCTCGCCGTCTCGCTGGGCGCGGGCCTGGCGGCGGTGCCCAGCGGGCTCTGGTCGATCCTGCGTCCCGATCTGCTGCCCGGCGGCGACGCCGGACCGGCGGACGGCCAGCGACTCGACCCGCGCGCCTGGCTGGGAACGGTCGACGAGGCGGGGATGCCGGTTCCCGGGCGCCTGCGGCTGGCGGTCTGGGGATTCGACAGCGTCTGACCTACCGCGGTGGAGGACTCTTGGCGCAACCCACGCTCACCCTGCTGATCCTGGCTGACCGCGGCGACCGTCTCGCGGCGCTGCTCGCCCACCACGGCCGACTCTGGGACGAGGCCGTCGTCGTGGACACCGGAGACGGCGGCGCCGGCGCGGTCGCCGCGAGCGCCGGCGCGCGCGCCGTGCCGCACGCCTGGAACGACGACTTCGCGGCGGCGCGCAACGCGGGCGTCGCCGCCGCGACCGGCGACTGGATCCTGATCCTGGACACGGACGAGCTGGTCGCGCCTCGCGACCTGGACCGGCTGCGCGAGGCCGTCACGGCGGAACCGTTCGTGGGGCTCCAGACGGTCGTGAACTACTGCGCCGACGCGCGGCATCCCGAGTGGCGGCCGCTCCGCGGCGAGTATCCCGCCGAGGAGGCCGGACAGCGAGGTTGCTTCCTGTCCCGGCGCGCCGGCCTGTTTCCGCGCCGCCCAGGACTCGTGTTCGAGGGCTGCGTCCACGAGACGATCCTGCCCGCCGCGCTCGCGCAGGGGTTGCCGGCCAGGCCGTTGCGAGTGCCGGTCCACCACTACGGGTTCACGCTCGGCGGCCAGCACAACGCGGCGCGGAGGGCGCGGTATGCCTCGCTCGTCCGGCGCAAGCACGCGCAGCGGCCGGACGACACGGCGGCAGCGGTGGAGCTCGCGTCCGTCCTGCTGGAGGAGGGCAAGCCCGGCGAGGCGCGGTCGCTCCTCGAGGCGCTCGCCGACCGCCGGCCCGTCGACAGCGCGATCACGCGCGGCCGGTTCCTCCTGGGGCGGCTGCTCCGGGAGGAGGGTCGCCTCACGATCGCCAGGACGCTGCTCGCCCGCGCCGTCGCCGAGGACCCCCGCCACGAGTTCTGCTGGCTCGAGCTGATCCGCGTCGTCGCGGCCGCCGGCGCCTGGGGGGACTGCGATCGGCTGATCGGCGAGGCGCGCCGCCGCTTCGGCGACGATCCGCTCCTGGACAAGGAGGAACTGCGCTGCCTGGTCAAGACCGGTCGCCTGGAGGCTGCCGCGCTGGTGCTGGCTCGCCTGCGGCAGATCTATCCCGGCTGGGATGACCTGGCCGATCTGTCCCGCCGTCTGCCGTCGCCGGGGCGTTCGCTCCCCGGCGGCCCGGTGGCGTGATCGCCGGCGCCGGAGTCGCTTTTTGCTCAAGTCCGGCCAGAATCTGCCGATCACTGGTACGGAATCGTTCGCCCTGGCCGGCAGGATCAGCCGGCACGCGGGACCGGCGGGATCGACCGAGTCGACTCGCTGATATTGTAAATAGAGAAGATCCAGGCTGTTCACGTCGTCGGTTCGAGCAAGATCTCGGGCCGCCGCGCCGGCGGTCGGATCGTCCCGGCAGGTCTCGCATTTGCTAGGGTCCAGGCACGGTAGCGAGCGTCAGGCGGAGATCAAACCTGCACGAGAGGGCCGTCCATGCCGATGAACGCGAACCAGATCGATGCCTCCGCGAAGTCCCAGGCGCAGCGGGTCGAGACCTACGGCCGGGCGCGCGAGCACAAGGTGGACGGGTTCGCGGGGCCGAAGGACCCCGGCAGCCAGCTGGTGCCGATCTCGTTGAGCGACCACGCCGACATCTCCGACAAGGCTCGCGAACTCGCGGATCTGCGGCGAGCCGTGGAAGCCGGGCGAGACGCCCTGGCCGGCGAGTCCGCGGTGCGGGCCGATCGCCTCGCGCTGGTGCGGGAGCGCCTGACGGCGGGCTATTACCAGTCGGCGGCGGTCCGCGACGAGGTCGCGGGGCGGCTGAGCACGCTGTTCTTCGAGGGACCGCTCTTCTAGTCCGCGATCCGGAACGACCCGGGGGACGGCCGGCCAGGCCGTCCCCGTTTCTGCGCCGGTCTCCACGGCGGCGCCGGCAGGATTTTTACCGCCTCCGGCGAGACTCTGGTTGCGAGAGGTGACCAGAAAATTTACAGTTGTCGCCGATCACGCCGGGTCGTTGCCGCCGCGGGGGGATCATGCGCGAAGACACAGACCGGTCGGTCCAGGGTCGCCTGCAGGTGGTCGGACCGGACAGCGTGGCTGAGGGCGTTGCCGGCTGGGCTCGCGAGACGGTCGCGTCCCTGGCCGAGGTGGCGGCCGGGACGGTCCCGGCGAGCGTCGTGGTGGTTCACGAGGCGACGTTGCGCGCGCATGGCGAGTGGACCGGGTTTCCCGCCTGGCTGAGGCGATTCGACGCCCGCGCGAACGCCGTGATCCTGGCTCACGAGGGCCTGTCCGTCGCGGAGCTGGTCGAGTGCTTCCGCGCCGGGCTCGCCGATGCGCTCCCCTCGTCCTCTCCGCCGGCGCAGTGGGACGCGGCGCTCGGTCGGGTCGGCCGGCGACTCGCCTTGCAGGCCGAGGCCCGCGCGGTCAAGGTCGACGCTGCCGCGACGCAGCGCCTGTTGCAGGATGGCCGCCGGCGCCTGCGCCACGAGGCGGCGGCCGAGACGGCGGCGCTCCTGCAGGCCCAGGCCGACCTCGAGGCGGCGAACCGCCGCCTCGGCGACCACATGGCGCAGGTGTCGCTGCTCTACAAGTTCGGGCGCGAGCTGAGCCTGGCGAGCAACTGGGACGACACGCTGCGCGAGATCCTGGCGCACCTGGCCGAGTTCGTCGGCGCGGCGGGCGGAGCGCTCGTCCTGCGGGCGGCGCCCGGCGGCGCCTACGCGCCGCGACAGACCTACCGGTGGCAGGAGCAATCCTGGGACAAGGTCCTCCTGCGCATCACCCGGCAGATCGACGCGGGTGTCGCCAGCAGCCTGCTGGCGCCGGGGATCTTCCAGGTGGGGCCGCAGGAGGACGAGACCACCGGTGGCCGGATCACCGCACTGCCGCTCGAGCACCAGGGGATCCGGCTGGGCATGCTGCTCCTGCTCTTCGGCGACCCGGACGAGCGCCGGCAGCGGTCCGCCGCCAACCTCCCGTTCCTGCAGATGGTCCAGGTCGTGGTGTCGGAGGAGGTCGCCTCGGCCCAGATGCTCGACCGGCTCCGCGACATCGGCGCGTTCAACACGCGCGTGCTCGAGACGGTCAGCAGCGCGATCTGGGTCTGCGCCCAGGGCCATACGATCTTCGTCAACCGCGCCGCGCGGACGCTGCTCGGGCTCGACGCCGGCCCGGTGTGCGAGGACGCGGCGGCCGCCCTCGCGGTCGGCCGCGGCCGCCTGCTCGACCGGCCCCTGACCGGCGGCGCCGAGATCGACGATCTGCCCGAGCTGTTCCTCGACGGTGCGCTCAGCGTGGCGGGACGTCAGGCGCCGCTCTTCGCCGGACTGCAGCGCCGCAAGCGGCCGTTCCGCGGCGAAGGTCTGGTCCGGGACCTGCGCGGCCGCGCGATCCCGGTTCGGGTCCAGACCGCTCCGATGGCCGGGCGGGGCCGGGACGAACGCTGGCTGCTGGTGATCCTCGAGGACCTGCGGGAGGTGAAGCGGGCGGAGGCGGCGAGACGCCGCGCGGAGCGAGCGGAGGCGCTGGTGGCGATGTCCGCCACGCTCGCCCACGAGATCCGCAATCCGCTGATGGGTCTGAGCGCGCAGGCCGAGCTCCTGGCCGATTCGTTGCCGGTGGACGATTCGCGGCGCGATCGGATCGACCTCATCACGAGCGAGGTCGAGCGGATCAACCACACCATCGCCGACATGCTGCAGTTCGTGCGCCCTTGCGACCTGCGTCGCGAAGCGGTCGATCCCGTCCGGCTCGCCCGGGTCAGCCTCGACCTCGCCCGACCGCGCGCCGAGACGCGCGGCGTGTCGCTCCGGGTTCTCGCCGATGCGCCCGTCGAGATCAATGCAGATTCGGCGAAGCTCAAGCAGGTTCTCCTGAATCTCGTCCTCAACGCAGTCGACGCGGCGCCGACCGGCGGCACCGTGACCGTGCGGCTCTCCGGCGACCGCAGCCTCGCGGTCCCGGACCCGACCCGCGGCAGCCTGCAGACCGTGCCGGCGGTCGCCATCGCCGTCGAGGACGACGGAGCCGGATTCGCCGGCATCGAACCGGAGCGGCTCTTCGAACCCTTCTTCACGACCAAGACCACGGGCACCGGCCTGGGCCTCGCGTACAGCCGCAAGGTCGTCGACGCCCACGGCGGTGAGATTCGGGCGGAGCGGGACGGCGCGATCACGCGCATGCTGGTCCTGTTGCCGCGGGAAGCGGTGGCCGGCAAGACGCTGGCCGGGGAGGCGACATGAACAAGCGAATCCTGGTCGTCGACGACGAGGCCACCATCCGCCGATCGCTGGTCGAGGCGCTGGGCGCCGAGGGCTACGAGGTGGCGGACGCCGAGACAGGGGAGGAAGCCCTGGCGCGTTGCCACGCGGACGAGTTCGACCTGCTCGTCAGCGACCTGAAGCTGCCGGGGATCAGCGGCCTCGACGTGCTGCAGGCCCTGCGCAACCAGAACCGGAACCTCCCGGTGATCCTCATGACCGCGTACGGCGACGTCGACACGGCCGTCGCCGCGATGCGGCTGGGCGCCTACGACTACATCACCAAGCCGTTCAAGCTGGCGGAGATCCGCCGCCAGGTCCGGGGCGCGCTGCGCGCGACACAACCGCTCGCGGCGTCCGAGCAGGAGGACGCCGAGCCCGCGGCCGCCGTCGCGGCGGCCGACGGCCGCTACCTGCGGATGATCAACGCCTGCCCGGGCCTGGCGGAGATCGGCCGGATCCTCGCGAAGGTCGGATCCAGCCGCAGCGGGGTCGACACGCCGATCCTCGTGCAGGGAGAATCCGGCAGCGGCAAGGAGATCGTGGCCCGGGCAGTCCACGAGGTCACCGGTTCGCACGACCGCTTCATGGAGATCAACTGCGCGGCGGTGCCGGAGACCCTGCTCGAGAGCGAGCTGTTCGGCCACGAGAAGGGCGCGTTCACCGACGCCAAGAACCGCAAGGAGGGGCTCTTCGAGCTCGCCGGCCGCGGCACGATCTTCCTCGACGAGATCGGCGAGATGGGAATCCTCCTGCAGACGCGTCTCCTGCGGGTCCTGGAGAACCGCCGATTCCGCCGGGTCGGCGGCAAGGAGGATCTCGAGATCCACGCGCGGATCGTGGCCGCGACCAATCGCAAGCTGGAGGACGCGATCGAGGACGGCCTGTTCCGCAACGACCTCTATTACCGCCTGCAGGTCGTCGAGATTCACGTGCCGCCGCTGCGCGAGCGGCCTCAGGACCTCGAGATCCTCACGAACCACTTCCTGCGGGAGCTGAACCAGCAGCTCGGCCTGCGCTGCGCGCCCGTCGATGCGAACCTGCTCGAGACCCTGCAGAAATACCCCTGGCCCGGCAACGTCCGCGAACTGCGCAACGTGCTCAAACGGATCATGATCCTCGAGGAGCCGGCCCGCCTGCAGCCGGACCATTTCCCGGAGTTCATCCGTCTCGGCCGCAGTCCGCGCGGGGTCGGTCGAGTGGATGGGGGATTGACCCTGATGCCGCTCGCCGAGACGGAGCGGCGGCAGATCCTGTTCACGCTGGAACAGACCGGTCACAACAAGAGCAAGGCGGCCCGCCTCCTCGGCATCAGCCGGCAGACGCTGCGGGAGAAGCTGCGGATCTACGAGGCGGATTTCGACGACGAATCGTCCCCGAGGTCCGAGGAAGCCGAGGGTTGATCTTGCCCATAAACTGACCACCGGTGTCCGGCAAGTGATCTGCCGGCCGTCTCCTGGCCCCCTACCGCCGTTGCCCGGTTCCCGGCGCCGTCCTCACGGCGCCGGCTTGCCCGACATCTGATTGTCCAGCCCGGTCGTCGCCAGCGGTGGCCGGCGCGTTCCCCGCGTCCGGTGACGGGCATGCCGTTTGCGGAGTCGCCTGCCGTCCTAAGTCCTTTCCGTGGAGCAGGCGAGACATGGATGACCGGCATGCGACGCGACGCGTTTGGCTCGGCCTGGCGGCCGGCCTGGCCCTGTGCGCGGTGACGGCGCCGCGGGCCGGCGCGTCCCTGACCGCCGACCAGGTCAACGACTACCTGGTCTGGTTGCACTCGCTCGAGTCGACGCTGGCGGCGCGAGCGGCGACCGGCCAGGCGGAGCATCGCTCGCTCTTCCCGGCCGGCCTGGCGACGGCCGCGGCCGACACGACGCAGGGTCCGGATCTCGCGGCGGTCGTCGCGGCGCTGGAGGAGGTCGAGGGCCGCCCGCGCGTCCTGCAGGAGCCGGCGAGCCGGCAGCCCCTGCACGCGCTTGGCCGGGCCCGCAGCTACGCCAGCATCGCGGAATTCGATAGCGCCCTCGTCTGGTACGACGAGGCCCTGAGGCGCGATACGACCGGCGAATACGCCGATGAGTTCGGTCGAGAGGCCATGGCGGCCGCGATCGCGGCGGGGGACTCCGTGGCGGTGACGCGCCGGTTCCTCCGCGTGCTCGGCGGGCGCGACCTCGCCGCGCACGCCGCGGAGCTCGAGCTCGCGTACCGGTACTTCGTCAGTCGCGGCGACGCCACCAACCTCGACCTGCTGGTCCGCTCGGCCGCGACCCAGCCGGACGCGCTGCGGGGCCGCCTCGCCTACTGGCAGGCCTTCGCGCTGAGCTGGCTCGGACGCCACGCCGAGAGCCTCGAGGCGCTCGCGGCGCTGCTCGTCTCCGATGGGGTCTCGTTCGGCCTCGACGAGGCGCAGCGGGCCTGGGTCCTCGTCGCCGTTCCCGACCTCCTGCTTCTGTCCGGCGACAGCGAGTCGGCGGAGACCCTGTACCGGGCCCTCGCCGCCAGCTCGGTACCCGGCGCCGCCGACTGGGCGGCCTGCCAGGTCGCGGCGATCGAGTTCCTCGCCGGCCGCTTCCTGGCGGCGGGCACGGCCTTCGAACGACTCTGCCAGCAGACCGCAGACCTGGAGTGGCGAGAGTACGCCTGCAAGATGGCCGCCCTGAGCGGCGAGATGGAACGACTGCGTGACGAGGGTGAGCTCCATGGCGCCGCTGCCTACGATCAGCGCTGACGTCGCGGCGCGCGAGCGCCGCCTGCTCGATCGCCTGCTCGGACTCTACGGCGAGCAGCAGCGGCTCTACGCCGAGGTCCTCGAGCTCTCGCGGCACGAGCGCGACCTGCTGCGCGACGGCGCGCCGCTCGACCAGGTCCGCGGCCTGCTCGCGGCGAAGAAGCGCCGGCTGGAGACGATCGGCCGTCTCGATCTGACGGAGGCCGCCAGCCGCGAGCAGTGGCGACAGGGCCGCCGGGGATGGAGCGCCGACGGGCGCACGCGCCTGCACCGGGCCCTCGAGGACGTCGGCCAGCTGATCGAGGCCATCCTCGCGTGCGAGGAGGAGAACGATCGTGAACTGCTGCAGCAGTGTCGATGAGCAGATCGGCGCCTGCCTGGCGACCGCGGCCGAGATCAGGATGCCGGCCGGTGTCCGGCGCGACCAGCGCGGCCGTCTGCTCCGCGGCTACCTGCACAAGAGCAGCAACAGCCTGTGCGGCATCAAGGGGTACGCGAGCCTCATCGCCGGCGGTCCCGGCGCCACGAGCCGCGCGACGGCCTGGGCCCGCAAGATCGTCGCGGAGGTCGAGCAGCTCGAGGACATGTACCGGTCGGTGCGGGACATGGCCTTCCCCGTGCCGGCGCCGAATCTCGGCGCCCACGATCTCGCGACGGTGGTCGCCGACGCGGTCGACTCCGCCGCGGCTCGCCACGCCAACCTGCGCGCCGGACCGTTCCCGCTCGTGGCCGGCGATCTGCTGCTGCCGGCGGGCGATCTCCACCAGATCCTCGCCGAGATCCTCGACAACAGCGCCGAGAGCCGTCAGGCGCTCGTGGAGGTGACGCTGACCGTCTGCGCGGGCGACGCCGGCCGCCTCGCGCTCGCGATCGCCGACGACGGCCCGGGGATGCCCCGCGAGCTGCTCGCGCAGGCGATCGATCCCTTCGTCACCACGCGGCCCGGCCATCTCGGGATCGGCCTGGCGCGGGTGGACACCATCATGGACATGCACGGTCTGGGCTGGGGCTTGCGCAGCGTGCCTGACCACGGCACCACCGTGACCGTGGAAGTGGCGCGGCCGCGGACCGGGGGACGCCGACCCTGAGTCGAGAAAGGTGACCCGATGGCGAAGAAGCCACGCATCCTCGTGGTCGACGATGAGCACACCATGCGCGATTTCCTGACGGCGTCGATGACGGGTCGCTACCAGATCCGCACGGCTGGCGATGGGAAGGAGGCGCTGGCGCAGCTACAGCGGGAGCCGGTCGACCTGGTCCTCTCGGACGTCCGGATGCCGGGCGGCGACGGCCTGACCCTGCTCGCGGCGATCGAGCGCGAGCTGGACGACCCGCCGCTCGTCGTGATGATGACCGCCTTCGGGACCATCAAGGAAGCGGTCGAGGCCACCAAGTGCGGCGCGGTCGACTACCTGACGAAGCCGTTCGGGCTCGACCAGCTCGAGCACACGCTCCAGCGCGCGTTCGAGCTGCGGGCGCTGCGCAACGAGAACCGCAGCCTGCGGACCACACTGAAGGCACAGCGCGAACAGCACGGACTGCTCGGCGCCAGCCCGGCCATGGCGGAGCTGCGCGAGAAGATCGAGATGATCGCCGACTCGCGCGGCACCGTCCTGTTGCAGGGTGAGAGCGGCACCGGCAAGGAGATCGCCGCGCGCGCGATCCACAACGCCGGCAATCGCCGAAGCGGTCCGTTCATCCGGCTCAACTGCGCCGCGATCCCCGAGACGCTGCTCGAGGGCGAGCTCTTCGGGTACGAGCGGGGCGCCTTCACCGGCGCGGTGCAGGCCCGGCCCGGCAAGTTCGAGCTCGCCGACGGCGGGACGCTGCTGCTCGACGAGATCAGCGAGATGCCGCTCAGCATGCAGGCCAAGGTGCTGCGGGTGATCCAGGAACGCGAGTTCATGCGGCTCGGCGCCCGCGAATCGACGCGTTGCGACGTGCGCATCATCGCCACCAGCAACCGCAATCTCAAGGAAGAGATCCGCCTGGGGCGCTTCCGCGAGGACCTCTTCTACCGGCTCAACGTCATCCCGCTGCGGATGGTCGCGCTGCGCCAGCGCAAGGAAGACATTCCCCTCTTGGTCGCCCACTTCGTGCGCGTGTTCTGCGCCGAGAGCGGCAAGCCCGTGCTGACGGTCACCGAGTCGGCGATGCGCAACCTGCTCGCTCACGACTGGCCCGGGAACGTGCGGCAGCTCCAGAACGTGATCGAGCGGGCGGTCATCATGTGCTGCGGCGCCGAGCTCGACGCGAACCAGCTCGACCTGCGCGACGAGATGAACCGGACGGAAGAGGCGGCGGAGCTGAGCGCCGATCTCACGATCCGTGAGATGGAGCAGGAACTGATCTTGCGGAAGCTCCAAAGAACCGGCGGCAACCGTACCCAGGCTGCCACGGAACTGGGCATCAGTGTCAGGACATTGCGCAACAAGCTGCACCTGTACCAGGCACAGGGCTTGAGCATCCCGGGGTAGGCCATGATCAGGCACGGCCTCTTCGAAGCGGCGCATCTCGGCGACCTCAAACAGGCGCTGGCGGTCTACGCCAATCGCCACCGGGTGGTGTCGGACAACATCGCGAACGTCGAGTCGGCGGGGTACGCGGCGAGGGAGTATCGGTTCGAGGAGTACCTCGCGGGCGCGCGGCTCCGGCTCCAGGGTGCGCGGACGAACCCGGCCCACCTGGCGCTCGGCCGCCGCGAGCTCGCGGACACGCCGGGCGACGTCCGGCCGACGGGAGACGACCACGACAACGGGATCAACAACGTCGACATCGACAAGGAAATGACCGATCTGGCGACCAACGACCTTTCCTACCGCCTGGCGACGCGGCTGCTGAGCATGAAGTATCAGACCCTGCGCAGCGCCATCCGCGGCCGGTCCACCTAGCGTCAGGAGGCGAGGGCATGAGCAAGGGGCTGTTCGAGGCGATCCGGATCAGCGGCAGCGGCCTGTCGGGGCAGCGCGTGAAGATGGACGTCGTGGCGCGCAACCTGGCGAACGCCGAGACGACGCGGACCGAGGACGGCACGCCGTACCGGCGCGAGCGGGCGGTCTTCCGGGAGATCCTCGAGCGTCGCGTGCAGGCGCAGCGCGAGCGGCTCGACCCGGCGAACGACGAGTTCGCCAACGGTCCGACCCGGACGCACCCGAATCACCTGCCCGGCCTCACCGCGCTCCAGCTGGCCGACCGCGAGGGAGTGCGCACGGAGGCCGAGGTCGCGCCGGACGCCTCGGAGTTCCGCGTGATCTACGACCCGGGTCACCCGGACGCCGACGAGGACGGCTACGTGCTGATGCCGAACGTCGACGTCGTCACCGAGATGGTCGACCTGATCACCGCGAGCCGCGCCTACGAGGCCAACATCAGCGCGGTGCAGGCGGCCAAGGACATGTTCAACCAGGCGCTCAAGATCTAGGAGAGTCGCGCTCATGGCCGTCGGCGGCATCCGTGCTCTGGGTTCCATCGATCCGCGCCTCGCCTACGCCGGGCAGGCCGCGCCGACGCCGCGGACCAGCTTCGGCGAGCAGCTGCAGGCGGCGATCCGCGAGGTCGACGGGCTGCAGGTCGCGCGCGACGTCATGACCGAAGGCATGGTCCGCGGCGAGCCGACCGAGGTCCACGAGATCATGACCGCGGCCGAGGAGGCGCAGCTCGCGTTCGAGCTGATGCTCGAGGTCCGCAACAAGCTGCTCGAGGCCTATCAGGAAATCATGCGCATGCAGGTCTAGCTGACCTCATACGCAACGGGACGGAGACCAAGTGGATGGATTCAGGCAGGCCTGGTTCGGCATCGGGAAACGGTTCGCCGCCCTGTCGGTCAACCAGCGGCTGGTGCTGGGCATGGTGGCGGCGGGCGTGATCATCAGCGCCACCGTGTTCAGTCTGTGGCTGAGCCGGGAGGAGATGGCCGTCCTCTTCAGCGACCTGACCCCCGAGGACGCCAACGAGGCGCTCCAGGAACTCAACAAGCGCGACGTCTCCGCCGAGCTGACGAACGGCGGCACGACCATCCTGGTGCCCGCCTCGGCGGTCCACCGCCTGCGGGTCGAGCTGGCCGCGAAGGGGATCGCGTCGAGCGGCGTCGTGGGTTTCGAGATCTTCGACCAGTCCCACTACGGGATGACCGAGCAGGACTACGAGGTCAAACGCCTGCGGGCGCTGCAGGGCGAGCTCACCAAGACCATCGAGAGCCTGCAGGGAGTCGAGGCCGCCCGCGTCCACCTGGTCCTGCCGAAATCGAGCATCTTCCGCAGCCTGGCGACCGAACCGACGGCCTCGGTCGTGCTCACCCTCAACCAGCGCCGGCCCGTGAGTCCGGCCCAGGTCGCCGGGATCCAGAACCTCGTGGCGGGCAGCGTCGAGGGACTGCTCGCCGGCAACGTCACGGTCCTCGACCAGAACGGCCGCATGCTCTCCGAGAACTACGCGGACGACGACTTCGGCGCGACCGACCGGCAGCTCGAGCTCAAGAAGGAGGTCGAGGCCTACCTGGCCGACAAGGCGCAGACGATGCTCGCGAGCGTCTTCGGCGAGAAGCGCACGCACGTGCGCGTCGACGCCACGCTGAATTTCGAGAAGATCGAGTCCCAGCGGACCATCTTCGATCCCGAGAACCAGGTCGTCCGTTCGGAGGAGCGCAACGAATCCAGCGACCCGGCCACCGGCGGCACGACCGAGTCGAGCATGACCAACTACGAGATCAACCAGACCGTCGAGAAGATCGTCGGGGAGACGGGCGGCATCAAGAATCTGTCCGTCGCCGTGTCGGTGGACGGCACCTACGCGACGCCGAAGGACGGCGGCGAGCCGGTCTACCAGCCGCTGGGTCAGGAGCAGCTCGACCAGATCCAGCGCATGGTCCAGAGCGCGATCGGCATCGACGTCGAGCGCGGCGATCAGATCGAGGTCGTCAACATCCAGTTCCAGGGCGAGGGCGCCGTCCCGGACGGCGACGGCGGCGGCGGCGGCCTGCCCGGCGGCTGGGTCCAGCTCGTGATGCAGAATCTCGGACGCATCCTGCTGGTGGCGCTGCTCGTGGTCCTGGTCGTGACCTTCCGGCGCAGCCTGCAGGGAACCCTCGGCGACCTTTCCGGCCACCGCGGCGGGGCCAAGCCCGGGCGGCCCGCGGCGGCCGGCGGCGCGCCGGGGCAGCCGGCCGCCGAGCCCGAGCGCTTCGAGGGCCTGCCCCCGCTGACCGACCAGATGATCGAGGACGTGCGCGAGTACGCGGCGGAGAACCCGGCGCGGGTGGCCGACGTGGTCCAGTCCTGGCTCTACGAGCCGGAGCGCAGCGGCCGTTAGCCGCGGCGCGCAACGGAGAACGCAATGCCGGTGCTCGACGACAAGACCCTGCGCAAGGCGGCCATCTTCATCATGGCGCTCGGCCCGGAGACGGGCGGCCGGGTCATCTCGCACCTGCCCGAGAGCCTGGTCGAGCAGCTGACCCACGCGATCGCCACCGCGGGCCAGGTGCCCTTCGCGGAGAAGCAGAAGGTCCTGAGCGATTTCGTCAAGCTCTCGAGCTCGATCAGCGGCATCGCCTTCGGCGGCGAGGAGACCGCGAAGCAGATCCTCGAGGCCGGTTTCGGCACGCACCGGGCGAGCTCGCTGCTGAGCCGGGTCACGAGCTACAGCGAGATCAAGAGCTTCGAGCACCTGCGCAGCCTCGACGCGCTGACCGTCGCGAACTACCTCAAGAACGAGCACGCGCAGACCGTCGCCGTGGTCCTCGCGCACATGGATCCGCGCGACAGCGGGCCGATCCTCGAGCTGCTGCCGGCCGAACTGCAGGGCGACGTCGCCTATCGCATGGCCGTGCTCGACTCGCCGAACGCCGAGGCGCTCAAGATCGTGGAGGGCGTGCTGGCGAGCCAGCTGCAGGGCGAGGTCAACGCGAATCGCGGCAAGTACGGCGGACGCAAGCAGGTCGCCGAGATCCTCAACGAGACCGAGCGCGAGACCTGGCAGGAGATCCTCGACGAGATGCGGGAGATCGACGACGAGGTCGCCAACGAGGTCAACAACCTCATGTTCGTCTTCGAGGACCTGGTCCTGATGAACGACAAGTACATCCAGGAGATCCTCAAGGAGGTCGACGGCAAGGAGCTGACCCTCGCCCTGAAGGGCGCCACGCAGGAGATCCAGGACAAGATCTTCAGCAACATGTCCAAACGCGCGGCCCTGGGGATCAAGGAGGACATGGAGTACATGGGCCCGGTCAGGCTCAGCGAGGTCGAGGAAGCCCAGCAGCGCATCGTCGAGGTCGTGCGGAGCCTCGAGGAGGCGGGCACGATCGTGATCGGCAAGGGGGGCAAGGATGCAGAAATGGTCTCCTGAGCCCCTCGCCGCGGGGCGATCCAGCCTCGGCGCCTACCAGCCCCTGCACCCGGCGACCGCGGTCGCCGCGCTCGACGCCGCCTTCCGCCCGGAGACCGGCTTCGCCGAGCCCAAGGGGCTCCTGCAGCATCTCTCGCGGGACGAACGCGCCCGGATCGTGGATCTGCTCGAGCTCGACCTGCGCCGCGAGCACGACGAGCGCGCGCGTCGCGAGGCGGAGGCCCAGGCGGCCGCCGACGCGTCGCGGCAGGCCGAGGATGCGGCCGCCCTCGCTCGCTGGCAGGCCGAATTCGCCGAGGGCGTGCGCCGCGAGATCAAGGACAAGCTGGACGACCTCGTGCGACACGCGGCGGACCTGGCCGTGGCGATGGCGACGAAGGTCGTGCGGCGCGAGGTCGCGGTCGATCCCGAGGTCCTCGTTCGCGCGCTCGAGACCGTGCTCTACAAGGCCGAAGCCGGCGCGACCCTCTCGGTGACGGTCCATCCGGACGACGCGCGCTGGCTCGCCGCGGCGTCCGAGCTTCGCGAGCGGCTGCGGGTCGGCGAGATCAAGGAGGACCGGCGCCTCGCGCGCGGCGGCTGCCTGGTGAAGGCCGACGATCTGGAATGGGACGCGACGGTCGAGCGCCAGCTCGCGGTGCTCGGCGAGGCGGCTGCGGACGCCCTGGCGATCCCCGCCGACCAGGCGCCACAACCGGAGGCGGTCGATGTCTGAGCTGGCCTGGGACGCCTGCCGCCGCCGAGTCCTCGCCTGCGATCCCGTGCGCCAGGTGGGCCGGGTGACCGGGCTGGTGGGCATGACGATCGAGGTTCGCGGGCTGTCCACGCCCCTCGGCTCGATCTGCCGCGTCGAGGCCGGCCGCCAGCGGCCGCCGGTATTCTGCGAGGCCGTCGGCTTCCACAGCGGCCGCCTGCTGCTGATGCCGTACGGCAGCATGCAAGGCATCGCGCCGGGCCAGGCGGTCGTGCCGGTGGCGAGCCTGTTGACCGTGCCCACCGGGGCGCGGCTGCTGGGCCGCGTCCTGAACGGGCTCGGCGAGGCGATCGACGGGGGTCCGCCGCTGCACCATCTGCCGCGCCGGCGGCTCGGCCAGGCGGCGCCCAGCGCCCTGCACCGGCGGCGGAGCACCGACGCGCTCACGACCGGCGTGCGGGCGATCGACACCGTGGTGACGGTGGCGCGCGGCCAGCGGATGGGGATCTTCGCCGGCAGCGGCGTCGGCAAGTCCGTGCTCCTGGGGATGCTCGCCCGCGGGGCCGGCGTCGACGTCAACGTGCTGGCCCTGATCGGCGAGCGCGGTCGCGAGGTGCGCGAGTTCATCGAGCGCGATCTCGGCCCCGACGGTCTCGCGCGCAGCGTGGTCGTCGTCGTGACCAGCGACGAGAGCGCCGTGATGCGCGCGAAGGGCGCCGAGACGGCGATGACGATCGCGGAGAGCTTCCGCGAGGCGGACCGCGAGGTCCTCTTCCTGATGGACTCGATCACCCGCTACGCGATGGCACTGCGCGAGATCGGGCTCGCGGCCGGCGAACCGCCGACGACCAAGGGCTATCCGCCGTCGGTGTTCGCGGCGCTGCCGCGACTCTGCGAGCGCGCCGGCTGGTCGGCCGTCAACGCGATGACGGCGTTCTTCACGGTCCTGATCGAGGGCGACGACATCAACGACCCGATCGGCGACGCCGTGCGCTCGATCCTCGACGGCCACGTGATGCTCAGCCGCGACCTGGCGCGCGAGGGCCACTATCCGGCGATCGACGTGCTCGGATCGGTCAGCCGCCTCCGCAACGAGATCATCGCCCCGGCGGACCGCGCCGCCGGGGACCGGCTGCTGCGCTGGCTGAAGGCGCTCGAGAACAACCGGGACCTGGTCGCGATCGGCGCCTATGCGCCCGGCAGCGACCCCCTACTCGACGCCGCGCTCGCCCAGCGCCCGGCGATCCGGACGTTCCTGACCCAGGGCGTCGACGAGCGGCACGATCCCCGCGCCGGTTTCGCCGCGCTCGCCCAGCTCGTGGCGCAAGGGGAGGCGTGATGTTCCGCTTCCGCCTCGAGAAGGTCCTGGACCACCGGCAGCGGGAGCTGGACGCCAGGACGCTGGCGGTCGCCCAGGCGCGGGCCGTGGTGGCGGCCGCGACCCGCGACGTCGCCGACGCGAACCGCGAGCTGACGCAGGCCCGGCTCGAGGCGGTGGCCGCACGGGAGGGACGCGTCGATCCGGTCGAGCTGGCGCGGCTGCTCGCCTGGCAGGAGCGCCTCGTCGGGCGGAAGCGCCAGCTCGAAGCGAAGCTCGTCGCGGGGCGCCAGGCGCTCGTGCTCGCGCAGGAGCGCCTGCAACAGGCGTGGCGGGAACGCGAGATGCTGACCCGCCTGCGAGAGCGCCAGCGCCTGGAGTGGGAACAGGAGGAGGCGCGACGGGAACGGCGGGCCCTGGACGAGATCGGGGCCGTGCGGGCGGCCCTGGTGCGCCGGGACAGACGATCCCGGCCGGAGGCTTGAGCGGAGCCGGGCGAACCCGGACCGCGGAAAGAGGCTGACATGAAGAGCGTCGCGGTCATCTCGAGCGTGACCTTCCTGCTGATCTTCGGCGGAATCGCCGCGCTCAGCTACCAGCTCGGCGGATCGACCCGGGGCGGCACGGATCTGGCTCTCGAGGAGCCCGCCGCCGGCGGTCGGCTCCTGCGCGACGCTGCGGCCGAGCGGGATCGCCTCCAGCGCGAACGCGAGCACCTGGCGGGTCTGCAGCAGTCGCAGGCGGCGCGCGAGGCGGTCATGGGACAGGTCCACGAGCAGCTGCTCGGGATCGTCGGCCGCCTCGAGGCGACCCAGGCCGAGTTCGTCGCCGAGCAGTCGGCGGCCGCGGACCGCCTGGCCAAGATGTACGAGGCGATGAAGCCGGAGAAGGCGGCGAGCATCCTGGCGACCATGGATCCGGAGGTGTCCCTGGCCATCCTGGCGCGCATGAAGGAACGGCAGGCGGCGCGCGTGCTCTCGTTCATGGAGCCCGGTCTCGCGGCCCAGATCAGTACGCGCCTCAGTCTCCAAGGGGGCGAGTAGATGCAGCTCGAACCGCCGAGCGTCCTGGGCAACGCGCTGCCGTTGCCGGCAAAAACTGCCGATCCGTCCGCCGACGGCGGCGTATCGGCGGCGTCCGGGCCGGCGCTCGCCGGGTTGTTCGCCACCTTGCTTGCCGGTCTGAGCGCGCCGGCCCCGGCCGAGGCGGCGCCCGCGGCCGGCGCGGTCGGGCTGCCGGACCTGGCCGGCGACGCGAGCGCGGCGCCGCCCGCCCCGGCATCACAGGTGGTGACGACCGAGTCCGCGGCGACCGGGGCCGTCGTGGCGAGCCTCGCGTCCGGAGTCGAGCCGCTGCCGGGCGCGGCGGTCGCGCCGCTGCCGTCGCGCGCGGCTTCGAACCGGCCGGCGGCCGCGGCACCCGTCCTGCCGGCGCAGGCGGCGGCGCGGAGCGCGGCCGATCCGGTGGCGTTGTGCGGACCGATCGTGGTCGACGCCGGCCGGATCCGCCCTGCGACGGCCGAGGTGCGCCTGGACACCGGCGGAGCGCCCGTGATCGAGCACTGGCGCGGCGCCGGGCGGTCTCCGTCCGCGCCGATGGAGTGCCGGACCGTCGCGCCGGATCAGGCGCCGACGTCCGTGCCGGCGCCGGCCGCGACCAGCGTCGCGGTGGCCGACGCCGTTCCCGCGCCCGAACAGCCGCGCGCGAACCCGGTTGCAGACGCGCCCGCGGGCCAACCGTCGCCGGCCGCGACGTTCGACGCGCCATCCGCCGACCGGATGCCGGGGAACGCCGCCGTCCGGTCGGACGCCCCGCGCGCCCGAGGCGGCGGCGACGCCGCCCGGCCCGTCGCGGCCACGGCCGCGACCGGCGCCGCGCCGGGCGCCGGGCCGGCGGCGCCTCACCCGGGCCACCCGGTCTCCACGCCGGCGCCGCTGCCCGTGTGGACGGTCCCGGCCGGCGCTCCGGCAGCGACGGCGCCGGCCGCCGCGGCCGGGCCGCCGGCGACCCAGACCGGCGCGGCGACGCCGGCCGGCGACCAGGGTCTCGGCCGCGCGATCGATCCGGCACGCATCCAGCAGCAGGTGGTCCAGCAGTTGCTGCGCCTCGAGCGTCCGCACGGCGGGACGCAGCAGCTCACCCTGAAGCTCGAACCGGAGCATCTCGGCAAGGTCGAGATCCGGTTGACCGTCCAGGGCGACAGCCTCGAGGTGCTGTTCCACGCGGAGACGCCCGCGGCCGAGGCGGCCCTGCGCGACGGCAGCCAGGAGCTCGCGCGCACGCTGGGCAGCCAGCTGGACGGGCGGTGGCAGCACGTGGAGATCAAGCTCGGCGAGGGCGCGGTCGCCCGGGCCAGGCCCGGCGAGCACGACGACGGCGACCAGGAGCGTCCGGCCGGCCAGGACCGGCGGGACGACGCGGAAGGCAAGCGGCGGCAACGCCGCCGGTAGGCTCAGCGGGAAGGCGAGATCATGACCGTCAGTGCGGTGACCAACAGCACGACCCCGGTGATCGGAGCGACCGCGACCGATCCGAACGAGCTGACGAGCCTGGACTTCATGAACCTCCTGGTGACCGAGCTCCAGAACCAGGACCCGCTGGAGCCGATCAACACGACCCAGATGGCCAATCAGCTCTCGCAGATGACGATGGCCGAGCAGCTGTCCGAGATCAGGACGACGATGGAAGAGAACCTGCTCATGTCGCAATCGATCAACAACACGGCGATGCTCGCCCTGGTCGGCCGTGACGTGACGATCGCGGGCAGCGAGGTCCACGTCGCGGCGGGCGACGCCACGGGCAGCATGCTCAACTGCGCGGGCGCCGGCGTGGCGACCGTCACCGTGCGCGACGGGGACGGCGCGATCGTGGCGACGTATGTCAGGAACGTGGACGCCGGCCTCAACGACCTGCAGTGGGACGGCCTGCGCGCCGACGGCGAGGCCGCGGCCGACGGCGAGTACACGCTCGAGGTGAGCGTCAAGAACGGCGACAACCAGTCCATCCAGTCGACGGTCCTGATGACCGGCGCGGTCAGCGGTCTGCGTTACGAGAACGGCATCGCGATCGTGCGCGTCTTCGGCGAGGAATTCTACGTCTCGGAAATCTACCAGGTGAGCTAGGAGCCCTTCCCGGCTCCGGCGGGGCCGGTCGTGGAAAGACGAGGAGGATACCAATGTTCAAGTCGCTGTACTCCGGCGTGTCCGGGATGTCTGCCAACCTGACGTCGCTGGACGTCATCGGCAACAACATCGCCAACAGCAACACGATCGGCTTCAAGTCCGGACGCGTGACCTTCAACGAGATGCTCACCCAGACCATCCGTTCGGCGAGCCGTCCTGTCTCGGGCGGCCTTGGCGGCACCAATCCGCAGCAGATCGGCCTGGGGACGCAGGTCGGCAGCATCGACACGAACTTCAACCAGGGGAACTTCACGACCACGGGCCTCAAGACGGACCTCGCCATCCAGGGACCGGGCTTCTTCATCCTCAGCGACGGCACGAGCAACAGCTACACGCGCGCGGGCGTCTTCGGCCTGGACGCCGGGAACTTCCTGGTGAATCCGAGCACCGGCCTCAGGCTCCAGGGCGTGATGGCCGACGCCGACGGCAACCTCGCCAACGGTCCGATCGGCGACCTCTTCATCGACCCCGGCATGGTCGTGCCGGCCCAGGCCTCGACGACGGTCGAGCTGATCGGCAACCTCGATGCCGATTCGGACGCGCGGGGCAGCGTGCTGGAGACAGGCTCGCTTCTGGTCGCCGCGAGCGCCGCGGATCTCCTGGTGGACCTCAGCGGCCAGACCCGCGGGAGCCTGAACGTATCGCCGGGCGACCTCATCTCGTTGAACGGCACGGTCGGCGGCGTCGACATCGCCACCTCGACCTTCGAGGTGACGACGGCGACGTCGCTCCAGGACCTGCTCGACTGGCTGAACACGCAGAACGCGGGCATCGCCTTCAGCATGAGCGCCGATCCGACCGTCCCCGGGGCGATCCAGGTCAGCAACGCGTCCGGCAGCGACCTCGAATCGCTCTCGCTGTCGATCAGCGGGCGCAACGTCTTCAACGAGAACTTCATCTTCCCCGCGACGATCCCGACCGGCGCCACCGCGACCACGGCCGACGTCTCCGATTCGGCGGGTCAGCTGCGCGGCTTCGCCGACGCCGGCGACGCCCTCGTCGACCTCTTCACGGCCAACGGCACCCAGCTCGGCCTCGATCTCAGCGGCGGCTCGACCAGCCTGGTGATCGGCGGCGACCGCGGCGGCGCGCAGGTCACCGACACCATCATGGCCGTCGACGCCACGACCACGCTCGGCGACCTGCTGACGGAGATCCAGCAGACGTTCTCCATCAACTCGAATCCCGTGGTCGTCAACGCGGAAGGCGAGATCGTGGTGCAAGGCGAGGTGGGCCTGGCGAGCGCGATCGGCATGATCTCGATCGCGGAGCTCAACACCGACAACAACACCGTCACCGGCGCCTTCGGGTTCAACACGTCCCAGCAAGCGCGCGATCAGCAGACCTTCTCGGTCTCGACCACCGTCTACGACTCCCTCGGCGGCGAGCACACGGTGACCTTCCAGTTCGAGAAGGTGCCGGGCGAGAACGAGTGGATCTGGGAGGCGGAGATCGAGGGCGGCGAGGAGATCATCGAGGGCGGCAGCGGCCGGATGCGCTTCAACGACACGGGCGCCATCTCCAACTTCTCGTACGACGACAACGCCACCGGGCTGGTCTTCCTCCCGCAGGACAGCGACGAGGAAGGGGCGCAGCTCGTGGACGTGGCCATCGACTACGGCGACATCGGCGGCCTGAACGGACTCACCCAGTTCGAGGGCACGGGCCAGCTCAAGAGCATGGCGGACGGGTACACGGCCGGCAGCCTGGTGGACTTCGAGATCGACCAGGCCGGGCTGCTCGTCGGCCGCTTCAGCAACGACACGATGCGCAACATCGGCCGCATCGCCCTGGTGCAGTTCAACAACGAATCCGGCCTCGTGCGCGAGGCGAACAACACCTACACCACGAGCGGCAACTCGGGCGACCCCTTGACGGTGTTCGCCGGCGAGGGCAACGGCATCAACCTGACGCCGGGCGCGCTCGAGACCAGCAACGTGGACCTGGCCCAGGAATTCACCCGCATGGTGGTCGCGCAGCGGGCGTTCCAGGCCAACAGCCGGGTCGTGACCACGGCCGACACGCTCATGCAGGAGCTGGTCAACCTGGTCCGGTAGCGCCGAACGCGGGCCCGGGCGGCGCCGGCTGGCCCGCCCGGCCCGCCGGGCGCCGACGGAAAGCGAAGTTCCATGATCAAGGTCACGAAACTCAATGGCCGGGAGCTGGTGGTGAACGCGGACCTCATCGAGTTCGTGGAAACGACTCCGGACACGCTGATCAGCCTGACGACCGGCCGCAAGGTCATGGTGCTCGAGGAGCTCGACGAGGTGGTGAAGCGCGCGGTGGCGTACCGCAGCCGGGCGCGGATCTATCCGATTCCGACCGGCGGCGCCGGATCGGTCTTCGAGGGTTGACGGGGACTGGCTCGGACACGAGGGGCGACGGAGTTGGATTTCGGGACCGTCATCGGGATCATCCTGGCCTTCGGCTTGAGCCTCTGGGGCATCAAGCTCGGCGGCAGCCTGACGCAGTTCTGGGACCTGCCTTCGGTGGCGATCGTGTTCGGCGGCGTCGCGGCCGTGCTGCTCATCGCCTTCCCGGTGTCCAAGGTCCTGGGGATGCTGCGCGTCCTCAGGAACGCGTTCCTCACGGCGCCGCAGGAGCCTGCCGCCGTGATCGCCACGATGGTCCGCTACGCGGAGCGGGCGCGCCGCGAGGGCATGCTGGCGCTGGAGGAGGAATCCGAGAACGAGCCCGATGAATTCCTGCGCAAGGGCCTCCGGCTGGCCGTCGACGGCACCGACCCGCAGCTGCTCGAGAAGATCCTCGAGACCGACATCGGCCAGATCGAGGCGCGCCACAAGAACGGCAAGGCCATCCTCGACGCGGGCGGCTACTACTCGCCGGCCTTCGGCATGATCGGCACCCTGATCGGACTGGTGAACATGCTGTCGACGATGGACGACCCGAGCGCGATCGGCGCGGGCATGGCGACCGCGCTGATCACGACCTTCTACGGCGCGATGGCCGCGAACTGCGTGTTCCTGCCCCTCGCCAACAAGCTCGAGGTCCGCTCGGGCGAGGAGATCCTCGTCAAGGAGATGATCATCGACGGGATCATGGCCATCCAGAGCGGCGATTCGCCGCGGATCGTGGAGGAGAAGCTCAAGAGCTTCCTGTCGCCCATGCAGCGGCACCAGGTCGAGAACGGCAAGCAGAAGGCGGCCTAGGCCGGCAGCAGCGGCCACCGCCGCGAGGGAGTCTCCGTGGCCAGGGACAAGCGGCCCGTCATCGTCAAGCAGGGCGCGGCCGAATGGATCGTGACCTACGGCGACATGATGTCGCTGCTGTTGTGCTTCTTCGTGCTCCTCGTCAGCTTCTCCTCGATGCAGGAGGAGAAGTTCCAGGAAGCCGCGCGCTCGCTCCGGCTGGCGTTCGGCGTCCTCGTCGATCCGGAGTCGGCCCTGCGGATCGACGACCCGATCGTTCCCCGCTACGAGACCGCGGAACCCCGGGACCTCCTCGTCGAGGTCCGGGAGCTCGAGACGACGCTGCTCGACCGCGGCGTGTCCGGCGACGTCCAGGTGGAGGTCCTCGGCGACGGCATTCTCTTCCGCCTCGAGGCTCCGGTCCTCTTCGCCGCCGGGCGCGCCGACCTGCAGCCGGCGAGCCACGACGTCCTGGAATCCCTCGCCGGCTTCCTCCAGAAGTTCCCCGGGGAGATCCGCATCGAAGGTCATTCCGACAATGTCCCGATCCTGACGGACCGTTTCCCGAGCAACTGGGAGCTGTCCGCCGCGCGAGCCGGCGCGGTGGCACGATATTTTCAAGGCTATGGCCTACAGCCGACGCGGCTGGCGGCCACGGGCTACGGCGAACACCGCCCGCTGGCCGGCAACGACGACGCCGAGGGCCGGGCCAGGAATCGCCGGGTCGAGATCTTCCTGAAGGTGGACCGGATCGGGCCGGCCGCCGGCGGGAAACCACTCAGCCGGGCCGTGGACCGGACGCAGGCCGACGCACCGCGTCCGACGCCGGTGTCCGACCGACTGAGGATCCCGCGGCAGGCGCCCTAAGGAGCAGGCATGGCGGACAAGGACAAGGACAAGGACCAGACCGCAGGCGGCGCAGCCAAGCAGGCGGGACCGCTGGACAACAAGGTGATCCTGCTCGGCGCGGTCGTCGTGCTGCAGGTCGTGCTCGCGGTGGGCCTGACGACCCTGGTGATCGTGCCGCGGCTGGGCTCCGGGCACGGCAGCGTCGCCGAGGTCGGGACGGCCTCGCCCGGGTCGACCGAGGAGCTCGGCGTCCTGCTCAGCCTGGGCGAGATCATCGTCACCCTGCAGAGCGAGGGCAAACAGGCGCGGTTCCTCCGGATCACGGTCGACCTCGAGCTCGCCGACGAGGTCGCTTCGACCCAGGCGGCGGCGCGGCTGCCGATCCTGCGCGACACCGTGATCATGACCCTCGCCGATCGCACGGCTGAAGACCTGAACCGGCCGGAAGGCATGAAGGGTCTGCGCGACGAGCTCATGCGGCGGCTCGACGAGAAGCTGCCCGGCGGGCTCCTGCGCCACATCTACTTCTCCGACCTAGTGATCCAGTAGCTCAGGGCCGCGCCGGCCAGCGGCGCGCGGCAACCCGCGGAGATTCGCCAAGGTGACGACCGAGACCAAGGACAGACCGGGCGCGGCCGGTGACGACATCCTGGCCGAGTTGAATCTCGAGGCCGTCGCTGCCGACGCCCCGGATCTCGACCTGGATCTCGACGCCGTGATGAACGCCGACCCGGAGGCGGAGCCGACCGGCGCGGCCAGCCGCTACGATTTCCACCGGCCGCGCTCCATCTCGCGACGCTTCGAGCAGAACCTCCAGAACATCGCCGAACTGTTCGCGCGCAACGCGACGGTCAACCTCACGAGCCTGCTGCGCTCCAACCTGCTGATCGAGTTCCAGGGCATCCAGCTGAAGTCGTTCGCCGAGTACCGTGAGGCCCTGCCGCGTCCGACCTGCCTCGCGGTGCTGGCGCTGCGGCCGCTGATCGGCCATTCGCTCCTGCACCTCGATCTGGCGCTCAGCTTCGTGATCCTCAAGAGGCTGATGGGCGGCAGGCCCGACAGCGAGGATCGCGTCCGGCCGTTCACGGAGATCGAGCGCGGCATCCTCGGCCACTTCGTGGGCCGCCTCACCGAGATGCTCCGCAGCGCGTGCGCCAAGCTGGTGGAGATTTCTCCGGAGCGGATCGGGCTGGAGAACAACCCCGACTACGTCGCCGGGATCCCGGCCGGCGACACGATCGCGGCCCTGCGGTTCCGCCTGCGGCTGGAAGCCGTGGAAGGCCTGCTCGAGCTCACCCTGCCGATCTCCGCGTTCGCCCCGGTGCGGGACATCTTCGATCCCGAAGAGCACGTGGAAGCGCGCTCCCGCGAGGAGATGCACCAGGACCGGCGCCAGATCCTGGACATGATCCAGTCGACCGCGAGCGAAGTGGTCGTGCGCATGGGAGAGCTCAGCCTGCCGCTCGACCGCGTCCTGGCCCTGCGCGAGGGCGATCTCCTGCATCTGCCGCAGCCGGTGGATGCGCCGTTGACGGTGCTCGTCGAGGGTCGCGAAGTCTTCCTGGCCGAAGCCGGCCGCATCAACCAGAACCGGGCCGTCAAGCTGGTCCGGAAAATCGAGAAGGAGTGAGCATGCCCGGCGAGGATCGCATCGAGCTCGGCGCGGCGACCGGCTCGCCCACGGCCACCGCCCAGACGCTGACTGCCGAGGATCTCGGCGTCGCCGCGGGCGAGAGCGCCAACCTGGACCTGTTGATGGACGTCGACATGAAGCTGACGGTGGAGCTCGGCCGCGCTCGGCTCAAGTTCCGCGACGTCCTGAACCTCACGGCAGGCAGCGTGGTCGAGCTGGCCAAGCTGACGAGCGAGCCGGTCGACATCATGGTCAACGGCGCGTTGCTCGCGACCGGCGAGGTCGTCGTCATCGACGACCACTTCGCGGTGCGCATCACCAAGCTCTTGAACCGCGTCGAGCGGTTGAAGCGGGTCCTCTGATGAACGTGGGCGCCGGCGCGGCGGCGACGCCGTCCTTCTGGCAGGTCGGCCTGGCCCTGGTGGTCGTGCTGGCGTTGCTGGTGATGGTGCTGCGGCTGCTCCAGCGCTTCCAGAACGGCGCGAAACCGGCCGGCGCGGTGCGCGTGCTCGCGGTGCGCCGGCTGGGCCCGCGGCGGGATCTGCAGTTCCTGCAGGTCGGCGACCTCGTCCACACCCTGTACCGGCATGACGGCGCGATGGTCGTCCTTGGCACGCAGCCGGCGGCCACCTGGGACAGCTGTCGCACCCGGCTGGGCGAACCGGCCGCGGGATCCGGTCTCGGACCGCGCCTGCAGGCCCTGGTCGCCGCAGCGGGCGGCCGGTCGCGTCGCCGGCCGGCGGCGTGATCCGAACCTGAGCAAGCCTTGGCCGAATCCCGGCCGTCGGCGCCAGCCGCGTGCGGCCGGCCGCGCGCGCACCCTGGCGGAGACCGAGCGGCGTCGCGACCAGATCCAGTATCGATAACCCCACCAACGCATTAGGCGACAGGATTACCGCGCTCGCGCGGGTGGACCGTGGCACGGCCGTTGCGTCGTGGCCGCGCAACGCATACCGGGCGCGCCGCGCCGGGAGGGTTCATGCCGCGTTCCTTGACTGGCCCGCGTCGCCGTCGCTTGGCCGCCCGCCTGGTGGCAGCGGCCCTGCTCGTGGGCAGCGTGCTGCCCGCGTTCGGGATCGATCCGCAGACGCCGGCTGCCGGCCCCGCCGAGCCGCCGGCGTTGACGCTCACCGTGGCCGCGGCCGAGGGTCCCCGCGGCCTCGACGCGGCCCTCCGCATCGTCCTGTTGATGACGGTCATCTCGCTCGCGCCGGCGCTCCTGGTGACGCTCACGAGCTTCACGCGCATCGCGATCGTGCTGGGTTTCCTGCGCCAGGCCCTCGGCACGTCGCAGGCGCCGGCGAATCAGGTCATCATCGGCCTCGCGCTGTTCCTGACCCTGATCATCATGGGGCCGGTCCTGACGCGCATCAACGACGATGCGCTTCAGCCGCTGCTGGCCGGCCAGCTCGACGAGCGGCAGGCGCTGGCGGCCGCCGAGGGGCCGCTCAAGGAGTTCATGCTGGGGCAGACCCGCGAGAAGGACATCGCGCTGTTCCTGGAGCTCACCGGCCGCCAGGCGCCGGACACCCCGGAGCAGCTGCCGATGCTGGTCGTGGTTCCGAGCTACGTGATCAGCGAGCTGAAGACCGCGTTTCAGATGGGGTTCGTCCTGTTCATCCCGTTCCTGATCATCGACATGGTGGTCGCCTCGGTCCTGATGTCGATGGGCATGATGATGCTGCCGCCGGTCCTGATCAGTCTGCCGTTCAAGATCCTGCTCTTCGTCCTGGTGGATGGCTGGTGGCTGGTGGTGCGGTCGCTGGTCGCCTCCTTCCAGTAGCGATGCCACAGGAGTGACCATGACGCCGGAGACCGTGGTGGAGATCGGACAACACGCGCTGCGCACGACCCTGCTCGTCGCCGGGCCCATGCTGCTCGCGGGCATGGTGGTCGGCCTCGTGATCAGCATCATCCAGGCGGCGACCCAGGTGAACGAGATGACGATGACCTTCGTCCCGAAGATCGTCGTCGTGTTCTTCGTCATGGTCCTGAGCCTACCCTGGGCCATCGGGCAGCTGACCGCCTTCACCCGGGCGATGTTCGACCTGCTGGCCGGGATGTAGCCCCATGGTCCTCGGGCTCGACACGCGCCTGGTGCTCTGTGTCGCGATCCTCGCGCTGCGCCTCGCGGTCCTTCTCGCGATGGCGCCCCTCATGGACGACCGGTCGGTGCCCCTGCTCTGGCGTTTGGCGGTCGCCGTGCCGCTCGCCTGGGCGCTCGCGCCGGCGGCGCTGCCGCACCTGGCCGCGCTGCCGGTCGCGCTGAGCTGGCCGCTCCTCGCGCTCGAGGCCGTCAACTCGCTGATCGTCGGCGCGCTCCTCACCTTCGCCATGAACCTCGTCTTCGCGCTGGTCCGGTTCGCCGGCGCGATCGTCGGCATGCAGGTCGGCTTCGCGATCGTCAACGCCTACGATCCGCAGACGGACTCGCAGATCTCGATCATCGGCCATTTCTACTACCTGCTCGCGGTCCTGCTGTTCTTCGCCCTCGACGCCCACCACGGCGTGCTGAGGGCGCTCGTGAGCTCGCTGGCCGTGGCGCCGCCGTTCAGCACTCCGGACTACGGGGCGGCGAGCCTGATCCTGCTGCAGGCCTACAGCCAGGTGTTCGCGCTCGGACTGCAGGCGGCCGCCCCGGTCGTGCTCGTCCTCTTGCTCGCGTCGGCGGCGATGGGTGTGATCGTCAAGACGGCGCCGCAGATCCACGTGCTCGTGGTGGGCTTCCCGGTCCAGATCGCGGCCGGCGTCTTCGTGCTCGGCGCCTCGCTCCTGCACTTCCAGGGCGTCGTGACCCGCGCGCTCTCGTCGACCGGCGACCTCCTCGAGCGGCTCCTGGCCGCTCTGACCTAGCCCCTCCGGGGCGCAGCCGGAAGGAGGTCGGACATGGCCGAGGACACCGCCGGTGAACGCACCGAGAAAGCGACACCACGCCGGCGCGAGAAAGCGCGCGAGAAGGGACAGGTCGCCCGTTCGTCGGAGGTCAACAGCTTCTTCACGCTGCTCGTCGGGACCGCGGCGCTCGCGACCCTGTCCGGCTACCTCCTGGACCTGCTGGCCCGCAACGCCAGCTACCTGCTGGGGCAGGCGCATTTCCTGGGGCCGTCGAACCTCTGCGGCGTCCGCTATCTGCTCGTGGGCAACGCCGAGGACTTCTTCTGGATCCTGGCGCCGGTCTGCGGCCTGGTGCTGCTCGCGGGCGTCGGCGCCAGCCTGCTGCAGGTGGGGGTGAAGCTCACGCCGTCGGCGATGGCGTTCCAGTGGGGCCGGCTGAATCCGGTCAGCGGCGCCAAGCGCCTCTTCGACAAGCGGACGCTCTTCGAGCTCGTGAAGAACGTCCTGAAGGTCGGCGTCATCAGCTGGCTCGCGTGGCTGGTCATCAGGAGCCTGCTGCCCGAGTTGAACGCGTCGGCCGCGCTGCCGGCCGACGCGCTGCTCGCGCTGGGCCGCCACGGGTATCTCAAGCTCATGGCGACCCTGCTCGGCTTCCTCGCCGTCCTGGCGATCCTCGACTGGACCTTCCATCACTACCAGCACGAGGCGGAGCTCCGGATGTCGCGGCAGGAGCTCAAGGAGGAATACCGGGAGTTCGAGGGCGACCCGCAGATCAAGGCGCGCGTCCGCGCGCTGCAGATCGAGGCCTCGCGACGGCGGATGCTCGCCGAGGTGCCCCGCGCCGACGTCGTGGTGACGAACCCGACCCACTTCGCGGTCGCCCTGAAGTACACGCCGGGTCAGTTCGCCCCCGTCGTCGTGGCCAAGGGCGCGGACTACCTGGCCCAGAAGATCCGCGAGGTCGCGCGGCAGGCCCGCGTGCCCGTGATCGAGAACCGGGCCATGGCACGCGCCTTGTATGCCGAGGTGGACGTGGGGCACCCGATTCCGGAGCGGCTCTTCCAGGCGGTCGCCGAGATCCTGGCCTACGTCTACCGGCTGCGGAAGGCTTAATTTGCTGTAGGAGCGCGAGTTGGATCAGGAAAAGGTCATCAGTCGGGACCTGGTGCTGGCCAACAGCAACATCATGAGCGCGGTGGCCGTCCTGGTCATTCTCTCGCTCATGGTGATCCCGGTCTCGCCGGTCCTGCTCGACGTCATGTTGACCTTCAGCATCGCGATGTCCGTGGTCGTGATGCTGGTCGCGCTCTATCTCAAGGAACCGCTGCAGTTCAGCACGTTCCCGTCGCTGCTGCTCGTGCTGACGCTCTACCGGCTGTCCCTGAACATCGCCAGCACGCGTCTCATCCTCAGCCGCGGCCAGGCCGGGCAGGTCATCCAGAGTTTCGGCGACTTCGTCATCGGCGGCAACTACGTCATCGGTGTGATCGTCTTCGTGATCCTCGTGATCGTCAACTTCCTCGTGATCACCAAGGGCGCGACCCGCATCGCCGAGGTCGCGGCGCGATTCACCCTGGACGCGATGCCGGGCAAGCAGATGGCGATCGACGCCGACCTGAACGCCGGCCTGATCACGGAGAAGGAGGCGCGCCAGCGCCGCGCGAAGATCGGATCGGAGGCCGAGTTCTTCGGCGCCATGGACGGCGCCAGCAAGTTCGTGCGCGGCGACGCGATCGCCGGCATCATCATCACGATCATCAACGTCGCCGGCGGTTTCGTGATCGGGATGACCCAGCTGGACATGTCCGCGAGCGAGGCCCTCGGGCGCTTCACTCTCTTGACCGTCGGCGACGGCCTCGTGAGCCAGATCCCGGCGCTGCTCGTCTCGACCGCGGCCGGTCTGGTCGTCACCCGCAGCAGCAGCGATCTGAACCTGGGCCAGGCCGTCACCTTGCAGATCTTCCGGCAGCGCAAGGCGCTCGACATCGCGGGCGCGGCGCTCGGCGCGCTCGCGCTCATCCCCGGCCTGCCGACCGTGCCGTTCCTGCTGCTGGCCGCGGTCACCTTCGGCGGCGGGCGGATCCTCGGCCGCCGGGTCGCCGCGGTCGACGCGGCGATGGCCGACGCCGAGTCGGCCGCGGCCGCCGCCGCCGCGCCGGCCGCGGCGACGGGGCCGCGCGGCGAGGACCTCTTCGTCCTCGACCGGCTCGAGCTGGAGATCGGCTACGGCCTGATCGGCCTGGTCGACGAGCCGCGCGGCGGCGACCTGCTGCAGCGCATCGGCAACATCCGCCGCCAGATCAGCGCCGAGCTGGGCGTCTTCATCCATCCGATCCGCGTCCGCGACAACCTGCAGCTGCAGGCCGGCGAATACGTGATCAAGCTGAAGGGCGTGCCGGTGGCGCGGGCGGAGCTGCGGCCCAACCAGCTGCTCGCGATGAGCACGCGCCCGGACGCGGGGGAACTCGCGGGCAGCCCGACCGTGGAACCCGCGTTCAACTTGCCGGCCGTGTGGATCGAGACCGAGCGGCGGAGAGAGGCGGAGGCCGAGGGCTACACCGTGGTCGAGGCGCCCGCGGTCCTGGCGACCCATCTCTCGGAGATCATCCGCAGCCAGGCGGACGAGCTGCTCAGCCGTCAGGACGTGCGGGACATGTGCGAGTCCGTCCGCGAGTTCGCTCCGGCGCTCGTGGAGGAGCTCATTCCCGACAAGCTGCCCGTGAACACGCTGCACAACGTCCTGCGGGCGCTCCTGCACGAGCGGATCCCCGTCCGCGATATCGTCACGATCCTGGAGACCCTGGCCAACCACTACGCGCCGCACGCCGGCGTCGACTACCTGACCGGCAAGGTCCGCGAGGCGCTGTTCCGGACCATCAGCCAGCTCTACACCGAACCGGATGGCGCGATCCACGTGATCAGCCTGCACCCCGAGACCGAGCACGCGATCCTCGAGGCGTCGCGACAGAGCGAACAGAGCGGGCAGGTCGTCCTCAATCCGCGCTTCACCCAGGAATTCATGGGCCGCCTGGACGCGGCCCTGCGGGCGGCCTACAGCTCCGGCGCGCCGCCGGTCCTGCTCGTGCCGACTCCGGTCCGCTTCTTCGTCAAGCGGTTGATCGAACCCACGTACCCGAACCTGGCCGTCATGGGCTACACCGAGGTCTCGCCCTCCGTGCGCATCCAGTCGGCCGGAACGGTGGTCACCCATGGACACGCTCAGCCCGAACACCAGGGCGTCGGCTGATACCGCCGCCGTCGTCGAGGCGCCGACCCTCAAGGAAGCCCTGCGGCAGGTCCGCGCGCGCTACGGCGACGAGGCGCGCGTGATCCGCAGCCGGGCGCTGACGCGGCGCCAGCCGGGCGGACTCGGCCAGCAGAAGGTCGTCGAGGTGCTCGTCGAGCCGGCGACCGGGGGCCGGCGGCTCGGCCGGATCGTCGAAGCGCCGCCGCCGGCGGCGGCGGCCGGTCGCCGCCGCTCGCTGGCGCGCGAGATCGCCGCGGAGGTGGAGCGGATCGAGGACCTCGTCCGGCAGATCGCCGTCGACCAGGCCGGCCGGACGGGCCGGCGTCGCCCGCTGCGGGGCAATCCCGTCGGCGAGGCTCTCGTCGCGGCCGGTGCCGATCCCGGCGTGGTCGTGCGCCTGTGCGAGCGCTGCCAGGCCGAGACCGGCTCGAGCTCCCGCGACCGGACCGCGATGCTGCAGTACCTGGCGCGCAGCCTCCCCACCGGACGCGGCACCTGGCAGGACTTCGCCGGGACGCACGTGTTTCTCGGCGCTCCGGGCTCGGGGCGGACCGAGCTGGTGCTCGCGGCCGCCGGCAGCCTGGCGGGGGCCGGCCGGCAGATCCTCGTCCTGAGCGTCCTGCCGCGACACGGCGGCGAGGTGCGGCGTCTTCAGGCCGAAGCGGCGAAGCACGGCTACGATGCGGCGGTCATCCAGAAGCCGCGCCAGCTCGCGTCGGCCGCGGAGCACCTCGACGGCTACGACGCGGTCCTGCTGGACGCGCCCTCGTTCGCGGCCGCGCACGGGTCGCCGGACGACGGACTGCGGCGCGACATCGTCCAGAATCCGGCCTTCCACCGCCATCTCGTGTTCCCGCTGGACCGGGACCTGCGGGATTGCCGGTCGCTCTTCGAGGAGGCCCGCGCCTGGAACTGCGACTGGCTGGCGTTGAGCCGGGTCGACCAGACGGACCAGCGCGGCAAGATCCTCGACCTGCTGGATCGCCTGCCGCTGCCGGTCTCGCTCGTCGGCGACCCCCAATGGCCGGCCGGCTCGGCGCGCATCGCCGACCCCGGCCTGTTGACGGACCTGATCCTGGGCTCCGCGCGGCGGCACGCCGTGGCGGGCGGCTAGGAGCCACGCATGCGGAGACTGGTCCAGACGATCGCGCTCGCCGCCGCGCTGGTCGCGCTCGCCCTCGGCGTGTGGCGAGACTACGGTCCCTACACCGCGATCAAGCAGGCCGCCCTCGCCTACGTCGCGGCGTACTTCCTGAGCGCGCTCGTCGCGCTGGCGGCCAAGGCGGCCCTGAACGCTCTGCGCGACCCGGAGCCGCCTCCCGAGCCGGATGCCCGCGAGCTGCGGCGCCAGAAGCGGAAGCTGGCCGCCTCGCGCGCGGCGCCGGCGGCGCCGGCGGCGCCGGCGGCCGCGTCCGCCGTGGGCTCGCCGGAGCCGGTGGAGGCGCCGAAGAGCTGAGCCTGGCACGGAATCTGCACTTAGATGGCTGACCCGGACCCCGAAAGGCGGCGACAATGACCGACATCGCTCCGATCGCCTACCTGGAAATCTGGCGGCGCTACGCCACGCAGGATTGCCAAGAGGCGCGTCAGGAACTCGTCCGCAAGTACGCCCGGATCGTCAAATACGTGGCCGGTCGCATGGCCATCGGCCTGCCGCACTACGTGGAGTTCAATGATCTCGTCTCGGCGGGCCTGCTCGGCCTGATCCAGGCGATCGACAACTTCGACTACCAGCGAGGCATCAAGTTCGAAACCTACGCGATTCCCCGCATCCGCGGCGCGATCCTGGACGAGCTGCGCAGCCAGGACTGGTTCCCGCGCTCGCTCCGGCGCAAGGCCAAGCAGATCGAGGAGACGTACGCGACCCTGGAGGCGCGCCTCGGTCGCCCGGCAACCGACCAGGAGGTCGCGGACGCGCTGCAGATCGACGTCGCCGAGCTCGACGGCCTGCTGGGCGAGGTCGCGATCGCGACCATCATGTCGCTGGATGCCGACGCTTCGGCCGACGACAGCGACCAGTCCACGAGCCTCGGGGACTACCTGCCCGATCCGCGGGCCGAGGACATGGAACGGGTCATCGCCGCGCAGGAGATGCGGGAGCTCATCGCCCAGCGCATGGCCGAGCTGCCCGAGAAGGAACAACTCGTCCTCGTGCTCTACTACTACGAGGAGCTCACGCTCAAGGAGATCGGCGAGATCCTGGACGTCACCGAGAGCCGGGTCTGCCAGATCCACACGAAGGCGATCATGCGCCTGAAGGGGAAGATCCAGCGGCACGAGGGCCGGCGCTCGATCGGCAGGCTGACCGCGGAGATCCGCCGGCGGCGCGAGCCCGGCGGCGTCGACGACGGCGAGCCCGAGACCGCGACCGAGACCGAGACAGTCGCGGGCTCCGCGCGCCGGACGAGCCGCGAGACGGTGGACCTGACGGCGTGCCTGGCGCTGGCGCCCCTCGCGACCGCGCTGCTGGCCGCCACCCTCGGCGGGTCGGGGGCGTAGGGAAAGGACGCGGCGATGGCCGGCGACGGGGTCTCCATCCAGACCACCCTGGTCCAGCTCGGGAACGTGGCCAACGCGCAGAGTCGTAGTCAGCAAGCGGGAGCCGCCGGTCCGGGACAGGCGACGCCGCTGCCGAAGGAAGAGGCCCAGCCGCTGCAGAAGGTCCGCGAGGGCGAGAAGGCCGAGAAGAAGCGGGTGGACCGAGAGGACGAGCACAAGGATCGGCGCGGCCGCCGGTCCCGGAACTCGGCCGGGGACGCCGGGGACGGGGTCGACGACGAGGCGGACGACGCGACCGAGACGACCCAGCCCGGTCTCGGCGGTCTGGTGGACACCAAGGCGTAGCGGCCGGGCACTGCCGGCCGCGCGCGAGGAGGACGGCGATGGACCTGAGCCGCAGCCTGGAACTGGCCGCCGCGCGCGGTTCCATCTTCTGGATCGCGACCTGCGCCGTCGCCCTCGGGATGGCGCTGCTCGCGGCATCGCTGGTCCAGATGGCGCGGCGGCGGAAGGCCCACGGCTGGTCGATCCGGCTTCCGCGGCGGCGCCGGCCGAAGCCGGAGCGGGGCCAGGCGACCGCCCCGGCCGAGGTCTACTGTCCCGCCGGACCGGCGCTGTCCGTCGCCGCGGGCCAGGCCGCGGAGGAGCCCTCGCTGGCCTTGCTGTTGCGGCGCCTCCAATCCGCTGGCGACCGCCTCGAGGAGATCGCGGCGGACCTGGCGAGCGATCGCTTCCTGCCGGACGAATCTATCCTTAAAGAAGAGTCGCACGACGTCGAATACGTCTTCAAGGCCTGCGGTCCGTGAGGGACCGCCGGGCGGCGACCTCAGCGGCCTGGAGCAGGGAATGGCGGACACCGAGGTGACGTCGCGGGCAACCGCCGACGACTTGCAGCTCAAGAACCTCATCATGACGATCCGGGATCTGCCGGCGATGCCGCACGTCGCCAGCAAGGTCCTCGAGCTGTCGTCGGATCCCGACACGTCGGCCGTGGCCCTGCAGCAGGTGATCGCCGACGACCAGGCGATGACGGCCCGGATCCTGAAGATCGCCAACTCGGCGATGTACGCGTGCAGCCGCCGCATCAAGACCCTCTCCGAGGCCATCGTGGTGCTCGGGTTCAACAGCATCCGTTCGCTGGTCGTGACGAGCGCCGCGCGCAATCTGTACGCCACCGGCAGCGCGCGCATGGGGCTCAAGGAGCGTCTGCTGTGGGAGCACAGCATCGGCTGCGGGTTCACCTGCCGGCTGCTCGTGCAGAAGCGGCACCCCGCACTCGCCGAGGAGGCGTTCCTGGCCGGCTTGATGCACGACATCGGCAAGCTCGTGCTCAACCTGCAGCTGCCGGAACGGTTCGAGGAGATCGTCCAGATCGTGTACAACGAGGGCCGGGAGTTCCACGAGACCGAGCGGGAGATCCTCGGGTTCGACCACGCGCGCGTCGGGGCTCTGCTGGTCAACAAGTGGAAGCTGTCGCCGCTGCTCGAGGACGTCATCGGCCTGCACCACGAACCGGCCGGCCTGACCCTGGACCGGCCGCTGCTGCTGTACCTCGATCTGGCGAACGGCCTCTGCCGGAAGTACGGCATCGGCTTCCAGGAACACCCGGAGCTGGATCTCGAGGCGAGCGTCCCGGGCCAGCTGCTCGGGCTGGTGAACGAGGACTTCGCCGACCTCGCTCGCCGGCTCCAGGAGACGCTGGAGACCGAGATGGAGATCTTCATCTAGGAGGGCTGCATGCGCAACGGCGGCCGCAGGACGACCCTGGAGCAGCTGCGGGATTCGGTCACGGACCTGCCGACCATTCCCGAGACCCTCAGCCGTCTCCTCAAGCTGCTCGAGGACCCGAACAGCGGCGCGCGCGATCTCGCCGAGGTCATCCGGTACGATGCGCCCCTGGCGAGCAAGATCCTGCGCATGGCGAACTCGCCGCTCTACCCGAAGCAGCGGTCGCTCAAGACAGTCCAGGAGTGCGTCTCCGTGCTCGGGTACCGCACGGTGCGCCAGGTGGCGCTCTGCGTGTCCGTCGTCTCCACGCTCGCGCGGGAATGCGATCGCCGGCGGTCGGTCCTCGACTACCGGGACCTCTGGCGGCACTGCGCGTCGACCGGGGCGGTCGCCCAGCAGCTGGCCTACCTGGCCGGCGATGCCGAGCCGGAAGTCGTCCTGACCTGCGGGCTGCTTCACGATCTGGGCAAGTTCGTGCTCACGCTCAACGAGCCGCGCGACTATGCCGAACTGCTCCGCGCGCGTTGCGACTGCGGCCGCCCGCTCGTGGAGATCGAGCGGGAAGCAATGGGGTACGATCACGCGCAGGCGGGGGCGGCGCTGGCGGAAGCCTGGAACTTCCCTGCGGTGCTGGTCGCCACCATCGGCCACCACCACGATCTCGCGGTCGCCGAGCCGCCGGTCGGCCTGGTCGGCCTGGCCGATTACCTGGCCAACCTGCTCGACCCCGCGACGAGCGATCTCGGCTTCGACGCGATGGTGGTGAAGCCGGCGCCGCTGTACGCGGCCGCCGGGCTCGACCGCGACAGCGTCGAGTCGCGCCTCGATCCGCTGCGCAAGGCGATCGCCGATTCGTCGCTCCTGCACGACCTGGACTGACGGCTCCGACCGTCGAAATTCCCTGGCGACGGAGAATCAGCGTAGTATGATCCCCGGCGGACGTTTCCGCGCGTTCCCCGAGGAGACCGCATGGCCGACCGCAACCTGATCCTGCTCAGCCGTCAGACTGCGCTGTACGCGGCGGTCGCCGGCTGGCGGCTTCCGGACACCGAGGTCTATGCGTTCGCGGACGCGGCCACCGCCGTCTCGCGCGCGGCTGCCGGCGCGGCCCTGGTCGTCTTCGACACGCGAGGGTTCCCGGCCGCGCGCGCGACGCTGAACCGCCTGCTGTCCTTAGGCGGGGATACCGACCTCGTCGTCCTCGGCCCGCGCGAGGATCTGGGCGGGGCCGACCTGCAGCCGCCGCCGGGATCCCTGCGGTTCCTGCCGCCGGACGTGCCGGTGCCCGAGCTCCAGTCCGTGGTCGAGCTCCTGCTGCGCGGGCGCGAGGTGCGGCGGGAGAGCGGGATCGTCGGCCGTTCCCGCGCCGTGGGCCAGATGATCGCGCTCATCGCGCAGACGGCGCCCCTGGACGTCAGCGTCCTGATCACCGGCGAGAGCGGCACCGGCAAGGAGCTGGTGGCGCGCGCCATCCACCGCAACTCGCCGCGCAGGGACGGCCCGTTCCTCGGACTGAACTGCGGCGCCCTGGGCGAGGGCGTGCTCGAGAGCGAGCTCTTCGGCCACGTGCGAGGGGCGTTCACCGGCGCGGTCGCGGCGCATGACGGCGTCTTCAAGCGGGCCGATCACGGCACCCTGTTCCTGGACGAGGTCGGGGAGATGCCTCTCGGCATGCAGACGAGGTTCCTGCGGGCGCTCGAGACCGGGGAATTCACGCCGGTCGGCGGCAAGGGCATCCTGCGCAGCGACATCCGCCTGGTCGCCGCCACGAACCGCGACCTGCTGCGCGACGTCGAGTCCGGGCGCTTCCGCCAGGACCTCTACTACCGCCTGCGGGTGATCGTCATCGAGACGCCGCCGTTGCGGGAGCGCCCGGAGGACATCCTGGTGCTGGCGGACCATTTCCTCCAGGAGGAGAATCGGGAGCACGGGCTCGCGGTGCGGGGATTCAGTCGCCTCGCCAAGCAGGCCCTGCGCCAGCACTCCTGGCCCGGCAACATCCGCGAGCTGCGCAACGTCGTGCGGGCGGCCGTGGTGCTCAAGCAGCGCGGCCTGATCGAGGTGGAAGACCTGCCTGCCGACCTCGGGCCCCGGAACCTGACGGCGTCGCAATACCTGCCGGTTGTCGTCGACGCCGGGCGCGGCGACCGGCTCGATTTCGGCGTGCTCGCGTCGACGATGCTCGAGCTGCGCCAGGACATCAAGGAGATCCGGCGCCGGCTGGAGGAGATCAGCGAACAGGGCGGCAACCTGCGGTCGCCATTCGGCGCCGCCATCCCGGCCGACGGTCACGTCGTCGAGACGCTCCTGCACGAGCGGGGCCTGGAGGTGCCCGAGGGCGGCGGCGACCTGCAGGCCGCCGAAAAGGCGCTCATCGCCGCCGCCCTCGACGCGACCGGCGGCAACCGGCGGCGGGCGGCGGGCCGCCTCGGGATCAGCGAACGGACCCTGTACCGGAAGCTGAAACACTATGGACTCGGCTGAATCGGCCCGCGCCGGGCGGCGGCGGACCGGGCGCCTCCGGACTTGGCGAAGGCCGGCGGTCCATGTATCATTGACGAGGGAATACTCGCTTGTCACGAACCACCTCACCCCTGGTTAGCGAGGCTGACATGCAGGAGAATCGGCACGGGCGGCGACGCCGGATCGTGGTGGTGTGCGCGCTGGCGCTCGTGGTCAGCGCGGCGGCGGGTCCGGCCAGCGCGGCGAAGTTCGCCGGCGCGTTCATGGAGAACGGCGGCGGCGCGCGCGCGCTGGGCATGGGCGGCGCCTTCACGGCGGTCGCCAGCGACGCGTCGGCCGGATTCTGGAATCCGGCTGGTCTCGCGAATCGCCAGACTCGCGAGTTGCTGCTCATGCACTCGGAGCGGTTCGGCGATCTCGTCGACCGCGACTTCGTCGCCTTCGCCGGACCCACCGGCTGGGCGCTGCTGGGCGGCGAGTCGGGCGGCTTCGCCGTCTCGCTGATCCGGCTCGGGATCGACGACATCCCCTTCACCGAGCACCTGGCCGATCAGCTGGACGAGGATGGCGACGGCCGGGTCGACGATCCCGAGCTGTACCGCCTGCTCGATCCGGAATTCCAGGACCAGATCCGCTATAAGAGCGACCAGGAGTTCGGCCTGCTCGTCTCCTACGGCGAACGGAAGGGCGGCTGGCTCGTCGGCGGCAGCCTGAAGTTCGTGCGCCAGAGCGTGGGGGATTATTCCAGTCTCGGCATCGGCGCCGACCTCGCCGCCATGCGCCCGAACCTCTGGCGCAGTCTCGATTTCGGCGTCAAGCTCCAGGACATCACGACCACCTACCTGAGCTGGAGCACGGGCAAGAACGAGGTCATCAATCCGGCAGTCGTGCCCGGGTTCGCCTATCGATGGGGATTCCCCGAGGCGAAGATGGCCGTCATCCTGGCGACCAGCGTCGAGTGCCGCGTCGAGGACCGCGGCGAGGCCGACCAGTGGGCGGCCGGCGACTTCAGCTTCAACAGCCACTGGGGGCTCGAGGTCGGGTTCAGCGAGCGGGTCTACGTTCGGGGCGGTTTCGACAGCGGATTCGAGTCCGCCGACCTCACGGCCGGCGCCGGCCTCGTGATCCTGCCGCTGACGGTCGACTACGCATACGCCGGCGACACGCTCGACATCGACGAGGTCACGCACCGGATCAGCCTGTCGGTTCGCTTCTAGCCGCACGCGAGACGGAGACGCGAAGCGGCCGCCCTCGGCGGGGCGGCCGTTCCCGTGAAGCCCGGCGAACGCTCAGGAGTTGCTCGCCGGCGGCCTGTATGCCGAGATGGTCTGCCCGACGCGCAATCGGCGGGGGTCCTTGATCCCGTTGACCGTCTTGAGGTGGCCGATCGAGACGCCCAGCCGGCGGGCGATGCCGCCCAGCGTGTCACCGGAGCGCACCTTGTAGGTCACGCGCTCGTAGCCGGCAGGCGGCAGGTACTTGCCGGATTGCTCCGCGCGGCGGCGCGCCTGGTCGGACAGCTCGCGCGGCATCGGGATGAGCAGCTGATCGCCGGGGTGGAGCATGGTCGAACGCCCCATCGCGTTGGCTTCCTGGACCGCCCGGACGGTCGTGCCCCAGCGCGCCGCGATCTGGGAGAGGGTCTCGCCGCGCTGCACCTCGTGCTTCCGCCAGGTCAGTCGCCGGTCCGCCGGGATCTTGCGCAGCGCGACCGTCGTCGCGGCGCCGGCGCCGGCGGGAACCCGGATCTTGCAGCCCTTGACGCCGGGCGGGGTGGCGCCGCGCAGCAGCGCGGGGTTGAGGCTCGCGACCATGTCCTCGCTCACGCCCGCGCACTCGGCGATCAGACCGAGTTCGGTGGCGTCGTCGACGACGATCTCCTCGAACGCGACCGGCGATCGCGGGAACTCGGTGAATCCGTAGGCTGACGGGTCCGCGCCGATCCGCGCCGCGGCGATGAACTTGGGCACGTACTCGACGGTCTGCCTCGGCAGGCGGTAATCCCAGTAGTTGTCGTGGCCGTTGACGCGCAGTTGACCGCGCACGCGGCCCTCGCCCGAATTGTAGGCTGCGAGCACGAGCGCCCAGTCGCCGAATTCCCCGTAGAGGTCGGCCAGGTACCGGGCGGCGGCGTTCGTCGCGAGTACGAAGTCCCGCCGCTGGTCCTCCCACCAGCTGATGTTCAGTCCGTAATTCCGGGCCGTCGCGGGCATGAACTGCCAGGGACCGACCGCTCCGACGTTCGAACGCGCGCGATTGCTCAGGCCGCTCTCGATCATCGCGAGGTAGACGAGCTCCCGGGGCAGGCCGTGCTCGGCCAGGATCGCGGTCATGAGCGAATCGACGGAGGCCTGCCGCTCGAGCCAGACCTGGAAGTGCTTGCGGCCCTTGCCCGTGAAGTACTCGACCCAGCGGTCGACCTTGCCGTGCTGGACCTTGAGCAGGTCCGCCTGCAGGGACGGCAGCTCCGTGCCGGTCGCCGGCACCAGCGAATCCGGGAAGTCGAAGGCCTGCAGCCCCAGGTACTCGGCCGTCAGCACCGAGTCGCTGGCCTGCGGCGAGGCGGCGAGCGCGGCCTGCTCCGCGAGCAGACCCGCGAGCAGTGTGATCCGCCGGTGGAAACTGCGTCGATGCTGGAGAGCGAGGGAATCGAGGCTGGCGGGAACGAGGTCGGCGGACAGGTCCTGCAGGGTGAAGAGGAGATCGCGGGCCAGGTCCAGATCTCCTTCGGCGGTGGCCGCCAGAGCCTCCCGGTAGAGCGCTTCCCAGCCCGCCGCGGAGGCATCGCCCGGGGGCGCGGCCGGCCGGTCCGCTGGCAGGCCTGGAATCGTGTCGGCCAGCGCCGGGTCGAGCGGTTCGCCCAGCTCGGCCTGCGACCGGGCCCAGTCGAAATCGGTCTGCGGGGCGGGCTGGTGGCTGCACGCCCCCAGGACCACCACGAAGGCTGCCGTCACGGGCAAGAGCAGCCGGAGATGACGCAACGAGAACGGACTGCGAGCAGGCACGAGGGTCCTCCTTGACAGTCAGGTCGCCTGAGTCCGAGCTTGGCAAGACATCCTAGGCCAAGCAAATGACGGACCGCAACCGCGAACCGGCGAGAATCGCTTGAATGGCCTCATGATTATGTGTGATAATATATTCGCAATTATCAATTTCCGGCCTCGCTCGCGACGGCGGTCATGAACACCAGAACCAGCATCCGTGATCTCCTGCAGCAGTTGCCCCTGGAGCGCCTCGACGCGTCCGCGCGCGAGATCGTCGAGCGCGCCCGGTCGCAGAACGACCCGGCCGTCCTGCGGGCTGCGGTCCGGCAGGCGACCGGAGAGCTCCTGCGGCGGGGTGAACTCCTCCGCGTCGCCGTCGAGGGCGGCCAGCGCCGCGAGACGCTCTTCCTGGTGCGGGGCACCAGCCGCCTCGTCGACCTGGCGGGCCTGACGCCCGGCCGCGCGGCCGTAGCGGAACGCCCGGCGGACGCGATGGTTCCCGACCGCGTCGAACCGACCGCCGCGTCGCTGCCGTACGAGGAGACGATCCCGGACCTCCTGGAAGCCATGGAACGGGCGCAGGAGCTCGCGGTCGGCGATCCACGCGCCGACGAGCCGGCGATCATGGTCGACCGGATCCTCGCGCTCCTGCAGAGCTATCTGCCCGGCCTGGCGCTGCAGGCCCAGCTCTCGACCGACCAGCTGAGCCGCGGCGCGACGGAGTTCCTGCTGCCGGCCCCGGCCCTCGCCGACATGCCGTTCTGGCTACGCCATCGCCGGCCAGGCCAGTCGCTCTGGTTCCCGGATCCCGCGGAGCTGCCCGCGGGCGTCCAGCGGCATCTCGGACACCTGGCGACGCAGGCCGCGGTCACCGCCGTTGTCCCGTTGCGATCGCCCGCCGAGGGCGACCAGGAGATCGGGCTGCTCTTCGTGTCCGGCCCGGCTGACTGGCCGGCGGAGCCGCTGCTGCGCCTCGCGCATCGCCTCTCGGCCTTCGTCTCCCGCCGTTGGCAGTGCCAGCGCGACGTCAACCGCCGGGTCCTGACCGACAGCCTGACGCAGATCCGCAACCGGGCATTCTTCGACACGCAGTTCCCGCTCGAGCTCGAGCGCGCGCATCGCGGCGGCGCCCCCATGACGCTCGTGATCGGCGACCTCGACGAGTTCAAGGTCGTCAACGACACCTACGGCCACCAGTGCGGCGATCTCGTCCTGCAGGCGGTGGCACGGCAACTGCAAACGATGCTGCGCCGGATCGACTACGTCTGCCGGGTCGGGGGCGAGGAGTTCGCGCTCATCCTGCCGTACACGTCGCGCGACGAGGCGCGGGAGGTCCTGGCGCGGATGGCCGGTCGGCCGTTCCGGGTCGCGCTCCCGCCGGAGATCGGCGTCGGCGTGCTCGCTGTGACCATGTCCTATGGCACGGTCACCTTCCCGGATGCCGGGACGAGCCCCGGCGAGCTGCACCGCAAGGCGGACAGCATGCTCTATCGTGCCAAGGAGCTGGGTCGCAACCGATGTTGCATCTGGGTCGGGGACGGCCACTGCCAGCAGCTGCCGCCTGCCGACTCTCGGGACGCGCCGTCCTGACCGTACTCGACCGTCTCCCTCGAGTCCAGTGGCCCGTGCCGTGGGCGGGCCTGCTGCTGCTGCTGCCCAGCGTCGGCCGGCAGTGGCCGGTCGCGGGCCTGCCGGTCGACGCCGACACGGCGGTCCGGATCGCGGCGCTGGTGCCGCCGATCGCCGCGGCGGTGCCTGCGCGTGCGCGCGCCGCCGGCTGGCTCGTGACCGCGGGCCTGGCGCTGCTCGTCGGCGCGCTCGACTCCGGCGAGCGTCCGCGGCGGCCGCCGGCCCTCGCCGCGAGCGACCTGGCGGCCAGCCGGTGGAATCGCGCCGGCGGCCTGGGCGTCCTTCGATTGACGGCGCGCCCGCGTGAATCGGCCCCCGGCCAGTGGACCGCGCCGGCGGTCCTGCTCGAGTGGACCGGGTCCGAGCCGCCGATCGGCGAGGCTCCTCGGCCTGGCGAATCCGTGCTGCTGAGGGCGCGCGGCGCCATGCCCACGCTCGGCGCGGTGGTCGGCGGTCCGCTGGCCGTACAGCCGCCGCGGTGGCCGGCGGTGCGCGGCGGTTACGACGAGGCGGGCTGGCTTATCGGTCGCGGCATCGCCTGGGTCGGTCGCACGGGCACCGGCGACTCGCTCGCGGTCGCGCGAGCGGACGGGCCGCTCGCTTCGATCGGCGCGGCGCAGAGCCGCGCCCAGGCGTCCGTACGCGGGCGACTCGCCGGCGCCCTGCCGCCGCGCGAGGCGGATCTCGCGGGCGCGGTGCTGCTCGGCGGAGGCACGACGCGCCCGGTGCGCGAATCGTTCGCGCGCCTCGGCCTGGCGCACCTCTTCTCGCTCAGCGGACTTCACGTGGGAATCGTGAGCGGCCTGGTGCTCTGCCTGCTGCGGCCGTTCGCCCGCGCCCCTGCCCGCCAGCTCCCGCTCGTCGTGCCGCTCCTGGTCGGCTACGCGGTCCTCGTCGACGTGCCGGGCTCGGTCGTGCGGGCCGTCGGCCTGGTCGTCCTGGCGCTGATCGTGCGGGCGGCCGGGCGGGAGGTCGACAGCCTGCGGCTGCTGGGCTTGCTGCTCTGGGCGAACCTGCTCTGGCAGCCGGCCGCCGTCGCGGACGCGGGACTGCGGCTGTCCTACCTCGCCGCCGGCGGGATCGTGGTCGGCCAGCGCCTCGTCTCGCCGGTCGTACGGGCCTGGCGCCGAGGTCTGCGCTGGCTGGCGGGCGCCTTCTCCGTCTCCTTCTCGGCGCAGATCGCGACGATGCCGGTCCTGGCCGAGCACTTCGGCTACCTGCCGCTCGCCGGACCGCTGGTCAACGTCGTCGTGGTGCCGCTCTTCGGGATCGCCTCGTTCGTCCTCGCCGGCGGCCTCCTGCTCGCAGCCGTCTGGCCGTGGGCGGGCGAGGCGCTGCTCGCGTGCGCCTGGTTGCTCCTGCGGCCTCTGCAGGCCGCCGCGGCGGTCGCCGGTCCGGCGCTCTCGCCTGGCGAATCCGGCCTGCCGGTCTGGGGTCCCCTGAGGCTCGCCGGCTATGCGGCGCTCGTGGCCGGCCTGGTCTTCGCCTGGCGCTTGGGCGGTCGCTGGCGCTGGCCGATCGCCGCCGCGATCGTCGGGCTGCTGCCGCTGGTCGCCGGCGCGTGGCCGCCCCGGTCCGGCGCGCCGGTGGTGGCGGCGCGCCAGTTCGCGGTCGAGCAAGGCGATTGCGCGCTCGTACGCCTGCCGGATGGCTGGACCTGTCTGATCGACACCGGCGACAGCTGGCCGGGCGGCGGCGGACCGCTGGCTCGGGACGTCCTACCGGCGCTGCGCCGCCTCGGGATCCGGCGTCTGGACGCGGTCTGCCTCACCCACGGGCACGACGACCACGTCGGCGGCGTCGCCGACCTGGCCGCGGCGCTGCCGGTCGGCCGGTGGCTCGTGGGCGGGGAGGCGATGGCGCCGGCCGACGCCGAAACGGTGGCGCGGCCGGCCGGGATCGACACCCTGCACGCGGCCGGGGAGTGGGCGTTCGTCTGCTACGCGCCCGCTGCCGCTCGTGAGGCCCGAGTCGAGGAGAACGACCGCTCGCTCGCGCTGGGCCTCTGCCGCCGGGGCCGGTTGCACGCGCTCTGGAGCGGCGACCTCGAGGCCGGCGGCGAGGCGATGCTCCTGCCGATGCTGCCGCCCGTGACCGACCGTGGAATCTCGTTCTGGAAGGCGGGCCACCACGGCAGCCGCACGTCCGGTTCGGCCGCCCTGCTCGCGGCGTTGCGGCCGCAGCTGGTCGTGATCAGCTGCGGCGTGGCGAACCGCCACCGCCACCCGAGCCACGAGCCGTTCCCGGGCGCGACCGTCGCGCGCACCGACCTGCACGGCACGGTGAGCCTCGAGTGGCGCCCAGACGGTGCGCTCGAATGGCGGCGCACGCACGGCGCCCCGGCGGCGCCGGCCGCCTCGCCTTGACACCCCCTCCGGCCCGGCCTAACATGCGCGCTCGGCCGCGAATCCCGCCACCCGTCAGCCGTGAGAGCACGCCATGCCAGCCCTTCGCAGCACCGCGGAACTCGGCCTGAAGCCGGACTTCATCGGCAAGGTGCGAGACGTCTTCGATCTCGGCGACTCGCTCCTGATCGTCGCCACCGACCGGATCTCCGCCTTCGACGTGATCATGAACGACGTCGTGCCGGGGCGCGGCGCGGTCCTCAACGTCATGACCCTGGCCTGGCTCGACCGTTTCCGCGACCTGCCGAACCATCTCCTGAGCGCCGATCCGCGCGACTATCCGCCGCCGTTCCGCGCGCATGCCGATCGACTCGGCGGCCGCAGCGTGCTGGTGCGCAAGGCGAAGCGCTACGACGCCGAGTGCGTCGTCCGGGGGTACCTGGCCGGCAGCGGCTGGAAGAGCTACCGCCGCGACGGCACGATCTGCGGCCATCGGCTGCCGCCGGGCCTGCGGCTGGCCGACCGCCTGCCCGAGCCGCTCTTCACTCCGTCGACCAAGGCGGCCGAGGGTCACGACGAGAACATCGACTTCGCGGCCATGTGCGAGATCGTCGGGGCGGAGGCGGGAGCGCGCCTGCGCGACCTCGCCCTGCGTCTGTATCGCGACGGCGCTGCGCACGCCGAGCCGCGCGGGGTGATCCTCGCGGACACGAAGTTCGAGTTCGGCCTGATCGACGGCGAGATCGCGATCATCGACGAGGTCCTGACGCCCGACTCGAGCCGCTTCTGGCCGGTGGCGGAGCATCGCCCGGGAGAAGATCCGCCGAGCTTCGACAAGCAGATCCTGCGCAGCTGGCTGGAGACCCTCGACTGGAACCACGCGCCGCCGCCGCCGAGATTGCCGGCGGAGATCATCGCGCAGACCAGCCGCCGTTACCGCGAGGTGCTGGAGATCCTCTTCCCGGAGGAGGCCGCCAAGTGGGCGCCGTACCTGTGACCCGCCGCGCGCTCCTGAGCGTGACCGACAAGTCCCACCTCGACGACGTCGCCGCGCTGCTCGCGTCGTTCGACTACGAGCTGATCGCGTCCGGCGGCACGGCGAGGTACCTGCGGGACCACGGATTCGCCCCGATCACGGTCAGCCAGGTCACCGGATTCCCGGAGATCCTCGGCGGCCGCGTCAAGACGCTGCACCCCGCGATCCACGCAGCGATCCTCGCCCCCGGGCGAAAGGACCTCGCCGCGCCGGGCGTCGCGGCCCTCGGGCTCGCGCCGATCGACGTCGTGGTCGTCAACCTCTACGCCTTCGAGGCGGCGCTCGCGGCAGGGCGCGACGAGGCGGCGATGATCGAGGAGATCGACATCGGCGGCCCGGCGATGCTGCGGGCCGCCGCGAAGAATTTCGCGCGGGTGACCGTGCTCAGCTCGCCCCATCAGTACGAGGAGTTCTACCACGAGTGCCGCGCCCACGACGGGACGCCGTCGCTCGAGTTCCGCCGGCGGTGCGCGCTGGCCGTGTTCCAGCGGACGGCGGCCTATGACGGGACGATCGCCGGGTGGCTGGCCGCGACGACCGGCGATGGCGCGGGCAGGCCGGCGCCGACCCGTGCGCTCCCCCTGCGGTACGGCGAGAATCCGCACCAGCAGGCCACCGTCGTCGTGCCGGCCGCGGACGGCGGCGACCTCGCCGGCGTCGGCCTCGCCGTGCACGGCGGCAAGGAGCTGAGCTACAACAACCTCGTCGACGTCGTCGCCGCGGTGAAGCTGGTCCTCGATTTCGACCGCAGCGGCTGCGGCATCATCAAGCACACCAATCCCTGCGGCTTCGGCCTGGGCGAACCCGCGGCGGCCCTCGAGCGCGCACTGCTCTGTGACCCGGTCTCGGCGTTCGGAGGCATCGTGGCGTTCAACCGGCCGCTCGAACTCGCGACCGCCGAGGCGCTGGCGGGCCGATTCGTGGAAGTTGTTGTCGCACCGGGTTATTCAGACGATTCATTGAAGAAGCTTCTCAAGAAAAAGAACCTGCGCGTGATGACCTGGGACCCGCGCGTCTTTCCGGAGGCGACCCGCGGGCGCAGCCGGTCGTGGGGGCGGCTGCGCCTCGAGCAGGGCGAGGACGAGGGATTCCCGGAACTGCGCGACTGGCGCGTCGCCGCGGGGTCCGAGCCGCCGGCCGCGGTGCGCGACGACCTGGAATTCGTCTGGAAGATCGCGAAGCACGGCAAGAGCAACGCGATCGTCATCGGCCGCGGCGGCGCGACGCTCGGTTGCGGGTTCGGCCAGATGAGCCGGGTCGATTCGGTGCGGCTCGCCGTGCGCAAGGCGGGCGAGCAAGGGCTCGACCTCGCGGACAGCGTGGCCGCGAGCGACGGGTTCTTCCCGTTCCCCGATGGGGTCCAGGAGCTGGCGCGCGCCGGCGTCCGCGCGGTGATCGCTCCCGGCGGCTCGATCCGCGACGACGAGGTGGCGGCCGCGGCGCGCGACCTCGGGATCGTCCTGATCCTGGCGGGGCGCCGTCACTTCAACCACTAGCTCCGGCCACGAGGAGACGTCCATGACCGCTCCCGGCCACGACCATCCCAAGATCGTCGTCCTCGACTTCGGCTCGCAGGTGAGCATGCTGATCGCGCGCCGGTTGCGCGAGGTCCAGGTCTTCAGCGAGATGCGGCCGTATACGGCCTGGCGCGAGGTGCTCGCGGACCCGCTCGTCGCCGGCATCGTGCTGTCGGGGGGCCCCGCGAGCGTCTCGGACCCCGGCGCGCCGGACGTCGGCGCCGAGCTGTGGCGGGGCGGCAAGCCGCTCCTGGGGATCTGCTACGGCATGCAGCTGATGTGCCACGCGCTCGGCGGCCGGCTCGCGCCGGCGGCGAATCGCGAGTACGGGCACGCCGAGCTCGAGGTCCTCGAGCCGGACGCGCTCTTCGCGGGCCAGCCGGCGCGCCAGCCGGTCTGGATGAGCCACGGCGACCGGGTCGACGCGTTGCCGCCCGGTTTCCAGGCCCTCGCGCGCACGGCCGAGATCCCGTACGCGGCCGCCGCCGATCCGGCGCGCGGCTTCTACTGCGTCCAGTTCCATCCCGAGGTCGCGCACACGCGCCACGGCCTGGCGATGATCGAGGCGTTCGCGCGGCGCGCGTGCCGGCTCGAAGACCGCTGGACAGCGGCCGCCTTCGTGGCGGAGGCGGTCGCCGAGATCCGGGACCAGGTCGGGCGGGAGCGCGTGCTCTGCGCGGTCTCGGGCGGGGTCGACAGCACGGTGATGGCGACGCTCGTGGACCGCGCCGTCGGAGACCGGCTGCACGCGGTCTACGTCGACAACGGCGTCATGCGCCTGGGCGAGAGCGACCAGGTCCAGCGCGACCTCGACTCGTTCCTGCAGCGGCCGATCCAGCGCGTCGACGCCGGCGCCGTCTTCCTCGCGCGCCTGGCGGGCGTCACCGCGCCGGAACGCAAGCGCAAGATCATCGGCGAGACCTTCATCGACGTCTTCACCGAGTCGACCCGCGAGCGCGGGCCGTTCGGATTCCTGGCCCAGGGCACGCTCTATCCGGACCGGATCGAGAGCCACTCGATCCATGGCCCGAGCAGCGTGATCAAGACGCACCACAACGTCGGGGGACTGCCCGAGCGGCTCGGCTTCGCGCTCGTCGAGCCGTTGCGCGACCTCTTCAAGGATGAGGTCCGCCGCGTCGGGCGCGAGCTGGGCATCCCGGCGAGCCTCCTCGGCCGGCATCCGTTCCCGGGACCGGGCCTCGCGGTGCGCATCCTCGGCGAGGTGACGGCGGCGCGCGTCTCGCTCCTGCAGCGCGCCGACCATATCTTTATCGAGGAGCTGCGGCGCTCCGGCCAGTACGACGCGATCTGGCAGGCGGGCGCGATCCTGCTGCCGGTCCAATCGGTGGGCGTCATGGGCGATCAGCGCACGTACGAGAACGCCGTGGCGCTGCGCGCCGTGACCAGCCTCGACGGCATGACCGCCGACTGGGCGCGGATCCCGCCCGACCTCCTCGCGCGCGTGTCGAACCGGATCATCAACGAGGTCCCCGGGGTCAACCGTGTCGTCTACGACGTCAGCAGCAAACCGCCGAGCACGATCGAGTGGGAGTGAGATCGGTCGCCTGCTCGCGCTCGCGCTGGCGGTGTGCGCGATCGCGGCCCGGGCCGACACGACCATCGGCGAGCTGCGCGGCGAACGGCGCGCGGCCGTGCGCGCCGCCGCACTGCGGAAGCTGGACGGTGGCGCGCCGTTCGGGCTGCTCGTCGTGCCGGTCGATTTCGCCGACGCGCGCTTCCCCGCGAGCTTCGATCCGCGGCACGACCTCGCGCCGCGGCTGGGCGAGGCGACCGGCGCCCTCGGCCACTACGTCGCGACGGCGGCGAACGGCCGGACGCGCCTTGCGATCGTGCTCGCGCCGCTCGTGCCGCTGGCCGGCGAGCGCCTCGACTACTCGGATCTGGGCTGGCAGGGCTTCGAGCGCAGCCGCGCGATGGCGGCCCAGGCGCTCGCGGGCGCGGCGGCGCGCGGCGTCGAGTTCGCGGCGGCCGATCAGGACGGCGACGGCGAGATCGACGGGGTCCTGCTGCTGCACGCGGACGCCGGGCTCGAGAACGACCCCGGCGGACTCATCGTCCCGCAGCAGTACTTCCTCGCGGAGCCGGTCGTCCAGCGCGGCACCGTCGGCCGCAGCTACGCGATCGCCGCGGCGCGCAGCACGCTCGGCATCTGGGCGCACGAGACGGGCCACCTGCTCGGCCTCGAGGACCGCTACGATCTGGACCTCGCGAGCGACGGCGACACCGGCCCGCGCGGCGGCCTCGGCGCGTTCAGCCTGATGGCGGCCGGCTGGCGCGGCAGCGGGGCGGGCGAGGACCCGGCGCTGCCGGACGCCTACTCGCGGCTCGCGCTCGGCTGGATCGACGCCGCGGCGGAACCGGCGCCGGACGCGGCCGTGCGGCTCGCCGCCAGCGGTCCCCGCGGTCCGGAGTCCTTCCTCGCCGAACGGCGCGACCCGGTCCGCCACGCTCCGTACGACGCCGTGTTGCCCGGGCCCCGGCTCCTGGTCTATCACCTGGACGAGGCGCTGGCCGAGGGCGAGGCGTCGTCGCCGGCCTGGCCGGATCGTCACCTGCGCGTGCAGCTCGTGGAGGCGGACGGCGGCGACGCGGTCGCGCGCGGCGAGGCCGTTGGCGTCGCGGCCGACCTGTTCCCGAGCGACGGACGGACGCAGGCGTTCGACGGGGGCACGACGCCGTCGAGCCGCACGTGGGCGGGCGAGCCGACCGGCGTCGCGTTCACGGTCGCCATCGACGACGCCGGCGAGCTGCAGTTCGCCGAGGTCCCGCCGCCGGCCTGGGGCGACCTCCGGCTGCGCGTCGGCGAGGCGGGCGGCGAGATCTTCGTCGAGGCGATCGTCCGCCTCGACGAGCGGCCGGCGCCGCCGCCGGTCGTGCCGTTCACGCTCGAGGTCCTCGACGCACAGTGGGGGCAGTTCGCGGGTGGTCCGGTCATCGCGGGCGTCTTCGACTTACCGGCGCCGGACGGCGCCTGGGAGGACTACGCGGGCGTCGTGGCGACCTGGGTCTCTGCGGGCTCGCCGCCGCCCGGCGCGACGACCCGCTTCCGTTACGCGCTCGACGGCGGCGACCGCGGCGCCGGCGAGATCGTCCACGTGTGGGACCCAGCCTGGGCCGACCTGACGCCCGGTGGCGACTGGCTCGCCGCCTGGACCGTCGTCCACCCGGGCGGCGACGCTTCGACGACCTGGCATCGCTGGCCGGACGGCGGACCGTTCGGGCTGGCGGCGACTCCCATCCTGGCGTGCACGGGCGCGGCCTTCCCGAGCGGCGCGGTCTGGCCGGAGATCGCGTACACGAACGGCGCCGACGCGCGCCTCGTGACCCCGGCGCTCGGCGCGTCGGTGCGGTGGCTCGAGCTGACCCACGCGGTCGACCTCGAGCTCCTGCATCCCTCGGTGGCGATCGACGGGGTCGAGCTCACCTGGGTTCACGACGGCGGCTACGAGACGCCAGCCGTGCCCGCGGACGGCTGGCTCGGCGCGGTCGAACCGCGGGCGAACCATGCGTTCGCCGGCCGGCCGACCTTCGCGATCCGCGACTCGCTCGAGACCGGCGGCCGTCCGCTGTGGCGCCGCGAGGTCCTGCCCCTGCCGGATGCGGCGGTGCACGGGCCGGGTCCGTGGCGCTTGCGGCTGGGGCTCGCGAGCAACGAGGTCTGGCGGGCCCGCGGCTGGCTCGTGCGCGATCTCGCCGGACATCTCGACGATCCGCCGGCCAGCGCGTTCCCGGTCTGGCTCGACGAGACGGCGCTCCACTGGCGGTCGCCCCAGCCGGTCGAACCGGCGAGCTTCCGGATCGACCGCAGCGACGACGGCGGCGAGACCTGGCGGCCGGCGCAGGTCGTCGCCGCGGGCGAGGCGGCCGGACAGGACCACCAGGTGACGCTCGCCCGGCTCGGCCTGCGGGAGCGGGCAAGCAGCCGCGTGCGGGTGGTCGCGGTCGGCGAGGCCTCGCTCGTCTCGCGGACCCTCGTGGCCGCGGGTCCGGACGCCGTCGTCCTCGGACCGGCCCGGCCGAATCCCGCGGCGGGCATCGTGAACTGGACGGTCGACGCCGCCGGCGATCCGCGGGCCGAGGCGGCCGTGTACGATCTGCGCGGCCGTCTGGTCCGGCGCTTGCATCTCGAAGCGGGTCCCGGCATCTTGACCTGGGAGGGCTCGGACGCCGCCGACCGGCGAGTCGCGGCGGGAGTCTATATCGTCCGGTTGCGCGCCCACGGACAGACCCTGACCTGCAAGGTGACATGGCTTCCCTGAATCTGCCCCGTCTCGCCGCCGCCGCCTGCCTCGTCGCCGCGGCGGGGCCGGCCGCCCTCGCCGCCGTCGTCCACGATCCGTGGCTGGAACGCTTCCAGGTGGGAGAATTCCGCGATTTCGGGACATTCGAACTCGCCGGCGGCTGGCCCGCCGGGCTCTTCGAGCCGATCGCGCTCGACCCGGGCTGGCGGACCGGCGCGGCGTCGTTCTTCGCCGGCGAGACCATGCCGCGAGGGGTCGACCTCGTCGCCTGGCGCATCGCGGTGCCGGCGCTGGCCTCGGCGCCCGCCGCCGAAGCCTATTACCTGGACGCGAGGCGACAGTGGCAGGTGCTGGCGGACCTCGCGGACCCGGCGTGGACGCCGCCCGCCGACCTCGCGCCGGGTCCAGGTCCCTGGACGCAGCAGATCCGGCTCATCCATGCGAGTCGCCTCGCGAGCGCGGGCGACGCGACCGCCGCCGCGCGCGCCGCCGCGCTGATCGTCGACGACGCGCGCGGGCTCGGCCTCACCGACGCCGAGCAGTTCGCCTGGTCCCTGCGCGCCGCCTGCCTCGCGGACCGCGTGGGCGACCCGTCCGACCTCGCGCCCGTCTGGCACGCGCTCCACGCGCTCGGCCCGTACGACACGCGCAGCGGCTGGGCCATCTGGCTCGCGGCGCAGCGCCACCGCGGAGCGCCGCCGATCCCCGCGGGCGCGGCAGACCGCGAAACCGCCGTCATGCTCGCCACGGCCGGTCGGCTCTGGCTGTCGGCGGCGGAGCTGCAGGCTGCGGGCTTCGCGCCCGACGTCGAGGCGGGACTCGGCGCGATCCTGCTCGGCACCGCGGAGCTGGCCGGCCATTTCGCCCGGTGGCCCTCGCCGCCGGAGGACGGGTTGTTCCAGGGGTACTGGCTGCGCGGTCAACGGCGGCTTCGCGACGACCCCGCAGCCCTCGAGGCGCTGGCGACCCGGCCGGGGGTCACGGACGGCCACCGGATCGACCACTGGCGGCGGGCCAGCGAGAGTCATCTGTTGCGGGGCGAGTGGGATGCTGGTCTGCGGGATCTCGACGAGGCCCTCGGACTGATCGACAGCCAGGCGTCCGCCGCCATGAAGACCCGCCTGCGGGAATGGGTCGTGCAGGCGCTCGCGCTCGCGATCGGCCGGGACCGCACCGACGACGCCCGCCGGATCGTCGCGCTCGCCGAGGCGCGGCTCGCGGGCGAGCAGGCCCGCGAGTTCAGCACGGACGCTTGGACGCTCCTGGAGCGGCTCGGCCGCAGCGTCCCGCCGGCCGGCGCGGATCAACGCTCGCGGCTGGAGCGGTTGGTCCGGGCGGGCGGCGCCCCGCGGATCGACCCGGCCGAAGCCTGCGGGCTGCCCGACCCCGACGCGTGGCGCGACCGCCTCTGGGAGGCGTGGGCGCGCTGGGGACTGGTCCTCCTCGAGGACTCGTCGGCCCCGGTCGAGTCGACGCTCGCGTACCGGCGCGGCCTCGAGACCGTGCGCGACACGGTCGAACCGCGGCAGCGCCACTCGATCGCCTGCGCGACCGCCGCGCGATTCCTCGCCGGCCACGAATCCGTCCCGGCCCTGCTGGACTGGGCGGTCGCGCGAGACATCGAACGGCTCGCCGGCGGGAGCTGCCTGCCGCGGACCTCGCCGCTGCCCGGTCTGCGGGACGACGGCCCGACCACGCGCCTGCGCGATCACGCGCTGCTCGGCGCCGCGCTGGCGCTCGGCGACGACCGCGGTCTCGTGGCGATGGCGGTGCGCCTGCCGGCGGCCGGCGTCGCGGAGCAGGTGCGCCAGCTGTTCTGGTACCCGGTCCCGGGCGATCCCGCGGTGCGGCAGGCTCTGGCCGAATCCGGGCTGCCGCCGGAACTGCTGCTCGCGATCGCGCGCAACGAGTCGCTCTTCGAGCCCGCGATCCGCTCGCGGGCCGGCGCGCTGGGCTACATGCAGATCATGCCGTTCCATTACGACGATCCCGCCGGCCCGGCGGGACCGGATCACTGGAGCCACCCCGCGGCCAGCCTGCGGGCGGGCGCGCGGATCCTCGCCGGCGAGGTGCGGCGCTACGCCGGCGACCCCTATCGGGCCGTCGCCGCCTACAACGCCGGCGCCGGCGCCGTCGACCGCTGGGACCGGCAGCTCGGCGACAACTCCTCGCGAGCGTCGTTCTGGGCCTGGATCGGCTACCCGGAGACCCGCGGTTACACGTTGCGGGTGCTGCGGGACCGCGGCGTCTACCGCGAACTCCTGGGGTCCGCGCCGTGACGGCCGGCGGGCCGTGGCGGCGCAACCTGATCCACCTCGCGACGGCCGCCGCGGCGCCGTGCGTGCGGCACCTGCCGCCGCCCTGGCCTCACGTCGGGCTCGGTCTCGCGCTCGCGGCGGCGGCGAGCCTGGATGTCGCGCGCCGCCGTCCGGGCCCGCGGCGCCGCCTCGACGCCGCGTTGCCAGGTGTATTCCGGACGGACGAGACCGCGACCGTGTCGGGCGCGACACTGCTCGGAGCGGGGTACCTCGCGGCCGCGCTCGCCTTCCCGGCCGCGGCCGCCGCGGGAGGGATTGCGGCGCTGGCGGTGGGCGACCCCGCAGCGGCGCTGGCCGGCCGCCGGTTCGGGGCGCGACGGGGCGCGGCCGGCGCGGCCGGCGAGGCCGGCGCGGCCGGCTCGAGTCGAGCGGCCGGCAAGAGCTGGCCCGGTTCGCTCGCCTGCTTCGTCGCGGCCACGCCGGCGATCTGGCTCGCGGCCGGCGCGACCGTGCCGGCAGCCGTCGCGGCCGGCGCATTCGGCGCGCTCGTCGAACGGTGCGCGGGCCGCTGGGACAACCTCGCGATGCCGAGTGGAATCGCGGCGCTGCTGACCGTCTGGCCGCTCGCCGGTTGAGCGGGTTCGCGGGAACCGGCGTCGGGCTCCCCGGTTGACACCCTCTGCAACCCCCTTTAGTTTCCACCGCGGCTGCGCCGACCGCACCGGCCGCGTCGTTCGCCCCGGTTATCCAAGGAGTCGAGACCATGGCCACCGGCCTGCTCGGTCTGCTGGAACGCTCGTTCGGCAAGAAGCACCGCGACCTGGCTCGCCTGCGACCCATGGTCGAGCTCGTGAAGGCGGCGCGCGAGCCGCTGGCGGCGCTCACCGATGACCAGCTTCGCGCCAAACGCGTCGAGTTCAAGGCGCGTCTCGCCGCCGGCGAGACCGTCGACGATCTGATGCCGGAGGCCTTCGGCGTCGTCTGGGAGGGCTGCCGGCGTCTGGCCGAGCGCAAGGCGAGCTGGCCGGTCTGGGGCCGGGAATCGACCTGGAACATGGTGCCGTACGACGTGCAGATCCTCGGCGCCGTCGTGCTGCACCAGGGCAAGATCGCCGAGATGGCGACGGGCGAGGGCAAGACCCTCGTCGCGATCATGCCGCTGTACCTGAACAGCCTGCCCGGCCTCGGCGCGCACCTGGTCACCGTGAACGACTACCTGGCGCGCCGCGACGCGGAGTGGATGGGCGGGGTGCTCACCTTCCTCGGCTGCGACGTCAAGTTCATCCTGAACGAGATGACGCCGGACCAGCGGCGCGAGGCCTATGCCGCCGAGATCACCTACGGCACGAACAACGAGTTCGGCTTCGACTACCTCCGCGACAACATGGCGATCGCCACGGAGCACCTCGTCCAGCGCGGGTTCCACTACGCGATCGTGGACGAGGTCGACTCGGTCCTCATCGATGAGGCGCGCACGCCGCTGATCATCTCCGGCGCGGTCGCCAAGTCGACGCACCGCTTCAACGAGCTCAAGCCGCGCGTCGACCGCCTGGTCCGCGCCCAGCTCAAGATCGTCAACCAGTGGATCGCGGACTGCGAGCGCGCGATGCACGGCGCCGAGGAGAAGGAGGTCACGCTCGACGACGCGACCAAGCTGAAACTGCTGCGCATCAGCCGCGGCGCGCCGAAGAACAAGCGCTTCCAGCGGCTGAAGCTCATTCCCGGCGTCGCGGAGACGATCCAGCGCACCGAAGAGAACTTCATGCGCGACAAGGCCATGTGGGAGGCGGACGAGGATCTCCTCTACGTGGTCGAGGAGAAGCACAACTCGGTGGATCTCACCGAGAAGGGGCGCAGCCTGCTGGCCGAGGGCGACCACGATTTCTTCGTGCTGCCCGACCTCGCGGCGCTCGGCTCGGACCTCGAGGTCGACGAGTCGCTCACGCCGGCGCAGAAGGCCGAGAAGCTCGCGGCCGCGGAACAGCTGTACGCGACGAAGAACGAGCAGATCTCGAATGTCGACCAGCTCCTGCGCGCCTACTCCCTCTACGAGAAGGACGACGAGTACGTCATCCAGGACGGCAAGATCGTCATCGTCGACGAGTTCACCGGTCGCCTGATGCCCGGCCGCCGCTTCAGCGAGGGCCTGCATCAGGCGCTCGAGGCCAAGGAAGGCGTCACCGTCGAGCGCGAGACCCAGACGCTCGCCACGATCACGATCCAGAACTTCTTCCGCATGTACATGAAGCTGGCCGGCATGACCGGCACGGCGGAGACCGAGGAAGCCGAGTTCAACTCGATCTACGACCTGGACGTCGTGGTCATCCCGACGAACCGACCGGTCGCGCGCGTCGAGTACGACGACGTGATCTACCTGACCAAGAAGGAGAAGTACAAGGCGATCATCGACGAGGTGGCGCGGTTGCACCACCTCGGCCTGCCGGTGCTCGTGGGCACGACCACGGTCGAGGTCTCCGAGCTGCTGAGCCGCCTGCTGCGCCTGCAGGGCATCAACCACAGCGTGCTGAACGCGAAGCACCACAAGAACGAGGCCGAGATCGTCGCCGGCGCCGGCCGCATCGGCGCGGTCACGATCGCGACCAACATGGCCGGCCGCGGCACCGACATCAAGCTGGACCCCGACCTCGGCAGTCTGCCCGCGCGCTGGGCGCAGGACGGCGCGCTCAAGCGGGACGACTGGGAGGACGAGCCGCTGGGCCTGCACATCATCGGCACCGAGCGGCACGAGTCCCGGCGCATCGATCGGCAGCTGCGCGGGCGCGCGGGGCGGCAGGGCGACCCGGGCTCGGCGATCTTCTTCCTCTCGCTCGAGGACGACCTCATGCGGCTGTTCGGGCACGAGCGCATGAACCGCGTGCTGGGCAGCCTGGGCGTGCAGGAGAACGAGGCGATCACCCACTCGATGGTCACCAAGGCCATCGAGAAGGCGCAGATCAGGGTCGAGAACCACAACTTCGACATCCGCAAGCACCTGCTCGAGTACGACGACGTCGTCAACAAGCAGCGGGAGGTGATCTACAGCCAGCGGCGCGAGATCCTCGTGGAGCAGGACGTCCACGACGTGCTCGACGATTTCCTCGGCGGCGCGATCGATACCCTGGTCGACGAGCATTGCCGGGCCGACCAACCGCCCGACGACTGGCGGATCGACGACCTCGCTCGGCAGTACCAGGGCCTGGTGCTCGCGCCGCTGCCGCTCGCGAAGGACGAGCATCTCGAGCTGGGGCTGGACGCGTTGCGCGACCGCCTGCTCGACCACGCCGGGCAGCATCGGCGGCAGAAGGAGGAGCGGCTCGGCGCCGACCTCTGTCGCCAGCTCGAGCGTTACGTGCTGCTGAACGTCATCGACCAGCGCTGGCGCGACCATCTCAACGAGCTGATCATGCTGCGCAGCGGGATCGGCCTGCGCTCGTTCGGGCAGCGCAATCCCCTCATCGAGTACAAGCGCGAGAGTTTCGAGCTGTTCGAGCAGCTGATGGATGGCATCCGCCGCGACTCGGCGAGCCTCTTCTTCCGGGCCGAGCTCGTGCGGACGCCGCCGCAGCCGCGTCCGCCGGACCCGGCCGCGCTGCGCGCGCAGCACCAGGCGGTGAACGCCTACGAACGCACGGCGCAGCCGGCGACGACCGGGGGCGGAGCCGCTGCGGAATCGGTGACCCGCGCCGGCCGGACCCAGCCGATCCGGCACGACGGTCCGAAGGTCGGCAGGAACGACCCCTGTCCGTGCGGCAGCGGCAAGAAATACAAGCAGTGCTGCGGCCGCTGAGCGAGCGTCGCCTTGCCAGGCTCGCCGGCCCGTGGTAGGTTGGGCCCCCGCGCGCGGCCATCCATCCGCGGAAGGCGTCATGGAGCATCTCCGGTATCGACTGCGCAAACTCCTGCTGCTTTTGCTCGAAGCGGTCGACGCGCGGCAGGCAGGATCCGCCTGCGCCGCGTCGGACCTGCCCGGGATCATCGCCGCGGCCGGGTACGGTCCGCAGGACCTGGCCGACCTGCTGGCGGCTCTGCACGGGCGGTGGCATCCGCAAGCCGACCGCCCGGCCTGGCTGGCCGCCCAGCGCGTCGCGCGGCCGAGCCGCCAGTCCTTGCGGCAGATGGGTCCGCGCGAGGAGGAGTTGCTCACGGTGCCGGCGTTCGGCTACCTGCTGGACCTCGTGCGCACCGGGCAGATCACGGCGGAGCAGATGGAGACACTCATCCAGTTCGCCCAGCTGGTCCCTGACGGACCGTTGACCCCGGCCGAGCTCGGTCCGTTGCTCGACCGGGTGATTGGCGCCGGGCGCGAGGACCGGCGGTCCCGCGGGCTCGGCGGCGGCGACCGTCCGCATTGACCCGTGAGGTCGCTGCGGGCCGCGTCCCCTGAAAAGAGGCGAGTCCTTGAAGCTGATCGTGGTCGAGTCCCCCGCGAAGGCGCGGACCATCGAGAAATTCCTCGGCGGCGGCTACAAGGTCGCGGCCAGCTACGGGCACATCCGCGACCTCCCCGAGAAGGCGAGCCAGATCCCGGCGAAGTTCAAGGACCGGCCGTGGAAGCGGCTGGCCGTGAACGTCGACGACGACTTCGAGCCGATCTACGTGGTCTCGTCCGACAGCAAGGAGCGCGTCGCCGACCTCAAGAAGCTCCTGGCGAAGGCTGACGAGCTCCTGCTCGCCACGGACGAGGACCGCGAGGGCGAGGCGATCAGCTGGCACCTGCTCGAGGTGCTGAAGCCGAGGATCCCGGTCCGGCGGATCACCTTCCACGAGATCACGCGCGGCGCGATCGAGCGAGCGCTCGCGAATCCCCGCGACATCGACGAGCAGCTGGTGCGCGCCCAGGAGAGCCGCCGCATCCTCGACCGCCTCTACGGCTACGAGCTGTCGCCGGTGCTCTGGAAGAAGGTGCGGACCGGTCTGAGCGCCGGGCGCGTCCAGAGCGTCGCGGTGCGGTTGATCGTCGAGCGCGAGGAGGAGCGGCAGCGCTTCGTGCGGGCCGAGTACTACGACGTCGAGGCGTTGCTCTACGGTCCGGGCGGCGTCAACTTCACCGCGCGCCTCGTGGAGATCGACGGCCAGCGGCTGGCGGACGGCAAGGACTTCGATCCGGCGACCGGGCGCCTCAAGCTCCCCGACCAGCGACTGGTGCTCGACGCGGCGCTCGCCGAGGCGCTGCAGGATTGCGCGCGCAGCGCGGAATCGCTGCCCTGGCGGGTCGCGTCCGTCACGCGCAAGGAGACCCGCCAGCGGCCGGCGCCGCCGTTCACGACGTCGACCCTGCAGCAGGCCGCGAGCACCCGCCTGCGGTTGTCGCCGGCGCAGACCATGCGGATCGCGCAGCGGCTCTACGAGGGCGTCGAGCTGGGCGGGGGCGAACGGGTCGGCCTGATCACGTACATGCGAACCGACTCGTTCAACCTCGCGGGCACCGCGCTCGCGGAGATCGAGGACTTCGTCCGCGACCGCTTCGGCGCGCCGTTCAGCGACGGGCCGCGGATCTACCGGACGCAGGTCCAGGGCGCCCAGGAAGCCCACGAGGCGATCCGGCCCACGAGCGTCGGGCGCGAGCCGGACAGCCTGGCGGGGCTGCTGGACAGCGCCGACCTCGCGCTCTATCGACTGATCTGGAATCGCGCGGTCGCGAGCCAGATGACGGACGCGCGCCTCGACAAGACGACGGCCACGCTGGCCTGCTCCTGCCGGGGCCGCCGGCTGGTCTGGCGGTCCAACGGCTCCATCGTGACCTTCCCCGGGTTCCTGAGCGTGTACGGCGAACGCGAGCGCGACTCGCTGCTGCCGGACCTGCGCGAAGGTCAACTGCTCCCGGATCCGCAGTCCGCGGACGACGAGCAATCGCCCCAGGGCGTGGCGGAGGTACGCGCGCTGCGCCACGAGACGCAACCGCCGGACCGCTTCACCGAGGCCTCCCTCGTCAAGGCGCTCGAGGAGGAGGGCATCGGCCGGCCGTCGACGTACGCGAGCATCATCTCGACCATCCAGCAGCGCGGCTACGTGCTGAAGAAGGGCAGCGCGCTCGTGCCGACGTACGTCGGCATGGCCGTGACCCGCCTGCTGCGGGACCACTTCCAGCGATACGTCGACGTCAAGTTCACGGCGGGGATGGAGCAGGAGCTCGATGCGATCGCGCGCGGCGAGGTCGAGTGGAAGGACTTCCTGCGCCAGTTCTACCGCGGCGGGGCCGACGACCCCGGCCTCGCGAGCAGCATCGCGCAGGAACTGGAGCGGATCGAGTATCCGGCCATCCCGGTCGGCGAGGATCCGCGGTCCGGCCAGCCGCTGCTCGTGAAGATCGGCCGGAAGTCCGAGTACGTGCAGCGGGGCTCGCAAGGCGGCGAAAGCGTCACGTTGCCGGCTGGCCTGCTGATCGACGACCTCACGCCCGAGAAGGCGCACGACCTGCTGGAGGAGAAGCGGAAGAGCCGCGAGCCGATCGGCACGGACCCGGCGACCGGCAAGCGCATCTACGCGTTGCGCGGTCCCTTCGGCCCGTACCTGCAGCTCGGCGAGAACGACGAAGGGCCGAAACCCAAGCGGGTCGGTCTCGGGCGCGACACCGACCTCGCCTCGATCGATCTTTCGACCGCCCTCAGGCTCCTGTCGTTGCCGCGCGAGGTGGGGGTCGACCCCCGGACGGGCAAGCCGGTGCTCGCGGGACTCGGCCGCTACGGGCCGTTCGTGCAGCGGGACCGCACCTTCGCGAGCGTACGCTCGGCGGATCAGCTCTTCACGATCGGCCTCGACGAGGCGCTCCGCCTCATCCACGACAAGGAAGCCGGCAAGAAGCCGGTCCTCGCCGAGGTCGGACCGCATCCCGAGACCGGCGCGCCGCTGCAGGTCTGCAAGGGGCGCTACGGCCCCTACGTCACCGACGGCCGGCTGATCGCCTCCCTGCCGCGTGATCGCGAGCCGGAATCGGTCACCGTGAGCGAGGCGCTGGCCTGGCTCGCCGCCGCGGCGGAACGCAAGACCAGTGGGCGCGGGGCGAAGCAGTCCGGCCGCTCGCGAGCGGCCAGGCAAGCCGACGCGACACCGGCTCCGCAGGCGGGCAAGAAGACCGCGCGGGCGTCCACCAGGACATCCGCGAAGACATCCGCGAAGACATCCGCGAAGAAGTCCGTGAAGAAATCCGTGAAGAAGCCCGCGAAGACGACGGCGAAGCAGGCTGCCGGGAGGACCCGGAAGAGGTCGGCCGGCAAGACGGCCGTTCCCGACGGCGCGGCGGAGGACTGATGGCCGCGCCCGAGATCCGGATCGTCGGCGGCGGCCTCGCGGGATGCGAGGCCGCGCTGCAACTCGCCCGGCGCGGCCGGTCCTCGACCCTCTACGAGATGAGGCCGACCGTGCCGACGCCGGCGCACAGGTCCGGCTGCCTGGCCGAACTCGTCTGCTCGAACAGCCTCAAGAGCGCGGACCCCGCGACCGCGAGCGGCCTGCTCAAGGAGGAGCTGGATCGCCTCGGTTGCGAGTTGCTGCCCATCGCGCGCGCCTGCGCCGTGCCGGCCGGCGCCGCGCTCGCGGTCGACCGCGAGCGCTTCGCCGCCGCCGTCGAGGCGAGGATCGCCGCCGAGCCGCTGATCACGGTTCGCCGCGAGGAGGTCGGGCGGCTCGAGGCCGCGCCCGGCCGCTGGTGGATCCTCGCCAGCGGTCCCCTCACGAGCCCGGCGCTCCAGGACCAGATCGGGGCGCTCACGGGTCAGGGCGGCCTGCACTTCTTCGACGCGATCGCGCCGACCGTCACCCGGGATTCCCTCGACCTGGGCCGGCTCTATCGGGCCAGCCGCTACGCGAAGGGCGAGGCCGATTATCTCAACGCGGCGCTCGACGAGGGCGAGTACCGCGCGTTCCGCGAGGCGCTGGTGGCCGCGGAGCGGATCCCCGTCAAGGATTTCGACCGGGCCGACCTCTTCGAGGGATGCCAGCCGATCGAGGAGATCGCCGAGAGCGGGCCGCAGTCGCTCTGCTTCGGCCCGCTGCGGCCGGTGGGCCTGAACCTCCCGGATGGCAGACGCGCCCACGCCGTGGTGCAGCTGCGGCAGGAGAACGCGGCAGGCACGCTCTGGGGGCTGGTCGGATTCCAGACGCGGCTCCGCTGGGGCGATCAGGAGCGCGTGTTCCGGATGATCCCGGGGCTCGAGCGGGCCGAATTCGTCCGGCTGGGACAGATGCACCGCAACTTCTACGTCGACTCGCCTCGCGTGCTGCGGCCCGACTTCGCGCTGCGCGCCGAGCCGGCGGTCCGGCTTGCCGGCCAGATCACGGGCGTCGAGGGCTACGTCGAGAGCATCGCCGGCGGGCTCGTGACCGCCTGGCATCTCGACGCCGCGCTCGCCGGCCGCCGCCTGCCGCCGTGGCCGTACACCACGATCATCGGCGCTCTGCACCACGGCTTCCTCTTCGACGACACGGCGCCCCGCCTCGCCCCGATGAACGCGAACTTCGGCCTGCTGCCCGAGCTGGACCAGCCGGTGAAGGGCAAGCGGGAGCGGAAGCTGGCTCAGCGCGAGCGCGCTCTCGCGGACCTGGAGTTCTTCCTGCGGCTCGTCGCGGAAGACGCCGGCGCGGTGTCGGCCGCGGCGGAAACGGAGTATCCTGGCGAGGAATGACGTCGCCGACCCCGGGAGCGCCGATGTCCGTCGAAGCCTTCCTCGCGTACCTGACCGTCGAGCGCGGCCTCAGCCCGCGCACACGCGAGCACTATGCCCGGGACCTGCGCGCGTTCTTCGCGACCGCGGCGGCTCTCGGCGCCGTCGCCGACGACCCCGGTCCGGCCGAGTGGCCCGACCTCGCGCGCCCCGGCCTGGTGCGAGCCCACCTCGCGAAGCTGCGCCGCCAGGACCGCAGCCGCGCCACGGTCGCTCGCCACCTCGCGTCGATTCGCGCCTTCTTCCGGTGGCTCCAGCTGACGGGCCGGCTCGCGGCGGCGCCGGACGATCTCGTGACGAGCCGCGGCGGCCGCGAGCGCAAGCTGCCGACGGTGCTGGGCGAGCAGCTCGTCGAACAGCTGCTCGCCCTGCCGGATCCGCGGACGGCGCGAGGCCGGCGCGACCGCGCGCTCCTGGAGATGATCTATGGCCTCGGCCTGCGGCTCGCCGAGGTCGTCAGCCTGAACCTCGGCGCGATCGACCTCGTGGACGGCCAGGTGCGCGTGGTCGGCAAGGGCAGCAAGGAGCGACGGCTGCCGCTGTGCGGCTGCGCCGACCAGGCGCTGCGCGAGTACCTGGCGAGCCGGCTCGCTCCGGGCGCCTGGCGCGCGCTCGAGGACGGCCGCCTCACGCGCGCGCTCGCCGCGCAGCCGGCGTTCGAGGGCCGGCCGGGCCGCCGCATCGGGCGGCGCACGGTCCAGCAACGCGTCGCCCACTACGCCGGGGAACTTGCCGGCGTCGCGGGCGTTTCGCCTCACACGCTGAGGCACAGCTTCGCCACCCACCTGCTCGACGGCGGCGCCGGCGTGCGGGTCGTGCAGGAACTCCTGGGGCACGGCCACCTGGCCACGACTCAGATCTACACTCACCTCAGCCGGGTCCAGGTGCGCGAGGCCTTCCTGCGCGCGCATCCCCGGGCGCGGCGGAAGGATTGATCCCATGCCCGAGATCCGGTCGACCACGGTCATCGCCGTCCTCCGCGACGGCCAGGGAGCGATCGGCAGCGACGGCCAGGTCACCCTCGGCCAGACGGTCGCCAAGCACGGCGCGGTCAAGGTCCGCAAGCTGTACCACGGCAAGGTCCTGGTGGGTTTCGCCGGCGGCGCGGCGGACGCCTTCACGCTCTGGGAGAAGTTCGAGGGCCATCTCGAGCGCTACAACGGCCACCTGCGGCGGGCGACGGTCGAGCTCGCGCGGGAGTGGCGGCGGGACCGCATCCTGCGCCGCCTCGAGGCGATGATGATCGTCCTGGACCACAGCGACGCCTACATCGTCTCCGGCAACGGCGACATCATCGAGAGCGACGACAACGTCGCGGCGATCGGCTCGGGCGGTCCCTACGCGCTGGCGGCGGCACGGGCCCTGCTCGCGCACAGCGACCTCGACGCGGCGGCGATCGTGCGCCGCTCCCTCGAGATCGCGGGCGACATCTGCGTCTACACCAATCAACATCTGACCGTGCTCGAGCTGGGCGAGGACGCGGGTCCGGGGGAGGTCGTCTGAATGGAGATCCGCCAGATCAAGGCCGACCCGCAGCTCACCTGCCGCGAGATCGTCGCGATCCTCGACCGGCACATCATCGGCCAGCACGACGCGAAGCGCTCCGTCGCGATCGCCCTGCGCAACCGCTGGCGGCGCATGCGCCTGCCGGAGGCGGTCCGCCGCGAGGTCCTCCCCAACAACATCATCCTGATCGGTCCGACCGGCGTCGGCAAGACGGAGATCGCGCGCCGCCTCGCGCAGATCGGCGGGCTGCCGTTCCTCAAGGTCGAGGCCACCAAGTTCACCGAGAAGGGCTACGTCGGCCGCGACGTCGACTCGATGGTGCGCGACCTCGTCGAGAACGCGATCGCGCTGGTGCGCGCGCGCAAGGAGTCGACCGTGCGCGGGGAGATCGACCGCGCCGTCGAGGACCGCCTCATCGACCTCCTGTTCCCTCCGCTGGCCCTCCAGGACGACGATCCGGAGCGGCGCGCCCGCTGGGACCGGAGCCGCGCCAAGGTCCGCGAGCAGCTGCAGTCGGGCGTGCTCGACGACCGCCGCGTCACGATCCGCACGCAGCAGAGCAAGATCCAGGTCGCGAACATCTTCGCCTCGGCGGGCATGGACGTCGATCCCGGCTTCGAGGAGAGCCTGAAGGGGATGTTCCCGAAGCAGACCGTCGACAAGGAGCTCTCCGTGGTTCAGGCGCGCAAGCGGCTGCGCGAGGAGGAGGCGGCCAAGCGCGTGGACGCCGAACAGATCGCGCAGGAAGCCGTGGACCTCGCCGAGCAGGGTGGCATCATCTTCATCGACGAGATCGACAAGATCGCCGGCAGCGGCGGTCCGACCAGCGGCCCCGACGTGAGCCGCGAGGGCGTGCAGCGCGATCTGCTGCCGATCGTCGAGGGCACGCAGGTGACGACGAAGTACGGCACGGTCAGCACCGACCATATCCTGTTCATCGCCGCCGGGGCCTTCCACATGTCCAAGCCGAGCGACCTGATCCCCGAGCTGCAGGGCCGCTTCCCGGTGCGCGTCGAGCTCGAGAGCCTCGACGAGGACGATTTCGTCCGCATCCTGCGCGACACCGACAGCTCCCTCCTGAAGCAGTACCAGGCGATCCTCGACGTCGACCAGTGCCAGCTCCGCTTCACCGAGGCGAGCATCAAGGAGCTCGCGCGCATCGCGGCCGAGCTGAACAAGCGCCTGGAGAACATCGGCGCGCGGCGCCTGCAGACGATTCTCGCGCAGCTCCTCGACGAGCTGCTCTTCGACGTGCCGCAGGCGCGGACGGGGCCCTTCGAGGTCACGGACGAGTTCGTCCGGGAGCGATTGCAGGCCATCATCAAGGACGAGGACCTCACCCGGTACATCCTCTGAGCGGACGCGGCGGAGCGCGCGCACCGCCACGCGTTCCGCGGAGGATGGACAGCAGCTACGGGACGGATGTCATGCGAAACCGGCGGCCGCTCGCGGCGATCCTGGTGGCGGCCCTGCTCGCGGGCGGAGTCGAAAGCTCGGTCCTGCGCGCCGCCCCGGCCGAGACGCGGGTGCTGATCGTGGCGGCGGCCGACGACTCCCGCGTCGCCGGAACGGACCTCGCGCAGCGGCGCCAGTACCTGCTGGCGTACCGTTTCCAGGACGGTGCGCTGGCTGGCATCGATACCGTCGTCGCGAACCGTGACGCGCAGCTGCGGTTCAACTGCGAGCGCAGCCGGCTGCATGGCGGGCGATTCGTCCTCTGCGACACCGGGGACATCGTGGACCTCCGCGAGCGCCGGTTCATCTTCCGGGGCGGTCATGGCCACGGATTCAGCCGGTTGGCGGGGGTCGAGGGCGATCTGGTGCTGATCCACGAGCCGAACCTCGACCGGCTCACCAGGGTGAATCTCGCGACAGGCGCGGTGACGCGCTCGCCTTGCCTGCCCGATTCGACGCTGCCCGGCGTCCGTTCGCCGGGCGGTTGGCAGAGCGTCACCCATGGTCCGCCCGGCGGCGGCACGGACGAGCTCTGGCTCCACCGCCTGGATGCCGAGCCCCGGCGGCTTGGCGGGGGTTTCCGGCTGACGCGCTCGCTGGTCAGTTCGGTCGCCGGGGGCGGCGCGCCCCTGCTCTGGCTGGACGAGCAGCGCATCCTCACGCAGGTCGACAACGGCGAGATCGTGGTCCTGCACACCGATGGTCGCGTGCAACCGGTGGTCACGATCGACCTGCCGCGATCCCCGAGCCTGGACGAGTCCATCGCCCGGCGTCCGGCCCTGGCGCGGGAACGCTTCGCGTGCATGAGCGCGCGACTGGAGCCGGACGATTCCGGCGCGATCGTCTACCGGATCGCCCTGGGCCCGGCGCCCGACCGCGAACCGTTCCAGGCGTACGTCATCGATGTCGAGGCGAAGACCTACACGACCCTCGACCCCGACTGGCGCGACCTCGGTCACGAGTTCGCGTCGGCGCGCCACGCCGGCGAGGACCGGTGGATCCTCCGCCACCGCGGCGAGGCCGTCGCCGAGGTTCGCTTCGCCCTCGCCGATCAGGCGACTGCGCCGGAGGCGATCGCGATCGTCGAACGCGCGCCCGGCGAGCCGGACGCGATCGCGATCTGGTTTTCGGCGAGCGATCGCTGGACCAGGATACCGGTCGCCCCCGGCTGGTGGCTGCCTCCGCACGCGCTCGTCGGCTGGCTCCCGGCCGCGGCGTCGTCGTCCTGAGTCCTCGCCCGAACGCGGTATCCGTCGCCGGCGCCACGGCGACGGTGGACTTCCCTCGCGGGAGTGGTATCTTGAGGCCCGCCGGAACACTGCCGCCCGGTCGCGGCGCAACGAGGAACCTGGACGGCTGCCTGGACCGAGGTCCAGCGACGGCCCGAGGAGCGCGGCATGACTCTCCGCAAGAAGAACCCGAGAAAGACCCCTGCCAAGAAGACGACTGGCGTCCGGAAGAAGAGTCCGCGGAAGGCGGCCCCCGCCCGCGCCAAGGCTCCGGCCCGGACGAACGCGCCGGCCCGCAAGAAGGCTCCGGCCAGGACGAAGACCCCGGCTCGCCAGGCGGCTCCCGCCCGCCGGCCGGCGCCGGCGAGGGACGTCGCGTCGTTCACGCTGCCGGCCATCCCCGGCAAGAAGGATTTCCTGCGGATCGACCACTTCACGCTGAACGAGCTCCGCGACATCCTCGACCTGGCGCGCCGGCAGAAGCCGCTGGCGCGCGCCCACCGGTTGCCTCACACCCACCCGAACCGGCAGCTCGCCTGCGTCTTCGCCAAGCCGAGCCTGCGCACGCGGGTGAGCTTCGAGGTCGCCATCCGTCAGCTCGGCGGCGGCTCCCTGTTCATCACGGACAAGGAGATCGGCCTCGGGACGCGCGAGTCGATCAAGGACGTGGCGCAGGTCCTCAGCCGTCTCGTCGACGGCATCATGATCCGCTGGTTCGACCAGCGCGAGGTCGACGAGCTGGCCGCGCACGCCACGGTCCCGGTGATCAACGGCCTGACCGATCTGCTGCACCCCTGCCAGGTGATGGCGGACATCATGACCATCGAGGAGCACCTCGGCACGATCAACGGCAAGAGCGTCGTCATGGTGGGAGACGGGAACAACCTCGCCAACAGCTGGCTGAACGCGGCGTGCGTCTTCCCGTTCAAGTTCACGCTGGCCTGTCCCGAGGGCTACGATCCGGACCCGGAGATCGTCGCCCACGCGGATCGGGCGGGCGCGGTCTTCGAGATCACGCACGACCCGGTCGCGGCGGTGGCGGGCGCGCACGTCATCTACAGCGACAGCTTCTACAGCATGGGGCAGGAGGCGGAGGCCGCGCAGCGTCGGCTCGCGTTCGCGCCGTTCCGCCTGACGACCGCGCTGCTCGCCGGCGCCGACCCCGGCCACATCGTGCTGCACTGCTTGCCCGCGCACCGCGGCGAGGAGATCACGGACGAGGTGATGGACGGGCCGCATTCGGTCGTCTACGATGAGGCCGAAAATCGGCTGCACGTGCAGCGGGCGATCCTGGCCGCGTTCCTGAGATAGGAGCATGCCCCTGCGTCGACGCGACCGCAGCGCACGGGACGTTGCCGGCGGGACCTGGCTCGCGCGCCTGGTCCTGTCGGCGTGGGCCGCGCAGCTCGGTTCGTGCGCCAGCCCGGAGGCCCCGCCCGGCGGCCCGGTGGACGAGGTCCCGCCGTCGCTGGTCTCGGCCGTTCCGGAGAGCGCGACCACTGGACACGGCCCGCTGCGCGAGCTGCGTTTCGGCTTCAGCGAGAAGATGGACCGGACGGACGCTTATCGCTGGCTCAACGTCTACCCGCGCCGCACGGTCCGCGGCACGAGCTGGCGGGGATCGACGACGGCGGTCGTGGAGTTCGACGAACCGCTGCCGGCCGACACGGTCGTCGTCGTCGAGATCTTGCCGGGCATGAAGGACAGCCACGGCGTGCCGCAGCCGGCCGGCCGCAGCTGGGTCTTCGCGACCGGAGACTCGATCCCCACCGGCGAGATCACGGGGCGGCTGGTCCTGGAGAAGGAGCCCGCCGCGGGCGCGGTGGTCGAGCTCCTGCCGGACGGGCCGGACACGGTCCGCCTCGCGCAGCGGCCGGTGTTGCGGCGGGCGGTGGCGGATTCGGGCGGGACCTTCCGGCTGAGCTGGTTGCCGGCGGACGGGGACGGCTGGCTCCTGCGCGCCTACGACGATCGCAACCGCGACCGGCGCGCCGGCGACGCCGAGGCCCAGCGTCTGTGGCCGGACACGTTGCGTCTCGCGGCGACGTCGCCGCGTCTGGACGCCGGCCTGCGCCTGTTCTACCTGCCGACCTCGCCGGGGACCCTCACGGGTCGCCTGTCGGGTCGGCCTCCCGCCGAGGGTCCGGTGCTCGCCTTCCTGCGCGGCATCGCCGAGGGGGACTCGGGCTTCGTGCCGGCGCCGCAACCGCCCGGGGCGAGCCCGGCGCGCGCGGTCCCGGACACCGGCGACTTCGAGCTGCCCGGCGCGGGCCCCGGCCTCGTTCGCGCGGTCTTTTTCGTGGACCGCGACGGCGACAGCCTGCTGTCGGCGGTCGGAGAGCCGGCCGACACGCTCTGGGCGCTCGAACCGTGGGCGCTCGCGGACAGCGTGCCGGTCGAGCCCGGCTTGCCGGCGCGGTTGCCCCTGATCGTCTGGCCGGATACGCTGACCCCGTGGGCCGCGCCGCCGCCGGACACCGCAGCCGCCTTGCCGGACACGGCCGCCGCTTCGCCGGACAGCCTGGCGCGGCCGCCCGAGGAGTGACATGTCCCGACTGCGATTCACGAAGATGCACGGCGCGGGCAACGACTTCATCATGGTCGACGCGCGCGACCTGCCGCCCGGCTCGACCCTCGACCGGGCGCGGATCGCGGCGCTCTGCGACCGGCGCACGGGCGTCGGCGCGGACGGTCTGATCATCGTCGGGACGGCGCCGGACGCGGACCTGCGGATGGCCTACTACAACGCCGACGGCGGCGAGGCGGAGATGTGCGGCAACGGCGCGCGGTGCACGGTCGCGTTCGCGCGGCGGGCCGGCCTGGTCGGCGACCGCTGCACCCTGGCGACCGTCGCGGGCGTCCTCGGCGCCCGCGTCCACGGCGCCGCGGACATCGAGGTCACCCTGCCGCCCTACCGCGACCTCGCGCTCGCGGTCGAGGTGCCGGGTTCTCCGTTCGCCGCGCACCACACCTGCAACACGGGCGTGCCGCACCTCGTGATCCAGGTCGACGATCTCGCGGCGGTCGATGTCGCCGGCCAGGGGCGGGCCCTGCGCCTGCACCCGCGCTTCGCGCCGGCGGGCACGAATGTCGACTGGGTCGCGCGCGAGGCGGGTGGCGGACCGTGGCGGCTGCGCACCTACGAGCGCGGCGTCGAGGCGGAGACGCTCGCCTGCGGCACGGGCGCGTCGGCGGCGGCGGCCGTCCTGACGCGACTCGGGCTCGCGACGTCGCCGGTGGCCATCCGCACCCGGAGCGGCGATCTTCTGACCATCACGGTGGACCACGCCGAGCGGCGCCTGACCCTGCGCGGGCCGGCGGTGGTCGCGTTCGCGGGAGAGGTGACCGGCGATGACTAGGCGGACCCGGATTCGCGAGGGGATCTACACGGCCCTGGTGACCCCGTTCACCAGCGAGGGCGGGGTCGACCGCGCGGCCTGGCCGAGGCTCGTCCAGCGGCAGGTCGCGGCCGGCGTGGCGGGCGTCGTGCCGCTCGGCTGCACCGGCGAGGCCGCGGTCCTCGAACGCGACGAGCGCGAGTACCTGGTGCGCAGCGCGGTCGAGATCTGCGCCGGCAGGTGCCTCGTCGTCGCGGGCAGCGGCACCAACAGCACCGCGCGGACGGTCGAGCAGACGCGGGAGGTCAAGATCTGGGGCGCCGATGCGGCGATGATCATCACGCCGTACTACAACAAGCCGCAGCAGCACGGCCTGGTCGCGCACTACCGCACCGTGGCCCGCGCGGTCGACCTGCCCGTGGTGCTCTACAACGTGCCGGGCCGCACCGCGTGCAACCTGCTGCCGGGGACGGCCGCCGAGCTGGCCGGCGATCCGAACATCGTGGCGATCAAGGAGGCGAGCGGCAATCTCGACCAGATCGAGCGGGTGATCGCCCAGACCGACCTGCAGGTGTTCTCGGGCGACGACGCGCTGAACTTCTCGATCTTCGGGCTCGGGGCCTGCGGCGCGGTCAGCGTGGTGTCCAACCTGCTGCCGGGCAGCCTGGTCGCCATGTGGAACGCCTGGCGGCAGGGCGACGTCGCGACCGCCTGGAAGCTGAGCCGCCTGCTCGCGCCCACGGGGCGCGCCTGCTTCATCGAGACGAGCCCGGCGCCGGTCAAGGAGCTGCTGTCGCTCGCGGGCCTCTGCCGGCGCGAGCCGAGGCTGCCTTTGATGCCGGTGACCGAGGACAGCGTCAAGTACCTCGTCCAGTTCTACGAGTCGACCCTGGCGGATCTGATCGCGCGGGATCTGGAGGTGCGCGGGTGATCCCGGTCACGGTGCACGGGGCCGAGGGGCGCATGGGCCGGCTCGTCGCGGAGCTCGTCGCCGCGGCCGAAGACTGCGCGCTGGTCGCGCTCGTGACCGAGCCGGGCGGGGATCAGCCCGCCGGGGTCGCGCACCCGTCGCTGCCCTTGACGGGGCAGGACCGCCTCGCCGCGGTCCATCCGCGCGGCGGCGTGATCGTCGACTTCAGCCTGGCGCCGGCGCTCGCCGGCCTCCTCGCGCAGAGCAGCCTCGTCGCGGCACCGCTGGTCATCGGCACGACCGGCCACACGGCCGACCAGCTCGCCGACCTGCGCGCGCACGCGGCCCGCGTGCCCGTGGTGCACGCCGCGAACTTCTCGGTGGGGATCCCGGCCCTGCAGATGGTCCTGCGCCTGCTCGCGCGGACCCTGCCCGGCGGCTTCGACGCCGAGCTGGTGGAGACCCACCACCGCGCGAAAGCCGACCGGCCCAGCGGCACGGCGCGCTGGCTCGCGGCCGCGTGGCAGCGCGAGCGGGGCGGCGACCCGCCGCCCGTCCACTCGCAGCGGATCGGCGGCGTGGTCGGCGACCACACCTGGACCATCGGCGACCAGGAGGAGATGCTCGTGCTCACCCACCGCGCGCATTCGCGGCGGGCGTTCCTGCGCGGCGTGCTGCCGGCGGTCCGGTTCGCGCACCGGGCGGCGCCGGGCTATTACAACTTGCAGGACGTGCTGCAGGATCTCGCGGCGGGCGGTTGAGAGCCGGTGGCAAGCCTGCAGGCGGGCAGCAAACGAGGGTGCGTCCCGCCGGACGCACCCTGGAATTCGAACGCGAGGAATCTGCGCCAGGTTTCTGGCGGCGTCGACTCGAGGAGCCTACTTGCCGGCGCGGGCCGCCAGGCGGCTCTTGAGCCGGCTGGCACGCTGGCGGGGGATGATCCCCTTGCGGGCCATCACGTCGACCTCGCTGTACATCGCCGTCAGCTGCGCCTTGCGCTCCTCGGAGCCGGCGGGCAAGCTGCGGTGGGCCTTGAGCGCGGAGCGCATGGCGGCCTTGTTGTCGCGATTCCGCTCGCGGCGCTTGCGGCTGGTGATCAACCGCTTCTTGCAACTCTTGTGATGGGGCAAGACCTTTACCTCCAAACGGTTCACTCGGACCACGAAAGGTAGCCGGGGCGGCCGACGATGTCAAGCGGCGACGACCACGAGCCTATCCAGCCCGCGAACCCCACCGGGCCTGATCCCGCCGATCGGCTGGCGGCCAAGCTCCGCCTGCTGCCGGCCGCGCCGGGAGTCTACCTGCACAAGGACCGCCAGGGCAAGATCCTCTACGTGGGCAAGGCGAAGCGCCTGAACGCCCGCGTGCGGTCGTATTTCCAGGAGGGCGAGGACCGCGATCCCAAGACCGTCGCCCTGGTCCGGCACATCGCGGATTTCGACTACATCGCGACCGACACCGAGACGGACGCCCTGGTCCTCGAGAACCAGCTCATCAAGGAGTACAAGCCGCGGTACAACGTGCGGCTCAAGGACGACAAGCAGTACCCCTACCTGAGGATCGGCCTCGAGGAACCGTACCCGCGCCTGTCGGTCGTGCGGCGCCTCGGCCGCGATGGCGCGCGCTACTTCGGGCCGTACACGGACGTGCGCGCGATGCGCGAGACCCTCAAGGTCGCGGCCGGGCTCTTCCAGGTCCGGACCTGCAGCCTCGATCTGCCGGACCGCACCGTCGACCGTCCCTGCCTCGACCACCAGATCGGCCGCTGCACCGCGCCCTGTGTCGACCTCGTCGGCCGCGAGGACTATCGCGAGCAGGTCCGCCAGCTCGTGGCGTTCCTCGAGGGTCGCGACCGCACCGTGATCGCGGAGCTCACGGAGCGGATGCAGGCGCTCGCGACCGCGCGCGAGTTCGAGGCGGCGGCGGCGCTGCGCGACCGCCTGCGCAAGCTCGCGACGACCGTGGCGGAGGGTCGCAGCCTGGCGGGATTCTCGAGCGAGGCCGACGTCTGCGGCCTGGTCCGCGACGGCGAGGACGCCTGCGGCGTCGTCCTGCGCGTCCGCGGCGGGCGGATCCTCACGACGCACCACTTCCTGATGAGCGACCGCTGGGAGCAGCGGCTCGACGCCTTCCTCGCCCAGCTCCTGCGCGAGTACTATCCGCGGGCCGGGGACATCCCGCCGCTCGTGCTGCTGAGCCACGACCTCGAGGATCGCGCGAGCTGGGAGGAGTGGCTCGGGCGCCTCCGCGGCGCGCGAGTGGCGCTCGAGATCCCCCGGCGCGGCGACCGGCGCGACGCCGTCGAGCTGGCGCAGCGGAACGCCGCCTTCAAGCTCGGCGAGCGCACGCTGCAGGCGACGCTCCGCGCGGGTCGCGCCGTCGACCCCGGCGACGTCGCGCTGCAGGAGGCGCTCGGGCTGCACAAGGTCCCCGAGACGATCGAGTGCTTCGACGTCTCGAATTTCCAGGGCAAGGAGACGGTGGCGTCGCTCGTGTTCTTCAAGGGCGGCGAGCCGCTCAAGTCGCGCTACCGCCGTTTCCGCGTCCGCACCGTCGTCGGCCCGGACGATTTCGCCAGCCTGGAGGAGGTCCTCGACCGCTACTACGGCAAGCTCGCCGCGTCCGCGCAACGTCCGGCCGATCTGGTCATGGTCGACGGCGGCGTGGGCCAGCTCGGGCGCGCCCGGGCCGTGCTCGCGCGCCACGGGTTCGCGGACACCGATCTGATCGGCCTCGCCAAGCGCGACGAGACGATCGTGCGCGAGACGGGGGAGCTGAGGCTGCCGCGCCGGAGCCCGGCGCTCAAGCTGCTGCAGCGCGTGCGCGACGAGGCGCACCGGTTCGCCATCACCTACCACCGCCTGCTGCGCGACCAGCGGACGACGGCGAGCGAACTGGACCTGATCCCGGGGATCGGCCGCGTGAAGAAGCTGTCACTCCTCTACCACTTCGGCTCGGTGGCGGCGATCCGCGAGGCGACCGCCGACGAGCTGGCGTCCGTCCGCGGGCTCGGACCGCGCGACGCGGTCAACATCCTCGCCTTCTTCGCGGAGCGGCGGCAGCGAGGCGGCGATGGCTGAGCGGGCGCCGGCGTGGGACGCGGCCGTCGACGGGTTCCTCGCGTACCTCGCGGCCGAGCGGGGCCTGGCCGCCGCGACCCTCGAGGCGTATCAGCGGGACCTGCGGCGCCTGCGCGCCTGGGCGGAGCCTGCCGGACTCGACGAGCCGGGCCGGCTCTCCGCCGGACAGCTGCGGGACTTCCTGGCGGCGAGCGCCGCCACGCTCGCACCGCGGTCGCGGGCCCGTCTGGTCTCGACCCTGCGGTCCTTCGGCCGGTTCCTCGCGGCCGAGGGCCTCGCGCGCGGCGACCCGGCGGCCACGCTCCAGGGCCCGCGCGCCGGGCGGCGGCTGCCCGACACGCTCACGGTGAGCCAGGTTGAGCGCCTGCTCGCGACGACGGGCGGCGCGGAGCCGCGCCAGTTGCGCGACCGCGCCATTCTCGAGATCCTCTACGGCTGTGGTCTGCGCGTCAGCGAGCTGTGCGGCATGGACCTCGTCGACCTCGACAGCCGCGAGGCGACGCTCCGCGTGCGCGGCAAGGGCAGCAAGACGCGAGTCGTGCCCGTCGGCCAGCCGGCCCTCGCGGCGCTGGCGGTCTGGCTCGATCGCGGCCGCCCGCAACTGCTCGGCCGGCGGCCGAACGCCGCCGTCTTCCTCAATGTCCGCGGCGGCCGGCTCAGCCGGATCTCGGTGTGGAACCTCCTCCAGCGTTGCGCGCGCGAAGCCGGGCTCGCGGGCCGCGTCTCGCCGCACACGCTGCGCCACAGCTACGCGACCCATCTGCTGGAGGGCGGCTGCGACCTGCGGATCGTGCAGGAGTTGCTCGGGCACGCGGACATCTCGACCACGGAGATCTACACGCACGTGGACCGCAGCTTCCTGTGGGAGGCCTATCGCGGCGCGCATCCGCGCGCGCGAGGCCCGCGGCGCGCCTGAACGGGCAGGACTGGCTTTGACAGGTCCGCTGCCCGATGGTACCTTCGCCCAGGTTGGCGCGGCAGACGCAAGCTGGCGGCGGGGAGTGCCGCGCCGCGAAAGGTAGACGATTGACCGACAAGAAGATCATCCTGAGCGGCATGCGGCCCACCGGCCGCTTGCACTGGGGCAACTACACCGGCGCGCTCGAGAACTGGCTGCGGTTGCAGGACGAGTACCGCTGCTACTTCATGGTCGCGGACTGGCACAGTCTGACGACCGCGCTCGACCGCGCCGGCGAGGTCGCCGGCAACACGCACGAGATGCTGCTCGACTGGCTGGGCGCCGGCCTCGATCCCGAGCGGTCCGTCCTCTTCGTGCAGTCGCAGATCAAGGAGCACGCCGAGCTCTACCTGATCCTCTGCATGCTCATCAGCATCGGTCGCCTCGAACGCAATCCGACCTTCAAGGAGCAGGTCAAGGACCTCGACCTCAAGGGCGAGATCAGCTTCGGGCACCTCGGCTATCCGGTGCTGCAGGCGGCCGACATCCTGGTCTACCGGGCCCACGCGGTGCCGGTCGGCGAAGACCAGCTGCCGCACCTCGAGCTGACCCGCGAGATGGCCCGGCGCTTCAACAACCACTTCGGCGAGATCTTCCCCGAGCCGGACGGCCTGGTGACGAAGTTCGCCCGCTTCCCTGGCACCGACGGGCGGCGCATGAGCAAGTCGCTCGGCAACACGATCGAGATCGCCGCATCGCCGGAGGAGATCAAGGCGAAGCTGATGCCGGCCTTCACCGACCCCGCCCGGCAGCGGCGCAGCGACCCGGGCCATCCCGAGGTCTGCGCGATCTATACCTGGTACCAGAAGTTCATGCCCCAGGAGGCCGACCTCACCGCGACCGAGTGTCGCACCGCGGCCCGGGGCTGCGTCGACTGCAAGAAGCGGCTGCTCGCCGGCGTGATCGAGCACTTCGCGCCGCTGCGGGAGCGGCGAGCCGCCTACGCGGGCGATCCGCGCCGCGTCGAGGAGATCGTCCAGGCAGGTTGCAGCCGTGCCCGCCGCGCGGCGCAGGAGACCATGGCGCGCGTGCGCGACGCCATGCACATCGGCTGAACACGGAGAAGGAGCTCCCGTGATCCGCATGCGCGAAGACTCGCCGCCCGCCGAGAACGAACACCGGCCTGCCGCCGCAGCGACGGCGGCGGCGCCCGCGGGCTGGGGCCTCGAGATCCTGCCGCCCGAGCTGGACTACTTCCGGCGTAGCGAGGCCTACCAGGTCGAGCTCTCGGGTTTCCAGGGACCGATGGACCTGCTGCTCTATCTCATCCAGAAGGATCAGATCGACATCTACGACATCCCCATCAGCCGCATCACCGAGCAGTTCATTCGCCACATCGAGATCATGCAGCTGGTGTCGCTCGACCAGGCTGGCGAGTTCATGGCCATGGCCGCGACGCTGCTCGTGATCAAGCTGAAGATGCTGATGCCGCGGCCCGCCGACGCCGAGGACGAGCCGCTGGAGGAGGATCCGCGCGCGGAGCTGGTGCGGCGGCTCCTCGAGTACAAGCGCTTCAAGGAGGTCGCGCGCCAGCTCCAGGACTGCGAGGCGCAGCGCGCGCAGTACCACGTGCGGCAGTCCCGGTATCCGTTCGTCAACCACGCGGAGATCGAGCCGGAGCTGCGGATCGAGCTGTTCGACCTCCTGTCGGCCCTCGCCGGCGTGCTCGACCGCGTGCAGGCCACGCCGGTCCACCAGATCTCGCGCGAGCCGTTCACGGTCGAGGAGAAGGTCAAGCTGATCCTCGGCGCGGTGCGGGAGCGCGCGACGGTGCGGTTCGAGGAGTGCTTCCGGGGCGACGCCATCCGGATGGAGGTCATCGTCACCTTCATCGCGATCCTCGAGCTCGTCAAGCGCGGCCTGCTGGCCGTGTTCCAGACCGAGCCGCGCGGCCCCCTGTGGCTCCAGGCGCAGCAAGTCGCGGCGGTCGCGGCCGGTGAAAGCGAGGCCGCGGATTGAAGCGCGAGCTCGAGGCCCTGCTCTTCGCGACCGATAGTCCGCTCACCGCGGGTCGCCTCAAGAAGGTCTTCCCCGAGCTGAGCGGCGCCGAGATCAAGACCCTGGTCGCGGAGCTGGAGGGGGAGTACGCGGCCGCGGGCCATGCGTACACGATCGTCGAGTTCGGCGGCGGCTGGCAGATCGCGACCCGCCCGGAGTACGCGCCGCTGGTCGAACGCCTGCTCAAGACGCGCAAGTACACGCGCCTGTCGCGCGCCGGCCTCGAGGTGCTCGCGATCATCGCCTACCGGCAGCCGATCACGCGGATCGAGATCGACGAGATCCGCGGCGTGCAGTCGAGCGGCGCGCTGGCGACGTTGCAGGAGCGCAACCTGATCACGGTCGTCGGGCGCAGCGACGGCGTCGGGCACCCGTTGCTGTACGGCACGACGCGCGAGTTCCTCAACCACCTCGGCTTGCGGGGGCTCTCGCAGCTGCCGGATCTGCCGTCGCTCGAGACCATCGTGGAGAACCGGGATGACCTGCGCGCCTTCGCCAGCCAGTTCGGCGAGGAGCTCACCGACGAGGATCTCGAGATCGCGATCGATGCCGCCGGCGACGTCGAGCCGGACGCGAAGGGCGGCGAGGATGCCAGCGATGCCGCGGAACCCGAGCAGCCGTGAGGGTCCCCTGCGCCTGAACCGTTTCCTGGCCCTGGCCGGGCACGGTTCGCGTCGCGGCGTCGAGTCGCTGGTGAAGGCCGGACGCGTCGCCGTGGACGGACGGATCGTCACCGATCTCGCCTGCCGCGTGGATCCCGCCGCCAGCGCCGTCACGGTCGACGGCCAGCCGGCCACGCTGCCGCGGGACGCGCGCGTCTACGCGTTCCACAAGCCCCTCGGCGTCGTCTGCACGTTGCGCCCCCAGGGCGCCCAGACCGGGCTCGGGGAGTACCGGCGCCGCGGCGGCCTGCCGGAGCGGTTCCAGCCGGTCGGCCGCCTCGATCACGACAGCGCCGGGTTGTTGTTGTGGACCGACGACGGCGTTCTCGCCCGGGCCCTGCTGAGTCCGCGCAGCGAGGTGTGGAAGACCTACCTCGTCGTGCTCGCGCGTCCGCTCGATCGCGCCGCGGCGCGCACGTTGACCAACGGCTCGCTCGTGCTCGACGGACGGCCCGTGCGTCCCGGCCGGATCGCGCCCGACGAGGCCGGCGATCCGTGCCGCTGGCTGCTGACCTTGCACGAGGGCCGCAAGCGGCAGATCCGCCGGATGGTCGGTGCGGTCGACAACCGCGTCGTGTCGCTCGTGCGCGTCGCCTTCGGACCGGTCCACCTGGGCCGGCTCCATCCGGGAGGGTTCCGGCGTCTCGGTCGGGACGAGGACCTCGCCCTGCGCCGGGCCGCGGGGCTGACAGACCCCAGTTGACCCGAGCGCGCCTCGGGGGCCGCCGGCGGCGGCGGCCGGAAAGACGAAGGCCATGGACCTCAAGCAGCTCTTCCGCGCCGGCATCCGCGAGGCGCGCCCGTACGTCCCCGGCAAACCGGTCGAGGAGGTCCAGCGCGAGCTCGGCCTCGCGGACGTGATCAAGCTCGCGAGCAACGAGAACCCGGAGGGACCGCTGCCCGAGGTCGTCGCGGCGTTGCAGCGCGCCGCGCTCGACGTCAACCGCTACCCGGACGGCGCCGCCTTCGCCCTGACGCGCGCGCTGGCGGACCACCTGGCGGTGGCGCCGGAGGCGATCCTGCTGGGCAACGGCAGCAACGAGGTCATCGACATGCTGGTGCGGGCGCTGGTCTCGCCGGGCGAGAACTTCGTCTACTCCGAGCAGAGCTTCCTGGTCTACCCGATCATCGGCCGCGTGCACTTCGACACCGGCCGGGGCGTGCCGATCGCGCCGGACTGGCGGCACGACCTGCCGGCGATGGCCGCCGCGGTCGACGAGCGGACCAAGCTCGTCATCATCTGCAATCCGAACAATCCCACCGGCACCTACGTGGGCGCGCAGGAGTTCGCCGAGTTCCTGCGGCGGATCCCCCCCCGGGTGATCGTCGCGATCGACGAGGCCTACTACGAGTACGTGACGGCGGCCGACTTTCCGCAGACCCTCCCGCTGCTCGCCCAGCGGCCGAACCTCTTCGTGATGCGCACCTTCAGCAAGATCCACAGCCTCGCGGGCTTGCGGGTGGGCTACGGCGTCGGCCACCCCGACCTCGTGGGCGAGCTGCAGAAGACCCGCGAGCCGTTCAACGTGAACACGCTCAGCCAGGCCGGCGCGCTGGCCTGCCTCGAGCACTGGGACGCGGTCGCCGGTCGCGCGCGGCGCAACCGCGAGCAGCTCGAGTGGCTGGCGGCCGAGCTCGCCCGGCTGGGACTGACCGTCGTGCCGAGCCAGACGAACTTCCTGTTCTGCCTCGCGCCCGGGCGCCGCGGCCAGGAGATCGCGCGGTCGCTGCTCGAGGCCGGGGTCATCGTGCGACCGCTCGACGCCTTCGGCCTGCCCGATGGCGCAGGCGCCCTGCGGATCACCGTGGGCCTGCCGGCCGAGAACCGGCGCTGCGTCGCCGCGCTGGCGCGGGTCCTGGGGTAGACGAGGTGGAGCGCCTGCCGTCGGTCGTTGAGCTGCGCGCCGCGAGCGACGCCGTGCCCGCCGATGCGGTCGTGGCGATCGACGGTCCCGCCGGCTCGGGCAAGTCCACGACCGCGCGGGCGCTCGCGCGGCGGCTCCAGCTCGTCTACGTCGACACGGGGGCGATGTACCGCGCCCTGACCCGCGCGGCCCTCGAGGCAGCCGCCGATCCGGCCGACGAGGCGGCGCTCTGCCGCCTGCTCGACGGCGCCGATCTGCGCCTCAGACCGGGCGACAAGGAAGCCCAGGTCGTCTGGAACGGCCGCGACGTGTCGCAGGCGATCCGGACTCCGGCCGTCGACGCGGCGGTTTCGGCGGTCTCGGCGCACGGCGAGGTCCGGCGGCGGATGGTCGAGCGGCAGCGGGAGTTCGCGCGGCGCGGCGGCGTCGTGATGGAAGGGCGGGACATCGGCAGCGTCGTCTTTCCGCTCGCCACGGCGAAGCTCTACCTCGACGCGACCCTGTCCGCGCGGGCGGAACGACGCTGGCGGCAGCAGCGCGAGCGGGGACAAGCGGCCGAGCGGGAGGCGGTCCAGCGCGATCTGGCCGAGCGCGACCGGCTCGACAGCGGCCGCGCCGAGAGCCCGCTCGCGATCAGTCCAGACGCCCTCGTGATCGACACGAGCCGGCTCTCGCTCGAGCAGCAGATCGAGGAGGCGGCGCTTGCGTGCCGGATCAACCCCTGGCTCGACGCGCGCGTCGACTGGGATGCGGCGCGCGCGTGGCGGGCCCTGCCCGCAAAGTACCGGCTGTTCTACAACGCCGTGGCGCCCGTGGGCGCGCTCGTGGGCCTGCGCGTGGCGGGCCGGCCGGCGCCGACGGTCCCGCCGGGCGTGATCCTCGCGAGCAACCACATCTCGTGGTTCGACCCGCCGCTCGTCGGCTCGACCTTCCGGCGGGGACCGGTCCGCACGCTCGCCAAGCGGGAGCTCTTCGCCGGGCCGATTGCCCGCGCGTTCTTCCGCTGGCTGGACGCGATCCCCATCGACCGCCGGGGGTACGACGCGGCGGCGTTCGCGGCGGCCGGGGCCGCCCTGGCCGCCGGCCAGAATCTCCTGCTCTTCCCCGAGGGGACGCGGCGCCGCATCGGCGAACCCGGCCCGATCAAGGGTGGTCTCGGGATCCTGGCCCAGGAGACCCGCGCGCCGATCCTGCCCATCTTCGTGCGCGGGACGCGGGCGCTGGCCTTCGGGGGCAATCCTCAGTCGCCCTTGGAGATCCGCTACGGACCCCTGGTGCGGTTGCACGCCCTGGACCGCCTCCTGCGGGACCACGACCGCCGCGAGGTGACCGAGCGCATCGGCGCGCTGTTCCTGGGGATCCTCCGCGAGTTGGAGGCGCGGTCGTACGCGGCGACGCCGGAGTCGGAATATGAACGGCGCTTGCGGCTGGCGCAGGGGCGCCGCGACCGGCGCCGCAACCCGTTCGGCGAGACCGGGTGAGCGGGCGCGGGATCTGGCCGCAAGCCATTGTCTCTTGCAGCGTTGCCTGGGACCGTGTATATTTGCGTGCCGGCCAGTCCGAGCGGACTGGTATATTCGCATGTCCCAAGGAGGCTGAGAACCAATGTCCCCCAACCCCAACCCCGGGTCCGATGAGGTGCGCGACGAGCGGACGCCGCCGCCCGCGGACGTGACCACCAAGAACCCCAAGACCAGCGCGGCCGGCTCCCGCTCGCACGAGCGCCCGGCAGCGACGATCGACGACGACGTGACCCCCCGCCTGACGACCGATCTCAACGAGATCGTCATCATCAACGACGATTTCCGCGACGAGGACGAGGGCCAGGAGGATCTGAGCGCCGCGGAGATGCTCCAGCTCGTCAACACGTACGAGGAGACCCTCACCGACGTGGCCGAGGGCAAGATCCTGCGGGGCACCGTCGTCGAGGTGCGCGAGAACGAGGTCCTGCTCAACATCGGCTTCAAGAGCGAAGGCGTGATCCCGCTGGAGGAGTTCGGCGGCGCCCAGATCAATCCGGGCGACACGTACGACGTCTTCCTCGAGAAGCTCGAGAACCAGGACGGCCTGGTGGCCCTCTCGAAAGAGCGCGCCGATTTCCTCAAGGTCTGGGACAAGATCAAGACCGCCCACGAGAACAACGAGATCGTCCGCGGCACCGTGGACCGTCGCATCAAGGGTGGCCTGGTGGTCAAGCTGTGGGGTGTGGACACGTTCCTGCCCGGCTCGCAGGTCGCCCTGCGCCAGGTACCGAACCTGGAGGACCTGATCGGCAAGGAGATCGACTGCCGCATCATCAAGAAGAACAAGCGCCGCCGCAACGTGGTCGTCAGCCGGCGCATCGTGCTCGAGGCCGAGCGCGAGGAGAAGAAGCGCACCCTCATCTCCGAGCTCGAGAAGGGACAGGTGCGCCGCGGCGTCGTGAAGAACATCACCGACTTCGGCGCGTTCGTCGATCTGGGTGGAATCGACGGCCTCCTGCACATCACCGACCTCAGCTGGGGCCGCGTACAGCATCCGAGCGAGGTCGTGCAGATCGGCGACGAGATCGACGTCAAGGTGCTGGACTTCGAGCAGGAGCGCGAGCGGATCAGCCTCGGTCTCAAGCAACTGCAGTCCTATCCCTGGGAGGACGTCGAGAAGAAGTACCCGGAGGGCAGCATCGTCCGGGGCCGCGTGGTCTCGATCACGAACTACGGCGCGTTCGTCGAGCTGGAGAAGGGCGTCGAGGGCTTGATCCACATCAGCGAGATGAGCTGGACCCGGCACATCAAGCATCCGTCGAAGGTCGTCAACATCGGTGACGAAGTGAACGTCATGGTGCTGAAGATCGACAAGGAGAGCGAGAAGATCAGCCTCGGCCTCAAGCAGACCGAGCAAGACCCCTGGGAATCGCTCACCCACAAGTACCCGGTCGGTACGATCATCGCCGGCAAGGTCCGCAACCTCACCGATTTCGGCGCCTTCGTCGAGGTCGAGGAGGGCATCGACGGCCTGGTCCACATCAGCGACATGAGCTGGACCAAGCGTGTGCGCCATCCCAAGGAGATGCTGCGCAAGGGCGAGAGCGTCAACGTGCAGATCCTCGACATCGACACGCAGAAGCGCCGCATCAGCCTCGGCATCAAGCAGCTGATGGAGAACCCGTGGCCGAACCTGGCCGACTCGTTCCCGTCGGGGCGAACGATCGAGGGCAGCGTGACGCGGATGCTCGATCACGGCCTGATCGTCGACCTGGGCGACGACCTCGAGGGCTTCGTCCCCACCGGCCACCTCGGAATCCAGATGCCGAAGCTCGACAAGCCTCAGTACTACTTCAAGGAGAGCGAGCGGCTCGACCTGAAGGTCATCAAGATGGACATCGAGAACCGCCGGATCGTGCTGTCCCTGAGCGAGCGCCTCAAGGACCTCGGCCCGGACGCGATGGACGCGTTCATCGCGGCGCACCCTCGCCTCGACGACGTCGCCGCCGCGGACCAGGCGGAGGGCAACAAGAGCGAGATGCTGCCTGGCGACGAGGATCTCGCGCGCGAGGCGGCGGACTATGCCGCGAACGACGATGACGACGACCAGCGCGATCGCACCTAGCGGGTGCGGCGAGCGGACCGTCCGGCGCGGCCGGACCGCAGGGGTGGAGGCGAGCCTCCACCCCTGCTTCTTCGCGGAGCGATGATGGCCGATCAGGATCGCCAGGGGCGGTTGCGGGTGGCGTTCCGGACCCTGGGCTGCCGCCTCAACCAGTACGATACGGAGGGGCTCAAGCTCGCCCTGGGCGGCGCGGTCCCTCTCGAGGTCGTGCCCTGGGAGGGTCCGGCGGACCTCTATGTCCTGAACAGCTGCACGGTGACCGGCAAGGCCGCGCACGAGTGCTGCCGGCTCGCGCGCGAGGCGAAGCGCCGGCAGCCCGCGGCGCGGGTCGTCGTGACCGGCTGCTACGCGCAGGCGCGGCCCCAGGAGCTCGCCGCTCGGGCCGAGCTCGCCGGCGTGGTCGGCAACCTCGCCCGCGACGACGTCGCGCGGTGGCTGCCCGCCGTGCTGGCGCGTCCCGCCGACGGCGCGGAGCCATTCGTCCTGGTCGACCCGTTTCCGCGCGAGGCCGCGTTCGCGGCGCCGATCATCGAGTCGTTCGCCGGCCGCAGCCGCGCCACGATCAAGGTCCAGGATGGCTGCGACCTGCGCTGCAGCTACTGCCAGATCTGGCAGGCCCGCGGTCCCGGCCGCTCGCGGACCGTGCCGGAGGTCCTCGCGCAGGTCGACCGCCTGCACACCGGCTCCGGTTACAACGAGATCGTCCTGGCGGGGATCCACCTGGGCAGCTGGGGGCGCGACCTCGGGTCGGCGAGCGGCGGCCTGGCCGGCCTGCTCGGCGCCGTCTGCGATCGGTTCCCGGGGATCCGCGTGCGCCTCTCGAGCCTGCACCCCGACGAGGTGACCGGACCGCTGTTGACCTTGCTGGGCGAGCGGTCGCAGATCCGGCCGCACCTCCACCTGTCGGTACAGAGCGGGAGCGACCCGGTCCTGCGGCGCATGCGCCGGCCCTACCGGGCGGCGTCGGTCCTGGCCGCCGCGGCCGCCGCCGTCGCCGCGGCGCCCGGCTGCGGCCTCGGGGCCGACATCATCGTCGGCTTCCCGGGCGAGACCGCCCTTGAGTTCGCTGACACGGTCCGGCTGGTCGAGGCGCTGCCACTGAGCTACCTCCACGTCTTCCGATTCTCGCCGCGGACCGGCACGCCGGCGGCCTCGCTCGAGCCCGTGCGCCCGGAGGCGGTGCGGGAGCGCGCCGCCAGGCTGCGCGAGCTCGGCCGCCGCAAGCAGGCGGTGTTCGCGGCGGCGCGGGTCGGCGAGGTCCGCGAAGCGGTCGTGGAACGGGGTCCGGCCGACGCGCCGTCGCGGCGGATCGCGACGACCGACAACTACGCCGCGGTCGCGGTCGAGAGCGACCTCGCGTCCGGCACCCTCGTCATGGTCGAATGCGAGCAGTATCGCGGCGGCCGCCTGCGCGGGCGAGTCGCGCGCGTCCTGCGGGAAGTGCCGGCATGAACGAGTTCGTCGTGCCGGCCCTCGCGCCGCGCGCGACCGCGAGCCCGACGGGCGGCGGCGGGCGGCGCGTCTACGTCGAGACCTACGGCTGCCAGATGAACGCCTACGACTCGCAGGCGATCCTCGGCCGCCTCGGCGCCGCCGGCTTCACCCAGGTGGCCGATCACCTGGCGGCGGATCTCGTGTTGATCAACACGTGCTCGGTGCGGGAGCACGCCGAACACCGCGTGATCAGCCGCGTGGGGGAGCTGAGGCGCCAGCGCGAGCAAGCCGGACTGCCGGCGGCGGTCCTGGGCATCTGCGGCTGTATGGCGGAGCGGCTGCAGGACGACCTCACCCGCCGCAAGCACCGCATCGATCTGGTCGTCGGCGTCGACCGCTACGGCGAGCTGCCCCGACTCGTGGCCGAGCTGTTCGGCGGCCGCGACGACCCGCAGCCGATCGTCGCGACGGGCCACGACCGTGACGTGCATTACGTCGCGCCGCCCGAGCTATACCCGACGAACAGCTCCCACCTGGTGACGATCCACAAGGGATGCGACTACAAGTGCACGTACTGCATCGTGCCCTACACGCGCGGGCCGCAGAGCGAGAAGCCGCCGTCCGTGATCCTCGCGGAGATCGGCGCCATCGTGGCGGCGGGCGGCCGCGAGGTCACGCTGCTGGGGCAGAACGTCACGGCGTACCGGTGGCGCGACGGCCTCGATTTCGCCGGGCTGCTCGCCGAGGTGGCCCGGATCGACGGACTGGAGCGCATCCGCTTCCTGACGGGCCACCCCTGCGACCTGCGCCCGCACTTGATGGACCTGATCGGGCGCGAGCCGAAGGTCTGTCCGTGGCTCCACGTGCCGGCGCAGAGCGGCAGCGACCGCGTCCTCAAGCGGATGAAGCGGCTGTACCGGCGCGCCGACTACCTGGCCATGGTCGCCTACGCCCGGCGCGCTATCCCCGAGGTGACGTTCAGCAGCGACTTCATCGTCGGTTTTCCGGGCGAGACCGCGGACGACTTCGCGCAGACCTTGAGCCTGATCGAGGAAGTCCGTTACGATACGATATTTACGTTCAAGTATAGCGAGCGGCCCGGGGTCCCGGCGGCCCGGCTCGGGGACGACGTCCCGCTGGCGGAGAAGAAGCGTCGTCTCGCGGCCTTGATCGCCCGGCAGTCCGCGATCTGGTCCGAGGTCGCGGCGGCCCAGGTCGGGCAGGTGTGGCTGGCCGTCGTCGAGGAGCCGGCGCGACGACCGGCCGGTCACTGGCGGCTGCGGACCGCGAGCAACCGCAAGGTCATCGCGCCACTGACGGAGCCGACGCCAGGCGAGCTCCGTCGGGTCCGCATCATCGGCTGGCGCGCTTCGGCCTTCCTGGGCGATCCGGTCGCATAGTTCGGGTTGGACGCGCCCGTCGATTCCGCTACATTGCTTGCGGTGGCGATCCCGCGGCCCGGTCCGTCTGCGAGGTGCGTGACATGAAGATCGTCCGGCTGTTCTTCTACCTGTTGCTCGTGTTCCTCGTCGTCTACCTGTTCGCGGCGAACGCGGACCAGTCGGTGGACCTGCAGTTCTTCGGCCGCGAGTACCTCGGCGTGGGGCTGTATTGGGTCGTCACCGGCTCGTTCGGTCTCGGCTTCCTGATCGCCCTCGGCCTGATGGGTCTGCGGGAGGTCCGGCAGCGCCGGGAAGTCGGCCGGCTGCGCCGGCACAACGACCGGATCAACCAGGAGCTCGCGGAGCTGCGCGCGCTGCCGCTGCAGGACCTGGCGAGTCCGACCTCGACGAAGGACGACTGAGGTGTGGTACGACGTGTGGCCCTGGTTGCTCGGCGCGCTGGTCCTGTTCCTGGGCGGCATGGCGCTCTTCCTGGCGCTGCGGCGGCCGCGGCCGCTGCCGGAGGCCGACCTGCACGAGCGGGGGCTCGAACGCTGGCTCGCCGGCGATCTGGCGGGAGCCCGCGATCTCATGCACGAAGCCGTTCGCCTGGAGCCGCATCGCAGCGATCCTTACCTGCACCTCGGCGTCCTGCTGCGGCTGACCGGCGAGCCGGGCCGCGCCGCCGCGCTGCACCGCAGCCTGACCGTGCGGCCGGATCTGCAGCCGGGCCGGCGGATCGTGGTCAGCCTCGAGCTGGCGGCCGATCTCGTGGACCTCAAGCGGTGGAGCGAGGCGGACGATGTCCTGTCGCAGCTCGGTCCGCTCGCCGCCGAAGACGAACGCTGGTACCGCCTGCGATTCGCGACCGCGGTCGGGCGCCAGGACAACGACGCGGCGCTCGCCGCCCTGCGCGGCGGCGAGAAGAAGCTGAGCGAGACGTCCGCGGCCAAGCTGCGCGCGCTGCGCGCGGCGTGGCTCACGGACCGCGCCCTGCAGGCTTACCGGCGCGGCGCGCACGAGCGGGCGCGCGACATCCTGAGCAAGGCGCGCGACCTGTCGCCGGCGGCCGGACGGGTTCTGCTGGTGCGGGCCTTGCTCGCCGCCGCCGATCGCGACGCGGAGCTGGCGGTCAAGACCGTCGCCGAGGGTCTCGCGAGCTACCCGGATGAGATGGCGCCGGCTCTCGGCTTGCTCGAGGGCGTGCTGCTCGACACCGGCAGGTTCACGCGGGTGATCCCGATCCTCGAGGAGGTCTGCCGGGATTCGAGCGCCCCGCCGGTCCTCTGGATGGCGCTGGCGCGGCTGTACGAGAAGCTCGACCGGCGGGACGACGCCGTGCGGTTGCTCGCCACCAAGCGCGGCGATCCTCGCCTGACTCCGGATGCCGCCGCGCCGTACCTGCGCCTGTTGACCGTCGAGCACCCGGACGCCGCGTTCAGCCGGGTCTGGAACCTGCTGAGCGCGCCGGGGGCCGGCCGCGGTTTCCGGTGCCGCACCTGCGGGCGCCGCGAGCTGGAGATCCGCTGGTTCTGCACCGACTGCCTGAGCCCGGATTCGTTCGCGCCAGCCGGCTACGCGCCGCCGGCGCCGGCGGCGGCCGCGCCGGCCTTGCCCGCGTCGCCACCGCGGTATTAGTCGATCGCCCGGGGAGCGAGCCGTGAAGCTGGTCCGACCCACCCGCCGCCCGTCGCTGCCGCTGGCCGGCGGAGCGCTCGCGCTCGCGTTGACGGTCTCGTTCGCCCTCGCGCGCGGCTCGCTGGGCGAGGTCGGCGACCTGTTCGCCGCCGGACGCTATGACGAGGCGCGGGAGGCGCTCGCGCGAATCCCGTCCGAGGCGGAATCCGGGGGCGCGGTCCTCGTCTGGCGACAGCGCCTGGAGGACGATCCCGACCGCGCGTGCGCCCTGGCGCTCGAGGTGGTCCGCAACCAGGACCATGCGCTCGAGGTGCGCGTGCAGTCGGCGCTCGACGCCGCGTCGATCGCGCTGGCGCGGCAACGCACCGAGGAAGGGTGGCAGCTGCTGCGGCCGCTGCTGGATCTGCCGCCGGAGTCCCTGCCCGGCGACATCTACCTGCTCGCGGGCGAGGCGCTTCGCCAGGCCGGCGATCGCCAGCGGGCGCGCGAGATGCTCGCGACGGTCCGCCCGGACGATCCGGCGTTCGCCGCGGCTCGCAGCCTGCTCGGGCGGATCACGCTGGAGAGCGGCGACAAGGAGCTGGCCCTGCGCTATTTCGCCGCAGGCGCTCGCCAGCGCGGCCGCGGCGCGGAGCCGGAGATGCTGGCCGGCCGCTGGCAGGTCCTGGCCGACCTGGGACGCGAGTCGGAAGCGGCCGAGGTGGCCGCGGAGCTGATGCGGGACTATCCGTCGTCGCTCGCCGCGATGGAGGTGGGGACGCTGGCGCGCCGGGCGCTCGACGATCAAGCGGCCGCCGGCGCGCTCGATCCATCAGCCGCGACCACCGCGCCGGTGCAGACGGGTCGATTCGCGGTCCAGCTCGCGGCGTTCCGCGACCGCGCGCTGGCCATGCAATTCGTCGAGCGGTGGCGCGGCCAGGTCACGGGCCTGCGCGTCGTGACCGAGGTCGACGAGCTCGGCCAGCCGATCTACAAGGTCCAGACCGGCAGCTTCGACAGCGCCGCCCAGGCGCGGGCCGAGGTCGACCGGCTCGCGCGGACCCACCGACTCGAAGGGTTCGTTGCCGGAAGCGGCGACTGATGGCGCGGCGCCGCCCATCCGACGCTGCCGCGACCTCGGCCGGCGCCGACCAGCGGCTCACGCCGATGCTCGCCCAGTACCTCGAGATCAAATCCCGGCATCCCGGCGCGATCCTGCTCTATCGCATGGGCGACTTCTTCGAGACGTTCTTCGAGGACGCGGAAATCCTCGCGCGCACGGCGGGCGTGACGCTCACCAGCCGCGACAAGGACAGCGCGCACCCGGTGCCCCTCGCCGGCGTTCCGCACCACGCGCTCGCGACCTACCTCGCGCGACTGCTCGACGCGGGGCTCACGGTCGCGATCTGCGAGCAGGTCGAGGACCCCGCGACCGCGAAGGGCCTGGTCAAGCGCGAGGTGGTCGAGATCTTGAGCCCGGGCACGGCCACGGCGGCCGAGCTCATCGCCTCGGCCAGCGGCCACTACTGCCTCGCCTACCTGCCGCCCGAGGAGGCCGGCGCGGGCGCGGAGGCGGGTTGGGCGCTGCTCGACGCCACGACCGGCGAGTTTCGCTGCGGCCAGGAACCGATCGACCTCGCGGCTCTTTGCGAGCGGCACGCCGTGCGGGAGGTCATCCTGCGCGAGTCGCTTCCCGAGAGCCGGCTGCGCGGCTGGCGCGCCGGGCTGCCCGCGGTCGTGCTGAACCCGGTGAGTGACACCTGGTTCCACCCGGCGCTGGCCCAGCGGACGCTGCTCGACCACTTCCAGGTGGCGAGCCTCGGCGTCTTCGGCCTGGACCAGGGCGACCGCCAGCGCGCCCTGTCGGCGGCCGGCGCGCTCCTGCGCTACCTGACCAGCCTCAACCTGCGGCGGCCGGCGCAGGTCACGAGCCTGAGGTTCGCGGCGCGCGGCGACCGGCTCCTGCTCGACGCGGAGACGCTGCGCAACCTCGAGATCTTCCGCACCTTCACCGGCGATCGCGGTCCGGGCACCCTGGTCCATCATGTCGATCGCACGGTGACCGCGGCTGGGCGGCGGCTCCTCGAGGATCGCCTCGCCGAGCCGCTCGTCGACCGCGCGGCGCTCGCGCGGTGGCATGCCGGCGTCGCGGCGCTGCGTGGCGCGGGCGACTGGTGCCGCGACCTGCGCGCCGTGTTGCGCGGCGTCGGCGATCTGGAACGACTCGCCGCGCGCGCCGCCACCGGCCGGATCGGCCCGCGGCAGCTGCGCCAGCTCGGGCTGGCGCTCGAGGCGACCGGCGAGTTGCGGCGCATGGCGCTCGCCGGCGGGCGGGCGGCCCACCCGGTGTGCGAGTGGGCGCGCGAGCTGCCGGAGCTCGCGCCGCTCGGCGCCGAGTTGTTGCGCGCGCTGCCGGACGAGCCGCCGGCGCACACGCGGCAAGGGGGTTACCTGCGTGACGGCGTGAGCGAGGAGCTCGACCGTTGCCGCGCGCTCGCCCGCGACACGAAGGGATTCCTGGCGGGCCTGCAGCTGCGCGAGCGCGAGCGGACCGGCATCACGACGCTCAAGGTCGGCTACAACAAGGTGTTCGGGTACTACTTCGACGTCACCCGCAAGAACCTGGACAAGGTGCCGCCGGACTACGAGCAGACGCAGACCCTGGTCAATTCCAGCCGCTTCGTGACTTGCCAGCTGAAGGAGGCGGAGGCGACGATCCTCGAGGCCGAGGAGCGCGGCGACCGCCTCGAGGCCGAGCTCTTCGCGCAGCTCGTCGCGTCGGTCGGCGCGCGGCTCGCGGACATCTCCGTGGCGGCGAACCGCGTCGCGCAGATCGACCTGATGACCGCCTTCGCGGTGCTCGCCGAGGAGCGGCGCTACTGCCAGCCGACCTGCGACGAGAGCTGCGAGCTCGAGATCCGCGAGGGCCGCCACCCGGTGGTCGAGCAGCTGCTGGCCGATCAGCAGTTCATCCCGAACGACACCGTCCTCGACGACCGCGACCACCAGCTGATCCTCCTGACCGGTCCGAACATGGGCGGCAAGAGCACCTACCTGCGGCAGACAGCGCTCATCGTGCTGCTGGCGCAGTCCGGCAGCCACGTTCCCGCCGCGAGCGCGCGCATCGGCTGGATCGACCGCATCTTCACTCGGGTCGGCGCGAGCGACAACCTCGCGCGGGGCGAGTCCACGTTCTACACCGAGATGAGCGAGACCGCGCACATCCTGCACCAGATGAGCCGGCGCAGCCTCGTGATCCTCGACGAGATCGGCCGCGGCACGTCGACCTACGACGGACTCTCGCTCGCGTGGGCGATCACGGAATTCCTGCACGACGCGCGCGGGCCGCGACCGCGGTCGATCTTCGCCACCCACTACCACGAGTTGACGGAGCTGGCGGCGACCCTGCCCGGCCTCGTGAACCTGCAGCTGCAGGTGCGGGAGTGGGAGGGCAAGATCATCTTCCTTCACCACGTGGCGCCGGGGCGGTCGGACAAGAGCTACGGCATCCACGTCGCGCGGCTCGCCGGGGTGCCCGAGACGGTCCTGCGGCGGGCCGAGAGCCTGCTCGCCTACCTGACGCGCGAGGATGCTCGCTCGACCGGCGCCGGGATCGGACTCGCGGCGGCGATCGGGTCGCTCGCGGCCGACGCGCCGGCCGCCGGCGGTGCGGCGCCGGCCCGGCAGCTCAGCCTGTTCAGGGACCACGAGCGCGATGCCCTGGATGCCCTACGGGAGCTCGACATCGAGACGATCTCCCCGGTCGAGGCGTTCATGTGGCTCGTGAGGATCAAGCGGCAGCTCTCCGGCGAGAACCCCGACTGAGATCCTGTCCTCAAGCGGCGGGGCGGGCAGACGATCAAGTAGGCACGGGAATCCCGCGTCGCGAGGCGGAGGTCATGAGCGAACGCCTATCCATCGTCCTGGGCGCTCCTGGCGAGGCGGAGATGCCTCTCTTCGCCGACCTCGGCGCGCGCGACGACATCGTCATCCTCGCCGTCGTCGACCCCACCGGCCAGGCGCTCGGTTCCGCGATCGCCGAGATCATGGGCGTCCCGGTGCACGCGTCGCTGGACGAGTTCGCCGCGCCCGCCGGCGCCACGCCGGTCGTCGTGCTGCCCGCGGGAGCCGGGGCGCTCGCGGCGTCGCTCGCCGACGCTGCGGCCCGGCGCGGCCTGCCCACGATCCGTCAGGACGAGTTGCGCGCCCAGCTGGCCCTCCGGCGCCGGCCAGCGGCCCCGCGGCCACTGCCCCCCCGGCCCGGCCTCGAGCAGATCGAGTGCGAGAGCGCGGCGATCCAGGCGACCCTGGCCGGGCTCGAGGACGCGCTCGCGGGCGACGCGATCCTGAGGCAGCTCCTGGATCTGTGCACTCGCTCGGTCGGCGCGGGCGGCGGTTCGATCCTGCTGTTCGACCGGGCTAGCCGTGAACTCTACATCGCGTACGCCACCGGTCTGAGCGAGGGCACCCTGCACAGCACGCGCGTCAAGCTGGGCGAGGGGATCGCCGGCCGGGTCGCGCGGACGCGCCGCGCGGAGCTCGTCGAGGGCGCGCAGGGCGTCACGGACCGCCATCGCGACCGCCCGGACATCGCGACCGCCATCTCGACCCCGCTGGTGGCCGGCGACCGCCTGCTGGGCGTCCTGAACGTCTCGACGCAAGCCGGCCAGCCGCCGCTCGACACGTCGGCGCGCGATCTCCTCGCCGGCCTGTCCATCCGCCTCGGGCGCATTCTCGACGGCGTGCAGCAGCTCCAGCAGCAGCGGACGAGCCGCATGTTCGACCTCACCGAGCAGCAACTGCGGCGCGTCGCCGTCCGGCATCGCGAACTCCCGGAGATGCTCACGGCCTGGTCCGCGGCCCTCGCCGTGACCGCCGAGGCCGAACGCGTCTCGCTCGTGATCCCCTGCGAGGACGGCGGCCTGCTCACCTGCGAGTCCGCGCCCGGCGAGGACGGCCGGCACTGGTACGAGCCGCTCCACAATCCGGCGTGGCTCGAAGTCCTCGGCTCCGGCGTCCCGCTGGTGGCGCGGCAGGACGACCTCTCGGGCGGCATCGCCGCGCCGGTGACGGCGTTCTACCTGCCGATCGGGCGCGAGCCGGTGCGCGCCGGCCTCTCGATGTCATTCGCGAGCTCGCGGGCGGCGCACGCCTTCCACGCGCTTGCCGGCGAAACCGTGTTCCTGCTGGAGCGACTGTTGCCCGATCAGCTCGACCAGCGGCGCCACGCGCATCGCGCGCAGCGTCTCGGCGATCTCTCGGAGACGCTCGCCGAGCTGGCCGCCTTCGAGGGATCCCTGGACGGATTGGCCGAGCGCGTCTGCGCCGCGGCGTGCCGGCTCACCGGCAGCCGCCACGCCGCCGCGATCGCCGAGATCCGCGACGGCGACGCGCGCCCGGCCGGCGGTAACCTGCCCGATTCCGCCCCGTGGCTCGGCGAGATCCCGCGCCTGCTTCACGCGGCCGCTCGTGGCGGCTGGCGCATCACGACCCTCGAGACCGGTTCGACGCCGCTGAGCGTGCTCGTCGCCACGACCGCGGCCGACCAGCCCACACCTGGGATCATCCTGATCGGCAAACAGCGGACGAACGTCCTCGACGGCCAGGTGTTCACGCCGCTCGACGCGGAGCTGGTCCTGCCGCTCGTCGGGCTGCTGGGCCGGCTCAGGCCCGCGGCGCCGTTGTCGCCCGAGGTCGTCCTCGACCTCAGGCCGCCGTTCGCTGACGTCGCTGAGCGGCGCCCCGCGCCGGTCGGCGCGCGAGCCCCCGCCGGCGAGGAGCAGCTGCTGGCGGACCTGCGACGCGAGCTGGACCGCTGCACCCGGTACCACAACGTGTGCGGGGTGGTGCTGCTGCGCCCGGCGCTGCCGGCGTCGACCGCACTCGACCTGTTGCAGGCGTGCGCGCGGCGCGTCGAGGGCAGCCTGCGCATCTCGGACCGCGTCTACCCGACGGCCGACCACTGCCTCGCGGTGCTCGTGCCCGAAGAGGTCCAGCACCTCGACCACCTGAGGGCGCGGCTCGTGACGGAGCTGCGCACGCTCGCCGGCGATCCGCAACTGCGCGTCGAGTCGGCCTGGGTCGCCTACCCCGCCACGCGCGGCACGGCCGCCGACCTGCTCGCCCTCGCGCGGCAGCGCCTCCAGGCCTGAGCGGCGCGCCGTTGACGGGATGCCGGCGGCGACCTATCCTTCACGCTCGATGCCCCGGCGATCCCAGGCCCCGACCGGATCTCGAGCGATACCATGCCCGATCTGCCTGCGCCCATCCGCGTCCTCGACGACGCGACGATCGACCGCATCGCCGCGGGCGAGGTCGTCGAGCGTCCGGCTTCGATCGTCAAGGAACTCTGCGAGAACGCGCTCGACGCCGGCGCGACCAGCATCAGCGTGAATGTCCTCGAGGGCGGTCTCACCCGGATCGTGGTGGAGGACGACGGCCACGGAATCCCGTTCCGCGAGCTGCCGCTGGCGTTCGAGCGCCACGCGACGAGCAAGATCGCTTCGGCCGCGGACATCCGGCGGGTCGGCAGCTTCGGCTTCCGGGGCGAGGCGCTCGCCGCGATCGCCTCGGTCAGCCGCACCCGGATGGTCACCCGGTGCAGCAGCGAGCCGGTCGGCGGCCTGATCGAGCTCGACGGCAGCGCCATCCAGCGCCGCGAGCCGGCGCCGCGCAATCGCGGCACGACGGTCACCGTGGAGGACCTCTTCTACAACACGCCCGCCCGGCGCAAGTTCATGAAGACCGCGCAGGCCGAGAAGCGTTCGATCGTCCGCACCGTGACGGTCCTCTCGCTCGCGCATTGGGACGTACGCTGGCAGCTGCGCGAAGGGGACCAGGTCCTTCTGGATCTGATGCCGGCCGGCTCGTTGCCGGTGCGGGTGCGCGACGTCTTCGGCGCCGCGCTCGCGGAGCACCTCACGCGGTTCGAGAAGGAATCGGGCGGCTTCAGCGTGGCCGGTCTCGCGTCCCGCCCGACCTGGACCCGCGGCAACCGCGAGCAGCAGTTCCTCTTCGTCAATCGGCGGCCGGTCGAGAGCGCGTCGCTGTCGCAAGCGATCGCGCAGGCCTACCGCGAGGCCGTGCCGCCGGGCAAGCACCCGGTCGTGGTCGCGTTCCTGCAGCTGCCGGCCGGCGAGGTCGACGTCAACGTGCACCCGGCCAAGACCGAGGTGCGTCTGTTGCTCGAGCGGCAAGTGTTCGGATTGCTCAAGAGCGCGCTCCAGGAAGGCCTCGACCTGCGCCATGCGGAGTCCCTGCGCCCGACCACCGAATCCGCTCTGGATGCCGGCGCGCCGGTGCCCGGCTTCGCGGGCCAGCAGGGCGGCCGGCTCGCCGAGGCCGAAGCCGACTTCCTGCGCCGCCATTTCCAGCGGGGCGGTTCCGCAGGCTACGAGCACCGTGGCGTACCGGCCGGGCAGAACGAACTGTTCGATGTAGCGGCGACGCGCCCGGCCGAGGCGCCCGCCGCGCTCGCCAGCCCCGCCGGCGAGGACCCGACCCTCTACTCGGCGCCGTTCTGGCAACTGCACCGCACGTACATCGTGACCCAGATCCGCGGCGGCCTCGTGATCATCGACCAGCACAACAGCCACGAGCGGATCCTGTACAACCAGGCGCGGCAAGCGCTCGCCGCCGGCGGCCGGACCCTGCCGACGCAGCAGCTCCTGTTCCCCGCGCACCTCGACCTCTCGCCCAATCAGCTGCAGGCATTTCAGCAGCACCGCGCGCGCCTGGAGACCCTCGGTTTCCTGGTGCAGCCGTTCGGCGGCCAGTCGGTCCTCGTGCAGGGCATCCCCGCGAGCCTAAAGAACTGGAACGACGGCCGTCTCCTCCTCGATGTCCTCGACGACCTCGGCCGCGAGGACGATCCCGAGAACGAGCAGCAGACGGACCTCCTGGCGAGCTTCGCCTGCCACGGCGCGGTCCGCGCCGGCGAGCCGCTCACTGTGCCCGAGATGCAGAACCTCGTGGACCAGCTCTTCGCCACCGACCAGCCGCTCGCCTGCCCGCACGGGCGTCCGACCCTGATCAACTTCACGCTCGCGGAACTGGAGAAGCGGTTTGGCCGGCGCCAGTGAGCGCGGTCCGCGAAGCTGCCCCGCCATCGTCGGGCCCACGGGCGTCGGCAAGACCGCCCTCGTGACGGCGCTCGCCGCGCGGTTCCCGATCGAGATCATCTCCCTCGACAGCCGCCAGATCTACCGCGGCTTGCGCATAGGCACGGCGCAGCCAACTGGCGAGGAGATGCGCGTTTGCCCGCATCACCTCGTGGATTTTCTCGACCCGGACGACACCTACTCCGCGCAGCGCTACCGCGCCGATTTCTGCCGCGTCTGGCGGGAGATCGCGGATCGCGGCCGCGTGCCGGTTGTGGTCGGCGGGGCCGGCCTCTACCTGCGCGCCGTGAGCGAGGGCTTCGTGCCGCTGCCGCCCGGGAGCGAGGAGCGGTTGCCGGCGGTCCGGGACCAGGTCGCCTCGCTCGACGATGCCGAGCTCGCAGCGGCGCTCGAGGCCGCCGACCCCGTGACATCCGGCCGCCTGCACCCCCGGGACCGCTACCGGCGCCGCCGCGCCCTCGAGATCTGCCGTCTCGCCGGACGGGCGCTGAGCGAGCTCGCGGCGGCGCAGGAGCCGGATCCGGCGCTGGGTCTGATCTTCCCGGTCGTGCGGCTGGATCGGCCGGCGGGCGAGCTCGCGGCGCGGATCGCGGCGCGCGCCGCGGCCATGCTGGCGGCGGGTTGGGTGGAGGAGACGCGCGCGCTGTTGACTCGCCACGCGCCGGACTGCCCGGGCCTGCGGTCGATCGGGTACGCGGAGATCGTGCGCCATCTGGCCGGCGAGGTGGCGGCGGCGGACCTGGCGCCCGCGATCGCGCTGGCGACGCGGCAGTACGCGAAGCGGCAGCGGACCTGGTTCCGCTCGCTCGCGTGCGAGGCGGCCGGGTCCCCGGACGATGGAGAGGTGCGCGCCGCGGCCGAGCAGGCCGTGGCCCGCGCGGTCTCGGCCGGCTAGACCGCGCCGAACCGGCGGCCCGGAGCGCGGGCGGCCGTCTTGACGGAGGATCGGCCCGGGTGTAAGTTTCGCCGCACGGAGCGGGCATAGCTCAGTTGGTAGAGCATCAGCTTCCCAAGCTGAGGGTCGCGGGTTCGAGACCCGTTGCCCGCTCCAGATCACTCGACAGCGACCGATCCGTCGGGCGCTGTTTTTTTTCGAGATCGAGGACCAGCGCCGGCGACGTGGACGAATTCCCTTGTGCCCGCTCGATCGCGATCGCTAGGATCCATGCGAATACGCTCTGTCGGTTCACGCGCGCACCGGATCGCGGAGGAGACGCTGATGATGGCCGTGCGTTGGTGGAATCCGGTCCGTGCGACGCTCGTGGCCATCGGCCTGGTCGGCTTGTGCGCGGCCGGCCCGGGCCGCGCGGTGGACCTGGCCGGCGCCAAGTCGTACCGCTGGCTGGCAGGTTGGCGAATCGACTCGATCGAGTACGATTCGGATTTCCGCGTCCTGCGCTTCGAGCCGCAACTCGGGAGCTATCTCTTGACCGGCTGGTCCGACTCCCGGCCTGCGGGCGGCATCACGAACACGTACGTCGTAAAGTACGATCCCCTGCACTTCGCGACGGGGATCGACCAGAACCAGGCGTCCTGGCGCCTAGATGACGAGCTCGGCCTGCGGCTCTCCCCGCCGCCGACGATCGCCCCGGACGGGACCATCTACCACACGTTTTTCGTCCAGAACAAGATGCCCGTCGCGATTCCCCTCCTGGGCATGGATGAGAATTACGTCTGCGGTCGGGTCACGATCGCCATCGATCCCGTGAATCCCTCCCCGAAGGGCCTACGTCCCCGCGAACGGGAGATCCTCCGCGCCGCCAAGCAGGAGCGGTTCATCCCGATCCATCATCCGAGGCATCCGTACTGCATCAACGTCGGCGAGGACGGGACGATCACCGTCGTTCGCGACGACCAGGAGGCCAGGTTCGTGGAGATCGGCGATGTGGAGGGCGGCGACGTGGACTTCGCCTACCTCGGCGCCGACGGCCGCCGTCTCGTCGTCACCTCGGATTCGCGCCGCGTCTTCGTCTACGACTGCGCGCCCGACTCGACCTCGACCGCCGCCGGGGGAGCGTCACCGACCCTTGCGAAGCTCGCGAAGTACAATCGGCCCGACGATTCGGTGAAGGCGTTCGCGCTCCACCCGGACGGGCGCCATGCCTTCTCCGGCGGCAAGGACCGGCTGATCACCGCGTGGGATCTGGAATCGGGCGAGACCCTCTTCACGGTCCCGACCACGGGGGACGTGCGGTGCCTCTCCGTGAGTCCCGACGGCGGCATCGTTGCGGCCGGTGACGACGAGAAGATCCTCGTTCTCGTCACGGCGGACAGCGGCCGCCGGCTCTACCGGCAGCAGCTCGGCCGCAATGCGCATACTCTGGAGTTCCATCCGCTGGGCCTCGCGCTGGTCGCCGCCTGTGAGAACGGCCTGGAGCCGACCGCGGAGTTCGTCTACCGCTACGAGCTGCTCGAGATCCCGGAGACCGCCGCGATCATCTCGGCCTGGCACGAGGAGGCGCTCACCGCCGGGACCGCGACCGGCGCGGCGCTTTCGCTGACCGCCATCCGGCGAATCGAGCAGGCGTGCGCGGACCGCAGCGACTCCCTGGACGCCCAGCTCGCGGCTCGCCTCGCCAAGGAGACCACGGCGGGCCCGAAGGACGAGTTCGAGAGCCGCGCCGAGTACGACGAGCGCGTGAAGAAACTCGCGGCCGCCGAGGCGGAACTCCGGCGGGAATACGAGTCGCGCAAGACGGCCGTCGTGCGCGAGGCGCAGTCGGAGATTCACCGGCACCTCGACCGGGTGTTCTCGTTCCCCGACGTGACGGTCGATCTCGGGCAGTACAATGCCGAGACCGACGAGTTTTCGGCCAAGATCCACGCGACGTTCCTCGGTCAGACCGAGACGCGCGACATCCGATTCGGGCTCGACCGGCAGGACGCCCGCTCGCTCAAGACGAACTGGCCGAGCGTGACGTTCGTCGGCCAGGCGCGTTTGCACTCGGACCTCGCGGAATCCCCGCCGAGGAAACCCGCCTCGAATCAACGGCCGACCTGGAAGAATCGATTTGACCTGGTCAAGCTGGAGATGCGAGACCCGACCACCAAGAGCTTCTACGCCATCGACCTGGATGCGCCGGGTCCCGTCTACGCCGTGGCGACCTCGTCGCCCGGAATGCCGCCCGACCTGGTCGCGACGGCGTACTTCGAGGAGCCGTCCGGGAACGACATCCTCGATCCCGAGGAGGAGGGCACGGTCCGGATCGAGGTCGAGAATCGCGGGACCGGGAGCGCCTTCGACACGTCGGTGTCGATCGAACCGCGGAGCATGCCCGATCTCCGCTACACCCCTTACCATTTCGGCGAGGTGCTGCCGGGCGAGAAAGTGCAGGCGGCGATCTCGCTCTGGGCCGGTCTCGACCTCCAGGACGGGACCCGCACCCTCGAGTTCACGGTGCGCGCCGCCGAGGGCTTCGCGGCCGCGCCGGTCCGGCTGACCTTCCCGACCGCCAAGCACCGGCCGCCGAAGCTCGAGGTGGTCGACGTCGGCGTCGAGGATTGGAGCAACAACGGCCGCATCGAACCCGGCGAACAGGCGACCGTCACCGCTTGCATCCAGAACCTCGGCGAAGGCCGGGCCCGCGACGTCGAGGTCACCGTGGTGCTCGGCGAACACGTTGCCTTCGCGGCCGGCGCGAGCGGCGTCTTCAAGCTCGGTCACCTGGACGCCGGCGAATTCAAGAACGTGAGCTTCAAGATCTACACCGCCACCGAGGCGGTCTCGCTGCCGATCACCATCGACCTGGGCGAGGGTACGGCGCAGTACGGCACGAGCGGCATCCCCCTCGACCTCGCGTTCGACGTGCCGCTGCGCGCGGCGAGAGAAGTGGTCGTCGCCGGGAAGGCCGACGAAGCGCGACGCTCCATCGTCCGGGAACAGGGCCTGTCGGTCGACGTGGACGAGAACATTCCCCGTACCGGGGCGAGCAATCCGGACGCCGTGGCGGTCGTCATCGGCGTCTTCGAGCAGAAGTACTCGGACGTGGTGCCGCAGGTCGCCTACGCCAAGCGCGATGCCTACACGGTTCGCGACTACCTCATCCATACGCTGGGCTACGCGCCGGAGAACATCCTGCCCCAGGATCCCGACGAGCTGATGTCCGCCGGGGCGATGAAGGCCCTGATGAAGGACCAGCTGCCCGCCACCATCAAGAAGGATCGATCATCGGATGTCTTCGTCTACTATTCGGGCCACGGTGCGCCGAGCACGAGCACCCAGGAGGCATTCCTGGTGCCGTGGGACTGCGATCCGAACCGGTTGTCCGAGCACAATTCCTACAGCGTCAAGGAATTCCAGGCCGACCTGGCCCGGCTCGAGGCCCGCAGCGTGACCCTGGTCATGGACGCCTGCTTCAGCGGCCAGATCCGCAGCGGGACGTCCATCTTCAGGAACATCAGTCCGGTGATGATCGAGGTCGAGAATCCGTTTGCGGCCCAGGAGGGGATGGTCGTGTTCGCGTCGTCGGCGCCCACTCAGGTGAGCAACTGGTGGCCGGCCAAGCGGCACGGCATGTTCACCTATGTCTTCCTGAAGGGTCTGCAGGGCGCAGGTGACCTCGATGCGGACGGCAGGCTGACCGTGCAGGAGCTCGAGACGTTCCTGTGCGACGAGAACGAGGGCGTGCCCTACTGGTCGCTGCGCGAGTACCAGCGGCTCCAGGTGCCGGTGGTCGTTGGCGACCGGTCGTTCGTGCTGGCGACCTACAAGTAGGCGACCATCCGCGGCCGGGTCGGCCGCGAGCGCGCGTCACCTTCTGGCGCCGATCAGGACCCGCTGGTCGTAATCGCCCTGGATGACCGGATCCTGCTCGACGCCGTGGAGCCGCCGAGCCTGGTAGGGGACGCCGGCGCTGCGGTCGGACACGAACGCGTGCAGCTCGGCGAAGGTGAGCGAACCGTCCCCGTCGCGGTCGGCCGCGAGGCCGCTCACGCCGGCCAGCAGCTGATACGTGAACAGTCCGTGCCGCTGCGCGTTGAACCAGCACGAGACCTGCCGATCCGACGCCGCCGCCATCACGACCGTTTCCGGAGGCCACGTGGTCTGGTTCGCGACCTCGACGGCGACCGGCGAGATGTTGTCGAAGACGTTCTCGCCGGAGAAGCAGGCGTCGAGGATCACCGTCACGGATCGCGCCTCGATCTTCGCCAGGTTCCCGTAGAACGTGTCGAGGGGATAGCCGCCCAGCTCGACGTACTGCGGATCGCATTCGACGGGCAAGAGATAGCCGCGAGCCGATCGTCCCTCTTCTTGGAGGTCTTTCAGGCCCGGCGCGCCGTGACCCGAGTAATAGACGAAGACGTCGCTCTCGTGGGGCTTGACGGCGTTGTTGAGCCGCCCGCGGTGGTCCTCCGCCGTCCCGAAGATCACCCTCAGGTCGCCCTGGTTCGCGTTCTCGACCAGGATCACGTTGCCCTCCTGGTAACCCAGCGATTCGGTCAGCAGGCGTTTGATCGCGCTTGCATCATTGAGGGCGAACTCGACCGGGCGGGTCCGCTGGTAGTCCCGGTTGCCGATGACGACGGCGACCGCATCCGGGTTGGCGTGCGCCGCGCGGGGGAACGAGAACTCGGTCGGCGCCGCGCGCTCGGCGCCGCCGGCGGCGGCGTCGAACGTGTACAGCTTCAGGTTCGCCGGGTTGGTGACCTCCAGGTGAACGAATTCGAGAGCTCCCTGCCGGTAGGCGAGGCGCGGGTTGGTGTAGCTCAGCTTGTCCAGGTTCTCGTCGAATGCGGGCGCGTCCGCCAGCGGCACCGGCAGCACGACCGGCTGGATGTGCTCGATCTGCAGCGTGAAGGTCTCGGCGTCGGCGTCGTATTCGGCCGCGACGAGGTCGCCCCCGAGAAGCCATTCGGTGTATTCTGCGACGACCTGCTCCTGGAGCGTCTCGACCATCCTGGCCCGATTCTCGGGGGACGTGCGCGCTTCGAAATCGGCGGCCTTCTCGAACTTGCCCCTGGTCTGCCAGGCGGCCAATCGCTGCATGACGCTGCCGCCGATCGTCCGTTCGGGATCGAAACGCTGATGGACGTAGAAGTAGTCGATGCCCGCGTGCTCGTATCGCCAATCATTGGCGATGCACTCGTAGCGCACGGTGATCGTCTGTCCGGCGAAACGAGTCAGATCGAGCGAGATTGGTTGGTATGGACCACCGTTGATGAGCTTGCGGAATATCTCGCTTGGCTGGCCGCCGGCCGGAACGACCAGGATCCGGCACACGTGGTCGCCCAACCCGCAGGTCGCCATTTCGAGCGTGGCTTCCGTGCCCGGGAAGAGCCGCACCGTCTTCTCCAGGAAGGCAGCCTCCTCGCCGCTGACCGGATGCACGACCAGCCAGTGTCCGTTGCCCTTAAGCTCCTTGATGTTCTCGAAGTTGCGGGGGTCGGTCTTGATGCGGTCGTAGTCGATGAAGTCTCCCTTGAGCTGCCGGGGCAGCGGGGCGTCCTGGTCGGCTCCGGCCGCCGGGGCGAGCGTGGCGGTCGCGACGGCGAGGATCAGGACCTGGAACCTGGATGACATGTTGCCAGCCCTTTCTGCAGGCGAACTCCGGCGCGTGTGCGGCACGATCATCATTCGAGGATCGTGTAATACGCATCTGCTTCCGCTCGTTCCGACGCGGGGATCTGCAAGATCCAGCGGTTGAGATCGTCGAGCGCGGCCTCGTAGGTTGGGATGTACCCGGCGCCGAAGTCAGTCATGGTGTTCGAGAGGAACGAGTACTCCTTCAGCGTCGCGACGACTGCGATATACTCCTCGGTGCGTCGCTGGCCGTCCGGGACACCGAGGCGCAAGTGGACGAACGCCTGGTCCGGATCCTCGTGGTCCGGCAGCACGAACGGCGTGTCGGCCGTCACGCGGTTGTCCGGGATCTTCGCATTCGGCAGCAGCACGCTGACCGTCCCGTCCGCGTAGACATTGAAGACGGTGATCCAGCAGTCCAGGCTCGCGCGGATCTCCAGGATCAGTTCCTCGCCGGCGCGATAGATGCCTGAATCGTTGCCACGCAGATCGACCCGGACCACGAAGTCGCTGTTGGGCTCCTCGTTCTCCACGACGACGCGGACTTCGAGCCGGCAGACGATCTGCAGCACGTCGGGCGCCGGTTCTTCCGTGTCGTAATTCAGGTTGCGCGTGTCCACGATTTTGCCGCTGACCTCGCGGTGGATCGCCCTGCTGAAACGCTCGAAGCGCGAATCGCCCGCCTCCGCCTGCACGTAATCGTCGCTGGCGCGGACGAGGAACGAGTCGGTCGCTTTCGCGACGGCGTCCTTCAACGCAAGATCGCGGGCCTGGTCTCGAGCTTCCTCGATCGTCTGGTCGACCAGGGTCACGCGACCCTCGCCGGCTGTCCACGGCAGGTCGTCGTGGCCGGCCACGTCAGCGGCCGGCGCCGCGACACACGCAGCGCCGAGGACGAAGGCTGCCAACGCAGCCGTCAGGGCGCGGACGATCGCGCCCCCAGGACCCGCATCGCGAAAGCGACGCCCGCTCACTTGCCTACTGCGTTCTCGAGCGCCTGGAACGCCTGGGATTCACGGAACCGGGTGTACATCTCCTCGTCCTTGCTGATGTCGCCCAGGAGAGCCTGGTCGGCGGACTTCCGCGGCACCTCGGCCAGCACGAACGCGCGCCAGACCGCGCCCTCGCGGACGGTCTCCTGCTTGCGGATGCGGGCGCCGACCAGGGTCTGCTCCGTGACCCGCTTGGTGGCGCTCGTCGATTTGTCCAGCAACTGGGCCTCGGCGCCGGAGCCGACTTCCTCGACGAACCGGGTCATCAGGTCCTGGATCCGCGCGCTGACCTCGCTGGCGAGGCGGGCCTGGGCGTCCAGTTCCGCCTTGTCCACGGCGAACTGCGGGTCCTGGCTCGTCGCGGTGGCTTTCGCCAGGTAGACCGTGTCGTCCTCGGGCGGGTTCTGGTACCAGGCGGGCCAGGCGACGGACGAGTCGGCGGGATCCGTGACAGGCGCGGAGCCGCCCCCGCAGCCCGCGGCAGCGAGCAGTCCAGCGGTGAGGATCATCCAGGTGAGCGCGCGCATCGACTTCATGGCGACCCCTTTGCGTTCGGTTGTCCGAGGCGCCGCGTGCGAGACGCGGCGGCCAGCGTTCAGATCAGTTCTTCCACTCGTCGTAGTACTTCACTCGATCCAGGATCTTCGCGATGTAGTCCCGGGTCTCCTGGTAGGGCAGTTCCCGCTCCAGCCGCGCGAGCACGGCGTCGGGCGCCATGCCGTTGATCACGTCGGCGGCCGCTTTCACCCGGGTCCCGCCAGTGAAGGCCCGGCTGACGTTGCCGGCGCCCGTATTGTACGCGCAGATCGCGCAGTACAGGCGACTGAGGTCGTTCGTGATGGGCTCGAGGTAGCGGGTCATCACCAGGTTCAGGTAAGCGCACCCCAGCTCGATGTTGTTGCGGGGATCGTAGAGGTAATTCGGCGTGGGCAGGCTGCTCTGCCCGTACACGTACTGGTACGCGTCCTTGCCGCCGTACCCGGGCACGAGTTGCATCAGACCGTACGCCGGCACGTGCGATCTGGCCTTGGGGTTGAAATAGGATTCGGTATGGATCACGGCCAGGACCACGCGCGTGTCGAGGTCGTAGCGGCGGGCGAAGGTCGTCACCGATTCCAGGTACCGCTCGGCCCGGACCCTCAGGTGCCGGGGCACGAGCGGGACGGCCACGGAGAGCTTGATCCGGGTCACGCCGTCTCCGGACTCGACCGGCGTCCGGGAGACGCGCTGGCGGCTCACGACCTCGGCGGCGAACTGCCGGGCGTTGCCCGCGTCGACGGGATTGCCGTCGGTGCCCGCCAGCTGGTTCTCCAGGACCGGGCGCTGGCCGAGCGGCCGGGGAGCCTGGTCCAGCACGGGATAGTCCATCGTCGTGCCCTGATCGACGACCAGGCCCGCGACGGCGGCGCGGAGGCGTTCGAGGCCAGCCGGCCCGCCCTCGGCCTCGTCCGCCGGAACCAGGACCTCGATCACGGCCTCGCCTTTCTCGAAATCGACCGCCGTCCTGGTGTCTCGCGCCTGGTCGTATTCCACCCAGTCCTTGCGGGTCGTGCCGGCGTAGGTGCCCCACTTGGCCTCGACCTCGGCCCGGAACCTCGCGAATGCCAGGCTGTCGGCCTCGACCCACGCCCGCCAGTCGCGCTCCATGCGGGCCGTGAACTCGTCGAACTGACGATTCTGGTCCTCGACCATGCGGTCGAAATCGCTCTGGCGTTCGCGGTCCGCGTCCTGCGCGTTGACAGTGGGCGCCGACGCCGCCACCACCACGACGGCTGCCGACAGCAGAACCACGCACGCCCGTCCGACACTCCTGCCAGCAGGCTGCAGCATGTCATTCCCCTCCCGAGGTCGGTGATTCCGGGATGCCCGGATCGAAGATCGGCGCCACCGCCGGAGTCCGGTTCCGATCCTTGAACAGGCTCTCGTTGGCCTGATGGAACCGCAGCAGGTCGCCGACCCGGATGGTGAGGAACGGATTGGGGTTGCGCAATTCGGCCAAGGCAGCCCCGGCCATCGTGACTCGGCTCTGATCCAGAGTCCGCGCCTGGGCGGCGAAAGCCTCGGGATTCGGCTGCCCATAGAAATCGTCCAGGCTGGCCATGATGTTCAACTTGATGAGCGCCTGGGTGGCGACGTCCACGTCCCCGGTGACCAGCAGCCCGGCGCGGTCGGCGGTGATGTGGGCTTCCTTCGACCAGTCCAGGAGATTGCCTCCGACCCCGCCGATGATGACGCGGACGAGAACATCGGGTAGCGCCGAGTTCAGGAGCGCGCGCAGCCCCTTGTTGACGTCCAGGAAGTACACGTGCCGGCAGTGCAGATGGCCGACTTGGCGGGCGATCAGATACCGCAGTTCCTCCGGCTTGAATGCCCAGAGGAAGTCGTTGCCGATGACCAGGCTGGGGTTCGTGAAATTCGTGACTTCGAACGCGCGTTGCCCGGTCCAGCCCACGTAGACCGACGGAACGGGCACCGGATCCCCCTCGATCGCGCCGAGAGCGTTGCAGGCGTCGACGACCATGTCGTGGATGGCGGGATACTGATCGCGCCCGACCTTGACGTACTGGGTGTTCTTGATGCCCGGAGAGTAGCGATTCTTGTATTCCCGGTAGTAGAGGCCCGTCAAGAACCGCAACGGCGGACTTTCGGTGGCGCGCTGCAACTCCTCGGTCAGCCGGAGCCCCTCGGCGGTCGCGTACCAGTGCTCGGCCCCGAGATCGGCCGGCGTCACCGGACGCCACGTGTCGTCGGGCGGCGCCAGGATCAGCCGTTCGTACTGCCGGGTGCCGAACACGATCAGCACCAGCAACAGGACGAGGAGCCATACCTTGCGACTGTGCAGTAGCCTGGACCGACGCGACTGGTGGGTCTCCGTCTTCGCTTCCACGGCCATGCTCCCGGCTGGCGCTCCGAACCCGCGACGGTGCGCACTCGATCGATAGACGAGGCCCGGCTTGGCCGGGACCTGACCCTATCACGAATCAATCCAAACTGAAAGCATGATTTCACGTACTGATTCGGTGCAAATCACTGTTCAGTGTGCTAGTTTGCCGTCCGACAATGGCCTAGCCGAGGACCGACCTGGCGGGCACGCCTGGGGGACGCCGTGAAATCAGCAACGTTGATGGTCAGCGTGGTCCTGCTCCTGGTCCTCGGATCTGCCGCTGCCGCCGCGGAGCAGACGTTCGTCCGGGACATCCGGTACACCTTGACCGCGGCCGATCAGAACCGGGCCACGGCCGAGCTCATGGCAATGAAGCTGGTGCAGGAAGCTCTGCGGGACGAGACCGGTCGGTTGATCGCCAGGCAGATCAGGATGACCCGGGAAGAACGGAAGGTAAACCACAGGAGCGTGCTGCTGGAGACGACGGAGGAGGAGATCCTCAGCATCACTGCGGGAATCACCCGCTGCCGCGTGCTGGAGACGCGATGGGATGGCGGCGAGCTCTACCTGAAGGCCGCAATCACGATCCAGCCGGTCGACCTGGGCGAGATCGCGGCGCAGATCGCCCGGGATCGGGACCTCGTCGATTCGCTGGTCGAGGTTCGCCGGCGCCGGGAAGCTGCGTTCAGGGAATCCGACGCGATCCGGGCGAAGGTCAGCCATGCCGCCGCCGCCGAAGACGTCGCCGACCTCAAAGCGAAGTACCGCGAGGCGGTCGCCGTGATCGAGGCGGAAGCGGCCGAGAAACTCGTGCGCAGCAGCCTGGTCTACCTAGCGTCCGAGGAGCACGCCTGGAAGGTCCTGATGTGCCAGATCGAGCACGGGATCAAGTACACGGCCGATGTCCCCAGGCCGCTCGCCGTTGCATTCCATTACACGATAACGCCCAATTTCCTGTACTGGGCGACCTACGGTGTCGCCAGCTTCTCCAGGGACCCGAAGGACGCGAACGAGCTGGCGACGATCGTCGCGATCGGCGGGTTCGCGGCCTTCATCGCGATCGATCTCACCGATACCGAGACGCGGGAGGACCTGGCCCAGATGGACAGCTGTCACGCCCGTCTGGCACGTCTGTTCGACAGCATCCCGGGGCAGCTCGTCGTCAACACTGCGTACTTCGCGTCGCTCGGCATGTTCCTGGCCGGCGGCACGGCGCTCATCAGCCCGGAGTACGACGAACCCGCGTATGACCTGTCCGCGAACGTCGCTCGAGGCGCCGTGCTCGGCGGCGCGTACGGCTTGCTGCACACCATTCTGTTCACCCGCACGACGGAGTCGATGCGAGACGAGCTCGAACGAGAGTACGGGCTCGAGCTGACGGGCACGGTGCGCATCGAGCCGTATGTGGCGGCGATCGGGAACGAGACCGCGGTCGGCCTGGGCGGCCGGATCGAATTTTGACCGCGCCGTGGCCGGCAGGTTCCGGGGGCGGAGGGCGCGCCGGAGGCCCGGGCCCGGCCGCCCTGCCCGCGCCGTCATCTCGTTGCGATCCAGTCTCGACTGACCGTCCTTGTCGTGGTCGCAGGCCGTGAAGCCCACACCCGATGCTGGCAGCGTCAGGACGAAACATCATGAGCGAGAGCCGCCGACTGGAATCCGCCGAGGGGCCCCGGCCGAGGGCCGGGCTCCTGCGCCAAGGATTGGGGCTGGAGTACCTGACGGTGGGCTGGAACGTCATCGAGGGCGTGGTCTCCGTCGGCGCGGCCGCGGCGGCGGGGAGCGTGGCGCTGCTCGGCTTCGGCATCGACAGCTTCGTGGAGACCTCGTCCGGCCTCGTGCTGATCTGGCGCCTGCGCGCCGAGCGGCATGCGCGCGATCCCGAGGAGATCGAGCGGCTGGACCAGCGCGCCCACCGGCTGGTCGGCCTGTCGCTGTTCCTGCTCGCGGCCTACATCGTCTTCGATGCTTCGGAGGCCCTCATCAGGCGGGAACGGCCCGATCCGACCGTCGTGGGGATCGTCATCACCTCGCTGTCCCTCGTGGCGATGTGGTGGCTGGCGCGCGCCAAGCGGCGAACCGCCCGCGGCCTCGCGAGCCGGGCGCTCGCGGCGGACTCCTTCCAGACGACCGCGTGCTTCTGGCTGTCGCTGTTCACGCTCGCAGGGATCGGGCTCAATGCGATGCTCGGCTGGTGGTGGGCCGACCCCGTGGCCGCGCTCGCCATGACCTGGTTCCTGGTGAGGGAAGGGCGCGAGGCGTGGCGAGGCGAGGAGTGCGGCTGCGGCGGGAGTCACCCCTGAGCGGCGGACCCGGCGGATTCGCGCCGGCGCTGCCGCCAGGCCGGACCGGCGCTACTTGGCGAGCGCGATCTCGTCCCAGTCGAGGAAGCCCTCGGGCACGCCTTTCAGGGCGTTCACGACGAGTTCCGCGAGCCCGCCGTAGTGCAGTCTCGCCCGCTCCCACGCCTGGTAGTGATCGAGCAGGTCCCGGATCTGCCCCTTGCAGTTGGAGCAGGGCGCGCAGACGTACTTCGGCGTCTCGAGGTCGTCGATCTCGGGCGCGAACGCGTCGAGGATCTGCGCGAACTTCTTGCGGCCGGCGACTGCCATCCGCCAGTCCGGGAAGTTCAGCGAGCTCATGACCGCGAAGCCGCTGCCGCCGCCGCAGCAATAGTTGTCGACGCCGTGGGGAGTCATCTCCCGGAAGCGGGGGCAGGCGGCGCGGATCACCTCGCGCTGCGGTTCGACGATGCCCATGCTGCGCACGACGTTGCAGGGGTCGTGGAGCGTGACCGGGAAGGGGTTGCGTCCGGGCTCCAGCTCGATGCGCCCCTCGCGCAGCAGCTGCGCGATCAGCGTGAAGCAGCTCTCGCGCGGCAGGTTGTCCTCACCGAGCCAGGTGCGGTCGCCGACCGCCATCGCGGCCTTGTGCGCGTGGCCGCACTCGCCGATCACGACCTTCCGCACGCCGAGCTTCCTGGCCGCCGCGGCGTGCGCATGACCGACGCGCGCGAGCTGCACGTCGTCGTAGAAGAGCCCGTAGTTCACGCTGTCGTAGCCGGCGATCTCGCTGCTGAGCGTCCAGCTCAGGCCGGCGCGATCGAAGAGGATCGCGAACGCCTGCAGATTCTCGGGCCAGGACAGGAACTCGCCGGCGTTGTGGAGGACGAGGATGTCGGCGCCCTGCCGGTCGACCGGGATCTCGATCGACATCCCGAGCTGCTCCGCGATCTCCTCCTGCGCGAACTCGACCGTGTCCCGGAAGCCCGCCGGGTTCATCCCCGTCGACGAGCCGGCGACGAGTTGCTTGACCGTGCCGTCGCGGTGCAGCTCGTCCGGCGCCCAGCCCAGCTCCTGCGAGAACAGCTTGCGGATCTCGCGCGCGATCAAGCCGTTGTCCACGCCCATGGCACAGCTCTGGGCGCAGCGGCGGCAGAGCGTGCAGCGATAGCTGAGGTCCGCCAGCCGGACCACGGTCTCCCAGGTGGCCGCAACGTCGTTGCCGGCGAAGCGGTCGAAGAGACGGGCGAGACGGCCGCGCCGTCGGTGCACGAGCCGGCGCAGGGTCTCGGCGCGCAGCAGCGGCCGGTAGACCTCGTTGCGGCCGCTGCTCTCGTAGATCGGGCACGCGTCGGCGCAGGTATTGCACTTCACGCAATTCTCGAGGCTCAACACGAGCGGCTGCAAGAAGGTCCAGTTCGCCTCGCGGTCCAGCAGCCGGTCGAGGCCGGCGAGGAACTGTTCGACGTACGCCTCGCGCGCGGCGGCGCTGTCCGGCCGCGGGATCTTCAAGCCGACCACGCCGTCGAGCGAGTGCTCGAGCCGCGCGCGGCTCTCGTCGCTGAGCGGGCGAACCCCGGGGTCCGGCCAGTCCTCGTAGGGGTGGGGCAGGGGCGGCAGGCCCCCGTCCGGGATCGCCGCGAGTTGCTCGGCGGGTCGCGCCAGGTCGCGCGGTCGCAGCGGCTCGCTCATCGCTCGACCTTCCCGCTACCGTCCGCCGCGGCCTGACCCCAGGTGCCGGCGCCGCGCACGTGCGGCGCCTGCCAGGCGACGCCGAAGTCCATGGCCTGCTCCAGCCGCCGCTCGAGTCGGCCGCCGCGCGGGTTGGGACGGTCGTCCCAGCGGACGTCGTGGTAGAGGAAGTACTTGGCGACGAAGTGGAACATGCGCGTCAGCGGCAGGTACGCGAGCAGGAGCGAGCCCAGGACGACCTCCACCGCGACCGGCCACGCGACCGACGCGGGCTGGAGGGTGACGAACGCGCTCGCGACCGCGACGAGCGGCGCGAAGCCAGCGGACGCGACGTGGACGACGGCCGTCCAGCCGAGGTAGAGGAGCCAGGCGACGAGGTTCGCGTGATCGGCCGGAGCGTTGTAGGGGCGCAGCGCGGGATCCGCGACGCGCCGCCAGAGCAGACCCGCCGCGCCGGCGATGCCGAGGCCGAGTCCGGCGAACCCGGCGACGTCGATCGCCGCCAGGAGAGCGCGAGGCGCCGCGGCGCCGGCCGCCTGGAGGAGGCCGCCCAAGAGCAGCAGGACGAGCCAGATCACGACCAGGTAGACCCCGGCGTGGAACGGCCAGCTGCTGAGCCACAGCGCGCGGTTGTTGCGCCGTACGCCCGCCATCAGGACGATCTCCGCCGCCATCGCCCGGATCTCGGCGACGCGGTCGACCCGCCGCGGCCGGGCCCAGTGCTCCGGCTCCTCGAAGCGCGATCCGCCGTGGCGCGCCCGCGCGCCTTCCCGGGCCACCGGGTACAGCTCCCAGCGCAGGTGCGCCGGCTGGCGAGCGTACCTCGCACCGCGCACGGCGGCCGCGCCGACGAAGAACAGGGTGGCAGCGTACAGCAGGACCTGGGGCAGGGGCATCGGCGCGCTCCCGTCAGGCTGGCGGCGGGCGGATCGGGCGGCTCCAAGGTAGCCAGCGCGGGCGCGGCGGGCAAAGGAATCCGGCGATCGGGATGCAACTTGCCACGCCGGGGATTTCCTGTCTTACTGGCGCTCATGATCGAGCTCACCGGGCCGCTGCCGCACCCCCACCAGCGGCGCCACGAGTGGCGCCCGGGCGACCGGCTCACCCACCTCGACGGCCGGCCTGTCGAGGACGTCCTCGACGTCTACTACTACCAGCCCGAGGACGCCGTGATGCGCCTCTCGATCCGCCGCTCCGGCGGCGAAGAGGTCGCCGTCGAGCTGCCGCCCACGGCGCTCGACGCGCTCACGGCGACCTTCGCGCCGATGGAATTCAAACGCTGCGCGTGCAGCTGCGTCTTCTGCTTCATCGATCAGAATCCGCGCGGCATGCGCGACTCGATCTACGTCAAGGACGAGGACTACCGCTTCAGCTTCCTCTACGGCAACTACATCACCCTGACGAGTCTGGGTACGAAGGGATTGCGGCGCGTGATCGAGCAGCGCATGACCCCGCTCTTCGTATCGGTCCACGTGACCGACACCGCCCAGCGCTCGCGCATGCTCGGGATCAAGCGGCAGTACGACGTGTGCGAGGTGCTGCGGTCGCTGAAGGACAACGGCATCGAGCTGCACACGCAGATCGTGCTCTGCCCGGGCTGGAACGACGGCGCCTACCTCGAACGCAGCTTCCGCGATCTCTTCGCGTTGCGCCGCCCCGCCGAGGGCGAGGGCGGCGTGGCCTCGCTCGCGGTCGTGCCGGTCGGTCTGACCGCGCATCGCGAGGGGCTCACCCGGCTCGATCCTGTCACGCCGGCGATCGCCGGCCGGGTGATCGACCAGGTCGCCCCCTGGCAGTCCGCGGCCGCCGCGGCCTGGGGGGGGCCGTTCCTCCACCTGAGCGACGAGTTCTACCTGCTCGCGGACCGCGTCTTCCCGCCCGCCGACCACTACGCGGGCTTTCCGCAGGAGGACAACGGCGTGGGGCTCACGCGCCGCCTCGAGGAGGTCTGGCTCGACAGCCTCCGCTGGGCGCGCGAGGCTCGCCGCGCGCCGAAGCGCCCGCTCACTGTCCTGACGAGCGAGCTCGGCGCCCTCGCGTTCCGCCGGGTCCACGCGCCCGCGCTCGAGGCGGCCGGCGCTCCGCCGCTCGACGTGATCGGGGTGCGCAACGAGTTCTACGGCCACACCGTGACGGTCGCCGGCCTCATGACGGGAGGCGACCTCCGCCGCGCGCTCCTCGACCTGCCGGCCCGACCTCGCCGCACGGTCTGCCTCTCGCCCCGCGTCTTCAACAGCGACGGCGTCACCCTCGACGGGCTCGCCCTCGCCGACGTCGCCGCCGGTCAGCCGCACGAGGTCCACGTTCCGGACGAAGAAGGCTTCGTTGACTTCTGGGCTGATCTGGAATAGGTTATCAACGCCGCAAGGCATCGTGTTTTCGTCAGTTGCAGCGGCCATCCCCGCTGTCCGTCCGCGTCTTCGACCCAGCGGCGCCGCCGCTTTCGCCATGACCCTGCGCACCGTCGCCATCGTCGGCCGGCCGAACGTGGGCAAGAGCACGCTCTTCAACCGCATCGTCGGCCAGCGGCGCGCCGTCGTCCACGAGATGCCCGGCGTGACGCGCGACCGTATCGGCGAGACCGCGGACTGGGCCGGCCACGGATTCTACCTCATCGACACCGGCGGCATCGTGCCCTACGGCGAGACCGTCTCCGATTACGACGAGGTCGTGACCCAGATCGCGCGGCAGGCCATCGTCGAGGCGGACGTCGTCATCTTCCTCGTCGATGGCCAGACGGGGCCGCTCGACTGGGACGAATCGATCGCGAAGGACCTGCGCAAGAGCGGCCGACCGGTCGTGCTGGGCGTGAACAAGACGGAGAAGGAAGCGAACCGCATCGGCGCCGCCGACTTCTACCGCCTGGGCCTCGGCGAGCCGTTCCCGATCAGCGCCCTGCACGGCGTGGGGGTCGGCGACCTCATGGACCGCGTGGTCGAGGGCTTCCCCGACACCCCGGCCGTCGCGACCCCCTGCGACTGCAGCGTCGCGATCGTCGGCCGGCCGAACGTCGGCAAGTCGAGCCTCCTCAACCAGCTCGTCGGCCGCGACGAGGCGCTGGTGTCCGAGATCGCGGGGACCACCCGCGATTCGATCCACACGGACCTCAAGTGGCACGGCAAGGTCCTCCGCCTGATCGACACCGCGGGACTGCGGCGCAAGGGCAAGGTCAAGGGCGCCGTCGAGTACTTCAGCAACCTGCGCACGATCCGGTCTCTCGAGCAGTGCGACGTCGCGGTCCTGATGATCGACGCGAGCACCAATGCCGTGATGCAGGACAGCAAGATCGCCGGGCTGATTCACGATAGTGGCAAGGGCGTCGTGGTCGCGTTCAACAAGTGGGACCTCGTGGCGGACAAGGGCGCCAACACGCACCTCGCGGTGTGGGAGGCGTTCTGCCGCGAGATCCCGTTCCTGACCTACGCTCCGTGGTTCACCTTCAGCGCGCTCACGACGCAGCGGATCGGCCGCATCCTCGAGACCGTCTGGGACGTGCACGAGCACCGCCAGAAACGCATCGCCACGAGCGAGCTGAATGCGTTCCTCGAGCGGGCGACCGCCAGCCAGCCGCCGCGCGCCCACCAGAACGGTGTCGGCAAGATCTACTTCGGCGCGCAGGTCGAGACCGCGCCGCCGACGTTCGTGCTTTCGGTGAACGAGCCGGCGTTCTTCGCGCGAAACTACCTCCGGTACCTCAACAACCAGTTGCGCGCGACGTACGGCTTCCCCGGCAGCCGGATCTTCGTCAAGCTCAAGAAGCACTGAGAGGTCACGGCCCATGTGGATCATCGTCTGCCTCGTGCTCGCCTACCTGGTCGGCGCGATCCCCTTCAGCCTCATCATCGGGCTCAAGGTCAAGGGGATCGACCTGCGCGAGCACGGCAGCGGCAACCTCGGCGCGACGAATGTCTACCGGAACCTCGGCGCGGGTTGGGGCGGGCTCTGCCTCGTGCTGGACATGGCCAAGGGCGCGGCGGCCGTGCTCGCCATGACCGCGGTGGTGAACGCCTGGCCGGCGGACGTGGCGCGGCCGCTGCAGCTCGCGGGCGACAGCTTCCGCATCCTGGCCGGCCTGCTCGCGATCCTGGGCCACAGCTTCTCGCCGTTCGCGGGGTTCCGGGGCGGCAAGGGGATCGCGACGACCTTCGGCGTGTTCCTGATCCTCGAGCCGTTTCCGGTGCTGGTCGCCTTCGGCGTCTTCTTGATCGTGTTCTTCTCGACGCGGATCGTCTCCCTGGGGTCCGTCTGCGCGGCCGCGGTCTTCCCGTTCGCGGTGCTCATCTTCGAGATCCGCTCGACCAAACCCTATTCGAAGACCCTGATCGTCTTTTCCGCCGTGATGGCGATCCTCGTGCTCTGGCGCCATCGCGCGAACATCCGCCGTCTGAAGGCCGGCACCGAGAAACCGTTGCATGGACCGGAGGAATCGCGATGAAAGCCACGATCCTGGGCACCGGCAGCTGGGGAAGCGCGTTCGCCCGCCACCTCGCCCACAAGTGGGACGACGTCGCGATGTGGGGCGTCGAGGAGAGCCAGGTCGCCAGCATCAATGCCATCGGCATGAACCCCGACTTCATCGGCGACCACCGGCTGCCGCCCAACGTGGGCGCGACGCTCGATCTCAAGGTCGCCCTGGTGGGCACCGAGGCTGTCTTCGCGGTGGTCCCCAGCCAGTCGGTGCGCGGGGTGATGGCGCAGGTCGCGGCGAGCGACGCCCTCCCGCGCGACATCCCCGTCGTGTGCCTCGCCAAGGGGCTGGAGCTGGGCACGCTCAAGCGACCCAGCGAGATGGTCCGCGAGGAACTCCGGCAGGTCGGCCGCACGAACCCGGTCGCCGTCCTCCTGGGCCCGAGCCACGCCGAGGAGGTCGCGGCGGAGATGCCGACCGCCGTGGTCCTGGCCGGCGACCCCGGCTTCAACTGGGAGGAATGGCAGCGGCTGATCTCCGGACCGTATTTCCGGGTCTACACGAACGACGACATGCTGGGGGCAGAGATCTCGTCCGCGTTCAAGAACGTGATCGCCGTCGCCGTGGGCCTGTGCGACGGCCTCGGCATGGGGGACAACACGCGCGGCACGCTCATGACGCGCGGCATGGCCGAGCTGGCCCGCATCACGACGGCGCTCGGCGGCCGCCAGGAGACCTGCTTCGGGCTCGCGGGCATCGGCGACATGATCACCACCTGCATCAGCCGCCACAGCCGCAACCGGAACTTCGGGGAGGCCGTAGCCCTGGGCCGGGAGGATCCCGCCGCGATCTTGAGAAGCTCCCGTCAGGTCGTCGAGGGCTTCTACATGGCGCAAGCGGCCTTGAAGTTGGGCCAGAAGTTTGGTATAGAACTACCGATCGTCAAAGCGGTTCACGAGGTCCTCTTCGAGGCCAAGCCGCCCCTGAAGGCGATCCGGGAACTGATGTCCCGGCTGCCCCGCTCCGAAGCCGAGACCGAGCGCGACCTTACCGGGAGGAGCCCGGCGTGACCGAGCAGCCCGACCTGTCCGGCAAGCTCTACTACACGATCAGCGAGGTCAGCGACCTGACCGGCGTCAAGGCGCACGTGCTGCGCTACTGGGAGAGCGAGTTCCCCAGCCTGCGTCCGCGCAAGGACCGTGGCGGAAGCCGGCGCTACCGCCAGCGCGACATCGAGGAGATCCTCGCCATCCGTTCGCTGCTCTACCAGGAGGGCTACCGGATCGCCGGCGCGCGGAAGCTGCTGGCGCAGCGCCGCCGCGAGGCGACCGAGGCCGTTCCCGAGTCGGCCCAGCTCGCCATCGCGTTCGACCAGCTCGAGCCGGCCGAGCAGGTTGCCTTCCTGCGGCGCGAGCTGGCCGAGGTCCTCGATCTCGCGCGCGAAGAACCGCCGAAGAAGGCGATGTCGGCCGAGGGTTGACCGGCGGCGGTCCGATCGCCGGGAAAAACGGCCTTGTGGCACGCCTGGGCCGGCGCTACATTTCCCGTCCCCGCGAGGGGAAACCCCTGCCGGCGGGTCGCCGGCTCCTGGTCGGGGCGTGGCGCAGCCCGGTAGCGCACTTGCATGGGGGGCAAGGGGTCGTGGGTTCAAATCCCGCCGCCCCGACCAGCCAAGAGAAGAAATCGCAATGGATTGACCGACCAGCCGGCCCCTTCTTGCATTCCCTGGACATTCCCACCTTCGCGTTTCCCCCGAGCGATCCCGGGACCCGCTTGGGAAGCTCGCGACCATGCCGGCGCTCCGAGCATGACGTGGCGAGCCCTTGTCGATATCCCGTCCGCCATGTGCTATCCTCGTGCGGGATTTCCCGGTGGCGCCTCCGGGCGCCCCGCGTCTCACCAGTTGGGCTCCATCGCTCGGGGTGTGAACCATGACCGTTTCGCCACCGCTTCGTTCGGTCATCCGGCGACAGGTCCGGCCGCTCGCCCGGTCGGCGATCGCCCTCGCCGCCGTCCTCGCCGGTCCCGCGCTCGCCGGCACCTGGACCACCTACACGGACGCGGCCTTCGTGAGCGGCCTCGCGGTCCGGGGCGACGTCGTCTGGGCCGGCACGTCCGGCGGCCTGGTCCGCTGGGACGTTCCGGCGGCCACCTACGTCAAGACCACGACCTCCGAGGGCCTGGCGGACCAGGATCTGAAGGAGTGCTTCGTGGACGCCGGCGGCCGGCTCTGGGTCGGCTCCACCGCGGGCGTGCAGCGCTTCGACGGCGCCGGCTGGACGACCTACAACTCGCTCAATTCCCCTCTGCCGGACGACCGCGTCTACGGCATCGCCCAGGATCTCGACGGCGCGATGTGGTTCGGCACGGGCAACGGCTGCGCGCGCCTCGCGGGCACGACCTGGGAGGTCTTCACGGACCTGGGAGGGGGCGCGACGGCGGTTGCCGTCCGCGGCATCGGCGTCGACTCGCAGGGCCGGGTCTGGACGGCCAACAATCCCACGAACTACGGCGCCCCGGGCGGCGTCTCCAGGTATGACGGCGCGATCTGGACGCGCTTCGATCCGGATCCCGGCTCCATCGGTCAGTATTTCCTCTGCCTCGCGGTCGACGAGCTCGACCGCGTCTGGGCCGGCAGCTTCACGCACGGGGCGTTCCTGTACGACGGCTCCGTGTGGACGATCTTCAACGCGAGCAACAGCGGCCTCACGGGCAACATCGTCGAGGCCATCGGCGCGGGCGCGGGTCCAGTGGTCTGGGTCGCGAACCACGCCTCGGCCGCGACGCCGGCGAACAGCGGCGTGGCCCGCTACGAGGGCGCGTCCTGGCAGACCTTCACGCCCGGCAACTCCGGCCTCACGGACACGCACGTCTACGCCATCGTCGTCGCGGACGGCACGACCTGGCTGGGCACGAGCCGCTACGGCGTCGAGAGCTTCGACGGCGTCGCGTGGACCACGTACGACACCGCCGGCGAGCCGCATACGAACTGGATCACCGGCATCGTCGAGGGACAGGTCGGCGCCGTCGCGGGGCTCTACATCGGCACGGACCACAGCGGGGTCGCCATCTGGGACGGCGTCGCCTGGTCCAGCCTGACGACGCAGAATTCGGGACTCGGGGACGACTACGTGAACGATCTCATCGTGCGCGACGGCGTCCTCTGGATCGGCTCGCAGTTCAGCGGCCTCTGGCGTTTCGACGGCGCGACGTGGGTGAATTACACGACCGCCAACAGCAGTCTGCTCGGCGACACGATCGTCTCGCTCGACTCGGACAGCCAGGGCAACCTCTGGCTCGGGACGACCGGCTGGGACGGCCCATCGGGCCAGGACGGCGCGCTGGCCCGGTTCGACGGCGCCGATTGGACGAACTATTACCTCGCCAACAGCGGTCTCATCGACGATGACGCCATGCAGGTCGAGGTTGATCGCGACGACATCATCTGGATCGGCACCGAGGAGGGCGTGAGCCGCTTCGACGGCGGCACGGGTTGGACGAGTTACGACAGCGCCACCAGCGGCCTGGCCGAGAATCACGTCGGCGCCATCGCGTTCGACGACGAGAGCGGCACGTGGTTCGCGACGCGCGGTGGGGCCAGCCGGCTGCTCGCCGGCGCGTGGACGACCTTCACCACCGCGGACGGATTGCCCGGCAACCTGATCCAGGCACTAGCCGTCGCGCCGGACGGCGCGGTCTGGGTCGGCACCGCGACCGGTGTCGCGAGGCTCGCGGAAGGCTCGTGGACCGCCTACCACCAGATGGACGGTCTCGCCGACGATGACGTGACGGCGATCTGGCCGAGTGGCGCGGGGCCGGTCTGGTTCGGAACGGAGCGTTGCGGGCTCTCCGGCTTCGTGGACGACGCCACCGCGGCGAGCGATCCGGTGCCGGGCGCGGCCGCCCGCCTGGCGCTGCGCGCGTGCCCGTCGCCCTTCAATCCCACGACGATGATCGCGTTCGATCTGCCCGCCGCCGGGCGGATCCGGCTCACGGCTCACGACGTCCGCGGGCGGCTCGTGGCCGTGATCGCGGACGGGGAGTTCGGGGCCGGACACCATGAGGTCCGCTGGGAGGCGCTGGCGGCGGGCGGCCCGGCGCTCGCGAGTGGTCCGTACGTCCTGCGCCTCGACGGGGGCGCGGCGAGCGGCCACACCAAGGTCGTCCTGATCAAGTGAGCGCTGCTCGCTCAAGGGGCGGCCCGGCTGCCGCCGTCGCGGCAGGGCGGCAGCCGGGCCGGCCGTCATGCCCTGGCGCGAGCGATCAATCGCAGGGCGGGCAGCCGCGGTCGAGCACGATGAGCCAGCGCCCGTCGGGCTCGCGGTGCCAGGTCGACGTGAAGAACGACACCCTGGTCCCGTCGGTCGCGTACACGGGGCCGCTCGACAGGCCGAGCTCTCCCGACGCCAGCACGAACACGTCCTGCGGCGCCCAGGAGAACGGCGCCGTCTCGGCCGCGAAGAACGGGGCCCAGCCGGCGGCGATGGCGTCGCGTCCGCGCAGCGCGCTCTCGCCGCCGAAGAACACCGCGTCCGCCGCGAGGAACGACGTGAACGCCGCGAGGTCGCGGTCCGCCATGGTCTTGGCGAACGCCGCCTCGGTGGCGCGGAGCGCGGCCTCGAGAGGGGCCACGTCGGCGGCGGGTGGCGCGGCGGGATCGACGGCGGGGTCGGCCGCGATGGCGGGCAGAACCACCGCCGCCAGGGCGGCCAGACTCAGGAACAGGTGCGACATGGCTGGTCCTTTCGGCTCGGGTCGTGCGCGACGGCGCGGGCGGCGCCCGGCTCCGCGGCTTTTCGGGGTTGAACCGGCGGCTCCCGGACGTATCTTGGTCTCCCGGCGTGCGCTCGGCACCGCGAGGAATCCACGACGTACCGGACAAGGCCTGAACCGGCGGGCAGCATACCTGTGACGCGCCCGGATTCCAACTCGTTATCGATTCGCTGTCCGGCCCGCCGCGGCCGGGCGTCGAGGAGTTTGCTATGACACCCGGACGCCGTCGCTGGATCCCCGGCCCGGTGCGTTGCTGCAGCTGCGATCGGACCCTCGAGGTGCGCCGCGGGGCCGACACAGCCGACGCGGGCGCCGCGGTCCTGCCCCACGTTCCCGGCGCCGTATGCGACGCCTGCCTGCCGCACGTCGACGGCCTCGCGGTTGCCGAGCTGCGCGCCGAAGCCGCCGCCAGCCTGCTGCAAACCGCGGACTTCGAGACCCGGACCCCCGAGGCGGCCCAATTTTTCCTCGACCTTTTCGGCTGGGTGCCCGTGGTCGTCGCGGCCGCCGCGCTGCGCCTGCATGCCGACGGAAAGCCGCACGACGCGTACGCCCTCCTGGACGCCGCCGCCGCGGCCGGTCCTGCGCCGTTCTTCCGGGTCGAGAAGGCCGCGCTGCTCTTGCTCGATGGGGAGACCGGGCAGGCCCACGACCTGCTCCTGGCGACCGGTCCGGACGATCATCCGTGCTGGCACCTCCACCGCGGCACCCTGGCTCACGCCGTCGGCCGACCCGACGCCGCCGCCGAGCACTGGCGCCAGCAGATCGCAACTCGCCCCGACCAGCCGCTGGGCTGGCAGACGCTCGGTTTCTACCTGCTCCAGCAGCAGGGCGACCTCGCCGCGGCCGAGGACCTCTATCGCCGGGCCTGCGCCGAGTTCCCGCGGCACCAGGAATTCCGCGCGTGGCTGGGGGACGCGCTGCAGCGGCAGGGCCGCGCGCGGGAAGCCCTCGCGGAGCTCGAGGCGGCGCTGGCTCTGGAGCAGGTCGACGCGGAATTCGCCGCCGGGATCGAGGAGACGGTCGCCCGGTTGAGGACGGAACAAGGGGGGAGCTGACGTGCCGGGTTTCGGCGTGATCCTGCCGGCCTTCAACGCGGCTCGCCATCTCGAAGCGGTGATCGCCGAGATCCGGCTGCGCGCGCCACACGTGCGCGTCGCCGTCGTCGACGACGGCAGCGCCGACGCGACCGGCGATGTCGCCCGCCGAGCGGGGGCGGACGTCCTGGTGCACCCGCAGAATCGCGGCAAGGGCGCGGCGCTGGCGACCGGATTCGCCTGGGCGCTGGCCGAGGGGCTCGATTGGGTCTACACCATGGATGCCGACGGCCAGCACTTGCCGGCCGAGATGTCCGGCCTGCGCGTTGCCGCCGAGCGCGGCGCGCTCGACGTGGTCGTCGGCAATCGCATGGACCGGACCGTGGACATGCCATGGCTGCGCAAGCGGACGAACGAGTTCACGTCGTGGGTCGTCAGCAGTCTGGCGGGGGTGCGGATCCCCGATTCGCAGAACGGCTACCGTCTGTTCCGCGTCGCGTGCCTCCGGGGCCTGCGCCTGCGCACGACGCGGTACGATACGGAGTCGGAGATCCTGGTGCGCCTGGCGCGACGCGGGTGCCGGATCGGGTCAGCAGCCACGAGCACGGTCTACGGCGACCAGAAGAGTTCGATCAACCCGTTCATCGACACCGGCCGCTTCTTTCGGCTCGTATTCGTCCTGCTGGCGAGCCGTCGCGAAACCACGAGGGAATGCTGACATGGCCAAGACTCACATCCTGATCTCCAACGACGACGGCATCGACGCGTTCGGCCTGAAGGTCCTGGTCGAGACGATCCGCGAGATGCCCGATTGTCGCGTGAGCGTGGTCGCGCCCGAGAGTCAACAGAGCGCCACCAGCCGCTGCATGACCCTCAACCGTCCGCTGCGCGTCAAGCAATGCGGTCCGGACCGCTGGACCGTCTCGGGCACGCCGACCGACACGATCATGGTGGCGCTCGGCAAGATCCTGCGCGACGACCTGCCGGACTATGTCCTCAGCGGCATCAACCACGGCCCGAACCTCGGCGAGGACGTTCATTACTCGGGCACCGTCGCTGCGGCGATGGAGGGCTGCGTCCAGGGCGTTCCCGGCGCGGCGATCAGCCTTGCCGACTGGCATCCCAGCGACTTCGGCGCCGCCGCCGCATTCGTGCGCCGCATGCTCCCGGAGTTGCTCGCTCACCCGCTGCCGGCCGGCAGCCTGTGGAACGTCAATGTTCCCAACGGGCCGGAATCATCCCTCAAGGGCGTGCAGCTGACGCGGCAGGGGTCGCGCAAGTACTACGACGTGGTCAACGAGATGACCGATCCGCGCGGGCGTCCCATCGTCTGGATCGGCGGCAAGGGCCCGGTGTGGGACGACCGCGCGGACAGCGACTTCGCCGCCGTTCGCGACGGCTACGCGAGCATGACCCCGCTGAAGGTCGATCTCACCGACCACGAGTCCTGGCGGAATCGAGGGGGCAACGAGCGCCGCGCCCTGCCGGGCTCGCCGGTGTTCGCCGGCGCCGGCGACCGCTTCGTCCTGCATCACGAGGGCGGCGAGGGTTTGACCATCGAGGGGCCCACGCGAGGCGGCTCCGGCGGCGAGACGCTGCGCAGGCCGTCGCCGGCGGACGGGCAGGGACGATGAATCGCGCGTATGCAGTCGCCCGCCGGCGCATGGTCGAGGAACAGCTGCGGCGGGCCGGCGTCACCGACCAGCGCGTCCTCGCCGCCATGGGCGAGGTGCCGCGGCACCGCTTCGTGCCGCGCATGCTCCAGCACCGGGCCTACGAGCCGTGCGCGTTGCCGATCGGATTCGGCCAGACCATCAGCAAACCGTTCACGGTCGGCCTGATGTCGGCGCTGCTCGAATTGCGGGGTGACGAGCGGGTCCTCGAGGTCGGAACCGGCAGCGGGTACCAGGCAGCGGTTCTTGGCCGGCTTTGCGACCAGGTCGTCACGATCGAGCGCATCGCGCCGCTCGCGGCACGGGCCGCGAGCCTCCTGGGAGACCTGGGGGCGGCCAACGTCGAGGTCGTGCCGGGAGACGCGACCTTCGGCTGCGTGGAGCGCGGTCCCTGGGACGGTATCCTGGTGACGGCGTGCGCGCCCGGCCTGCCGGAAGCCATGGCGGGACAGCTGCGCGACGGCGGCCGCCTGCTCATTCCGATCGCTCACGGGGGCGAGCAGCTGCTCTACCGGTACTTGCGGCGCGGCGAGGAGCTCGCCGTCGAGCAGTCTGTGCCGTGTCAGTTCGTGCCCCTCCTGTCCGGTCTCGCGGACGCGCGCGCCGGCGCGTGACGCCTTCCGGGATTGACGGACCTGGAGCCGGTGATTACCTTTGTCCGTCTTCGCGGTCGGGGCGTAGCGCAGCCCGGTTAGCGCGCCTGCTTCGGGAGCAGGAGGTCGAGAGTTCAAATCTCTCCGCCCCGACCACCTCGAATCCGGGACTCGCATGCCGCCTTCCTCGCGCAGCTTCCGCCTGAGTCTGCTCTTGATCGTGATCGGCGGTTCGGCCGCGTTCGCCGGGCGGCAGTCCGGTCCGGCCTGGTACGAGGTTCGCAAGGGCGACAGCCTGGGTCGCATCGCCCGCGAGTTCGGGACGACGGTCGCCGACCTGCGCGAAGCCAGCAACCTGCGTTCCGATGTGATCCAGGTCGGGCAGAGGATTGAGATCCGCAGCCCTTTCGCGACGACCCGAGCCCGCGATCTCGCCTGGCAGAGCCCCTGTCGTGGCCCGCGCCGCGTGCTCGCCGATTTCGGCCCGTACGAAACCGGCCGCGTCATCATGCCGCGCACCGGCGTCGACGTGGCTCTGCCGGTCGGCAGCGAGGTGTTCGTGCCGGCTCACGGCGTCCTGCGCTACCTTGCAGCCATGGAGGAGCTGGGCACGATCGCGATCATCGACCACGGAGCCGGCCACCACACGGTGCTCAGCCCGCTCGACCTCGCGACCGTCCCCTGGCAGCCGGGCCAGGGCGTTCGCCGGGGCGACCTCCTGGGACGGACGGCGGCGCCGTTCTCGGCCGGCGAGCCGCCCCACCTGCACGTGGAACTCCGCATCGACGGCAAGGCGGTCCGTCCGGACCCGCTGCTGCGCTGACCCGAGCCGAAAGGGCTGCCCATGGACCTCAAGAAGGTGATCGCCGACATCCCCGACTTTCCGAAGCCGGGCATCCTCTTCCGCGACATCACGCCGATCCTGGAGGACCCGCGCGCCTATCGGGCCGCCGTCGACGGCCTGGCGGCGTTGTTGCGCGGCACTCCGTGCGATCGACTCGCCGCTATCGAGAGCCGGGGCTTCATCCTCGGCGGTCCGCTCTCGCTGCGCCTGGACAGGGGGCTGATCCTCGTGCGCAAGGCGGGCAAGCTGCCGCGCGCGACCGTCGGCGAGAGCTATGACCTGGAGTACGGCTCGGCGGCGATCGAGGTCCACCGCGACAGTCTCAAGCCGGGGGAGAGGGTCGTCGTGATCGACGACTTGCTCGCGACCGGCGGGACCGCGGCTGCGGCTGGCCGCCTCGTCCGCAAGTGCGGCGGCGAGGTGGCGGCCTACCTGTTCATGGTCGAGCTGGGCGGACTCGGCGGTCGCCGCCAGCTCGCGGACGCGCCGGTGTTTTCCCTTGTGGTGTACGACTAGCCTTGGTTACCTTGGGCCGCCGCACGCGTTCCGGTGCCCCCGTAGCTCAGTTGGATAGAGCACCAGATTCCTAATCTGGGGGCCGTGGGTTCGAATCCCGCCGGGGGTACCAGGCATCCCGATCAACGCCGCTTGACGTGGATGAATCCGTGGTCCTGCAGCAGCTGCAAGAAACTGTAAATGCGCCCGGCCACCTGCGCGTCGTCTTCGGGATTCGCGCGGCGGTAAGCGGCGATGACCTCGGCGACCGTCCGCCGGCCGTCGATCAGGCGCCAGATCCGGCTGCCCTTGGCGTCCAGCGGGTAACGATGCCAGCGTTCACGCTCGGGCACGAAGCGCGTCAGGAACTGCCGCAGCAGGGGATCTGCGGACCTCGGCGTCAAGAGTTCGACCCGATTGCTGCCCAGGCGCGACTCGCTGGGCACGGTCGCGACCGGGATGTCGTGCAGGGACGTCAGGGGGGAGCCGGTCGACTCCGACTTGGCGAGGAACAACCTGAGCTCCAGTCCTTGGGGTCCGGCTCCGGGCAGCCTTCCTGGCGATTTCGCGGGATGATGGTAAGCGCATCCTATCACAAAACCGTCACGGAGTTCGACAAATCTGCGAGTATCATGGAGTTGCGTTGTCGTGATCTCGGCCCGCGGGGTCCGCTGAGCGCCTGAATCCTGATCCGCGGCGGCCGATGCGGCTGGAATTGCCTCGAGGTATCGATTATCTTTCCCCGGCATTCCGCGAGGATCGGTTCCCGTAACTCCTTCGATGCGAGGTCGAGCAGTGGCCGCCCAGAAGTTCACGAAGAAGGAACTGAAGAAGGACTCGTTCGTCACCTGGACCGAGAGGTCGCTGGAATTCCTCCAGCAGAACGCCACCGTCGTCGGCGTCGCGTTCCTGATCCTGGTCGTGCTGCTGGTGGGCGGCAGCTACGTGATGCGCGGCCGCGAAGCCGCCCGGACGGAGGCGAGCTACCTGCTGTTCCAGGGCCAGACGCTTCTGGCGCAGGGCGATTACGAGCTGGCGATGGCGCCGCTCCAGGACTGCGTCGACAAGCACGGGGGAACCGAATTCGGTGAATTCGCGCGGGTGGCGGTCGTTCAGGCGCGTCTGGGGCTCGGCGAGTTCGACGCCGCCCTGGCGGCGATCGACCAGTATTCCGCCGAGATTCCCGCCGACCACGCGGCCTCCGGCGATCTGCGCTTGCTGCGCGCCAGCGTCCTCGCCGACGCCGGCCGCTTCGCCGAGGCTGCGGACGCCATGGCCGGGATGATCACCGCCGATCTCGATGATTCGATCTATTACGAACGGTCCGTTCTTCGTTCCAAATGGTTGTTGGCCGCTGGACAGCGAGATGCGGCCCTGAACTTGCTAGAAGAACTCCGTCAGGCCGTCGCATCCGGCGAGCTCGAGGTCACCGGGAACGACCTCGAGAACCGGCTGGCGCTCGCCCGCGCGATCGGCAGGTAGCCGCGGTTCGACCGGCTGCGCACCCGGATCCCGGCCGTCGAACACTCGCCAGGGGGGACCATGTCCCAGGAAACCGCGCCGTACCCGGAGCCGTCGATCAGCGACCGCTGGTATGCCGCGCTGTGTTACGCAGGATTCCTGGTGCTGGTCCCGATCCTCGTCGTGCGGCCCCGCAGCACCTTCCTCGCCGCCCACTGCCGCCAGGGCTTCAGCCTTCTGTTCGCCGAGATCGTGGGCGGGCTCTTGCTCTGGGTCCTCGAATCCACGTTCAACCTGGTGCCGGTCCTTGGCGTGCTGCTCAACCTGATCCTGCACCTCGCGTACTGGCTGCTCTTCGTGGCCATCTCCGCGGTTGGTTTCGTGAAAGCGCTCAGCGGCGAGAGATTCGAGGTCGCCGGGCTGGAGGATCTCGCGAATCGGGTGCCGATCGAGGCGCAAGATCAGCGTCGAACCATGTAATCGATTGATTTGCAGCGCGCTGCAGGCAAGCGCTCCAGTATTGCGCATAATGTATATTATGTTAACTAACCCTCGCTGGACACCGCGATCGAGATCGGCCTCGCCGCGACCCTAGCCCGAGATTTCCTCGATCTTCGCGAGGATCTTCTCTTTGCTCTGGGTCCCGACGAGCGTCGCCTTGCACCGGCCCCCCTGGAAGAACATGAGCGCCGGGATCGACCGGATCCCGAGCTTGCCCGCGGTCAGCGGGTTGCTCTGGATGTCCATCTTGCCCACGACCCAGCGGCCGGACACCTCGTGGGCCACGGCCTCGACGGTCGGCGTCAGAGCTTTGCAGGGGCCGCACCAGGGCGCCCAGAAATCGACGAGGACGGGCGTCGGGCTCTGGACGACCTCCGCGTCGAAATCGCTGTCGGTGAAGTTCTTGAGGACGTCTGACATGGCGTTCCTTTCCAGGGTCGGCTCGCTAGGAGGTCCACTCGGGCGATTGATTCCGGGATGCTCGATACAAGAGCTGTTCGAACGCGATTCCCGGCGGTAGCGGTCGTCGCTTCAGGGCGATCTCGCACTCGAGGCAGGCCGCGAGGATCCCTCGGCAAGCGCGGGGATCGAGTCGGGACGCCAGCGGCGCGAGCTTGGCGCGCAGCTGCCAGGGGTTCAATTCGGTTTGTTTCGCGATCGCCGGCGCGGGCACGCCGTCGGCGAGCAGTAGCGAGACCAGCGCGGCTCGCCGCAGGTGGGTCACGACCAGCGGGGCCAGCTGCTCCGCGTCGGAGCCCCAGCCAGACAGTCGGAACCATGTCCGCAGGACCGCCGAAACGTTCCCGGGATCGATCGCATCCGTCAGCGCCCATACCTCGAGCTGCGCCTGATCCATCACGAGTTCGGGCAATTCCGCCGCGGTGATCGCGCGACCACGCGAGGATTGCAGGAGGGCCAGCTTGGCGATTTCCGCCTGCAGGCCCTGCAGGTCAGGGCCGACGAGGAGCGCGAGCAGGCGAAGCGATTCGAGATCGAGCGTCAGTTTCGCCTGCGCCGCCGCCCTGGTGAGCCAGTCGTCGAGCTCCTCACGCGCGGGCGCGCCGAAATGGAAATAATAGCCGGACGCCTTCGCGGCCTGGACCCAGCCGCGGCGGCCGTCGAACTTCTCGCCGGTGATGATCAGCACGGTCGTCTCGGCGGGCTTCTCGAAATAGGCGGCGAGCGCCTTCTCGGCCGGATCGTCCTTGCGGGCCTGGTCGGCGTGGCGGAGCCAGACGATCTGCCGCTGGGCGAACATCGGAAACGCCTGCGCCTGGCTGAGCGCCTCGCTCCAGCCCGACTGGTCGGCGTCGAGCAGATGGAAGTTGAACGCGACGCCCGCGGGATCGAGGACCCGGTCGCGGATCGCCTCGACAGTCTGCTGGATACGGAGCTGGTCCTCGCCGGCGATGACGTAGACCGGCCGGAACTTGCCCTTCACGAGGTCCTGCTGCCGGAGGGTCTTGAATCCGGGACCGCTCTCGCTCGCTCGCGCCATCACCAGTCCTCCACGACCTGAGCGAGCACGTCCTTGGTGATCTCGACGACCGCGTCCTGTTTGGCCGAGGCTTCGCTCGAACCGTTCGGGTCGTTCAGGAAGTAGTTCCCGACGCCGGTGAACTGGCGGCGGCTGAAGATCGCCTCCCCGGTCGCCTTCACCCGGAACGTCAACTCGAGCGCGATCTGCACCTGGTACTCGTCGACCTGCTGATCGCCGGAGATCGAAGCTTGCCGCAGCGTGTAGCAGGTCACGGTCCCGTCGAGGACGCTGTCCGCCGACTGGAAATCGACGACCTTCAGCGTGTTGTCATCCTGCAACGCCTTCGTGATCAGGTCGGCCAGCTCGATGCCGAGATCCGGTTCCGCCGTCCGATTCTCGAAGTATTCGACGGCCACTCGCTGGATCGCCTGGTCGACCCGCCCGCTGCTGGCGGAATAGACCCCGCAGCCGGCGCCAGCGATGCCGGCGATCAGCGACACGAGTGCCAGTCGACCGGTCCAGCCGAATCGGGTCGCCCCTCCGCGCACTGCGTTCTCCGTCCTGCTCACAGCTCGTAGTTCTTCAGCCGGTAGCGCAGCCGGTCCCGGCCCAGGTGCAACAACCGCGACGCGAGGGACTGGTTGTCGGCCGCGGCCGCCATGGCCTTGCGGATCATGGCGATCTCGAAGCGTTCGACCAGGTCGTCGAGGACGATCCCGCCCGCCGGCAGCGGCGACGTGAGCGCCGTCTCGAGGACACGCACGAGCTCGGCGTCCCCGCCGGCGTCGCCAGGCGGCGCATCGATCTGCAACTCCCCCACGCCGAGTTCGGTTCCGTCGCCAAGCAGGACCGCGCGCTCGATCGTGTTGCGCAGCTCCCGCACGTTGCCCGGCCACGGCTGCGCCGCCAGGACCTCGAGAGCGGCCGGACTGATGTCGCGAAACTGTTTGCCGAATTCCTCATTGTAGACCCTGAGGAAATACCGCGCCAGGTCCGGCAGGTCCTCCGGCCGCTGTCGCAGCGGCGGCACGGTCAGCTCGACGACCTTGAGGCGGTAGTACAGGTCCGATCGGAACACGCCCTGGGCGACGAGGCCCGCCAGGTCGCGGTTCGTGGCGGCGATCAGCCGGACGTCCACCTGGATGTCCTCCAGCCCGCCGACCCGGCGGAACGCCATCTTCTCGAGCACGCGCAGCAGCTTGACCTGGATCGGCAGGGACATCTCGCCGATCTCGTCCAGGAACAGCGTGCCGGAATGCGCCAGCTCCAACAGACCGAGCTTCTGCTGCGCGGCATCCGTGAACGCGCCCCGCTCGTGCCCGAAGAGCTCGCTCTCCAGGAGCTGCTCGGGCAACGAGGCGCAGTTGACCTCGAGGAAGGGATAATCCCGCCGCGGCGAGTTGCGGTGGATCACCTGCGCCAGGATGTCCTTCCCCACGCCGCTTTCCCCCAGGATCAGGACCGTCGAGCGGCCGCCGGCCGCGACGCGCCGCACCGTCTCGTACACGGGCTGCATCACCGCCGAACGGCCGGGAACGACTCCGGGCAGGGAGGCGAAGAGGTCGTCGGCGGTCCGCGCCTGCGCCCGCCGGCGCGATGACTCCCCCGCCTCGAGTCCGCGGTGGATCACGGCGAGCAGGTGGTCGAGGTTGACGGGCTTCGTCACGAAATCGAACGCCTGCAGCTTCATGGCCTCCACCGCGGCGTCGGTCCGCCCATAGCTCGTCAGGATCACCACGCACGTCTGCGGCGCGGCTTCCTTCAGGCGCGCGAGGACCTGGAGCCCGCTCAGGTCCGGGAGGCGGAGGTCCAGCAGGACCAGGTCGGGCGCCTCGCGCGCGGCCTGGTCGAGGCCAGCCGCGCCAGTGCCGGCGGTGCTGACTCGGTAGCCGCGCGCTTCGAGCGTCGCCGCCAGGAAGAGGCGAATGGCTTCCTGGTCGTCGATGATCAGGACGTGGGGCTGCATGGCTTGCGGTGGCTCCGCCGGCGGAAGGTGAACCAGACAGAAGCGGCCACCGCGATTATGGTGGCCGCTGCCCGGTCCGGCAAGTCGTGAAAGCTGGTCGCGGCGGATTGTCCGCCGGCCTCCGCCGCCGCGGGTACCGCTACCGCGCGCCCTCGCCCTTCAGGACCACGCGGACGGTCTCCAGGAGGATCCCGACGTCCGTGAGCGGCCCGCTGCGCCGGATGTACTCGCGGTCGAACTCGACCTTCCGGCACACGCTCTCGACGGATTCGTCGTAGCCGTTGCGCACCTGGGCCAGGCCCGTCAAGCCCGGCTTGACCAGCAGGCGATCGTGGTAGAACGGAACGTCGTTCTCGAGCTGCCGGATGAAGCAGAGGCGCTCGGGCCGCGGTCCGATCAAGCTCATGTCGCCGCGCAGGACGTTCCACAGCTGGGGCAGTTCGTCGAGGCGGGTCTTGCGCAGGAACCGGCCGACGCGCGTGACGCGCTTGTCGCCTTGCTTCGCCCATTGCGGTCCGCCAGCCTCGGCGTTGTTGCACATCGTCCGCAGCTTGAAGATGCGGAAGGGGCGTCCCGGCTGCAGCACCTTGCGGCGTTCACCGCCGTTCGTCACGCCGTGCCGCCGCCGGCGCCGGTTCATGCCGACGCGTTCCTGGGCGTAGAAAACCGAACCCGGGCTGTCGAGCTTGATCGCCAAGGCGAGCAGGGGCAGGACCGACCCGAAGATCACGAGACCGATCACGCTGGCCACGATGTCGAAGACTCTCTTGACCGTGTCGTACGCCGGACTCGGCAGCGTCTCGATCAGATCGGAAACCGCGGACCCGGCCGCGATCCGTTGCGCGACTCCGTCCGCTGTCGCCGCGATGACCGCTGACGCGGCGCCAGCGTCGGCGCGCAACGTCTCCGTCTCGACTGCCATCTCCCCAACCTTTCTCCGACTTCCGTCGAGTCCTCGGCGAGCCATGGTTTCCGCCCTCCGCATAGTCCCTCACTTCCCCGACACCGTGGTCGGTCGCCACCATGAGGGCCTGCCATGGTCACCGGCAGTGCCCAGGACCCCCCTGCTCCTGGTGATACCAGTGTATCACGAGAGGGGCATGAGCACAACCAGAATAATCAGAGTATATGCAAAATTCACGAACCACACAGCGGCAGAGTATAATCTCATTTTCAAGCTTAGTCAACCCCATAACTCCGATTTTGTTATATAAATAATTCACTTATTGGGAGATGGATCCAATCGCAACGAGCTCGCCGTCAGTCAGACAGCGTGTCGTACGCCAACAGGACCGTCGTCGCGGTCGAGACCAAGGCCAGGAAGAGCGGCAGCGACCGCTGCAGCCAGCTCTCGCGGTACTGCGGCAGGTAGATGACGTCGCCGGGATGGACGACCGGGTTCCCGGATGGCAGACCCTTCTCCAGGAACTGCCGCATGTTCACGCGCGTCGGCACGTTCGGCCCCTGACGGTTGAGCTCCCCTCCGCGATGGACCCAGTCGATCTTGTGGATCTCGGCGGTCTCGATCGGGGCGCCGGCGAGCATCAGCACCGTCAGCATCTCCGTCGGGCCCTCGATCGGCACGGTCGTGGGTTGGCCGACGCCGCCGAAGACCTGGACACCGCGAGCCGGCGGCACGCCGACCGTGCCGTCCGCGACCGTCGGCACCACGAGCGTGTCCCCGCCCTGCAGGAGGATCCGCGGGAAGTCCTCGCCGGTGAGATATCCGGTCAAGTTGACCGTGCGAGAGACTGGACGTCCGTCCTGCACGGAGATGACCCGGCAGGAGGCGAGGCTCGCATTCTCCGCCGGACCGCCCGCGGCGCGCAGAACCTCCCAGAGCGTCGGCGGAGCCTCGAACGTGTAGCTCCCCGGCGTCGCGACGGCGCCGAGGGCGAAGATCCGCAGGGCATTGTACTCGACCACGCCGAGGACGACCTGGCTGATGCCGGGATTGTAGAGCCTCAGTCGTTGGCCCAGCAGTTCCTCCGCCTCGCCGAGGGTCAACCCGGCGACCATGACCTTGCCGAGCTGCGGCACGTAGACGCTGCCGTCGGCCTGGACGGTCAACTCGCCGTCGAGTTCCGGCTGCTGCGGCACGTTGAGCCGCAGCACGTCGCCCTGGCCGATCTTGTAGACGTCGAGCGGCTCATCGTCCTGCGCGAACACGCCGCCAGCCATCAGCACGCCGGCCAGAGCCAGACCCAGGGCCGCCATCTGCATCCGTTGGAATCGACTCACGACCGCCCTCCCGCGCGATTCGCCCGGTACCAGGCCACGGTGCGCTCCAGGCCCGCGGCGAGACTCACGGCCGGCTCATACCCGAGCAGCCGGCGTGCCTGAGAGATGTCCGCCAGCGAATGCCGGACATCGCCGACCCGGCTCGGACCGTAGGTCGGCGCGACCTCGCTGCCGACGAGGCGGCGGATCTCGAGACAGAGTTCCTGGATCGTCACGCTCGCTCCGCAGGCGATGTTGTAGACCAGTCCGTCGGCGGCGGGCCCGGCCGCGGCGGCGCGCAGATTGGCGTGCACGACATTGTCGATGTACGTGAAATCGCGCGACTGTCCGCCGTCGCCATTGATCGTCGGCGAGATCCCCGCGAGGAACCTCGTGATGAAGAGCGGGACCACGGCCGCGTACTGGCTCTCGGGATCCTGCCGCGGTCCGAACACGTTGAAGTAGCGCAACCCGATGGTCGGCAATCCATACAGATCCGTGAAGATCTTGCCGTAGAGCTCGTCCACGTACTTCGTGACCGCGTAGGGCGACAACGGGCGCGCCGGCATGTCTTCACGCTTCGGCAGGACCTCCGAATCCCCGTACGCCGAGCTGCTCGCCGCGTAGACGACGCGGCGGACCCCCAGATCCCGCGCCGCCAGGAAGACGTTGAGCGTACCCGTGACGTTCACGTCGTTGCTGGCGAGCGGATCGGCGACCGAACGCGGCACGGAGGCGAGCGCCGCCTGATGGAACACGACCTCGGCGTCCCGGAAGTGCCGCTTCAGGAGCGCCAGATCGGTGATGCTGCCCTCGACGAAGGTGATCCGTTCGCTGAATCCCGTCAGGTTGTGCTTGTGGCCCGTGGACAGGTCATCGATGACGACGACGGTGTGATCGAGACCGGCGAGGGCTTCGGCGACGTGGGAACCGATGAACCCGGCTCCTCCGGTGACGACATAGCGCGCCATTCATGCTCCCTGTGCCTGGCGGTGGGCCGCCGCCCGCTGATGCGGTCGCTCGCGAGGTCCCGGCCGCACGTTGCGCGAATCCACCGGCGCCGGCGATCCGCGGGACTCGTCGAGATTCGCCCAGTATGCTACTGCGAGGCGGACGATCCGGCTACTACGGATCGGCTCGCCCCGACCGTCGCGGGACTCGACGCCAGGCGGGGCACGACCCGGCCTGGCCCCGATTCAGTCGTCGGATCGTGGTGGGGATTCGTCGCGTAGATCCCGGAGCTTCTGGTTGGCAGCCGCCAGCTCGGCCCGCAATGCCCGGATTTCCCGGATCCTGCCGACGAACCGTCGCGCGACGATCAGACCACAGACCAGGATCAAGGCCACGCACAACCGCGGATACCACGGACTGAGGCGGGCGCCGTGGCGGGCGAAGAGGAGCACGGTAGATCGCGCGAAGAGGACGAGCGCGACGATGAGGCCGACCTGGATGACGGCGCCGACGATCTCGCCGGCCAAGGCTTCCTGCACGCGCCGCGCATGGCGGAACGGGGCGGCCTCCCGGCCCGCCTCGAGGAAACGGGACCGGAACGCGTCACTTCTCCGGGGGGATCTCTTCGAAATCCGCATCGGAGATGTCCTGGCGGTTCAGGTCCTGCAGGCGATCGTCGCGGGGCGTCCGCCGCTGGGCGCGGATCTCCTGCCGTCGATCACCGTCCCGCGTGCCGAGCAGCCGGAGCAAGCGGGGCAGAAACCAGAGGACGGCGAGCAGCAGGACGAGGAACTTGAACATGGCACCAACGGTAGCAGTTCGATTCCCGAACGCTAGCAAATTCCGGCGAGCGGCTCGAAATCCCAGGTTCCTCGCGCGACGGCCGGGCCTCGGCACCGGAGCGGAGGCGACCGGTCACGCCGCCAGCGTCGCGTCGATGCGCCGCGTATTCCCTGGTGAGGTGGTACGCCCGGCGGGATTCGAACCCACGACCTCTTGCTCCGGAGGCAAGCGCTCTATCCAGCTGAGCTACGGGCGCACCTCGAGGCGGCACCACGGATCCGTGGCGGCGGCTTCAACTTACATTCTCGGCGTCCCTTGTCAAGAATTGCCGCGGGCTCGCGCCGTCCGCCGCGCCGCGGGCGCTGGCGCGCCGTCGGCGGCTGCCAGCAACTCCCGGGCATAGGTCGTCTGCGCGGCCGCGTCGCCACGGCGCCAGCCCTCGCCGCCCAGCTGCCGGGCGATCTCCGCGACACGTTTCTCGCCCTCCAGCCGCTCGAGATCGACCGTCGTCCGGCCACCGTGGACGGACTTGGCCACTCGCCAGTGGTCTTGACCGTAGACGGTGACGGTCGGCAGGTGAGTGACGCACAGGGCCTGCGCATCGCGCGCGAGTTCGCGCAACAGCCTGGCCACTGGCGTCGCCGCGTCCATTCCCAGGCCGGCGTCGACCTCATCGAAGACCCGCAGGAGCGGCCGCCGGTCGGCCCGGCGGAGCATGAGCAGGCCCAGGTAGATCCGGGACGACTCGCCGCCCGACGCGATGGCGCCGACCTCGCCCTGGTTCTCGCCAGGGTTCGTGCGGACGAGGATTCGCACGTCGTTGGCACCATGCGGCGCGACCGAGCAGGGTTCACCCGCGATCGTGATCGGTCCGTCCGGATCGCGCCGGAGGTCCACCGTCACGGTGAGGTCGAGCTGCGGCATCGCGAGAGGGCGAATGAGATCCTCGGCGGCGGCGCTCACGCGCGCCGCGCCCCGCGCCCGCACGTCGTGCAGATCCCGGCACGCCGCCGTCAGGCGGAGGCGCTGCGCCTCGTACGCGTCGCGCAGGCGGGCGAGGTCCTCCGCGGCCAGATCCTGCCGGCCGAGGCGCTCGGCCAGCTTGTCCCGCAGGGCGATCAGACTGTCGACATCGCAGCGGTACTTGCGGCGCAGATCCTCGTAGAGCGCCTTGCGCTCTTCGAGCTCGTCGAGGCTGCGGGGGTCGATCTGGAAGCCGTCGAGGAATCGCCCCAGCTCCGTGGCCGCGTCCGCCGTCAGCTCGGCGGCGGCGCGCAGTTGGTCGAGCGCACTGGCCAGGCGAGTCGAGCGCTCCGCATGCGGCTGCAGGGCCGCGATCGCCGCGCCGAGGGCCTCGCGCGCCGGAGCCGCCCCGGTCGCGAGACGGTCGCAGGCGAGGCTCGCCGCCTCCTGCAACGCGCGGGAGTGCCGCTTGACGGCGAGGGACTCGGCGAGCTCCTCCTCCTCGAGGGGCCGCAGAGCGGCGGCGACCAGCTCGCCGTGCTGGTAGCGCCACATCTCGAGCTGCTCGCTGGCGGCGGCGACCTCGCGTTCTCGCCCGGCGAGATCCTGCTGCGCGGAGCGGAAGTCGGCCAGCGCCTGGGCGACCATCTCCCGTTGCTGGCGGAGCCCGAGGACCGCGTCGAGCAGCTCGCGCGCGAACTCGCCCGTCGCGAGCTCCTGTTGCTGGTGCTGACTCTGGATCGCGAAGAAGCGGCGTCCCAGCTCCTCGAGCACGGCGACCGACGCCAGCATGCCGTTGACCAGCACGCGTCCGCGGCCCTCTCGCCGGAGCTCCCGCCGCAACACCAAGAGGCCGTCGTCGCCGAGCCGCAGCCCGAGCCGCGCGACCTCGGCACGCAGATCCTCGCGGGCGTCCAGGTCGCAGACCGCTTCGACGAACGCCAGGTCCTCCCCGCGGCGAATGAGGCCGCGTTCGGCCTTGCCGCCGGTCAAGAGGGCGATCGCGCCGGCGATCAACGATTTGCCGGCGCCGGTCTCCCCCGTGAGCACCGTCAGTCCGGCGCCCGGCCGCAGAACCAGGTCCTCGGCCAGCGCCAGGTTGCCGATCCGCAGCTCGAGCAGCATCAGGAGTCCTCGCTGTCGCCCGTGCAGCCGGGGCCGCACCGGCCGCTGCTGTCGCGGAGTCGCGGCGCGACGCCCCAGTTGAGCTTGTGGCGCAGGACCTCGAAGAAATCGCTGTCGGGGAACTTCACGAGCCGGACGCGCGGCGGCGTGAGGTGGCAAGCGAGCCGGTCGTGGCGCGCGAGCGGCGTCGCGACCTGACCGTCGGCCGTGAGGGTCGCTCCGTCGCCGACCGCGTGCAGCACCATCTCGATGTCCACGTCGTCGCCGAGGATCAGCGGCCGGACGCCGAGGCTGTGCGGGCAGATGGGCGTCACCAGCAGGCCGGGGACTTCCGGCTGGCAGATCGCACCGCCGGCCGACAGGCTGTAGGCGGTCGAGCCGGTCGCGGTCGCGAAGATCACTCCATCGCCGAGGAAACGCCCGAGCGAGGTCCCGCCGAGCCGCAACTCGAGGTCGAGCGCGCGCGGCGGCGCGCCCATGTTGACGACGACGTCGTTCAAGCCGGCGACTTCGGCGATCGTCTCGCCCCGCCGCCAGATCGTGCAGTGGACCCGCGAGCGGCCCGCCAGCACGAAGTCGCCGTCGAGCACTCGCGCGATGGCCGTTGCCAGACCGGAGACGGGGATGTCGGTCAGATAGCCCAGCGATCCGAGATTGATTCCCAGCAAGGGCGTCCCGCTGTCCCCGATCAGCCGGGCGGTCGCGAGCATCGTGCCATCGCCGCCGAGCGCCACCATGACGTCGGACGTCGCGACCAGCTCCGCGTCCTCGCGCCCCAGATCGCCGCGCCCGCACAGGTCGGCGAGCTCGCGACTGAGCGCCACCGCGATCCGGCGGCGGACGCACAGGTCCAGCACGGTTGCGATGGCGGGTCGGATCTCGTGCTTGTAGGGATTCCCGCAGAGCCCGAGCTGCCGCACCGCGATGTCGATGCTCATGCGAGGATCTCCGCGCTCACGACGCAGATTGGGCGCGACCGGAAAGGTCGAGCCGCTCCAGGGCCGCCGCCGCCGACCGGGCGATGCCGTCCGCGTCCAGTCCGAGCATGCCCAGTAGTTCATTGCGCGACGCCTGGTCCTGGAAGCAGTCCGGGATGCCCAGACAGACCACGTGCGGATTCTCAGCGGCGGCGTGGCGCTGCGCCCACTCGAGGACGGCCGCACCGAAACCGCCGGCCAGGACATTCTCCTCGACGGTCACGACCAGGCGATGCCGCTGCCAGATGTCGGCCAGCAGGCCGTCGTCGAGCGGCTTCACGAACCTCATGTCGACGAGCTCCGCCTCGATCCCCTGCCGCGCCAGGACGTCGGCCGCCTTGCGCGCCGGCTGAACGAGCGAACCGATCGCGAGCAACGCGAGATTGTCGCCCGTGCGCAAGGTCCGCGCCCGCCCGATCGCGAGCGGCGTCAGCTCGGCGTCGAGCGGCACGCCGACGGCATTGCCGCGCGGGTAGCGCAGCGCCGTCGGCCCGTCGTCGCGCGCGAGCGCCGTCGCGAGCATCCGCCGCAGCTCGTTCTCGTCGGACGGGGCCATCACGACCATTCCCGGCACCATCCGCAGGAACGTCAGGTCGAAGACCCCATGGTGGGTCGGCCCATCCTCGCCGACCAGGCCGGCGCGGTCGATCGCGAAGATCACGGGCAGCTTCTGCAACGCGACGTCGTGGATGATCTGGTCCAGCGCGCGCTGCAGGAACGTCGAGTAGATGGCGCAGACCGGGCGCAGCCCGCGGCACGCCAGCCCGGCCGCAAACGTCACGGCGTGGGCTTCGGCGATGCCGACGTCCCAGGCGCGGTCCGGTAGGTCCAGCTGGAGGCGGTCGATGCCCGTGCCCGACGGCATGGCGGCGGTGATGCCGTGGATCCGACGGTCCCGCAGGGCGAGCTCGGTCAGCGTCTCGCCGAACACCGCCGTCCAGCTGGGCACGGCTGGCGTCTTGACCTTGATCCCTTCCGCCTTGTCGAACGCGCCGACTCCGTGATAACGCTGGTCGTCCTGCTCCGCGAAGGCATAGCCCTTGCCCTTCTCGGTGACGGCGTGCACCAGGACCGGTCCGCGGATCTTGCGCACCTGCTCCAGGGTCCGCAGCACGGTCGGCAGGTCGTGCCCGTCGATCGGGCCGAAGTAGCGGAATCCCAGCTCCTCGAACAGGATGGTCGGCACGATGAGGCTCTTGAGCCCTTCCTTGATGCGCCCCGCGAGGATCTGCGCCTTGCGGCCCTTGGGCATCACGCCGAGGAGCTTCCAGACCTCCGCCTCGAATCGCGTGTAGAAATCGTCAGACGTGATCAGCGTCAGGTAGCGCGAGATGGCCCCCACGTTCGGCGAGATGCTCATCTTGTTGTCGTTCAAGACGACGAGCAGATCGGTGTTGGCCTGGCCCGCATTGTTCAGGCCCTCGAAGGCCAGGCCCCCGGTCAGCGCGCCGTCGCCGACGACGGCGACCACCGCGTGATCCTCGCCGAGCGCGTCGCGAGCCAGGGCGTAGCCGAGCGCCGCCGAGACGGCGGTGCTGGCGTGGCCGGCGCCGAACATGTCGTGTTCGCTCTCGGTGCGCTTCGGAAAACCGGAGAGGCCGTCGCGCAGACGGAGCGTGTCGAACCGATCCCGCCGCCCCGTCAAAAGCTTGTGGACGTACGCCTGGTGGCCGACGTCCCAGACGAGCTTGTCCCGCGGCGAATCGAAGACCCGGTGGAGCGCGACGGTCAACTCGACCACGCCGAGGCTCGCGCCGAGGTGGCCGCCGGTCCGGCTCACCGTCGAGATGATGTCCTCGCGCAGCTCGGCGCACAGCTTCAGCAGCTGATCCAGATCGAGGTCCTTCAGCCCAGCGGGCCCCCGCAATCCGGGCAGGATCGGATTCATGCCTCCTCACTTCCGGCAGTCCGGTTGCCGCCTGTACCCCAGTCTAGACCGCGCCGAGCGCCAAGGCAAAAAGAAAGCCCCAAATGAGTCCGGCGGCCACGTGCGTGGGCGTGTGCGCCACGATGTCCAGATATCCCGCGACCCGCCGGCGCCAGGGGCCGGAGTCCGGGGCCAGCAGGACGAGATCGTGGACCACCCGGCGCTGCTGTTGCGCCGCCGACCGCACCCGCACGGCGTCCAGGACGGTGATCACGGCGAACACCAGCGCGACGGATGTCTCCGGGGAGCGCCACCCCGTCCGCAGGGCGCAAGCCGTCACGAGGCAACCGCCGACCGCCGCGTGCACGCTCGGCAAGCCCGCGCTCTGGCCGAGCAGCCCGAGTTCGAGGCGGCGCTGGGTCGCCGAGTAGACCACCAGCTTGAACACCTGGCCGCCGGCGACGGCCAGCACCACGATCACCCAGAGGTCGAGTCGCCAGGTCGCCGGCATCGTTCGCCTTCAGCGGTCGCGCCGCCACAGGTAGCGGGCCAGGTCCAGCAGCCGATCGGCGGCCGGCCCGGTCGCAAGGAGAGGCTGCAGATCCCGGAGGCCGCGTCGTCCGTACCGGTGAGTCCGTACGCGCGCGCGAGCCGGCCCCTCGACCCTGACCCAGGTCGCCTTGCCGCGCGCGGCATCCTTGCCGGGCGTCTTGCCGAGATCCTGCTGGGCAGCCGACAGGTCGAGCAGGTCGTCGGCACCCTGGAACGCGAGCCCGAGCCACCGCCCCGCCGAGGCGAGCCGGTCGATGACTGGTTGCGGCGCGCCGCGGCAGACCCCGCCGGCGGCGAACGCCAGGCTGATCATCGCGGCCGTCTTGCCCGCGTGGATCCGGCGGACGTCGTTCACCGTCACTGCCTGCCCCTCCGCGTCCAGGTCTCGTTGCTGGCCTCCCACCATGCCCGCCGGCCCGGCCGCGCTCGCCGCCCGGCGCACCAGCTCGGCAGCGCGCGACCCGGCCTCCGCGAGGACCGCGAATGCGAGCGACTGGAGACCATCGCCGGCGAGGATCGCCGTGCCCTCGTCGAACGCGACATGGCACGTCGGGCGCCCCCGCCGCAGGACGTCGTCGTCCATGGCCGGCAGATCGTCGTGGATCAGGCTGTACGTGTGGAGCATCTCGAGGGCCGCCGCGACGCGGATCGCCGTGTCGCGCGGCGTTGCGCCGGGCGCGCGCCGACCGCCGGCCAGGGCATCGTAGGTCCAGAGCAGGATGATCGGCCGCAGCCGCTTGCCGCCCCCGAACAGGCTGTGCGCCATGGCGCGTCTGAGGCGCGGCGGCACGCCCCGGCACGCCGCGAGCTCGGCACGGAGCGTCCCTTCGACCGCGCGCCGCTCGGCGATCATCGCCTGCCGCCAGCCGTCATGCGTCACCGTGCTCCCTCCGGCGCACCATGGCCTCCCACGTGTTCTCGAGCAGCATCGCGATCGTCATCGGCCCCACCCCGCCGGGCACCGGCGTCAGCGCGCCGGCATGGCCCGCCATCTCCGCCGCCGCCACGTCGCCGACGAGCCGGTAGCCCTTGCGCGCGCCGGGATCGGCGACGCGATTCATGCCCACGTCGACGACCACGGCTCCCAGGGCGATGTGCCGGCGGCGCAGGAATTCGGGAACGCCGATGGCGGCGACCAGGATCTCGGCCTGCCGGGTCACCGATTCCAGGTCCGGCGTGCGGGAATGGCACATGGTGACCGTCGCGTCGCCGCAACGTCCCTTGAGGTTGAAGAGGAGCGCGAGGGGCCGGCCGACGATCACGCTCCGGCCGACCACGACCACGCGGCGGCCGGGGATCGTCACGCCGTAGTGGTCGAGGAGCCTCAGCACGCCGCGAGGCGTGCACGCCACTGTCCCCGGCCGGCCGCCGACCAGCCGACCGAGGTTCTGCGGGTGGAATCCGTCCACGTCCTTGTCCGGCCGCACCGCCTGCAGGACAGATTCCGCGTCGAGCGCGGCGGGCAGCGGCATCTGGATCAGGATCCCGTCGACGCCGGGATCCCGATTCAGCCGGTCCACCAGGTCGAGCACGGCGGACTGCAACGCGTCGGCGGGCAGCCGGTGCGTCTGGTGCAGGAACCCGACCTCCGCGCAGGCTTTCTCCTTGTTCCGGACGTAGACCTGGCTCGCCGGATCCTCCCCCACCAGGACGACGGCGAGACTCGGCGGACGCGGCGCCTCGCGGACCTTCGCCGCGAGGTCTGCGAGGACCGCGTCGCGAACCGGCCGGCCGTCGAGCACGAGCATGAGGGTCCTTTCGCCGGCCGCTATCGGGCCACGGCGGTTGCGCGGGTCTCCCGAATCACCATGATCTTGATCTGGCCGGGGTAGTCCAGTTCGGCCTCGATGCGCCGGCTGATCTCCTCCGCCAGCAGTGCCGCCTCATCGTCGCTGACCTTCGCGTTGTCGACCAGGATCCGGATCTCGCGCCCTGCCTGGATGGCGTAACTCTTCTGCACGCCGGGGAAGTTGTTCGCGATCTTCTCGAGATTCTCGAGGCGCGTGATGTAGCTCTCGAGGCTCTCGCGACGGGCGCCCGGCCGGCTGGCCGACGCCGCGTCCGCCGCCGCGGTGAGGAACGCGTACGGCGAATCCGGCTCGACGTCCGCGTGATGGGCCTCGACGGCATTGACGACCGTCTCGCACTCGCCGAACTTGCGACAGATGCGACCGCCGATCAATCCATGCGGTCCATCCACCTCGTGGTCGACGCTCTTGCCGATGTCGTGGAGGAATCCGCATCGCCGCGCGAGCCGGGGGTCGAGCCCGAGCTCGCTCGCGATGATCCCGCAGATGGCGGACACCTCTTTCGAGTGACTCAGGAGGTTCTGTCCATAACTCGTGCGGTAGTTTAGTCTTCCGATGTACGGGACCATGTCGTCGTGCAGGTTCGTGATCCCCGCCTCGAGGCAGGCCTGCTCTCCGATCTCGCGTAACCGCTCGCTCATCTCGAGGCGGGCGCGCTCGACCACCTCCTCGATTCGCCCGGGGTGGATCCGGCCATCCTTGATGAGGTTCTGGAGGGCCTGGGCGGCGACCTCTCGCCGCACGGGGTCGAACGCGGAGAGGATGACCGCCTCCGGCGTATCGTCGATGATCACGTCGACACCGGTCGCTTCCTCGAACGCCCGGATGTTGCGTCCCTCCCGGCCGATGATCCGCCCCTTCATCTCGTCGCCAGGCAGACCCACGACCGAGACCGATTCCTCGGCCACGTGCTGAGCCGCGTACCGTTGCACGGCGAGGGCCAGGATCTTCTGGGCCTGCCGCTTGGCGGTCCGCTCCGTCTCGATCTGGATCTTCTTCACCTCGCGGGCGGCGTGCTGGCGGGCGGAGTCGACCAGTTCCTCCGTCAGGCGACGGAGCGCCTCCTCGGCGGACAGCCCGGAGATCTCTTCGAGCCGTTCGCGCTGTTTCGTCTGCAAGGCATTGATCTCGAGTGATTTGCCGGCTATTTCCGTCTGCCGGTCCTTCAGCTCCTGATCCAGCCGATCGAGGCGGCTCTCCTTCTGGTCGAGGAATTCGACCTTGCGAATCAATCCGGTCTCGCGCTGGTCGACGACCTCCTGCCGCCGCGCCAGGTCGGCCCGGAGGCGCTCGGCCTCGGCTTCGCTCTGCTGGCGGACCTGCAGGGCCGTCTCTTTCGCCTCCAGCCGGGCGCCCTTCAGGATGTCGTCCGCCTCCCGACGAGCGTCCGCCAGGAACTGGGCCCGGAGGTCCCGCGCAAGCCCGTGAAGGCGCGTGTATCGCAGGCGGTGCCCCAGCCAGCCGGCGAGGAACGCCAGCACGACCGCGCCGCCGCCATAGGCAAACGCCATCCAGCCACCCATGGCGTCTCCTTTCTATCGATCGCGTCGGAAGGCAGTCGAGTCAGGCGAGATCGGGGCAGATAAAAAGGTTCCCCACCGGGCCGTGTGCGTCAGATGCAACTGAACCGAGTTGCACCAGGTGGGTTTCCGGTCCTTGCCTTCGGCCGGCGCCGCACCGGGCGCGGCTGCCGGCAAGGAACCCTGGAATCCCTACTAGAGAGTGTTGGCTCACTTGATTGACGCATCACGTGCCAAGCAGGGAAACCCTCTATGGTCATTATACCCCTTCGACTCCCTCTCTGCCAACCTCATCGTTGAGGATCGCGAGGATCCGGCTCGCTCGAGCGTGGATCGCCGCGGTTTCCTCGCTGCGGGCCCGACGTTCCCGGGCCAGGTCATCGGCAAGATTCAAAGCCGCCAGGACCGCGAGTCGCTCGGCGCCGGAGCCGGCCCCGGCGCTCGCCGCTTCGCGCATGCGAGCATCGACCTCGACCGCGAGCTCCGCGACGAACGCCGGATCGGCGTCGCTACGAAGCGTGTAACGGCTGCCGAAGATGCTCACGTTGACGTCCCGCGGTTCGGACATCGTTCCTCCGGACTCCGGATCATCCCCCCCCGCCGCGCTCGGACGCTGCCGTCGCAGCCGCGCCGGCGCCGGCGTCGCGGATCACGAACCCACGCCTTCCAGCTTCTCCAGCAATCCACCGACTTTCGCCTCGATCAGCAGGCGCTTCTGCTCGTAGAACTCGACCTGGGCCGCGACCTCCCGGGCCTCGTCCAGTTGACGGCGCAGCAGTGTCTGTGCTCCCTGGAGTTCCTGCAGTTCGCGCTCGAGGGACGCGCAACGGGATTCGAGCTCGCGGTTGTCCTGGCGCAGCCCCTGGATGACGGCGATGGCCGCCAGGACCTTCGTTTCGAGCCTCGCGAGAAGATCGTCCATGGTTCTGGTCACATCCTTGTCCGGCCGCGCTGCGGTGTCGCTCACTGGCTGCGCTGTTGCACGCCAAGCTGGGTGGACAGGGCCCCGAGAATCCGTTCGAGGGCCAGATCCACGGTCCTGCCTTTGAGGCTACCTTTGGCCGAACGGAACTTCAAGCGAATTCCGTACGCGGCGAAACCCTCGGGGACTCCCTTACCTTCATAGAAATCAAAGAGTTCCACGCTCTCCAGGAGCTCCTGGCCATGGGTCTGCACGACGGCGGCGAGCCCCGCGTAGGTCACCCCGCGCGGTACGAGCAGGGAGAGGTCGCGCCGGACGCTGGGGAAGCGCGAGAACTCCTGGAAGACGACCGGGCGCGGCGACAGGTCGAGTCGGCCGAGGTTCAGCTCCAGGGCCGCCGCCGGGACGTCGAGGTCCAGCGCGGCCAGGGTCGCCGCGTGAAGCCTCCCGAGGGTGCCGACGGCCTGGCCGCTGCCCGTCGTGATCGCCCACTGCGCGCCGGGGGCCAGAAACGGCTCCACGTCGCGCGGGGCCAGGCGCAGGTCCACGCGCAGCAGGTCGGCCAACTGGTCCGCCAGGCCCTTGAGTTCGGCGAGATCCGCCGGCATGCCGCCGACCGTGGTCGCCGTCACCCCGGCGACGCCGATCTGCAGCAGCCAAGGCTCTTCCGGCAGGAGCCGCTCAGCCTCGTGGCGGACCGACTCGGGTCTCGCTCCCCGCGGCCAGAACACCCGGCCGAATTGGAACAGGCGCACCGGGGCCGCCGCGCCGGCGTTGAGATTCCGCCTGGCGACGTCCACGAAACCCGGCACGAGGCTCGTGCGCAGCATCGTCTCGCCGCCATGGTGCGGATTCAGGACGACCAGGCATTCCTGCCGCAGGTCAGCGTCGGGGAGCCGGAGCGCGGCGAGCTGCGGCCGCGGCAGGAAGCTCGACGTGACGATCTCGTGATAGCCCAGCGCCGGCAACCACGCGCGGACGAGGCGCCGGACCTCGTCGGGTCGGCGCCGCCGCCGCTCGCGCAGCTCGGGCGCCTTGGCGCTGCGGGCGCCCTGGTCGAATCCATGGAGGCGGGCGATCTCCTCGATCAGATCGACCTCCTGCTTGAGGTCGCGCCGGTACGACGGCACCTGGACCATCAGGTTGACGGACTTCGCCTCCTCCTGACTGCTGAGCGGCTGCACCTTCAGGCCGAGCGACTGCAGGAGGTCCGCGACCTGCTCCAGCCCGAGGTCGGTGCCGAGGACCCGATTGACCTGGTACAGCCGCAGCGCCAGGTCCGGCGGGTTCTGGTGATCCGGGTCGGCCCGGTCGACCGCATCGGCGAGGACGACACCGCCGGCGTGCTCCTGCAGCAGGTAGAGCGCCCGTTGCGCGGCCATGCGCACCATGGTCCAGTCCGCCTCGCGCTCGAACCGATACGAGCTTTCGCTGATCAGGCCGAGGCGGCGGCTGCAGGCGCGGATCAGGCGCGGCGCGAAGAACGCGCTCTCGAGCAGCAGCGACGTGCTCGCGGGCGTGACCTCGCTGTTCGCCAGGCCCATCACGCCCGCCAGCGCGACCGGACCGTCGCCGTCGGCGATGATCAGATCGTCGGCCAGGATCTGGCGCGACTCGTCGTCGAGCGTCGTCACCGACTGCTTGCGGCCGGCGCGCCGGACCATGATGGTGTCGCCGCTCAGGCGATCGCGGTCGAACGCGTGCAGCGGGTGGCCCAACTCGAACAGCACGTAGTTCGTGATGTCCACGACGTTGTTGATGGGCCGCTGGCCGATCGCCCGCAGGCGGTTCTGCAGCCAGTAGGGCGACGGACCGACCGTGACGCCGTCGACGCCATGCGCGGTGTAACGCGGGCAGTCGGCGAAGTTCTCGATCTCCACCTTGTAGCCCAGCGAGCCGCCGTGGGCCGACTTCAGCAGCGGCGGCGGCGTGATCTTGGTGCCGTAGAGCGCTGCGATCTCCCGCGCCACGCCGAGATGGCTGAGCCAGTCCGGGCGGTTCGGGGTCACCTCGATGTCCAGGACGGTGTCCCGGCAGCCGAAGATCTCGTCGGCGGGAGTTCCGGGCACGAGGTCGTCCGGCAGTTCCATGATGCCAGAGTGGTCGTCGCCAAGCCCCAGCTCCGCAGCCGAGCAGATCATGCCGTGGCTCTCGACCCCGCGGATCGTGGCCTTCCTGAGCGTGACGTTGCCCGGCAGCACCGTGCCGACGGTGGCGAAGAGCACCGTGAGCCCCTCGCGCACGTTGGGCGCGCCGCAGACGACCTGGATCGGTTCGCCGGTGCCCGCGTCGACCTGGCAGAGGCTGAGCTTGTCCGCGTCGGGATGCCGCCGGCACGACACGACCCGCGCGACCGTCACGCCCGGCCACGACAGCACGAACTCCGATACGTTCTCGACGTTCAGGCCCGCTGCGGTCAAGCGCGCGGCCAGATCGCGCGGCGAATCCTCCCAGCTAACGAGCTCCCGGAGCCAATTCAGGCTGATCCTCACAGGACACCTCGGAACTGATCGAGGAACCGCAGGTCGTTCTCGTAGAGCAGGCGGATGTCGCGGATGCCGTACCTGAGCATGGCGATCCGGTCGATGCCCATCCCGAACGCGAAGCCCGTGTAGGCGTCCGGCGGATAGCCCACGGCCTGGAATACGTTCGGATGGACCATCCCGGCGCCCATGATCTCGAGCCAGCCGGTCTGCCCGCAGACGCCGCAGCCGCTGCCGCCGCAGTTCATGCACTGCATGTCGACCTCGACCGACGGCTCCGTGAACGGGAAGAAATGCGGCCGGAAACGCGTGGGCCGCGGTTCGCCGAAGAAGCTCGCGACGAACGTCTCGACGGTCCGGCGCAGATCGACCAGGCTGATGTCCCGATCGACCCGCAATCCCTCGATCTGGTAGAATTCCGACGAGTGCGACGCGTCCGCGTTCTCGTTCCGGTAGACGCGCCCCGGGAACACGTACGCCAGCGGCGGCTGGACCCGCTCCATGGTCCGGACCTGGACCGGCGAGGTCTGCGTGCGCAGCAGCAGGTCCTTGCCGAGGAAGAACGTGTCCTGGATGTCGCGGGCGGGGTGGTCGTCGGGGAAGTTCAACGCCGTGAAGTTGTAGTAGTCCAGCTCTACCTCCGGCCCCTCGCTGACGTCGTAGCCCATGCCGAAGAAGATGTCGCCGATCTCCTCGAGCACGGTCAGCAGCGGGTGGGTGGTTCCGAGCGAGACCGGCAGCCGCCCCGGCAACGTCAGGTCGATGGCCGTGGACGCCGCCTGCGGTCCGCCCAGGGCGGCGTCCCGCCGCGCCAGCGCCGCCGTCAGTTCGTCCTTGAGCCGGTTCAGCGCCGCGCCCAGCGCGGGTCGGGCGGCGGCGTCGACATCCCTGAGGCCGCGCAGCAGCGTCGTGACCTCGCCCTTGCGACCGAGCAGACCGACCCGCACGGCCTCCAGCTGGTCCGAGCCGGCCGCCTGCTCGATACGGGCCAGCCCGTCGGCCCTCAACCGTTCGATGGCTTCCTGCATGGCGGGCGTGACCTTCCCCGGAGCGCGCCGCTAGCGCGGCCGTCCGCTGGTGCTAGAGCGCGTTCTTGGCGACGTCGGCCAGGCGGGCGAATCCCTGGGCGTCGTGGACGGCCAGATCCGCCAGGACCTTGCGGTCGATGTCGATGCTGGCCTTCTTGAGGCCGCTGATGAACGTGCTGTAGCTGAGGCCGTTGACCCGCGCCGCGGCGTTGATCCGGGTGATCCACAGGCGGCGGAAATCGCGCTTGCGCGCCTTGCGATCGCGATAGGCATACGCCATCGCGCGCTCGGTCGCGTGCCGGCCTTCGCGGATCTGGTTCTTCTTGCCCCCGAAGAATCCCTTCGCCCGGTTGAGGATTCGCTTGCGCCGCTGCTTGGCGGCCGGATTGTTGGTTGCCCTCGGCATGGACCTGCCTCCTGGTCTGGCTGCGTTGATCGTGGTTGGCCGGCGGTCTAGACGCCGCCAAGCATCTTCTTGGTCCGAGACAGATCGCTCTTGGCCATCATCGTGGTGCCGCGCAGGTTTCGCAGCCGCTTCGGGCTCTTCGCCGTGAACAGGTGACCGTGGTACGCCCGGCCGCGCTTGATCCGGCCGCTGCCCGTGAGCTTGAACCGTTTCGCGGCGGATCGATTGGTCTTCATCTTGCTCTTGCCCATGTCGTCATGCCTCTCTGGTCTGGACGCGATCCTCATCGGCGGCCGTGCCCGTTGCGTGCGTGCGCGGTGTCCGACTCGCCGCCTACTTCGTCTTGCGCGGCGCGAAGATGAAGGAGATCAGCTTCCCTTCGCGCTGCGGCTGCGATTCCGGGGTGCCGTACTCGGCGACCTCCTCGATCAGGTGCTGGAGGAACTCGAGCCCCAGATCGACGTGCGAGATTTCCCGCCCGCGGAACTGCATGATGACCTTGACCTTGTTCCCCTCTTCCAAAAACGTGACGATGTGCTTCTTCTTGAACGCGTAATCGTGGTCGTCCGTCTTCGGTCGGAACTTGATGGTCTTGATCTTGACGGTGTGCGCAGTCTGCCGCGCTTTCCTGGCCTTCTTGCTCTGCTCGTAGCGGTACCTGCCGTAGTCCATGATCCGGCAGACCGGCGGGCGGGCCATCGGGGCGACCTCGACCAGGTCGAGCCCTTTCTGCTCTGCCAGGGCGAGTGCGTCGCGGGTCTCCATCTGACCCAGCTGCGTCCCTTCCTCGTCGACCACGAGGACGCGCGGAATCCTGATCATACGGTTGACGCGGGTCGTCTTGTTAGCCTTGATGGGGCGACCTCCTGAACGGTCTGGCGTCGTCAACGCGCCCGCCCGGCACGCCAAAAGGCGGGCATACGCGCCCGCCTCGGGAATCGTCGACCGCACCGTCCATCGGCGGAACCGCCGGAGAGCCAGCTACGGTGAGAGGCGGACCTCTGCTTGCTCGGGCCGCCCGGAACGTGTTCCCGGCCGGGCGGCGCGTATGGAAGACGCCAAGTTATGCTTTCCTGGCGATTTCGTCAAGCATTTCGCGTGCGAGGTCCTCGACCGGCACCACCCGCCGCTGCTCCGTGTGACGCTGGCGGACCGCGAGGGTCCCGGCCGCCTGCTCCTGGCCGCCGACGACCAGCATGAACGGCACGCGCATGGTCTCGGCCTCGCGGATCTTGAAGCCGATCTTCTCCTCGCGGACGTCGGCCTCGACGCGCAGGCCGCTGGCGCGCAACCGGTCGGCCACGGTCCGGGCGTAGGCGTGCTGATCCCGACTCACCGAAAGGACCCGCGCCTGCTCCGGCGCGAGCCAGAGCGGGAAGTCGCCGGCGAAATGCTCGGTCAGTACGCCGATGAACCGCTCGAGGGAGCCCATGATGGCCCGGTGGACCATGTACGCGTACCGCTCCTGCCCCTCGTGATCGGTGTACGTCACGTCGAACCGCCGAGGGAGATTGAAATCGAACTGGATGGTGCTGGTCTGCCAGCGACGGCCGATCGCGTCGATCAGCTTGACGTCGATCTTGGGCCCGTAGAAGACGGCCTCGCCCTCCTCGCGCGTGTACGCGAGCTGGTGCTTGCCGAGGGCGTTGACCAGCGACCGCTCGGCGGCCTCCCATTCCTCGTCCGTGCCCGCGTACTTCGCCTTGTTCTCGGGATCGCGAACCGACAGCTCCACCTTGAAGTCGTGGAAGCCGAAGGTGCCGAGGATCTCCTTGACCAGGTCGATGCAGCCGCACACCTCGTCTTCGAGCTGCGCGGGAGTGCAGAAGATGTGCGCGTCGTCCTGCGTGAATCCCCGCACGCGCATCAGACCGTGCAGGGCGCCCTTGATCTCCGCGCGATAGACGGTTCCCAGCTCGGCGTAACGCACCGGCAGGCTCCGGTATCCGCGGGTCTTGCGCTTGTACATCAGGATGTGTCCCGGGCAGTTCATCGGCTTGACGACGTACGGCCGATCGTCCTGGCTGAAGACGAACATGTTGTCCCGGTAGAACTGCATGTGCCCCGAGGTCTCCCAGAGATCGGCCTGGGAGATGTGGGGAGTCGTCACGGTGACGTAGCCGTGGCGGCGGTGAACCGCCTTCCAGTAATCGATGATCTGCTCGCGGAGGACGTCGCCCCGCGGGTACCAGTAGCTCAGGCCCGGACCGGCTTCATCGAAGATGCCGAAGAGGTCGAGCTCGCGGCCGAGCTTGCGGTGGTCCCGCTTCTTGGCCTCCTCGAGCATGCGCAGGTGGTCGTCCAGCTCCTTCTTCTTGAACCAGCTCGTGCCGTAGATGCGCTGGAGCATGGGCTGGCTGCTGTCGCCGCGCCAATAGGCGCCCGCCACCGAGAGCAGCTTGAAGGCCTTGAGTTCCTTGCTCGACGGGACGTGCGGACCTTCGCAGAGATCGACGAACGAGCCCATCCGGTAAATGCTCAGCTCGGCGGCCTCGGTCTCGCTGAGGTGGCGGATCTGATCGAGCTTGTACGGCTGATCCGCGAAGAGCCGCTCGGCGTCTTCACGGCTGATGATCTCCCGCACGACCGGGACGTCTCGCCTGGCGAGTTCGGCCATCTTGGCCTCGATCAGGGCGAGCTCCTCGTCGCTGAACGACTCGGTCCGGTCGAAATCGTAGTAGAAGCCGTTCTCGATGCTCGGGCCGAACGCGAACTTGACGCCCGGGAACAGCTCCTGCACCGCCCAGGCCATCAGGTGCGCGGTGGAATGGCGGAGCGTCTCGTACCCCTCGTCGGTGCCGCGCGTGATGACCTGGAGGGTGCCTTCGCGCGTCGCCGGCTCGGTGAGCGTGTGGTTGACGCCATCGACCCTGACCGCGAGCGCGTTGCGCAGGAGCCCCTCGCCGATGCGCCGGACGGCGGCCTCGTAGGTCTCGCCGGATTCGATGGTGACGGAGTTTCCGTCGGGCAGTCGATAGGTGAGCTGGGACATCGGGCCTCCACCGGATGGGCGATCGCCGGCCGCGCCGTGGCTCGGCGCGGCGGATCCCCGACAAGAAAACGGGCGCCGCCGAAAAACGCAAAGACGCATTGACGCCGGGCTCGAGGGCCGGTGGGTCGCCGGATCGCCGGATCCGACGCCCTGCCCCCACCATATGCGCGAAGGGGTCGGCCAGGCTGCCAACCCCTTCGTCCACTGCCGATTCGCTGGTGGGCGATACTGGACTCGAACCAGTGACCTCTTGTCTGTCAAACAAGCGCTCTAACCAAAACTGAGCTAATCGCCCACCGGACCCGCAAATTTACCAGGGGCACGGGAAAAGTCAACCCCGGAAGGAGGTTGGAAGCCACGGCGGCGGCGCCCGGCGGCGCCACCGTCGCGGTCTCCGCTCTAGCCGAGGAAGTCCACCAGCTTGTTGCCGTTGACGGCCTGGCGGATCTTCTTGAGCGCCTGATTGCGGATCTGGCGGACGCGTTCGCGCGACAGGTTGATATCCTGCCCGATCGCTTCGAGCGACGACGTCTCCTGATCGCCGAGGCCGTAGTACCGCATCACGATGTCGCGCTCGCGCGGCGACAGCAGATCAAGGGCTTCCGCGACCTCTTTCTGCAGCTCGTCCATCACGAACCCGTCCTCCGGGTTCAGATCCTCGGGATCGACCAGCGTATCGGCGACGGTGACGTCATCGTCGTAGATGCCTTGGTCGAGGCTCACCATCGGGCGGCTTGCGGCGCGGATCTGGCCCATCTTGCGCGTCGACAGCTGCAGCTGCTCGGCGATCTCGTCCTCCTGGACCGGCCGGCCGTGCTTCTGCTCGAGGAGCTGCGCCGTGCGCTTGATCTTCTGGGCCTGCTGGGACCGGTTGATCGGGAGCCGCACGGTGTTGGTCTGCTCGGCGATCGCCTTCTGGATCGCTTGCCGGATCCACCACACGGCGTAGCTGATGAAGCGGAAATCGCGCCGCTCGTCGAAGCGCTTGGCGGCCGTGATCAGGCCGATGTTGCCCTCGGCGATCAGATCCATGTAGCTGAGGCCTTGATTCAGGAACTTCTTGGCGACGCTGACCACGAAGCGGAGGTTGGCGTTGACCAAGTGATCGAGCGCTTCCTTGTCGCCCTGCCGGATGCGGCGCGCGAGCGCGAACTCCTCGTCCTTGGTCAGCAGGTTGTGCCTGCCGATCATCTGCAGATAGTGCTGGAGACTGGCGTCCTCGCGCCGATCGCTGCTGAGTTCTACTTCGTACAAGGGCTCCTCCCTCTCTTCGGGAGCCGCAGTGCGGCCTGGTGGACCGGTCCGGGTGGGCCGGGATCTCGTCTTTCGTCGAAGCGGGACCTGATATACCGGGGTCTGGTCTCTCGGGTTCCCCGAAACAGGATTATTTTAGTACTTAAACTGACAGGCCAATCCTAAAATGCCGGTCAACGATTGTCAACCAGAAAATTCATGTTTAAATACTGGAATTTGCGCGAATAGCGCAACCGCTTTCAGCGTCTGAACTTACTCGTCCACTTCCTCGAAATCCGCCTCGACGGATCCGCCTTCGGTCGCCTGATCGGACTGACTCGCCTCGCCAGGTTCGGCCTTTGCGCCGGCGGGATTCGCCGACGCTTTTTCGTAAGCCTTCGCGGCGATGTCCTGAACGACGCTCATCAGGGCGTCGCGAGCTGTATGGATGATCGCGACGTCGTCGCCCTTGGCCGCCTCCTGGAGCGCCTTGATCTTGATTTCAGCATTCTGCTTCTGCGACTCGTCCAGGTTCTCCCCCAGGTCCGCGACCGTCTTGCGCGCCTGGTGGCAGAGACTCTCCGCCTCGTTGCGCGCGTCGACGAGGGCTCGCCGCTGCTTGTCCGTGGCGGCGTGGGCCTCGGCGTCCTTCACCATCCGGTCGATTTCCTGCTCGTTGAGGCCGCTCGAGGCCTGGATGCGGATCGACTGCTGCTTGCCCGTGGCCTTGTCCACGGCCGCCACCGACAGGATGCCGTTGGCGTCGATGTCGAAGGTCACCTCGATCTGCGGGATGCCGCGGGGTGCCGGCGGGATGCCGGTCAACTGGAACTTGCCGATCGACTTGTTGTCGACCGCCATCTCCCGCTCGCCCTGGAGAACGTGGATGTCGACCTTGTCCTGGTTGTCCGCCGCGGTGCTGAAGATCTGGCTCTTGCGCGTCGGGATCGTCGTATTGCGTTCGATGAGACGCGTCATCACGCCGCCCAGGGTCTCGATGCCCAGGCTGAGCGGGGTCACGTCGAGGAGCACGATGTCGCCCAGGTCGTCGCCGGCCAGGACGCCCGCCTGGATGGCGGCCCCCATGGCGACTACCTCGTCCGGGTTCACCGACCGGTTCGGCTCCTTCTGGAACAGCTCCTTGACCTTCGCCTGCACTGCGGGCATGCGAGTCGATCCGCCGACGAGGATCACCTCGTCGATGTCCGCCGGCTTGAGCCCCGCATCCGCGAGCGCGCGCTGGCACGGCGCCACGGTCCGTTCGATGAGATCCGCCACGAGCTGCTCGAACTTCCCGCGCGTCAGGGTCAGCGCCAGATGCTTGGGCCCATTCTGGTCCGCGGTGATGAAGGGCAGATTGATCTCCGTCTGCGTCGACGTGCTCAGCTCGCACTTCGCGCGCTCCGCCGCTTCCTTCAACCGCTGCAGCGCCATCGGGTCCTTGCTGAGGTCGATGCCTTCCTGCTTGATGAAGGTCTCGACGAGGTGGTCGATGAGCTTCTGGTCGAAGTCGTCGCCGCCGAGGTGCGTATCGCCGTTCGTCGCCTTGACCTGGAAGACGCCCTCCGCGATCTCGAGGATCGAGATGTCGAAAGTGCCGCCGCCGAGGTCGAAGACCGCGACCATCTCGTCCTTCTGCTTGTCGAGTCCGTAGGCCATCGCGGCCGCGGTCGGCTCGTTCACGATCCGCTTGACCTCGAGGCCGGCGATCTTGCCGGCGTCCTTGGTCGCCTGACGCTGCGCGTCATTGAAGTAGGCGGGAACGGTGATGACGGCATCCGTGATCTCCTCGCCCAGATGATCCTCCGCGATCTCCTTCAGGCTGCGGAGGATCTGCGCCGAGATCTCCGGCGGCGTGAATTCGCCGTGGCTCGTCTTGACGCGGACGACGCCGCCGGGGCCCTTGACCACCTCGTAGGGGACCTCGTCCATCTCGGTCTTCACTTCGTCGTAGACGCGGCCCATGAAGCGCTTGATCGAGTAGACGGTGTCCGTGGGGTTGGTCACGGCCTGGCGCCTGGCGAGGAGTCCGACCAGGCGTTCGCCGCTCTTGTTCCAGCCGACCACGGACGGCGTGGTGCGATTGCCTTCCTTGTTCTGGATGACCTTCGGCTCTCCGCCCTCCATCACGGCGACGACGCTGTTCGTGGTTCCGAGATCGATCCCGATGATCCTGGCCATGGATGGCCCCCTTCCGGGGTAGAGTTCGTCGTACCTGAATCACGGCGATAGATACAAGACGCGTGCCGCGATTACGCCGGATGCGCACTTCTCTAAAACACATTTATTCAACGGATTACGATTTGTACGCGAACGTCGGCTCACCGGCAAAGCGCCAATAAGTCAGTATTCATGTCATCTTGGCGCTATCGAGGGGCGGATCCGCCAGGCCCTGGCAGTAGGCCGCCATGACCGCCAGATCGAGGCACCGGAAGTAGAGAGGCTCCAGTCGGGGGCGGCCGCCGCGACTCGGCCAGGAGGCCGCCAGGCGGGCCGCCAGCGGCCCCAGCGGGCTCCTCAGGAAACGCCGCACGAGGTTCCGCAGGGGCGGCGGTGACGCCCCGGGCGGGTCGACGACCAGGTCGAGCCGCATCTCGGCCAACCGGCCGGGATGGCGAGCCGCCACCTGCCGCAACGAGGAGCGCCCGCAGATGCGCTTCTTCTGCAGGTACGCGGCCAGCGTGTGGTGGTGGATGTGCAGGGGGACCGGGCGTGGGACGACGACGAACCGGACGCCGGCTGCCTCGAGGCGAAATCCGAGATCCATGTCCTCGAATCCATAGGCCGAGAACTGCTCGTCGAAGCCGCCGATGCGCTCCAGGGCTGCGCGCGGCACGGCGGCGTTCTGGGTCACGAAGTACTTGCCCGGCGCCGGTCCGGACGGGAGCTTGGCCACGCCGCGCGTATCGAGATACCGGAAGTGCGGCGCGTCCGCGATGGCTGGATCGGTGATGGCGGGGCCGATGGTGCCGAGGTCGTCGCCGCACCGCAACTGGTCGAGGTGGGCGCGCAGCAGGCCAGGCGGCGCCAGGATGTCGTCGTCGAGGAACAGGATCCACGTCCCCGTCGCGTTGCGCCAGCCGAGGTTGCGCGCGGCCGCTCGCCCGACGCCGCGCGGCGGCCGGACGACCCGCAGCCGAGATTCGGTCGCGGCGACCTGGTCGAGGAAGCTCGCCGTATCGTCGACCGATCCGTCGTCGACGACGACGATCTCCCACGCGTCCGTCTCCATTCGCTGCGCCTGGAGCGCTCGCAGCGTGCGCGCGAGCAGCGCGCACTTGTCGCGAGTCGGGATCACGACCGAGACGAGCACGCCGCGACCTTCCCGTCCCGGAGGTACGGCAACGACACGTCCAGCGGCCAGTCGCCCCGACCGGTCACGAGCCGCTGGCAGATCGCCGAGACGCGGGCCATGTTGACCTCGAATCCGAAATGCGACTGGGCGGTACGCCAGGCCGCCTCGCCGTGCGCCTGGCGGTCCGCGGGACGCCGCGCATAGTCCAGCATCGCCGCCGCCAGCTGGTCCACGTCGCGGGGCGCGACCACCCGTCCGCTGATCCCCTCCTGGACCCATTCCAGCGCCGAGGGCAGAGCCGACACGATCGGCGCCCGCCCGCAACTCATGGCCTCGAGCAGGCTGACCGCCGTGGCATCGACGGACGGCACGGACAGGAACACGTCGCTCGCTCTGAGGGTCTCGGCGAACTCGGCGTGCGGGATCCGGCCGAGGACGCGCGACACCCGGTCCAGACCCGCGGCGCGCACCTGCGCCTCGAACGGCGCTGGATCGCCCTCGTATCCGGAGAACAGGAAGCGAGCGCGCGGCTCGACGCCAGCGACGCGCGCGGCAGCGGCGATGATCACGTCGATGTTGTAGTAAGGCTGCGTGTAGCTGCGCGGCGAGAAGAAGACGATGGCCGACTCGTCGAAGCCGAGACGCGAGCGGACGCCAGGCGCCTCCCCCGGCCGGAATGTCGCGAAATCCACGCCCCAGAGGACGCGGAACGCCCGCGCGGGGTCGGCGCCCAGCCGCCGACAGGCGACGTCGAGGATGTCGACGCTGTCGCCCGTGAGGGCGTCGCACGACGCGAGCGCGCGCCGCGCGAGCCAGCCCTTCAACGGGTGCGAGAACGGAGTCACGTAGACGTCATCACCCCAGACGGTCAGGAGGTTCGGGTGGACGCCGCAGTAGTGGCCCCAGTAGCCATAGCCGGTCAAGAAATGGGTGTTGAGCAGGTCCGGCCGGAGCTGCCCCAGCAGCCGGCGGACCTCGCCGAGCGAGCGCCAGTACCGGAGCGGCTTGCCGGGACCCGCCCTCGTGATGTCGTGGACCGTGACGCCGTCGATCGGTCCTGGCTGCACCGTCAACAGATGGCAGTCGTGTCCGCGCCCGGCGAACCACCGGATCCAGCGCTCGGTGTGGATGTGGCGGCCTATGGCGAGGAAGGCGAGACGCATGTTGAGCCCCGGTCCCGATGCCGACTGGACCCCGGAGAGACGCTGCCAGGCTGGTGCCGGGAGCCGGAGTCGAACCGGCACGCTACGACGTAGCGGGGGATTTTAAGTCCCCTGCGTCTACCAGTTTCGCCATCCCGGCACCTCGACCGCGGCGCCGTTCCCGGGCAAAAAAACTGGAGGCGGCACCCGGACTCGAACCGGGGATAACGGTTTTGCAGACCGTCGCCTTAGCCTCTTGGCTATGCCGCCTCGCTTGCCGGCAAGTATCGGCGCTCACACGGTGGATGTCAAGATCTGGCAACCACCTACAGCCGGCGCCGCGCGGCGAAAGCGGGGACGAAAATGGAGCGGGCAACGAGACTCGAACTCGCGACCACTACCTTGGCAAGGTAGTGCTCTACCAACTGAGCTATGCCCGCTCCAGGTCGGTTGGGAATAGATAAATCGCGACCCTCGCCTTGTCAACCGCGTGTTTGGGCCCCGGCGGGATCCCCGACGAGCTCGCGATAGAGGGCAGCGGTCCGGCTGGCGACCTGATCCCACGAGTAGTGCTCGATCGCGTGGACCTGGCCGCGTTGCCCGAGCGCCTCGCGCTGCCCGGGGTCTTCCAGCAGCTCGGCCAGCTTCACGGCAAGCGCCCCGGCGTCGCCGGCCGGGAACACGGCCGCGTTGCCTGCGGCCGCCTCGACGTTGGGCGGGATGTCGCTCACCAGGCAGCATCGGCCGTAGCCGAGTCCCTCGAGGAGCGTGATGGAGAGGCCCTCCAGGCTCGAGGGCAGCACCAGGACCGTCGCGTGCGAGAACAGCGCTTCGAGGACCGTCCCGTGCACGAAACCGAGGAATCGCGTCTCCGCGTGGGCCCGGCGGCGCAGGGTCTCGGCGTAATGGCCCGTGAATCCAGCGTCTCCCGCGATCAGCAGCGGGTACTCGCGCCGCAGTTGCGCCGGGAGCTCGGCGTGCGCTTCCAGCAGCAGATGGCACCCCTTCTCGGGCACCAGCCGCGCCGCGAACAACACGAACCGTTCCGGCAGCCCGTGCTCGCGGAGGACGGACAGGTCGCGGTAGACCGGCGGCGTGATGCCGTTCGGGATATAGTCGGCCGCCATCCGGTGACGGTCGCGATAATGTTCCTGCAGCGCCCGCGAGACCACGATCGTCCGGTGCGGCAGGTGAGCGCTCGCGCGCTCGCCGAGCTTGAGCACCCCACGCGCCAGCGGCCCCCATTTGTCACGCGCCCAGTCGAGGCCGTGGACCGTGGTGACCACGCGTTGCCGGCCCGCGAGTCGGGGCAGCCAGGCCAGCAACCCCGGCCCCAGCGCGTGGAAATGCACGATGTCGACGGGCCGGCGCAACACATCCAGCGTCGCGATGCAGGTGTGGGTGATGGCGTCGAGGTGTTTGGTGGGAATGCTGCGGCGGCGGATCACCGTCACGCCGGGAATGTCGGTCGCGCCGTCGAGCTGGCTGTAGTAGGGGCGGCTGTAGATGTCGATCTGGAAGCCGAGAGCCGCCAGGCGCCGCGCGAGCTCGGCCACGTGGCGCTCGATCCCGCCGTGGACCGGCGGGTAGCCCTTCTGGCCGATCATGGCCACGCGGATGCTCGACGGCGCCAAGATTCCCCTGCCGGGCGGGACGACTCCGCCTCACACGTCCTCGATGAGTTCGACGGGCTGGCCATCGTCCTTGATGGACTGGCAGGCCTTCTCGAGGACCTCCACCACCTCCAGGCCGTGCCGGCCCGAGCTGATGGCCTCCGCCTCGCCCTTGATCACGTCGACGAAGTGCTGCGCCTCGATCTTCAGCGGCTCCGTCATGTCGATCCGCGGCACGAAGATGTCGCCCGATCGGAGCGTCAGCTGGAACTCGCCGAAGTTATCATAGTGGGGCTGGATCTCAACACCCTTGTCGTACACCTTGATCTTCTCGGTGGGGTCGACGTCGTCGTAGACGAGCATCTTGCGGCTACCGACGAAGGTGGCGCGGCGGATCTTGTTCGGATCGAGCCAGCTCACGTGGATGTGGGCGATCTGCCGCCCCGGATACTCGAGCGTGAGGAACGCCACGTCCTCGATGCCCTTGTCCACCTGGACGTAGCTGCGGCCGGTGGCGCTGACGACGCTCGGGTACGCTGCGAAGAGATGATTGAGCATCGCGATGTCGTGCGGAGCCAGGTCCCAGACGACGTTGACGTCCTTCTGGAAGATCCCCAGGTTCACGCGCGTGATCGAGACGTAGTAGATGTCGCCCAGATCGCCCGCGGCCATGAGCTTGCTGATCTTCCGAACGGCGGGCGCGAACAGGAACGTGTGGCCGACCATGATGACCAGTCCGCGCGAGTCGGCCGCGTCGAGCAGCCGGCGGCACTCCTCGCTCGATGCCGCCATCGGCTTCTCCAGGAAGAGGTGCTTCCCCGCCGTGAGGACCTCCATGCCGAGCGGGAAGTGGGTGGAGACGGGCGTCGCCACGACCACCGCGTCCAGCGTCGGGTCGCCGGTGATCTCCCGGTAGTCGGTGAAGCGGCGAACCGTCGGGTAGAGGTTGCCGACGCGCTGCAGGCGCTGCACGTCGATGTCGGCCATCGACACCAGCTCGACGCCGGGGTGGTTCTGGAAATTCCGGATCAGGTTCGGCCCCCAGTATCCGCAGCCGATCACGCCCATCCTGATCATACCCGGTCCTTTCGCTGGTATCGCGGAACGCGCGAGGCGGTCTGCGATTGGCTGTGGCTTCGAGATGCCTCGGGAAATTGATCGGACGCCGAGGTCCGGACTTGAGACGAGAGGATCGACGGCTCACATTCCGCCGGTGCCCCTGAGCACGACCGGTATGGTGCGCAGGACGATTTTGAGGTCCAGTGCCAGTGACCAGTGGTTGATGTACTGGAGATCGAGGTGGACCATCTCGTCGAAGCTGACCTGGCTGCGGCCCATGACCTGCCAGAGGCCCGTCAGTCCCGGCACGACCTTCAGGCGCTCCAGGTGCCAGGGTTGGTAGTTCTCGATCTCGTAGGCGATCGGCGGGCGTGGGCCGACCAGAGACATGTCGCCGGCGATGATGTTCAGGAGCTGGGGCAGCTCGTCGAGCGAGGTCCGCCGGAGCCACCGGCCGATCGGCGTGACCCGAGGATCCTCCTCGAGCTTGTACGTGCGTTTGCCGCCGTTGCACGCCACGCACCCGTCGTGGTCCCCGTTGATGAACATGGCCGCGAACTGGCGGTGGATCTCGTCGTCCGCATCATGCCGCATCGAACGAAACTTGTAGAAACGGAACGGTCGGCCGTGGCGTCCGAGCCGCTCCTGGACGTAGAAGACCGGGCCGGGGCTCGATCGCTTCACGATGACGGCGATCGCCAGGAACACCGGCAACAGGGCCGCGGTCATGAGGACCGCAGACGCGAAATCGAGCGCCCGCTTGACGCTCCCGGCCCACCCGCCGAAACGCCTGGCGTCCGCGGGTACGAAGAACTCATGCTGATCGAGGACCAGGGAACCGGAAGCGACGCGCAGCGCGACAGCATCCTGCTTCATGTCGAATGGACCCCCGAGGCGAACTCGTGGCGCAATAAACTGGTTGTCGTCACACTCGTTAGCCTTGGTCCATCCCATTCCCTTCTCTGGCGGGAGTGCCGGCCAGAACCGTCAGCGATCCGGCCGTACCGAATCCTGTTTCACGACGCGGTGATCATTTTAGCATATGATGCACTGATTTGTCTACCCCCCTTCTTCATTTTCTGCGGAATTCGTTGCAAACGCCGAAAACTTTTGCCTTGATCGCCCGAGGGTCCTATCCTGCAGGCGACTCAGCGAGGCCCGTGATCCTATCCATCCGAGAGGAGCTGCCGATGACAGAGAAGCTGGCGATCAAACCCGCGCGTGGGAAGCTGGGCATCCTGACCCCCGGCATGGGCGCCGTCTCGTCCACCTTCATGGCTGGCGTCGAGGCGATCCGGCAAGGGCTGAGCTTCCCCGTCGGTAGTGTCACCCAGCTGGGCCATATCCGACTGGGCAAGCGAACCGACGCTCGCCAACCGCTGATCAAGAATTTCGTCCCTCTCGCCAGCCTGGACGACCTCGTCTTCGGCGGGTGGGACATCTTCACGGATGATGTCTACGCCGCCGCGACCAAGGCGGGCGTGCTGCCGCAGACCCTCCTGGACCAGCTCCGGGCCAGACTCGAAGTCATCAAGCCGATGCCGGCGGTCTTCGACCAGTACTACGTGAAGAAGCTGAACGGTCCGAACGTCAAGTCCGGCCTGAGCAAGCTGGAGCAGGCCGACGCGCTGCAGAAGGACATGGAGACCTTCAAGCGCAAGAACGGCTGCGATCGCCTGGTGATGATCTGGTGCGGGTCCACCGAGATCTTCCTGAAGCGCAGCGAGGTCCACGAGTCGCTGACCGCGTTCGAGAAGGGGCTGCGCGAGAACCACGCGCAGATCTCCCCGAGCATGATCTACGCCTACGCCGCCATCAAGTCGGGCATCCCGTACGCCAACGGCGCCCCGAACCTGAGCGCGGACATCCCCGCTCTCGAACAGTTCGCGAAGGAGACCGGCGCGCCGACCTGCGGCAAGGACTACAAGACCGGCCAGACGCTGCTCAAGACGGTCCTGGCGCCCGGGTTCAAGGCTCGCCTGCTCGGTCTCAACGGCTGGTTCTCCACGAACATCCTCGGCAATCGCGACGGCGAGGTGCTCGACGACCCCGACTCGTTCAAGACCAAGGAAGAGTCCAAGCTCGGCGTGCTGGACGCCATCCTGCAGCCTCAGCTGTACCCGGATCTGTACGGCAACATCTACCACAAGGTCCGCATCAACTACTACCCGCCGCGCGGCGACAACAAGGAAGGCTGGGACAATATCGACATCTTCGGCTGGTGCGGGATGCCGATGCAGATCAAGGTCGACTTCCTGTGCCGTGATTCCATCCTCGCCGCGCCGCTCGTCCTCGACATCGCGCTCTTCCTCGACCTCGCGAAGCGCGGGGGCCTGAAGGGGATCCAGGAGTGGCTCTCCTTCTTCTTCAAGAGCCCGGTCGTCCCGACGGGCCTCTACGCCGAGCATGACCTCTTCATCCAGCAGAAGAAACTCAAGAACACGCTGCGCTGGATGATGGGCGAGGAACTGATCACCCATCTCGGGCGCGAGTACTACGACGAGTGACCACGCCGAGCCGTCGGGGGCCGTTCGCGGCCCCCGACGCTCGCGGGGTTCGCCGGGAGATTCTCATGGCCGGCTGGAATCTGGAGTGCCTGACGGTCGGCCCGCTGCAGATGAACGCCTGGCTGCTCGTGGATCCGGCAAGCGGCGAGGCCGCCCTGATCGACCCCGGCGATCACCCGACGCGCCTGCTCGCTCGTCTCGACGCCGCCGGCGCCAGGCTGCGCTGGCTCCTCGCCACCCACGGTCACTTCGACCACATCGCGGCGGCGGTCGCGATCCAGGCGCACCGGGATCTGCCGCTTCTCATCCACCCGGCCGATGCGTTCCTGGTGGCGGCCATGCCCGATCACCAGCGGGCGTTCGGCCTGCCGCCCACGCCGGTCCCGCGGATCGAGACGTCGCTCCTCGAGGGCCGTGAGCTCCCGCTGGGCTCGGGCGCGCTGACGGTGACGGAGGTGCCGGGGCACTCCCCCGGCCAGGTGATGTTCACCTGGCCCGGGCACGCGATCGTCGGAGATTGCATCTTCGCCGGCTCGGTCGGTCGAACGGACCTGCCCGGCGGCGATCTCGCCGCCCTCGAGGCGAGCATCCGCGAGAGGATCTACACGCTGCCGGACGTGACGGTGATCCATCCCGGACACGGCCCGGACACGACGGTCGGGCGCGAGAAGGCGACGAATCCGTTCGTTGCCGGCAGGTGAGATCGGACCACCGGGCGCGATCGGGACACGGACGAACGGATCCGGCCAGGCTACTCCTCGCCGCCGAGATCGCCCCCGTCTTCGTGGCTCGCCGCGCTGCCGAGAACGAGTTCGGCCGCCGCAGCCTCCCGTTCCTCGAGGCGTTTCTTCTCGAGCTTGGCGTGCCGCCGCAGGAATTCCTTCTTGATCCAGTCGCGGTAGAGCGCGGCGCCGAGACAACCGGAATCGTAAGCGAAGATGCTCTGGAAATTCGCCGGCGCTTCCTCGATCTTGATGTTGTTGGTGATGATGGTCTTGAAGATCTCCTGCTTGTGGAAGACCTGGCCCATCTCCCGCCGCACGTTCTTCAGGAGAGGCGTGCGCCCGTCCTTGAGCGTGATCAGCACGCCGAGGACCTGCAGCCAGATGTTCTGCCGCTCCTTGATCCGGTCGATCAGGACGGTCAACTGGCGCAGGATCGGGACGGCCAGACCGGTGCAGGGCGAGGGAATCAGGACATAGTTGGCGGCCACCAGAGCGTTCTGCGTCAGGACACCGAGGTTCGGCGGCGTGTCGATGATGATCCAGCCGTAATGCGGCGCGAGCGCCGCGACCACCTTCTCCAGGCGATCGGTGATCTGGGTCTTCGCCATGCTCTCGAGGGACGGGCTCGACGGCAGAAGGTGGATCTCCTCGTCGTAGACGGTGGTCGTGATGCCGTCGTGCGGCGTGATCGCCCGGCGAAGCACGTCGAACACGCTGCGCGCCGGCGGATCGCCATCGAGCTTGCCGAGCAGCGTGGCGGTCGCGCTGCCGTGCGGGTCCATGTCAATCAGCAGGCAGGAGGACGTGACGTCACTGTAGCGGATCAGGCCGGCTGCCAGGTTGATAGCAGTCGTGGTCTTGCCGCTGCCGCCCTTGTGGTTCACCACGGCGATCACGTTGCTCATCGGCAAGGTCCTCTTCGGGATACGGGGGGAGGGACGAGTGATTTTGGCACAACCGAACGAATATAAAGCCGTTCGGGTCGGACGCCAAGCAAGAATCGGTTTTCAACAAACAATGCATAATAATATGGTAATTAATATATTATAAAATCAATCCACAAGTTCGAGGGAGCACGGCCCGAAACGGATCCCCGCCGGCGTTCAGAATCCACCCTGGAGCGAGACCAGCAGCTCGAGAAGGTGCTGGGGACTCCGCTCCTCCATCGTGACGTCGGGATACGCCACCTCGCCGACGACCGGAGGCCGGTAGTCGGCGAAGTCGAGCGAAACCATGGTGTCGCGGACCTCGAACCGCAGTCCCCAGGCCTGCGCGAGCCGCTGTTGATATCCACCGCCGAATCGCAGGCCGACCCGCTCCTGGTCGTAGTCGCCGCTGGCCTCGCCCCTGGCGAGTACGCCGGCGACGCCGCCGAGCAGGTAGGCGAAGCTGGGTTCGTCGACGAGACGATACTCGGCGACCAGTGCGGCCTGGTAGATCGAGAGCTGATCCCAGCGGAAGACGTCGGCCGTCTCCCCGACCCGCGCGATGGCCGTCATGTCGATCTGGGCCGCGCCGAGATCGAGGCGAGCCCAGAGCGGAGCGGCGAGGCGCCGGCCCGCCGACAGCGCCATCGCGATCGTCTCGTCGAGGGTCACTGCAAAGTCGTCCGACTGGAAGTTCGCGCCCGCTGGTGGATCCCAGGGAATGCCCGACTGCCCCGCGGTCCGGACCCGGAACAGGTCGCCGCTCGTCACCAGGCCCGCTCCGGCGGACAGGAACCAGGCTCCGTCGCCGCGGGCCGCCGGCTCCGGCTGCGATTCCGCGGGGAGCTGGCGGTGCCGGCCCGTGCTCGTCTGGGCCGACACCGTCCCGCTGGCGGCGCCGGCGAGGGCGAGGATCAGGACAACGAGGCGCAGCGACATCGCGAGCTCCGATCAGGGTTGCGGTCGGGTCAAGGAGAAGGTCTGCAGGATCGCGCGCATGCGCCGGAAGTAGTCCAGCTTGTCCCGGCCGGGCGCGTAACACAAGGCGTCGAGGCAGAACACGCGCTGTCCCTCCGGATCCGCGACGAACCAGCACCAGAACGGACCTCCGCCCTCGAAGTTCCGGCCGTCCCAGGCGCCCTCCAGCCGGACGGCCGGCAGTTCGCCGATGACGTCCGTCTTCCAGACCAGGAACTCGGGGACCACGACCTCCTGGTGCATCTTGAGGCCCATTTCCTTGCGCAGTTCCAGCAGCAGCCCGGGATGGGTCAGGAGCAGCTCTGGATCGCTGCTCTGCGACCAGCCCACGGTCAGTCCGCGCGACGGACCCGTCTGCATCAGCTCGACCGCCGGATACCCGTCGGGCGTCATCTGGTTGAGCTTGAACTCGGCGGGGATCTCCAGGAAGAACCGGCACTGGATCCAGAGGTCGGACATCAGCTCGGTGGCGAGACCCTCCTGGCGATAACGCCGCCGGATGCGCGCGGCCGATTGCTCCTCGAACGACGCGCGAAGCGCCGGCGCCTGGCGCCGCAGGAAGCTCAGCAGACCATTGCGATCAGTTCCCGCCACGATCACGGCGAACTGGAAGTTCGCGAAGGGATCGACGACCGTGTGCACGACGCCGGCGGCGGTGTTCAGCCGGGCCTCGGCGTCGTCGTCGAGCAGACCGCGCAGGTACTTCTCCACGGGCCCGCCGTCGCCGACCCGCCAGACGAACAGGATGTTCTTGTAGGTCTTGCAGAGCTCCCACTTCTCGGGCGGATACTCGTCGATCTGGAAGAGCGGCTCCCGGGCGATGACGAACGTGAATTCCTCGTTGAACGACTCCTTGAACGCCGGCAGCGACGCACTGAGGGCAGGGTCGGACACCACGATGGCCACGTCGCCGTACGATCCCGGCGCCATCAGCATCGGATTCTCGGCTTCATCGCCGCACGAAAAAAGCCCCAGCACTCCCAGCAGCGCCAGGGCGAAACCGATGACTCGCCGCAACGTCGCCCTCCGGGTGAAGACACGGCCGCCGGCGGGCATCGCCACCCGCTCAGTGTGTATCTACGACCTCGCCGGTGATACTGTCAAGCTTGGCCTCGAGGAGCTGGACCTGGCGCTCGCGGGCGTTCAGCCGGCGCCGCATCGCCTCGAGGTCCTGTTCGAGCTGGCGAATCCGCACCAGGTCGCGCTCGTTCGTCCCGCTCCACGCCGTGCCGCGGAGACCGCCGACACTGCTCACGGGTCGCAGCGCGCCGGCGCCGAACGTGCCCCGGTACTCGGGATCGAGAGGACGGCGCGACGTGCCGAACAGCGGCGAACTGGCCGGTTGGGTCTGGATCGGCAGGCGCAACGCGCGATCGACGGTCGCGAGCTCCGCGGCGTCTTCGGCCGGCACGCCATCGCCCGCGAGAACCGGAGCCATCCGCGCGGGCGCCAGCATCGCGATCGAAAGCACCGCCGCGAGCCCGAACGCGGCCGAGACGCCGGCGCGCGTGAACCAGCGCCGCCAGCCGCGGCCCGTCTCCTGCCAGGGGAAAGCGGCATCCCGCGCCGCTTCGCGCATGGCCTGGCTGAGGCGCAGCTGGAGCTTCCAGTCGAAATTGTCGGGCAGCACGGGATCGGTGGCGTGCAGCATGCGCAGGCCGATGCGCAGGTCGTCACGGAATTCACGGCACCTGGCGCAGGCCTCGAGATGGCCCGCGAGCGGCGCCACGTACTCCGGGGCGAGCTGGCCGTCGATCTCCAATCCGATCCACTCCTGGACCTTGCCGCACTTCATACCGCGATGCCTCCGTCTGTTCTCAGTCCTCTTCGGTCTCGGCTCTTGCCTCGATGCGCTCCAACTCCGCGAGCAGCGCTTCGTTCCGTAGCAGCGGTTTGACGTTCTGGCGGAAGCGGTGCCGCGCCCGATTGATCCGCGAGCGGACGGTGCCGAGCTTCAGGCCCGTCGCCCGCTGGATCTCTTCATACGAGAGCTGCTCGACCTCGCGCAGCAGGAACGGCACCCGGTACTTCTCCGGGATCTTGGCGGTCGCCGCGCTGATGAGTCGGCCGAGCTCCTCGCTCTCGATGCTGCGGCTGGGATCCGCGACGGGATCCGGCGGATCCACGAGTTGCTCGTCCTCGTCGGGCACCGGATTCAGGGTGAGGAAACGCGGACTGCGCGACTGCTGGCGCATGCGGTTCCGCACGAGGTTCGTGGCGATCGTGAACACCCAGGTCGAGAACCGCGCGATCTCGCGGTATTTCTCCGCGTGCATGTAGACCCGGATCAGGGTTTCCTGCGTCAGCTCCTCGGCGAGACTCGCGTCCTTGACCATCCGCAGCGTGAAGGAGAACAGCCGCCCCTTGTAGCGTCCGACGATCTCGTCGAACGCCCGGCGGTGCCCCTTCTGGACGAGCACGATGAGGTCCTCGTCCCGCATCTCCTTGAGGCCCTCGGCCGCGCCGTTCGGTCCCGGCACATGGTCGTCCCGCATCAAGTTCACCGCGCCCCTCCCTGGAGTCCGAAAGCCAGCCCGGCTCCCACTCTTACACCGGCCGAGGCGGTCAGGTTCCCGGAATCGAGACCGCTCTAATCGTCGCTTCCGGCGCGATCGCAGAATTCGGCCAGGGGCCACAGGGGCAGGAACGCCTCGTCCGGGACGCTGGCCGCCTCCGGGACCGCGTCGGTCAGGGTCAGGTCGCCGGGCCACCGCGTCGACGTCACGACCAGGTCGCCGCCGCTCCAACGGAGGCGCAGCACCAAGCCGTCCCCCCCGCGGCCGCGCCCCCGCTCCGCCAGTCGGCGCCGTAGCTGGCCACCCGGGAGCGCCTCGTCGTCTGGCGGGCGCCAGGCCGCGGGCAGATCCGCCCAGGTCGCCAGGGCGACGGTCGGCACGGCCGCGGCCTCGGGCCGGCGCCACCGTCCGGGGCCGCCGGCGGCCGGCCGGCCAGCCTCGCGGACCCACAGGTCGAGGAATCGCTGCATCGCGGCCTGGGCGCCCGATCCCAGCGGTCGCCACGCCTCGTCCCAGGGCTGGACGAATCCGCCGGCCGGTCCGCCGGTCACGGTCCATCCGCTGCCGCTGCGCCGCAGGAGGTCGGCGCGCGTCAATCCGGATCCGCCACGGTCGACCGCGATCTCGCAGCGCCACTGGCCGGTTGCCGGACTCGCCAGGTACAGCAGCCGCCCGCTCGCGTCGCCGAGCGGCGTCACGAGGGTCCAGTCCGCGACGCGCAACGTCTCGCCGGCCGCGGCCGCGCCCGGCGCGAGACCGCCGGCGAGCACGATCGCGAGCGGCCACATCGCCGTTCGCCGCCGCTCACCGAACACGCTCGAGCTCCTCGATGAACGCGGTCAGCCGCGGCGCGTCGCCCCCGTTGGCCAGGGCGCGCCGGAGGACGTCGAGCGCCTCGGCCCGGCGTCCGAGCTCCCGCAGCGCGAGGCCGAGGTGCTCGAGGATCACCGGATCCTCCGGCCGCTGGTTGGTCGCGGCGACGAGCCAGTCGAACGCCTGGGCGAACTCGCCGCGCTTGTAGAGGACCCAGCCGAGCGAATCGAGGTAGGCGCCGTTCTCGGGATCGGTCCGGAGGGCCTGACGGATCATGGTCTCCGCCTTCGCGAGGTCCTCGCCGATCTCGGCCAGGAAATAGCCGCAGCTATTGGCGACCTCGGGATCGTCCGGGAACTCGGCCTGCAGATCGACGAGGACCTGGCGCGCTTCGTCGTTCCGCCCTGCATCGTGCAGGCAGAAGCCGACCTCGAGCAGGGCGGCGACCCGGTGCTCGGCGACCTCCCCGGCCAGGCGGTAGTGCCGGCAGGCCTCTTCCAGGTCGCCCAGCGCCCGGTACACGTAGCCGAGGATCAAGTGGCCCTCGGCGTCCTGCGGGTTCACCGTGAGCGCGGCTTCCCGGGCGTGGTCGCGCGCTTCCCGCTGGAGGATCTCCTGTCCCGGCGTCGGCGAGTCCGCCGCCAGCGCCTCCCGTTCGTGCAGCACGAGCAGCCGCAGAAGCGCGATGCGATAGGTCGCGAGGGTCGGTTCACGTTCGGTCGCCTCCCGCAGGTGGAGCAACGCGCCCTCCGGATCGTCCTGCAGCTCCGCCGCGCGTCCCCAGAGGTACCGGAGCTCGCCATCCTGCGGCCAGCGCCCGGCCGCGTCGGGCAACAGAGCCAGGGCGGCCTCGACCTGACCCAGACCGAGCAGGTAGCGCGCGAGCTGCGCCTCAGCGCCGCGATCGCGGAGGCCGCTGTCATGCACGGCCTGCAGGACCGCCGCGGCGTTCGCGAAGTCGCCGCTTCGGGCGAGCTGGTCGGCCAGCTCGAGCGTGCACTCCGGTCGATCCGTGATGCCCCCGGCGCGGCGGGCGTCGTCGCCGCTCGCCGCCTCCGCCCGCGCCGCGGTCAGGTCGCCCGCGTGGACCAGGTAACGGATCAGCGCCACCCGCATCGGCCGGGACGTCGGCTCGCTCCGCAGCCCCGCCTGCAACCGCTCGGCCATCTCCGCGAAGCGCCCGTGCTGCTGGAGCAGCGCGCCGGCCGCGAGCGTGTACTCCTCGGTCCGCTCCGGGTCGCGGCGGCTCGCCTCCTCGTAGACGCGGATGGCGTCGTCGACGCGGTCCAGTTCCTCCAGCAGGTCCGCCTGGAGCTTCACGAGGCCCGGATCGGCCTCGCCGCGCCGGTGCAGCTCCTCGACCTGCTCGAGGGACGCCTGCGGGCGTCCCGCCTGGGCGAGGAGCAGGGCGTACTGCCGTCGCTGCGCGATGCTGTCCGGGGCCGCGGCGACCAGGTCGCGGTAGATCCGCGCGGCGTCGGCGACGAAGCCGGCCTCGACCAGGCTCTGGGCGAACGCGGTCGCGATCCGGGGCGATCCCGGCGCCAGCTGGTACGCTCGGTTCAGGTAGACCAGCGACGCCTCGGTCTCGCCCTGCTGCTGCAGCGACCGCCCGATCGCGTAGGCCGAGGTCGCTCCGAGCGGCAGCCCGATGTCCTCGCCCGGATTATCCGGGAGGTTCATGACCTGATCCGAGGGCAGCGGCAGGTCGTCAGGCGTCGAGGCCGCCACGCCGGCCGCCAGCGCGATGATCGCGATGAACCAGGATCGTCGACGGAGAAACGCCATGGGCTTCCTTCCGGCCGTCGTGCCGCGCGCCGGTCCGCTCAACCGGCCGGCGGCTTCGCGAGCTCATCCAGAAGTTCGCTCCGCCTGGACAGGGTCGCCAGTGCCTGCCGGGCCGCTTCCTGCTCGGCCGCCTTCTTGTTCGAGCCCTCGCCGACGCCGAGCACGTGCCCGTTGAACGTGGCGCTGACCCTGAACAGGCGTGCGTGGTCGGGGCCGTCCGCCGACGTCACGCGATACCGGGGCGGGTTCTTGAATCGGGCCTGGATGATCTCCTGCAGGCGGCTCTTGTAGTTGTCCTGGCCGCGGCGCGCGAGCAGCTGGTCGCAATCCGCGAGCAGGCAGCGCGAGATCATGCGCTGGGCGGCGGCGAGGCCGCCATCGAGGTAGATCGCCCCGATGACCGCCTCCGTGGTGTCGCAGAGGATGCTGGCGCGCCGGCGGCCGCCGGTCGCCGCCTCGCTGCGCGACATGCTGATATGGTCGCCGAGGCCGAGCTTGCCGGCCACCTCGGAGAGCCGATCCTTGCAGACCAGCAGCGACTTCATCTTCGTCAGATCGCCCTCGCTCGTCTCGGGATAGCGCCCGTACAGGTAGTCGTTGACCACCAGCCCGAGCACCGCGTCGCCGAGAAACTCGAGCCGTTCGTTGCTGTCCTCGCGCCCATGCTTGACCACGAAGGCATGGGACCGGTGCAGCAGCGCGTTGTCGAGCAACGACGGGTCCCCGAAGCTGTGCCCGAGCTTCGCCTCGAGGATCCGTCGCCGAGCAGGGTCCGCGGCCGGCGACGGCGAATCGGCGGCGGGCGCTGGCGGCGCGCCTTTCAGTTTCCGCCACAGATCGCGCAGCCGCATGACGATCAGGGCACCGCCCGGAAACAGAGGGTCAGGTTGTGGCCCCCGAAACCGAACGAGTTGGAGAGCGCGAACTCGACCCTCTGGGCGACCGCCTCGTTCGCGCAGTAGTCGAGATCGCATTCGGGGTCGGCATTGCGCAGGTTGATCGTCGGCGGGATGATGCCCTCGCGCAGGGCGAGGATCGTCGCCGCGGCCTCGACGGCGCCGGCCGCACCAAGCAGGTGCCCGATCATCGACTTGGTCGAGTTGATCTTGATCCGGTCGGCATGGCTCCCGAAGACCTTGCGGATCGCCAGCGTCTCGATCTTGTCGTTGAACGGCGTCGAGGTCCCGTGGGCGTTGATGTGGCCCACCTGCTCCGGCGCGATGCCGGCGCAGCGGAGCGCCGCGCGCATGCTCTCCTGCGCGCCCGCGCCGTCGTTGTCCGGCTGCGTCATGTGGAACGCGTCTCCCGTCGCCCCATGGCCGGCGATGCGGCCCAGCACCGTCGCGCCGCGGGCGCGCGCGTGGGCCTCCTCCTCCAGCACGAGCACGCCGGCACCCTCGCCGAGTACGAAGCCGTCGCGCTCGCGGTCGAACGGCCGGCTGGCGGTGGTCGGGTCGTCGTTGCGCGCGGACAGCGCCTTCATGTTCCCGAACCCGGCGAGCGCCATCGGGCACACGGCCGCTTCGCTGCCGCCGGCCACCATCAGGTCGGCCGCGTCCAGGCGGATCTGATCGCAGGCGGCGGCGATGGCGTGCCCCGACGACGCGCAGGCGGACGTCGTGCAGTAATTGGGCCCGCGCAGGCCGAACCGGATCGAGACGAGACCGGCGGCGATGTCCGCGATCATCATCGGGATGAAGAGAGGCGAGACGCCCCGGGCGCCGCGGTTGAGCAACTTCGTGTGCTGGTCCTCGAACGTGAGCATGCCGCCGATGCCGGAGGCGATGATCACTCCGCAGCGGAACGGGTCCGGCGGCGTGCCGAACGCGGCCTGGTCGACGGCCTGCTGCGCGGCCGCGATCGCGAACTGGCTGAATCGATCGGCCTTGCGCGAATCCTTCGGGTCCATGTACGCGTCCGGATCGAACCCCTTGACCTCGGCGGCGAAGGTCGTCCGGTACCCATCGGTGTCGAATGCGGTGATCGGCCCCACGCCGTTCCGGCCGGCCTTCAAGGCCTGCCAGCTGCTGTCGCGGTCGATGCCCAAGGCGGTCACGAGCCCGATGCCGGTGACGACCACGTTGCGTTGATTCACAGCGCCAACCTCCGTGCGCTAGCGAATGACGACCCCGGCCTCAGCGGGACTGCGCTGGAGACCGGGGTCGCCGCCGAATCCCCGGCCGTGGCCGGTAAGGGACGCTGGGTCGCTATTGGTCCGCGAGACGTTCTTCGAGGTAATCGATGGCGTCCTGGACGGTGCGCAGCTTCTCCTGATCCTCGTCGGGGATCGTGATGTTGAACTCGTCTTCGAGATCCATCACGAGTTCGACCGTGTCAAGGCTATCGGCGCCGAGATCGTCCAGGAACGACGCCTCGGGGGTGATCTGCTCAGGATTCACGGACAACTTGCGCTCGATGATCTCGTAGACTTTCTCCTGAATCGAAGCCATTACGATGGCCCTCCTTGAACGTCGTGTCTGGGTCACATGACCATGCCGCCGTCCACCACCAGGGTCTGCCCGGTGATCCAGGCGGCGTCCGGAGACAAGAGAAACCGCACCACGCCCGCCAGGTCCTCGACCCGGCCCAGGCGCTTCAGGGGGATCCGCTGGAGCATGTCCGCCCGCACCTTCTCCGGAAGGCCGGCGGTCATGTCGGTTTCGATGAAACCCGGCGCGATGGCGTTGCACGTCACGCCCCGGCCACCGAGCTCCCGGGCCACCGATTTCGTCATGGCCACGATGGCCGCCTTGCTGGCGGCGTAATTGGCCTGGCCGGCATTGCCGATCAGCCCGATCACGGAGCTGATATTGACGATCCGCCCCGCGCGTTGACGCATCATAATCGGGGCGACCGACCGTGTAAAGTAGAACGTCCCGTTGAGGTTCACGTTGATCACGGCCTGCCAATCCTCGGGCGACATCCGCACGACGAGCCCGTCCCGCGTGATCCCCGCGTTGTTCACGAGACCGTGGATCGCGGGGAAATCCGCCTGGATCGCCGCGACGACCGCCTGGACATCCTCCCACTGGCTCACGTCCGCGGCGTAGCAGCGGGCAACCGCCGCCGAGGGCAGGTCCCGGGCCGCTTCCTGCAGCTTGTCGAGGCTGCGCCCGACCAGGGCGACCGGCCAGCCGGTCCGCGCGAGGTCCGCGGCCAGTCCGCGGCCGATGCCGCGGTTGGCCCCGGTGACGATCACGACTCCGTCAGCTGCCATCGCGGGCCTCCAGGCCGGGTCTCGATCCGTCCGCCAGGAGGCCGGCGAGCTGGTCGCGGATCCCGGCGAGTTCGTCCACCGTGCCCACCGAGAGGAACGAGACGTCGGGATACGCGCGGCGGGCCAGGTTCGCGAGGACCTGTCCGGGCCCGACCTCGAGGATCGCGCGCGGGCGCTCGGCCTGCCCCTCGATGAGCCAGGTCATGGTGTCGTGCCAGAGGACAGGCGACGTGAGCTGGCGCTTGAGCCCCGAGCGCAGGTCGGCGCCACGCGTGACCGGACGGCCGGACACGTTGGCGACCAGGGGCGCGCCCGGGTCCGCGAAGTCGGTCGACTCGAGGTCCGCCGCGAACGTCGCCGCCGCCTCGGCCAGCAGGGGCGAGTGGAATGCGCCGCTGACGTTCAGGGGCGTGACTCGCCGCGCTCCCGCCGCCTTGAGCGCCACGCCGGCCGCCGCGACCGCCGCGACCTCGCCGGAGACGACGACCTGATTGGCCGAGTTGTGGTTCGCGAGGACGACCGAGCCGTGCTCGCGCGCGACCGCCGCGCAGACCTCGCGCACGACCTCGGCCGCGAGCCCCATGACGGCCGCCATCGTGCCCGGACGCTGCCGCCCGGCGGCGAACATGAGCTCGCCGCGCCGGCGGACGAGCGCGAGCGCCTGCTCGGGCGTCAGGGCGCCGGCCACCGCCGCAGCCGAGAATTCGCCGAGGCTGTGGCCCGCGACGGCCGACGGCTCGATGCCCAGGTCCCGCAGCGCGAGCGCGACCGCCACGCTGTGCGCGAGGATCGCCGGCTGGGCATTCCGGGTCTCGGTCAGCGTCTCCAGCGGACCCTCGAACATGAGGCGCGTCAGGTCGGCGCGGAGCGTCGCATCGACCCGCGCGAGCAGCGCCCCGGCCGCGCCGCCAGCCGCGGCGAGGTCACGGCCCATGCCCACGGCCTGCGACGCCTGCCCGGGGAAGATCATCGGCACTCGGATGGTGTCCACGCGCTCAGCCTTCCTCTCTCGCCGCGTCGGCGAGGGTCCTGCCGATCAGCGCGGGCAGCCCGCAGGCGACCTGCCGCACCGCCTCCTTCACGGCCTGCGTGAAGGCGAGCTGTGTGCTCCGGCCGTGGCAGATGATGGCGACGCCGTCGACGCCGAGCAGCGGCGCGCCGCCATAGGTCTCGTAGTTGAACCGACGCTTGACGACGCTGCCGAACGCGGCCAGTCCGGCCAGCTCCGCGGCGGCCAGGCCACCGCTCCTGGCCAGCTCCTTCAGGAACTGCGCCACGCCTTCGCACATCTTCAGGGCGATATTGCCCGTGAAACCGTCGGTCACGAGGACGTCGCTACCGCCGACGAGGACCTCGTTGCCCTCCACGTTCCCGGCGAAGTTCAGCTCCGAGTCGCGCAGGAGCCCGTGGGTCTCGATCGCGAGCTCGTTGCCCTTCGACGGCTCGCTGCCGATGTTCAGGAGGCCGACCGTCGGCGATTCCTTGCCGCGCACGGCCCGGCAGTACGTCGTGCCCATGCGCGCGAAGCTCAGCAGGAGCGCGGGGGTCACCTGCGGGTTCGCGCCGGCGTCGACCAGGAGGGTCTCCCCGCGGACCGTCGGGATGAAGGTCGCGATCGCCGGTCGTTCGGCCGCGGTCAACCGGCCGAGGATGAGCAGGCTCGCGGCGACCATCGCGCCGGTCGAGCCGGCGGAGACGACCGCGTCGACGCGGCGCTCGCGATGATCCCTCATCGCGCGCACGATCGGCGAATCCGGCCTGCCGCGCACCGCCGCCGCCGGCGCCGCGTCCATCGGGATGTCATCGGCGCAATGGACCTGGTCCACGGCCAGAGCGCCCGCAGCCGACGCGGCGAGGACGGGATCCACTCGCGCCTGGTCGCCGTAGAGCACGACCTCGCAGTCGGCTCCTTCGCGCAGCGCTTGCAGCGCTCCAGGCACTGCGACCTCCGGACCGAAGTCGCCGCCCATGGCATCGACCGCGATCCGGGGCCGCCGGCGTTCGCTGGTCACGGGATCGTCCTTTCCCTCGGATCCGCCGACCTTCTGGGTCAGGATTCGACCACCAGGACTTCACGCTCCCCGTAGTAGCCGCACTCGCGGCAGACCCGGTGGGGTCGCCGCGGCGCCGCACAGTGCGGACATTTGTCCGGGTTGGGTTGCGTCAAGCGCCAGTTCGCGCGGCGCTTCCGCGAGCGCTGCTTGCTGTTTTTCTTCTTGGGAACAGCCATCTCGTCCGTCTCCTTAGCGCGGCCAAGCCCTGGGCCGCGCGTCACCGGCTCGCATCAAGCGCCAGCCGCACCGCGCCTCAGTCGGGCAATCCCTCCCAGCGAGGATCGAACGGCTCGGCTTCGCAGCCGCAATCGCCCGCGTTCAGGTCGGCGCCGCACCTCGCGCACAGTCCGCGGCAGTCGTCGCGGCAGATCCGCGACTGCGGCACCGCCAGGATCGCGGCCTCGCGCAAGGCCTCGGCCAGATCGACCACGCCCGACCGCTGGTGCACGACGAGCGTGTCCGCGTCCGTGTCCTCGGCCTCGCAGTCCCGCAGGACGACGAGCTCGACGGGCACCGGAAACGCCAGCTCGAACTCGCCGAGACACCGGTCGCAGCTGGCCCGGCCGATCGCGGCGAGTTCGCCGCGCACGACGCAACGACCCTCCAGGTTATCCACCCGGAGCGCCCCGCTCACCCGAACCTCCCCAGGCCCTTCGGTCCCGAAGTCCAGGTTCAATCGCCCGTCGATCGGCAGATCGCTCTGGCCGACCGGCGTCCTGTCGAGGTCCAGCTTCATGAGCGGGCAACTCTAATTCCCAGTGCGAATTCTGTCAAGACGACCCCGCCGAGCGGGAGCCTGCCGGCTCTCGACTCACCGGCCGAAGATGAGCGCGAGTTCGCGGGCGGCGTCCTCGGGGTTCGCCGAAGCGTGGACCGCGTTGTACGACAACGACTTCCCGTAGAGGAAACGGATCGTTCCGGTCGCCGCCTTGGCGGGATCCGTGGCGCCGATGAGCTCGCGCAGGCGACTCGCCGCATCCTCGCGAGCGAGACGCGCGCAGACCACCGGCCCCGAGCAGATGTACGCGACGAGCGAGTCGTAAAACGGCTTGCCGCGGTGCTCCCCGTAGAACGTCTCGACGAGCGACCGGTCGAGGCGCCGCAGCGCCAGATCGACGATCCGGAACCCGGACGCGTTGACCATGGCCAGGATGGCGCCGATCTTCTGGTCGCCGGCGGCGACGATCTCCGGTTTGATCATGAAGTAGGTTTCCTGCACCTCGGGTCCTCCCGCCGCCGCCGCTACCGATTCCTCTTCGCCTGGACCTGCCGCAGGAGCGGCACGATGTCGCCGGCTCGCTGGGCGACCGGGATCCCGGCACCCTCCAGCGCCTTCGTCTTGTCCGCCGCCGTGCCGCTGCCGCCCGTGACGATCGCGCCGGCATGGCCCATGCGCTTGCCCGGGGGCGCCGTCCGGCCGGCGATGAACGCCACGACCGGCATGTCGACCCGATCCTGGAGGTACGCCGCCGCCCGCTCCTCGGCGTCGCCGCCGATCTCCCCGATGAGCACCAGCGCGTCCGTCCCCGGATCGGCGGCGAAGGCCTCGACCGCGTCCAGGAAGGTCGTGCCGATCACGGGATCGCCGCCGATCCCGAGGCAGGTGCTCTGCCCGAGGCCGGCGCCGGTGAGCTGCCAGACGACTTCGTAGGTCAGGGTCCCGCTGCGCGAGACGACGCCGACCGTCCCGGGCTTGACGATGCTGGCCGGCATGATGCCCAGCTTGGCGAGGCCCGGCGCCAGGAGCCCCGGGCAGTTCGGCCCGATCAACCGGACGCCCCGCTCCCGCAGGTACGGCATCACGCGCACCATGTCGAGCGTCGGCACCCCTTCCGTGATGCAGACCACCAGGGAGACTCCGGCGTCAGCCGCCTCGAGGATCGCTCCTGCCGCGTGCGGCGGCGGCACGAAGATCACCGAGGTATTGGCGCCGGTCGCGGCGACCGCGTCCGCCACGGTGTCGAAGATCGGGACCCGGTCGGCGAAGACCTGGCTGCCCTTGCCGGGCGTCACGCCGCCGACCACGGGAGTGCCGTAGTTCAGCATCCCCTGGGTGTGGAAGCTGCCGTCGCGGCCCGTGATTCCCTGCACGATCACGCGCGTGTTCTGATCGACGAAGATCGCCACGTCAATCCTCCCTCACGCCGCGGCGGCCGCGAGCGAGATGGCCTTCTGCACGGCCTCGTCCATGGTCGCGGCCGGCACGAGCTGCGTCTTGGCCAGCAGCTGGCGCGCCTGGTCCTCGTTCGTTCCCGTGAGGCGCACCACGATGGGCACGCGGATGTCGAGCTGGTTCGTCGCCTGGATGATCCCGCGGGCGACGTCGTCGCAGCGGGTGATGCCGCCGAAGATATTGAAGAGGATCGCCTTCACCTCGCGATCGGCGAGGATGATCCGCAGCGCGTTGACGACCTTCTCCGGGTTCGAGCTGCCGCCGATGTCCAGGAAGTTGGCCGGCTGGCCGCCGTAGTACTTGACCAGGTCCATGGTCGCCATCGCCAGGCCCGCGCCGTTGACGAGGCAGCCCACGTCGCCGTGGAGCTTGACGAAGCTGAGATCGGCCTCGCGGGCCGCGCGCTCGGCCGGATCCTCGGCCTCGCGGTCGCGGAGCTCCTCGTAGTCGGCATGGCGGAAGAGGGCGTTGTCGTCGAGGTTGACCTTGGCGTCGATCGCCAGCCCTTCGCCCGCGGGGGTGAAGATGAACGGATTGATCTCGGCCAGGCTCGCGTCCGCCGCCACGAAGGCCGCGTAGAGCTTCTGCAGCGCGGCGCCGAGCTGGCGCGCCTTCTTGAGATCGCCCGCGCAGAGCCGCAGTCCCAGGCCGAGCGCCTGGTGGTCCAGCAGCCCGTAGCGGGGGTCGACCTCGTAGCGCACGATCGCCTCGGGCTTCTCCCGGGCCACCTGCTCGATCTCCACGCCGCCCTCGGCGCTCGCCATCACGAGGACCCGCCCGCTGCGCCGGTCCACGAGCATGCCCAGATAGAATTCCGCGGCGATATCGGCGGCCGGCGTCACGAGGACCTTGCGCACCGTGTGGCCTTTGATCTCCATGCCCAGGATCGCCTTCGCGTGAGTCCGCACGTCCTCGATGGTCGCGCAGAACTTCACGCCGCCGGCCTTGCCGCGCCCGCCGGTCAGGACCTGGGCCTTGACCATCACGGGCACGCCCAGCTCCTTGGCGACCGCCACGGCCCGATCGACCGAATCCGCGACTTGCCCCGGCGGGACGGGCAGGCCGTGCCGCCGCAGGATCTCGCGGCCCTGGTATTCGTGGATGTTCACCTCGTCGACACCTCCGGTCGCGCGTGCGCGGTCATTAGGAAGGTCCGGCTCCGCCCGGAGCCGGACCCATGGTAGCGCCGAACTCGCCGCCGGCCAGGATCCCGGCGGCGGCCGGCCGCCGCTCGCGCCTCTACGCGAGGAACGGCGCCAGCACCTGCGCGAGATTCGGCAGCCCGATTTCCTGCAGCTCGTAGCCGATCCGGACGGTCGGCTTGCGGATCTTGACGACGCGGTTGAGGTCGATCGGCGTGCCGATGACGACCGTGTCGCAGTCGACCGCGTTGATCGTCTTCTCCAGATCGGCCTTCTGCTGCGCGCCATACCCCATGGCCGGCAGCAGGGTGCCGATCTCGGGGTACTGCTCGAAGGTCTCCGCGAGCCGCCCCACGGCCCAGGGCCGCGGGTCGACCAGTTCGGCGGCGCCGAGGCGCATCGCGGCGACGACGCCGGCGCCGTAGGTCATGTGACCGTGGGTCAGGGTCGGGCCGTCCTCGACGACGAGCACCCGCTTGCCACGGATCAGCGCCGGGTCGCCCTCGACCGTGAGCGGGCTCGCAGCGTCGATGATGACCGCCGCCGGGTTGATCGCCGCGACGTTCTCGCGGACGGTCTGGATGTCCTCGAATTCGGCCTCGACTTCCTTGTTGATGATGACGACGTCCGCCAACCGGATGTTCGTCTCGCTGGGGTAGAATTCCAGCTCGTGGCCGGCGCGATGGGGATCGGCGACGACGATGTGCAGGTCGCTCTTGTAGAACGGCGTGTCGTTGTTGCCGCCGTCCCAGAGGATGATGTCGGCTTCCTTCTCCGCCTCGCGCAGGATCGCCTCGTAGTCGACTCCCGCGTAGATCACGCCGCCGGCGGCGATGTGCGGCTCGTACTCCTCCATCTCTTCGATGGTGCACTGATGCCGCTCGAGATCGGCGAGCGTGGCGAAGCGCTGGACGCGCTGCTTGACGAGATCGCCGTAGGGCATCGGGTGGCGGATCGCGACGACTCGCTTGCCAGCGGCGCGCAGGATGCGGCAGATGGCGCGGCTGGTCTGGCTCTTGCCGCAGCCGGTGCGGACGGCGCCGACCGAGATCACCGGTTTCGCGCTCTTCAGCTCGGTGTCGCGCTCACCCATCATCACGAAGTCGGCGCCGGCGGCGTTGACGCGGCTCGCGAGGCTCATGACCTGCTGGTAGCTGCGATCGCTGTAGGCCATCACGCACTGATCGGCGCCGGTCTCGGCGATGAGGTCTGCCAGCGCGCCCTCGTCGGCGATCGGGATGCCGTTCGGGTAGAGATCGCCGGCCAGCTCGGCGGGATATTTGCGGCCGTCGATGTCGGGAATCTGCGTCGCCGTGAACGCGACGACCTCGTAGTCCTTGTTCCCGCGGAATCGGCAATTGAAGTTGTGGAAATCGCGGCCGGCCGCGCCCAGGATGATGACCTTCGTTCTACTCATCGCGTCTCCTCATTGACGGTCTGGTCGCCGCGGGTCCGGACGGGGTCACTCCCGGGTCGCACGGATGGCGGCGATGATGGACGAGGTCGACCAACCAGCCCGCATGGGCACCCGGATCACCTCGCCGCCCCAGCTTCGCACCTCGGGAGCGCCGACGATGTCCACTTCCTCGTACTCGGACCCCTTCACGAGTACGTCCGGCCGCGCCTGGAGGATCGCCTCCAGCGGTGTTGGCGCGTCAAATATGGTGACGGCCGAAACAGGCCGCAAGGCGGCAATCAGGGCCGCGCGGGCGCCTTCGGGCAGGAACGGCCGACCGGCGCCTTTCAACTCGCGCGCGCTGCGGTCGCTGTTGATCGCGACCAGGAGCCGATCGGCGCGACGCGCCGCTTCGGCGAGGCTCCAGAGGTGGCCGACGTGTACGAGGTCGAAGCAACCGTTGGTGAAGGCGATCCGCAGCCCGGCCGCCCGCTGCGCCTCGGCCCAGGCGGCGACGTCCGCGAGCGCGAGCACCCGTCCGAGATCGACCTCGCGCATGGCTCAATCCCTTCCCGCGCCGACCGCGCGCTCGAGCTGGTCGCGCGTGACCGCGACCGTCCCCACCTCGCGCACCGCGACACCCGCCGCGTGGTTCGCCAGGCCGGCCGCCTCGCGGAAGCTGGCGCCCGCGCAGAGCGCCGCCGTGTAGACCGCGATGACGGTGTCGCCGGCGCCGGTCACGTCGTAGACCTCCGTGGCCTCGGTCGGCAGGTGGTGCTCGGTGCCGTCGCGCTCGAAGAGGCTCATGCCGTGCTCGCCGCGGGTGATCAGCACGCACTCCGCGGCGGTCCGCTCGCAGAGGAGGCGGCCCGCCCTCGCGAGGCTCGCCGCGTCGACGATCGACAGGGCGCACGCGAGTTCCGCCTCGCGCTGGTTCGGCGTCAGCGAGGTCACGCCGCGGTACTGCGAGTAATCGCCCTTCTTGGGATCGACCACCACGATGCCGCCGCGCTCGCGGCCCAGCGCGATGATCTCGGCGAGCACCGGCTCGGTGAGCACGCCCTTGCCGTAGTCGCTCAGCACGACGCCGTCGAACGGACCGAGGGAACGCAGCCGAGCCACCACCTGCGCCGTCTCGGCGGCGGCGAGCGGCCGGTCGTCCTCCAGGTCGGCGCGGACGACCTGCTGGTTCTGGGCGATGATGCGGGTCTTCATCGTCGTTGGCCGCCCGCCCAGCGCGATCAGGCCGTCCTCGGCGAGCGAGAGCGCGCCGAGCAGCGTCCGCAACGAGGCGCCGGCCTCGTCCTGGCCGCAGACCCCGATCAACCCGCAACCGACCCCCAGGGCGTGGAGGTTCGCCGCGACGTTGGCCGCGCCGCCGAGCTGGAGCGTCTCGCGCTGCAGCCGCACCACCGGTACAGGGGCCTCGGGGCTGATCCGGTCGCAGCGGCCCCACAGGAACCGGTCGACCATGATATCGCCGACCACCGCGAGGCGCAGTCGCGGGAATTCGGCGAGGATCTCCTTGAACTTCTCGGTCATGGCGTGTTTGCTTTCCGCGAACGAGACGGGACCCGGAACCGGCCGCCGGACGCTAGCATTCCGGCCTGGCGGTGTCAAACGAGGGCGCCGGCGACCGGGTCCAACCCGCCCGCAGCGAGGAACGCCATGTCGCAACCGCAGCCGCCCCCGAAGCAGATCGCCATCGACCTCTCCCCCGAGGCCGCCGACGGCGTCTACGCCAACCTCACGATCATCGCCAGCAATCCCAGCGAGTTCGTGCTCGACTTCGCCCGCCTCTTGCCCGGACTGCCCAAGGCGAAGGTCCACGCGCGAGTGATCCTGACGCCGGCCGCAGCGAAGGCCCTGCACCGGCACCTCGGCCAGAACATCGAGCGCTTCGAGCAGCAGAACGGCGAGATCCGGCTGAAACCGGGGACTCAGCCGGACTCCGCGCAGATCGGCTTCCTGCCCGACTGAGCGCGCCCGGTCGAGCCGGCCGCCGCTCAGCCGCGGATCTCGCGCCGGAAGAAGTAGACGGCCAGTCCCAGCAGGATCGCGAGCCAGGCGGCGAGACCCCAGAGCATGGGCGCGGTTTCCGCGAGACCCCACCCGCGGCCGATCATGTCGTGGAAGACCGTGATCGCCTGACCGGTCGGCAGGCTGCGGCCGATCCGCTGCATGACGTCGGGCACGATCTCCAGCGGCCACCAGAGGCCGCCGAGGGCGGGCAGCGCGAGCCCGAAGACCATGCCGAGTCCGTCGGCCTGGCCGCCGGTGCGGGACAGCGTCCCGAGGAGCAATCCGGCGGCGGAACTCACCGCCACGAACAGCACGACGACGAGGGCCAGGCAGGCGGGGCTCGGCCCGTAGTCGAGGCGGAAGAGCACGGCGTTGAAGCCCAGGAGAAGGGCCGCCTGCAGCAGTCCGACGACCATTCCCGCCAGGAAGAAGCCCGCCACGAGGTCCGCGGTCGTCGGCCACGCGAGGCGCAGACGGTCGAGAGTGCGCTGCCGCCGCTCGAGGACGAGGTCCTTCGCGCTCATCAGGAGGAACATCAGGATGAACATCAGCGTGTAGGACGGTCCGGAGTGCTGGCGCGAATCGGTCAGGGTCAGCGTGAGGTCCGCGGTGCGGTTGCGGCCGAGCGACGTCACGGCGAGCCGCACGCGCGGGTGAGCGACCAGGCTGTCGTAGGTCGCGGCGTCGAACGCCGCCGCCTTGCCGGGATCCTCCGGCGCCGCCGCGGGGTCCACCAGGGACTGGACCGTCGCGCGGACCGCCGTCGCCGCGTAGGCGGCCTCGAGCGCCTGCCGCACGCGCTGGCTGCTCGTGCGGTCGCTGTCGTGGTAGAAATCCAGGGTCGGCGCGAGGCCGGCGCGCAGGCTGTCGGCGAAGCCGGGCCCCACCAGGAGCGCACCCGCCACGACGCGGTCTTCCAGGAGACTGCGGGCGCGCTCGGGCGTCGCCGTGGTGTCGCGCCGGACCAGCTCGAAATCGGGATGGTCCGCGAGCGGCGCGAGCAGCGCCGTGACGGCCTCGGTCGCGGGCTCGAGGCCGAAGACGATGAAGGTCGGCTTGCTGGCGGAGCCCGTGGCCGACCAGTTGCCCATGAGCATCCCCATCAGATAGGAGAAGACCAGCGGCATCAGGATGAGCCAGATCAGGTTCGCGCGGTCGGCGGCGACCCGGCGCAGGCGCAACCCGACGACGGTCGCGATCAGGCGGGGATTCACGCCGCCACCCCCTTCCGCTGGCGTACGGTGAAGATCGCGATCGCCAGGACGAGGCCGACCACGGCGATGGTCCACAGGACGACGATCGCCGGCGTCACGCTCGCCAGTCCCTCCCCCCGGGTGATGAGGTCGGAGAAGGCCCGGTTCGCCCAGTAGTTGAAGGTGACGAGACCCGCGTAGTGCAGCGCGGGCGGCATGAACTCGACCGGGAAGAAGTTCCCGCCCAGCATGCCGCAGGTGAGCGTGAAGACGGTCGTCAGGGCGTCCATCGCCTTCTCGGTGCGCACGACAAGGCCCAGCGCGAGGTAGACGCTCGCCGCGGCCGCGGCCGCCGCCACCGAGACGAACAGGAGCGCGACCGGCGCCGACCCCACGCGGAGCTGGAACAGCAACCCGCCGCACGCGAGCAGCACCAGGAGCTGCAGCGAACACATGATCACGGCCGTGAGCCACTTGCCGAGCGCCACCGTCCCGACCGTGACCGGGCCGGTCAGCAGGCGGGCCAGGGTCCGGGTCTCCCGTTCGCGGTGCAGCTCGCGGGCCATGGCGGCGGCGCTGAACATCATGAAGAAGACCGCGAAGGCCGGCAGGAAGTAATCGTGGAGGTTGCGGCTCTGCCGGGCGTCGCCCTGCGCCGCTTCCCAGTCCTGGCGATCGTGCAGCTCGAGACTGATGCTCGGCGTCTCGAGCGTGCGGGCGAACACGGCGCCGCGTTCGAGGCGGTCGAGGAACTCGCGGCCGAAGGTTGCGTCCTCGCGGAGCGAGCGCAGCAGGCGGTCGGGCTCGCCGCCGAAGAGCGCGTCGACCGCGTCGTCCTCGCCCGCCGCCTCCGGAAACGCGTCCTCCGGCCAGAGAGCGCGGTACGCCGCCTCGCCGGCCTGGTACTGGCGCATGACTCCGGCGAGGATGCTCTCGACGATCCCGGCCTTGACGGCGCTGTTGGGGTCCTTCCAGAGCTGCACCTCCACCGCGCGGCCGCTGAAGAAATCGCGGAGGAGGCCGTCGGGCAGCACGAGGGCGGCGGACGCGTCGCCGCGGCTCACGAGGCGCGCGGCCTCGGCGGTGTCGGCCCACGTCACCTGGAAGAAGCCGCTTTCCTGGAGCCCCTGCGCGAGGCGGTCCTCGAGCACGGACGGCAGGTCGCCGCCGCAGATCACGAGCGGGACCGCGCTGATGCCGGACTCGCCGAACACGCCGCCGCCGAAGCTGATGCCCATGATGAAGGTCAGCAAGAGCGGCACGCACATGTAGATGGCGAATCCCTTGGCGTCCTTGAGCTGGCGCAGCAGGTCCTTGCGCACCAGCGCGCCCAGTCCTCTGATCATCGCCTACTCCCGCAGCGCGCGGCCGGTGAGGTTCAGGTAGAGCGTCTCGAGATTGGGCCGTTCGACCTCGAGATGCGCCAGGGACTGTCCGCGTGCCGCGAGCCAGGACTGGATCTCGGGCAGGATCCGCGCGCCGTCGGCCGCGCGGAGCTGCGCGAGCCCTCGCGCGTGCGACACGGCGCCCGCGCCCGGCCAGCGCGCGGCCGCCTCGGCAAACTCGGGCAGGAGCGATTCCGGGAGGTCGAAGCGGATCGTGTCCTCGTCGCCGATCTGGCGGATGAGGTCCTCCTTGTCGCCGAGGGCGGCCAGCTCGCCGCGGTCGATGACCCCGATCCGGTGGCAGAGCTGCTCGGCCTCCTCGAGGTAGTGGGTCGTGTAGAGGATCGTCAGCCCGTCCGCGTTCAGCCGGCGGATCAGGTCGAGGATCTTCTTGCGCGCCTGGGCGTCGATGCCCACGGTGGGCTCGTCGAGGAACAGGACCTGCGGCCCGTGCATCAGGCCCGCGGCGAGGTTGAGCCGTCGCTTCATGCCGCCGGAGAACGAGCCCACCCGCTGGCGCGCATGCTCCGCGAGCTCGACCGCCTCCAGCATCTCCTCGACGCGACGCTTGAGATCGGGCCCGCCCAGGCCGTAGAGGCGCCCCCAGAACAGCAGGTTGTCCCGGGCGCTGAGGTCCTCGTAGAGGGCGATCTCCTGCGGCACGACGCCGATGCGTTCGCGCACGCCCTGGGGGTCCCGCGCCACGTCGCAGCCGGCGACGACGGCGCGGCCGCCGCTCGCCGGCAGCAGCGTGCTGAGTACCGAGATGGTGGTCGTCTTGCCGGCTCCGTTCGGGCCGAGGAGGCCGAAGAGCTCTCCCTCGGCGACCGCGAAGCTGAGCCGATTGACGGCCACCTTCGCGCCGTACGTCTTGACGAGTTCGTGGACCTCGATCACGCGGTTTCCTCCGGGGGGCGGGTCTTCCAGCGACGATGGACCCAGAAGTAATGGTCCGGGTGACTACGCACCATTGCCTCGAGTCGTTGCGTGTGAAGTTCGGTGATCGCCCGGATCGCGGTCTCCTCATCCCACGCGGGATCGATGCGGAGGGGTGCGCCGATGGTGGCGCGGAAGCCGCCGTCGGGCCGGCGGACGAGGAAGCCCGTCACGATCGGACAGCGCAGGCGCCAGGCCAGGCTCGCGGTACCGCGGAAGACGCTCGCCGGACGCCCGAGGAAGTCGACGAACACGCCGCCGGCGCCCGCGTCCTGATCCCCGAGGAGTCCGACGAGCCCTCCCCCGCGCAGCGTGCGCACCACGTCCTTCACGGACGGGCCCGCCCGGATGATCCCCACGCCCGCGCGCCGGCGCACGTCGTTCTGCAGCCGGTCGACCCGCTCGTTCGACTGGGTCTTGACCAGGAACTTGACGGCGCGGCCCTGCGTCGCGAGCCACGCGCCGAGCAGCTCCCAGTTCCCGAAATGGCCCGAGACGAGCAGGGCGCCGCCGCCGCGGTGGAGCGCCGCTTCGATGTGCTCGCGGCCCTCGACCTCGACGAGGCCGCGAATCCGCTCGGGGGAGAGGCGCCAGTAGCCGCAGAATTCCAGCAGGGTCGTGCCGAGCTGGGCGAAGGATTCGCGACCCAGCGCCCGGATCGCCGGCTCGTCGAGCTGCGCTCCGAACGCCGCGCGGAGGTTGGCGAGCACGACGCCGCGGCGAAACGGCGCCACCGTCCAGCAGACCAGGCCGAGGCGCCGGCCCAGTCGCTGGAGCGCGCGGAACGGCAACGGTCGCGCGAGGGCGAAGACCGTCGCCAGCAGGAGGTAGTCGCGCCACTGCACGACGCGCTTCGCGAGTCTCCTCAAGCCCTTGCCACCGGCTGGAGTCGCTTGGCCGCGCGCGGGCGGCTCAGGAGTGCCAGATTCTAGGCGCGAGCCGGCCTCCGGGCAAGCGGCGGATCAGGCCGGCCAGCTCGAGCGCGAGGAGCCCCTCGTGCCACATCGCCGCCGTGCCCGGCCACCGATCGAGCAGGTCCGCCTGGTCGACCCCGTCGAGATCGAGGCGGTCGAGGATCCACCGGGCGGCGCTGCCCGCGACCGGCACGGCTCGGGGCGGCAGCGCCGCGACCCCCAGCGGCGGCGGCAGGACGGGCGCGATGTCGGCGGCGCCGGCGCAGAGCAGCGCGCCGTCGCGCAGGAGGTCGTGGCAGCCCTCGCTCTCGGGGGCGTCCACGGGGCCCGGCACGGCCCAGACCGTGCGCCCCAGGTCGGCGGCCAGGTGCGCCGTCACGAGCGCCCCGCTCTGGCGAGGCGCCTCGACGACGATCACGCCCGACGCGAGCGCCGCGATCAGGCGGTTGCGACGGGGGAAGAGCCAGCGGCCGCCGGCGCCGCCCCCCGCCGGCGTCTCGGTGACGGCGCAGCCGGCCTGCTCGATCCGCTCGCGGAGCTGCCGGTGCTGGGTCGGGTACGTCCGATCGGGTCCGGTCGCCATGACCGCCACGGTCGTTCCGCCCGTCTCGAGCGCGCCCCGGTGCGCCTCGCCGTCGATGCCCAGGGCGAGACCGCTGGCGATGGTCCAGCCGCCGGCGGCCAGTTCGCCGGCCAGACGGCGGGCCACGGCGAGGCCGCGAGGCGTCGCGCGCCGCGTCCCGACGATGGCGAGCGCCGGTTGAGCGAGGACCTCCGGCCGGCCGGTCACGAGCACGGCGTCGGGCGCGTCGTCGAGGTCGCGCCAGCCGGCCGGCCAGGCTGCGTCGCCGGCGTCCAGGCGGATCCAGGCGGGCTCGGTCATCGGCGGAGAGGTCGTTTCCGGGAGGTCGGTCCAGGCCGGCTGGGCGCCGCTACGCGGCGCCGTCCGGGCGCGCGGCCCGCAGCTCGCGAAGCAGCCGGCGCAGTTCGGGCAGTCCGTCGCCGCGCACGGCGGAGACCAGCAGCGTCCGGCGGCCGCCGTGGTCGCGGCACCAGCGGTCCGCCGCCGCCAGCCGCGCCGCGCCGCCGGCCGGGTCGAGCAAATCCGCCTTGGTCACGACGACCGCGAAGGGAAGCGAGGTCAGGCGGCGACCGTACCGAGCCAGTTCCCCGTGCAGCATGTCCAGCGCCGCCGCCGGATCGGGCTCGCCGCCGTCCGTCAGGAGCAGCAGCGCCGCCGTCCGCTCGACGTGGCGCAGGAACTCGTGGCCCAGGCCGCGGCCGTCGCTCGCCCCTTCGATCAGCCCCGGGATGTCGGCCAGCGTGCAGCTCGCGTAGTCGCCGAGGTCGACGATGCCGAGGTTCGGCGTCAAGGTGGTGAACGGGTAGTCCCCCACCTTGGGCCTCGCCGCGGTCATCACGGACAGCAGCGTGCTCTTGCCTGCGTTCGGCGCGCCCACGAGCCCGACGTCCGCGATCAGCCGCAGCTCGAGCCGGATCTCCAGCGCTTCGCCGGGCTTGCCGGGCGTGGCCTTCCGCGGCGTCTGGTTGCGCGCGGACCGGAATTCCCAGTTGCCGCGGCCGCCGGCGCCGCCCCGGGCGACCTCGAGGCGCTGGCCGGGTTCCACGAGGTCCGCGACCAGGATCTCGTCGGGGAGCCGGTAGACGCTGGTTCCGCACGGCACCGGGATGGCGAGGTCGTCGCCGCTCGCCCCCGTCCGCCGGTTGCCGCCGCCCCTGGCGCCATCGGCGGCGGCGTACTCGGGCCGGTAGCGGAAATCCAGAAGCGTGCCCATCTCCGGGTCGGCCACCAGCCAGACGCTGCCGCCCCGGCCGCCATTGCCGCCGTCGGGCCCGCCCCGCGGCACGTGGCTCTCCCGGCGCAGCGACACGCAGCCGTCGCCGCCGCGACCGGCCCGAACGCGGATGGTGGCAACGTCGAGGAACACGACAGCCTACCCGGGAAACCCGCGGAGTCCGACCCTCAGCCGGGCCACGGCCTCGCGGAGCTCCGCTTCGCTTCGCGCGAAGCTGATGCGCAGGCACCCCGGCGCGCCGAAGGCCTCGCCCGGGATCGTCGCGAGCTTCTGCTTCTCCAGCAGGTGGCTGGCGAGACGCCAGCACCCCTCGCGGCGGCGAGCAGGATCGATGACCTCGCTGCAGTCGAGCATCAGGTAGAACGCTCCGTCCGGCACCGCGAAGCGAACGCCGCCGACGCCCGCGAGGGCGGCGACCAGCGCGTCCCGCCGCCGGTGGAATGCCTGGCGCATCTCGGCGACCTGGGGCCGGCAGTCGAAGGCGGCAAGGGCCGCCTTCTGGGCGATCGTGCAGACGTTGCTCGTGGAATGGCTCTGCAGGCGCGTCATCGCGTCGATCGTGGGCTTGTCGGCGAGGCCGAAACCGACGCGCCATCCGGTCATCGCGTAGCTCTTGGAGAGTCCAGAGATGCGGACGATCCGGTGCCGGAGGTCCGGCGCCACCTGGACGAGCGAGACGTGGCCGGCGCCGGTGTAGACGAGATCCTCGTAGATCTCGTCGGCCAGGATGAAGAAATCGCCGCTGCGGCACCACTCGGCGATGGCGGCCAGCTCCGCGCGGTCGTAGACGGCTCCGGTGGGGTTGACCGGGCTATTGAGGATCAGCGCGCGCGCCTCGCGAGCACCGGACCGCTCGAGATCCTCGGGAGTGACCTTCCAGCCGCGAGACGGCGCGACCTCGATGACCTTGCCGCGCAGCGCGGTCACCTGGGCCGGGTACGACACCCAGTACGGCACGGGGATCGCGACCCGGTCGCCCTCGTTCAACAGGACCGAGAGCGCGTTGAACAGGACCTGCTTGGCCCCGTTGGAGACGATGACCTCGTTCGCGGCGTACGGCAGACCGCTCGCGGCGGTATAGTACGCAGCCACCTTCTCCCTAAGCTCCGGGATCCCCGCGCTCGCCGTGTACCGGATGTGGCCGTCCGCGAGCGCCGCCCGCGCCGCCGCCAGCACCGGATCCGGCGTCGGGAAGTCCGGCTCGCCGGCGGTCAGGTTGATGACCGGCTCGCCCGCCTTGATGAGGGCCTGGGCCTGGCTCGACAGGTTGAGCGTCGGGGAATCGCCCAGGACTTCCGCCAACCAACCCAATCGCAGTGACATCGGCGCGCTCCTCGTTCCGGGGTGCCTGGTTCCGCCTCGCGCCATGCCGGGGCGGGCCTCCAAGTAAGCACCGTGGGCCCGGCGCGAGCAAGTCGATCCGGGCGATCAGCGCGGCGGGTCGGCCGCCAGCGCCGCTGCGACCGGAGCCGGGACCAGACCCGTCAGGGACCCGCCGTGCCGGGCGACCTGCCGGACGAGGCTCGAGGAGATCGCCGCCAGCTCGGGCCGAGCCGGCAACCAGATCGTCTCGAAGGGGGGCCACAGGGTCCGGTTGACCCCGTGCAGCGACCACTCGTGCTCGTAGTCGGCCGCCGACCGCATCCCGCGCACGACCGCGCACGCGCCCCGGCGCCGCGCCTCGTCCACGAGCAGGCCGGTGAAGGTCTCCACCGGGCAGCCGGCGAGCGCGCCGTCGAGCGCCAGGCTCTCGCGCACCAGTTGCGCGCGCCGCTCGACCGTCCAGAGGCCGGCCTTGCCGTCGGCCGCGACCAGGACGACCACGCGGTCGAAGAGCCCGCGGGCGCGCCGCAGGATGTCGAGATGGCCGAGGGTCACCGGATCGAAGGACCCTGGGTAGAGCGCGAGGCGTTCAGGCATGATCGACCTCCGGGGATTCAGGCCGCGCCGGGCGCACCAGGCTGAGGGCGGTGCGCCCGTAGGACCGGGTCCGCAGCGTCCAGCCGCCCTCCCGGGGCAGGTCCGGCGTCGCGGTGGCGGGGTGTTCGAGGACGGCGACCAGGATCCGCGCCGGGCTCGCGGCCGCCAGCACGCGGACCACGGCGGCGGCAGCCGGCCCGTCGTAGGGCGGGTCCGCGAGCACCACGAGCGGCGGCCCGTCCTCGCCCAACCGCCGCGCCAGCCACCGCGCGGCGTCGGCGCGGTGCAGCCGCCAGCGATCGTCCGGCGCCCCGCAGAGCTCGAGATTGGCGCGCACGGTCGCGAGGCACGCCGGCGCGACGTCGACGAAATCCACGACGGCGGCGCCGCGGCTCAGGGCTTCGAGGCCCAGCGCGCCGCTGCCGCAGCAGAGATCGGCGACCGGCGCGCCGTCGATCGCTCCGCCCACGAGGTCGAAGAGCGCCTCCCGCACGCGGTCGGTCGTGGGCCGGACGCCGCCGGCCGCCGCCTCCACGCGCCGGCCGCGCCACTGGCCGCCGGTGATCCTCACGGCGCGGCCTCGATCTGGAGCGCGCGCCCCAGCAGCCGGCGGGCGAGGGTCGGCGCCTCGGGCCGCGCGCTGTCCAGGCGCAGCCGGGCGGTCGCGGCATACTGCGGCCGGCGCCGGACGTAGAGTGCGGCCAGGCCGGCCTCGCCGAGGTGCGTCCAGACCGGTCTGGGCGCCGCGTTCGGCGGAGGCTCCAGCCGGCCCCGCAGGACCGGCCAGGGCGCGTCGAGCCAGGCCACGATCCCGCGCGCCGACAGCAAGGCGGCGGTGCCCGGGCGCTCCAGGGAGCCGCCGCCCGTCGCGACGACCAGCCAGTCGTCGGCCGGCAGGGCCGCCAGCACGGCGGCTTCGCGCTCGCGAAAGCCGTCCGGACCCTCCGCGGCGAAGATCTCGGCCACCGGCCGGCCGGCCGCCCGCTGGACCTCGCGGTCGAGATCCACGGCGCGCCAGCCCGAGATCCGCGCGAACTCGCGCGCGAGGGTCGTCTTCCCGGACGCGTTGAAGCCGATCAGGGAGATCCACATGCGCGGATCATAGAGGAGAAGCGGGGCCCGAGCAAGCAGCTCCGGCCCCGCCGCGAGGAAACCGCCGGGCGGACTCAGTCGCCGTAGTCAACGTCGCCGTCGGCGTCCATTCGGATCGTGCTCTGCGACGACAGCTGGTCGCGCACGAGGTACTCGTCGGTGACCAGACGCGGGGTCACGAAGATCACCAGCTCGCGGCCGTCGTTGGTCGTCGTCTCGTGGCGGAAGAGCGCGCCCAGCAGCGGGAGATCCTTGAGCACCGGGATGCCCGAGACCAGCCGGCCCTCGACCGAGCGGATCAGACCGGCGATGATGGCCGTCTCGCCGTTGCGCACCATGACCCGGGTGTCCGACTCCGAGGTGTTGATGATCACGCCGCCCTGCACGGTCGCCTGGCTCGAGAGGTCGCTCACCTCGTTGTGCACGTCGAGGGTGATGCGCTCCGGGCTGTTGATGTGCGGCGTGACCTTGAGCATGATGCCGATCGTGGTGAGCTGCGTGACGGCGTTGCCGGCCTCGTCGGCGACGATCAACGGGATCTTCTGGCCGACGAGGATGCTCGCCTCGCGATTGTCGGTCGTCGTGATCACCGGGTTGGAGATCAGGTGCGCGAGGTTCTGGCGCTCGAGCGCGTCCAGCTGGCCGACGAGCTCGCCGTAGTTCTGGACCGTGCCGACGCGCAGCCGGCCGGCCGGCTCCTGCAGCTGGTTGTTGATCGCGATGTCGCCCGCGACGTTGGCGCCGTCGGGCTGGAAGTTCGCGAGCGACCAGCTCACGCCCAGCTCGCGCGACGCCCGCGCGTCCATGTCCACCAGGCGCGCGTTGATCTCGACCTGCGGCGTCTGCGTGTCGAGCTGGGTCGCCATCGCCTGGATCAGGGCCACGCGCTCGGCGATATCGTTGATCAGCAGCGAATTCGTGCGCACGTCGACGTCGATGTTGCCGCGCTGGGTCAGCATCTGCTCGAGCGAGTCCTTGACTTCCTGGGCGTTGGCGTACTGCAGGGTCGCCAGGCCGAGGGTCAGCTTCTCCAGCTCGTCGATCTGCTTGGCCGCCATCTTCACGGCGACGGTCTCCTGGCGCAGGTCGTCCGCCGTGTCGACGCGGATGATGCCGTGCTCCTCCACGTAGTCGAAGTTGTGCGCGCGCAGGATCACCGTGAGCGCCTCGCGCCACGGCACCTGCTCGAGCCGGACCGTCACCTTGCCGGTCACCCGCGGCGACGCCACGATGTTGGTCCCCGAGAAGCTCGCCAGCGAGCGCAGGACAGTGGCGATCTCCGCGGCCTGGACGTCGAGGGAGATCTCGGCGCCGTGGTCGGCCGAATCGGCGGGCTCGAGCGTGATCAGCCCCGCCTCCAGTTCCAGGTCCTGGTCCTCCGCCACGTCCAGGTCCTGGGCGTAAAGCGGCAGCGCGACCACCAGCGAGGCAGCCAGCGCGAGCAGGAGCAGGCTGCGGATCCGTCCGTCCATCACTTCGCCTCCGATTTCTCGAGTTTCAAGACCACCGTGTTGGAGATGCCGTAGAGCGTCAGCCTGGCGGTCAGACGGTTCTGGTGAATGCTCACGACCCGGCCGTTGAGCACGCGGTCGCCCACGCGCAGGATGTAGCCGAAGCCGTCGCCGTCCTCGACCAGCGCGAACTGGTCGTCGTCGCCCCACATGACGCCCACGAGCTTGGCGCTGTTGACGTCGACGAGCTCGCCGCCGCTGGACGGCTCGTAGTCGCCGTCGACCAGCGTCCGGAACGGATCGGGTTTGCCGTACGACTGGTAGAAGAACTCGTTGGTCCGGACCGCGTCGAGGCGGGCGCCGGACTCCTGGCTCGGCGAGGTGCCCGCGCCGTCCTCGGCCGCCGCGCGCGGCGCGGGGCCGAGAACCAGCAGCAGCAGCGCCAGGGTCAGGATCGTCGTCTGCCGGGTTCGCGACATGCGCGCCACCTCCTACTGCGCCATGGACGCGGTGGCATTGCTATCCGCGTCGGCGCTGGCAAGTTGCCGGGCTCCGCCGGCCGCGCCGTCCGGGACGCCGCCGCCGGTGAGGGTATAGGCCGTGAGAGTCAGCTCGGTCTCGACCGTGTCGTTGCCGTTCTCGTCGTCCTTCTGCTGGGCCACGCCCTTCAGGCGGAGGTTCTCCACGTTGACGATCCGGTTGAGGTTCGCGAGCCGGCTCAGGAACACGCCGGTCTGGTGATACCCGCCCTGGATCCGCACGGCGACCGGATTGTCGGTGTAGAATTCCCGAGCGACGACAGGGTCGGGACGGAAGAGCTTGAAATCCACGCCGGACTGCTTGCCGGCGGCGGTCACCTGCCGGAGCAAGAGCGGCATCTCGTTCGCCTCGGGCAGCAGCGTGCTCGCCACTTGCCACTGCTGGTGGAGCGTCTCGTACTCGCGCTCGACGCGCTCGAGGTTCCGCACCAACAGACGCGCTTTCTCGAGGTCCCGGCTCAACCCGGCGTGCTGTTCCTCGAGCTGCGCGATCTGCTGCTGGCGCGACGCGTAGGTGATCGGCAGGGACGTCTGCGTGAGCCAGAGCGGGGTCACCACCGCGAGCACCACGACAGCGACGACCCAGCGTAGGAAGCGCGGACTCTTGATGTCGATGTCGATGTTCTTCATCGCTCAGCCTCCGAACGCGACGTCGCCGGCGGGGCGGACCCCACGGACGTTGATCTTGAATTTGACGACACTCACGTCCTCGATCTCCCCCTTCTCGGCGATCACCAGGCTCACGCCGTCGAAGTACGGGGATTGGTCGAGGTTCTGCAGCAGGTCGCTGACCAGGAAATTGGAGAAGGTCACCCCTTCGAGCGCGTAGGCGCCGCCGCCGGCGTCCGTGAAGGCAGTCACCCAGAGGTGCTCGGGCAGCGCGCGGTTCAGCTCGTCGAGCAGGTGCACCCGGAAGTAGCGGTCGCGGTCGAGGGTGCTGATGACCTCGAGCCGCTGGTTCAGGCTCTGCCGCTGCTCGTCCAGGCGCTTGATCTTGGCGATCTCCGGCGCGAGGCGGCGGCTCTCCGCCTCTTCGGCGGCGATCGTCTGCTCGAGGTCGGCGATCTTCTGCCCCTGGTAGAGGGCCAAAACCGCCATGACGCCGATCGCCGCGACGACCAGCACGAGCGGGGCGAACGAGCTGAAGTCCGGCAGGGTGATGTTCCGCTGCTTCGGCGCGTCCTCGCGCGGCAGGAGGTTGATGCGGATCATCGCTCCACCGCCTTTCGCAGAGCCAGGCCGACGCAGACGGTGAGCATCGGGCCAAGCTGTTCCGGATTCTCGCCGCCGAAGATCCCGCTCGCGTAGTCGAGCTCCTTCAGCGGATCGGCGATCTCGCTCGGCACCCCGTAGCACTCGGCCAGGAAGGCCGCGAGACCGGGGAGCTTGGCGCCACCGCCGCTCATCACGATGCGATCGATGCCCTCGGCCTCTCCGCTGTTCTTGAGATACGACAGCGAGGGCTCGAGGCCCTGGTAGATCTCCTCGCCGACCGACCGGACGATGTCGGTCACGAGCTCGGTGTCGACCTCGGACGTCTGGCCGCGGGCGACCTTGTTGGCGGTCTCCCAGGTCAGGCCGAGCTGTTTCTGGAATTCCTCGATGAAGCGGCTCGTGCCGATCGGCAGGTCGCGCGTGAAGTAGGGCACGCCGGCGCGGACGATGTGGACGTTCGTCACGCCGCCGCCGATGTCGAGCAGCGCGACGAACTCGGTGTCCGCGGGCGTCTCGGCGGGCGCGCTCTCCTCCGGCGCCTCGTCGACGAGGTCGTCGAGCGGCGGTTCGCCGGCGGCCGGTTCGTCGGGCGCGGCGACGACGGCCGCCGTGCGGCGGCTCTTCAGGTACTCCCAGGTGTTCTGGTTGGCGAACGAGGCCACGTCGATCACGGTCGGCGTGAAACCGGCGTCGCGGATCAGTTCGGCGTGGGTCTGGACCATGTCCTTCTTCGCCGCCACCAGCAGGATCTCCATCTGCCCGGCGCCGATGTCTTCGTTGAGGATCTGGAAGTCGAGCGTGATGTCGTCGATGTCGAAGGGCACGTGCTGCTCGGCCTCCCAGTAGATGGCCTCGCGAGCGTCCTCCTCGTTCATCTTGTCCATCACGATCTTCTTGACGATGACCGCCCGGCCGGACACCGCGGTCGCCACGGGGTCCTTGCCGACGCCGGCCTTCTCGGCGCATTCCTGCAGGGCGCGGATCACCAGGTCGCGGTCCATGATCTCGCCGTCGACGATGGCCTCGGGCGCCAGGTCGACCATGGCGAAATGCGTGATCTGCGGCCGCTCCTGCGCCAGGTCGATTCGCAGGCACTTGATCACGCTGGACCCGATGTCCATGCCTGTCAGTGTCTTCTGCTTGCCTTTGAGGAATCCGAACATCGCGGTCCTACCTCGGTGCTGGTGAACGGGATCCGCGTCCGTGCAGGAGGACGCGTCCCAGGTCAACCTCGCAACATGCATGCCACTTGCATCATCGACGGGGATTTCCTGCACTTGAGGGGTTTTCTCCGCCTCTCGCGAAGATTCCGGACCGGGCGCCGTGCAATATCGGCCGGATCAGGCGAGCAGATCCAGATACCAGGTCCAGATCCGGGATCCCCACAGCAGGACCACGGCGGCCGCGGCGGCCAGGAACGTGCCGAACGGCAGCCTGCCGAGACCATCCGGCCGCCCCCCGGCCCGCGCGATCGCGTAGATCGTGCCCAGGAGCGCCCCCGCGCCGAGAACGCCGGCCGCGGCGCCCGGCCCGAGGAACGTTCCCACCATGGCCATCAGCATCACGTCGCCCCCGCCCATGCCCGCCTGGCCTCGCACCAGCCGGTACCCGCTGGACAGCGCCCACACCAGGCCGCCGCCGATCGCGAGGCCGAGCAGCGCCGCGCGCAGGCCGGGCCCGGCACGGTCCGCGAGCGCGAGCCCCGCGACCATGCCGGCCACGGTCAGCGTGTGCGGGATGATCAGGTGCTGCCAGTCGACGATCGCGATCACGCCGAGCAGGTAGAGGAAGACGTAGGCCTTCGCCGCCGCGGGCGTGGGGCCGAAGGCGAGCAGGCAGCCGGCCGCGAGCAGGCCGCCGGCCAGCTCCACGAGCGGGTAGCGGATCGGGATGCCCGCGCGGCAGCGGCGGCAGCGCGCGCGCAGGACGATCCAGCTCACCACGGGCAGGTTGTCGTACCAGGCGATGGTCGCCCGGCAGTGCGGGCAATGCGAACGCCCGCGCACGACGCCCTCCTCGCGCGGCAGCCGGTGGACGAGGACGTTCGCGAAGCTGCCCAGGCAGAGGCCGACCAGGCCGGCCGCGGCGATCGGCGCCGCGCTCATGGCGTCCCTCCCGCCCCGGGCGGAGCCGGCAAAGCGGCCGCGCCGCCGGCCGCCCGGTCCGCCAGCTCCTGCCGGCATCGGTCGGCCATGCGCGACGCCAGCTCGCGCATGTCGGCGCTGTCCGTCGTCTGGCGCAGGTTCTCCCAGAGCATCAACGAGCCCGAGAGATCGCCGGCCCGGCGCCGGCTGAACGCCGCGAATCGCCGGCAGAAGTCGGTCGACCCGGGCAGCCGGGCGGCGGCCTCGAACCACCGCGAGGCCGCCGGGTAGTCGCGCAGGAAGACGTAGTGGATGAAGCCGACGTCGAAGTGCAGCCGCCAGTCGGCGGGGTTCGCGACGATCCCTCGCTTGAGGACGTCCAGGGCGCCGGCGAAGTCCGCGTCGTCGAGCGACCGGACGAGCGAGGCGAACCGGTAGACCTCGACGAAGCGCGGATCGAGGGTCGTGACCGCGTCGACGAGGCCATTGAAGTAACGGAGGTCGTGCTCGCCCCGGCGATAGCCGCCGTAGTACTGGATCGCCTCGAGCCAGGCCCAGTCCGCGACCGCCGCAGCGTAGCCGAGGCTCGCCTCGCGCAGGAACGCGCCCTCGGGATAATAGAGCCGCTCTCCACGGTCCGCGGCGGGGCGGCACGCGTGGATCGCGCCCGCGAGGCGCGGCGCGAGACCCACGAGCGCCGCGGCGACCGCCAGCGGCGCGACCGCTGCGAACCGGCGCATCACAGCTCCTTGCGCGCGAAGACCGCCCGCGCGAGGACGAGGAACACGACGATCCACCCGGCCGCGTAGAGCGTCGCGAGCGCGAGGTGGCCGGCCGCGACGGGGTCGCCGTGCACCACCGCCGCGCGCACGTTGAAGACCTCGAGATCCGGCAGGAGGCGGAAGGCCACGGCCGCCAGGACCCGCGACGGACCGCCGGCCAGCGCGCCGAAGTCGAGCAGCGATTCGGTCAGGTGGCCGATCGCGAACAGGGTCGCGGCGAAGAGCGCCGCGAGCGCGGGACCCGCCAGCGCCGAGAAGAGGACGGCCGCGGCGCAGAGGACCAGCAGCTCGAGCAGGGTCAGGTAGACCGCGGCGAGATGGGACCACGCGAGGACGGCAGGCGTCAACGCGACCGCGCCCACGTACAGCAGGCTCATCAGGGCGACCAGGCAGGTCAAGGTGAGCGCGAGACCCGCGTACTTGCCGGCGAGGTACTCGCCGCGCCCCACCGGCTTGGTCAGGATCGTCGTGATCGTGCGCCGCTCCATCTCCTTGCGGACCATGTTGGCCCCCACCAGGAGCACGACGAGCAGACCGAGGAACGACATCCCGCCGAGCCCGACGTCCGCGACGATCTTGCCCTGGGCGCCGACGGTCAGCGGCGAGAGCACCGTCACCGCGCCCACGAGCAACAGGCCGAAGAAGCCGACGAGGTAGAAGAGCCGGTCGCGGACCGTCTCGCGGAAGGTGGCCACGGCGACGGCGGTGACGCGGTTCAGCATGGCGCGACCTCCGGTGCCGGCGCTTCGGCGGCGAGATCCGCGAGGAATTCGGCCTCCAGGTCGCCGCCCTGGACCTGCACGTCGATCACCGGGGCGCCGGCCGCGTGACAGGCGACGAGCAGGGCGCCGAGCGCCCCGGCATGCGCGGCCGCGACCGTCCAGCGGTCCTCGTCCCGCGCGACCACCGTCAGGCCGGCGTCGGCGGGCGCCACGAGCCGCGCGGCCGCGCGCGCGTCGACCACCGCCCGGTACGCCGGCGCCGGCCGGCGCCGGCGCAGGTCCTTGATCTCCACGAGCCGCCCGCGCGCGATCACGGCGACGCGGTCGGCGATGGCCTCGACGTCGGGAACGATGTGCGACGAGAAGACGATCGTGACGCCGCGCCGCTTCTGCTCGAGGAGCAGATCGCGCACCAAACGGCGCCCGAGGGGGTCGAGCCCGGACTGCGGCTCGTCGAGGATCAGCAGGTCGGGCTCGCCGAGGAGCGCCTGCGCGAGGCCGATGCGCTGGCGCATGCCCTTGGAGCAGTCGGCGAGGCGGCGGTGGCGGTCGTCGGCCAGGCCGACCAGCTCCAGGCACGCGGCCGTGCGCTCCCGGCGGCGCCGGTCAGCGAGGCCGAGCAGCCGGCCGTAGAAATCGAGCAGCTCGCGCGCCGTGAGGTTCTCGTGAAAATAGGGCGACTCCGGCAGATAGCCGACCTTGGCGCGGGCCGCGCGCTGGCGGGCGTCGACCCCGCCGATCGTGATCCGGCCGCGATCGGGGCGGACGAGGCCCAGAACGGCCTTGAGCGTGGTCGTCTTGCCGGCGCCGTTGTGGCCCAGCAGCGCGAAGATCTCGCCGCGCTCGACCGACACGGAGACGTCGGCCACCGCCGGCGCCGCCCGCCGGCCCCAGAAGCCGCGGCGGTAGGACTTCGCGAGGCCGTCGATCTCGAGGACGGGCGTCGTCGTGCGGTTTCTGATCATTGGAGGCGGATTCACGACCGGCAGCTCCCTTTCCGGTTCGCGCCGCGGGCCAGGTTCCCGGCCTCTGCCGGCCCCGGCGCAGCCACCCGGCCGGATACGCAAGCGCGGTGCCAGACTGCCCGTTACGCGAAAAGAAGCGGGCCCCCAGACGGGGGCCCGCTTCCCTGAACTCGCGACCGGAACTACTGACCGCTGGACAGGGTGATGATCGTCAGGCCGGCCTGCTTGCCGACGCCGGTGATCGTGTAGCCGACGTTCACGCCACCCTGGGCGATCGCCTGGATGCCGACGGTGCCCGTGGCGGCCGCCGCAGCGCCGAACTGGGGCTCGGTCTGCGCACCGGTGAACGCGTTCTCGAGCAGCAAGCCACCCGGGAACAGCGGCGTGAGGTCGCCCGCGACGTCGGAGTAGATGCCGTCGTGCCGGACCGAGTAGTCCTCGGCCGCCAGCTGCACGGTGTGGGCCACGCTCTTGACCTTGGCTTCCTTGGCCCGGTCCTGCATGGCGATGAAATTCGGGATGGCGATCGCGGCCAGGATTCCGATGATGACGACCACGATCATGAGCTCGATCAGCGTGAAGCCCTTCTTGTTCACTGGGGTCCTCCTTGTTCCGGTCGCTTCGACCACGGGAATGGGCCGTCTCGATATGGGCCCGTGAAGCCTGCCGATGGCACACCGTCTTGTGCAATGGTCGTGCCAGATCCCCGGCGCGGCGCCATCCTGACTAAGCGCTTGCCGGACAATCATCTGGCGGTTCAACCCGCCGGGACGCCCGGAGGGGCCGCGCCGGATTCGGTGCAGGATGCACCGCGGGAGGGTGCGTCTTGCCGCATCATTCGATCGCGACCGGCTCCGGCCGGGGGGCCGCCGGCTCGTCCGCGGTCGCCTCCGGATCGTCCCCGACCGACTGCACGGCGTCGACGACGCGGTCGGCGGCCGCGCGGTCGGGGTCGTCGTCGTCCTCGAAGCCGATCCGGTCCTGCCCCACGCCGTAGCGCAGGAGCTTGCGGTACAGGGTCGAGGGATTGATCTGCAGGATCTCGGCCGCGCGCTTCTTGTGCCAGGCGACGGCCTCGAGCACCTGCAGGATGTGCGCCTTCTCCAGATCCTCGAGCGAGACCATGCCGCCCACGAGCGTGGCCTGGGGCACCGGCGCTCCGGTTTGACCGTGCAGCCCCGGCGGCAGGTCGCGCACGCCGATCCGCGTTCCTTCGCGCATGATGCAGGCTCGTTCGATCACGTTCTCGAGCTCCCGCACGTTGCCCGGCCATTCGTAGGACTGCAGGCACTGCATCGCTTCGTCGTCGAGCATCGCGCTGAGGCCGCCCTGGTACTCTTCCGGGAGGAAGCGGCGCAGGAAGTGGTCCGCCAACAGGGGGATGTCCTCGATCCGCTCGCGCAGGGCCGGCAGCTTCAGCGGGATCACGTTCAGGCGGAAGAAGAGGTCGGTGCGGAAACGCCCCTCGGCGACCTCGAGCTCGAGATCGCGGTTCGTGGCGGCGATGACGCGCAGGTCGACCTTCACCGCCTGGGCGCTGCCCACGGGGATCACCTCGCGCTCCTGGAGCATGCGCAGCAGCTTGACTTGGGTGCTCTGCGGCATCTCGCCGATCTCGTCCAGGAAGATCGTGCCGCCCTCGGCTTGCTGGCAGAAGCCGTCGTGGTCGCGGTCGGCGCCGGTGAACGACCCCTTGACGTGGCCGAAGAGCTGGCTCTCGAGCAGCGTCTCGGGAATCGCGCCGCAGTTGATCGCCACGAACGGGCCCTGGGCCCGGTGGCTGCGGTCGTGGATCGCCCGCGCGACCAGCTCCTTGCCGGTGCCGCTGTCGCCGTAGATCATGACCGTGGCGGGCGTGGCGGCGATCTTGTCGATCATCTTGAAGACCGACCGCATGCGCGGGCTCTGCCCGATCATCTGCTGCTTGCTCTTCTTCTTCTTCAGCTCGCGCTTGAGCTGCCGGTTCTCGGACTCCGCGCGCCGCAGCTGCATCGCGTTGCGGATGACGATCTTGATCTCGTCGTTCTTGCAGGTCTTCTGCAGGTACGAGAAGGCGCCCAGGTTGACGGCGTCGATGGCCGACTGCTCGGTGGCGTACGCCGTCATGATCACGATCGGCATCTGGGGATCGACCGCCCGCATGCCCTTCAGCAACTGGATCCCGTCCATCCCGGGCATCTGGATATCCGTCATGACCACGTCGCAGGGCGCGCTCTCCTGCAGGCGCAACGCGGCGGCCCCGGAATTCGCGGTCTGGACCTCGTAGCCCTCCTTGCCGAGGAGAATCGAGAGGTACTGGCACATGGATTCTTCGTCGTCGACGACTAGGATCCGACCCAGGGACATGAAAGGTCTCCTTCTGTGGTCCAGCGGCGGGGCGAACTGTCCGTGTCCTCGCCCGTGCGCCGCGTCGCTTGACGCCTCAGTGCCCGACCGCCGCTACGGTCTCGCGGCAGGTCGCGGCGACCTCGCCGGTCGCGGGGGTGGTCGCGGCGAGGGGGAGCCGCAGGATGAACTCGGCCCCTCCCGCCGGGGTGTTGCCCGCCTCCACCGTGCCGCCGTGGCCGTGGACGATCCGGGCGACCATCGGCAGCCCGAGTCCCGTGCCTTGCTGCTTGGTGGTGACGAACGGGGTGAAGATCTCCTCGGCGCGTCCGGGCTCGAGCCCGGGACCGGTGTCGGCGACCCGCAACTCGCAGGCGCCGTCGCGCGCCGTCACGTCGAGCCGCAGCTCGCCGTCGTAATGCATCGCCTCGCAGGCGTTGATGCCCAGGTTCAGGAGCGCCTGGACCAGCTGCTCGGAATCGGCGTGCAGCACGATCCCGGAGCGTTCCTTGGCGCAGGACACGGTCACGCGGCCGGCGTGCGCGGACACGTGCTGGCGCAGCTGCAGCAGCACCTCTTCGAGGAAGCGGTCGAGGGCGATCGGCTGCGGCTGCGCCGGGCGCATCCGGGCGAAGGCGAGGAAGTCCGTGATGATCGTGTTCAACCGCGCGCTCTCGCGCAGGATCAGCTGCATGAGCTGGGCGTGGTGCCCGGTCAGCTCGAGGTCGCCGGCGAGCATCTCGACGCTCCCGCGGATGCTGGCGAGCGGATTGCGCAGCTCGTGCGCAATGCTCGCCGCCAGCTCCCCCACGCCCGCGAGCCGGTCCGCGCGGCGCAGGTGGTCCTGCAGCCGCCGGACCTCGGTCAGGTCCGTGAACACCGCGACCGCGCCTTCCAGGGCGCCGTCCTCGCCGCTGAGGAAGTCCACGTTGACGCCGAGCGGGACGTCTTGACCGGCGCGCCGGATCTTGACCTCGGCGCGCTTGCGGGGCCGGCCGTCCGCCAGGGACTGGTCGAGGAGGGCGATCAGCTCCGCGCCGTCGCGGCCCAGCAGGTTCTCGAGCGTCCGGCCGGCCCAGACCGACTGATCGAGACCGAGGATGTGGCGCGCGACCGGATTGAGGCGCGACACGCGGCCGCCCTCGTCGACGGTCAACAGCCCGCTGCCGAGATTGTCGAGGATCATCTGGACCTCGCGGCTCGTGCGCCGCGACCGATGGAGCACCCGCAGCTCCGCGCGCCGGCGCCGCGCGGCAAGCCGGACCAGCTCGCCGGCGGCGAGCCCGGACGCGAGCAGCAGCACCGCGCCGAGCGTCGTGGGGGCGGGGAGCGGATTCAGCCAGCCGTCGCGCGCGAGCGCCGGCAGCAGGAGGCCGAGCGCGGCGAGCGCGGCGGCCGCGGTCGCCCCCTCGCGGCCGAGGCGCAGCGCCGCGTTCGCGACCGGACCCAGGAAGAAGACCGAGAGGCCGGGCGCGTCGGGAGCCGCCGCGACGACCAGGCCGACGGCGGCGAGGTCGACGAGGACCTGCCAGGCATCCAGTCGCCGGCGGTTGAGCCAGCCGCGCAGGGGCAGCGCGTCCAGGGCAAGCGCGCTCCAGAGCAGGGCGAGCCCGGCCGCCAGACCGACCGGCGCCACCGCGACCCCGTCGCGCACGGCGGCCAGCAGCGATCCCCCCGTCAGCAGGATCGCCGACAGGGTCCGCAGGACCAGGCCGCCGTCGCCCGTTCGCTTGTCCGCGGCGTGGCTCACCGGCTAACCTCCGACCACGCTGGCCATCTTGAACATCGGCAGGTACATGGCGATGAGCATGCCGCCGACCATGGTGCCCATGACGACGATCATGATCGGCTCGATCGCGGCGGTCAGGGCGTCGACGGCCGCGTCGACCTCGTCGTCGTAGAAGTCGGCGACCTTGCTGAGCATCTCGTCGAGGGCGCCGGTCTGTTCGCCGACGGCGATCATCTGCACGACCATCGGCGGGAAGACCCCGCTCTGCTTGAGCGGCTCGGCGATGGTGTCGCCCTGGCTGATCGACTTGGCGGTGTTCTCGACCGCCAGCTGGATCACGCGGTTGCCCGCCGTCCGCGCGGTGATCTCCAGACCCTGGAGGATCGGCACGCCCGAGCTGATCAAGGTGCCGAGCGTGCGCGTGAAGCGGGATACGCCGCCCTTGCGCAGCACGGTGCCGATGATCGGGATCCGGAGAAACGCCTTGTCGGTGAGCATCTCGCCCTTGTCGGTCTTGCGGAACCGCTTGAAGGCGAACACGAGGGCGGCGATCGCGGCGCCGAGGATGTACCAGTTGGCGCGCAGGAAGTCGGAGAGGCCCATGACCACCCGCGTGGGCGCCGGCAATTCGCCGCCGAAGTCCGCGAACATCTTGGCGAACACCGGGATCACGCCGATGAGCATGAAGATGCAGGCGCCGACCGCGACGAAGAGGACGATGGCCGGATAGGTCATGGCGCCCTTGATCTTGCGCTGCAGCGCGTCGTTCTTCTCGAGGAACACCGCGAGCCGCTGCAGGATCGTGTCCAGGATGCCGCCCGTCTCGCCGGCGGCGATCATGTTCACGTAGAGGTCGCCGAAGATGTGCTTGTGCTTGGCGAGGCCCTCGGACAGCGTCTGGCCGCCCTCGACCTCCATCATCACGTTCTGGATCGCCTGCTTGAAGCTCGGCTTCGGCTGCTGCCGCGCGAGCACATCGAGGCACTGGACCAGCGGCAGGCCCGCGTTCACCATGGTCGCGAACTGCCGGGTGAACACGCAGAGCTCCTTGACGCTCACCCCCCGCTTGGCGCCGAACCGCATGGCGACGTTCTGCGGCCTCTCGCGCACCGATTGGATGACGATCCGCCGCTTGCGCAGGTACTCGGCGACCTCCCGGCGGTCGAGCCCCTTGTACTCGCCGGCGATGATCTCGCCCTTGGCGGTCTTGCCCTTCCAGATGAATGTCGTCGTGGCAGCCACGGTATCTCCTCGCGTCGCGGGCTACTTCGCCCCGCCGACCGGTTCGCCCAGCATCTGCATGAGCTCCTGCTGGTCCGGACTGCGGCCCATCGCCGTGTCCAGGGTGATCCAGCGGTTCTCCACCGCCTGGTAGAGCGACTGGTTCATGGTCTGCATGCCGTGCTTCTGCCCGGCCTGCATGTGGCCATAGATCTGGTGGATCTTGTTGTCGCGGATCATCGACTTGATCGCCGGCGTGCAGACCATGATCTCGAGCGCGAGCACACGGCCCCCGCTCTTGGCCCGCGGGATCAGCTGCTGCGTCAGGACGCCCGCGAGCGTGAAGCTCAGCTGCGAGCGCACCTGGTTCTGCTGCTCCGGCGGGAACACGTCGACGATGCGGTTGATCGATTCGAACGTGCTGTTGGTGTGCAGGGTCGCGAGGGCGAGGTGGCCCGTCTCCGCGATCGTCAGCGCGGCGCCGATCGTCTCGCGATCGCGCATCTCGCCGATCAGGATCACGTCGGGGTCCTGCCGCAGCACGTACTTGAGCGCCTGCGCGAACGTCTTCGTGTCGTTGTTGACCTCGCGCTGGTTGACGATGCACTTCTTGTGTTGATGGACGTACTCGATCGGGTCCTCGATCGTGATGATGTGGCCGTTGCGCGACTGGTTGATCGTGTCGACCATCGTGGCGAGCGTGGTGCTCTTGCCGCTGCCGGTGGGGCCGGTCACCAGGATCAGGCCCTGCGTGCGGTTGATCAGCTCGCGGCAGACCCGCGGCAGGCCGAGCTCCTCGAACGAGTGGATCGTGTAGGGGATCTGCCGGATCGCCATGCTGGTGACGCCGCGCTGCATGAAGACGTTGGCGCGGAAGCGGCTGATGCCTTGGACGCCGAACGAGAAGTCGAGCTCCTTGTCGTTCTCGAAGCGCTTCTTCTGCTCCTCGTTGAGGATGCTGTACGCCAGGCGCCGAGTGTCCTCGCCGTTGAGGACGTCGAACTGGCTGCCGACGACCAGGCCGTCGACGCGGTACTGAGGCGGCAAGCCCGCGGTCAAATGCAGGTCGCTGGCGCCGCGGGCCACCATCTCTTCGAGCATCTCGCGCATACCGGTCACAGCATTGCCTCCTATTCCTGCACCGTGGTCTCGCGCAGGACCTCTTCGATGGTGGTGATGCCCTTCTGGATCTTGATCAGTCCGTCCTGACGCAGGGTGAGCATGCCGTCGGCCTGGGCCTGCTTCCGGATCTCGGTCGTGCTGGCGCGGTCGAGGATGAGTTCGCGCAGGGCGCCGGTGATCGGCATGACCTCGTAGAGGCCCTGGCGGCCCGAATAGCCCGTACCGCCGCATTTCTCGCAGCCCTTGCCGTGATGGACCACGGTCTTGGGCGGCAACCCGATGTCCCGCAGCGCCTCGGGCGGCACGGTCGCGACCGTCTTGCAGTTCTTGCAGATCCGGCGGACCAGGCGCTGCGCCATGATCAGGTTCGTCGACGACGCCACCAGGAACGGTTCGAGGCCCATATCGATCATGCGGTTGATCGTGGCCGGCGCGTCGTTCGTGTGCAGGGTCGAGAACACGAGGTGGCCGGTCAGGGAGGCCTTGACGGCGATCGAACCCGTCTCGAGATCGCGGATCTCGCCCACCATTACGATGTTCGGGTCCTGGCGCAGGAAGGCCTTGAGCGCGGCGGCGAAGGTGAGCCCGACCTCTTCCCGCACCTGGACCTGGTTGATGCCGTCGAGGTTGTACTCGACCGGGTCTTCGGCGGTCATGATGTTGACGTCGATCTTGTTCACCCGCGACAGGCAGGAATAGAGCGTCGTCGTCTTGCCGGATCCGGTCGGGCCCGTCACGAGGACCATGCCGTACGGCTTGGCGATGGCCTCGTAGATGTCACGTAGCGACTTCTCCTCGAGCCCGTAGTCGCCCAGGTCCAGGGTCAGGTTCCCCTTGTCGAGGATTCGCATCACGACCTTCTCGCCGAAGATGCACGGCAAGGTCGAGACACGCAGGTCGACCTTCTTGCTGCCGACCTTCAGCTTGATGCGGCCGTCCTGCGGAATGCGGCGTTCGGCGATGTCCAGTTCGGACATGATCTTCAGGCGGCTCGTGATGGCGGCCTTGAGCTTGACCGGAGGCTCCATGACCTCCTGCAGCACGCCGTCGATGCGGTAGCGCACGCGCAGGTGCTTCTCGTACGGCTCGATGTGGATGTCGCTGGCGCCGATCTTGACCGCCTCGGCGAGCAGCGTGTTCACGAGCTTGACGACGGGCGCGTTCTGCTCGTCGCCCCCCAGCTCGTCGTCCTCCTGCTCCTCGACGACCTCGATGTCGTCCTCGATGCCTTCCATGATCGAGGCGAGGGAGTCGGTCTGCGCGTAGTACTTGTCGATCGCGCGCTTGATCGCGACCTCGCTGCACACGACCGGCTGCACGTCGAGGCTGGTGATGAACTTGATGTCGTCGATGGCGAAGATGTTCGAGGGATTCGCCATCGCGACCGTCAGCACGCGGCCGCGGCGCTCGAGCGGCAGGACCTGGAACTTGGTCGCGACGTCTGCCGGGATGAGCCCGATGTTCTCGTTGGCGATCGTCGTGCGGTCCAGGTCGACGACGGGCAGGTTGTACACCTTGCCGAGGAACTCGGTGTACGTCTTCTCGTCGACGGCGCCCAGGCGCATGAGGGCGAGGCCGAGGGAGCCGCCGTCCTTCTTCTGCTGGTCCTTCGCCTGCTCGATCTGGGCGATCGTGATGACGCCCGCCTCGAGCAGGCGCGCGGCGATCTTGTCCCGAACGACGACGGCGGTGCCAGAATTCATGGACGACTTCTCCGACTGCCGCCGCTGCCCGCTGGCGGGCTGCGGCGTCAGGTGCGCTGGCGTGGTACGGGGGCTATCCCGTCGTGGCTCGTTGTCCGTCCCACTATCGGATCCTCCGGGCGGCCCTTGAGGTATTTCGCCCGCCTCGCGGCTGGCACGGTCCCGGCGGCGTGCAGTTTGCCTGGCGACTCAGCGACCGCTATCCGGAGGTGAAAAAATCAGATACGGCGCAAGTCGCTCGACGGTCCGGGGACCGATTCCCCGGATGGCTTGCAGGTCGCGTGCGCACGCAAAATGCACTCCCTCGGCCCGCGCGGCGGCGATGCGGGCAGCGAGCGCGGGACCGATCCCCGGCAAGAGGACGAGCGAGTCGACCGGGCAGGTGTTGGGATTCAGGCGGCCGGACGGGCGCTGGCGGGCGGCGGCGGCCGGCGGCAGCGGCGGCGCCTCGGGCGGCAGGGTCGCCTCGAGCCAGCCGGGCTCGCGCCAGCCGCCGGAGGGGTCGACGAGCAGGGCGTGCCGGATCCCGCGGCCGGCGACGACGAGCAGGACCACGAGCAGGCAGCCGGCGACCTCGCGCCGCGTCATCCGGCGATCAGCCGGATCAGTAGTGGAAGACCCAGTTGAGCCGCCAGCGCAGCTCGGCCGGCGAGGCGAGCGCGCCGGCCGAGAGCGCGTTGCCGGAGCCGGTCAGGTTCCGCAACTCGAGCGAGAGATCCGTGCCGACGAGCCGGAAGCCGACGATCGCGTCCAGGTACGTGGCCGCGGGCAACGGATAGGGCGTCGCGAGGGACCACGGGTCGTCCATCTCGCCGCGACCGTGCAGATAGGCGGCGAGCTGCAGGATTCCGTCCTCGCGGAAGAAGTGGTTCTCCCAGAGGGCGGACACCCGCCAGGCGAGTTCCGGCGGCAGCGCGAGCCGCAGGTCGTCGTGTTGCCGCCAGGTTCGCCAAGATCCCTCCGCGCGCAAGCGGATCCACCCGAGGAAGCGACCCTCCCGCGCGAGCGCGGCGCGCACGCTGGCCGAGTCGAGCTCGAGCCCGTTGTGCCAGCGGCCGGTGTCGCCCGTCCCGCCCTCGGGCCGCCACCCGATGCCGTTGCGCAACCGCCGCGCGGCGCCGGCCAGTGCAAGATCGAAACCCGCCACGCGCGGCGTGAGCGACGCGGCCAGCCGCCACTCGTCCTCGCGGTCGAGCCCGCGGTCGGGCAGCGCGATCGTCTGTCGCCCGCCGGGGACGACGAAGCGCCAGGCTGTCGCGAGCTCGTCGGCGCGCGGCGCCCGGCCGGCGTGCTCGAGGCCGACCGACCAGCGCGGCCGGCCACGCGCCTCGGCGAGGCGCGCCGCGCCGCCGACGACCCAGCCGCCATGCTGGCTCCACCAGGCGCCGAGCTCGACCCCGCCCCGGACCGCTCCCAGGCTCCCCTCCCGCTCGCCGCGCAACGACGCCTGCTCGCCTTCGAGATGGACGCCGCTCGTGTCCCCGGCGGCCCAGGAAGGATCGGCGCCGCTGTCGGCGAGGGTCCAGCGGCTCCAGGTCGCGGTCAGGCGACCGCCGGCCTCGGTCCGGCCCCAGCTCGCGAGCGCGCCGGTCAGCGCGCCTTCCTGCTTGCGGGCGAACCCGCGTTCGCGGTCCCAGTCCACGTCGGCGTCGGTCCACCAGAAGGCGACGCGCCCGCCGGCCGGCGACTGCCACGCGAGCGCGGCGCGATCGGTCCAGAGGTCCTGGAATTCGCTGCCGTACGCCGGCATGGCCTTCTTGAGCTTGCGGACGTTCTCGAGGCTCACGGTGACCGAGCCCGCGCCGGCGAGGTCGCGCCGCAGGACGCCGCGCCCCGCGCGGAACTTGGCGTGCCCCCAGAAATCCGTCTGGTTGAAATCGTCGAATTCCGGATAGCGCTCCTCGCCGGGAACCCGGAAATCGTAGCCCTCGTTGTCGAGCAGCTCCCCGAAATCGAAGCCGATCCGCCACGGCGCGTCCGCCGTGAGCAGGTGCAGGTCGCGCAGGTAGGTCTCGTGAGGGCCCTTGAACCAGCGCGTGTCGACGAGGTCGCGGTCGGGCACCGGATCGTACGGGCGGAGGCGCAGGGTGCCGGCGAGTCCGCCCGCGCCGTCGTAACCGTACTCGGTGGCCTCGAGCACGTGGCCGAAGGTCGCCATGGCCTCGGGATCGTCCAGGAAGCGATGGCCGATCCCGAGCGGCAGTCCGTCGCGCTCCCAGCTCGGCGCGAACGAAGTGTTCGGCTCGCCGAAGAGGACGACGGCGGAACCCTGGCCGCCGTCGGCGACGGGCAGCCAGCTCGTGCCGCGCGCGAGGTCCTCCCGGTAGGTGGCGCTGAACGGGGACCACAGCGGCCGCAGCCAGCCGTTGACGAGCTGCGGCCGGTCGTCGCCCGGCCCGCGCCCCGCGCTGCTGTCGGCGGGCGGGCTCGCCGTGGAGTCCGCCGGCGCCGCGAGCGTGTCGGCGATCCCGGCGGCCAGGCTGTCCGCCGGCGCGGCGGCGCCAACCTCGTTCGCCGGAACGCCCGGCACGGTCGACTGCGCGCTGGCCGACCCGAGGCCCAGTCCGCCGGCGGCCACCAGGAGAATGCCCGCCGGCGCGAGCCGCACGACCCGCGGACCGGGCCGCCGCAGCCGGGCGAGCCGCGGCGCCACCACGGGCAGGACCGACGCGAACGCGACGGCCGCGGTGCCCATGTGCACGAGCGCGAAGCCCAGCCCCGCCGCGAGCGTCGGCACGACCGGCAACGAGGTCGAGACGGCGAACGCGAGGTTCGTCGCGAGGTCGAACCCGATCGCGGAGGCGGCCCCGGACAACCCCGCGAGCGCGACGGCCAGCGGCTGCGGGCGCGATCGGATGACGCGACCCAGGGCCGCGCCGAGCACCCCGGCGGCGGCGAGCCCCAGCATCTGAGCCAGCAGCACCAGCAGCTGGGGCGGCGCGCCGAACGGACTGGTGAGCGAGTAGACCAGCGCGGACAGCAGGCCGACCACGACGGCCGCCGCGGCTCCCAGCGTGGCGCCGGCGAGCGCCGCGTTGAGCGTCATGAGCTCGACGCCCGGAACGCCCGCGAGCAGGTGGCCGAGCCCGACGCCGGTCCCGACGAACAGGCCCAGCACGACGGCGGACCGGATCCGATCGAATTCGTGGTACCCAGTGGGCGGCCGCATGGGGCGCAGGTTAGGGGATTTGGCGCGACGGGGCAAGCGCCGCCGCTCAGGCGACCGGCAGGCGCAGGCGCTGGGCCACGTCGGCGAAACCGGCGTCGATCGCGTGGACGCGCCGGTAGTGGGCCTGGGCCTCGTCGTCGCGGCCGAGGTCTTCCAGGATCCGCCCCGCGTGGTAGCGCAGGCCGAGCGCCGCCCGGTCCTCGCCGCTCGCCTTGGCGAGCCCATCCTCGAGCACCTTGAGCGCGTCGGCAACCCGCCCGGCGCGATGCAGCGCGATTCCCCACATCTCGCGCGCCTGCACGGCGTGCCGCGCGGACCGGGCGGCCGCGGCGAGCGCGATGACCGCCTGGTCGTAGAGGCCCATCTCGAGGTAGACCAGCCCCTGCTGGTAGAGGACCTCGGGATCCGCATCGGCGGTCTCGCCCAGGTTGCGGCCGATCTCGCTGGCGATCGTGGAAACCTGCTCGGCCTCGCTGCTGCGCAGGATGTCCTCGCCCTCTTCGGCGAGGATCTCGTCGAGGAGGTTGACCGGCGTTCCGTCGTGCGCTGCGGGCTCCGCCTCGGCCGCGGGGCTCGCCTCGCGCTCCGCCGCGAAGCTCCTCGCCGCTCCGTCGACCAGAGAGGCGACGTCCGCCTCGTCGCCGGCGTCGAGGCTGATGCAGCCGTCCTCGTCGCGCGCCAGGTCGTCGCTGTCCGCCGGCACGTCGGCATCGCGCCCGCCGGCGGGTTCGGCCGGGTCTTCCCCGGCCGCGGCGGGAGCTTCGGTCGCCGCCGCGGGCGGAGCGGCGTCCGCCGCCCGTTCCAGGTGGACCGTATTGACGTCCGTGAATCCGGCGGGCTTCGCCTTGCGTCCGGTCGTCTCCAGCCAGCGGCCGTACTCGGCGTAGTTGGTGATCTCGGGGGTTCCCTCCACCAGCCGCGCCACGGCCGCCGCGGCCTCGTCGCAGCGACCGGCCTGCCAGGCGAGGCGGGCCCGCAAGCAACCGGCGCGCGCCGATTCCAGCCGCAGGTCCCAGATGCGGAAGATCCCCTCGACCTTCTCGAGCACCGCGTCGCTCTCGGGGAAGAGCGTGAAGATCTCGAGGCAACGTTTGAGGAAGATCTCCTTGATCTCACCGGAGACGCCCTCGGCTGCTTCGAGGAACGCGATGGCGTGCTGCTCGCCGTCCGCGATCAGTCCCTGGGTCGAGCGGATCTCGGCGAGGAACCAGTTCGCGTTGAGGTTGCCGGCATCGTACCGCAGGACCTTCTTGTAGACGGCTTGCGCGTTGTTCAGCAGTCCCGTCTGCCGGTACTTGGCCGCGGCCGACAGGAACTGGCGGATCGCCTTGGCCGTGTCGCCGGCCTTGAGGCAGACGTCGCCGTACTCGTTCTGCAGCGACGGATTGCTCTTGTCCATCTCCAGGATCTCGGCGTACGCCTCGGCCGCTTGGGCCCAGTCGCGCTTCCTCCCGGCTTCGTAGGCTTGCTGCTTGAGCTTGCGGAGTGTCGAGGACAAGGAGCGGCTCCCCGGGTATCCTGGAGGTTTCCGTGGCGACATGCCGATCCGCGGATCGACGCCATCTCGTGATGTATCATCGTTCGCGCGCGGGAGATATTGAGCGGAAAAACGGGGCCGCGACTCGTGGCGGCCCGGCCACTCGGGGCAGCGGATCGCCGGGCTCAGGCGACCCGGCGACCGCTCCGGTACACGGCCGCCACGCTGTCGACACCGCCGTGATAGGGCACCAGGCGATGGTCGTCGCCGGTGAGGACCACGAAATCGGCGGCCTTGCCCGGCGCGAGCGATCCCACCTCGGCCGCGAGGCCGAGGGCCCAGGCGGCGTTGAGCGTCGACGCCACCAGCGCCTCGCCCGGCGACAGGCGCATCTGGCTGCACGCGATCGACTGCACGAGCGGCACGGAGTAGATCGGACAGCTGCCCGGGTTGAAATCCGTCGCGATCGCGACCGCGCACCCGGCCTCGACCATCTCCCGCGCCGGCGCGTACCTCGGCAAGCCGAGCGTGAAGGCCGTGCCGGGCAGGAGGGTCGCCACGGTGCGGCGGTCGGCGAGCGCCGCGATGCCGTTCGCGTCGATCCGGATCAGGTGGTCCGCCGAGTCGGCGCCCAGCCGCGCGGCGAGCTGGGCGCCGCCCATCGGCTCGAGCTCGTCGGCGTGGACCGTGACGCGAAGGCCGAGCTCGGCCGCGCGGACGAGGATCGTCTCGGTGTCCGCGAGGCCGAAGACAGAGGGCTCGCAGAACACGTCGCAGCGTTCCGCCAGCTTTTCCGCCGCGACCCGCGGCAGCACCTCGTCGCAGACCAGGCGGACGTAGTCGCCGCGCCGCTCGCGGTACTCGTCCGGGATCTCGTGCGCCGCGAGGCAGGTGAGGACGGCGCGGATCCCGGCCAGGTCCGCGGCGCGCCGCGCGATCCGCAGCATCTTCAGCTCGTCGGCCAGCGACAGCCCGTAGCCGCTCTTGATCTCCACGGTCGTCGTGCCGTGGCGCAGGAGCCTGGCGAGGCGAGCCACGCTCAGCTCGACGAGCTCGTCCTCGCCGCGAGCGCGCAGATCGCGCACCGACGCGCGGATGCCGCCGCCGGCCGCGGCGATCTGAAGGTAGGTCTCGCCACGCAGCCGGCGCTCGTACTCGTCGTGCCGCGTGCGGCCGAACACCGCGTGCGTGTGCGGATCGACGAACCCCGGCACGACGGCGCAACCCCCGACGTCGAGGATCTCGAGCCCCGGCGGCAGCCCGCCGTCCGCGAAGAGCGCGCGCCGCAGCTCGGCTTCCGGCCCGGTCGCCACGACGCGGCCGTCCGCGACGGCGAACGCCGCCCTGCCGACGATGCCCGCGTCGCCGAGCGCGGCGCGACGGCGCGGGCCCGCCCCGTCCCGAGCGGGATCGTCCACGGTGCAGAGCTGAGCGATGTTGACGACGAAGAGATCGAGGGCTTCCGGCGCGATCGAGCTCGACGCGTAACGGCCTTCGCGAGTCACGGTCTCCTCCCGGGCGGCCCACGCCGTCGCGCGGCCCGATTCAGCGGCGAACGAGGAACTCGGCAGCGGCGGCCGCGAGCGCGCCGCGGTCCGGCAGCCACCGCAGCGGCGCCGGCAGCGCCGCGAGGAACGTAGCGCCGTAGCGGCGCGTGATCAACCGGTTGTCCAAAAGCAGGATCACGCCGCGATCGGTGCGGCGGCGGATCAGCCGGCCCAGTCCCTGCCGCAGGCGGAGGACGGCGTCGCGCAGCATGAAGTCCGCGAAGGGATCGTCGCCCGCGCGCCGCAGGTGTTCGCAGCGCGCCTGGACCCACGGATCGTTCGGCACGAGGAACGGCAGCTTCGTGATGACGAGGATCTCGAGGCTCTCGCCCGGGAAGTCGACGCCCTCCCAGAAGGTGCTCGTCCCGAGCAGCATGGCGCGTTGGCTGCGGCGGAATCGATCGCGGAGCTCGCCCGCGCCGGCGTGCGGCGATTGGACCAGCAGCTCGGCGCCCGGATCGGCGAAGAGGTCGCGCGCCTCATTCGCCCGCCGCAAGCTGTCGGCCACGTCCTGCAGCCTCCGGTAGGCCGTGAACAGCACGAGGGTCTGGCGGGGCGCGCGCCGCCGCAGGTCGATCAGGATCTCGACCACGGCGTCCGTGAAGCCGGGCTGGTCCGGATCGGGGAGGTCTTCCGGAGCCAGGCACAGCGCCTGCTCTTCCCAGGCAAAGGGCGATGGCACGGTCACCGTCGCCGTCGGCGGGCGACGGCCGGCCAAGCCCAGCTCGCCGAGCATGAAGGCGAAATCCTCGCCGACCGCCAGCGTGGCGCTCGTCGCGACCGGCGCGAGCCGGGTGTCCTGCCACAGCTCGCGCAGCAGCGGCCCCGCCTCGAGCGGGGTGGCGCCCAGGCCGCGCACGACGCCCGCGGGACCGGGATCGAGCCACGTGACCCAGCGGTCGGACGGATCGGCCGTGACGAAACGCACGTCGCGCTCGAGCTGGCGCAGGAGCTGGCCGGCCTGGACGCACCGGACCAGCAGATCCGTGGTTGCCGGCGGCAGCTCGCCGTGGGATTCCGCGCGCTGTTCGAGCGACGCGCTCGCGGCGGTCGCCGCGGCCGCCGTCTCGAGCAGCGCCGACGTCTCCTCGGACAGCGGCGCGAAGGCGACGTCCTTGTCGGCGATCCGCAGGCGCTGGCCGGTCGTCGCGGCCGGGCCCGGCGCCAGGGACTGCCCGGCCGAGCGCCACCAGACCTGGTACGCGTGCAGGCACTGGTTGGCGGCGCGCCCGAACTCGACCGCGGCGTCGCCGGCGCGCTCCCCGTCCGGCAGCGCGCCGAGCCGGGTCGCCAGGAGCGCCGGCGACTCGGGCAGCTGGCCGGCCGGCCGCGCCGCGCCGAGCAGCTCCTCGAGGTCGCCGAGCCGGCGGTGGTCCAGACGCACGGTGTGCGCGTCGAGCACGGTCTGGGGCAGGCGATGCGCCTCGTCGATCACCAGGTCGGCGTAGGGGCCGATGAGCGCGCCGCCCGCGGCCCGGTCGCTCAAGAGCAGCGCGTGATTGACGACCACGAGCCGGGCCTCGCGCGCCAGCCGCCGCGCGCGCACGACGAAGCAGCCCGGCTGCTCCCAGCATTCCGGGGTACACGGCTGGACCGCGCTGAAGAGAGACCGCAGCTCTCCGTCGAGCAGCGGGTGTCCGATCAGCTCGTCGCGCATCCCCTCCCCCGTCGCGAGGAGCCAGAGGCGCAACGCGGCCGCGCGCACCGCGTCGTTCGCGTCCTCGAGCGGCCGCGTGAGGTAGGCGCGGCGCTGGCGCAGACACAGGTAGTTCGCCCGTCCCATGAGCAGCCGCGCGCCGAGATCCCCGCGTCCTGCGAGGAGAGGAGGCAGATCGCCGTCGAGGATCTGGGTCTGCAACGCCCGGCTGTAGGTCGAGATGACCGCGCGCTCGCCGCCGGCCGCCAGACGCGCGACCAGCGGCACCAGGTACGCCAGGGTCTTGCCGGTCCCGGTGCCCGCCTCCGCGAGGAGAGGCTGCGCCTCGGCAAGGGCGCGCGCGACGGCGGCGGCGAGGTCCGCCTGCTGCGGCCGCGGCGTGAAGCGATGGCCGTAGAGCGACCCGAGTCCGTGCGGCGCCCGGACGAACTCGGCGAGCTCGGCGGGGTCGAGCGGCAGCGCGACCGGCGCCCGCGCGGGAGCCGCCGGACCGACCTCGCCGCTCGCCGCGCCGAAGGGACTGCCGGCGCCCGCCAGGCGCTCGAGGATCCGGACGATCTCGCCGCCGCCGCGCTCGCAGCGGTCGAACAGGCCGGCGCAGGCCGTGCGCTCCTCGAGCGGCAGCTCCCGCCACCAGGCGAGCCGCGACCAGACCCGCCGGATCGGAGCGAGCGGATCGGCGCCGGGATCGAGCGATCGCGGCGCGAGCGGGTCGAGCAGCGACCAGAGCAGGTCCGGGTGGATCCGCCAGCCGCCCGCGGCGTCCCTGACCAGGAGGTGCGGCGGCGCGAGCGCGGGATCCTCCCGGATGGTCCCGGCGACGGGAGCCGCGCGCTCGATCTCGCGGTGCGGCGAGCCGACGTCGACGCTCTCGCCGCCGCGACGGATCACCAGGCGTGCGGGCTCAGCGGTCACCGGCCGACTCCGGCGTCCCGAGGTGGCGGCGCAGCGTCGTCTCGTCCCAGATCGTGATGCCCAGCGCGGCCGCCTTGGCCTGCTTGCTGCCGGGCTTCTCGCCGGCGACCAGCACGTCGGTGCGCTTGCTCACGGAGCCCGCGACCTTGCCGCCGCGCTCCTCGATCGCCGCGCGGGCCTCGTCCCGCGTCAGGCCCGCCAGGGTCCCGGTGAGCACGAACGTCCGGCCGGCGATCGGATCGTCGCCGGGCGCGACCGGTCGGGCCGCCGGCTGCTCCTCGCGCGCGAGGAAGAAACCCACCGAGCGCAGGTCGGCGAGGAAGGCGCGCACGCTCGCGTCGGCGAACCAGGTCGTGATCGCCTCGGCCACCAGCGGTCCGATGTCCGCGAGCCCGGACAGCTCGTCGGCGGTCGCGCGCGCGAGCGCGTCGATCGAGGCATACTCGCGCGCGAGGGTGGTCGCCGTCGCGATGCCGACCTGCGGGATGCCCAGGGCGAAGATCTTGTTCGCCCAGGGACGGCGCGGCGTGGCGGCGATCGCCTGCATCAGGTTGTCCGCCGAGCGCTCGCCCCAGCCCGGCAGCGCGGCGAGCGCACCGCGCTCGAGGCGGAAGAGGTCGGCCGGGCTCTCGACCCAACCCTTGGCGAGGAAGAGGTCGATCCATCGCTCGCCGAGCCCCTCGACGTTGCCGGCCTGCCGTCCGGCGAAGTGGCGCAGCCTGCCGGCGAGCACGGCCGGGCAGGTCGGATTCAGGCACCGCAGGGCCACCTCGCCCTCGCGCCGCGCCGCCTTCTGGCCGCACACGGGGCAGCGCTTCGGCATCGGCAGCGGCCGCTGGGTCCCGTCGCGCGCCTCGGGCAGCGACCGCAGGACCTTGGGGATGATGTCGCCGCCCTTGGCGACGACGACGCGGTCGCCGGGCCGGATGTCCTTGCGCTCGAGCTCCTCCCAGTTGTGCAGAGTGGCGCGGCTGACGGTCGTTCCCGCGAGGGCCACCGGCTCGAGCTCGGCGACCGGCGTGATCACGCCGGTGCGGCCGACCTGCAGGGTGATCGCCCGCAGGCGGGTCGTCGCCTCCTCGGCGGCGAACTTGTACGCCAGGCCCCAGCGGGGCGCCTTCGCCGTCCAGCCGAGACGCTGCTGCTGCGCGGCCGAGTCCACCTTGATGACCGCGCCGTCGATCTGGTAGTCGAGATCGTGCCGGCGCGACTCCAGCCGGGCGAGGCATCCCGCCAGCTCGTCGGCGTCCTGCGCGGTCTCGAGCAGCGGATTGACCGGCAATCCGAGCGCCGCGAGCGCCTGCAGCTCCGCGCGGTGCGAGGGCAGGTCGCCCGCCTCGGTCCAGCGGTCGCCATCGGTCAAGGGGAAGAGCTGGTAGAAGACGACCGACAGGCCGCGCCGCCCCACCTCGCCGGGGTCCAGGGTCTTGAGCGTGCCTGCGGTCGCATTGCGCGGGTTGGCGAACGGCTCGAGTCCGGCGGCCTCGCGTTCGGCGTTGAGCTCGGCGAAGCGCGAGCGCGCGAGGTAGACCTCGCCGCGCGCCTCGCAGGCGTCCACCGGGGCGGGGAACTGGCCGCGCCAGCCGCGGGGCAGGCGCGCGGAGACGGTCGCGATCGTCGCGACGTTGCGGGTCACGACGTCGCCGCGCAAGCCGTCGCCGCGGGTCAGCGCCGCGGCGAGCGCCCCGTCCCGATAGCGCACCGCGATCGCGACCCCGTCCATCTTGGGCTCGACCGTGTAGACGACGCCGGCCTGCGCCCCGAGCTCGCGACGGACCCGCTGGTCGAAAGAGCGCACCTCGGCGAGGTCGTAGCTGTTCTGGAGGCTGAGCATGGGGCGCGCGTGCGGCGCCGCGGGGAACCGCTCGTCCCGGTCGTCGCCGACCCGCGCCGTCGGGCTCAGGTCAGCGACCAGCTCGGGGTAGGCGGCTTCCAGGTCGGCGAGCTCGCGCTCGAGCGCGTCGTACTCCGAGTCCTCGATCTCGGGCGCGAGCTCCTGGTAGTACAGGCGGCGGTGGCGCTCGACCTCCGCCCGCAGCGCGGCGAGACGGCGGCGAGCCTCGTTCCGGTTCATGCGCACCTCCGGCGGGCGGGCCCGCCGCGCGGCCGGCTGCGGTCCGCGGGCTAGAAGTTGCCGAGCAGCGAGACGTGGAGCTTGGCGGTGTCGAAGTCGACGCTGCCCGGAAAGCCGACCGCGAGGTTGATCTCGCCCGCGGCCGCCGCGGTCACGAGCCCGAGTCCGTAGCCGACGTGGGTGCCGCTGCGGATCGCGAGGCCGCCGCCGGCCGCCGCCGCTTCGCGAACGGAGAACTCAAAGTATCCCACATCGACGAAGGTGTAAACTCGCGAGCGCAGGGCCCGTCCCAGCCGCACCTCGACACCGCCCCAGGCCGCGGTCTCGCCGTGGAACTCGTTCTCGCGGTACCCGCGCAGCGTGTTGGCGCCGCCGAAGCGATACTGCTCGGAGAGCGGCAGCGGCCGCACGTCGGCATCGTTCTGGCGGAAGCTCGCCCGGCCGGCGAGGCTCAGCGCCGTCGCCAGCCAGACCTCGCCCGCGAGGTCGCCCTCGAGCAGGCGCTGATTGTCCTGCGTGCCGAGGTGTCCCGTCGCGCCGGCCGCGCCGGTATCCGGCTCGGCCGGGCGCGGAGTGTTGCTGCGGTTCGCCGACTCGATCGCGAACGACCCGGACCAGCCGCTGCGCGCGCGATCGCCGCGGTGATGCAAGAGTCCGACCCGCCCGCGCAGGCGCCGCGTCCGCTCGAGGTCTCCCGCGGGATAGGTCGTGCGGTCCCAGCCGATCCCCACCTCGACGCTCCACAGGCTGACCACCGGCAGACGCCAGCGGTTGTCGACCCGGAATCGCGTGTAGACGTCCTGCAGGACCTCGCTGTCGAGCGCGAGGTCCGTGTCGAGCGGCGTGCCCAGCACGAGCGGCTCGAGGTATGCGAATCCGAAGCGCGAACGGTCCTGACCGTCGTCGCTCCAGCCGGCGGCCAGCCGGCGGCCCGTGCCCGCCAGGTTCGGCAGGTCCAGGTCGACCTGGCCGCTCAGGCGCGTGCCGCCTTCCTCGCGGCGGCTGAGGCCGAGGACGACGCCGACCCGGTTCGCGCGCTCCTGCGGCTCGACCCGCCAGACCACGCCGACGGTGTCTCGCGCCGCTGTCAGGTGCACCAGCGGCTCGTCGACCCGGGTGTACAGGTCGCGCGCGCGCAGGCGGTCCACGGCGCGCCGCAGGTCGGACTCGCGAAAGCGGCTGCCGCGGCGCAACCCGGCAGCGCGGATCAGGAAGCGCTCCCCGCGCTCGCCGGGCAGGTTCGTCGTCTGGGGCCCGACGACCGCGCGCGGCCCCGGCTCGAGCCGGGCCTTCACGTCGACGCGCGCGGTCGCCGGATCGAGCGCGACCGCATGGGTCAGCCAGACCGGGAACGGGTGGCCGCGCTCCGCGCAGGCGGCCACCACGCCGGCGGCCGCCTCGACGTACGCGGACGGCCGGAACGGATCGCCGGGCCGCGGCAGCCACGTCGCGAGCAATCGGTCCCGGCCGTCGAACGCGTCGCCCTCGACGACCAGCTCGCCGAGGCGAAACAGCGGCCCGGGGTCGACCACGATGGTCGGCGCGCGTCCGGGCGCTCCGCGATCGACCAGCTGCACCGTCGCCGCGAGGTGCCCGCGCGCGAGCCAGCGGTCGCGCAGCTCGGCGAGCAGGCCCCGGTGCCCGCGCAGCGGCCGCGCGCCCGGGTCGGCGCCAGCCGTGTCGGCGGCGGTCGCCGTGGGATCCTGCCGCGGCCGCAGCTGCTCGGCCCGGCGCAGCCAATCTCCCAGCGCCGTCGAGTCCGCGTCGGCCGGCACCACGAGCAATGCGGCCGGCCGGGCGCCGAGCCAGCTGCGGTCGCTCGCCAGGTCCTCGCGCGACTGCGGCGCCGCGGCGAAACCCGCGGGGAACTCCAGGCGGGGCGGCCAGTCGGCCGCGCCCTGCGCGAGCGCCCGGGCCGCCGGCCCGACCGCCGCGACCGAGCCGGCCGCGAGGACGGCGAGCGCCGCTCGCGCCGCGCTCGGCCACCCGACCGTTCGCCTAGAAGCGCGCCGTGCTCTCGAGGCGCAGGTCATGCTGCCACTCCCGTCCGCCGGACTTGCGTCCGAACCAGGCCAGGGCGAAGTTCAGGAAACGGTTCGGATCCCAGGCGAGGCGCGCCGACGTCTCGACGTTGGCGCCGGGCAGGGGAAACGAGTACGGACGCCGGCTTCCCGGCGGCTCGTCGCTCTGGACGCTCGCGAGCCGCACATCGGCCTCGGCGCTCCAGGCCCTGCCCAGCCGCCAGCGCGCCGATGGCTTGCCCGCGAGCTCGGTCTGGCTGACCCCGGACATCGCGTCGTCGCGCGTGATCCGCTCCACGGAGATCGCCACCCGGCTGCCCGTGACCGGCCGCCAGGAGCCCTCGGCTTCGAGCCGCCGCGCCTCGACGTCGAATCCTAGCTGGCTGGGATTCAGCTGGGCGGCGGTCTCGCGGCGATCGCGGTCGACCTCCCCCCGCAGCCGCACGCTCACCAGCGCGGCCGGGTTCCAGATCAGGGTCACCGTGTGGTCCCGGCGCAAGCGGTCCTCGCGTCCCTGGGCGTACTGGCGGTCCTTCGCCTCGGTGAAGTCGAAGCGCCAGCGGAGGTCCCACGCCCGCAGGTGCCGCAGCAGGGCGACCTCCTGCGAGAGGTCCACCCGCGCGAGGACGACGGACTCCTCGGCGAAGATCACGTCGCGATCGAGCCGCAAGAGGCCACGGATGTCGTCGGTGAGGCTGCGCGCCTCGACGCCGACGCGCGTCTGGCTGTTCCAGGCGCCCCACAGGCGGTCCTTGCCGAGCCACGCGAAATCCTGGCGCCAGCTGAAGTCGCTCTTGACCGCCGTCGTCGCGACCAGGCTGTCGGTCCCGGCGAGCAGCAGCTCGAAGTCGCCGCGCCCCTCGCCCACGAAGATCCCGTTCTCGTCGTAGCGGCCCTCGTTCAACCCCACGTAGACGAGCTGGCGGTCGAGCACCTCGGTCCGGCTGTTGTCGACCCCGTAGCCGAGGTTCCAGTCGGTGCCCAGCCGCGGCCAGGTCGCGCCCAGCTCGAGGCGCCCCAGGCGCGTCGTCTCGTCCTGGCCGCCCGGCCGGCGGACCTCGCGCACGGTCGCGTCCGCCACCACCCGCAGCCCGGCGAAGCGCGGGGTCGCGAGATTGCCCTGCCAGGTGCGGCTGTCGCGCTCGATCCACCAGGTCTCGGCGCGCAGCGAGTCGGCGAGGCCCCGCGTGAACGCGAGGTCCCAGCGCCAGGCGCCGCCGGCCGGCGACCCCAGCCCGCCCGTCAGCTTGTCGAGCCGCCAGCCGCGCGCGGCGGCGCCGGCGACGGCGTCGTCTCGCCACGTCTCGCGGCTGAACGCCACGCGCGGCACGACCGGACCCGTCTGCCACCTCAGCTCCTGGCCCTGGTCGAACCGCCGGACATCGAGCGGATCGACCTCGTCGTCGCTGCGGGCGCCGCGCCACAGGTGGCGGCCGCGGCCGCCGCGCCACTCCCACTCGCCGTCGAGCGCCCAGCGGTCGGCGTTCACGGCCGGACCGTGCGCGAGCGTGCCGGCCCCGGCCGAGATCGCGAGCCGCTTGCCGTGGTCGCCGATCCGCCAGCCGGCCTTGCCCGAGAGTTCGCGGTCCGCCTGGTCCAGGAAGCCGGCGCGCCGGGCCCGCTCGCCCAGGCCCCAGCCCTCGAAATCGTGGATCGTCTTGCTGACGAGGAACGGCGCGAAGCGATCGTCGCGGTCGTCCCAGCTGGCGGTCGCCGCGAACGTCCCGCCGAGCAGGGCGACGTCGCCGCTGCGCGCCGCCGCGTGGACCGCGCGGCCGGAGTCGTCGCCGCCGTCGAGGCCGGACAGCGTGTTGCGGTCGCGGTCGCTGACGTTCCACTCGGCGTGCAGGCCGGCGCCGGCCGAGTCGCCGACGTCGGCCGTGAAGCTCGCGACGCTCTGCGATTCGGGCAGCGGCAGCAGGCGCCCGACCCGGTACGCGCCGAGCCCCGCGCCGACCCAGGCGTAGACGCGCACGCCCGTCTCCGTCAGCTCGGTGAGGTCGTAGTCGCCGAGGCCGGCGCCGGCGTGGAAGAACTGAACGTCCCAGTCGCCGCCCTCGCTCGCGTAGACGAAGTAAACACTGGTCCCGTCGTCGATCCGGTCGTAGTCGCCGGTGCCCGGCTCGACCTCGCTCGCGCCCGGCGCGACCGCGGCGAGCGGATCGTCGCCGGCCGCGGCGAGGATCGCCTCGTCCTCCGGGCTCAGCTCCCCGCTGCGCAGGCGACCCTCGTCGTCCCGCTCGCGCGCGAGCCGGACCCCGATCGCCACGGGCGCTCCGCCCACGGCGAACCCGGCGCCGCCCCCGCCGCCGACGACCCCGCGGCCGTACTCGCCCTCGCCCTCCTCGAACTCGACCACGATCAGCGTCTCGGCCGTGACCAGGCGCCGGAACGTGAAGGTGATCGTCCCACGCACGTAATCGATCGTGTAGTCGCGGTCCGCGCCGCGGGTCAGGACCTCGCCGTCGAAGGTCACGCGCTCGGTGCCCGCGACCACGAACAGGTTCTGCCCCGCTTCGCCCGTGCCCAGGAAGTAGGGTCCCTGGTTCGCCTCCTCGCCCTGCAGCTCGACCGTGCGGTAGCGTCCCTTGGGGGATCCGAAGAGGGCTTCGGCCCGCAGGCGGCCGGGGTGCGCGTCGAGCGCGAAGCCCTGCAGCTTGCGCCGGTAGTCGCCGAAGCGCGTGCCGCGCCGCTCGGCCACGAAATCGCCGAGCGTCGTGCGCCAGTCGCGCGCTTCGAGCTCGACCAGCACCTTGTCGATGTCCTGCAGCTCCTCCGTGTTGCCTTCGGGCACGACCGGGAGGTTGTCGTCGGTGAGCGCCGCGCGCACGAAGATGCCGGGGGTCAGCTGCCCGGAGACGTTCAGGCGGAGGTTCTGGTCGACGGTCAGCTCGCGCCGCGTTCCCGACGAGACGTAGACGGCCTTGCTGCCGCGCACGTCGAGGTTGCCGGACTGGTCGAGGTCCCACGCGTCCGGCGTGAACGCCGGGCGCGCCGCCGCGCCGTCGCGCGCGGCCGGCGGCGGGACGAGCGGCCGCATGGCGACGCGGGACTCGACGAGCCCCGGCTGGAACCGGTACTCGACCGTCGCGATCACGGTCCCGCCCCCCGACCAGTCGCGCAGCGGCACGATCTGCCCGCTGCGCGCGCGCAGGCCGAAGTCGCGGTCCGCCTGCCAGCGCGCGCCGCCCACGCGCAGGACGAGGCTCGCGGGGTCGATCCCCCCGTGCGCGAGGAAGAGCGGCCGGCGATCCGCCTGCAGCAGGAAGTACTCGCGCTCGAAGAGCAAGCCCTCGGCGGCGGCGGCCCGTCCGGCGGCGGCGAGCACGAGCAGCGCGGCGAGCGCCGCGCGCCGGACGCTGCCGGGGGAACCGCTCACGAGCCACCTCCTCGGCCGCGGTTCACTCGTAGAGGATGTCGAAGACCAGGACGGCGGCGCGCAGCCGGTCGGAGATCGCCAGCTGGTCGTCGGGACCGACGGCCACGTCGATCGGGCCGAGGGGCGCGGCCTGCAGGTCCAGTTGCGGCCCGATCTCCACGAGCAGCCGGCCGCGCGGTCCGATCACGTGGACCGCGCCGGCTGCCGGATCGGCCACGAAGACGTTGCCCCACCGATCGGACGCGAGCCCCTGCGGCGCCACGAGGACGTTCTCCGGGTCGAACTGGCCGCCGAGCGCGTCCTCGTAGTAGCCGAGGCGGTTGAAGCGCTGCAGCCGGCGATTCCCGCGGTCGCTGACCATGAAGCCGCCGTCCGGCAGGAAACAGACGCCGCTCGGTCCGTCGAACTGCTCCTGGTGGGGCCCCGGGTTGCCGACGCGGCTCTGCAGCGCGAGGAACGAATCGAGGATGAGCACCTGCTGCTCTCCCCCGTCGGCGACGACGACGCGACCGTCCAGGTCGATGTCGAAGGCCGACGGGACCGTGTCGAAGGCGGGGTCCACGGCGCGGAAGTCGACGATCCGGTCCTGGTACGCGCCGCCGAGGTCGAAGCGGTAGAGGGCGCGGCCGCCGATGTCCAGCACCAGCACCTTGAAGCCGTCGACGCGGGCGTCGACCGGCCGGTAGGGGCGCGCCGGCGGCGTGTCGAACTCGGCCCACGTCCGCGTCCGCCCGTCGAGCCCATGGACCTTGCCGCGGGCCTCGTCGCAGACGATCAGCGTGCCGTCCTCGCCCCAGGCGACGCCCGCGAGCCCCTCGAAGGGGAAGTAGCTCGCCGTGCGGTCGTTCTCGAACAGGTAGGCGAGCTCGACGCCGACGACCGTGACGCCTGCCGCGGCGGGCGGCGGCGGCGCGCCGGGATCTCGATCGCGGTAGACGTCCTCGGGGGCGCAGGCGGCGACCAGGGCGGCCACGATCCCCACGAGCGCGATCGGACGCGCGCCGCTCACCTCAGAAGCTCCAGCTCGCGACGGCGCGGGCCTCCGGACGGACGATCGACGGGCCCATCGCCACGGACACGTCGAGCCCCAGCAGGGTCGCGCCCACCGTCGGCTCGGCGGTCTCGGGCGGCGTCCCGCCGTCGCGCACGGCGTCGAAGATCGAGACCGCGCGGTTGAGGACCGCGAACAGGAGCATCAGGTTGCGATGATCGTACGCGGAGTTCGCGTCGGCGCGCAGAGACTGGTAGTCGGTGCGGTAGCCGTCGTTGCGCCATTGCCAGGTGTCGGCCTCGCCCGGCGGCGGCGGCGGCGGCGTGCCGAAGGCGCGCGCCTCGCGCAGCCGGGACTCGTACCACGCGTCGCTGTCCGGGTAGCGGCCGACCGCCTGCCAGTAGCCGTCCTCGTGCTCGCCGCTCGTGCCGGCGTAGATGCCGGCCCAGTTGCGCGCATCCTCGCCGAGCTGATCGGCGTGCCGGTCGAAGCCGAGGTAGGCGCCCCAGATCACGACCTCCGCCCCGATCATGAAGAGACCCTTCGTGCGGTCGTGGTTGTAGAGCTGGCCGAGACCGGGCACCACCAGCGACAGCGCGCCGGCCTTCAGGCGCCGGCTCCGGTCGCCCGGAGCGCCCGGCTCGGCGCCGGCCTTCGGCTCGAGATCGCGCGTCCCGCCGATCTCCTGGGCGCCGATCCCCTGGGAGCCGAGCCAGCCGCGCCAGTCGTCGGAGTCCAGCCACTGGCCGACGTCGCCCGCCACGGCCGGCGCTGCCCCGAGCGCCAGCAGCAGGGCCGCGGCCGCAAACACGCTGCACGTTCGCTTCACATCGTTCACCCTCCGTCAGAAGGAGACCGTGGCGCCGATCACGCCGCGGGTGTAGCCGATCGGCTCGACGAAGACATCCACCTGGTGGCCGCCGATCTCGAGCTTGCTCGACTCGCCGCCGTTCGAGCCGCCGCCGAAGAGCAGGCCTTCCAGGTAGGCGACCTGCACCACGCTGAACACGCGGAACGCGATGCTCAGGTAGATGTAGCGGTCGCGTTTGTTGTAGTAGTCGTTGCTCTCCTTGCGCATCGCGCGGTACGTCTCGCGGTGCGCGCTCGTGCGCGGGTCGTCGAGGTTGGCGGTGTCGATATCGTCAGGGTCGAGTCCGAGGAAGACCCGCGGATCGGTGAAGTCGTCCCAGCCGAAGACGAACTGGTCCCACTTGCCGAGGTTCTCGTAGTACTCGCGCCGGTCGGCGTCGCGCGACACCCACAGCGGCAATCCTGTATCGGGATTGTCGTAGATGTTGTAGTCGAAGTACTCGGTCCCGACGCCGACGACCTGGCTGTAGTCGAAATTCGCGTCCGGGCGTTGGAGGTAGGCGGCGTCGTAGGCGGCGTCGAGCTTCTCCTCGAACCAGTGCGCGTCCGCGTACGCGTAGTACTCGCTCTCCTTCTGGTCGCCCTTGTCGGCGGCGTCGAAGGCGAGGTACCACGAGGCCGCGTCGAGCGCGATCTGCAGGTAGCCGCGCTTGTGGCCGAGGTACAGCTCGCCGGCGCCGGGGACCGCGAGCGACATGAGCATGGGGACCACGGCCGACGAGCGGCGGGTCCCCGTTTCGGCCGGCCGGGAAGAGCCGCCGAGGTCGGTCTGCCAGTCGCGTCCGTCCGCGGGCAGATCGCCGGTCAGGCGCGCGACCTCGAGGTCGGCCTGGCGTAGCAGCCAGCCGCTCTGGCCGGCCGCGGCAGGCGCGGCCCCGGCCGTCAGGAGCGCACCCAGCACGATCACGGGAACGAAGCGGTGGGAACGCATGGCTCGTCCTTTCGCCGGGCGCCTAGCGCGCCACGGCCACGGTTTTAAACTCGGTCTGGACCTTGCCGGCCGCTTGCTCGCTGGTCAGGCGCGCCAGGTAGAGACCCGAGGCGACGTCGAGGTCCACGGTGTGCTCGTTGATCCGGCCGGCGCTGGTCGGGATGCGGAGCGCCAGGACCGTCTCGCCCTGCAGGTTGTAGATCGCGAGATCGGCCGGCCGGTCGGTCGCGCTCCAGAAGCGCACGGTCAACGCGGTCCCGACCAGGGGATTCGGATAGAAGACCGCCCGGTCGTCGCCGAGGTCGGCGGGAGTCTGCCCGGCCACCGGCCGCGCCACGCCGACCGGCCCCGAGCGCGCCGGACCGCCGCCCGGGCCGAACCAGCCCGCCGTGGCCGGTCCGCCGGCCGGCAGGGCGCGCCCGGCACAGAGCGCGAGCCGTCCGTTCGTCAGTCGCCGCTCAAGCGGCGCGCCCAGGCGGCCGCCCGCGTCCGCGAGGGCGAGCGACGCCCCCTCGCCGTCGAGCGGCGCGAGGATCAGGCCCGACGGCCCGCCGCCGCCGAAACGCAGCGGCGTCCGCAAGGTCGGCCGGCCCCGCGCGTCCAGCACGAACAGGTGCCCCCCGGCGGTCGAGAAGGCGAGCTCGTTGCCGGGACCGCCGGCGAGATCCGCGACGACCACCGGCCCGCCGACCCGGGTCGAGTCCGGCAGGGGGAACAGCGCGGCGAGATCGGCCGGGAACCCGGTCAAGGGCGTGCCGTCGTCCTGCCAGGCGAAGAGCCGGCCGCCCGTGGCGGCGATCAGGTCGAAGTGGCCGTCCCCGTCGAGATCCGCCACTGCCGGTTCGCCGGCCAGCGCCGCGCCGGGATCCGGCCAGGACTCGATGGTCCAGGCGCCGTCGGGCGCGATCCGCCAGGAGCCCTGCCCGCCCTGCGGGCCGAAGATCACGAGTCGCCAGCCCTCCGCGACCGGCACCGCGGCGACCGCGGCGGGCTCCTCGAGGCGGCCGGACCAGTTCGCCGCGCCGGATTCGAATCCGGCGGGGCCGATCGGTCGCAGGCGCCAGCCGCCGGCCGTCGCGACGAGGACCGCGGGACCGCCCGCGAGCTGGAGCACCCGCAGCGGGCAGACCGGCCGGGACGGGGCGAGATCCATGAGCGGAGCCGGATCGCCGACCGCCTCCCCGTCCTCGTCCACGAGATGTCCGTAGCCCTCGCCGTCGATCGCGAGCACGAGCCACGAGCCGCCCGCCAGGGCGACGGGTTGCGGGCCCGCGAGCAGGCTGTCGCCCACGCTGGCCGACCACAGCGGCTCGAGCGCGGCGCCGGGGCGCCAGGCGGTCACCGCGCCGTCGCACGTGCCGACCAGGAGGGTCGCGAGACCGTCCGAGTCCGCCAGCGCGGCCGGCGGGCCCGCCAGACGATCCGCGAGGGTGGCGACGGCGCCTTCGGGCAGGTCGCCGGCGCCCGCGTACGCGGGTTCGCCGCCGCTCGTCCAGGCGAACAGCAGGGGGGGCTCGCCGTCGAGCGGCGCGTCGACGCCGAAGACGAGCGCGCGGCCGTCCGTCCCCAAGAGGGGCGTCAGGCTCTGCGGGTCCAGCGCGCGCGGCGCCGGCCCGGCGACGTCGCCGGCGGGCGGCAGCGCGAGCGGCCAGCCCTCGGCCAGCGGCTCGACCGCGGCCTGCAGCGCCATCACGGCTCCGTGCGCGGCGCCGTCGTCGGCGATGTCCCACAGGTGCAGCCCGGTCCAGCTGCGATCGAACGCGCGGCTCGTGGGAACGCCGGTCCCCTCCGCGAAGAGCTCCCGGTAGCCGCCGGGATTCCAGGGCGAGAAGGGGTCGAGCTCGCTGCCGTACCAGCCGAGGACGTAGGCGTCCAGCACGCCGATGTCCTGGATGCCGTCGGCCTCCACGAGCTTCAGGCCGTCGCCGTATCGATTGATCGTGTTGTCGGCCAGGCCGGACTCGATGCGGTCCAGGTTGACGTGCCACACGAGGAGGCCGCCGCCACCCACGTCCGGGACCTCGGGCAGGAAGTAGTCGTAGTAGCCGGTGTTGATGCCGGTCGTGCCGCGGCGATCCCCGGCGATCATCGGAAACAGGCCCGTGTGGTCGTCGCTGAGGAAATACAGTCCGCCGTAGTTGCTCTCGGGATCGTACGGATCGAACGGCGTGTCCTCGACCGAGAGCGGAATCCAGCGGTTCTCCACCAGGAAGAACTCGCGCGACGAGGCGCCGCCGACGAGGACCTGCGGCTGCGCGAGGTCGAAGCGGTTGCCCGCGACCTCGTTGTGGATCGCGTAGGTCTCGCGGGACACGCCGACCGCCGGGAGCTGGAATCCGCCGCCCGTCCCGCCGGGCACGAGGTCGGTCACGACCCAGCCGAGGAACCACTTGCACCAGGCCGAGAGCGACGGCGGCAGGATCCCGGTCACCGCCTCGCCCACCAGCTCTCCCGTGTCGGGATCCTCGTAGCCGATGACCGCGGCCAGGTTGGTGCCCGAATCCATCAGGTCCCAGACGCCGACGCTCGTCAGCCCTGTCGTCGCGTCGTAGACGTCCGGCAGGCCGAGCGCGTGGCCGAACTCGTGGTAGAGCGCGGCGGCGATGCTGCCCTTGTAGCCGTCCTGGGTGGTGGTCTCGGGAATGACCGAGCACTCCGTGAGGCTGCCGCTGGTGAGCGCCTGCGGCTCGCCGAGGGTCACGAAGAACGTCGGGATGTCGTTCGGCGTGTCCTGGGCGATGTCGCTCTGCCAGTCGCTGCCGGCGTGCGCGAAGATGATGTAGGTGAGCGGATCGTCGTCGTCGAAGTCGCCGAGGTCGACCGAGCCGTCGGCCTGCGTGCCCTCGTCCGCCGCCGTGATCATGTCGCGCACCATCGCCTCGAGCCCGTCGAGCGTCCAGAAATCCCCCGCGCCGGGACCGTAGTCCGCGACGTCGCCGAGCCGGTAGCTCCCCCGCTCGTCGTCGGGCAGCACGCGCGACTCGATGACGAGGCGTCCGCCCGACTGGAACCGGTAGAATTCCGAGAGCCCGCGCAGGTGCGCCTCGAAGTACGCCCGGTCGTGCGGCTCGGGGTCGATCTGCAGCTCGGCGTCGGGGAACCGCGGTTCGAAGAAGAAGTCGCCGTCCGGCGCCATCGTCACGAGCTCGGGGTCGCGGTTCGCGTCGAAGGCGATCCGCACGAGCAGGATCCTGAGCGTGTCCGGGTCCGCCTTGACGGCCGGCGCGAACGGCGCCTCGAAGCGCGCGGCGCCCAGGCCCCGCTCGGCCAGCCACCCCAGGCTCTTCGCCGAGATCTGCTGCCCGCCGAGCAGGTCGTGGACCACGTGCCGGCGCTCGTGGTGGACGCGTTGACGGTGGACCTCGCGGTCGATCGCCTGCTGGCCGCCCGGGCGGGACGCGAGCTCGCTCCAGCCGAGCTTGCGGACCGGCGGCCGGCCCGCGTCGCGCCCGGCGTTCGCGGCCGCGGGCGGGAAGGTCACGAGGGCGAGCAATGCGAGGGCGCACAACGAGCGACGGTCGACGGTCTGCACTGGTGCTCCTTCCACCGTCCCCCGGCCGGGTGACCGGGGGACGCAGGACGGTGGCGGGCGGCAGGGGACCGGCCCGAAGTGGCGGCTACCAGCGGTAGCCGAGCGTGAAGCGGCTCACGCGGTCGAGCCCCTCGGCCTGCGGGACCGAGGCGAAGTCGAAGATGAGCGCCTGGCCCAGCCACTTCTTCATGTCGACGCCGAAACCGAACGTGTAGTCGGTGATGTCGCCGTACTCGGCGCTCTTGTAGCCGGCGCGCAGGAAGAGGGAGCGGTCGTAATTCCACTCGGCGCCGACGCCCCACTCCTCCTGGTCGGTCTCCAGGCCGAACGAGTACTTCTCCTTGTCGGAATTCCACTTGTAGAGCGGCAGCTGGAAGTCGCCGACCAGGATCAGGCCCATGAACTCGGAGTTGACCAGGCCGTAGGCGAGGCCGGCGGTGATCTTGCTGGGCATCGGATCGGACTGGGCGTCGTCGACGTGCGTGATGTTCGGCCCGAGGTTCGCGATGGCCAGGGCCGTGTTGAGCTTGGTCCCGGGCACCTTGTAGAGCAGGCCGAGGTCCACGCCGAAGCTCTGGGCCGAGCCGCCCTGACCGTCCTTCACGATCTGGTCCGGGGCCAGCTTGTCGCGGAAGTACTTCACGCCCAGTCCAACGCCCAGGTCGGGCGACAGCGGAAACGCCAGGTTGCCCTGCAGGACGTACTCGTACGAGGAGAAGGTCCCGAGATCTTCCTCGTCCTCGCTGGTCGCCTGCTGCTCGCCCATGTCCAGGTAGGTGACGCTGAAACCGATCGTACCGCTGCCCATGTCGCCCGCGTAGCCGAGCCAGGTCAGGGAGATGTCTTCAGCCAGTCCGGCGGCGAGCTTCGAGTACATGAGCTGCACGTCGCTCGTCTCCGCGCGCTGGCCGAGGAACGCCATCCCGCCAGGGTTGAACCAGGCCGCGGTCGCGTCCTGCGCGAGCGCGATCCCGGCCTCGCCGAGCGCGTTGTACCGGGCGCCGATCGGAAACGACAGCACGATGGCTCCGGCACCCGAACCGGCGAACGCCGGCGCGGCGCTCCCGAAAGCGATGAGCCCCACCAGCAGGGTGGGTGTGAGATTCCGCTTCATCGATCCGCTACCTCCGTTGGCAAGCCACAGGACGATTGGGCGGCCGTCCTACCGCATGATGACGAGCTGTCCCGTCTCGCGAATCTGGTGGTCATCGGCGTCGAGGTCGCCTCGCAGTACGTAAAGATAAACGCCGTTCGCAATTTCGTCGCCCTCGGTGTCGCGACCGTCCCATTCCAGGATGATAGGTCCGGCGGCAGCGGCGATCACCGGGACGCTGCGCACGCGACGACCGGACACCGTGTAGATGTCCCAGCGCAGGTCCATCGGTCCCGATACCTCGCAGATCAACCGGCAAGGCCCCGGCGTCGGATTGGGGAAGACGGTGGCGTTGCGGATGCCGGTCAACGACGTCGCCTCGAGCTCGAAGCTCAGGGTATCGGCGCCGACGTTGCCGAACATGTCGCTCGCGGTCATGACCACGGAGTGCGCACCGAACGCGAGATCGCCCGGCAGGGTCGTCACCAGGTTGGCGCGCGTGTAGCTGCCGGGAGCGAAGTCGACGTCGTCGGTCACGTTCGTGTAGACCCCGCTGCGGTCGAACTCCAAGAGGACGCTGTTCGCCGGATTGCTCGCCAGGATGTTCACGCCGCTCGTGTCGTACAGCGCCGCTGTGAGCGAGTCGCCCGGGCGCACGCGGGTGCGCCCGCCCGCGAAGCCGAGCCGGATGTCCGGTCCGGCGACGTCGCCCCCGGGATCGCCGGCGACCTGGACGGCGGGGACCCGGCTGACCGCCACGTGTTCCCCTTCGGCGTCGCCGACGATGCAGCGGATCCGCCCCGACACGCCGGTCCGCATCCGGATCGGCCCCAGGAACGGGACCAGGAGGGGATCGTCGGGGACCCCGCCGTTGCCGCGAAACGCGGGGTTGCCGAGTCGCAGCCACACCTGGTTCTGGTAGAAGTTCACGAGGACGCCCGCCTCCTCGACCCTCAACTCGTACGTGGTGTCGGCGCCGGGTTCGACGGCGGTCCCCGCGAGGTCGATCACCACCTCGTGCACGCGGCCCGTCAGGAGCGAATCGGCGGAGGCGGCCGCGAACCTCAGATCGTCGACGGGCAGCGGCAGGGCGATGGCCGGGTCGCCGAGGACGTTGTAGCGCATCGAATTGCGGACCGTGCTGATCGACTGCCAGTTCGCGGCCTTGGCGGCGATGAGCGCCTCGCCGAGGGTGGCCGTGGCCGAGACGTGGACATCCGGGAACAGCGCGGACCAGAACGAGTCCGAGAGCTGGTTGTTCGGGCCGATCTGGCTCACCCACGACGCCGCGATCGAACCGATCCCGCCCCCCTGCGCCGCCAGGAGGAACAGCTCGGACATCGATTGCGACGCCGGATCGTCGAACACGCCGACGTCGCAGCTGAAGGCGAGGAAGAAGAACCGCCGCTCCCCGTTCGTGAGTTCCGGGATGAAGTCGCTCAGGAAGACCTGCTCGTCGGCGAGCACGGAGGCCGCACCGTGCCCGACGTAGTAGAAGACCGTCGCGCCCGCGTCGAGCTGCTCGAGGAGCGCGCGGCGCGCTTCCGGCTTGTAGAGGCCGACGTACGGGAAGTCCTCGAGATAGACCTTGACCAGGTCGACGGAGAGGGGCGTGTAGCGGTTGGCGAGGTTCTCCGCCTCGATCATGTGCGAGGCCTCGACGCCCGACGGCGGATTGGACGGGTTCTGCCGGAGGTCGTCGGCGCAGTACACCATCCGGTTGCGCCAGGCGCCCGCCGGGGTGTCCTCGACGTAGGCGATCGTGCGGTCCACGAGCGCCAGCGCGCTCGCCAGGCTGGTCGCGGGGAGGCGCCCGACGGCGAGGTCGGGGATATCCCAGGGGACCGGAGCCGCGGCCGGCGTGTCGAGCGCGACGAGCGATTCGTCCGCGACGTAGGGATAGGTCGCCAGGAGAGGGTGCGGGATCGAGTTCGGGAAATCCGTCAGCTGGTTGGTGGGGATCCAGTCGACGAGCTCGCTCTGGGGGTTGTGGTCCTGGTAGTTCCGGGTATCGCGGCTGGCGTCGCCGAGCAGGCAGACCCAGCGCAGGCGCTGTCCGTGCTCGAGCCAGGTCCAGCGCAGGAACTGCCGGATCCCTCGCCAGTCCTTCTGGCCGCCGCTGAAGTTCGCGAAGATGTCCTCGACCGAGACGGTCGCGGCCCGCGGCGACTCGATTCCCGGCAGGCTCCGGCCGCGCATGGCCGCGAGCTGCGCGGCGGCGACCGTGAACTCGGCCGGGTGGATCACCAGGTAGTCGCAGGCCTCGACGGTCTGCCGCAGGGGGGTCACCGGCTGGACGCGGCCTGCCGCCACCGCCAGCGCGTCGCCGGCGGCGAACAGGACGAGGTGCCGCGAGACGCCCGGATCCCGCGCGAGGCCGACGGTGAGCGTCCGCGGCGGTCCGCCCACGAGCTCGCCGGCCAGCGCGACGACGGAATCGGGGCGGCTGACGTCCCAGACGGTGAGGTCGCCGCTCGCCGGCACCGTGAAGCGGACGTCGACCGGCTCGCCGGGAACCGTGACCTCGTCGCCCCACAGCACGCAGGCCAGGGCGCCCGGATAATCCGCCTTCACGCAGGTCGCGCGATAGAGGAGATCGAAACTATCGAAGGCGAGGTAGTGCTGGACCTCGGTGTAGTTGTCGTGGACCAGGTGGACGGCGTTGGTCCCGGAGGTGAGGGAGGTCGTGGTTCCCGCGAAGCGGAACTGCTCCTGGCCCAGCTGGGCGGTGATGGCCCAGGCGCGACTGACCTGGTTGGCCAGGTCGTCGTTGACCCAGCAGGTCGCCTCGAACTGAGCCGGATGGTCCGATTGCTGGTTCCGCAGGCCGCACAGGTCCACCTGCCAGTCGGCCGGCGCATCCGGCACGGCTGCCGGTACCTGGACGGTCGGGCTGAACGACGAGTTGATCAGCGACTGCCACACCCAGTTGTCGCGCACGTACCCGCCCTGGTAGGCGTAGTTGTACTCGGCGTGCAGGCGCGCGCGGTGGGTCGTGACCAGCGCGCCGCCGGTCGGCGCCGCGGCGACCGTCGCGACCCGGCGGGGCGCGCCCGGCAGCGGCGACGGCGTCGCCACGTCCTCCCAGGTGAGCCAGTAGACGCCGCGGGGTTCCTGCGGGTGGTTGTAGAACGCGAGCTTGTCGTCGGTCGGCGCGAGCCGGTCGAGCCAGACATCGGTGCCGAACCCGTAGAACAGCAGGCGATCGCCGCCGTCGAACTCGCCGTCACCGCCGTCGTCGACCGCGATCGCCAGCTCCGTGAGGCCGACGCGGTCGGCCTGCGCGTCGTCGCTGATCTCGGGGTCCTCGGCGAGGGTGAGACCGCCGCCCTTGTACAGGCGCATCTTCGCCGGATCGACCTGCGCGAGGCTCACGCCCATCGCCTCGAGCTGCTGGCCCGAAAGCGCGTAGATCCCGATCTCGGTCACCTCGAGGCGGACCCAGTGCCCGGTGAGGGCGAAGAAGTCGGGCAACGGCGCCTTGTCCGCCGGTCGCGGCCGGGCGAGCGAGAGCGCTCGCAGGTCGCGGAAGTGGTCGGCGTTGACGACCGAACCGGGCACGGGCTCCCGGCCGGCGCGCCGAAGGAGTCCGGCGTCGGCTTTCGCGCGCGCGAGATCGGAAGGTGCCGGGTGGGTGACCTCGACGACGATCCCGGCCAGGATGCCGCCGCCGGCCTCGACGTTCACCGAGACCGTCGCGAGCGGCACGCCGCGGTAGACCTGCGGCGCCGCGAGCGTGGCGACGGGCGCGCCCGGATCTGACGGTTCGCGGTGCCACTGCACCGCCGCCACGCGCCAGACCGGCGTCTCGCGACCGGGCACCGCCACCTGGAAGTCGTAGACCGGGACGACCGGCTCGACGCGCTCGTCGACCGGATTCCACATCTCGCTCGCGATCTCCGTCCACTCGACCTTCCGGACCGCTTGCCAGTCGTCCGGCGCCTCGGCGACCGGGAACGTGAACTGGACCACCGTCCGGCCGGCGTCGGCGGCGAGGACCGTCCGCACCGGACGGCCGAGGACCGCATCCGCCGGCCCCGAGAGCAGCGCCGCCGCCGCGCCCGCCGGCGCGAGGAGCAGGGGGAACACCAGGAGCAGCGCGGCGAACGAGGGGTGATCAGGCCTACGCGTCATCCCGCTGGTCTCCTTCCAGGCTCTCGGCTTCCTCGATCAGCATGACGGGGATGTCGTCTTCCACACGGTAGCTCAGGCGACAGGTTCGGCACACCAGCCTGGTATGGTCGGCGTTCGGTTCGACCGCGCCCCTGCACTGGGGACAGGCCAGGATCTCAAGCAACCTCGGGTCGAGCATCGTCCGCCTCCAGGATCCTCGTTCGCTCGCGGTCCGCTGCGGGGTGGGGACTCGCCGGGCGTCCGCCGCAGGTACTGTACGCGAGGACGGTCAAGGACGACAGTAAAAACCATCGTTCCGGGGCACGAACCGGCGGAAGAAGGGGAGATCCTCGCAATGGTTGGCAGAGGAAAGGATATCAGGCTCCCCGCGTCTTGTCAACGGCGCTCGGTCCACTCCCCCATCGCCAGGTACTTGGCCAGCCGGCGTTCCCGCAAGGTCTTCTGATCCAGGGCGACGAGTTCGGCCAGCGCGTCGAGCAGTTGAGCCTTCACCGCCAGCGCCGCCGCGGCGTGGTCGCGATGGGCTCCACCCACCGGCTCGCCGACGATGCCGTCGATCAGCGTGTGCCGGAACGCGTCCGCGGCGGTCAGGCGCATCGCCTTGGCGGCGTCGGGCGCCTTGGCGGCGTCACGCCACAGGATCGCCGCGCAGCCCTCGGGGCTGATCACGCTGTAGACCGCGTTCTCGAGCATGTAGATACGATCGGCCACCCCGAGCGCGAGCGCGCCGCCCGACCCCCCCTCGCCCGTGACGACCGCGACCGTCGGCACCCGCAGGGCCGCCATCGCGCGAAGGTTGTGCGCGATCGCTTCAGCCTGCCCGCGCTCCTCGGCCCCGAGGCCGGGGTAGGCGCCCGGCGTGTCGATGAACGTGATGATCGGACGCTCGAACCGCTCGGCCAGCGTCATCAGGCGCAGCGCCTTCCGGTAGCCCTCCGGATGCGCCATGCCGAAATTGCGCTGCACGTTGCTGCGGGTGTCCCGGCCCTTCTGGTGTCCGAGCACCAGGACCGGCCGGCCCTCGAGTCGCGCCAGGCCGCCCACGATCGCCGGGTCGTCGCGAAACTGCCGATCACCGTGAAGCGGCACGAACTGCGTGAAGATGCGCTCGATCAGGTCGAGCGTGGTCGGGCGCCGACCGTGGCGCGCGAGCTGGACCCGCTGCCAGGGCTCGAGCTTGGAGAAGATGTCGTCGCTGAGCCGGACCGCCTTGCGCCGCAGGTGAGCGACCTCGTCGGCGACGTCGACGCCGCCGACCGCGGCCGACGCTTCGAGCGTGCGGATCCGCTCCTCGAGTTCGACGATCGGCCGCTCGAAGTCGAGCCACGGACCCTTGGTTGTCTCGGGCATATCCGTCCGTTCCCGTTGAGGGACGCCAGCGCGGAAGATACAAACGAACCGCTGCGGGCGCCGTCAAGCAGAACTGTGGTTCGCGCCGTTCCAGCCGCCCCGGCCGTTGCGGCCCGCGACGGCCGCCGGCAGGCTGACGTCGAGCCTGATGCCGCGCAGGCCGGGCAGCGCGCGGAGGGCGCGCAGGCTCGCCAGGGTCAGGGCGATCCGCCGGCCGCTCTGCAGCAGCCAGCGGCTCTGGTCGCGCTGGACGTCGATGACGACCGGGACCGGCGGCGCGCCGCCGGCCCACCCGGCGATCGCCGGGTCGGGCTCCGCGGCGAGATCGGCAGGCGCCGCGGCCGCCCGCAGCGACGGTCCGCTCGCCGCCTCGCCGGCCGCGAGGCGCGCCCACGCCTGCTGGCGGCCGAACTGGTCGAGGAGCGCCCCGAAACGGTCGAGGCCGCGCGCGCCGAGCGCGCCCAGGTCGACCTCCAGGAGGATCTCGCGCGTCCAGCAGCCGAGGACCTCGTCGACCCGCGTGACGCGCTCGACCACGATCTCGCGCGTCGCGTCGCTGCGCAGTTGCACGCGGCCGCCCATGACGAGGATCGAGTCGCTGGCGATCAGGTCGGCCACCTCGGCGTAGAGTCGCGCGTACACGACGGCGGCGACCAGGCCGGTGGTGTCCTCGAAGTGGGCCCGCGCGTAGATCCGCTTGTGCTTGTCGCGGGCGGTGCGGAAGCTCGTCACCACGCCCGCCAGGTCCACCCACGCGCCCTCGCCGCGGCCGCACGCCTCCGCGACGGTCGCCACCGGCAGCGAGGCCATGAGCTCGCGATACTCCTGGAACGGGTGGCCCGACAGGAAGAACCCGACCGCCTGCCGCTCCAGCGAGAGCGCTTCCAGGGGATCGTAGGGCGGGACCTCCTGCAAGGCCGGCTTGAGCGCCACCGGCGCCGCGCCGCCGCCGAACAGGCTGGCCTGACCGCCCTCGCGATCGCGCGCCGCCCGCTGGCCATACGCGAGCGCGCGGTCGAGGTTCGCGATCAGGGTGGCGCGGTCGCCGGGCAGGCAATCGAGCGCGCCGGCGTGGATCAGGCTCTCGAGCACCTTGCGGTTGACCTTCTGCAGGTCGACGTGCTCGCAGAGGTCGAAGAGGTCACGGAACGGCCGGTGCAGCTCGCGATGCGCGGCCATCACGGCCTCGATCGCGGCGGTCCCGACGCCCTTCACCGCCCCCATGCCGAAGAGGATCGCATCGTCGGCGGTGACGCCGAACTCCGCGCGCGGCTGGTTGATGCTCGGCGGCCGGATCGCGAGGCCCAGCATCTTGCACTCGTCGATGAGCTGGATGATGCGCTCGGCCTTGCGCATCTCGCTCGTCAGCGTGGCGGCCATGAACTCCGCCGGATGGTGCGCCTTGAGCCAGGCGGTCTGGATCGACAGCAGCGCGTAGGCGGCCGAGTGGCTCTTGTTGAAACCGTACTGCGCGAAGAAGGCCATCTCCTCGAAGATCTCGCTCGCGACCCGCTGGTCGTAGCCGCGCGCCTTCGCGCCGTCCAGGAACATCGCGCGCATCTCGTCCATCATCTCGGCCTTCTTCTTGCCCATGGCCTTGCGGAGCTTGTCCGCCTGACCCAGGGTGAAGCCGCCCAGCGTGGACGCGATCTGCATGACCTGCTCCTGGTAAAGGATCACGCCGTGCGTGTCGCGGAGGAGCGGTTCGAGGTCCGGATGCTTGTACTCGATCGGCTTGCGGCCGTGCTTGCGGTCGACGAACACCTGGTCCATGCTCGCGCCGAGGGGACCCGGCCTGAACAGCGCGTTGATGGCGGTGATGTCCTCGTAGCAGGTCGGCTTCATCTTGCGCACGAGTTCCTGCATGCCGCTGCTCTCGAGCTGGAAGATGCCGACCGTCCGTCCCTCCTGCAGGAGGCGGTAGGTGGCGGGGTCGTCGGTGGGAATCTCCCGCGCGGTCGGCGCCGAGCCGTGGGTCTCGCGGACCAGCTGGAGCGCCTTGTCGATCACCGTGAGCGTCCGCAATCCGAGGAAGTCCATCTTCAACAGGCCGAGCTCCTCGCTCATGCGCATGTCGAACTGGGTCGTGATGTCGCCCTTGGTGCTCTGGTAGAGCGGCAGATGCTCCATGAGCGGCGACGGCGTGATCAGCACGCCGGCCGCGTGGATGCCGGGATTGCGGTTGAGGCCCTCGAGGACCAGCGCGTTGCGCAGCAGCTTGGCGTGGAGGTCGGATTCCTCGGCCACCTCCTTCAGGCCGGGCGCTTCCTCGAGGGCGCGCTCGAGGGTGATGCCGATCTCCTCGGGCACCAGCTTGCTGATCCGGTCGGACTCCTGGAATCCGAGGCCCAGGACGCGGGCGACGTCCTTGAGGACGGCGCGCGCCGCCATGGTGCCGAAGGTGATGATCTGCGAGACGTTCTCGCGGCCGTATTTCTGCTCGACGTAGCGGATGATCTCGGGGCGCTTCTCGAAGCAGAAATCGACGTCGATGTCGGGCATCGAGACGCGCTCGGGATTGAGGAACCGCTCGAACAGCAGCTGGTGGCGCAGCGGGTCGATGTCCGTGATGCCCGTGCAGTAGCACACCAGCGAGCCGGCCGCGGAGCCGCGGCCCGGACCGACCGGGATGGCGCGGCGCCGCGCCGCGTCGATGAAGTCCCAGACGATCAGGAAATACCCGGCGTAGCCGGTCTCGCGAATGACGCCGAGCTCGTACTCCAGGCGCTGCTCGAGCTCCGGCGTCACCACGCCGTAGCGCTCGTTCAGGCCGCGCCGGGCCAGGTGCGTGAGGTAGTCTTCGGGCGTCGCGAAGCCGGCCGGCAGCGGGAACGCCGGCAGGAGCAGCTTGCCCAGCTCGAGCTCGAACTCGACCATCTCCGCGATGCGCACGGTGTTGCGCACGGCCGCCGGCCAGTCGGCGAAGAGCGCGACCATCTGCTCCGTCGTCTTGAAATAGACCTCGGGTGTCGCCGATCGCCAGCGACCCGGCTCGTCGAGGGTCTTGCCGGTCTGGATCGCGAGCAGGATGTCGTGCGCCTCGTGGTGCTCTCGCTCGAGGAAGTGGCAGTCGTTGGTCGCCACCAGCTCGACGCCGACCTCGCGGGCCACCTCCGGCATCAGCCGGCGGACCTGGTCCTCCTCCGGCAGGCCGTGGTTCTGGATCTCGAGGAAGTAGCGGTCGCGGCCGAACATCTCGCGGTACTCGCTCGCGGCCCGGATCGCCGCGGACACGTCGCCGCGCACGAGGGCGTTGTTCGGTTCGCCGCCCAGGCAGGCGCTCAGCGCGATGAGGCCCTCGCAGTGGTCGCCGAGCAGGGTCTTGTCGATGCGCGGCTTGTAGTAGAACCCCTCCAGGTAGGCGCGGCTCGCGAGCCGGATCAGGTTGCGCCAGCCGGCCGCGTTCTGCACGAGCAGCACGGTGTGGTGGCTCTTCGCGGCGTCCTTGCCCGAGCGGTCGAGGCGGTCGCGGGCGACGTACGCCTCCATGCCGAGGATCGGCTTGATGCCGGCCTTGCGGCAGGCGAGATAGAATTCGACCGCGCCGAACAGGTTGCCGTGATCGGTGAGCGCGAGGGCCGGCTGACCGCACTGGACGGCCTTGTGGACCATCGCCTTGGTCTTCATGGCGCCGTCGAGGAGGCTGTAATCGGAGTGGTTGTGCAGGTGCACGAACTGCTGCTCGGCCATGGACCGCTCTTCCTCCGGCGAGGTCTCCCCCGTCTGCCGCGACGGTTCCGCGCACCTTAGCAGCCGGTTGCGGCCGCGTAAACCCACCGTTTGGCCGCCAGGACATCTGGCGGTCCAACGGACGATTCGACAGAGAATTCGCGCGACGACCGCAAGCGAGTTCTCAAGGCCGGCGCCGGCCGTCCGCGGCGGCCTCGACCAGGGTGACCGCGAGCGTCGCCGAGCTCGCGCGGCCGGCCCGGTCGCTGACCACGACTTGCACGCGGTGGTCGCCGGCGCCGGTCGTGTCCGGCAGCTCGACCAGGATCCGGTCGCGCGGCGGATCTGGCTCGGCGACGAGCGGTGCGCCATCCAGCGAGACGGCGAGGGTCGGCCAGTCGATCCCGCTGCCGTGGTCGCCGACCGGGATCCGCAGCTCGGGCCAGCGCGACAGCGCGATCCCGTGGCGGCGGCGCACGGTCTGCGCCGCGAGGACCTTCGCGACAGTCGCCGTCGCGATCACCGGCGGCGCCGTGTCGCGCAGGAGCGCGTGGACGCCCGGGCCCGCCAGGTCGAACGCCGGCTCGCCGGCCACCGTGCGCGGCGCCGCCACGAACGACCACGCGCCGTCGTCCAGGCGGTAGACGGCGACGTCCGCCGCCTCCCAGGAGACCGGCGCGCCCGGTCGCGCCTGCCGCGGCAGGACGACCGGCACCGGAGCGAGCAGCGGCGCGCCGGGCGTCCGCCACTCGACCGCGTCAGCGAGCGGCTCCAGGCCGGCGAGCTGCAGGCGGCGCGCCGGCACCGGATCGCGCAGCCGGCCGCATCGCCACTCGACCGCGACCGGTCCCACGGCGAACGACCCGCCCCGGGAAGCCGGGCCCGCGACCACGCGCCACTCGCCGCCGACCACCGGCGCGGACGCCGGCCACCCGCGCCAGCCGCTCGACTCGGCGTCCGCCGGCACCTCCAGCCCCCAGTCGACGGCCACCGCGTTGCCGGCCCGGTCGCAGGCGACGAGGCGGACCTCGTGCGATCCGGGCGGCAGGACGCCGAGCTCGAGCCAGTCCGCGCTGCGGCGGCCGCTGAGCGTCAGCCGGGGCTCGCCGGCGAGCCAGCGCTCCCACCCCAGTTCGGTCCGCACGTACTCCAGCCGCTGCTGGGTCACGCGATCCCAGTGGACGCTGTCGTTGGCCGCGGCGAACACCTCCTCGCCGTCGACCAGCAGGCGGACGCGGCACGCCTCCAGGCGGTGGCGAAGGTGGTCGCTCCGCTCCACGATCCGCGCACAGAAGCGGACCCGTCCGGACCCCGCCACGAGGTCCGGCAACCGGCCGGAGAGCGGCGCCCCGCCGCCGACCAGGAGCGTCCGCGATGGCTCGTCGAGGAGGACGGCCCGCACGGCGACGATCTCGGGCGCGAGCGAGTCCGGCGCGGCGAAACCCGCCGCCAGCGGATCGCGGGGCTGCCCGTCGGGCCCGCGCACCTCGAAGTGCAGGTGCGGGCCCGCAGTGCCGCTCTGTCCCGACAGGGCCAGCACCTCGCCTTGCCGCACCGGGAATTCGCCGGGCTCGCAACCGATGTCCACGGCGTAGCGTCCCAGTCGCGCCTGGAGCGCCGACACCCGCGCGCGCAGCGGATCGGCGAGGCGCTCGAGGTGGCCGTAGACGTAGGACATCCCATCCCCGCAGGTGAGGTAGACGGCCTTGCCGTACCCGCCCTCGGCCACCCGGATCCGGCTGATCCAGCCGTTGCGAACCGCCAGCACCGCGTACCCGGTCCGGCTGTTCGTCTTCAGGTCCAGGCCCGTGTGGAATCGACCCTCGCGCGGTTCCATGAAGTTCCCGGTGAGGTAGCGGCTCGTCAGGTCGAGCGGCCAGATCGGCGGCTCGGCGACAGCCATCCGGGCGGTTCCCAGCAGCACGACCAGCAGGGCGCAGGCGCGGGTCACGGCAGACCTCCTTGTCGGGGCATCCTACCGGTCTGTACCGGCGCGCGCAACCTCCGCCGGCGCACGAAGTCGAAACGGATCCGCCTTCGCTGCATATTCCGCGAGACAAGGGCGCGCGGCGAACGGTAAACTGGCGGCGGCGGCGGCCGATAACCGCAATGGAATTCGCCCCAACTGTAGGAGACCGCATGGCCCTGAAAGCAACGACGCCGCCCGGCGGTGGAATCCTGCCCAAGATCGCCGGACGATCCTACCTGCTCGATACCAACGTCTTGCTCCACGACGCCAACGCCCTGAAGGTCTTCTCCGAGCACAATGTGATCCTCACGATCGACGTCCTCGAGGAGCTTGACCGTTTCAAGCGCGGCAACGACGAGCGCGCCCGCAACGCCCGCCACGTGGCCCGGTCGCTCGACAGCCTGCGCGACGGCCGGCCGCTGAGCCAGGGCGTCGAGCTCGAGAGCGGCGGCAAGCTCTACGTATTCGTGACCAGCTTCGTCTCGCAGCTGCCGGACGGCATGGACCGCGCCGTGCCGGACAACCGGATCCTCGCGGCGGCGCTCGCGTTGCGCGAGCAGGGCCACGAGGCCGTCTTCGTCTCGAAGGACATCAACGCCCGCTGCAAGGCGGACGCGCTCGGGATCAAGGCGGAGGACTACCGCAACCAGCAGGTGAACTTCGACGACCTCTACACCGGCTGGTCGGAACACGAGGTCGACGACGCCTTGATCGATGCCATCTACGCCGGCGAATCGCTCGCGATCCCCGGCGATTTCCGGCCGAACGAGGGAGTGCTCCTGAAATCGTCGAGCCGCCCCAAGAAGACCGCCCGCGGGATCTGGCGCGTCGATTCCGGCAAGGTCGAGCAGCTCAAGTTCGGCGAGGCGCACCCCTGGGGTCTGAGCGCCCGCAACCTCCAGCAGCACTTCGCGCTCGAGTTGCTGCTGCGCCCGGACATCCAGCTCGTGACCATGCTGGGGCAGGCGGGCACCGGCAAGACGCTGCTCGCGCTGGCCGTCGGGCTGCAGCTCGTGGTCGAAGAGAAGCAGTTCCGCCGGATCATGGTGTCGCGACCGATCATGCCGCTCGGGAGGGACATCGGCTACCTGCCCGGCTCGAAGGAGGAGAAGCTGGAGAGCTGGATGGAGCCGATCCTCGACAACCTGCAGTACCTCGTCGACCCGAAGCTCGAGCAGAGCAGCGACAAGGTGGACTACCTGTTCGATACGGGCTACCTCGAGATGGAAGCGGTGACCTACATCCGCGGCCGCAGCCTGCCCAAGCTGTTCATCATCATTGACGAGGCGCAGAACCTGACGCCGCACGAGGTCAAGACCGTGGTCTCGCGGGCCGGCGAGGGCGCCAAGGTCGTGCTCACCGGCGACGCCTACCAGATCGACAACCCCTACCTCGACGCGTCGAGCAACGGCCTGACCTACGTGATCGACCGCTTCCGCGAGCAGGCGCTCTACGGCCACATCACCCTGGCCAAGAGCGAACGCTCGGTCCTGGCGAGCCTGGCGGCGGAGCTGCTCTGAGCCGCGGCCCCGGCCGCGGCGATCAGGGCGGCGGTTCTCCCGCCGAGACCAACGCCTGGCGCAGCTGGCCGAGGAGGCACGCATTGCAGCGCTTGATGGCCACCGCGACGTGGCGATCCGTCCACTCCTGGTCCTTGCGCGAGGTGAGGCCCTCCCAGACGCTCTTCGTGACCTCGCCGAGGCAGGTCTCCTCGAAGAAGACGTTCTGGTCGCGATCGTGGATGCGCAGCCGGACCTCGCAGACCGCCCGCATGCGGGTCGGCATCGGGATCGCCCCGATGCCCAGGAGGGCGCCGGCTCCCGCCGCCGCGCCGCTCTGGCCGGCCGCGTAGCCGAGACCGCCGCCGATCAGGCCGGCCATGGCGAATCCGGCCACGGAGCGGCTCAGCCGGCCGCCGAGGTGCAGCAGGTCCACTTCCAGGGTGTAGTCCGCTTCGGCGCGCAGCGGCACGACCTCCACCAGGGTGGTCTGGGTCAGGTCCTGCACGAGGGCCTGGTAGTAGATCTGGTTGACCGGCGCGTCCCATTGCTCGTCTGACGGGAACCGGACCGTCGCGAGCGAACCCGTGCCGCCGCGCTGCGATCCCGGACGCAGGTCGTTGACGTACTCGACGAAGAGCCGCGGCGTCTCGCCCGAGTACTGCGGGTAGACCAGCGACTCCGACGGATAGTGCAGAGCGACCTGGCCGCCCCCGCAGCCGCCGAGCGCAACGAGCAGCAACGCCACGACCGCCCCCGACCCCTCGCTCCGCCGTGTCATGGACCACTCCTCCCGCTAGAGACCCGATGATGTTACGACGCCGGCAACTCGATGACCAGCCCGGGGGCGGCCCCGAGCAGGGCGGCGGCGCTCGCACCGCGACGCGCGATCTCGAGCGTGTCGCCGCTTCCCCAGTACCAGATCAACTCGTCGCGCGCCCCCTCGGCGTAGGCCGCGACGGGACCGCGGACCGCGCGCCCGGCGACCGCGAGCGGGACGCCCGACCGCAGCGCCGCCGCCGCCGCCGCGTCGCGCCGCAGGTCGGTGATCAGGTTGCCGAAGCGGTCGACCCAGACCACCCGGCACCCGCCGGCGGCCGGACGAGGCGGCGCGCCCAGGTCGGCGGGAAGGCCGGGATCGCCCAGCGCTGCGAGGTCCAGGCCCGCCGCGAGCCGCGCCGCCGCCGGCGCGAAGCGGTCCCGTCCGTCGAAGGTGGTCGACGGGGCCCGGCCCGGCGGCGATTCGCGCCGCGCGAGCCGGACGACCCGCAGATCGGGCGACGCGCCGAGGAACGCGCCGATCCCGTTGCCGGGCCCCACGAAATACGACCCTGCGGCGGCCGCGGCGACCGCGGGCCGGCCGGTGCCGACGCCGGGGTCGACCACCGCGAGGTGGATCGCGCCGGGCGGGAGCTGTCCCCAGAATCGCGCGAGCGCCCAGGCGCCGGCGGCGACGTCGCCCGGCGGCACGTCGTGCGTGATGTCGATCAGGCGCAGGTCCGCCGGACCGAGGCGCAGGAGGGCGGCCTTCACCTCGGCGACGTACACGTCGACGATGCCGAAGTCGCTCAAGAGCGCGATGGTCGTCATGCGCCGTCCTCCCCGTAGGCCCAGGCGAGATAACCGGGGTCGACGGTCTCGGCCGGCCAGGCGAGGATCTCCGGGGTCTCGTACGGATGCAGCGCCTGCAGGCTGCCGACGCAGGCCTCGAGGCGATCGTGGCGCACCTTGAGCACGAGCGGAGTCTCGGGACGGTCCTCGAGCTCGCCCTGCCAGCGATACCGCGAGCGGACGGTCGCGCCGATCTGCGCGCAGACGGCGAGCCTCTCGCCGACCAGCGCGCCGGCGATCCGCTCGGCGTCCTGCGCCGACGGGAGCGTAGTCGCAACGATGTGCAGGCGGCGCGCCATGGCTCACTCCTTGAGCAGTTCGAGGAGCGCTCGGTCGAGGCCCGGCGCGGCCGCGACCACCGACTCCCACTGCAGGGGATGGTCCGCTCCCCGCAGGTCGCACACGCGGCAGCCGGTCTCCCGGGCGACGAGGGTGCCCGCCGCGACGTCCCACGGCTTGAGGCTCAGCTCGAAGTAGCCGTCGAGGCGGCCGGCCCCGACGTGCGCCAGGTCGAGCGCGGCGCTGCCCGCGCGCCGGATGCCATGGCAGCCCGCGCGCAGGCACCGGCGCACGTACTCGCAGACGCGGTCGATGCGCTCGTCGCGCGTGTAGGAGAAGCCGGTCGCGATCAACGCGTCCCCAAACGCGACCTCCCCGCGGCGAGCCAGCGGACGCTCGCCGCCGGCGCGCGGGCGCACCTGCACCGCTCCGAGCCCGCGGCCGGCGAGGTAGAGCTCGTCGAGGTAGGGCGCGTGGACCGCGCCGAGCAGCGGCCCGGCCTCGTCGCAGCAGGCCAGCGACACGGCGAAGTGGCTGTAGCCGTGCACGAAGTTCGTGGTGCCGTCCAGGGGATCGACGAACCAGGTGCGGCCGCTCGTGCCGGCGCGGGTGCCCCCCTCCTCGGCCTCGAGCGTGTCGGCGGGAAACAGCCGGCCGAGCTCGGCGACCAGGAACTCCTCGCTCCGCCGGTCGACGTCGGTCACGACCTCGATCGCGCCCTTGCGATCGACGCGGCGGACCTGGCCGAAGCTCTCGAGCAGGCGGGCGCCGGCGCGCTCGGCCAGTGCGCGGACCGCAGCAAGTTCCTCGGGCAGGGCTGAGCGCATCGGAGCTCCTTCTTTCGCGCATTGTAGGAGCGCCGGCGCCGCGCCACAAGGGGCGCCTTGACAGTGGTCCGGTCCGGGATGAGGTTTACCGCTGGACGCGCGACCCGGCGCGGGCGCCGGGGAAAGGGAACCGCCATGGAAGACCGGATCAAGGCCGTGCTCGAGACCATCCGCCCCGCCCTGCAGGCCGACGGCGGCGACGTCGAGTTCATCGACTTCTGCGACGGCGTCGTCACCGTCCGCATGAAGGGCGCCTGCGGCGGCTGTCCGATGAGCATGATGACCCTCAAGCAGGGGATCGAGAAGCGTCTGAAGACCGCCATCCCCGAGGTCGTCTCGGTCGAATCCCTCTAGGCGCGGCGCGGCGGCGGTTTCCGTCGGACCGGGACGCCGCCCGCCCCGCTCGGCGTCAGGTGACACCGCCGTCAGATTCGCCTACCTTTTCTCGCTCCGGCGACATGATCCCCGCGAAAGGACCGCCGACGCGATGAAGCCGTACCAGGGAGTCGATTTCTTCCGGGTCTCCCGCCTGCTTGACGCCGAAGAGCGGGCCGTGCAGGCCATGGCCCGCCAGTTCGTCGAGCGCAGCTTCCTGCCCGTGCTGAGGGCCCACCACGCCGCCGGCACCTTCCCGACGGAGATCGTACCGGAGCTGGGCGCGCTCGGTCTGCTCGGCCCGAGCGTCCGCGGTCCCGGCTGCAGCGGGCTCAGCTACACGGTCTACGGTCTGATCTGCGAGGAACTCGAGCGCGGCGACAGCGGCCTGCGCAGCTTCGCCAGCGTGCAGGGATCGCTCGTGATGTGGCCGATCAGCGTCTACGGCACCGACGAGCAGCGCGCCAAGTACCTGCCCGAGCTGGCGCGGGGCAAGCTCGTCGGTTGCTTCGGCCTGACCGAGGCGGCGCACGGCTCGGATCCGGCGGGCATGGAGACGCGGTGCCGGCGCGACGGCGACGGCTGGGTCCTCAGCGGCAACAAGATGTGGATCACGAACGCGACCCTCGCCGACCTCGCGGTCGTGTGGGCGCGCGACGAGGCGGACGGCAAGGTGCGCGGCTTCCTCCTCGAGAAAGGCGATTCCGGCTTCGCCGCTCAGGCGATCCACGGCAAGTACAGCCTGCGCGCGTCGGACACCGGCGAGCTGATCCTGGACGAGGTGCGGGTTCGCGACAGCCGGCGGCTGCCGGGCGTCGAGGGCCTGAAAGGGCCGCTGAGCTGCCTGAACGAGGCGCGCTACGGGATCGCCTGGGGCGTCGTGGGCGCGGCCGCCGACTGCTACCACACCGCCCTGGCCTACGCCCTCGAGCGCGAGCAGTTCTCGACGCCGATCGCCGGCTTCCAGCTGACGCAGGCCAAGCTGGTCGACATGCTCACCGACGTCACGCAGGGTCAGCTGGTCGCGATCCAGCTCGGCCGGCTCAAGGATTCCGGCGTCAACGAGTTCCCGCTCGTCTCGCTGGCCAAGCGCCGCAACGTGGCGATGGCGCTCGACGTGGCCCGCTCGGCGCGGTCGATCCTGGGCGCCGCCGGCATCACCGACGAGTATTCCCCGGGCCGCCACCTCACCAACCTCGAATCCGTCTACACCTACGAGGGGACCCACGAGATCCACACGCTGATCGTCGGCCAGGCGATCACGGGACTCGCGGCCTATCGCTGACGTTCGCCGTCACCGCGCCGCTCAGTCCGGCAGCGGCCCGAACGCGGCGAGCAGCCGGCGCAGCGGCTCCAGGTGGACCGCGTAGCGCGCGGCCCGGCCGACCGCCCCGCCGTGGAGCGGCCGCCGCACCTCCCGGTAGCTCGCGGTCGCCGTGTAGTGGGGTCGCCCGTGGAAGCTCAACATCTCGTCGTGCCAGGCCTCGCCCAGGGCGGTCAGGACCGGTCGGAGCGCCGCCGCCGGGTCGCGAGTCAGCTCCTCGTACCTGACGGTGACGATCGGCACCTCGAGCACGCGCTTCCAGTGCGCCATCAGCTCGCGCTCGGCGCGCAGGTAGAGCGCGATCGTCTCGAGGCGCGTCGACCACGCGAGGCCGTCGGTGAAATTCTGCCGGAAGCAGGACCAGCCCGTGTCGATCGGGTCGCGGACCGCGTGCACGACCACCGTGCCGGGCAAGGCCAGCGCGGCGAGCGGCAGCTGGAAGGTGTTCTGAGGCATCTTGTCGACGACGTACGGCGCGTCCCCGCCCCGCCGGTCGAGCTCCGCGAGGTAGGCCGCGCCCAGCTCGTCGAGCAGTTCACCGGTGAGCCGATCGAGGTGCCGGTACCAGATGTCCCCCTCCGGCAGCCGCCAGCGGCTCGCCAGCTCGACCGCCAGCAGGCGCCAGGTGTCCAGCTCGCCGGCGCCGGCCAGGCGGGGATGCGCGGCCAGCATGCGCTCGATGAGGCTCGTCCCCGAGCGGGGAACGCCGACCACGAGCACCGACCGCCGCCGCCGGTTGCGCCCCCGCGGCAGCGTGGCCAGCCGCTCGGCAGTCACCAGGCGGCAGTACTGGCGCGCCGCGCCGAGGTGGGTCGCGCCGGCGAAGGCGGCGGTCCGCAATCCGTTCGCCCGCGCGTAGGCGGCGAAGGCGGCGTCCGTTTCCCCCAGCTCGTCGAGGCAATCGCCGAGCAGGTGCTCGAGCTGGACCCGCTGCTGGCGGTCCGCGCCCCGGTCGAGCGCGCGCTCGACGGACGCCCGAGCGGCCGCGGCCTCGCCGAGCGACAGCAGGCAGCGGGCGTGGATGACGACCACGGCGCTGGGGGCCTGCGGCCCGGCCGCCACGGGCGCGAGGAACGCCGCGCCTTCGGCGGCGCGGCCGGTCCGTTCCAGGAGCGAACCCAGGCCGGCCTGGGCATCCGCATGATCCGGCCGGCGCGCGAGCGCCTCGCGGAACCAGCCCTCCGCGTCCGCCAGGCGACCCCGGCGCATCAGGTCGATCCCGACCAGGGTCGGCGGGACGGGATCGCCTGCGTCCAGGTCCGCGGCGCGCCGCCAGACCACGCAGGCATCGTCGCTGAGGCCGCGGCGCTGGAGCACGAGGCCGGCGCCGAGCAGGCCGTCGCGATGATCCGGCCGCAGCGTCAGGACCTGGCGATACGCGTCGCCGGCGCGGTCGAGGTTGCCCAGGTCGAGCGCGCTGCGCCCCACGAGCTGCCAGGTCTCGGGGTCGCCGGGTTGGCTCGCCGCGAGCGGCAGCAGCAGGCGGAGAGCCTCGGCCGGCCGGCCGGAGTCGAGGCGCTCGCGGACCGCAGCGAGGTCGGGTTGCGACAGGGTCGATGGCACGGTGCGCGCTCCCCGGTACGAGTCGTCCGGACGCGCGGCGGCCGTTCCAGCCGCCCGCGCGCCGGTAGACTGTGGCGGCGCGACCCCGTGCAAGAGGTGGGCCGGACTCAGCGGCGCCGGCCGGGGCTCGCGACGAAGCGGGCTGGCGTAACATCGATGTCCATGAATTGCAAGCGCTTATGCGCTATCTCGTAGAATTTGCGTGAAGGAAAGCGGCTGTACCCGAGGTCGATCTCGTAGACCGGGTCCCCCTGCAGGAACCGCCAGTGGTTCAGCAGGGTGGCGACCTTGCTGCCGGCCTCGGTCTGGATGAACCTGCGGTGGCTCGAGCTCAGCAGACAATCCGGGGCGTTCAGCTTGGCCGCGAACCGGATCACCGCCAGGATCTCCTCGTCCGCGACGAGCGGCTCCCCGTAGTGCTCCCGCCAGCGGGCCTGAAGCTCTCCGGCCAGCCGGCCGTCGAAGCCGCCCGGCCGGAATCGCCAGAGGAACTTGTCGTACGTGTCGACCGCGTCCATGACGAACGCGCCGAGGAACGCGGCCCAGCCGTGGCGGGCGCCGATCCAGATGAGCGCGAGATCGTCGCTGACGCCCTCGCCCGCGCGCAGGCGGAAGTAGGCCTGCTCGTACTCGGGACGCGTGTACTCGCGGTCCTCGCGCTGGATGATCCCGAGGTCCGCGAGCTTGTCGAGGTCCTCGGGCGCGAACTCGCCGCGGCCGGGGTCGGCGATGCCGACGGCGGCGAGCAGATCGGGACGCACCACGAACGTCTGGCCTCCCGCGATCTCCAGCGGCCAGCCGGCAAACGTGCGGCGATGGTGCGCCATGCACAGGCGGCGCCGGCCGAAATCGTCCATCCAGCCCGCGAGGACCATCCCGCGCAGGAATTCCCGCGTCGCAACGCGCTGGTCGCGAAGCAGCTCGACGCCGAGCAGCGGTTCGCCCCCATCCTCGAGCAGCAGCTCGGGCCGGCCGAGGTTCTCGTGCAGCCACCCGGCGAGCCGTTCCAGCCGGCGGCCCCGGGCCTGGCGCACCAGGGGACCCTGCAACGTGGGATCGAGGCTCGCGAGCGCCGCGAGCACGCGGTCGAACGTGGCGTCCCGGAAGACGAGCGGCGCCCCCGCCTCGTCGCGCCAGAAGCCGTGGCCGTTCTGCGCGCGGCCGAGCACCGACTGCGGCAGCAGGATGCGCAGGATCTCCGGCGGCGCCGCGAAGTCGAGGGAGAGCAGGTACTCGAAATCGAGGGCGGCCAGGCGATCGAACAGCCGCCCGTAGCGCTGGAGGTCCAGCAGGTGCGCCCGCGGGCGCCGTTCGGGGTCGCGGCGGTCGTAGCGCTCGCTGGCGCGGCCGCGCACCGCGTCGAGGACGGCCTCGATGCGCTGGACGGCCTGCCAGCGGCTCCGGTGTTGGCGGCGGCGGCGAACCATGGCCGCAGCATAATGGCGCGATTCGGGTTTTGCCGTGACAATATCACGTGCGTTCACCCAAACCGGGGTCGGCCACCATCTTCCCGGCACCAGTCGACGCCTTCCCTGACAGCAGAAAGGACGCTCATGCCAGCGCTCAAGGGAACCCGGACCGAGGAGAATCTCCTGAAAGCCTTCGCGGGCGAGAGTCAGGCGCGCAATCGCTACACGTACTTCGCCGAGCAGGCGGTCAACGAGGGGCTGGGCCGGATCGGCGAGGTCTTCCTCGAGACCGCGGAGAACGAGCTGGAGCACGCGCGGGTGTTCTTCTCGTTCCTGGAGGGCGGGATGGTCGAGATCACCGCCAGCTACCCGGCCGGGACGATCGCCACGACCGCGGCGAATCTCGCCGCAGCAGCAGCCGGCGAACACGAGGAATGGTCGGAACTCTACGCCGGGTTCGCGCAGGTCGCCGAGAGCGAGGGATTCAAGGACGTGGCGCGCGCGTTCAAGATGGTCGCCAAGGTCGAGATCGAGCACGAGAAACGCTATCGCTCCCTGCTCGAGATCGTCGAGAAGAACCAGGTCTACGCCAAGCCGGAATCGGTCCGCTGGAAGTGCACCGTCTGCGGCTACGTGCACGAGGGAGCCAAGGCGCCGGCGCGGTGTCCGGTCTGCGACGCGGGGCGCGAGGAGTTCGAGGTCGCCGCGGAGAACTGGTGACGCGACCGGAGCGAGGGCGCGCGGCGCGGATCAGTCGTAGAGGTTGAGCCCCTTCACGTTCGTGAAGGCCCGCAACCCGAACCAGCCCAGCTCGCGCCCGAGGCCGCTCTGCTTGACCCCGCCGAACGGCAGGCGCGGATCGCTCCTGACGATCCCGTTGACGAACGCCGACCCGCACTCGAGGCGGCGCGCGATCGCCTCGCCGCGGGCGAGATCGGCGGTCCAGACCGAGCCGCCGAGGCCGTAATCGCTCTGGTTGGCCAGGCGGACGGCCTCGTCGGCGTCGCCCACCGCCATGACGGGCGCCACGGGGCCGAACACTTCTTCTCTCCAGACCCGCATCTGCGGCGTGACCTCGGCGAGGACCGTCGGCGCCAGGAACGTCCCGGGGCGCTCGACCTGCCGCCCCCCGCAGACCAGGCGGGCGCCCCGGCCGACCGCGTCCGCGATCTGGGCGAGCAGGTTCGCGAGCTCCTCGGCGTTGACCACGGCGCCGACCTCGGTCTCGGGGTCGAGCGGATCGCCGAGCCGCCGGGCGGCCATCGCCGCGGCGAACCGGCTCGTGAACTCCGCGTAGACGGGCGATTCGACCAGGAACCGCTTCGCGGCGATGCAGCTCTGGCCGGTGTTGAGCAGCCGACCGGTGACCGCGCCCTGCACGGCCCGGTCCAGGTCGGCGTCCGCGAGCACGATGAAGGGGTCGCTGCCGCCCAGCTCGAGGACGCAGGTCTTGAGGTGGCGCCCCGCGAGGGCGGCGACCTGCCGGCCGGCCGCGGTGCTGCCCGTGAGCGAGACGCCGGCCGTGCGCGGATCGCCGAGCAGGGCGGCCGTGACCTCGTGGTCGGCGAGCACCGTCCGGAACAGGTCGGCCGGGAATCCCGCCTCCCGTAGCGCGACCTCGAGCGCGAGGGCGCACCCGGTCACGTTGCGGGCATGCTTGAGCACGCTCGCGTTGCCCGCGAGCAAGGTCGGCACGGCGAAACGCAGCGCCTGCCAGAACGGGAAGTTCCACGGCATGATCGAGAGGATCACGCCCAGGGGCTGGTAGACGACCCGGTGGTCGCGGCCGTCGGCGGCGACCGGCTCCTCGGCGAGCCAGGCCTCGGCGCGCTCGGCGTAGACCTCGCAGAGCCAGGCGCACTTGACGATCTCGGCCGTGCTCTCGCCGATCGGCTTGCCCATCTCGAGGGTCATCAGCCGCGCCCATTCGCCCTTGCGCGCGCGCAAGACGGCGGCGAGGCGGGCGGCGCAGCGAGCCCGCTCCGCGATCGGTCGCGCGGCCCAGTCGGGCTGGGCGGCGTGCGCCGCCGCGAGCACCGCCATCGCCGCGTCCGCGGTCATCGTCTCGTAGCTGCGCAGGACCTCGCCGGTGGCGGGGTTCACGGTCTGGTAGGCGGCCATCGTGTCCCTTCGATCGCCCGGCGGCCGCGAGCATACCGCGCCGGCCATCCCGGCGCCAGCGCCGCTCAACCGAGCATCGTTCCGAACGCAAGCGACGTCAGGCCGTGCACCGCGGCCGGGAAGACGCCGAGGAGCACGACCAGCGCCGCGAGGCAGCCGGCGAGCAGGATGGTCTCCCAGTTCCGGCCGTCGAACGGCTCGGTCTGGTCGTCGCTCATGTACATGACCACGACCACCCGCAGGTAGTAGTAGACGGACAGCAGCGAGTTCACGACGCCCCAGATCGCGAGCGGCACCAGCTGGGCGCGGATGGCCGCCTCGAAGAGGTAGAACTTGCCGAGGAATCCGACCGTGCCCGGAATCCCCGCCAGCGAGAACATCGCGACCGCCAGCACGGCGGCCGCGACCGGCTGGCGCCCCGACAGTCCGCGGTAGTGGTCGACCTGGTCGGCCTCGACCCCGCCGGAGCGTCCGAGCTGGCTGATGACGCCGAACGCCGCGAGGTTCATCAGGCAGTAGCCGAGCAGGTAGAAGAGCAGGCCGCTGCCGGCCGCCTGGACGACCGCGGACTCGCGCAGCGGCCGGCCCGGGTCGCCGCCGGCGGGAGCCAGGATCGCGAGCACGCCCAGCAGCAGGTAGCCGGCGTGGGCGATGCTCGAATACGCCAGCATCCGCTTGATCGACGCCTGGACGAGCGCGAGCAGGTTGCCCGCGGTCATGGTCAGCACGGTCAGCACCGTCAGCAGCCCCGACCAATGGGCCGCGAGGCCAGGCAGCGCGATCGTCACGAAGCGGATCAGGGCGCCGAAGGCGGCCGCCTTCACCGCGGTCGCCATGAAGCCCGTCACGTGGGCGGGAGCGCCGTCGTAGACGTCGGGCGTCCACATGTGGAACGGGACCATCGCCACCTTGAACGCGAAGCCCACGAGCACGAGGCCGAGGCCGACGGCGAAGAGCGGGCCGCCCTCGCCCGTCCCGCCGACCGCCGCGAGCGCCGCGTAGCTCGTCCCGCCGGCGCAGCCGTACAAGAGCGCCGCGCCCATCAGCAGGAACGCCGAGGCGAACGAGCCCAGCAGCAGATACTTCAACGCCGCCTCGCTGCTGCGCAGCTCGCCGCGCCGGCCGCACACGAGCGCGTAGACCGCGAGGCTCATGGTCTCGATGCCGAGGAAGAGGATCAAGAGGTCGCTGGCGGCGACCAGCACCATCATCCCGAGCACCGCGAACAGCACGAGCGGATAGAACTCGGGCCGGTAGTCGCCGTCCTGGCTGTAGACGGCGCTGCCGTAGACCGTGGTCACCAGGCCGATGCCCAGCAGCAGGAAATCGAAGAAGCGCGTGTACATCTGGACGGTGAGCATCCCCCCGAGCTGCGGCCCCGGCTCCGGCTTGACCGCGATCATCGCGATCGCGGCGCCCAGGAACACGAGCCCCGTCAGCGCGGTGAGGTGGTCCTTGCGCAGCGTGCGGACGAACGCGTCGACGAGCATGACGACGAGGCCGCCGCCGCCGATCACGAGATAGGGCAAGAGCGCAGGCCAGTTGACGGGCGGCACGGTGATCACGGCGCGACCTCCCCGCCGCCGCCGAGCACGGCCGGCACGGCCCACAGCGGCGCCGGCCGGGGATCGCCGTGCGGGAGGACCAGGCCGGGCGCCGTCAACGGCTCCAGGACGCGCTCCACGCTCGGGCCGACCTTGGCCAGCACCAGGTTCGGGCCCACCCCCAGCCACACCATGAACACGACGAGCGGCACGAGGACGAACCACTCCCGCAGCGCGAGGTCCGGCAGGCCCTGGTTCTTCTTCGACCCGAGCGGGCCGAGGAAGACCTTCTGGTACATCCACAGCATGTAGATCGCTCCGAGGATGACGCCGGTCGCCGCCACCGCCACCAACAGCTTGGCGTGCGGCAGCTGCGAGCTGCCGAAGGTGCCGAGCAGGATCAGGAACTCGCCGACGAAGCCGCAGAGTCCCGGCAGGCCGATGCTCGCGAGCGTCGTGATCAGGAAGACCGACGCGTAGGCGGGCATGCCGTGCGCGAGCCCGCCGAAGTCGGCCAGCTCGCGCGTGTGGCGACGTTCGTAGAGGATGCCCACGAGGAGGAAGAGGCCGCCCGTCGAGAGGCCGTGCGCGAGCATCTGGAACACGCCGCCCGTCGCGCCCTGGGCGGTCAGGCTGAACAGGCCGAGCACCACGAAGCCGAGGTGGCTGACCGAACTGTAGGCGACCAGCTTCTTGACGTCGGTCTGCACCCAGGCCACGAGCGCGCCGAAGACGATGCCGATGACGCCCAGGACCGCGAGGACCGGCGCGGCAGTCACGGCGGCGGCCGGGAAGAGCGGCATCGCGTAGCGCAGCAGGCCGTAGGTGCCCATCTTCAAAAGCACGCCCGCGAGGATCACCGACCCCGCGGTCGGCGCCTCGACGTGGGCGTCCGGCAGCCAGGTGTGGAGCGGCCAGATCGGAACCTTGATCGCGAACGCGAGGGCGAACGCGGCGAAGAGCCACAGCTGCTCCGTCGGCGTCAGATCCAGCGCCAGCCAGGCGCCGAGGTCCATGGTGCCCGCCTTGAACCAGCAATAGAGGATGGCGACCAGCATGAAGACCGAGCCGGCCATGGTGAAGATGAAGAACTTGACCGCCGCGTAGATGCGGCGGGGGCCGCCCCAGATGCCGATCAGGAAGTACATCGGGATCAGCATCAACTCCCAGAACACGTAGAACAGGAGCATGTCGCGCGCGAGGAACGTGCCGATCATGGCCGTCTGCAGGAACAGGGCCATCGCCATGAACAGCGGGACCCGCTGCGAGAGCGAGCTCTTCGTCGAGAGGATCACCAGCGGGCCCAGCAGCGCCGTCAGCAGGACCAGCACCAGGCTGATCCCGTCGCAGGCGAGATGGTACTGCACGCGGCCGCCGAGGAACCAGGCGGCGCGCTCGACGAACTGGTCGGTCCCCGGGACGGGATCGTAGCCCAGCCAGAGCAGGACCGCGAGCCCGAGGTCGGCGAGGGCCACCCCGCACGCCAGCCACCCCGCGGCCGTGGGCCGCCGCGCCAGGCAGAGCAGGATGACCAGCGCTCCGGCGAGCGGCAGGAAGGTGACCAGGGACAGGATGTGGTCGCTGACGAGAGCCAAGCCCATTGCCTCCTAGCCGAGGAAGGTCAGGTAGACCGCGAACACCGTCACGCCGAGCGCGAAAACCCAGGCGTAGAACCGGACCAGACCGTTCTGCATCAGGCGCAGCAGCGAGCCCGTGAAGATCGTCACGACCGCCGAGCCTCCCACCAGGAGGTTGTCGATCAGGCCGCGATCGACCCAGCGGAAGCAGACGACGTCCGCTAGGCGCTGCAGCGGCCGGTAGATGAGCCTGCCGTAGAGCTCGTCGACGAAGTACTTGCGGCCGAGCACCTGCGCCGGCCGGCCGCCCAGCCACGCGCGCGCCGCCGCGACGAGCCGCGGGCGGCGGACGTAGGCGAGGTAGCCGAGGCCCAGGCCGGCGATCGCGATCAGCGTCGAGACCCCCGCCAGGGTCCATTCCAGGCCGGCGCTTCCGTGCCCGCCGTCGGCCGCCGCGCCGTGGCCGGACGCGAAGACCGGCGCGAGCCAGGCCTGCAGCCGCGCGCCGCCGCCCAGCGCGTGCGGCCAGCCGAGGAACCCGCCGGCGACGGAGAGCGCGGCCAGCACCACGAGCGGCACGGTCATCGTCGGGGGCGACTCGTGGACGTTCGCCCGCGCCTCGGGGCTCGCCCGGCTCTCGCCGAGGAACGCGAGCGCGATCAGCCGCATCATGTAGAACGCCGTCAGGCCCGCGGTGAGGAAGCCGGCCAGCCAGAGCCACGGGAACCCGCCCCGAGCGCCCAGGAAGGCGGCGAAGAGGATCTCGTCCTTGGAGACGAAGCCCGCGAGCGGCGGGACGCCCGCGATCGCGAGCGTGCCCGCGAGCATGGTCGGCCAGGTGAGCGGCAGGCGCCGGGCCAGGCCGCCCATCGCGCGGAGATCCTGCTCGTGGTGCATCGCGTGGATGACCGATCCGGCCCCCAGGAACAGCAACGCCTTGAAGAACGCATGGGTCACGACGTGGAAGACGCCGGCCGCGAAGGCGCCGACGCCGCAGGCGGCGACCATGTACCCGAGCTGGCTGACGGTCGAGTAGGCCAGCACCTTCTTGATGTCGGTCTGGGCCACCGCGATCGTGGCGGCGAAGAGCGCCGTGCCGATGCCCACGCCGGCGACCACCGACATCGCGGCAGGACTGAGGACGAAGAGGAAGCTCAGGCGCGCCATGAGGTACACGCCGGCCGTGACCATGGTGGCCGCATGGATGAGGGCCGAGACCGGCGTCGGGCCCGCCATCGCGTCGGGCAGCCAGATGTAGAGCGGGATCTGCGCCGACTTGCCCGTCACCCCCAGGAAGAGCAGCAGCGAGGCCAGGGTGGCCACTCCCGTCAGGTCGTGCGCGTGCGCGCGCAGGACCGGGAAGCTGAACAACCCCTCGCCCGGCCCCAGGTGCGGCAGCAGCGCCACGCCCAGGACGAACATCGCGAGCAGCGCGCCGAAGTCGCCGACCCGGTTCGTGATGAAGGCCTTGCGGCCGGCGTCCGCGTTCGCCTCCGCGTCGAACCAGAAGCTGATCAACAGGTAGCTGCAGAGGCCGACCCCCTCCCAGCCGATGAACAGGAGAGGCAGGTTCTCCGCGAGCACCAGGACGAGCATCGCGCCGATGAAGAGGTTCAGGAAGGCGAAGAACCGCGGCAGGCCGGCGTTGTGCGCCATGTAGCCGAGGCTGTAGACGTGGATGAGGAATCCCACGCCCGTGACGACCAGGATCATCACCGCCGACAGCGGGTCCAGGAGGAACCCGGCGTCCACCTGCAGGGATCCGCTCGCGATCCAGCGACCGAGCGTGTCGGTGAGCACGCGCTCGTCGGCGGGAAGCGCCGCGAGCCGCAGGACCGCCCGGACCGCGAGCGCCAGGCTCACCGCCACCGCCGCGCAGCCGACCAGGCCCGCCGCGCGCCGGGGCAACCGGCGGTTCAGCAGTCCGTTCACGGCCGCCCCCACGAGCGGGGCGAGCACGATCCAGCGCAGGGAGGTGTCGATCACGGTCCTACTCCATGAGCGTGTTCAGGTCGTCCGCGTCGACCGACCGCCGGCGGCGGAAGATCTCCATCAGGATCGCCAGGCCGATCGCGACCTCGGCGGCGGCGACGGCGAAATTCATCAGCACGAAGACGTGGCCGGCCTCGTCGCCGAGCTCCCGGCTGAACGCGACGAAGACCAGGTTCGCCGCGCTCAGCATGAGCTCGACGCACATCAGCATGATGAGCGTGTTGCGGCGCACGATGAAGCCGACCATGCCCACCAGGAACACCGCCGCCGCGAGCAGCAGGTAGTGGGTCAAGCCTACTTCCACGGCAGTGTCCTCTCGTTGCTGCCCAACGCGAGGGCGCCGATGATCGCCACCACCAGGACGATCGAGATCAGTTCGAACGCGAGCAGGTACTCGCCGAGCAGCAGCTGGGCCACGCGCACCGGCTGGCCGAAGCCCGGCGGCAGGTCGCCGGGGAAGCCGGGCAGCCCGGCGCCCGGCACCCAGCGCGCCGTGGCGACCAGGATGATCGCGGCCGGGACCAGCGCCCCCGCCGGGATCCAGAACTTCGGCCGGCCGGCCTCGGCCGGCATCACCGGTCCCTCGAGCATCATGATCACGAACAGGAACAGGACCATGATCGCGCCGGCGTACACGAGGATCTGCAGAACCGCCAGGAACGGCGCCTGGAGCGCGGCGAAGAGCGCCGCCGAGCCGAGGAACGAGAGGACCAGCCAGCAGGCGGCGCTCACGGCGCTGCGGCTCGCGACCATGGCGACGCCGCCCAGCAGCATCATGGCGCCACCGAGGTAGAAGAGGAATCCTTCCATCACAGCGTCCCGTCCTTGTCGTTGTCCAAGAGGAACTCCTTGTCCACGACGAAGCTCTCGCGGTTGTCGGCCGCGATCTCGTAGATGCCGGTGTCCATGCGGATCGCGTCGCAGGGGCAGGCCTCCTCGCACAGGCCGCAGTAGACGCAGCGAAGGAGGTCGATCGTGAAGGTCTTCGGGAACTTCTCGATCGCCGGATCGGGGTGCTCGCCGGCGACGATCGTGATGCAGTCGGCCGGACAGACCGTGCTGCACATCATGCACGCCACGCACCGCGGCGATCCGTCCGCCCGCTTCATCAGGCGGTGGCGGCCCCGGAACCGCGGCCCGTACTCGCGTCGCTTCTCCGGGTACTGAACCGTCGGCATCTCGCCCGTGTGCAGCAGGTTGCGCACCAGGTGGCGGCCGGTGACGAACAGCCCCTTGCAGATCTCCACGAAGTACGCGCTCTCCCAGAAGCTGCGCCGGCGCCTGGTGACGACCTCGGGGAGTCCCTTGTAGCTCATCGAACCATCCCTTCGCGCGGCGCAGCCGCGGCTACGGACGATGCGCGGCGGCGAGCCAGAGCGCCGTGACCACCAGGTTCACGAGCCCCACCGGCAGCAGGATCTGCCAGCCCAGGCGCATCACCTGGTCGTAGCGGAAACTGGGCACCGTCCAGCGCACCCAGATGAAGAGCCAGGCGAAGCAGGCGATCTTCGCGATGAAGAAACCGGTCTGCAGCAAGGTGGCGAGGACCGAGGCGCCCGCCGCCCCCAGGCTCCAGGGCCGCAGCAGCAGCGAGCCGAGCAGCGCGAGGCCGATGACCAGGGCGACGGCGCCCAGGACGCCCGGCTCCCTCTCGCGGGCGTCCCGGTACCAGCCCTTCTCCCGCCGGGCCCGCCGGAAGTAGAGCGAGGCGAGCCAGCCGTGCAGGAGCGCGCCCGCGGCCAGCAGCCCCGTCAAGAGCAGGCCGGCCTGGTCCTCGATGAGCTCGCGCCGCAGCCACGGGATCTGGTAGCCGCCGAAGTACAGCGCGGCGATCAGGGCCGCGCCGATGACCATGTGCGCGTATTCCGCCATGAAGAACAGCGCGAACTTGAGGCTGCTGTACTCGGTGTGGTACCCGGCGACGATCTCCGAGTCCCGCTCGGTCATGTCGAACGGCGTGCGGTTGGTCTCGGCGTAGACCGCGGCGATGAAGAGCAGGAAGCCGACCGGCTGCACCACGATCCCCCAGCGCGGCAGCCAGCCCCAGATCAGGTCACCTTGCTGGTGCACCAGCTCGGTCAGCCGGAAGGTGCCGAAGACCAGGAACAGGCCCATCAGCGCGAGGCCCATGGTGATCTCGTAGCTGATCATCGAGGCCGCCGAGCGCAAGGCGCCGAGGAACGTGTACTTGCTGTTGCTCGCCCAGCCGCCGAGCGCCACGCCGTAGGTCGCCAGGCTGCTCACGGCCAGGACGTAGAGCAGGCCGACCTCGAGGTCCGCGACGACCAGCTGGTACTCGCGTCCCCCCAGCCGCAGGTGGTCGCCGAACGGGATCACGGCATAGGTGCTCATCGCGACGGTCATCACCAGCCACGGCGCGAAGGCGTAGAGGACACGGTGGCGCTGCGCCGGCACCACGTCCTCCTTGAACACCAGCTTGAGGACGTCGGCGATGGGGTGGACGAGGCCGGCGAGCCTCAGGCCGAGGATGGCGGCGCGATTGGGGCCCGTGCGGTCCTGGATGAAGGCCGAGCCCTTGCGCTCGGCCCAGATCAGAAGCGGCACGAAGCTCATGATCACCAGGAACATGAACACGATCTTGGCGAGCGCCTCGAAGACGACGGGCACCATCATTCTCCTTGCGTCGGAGCCTTCGCTGGCAGCTCCGGCTGCAGGCCGCCGACGGGCAGACGGTTCAAGACGTCGAGATCCGCGAGCCCCAGTTCCTGCGCGACCAGCCGCCGCACGGCCGCCAGGCCCGGCAAGTCGAGGGAATCGCCGAGATGATCGAGCAGGTCCGCGAGGACCCGCCAGTCCTCCCGGGCGGCGCCCGGCGCGGCGACCGCGCGCTGACCGCGCTGGATGCGGCCCCGGCCGTTGACCCACAGGGCGTCCTTCTCGGCCCAGGCGGCGAGCGGCACCACGAGCTGCGCGGCCCGCGCCGTGGCGTTGAGGTGGGTCCCGAGGTAGACCACGCGCAGGCGGCCCGCCGCCGCCGCGATCTCGGCGTGCGCGAACGGATCGCCGCCGAAAACGAGGAGGGTCCCGCGCGCCCCCCGGAGCGTCTCCGCCAGCCGGGCCGGCGCGATCTCGGGCAGCTCGAGCCAGCGCAGAGCCTGGCGGTTCGGCCGCCGATCGGCCGCAAGCAGGATGCCGTCGCTCTCGGCCATGCCCTCGCCCGCGATCCCGCCGGCGAGCTGGGCCTCACCGGCGAGGCGCAACCCCAGACGCTTGAAGAGCACGAGCTCCTCGAGGGATTGCCGCGGATCCGCCAGGGCGAACGCGACGCCCCCCGGTTTCAGGAGCCCGAACAGCTCGGCGCGCGCCTCCTGCCAGCCGCGGGATTCGAGCCCGCCCTCGCCGCGCGCGAGCGCGACCGCGAGTCGGCTCTCGGCGTGAATGTCCTTGTACGACAGGCGCCCCAGGTCGCAGGCCCACGGCCCGTTGACCTCGTCGTTGCGGCGCGGCACCAGCCGGTAGATGCGGCCGCCCTCGTGATCGGCGCGCAGGTTGCAGCCGGTCGCGCAGCCCGGGCAGATCGTCGGCGTGGCGCGCAGCAGCCAGACCCGCTTCTGGAAGCGGAAATCCCGGCTCGTGAGGGCGCCGACCGGGCAGATGTCGACGGTGTTGAGGCTGTAGTTGTTGTCGAGCCGGCGGCCCGGGGCGACCCCGATCTCGGCGCGGTCGCCGCGGTTGAAGATCCCCAGCTCGCGCGTCCCCGTGACCTCGTCGCAGAAGCGCACGCAGCGCGTGCACAGCACGCAGCGCTCCTGATCGAGGATCACCTGCGGGCCGATGACCTGGACCTTGGCCTTGCGGACCTTGTCCGCCTTGGCGACCTCGGACTCGTAGAGGCCGTACGCCATGTACTGGTCCTGCAGGCCGCACTCGCCCGCCTGGTCGCAGATCGGGCAATCGACCGGGTGGTTGATCAGATGCATCTCCAGGATCTGCTGGACCGCCTGCTGCACCCGCTTGCTGCGGGTCTGCACCACCATGCCGTCGCGCACCGTCGTGTTGCACGCGATGGTCAGCTTGGGCAGACCCTCGATCTCCACCTGGCAGAGCCGGCAGACCCCGGCGACGCTGAGATCGGGGTGGTAGCAGAAGTGCGGCAGGTCCTCGCCCCGCGCCTCGCGGCACGCGTCGAAGAGCCGGGTCCCGTCCGGGACCGTGATCAGCTGGCCGTCGATGGTCAGGGTCGCCATGGTCGATCCCTCGTCACTCGCCGCGGGCCCAGCGCGTGGGCGAACCCGCAGCGGCGGTCTCGTGGATGCGCGCGGCGAATTCGCCGCGGAATCGTTTGAGGAAGCTGCGCACCGGCATCACGGCCGCATCCGCCAGCGGGCAGATCGTCAGGCCAGCCATGCCGTCGCAGATCCGCTCCAGCAACGCGAGGTCCTCCGCCACCGCCTCGCCCTTGAGGAGCTTGCTCGTGACGCGGTGCAACCAGCCGGTGCCCTCGCGGCAGGGCGTGCACTGGCCGCAGCTCTCGTCCCAGTAGAAGTGCATCAGCACCTTGAGCAGCTCGACCATGTCGGCGCTCTGCGGGATGATGATCATGCCCCCCGACCCGAGCATCGTGCCCGCCTGCTGCAGCGACTCGTAGTCCAGCGTGCAGCTCAGGATCTCCTCCGCCGTGAGCACGGGCACCGAGCTGCCGCCGACGATGCAGGCCTTCAGCTCCTCGCCGTCGCGCATGCCGCCGAGGTCGTCGCGGAAGAACTCGCGGAAGGGCAGGCCCAGGGGCACCTCGTAGACGCCCTGGCGGCGGACCGGGCCGGACACCGACCAGAGCTTGGTCCCGGGCGATTTCTCCGTGCCGAACCCCCGGTACGCCGCGGCGCCGTTGAGCATGATCCAGGGGACGGCGGCGACCGTCTCCACGTTGTTGACGATCGTGGGCTTGCCGAGAAAACCGCTGACCGCTGGGAACGGCGGCTTGATGCTCGGCTGACCCTTGGTGCCGGTCACCGAGTTGATGAGCCCGGTCTCCTCGCCGCAGATGTAGGCGCCGGCCCCCTTGTGGACGATCATCTCGAGGTCGTAGCCGCTGCCCAGGATGTTCCGGCCGAGAAAGCCGGCCGCGTAGGCCTCGTCGACCGCGCGCTGAACGCGGTCGACGAGCCAGCCGAACTCGCCGCGGACGTAGATGAACGCCAGGTTCGCGCGGACGGCGAAGGCGCTGATGATGGTGCCCTCGATCGTCTGGTGTGGATCGTAGTCGAGCAGGTAGCGGTCCTTGAAGGTGCCCGGCTCGGACTCGTCGGCGTTGACGAAGAAATAGACTTGGTCGGCGGTCTTCGGCACGAAGCTCCACTTGGCGCCGGTCGGGAACCCCGCGCCGCCGCGGCCACGCAACCCCGATTCCTTGACGACCTCGATCACCTCGTCCGGCTTCATCCCGGCGAGGACCAGGCGGAGCGCCTGGTAGCCGCCCGCGGCCTGGTAGACGGCGAGCCGGTGTCCGTCCGGACGACCGAACCGCGCCGAGAGGATGCGGCAGTCCTGGCGGCTCATCGGTCCTCCTCGAACAGGCGATCGGTGTCCGCCCGCGGCACCACGTCCCGGCGGAGGCTCTCCAGGATCGCATCGACCCTGGCCGGCGTGAGCTGCTCGTAGAAGTGCTTGCCGAGCTGCAGGACCGGTCCGTGACCGCAGGCGCCGAGGCACTCGACGCCCGCCAGCGCGAAGCGTCCGTCCGGCGTGGTCTCGCCGAGCCGGATCCCGAGCCGCTTCTCGAGGTGCGCGATGACCTCCCGCGCGCCCAGCAGATGGCAGCTGATGTTGCGGCAGACCTGCAGCACGTACTTCGCCGGCTTCTCCGTGCGGAACATCGTGTAGAAGGTCAGCAGCTCGTGGACGCGGGCCTCGCTGACGCCGAGCGCGTCCACGAGGTACGGGACCGCCGCCGCCGGCACCCAGCCGTGTTCGTCCTGGATGACCCACAGGCATGGCATGAGCGCGCTCTGGCGCGTGGGGTACCGCGCGCAGAGCGCGGCGATCCTCTGCCGCGAACGGTCGGTCAGCTCGAGGTCGGTCGCGATCACGGGTTTCTCCATCCTCTGCTCCGTCCTGGTCCGGCCGACCCGCTTCAGCGGTCGAGCTCGCCGGCGATGATGTTGAGGCTGCCCAGGGTGGCGATCGCGTCGCTGATCATGCCGCCGCGGATGATCCGGGGATATGCGCCGAAGACCGGGAAGCAAGGCGGGCGCACCTTCATCCGGTACGGCCGCCCGGAGCCGTCGGCGACGCAGTAGAAGCCCAGCTCGCCGTTGCCGCCCTCGCCGAATCCGTAGGCGGTCCCCGCCGGCACCCGGATCCCCTCGTAGATCAGCTTGAACTGGTTCATGACGCCCTCGATGCTCCCGTAGACCTTCTCCTTGGGCGGCAGGACGACGCGAGGATCGTCCACGTTCACGGGACCGGCGGGGAGCCGCCGCAGGGCCTGCTCGATGATCCGCTTGCTCTGGATCATCTCCGCGAATCGCACCATGATGCGCGAGTGCGTGTCCCCGTCCTCGCCGGTCGGGACGTCGAAGTCGTATTCCTGGTAGTCCAGGTGGGGATGCAGCTTCCGGGCGTCGTAGGCCACCCCGCAGGCCCGCAGGCACGGCCCCGTGAACCCGTGGCTCACCGCGTCGTCGCGGCTGATCGCGCCGATGCCGAGGGTGCGGTCGAGGAAGATCCGGTTGCGGGCCGCGAGCTTGACGACCTCGGTGACCGCCTCGTCCAGCATCGCCAGCTTCGCGCGCACTTCGGCCTCGAAACCGGGATAGAGGTCGTGGCTGAGCCCGCCGATGCGCGCGTAGTTCGTCGTGAGCCGGCTGCCGCAGAGGTGCTCGATGATCTCGTACATCGCCTCGCGCACGTTGAACGTGTACCAGTACATCGTGAGCGCGCCCATGTCGACCAGGTTCGTTCCCACGCAGACGAGGTGGTCGATGATCCGCGACAGCTCCGAGACGATGACCCGGATCGCCTTGCAGCGCGGGGGCACCTCGATCTCGAGCAGCTTCTCCACGGCGAGCGCGTAGATGACGTTGTTGAGCAGCGGCGAGCAGTAGTTCAGGCGGTCGGTGTACGGCATCACCTGTGCCCAGGTGTGGTCCTCCGCCTCCTTCTCGAAGCAGCGGTGCAGGTAGCCGATCTCCGCGCGGGCGTCGACGATCGTCTCGCCGTCGAGGAGGACCTCGGCGCGCAGGCAGCCGTGCATCGCCGGATGGCTCGGGCCGAGGTTGACGGTCAAAAGGTCCGTGGCGTGGATCTCGTCGCCGGCGCCGGCGGGATTCCGGGCCAGGCTCGCGCGGTGCGCGGCGCGCGCGATGTCTCGATCGCTGTACAGCTTCTCCGGCTCGCCCAGCTCCTGGCCCTGCTCGATCGGGTAGTCCTTGCGCAGCGCGTGGCCCTCGAACTCGTGGTGGCAGAGGATCCGGCGCAGATCCGGGTGATTCGCGAACGGGACGCCGAAGAGATCGTACACCTCGCGCTCGTGCCAGTCGGCCGACCGGAACAGACCCGTCGCCGACGGCACCGCCTCTCCCTCCGCGACGCCGACCTGCACCCAGACCTGCCGGGGCAGCGAGAGCGAGCGCAGGTAGTAGACGACCTCGAACCGCTGCGCGCGTTCGGGATAGTCGATCCCGATGACGTCGCCGAGCAGCGTGCAGTCCTCGCGGGTCTTGAGGTAGCCCAGAACGGCGGGCAGCCGGTCGGCGGCGACGCGCACGTGGAGGTCCTGGCAGTGATCGTCGGTCGCCAGGATCGTCTCGCCGAATTCCCGCCGCAGCGCCTGCACCAGCCTGTCGCTCATGGTTCCTTCCCGGTTGCTAGATGTCGGTCGGGACTCGGCTGCCGTGGCGATCCGCGCTGGGGGCGAGTCCCTCGCGGTCGATCTTCTCCTGCAGCTGCAGGAGCCCGTGGAAGAGGTTCTCCGGCGTGGGCGGACAGCCCGCGACGTAGATGTCGGTGGGGATGATCCGGTCGATGCCCTGCAGCGTCCCGTAGTTCTTGTAGAAGCCGCCGCTGCTCGCGCAGACGCCCATGGCGATGACCCACTTCGGCTCGCACATCTGCGCGTAGATCAGCTTCAGGATGGGCGCCTGCTTGTAGCTGATGGTCCCCGCGACGATCATCAGGTCGCTCTGGCGGGGCGAGAACCGCACGAGCTCGGCGCCGTAGCGGCTCAGGTCATGGTAGCTCGAGACCGCCGCCATGAACTCGATGGCGCAGCAAGCCGTGCCGTAGGGAATCGGCCAGAGCGAGTACTTGCGGCCCCAGTTGACGGCCTGGCGCAGCCGCGTGGTCAGGTAGTTCGACGGGCTGGCGAGGTCTACTGCCATTCGAGGCCGCCTTTCCGCCACACGTAGACGAAACCGGTGACCAGGATGGCGAGGAAGACGCCCATCTCGCCGAGCGCGAACGCGGCCGCCCCCGATTCGAGACTGCTGCGGAACACGAGCACCCAGGGGTAGAGGAACACCGCCTCCAGGTCGAAGATCAGGAAGAACAGCGCCACCAGGAAGAAACGGACGAAGAACCGGATCTGGACCGTGCCGCGGGCGGGGATCCCGCACTCGTACGGCGACTCCTTCAGGGGGTCCCGCCGGCGCGGGCCGAGCCAGTAGCTCAGCACGAGGAAAAGGGCCGCGAAGAGCACCGCGACGAGGAGGACGAGGAGGACCGGAACAGCGGAGGCGGTCATGGCAGCTCCCTGTGATCGTCGCCTGGAGTACGCGGGTGGCCAGAAAATAGGTCTATGGGACCTATTGATAAGGGACAACGCGCAGGGGCGCCAAGGCTAATGTTGACTTTTTGACGATTCGATTCCGCCCTCCCCCGGCCACCCGGACATCGGTGGATTTCTACTCGGCACTGTCCGGAATCCCGTCAGCCCGCAATGGCGCCGCCGGGCCGGCCGGCCGGGCCCCGGCCGTCCGGCGAAATCCCGCGTTCGGCCGATTCCCGGGGCGGCGGCGCGCCCGGACGCGGCCGTTCGCCGCGGCACGCCCGTTGCAACGGCGTCGGCGCGAGACGCCCGGGGAGGTTCGGGCGATCCGGATGTCAACGAGGAGTGTTCGCCATGACGGCACAGTCGATCGACCAGTCCCCGAACGAAGCGACCCCGGCGGGGTTCGTCGACCTCGTCGCCGAAGGACGGCAAGCGCTGGCCCGGGGCGACCTCGACCAGGCCCGGGCCTGCTTCGAGACGGCGACCCGGCAGTTCCCGGCCGAGCCCGTGGGCCACAACAACCTGGGCGCGTTCTACATGGGTCTCGGCGAGTACGCCGCCGCGGAGCGGAGCTTCGCCGAGAGCGCGACTCTGCTGCCGGACAACCCCAACATCCGCTTCAACCTCGCCCTGGCGCGCTTCCGCCGGGAGGCGTTCGCCGCCGCGGCGGCCGATTTCGCCGCCGTGGCCGCGGTCGCGCCGACGGACGCCGAGGTCCGCAACAACCTCGGCGCGGCGAGCTTCCTCGCCGGAGATCTCGACGTGGCCCGCCGGAATTTCGAGGCCGCGCTCGAACTGCAGCCGAATTACCCGAGCGCGGTGCTCAATCTCTGCGACCTCGAGTACGCCACGGGGAACGCCGCCGGGGCCATCGGGCTCTGCGAGGCGTATCTCGAACACCAGCACGACCTCGGGGTCCTGCGCCGCCTGCTGGAGATGCTGGACGACCAGGCGCGGCGCGCGGTCGACCTCGCGATCCCTCGCGCCGAAGCTCTGGCCGCGGCCTCCGGCAGCGACCTCGCGACGCGCCGCCAGCTCGGCCGGCTCCTCGAGGCGCGGCAGGCGCTCACGGCGAAGAGCTGACCCCGCGCGAGCGAGCGGCCGGCGAGACAGCGGCGCGGCCGGACCTCCCGCAGGTCCGGCCGCGCCGTCTGCGGCTGCGAGCCCCGGTGGGCGATCGCCGTCAGAAGTCGAACGTCGTGTCCTGGACCCGGAAGTCCTCGAATCCGTCCGCCGACGTGTCGATCTCGTTGCGGATCTCCCGCTGCGGCTGGTACTCCAGCGCGATCTCGTCCTTGAGGCTGCCGAGGTCGACGTAGACGTCGGCCGCGGCGATCAGGTCGGTGCTGGTCATCTCACGCAGCGCGCAGACCTCGACGTGCTTGCCGCGCCGCGCCACCGCCTCGACGAGCGGCCGGAAGTCGCCGTCACCGGAACAGAGGATCACGGTGTCGACGTGCGGGCACAGGTTGACGATGTCCATCGCCAGCTCCATGTCCAGCGCGCTGCGTACGCTGCGGTTGGTGGCGTCGGGCTCGGAGAACGACTTGACCTCGCGCGTGACGACCGTGAATCCGTTCAGTTTGAGGAAATTGATGAAGTCGATCTTGCCCTCGCTCTGGGCGCTGATCGCGGTGTAGAAATACGCCCGCAGCAGCCGCCGCTTGCCGGCGAGCCGGCGGCAGAGCTTGAGGTAGTCCAGGCGCATGTTCAGGTGCTTGGCGCTGTAGTGGATGTTCTCGCCGTCGATGAAGATCGCCACCTTGTCCAGCGGACTCTGCGTGTACATCGAACTCTCCTGCCTTTCGACGTCCGGACCGCCCCGAGCAGGCCAGCCGTCATCTGGTCGAACCGGCGGCGTCGATCCCTCGTCGCGCCGGCAATGCTGAAAACGGGTCGACAGGCACGTTGACCACCGTGCCGGACCCAAGCCAACGATCTGGCGGGATGGGTAAGCTCGGTAACGCTATACTCGCATCGCGGACAGGTCGTTCAATCCCACGCGCTCGAGGCAGGCGCCGGTGCCGGAACGCAGTCCGACCTCGCCCCCCCGACCGCCCCGCGCATCCGGTCGACCCAGCGTGTGGCCAGCCAATAATATGCCGGTAACACCAGAAGGGTCAAGAGCGTGCCCGCCGCCAGGCCGCCGCACAGGGCGCGCGCCATCGGATAGTATTCCAGGCCGCTCAGGTGCGTGCCCTTCACGAGGGCCAGGGGCAGCAACCCCAGGATGGTCGTGCCGGCGGTCATCAGGATCGGGCGCAGGCGGTCGGTGCACGCTTCGAGCAGGGCGTCCCGCGGATCGACGCCCGGGCGCCGGCACCGGCCGATGTGGTCCACCAGCACGATCCCGTTGTTCACGACGATTCCGATCAGGATCACGATGCCGATCATCGCCATGAGGTTCAGGGGCGTACCCGAAGCCATGAGGGTCCAGAGCACGCCGAGCGACGCGAACGGCACGCAGGACATGACCACCAGCGGCAGGGTGAACGACTCGAAGAGGCTCGCCATGACGAAGAACACGCACGCGAGCGCCAGGAGCATGTTCATACCCATCTGCGATTGCTGCTCCTGCCCGCGCAGGATCTCCTCGCCGAACGACCAGCCGTAGCCCAGGGGCATCTCGATCCCGTCCATGGCCTTGCCGACCTGCTTCAGCACCGCGTCGAAATCCTTGGCCTCGCTGCTGGCGCGCAGCGTCAGGCCGGAACGCTGGTCGCGGCGGAAGATACGTTGCGGACCGGCGCCGAACTCGAATCCGGCGACCTGACCGAGCTGCACGGGCTGATCGTCCTTGGCGCCGACCGTCAACAGCGCGAGGTTCTCGAGCGACTCCTGGTCCTCCGGCTGCAGAGAGACGATGACGTCGACCTCGCGGTCGGTCAGCTGCAGCCGCGGCAGCGGGACGCCGCGGTAGGTCAGGCCGAGCACCTCGGCGACCGCGGCCGGCTCGACGGCGAAGCGGGCGGCCTCGTCCGGCGCCACCCGGACGCGGACCTCGGCATGTCCGTCGTCGGCCTCGCTCTTGACGTCATGGACGCCGTCGAGCGAGGCCAGGCGGTGCTCCACGACCCGCGAGAGGTCCCGCAGGATCTCGGTCTCGCGGCCGTAGAGGGTCACCGCGAACGAGCGGGCGCCCGCCCCGCCGCCGTCGTCCCGGCCGAAGCGATAGGTCAGACCCGGCTGGGTCGGCAGGTTCTCGCGCAGGTCCTTGCGCAAGGCGAGGAGGAAGTCGTCATCGATCGCGCCCCGCGTGAAGAACAGGGTGATGCCGGCGTCGTCGGTGCCGAAGTACGCATAGATGTCGCGCAGGCCCAGCTCCTGGCGGCGCGTCTCGAGGTACGCCTCGGCCCGCGCCACGTACGCGCTGCTGAGGTGGTGATCGACCGCGTCGGCGAAATCGAAGCCGATGTAGAAGTTCTCCTGGCGCTGCCCCTCGTCCCCGAACGGATCCGCCTTGAGGCTCGTGACCTTCATCAGGAAGATCGTGGCCAACAGGAGCGCCGGCATTACCACGAGCGTCGTGACCAGCGGGTGGCGCAGCGCCGTCCAGCGCAGGCACGCGAGGTAGCCGCGGCGCACCGCGACCAGCCAGCGCGGTTCGGGCGGCGGTTCGCGTCCGGCCGTGCGCGCCGCCAAGAGCGGAATGACCGTCAGGCTGATCAGGAGCGACAGGATCAACGTCACGCTGATCGTGACTCCGACCTCGCTCAGCCAGACCGCGATCTCGTCGTTCTTGCCGATCGCGACCGGGGCGAACACGATGACCGTGGTGAGCGTCGACGCCGTCACCGCCGTGCCCACCTCCCGCGTGCCGCGCAACGCGGCGCCGAGCGGGCTTCGGCCGCTGTGCAGGTGGCGGTGGATCGATTCGAGCACGACCACGGCGTTGTCCACGAGCATCCCGACCCCGAGCATGAGGCCCATCATGGTCAGGATGTTGAGGGTGCGGCCGGTCAGGTACAGGAAGACGCAGGCGCCGAGGATCGACAGCGGGATCGCGAGCGTGGTCACGAAGGTCAGGCTCAGGCGGCGCAGGAAAACCTGGAGGATGATCGTGGCCAGGAGCGAGCCGACGACGCCCGCCTGGAGCAGCCCCTTGAGCGAATCAGTGATGTCGTTGGCCTGATTGAAGAAAGCGAAACTCTGGATGCCCGCCAGAGCCGGGTCCGCGTTGATCCGCACGAGCTCGGCCTCGATCGCGCGGCAGACCTCGACCGTGTTCGCGCCGGAACTCTTCTGGATCCAGAACGCGATCGCCGCCTCGCCGTTGAGGCGGCGGCCGTACGACACGTCGGGAACGCCGTAGACGACGTCGGCCACGTCCGCGAGCCGCAGGCCGCGGCCGTCGATCGGCAGATCGCCCAGATCCTCGACCGAGTGCAGGTTGCTCACCGACCGCAGGTCGTAGCGGAGACCGTCGTCCGTGACCCGACCCACCGTGAGCTCCACGCTGGCCGCTTGCAGGCGCCGGAACATCTGCGCGACGTCCACGCCGTGCTCGAGGATGCGGTCGAACCGCAGGTAGACCGACGCCTGGGTGGGCGCCACTCCGTCGATATTGACCCGGCCGACCCCCGGGATGCGCTGGAGCGGCGCGATGACGTGCTGCTCGAGCAGGTCCCAGCTGGTCGACAGGTCGCGGCCCTTGGCGGCGATGCGCCCCTCGATGACCGGGATGTCGTTCGAGTCGAACGTCAACAGCAGGATCTGCGGGATGTCCGCAGGCAGCCCGCCGCGGATCTGATCGAGCTTCTCCTTGACCTCGAGCCGCAGGAGGTTGACGTCGCGGCCCCAGTCAAACTCCACGCCGATCTGCACCGCGTCGGCGTCGCTGTAGCTGTTGATCGCGCGGATGCCGCCGAGCGTCGCCAGCACCTCCTCGATCGGGCGCACGATGAGGCGCTCGTTCTCCTCGGGCAGGCCGCCCGGATACGGGATGTAGACCGCGATGAACGGGAAGTCGACGCGCGGCAGGAAATCGAGCCGCAGCCGGCCCAGCGCGACCGCGCCCAGCACCACGACGCACACCAGCGCCATCGCGAGGCTCACCGGCCGGCGCAGCGCGATGCGCGTCAATCCCACGGCGCGACCTCCGGATCGCGGAGCGCGGCGGCGACCTGCCGGCCGGCGGCGCTCGCGGGCGACCGCTCGGCGCGCTCGGCGCGCGCCTGGCCGGACATCAACAGGTAGAGGACCGGCACCGCGACCAGGGTCAGGCCGGTCGCGAGGGTCAGGCCGGCGATCACGGTGATCGCGAGCGGCGCGCGCAACTCCGCGCCCTCCCCCAGGCCGAGGGCCATCGGCAAGAGGCCCAGCACGGTCGTGGCCGTCGTCATGATGATGGGCCGCAGGCGCTCGCTGCCCGCCAGGCGCGCGGCCGCGCGCGCGTCGTCGAGCCCGCCGCGCCGCAACTGGTTCATGCGGTCCACGAGCACGATCCCGTTGTTGACGACGATGCCCGCGAGCATGATCGCGCCGATCACCGCGAAGACGCTCAACGGCCGCCCGCTCAGCGCCAGCCCGTAGACCGCGCCCGCGAGCGCCAGGGGCACCGTGACCATGATGATCAGCGGATGCACGATCGACTCGAACTGCGCGGCCATGACCAGGTACACCAGGAACAGCGCCAGCCACACGGCCAGCTGCAGCGAGCGGAAGCTGCGGGCCATCTCGTCGTTCTGGCCGCCGAGAGCCGCGGTCACGCCCGCCGGGAGGGTCACGCCCCGCAGGCGCGCCTCGATGTCCCGGCTCACCGAGCCGAGGTCGCGGCCGGCCAGGTCGGCGGTGACGAGCGCCGCGCGCCGCCCGCCCAGGCGGTGGATCTCCGCGGGTCCGCGGACCTCGGCGAGGTCGGCGACGGCGGACAGCGGGACCGTGATGCCGTCGCGCTCGGCGACGACGAGGTCGCGCACCGCGGCGAGCGTCGATCGCTGGTCGGCGCGGCCCTGGACGCGGATGTCGAGATGCCGCTCGCCGTCCCTGAACCGGCTCGGCACCGTCCCGCCGACCTTGCTGCGAAGCGTCTGCGAGACCTGCTCCTGGTCGAGCCCGAGCAGCCCGAGCTTGTCGCGGTCCAGCGCGATCTGGATCTCCGGCGATCCCGGCACCATGGCCTGCCGGACGTCCCGCAGCCCTGCCACGTCGCCGAGCGCCGCCGCGACCGCATCGGCGCCGCGCTGCAGGGCGGCGAGATCCTGGCCGTAGACGTCGACCTCGACCGGCGCGCTCAGGTTCAACAGCGCCGGCCGCCGGACCTCGAGCCGCAGGTCCCGGTCCGCGGCGGCCAGCCGCCGGGCGGCGGCGAGCACCGCGGCCTCGACCTGCGGGTCCGAGCCGGCGAGCTGCAGGTGGATCTCCGCCCGGTTCTCCTTCTGGCGCGCGACGCCGCCCCCCGCCTCGCGGCTGGTGCCGACCTCGGCCGCCACCCGGCGGACCTCGGGCAGCCGGGCCAGCGCGTGCTCGAGCGCCGCGCAGGTGCGGTCGGTGCGGTCCAGCGGCGTGCCCTCCGGCAGCTCCAGCTGCAAGGTCAGCGATCCCTGCGCCAGCGGCGGCACGAGCTCGGTCCCCAGCCGTGGCAACAGCAGGCCGGCGCCGGCGGCGGTGATCAGCACGACGAGGAGGACCGAGCCCGGCATCCGCAAGGCTCCGACGAGCAGCCGGTCGTAGCCTGCGACCACGCGCGGCCAGAGACGCGCGTGGAGCGACGTGAGCGGCGCGAGCGCCGCGACGATCAGCCGATGCAGGCCCCGCCCTCCGAGCTGCAGGAGGCCGACCAGGCCCAGGGGCAGGCCGAGCACCAGGGCGTGCCCCGCCTCCGCCAGGAGCCGGCGCCACCACGGCCGCGGCCGCGGCGCGGGCCGCCAGCGCGCGCGCCAGCCGGCCGGGCCGGTCGCGGCGCGCCGGGCGCCCAGCACGACGGCCATCGGCGTGAACGTCAACGACACGAGCAGGCTCACGCTCAGCGAGAAGGCGACGGTCAGCGCCTGGTCGCGGAAGATCTGGCCCGCCACGCCCACGACCACGAACACGATCGGCAGGAAGACGGCGATGGTCGTCAGGGTCGACGCGGTCACGGCGCCCGCCACCTCCGCGGCGCCGCCGATCGCCGCGTCGCGCGGGTCCGCGCCCGGAGGCGCCGCGTCGCGCCGCCGCTGGATCGCCTCGAGGACGACGATCGAGTTGTCCACCAGCATGCCCACGCCGAGGGCGAGGCCGCCGAGGCTCATCACGTTCAGCGACACGCCCCGCGTGAGCATGAGGATGAACGTCGCGACGATCGACAGCGGGATCGCCACCGCGATGACCAGCGTGCTGCGCAGGTCGCGCAGGAACACGAAGAGCACGATCACCGCGAGCAGGCCGCCCAGGATCGCGTTGGACCGGACCTCGTCCACGGCCTGCATGATGTAGACGGACTGGTCGAAGAGGATCTCCTGCTGCAGCCCGGCCGGCAGGCGCTTCTCGATCCGGCCGAGGGCCTCGCGCACGCGGCGCGCCGTCTCCACCGCGTTCGCGTCGCCCTCCTTGTAGACGGCGACCTCCACGCTCTCGCGGCCGTCCACGTGCGTGATGTCGGTTCGTTCCTTGTGGCTGCGAACGACCTGCGCCACCTCGCCGAGCGCGACCGGCCGCCCGCCCGCCGTCCCGACGGTCACCTCGGCGAGGTCGTCCAGGTCGGCGAACCGGCGCAGCGTGCGGACGATGTACTCGGCGCCGCGATCGCGCAGCCGCCCGCCGGAAGCGTTCACGTCCTGGCGGGCCAGAGCCTGCTCGACGCCACCGATCTCGAGGCCGAGCGCCGCGAGGCGCCCCTCGTCCACGAGGACCTGGATCTCCTCCTCGTAACCGCCCGAGACGCGCGCCGCCGCGACGCCCTGGATCGCCTCGATCTCGGTCTTCAGCACGTCCTCCGCGACGGTGCGGACGCGCGCCAGGCCCGGGTCGCCCCAGAGGCCGATGCGCAGGACGGGATCGAGGGCGGGATCGTACTTCAAGAGGACCGGCGGCGTGGCGTCGTCGGGCAGCCGCACGAGGTCCAGCTTCTCGCGGACGTCGAGCGCGGCGTAGTCCATGGCCGTGCCCCACTCGAACTCCAGCGTGATCTGCGAGAGGCCGGCCTGGCTCACCGAGTGGACCTGCCGCAGCCCCGGCACCACGCCGACGGACTCCTCCAGCGGCCGGGTCACCAGGTTCTCCACGTCGACCGGCGCGGACCCCGGCAGCTCGATCTGGACCGTGAGGGTCGGGTAGCGGACCTCCGGCAGCAGCCCCACGTCGAGCCGCCCGAGCGAGACCAGGCCGAAGACCACGGCCGCGAGCGCGATCATGCCCACGGTGACCGGTCGCGTGACGGCGAAGCGCACGAGGTTCACGGGATCGCTCCTTCGCCGCTCAGCGGACGGCCAGGTCGGCCAGATTGCTGGTCTCGAGCACCTCAATGCGGCTGCCGGTGCGCAGTCCGCCGCGACCGAGAGTCACGACCGACCACCCCTCCTCGAGCCCGCCGGTGACCTCGATGTGCGTCTCGTCGTAGAGACCCGTGGTGATCTCGACCTTGCGGACCGTGTCCGCCTCGGCCACGAAGACGCTGCGCAGGCCACCCTCGTCCACCAGCGCGAGCTTGGGCACGGCCAGCACGTCGACCTTGCGGTCGGTCGTCAGGCGGGCCTTGACGAAGCCGCCGACGCGCACGCCGGGCGTGTCGGGCAGGCGCAGGGTCACGACGACCGTGCCGGTGCCGGGATCGACGACCGGGCTGATCCGCTCGACGGCGGCCACCAGTTCGGTCCCGGTGCCCTCGGATTCCAGGATCACGTCCTCGCCGACGCGGATCTTCACGACGACCGGCTCCGGCAGGTGCACGCGCACGCGCATCGGCGTGAAATCCGCCACCGTGTACGCCTCCTGCCCCGCCTGGACCTGCTGGCCCGCCACCACGTTGCGCACCGTGATCTGGCCGGCGAACGGCGCCTTGACGAAGGTCTCCTCGAGCGCGATCCGCGCCAGGTCGCGCTCGGCCTCGGCCTGGTCGTGCGCCACCTGGATGGCATCGAATTCCTCCTGGCTGATCAGCTCGCCGGTCAGCATCTTCTCGGTCCGCGAGAGCTTGCGCCGCTGGTCCTCGAGATTGAGTTCCGCGCGCCGCAGGTCGACCCTCTGGCGGTCGTTCTCCAGCTCCGCCAGGACCTGGCCCGCCTCGACCCAGTCGCCCTCCTCGACGGCGACCGTCCGGACCCGTCCCGCCGCCCGGCACGTCACGGCGACCAGGCGATCGGCCTGGATGCTGGAGGCCGAACGGTAGAACGCGGCCACGGCCCGGCGCTCCACCGCGGCCACCTCCACGGGCACCGCCGGATCCCCGCCGTTCGCGGCGGTGTCCGCCGCGGCGCCGCCGCTGTCGGCGAGCGACTGGCCGGCGATCGCGCTGCCGAGGAACGGCAGGCGCGAGCGGAACGCCACGCCGAGACCGGCGACGATGACGGCCGTGGCGAGACACGACCAGAGGACGATCAGCCGCTTCCTGTTCCTTGCCATATCGGGAAACCTCGGGTCTGAGGGTGGCTGCAGGTCGTGGACGCCGTCATGACGCATCGCCCGGCGTTGAGGTTGCATGTTCCGCGTGGAGACTGGAAATCGACCCGGTGGTCGTTTACATTTTCCCCCCACGGCCGGGCGCCCGCCCGCGGAGCGCCGGTCCGGCGAACCCGAGACCCGAGGTGCCGAGGATGAAGCAGCTCGTCGAATGCGTGCCGAACATCAGCGAGGGCCGCGACCGCGGCGTGATCGACGCCGTGACGGCCGTCATCGCCGAGGTCGCGGGCGTGCGGCTCCTCGACGTCGATCCGGGCGCCGACACGAATCGGACGGTCATCACGTTCATCGGTCCGCCGGACGGCGTGGCCGAGGCGGCGTTCCGGGTGGTCAAGCGCGCCGGCGAGCTCATCGACATGCGGCGCCACAAGGGCGCTCACCCCCGGCACGGCAGCACGGACGTCTGCCCGTTCGTTCCGGTCCGGGGGATCACCATGGACGAGTGCGCCGAGCTCGCGCGGCGGGTCGGCCGCCGGATCGGCGACGAGCTGGGCTTCCCGGTCTACCTGTACGAGGCCGCCGCGACCCGCGCGGAGCGGCGCAACCTGGCCTACGTGCGCAAGGGCGAGTACGAGGCGCTCTGCAACAAGCTGGGCACGGATGAGTGGCGGCCCGATTTCGGCCCCAACGAGTGGAACGAACGCACGGCGAGGTCCGGCGCGATCAACGTCTCGGCCCGCGGCTTCCTGGTGGCCTACAACGTCAACCTGAACACCAGGCAGAAGAAGATCGCCGGCGAGATCGCCCTCGACATCAAGGAATCCGGACGCGCCAAGCGCGACCCGGCCGGGAAGATCGTGAAGGACTCGAGCGGCGAGACCGTCCTCGAGCCGGGACCGTATCGCCTGGCGGCCTGCAAGGCGGTGGGCTGGGTCATTCCCCAGTACGACCGCGCCCAGGTGTCCATCAACCTGGTCGACACCTCGGTCACCAAGCCGCACCAGGCCTTCGAGGCCTGCCGCCAGAGCGCCCGCGACCGCGGCGTGCGCGTGACCGGCAGCGAGCTCGTGGGCCTGATCCCGGAGGGCGACCTGCTCGCGGCCGGCAAGCACTACCTGAAAATGGCCGGTCAGTCGGCCGGCGTGCCCCGGCGGCAGCTCATCGAGACCGCCGTCCAGAGCCTCGGCCTGGGCGACCTCGGCCCGTTCGACCCGGCCGCCAAGGTCATCGAGTACCAGGCGGGCCTCGGGGACGGGCCGCTCGTTTCGATGACCGGCCGCGAATTCGTCGACGAACTGTCCAGCGAGTCCCCGGCCCCGGGCGGCGGCTCGGTCAGCGCCCTCTGCGCGGCCCAGTCCGCCGCGCTCGTCGCGATGGTCGGCAACCTGACCGTGGGCAAGAAGAGCTACCAGCACGTCCAGGATCGGGCCGGGGCGATCGCCGAGCGGGCGCAGGAACTCAAGGACTTCTTCCTGGACGCCATCGACCTCGACACCGAGGCGTTCAACCGGCTGCTGGGTTGCTTCGGGCTGCCGAAAGCGACCGCGGACCAGCAGCTCGCCCGCGACCTCGCCGTCGCCGAGGCCACGCGGGGCGCGACCCGGGTGCCGCTGTCCGTCCTCGACAAGGTCCCCGCGCTGCTGGATCTCGCCGCCGAGATCGCCGAGATCGGCAACCAGAACAGCCTGTCCGACGCCGGGGTCGCCGTCCTGACGGCGATGGCCGCGGCCGAGGGCGCCTATTACAACGTCGTCGTCAACCTCGCGGCCCTGGCCGGCGCCGACCAGCGCGAGGCTCCCGATTTCGCGGCAGAGACCCGCGAGGCGGCGAATCGGCTTCTGGCCGCCTGCGAGGCGACGTTCCTGGCCGCGCGCGGGGCGATCCGGAGCCGGCTGGAGCGGATCTAGCGGACCGCGCCCCGACGCGGCGTTCGGGCCGGCTCCGGCGGAACTTGACCGTCGCCGCCGCCCGACGTTACCTTAGGGCACGCTCGTCGGACCCTCGCCTATTTCCCCTCGGAAGGATGTCTCTCTATGGCTGCTGCCCCAGTCGACGGTGTCGAGCGTAAAGATCCCCTCAAGGAGATCGCCCAGCCGTTCATCGACCTCGTGCGCGCTCCCCGCGCGCTCTGGGGCATCAACCTCGCGTATTTCCTCGAAGGCTGGGTGTACTTCGGGATGCTCGGCTACCTGGCCATGCATTTCTCGGACTTCATCTTCCAGGGCGTGCCGAATCCCGACGTCCATTCTCATCACATGGTCATGGTGCTGACGGCGGGGATCACGATCGCGATGTTCTTCCTGGGCACCGTGGCCGACAAGCGAGGGGTCCGCCGCACCCTGCTGCTGGCCTTCTGCTTCCTGCTGGCCGGACGGATCCTGATCTCGATCGCCCCGGCCGTCTTCCCGACGACCGGGCTCTGGTCCGCGCTGCACCTGCTGACGATGGCCGGCATCCTGGTCGTGGTGGCCGGTTACGGCATGTACCAGCCCGCGGCGTACGCCGGCGTGCGCAAGTTCACGAGCGCCAAGAACGCCGCCATGGGCTACGCGATGCTCTATGCGCTGATGAACCTGGGCGGCTGGCTGCCCACGTTCTTCAGCCCGATCCGCCGCTCCATCGGCATCACGGGCGCCTACTGGGTCTACACGGCGCTGACTGCGATCGCCCTCATCGTCACCTTCCTGATCCTGACCCCGAAGATCGAGGCCGCCGCCATCGCGCGCGCGGAGCGCGAGCGGGAGGGCGACAAGGAGAAGCAGGCGGCGGACGCGGCTGGCGGCATCGCGAGCGACAAGGCGGCTCCCGTCGCCTACGATCGCGACCGCCGCATCCCCGTCCATCTCTGGATCATGCTGGCGTTGATCGCCGGCTGCGTCGTCTTCCTGCCGAGCCCCGCCGACTTCATCGTCTGGGGCGTCATCGCGGCCGCGATCCTGGTGCTGGGCTTCGTCCCCGCCCTCGGCGTTCCGGCGCGGCGCTGGTTCGCGAACCATCCCCTGAGCGACGTCAAGTTCTTCTTCTTCATCTTCGCGCTGATCCCGGTGCAGACCCTCTTCACGTACAACTGGCTCGTGCTGCCGCAGTACCTCGAACGCGCGTTCGAGGGGAGCTTCGTGAGCGAGAACTTCGAAGTCTTCTCGAACATGAACCCGATCCTCATCTTCATTGCAGTGCCAATCATCACTGCGCTGACATTCCGCAAGAAGGTCTACAACATGATGATCATCGGCACGGCCGTCATGGCCGCGCCGGCGTTCCTGCTCGGATTGAGCACCAGCCTGCCGGCTCTTCTGGGCTACCTGTTCGTGATGACCATCGGCGAGGCCATGTGGCAGCCGCGATTCCTGCAGTATGCCGCGGAGATCGCGCCCGAGGGCCGGACCGGCGCGTACATGGGAGTCGCCCAGTTCCCCTGGTTCCTGACCAAGATGCTGGTGCCGCTGTACTCGGGCATCTTCATGCAGAAGTACTGTCCCGCCGAGGGCGCGCGCGACCCCGAGACGATGTGGCTCTTCTTCGCCTGCCTCGCCGCGGTCTCGCCGCTGCTGCTGATCGCCGCCCGGGGCTGGGTCGGGAAGGACTTCAAATCCAAGGCGGCATGACGTTGGGTCGCGCCGGGAGTCCGCAAGCGACACTGCCGACGCGACCCGCCATCATGCCGCGGAGTGCGCCGGCGGAAATCCCTCGACGCGTTGACGCACCGCGGCGCCTGGAAGCTTGAGAAGCACGTCCAGGCGCCGCGGTGCGTCAACGCGTCCGCGAGTAACCGTAGTACTTGCGGTCGTAGTAGTACGGCAGCACTTCGCCGAGGTTGTTCGCGACCACCCCGAGGATGTTCGCGCCGGCCGAGCGCAGGATCTCGACCCCGCGCTGCGAGATGTCGCGATGCGTCTGCCCCGCCATCACCAGGAACACCGTGCCGTCGACCGCGTCCAGGTAGTGGAGCGGATCGGAGACCGGGACGACCGGCGGCGAATCGAAGACGATGACGTCGAAGGTCTCCTGGAGCTTGCGGACGAGGTCGCGCACGCGCCCGCCGCTGAACAAGCGGCTGGGATTGCCGCCGCCGAGGCCGGCCGGCAGGCAGTGGAGATTCGGGACCTTGGTCGGGCGCGTCGCCTCCCGCGCCGGAACGTCGCCCGCCAGCACGTCGGCGAAGCCGGGCGAAAGCGGCACCTGGAAGACCGTGTGCTGCACGGGCCGGCGCACGTCGCCGTCGAGCAGCAGGATCTCCTTCCGCAGGTGCTCCGCCAGCACCAGCGAGAAATGCAGCGCGAACAGGCTCTTGCCCTCGCCGCGCTCGGCGCTCGTGATCATCAGGGCGCGCTTGCGCTCGAGGTCCAGCTGGCGGCCGAGGCGGATCATGATCCGCCTCAGCTCGATCGCCATCGGCGACTCGATGTCGAAGAGCCCGCCACCCTCGGGTTTGGGGTGCTTGATCATGCGCGCCTCCGCTTCGTCAGCTCAGCCGGGGGTAGATGTACAGCAGGAACACCGCCGCCACGCTCAGGATCGCGACCACCAGCACGATCCAGCGCAGCACGCGCAACCGGCGCTTCTGCTTGAAATGCTCGTCCTGGATCACGGGCAAGGTGCCGATGACCGGCAAGCGCAGCGACCGCTCGATCTCGATCACCGATGTGAACGTCCGATCCAGGAGGATCGATAGCACGACGAGGCCGCAGCCGATCGCGAGCGAGAGCGCGAACGCCATGAAGCTGAGCCGCACCTTGTCAGGCTCGACCGGCTGCCGGGACACCTCGGGATCCTTGCGGACCTCGATCCGGTAGCCGACCTCCGACATGCTGGCCTCGAGATTCATGGTCTGCTGCGCGATCTCGCGGTCGATCGACTCCAGCAACTCGCGCCGCGCCGTCACCTCGTCCTGCAGCTCCTGCAGGCGTGCCGACTGGACGGGCTGCCGAGTCTGGAAATCCTTGAAATTACGGATGTTGCGCGCAAGCGCCTCGAGCGCGTGCCCCTTCGCCTCGCGGTAGACCATGAAGTAGACGTACTGGGTCAGCCGGTTGCGGTCCATCACGCCCAGCTGGGGATAATCGCGTCCGACCCGGTTCTCGACCAGGCCGTTCAGGCGCAGGCGGGCCTGCCCGAGCTCGGTCGAGACCGTCGCCTCTTCCTGGCCGAGCAGCCGCGCGAACTCCAGCGACCGCAGGTCCTGCACGACCTGGGCGATCCCGGGATCGCCGAGAATCGTCGAGACCGCGGGCGGGGCGCTGACGATGGCGCCCGCCTGCTGCTCCAGCCGCGCCATTTCGTTGACGTCGGAATTATAGTACTGGTCCTGCAGCCGCTGCAGGTTCACCTCGGCCGCGACAACGTTGGCCGCGTTGACGGGGTTGCCGACGAGGGACTCGCTGAGAACGCCGCGCTGATAGCTGGCCAGCGCATTCTCCGCGACCTGCAGCGACTCGACGTACGTGGCGCGCTGGCTCGTCAGGAAATCCCGCGTGTTCGTGCGCGGCGTGACGCGACTGGCTCGCTCCTCTTCGAGGAACCGGTCGAGCACGACCCGCGCGAGCACGAACGCCTGGCGGGCGCTCACGTCGCGGACCCCGATCTCGAAGATGTGCTCGCCGGCCTGGTTCACGCGGATCTTCTGCCGCAGGATGCCGGCGTACTGGCGGACGGCCTGCAACTGCTCCGGCGTAAGGGTCTCGGGCGGCGCCCCGCCCTCGGCCTGCGGGAGCTTGGCGAGGCCGGTGTAGAGCTGCGTCTCCCGCACCACCGATTCCACGAACTTCGGCCCGGTCACGATGGTCCAGATCGTCGAGAGCGTCTCGCGGTCCATGTCCGCGGGCCGCCGGAACCGCCGGGACTCGTCGGCGATCAGTCGGCTGTTCGTCACCTCGTAGACGACCCGGATCTGGCTCGCCGACTGGTAGATCGGCGTCATGGTCTTGATCGCGACCCCGGCCATGGCGAGGCAGAGCCCGAACGGCACCAGGAACAACCACTTGCGCCGCCAGAACCTGCGGAGGACGGCAAGCGGATCGAAGCTGCTCTGCGGGTGGCTTTCCTCTTCGAGGAAGGGATCCATGGGCTCGTTCATCCTTCCGCCTGGCGCGTGACCTGCTGGAAGCGACTCCACAGGCTAGCGGTCCCGGCCGACCGCGGCAACCGGCGGCGACACGCGGGCGTCGAACCTCCGCCCGGCGACCGCTGGCGCGACCGAAGATATCTCGCTGCCGCAGCGCGGTCCAACAATATCGGGCGCCGCCCCCGGCGGGCCCGGTCCGTGCACCCCGCGTGCGGCCCCCTCCCGCAGGCAGGTCGAACCATGGTCCGCCGACGCCTGGCAATCGGCATCGGGGCGCTGCTCCTCGTCGGTTGCAGCCGGCCCGACCTCCCGGAGCCCGCCGCGTGCGAGCACGCGGGCGCCTGGCCCGCCGGACTGACGGCCTGGCTCGGCGTCCCCGACGGGCAGTGGCAGTGGACCTGGTCCCGGCCGGATGGCGTCTCGGGCGCCGGCGTCCTCACGAGTGACGGCTCCTCGTTCCGCTGGGACCTCGCCGGAACCGGCGGCCAGCACGCCATCGCCCTGGCGCCGGACGATCCCCGCTGGCTGCCGCTGCAGGTCTCCACCGGCTCCGTGCTGGCCGGCACGCCGCCGCTGCCCTGCCTCGCCGTGGACTCGACGGCCTATCCCGACCTCGTGTCCATGCTGCGCGAGCTGATCACGCCGCGGTTCGGCGGAGTCGTCACGCACTGGCACGGCGAGCCCGTGCCGGTCCGCTCGCCCGCGGCCGCCAGCGGGGACATCGACCTGGCGGCCTGCCTGCGCGAGGCGGTCGACCTCTGGAACGCCGGCGAGCCGTCGCCCCTCTTCGTCTGGCAGCCGGATTCCGACTGGGGCGTGCAGCTGGCCCACTACCCGGGCTCGATCCGCCATCCGCCGATGGAGATCCAGCTGACCCGGCGGGACGCCGACGGGAGCCCGCTGTGCATGCGCATCGCGGTCGGCGACAACTACCGCGACGCCGCGGTGCGCCCGTACGTCGTGCGCAGGCTCGCGCACGAACTCGCCCACGCCCTGCTGCTCTGGGGCCATTCGCCGGATCGACTGCACCTGCTGTGGGGCGACGCGCCGCCGCTGCGCTCGGATCCGTCCACCGACGAGCGCCGTGCCATCGCCCTCTTGCGCCGGCTTCCGGCCGGCCTCGACCTCGCTCGCTACGGGAGCGCCGATCCACCCCGTGGCTCGACTTCACGCCACGGCATCAGCGCCAGCGGCCGTCCGTCCAGCAGCGGCAACGCGTCGGCGAGCCCTGCCCGGTAGAGAGCCCGGGCCGACGCGGCGAGCGGCGGCGGCAGCGCGGCCGACGGCGCCTCGCTCTGCGCGCGCCAGAGGGCCCCGGCGCGCGAGCGCAGCGCGTCGAGCATCGTCCGTTCGAGCCAGGACAGCGGCTTGGCATAGGTGTGGACGACGACCTTGGCATCCGGCGCGACGCCCAGCATGGCCTTGACGGCCGACAGCGCGCGGTCGAGATCACCGATGCCGTCGACCAGCCCGATCTCGACGGCCTGGCTCCCGGTCCAGACGCGGCCCTGCGCCACCGCATGCACCTCGTCGCGGCTGAGTCTGCGCCCCTGGGCGACCTTCGCGAGGAACCGCTCGTAGAAGCCGTCCAGCTGCCTCTGGAACAGCTCGCGCTGTGCCGGCGTGAACCCGCCCGAATCGTGCCAGAGCAGAGCATTCTCGCCGCGGGTGATGAACTCGCGGTGGATGCCGAGCTTGTCGTAGAGGCCGGACCAGTCCAGCTTGCCGGCGAACACGCCGATCGAACCGGTGAGGGTGCCGGCGTCCGCGAAGATCGAATCCGCGCCGCAGGCGATGTAGTAGCCGCCGCTCGCCGCATAGCCGCCCATGCTGACCACGACCGGCTTGTCCTCGCGCACCCTGGCCACCGCCCGCCAGATCAGATCGCTCGCGAGCGCGCTCCCGCCGGGGCTGTGGACGCGCAGCAAGACGGCATCGATGTCGTCGTCCTCGCGCGCCTGCTCCAGCCGGTCGACCAGCGTGTCGCTGCCGAGCACCCGCCCCTGGAAGTTGTCGCGACGAGACTCGCCCGGGTAGATGGTGCCTTCGGCGACGATCAGCGCGATCTCGTGTTCGGCATGTCCGCGGTGGCGGCGGCGGACGTAATCGGTGAGGTCGGCGACGTCGTCCTCGGGATAGATTTCGGTCACCAGGTCCTCGACGTCGAGCAACGTGTCGACGAGACCAGCCGCCAGCGCGGTTTCCCCGTCGTAGAGGCCCAGATCGATCCACTGGCGAACGGTCTCCGGCGACCGGCCGCGGCCGGCGGCGATGACCTCCACCAGCAACTCGTATCGTTCCTCGACCAGGCTGGTGGTCATCTCGCGATTGGCGTCGCTCGCCTCGTCGCGCGTGAATTGCTCCGGGGCGCTCTTGTACTTGCCGACGTGCAGGAAATCCGCCTCGATCCCGACCTTCGCGAGGGTCTCGCGGAAGAACGCCAGCTCCGCCGCGACGCCCAGCACCATCAGGCTGCCTTCCGGCGCCATGGCGATCCGGTCGGCGGCCGTGGCGATCGCATAGTCCGCGTTGCCGCCGGCCTCGATGTACGCCCAGACGGTCTTGCCGGCGTCCCGGAACCGCTGGACGGCGCCGCGGATCTCCTCGAGCTGGGCCCAGTTCACCTGGACGCCGCGCAAGTCGAGGACGACGGCCTCGATCTGCGGATCCTCGGCCGCGCGCTTGAGGCCGAACACGAGCTCGCCCAGCGTCGCCTCGTCGCCGGCCTGGAGCTGCTCCAGAAAACCGTCGGGCGCCGATTCGCCGAACGGTCCGATCGCCGTCCAGCGGAGGACCGAACCCTCGGCGACCGGTTCCTCGAACGAGGTCGCGGCTTTCCACAACAGGCCGAGTCCGCCGACGAACAGCACGGCGATCACGATGAAGACGATCCAGAACTTGCGCATGGGACGCTCTCCGCATTCGGGTCTGGAACCTGCCGGAACCATGCTAGGACAACCGCCGCGGCCGTACCACCGGATTCCCGTCGCGGCCGCCGGACCACGGCGTCGCGAGTCAGCCGGCCAGCCGGCAGTAGGCCGCCAGCGCCCGCGCCGCGCGGTCGATCTTGCGGAAGACCGGCACTCCCGCCGTCTCGAGCTGGCGGCAGAGCGGCGTGTACTGGTGACCCGAGTCCACGACGGCGACCGCGGGCTTGTCGCTTTGCGCGAGCAGGTCCAGCCAGCGCCGCCCGAGCGCCGTGGGCCGTTCGATGTCCTCGCCGTGGCCGCCGTCGGGGGCGGCGGCCAGGGTCTCGAGGGCGCCGGTCACCGGAACCGCCGAGAGGATCGCGGCATCCACGGTGGGGCAGGTCAGGATCGCGGCCGTGGCGGCCGCATACGCATCGGTCGCGGCGATGGGCGTGGCGTCCACCGGATTCGAGCGGTGCGCGAACGGCGGCAGCGCGGCCTCGACGGCCGCCAAGGTCGCCGCGTCGAACTCCGCGAGGTCGAGGTCGCCGAGCGCGTCCGTCACCGTGCTGCACTCGAACCCGGCGTTGGTGAGGACGCCGACCCGGCGCCCGCGCGCCGGTTTGCCGGACAGCAGGGTGAACGTCTTGATCAGGTCCTCGAACTCGTCGAGCGTGTCGGCCACGTCGGCGCCGGCCGCCGCGAGGCAGGCCCGCGCCACGGCGTAGTCGCCCGCGAGGGACGCCGTGTGGCTGGCGGCCGCCCGGGCGCCGAGCTCCGTCTTGCCCGCCTTGAACACCACGACCCGCTTGGCGGCCGCGCGCGCCCGGCGGATGCCCTCCAGGAACCTCGCGCCGTCGCCGGGCCGGAATCCCTCGATGTAGCAGGCGATGACGTCGACGCGCGGCTCGGTCAGGAAGTGGGCGAGGAAGTCCGCTACCGTCAGGTCCATCTGGTTGCCGTAGCTGACGCTCGCCCGCGGCTGGATGACGCCGTCGTAATTCGACGCGAAGGTGACGAGGTAGGCGCCCGACTGGCTGACGACCGCCAGGTTGCCGCCCCGCGCCGGGTTGAACGGCAGCTTGTAGAGGGGAATGAAGAAGGTGTTGTACTGCTCCCGGCTGACGATGCCCAGGCAGTTGCCGCCGACCATCACGGGGCCGCCTCCCGGCTGCGCGTGACCGCGCGCCAGCTGCTCCTCGATGGCTGCCGCCAGGCCCTGCTCGCCGGTCTCGGCGAACCCGCCCGGGATCAGGATGATCGACTCGGCGCGGTCGGTCGCCACCAGCTCCGTGATCGCCGCCAGCGCGCCCTCGGCGGGGATCGCGACGACCGCCAGGTCCACCTTCGCCGGCAGCTCGGCGCACGTCCGGTAGCACGGCACGCCGGCGATCCGCGCTTCCTTGGGATGGATGACCGCCAGGTTGTCGCGCACGGGCCCGTCGCTGCGCAGCAGGTTCTCCAGGATGATCCGGCCGGGATTGGTCCCCCGGCTGCTCACTCCCATCACCACCGCGCTCTGCGGCTCCAGCAGCGGCCGGATCTTCGCGACCGGCCGGGCGACGTCCGGCCAGCGGCGCTCCGAGACCAGGCCGACCCCGTCGAGCGCCACGAGTCGTCCGTCGCTCGCCACGGCCGGATTGACCTCCAGTTCCTCGAGCGTGAGGACGTCCCCGCTGTCGGGGCCGAATGTGGCGCCTAGCCGAGCGAACGCGACGATCGCGTGGATGAGCGCGTCCGGCGCGAGCGGGGGATCGGGATACAACCGCGAGGGCCAGGCCAGGATCGAGAGCAGCGGGTGGCGCCGGAGCGCCGCGGCGACCTGCGCCGCCTCGAGCTCCCGCGCCGGCAGGATCACCGTCGACCGCCCGCCGCTGCCTTGACCGTACCACTCCGTGAGCGTGCCGCCGATGCCGACGACGACGACGGGCCCGAAAGCCGGATCCTGACGCAAGGTCAGCAAGAGTTCCTGACCGGGGGTGTTCGGCCGATGCTCGACGAATCCGCAGGCCAAGAGCCCCTCGACGTCCGGCGCCCGTCCCGCGCTCGCGACGGCGTCGAGGACTCGCTCGGCGGCCGCCGCGATCCGCGCCGCGGGATTCCCGCCCGGTCCCGCCGTCACGTCGACGACGGCGACGCCGCCGAGTTCGGTCTTGTGCAGGATCCGGCGCCCGCAGACCTTCACGAGGAGGCGACCGTGGCGATCCGCGAGCGCGGCGGCCTCGCGAGCCCAGGCCAGCCGCGCCGCAGGGTCGGCAGGCAGCGGGAGCAGATTGGCCGGCCCGCGGCGAATGTCGAGCAGGTCGAGCAGCCGGTAGCACTCCCATTCGTTGAGCCGGGTCGCGGCCGCCGCCGCGTCGGCCGCGCGCGCGCGCGCCAGCAGCTCCTGGATCTTGCGAATCGCGTTCGCCTGCATCTTCAGACCGCCCGTTTCGAGGTCGACGTCTCGAGGATCCCCGGAATGATAGGGGCCGGCCGGACCCGTACCAAGCGATTTGCCGCGACGGGGCCGAGCGGGCGAAGGGCGCGGGCGGCGTGTAGGGAAAATGAGAGAGGACCCCCGGGGTCCGGGGGTCCTCTGGAGGCTCCGGCGGCGTCCTACTCTCCCACAGGGGCTACCCTGCAGTACCATCGGCGCTACGGCGTTTCACTTCTGTGTTCGGAATGGGAACAGGTGGTTCCACCGCGCTATGACCGCCGAAATATCAAGCCGTTCACTTGACAACCGGATACAGAGGGCAACCAAGTCGAGGAGTGGTCTCTTCTCAGAAATGATTAAGCCGCACGGCTTATTAGTACTGCTCGGCTGAACACATCACTGCGCTTACACCTGCAGCCTATTGACCAGGTCGTCTACCTGGAGCCTTCAGTGACCGAAGTCAGGGAGAACTTATCTCAGGAGGGGCTTCGCGCTTATATGCTTTCAGCGCTTATCCCGACCGTACATAGCTACCCAGCACTGCCTCTGGCGAGACAACTGGTACACTAGAGGTACGTCCATTCCGGTCCTCTCGTACTAGGAACAGCTTCCTTCAATTCTCCTGCGCCCACAGCAGATAGGGACCGAACTGTCTCACGACGTTCTAAACCCAGCTCGCGTACCACTTTAATTGGCGAACAGCCAAACCCTTGGGACCTTCTCCAGCCCCAGGATGTGATGAGCCGACATCGAGGTGCCAAACCTCCCCGTCGATGTGGACTCTTGGGGGAGATCAGCCTGTTATCCCCGGAGTACCTTTTATCCGTTGAGCAACGGCCCTTCCATGCGGGACCGCCGGATCACTAAGACCAGCTTTCGCTCCTGCTCGACTTGTGGGTCTCGCAGTCAAGCTCCCTTATGCCTTTACACTCGACGCGTGATTGCCAACCACGCTGAGGGAACCTTTGCGCGCCTCCGTTACTTTTTTGGAGGCGACCGCCCCAGTCAAACTACCCACCACGCACTGTTCCTGACCCGGATCACGGAGTCAGGTTAGAACCCAAGCATTGCTAGGGTGGTATTTCACCAATGGCTCCACGAACACTGGCGTGCCCGTTTCACAGCCTCCCACCTATCCTACACAAGCAATACCTAGACCCAATGCGAAGCTATAGTAAAGGTTCACGGGGTCTTCCCGTCTAACTGCGGGAAGGCGGTATTTTCACCGCCACTTCAATTTCGCCGAGTCCCTGGTGGAGACAGCGCCTCGATCGTTACACCATTCGTGCAGGTCGGAACTTACCCGACAAGGAATTTCGCTACCTTAGGACCGTTATAGTTACGGCCGCCGTTTACCGAGGCTTCAGTTCAGAGCTTCGCCTTGCGGCTAACCCCTCCCCTTAACAGATCGGCACCGGGCAGGTGTCAGTCCCTATACGTCGTCTTGCGACTTGGCAGAGACCTGTGTTTTTAGTAAACAGTCGCCAAGGCCTTTTCACTGCGGCCACTTTGGGCTTCGCGGGCGAACCGCTACACCTACTCGTGGCGCCCCTTCTCCCGAAGTTACGGGGCCATTTTGCCTAGTTCCTTCACCAGGGTTCTCTCGAGCGCCTTAGGATACTCTCCTCGCCTACCTGTGTCGGTTTACGGTACGGTCTGGTCGATCTCTCCTTAGAGGTTTTTCTCGGCAGCCTGATTAGGGTCAGTTGGCTTGCCCGAAGGCGCGCTTCCCCATCAGATCTCGGAGTTGAGGATCCGGATTTACCTGGACCCTCCTCCTACGTCCTTGGACGCACATCCATCAGTGCGCTGACCTTTCACTTCTGCGTCACCCCATCGTACGAACGAAATCAACCAGGTTCCGGAATTTTGACCGGATTCCCATCACCTACGCCTTTCGGCCTCGGCTTAGGGGCCGACTTACCCTGAGTGGATTAGCCTTGCTCAGGAAACCTTAGGCTTACGGCGAACAGGTTTCTCACCTGTTTTATCGCTACTCATGCCGGCATAGGCTCTTCCGATGTGTCCACGGTGTCTCACGACACCGCTTCGCCCACCTACGGAATGCTCCCCTACCATTCGTTGCAAGCAACGAATCCCTGGCTTCGGTACCAACCTTGAGCCCCGAGTATTTTCGGCGCCGAACCACTTAACTAGTGAGCTGTTACGCTTTCTTTAAAGGATGGCTGCTTCTAAGCCAACCTCCTAGCTGTCTGAGCGGTTCAACTTCCTTCCATCACTTAGGCTGGATTTAGGGACCTTAGCCGAGGGTCTGGGCTCTTTCCCTCTCGGCCGCGGATCTTATCACCCGCAGCCTGACTCCCGTGCATCATATTGCCGGCATTCGGAGTTTGATTGGGTTCGGTAAACCTTGTGGGGCCCCTAGCCCATTCAGTGCTCTACCTCCGGCAAACTAACACGAGGCTAGTCCTAAAACTATTTCGGGGAGAACCAGCTATCACCGAGTTTGATTGGCCTTTCACCCCTAGCCACAGCTCATCCAAGCGGTTTTCAACCCACCCTGGTTCGGACTTCCACGCGATGTTACTCGCGCTTCCTCCTGGCCATGGCTAGATCACTCGGCTTCGGGTCTACCGCATGCAACTGTACGCCCTGTTCAGACTCGCTTTCGCTTCGGCTTCGCGCCAGCGACGCTTAACCTTGCTGCATACGATAACTCACCGGCTCATTATGCAAAAGGCACGCCGTCAGATCCGAAGATCCTCCGACAGCTTGTAGGCACCTGGTTTCAGGTACTATTTCACTCCCCGCTAGGGGTGCTTTTCACCTTTCCCTCACGGTACTGGTCCACTATCGGTCGCCGTGACATATTTAGCCTTAGCTGATGGTCCAGCTAGATTCCCGCAAGATTTCTCGTGTCCCGCGGTACTTGGGAAATTCATCAGGAGGTCCATGACTTTCGCTTACAGGACTATCACCTTCTGTGGTCGGACTTTCCAGACCGTTCAACTAGCCATGGACTTTGTAACTCCCTGGGGAAAAAACGGTTTCCCCGGACGACTCCCGCAACCCCGTCGATGCAACGCCCGTTTGCTTTAACACACCGACGGTTTGGGCTCTTTCCCGTTCGCTCGCCGCTACTTGGGAAATCACTGTTGTCTTCTGTTCCTGGGGTTAATGAGATGTTTCAATTCACCCCGTCTGCCTCCCGAGACCTATGTGTTCAGTCAAGGGATACTGCACGTGTGCGCGCAGTGGGTTGCCCCATTCGGAGATCCCCGGATCAATGCGTGTTTGCCGCTCCCCGAGGCTTATCGCAGCTAACCACGTCCTTCATCGCTGCACGGCGCCAAGGCATCCACCAAGTGCCCTTAGTAGCTTAATCAAAGTGAGAAGAGACGCTCTCCTCGACGATTACTAGCTACCCTCTGTATTCGGTTGTCAAAGAACGGACAAGGCGTGCGAGCCGCGAAGTTGGTGGAGATAGCCGGGATCGAACCGGCGGCCTCCGGCTTGCAAAGCCGGCGCTCTCCCAACTGAGCTATATCCCCAGCGCAGCTGATCCTGGTGGGCCTAGGAAGATTTGAACTTCCGACCTCACGCTTATCAGGCGTGCGCTCTAACCAACTGAGCTATAGGCCCATCGAGCCTTGGGCAGGACGAACGTGCCGCCTTTGGCAAGGGAATAGCGTGCGAGGACCGAAGCGGTTCCGTTCTACCTAGGCTGCCGGCAGACAGGCTGCCAGCGCCTGGCTCCTTAGAAAGGAGGTGATCCAGCCGCACCTTCCGATACGGCTACCTTGTTACGACTTAGTCCCCCTTGCCAACCACACCTTGGGCACCTGCCTCCCTTTCGGGTTAGCTCAGCGACTTGGGGTGCAGCCAACTCGGTTGACTTGACGGGCGGTGTGTACAAGGCCCGGGAACGTATTCACCGCGCCGTTCTGATGCGCGATTACTAGCGATTCCGGCTTCATGAAGTCGAGTTGCAGACTTCAATCCGAACTGAGGTCGGCTTTTTGGGATTCGCTCCACCTCACGGCATCGCAGCCCTTTGTACCGACCATTGTAGCACGTGTGTAGCCCTGAGCGTAAGGGCCATGATGACTTGACGTCGTCCCCACCTTCCTCCGGTTTGTCACCGGCAGTCTCTCCAGAGTTCCCAGCCGAACTGATGGCAACTGAAGAAAGGGGTTGCGCTCGTTGCGGGACTTAACCCAACATTTCACGACACGAGCTGACGACAGCCATGCAGCACCTGCACAGGGGTCCGAAGAAGGGTACATTTCTGCACCTGTCCCCTGCATGTCAAGCCCAGGTAAGGTTCTTCGCGTTGCATCGAATTAAACCACATGCTCCACCGCTTGTGCGGGCCCCCGTCAATTCCTTTGAGTTTCAACCTTGCGATCGTACTCCCCAGGTGGGGCACTTAATGCATTAGCTGCGGCACTGAAGGGGTAGACTCCTCCAACACCTAGTGCCCATCGTTTACGGCCAGGACTACCGGGGTATCTAATCCCGTTCGCTCCCCTGGCTTTCGTGCATGAGCGTCAGTTCCGGGCCAGAAGGCCGCCTTCGCCACCGGTGTTCCTCCTGATATTTACGCATTTCACCGCTACACCAGGAATTCCACCTTCCTCTCCCGGACTCAAGCCTGGCAGTTTCAGAGGCAGTTTGACGGTTGAGCCGTCATATTTCACCCCTGACTTATCAGGCCGCCTGCGCACCCTTTATACCCAGTAAATCCGAACAACGCTTGCACCCTCCGTATTACCGCGGCTGCTGGCACGGAGTTAGCCGGTGCTTCCTCTGACGGTACCGTCAAGCTTCGGGGGTATTGACCCCGAAGTTTTCTTCCCAATCTGACAGAGCTTTACAACCCATAGGGCCTTCATTCGCTCACGCGGCGTCGCTCGGTCAGGCTTTCGCCCATTGCCGAAGCTTCTCGACTGCTGCCTCCCGTAGGAGTCTGGGCCGTATCTCAGTCCCAGTGTGGCCGGACACCCTCTCAGGCCGGCTACCCATCGTCGCCTTGGTAGGCCGTTACCCCACCAACTAGCTAATGGGACGCGGGACCATCCTTCAACAGCAGCTTCCAAGGAGAGGCCGCCTTTCTTCCCAGGACCATGCGATCCCGGGGACGTATGCGGTATTAGCAGGCCGTTAGGCCTGTTATCCCCCATTGAAGGGTAGGTTTCCCACGCGTTACTCACCCGTTCGCCACTATACTCATCCCCCGAAGGGGACTTTCCCGTTCGACTTGCATGCCTAAACCACGCCGCCAGTGTTCGTTCTGAGCCAGGATCAAACTCTCCGTTGTCAAAAAAAAACGACAACAGAAGCGATGCTCCTGTCTTTTCGTATTCGCAAGGCCTCCCTGGGCAGAGACGCCGAAACGCCCTGTCCCGGAGGCTCGGAATCACGATCGGGCCGTCGCACGCTATTCCGTTGTCAAAGATCGGGACCGTCGGTCCTGCCGCCGGTTGGGCCGACCCGACGATGGATCGGGCACGGACCAAGTAAGTTAAGGCAGACTTGAACGGATGTCAACTCGGAAGTTGACTTTTTTTCAAGTCGCCCGGCCTCGCAACTGCTTGAGCCGTGGGCCGGTGCCCCGCCGCCGCCCTCGCGAGCGAGTCGGGGCAACGGGGGCGCAATCTATGCCAGCCGGGGCCCGGTGTCAAACTTTTAAATGCATTTTCTGGGAATTTTCTTTAACTCCACCCGCGGGGCGCTTTGACGCGGCCCCGGCGAACCCCTAGAGTTGCCTGGGCACGGAAGCCCCCTTCAGGCCAGGCAGGAGACCATGCCGCACCTGCTGTCCAGGACCATCCCCCGCCGCTGGGTCCGCCGCTTGCTCGGCCTGTTCCTGCTCCTGTTCGTCGCGATGGTCCTGCTCTCGCTCGTCGTCCTCGACCGCCTGTCGCAGAACCTGCCTTCGATCGAGATGCTGCGCAACATCCAGCCTTCCGAGAAGACCGTCCTCTTCGCCGCCGACGGCGACACGCTCGAGGAGTTCTACACCCAGAACCGCACCGTCGTCGCCCTCGAGCGCATCCCGATCCATCTGCAGGTCGCCGTGGTCTCGGTCGAGGATCGCCGGTTCCACGAGCACTACGGCATCGATCTGCGGCGCCTCGTCAAGATCGTGCTGGACAATCTCGCCGGCCGCGGCCGTCCGGGCGCGAGCACGGTGACGATGCAGCTGGCCCGCAACCTCTTCCCGAAGGTCCTGCCGTCGGAGAAGACCGTCGTCCGCAAGATCCGCGAGATGATCCTGGCCGTGGAGATCGAGAAGATCTACACGAAGGACGAGATCCTCGCGATGTACCTCAACCAGATCTACCTCGGGCGAGGGACCTACGGCGTGCAGGCCGCCGCGCGGCTGTTCTTTGGCAAGGACGTCTGGGATCTCGAGCCTGCCGAGAGCACGATGATCGCGGGGATGATCCAGCTGCCGGAGCGCTACTCGCCGTTCAACCACCTCGAGGAGGCCTATCAACGGCGGGCCGTCGTCCTGAACGCGATGGTCAGCGCCGGCAAGATCTCCCGCGCCTCCGCCGAGGCGATCGCCGCGACGAAGGTGGTCGTGGCCGATCCCGCCGCCTCGCAGGCGACGGCCGGCTTCGCCGCGTACTTCGTGGAAGAAGTGCGCAAGCACCTGGAGCAGACCTACGGCGCGGACCGATTGTACACGCAAGGACTGCGCGTCTGGACCACGCTGGTGCCGAGGTACCAGACCTGGCTCGAGGACGCCGCGGCGGCGCACACGGCCGTGCTCGAGAGCGAGTTCGAGTACCCCATGACCAAGGCCCGCTACGACCTCCTGGTCGCGGCCGGCCAGCGGCCGCCCAAGGCGGCCTACCTTCAGTGCGCCGGACTGCTCCAGGACGTGCGCACGGGAGCGATCCTGGCGATGATGGGCGGACGCGACTTCGCCGACACGAAATGGAACAACGCGTGGCAAGCGCTGCGTCAGCCGGGTTCGGTCTTCAAGCCGTTCGTGTACCTGACCGCGCTCGAGCGCGGCTACACGCCCGCGTCGATCCTCCTCGACACGCCGTTCGTGCTCGACACCGGCGCCAGCCTCTGGCGGCCCAAGAACTTCAGCGACCGCTTCCGCGGCCCGGTCACCCTGCGCTTCGCGCTGAGCCGTTCGATCAACACGCCGACGGCCAAGCTCTACCTCGATTTCGGCCTGCAGCCCTTGCTGGACAACGTCCACCGGCTGGGCATCACCGGTGAGCTGCCCCTGGTGCCCGCGCTGTTCCTGGGCGCGGGCGAAGTCTCCCTGCGCGAGGTCGTCGGCGCCTATGCGACGTTCGCGAACCACGGCGTCCGGGTGGACCAGTACCTGATCACCCGCGTCGAGACCCTGGACGGCGAGGTCCTCGAGCAGGCGCGGATCCGCCAGTACGAGGTGCTCGATCCCGCCGAGGCGTACCTCATGACGGACCTGCTGCAGACGGCGCTGCGCGAAGGCACCGGCCGGGCCGCGCGCTGGCGCGGCTTCACCAAGACCGGCGCCGGCAAGACGGGCACGACCAACGAGAGCACGAACGCGTGGTTCTGCGGGTACACGCCGAGCTACTGCGCGGGGGTGTGGATCGGCTTCGAGGAGCCGCAGCCCATGGGCCGCAATGCGACCGGCGCCCACATGGCGTTGCCGATCTGGGCCGAGTTCATGGGCAAGATCGCCGACGAGAAGGGCAACGAACCGTTCGTGCGCCCTCCGGCCATGACCGAGAAGCTCGTCTGCCTGCGGACCGGGTTGCTCGCGACGGCGGTCTGCGATTCGACGACCGTCGAGGTCTTCCTGCCCGGGAGCTACCCGCAGGCGATCTGCAGCGGCGACCATCGTGGCGAGTTCGGTGGGCGGTCCGGCTTCGACAGCAGCTTCGACGATCTCGACGATCCCGAGGGCGACGGCGGCTACTGAGGCGGCCGCCGGCCCGCGGCGCCGCGAGACCGGGCCGAGATCGCCGCCGGCGGGGTCAGAGCCAGCGGTCGAGCACGAGCGCCGGCGGGGCGAGCGGAGCCGGACGGACCGCGATCGCCGCGGCGAGCCGCCGCAAGGCCGCGTCGAGCTGCGCGCCGGCCGGGCCGCGCAAGCGCGCCACCGGCTGGTCGCGTTCCACCGGCTGGCCGGTCTTGCCGAGCCAGTCGATGCCCACCGCGCGATCGATCACGTCTTCGACTCGATGCCGGGCGCCGCCGAGGTCGGCGAGCGCCAGCCCGACGGCGCGGCAATCGCAGACCTCGAGCCAGCCCGCCGCCGGCGCCCGCAGTTCGGCCGCGACCGGCGCCACGACCAGGCCGAGATCGTCGGCTTCCCAGTCGAGCCTGCCGCCCTGAGCCTCGACCCATGACCGGAGGCAGCGCCACGCCTCCCCCGCGTCCCAGGCCGCACGCACCCGATCGCGCGCCGCGTCCGCATCTCCGGCGAGGCCCGCCACCTGGACCATGGCAGCCGTGAGCTCCTCCGTGAGCTCGACCAGGTCGGCCGGCGCCTCACGGCGCCCGCCCGGCCGCAGCGCCGCGAAGGCCTCCCGCACCTCGCTGGCGTGGCCGACTGCCACGCCGAGCGGCTGCGACATGTCCGTGAAGAGGACGGCCATCCGCCGGTCGTAGGAGCGGCCGACCGCGACGAGGGCCCGCGCAAGCCGCCGCGCCTGGTCGAGGTCGGTCATGAAGGCGCCGGCGCCGCACTTCAGGTCGATGACGATGGTCCGCGGACCGGCCGCGAGCTTCTTGGACATGATCGACGCCGTGATCAGCGGCACGCAGTCCACCGTCGCCGTCACGTCGCGCAGGGCGTAGATCAAGCCGTCCGCCGGCGCGATGTCGTCGCTCTGCCCCACGATGGCGCAGCCGTGGCGCCGCACGAGCCCGAGGAACTCCGCATTGTCCAGGTGGATCCGGTACCCGGGGATGGCTTCCAGCTTGTCGAGGGTGCCGCCGGTGTGACCGAGTCCGCGGCCCGACAGCATCGGGACGCGCAGGCCACAGGCGGCCGCGAGCGGCGCCAGCAGGAGCGAGACCTTGTCGCCGACGCCGCCGGTGGAGTGCTTGTCGGCGGTCGGGCCGCCGAGGTCGCCGGTGTCGAGCTGCGCGCCCGACCGGAGCATGCTGTCGGTCAGCGCCGCCGTCTCCCCGTCGGTCAGGTCCCGGAACCACACCGCCATCAGGAAGGCGGCCATCTGGTAGCGCGGCACGCGGCCGGCCGTGAAGCCGGCGACGAGGTCCGCGATCTGCGCCGCGGCGAGTTCCTGTCCCCGCTTCTTGGCCTCGATGACCGCCCGCACGTCCAGCGGGGTGGCGGGCAGCTCGCCGGTCACGGTCGATCCCGCCCGGCGGCGTCGCGGGGGCCGCCCGGGAACGCGGTGAAGGCATGCGGGAGGAGCGCGCGGATCGTCGTGCGGACGACCGCACCCGCCGCGCCGCGTTCGCCGCCGAGGATGACCTCGAGATCGGGGGCGAACTCGAGGAGCACCTGCCGGCAGGCGCCGCAGGGCGGCGTGGGCTCGTCGCCGTCGGCGCAGACAGCGATGGCCGCGAACTCGCGGCGGCCCTCCGCCACCGCTCGCGCCACCGCCGAGCGCTCGGCGCAGAGCGACAGTCCGAAGCTGGCGTTCTCCACGTTCGTACCGGTCACGACCTGGCCGTCGGCGCAGAGCAGGGCCGCCCCGACCCGGAAGCCGGAGTAGGGCGAGTAGCTCGCCAGGCGGGCCGCGCAGGCCGCCTCGAGCAGCGTCCGGTCGCGTTCGGTCACCGTCGTCCTTTCGCGGGCGCCGCCCTCAGATTCGCCAGGACACTCGTTCCGTGCGCCGGCGGCTCGGCGCCGAAGAACTCGGCGACCGTCGCGCCCAGGTCGGCGAAGGTCGGCCGCAGGCCGAGATCCGCGCCGCCGGGCGAACCGCTCGACCACGCCAGCAGCGGCACTTCCTCACGCGAGTGGTCGGTGCTCGGCGTCGTGGGGTCGTTGCCGTGATCCGCGGTGATGAAACAGAGGTCGCCGGCCCGCAGCGCCGCCAGGAAACGGGGCAGCCAGGCGTCGAAGGCGCGCAGCCCGGCCGCCATCCCCGCGCAGTCGTTCCGGTGGCCCCAGAGCATGTCGAAGTCGACGAGGTTGACCATCAGGAAGCCCGGATCGGGCAGGGTCCGGTACTCCTGCTCGAGCAGGCGCATCCCGTCGGCGTTGTCGCGACTCTTGACCGCCGTGTCGATGCCCTGGCCCGCGTAGAGGTCGTAGATCTTGCCGATCGTCCGCACGTGGACGCCCGCGATCTGCAGCGCGGGAAGCACGAGCCCCTCGCCCGGAACGACCGAGTAGTCGTGCCGGTTCGGGGTCCGTTCGTACGCGCCGCTCGCGCCGCGGAACGGCCGCGCGATCACGCGGCTCACCCCGTGCGGCGGCACCAGGAGCTCGCGCGCGACTCGGCAGATCAGGTCGAGCTCGTCCAGCGGCACGATCGCCTCGTGCGCGGCGACCTGGAAGACCGAGTCCGCCGAGGTGTAGACGATGACCTTGCCCGTGCGAACGTGCTCGTCGCCGAGCGCCTCGATGATCGCCGTCCCGCTCGCCGCGACGTTGCCCAGCCAGCCGCGGCCGATCCGGCGCGCGAACTCCGCGAGCAGGTCCGGCGGGAACCCGTCGGGGTACGTCGGGAACGGGACCCGGGTCACCAGCCCCATCAGCTCCCAGTGACCGGTCGTCGAGTCCTTGCCCGCCGAGACCTCGCGCATCCGGCCGTACCCGGCCGCCGGGCGCGAAACCGGCGGGACGCCGAGGATGTCGTGCAGGTTCCCGAGGCCGAGCGCGGCCAGGTTCGGCAGCGCGAGCCCGCCGACCTGCCGCGCCAGGTTGCCGAGCGTGTCGCTGCCAAGGTCGCCATACGCGGCCGCATCCGGCGCCCGGCCGACCCCGACGCCGTCGAGGATGATGAGGACTGCGCGAGCCATGCCGTCTCCAGCGGACGAACGGGCCAACCCATCCGGGGTATGAACCACGCAGATTACGGCCGTCCGCGCGGCAAGTCAACCCGGCGCGCGAACCGCACTTGCCACGGCCCGGCGACCCGCTAGAATCCTGTCCATGTCCGCCGACCTGTTCCATCCCGAAAGCGACCCGCCCGATCAGCCGGCCCCCGCCTCGGCGGAGAGTCGCGCGGACGTGCCGCGCCCCCTCGCCGACCGCCTGCGGCCCCGCACCCTGGACGAGGTCGTCGGCCAGGCGAAGCTCCTGGCGGCGGACGGCCCGTTCCGGCCGCTCCTCGAGGCGGACGTCCTGCCCTCGCTGCTCTTCTGGGGACCGCCGGGTTGCGGCAAGACGACCCTGGCCCGCCTGGTCGCCGGCTACACGGACGCCCGGTTCCTCGAGTACAGCGCGGTCCGCGTGGGATCGAAGGAGCTGAAGGAGGTCATGGCCGAGTCCGAACGGTTGCGGCGGTCGACCGGCCGGCGGACCGTCCTCTTCCTCGACGAGATCCATCGCTTCAACAAGGCGCAGCAGGACGCCCTGCTGCCCTGGGTGGAGCGCGGCGACATCACCCTGATCGGCGCGACGACCGAGAATCCCAGCTTCGAGATCAACGGGGCGCTGCTGTCGCGCATGCGCCTGTTCGTCCTCGAACCGCTGAGCACGGGCGACGTGATGACCTTGCTGCGCAACGCGCTCGCCCATCCGGAAGGGCTCGCGGACCGCGCAGTCACGGTCGACGACGCGGCGCTGGCCGCTCTGGCCGAGCTCTCCGAGGGCGATGCGCGGCAGGCGCTCGGCCTGCTCGACGCGGTCGTCGGCGCGGTCGCGGAACGACGGCGCGCCGGCGCCGCCGCCGGCGAGCCGCACGTCGCCGTCGACGATCTCGCCCAGCTCATCCAGCATCGCGCGGTCCGGTACGACAAGTCCGGCGACGAGCACTACAACCTCATCAGCGCACTGCACAAGAGCCTGCGCAACAGCGACGTCCAGGCTGGTCTCTACTGGCTCGTCCGGATGCTCGAGGGCGGCGAGGATCCGCTCTACCTCGCGCGACGCCTCGTGCGGTTCGCGAGCGAGGACGTCGGCCTGGCGGACCCTCAGGCGCTGCCCCAGGCCCTCGCCGCGCGCGACGCCGTGCACTTCATCGGCCTGCCCGAGGGCGGGCTGGCCCTCGCCCAGGCCACCGTCTACCTGGCGCTGGCGCCCAAGAGCAACGCGCTCTACACGGGTTTCCTCGCTGCGCAGCGCGAGGTCCAGCACGGCGCGAATCCGCCCGTGCCGCTCCACCTGCGCAACGCGCCGACCCGCACCATGAAGGAGCTGGGCTTCGGGCGCGAGTACGTCTACGCTCACGACACGACCGACGGGATCGCGGCCATGGACTGCCTGCCGGCGGGCCTAAAGGACGCCGTCTTCTATCGGCCGCGCGGCAAGGGCTGGGAGCGCGAGCTGGCCCAGCGCATGGAGCAGATCGCGGCCTGGCACCGCCGCCGGGCGACCGGATCGCAACCGACGTCTGCCGAGCGGCAGCCGCCGCCCGCGGGAGGCGACACATGAAGCGGATCGGGGTTTTGACCGGCGGCGGCGATGCCGCAGGCATGAACGCAGCCATCCGCGCCGCGGTGCGGACCATCTGGCACCACAAGGCGGAGGCCGTCGGCATCAACCGCGGCTGGCAGGGACTCGCCGAAGCCGACGCGCGCAGCCTGGGCTCCGGCTCCGTGAGCGGGATCCTGCACCAGGGCGGCACGATCCTGCGGACGTTCCGCTACCCCGAGTTCGCGACCGACGAGGGCACCGTCGCCGTCGGCAAGGCTCTCAAGAAGCTCCGGCTCGATGGGCTCGTGGTGATCGGCGGCGACGGCAGCTTCCGCGGGGCGGACAAGCTCCTGCGGACCTTCGGCCTGCCCGTGGTCGGCGTGCCCGCCACCATCGACAACGACATCCCCGGCACCGACCGTTCCATCGGCTACGACACGGCGCTCAACATCGCGGTCGACGCCGTCGACAAGATCAAGGACACGGCGTCGAGCCACGGCCGCATCTTCGTGATCGAGGTGATGGGCCGCGACTACGGTCTGCTCGCCGCCCACGTCGCGATGGCCACCGGCGCCGAGGAAGCGCTCGTGCCGGAGATCCCGTACGACCTGAACGAAGTCTGCCGGCGGATCGAGGCCGGCTATGCGGAGGGGAAGTACCACGCCCTGATCATCGTGGCCGAGGGCGCCGGCAAGGCGAGTTACATCACGTTCGAGATCAACAACCGGCTGAATCGGCCGGTGCGCATGGTGGTGCTCGGACACATCCAGCGCGGCGGCGCGCCGTCGGCGTTCGACAGGATCCTCGCCACCAGGATGGCGCATCACGCGACCGAGCTGCTGCTGGGCGGTACGCACGGCGTGATGGTCGGCATCGTCGCCAACAAGTTCAAGACGAGCCCTCTCGTCAAGAAGACCGGCGTCAAGCTCGCGGACGTGCGGCAGAGCTGGGAGCTGTCGCAGCTGCTCGGCTGAACCGATCCGCCGGCGCCCTGCGCGACAGGGCCCCCGCCGGACGGCGGGGGCCCTGCGGGGCCGGTCGCGCGAGGTCGCGCTCAGATCTCGCGGTATCCCTCGACGAACGTGTTCGCGTACTTGAACCAGTTGATCCGCAGCGTGCCGACGACATGGCCGATCACCGGGTACTCCTGCCGGCGCGCGAGGCGATCGTCGACCCAGCTCACGGGCGTGACGGAGCCCACGAGCGGCAGGTCGCGGCTGATCAGCAGGTGCAGCATGTAGTCGGCGCCGGGCGCGAGGTCCACGATCTGGAAGGTGCCCGTCGGCAGCACGGCGTAGAACGCCATATCCTTGTCGGAGGGATTGTTCCGCTCGCTGTCGGGCAGATCGTGGCGCGGCACCCAGACCAGCTTGTCGATGCCGGTCTGGAACCGCAACAACGCGTCGCCTTCCTCTTCCGGCAGCAGGGACGAGAGCGTCTTCTCGTCCTTCCAGTTGGCCTCGCCGAGGTTCTTGCCCGGTTCGCGGATGTCGACCGCACCGGCGCGCAGCAGCTTCGGCAGGACGTACGGCTCAGGACCGGCCATGCTGTCCTGCTCGACGACCCCGCCCCGCTTGATCCGCTCGAGGACCAGGTGGGTCGGCTGCGGCGAGAAGGTCTGCTTGACGCCGAGCAGGGTTCCCGCGAGGCGCGGATAGAGGTTCTCGAGATCGCGGGCGACGAAGTAGTAGAGCCGGTTGCCGTCGCGCACGATCCCCACCTGGCCGCGTACGTAGTCGAACTCGGGCGCGTCGATCTCGAAGGCGAAATTGCGCGAGACCGTGTCCTTCACCGCGCCTTTCATGATGGCGTTCAGGGAGGCGTACATGTACGGGTCAACCACCTCATCCTTGCCGCACCCGTAGACCCCGGCCAGAAGCAGGATGGCGAGCGAACCGATCACGACCCAGGACGCCCAGCGACGCGACACCTTCATGAAACCAACCTCCCTTGGGATACCCGGCTGGCGACGCCGCGGGCGCGCCGCTCTGCGGCTAGCTGCGCTTGAATGTAACCACCACGGAACGCCATCGTCAACAGCCGGTACCTAGGGGCGACGGCGGCCGACATGAAAGTGTGATACCGCGCCCGAAAAAGCAACTCCCGCCACCGGGAGACCGCGGTCGGCGTCGCTCACGCGCCGCGGCGGCGCCCCAGCGGCGGCAGCAGGCGCACCTTCGCCAGAACCGCGGATTGGTCCGCGAGCCGGCCTTCCCACAGGTCGTTGAAGATCGCCCAGTGGCTCGGCGTCAGGACGCCAGCCCGGGCGAACAGGCGCAGGAAGCTCAGCCGGCGTTCGGCCGCCGACAGGTGCGGCAGCCCTTCCCGGTTCAGGCGGCCGTCGATGGTGGTGAGCCACGCCTCCTGGAACGCTTCGACGAGCGAGGGCGGCACGTTCGCGGGCGCCAGCGCGCCGTCGAGGAGATCGCGCGCCAGGAGGAACTGCTGGTACAGGAACCGCATGGCATTGGCCAGGGAATACTCCGCCGCCGCCGCCGGCGGCGATTCCGCCGGCAGCGGACCCAGGTCCCACGCCTGGGATTCCGGGCGGGCACGTCCGCGGCCGGGGCGATCGTTGACGACCTGGTCCGGATGGAACCAGATCGTCAACCGGCGCGCACCGGCGTCCCCGTCGAAGCGCAGCCAGCTGCGATCGTCCGTCGCGATCGCGTCGGCGACCAGGACGATCGCCGCGAGCCGCCCGTCCAGCCCGAGACGCCCCGCCGCTTCCGCGACGTGCGGCAACATCAGCGAGGCGAGGGGCCAGTCGGCTGGGATCACCCGCGTCTCCACCGGCGACGCTCCCCTGCTCAGCTCGCGATCAGCCGGCCGCCGCCGATCGGTCGCAGCCGGCAGAGGAAGTGCCGGAGCGCCGGCGGCTGCCAGACGATCTCCAGACCCTGCAACCGATCGCCGAGATCCCGGACCCGGGCGCAGGCGTCGGCCACGTAGTCGAGCTGCGTGTGCGTGTAGACGCGGCGCGGCACGGCCAGCCGGACCAGCTCCATGGCCGGGGACACCAGAGCGCCCGAATCCGGGTCGACATGCTCGAACATCAGGCTGCCGATCTCGCACGCGCGGATGCCCGCCTCCAGATAGAGCGCCGCCGTGAAGCTGACGCCCGGGAATCGCCGGGGCGGGACGTGGGGCAGGATCGCCCTGGCGTCGAGGTAGATGGCGTGGCCGCCCGCCGGCTTGAGGAACGGCACGCCGTGCGCGGCCAGGCGCTCGCCGAGCCGCGCGACCTGCCCGATCCGGTAGGTCAGATACTCCTCGTCCAGGACCTCCCGGAGACCCTCGGCGACCGCCGCGAGGTCGCGGCCCGCGAGTCCGCCGTAGGTCGGGAACCCCTCCTGGACGATCAGTCGTTCGGCGAGCCGCTCGGCAAGCTTGTCGTCGGTGAGCGCGATGAACCCGCCGATGTTCACGAGCGCGTCCTTCTTGGCGCTCATCAGGCAGCCGTCGGCGTGCCGGAAGAACTCCTGGGCGATCGCCTCGATGGTCCGGTCCGCCTGGCCGCGCTCGCGGCGCTTGATGAACCAGGCGTTCTCGGCGAACCGCGCGCAGTCCAGGAACAGCGGCACACCATGGGCGTGGCAGACCGCCGCCGTCTCGCGCACGTTGGCCAGGCTCACCGGCTGTCCGCCACCGCTGTTGTTCGTGATCGTCATCATCACGAAGGGGATCCGGTCCCCGTACCTGGCGAACGCCGCTTCGAGCTTGGCCACGGACAGATTGCCCTTGAACGGCGCGTCGCTGTCCGGGTCGAGGCCCTCGTCGCACACGCAGTCCAGCGCGACCGCGCCGCGAAACTCGACGTTCGCGCGGGTCGTGTCGAAGTGGGTGTTGTTGGGAACGACGTGCCGCTCCTCGAGCAGGACGCCGCAGAGCAGGTTCTCGGCGGCGCGTCCCTGGTGGCACGGGATCACGTGCCGGTAACCCGTGAGGTGCCGGATGGTCCGCTCGAATTCGTCCCAGCTCCGGCTCTGCGCATAGGCCTCGTCGCCGGTGACCATCGCCGCCCATTGCCGGTCGCTCATGGCCGCGGTGCCGCTGTCGGTCAACAGGTCGATATAGATCGCCGCCGACGGGATCCTGAAGATGTTGTACTCGGCCTCGCGCAGGTGCTGCTCCCGCTCGGCGCGGGGTACGCGGTGGATGCGCTCGACGACCTTGATGCGATACGGCTCGAAGGGAAGATCCGGTTCCATGCACAGTTCCTCCGGGGCCAGGTGGACGCGACCGGCGATCCGGCGACGCCGTGGCGTGGGCCCGCGGCCGCCCGCCGAAGTTAGCAGCCGACTCTCGCCGAGACAAGCCGCTTGCCCGGCCGGGCGCGGCGACGACCGGACCAGGCGGGCCGCGCGCGCGGACGCGGGCTACTGATCCCGGTCGCCCGGCAGCGGCGAGAGTTCCTGATAGAGGACGAGCAGCCGGTCCGTGGCGCGGGCCAGCACGCGCCGGTGGACGGCCGCCGGTTCGGAGCCGAAGCAGACGTAGGCGACCGATTCAGCGCACACGCCGCCGGGAGCGGACGCCGCCGCGAGGGTCGCCGCCGGCCGACCGGTGGCCAGGTCGCCTCGTTCGAGCACGTCGGCGAGTTGCCGCCGCCAGGCCTGCCAGAGCGCCGGCCCGACCACCGTCCCCGGGGACCGTCCGGCGGCGGCGAGCGAGATCGCGCGATGGCGGGCCGCGGAGTCGACGCAGCAGGTCGGCCCCCACGGCGACCGCCGCAGCCGGTCCAGGAACGCCGCCGCATCGTCGAGCACGGCTGGGTCGAGGCCGCGCAGCCAGGCGCCCCAGTCGTCGGCCGCCTGCCCGCCGACCAGCTCGGTCAACAACCAGGTCTTCTCGGCGGTCGCCGGCGTCCCCTCGCCCGCCGGCCAGGCGCCGTGCCGGACGAGGTGGGCGTCCGCGAACGCAGCCGATAGCTCGAGGGTGCCCGGCAACATCAGGGCCGCGAGGTCCTCGGCGAGAACGGCGGCCCAGCCGTGATCGGCGAGCGCGCGCGCGAGCAGGAGGACATCCTCGACGAGCGGCGCCGTCACCTGCGCGAACGCGCCGAGCCGTCCGGCATCGCTCGCGGCGGTGAGAGCGGCCGCGCATTCGTCCAGGGTCCCGGCCGGGCGGGTGTCGACCGACCCGCGATCGCGACGCTGGGTCTGGGCGTCGCAGAGGCCGGCCGGGTAGAACCCCCGGACGGCGCGCCACGGCAGCTGCGCCGGCAACACCGGGGACCGCAGCTCGAGGATCTCGTCGCGGCGAGGGGTCACGAGGAACAGGTCCTCCCACGCGCCCGCGACTTCGCTGCGATCGACGGTCACCAGGAGCTTGCCCTCGCGGCCGAGCTCCTGCAGCCGGTACGCGACCTCGCGCGGGAACCGCTGGGCCTCGAGCAGGACGATGAGCCGCGGCTCGCCCGCCGCGGCGGGGAACCGTCCCGGCAACGGATCGCCCGCGCGCCAGACGTGGAGCTCCGGTTGCCACGCCGCCGACAGCCGCCGCGCGCTCAGGTGCAGCCTCACGCCCGTCGGCAGGTCCGGGCACCAGATCTCCGCGCGTTCGGCGGCGCCCGCCTGCCGCAGACCGCTCAGCAGCGCATCCGTCCGGCCGGTGCCGCACACGCCGGCGAGGATCAACTGTCCGGGCCCACGCGCGGCGACGAATCCGGACACCGCGCCGCGCGCTTCGCGCAGGACATCCTTGTCGCCGCGCCGCCACCACGACCGCGAACGCGCCGGGGTCCCGGAGCTGTCGCGAACCGGATCGCCCGCCACCAGCGTCCCGCCCGGAGGGGTCGCCACCAGGCGACGCCGCCAGGCGTCGCAGGCGCCCGCCAGGTCGGCCACCACGGTCGACGCGGCGGAGCCGGGGGCGAGCAACGGCGCGCTCGCGAGCCGCTGCAGGTCCGCGACGTCGAGGTAGCCCGGATCGTCCGGCGCGGCGACGTTCCAGAATCCGAGTTCCTGCCCCAGCAGCACGCGCTCGGTCAGGACCGGATCCAGAGCGGCCGTCACCTCGAGGATGAACCGGCGGTCGCTCCGCGACGACGCGGCGCCGAGCGTCCGGATCCAGTCGGCGAAGCCGTCGAGCCGTCCGACGAGATCCGTGACCAGGCGCTCCCGTCCCCCCAGCCAGCCGACGCGCCGGCGGTTGGAGAACCAGGCGCCGCGCGGCGCGGCGTAGACCAGCGCTCCCCCGCCCGCGAGAGGCCAGGTCGCCGCGAGCGCGAGGAGGGTGTCGACGATGTCCGGCGCCGGCGCATCGTACCCACGACCGGTCGGATCGAGCAGGAGGTCGCCCCCGCCCGGCGCCCAGACCCCCTGCCAGGCGCCCGGCAATCCGCCGGCGAGCAACGACGCGACCGTCGGCTCCAGCCGCGCCGCGCACCCCGCGAGCCGCAGCTCCATCTCGCGGACCGGAACGCGGACGAGCAGGCGACGGACAGCCGATCCGGTCACGGCCGGACGGTCCGGCAGCGGCAGCGCGCCCTCCAGCACGCCCACCCACCGCAGGACTTCGATCGCGCGCTGGACCTCGCGAGGCGACACGCCCGCCAGCCAGGCGAGTCGCCAGCGCGACACGGTCGGCGCGAAACCGGGCGGCGCGTCCGCTTCCAGCTCCGGGTCGAGCCAGCCGGGATCCCGCAGCAGACGAAGCAGGCGTTCGGCGGCGGATGCGGCCGTCCCGCCTGACCGCGAAGCGACGTCGAGGCGATCGTAGATGAGCGTCAACGCCGGCTCGCCGCTGCCGCGCGCGACGAGGTCGGCCGGATCGAGCGGCGGCCGCAGCAGGATCGCCGGCCCCGACGCCAGTCGGCGCGGCCCCGCGAGCGAGCGGAGCTGCCAGCGGCGGCCGTCCGCCAGGACGAGCCGATCCACCGTGTCCGCGGCGATCCGGGCGCCGGCCGCGACGGCGGCGTCGCGAAGTCCGGCGAGGTCGGGCGGGTCGCCCCAGATCTCCAGCGGGCCGTCGCGCCCCAGGTCCGTCTGCGCCAGCAGACGCCGGGCGTGCTCGGCCGTCCGATCGATCGCCTCGGGCCGCGGCCCGCCACCCGCGAAATGATAGCCGCAGCGGGAGCAGAACAGACCGTCGACTGCGCCGGGGCCGATCTGCCCGCACTGGGGACAGAGCCGGTGCGGATGCGGCACCTCGCCGCGCCGCAGCACCGTCCAGCCGCCGGGCTCGGTCGCGGCCGGAGGCGACTGCGCGCCGAACCGGTCGGCGAGGAACTGGCGCCAGGCAGGCGAGAGCGGAGCGCCGGCGAGGTCGAGACGTCCGATCCGCCCGGCGGCGAGCCAGTTCAGGAGCCGCGCGCCCGTCGCCGAGGCGGGCGGCAGGTAGGTCTCCAGGTCTAGGACCAGGGCCCGCTCGCAGGCCGGCAGGGGAGTCCCTTCGCCCAGGCACGCGAGCAGGTCGGCGGGCCGCGCCCAGACCAGGGGTCCGAACGGGCCGGTCTCGGCGGGCGCCAGGCTCGAAGCGCCGGCCGCGCCGCAGACCGCGACGATCGCCGCCGCCCCGGCCGGCGGAGAGTCGCCGACGACGAGCAGGCGCGCGACCGGTTCCCCGGCCTCCCATCGGCGCAGCAGGTCAGCGGCCAGATCCCGCCAGCGATCGGCGGCGGGAGCGAGATGGACGAATACGCCCGCCGCGTCCACGGCCGCGGCGTCGCCGAGCGCCGGACCCGCCCAGCCGGGGACGTCGCCCGGTTGCGCTCCCGCACGCGCATGCCACGCGGCGACGCTCCGTTGCAGGGGCCGCGCCGCCTCGCCCGCCACGGCGGCGGCGAGGTCGATGATCTCGAGCGCCGCCCCATCCGTCCGCGTCGCCGGCGGCGGAGCGTCGGCCGCCTCGAGGAGCCGCCACCAGCGACCGTCGAGGACGTCGACCGCGGCGACGGGCTCCGCCATCAGAGCCCCGGTCTCCAGCGCCGCCAGGCGGCGGCGAAGCAGCAACCGCTGCCGGCGGTCCCGATCGGCGGCCTGCCAGGAGGCTGGCGTATCGATCAGCGCGAGCGGCGGCGCGTCGTCATCGAGCGACTCCAGGCGGTGCACCACGAGCCGTGCCCCGGCGGCCGACGCCTCCGGTTGACCGAGGCGCCAGCCCACCGGTCCGAAGACTCCGGTCGCCGCGTCGCGCCAGAACGCCGCTTCGGCCGGGTCCCGGCCGGCCCGCACGACCGTCTCTGCGCCGGCCGCCCGCAGGTGTTGCAGGGCGGCCACGTGGCCGGCGCCCGGCGCCAGGCGCGCGTCGGGCAACGGACCGGCGCCCGCGAGCCGCAAGCGCGGCGACCGGCGATCGCCGAGGTCGAGATGGTAGGGACGGCCGTATCCGGACAGGATCGCGTCGAACCAGGCCGCGAGCTCCTCGCGCAAGAGACCCGGCGAGCCGATCAGCGAGAGGTGCCTCCTGCCCCGGGACACCAGCAGCGCGTGCAGGCTCGCCGGACTCCCCGGGTCGCGCCGGTGCAGCCGCCAGTGCACCGCGGCGCTGTCCAGGAAGACCCAGCTCGCGTCGCTGCCGTCGTACACGCCCCACACGGCGTCGAGCGTCCCGGCGTGCGCGGGCAGGTCATCCACCAGACCGGCCACGACGCCCGATCTCCGCACGCGCTGCGCGTACTGCGCGCTCCAGCTCCCCTCGCCGCCCGTGTCGGCGACGCCGGCCGGCCGCCGCGGCAGCGCCGCGACGCGCGCCGCGTACCGATCGTAGAGCGGGCAAGCGCCCGCAGGCCGCGGTCGCAACACGCGGTTGTCCAGCAGGTCGCCGTTGTGCGTCTCCACGAGGCGGATCCAGTGGCAGAGAGCGAGCGGGTCGGCCGCCCCGGCGGCGGCCTCGGCCGCGAGGTCGTCGAGCAGCCGCAGGGCCGCGTCGAGATCGTGGACCTCGCCGCCGGGCGGGACCACCGTCACCGGGCCGTACGATTCGCGCACCTGCCGTTGCAACTCGCCCAGCCGGTCCAGGCGGTCCAGGACGAAGCGCCAGCGCCGCTCGCCGGGCCCCCATGCCGCGAGCACCCGTCCCGGCCGTCCCGTGGTGACCACGGCGACGGCCTGGCCGGCCAGGTCCTCCCGCTCGACGGCGTCCGCATCGCCAGGCCGGCGCGCGGACAGGGGATCCGGTCGCGTCCAGAGCAGCGGGACCGTCCAGGCCGCGAAGTTCGCGTCCGTCGCGGCCTTGTCCGGGGCCCCGAGCACTGCGCATTCGTACACGAACTCGGCCGCGGGGTCGCCGCGGCGGGCTAGCTCGCCCAGCCCCGCGCGCAGGGCGGGATCGGCGGCGTCCACGCGGTGAAGGACGGCCAGCCACAGCAATCCGGTCTCGAGGGCGGGTGTGAGAGTCGCCTGCGCCGGTCGCATCCGGCCGTCCTGGCCCAGCGGCTCGAGCAGCGGATGGCCCACCTCCGCTCGCCAGCCGTCGCGCCAGGCACCGCTGCGCGCGAGGGCCAGTCGATGCGCGAGGTCGTCGTTCCAGCCCGCCTCCGGCAGGAGCGGCTCGAGCACGGCCTCGAGGTATGGCGCCAGGGCCCGACCGCGACCGGCGGCCGGCCAGCCGCTGGCGATCGCCGCCGCCGCGCCGTCGCCGCCCCAGACGACCCGGCCGCCCGCCGCCGCGAGGAGCTCCACCACCGCCGGCGCGCCGAGCTCGGGACGCCAGGTCGCGGTATCGCGCGGCTCGGCGCCCCACCAGAACACCAGATGGACCTCGCCGCCCGGAGCGGCCGCGGCCGACAGCCAGCCGCGCGGCGGGTCATCGCGGGGCTGGCGGTACTCGACCAGCGCCAGCGCCTCGCGGGCGCGCTGCCAGAGCGGCGAGGCCTCGTCGCGAGGGAGGCGCCAGGCCAGGTGGTGCGCCTCCCCGTAGCGGGGCACGGACAGGCAGCGCCGGTCGCGCCCGGCGAGGATCTCGAGCCGGCGCAGGCAGCTCCACTGCCGCCGAGCCTCGGGCTGAGCCAGGACGTCGCAGGCGCGCCAGGCGGCGAGCACGGGCTCGGCGCTCTCGCGGTAGCGATCGCCGAGATTCGCCGCGACCCAGTCGCGCTCCGCGGCCGTTTCCGCGCTCCAGTCGCCCTCGCCGGCGAGCAGCGCCAGCAGGGACTCGGCCCAGTCCGCCCGGTCGTCCGGCGGCAGATGGCCGAGTCCGTCGATCGCTCCGGCCGCGAGCCGCAGCCTGAGCGAAGGAGCGAGGTCCAGCTCCGGCGTGACGAGATCGCGCGCGCATAGCCGACCGGTGGCCGGCAGCAGCTCGAAGATCGCCGTCACGATCTGCGCCGCCGCCAGGCGACGGTCGACCAGCCGGCTGGCAACCGAGAGGTACAGCGCCTTGTCGAGGACAGCGAAGGCGGCGGCGGGATCGCGCTCGGGGCCGCGGTCGAGCAGGTCCTCGGCGCGGCGCAGGATCGCGGACGCCTGTTCGGCGAAGGCGGCGCGAAACTCGGACTCCGCACGCTGCCAGCGTCCCGGCTCGCGCTCGGCGGGCCCGTGACGATTCAGGCGGCGCCAGAGCGATCGCGCGCCGTCCGGCAGCGTCTCGGACAGGAACACGCGGCGAGCATCGCCGGCGCGCGCCGAGCAGGCGGAGTCGAAGGCCTCCTCGGCGGCGCGGAAGCCTCCTGCTTCCAGCGCGGCGCGAGCCTCGGCCAGCAGCTGCCAGTAGTTCATCTGCCGGGCGCCTCCTGCGTTCCGGCCGGCGAGGTCGGGTCCTACCGCGGGATCATAGCGGAGGTCGCCGCGTCCTGCCACCGCTTTCGCCGGACGCCGGCGCGCGTCAGGCGACGCCCGGGAAATGGCGCAGCACGAGTCCGCGGCCCTCGCCGGACAGGTCGACGGCCACGACGTCGAGGCGGGGCGACGCCCCGGCGGTTCCCCGCTCCCAGCACCAGCGGCGCGCCATCGCGCGGAGACGCCGCAGTTGCGCCGGCGAGACCGCCTGGACGGCCGTGCCGAGACTGCCCGGGCCGCGGCTCTTGACCTCGACGAACACCACGAGGCCGGACCGCGCGACGACGAGGTCGACCTCGCCGCCGCCGCGGCGCCAGCGGCGCGCGAGGCAGGTGTAGCCGCAGGATTGCAGGAAGACGAGCGCGAGATCCTCGCCCAGTCGACCGAGGTCGGCGTTGCTCATGCGTGGTCCAGTCCGGGAGGGAGTCGGCGCGGCGCAGTCCGGGGATCAGCAGGAGCCGTTCCAGAGCCGTCGCTGGGCGTACGCGGCGACCGGCGCGTAGCTCGCGCGGTGCAGCGGGCAAGGTCCGAGCCGCTGGAGGGCCGCGCGGTGGACGGGAGCGCCATACCCCTTGTTCGCGGCGAAACCGTAGCCGGGATAGCGGCGGTCCCACGCGATCATCACGCGATCGCGCAGGACCTTGGCGATCACCGACGCGGCGGCGATCGCGGCGCTGGTCGCGTCACCCTTGACCAGCGCGCGCGCCTCGCACTCGATCGCGGGAACCTGGAGGCCGTCGACCAGCACGAGGTCCGGCCGCACGCGCAGGCGGGCGCAGGCGAGGGCCATCGCGCGCAGCGTCGCGGCCAGGATGTTCACGGAATCGATGACTCGCGCGTCCACGGCGCAGGCGCCCCACGCGAGTGCGCCGTCCCGGAGCTCGCGGAAGAGCTCGTCGCGGCGGGCCGCGGTGAGTCGCTTGGAATCGTCGAGACCGCTCGGACACCAGTCCGCCGGCAGCATGGCCGCCGCGGCGACGACGGGGCCGGCCCAGCTGCCGCGCCCCGCCTCGTCGACACCGGCGAGCAATCGCGCGCCGCCGCGGGAACACTCGCGGTCGAACGCCAGCAGGCGATCGGCGACCGTCGCCACGGCGCTACTTGCGCCGGGCCTCGCGGATCCTGGCCTTGCGGCCGCTCTTGTCGCGCAGGTAGTAGAGCTTCGCCCGGCGGACCCGGCCGCGCTTGACGACCTGGATGTTGGCGACGTTCGGCGACTCCAGGGGGAAGATCCGCTCGACCGCGATGCCGCTCGAGAGCTTGCGCACGGTGATCGTCTTCTCGCGGCCGGTTCCCTGCTGGCCGATGACCGCGCCCTCGAACGCCTGCAGGCGCTCCTTGCCGCCCTCCTTGATCCTCACCGCGACCCGGATGGTGTCGCCGATGTTGAAATCCGGCAGATCGCCGCGCAGGGCGTCGTACCGCAGACTGTCGATCACGTTGCTCATGACTGCCTCCGTCTGGGCTCCCGGTTCGCGGACCGGGCTCGGTCGGCCGCCCGCGGCGCGGGCGGCGCGTCTCGTTGATCGGCTAGCGTCGCGGCTGCGCGTCGCCGCCGGAACCGGGCAGCAAGTCCGGCCGGCGCTCTCTCGTGCGCGCCTGCGCCTGTTCGCGCCGCCACTGTTCGATCCTCGCGTGATGTCCGGTCATCAGCACCTCCGGGACCTCCAGGTCCCGGTAGACCGGCGGTTTCGTGTACCACGGACAGTCGAGCCCGCCGCCGCGCTCCACCGTGAAGCTGTCGCTCGCCGCGGAGGCGCCGTCGTGCAGGACCCCGGCGATGCGCCGCACCATCGCGTCGACGATGACCAGCGCCGGCAGCTCGCCGCCGCTTAGCACGTAGTCGCCGATGGAGACCTCGCGCGGAGCGATCAGCTCGCGGACGCGCTCGTCGACGCCCTTGTAGTGGCCGCAGACCACGACGATCTCGCCGGCCGCCTCGGCGGCGCCGAGCAGCTCGAGCGTGAGCGCCTCGTCCAGCCGCTCGCCCTGGGGCGAGGTGAGCAGGACGGGAGCGTCCGCTCGGCCGCGGACGGCCTCGACCGCTTCGACGACGCACGGCGCCATCAGGACCATGCCGGCGCCGCCGCCGTACGGGGTGTCGTCGACCGTGCCGTGCTTGTCCACGGCGAAGTCCCGGATGTCGGTGACCGTGTAGCGGACTTGCCCCTGGCGCTCCGCGCGGCCGAGGATGCTCGTCGCGAGCACCGCGCGGACCATCTCCGGGAACAGCGTGAGGACCTTGAACTCAAGCATCGAGCAACCCCTCCGGCGGATCGACGACCAGGGTGCCGTCCAGCCCGGCGTCCGGCTCCAGGATGGGCGCGACCGCGGGGATCAGCACCTCGCGGCCGCCATGCTCGACGACCAGGAGGACCTGCGTCGCGTACCGCCGCACCTCGCGCACCGGGCCGAGGACCTCGCCCCCGCGCAGCGCGACCGGCCGCCCCAGGTAGCGGAACGGCAGCCCGTCGGCCGGCCGGGGGAAGTCCGCCGCCAGGTAGTCCGCGCGCTGGAATCCCAGCTGGCGGCCCACCATGGCCTCGGCCGCGTCGCGGTCGGCGCAGCCGGCGGCCTTGACCGTCACGCAGGCGCCGGACGGCCGCACCGCCTCGATCCGCGCGCGATCGCCATCCTGCCAGACCAGGAAGTCGGTGCCGAGCAGCGGCGCGTGGAAATCGAGCAGCGGATAGAGCTTGACCTCTCCCCGCAGCCCGACGGCCTTCACGACCTCGGCGATCGGCACGAAACCGTCCATGGTCAGTCTTCCACGATCTCCATGGCGAACCGCTGGTTGCCGCGCGCGTTGATCGCCGCGAGCAGCGCGCGGATCGCCCGCGCGGTCTGGCCGTTCTTGCCGATGAACTGGCCCTGGTCGTCGGGGTGCAGGTGGATCCGGAAGACCTCCCGGTCCTCGGCCTCCACCAGGTCGATCCGCACCTCGTCCGGGTGATCGACCAGGTTGACGGCCAGGAAGGACATCAGGTCCATGGCCCGCTCCTGGGCCGCGTTCAGCTGGCGCGCGTCGTTCACGTCACTCGCTCCCCGCCGGGGTCTCGGCCTCGCCGCCCGCGGCGCTGGCCGCCGAGGCGGCTGCCTTGGCCGCCGCCGCCGCCTCGCGCCGCTGGGTCTCCGCCTCCTGGAGCTGGCGCCGGCGAGCCCGGGAGGCGTCGGCGTCGCGCTGGATCCGCGCCGACTGGCCCGGCTGCCAGGCCTCGAGCCGCGACGCGATCTCCTCCGCCGTGAGGCCCTGCTGGACGAGGCTGAAGTGGTAGAGGATGCCCTGGCGCTTGAGCAGGCTGCGCGCGGTGTCGCTGATCGACGCGCCCTTCTGGAGCCAGTCGAGGATCTCGTCGGTGTGCAGGTCGACCTCCTGGGGGTCGACGAAGGGATTGTAGTAGCCCAGATTCGCGAGGTACGCGCCGTCCCGCCGCTTGCGGCTGTCGAGCACGACGAGGCGGTAGAACGGGCGCTTCTTCTTGCCCATGCGGGTCAATCGGATCGTGGTCGCCAACTTATCGACCTCCCATTCGGGTGGTGTCGCGACGCGCCCCATGCGCGCCGCGTTCAGGGGCTCGGCGAGCCCTAGCGCGGACCGGCCCCGAGGACCCTGCGGCCGAATTCCTGCAGGCCACCGGCGGCGTTGATCTGCTTCATCATCCGCCTCATGTCCCGGTACTGCTTCAGCAGCTTGTTGACCTGCGAGATGTTCGTCCCGCTGCCCCGGGCGATCCGCTTGCGCCGCGAGCCGTTGATCAGGTCCGGCTTGCGGCGTTCCTGGCGCGTCATGGAGTTGATGATCGCCTCCACGCGCGAAAACTGTTCGTCGTCCACGTCGATGTCGTCGAGCGCGCCGCCGCCCATCCCGGGCAGCAGCTTGAGCACGCCCTTGAATGACCCCATGCGCTTGACCTGCTTGATCTGGCGCTGGAAGTCCTCCAGGCTGAATTCGCCCTGGGCGAACCGGTCCGCGAGCAGCTGCGCCTCGTCCAGGTCGAGCTTGCTCTCGGCCTGCTCGATCAGGGTCAGCACGTCGCCCATCCCGAGGATGCGGCTCGCCATGCGGTCGGGATGGAAGACCTCGAGGTCGTCCAGCCTCTCCCCGACGCCGACGAGCTTGATGGGCTTGCCGGTGATCTCCTTCACCGAGAGCGCGGCGCCGCCGCGGGCGTCGCCGTCGAGCTTGGTCAACACGACACCGTCGTAGCCCACCTGCGCGGCGAACTGCTCGGCGATGTGGACCGCTTCCTGACCGGTCATGGCGTCCAGGACGAGGAGCTTCTCGTCCATGGGCACCATCTTGTCGATGTCGTTCAGCTCCTGCAGGAGCGTCTGGTCGATGTGCAGGCGGCCGGCGGTGTCGACGATCAGGACGTCGCAGTCGTTGTCGCGGGCCTTGCGCTGGCCGAGCTTGACGATCTGCGGCGCGCTCCGCTTGACGCGGTCGCTGAAGACCGGCACGCCGACCTGACCGGCGATCGTCTCGAGCTGGTCGATCGCGGCCGGCCGGTAGATGTCGGCCGCCACGAGCAGCGGCCGCCGCCCCTCCTTCTGGAGCTGGCGCGCAAGCTTGCCGCAGAAGGTCGTCTTGCCGGACCCCTGCAGGCCCAGCACCATGACGGTCGCCATGCCCTTGGCCGGCAGCTGCAGCGACGCCGTCTCGCCGCCGAGCAACCGCTTGAGTTCCTCGTGGACGATCTTGACCACCTGCTGGGCCGGTTGCAGACCCTGCAGGACCTGCTGGCCGAGGGCCTGCTCGCGCACGCGCGCCACGAGGTCCTTGGCCACCTGGTAATGGACGTCGGCCTCGAGGAGCGCGAGGCGGATCTCCCGCAGCGCTTCCTTGATGTTGTCCTCGGTCAGCTGAGGCTGGCCGGCCAGCTTGCGCATGGCCCCTTCGAGGCGTCGGGTCAGGTCCTGGAACACGAACTCAATCTCCGTGGCGCGTCCGCGGACACGCCGGACGGCGCGAATCGGCGCCGGCCGCCGTTCCTGGCGAGCCGCGCATCCTCGCGCCCAAGTTCTTGTCGAACCGTCATTTACCAGATAACGGCAAGACGCGGGGTGGGCCACCGCGCCCACCCCGGACGTTCGACGGGTTGGAAATATAGCAGATACGGCGGTTCAGGGCAAGAAACGGCCGCCTAGACCTCGGGCACCAGGATCGATCCTCGTCGTTCAACGGAACAGCCGTTTGACCGCGGTATAGGTCCAGCCCTCGACCGGCGTTCCCGGATTGAACCAGAACACCTCGCTCGAGCCGCCCACGTAACCGCACGGGACCAGCAGGTCCGGGACGGCTCCGTCCGCGTAGACCGGTCCGTCGTGGCCCGGAACGCTCGGGGGTGTGGCGCCATGATAGACCACGTAGTAGCACCATTCGAACGGCTGGACGACGAGGACGCGCAGGGTGCCCAGCACGGTGAGATCGGGTCCGGACGGGACCGGCGTCGGGAATCCGACCAGCAGGTTGGTGAAGCTCCCGCCGAAGTTCCAGCCATCGTGCGGGAACTCGACCCCGAGGACGAGCAGCGGTGCCAGCATGTCGATGCCGACCTCGAAGCCGCCGATCAACGGACTGGTGGGATGATGCAGCGTGACGAACAGATCGAGGACCGTGCCCACGCCACGATGATATCACCGGTCTCCCGGGCTCGGTAGAAAGATGAAGGCCCCGGACCGGAGTCCGGGGCCTCGATCGGAACTGGCGGGAAGCCGCTCGAACTAGTCGAACAGGTTCTTGACGCCGGTCCAGGTCTGGTTCTCGACCGCCACGACGCCGCCGAACAGGAAGACGTTCGGGGTGCCGTTGATGTAGCCGCAGGGAACCAGGATGTCCGGGTTCACGCCGTCGGCGTACACCGGGCCGTCATGGCCGGGGATGCTCGGCGGGTTGGCGCCGTGGTAGACGACGTACAGAGCCTCGGGCGGCGTGGACCCGATCAGGCAGTTCAACGTCACGAGGGTGATGATGTCGGTCTGCACCGGGATCGGGGTCATGTAGCCGACGAGCAGGTTCGTGAACGAGCCGCCGAAGTTGGTCCCGCCATTCGGGAACACGCCGTTCAGGACGAACAGCTGGGACGGCATGTCGATGCCGACCTCGAAGCCGCCGATCGAGAAGCTCGTCGGGTTGTGCAGGGTCACGATCAGGTCCAGCGCCGTACCGGCATCGCACTCTTCCATCGGGATGTAATCGAGGTACTCGCCCCCGACCAGCCGATACATGCCGAAGTTGTCCTGGGCCATGACGCCGCCGGCGACCAAGAGCGCCAGGGCCAGTGTTAGCAGACGCTTCATGAGATCTACTCCTCGCTGCTAGCCGTCCATGCGCATCCCGTGAACGGATGCGCTCCTCACGCGTCCTGCCCGCGTGTTTGCGATCAGGAGCGTCGCTCGCGAGAATGATCATAACAGAACGTCACATATTGTGAAAGCATTTTCTTACGAATTGTTTTTTGATGCGCTATCGAGAAAGGCCCCGCAGGAGCCCGGCGGCGCCTTTCCGGTCGGTTTTCTCGCAGAACCAGGTCCCGGAGACCAGGATATCGGCCCCCGCCTCGCGACAGTCGGGAGCCGTGCGGTCGTTGACCCCGCCGTCGACGCTGATGGCGAAATCCAGGCCGGCCTGGCGCCGCAGCCGGGCGAGCCGGCGGATCTTCTCGAGTCCCCGCGGATCGAAGCTCTGGCCGCCGAATCCCGGCTTGACCGTCATGACCAGCACGAGGTCGACGCGATCGAGGACCGGCTCGAGGCAAGCGATGTCGGAATCCGGATTCAGCGACGCGCCGCGGCGGCAACCGAGCGCGCCGATGCGGTCGAGCGTCGCCGCGAGCGGGCTCGCCGACTCGGCGTGGATGGTGATCGCATCGACGCCGGCGTCGACGAACGCCCCAAGGTAGCGGTCGGGATCCGTCATCATCAGGTGGGCGTCCAGGACGAGGCCCGTACAGCGACGGACGGCGGCGCAGATGAACGGACCGAACGTGAGGTTCGGCACGAAGTGGGCGTCCATGACGTCGAGGTGCAGCAGGTCGACGCCCGCCTCCTCCATCGACGCGATGTCCCGGCGCAGGTCCGTGAAGTCGGCGGCCAGCAGCGAGGGCGCCACGGCCACCCGATGGTCAGGGTGACGTCGCCACCAGTTCAATGCGCTCTCCCTTGCGGATGCGGCGCCCCGGCGCGGGGTCCTGCCGCAGCACCAGGTTGGCCTCGTGCACCACGGTCCGGACGTAGCTCACCGGCGCGAGCACGCAGCCCGCCGCCAGGACGCGCTGGCGTGCGAGATGGAGCGGCACGCCGCGCAGGTCGGGCATGCAGAGCAACTCGGGCGGCGCCGGCTCGCCGACGACCAGATCGATCGCGAGGCCCTTGCGCAGCTCACGTCCGGCCGGCGGATTCTGGCACACCACGGTCGGCGCCGTGACGTCAGCGCGGCGCAGGCGGATCACGCGGCCGCGCCGGAAGCCCTCGCGTTGCAGCGTGATCTCCGACTGCCGTTCGCTGAGACCGGCCAGGTCGGGCACGGCCCCCGCCGGCGGGCCGCTGCTGGTGACCACGCGGATCGTCCGTCCGCTGCGGATGGGGCTGCCGGCTGCCGGGACCTGCTCGAGGATCTGGCCGGCCGCCATCTCCGGGTGGGCGCGCTGGCGCGTCGGTTCGACCGTGAGCCGCTGGTCGGCCACCGCGAGATTGGCGCGCTCGACCGTCATCCCCCGCACGTCCGGCGTGAGCACGACCGTGTTCCGATGCACGATCCGCGGCAGCACCGCGGCGTTGATGGCGAAGAACAGCACGGCGGCGATCGCCATCAGCCCGCCCAGGAACACCAGGAACTCCCAGACCTTCATGCCGCGCTCGTCGTTCATGACCTCATCCCGCGCTCCGGTCGCGCCGGCGCAGGCGCGCCGCGAAGAAGCCGTCCGTATCGTGCCGCCACGGCAACCAGGCGCGCACGTACCGTCCATCGGAATCGGGATCGGGCTCGAGGTCGTCGCGGGAATCGAGCAGCGCCGCCACGACCTCCTCGTTCTCCTCGGGTTCGAGAGAGCACGTAGCATAGTACAGGCTGCCGCCGGCGCCCAGCAAGTCCGCGGCCGCGTTCGCCAGCTCCCGCAGGCGGCCGGCATTGCGGTCCAGGGTGGCCGGCGCCAGCCGCCAGCGGCCCTCGGGGTGATGGCGGCCGACGCCCGTGCCCGAGCACGGACCGTCCACCAGCACCACGGCGCAGCTACCGCAGCGCAATGGCGGCCGGATCGCGTCGCCGGCCACCAGCGCCACGCCGTCGAGCCGCAGCCGGTCGCGGTTCTCCCGGACGCGCCCGAGCCGCCGCGGATGCAGGTCGAGGGCGACCAGGAGGCGCGCGGGCGCCAGCAGGGACCGCAGGTGAACGGTCTTGCCGCCCGGCGCCGCGCAGCAGTCGACGGCGGGTCCGCCGGCGTCCGCGAGGGCGGCGCCGCCCCGGGTCAGCCAGTCGACGACCGCCTGCGCGCCGGCGTCCTGCACCACGAGGCCAGGGATCTCGGCGAGCAGATCGCGCAGCCTGGACCGTTCCAGCCGCCGGCCGAGGCGAAGGGCGCGCGGCTGATCCGGCCGCGTGGTCGAGTCGACGCCGGCCGCGGCGAGCGCCGCCTTCGCGGCCTCGACGCTCCGCGGCGGCAGCACGTGCAACGTCAGCGGCGGCGGCGTGTTCGCGTGCTCGAGCAGGGCGGCCGTCTCCGCCGGCCCGTAGCGTTCGTACCAGCGCTCGACCAGCCAGCGTGGATGGGACCACCAGGCCGCCAGGTAATCGACCTCGTCGCCGGTCGCATCGATGAAGAGCCGGTGGGCGGCAGCGAGCCGGTCGCTCGCCTCCTCGATCGCGAGATGACGCTGCAGCGCCTGCAGGACGGCGTTCACGTAGCCGACGGCGCGCGGGCGGCGCGCGGCTCTCAGCAACTCGCCGGCCTGGTGCACGGCGGCATAGGTCGGCACGGCTCGGCTCGTCAACAGCTGGTGCAGCGCGAGGTGCAGGACGCCCCTGACGACGGGGTCGCGGTTGGGCTCGCGCCGGCTGAATCGCCGGACCAGGAAGTCGTAGCGGCCCTGCCACTGCAGGGCGCCGCGGACCAGCTCCTCGGCGACCGCCGCGTCCTTCCCGGGCGAGAGCTCCCCGCGCAGATCCCCGAGCGCCGACTCGAGCGAGCGGCCGCGGCCCACGGCGAGCAGCGCGTCGAGCGCGAGGCGACGGCGCGGATCGGCGGTCACGATCGGAAGACCTGCCCCGGTTCGACGGGACAGCCGCGCAGGAACTCGCCCACAGGCAGGAGGCGGCGGCCGGGCACCTGCAGCTCGAGCAGCCGGATCTGCCCCTCGCCGCACGCCACGATCACCCCCCGGTCGGAGACGGCCAGGACCGTGCCGACCGGCGCGGCGCCGCTGCAGAGGCCGACCGGCTCGGCGCGGCCGATCTTGACCGGCTTGCCGTCGAGGAAGCTCGTGGTGCCGGGCGCGGGCGCGAGCGCGCGGATCTGGTTGTGCACGGTGACGGCATCCCGATCCCAGCGCACCGGCGACAGGCCCTTGGTGACCTTGGGCGCGTAGACGGCCCCGGCGTCGCCCTGCGGCCGCGGCGCGACTCGGCCCGCGGCGAGGTCGGGCAGCGTGCGCCGCAGGAGCGCGGCGCCGAGCTCGCCGAGGCGCGCCAGCAGCTGTCCGCCCGTCTCCCGCGGATCGATCGGCGTGGCCTCGACCGCGAGCACGGGACCGGTGTCCACGCCCTCGTCCATCCGCAGGAGGGTGACCCCGGTCCAGAGGTCCCCGTGGAGGATCGCGTGCTGCACCGGTGAGACGCCGCGCCAGCGCGGCAGCAGGCTGAAGTGCACGTTCACGCAACCGAGGCGCGGCAGCGAGAGGAGCGGTTCGCGCAGGATGTGCCCGAAGGCGACGACGACCACCACGTCCGGCGCCGCCTCGGCGATGGCGGCGGCGACCCGCTCGCGTTCCCGGGGACCGCGGTCCTGGGTCAGCACGGCGAGGCCGCGATCCAGCGCCGCGGCCTTCACCGCGGTCGGCGCGTAACGGCGGCCGCGGCCCGCCGGGCGGTCCGGCTGCGTGACGACCAGGGCGACCCGCTCGCCGTCGTCGAGCAGGCCGTCGAGGCACGGTACCGCGAATTCCGGCGAGCCCATGAAGACGATGGTCATGCCCGCGCCTCCCGGGCGCCGAGCGGCATCCGCCCCGACGCGCGCAGCCGCAGCAGCCGACCGGCAAGCAGCCAGCGCCGCCAGCGGGTCAGATGATCGATGAACAGGATCCCGTCGAGATGGTCGACCTCGTGCTGGATGACGCGCGCGAGCAGGCTGTCCTCGCGCAGAGTCCGCGCGGCGCCGCCGGCGTCCCGATAGCGCACCACGACTCCACGCGGCCGCCGGAGCGTCAGGTAGAGGTCAGGGAACGAAAGGCAGCCTTCCTCGAAAGGGACCGCTGGACCGAACCGTTCCTCGATCACCGGATTGACCATGACGATCGGCCGCGACCTGCGGCGGTCCGGCTCGCTCACGACGATCAGACGCCGCAGGTCCCCGACCTGCGGCGCGGCGAGCCCGACGCCCCCGGCCCGTTCCATGAGGGCCAGCATCGCGGCGGCCAGCGCCGACACGTCCTCGCCGGCAGCCACCTCGCGGCAGCGGCGTCGCAGCGACGCCGCCCCATAGATGCGGAGCGCGACGCCGGGTGTCGGCTCGTCCAGCAAGGCTCAGTCTTTCCTCTGGACCACGCCGCTGATCGCCTGCTTGGCGATCTCCACCTTGACGCCGTCGGCGATGAAGGCGACCACGCGATCATCGTGGACGTCCTTGACCGTGGCGAAGAGACCGCCGCTCGTCACGACGCGATCGCCGTTCTTGAGCGCCGCGATCATGGCCTGGCGCTGCTTCTGCTGCTTCTGCTGCGGCCGGATGATCATGAACCAGAAGATGGCGAAGATCAGCGCCATCATCCCGAACATGTAGAGCGGATTGGAGCCGGAAGATGCGCCGCCCTCGGCCGGGGGCGCGGACATGGCGAGGAAGCTCTGCACGGACACGTCGGGACTCCTTCGCTGGCGGGAAGCTCCTGGGCTTTCGCGCCAATAATGGGTCCGACCCGGGCGGGGGGCAACCGCCTAATTCATGCGCGTTCGCGCGGGTCCCTCCGGGCGATCTCGTCGAGTCGCTTCCGCTCGCCGTCCGCCCAGCGGGCGCCGACTGCGCGCGCGTAATCGACGAGCCGTCCCTCGCCGATGGCCGCGCGGATGTCTCGCATGAGCTCCTGATAGAACCAGAGATTGTGCTGGGTGGCCAGCATCGCCCCCAGGATCTCGCGCGCCTGGAAGAGGTGGCGCAGGTAGGCGCGGCTGTGCCGCCGGCACACCGGGCACGGGCAGTCGGGATCGACGGGGCGGTCGTCGCGGGCGAACTCGCGGTTCTTCACCGCGAGGCGGCCGTCCCAGGTCAGGACCGAGCCGGTGCGCGCCATCCGGGTCGGCAGGACGCAGTCGAACATGTCGACGCCGCCGAGGACCGCGGCCAGGATGTCGTCCGGGTAGCCGACGCCCATCAGGTAGCGCGGCCGGTCGGCCGGCAGGAGCGCGGCCGCCGCCGCCGCCAGCTCGTGCAGGACCGGCTTGGGCTCGCCGACCGACAGGCCGCCGATCGCGTAGCCGGGCAGGTCGAAGCCCGCGAGGTCGGCGGCGGCCCGCCGGCGCTCTTCGAGCAGCGTGCCGCCCTGCAGGATGCCGAAGAGCACCTGCTCGTGGCCGTGCACCCGGCGGCGGCCGCTCGGACCGAAGGCGGCCAGGCAGCGGTGGAGCCAGCGGCCGGTGCGAGCCGCCGCCTCCGCCACCGCGGCCGGCTCGGCATCGGCGGGCAGGCAGTGGTCGAACGCCATCGCGATGTCCGCGCCGAGGCCGCCCTGGACCGCCATGCTCAACTCCGGCGTGAAGTACAGCGGGGAGCCGTCCAGGTGCGAGCGGAACCGCACACCGTCCTCGCCGACCCTGGCCAGGTCGGCCAGCGAGAAGACCTGGAAGCCAGCGCTGTCGGTGAGGAGGGCGCCGTCCCAGCCCTGGAACCGGTGCAGACCGCCGAGGTCGTCGACCACGGAGTGCCCCGGCCGCAGGAAGAGGTGATAGGTGTTGGCGAGGATCAGCCGGCTCCCGCTGGCCGCGAGCTGGTCGAAGGCGACCGCCTTGACCGTGCCCGCGGTGCCCACGGGCATGAACACCGGCGTCGGAACGTCGCCGTGCGGCGTCCGCAGCAGGCCGGCGCGGGCGGCGCTGCCCCGGTCGCGGTGGGTGATCGAGAACGAGAACGGGCGTTCGCGCAGGTCGCTCACGGCGCCTCCCCGGTCGCGGGCAGGATCAGCATGGCGTCGCCGTAGCTGAAGAAGCGCAGGCGCTGGCGGACGGCCTCGTCGTAGGCCGCTCGCCACGTCGCCTCGCCGGCGAACGCCGCGACCAGCATCAGCAGGCTCGAGCCCGGCAGGTGGAAGTTCGTGAGCAGGCCGTCGGCGGCGGCGATGCGATCGGGCGGCTGGAGGAACAGGCGCGTCGCGCCGCGGACGAGCCACCCGGTCGCCGTCCATTCCGCGCGACCGCTGAAGACCGGCTCGTCCGGCGTCGCCGCGGACGGGAACTCGACGGTCGCGCCCGGGCGCGTCGCTGCGGGCAAGGCGAGCGCCGCGACGGTCTCGAGCACCCGCAGGCTGGTCGTGCCGACCGCGACCACGCGCCCCTCCCGCGCGCGGCAGGCGGCGACCGCCGCCCAGGTCGCCGCCGGCAGCTCGAACGCCTCGGCGTGCAGCCGGCGCGCCGCGACCTGTCCCGGCGTCGGCGGACGGAACGTGCCGGGCCCCACGTGCAGGGTGACCGCGGCGGTCTCGACGCCCTGCCGCGCGAGGCGCTCGAGCAACCCCGGCTCGAAGTGCAGGCCGGCGGTCGGCGCCGCCACGGAGCCCGTCCCCTCGCGATCCTCGCGGGCGTACACCGTCTGGTAGCGGTCGCGGTCGCGCCGGCGGCGATGGCCGGCCCCGGGCGCAGCGGCGTCGCGATGGATGTACGGCGGCAGCGGCACGTCCCCGTCGCGCTCCGCGATCGCCACCAGGTCGCCGCCGTCGCCGGCCTCCACGATGATCTCGCCCTTCTCGGCGCAGCCGGCGATGGCGAGGCTGGCGCCGGTCGATCGCTCGCCGCCGGGTTCGGTGACCGCGAGCTCGAGGCCGGAGCGCAGCCGGCGCGCGGGTCGAGCCAGGGCGAGCCACGCGCCGGGCGGCGTCGCAGCGGGCTTGACGAGCAGCACCTCGACCCGGCCGCCGGTGTCCCGGCGGCGCGTCCACAGGCGGGCCGGCAACACCCGGCTGTCGTTGCGCACGAGGAGGTCGCCCGGCCGCAGCCAGCGCGGCAGTTCGGCGAAGGGATGGACGCCGAGCAACCCGCCGGCACGGTCGCAGACCAGGAGGCGCGAATCGCCGCGGCGCTCCGGCGGGTCCTGGGCGATGAGCTGTGGCGGCAGCAGGTAGTCGTAGCCGGCAGAGGCGGTCATCTCAGAGCAACTCTCCCTGCGCGGCGCGGTCGCCGCCGGGAGTCTCGAGACCGAGGTGCCGCCAGCCGCCCGGCGTGACCTCGCGACCGCGCGACGTGCGCTTCACGAGGCCCGACTGGATCAGGTACGGCTCGACGACATCCTCGAGGGTGTCGACCTCCTCGCCCAGCGAGACCGCCAGGTTCTGGATCCCCACGGGCCCGCCCTGGAAGTGCTCGCAGATCACCTGCAGGTAGCGGCGATCCAGCGGCTCCAGCCCCAGCTGGTCGACGCCGAGCAGACCGAGGCCGTGATCGGCCGTCGCGCGGTCGATGCGCGCGCGGCCCTGGACCTGCGCGATGTCGCGAATGCGCCGCAGGACGCGGTTGGCGGTGCGCGGCGTGCCGCGGCTGCGGCGCGCGATCTCGAGCGCGCCCTCCGGGTCGAGCGCGATCCGCAGCAGGCCGGCCGAGCGCGTGACGATGGTCGCCAGCTCCGAGGCCGGATAGAAATCGAGGTGGCAGACGATCCCGAAGCGGCTCCGCAGAGCCGGGGTGATCAGGCCCGCGCGGGTCGTCGCGCCGATCAGCGTGAACGGCTCGAGCTGCAGGTTGAAGTGGCGGGCACCGGGTCCCTTGTCGATGACCAGCTCGACCCGCCAGTCCTCCATCGCGGGGTAGAGATGCTCCTCGATGACGCGGTTGAGCCGGTGGACCTCGTCGATGAAGAGCACGCGCCGGTCCGACTGCTCGGACAACAGAGCGATGAGCTCGGCGCTGTTCTGGAACGCCGGACCGCTCGTCAGCCGGATCTCCATCGCCATCTCGACGGCGATGATCTGCGCCAGCGTCGTCTTGCCCAGTCCGGGCGGCCCGTAGAGCAGGACGTGGTCGAGGACCTCGCCGCGCTGGCGCGCCGCCTCGACGAAGATGCGCAGGTTGTCCTTGATCTTCTGCTGGCCGACAAACTCGTCGAGGCTGCGCGGCCGCAGGCTGCGGTCCAGCTCGCGGTCCTCCGGCTGCGCGGCGGGGTCGGTCCAGCGGGTCTCGTCCACCTTCGTTCTCTCCTCGTTCGCCGCCGCCGGCCGCCTAACGGCCGGGGGCGTCGAGATTGCCGAGCGCGGCCCGGACCCACGCCTGGACGTCGTCGGCGGCCTCCGGGCGCGCCCGCCGCGCCTGCAGGAGCAGCGCCTCCGCCAGGACCGGGGCGAGCCCCATCGCGCACAGGATCTGCAGCGCGTCGCCCAACGGACCGGTCGGCCCGACCGCGGCGATCGCCGCGTCGCCGCCGGCGGTCGGATCCGCGAGCCCGACCGGGACGCGCTGCCCCAGCTCGACCACCAGCCGCGCCGCGCTCTTCTTGCCGATTCCCGGCAGGCGCGCCAGCGTCTTCTCGTCGCCCAGGCGCAGGCAGCGCGCGATCTCGGCCGGCTCGGCGCCCGAGAGCATCCCGAGCGCGACCTTCGGGCCGATTCCGGTCACGGTCAAGAGCAGCCGGAACATCGCCCGCTCGTCCCGCGACACGAATCCGTAGAGCGTCCAGGCGTCCTCGCGGACGGCGAGATGGGTCCACAGCTTCACCGGCTCGCCGACCTGCGGTAGGCGACCGGCGCCGCGTTCCGAGAGCAAGAGGTCGAGGCCGACCGCGCCGCCGCCGATCGCGACGACCGCCTCGCGGCCGCCCTGGATCAGCACTCCCTCGACGTACGCGATCACCGGCCACCTCCGGCGCGGAGCGCCGCGGCGAAGCGCTGCCGCCCCTGGTGGGCGAGCGCCACCGCGAGCGCGTCGCTCTCGTCGAGGGGCGGCGCGTCCACGAGCTGCAACAAGCGCATCACCATGAAGCGGACCTGCTCCTTGCCCGCCTGACCGTTGCCGGTCAGGGCCTGCTTGACCGTGCCCGGCGGATACTCGGACACCGCGAGGCCGGCCTGCGCGCCCGCCAGGAGGATGGCGCCCCGCGCATGGCCCAGGATCAAGGAGCTGCGGGCGTTGCGCGCGTTGAAGAGGTCCTCCACCGCCATGACCTGCGGCGCGTGCGCGGCGATCACCGCCGTCAGCTCGGCGTGGATCAGGACCAGGCGGTCGGGCAGGTTCAGTTCGTGGCCCGGCCGGATGACGCCGGAGGCGACGAGGCGCAGGGCCGGCGTCACCTGGACGACGCCCCAGCCGGTCGCGTGGGAGCCGGGATCTACCCCGAGGATGCGCATCCGTGCGGCCATGGTTCGCTTTCCCCGCCGGCGCTGCCGGCCGCGGCCGGCGGGCGGCCAAAAAAAAACGGGGGGCGCTCGCTCGCCCCCCGGCTCCGAGCGGCTCGGTCAGGAGTCTAGCCTGGCCATGAGGTCGTCGTCGATGTCGAAGTTCGCGGACACCCGGGAGACGTCGTCCAGGTCGTCGAGGTAGCCGACCAGGCGCAGCACGGCGGCCGCGTCATGCTCGTCCGTGATCTTGACCTCGGTGCTCGCTTCCAGGATGATCTCGGCGCTGCGGACCGGCAGCCCGGCCGCCTGCAACGCGCCCGAGACCGCATGGAGGTCCTCCATGGCGGTGGTCACGACCACGTTGCCCTCGGCCTCCTCGACGTCCTCCGCCCCGTGCTCGATCGCGGCCTCCATCGCCTTGTCGACGTCGAGCGGCGCGTCCTCGTCGGCGACGACGATGAGGCCCTTCCGCGCGAACAGGTACGAGACGCAGCCGGTGGCGCCGAGCTTGCCGCCATGCTTGGCGAACACGTGGCGCACCTCGGCGGCCGTGCGGTTGCGGTTGTCGGTCTGCGTCTCGACGATGATCGCCACGCCGGCCGGCCCGTAGCCCTCGTAGGTCACCTCCTCGTAGCGGACGCCCTCGAGGTCGCCGGTGCCGCGCTTGATCGCCTTCTCGACCGTGTCGTTCGGCATGTTGTTCGAGCGCGCGGTGTAGACCGCCGCGCGCAGGCGCGGGTTCGACTCGGGGTCGCCGCCGCCCTCGCGCGCCGCGACCGTCACCTCGCGGATCAGGCGCGTCCAGACTTTGGCGCGCCGGGCGTCCTGCGCCGACTTGCGATGCTTGATGTTGGCCCATTTCGAGTGACCGGACATGGACGGCCTCCCTACTCGCTCTTGTTACGGCTGGCGCGGTACTCGTCGACCAAGCGCTTCTGGACGTCGCCCGGCACCTCCGCGTAGTGCGAGAAGGTCATCGAGAACGTGCCGGTGCCCTGGGTCATGGCCCGCAGGGCGATGGCATAGTGGTAGAGCTCGTCTTCCGGCACCTGCGCCGACACGGTCTGGAACGGGCCGTCCGATTCGCTGCCCTGGATGGAGCCGCGCCGGGTGGAGATGTCGCCCATGACGTCGCCCATGTAGTCCTTGGGCACCACGATGCGCACGTCCATGATCGGCTCGAGGATCACCGGCCGCAACTGGGCGGAATCCTCCTCCACCGCCCGCTGCAGCGCGATCCGCGCCGCCGTCTTGAACGCCGCCTCGCTCGAGTCCACGTTGTGGTAGCTGCCGAAGTAGAGCGCGACCTTCACGTCGACCATCTCGTAACCGGCGAGCAGGCCGTCCGCCAGCGTCTCGCGACAGCCCTTCTCGACGGCCGGGATGAACTTGTTCGGCACCACGCCGCCGACGATCTCGTCGAGGAACTCGAAGCCGGCGCCGCGCTCGTTGGGCTCGATGCGCAGGTACACGTCGCCGAACTGGCCCCGCCCGCCCGACTGTTTCTTGTGCCTGCCCTGCTTCTCGGTCTTGCCCTTGACCGTCTCCTTGAAGGCGACCCGCGGCCGCGTGCGCGCGACGTCGACGCCCTGACTCTTCTTGAGCTTCTCGAGGATGAACGCCGTGTGGATGTCGCCCTGGGTCACGAGCAGGGACTGGGACAGCTGCGACTGGTGGCGCAGCTCGAAGGTGGGGTCCTCGTCGTGGATCTTGGTGAGTCCGGCGGCCATCTTGTCCTCGTCGCCGGCGTTGACCGGCTTGATGGCCTCCGCGTTGGTCGGGACCGGGTACGGGATCGGCGGCAGGGTGAACGCGCCTTTCGGCGTGAGGGTGGTGCCGATGCCGGTCGCCTTGAGCTTGGCCGCGTGCACGATGTCCCCGGCCGGGGCGGACTCGATCTTGTCCTTGTGCTTGCCCATCGCGACCGACATCTGGCCGAGGCGTTCGCTGGCGCCGCCGGCCGTCGTCAGGTTCTCGCCGCTGCGGACCTCGCCGCTGAAGATCCGCACCCACACGACGTCGCCGCCCTGGGCCTCGTACTGCTTCTTGAAGGCGTAGAGCAGTGGAGGGCCGTCGGGGCGGCACGGGTGGGTCGCCGGCTCCCCGTGGTTCGTCTCCGCGCCCTTGATCTCCGCCCGGGACGCCGGGCTCGGCAGGAGCGCGACCGCCGCCTCGAGCAGCGCCAGGACGCCGATCTCGGTGTCGGCAGCCGACGCCAGCACCGGATAGATGGAGCCGGCGGCGATCCCGGCCTTGAGGCCCTGCACCAGCTCCTCGTCCGTGAGGGTCATCTCCTCGAGGTACTTCTCCATCAACGCGTCGACCGCCTCGGCCGCGGGATCCATGAGCGCTTCCCGGGCCGCCGTCGCGTCGTCGAGCAGCTCGGCCGGGATCGCGACCTTGGCGACCTTGTCGCCGTCCTGCACGTAGGCCTTCATCGAGATCAGGTCGATGACGCCCCGGAATCCGTCCTTCTTGCCGATCGGCAGCTGCAGGGGCACCGCGTTGACGCCGACGCGTTCGCGAACGGTCGCGAGGGCGCCGTCCCAGTCGGCGTGTTCCTTGTTCATCCGGTTGATGATGATGAAGGACGGGATCTCCCGCGCGCGCAGCAGGCGCCAGAGGCTGTCGGAGGCGACCTCGTAACCGCCGTCCGCCTTGACCACGAAGAGGGCTCCCTCGATGACGTCGAGGCAGGCGTAGACGTCGCCGCGGAAATCCGCCACGCCCGGGGTATCGATCAGGTTGATCTTGCAGCCGCCCGCCTCCAGCCAGGCCAGGGATGCGCTGATGGTCTGCTTCTTGTCGATCTCTTCCTCGAGATAGTCGAAGATCGAACTCCCGTCGTCGACGTTGCCCCGGCGACCGACCTTCCCGGTGGCATGCAGCATGGCGTCGGCCAGCGCCGTCTTGCCGACCCCGTGCGGCGCGATGAGGGCGAGATTGCGGATCTTCTCCATGGGATAGTTCTTCAAGGCTCGTCCTCCCTGGTCGGTCGGTGGGAACGGGTCGACGTGTCGCGTGGCGCCGATCAGGGGTCGAAAAACCCTCACCAGCGGTGTCCTGATCTGGGTAAAGCGAAGAGCAATATTAGTCTTCGGCACTAGGCGTGTCAACACGGCCGGACGCGGCCGCGGACGTCTCGCCCTTGTCCCGGCGACGGCCGTTTCCTACATTCAGGGCAAGGAATTAGCGCGGCAAATCCGGCTGGACACCCTGCGGGGCGCGCATTACCGTTAGCTGTCGCGAGACCTCGGGCGAGACGGCATGGCCCGCGCCGGGCTCCCGCGTCACCGCGTGGCCGTCGGATCGTCCGGTCCTCACCCTCGCGTCGAGGTGCGCTGCATGAAATCGAGGCTCCTTCCCGCCATGATGTGCGCCGTCGCGATGGTCCTCGCGACGAGCCTCGCCCAGGCTCAGGTGGCCGAACCGGCGGACCAGCCGGAACCGGCCGCGGCGCCCGCGGCGACCGACCCGCTCGAGGTCGACGCGGAGCCGGAACCGGAGCTCGGCTGGGACGACTACTCGATCAAGGCGTACACGGTCCAGATCTTCGGCGGCTCGTTCAAGGGCGCCCGGTATCTGGAGCTGCCGGTCAAGCCGGACCGCACCCAGGTCGAGCTGGGCAGCGATCGCGTCATGAGTTTCGACGGGACCTGGTGGGAGCCGGACGAGCTCGACTACAACATCTACGACGCCCCGATCAAGACGATCGAGGACGGCTTCACGGTCGGCATGAGGCTCGGCTGCTACCTGGCCGAGCAGTTCCACATGGACCTGTCCGTCTCGTACTCCTCGTCCGAAGCGGTCCTGACGATGATGAACCTCCAGGACCCGGAAAACCCGTTCCGCGAGGAGATCGACCGCGACTCCAGCGTGCAGATCTTCCGCGGCGGCCTCTCGATGATGTACGACTTCACCCGGTTCCAGGCGTTCGGCATCCACCCCTCCCTCGGCTTCGGCTTCGGTGGCGTGATCAACCGCTTCAGCAATCTCGAGGACGTGAGCGGCCTGTACCTGGTCGGCACGGCCTCCCTGCAGCGGCGCCTCTTCGGGACGGCATCGGCGTTTCTCGAGTACGACCTCACCGCCTTCTCGATGAGCCGCGACGAGCTCCACTACACCAAGAGCGTGACCTACTCGGACATCGTGGTCGGCGTCTCGTTCTTCCTCGACACCGTGCCCGCCGAGGTCCGCGCCCTCCATGAATCCGAACGCGCCGAATCCCGGCGCCGTTAGATCGACCGCACCGCGGCGCATCCGCCGCGCCAGGACGAAGAGCCGCCCGGACCCGAGTCCGGGCGGCTCTTGACGCCGGGCACGAACGAGCCGCCCGGACCTGAATCCGGGCGGCTTCCTTTCGCTCAGGAACCGGGCCCTCGCGAGGGTCCGATCCCCCGGCGAGTGCGGCTACATCTTCTTGGCCGTCTTCTTGACCGGCTTGCGGGCCGTCTTCTTCTTGGCCTTCTTGGCCACCTTCTTCTTGGCCTTCTTGGCTACCTTCTTCTTGGCCTTCTTGGCGACCTTCTTCTTGGCCTTCTTGGCAACCTTCTTCTTGGCCTTCTTGGCGACCTTCTTGCCGGCAGCCGCCGCGTACAACGTTCTCTCCTCCATCCTTGGACCTCGCTTGTCTGGTTGATCCTCACACCGCTCGCGTCCTGCACCCTTGGCCGCGGCGGAACCTCCGTGCTTGCAGCAGCGAAGACTACTGGAAGCAAGTGCATTATTTGGAGCCATCGAAAAAACTGTCAAGGTCCATTCTGCGATTTAAAAAAAAAAGTTTCGTCGTCCCCGGAGCGTCCTCGCGCTCACGATCGGCTTCAGCGAGTCGGTGTCCTTCGGCGCGCGCGCTCAACGCGAGCCGGCGACGAGTGGCGCGACGGCAACGCCCGAGTGTCGCGACGCGATGCGTCGCGACGACGCAGCGCACGGGCGGCGCGTCGCGTGATCGCCTCGCGGCATCGCGGCGACGCGGCGATCGCGCGCATGGTCGACCGGAACACGAAGGACCCCTGACGGGGTCCTCACGGTCGCGTTCGCTGCTGGTGCCCGGGGCGGGATTCGAACCCGCACGGCTTGTGGCCACTACCCCCTCAAGATAGCGTGTCTACCAATTTCACCACCCGGGCACGGGAACACGTTCGCGCCTACTGCCCTTCGTCCTGCGGCTCGCCGGCGGCCGGCTGCTGGCCCGACGGCTGGGCGGGCGACGCCCCGCTGTCCTGGATCGGCGGCGCGGGCGAGTCCGCGTTCAGGTCGCCGGACTGCTGGGCGTTCTCGAGCACGCTGGTCGATCGTCCCGGCTGCGAGCCCGACATCATGAACAGGGCGAGCGAGGTGACCATGAAGCCGATGCCGCACCAGATCGTGACCTTGTGCAGCAGGGTCGTCATGCCGCGCGAGCCGAGGATCTGCTGGGGCGCCCCGCCGGTTCCGCCGAAGGCTCCCGCCAGCCCCCCGCCCTTGGAGGACTGCAGCAGGACCGCGACGCACAGCACGACGCTGACCAGCACGTGGAGGATGACGAACAGAACGTAGATCATGCCGAAGACTCCCGCGGTCCAGCCGCCACCGACGCAACCCCGCCCACGCCCTGGTGGTCGAGGGGCGGGTAAGTTAATACGCGACAACCGCGCCTGTCAACCGACCTCGGCGGGGGCGGGTCCGCTCAGGCGTCGCTGAGCGCCGTCACGCCCGGCAGCTCGAGCCCGCCCATGAACTCGAGCGACGCGCCGCCGCCGGTCGAGACGTGGCTGATGCGGTCAGCCAGGCCGAGCTGGTTCAGCGCCGCGACACTGTCGCCGCCGCCGACGACGCTGATCGCGCCCGTGCCCGTCGCCGCCGCCACCGCCTCGCCGATCGCGCGCGTCCCGGCGGCGAAGACCGGGATCTCGAACACGCCGAGCGGTCCATTCCAGAAGATCGCCCGCGCGCCGGCCACCGATTCGCGGAACGCGGCCGTCGTGCGCGAGCCGATGTCGAGACCCTGCCAGCCGTCGGGGATGTCCGTGACCAGGACTTCCTTGTGCCGTCCGGTCGCGCTGAAATCGGTCGACACCACGACGTCGGTGGGCAGCACCAGCTTCGCGCGGCTCGTCTTCGCCTGCTCCAGGATCGCCGCGGCGACCTCCTGGCTCCCCTCGTCGAGCAGGCTGTCGCCGATCCCGAGGCCCATGACCTTGAAGAACGTGAAGATCATGCCGCCGCCGAGCAGGAGATGGTCGACCTTGTCGAGGAGGTTGCGGATGACCTCGACCTTGCCCTCGACCTTGGCGCCCCCGAGGATCGCGGTGAACGGTCGCGGCGGGTCCTGCAGCAGGCCGCCCAGGTAGGTGAGCTCCTGCTCCATCAGGAGCCCGGCGTAGCGGCGTTCGAAGCGAAGCGCGGCGCCGACCGTCGACGCGTGCGCCCGGTGGGCCGACCCGAAGGCGTCGTTGACGTAGGCGTCGCCGAACCTCGCCAGGGCCGCGGAGAACCCCGCGTCGTTCTTCGTCTCGCCGGCGTTGAAACGGAGGTTCTCGAGCAGGAGGATCTCGCCGGGCTTCAGACCGGCGAACTTGGCGGTCGCATCCGGGCCGACCGTGTCGGCGGCGAACTTCACCGGGCCGTCCACCAGCTCGGCCAGGCGGTCGGCGACCGGCCGCAGCGACCATTCCGCCATGATCTCGCCCTTGGGTCGGCCGAGGTGGCTCGTGAGCACGACGCTGCCGCCCCGCTCGAGGATGTGGCGAATCGACGGCAGCGCCGCGCGGATGCGGGTGTCGTCGGTGATGACCCGGTTCTGGTCGAGGGGCACGTTGAAATCGACGCGCACGAGGACGCGCCGGCCGCGCGGGTCCAGGCTCCGTAGGCTCGCCTTCTGCATGGTTCCTCCCGGGAAGTCAGGCCACTGGTCGTCCAGCCGCGCGGATTCGCCTCCGTCGCGCCGCCCAGCGGAGGCTACTCAGGCGGGCGGGGAGGTGTCAAGGCCCGGCGCGGCGAGCCGCGTCGCCTGACCGAGCGCGACGTGGCCGGCGACGTCCCAACCGGTCGCGCGCAGCGCGGACGCGGCGGCCGCCAGGGTGGCGCCCGTGGTCGCGAGATCGTCCAGGACGACCACGCGCCGTCGTTCGTCCTGCGGCGGCCGCCGCGTCCGGAACGCGCCCGCCACGTTGGCGCGACGCTCCGGGCCCTGCGTCGCCTCGCTCGCCTGCTGGCGGGTGGCGCGCGCACGCACGAGGAGATCGACGGCGACCGGCAGCCCGGCGGCGCGCCCGGCGAGGACCGCCAGCTGCCGCGTCTGGTCGAAGCCCCGCTCGCGCCGCCGGGCGCGGTGGAGGGGCACCGGAACGACGGTCACCGGACCGCTCGCCGCCCGCGCGGCCAGCAGGGCGGGCACCAGGAGCTCGCCGAGCGGGCGAACGACGCCGCACTGTCCGCGGTACTTCCAGGCGCCGACCACCCGGACCAGGACGGCCGTCTCCACGAGGGGCGTCCAGATCGGGTCGCCATCGATCGTCCCTCGCCTGACCGGCTGTCGCCAGGCCTCGTGGCAGGCCCGGCAGAGGTGCGGCGCGTGCCAGGAGCGCAGGGCCGGCGCGGGCCCGGACAGGCCGGACGCCCACGGCGTGCGATCGCGGGCGCAGCCGCAGACGAGACAGCGCTCGGGCGCGAGCAGCTCGAGCAGGCAGAGGCAGAGGGACGCCAGCGGATTCACGCGCGGCCCGGCCGGCGCGGCCGGCGGCGGCAAGGACGTCAACGACGGCGCGCGGCGCGCGCGATCACGAGCACGCCAACCGCGGCGAAGCCCAGGCTGAACCACTGGTTGTTGCTCCAGCCGAAGAGCAGGCGCTGCGATGGTTCGTAGTAGCGCACGAAATCGACGAGGAACCGCTGCAAGCCATACAGCAGCAGGAAGCGGCCGAGGGTCTCGCCCAGGCGCGCGCTGCGGCGCTCCCACCAGAGCAGCAGCCCGAAGATCAGGAAACCGCCGGCCGAACTGTACAGCTGCGCCGGGTGGACGCCGGCCGAGCCGAACAGGTCCGTGGCCGGCGCGCCGGACGGGAAATGGACGGCCCACGGCAGATCGCACGGCTGGCCGAAGCAGCAGCCGCCGAGGTAGCAACCGATCCGCGTGATGCCGATCCCGAGGGCGACGGACGGCAGCATCAGGTCGGCGGCCCGCAGGAACGGCAGGCGGCGGCGGCGACAGAACACCCAGCTGGCCGCGATCGCGAGCACCAGACCGCCGTAGAGGGTCAGACCGCCCTCGTTGAACGCGAAGACCCGCCACGGGTGGCCGGCGAATTGCGACAGGTGGGTGACGACGTACGCGGCGCGCACGCCGATCAGGCTGGACACGAGGATGACGAAGCTCAGGTCGTAGATGGTCTCGACCGCGACGCCGGCCCGCCGGCCGCGCCGCACGGCGAACCAGATCCCCACCGCGAAGCTCACCGCGAGGAGGAACCCGAAGCTCTTGACCGGACCGAAGAGGACCGGGTGCATGGGCGTACCTTTCAGGCGTCGTAGCCGTGAGCGCTCAGGTTGAGCAGCAAGCCGACCATGAGCGACGAGACGAGCAGGTTCGAGCCGCCGTAGCTGATCAGCGGCAGGGGAAGCCCCGTCACCGGCAAGAGACCGGTGGTGATGGAGACGTTGACGACGACGTGGAACGTGAAGTAGCTCGCGATCCCGATCGCGAGCAGGCTCGCGAAGGGGCGCCGCGCCTCCGTCGCCACGTCGGTCGCGCGAAGCACGACGAGCAGGAACAGCCCCAGGAGGATCACCGCGCCGAACAGGCCGAGTTCCTCGCCGGCCACCGAGAAGATGAAGTCGGTGTGCCGTTCCGGCAAGAAGGCGAGGCCCTTCTGGGTGCCCTGCAGGTAATGGGTCCCGAAGAGCCCGCCCGATCCGATCGCGACCTTCGACTGGATCGCCTGGTAGCCGGTACCCATCTCGTCGCGGGTGGGATCGAAAAACGTGAGGATCCGCTCCTGCTGGTAGGGCTCCAGGTGACCCCACAACAGCGGGATGCCGAGCCCGGCCGCGATGTTGCACAGGAGCACGAGGACGCTCGCCGACATGCTCAGCCGCAGCAGGTACAGCGCGCCGATCAACAGCAGCAGGTAGATCCCCCACGGCCAGGCCTGCTGGGCGACCCGCTCAGAATAGAACATGATCACCGCGCTGGCGATCGCCGCGAGCGAGGTGCTCAGCACCAGCCCGGAGATCCCGAAACAGAAGATCATGCCGAGCCAGATGGCGAGGAACACCAGGCTCGTGCCGAGGTCGGGCTCGCGCAGCACGAGCACCGCCGGCACGAGGACGAGGACCAGGGACCCCAGGGTCGCCGGGATCCGCGACCGGTCTTCGAGCCGGCGCGACAGCCAGGTCGCGAGCAGGACCACCACGGCGACTTTCGCGAACTCCGACGGCTGCAGGCGCAGGTTGCCGACCGCCAGCCAGCGCCGCGAGCCAGCCACCTCCGGCGCGATCAACAGGACGCCGACCAGGAGGGCGCAGACGCCCAGGTACCCCGGCCAGGCGAGGTTCTCGAGGTGGCGGAGCGGGATGCGACTCACGATCGTCACCGCCAGCCAGGAGACGACCGCCCAGACCAGTTGCCTCACGAAGACGGCCTTGGGGACATCGACCTGGATCTCGGCGTAGGGTCCCTGCGGCGGTTCGGTCACCGACCAGAGCAGCGCCAGGCTGAACAGCACCAGCGCGGCATAGGCCGCCAGCAGTCGGCGATCGCCGCGAGGCAGGAGCAGCTGCAGCAGCATCATGGCGTCTCTTTCGGCTGGTCGGCCTCGGCATCGCGGTTCTTGTGCTCGAAATACAGCCGCAGCCAGGCTCCCGCGACCGGGGCGGCGAGGGAGCCGCCGTGGCCGGCGTTCTCGAGGACGACGGCGACGGCCACCTCCGGCGCGGTGGCCGGCGCGTAGCACATGAACCAGGCGTGGTCCTCGCCGTGCGGGTTCTGCGCCGTGCCTGTCTTGCCGGCCACGGGCACGCCGGCCTGGCGCGCGGCGCCGCCGGTGCCCGCGTCGACGACCTGCCGCAGCGCCCGCCGGATCCAGGCCAGGTGGCGCCGCTCGAACGGCAGCGGCGCAGCGGGCGCGACGGGGGTCTCGCCCAGGACGAACGTGGGGGCCGGCACCTGTCCGCTCACCGCGACGCGGGCCGACAGGAGCGCCATCTGCACCGGCGTGACCAGAAGCTCGCCCTGTCCGATCGCGTTGTTCAGGAGCACGGCCCGGGTCCACTGCCTCGGGCCGAATCGCCGGTCGTACCAGGACGCCGACGGGATGTTCCCGGCCGCCTCCTCCGGGAAGATCCCGGTCACCTGGCGACCCAGGCCGAACGCCCCGGCGGCCCGGGCGAGGTCGTCGATGTCGAGCCGCAGCCCCAGCTGGTAGTAGAAGACGTCGCACGAATTGGCCAGCGCCGCCATGTGATCGAGCACGCCGTGACCCTGCGGCTTCCAGCAGCGGAACCACCGGTTGCCGAACTGGTAGCCGCCGGTGCACGACTGGAAGGTGCTGAACGTGTCGACCACGCCCCGGGCCAGACCCGCCAGGCTGGTGACGGCCTTGTACAGGGAACCGGGCGGATAGGTCGCCTGGACGATGCGGTTGAAGAACGGCTTGGCCGGGTCCTCGATCAGGCCGCGCCACTGGTCGCCGCTGATCGTCGTGGTCATCAGGTTCGGATCGAACGACGGCGCGCTGACCGCGGCGAGCACCTCGCCGCTGGGAATCGCGATCGCCACCCCGCAGCCGGGCCGGCCCGCCAGCAGCGAATCCATCGCCTGCTGGAGCGGCAGCGACAGCGTCAACGCGACATCGCGGCCGGGGATCACCGGCCGCAACCACACGGACTCCTGCCCGACGATCCGCCCGGACGCGTTGACCTCCTCCAGCTTCGTGCCGGCGCGGCCGCGAAGCTGCTCCTCGAAGGCGGCTTCCACCCCCTGCTTGCCGATGTAGTCGCCGAGCCGGTACTCGAGCGCCGCGGGCGCGCCGGCCAGGTCGTCCTGGTCGACCTCGCCCGTGTAACCGATCACGTGCGTGAAGAGCGGGCCGTGGAGGTACCGGCGGCGCAGGCGCGACTCCACCCGGACGCCCGGCAGGCGGTCGCGACGCTCCTCGACCGCCTGGAGCTGTCCGATGCTCGCGCCGCGCACGAGGGTGACGCGGTTGCGTCCGGTCTTCAGGCGCTGCGCGTCGAGGTCGGCCAGCGTCGAGGCGTCCGGCAGCGCGAACCACGTGAGCAGGCGCCGCAGCGTGGAATCCGGCTTGCCATCGGCGAAACAGCTGGCCGGGATCGTGATGTCCGAATGGAATTTGTTGTCGGCCAGGGGGATCCCGTCGCGGTCGGTGATCCGGCCTCGCGGCGCCGGCACGCGGAAGCTCACCTGGCGGTTCTTCAGCGCGCGCTCGCGGTAGTAGTCGTGGCGGATGATCATCAGACCCAGGAGGTTGAGCAGCAGCAGGCCGAAGAGGATCAGCGCGACGAGCCGGAAGATCCGACCGCGAACCGGCAGGGCGCCCCGGAAGTCCACGCTAGTCCTCCGCGCGCAGGATCCCGACCAGGTCCGCGAGCCGGATCAAGGGAACGCCCGCGACCGCCGTGTAGGCGGCCGTCGGGATCGCGTCCTTGACCCAGGAGCCCAGGAAGGCCTCGTTCTGCTGGCGGCTCTGGATGAGCAGGAACAACGTGTCATGGCCGAGCGTGGCGGCGAAGAGCAGGGCGGCCTCGACGAGCACGAGACCGTAGACCAGGCGGCCGCGGCTCCGGCCGACGAGGTAGCCGAGCGCCGTCTTGCAGAGCGCGTGAAGACCGAGCAGGGTCGGCACGGCGAGGTCCTGCACGAGCCCCACCGCACAACCGCCGACGGCGCCGACCAGGGATCCCTGGGACATCGCCAGCAGGACGACGGCGACGATCGCGAAATCGGGCGCCACGCCGCGGATCGCGATGACCGGCGCCACCACGTTCTCGCCGATCAACGCGACGAGAACCCAGGTCAGGGTGGTGCGGATGAAGACCCTCAACGGCCGGCCTCCGCCGCCCGCGGCGCCCGCGGCCGCGCGCCAACCACGTACACCGTCTCGTTGCGTTGGAAATCCGCCAGCGGCTCGACGGCGATCTCCTTGAAGATCCGGTCGCTCGGCGCGCTCACCTGGCTCACGACGGCGACCTGCAGGCCGCGCGGCACGGGATCCGTCACGGCACCGCCCGGGGCGTCGCGGATCTCGGCGATCCCGGAGGTGATGATCACGTCGCCCGGCATCACGTCCTCGTCGCGCCCCACGAGTTCGACGACGAACCGCCCGGCGCGCGGCCGCAGGACGCCGGCCAGCCCCGTGCGTTCGAACTCGACGCCCAAGGCCATATCCGGCGCGCTGAGCAGCTCGACCCAGGCCCCATGGTCGTCGATGACCGTGTGCAGGCGGCCGAGGAAGCCGAGCGGCGTGACGACGGCGAGATCCGGATGCCAGACGAGCGGCTCGAGGCTGCGGATCTGGATCATCGTCGCCAGCCGGCTTCGCTTGCGGGCGATCACCTGGCACGGGGCGAGCGGCTCGTCGCATCCCGGCGGCAAGGCGGGCCCGGCCCCGCGCTCCAGGTCGGCCACCGCGCGCTTGCCGGCCTCCAGACGCAACTCGAGCGTCTTGACCTGCGCGGAGAGCCGGGCATTCTCGGCGCGCAGGCGCAGCACGTCCTCGCCGAAATTCCGCACCTCGAGCCAGGGATTGACCAGCACCACGGAGAGCGCGTGGGCGACCTGGACCTGGGCGCCGTCCGGCAGGAGCAGGAGCAGCACGGACAGCAGCGCGCAGAATCCGGCGACGAACTCGTCGGCGCGAACGCCCGGGTGCGAGGAACGCAACATGCCTGGCTGGGGCTCCTTCCGCGCCGGCTCTGTCAGCGCATGATGACCGGACGGTATTTCTCGATGTCGTCGAGGATCTTGCCGGTGCCCAGGACCACGCAGAAGAGCGGATCGTCCATCAGGTTGATCGGCAGGTCGGTCTGTTCGCGCAGCAGCTCCGGCAAGCCCTTGAGCAGGGCGCCGCCGCCGGTCAGGACGATGCCGCGATCCTTGATGTCCGCGGCGAGCTCGGGCGGGGTCTGCTCGAGGGCGTGGCGGAGCGCGTCGACGATCTGCTCGACCGATTCCTGAAGAGCCTCGCGGATCTCCGCCGAGGAGATCTTCATCGTGCGCGGCACGCCGGACACCTGGTAGAGGCCCTTGACCTCCATCTCGGCCTCGTCGCCGGCCTTGTGCGCGGAACCGATCGTCTTCTTGATCATCTCGGCGGTCTGGTCGCCGATCAGCAGGTTGTGGTTCTTCTTGATGTAGCTGACGATGGCCTCGTCCATCTCGTCGCCGCCGACCCGGATCGAGGTGTCGCAGACGATGCCGTTGAGGGCGATCACCGCGATCTCGGTGGTGCCGCCGCCGATGTCGATGATCATGTTGCCCGAGGGCTGGTCGACCGGCAGGCCCACGCCGATCGCGGCCGCCACCGGCTCGGCCACCAGGTAGACCTCGCGCGCGCCCGCGTGCTTCGCGCTGTCGCGCACCGCGCGCTTCTCCACCTCGGTGATGCCCGAGGGCACGCAGACGATGATGCGGGGCGCCACGAAGTGCCGCTTCTTCTGGGCCTGCTTGATGAACTCGCGCAGCATGTACTCGCAGACCTCGAAGTCCGCGATCACCCCGTCCTTCATCGGGCGGATGGCGGCGATCGAGTCCGGCGTCTTGCCCAGCATCGCCTTGGCCGCGGCGCCGACGGCGTAGACCCGGTCGGTGGCCTTCTCCACCGCGACGACCGACGGTTCGTTCAGCACGATGCCCTTGCCCTTGATGTAGACAAGGGTGTTGGCCGTACCGAGATCGATGGCGATGTCGTTGTTGAACATGGCCTGCAGCCGATTCAGCATGGATCTCGTTCCTTCGCCGTGAGGCCGGACCCCTCGCGCGGTTCGGGCCAGCCGTCCTCCCTGATGCTCACGAGTTCGCCGTCGCCGACGACGAGATGGTCGAGCAGATCGATTCCCAGCAGGTCTCCACACCGCGCGAGGCGGCTGGTCAGGTCCAGGTCGTCCCGGCTGGGTCGGGCGCACCCGGACGGATGATTGTGGGCGACGATCACGGCCGCCGCCTGCAGCGCCACCGCCGTCCGGAAGACCTCGCGAGGGTGCACCAGCGACGCATTGAGGGTCCCCACCGACACCGTCCGCACCGCCTGGATCCGGTGCCTGGCGTCGAGATAGATGCCCAGGAAATGCTCGCGATCCAGCCCGCCGAGCTCCCGCTCGAGCAACCCCGCGAGATCGCCGGGGCCGCCGACCCGCAGCCCGTCTCCGCCGCACGGGCCCGTCGACCGGCGCCCGAGCTCGCAGGCCGCCCGCAACCGGGCCGTCCTGGCCGGTCCCATCCCGGGCAGCGCCTGCAGGACCTCCGCCGGCTGGCGCGCCAGCGCGCCCGGGTCCGGAAATCGCTGGAGCAACCCGCGGGCCACCACGGGCGCCGGCAGCGGCCCCCCGGGGCCGAGGACCAGGGCCACCAGCTCGGTCGTGGCCAGGGCGCGCGGCCCGTGTCGAAAGAGCCGCCGGCGAGCGGATTCGTCCGCGACGGGACCGTTCCCATCGCCGCCGTTCGCGACCTCCGCCGGCAAATCACATAAAGCTTTGATTCCCAACAATATAACCCCGGCGTCGGCGCCTCGAAAGTAACAGACGCAGTGCCGACCGGCAACTCTTTTTCGAGCAGCGGGGTCCGAAGCGTCGCCGTCGCGAACGCGCGCGATCCCCGCGCTTGTCGGGCCGGCGGCCATCCCCTATCCTGCCTCGGAACGCCGGCCCAGGAGGACGCAGCTTGACCGATGCCGCCCGGAAATCCGACGGTCCGATCGTCGTGCGCAAGTACGGCGGCAGCAGCCTCGCCGACATCCCGCGACTGCGCGAGGTCGCCCGCGATCTCCGCGACGCCTGGGCGGAAGGCCAGCGCCTCGTGGTCGTCGTGAGCGCCATGGGCGACCAGACCGACCTGCTCGCCGGGCTGGCTCGCGAGGCGAACCCGGAGCCGCCGCGGCGCGAGCTCGACATGCTCCTGACGGTCGGCGAACGCATCAGCATGTCGCTCCTCTGCATGGCCCTGGCTGCCGAAGGGGTTCCCGCCGTGTCGCTGACCGGCAGCCAGGTCGGGATCATCACCGACTCGAGCCACACCGACGCGCGCATCCTCGAGGTCAAGGCCTTCCGCATCCCGGACGCCCTCGCCGCTGGCAAGGTCGTGGTCGTCGCCGGCTTCCAGGGCGTCAGCGGCGCCACCAAGGAGATCACGACGCTCGGCCGCGGCGGCAGCGACACGACCGCCGTGGCGCTCGCCCACGCGCTCGGCGCGGATCGCTGCGAGATCCTCAAGGACGTGCCGGGCGTGATGACCGCGGACCCGAAGCTCGTCCCCGAGGCGCGGCGGATCGCGCGGCTCACCTACGACGAGATGCAGCGCATCGCCGATGCGGGGTGCGGCGTCGTGCACCCGCGCGCCGTCGACTGGGCCAGGCGTCACGAGGTGCCGCTCTACGTCGGCTCCAGCTTCCAGCGGGGACCGGGCACCGAGATCGGTCCCGCCGCCCCGCCGCCCCTTGCGGCCGCCGGTTCGTACCGGCCTCGCGTCCTGACGGTATGCGAGAATCAGGCCCGTCTCGTCCTCGGGTCGCCCCGACCGGCTCCGCACCCGTCGCTGCCGCTCCTGGCGAGGCGGGCCACGGCGTCCGGGCCGCTCACCGCCGAGTGGCTGGCGATCGGCGAGCGGTGGCGATGGGAAGGCTGGGGTCCGGCCGCCACGCTGGCGCCGATCGGCGCCGCCGCCGCCGATCTCGCGGCGAGCGAGCCCGATTCCGTCCACGTGCTGTGGGACGACGGCCTCGCGGCCGTCACGCTGGTCGGGCAGCGCCCCGAGAACTGGTGCGACGCCCACCAGGCGATCGCCGCCGTGCTGGGCGTCCAGCGCGGCGCGCCGGCCCAGCTGCGCAACGACGGCGACGCGGTCAGGCTGCTGGTCCCGCAGGCGTGCCTGCCGGACCTGCCGCGAGCGCTGCACCGGTCGTTGGTGGGCGACTGAACTCCCGCATCAGGTAGTCTCGCCAGGCGCCGGCCGGCAGCTCGCGTTCGGCGCGCTCGAGCCAGGCGCGCGCACCCTCGCGGCAGGCGGGATCGGCGTGCAGCAGGACCACGAGCCTCACCCAGGCCCGCTGCCTCGCCGGATGGTCGCCGCCGTAGAGCGCCAGGTCCTGATAGAGGTCGACCGCGAGGTCGCGGCGGCCGGCCTTGTCCGCCCGGTGGGCGGCCGTCACGAGCTCGTCGACCGTCACGCTCAGACCGCCGAGGCACCGCCGCCCTTCGGCGAGCGCCTCCAGCGCGAGGTCCCAGCGACCGGCCGCGACCGCGGCGCGGAAGGTCTGGCGGTAGACCTCCGCCGCCGGGTTGCGGACCCCCGCCATGGCCAGCGCCCGCGCCCGCTCGATCGACGCCGCCAGATCGTCCGGGACGCACGCCAGGTACTCGCTGAACGCGCCCGCGGCCGCCATCGCCTGACCCGACTCCAGGTAGCGCCGGGCCTGCGCCAGCCGCGCGTCCGCGCGCCCCTCGGCGACCGCTCCCATCGCGACCGCGAGCAGCACGCCGGTCGCGAATCCGCCGAAGTGGGCGGGGTAGGAGACCTGACTGCCGGCGTACCCGGCGACCAGCGAGTTCACGATCTGCTGCAGCAACCAGAACAGGATGGCGACCGGCAGCGCCAGGCGGGCGCGACCGGCCCGGTTCTGGCCCTGCAGAGGGGCGAAGAGCCAGTACGCGATCGCGACCCGCGCGTGCGGGATCCGGACCAGGGCATAGCCGAGCAGGCCGCTGATGGCGCCGGAGGCGCCCACGATCCCGAGACCGCCCTGCCCCGACCAGCCTTGCCACGCCGCCACGCCGTGGACCAGGTTGCCGCCCACTCCGGCCATCATCACGAGCAGCAGCAGCCGGCCCCGCCCGAGCCGATCCTCGAGGGCCGGCAGGAACGTGATCAGGTAGACGAGGTTGCCGGCCAGGTGCAGCCAGCCGCCATGCAGGAAGACCGCGGTCAGCGCCGTCCACGGGCGCCCGCCGCCGACGTAGAAGACGAGTTCCCAGGGATGCAACGCCAGCCGGTCGGGAAACCAGCGCTGCCAGGCGAAGGCGGCGAGGATCACCGCGATCAGCCCGCCGGACAGCCACGGCCGGCGCGTGCGCGGCAGATCCAGGCCGACGGGAAAGAAATAGCAGAAGTACATGCAGACTCCGCAGGCGGACGGGGGCCCTCCCCGCGGGGATCGGCTGGACGGCGCCGGGGTTTAACCCGGAATCGCGCCGGCCGCTCCAGCCTCCGCGCGGATCAGTCGAGGAACGGCTCCTCCCGCTGCAACCGGTAGTCCCCCAGCCCGTTGGCGTCGAAGAAGAGGAAGCGGCGCCCGAGTCCGGGATATACCCAGATCTCCCAGCTGGCGCCGGGAGTCCGCGCGTCGGCGACGACCTCGATCCGGGCCGGCTCGCCCCAGCGGATGTAGGTCCGACCGCGGTCGCTGAGAGCGCCGCGGCCGAATCCGCCGAAACGGTCGTCGGCGTCGACGATGCGCTGGAGATGCCGCCGCTGGGCCTCGACGCCGCCCCCAGGCTCGCCGCGGCCGAGGCTGTCCCAGACGGCCGTCCAGGCCGGCGCCCGGTCGGCCGCCGGGAGGTCGCGCAGGGCATCCCGCGCGTCCGTCGACACCAGATCGTCCAGCCAGACGAGGTGGCGCTTCCAGGCCCGGTCGTCCGCCCACGGGACCTGCAGATTGACGAACGTGAGAGCCGGTTCGCGCGGCAGCTGCAGCCGCTCGACGCCGCTGACGCTCTCGAGCACGATCTGCAGGCGACACTGGCCGAACGGCAGGCTGTCCCGGGGCCAGACCTGCACGAGCGTCGCCGGATCCGGGACGTCGACCGCCACGGCCGATCGTTGCCGCCGCGGCCGTTCGAGGTCCGGGCCGCTCACCTCGGTCACCAGATCCAGGCCGCCCGCAGGCCACTCCCGGCGGCGCGGTTGCCGCTGCAAGACGATCTCCAGCCTCAGCGAATCGGCGCCGGCCGCCAGCACGTGTCCACCGTTCGCGGCGGGTTCGAGATTGGTGTGAACCGCGGCGATCCAGACCGGCATCGCCGCCAACACCCGCGGCTCGTGGGCGAGCTGCCGGTACCAGACGCGGGACGTCCCGGTGACCCGGGCGGCGACCTCGAGCGTCACGGGCTCGTCGCCCCGCAGCCGGAGCGGCGCGGCGACCTCGAGCTGCTTCGTCGACCGCGTCGCCGCGTAATCGCCGACCACGACCCGCGAGCTGCCCACGCCGCCGCCCACCTGGGTCCCGGATCGGCGGGCGACAACCTGGACCTCGAGGCCGCTCGTGAAGCCGTCGGCGGCGCGTGCGAACACCAGGGAATGGTACGGAGCCGCGACGCGCACGCAGGGCCGCACCGCGCCGGCGGGATCCTGGATCATCGTCAGCCAGGCGTCGAGCGGCAGGTCGCTCGCGCGCGGGTCGGCGGCGCCCGGCCGGGGCGCGGCGCACCCCGCGGCCACCACGCAGGCGATCCCCGCCGCGAGGGCCGCGGCGAGCCCGACCCGACGGTCAGGCCTGCGGACCATGCCGTTCGTCCGCGACGATGCGCCCGTCGTGCAGCCGGATGATCCGCCGCGTGTAGGCCGCGATATCCGACTCGTGGGTCACCAGGATTAGCGTGCGCCCGCCGCGATCGAGCTCGCCGAGCAACGCCATGATCTCCCGGCTGGTCTGCGAATCGAGGTTGCCGGTCGGCTCGTCGGCCAGGATCAGCGACGGTTCGGTCACCAGCGCCCGCGCGATGGCCACCCGCTGCCGCTGGCCGCCGGACAGCTCGTTCGGCTTGTGATGGGAGCGGTCCGCGAGACCGACCTGCTCGAGGGCGCGCGCCGCGCGCGCCCGGCGCTCGCCGGCCGGTAGACCGGCGTAGATGAGCGGCAGCTCGACGTTCTGCAGGGCGGTGCTGCGCGGCAGCAGGTTGAAGGTCTGGAATACGAAACCCACCTCGTGGTTGCGCACCGCAGCCAGCTCATCCTCGCCCAGGCCCGACACGTCGCGGCCGGCGAGCTCGTAGCTCCCCGCCGTCGGCGTGTCGAGGCAGCCGAGCAGGTTCATGAGCGTGGACTTGCCGGAGCCCGAGCTGCCCATGATCGCGAGGTACTCGCCGCGGTCGACGTCGAGATCCACGCCGCGCACCGCCGGCACCTCCTGGATGCCCAGCCGGTACGTCTTCGCGATGCCGCGCAGCTTGATCAGCGTGCCGTCGTTCATTCCGATTCGCGCCCCATCTCGTCGAGTCGACCGACCGCTCGCCAGAGGCGGGCCCGGGCGATCAGGTAGTCGCACACCGCCTGGGCCTCTTCGGCCTTGGCCGAAGCCAGGTTCACCTCGGCCGTGATGCGGTCGAGCTGCGTGCCCGCCCCGACCCGGAATCGCTCCTGCGCGAGCCTCAGCTCCTCCTCTGCCTGAGTGACCGTCTCGACCGAGACGTTGTGCTTCTCGATCGCCTCGCGCATGGCGTTGTGGAACTGCCGCACCTCCAGCTGGACGTCGAGCCGGATCTGTTCGTGCTGGTACTCGCTGATGCGAGCCTGGGCCTTGGCCCGGCCGCGGGCGGCGACGTTCTGGAAGCGGTCGAAGATGTCCCAGTTGACCTGCGCCCCCCACAGCCAGGCGTCCGATTCCTGCGAGCCGAACTTGTAGGGCGACTCGTCGTAGGAGCGCTGGTAGCGCGCGTAGAGGTCGAGGCGCGGCCAGAAGGCGCCGCCCGCCGCGGCGGCAGTGTGCGCCGCGGCCTGCTGGTTGTAGTCGCTGCCGATCACGTCGAGCCGATTCGCGAGCGCCTCGGCGTAGAGCCGGTCGACGTCCTCGATCGCCATCTCGGTCGAGAGCGGCGAGGTGTCGATCTCCAGGCGATCGGCGAGCGGCCGGTTCATGGCGTAGGCCAGGTCGGCGATCGCCATCCGGACCCGGTTCTCGGCGACCACGAGGTCGTACTTCGTCTGCTCGAGACGCACGCGTTGCTGCAGGACGTCGCTCTTGGCGGCGCTGCCCAGGCGGAAGTAGGTCTCGGTGCGCTCGAGCTCGGCGGCGGCCTGGTCGCGGGTCTCGCTCGCGACCTCCCGCAGCCGCGTGAACCGCAGCAGATCGTAGTAGGCGACCGCCACGTTCTGGATGACGTTCTCTCGCGTGTAGTCCACCCAGAGGCGGGACGACTCGCGACTGGCCCGAGCCGCCTTGAGCCGGTTGACGTTCGCCAGACCGTCGAAGAGCGTGAGGTTGGCGCCACCGCCCCAGTTCTTGCTCGTCGCCTCGATGTTGACGTCGCTGGTCCGCGTGCCGATCACCGTCTCGTACGGGATGTAGACCGAGTCGCCGTTGACCGTCTCGAATCCCTGCAGGGCCGGGCCGTAGACCGGCGACTCCGAATCGTAGTCGGTCCGGTCGGACTTGTTGTAGGATCCGTTGAAGCTCACGCTGGGCAGGAACGAGCCCCAGGCCTCCTTGACGTTCTGGTCGGCGATGTCCCGCTCGGCTGCCCGGATGCGCAGGTCGACGCTGCTGTCGAGCGCGATGCGGACGCAATCGCGAAGAGTCAACGACTCGGTCGGCTCGGCGCTCGAGTCGGCGGCCACCTGGGCCGACGCGCCGGACGACAAGGTGATCAGGGCGACGAGGACGAGGACGGCCGTCGCGGCCGCGCGGCGGCAGACGTCGGGCTGGGACATGAGCGCTCTCTCCTTGCTGAAGCGGACCGGCCCGCAGCCGCGGGCCCGCGGGCATTCTAAGCGCGATCGGGGCCGCCTGGCCAGCACCGATCACGGCGTCCTGACGGATCCCGCCGGAACGGGGTTCCTACGGGCCTGAGCGCGCGGAGTTGCGCGATCCAGCGCAGCACGGCGAAGGCCGCGTCAAGATGACGCGGCCCTGCGCTCCCGGGTTGCCTCGAGTCGCCGGAACAGGCGCGAGGATCAGTTCAGCTTGAAGTTGTACGGCAGCGCCATCCAGCACTTGACCGGGATGTTGCGCTGCTTGCCCGGATTCCACCTCGTCTTGCGGGCCGCCTTCAGCGCCTCGCGGTCCAAGAGCGGGTGGATGCCCTTGACGATCTGGGCGTCGAGGACGTCGCCGTTCGGCCCGACCAGGATCTTGACCACGACCGTGCCCTGCATCTGCGACAAGCGCGCCATCTCGGGGTACTCGGGCGTGACGTAGCCGCCCGGCTTCAGGGTCGGCTTCTCCTGGCTCGGGACGAAGGTGTCGCCCGTGTCGAACTGGCCGAAGTCCCCCATGCCGCTCGTCAGCGCCTGGTTGAAGTCGACGAAGGTGTCCGCGATGTCGACGTCCTCCGTGACCGCATCGTCGGGGGCCGCCTCGATGATCTTGGGCGGCGGGGGCGCCTCCGTGGGCGGCGGCGGCAGGTCGATCGCCTCGGTCTTGTCCTCGATATCGACGATCTCGAGCTCCTCGGTGCGCAGCTTGTACGGCGTGAAGCGGATCTGCGGAACGACGAACCAGGTGATGATCGTGAGGATGATCGCGATCACCAGCGACCAGCGCAGCGTCTTCTGGTACTGCGACTTGAACTCGGCGTTGGCCGACAGGGCGTACTGCTTGCCGGTTTCGGTCGTCATGACGCTCCTAGTACTTCGTCCCGGGATTCACTTCGATGTCGTTGTTGAAGAAAACCCGCACCGCGTTCACTTCCTTGAGCTGCTCCATGACCTCGCTCACGACTTCGTACGGCGTGTGGGCGTCCGTCTTGAAGGCGACGATGAGCTGGGGATTGTCCGCGAGCTTGGCCCCGAAGATGTCGGGAATGTGCCGCACCTGCACGAGTCGGTCGTCCACCGAGATCCGCCCCAGGCGATCGATGAAGATGCTGGAGATCATCTCCTTCTCGCCCTCCTCGCCGGCCTCGGCGCGCGGCAGGTCGACGGGCAGGCCGACCGCTTCGCGGAACACCGTGGTCACCATGAAGAAGATGAGCAGCAGGAACACGATGTCGCCCATCGAAGCCGACGGGATGTACGGCTCTCCTCGCGCCGTGCGACCGAAATCCAGCGCCATGCCGCTACCTCCGGCTCGTCTTCAAGGTGAGTTTGCGCGCGTTGGCCAGCTTCAATTCGTCCAGGCAGGCGACCATGGTGCCGTAGTAGGCGTCGGGGTGAGTCTCCAGCAGGACGACGGTCTTCTCGTTCGCGAGGACCCTGGCCTCGATCGCGTTCTTGATCTGGTTGATCTCGATCACCTTGCGGTCGAGGGTAATGTGGTTGTCCGCGTGGATCCGGATCGTCGCGATATTCTTCTCGGCCACCTGGATGACGTCCGCCTGCGTCCGCTGCTTGGCGGGCAGGATCATGACCAGACCCTGCTCCTCGGCGAAGATCGTCGTGACGATGAAGAAGATCAGCAGCAGGAACGAGATGTCGGCAGTGGAGGTCGTCGGGATCTCGCCGAGCGCCCCCCGCTTCTTCTTCTTCTTGAAAATCCCCATGCCTGGCTCCCTGAGGCGCCGCGCCGGCGGCTACTTCATCGTTCCGAGGGTCTCGATCAGCTCCATCGCCGCTTCTTCCATCTCGATCGTCAGCCGGTCGATCGACTGGATGAAGTAGTTGTAGCCGACCGTGACGGGGATGGCGATCATCAGGCCCGCCGCGGTCGTGATCAAGGCCTCGGAGATACCGGAGGCGACGACCTTGGCGTTCACCTGGTCGCTGGCCGCGATGGCCTCGAACGCGTTGATCATACCCGACACGGTCCCGAGGAAGCCGATCAGCGGGGCGATCGTGCTCACCGACGAGAGCCAGATCAGGCCGCGCTCGAGGAAGCTCATCTCGATCACGCCGGCGGTGCCGATGGCCTTCTCGACCGCCTCGTCGCCCTTGTCCGCCTTCTGCAGGCCGCTGTAGAGGATCGCCGCGATCGGGCCGCGCCACCGCTGGCATTCCTCGGCCGCCGCCTGCACGCCCTCGGTCTTGAGGGTCGTGATGACGGTGCCGATGAGCTTGCGCGTGTTGACCTTGGCGCGGCTGAGCGTGATCAGCCGCTCGATCAGGAAGACCAGGCCGATGATGGCCGCGGCGAGCAGCCACCACATGAACACGCCGCCCTTGATGAAGATCACCCCGAGGCCGGTCTTGCCGAGGGGACTCCGCTCGAGCACGCCCATCAGGCCGCCGGCCTTGATGACCACCGGCGGCACGAGACCCGCGGAGTCGTTGGCGGACACGGCGAAGCCGAGCGAGTCGGTCGGGGCGTTGATCTTCTCGTAGCGCGCCTGCATCGCGTCCCGGGCGGCCTGGTCCTGCTCCTGCGCGAACGCAGGCGCCGCGACGGCCAGAGCCACGAATCCGAGGCACAGGAGCGCGACGCGCGCGCGATTCGACGTTGCGTGACGAGCCATTGGCACAGTCTCCCTTTCGATGTGGGACCCGGACGGGTTGGTCGCTCGGAGATCCGGCTGCAGGTGGGGCGCCTCGCCATCCCTCCCATCGAGCGGGTCCCGCAACCGGGCCTGAGCGAGCCCAGGGCACCCTCTCGACCGCCGAATTCGGCAGTATATCGACGTCAATTAATTAGTGTCAACTGCCAGCCCAAGTCAAACGATTCTTCGCCGCTGGGACGCCCGCTGCGGCCCGGTTGCCGCGCGCCCGCGCCTCAGTCGCCCATGAGCCGCACGTTGTCGGATTCGAGCACGAATTCGCCCTGCCCGGTGCGATCGACGAAGAGGAACCGCAGGCCGCCTCCGTGGTCGCTGTACTGATTGGGGAAGAGCTGCCGGCCCGCGTCGTCGTACTGCCAGAGCTGGAAGGTCCGGGTGTCGGCGGCCGTCTTGTGGGCCCGGATGTCGACGTCGGCCATGTACGAATACGGCATCGGGATCGCGCCGATCACGGTGTAGTTGCCGCGCATGACGCTGAACCCCTCGTGCAGGTGCGGATCCCCGCTCTTGACCGTGCTGCCCAGCCGCTCCGGCGCATACCGTTCGTAGACGAGGACGCGGGCGTCCTCGAGGTCCTTCTCGTTCATCGGCACGGGTTCCTCGCGGATGCCGTCGGGCGCGCCGAGAAGGAGGTAGATCCGACCCCGCGCGTCGACCGCTCCCTGGTCGTCGAAGCCGCCGTAGTAGGCGCGGACGTGAGCCACGCGGCTCCGGAATTCGACGTAGGCCTCGTTGTAGGGGTCCTCCGGCGTCGGGTCCAGGGCGTCCCAGAACTCGTCCAGCATCGCCTCCTGCTCGACCCGCGGCGCCGCCTCGAATCGCTCGAGCTGCTCCGCCGACAGGACGGTCCGCCCCTCGCCCAGCAGGTCCTCGGTCCGCCGCGCGAGCTGCTGCAGGCTCCAGACGACGTCGAAACCCGTCAACAGACCGCGACCCACGCTGTCCAGGGGCGCGATGCCCAGCCGGAACGAGCCGGGCGGCAGGCCGGCGGCGTTCATCTCCCAGTAGACGGCGGCCGGATTGCCCGCCGCGAGCGCCGCGCGGACCGGATCCGTCAGGGACAGCGTGTCCACGAGTCCGAAATCGAGGTGGTCGCTCACGATCTCCAGCCGCAGGTCGCGAGCCGACGCGCGCCGGCGATCCTCGACCAGCTCAGGGGGGGCGACCGTGAAATAGACCTGCAGCGCCTCCGCCTCCAGGCCGTAGCGGCGCGCCGGATTGATGAAGTCCCAGGGACCGCCGGCGCCCTGGCCAGGCACAGCCGGGCGACCGGTCGCGGACCACGCCCGGATCGGCGCGTGGGCCAGGTAGACCGCATCGCCGATGGACAGGCCGCGCGAGGGGCGGCCAGGCGGCGCGTCCCAGTCGGCGGCCGCCAGCGAGAAGGCCCGCTCGCCCGTTCCGAGGTACACCAGCCCCGGCCGGCGGCGGTTGAGGTCCTCCAGCTGGAGGCTGAACCGCCCGCTCGTGAACGGCACCTCCGCCAAAACCACGGTGAAGACCTGCGAGAGGGTCGGCGACCCGGCTTCCGCCTCGGACCGCGCCGTCAGGCGCAGCGTGGACTGGGTCGTGACTTCCTCGCCGGTGGGCGCGACCAGCGTGGCGGTCGCTCGCAGGCGGGCGCGGTAGCTGCCCGCCTCGTTCTCGAACGTGACCTCCCGGTGAGGCACGCGGACGAGGGCGACCACGTCGATGCCCTCACCCGCATTCGGGAGCGTCACCAGGTCGCAGGTCGAGTAGAAATTCCCGGCGCCTTCGACTGGCCGCAGCCAGCCGGCGCTCGCCACGCCCGCCAGCGACAGGGCCAGAATCGCCGTCGCCAGCCGCAGGCCGTCGCGTCGCCGACGTTCGCGCAGCGTTCGCATGTCATCCTTCCTTCGCTCTCGCCGGCGGCGGACCGGCACGGCCGGTCGCCGCGGTCGCGTCACCGTCAATCTACGACATCCGCCGGCCCCAGGAAAGAGCGCCCCGTCACCACACGGTGACGGGGCGCGAGATGCCGGGGTCGGCCGCCGGCGCGGCCGCTGTCCCGAGCCGCGATCAGTAGATCACCGAGAGGGAAAGCCGGTGCACGTACTGGAGCGGACCCATGTCCACCGCCGCGTAGTCGAGCTGCAGCTTGTTCGTCTTCCCGCTGCGGAGAGCGGCGCCGAATCCGAACGCGAGCCCCTCGGTATCGTAATTGACGTGATAGCCGAGCCGGCCGTGGAAGGTGTCGTTGAGGGTGTACTCGCCGCCGAGGTTGGCGCGCTCCTTGTTGTCCGACGGATGGGAGAATTCCGACGCGAAGAGGATCTTGTGATGGTCGGTCCGGACCGGGACGAAGGAGGCGCCCACCTTGAACGTCGTCGGCATCTTCGATTCCGTCTCGTCGAACGTCATCTTGCCGCCGAGGTTCTGGATCACCATGCCGAGCTGCAGATCCTGGACGCCGATGCGGTACATGATGCCGAAGTCGAAACCGAGGGTGTTGACCGCCGTCTCCGCCAGGCCCTCGTGCACGTAGTTGAGCGTGAACCCGGCCGAGAATTTGTCCGTGAAGAACCGGGCGTAGCTCAGGCCGAAGGTCTCGGCGCCGGCGTCGAAGTGCTGGCCGTTGCCGTCCGGCTCATACGCGGTGCGGACCGGCATGGGATCGAGCCACAGGGAGCGCGCCGAAAGCGCGATGGTGCCCGGGATCGAGCGCGGATTCGTCGCCAGGACCAGGCTCGTGAGCTTGATGTCCGCCGGCCACTCCACGTGGTTGAGAGCCACCTCGTTGGTGACCACGTTGACCAGACCGCCGGGATTCCAGAAGACACTGTTCGCGTCATCGGCGACTCCCGTGTACGCCGAGCCCATCCCGGCGGCGCGCGCGCTGACGCCGATCTTGAGGAACTGGCCGCCGAAGGTGCCGACCTTCGCGAACTGCTCGCTGAAGGCCGCTCCGGGGAGCGCCAGCAAGATGGCCATCAACAGGGCAAAGCGCTTCATGGTTTCCTCCAGGTCCGTCGCTCGACGGTACATGCTTGCCTGATACTCCGCAGCGGGACTACCTCACCACCACGAATTTGCCGATGAAATCCTCGAAACGGTCGTCGTCGGACTGCACGACGTACAGGTAGATCCCGCTGACGATCTCCTGCCCGTTCCGACTGATGAGATTCCAGGTCGCCTCGCCGTAGCCGCGCGTGCCGTCGTGGGCGATGGTCTGGACCAGGTCGCCGCTCAGCGTGAAGATCTGGATCGTGTTGTGCGCCTCGGGCAGGTTCGCCCAGTTCACGCGCACGCCCGTCGGATCGTCCTTGGTGGGGAACAGCTCCTGGAACTCGCCCAGGGCCGCACGCGTCGCCGGATTCGGATAGACGAAGATGTTCGCCCCCTCGCGCTCGCGCTCCTCGACCGTCTGGGAGGTGGTCGCCGGCGAGGAGTTGTCATAGCTGCTCGAGGGATCGCCCGAGAGTCCGGCGCCGACGATCCGGTACCGCCGCGGATCCGTGTCGGGGATCGGCTCGAGCGCGCGGTCGGTCGCCGTCACCGAGTAGAAATAGATGAATCCGTTGTGCACGAGCGGATCCACGTACTCGTAGAACTGCGTCGGATCCTTCCCGACGACGATGATCGTCGGCTGCCCGCTATCCGGATCGATGTAGATGCTCTCCGGGCGCGCGGCGACCGCCCAGAACGTGTCGAGGACGTCCGGATAGCCGCTCCAGCGCATGACGGGCTGCGACATCGGGACCGGCACGCCCTCGGCGTCATAGAGGGGCGGCCGGCTGGTGAAGAGACCCGCCGGGTCGGCGTCCGCCACCTTCTGCATGGAATCCGCGAGGCCCGCGAACAGCGGGTCGTCGAGCACCACCGGCGTGTAGCGGATCGTCTCGAGCCCCGTGTTGAAGCCCAGCGGCAGCGTGTCGTGCACCACCTCGCCGGGGCCGATGTTGTAGTCGACGATGAACGAGTCGACGACGTCGTACTCCGCGATCAGCTGCCACAGGTTGGAGCCCGGACCGTTCTCGAGGGACGATCCGAACGGGCGCGTCCAGTTGTCCGCACGCCACAGGCGGTAGGACTCGAAGTCGATCGTGCCGAGGCGGATGTCGTTCGTCGTCTCGCTCTCGTTACTCCAGAAGACGTGGACCCGGTTGTCCGTCGGCCACAGGCGCATGCCGGGCGGCGGCGGCGCCATGCCGACCAGCCAGTTCACCTGGGTCTCGTTCCCGTCGATCCCGGTGCAGCCGGCCTTCTGGAAATTCGGGACGGTGGGATCCCAGCACGTCCAGTAGTTCTCGATGTCCGCTTGATCGCAGCGCGACTCGGACGGCAGCTCGCTGGGCGAGTGCGGCTTCTGCCGGAAGCACTCGAAGCAGTTGTCCAGATTGACCATGGCGCAGTTCTTGGTGCGGTCGCTGCCCGCCGGCCGGAAGCTGAAGATGTCCTCGGGCTGGATCGTCTGCTGCGTGTTGAGGAGGTACTCGCCGCTCACGCAGGTGGCGTCGCCGAAGTCCGGATAGATCTGGTCGAACTGCGCCGGGTTGGCGAAGTCCTCGCGACAGACGACGCTCTCGCGGCCGTTCTCGCCGGTCACGATCGCGAGGGCCTGACCGTCGGAGCTCACCTGGTCGCCGATGCGATCGAAGTAGTTCCCGTACCAGGTGAGCGCCGCTTCGGCGCAGTTCGCGAGCATGCCGTCGATGCCGCCGCCCAGCACCAGGGCGGCCTGGAACTGGAGCTCGCCGTCCGGCTCGAGGCGGTCGAACGGGCCGGCGGAGATGAGGAAGCGGAAATCGTCCTGCTTGCCCGGCTGGACGTCCGGATCCCAGTCCTCCACCGACGCGCTGAGCAGCTCGTAGCGTTCCTGGTCGTTGGTCGGATCGCCGCCCTGCTGGAACGGCGCCTGGCCGCTGAAGCGCTGGAAGGTCCGCAACTGGACCGTTTCCGGCGCGTGCTCGCCGGTGGGATCCGTGTCGTGGCCGAGAAAGGCGATGCCGAAGTAACCGTCGAGCCGATCGGACTCGGCGGCGTCCCACATGAACCCGACCTCGACCGGCACCCAGCTGCCGTCGGAGGCGCGGACGGCACCCGAGAAGGAGCCCGCCATATCGTCGGCCGCGGCGCCGCCCAGGCCGCGCGGGCCGATGTCGGGATCGGCGAAAAACCCGATATAGATGCCCGTGATGTCGGTGACGCCGACGTTCGTGATCGTGTACTGGAAGCCGACGAAGTCGTCGACCTGATCGTTTTCCCAGGCGAACGACTCCTGCACGATCTCGAGGTTGAGCGGCTTGTGGTCCGTGAAGAATTCCGTCGCGAGCCGCGTGTTGTCGTACAGGGTCGTGACCATCATCTGGTTGCCGATCTGCCCGAAATCCTCGTCGATCTTGCCGTCCTCGTCATCGTCGTACCCGTTGAGGATCTCCTCGTCGATCCGCGGCTCGCCGGTCAACTCGTTGAAGTCCTCGTCGTCGTTGGGATTCGGTTCGGGGAACCGCCGGCCGCCCGCGTCGTCGTTGCCCGCCGGACGGGTCAGCACGCCGGAGATGCCCTCGTAGATCGTGTCCTGGACGTTGGTCTGCGCCCGGATCTCCGTCTCGTACTGGCCCGTGGAGACCAGGCGCTCGCCCAGCAGCACGCCACCGACCCAGAGGCCGGCGCACCAGAGGTACTCGTTGCCCGAGCCGGCCGGCCATTGCGCCGACGGGGCGTCGGAATAGGTCGTGGCATTCGAGAAGTGCGAGCCGATCAGGCCCCAGTTCGTGATGTTGACCTGGAGCTCGCCCACGTTCATCACGTACGAGCCGTCGGTGACGAAGGCGCCGTTCGGATTGTAGGGACCCTGGGCCTGGTCGCCGAGATCGACCCAGGCGCCGGCGGGAGCGACCGCCAGCCAGAGGGTCGCGGCGAGAACCAGGGCAGGACCGAGCCCCCGCCGCGGGATCCGGATCACGTTGCTGAGCAGGGTCATCGTCATCCCTTTCCGTGGTCGCCGATCCAGCCGGCGCCCCGCATCACGATCCTAGAATCGCCAGCCGAGTCCGACCCGGAACAGGCGGTGCTGCGCGAACGCCCGCGGGTCCTTGATCGGGATGAACTCGGCGAAGGTGTCGCCATCCTGGTCCTGCAGGTAGGCGCCACCGAATTTGCCGGTCTCGGTCAGGTACGACTGGCCGGCGTTGGCCGCGTTGTTCATGCCGGGGAAGATCCCCGGCGACGTGCTGACCACCTGGTCCTGATTGAGGATGTTGAATCCCTGCAGGTACAGGGTCAGACGCTGGCCGTACACGTCGATCTGCCGCTGGAACTGCAGGTTCACGTCGATGGTCGACGGCAGCCGCTCGCTGTTCTCCAGCAGCGGGTCCTGGCGCTTCGCATACCGGTCGACCGGGGTCCAGGGGAAACCCGATCCGTAGGTCACGTCGATGCCGCCGTTCCACCCCTGCTGCTCGAGGAAGAGCTGGACGCTGACCGTGTGGCGCTGGTCCCAGGCGAGCGGCAGCTCCTGGCTCGGCAGGAACTCGAGCCCTTCCGGGCTGCCGCCGAACTCGGTGCTGCTCGCGACGCCGTCCGCGTAGGCGAAGGTGTACGCGGTGTCGAGATGCCAGTGGTTGCTCAGGCGCTTCTCGAGCGAGATCTCCATGCCGCGCGCCGACGCGTAGGCCTTGTTGATGTAACGGGCGAGGGTGTTGCCGGTTTCCTCGTCCGTGACCTGGGTCGCGGCGATCAGGTCGTAGATGTCCTTCGAGTAGATCGCGAACGAGCCGCCCAGGTAGTCGTTGAACTGGTGCTGGATCGCGGCCTGGTAGCTGATCGTGGTCTCGGCCTCGAGGTTCGGGTTGCCGAGCGTGCCGAGGTTGCCGACCACTTCCTGGCTCGCGAAGAGGAACTCGCGGCCAGGGAACTGCACGAACCGGCCGTAGTGGAAGCTGAAGCCGTCGCGCTCGGTGATCGGGAACGCGAAGCCGAGGCGCGGCGAGAACTGCGTCTTGTACTTGAGCACGTTGCGGTCGACGTCCTCGTTCCGCAGCTGGATCTCCGCCGCCGAGCCGGGCGAGAACATGTCCCAGCGGAAGCCGTAGTTGACCACCATGCCTTCGTACTCCCAGCGGTCCTGCAGGTACCACGAGGCCTCGGGGTTGTACGTGTGGAACTCGTTGCGGTTGGTCCCGAGCGAGTACTCGCCGGTGAAGCGGTTGACGGTCTCGCGGGCCGGGGAGCTGATGTCGAGCTCCTGCAGGTCGTTGTAGATCAACTGCAGGCCGGTCCGGACCAGGTGCCCCTCCCACCGCGCGCTCGTGAGGTCGAAGCGCGCCGAGTACGTGCGGCTGTACTGCTCGGCCCAGAAGGGGTAGTCGCTCGTCGTGATGAACAGCGGGTTCAGCTCGTCCGAGTAGTAGTCCGAACCGCCCTGGTAGATGCTCGCCTGGCCGCTGAACAGGTCCGGCGACCACACCCCGCCGTGGTTGTACGCGAACGGGTCCTGGCCGTTGACGTCCTGCCGGGTGTCGAACGCCACGAGCGCGAAGGCCAGCGTGTAGAACGTCGACTCGTCCAGGCGGTGCTTCCAGAACAGCTTGGCGCTCTGGCTGAAGGTCGACGCCTCCAGGTTGTTGTCGGCGGCGTTGAACGCCGTGTACGAGGAGTCTTCCGCGACCGTCGAGAAGCCGGAGTAGGGATACCGGTAGCCGTCGAACAGGGGCTGCGCGGCCACCCAGTACATGCGGTTGTCGGCGGCGGACCGGACCTGGAGGATCGGCACGGTCTGGCGGATGAAGCTGGAGTTGCGGATCTCCATGACGATCGCCGGCCGGGAATCGCGGAGCATGGTCTCGTACCACGGTCCGTAGTAGACCGGGATCTGGCGACCGGTGTAGAGCCAGGCGTCCTGGTCCTCGCCGGACGTCATCGGCACGATGTAGGGCATGTAGACCAGACGCTGCGCGTAGCCGTTGACGCTCCAGTTCGGCGAGTAGCTCTGGTTCCAGCCGCCCGAATAGGTGTACTCGGCGGTGAGCTCCTTGGTGCCGCTCTCGTCGAAGAAATAGGCCAGCTTGGCCGAACCCCGCACGGTGTTGCTCTGGCGGCGGCGGAACGAGAGCAGGTTCGTGTCGCCCACGTTCAGGTCGTACTCCGGCCGATTCGCCACCGAGTAGTTCTCGCCGTCGGTCCAGCTCAGGTCGCCCGAAACGTAGTAGGTGAGGTTGTCGACGGGCGACGGTCCGCCGAAGCCGTACTCGAAGCGGTCGAAATTCGTGAATGTGCGGTCCTGCCGGCCGAAGTCGTCGGTCAGGAAGCGGAGGCCGCCCTCGAACTTCTCCCGCGAGCCGGTCTTGGTCGTGATGTTGATGACGCCGGAGAGGGCGTTGCCGTACTCGGCATCCAGACCGCCGGTCACCGCCTCGACGCTCTCGACGGCGAGCGTCGAGACCGAGAGGGTCTGGCCGCCGATCGGGTTGTCCACGGACACGCCGTCGATCTGGGTCTGGACCTCGCCCGAACGCCCGCCGCGCACGTACAGCTGGCCGGCGCGCATGATGATGCCGGCCTCGCGAGCCAGCGCCTCGTCGACCGAATCGATCGCGAACCGCTCGAACTTCTCGGAGCCGATGTCGCGGGTGCTGGTCGCGCCCTTGACCTCGACCATGTAGCGCGCCGCGTCCACGTCGAACGCCTGCAGGGTCTCGACGATCGTGACCTTGAGCGTGAAGTCGAGGTCGACCGTCTGGCCAGGCTGCAGGTTCACGGTGATCTCCTTCGGCTCGTAGCCTAGGTAGAGCACCTGGATCGTGTAGACGCCCGGCGCCAGGCCCCGGAAGTAGAAGGATCCACCGCCGAGGGACATGGTGCCCCGCGTCGTCCCCTTGATGATGACGTTGGCATAGTCGAGCAGGTCGCCGGTCTCCCCATCCTTGACGATCCCCTTGATCGTACCGGGCGCCGCCTGGGCCCAGACGTCTCCGGCGCTTCCGAGGCACGCGGCCAGGATGATGCTCGAACCGAGGACGATCCACTCTTGACGGAGACGCCGGAGCATGTGCGAGCTCCTTTCCGAGGAAACCGTTCCGGGCGCACCCGTGGCTTCCGAGGACCTGCGACAAGGACGCGACGAGACGGGCACCGGCTTCTGCCCCGGTTCGGGTGTTGAACCGGAGAACGAACCACGCGAGGACCCGCATTGCAGGTGAAAAAATCGCGGTTTTCGCCTCCAACCAGCAACCGTTGGCTAAATGTAGAGACCGGGTAATGGTGTGTCAATAAATTGCTACCGGGCTTGGCGATCCACCTCGGGGCACCGCAAGTGGTGTCCCGGCGCGGACTCGCGAAGCGGCGGCAGCGCGGCCCGACAGGCCGGCTGGACGAGGCGGCAGCGGTGGGCGTACGGGCAACCCCCGGCGGTCGATCGCGGATCGGTCGCCGGTCGAATCGGCAGCAGCGGTCCACCCGTTGCACGGCGCGCGAGGTTGGCGGGGGCGGCCGCGGCGAGGTCGGTCGCGAACGGGTGGCGAGGTCCGTCTACGAGGCCGGGGCGAAAAAGTTCCACCAGGTGACCGTCGAGCAGAACGGCGACCTCGTCGCACCACCGCTCCAGCAGCGCGAGATCGTGGGAGATCAGCAGCAGGGCCAGGCCATGCTGCCGCTGCGCCCGGCGCAGGAGTTCGAGCAGGCGATCGCGCCGTGCTGAATCGAGCGAACTCGCGGGCTCGTCCGCGACCAGGACGCGCGGCCGCGCCGCGAGCGCGCGCGCCAGCTGGACGCGCTGGCGCTGGCCGCCGGATAGCGCGTGCGGACGTCGGCGGGCGAGCTCGACGTCGAGGTCGACCTCGGCGAAGAGCGCGAGCGCGCGCTCGCGCGCCGCGGCCGGCGCGTCGCCCGCCGCGCGCGCGGCCTCGACGACCGCCGCCAGCGCCGGTTGCCGAGGGTCGAGCGCCGCCGCCGGATCCTGGCTGACGAGCTGGACCGCGCGCCGCCCCGCCGCCGCCGGCTCCGTCGCCGCGCCCGCGACGCTGAGCGAGCCCGAGGCGAGCGGCAGCCAGCCGGCGAGCGCCCTGGCGAGTGTCGTCTTGCCGGCGCCGGATTCCCCCGCGAGGCCGAGCGCCCAGCCGGTCCGCAGCGTCAGGTCGATCGGATGGACGATCGGGCGCCAGCGGGCGCCATCGCGGACCGCCACCGCGAGTCCGCGCCCGGCCAGGCAGACCGGCGCCGCCGGGTCGCCGCGCGACGGCGGCTCGGCGCCGCGCGCGACCGACTCGCCGGCGCCGGACGCGACCTCGACGATCCGGTCGGCGATCAGCGGGACGAGCTCGCGATCGTGGGTGACCAGCAGCAGCCCGAGCCGCCGGCGGCGCACGAGGTCCGCGAGCAGGTCGACGATCTCCTGCTGGACGATCAGGTCGAGCGCGGTCGTCGGCTCGTCGGCGAGCAGCAGGCGCGGCTGCGCCGCGAGGGCCGCGGCGAGGCACACGCGCTGGCGCTGACCACCGCTCAGCTGGTGCGGATACCGGCGCATCAGCCGCTCCGGATCCGGCAGGCGCACCTCCCCCAGCAGCGCCGCGACCGCCGCGGGCAGATCGCGGCGGCGGACGTCCCGGCGGTGCCGCCGCAGCACCTCGGCGACCTGCGCGCCGACGCGCCGCACCGGATCCAGCGAGTGACGGTGGTCCTGGAGCACCAGGCCCACGCCGCGGCCGCGCAGGCCGTGCCAGAACCGCCGGTCGGCGGCGAGCTCGCGGCCTTCCCAGCGGATGCTGCCGGACCACCGGGCGCCGTCGGGCAACAGGTCGAGAATCGTGCGACAGAGGGTGCTCTTGCCGCAGCCCGACGGGCCGACGAGCGCGACGCATTCGCCGGCCGCCACGTCGATATCCAGGCCGGCGAGGGCCGGTCGCGGCGCCCCGGCGTAGCGGACCCGGAGGTCGCGGACGGCGAGCAGGTCAGCGCCGGCCACGGGTCACCTCCCCTGCTCGCCACCCGGCAGGAGCCGGCTGCGCAGGCCATCCGCGATCAGGTTGTAGGCAAGGACGGTGAGCGCGATCGCGGCGCCGGGAAACGCCGTCAGCCACCAGCCGTCGAGCAGGTTCGCGCGCCCCTGAGCGATCATCGCCCCCCAGGTGACGAGCGGTTCCTGCGGTCCCAGCCCGAGGTAGCTGAGGAACGACTCGAGCAGGATCGCCTGCCCGATCCGCAGCGCCCCGGCCACCACCACGGTCGGCAGCACGTTCGGCAGGACGTGGCGCCAGGCCACGGCCCAGCCGCCGACCCCCAGCCCGCGCGCCGCGACGATGAACTCGCGGTCGCGCAGCGCGATCGCCTCGATGCGCACCAGGCGCGCGACGTCCATCCAGCTCGACACGGCCAGCACGGCGATCAAGAGCCCGAGCGACGGCCGCGACACCGCGACCAACAGGAGGACCAGATAGACGCCCGGGAACGCGAGGAAGAGGTCGACGAGCCAGGTCAGGCCTCGCTGCAGCCGGCGAGGGCCGAGCCCGGCGGCGAGCCCGACCGCGGTGCCCATCACCGCCGCGAGCGCCATCGTCGACCAGCCGACCAAGAGCGAGATGCGTCCGCCGTGAAGAACGCGGCTCCAGACGTCTCGTCCGAGCGGGTCGGTCCCCAGCGGATGGCTGGCGCTGGGCGGCTGGAGCGCCTGGCCGGCCGGTCCGAGGGCCGCGGGATCGGCGGGCGCCAGCACGCCCGCCAGGAGCGCCGCGACGACCCCCGTCGCGGCCAGGCAGAGACCCAGGCGCAGATCGCCGCGGATCCCGCGCAACTGGACGTCGGCCCGCACGAGCGCGATCGGGAGGTCCATCAGCGCACCTCCTGCCAGCCGGCGTCGAACCGCAGCCGCGGATCGGCCCAGCGGCACCCGAGGTCCGCCAGGATCGAACCCAGCGCGACCATCGTGGCGACGAGCGCGGTCGCCGCCATGATCACCGGATAGTCGCGCGCCAGGAGCGACTGCACCGCCACGCGACCCAGGCCCGGCCAGGCGAAGACCTCCTCGACCGCGACCGCGCCCCCGAGCAAGCCCGGCAGGCTCAGCCCCAGGAGCGTGAACACCGGCAGCAGCGCGCCGCGCAGCGCGTGTCCCCAGACGACGCGGCGCTCGGCGACGCCGCGCGCGCGCGCGGCCAGGATCCAGTCGCTCGCCAGGACGCGGGCCACGCTCGTGCGGACGTGGCGCGCCGTCACCGCGAAGTTGCCGAGGCCGAGCACGAGGACCGGCAGGACCAGGTGACGGGCGAGGTCGCCGAGGCGCGCGCCGGCCGGCAGCCAGGCCGCGTCGGGGGATCGCATGCCGCCGGTCGGCAGCCAGCCCAGGTCGCGCGCGAAGACCATGATCGCCACCAGGCCGAGCCAGAAGCTCGGCAGCGAGTAGAGCACGAGCCCGGCGGTGTTCAGCAGTCTGGTCCACCGCCGCCGCGGCTGGCCGGCGACCAGCGTGCCCACGACGATGCCGGCCGCGAGCTCGACCACGAGCGCGGTCACGGTGAGCAGCAGGGTGTTGGGGATCGCCTCGGCCACGACCGCCGCCACCGGACGCTGCTGGCGCAGGCTCGTGCCGAAGTCGCCGCGCAGCGCGCCGCCGAGCCAGCGCGCGTACTGCTCGCCCAGCGGCCGGTCCAGTCCGTACCGCTGGCGCACCAGGTCGCGGCCTTCCGCGCCGAGGTGCTGCTCCGCGATCAGATCGGCCGGATCTCCCGGCACGAGGCGGACCAGGAAGAAGACCACGGTGAGCACGCCCAGGATCATGAGCGCGGACTGGCACAGTCGACGGAGCAGGTAGCGCGGCACGGGGGCCTTTCACGGTCGAGCGGGACGGCCCGGCGGAAGGATCCGCCGCTCCGAGATACTAGGGACCGCCGCGCGGGACGGTCAAGCGCGCACCTCCCGGGCAGGATGCACGGCCCGCGCCGGCGGACCGGGCATTTCGGGTGCGGTCCCGCTGAGGCGATTCGCCCGCCGGGATGACCGATCGCGCCCGTCAATGGCGCGACGTGCCTCGCGATTGCCCGCTGTTCCCCGCGGTCCGTCGTGGAACGTCTCTTTCTCCGGGCGCGGCGACCTCTGCATTCAGCACCTCCGACCCGAGGAAGGCGACCATGCCGCGCCCCGACTCCCCCTCCCTCCGTCGCGCCGCCGCCGTCACGTCGGCGCTCGCTCTCGGCGGACTGATCCTCGGCGGATGCGAGATCGCCGACCCCGAGCTGCCGCGGTTCACGACGCAGCTCGCGCTGCCCCTCGGCGAGGAGCGCCTGGCCATCGCCGACCTGGTCGACGACGAGGATTACCTGATCGAGCTCGCCGACGGCACGCTCGGATTCCACGTCGCCGGCGACCCCGACACGGTCCGCTTCGATTTCGACCTCGGCGCCGACCTCGCGGCGCAGACCTTCGGCGGCGACCTCGGACCATTCGCGCTCGACGTCGCGCCGCCGGGCGACTTCGCGTTCCCCCTCGTCCAGCTGCTGCCGGCGGCGGCCGACCTCGACGGACAGCTGGTGGGCGTGCCGCCGTTCGACTTCTCGTCCGACAGCGAAGCCGAGGACTTGGACGGCGTCGAGAGCGCGACGCTGGCCTCCGGCTCGGTGGCCGTGACCGTCGCGAACGGGTTGCCGGTCGACGTCTGCGGGCCGGGCGGCGGCGATCGCCTCGCGCTGGAGCTCGTGAACCCCGGCGACGGCGCCGTGCTCGTCCGGCTCGAGTTCCCTCCCATCGCGGCCGGCGGCCAGGCCCAGCAGGCCGCGGATCTCGCCGGCGTCACGCTCGCGGGCGCGGTCGCCGTGCGCGTCGCCGGCGGCTCGCCGGGCACGAACGGCGCGCTGGTCGTCGTCGATGCGCAGGCGGCGATCACGGTCGCCGTGACGTTCAGCGGTCTCTGCGTGACCCAGGCCGAGGCCACGGTGCCGGCGCAGGCGTTCACCGACAGCTTCACGACCGCGCTGCCGGCCGACTACGCCGTCTACCACGCCGTGATCGCGAGCGGCGAGGTCTCCTTCACGCTGACCAACGAGATGGCCATCCCCTGCCAGGCGACGGTCGCCTGGCCCGACGTCCGCGACCTCGACGACCAGCCCGCCGGCTTGACGGTCGACCTCGCCGGCTGCGGCACCGCCACGGGCAGCGTCGACTTCGCCGGATACACGGTCCTCGCGCCGACCGACGAGCCGCTCCGCGCGCTCGTCGCGACCCTCGCCGTCACGAGCCCCGGCAGCGGCGGCGCCGCCGTGGTCCTCGCGGCCGACCAGGGAGTCGACGCCGACCTCGCGGGCGGCCGGCTCGAGTTCAGCAGCGTCGGCGGCCTGGTCCCGGCCGTTCACCACGAGTTCGCGCCGCTCGTCGAGGCGGTCGACCTGCCCGAGGAGCTCGCCGGCATGGAGTTCGTCCGCGCCTCGCTCGTGCTGGCGCTGACGAACAGCGCCTGCCTGTCCGCCAACGCCGACCTCGAGCTCGTCGGCGTCAACGCCGCCGGCGACGCGCGCAGCCTGCGGGTCGAGCAGCCGATCGCGGCGGCCGGGCTCGACCGCGCCACCACGACCCGCATCGTCCTGGACGAGACCAACAGCGACCTCGTGGCCTTCCTGAGCAACCTGCCCACCGCGATCACCCTCACCGGCGGCGTGGACCTCGGCGGTCCCGATCAGGTCGGCACGGTCCACGCGGACGACTACGCGGTCCTGGACTGGGAGATCACGTCGCCCGTGGAGGTCGTGATCGGGTCGTCGCTGCTGTACGGCGACCCCTCCGGCCTCGACCTCGACGAGGATGCCCGCGACCTCATCCGGGATCGCGCCGGCGCGGCCGAGGTCCGGCTCGCGGTCGTCAACCACCTGCCGGTGGGCGTCACGGTCCGCCTGCTCCTGGGCACGGACCCGGCCACGCTCGCGACGGCGCCGCTTCTCGCCATCGGGCCGATCGCGGTCGCGGCGCCCGCCGTCGACCCGGCCACTCACGTGGTGATCGAGCCGCTCGCGAGCGAGCCCCGCGTGAGCCTCACGGCGGCCGAGACCCGGGTGTTCGCGACCGAGAACCTCACGAGCCGGCTCGAGGTCGCCCTGCCCAGCACCGGCGGCGACCCGGTGCGGGTGATGACGAGCGACTACCTCACGGTCCAGGGATTGATCCGGCTGGACGTCGAGGTCAGCGACGACGACGACTAGGGACGCGCCCGGCCCGGCCGGGACTCACGCGGAGGCACGCTCCATGTTGAATCGGCACCTCGACCGCCACCGGCGCCCCCTCGCCTGGGTCGGACTCGCCGCCAGCCTCGGGTTCGCCGCCACGGCGGCCGCCGCCGGCGACGCGCGATCGCTCGCGATGGGCGGCGCCGCCACGGCCGCCGCCCGCGGGCTCGCGGCCGCCGCCTGGAACCCGGCCAACCTCGCCTTCGGCGGCGGCGCGAGCCTGGGCCTCGCGGGCGTCACCGCCGACCTGTACAACAACAGCTTCAGCCTCGGCCGCTACAACGAGGTCGCCGGAGAGACCCTGACCGAGAGCGACAAGGCGCGCCTGCTGGCGGACATCCCGGTCGAGGGCTTCGCGCTCGACGGGTCGGTCAGCGCCGGCGCGCTCGGCCTGCAGATCGGGCGCTTCGCGCTGACGACGGCCGCGCTCGGGGCTGGCCGCGGGAATCTCGACCGCGATTTCTTCGACCTCGTCCTGTTCGGCAACGAGCCGGGCGCGACGGTCGACGTCTCCGACACCTGGGGCGAGGGCTGGGCCGTGGGCGAGGCGTCGCTGAGCTGGGGCCAGCCGCTCGCGACCGGCGCCTCCGGCCGACTCGCGCTCGGAGTGACGGCCAGCTACCTCCAGGGTCTCTACGAGATGCACGTCGAGGAAGCCCGCGGCGCCGTGACCACCAGCCTGACCGAGATCGCCGGCGAGGCGTACGCGTCGGCGGTCAAGGCCGAGGGCGGCACCGGCTGGGGCCTCGACCTGGGCCTCGCCTGGCAGGCGCCCGGCGGCTGGACCCTGGGCGTCGCCGCGGACAACGTGATCGGCCGCGTCGACTGGGACCGGGACGTCGAACGGACCGTGCTGCGGGTGACGGCCGCCGACCTCAACGCCCTCAACGACGACCTCGACGAGGCGATCGCGGACTCGGACACCACCTACGCCGCGGCGGGCTACACGACGGAGCTGCCGGCGCGCTTGCGGTTCGGCGCCGCGCACGACGGGGGAACCCTGCTCATCGCCGCCGACGTGTGGCAGGGCTTCGCCGACCGCGCCGGCGCGAGCCGGACGCCGCAGGTCAACCTCGGCGCCGAGTGGCGCCCGTTCGGCCTGCTCACCCCGCGGGCCGGCGTCTCGCTCGGCGGGTCGGCCGCGACGAGTCTCGCCGGCGGTCTCGGCCTCCGCCTCGGCTTCTGGCAGATCGACCTCGCGGTGTGCAATCGCGGCGGGTTGAGCGGCGCCGATGCGCGCGGCCTCGGATTCGGCGCGAGCACGCAGCTCGTGTTCTAGGCGGACTGATCCGCGAGGCCCAGCTCGGTCCACGCGACCGGCACGAGCTCGAGCCCGAGTCGCGCGGCGAACGCGCTCGCGAGCCGCTCCTCGAGATCGGCGTACTCGCTCTCCTGATAGGGCGCGCCGCGCAACCGGCCGAGGTCGGTCGTCACCGCGAGCAGGCCGTCCCGGTCCAGGCCCCCGCGCCGGCGCGGCGGCAGGCAGTCCAGGAGGTCGGCGTGCCGCGGGCCGACCAGGATCGACCCGTGCTGCAGGAACACGCCCTCGCGCCGCCGCTGGGCCGAGCCGACGATCTTGCGGCCGCCGATCCGGATCTCGTGCTGCCCGGCGCTCTTGAAGCACACGGCCTGCCGCTGTTCGCGGCGGTCCTCGCCGCCGGAGATCTCGGCCTCGTGCCCCAGCGCGCGCAGGAACGCCACGAGCGGCTCGTTGATCGCCATGTAGCAGGAATGCAGGCTGGGTCCGAAGAGCGGCGACGGGCTCGGCCCGACCACGCTGTACGTGAGCTCCTCGGCGTGCAGGATCGCGCGGCCGCCGGTCGGGCGTTGCACGAGGTCCCAGCCGCGCGACGCGATCGCCGCGTGGTCGAAATCTCCCGAGCGCTGGTGGAACCCGTAGCTCACGGCGTAGGGCCGCCAGCGGTAGAGCCGCAGGATCGGCGGGTCGCCGGGACGCCAGGCGTCGAGCAGCGCGGTGTCGCGCCGCATGTTGACGGCCCCCGGGAGGGGGAGGTCGCGGATGATGCGCGCCGTCGCCATCCCGGTTGCGTCAGCAGCCGCAGGGGCCGTTCCACCGCAGGTCGAGTTGCCGGGCTGCCCGGGCCTCGTCCAGCCTGCCGACGGGCGTGGCGTGCGGCGCGTTGTGCAGCAACTCGGGCCGCGTCTCCGCCTCGCGCCGGATCTGCTCGAGCGCCGACACGAAGTGGTCGAGGCTCTCGCGCGGCTCGCTCTCCGTCGGCTCGACCATGACCGCCTCCTCGACGATCAGCGGGAAGTAGATCGTCGGCGCGTGGACGCCGAAGTCGAGCAGCCGCTTGGCGATGTCCAGCGTGCGTACGCCGTGCTGCTCCTTCCACGCCGAACCGCTCGCCACGAATTCGTGGAGGCAGCCGACGGCATGGTCCACGGGCAAGAGCGGCTTGACGCGCGCGAGCAGGTAGTTCGCGTTCAGCACGGCCATGCCGCTGATCCGCTTGAGGCCGTCCCCGCCGTTGCGCAGGATGTACGCGAGCGCGCGCAGGCAGACGCCGACATTGCCGTACCAGGCGTGGATCGCGGTGTCGTCGCCGGCCGGCAGGCGGTCGAAGTCGTACTGGCCGTCGTCCTCGACGATCCGCGGCCCGGGCAGGAACGGCTCCAGCTCGGCGGTCACGCAGATCGGTCCCGCGCCGGGACCGCCGCCGCCGTGCGGCGTCGAGAACGTCTTGTGCAGGTTCAGGTGGGTGACGTCGAAGCCCATGTCGCCCGGCCGGGCCCGCCCCAGGATCGCGTTCAGGTTCGCGCCGTCCATGTAGAGGCGGCCGCCCGCCTCGTGGACGATGCGGGCGACCTCGACGATGTCGACCTCGAAGAGGCCCAGCGTGTTGGGGTTGGTGATCATGATGCCGGCGGTGCGGGACCCGCACGCGGCGCGCAACGCCGCGAGGTCGATGCGGCCGTCAGCGCGGCTCTTGATCGTGCGCGGCCGCATGCCGGCCAGCACGACCGACGCCGGATTGGTGCCGTGGGCGCTGTCCGGGATGAGGATCTCGTCGCGATCCTGGTCGCCATTGGCGACGTGGAACGCGCGGATCACCAGCATCCCGAGGTACTCGCCCTGGGCGCCGGCCGACGGCAGCAGCGAGCAGGCGGCGAAGCCGGTGATCTCGCAGAGGTCGTCCTCGAGGAGCTTGAGCGCCGCCAGCAGGCCCTGCATGTCCTCGACGTCCTGAGCCGGGTGCAGCGCGGCGAAGCCGGGCAACGCTGCGACCTGCTCGTTCAGGCGCGGGTTGAACTTCATCGTGCAGCTGCCGAGGGGGTACATGCCGCGCTCGAGGTGGTGGTTCAGGTTCGACAGCAGCGTGAAGTGCCGCATCACCTCCGGCTCGCTGAGGTCGGGCAGGTCCGCCGGCTCGGCGCGCCGGCAAGCGGCCGGCAGCTCGGCGGCGGACTCGTCACCGTCCCAGGCCGGCACCGTGAGGGCGCGGCGGCCGCGCCGCCCCTTCGCGAAGAGCGAGGGCTGGGTCGCGCCGAGCCAGCGCTGGCAGACCGTCGCCGGCAGGATCGGCTCGCTCATGGCTCCACCTCCTCGTCGCTCGTGAAGGCCGCGAGGGCCTCGGCGAACATCTCGATGTCGGCAGCCGTCCGCTTCTCGGTGACCGCCACGAGCAGATCGTGCCCGCTGCAACCGGCCACGCCGTTGAGCGGGATCCCGGCGAGCAGGCCGAACTGCCGCGCGTAGTCGCGGAACTCGCGCGCGGGGCGCGGCAGGCGGATCACGGTCTCGTTGAACGCCGGCCCGGGGTACGGCAGCTCGACGCCGTCGATCGGCTCGACGGCGCGCCGCAGCGCCTCGAGGCGCTGGCGGTTCGCCCGGCCCAGCTCCCGCAATCCCGTGCCTCCCAGCATCGCCAGGTAGACCGTCGCGCGCAGCGCGTTCAGGCCCTGGTTCGAGCAGATGTTGCTCGTCGCCTTCTCGCGCCGGATGTGCTGCTCACGCGTCTGCAGCGTGAGCACGTAGGCCCCCTGGCCGTGGACGTCCACGGTGCGGCCGACGATCCGGCCGGGCAGCCGCCGCATGTGCTCCTCGCTGGACGCGAAGAAGCCGAGCAGCGGGCCGCCGGCGCAGGTCGCGATCCCGAACGGCTGGGCCTCGCCGACCGCGAGGTCGGCGCCGTACTCGCCGGGCGCCTTGAGCAGGCTCAGCGAGACGGGATTGACGGCCGCGACGAGCAGCGCGCCGCCGGCCTTGCCGGCCGCGGCGATCTCGTCGACCGGCTCGATGAGGCCGAGGTAGTTCGGGTTCTGCACGACGACCGCCGCGGTCTCTGCGTCGGCGAGCTTCGCGAGCCGGGCCGGATCCGTCGTGCCCGCGGCCGTGAGCGGCGCCTCGACGATCTCGACGTCGTAGCCGCGCAGCATGGTGACCGCGACCCGCCGCCAGCGCGGGTTCAGCGCCGCCGGCAGGACGACCTTGCGCTTCTTGCGCGCCGCGACCGCGAGCAGCAGCGCCTCGCCGAGCGCGGTCGCGCCGTCGTACATCGAGGCGTTGGCCACCGCGAGGCCGGTCAACCGGGTGACGAAGGTCTGCCACTCGTAGATGGCCTGGAGCGTGCCCTGGCTGACCTCCGGCTGGTACGGCGTGTAGGCCGTGAGGAACTCGCTGCGGGACGCCATGGCGTCGCAGGCGGCGGGGATGATGCTGTCGTAGACGCCGCCGCCCAGGAAGGACACGAGGTCGGCCTGGGTGATGTTCTCGCCGGCGAGGTCCTGCATGAACGCGCGGACCTCCTCCTCGCTCAGGCCGCGCGGCAGTTCGAGCTCGCGGCCGAGGCGGATCGCCGGCGGCAGCGACGCGAACAGGTCGTCGACCGTCGCGACACCGATCACGTCGAGCATCGCTCGCACGTCCTCGGGTGTGTGCGGGACGTAAGGCATGATTCCTCCAGTCGGATAACGCGTCGGCCGCTAGCCGAGGAGCTCCTCGTAACCGGCCGCGTCGAGCAGGCTGTCCAGCTCGGCGGGGTCGACGAGGCGGACCTTGACCATCCAGCCGTCGTCCAGCGGGCTGCTGTTCACGAGGCCGGGGTCGCCGTCGAGCGCCGGGTTGACCTCGACGATCTCGCCGCTGACGGGCAGGTAGAGGTCGGCCACCGCCTTGACGGACTCGATCGACCCCACGGAGTCGCCGGCCGAGAATTCGGCGCCCACCTCGGGCAGGTCCACGTAGACGATGTCGCCGAGCTCGCTCGCGGCATGGTCCGTGATGCCAACGATGCCGATCTCGCCCTCGACCTGGACCCACTCGTGCTCCTGGGTGTACTTGCGATCGTTGGGAATCATGGTCGCTCCTCGGATTGCCTGTCCTCAGGACAGCGTACGCTCAGCCCGCGGATCGCCCTTGACCCGCGCCGCCAGGAACGGCAGCGCGACCCGCTTGCAGGCAAGCCGCTTGCCACGGACGTCCACCGCGAGATCCGCCCCGGCGGACTTCGCCTCGATCAGCGCCAGCGCCAGCTTCTTCTGCAGGGTCGGGGCGAAGGTGCCGCTGGTGACGAAACCGACCTTGCGCCCGGCGGCGAACACCTCGGCGCCCTCGCGGGCGATCGGGCCGCCGGTGACCTCGAGGCCGACGAGGGTCCGCGCCGGGCCGGCCGCCTTCTGCGCGGCGAGCGCGTCCCGGCCGATGAACCCGCCCGGCTTCTTGAGCTTGACCGCCCAGCCGATGCCGGCCTCGAGCGGCGTCCAGTCCTCGCTCAGCTCGTGGCCGTAGAGGCAGTAGGACGCCTCGAAGCGCAGGGTGTCGCGGGCGGCGAGGCCGATCGGCTCGACCCCGAGGTCGGCCCCCTGCGCGAGCAGCTCCGTCCAGACCGGCAGCATGTCGGCGTTCGGCAGGTACAGCTCGTAGCCGTGCTCGCCCGTGTAGCCGGTGCGCGAGACGATCCATTCGCCGCCGGGGCCCGCGCAGGCGAAACCCGTGTAGAAGTCGAGGAGGTCGAGGTCGGCGCCGCGGCGCGCCAGCCGGCCGAGGCGGCCGACCAGCTCCCGGCTCGCGGGGCCCTGCACGGCGATGAGTCCGGTGCGGTCGCTCGCGTCGTCCAGCGCGACGCCGCTCGCCGGCAGGTGCTTGCGCAGCCACGCCGCGATCTTCGCGTGGTTGCTCGCGTTCATCACGACGAGCCAGCGCTCGGCGGCGAGCCGGTAGATCAGCATGTCGTCGAGGCAGCGGCCCTGCTCGTTGCACATGGTCGTGTAGACGACCTTGCCGACCTCGATCCCGCCGATCGTGTTGGTCACCAGGCCGGAGAGCCACGCCTCGGCGCCGGGGCCCGCCACGTACACCTCGCCCATGTGGGTGATGTCGAAGAGCCCGACGCGTTCGCGGACCGCCGCGTGCTCGGCGAGGACGCCCGTGTACTGGACCGGCATGGTGTAGCCGGCGAAGGGCACCATCCGCGCGCCGTGTTCCTCATGCCAGCGGGTGAGGGGAGTCTGCTTGAGTTCGCCCACGTGGATCCTCCTCGCGCTGATGGCGGCCGGTCACGCCGGCCGCGTTCGATCGCTCCCGCGCTCGACCGGCTGAAATCTAACCGGGCCGCGGCGCAAAGCCAAGCGACGATCTGGGGGCCCGGACCGCGTCAACCCAGAGCGAATTGCTCGCGCAGCATGGCGCCCGTGTAGGACCGCGCGCAGGCCGCGACGTCGGCCAGCGATCCCGCGACGACGAGCTCGCCGCCCGCCGCGCCGCCCTCCGGACCCAGGTCGATGACCCAGTCGGCGCGCCGCACGACCTCGGGGTTGTGCTCGATGACGAGCACGCTGTTGCCCATGGCGATCAGGCCAGCGAGCACGTGCAGCAGGCGGTCCACGTCGCAGCAGTGCAGACCGGTCGTCGGCTCGTCCAGGATGTACAGGGTCGGCCGCACGCCGCCGCGGGCCAGCTCCTTCACGAGCTTCAGGCGCTGCGCCTCGCCGCCCGAGAGCGTGGCTCCCGCCTGGCCGAGGCGGAGGTAGCCGAGCCCGACGTCCTGCATGGTCTCGAGGATCTTGCGGCACGCCGGCACCGTCTCGAGCAGCTCGCGCGCCTGGTCGACGCTCATGTCCAGGAGCTGGGCGATGTCGCGCCCCTTGAAGTGCACCTCGAGCGTCTCGCGGTCGAAGCGCCGGCCCTGGCACTCCTCGCAGGGCACCTCGACGTCCGGCAGGAAGTCCATCGTCAAGCGCCGCACGCCGGCCCCCTCGCAGACCGCGCAGCGGCCGCCGGCGGTGTTGAAGCTGAAGCGGCCGGCGTCGTAGCCGCGGATCCGCGCGAGGTTCGTCTGGGCGTAGAGCTTCCGGATGTGCCCGTACAGGCCGGTGTAGGTCGCCGGCGTCGAGCGCGGCGAGCGTCCGATCGGGGACTGGTCCACGAGCACGACGGCCTGCAGCCAATCGTCGCCGGACAGCTCGCCGTGCGGTTCGGCCCGCTTGCGCGCGCGGTGCAGCCGGGCGGCGAGGACGCGGTGGAGCGTGTCGTGGACGGCGGTGCTCTTGCCCGAGCCCGAGACGCCGGTGACGACCACGAGCCGCTCGAGCGGCACCGCGAGCTCGATGTCCTTGAGATTGCGGCCGCGCAGGCCGGCGAGGCGCAGCCAGTGCTCCGGCGGCCGGCCCACGAGCGGCGCCGGCCCGCCGCCGCCGGCGCGCCCCGCGAGGAAGTCGCCGGTCGCGCTGCCCTCGGTGGCCATGACCTCCGCCACCGTGCCCTGGGCCACGAGCCGCCCGCCGTGCTCGCCCGCGCCCGGTCCGAGGTCGATCAGGTGGTCGGCGGCCAGCATCACGTCGCGATCGTGCTCGACGACGACCACGCTGTTCCCGCGGTCGCGCAGCGCCTCGAGCGTCTCGATCAGGCGCCGGATGTCCCGGTGGTGCAGGCCGACGCTCGGCTCGTCGAGGACGTAGAGCACTCCCGTCAGCTGGCTGCCGACCTGCGTCGCCAGGCGCACGCGCTGGCCCTCCCCGCCGGACAGGGTCCGCGTGCCGCGGGACAGCGTGAGGTAGCTGACCCCCACCTGCAGCAGGAAGCGGAGCCGGTGCTGGACCTGCTGCACGATCGGGCGGGCGACCGCCTGGTCGCGCGCGCCGGCGAACGCGAGCTGCGCGACCCAGGCGTCGAGTTCCGCGAGCGTCAGGTCGCCGACCTGGCCGAGGTTGAGGCCCCCGACCCGGAAGTCGAGCGCCGCCGGGCACAGGCGCCAGCCGCGGCACGCCGGACAGGTCTCCTCGGCCATGATCCGCTCGAGGTTGGCGCGGATGCGCTCGCTCTTGGTCTCGCGGTGACGCCGCACGAGCTCGGGAACGAGGCCCGTCCAGCCCTTGAGGAACGCCTGGTAGTGCGGATGGCTCTGCAGGGCCCGGTCCGTCGCGGGGTCGAGGCCGTGCAGGACGACCTCGCGCGCCGGCGCGGAGAGGTCCTGCCACGCCGTCTTCATCGCGAAGCCGAGGGCGCCGGCCAGCGCCTCGATCTGGGTGTAGAGCCAGCTGCTCTCCTTGCCCTTGAGGAACTCGACCGCGCCGCCCTCGAGGCTCAGCGAGGGATCGGGCACGAGCATATCGGCGGGGATGGTGCGCAGGGTGCCGAGGCCGTTGCACGCCGGACACGAGCCGACCGGGCTGTTGAAGCTGAAGAGCCGCGGATCGGGCTCGGGGAAGCCGCGGCCGCAGCCGGGACAGCTCGCGGTGCGGCTGTACCAGCGCGGCTCGCCGTCGGCGAGGACCAGGACCGAGCCCTCGCCCAGCTCCGCCGCCGTGGCGAGCGCCGCGCGCAGCCGGTCGCGCACGCCGTCGCGCACCGTGAGACCGTCGACGACCACCGCGATGTCGTGGCGCCGGCCCGCGACGAGGTCGAGCGGCTCGCCCAGGTCCCGCAACTCGCCGTCGACGAGCGCCCGCACGTAGCCGTCCGCGGCGAAGTCGTCGAGCAGCTTGCGATGCTGGCCCTTGCGCCCGCGGACGACCGGCGCCAGCAGGTAGAATCGGGTGCCGGCGGGCAGGCCCAGGATCCCCTCCTCGATGTCGGCCAGCGGCCGGCTCGCGGCCGGCAGATCGCAGTCGGGACACCACGGCACGCCCACCCGGGCGAAGAGCAGGCGCAGGAAGCTCGAGATCTCGGTCGTCGTGCCGACCGTCGAGCGCGGACTGGTGCCCAGGCCCTTCTGGTCGATCGCGAGCGCCGGCGACAGGCCTTCCACGCGGTCGACGTCCGGCTTGGGCAGCTGATCGAGGAATTGATGGGCGAAACTCGACAGGCTCTCGATGTAGCGGCGCTGGCCCTCGGCGTAGAGCGTGTCGAAGGCGAGCGACGACTTGCCGGAGCCGCTGGGGCCGGTCACGACGACGAGGCGGCGGCGCGGCAGCTGGAGGTCCAGGTTCTTGAGGTTGTGAACCCGGACCCCCTTGAGGGTGATCAGGCCGTTCTGGCCGCGGCTGTCGATCGGCGCTTGCTTGTCGCTCATGGTCGCGCGGACCTCGCCCGCCGGCGGCCGACCCCGCTCGGGGCCACCGCGCTCACCAGGTGCTGCCGGCTTCAGCCAGGGTCTGGAGCATCTCCCGGTAGGCCGCCTGCTCGGCGGGCGCGAGGGCAGCGACGCCGGCCGTCACCGCGCAGCTCTTGATCGTCACCGGAACGGCGGGCTGGTCGGCGCCGCGCCGCGGGTCCTTCTCCGCGGTCGCGATGCGGTCGACCACCTCCAGGCCCGTGACCACGTGGCCGAAGATCGTGTACTGGCCATCGAGGCCGGCCGTCGACGGGCTGCGCTGGTGGCAGATGAAGAACTGGCTGCCCGCCGAGTCGACCGGCCGCGCGCGGCGAGCCATGCTCAGCGTGCCGCGCAGGTGCTTCGCGGTCGGGGAGAACTCGGCCATCAGGAAGACGGGGCTGTTCAGGTCGAGCCCGACGTAGCCCCGCGCCGCCAGCGACGCCGCGAGGCTCTCGAGCTGAGCGCGCTCCGCGGGCGTGGCGACGTCCTGCAGCCCCGGGTTGCCCTGGCCGTCGTTGCGCGGATCGAAATCCTTGGTGTTGGGATCGCCGCCCTGGATCATGAAGTCCGGGATGATGCGATGGAAGTAGGTCCCGTCGTAGAAGCCGGTGCTCGCCAGATGCAGGAAGCTCGCCACGTGGTGCGGCGCGAGGTCCGGGAACAGGGCGACGAGGATCTCGCCTTCGCTGGTGACGATCCGGACGAACGGCACCTCGCGATCAGGCGGCACGGCGAGGGCGCCGGCGGCCGCGACGGCGCCAGCGGCGACGGCGAGAGCCAGGGAGCGCCTCCGGATGCGACGGGGGCGACTCGGGGACCAGACCATGGTTCCTCCTCGGCAGCGATTCGCGACGCCGGGAATTCGACCGCGGGATTCTAATGGCCGGCGGTCGCCGCGGCAAGGGGGTCGGTCTTGCCTCCCTCTACTCATTAACCCATTATTGGGCCCGCGCCACCCGGCCGCGCTGCCCGGGGAGCGAACGCCGAGCCAAGGAGCCGCCATGAGCGAGCTGATCTACCTGGACAACGCCGCGACGGCCTTTCCCAAGCCGCCCGTCGTGATCGACGCGATGGCCGAATTCTACCGCGACTACGGCGTCAACCCCGGCCGCGCCGGGTACGACCTCGCCGTCGAGGCGGGCCTGATGCTGGACGGCGCCCGGTCCCTGCTCGACCGCTTCTTCAACAACCCCGCCAGGGACCGCGACCGCGTGTGCTTCGCCCTGAACGCCTCGGCCGGCCTGAACATGATCATCCAGGGCGTGTGCAACCCGGGCGACCACGTGGTCGCGACGATGCTCGAGCACAACTCGGTCCTGCGGCCGCTCTACGAGATGGAGCAGGCCGGCATCATCACGCACGACCTCGTCCCCTTCGACGGCGACGGCTACGTCGACCCCGACGACATCGCCCGCGCCATCAAGCCGAACACGCGCCTCGTCGTCGTCAACCACGGCTCGAACGTGATCGGCACCGTCCAGGACGCCGCGGCGATCGGCAGGATCTGCCGCGAGAAGGGCGTGCTCTTCGCGCTCGACACCGCGCAGACCGCCGGCATGATCCCCATCGACATGGCCGCCTGGAACGTCGACCTGCTCGCGTTCACCGGTCACAAGTCGCTCATGGGACCCACCGGCACCGGCGGCATGGTCGTCGGTCCCGACGTCCCCATCCGCCCGACCCGCTGGGGCGGCACCGGCGTCAAGTCGGCGGTGCGGACCCACCTGCACTACTTCCCGTACATCGGCGAGGTCGGCACCGCCAACACCATCGGCATCGCCGGTCTGAAGCGCGGGGTCGAGTGGATCCTGGAACGGGGCCTGGACACGATCCGCAGGCACGAGATGGCCCTGGCGGAGCGGCTGATCGCGGGCCTGCGGGACATCCCGAAGGTCACCCTGTACTGCGCCGGGGCCGGCGAACGGCACCTGCCGGTCGTCTCCGCCAACGTCGAGGGATGGGAGTCGACCCAGACCGGCGAGCTCCTGGACGTCGAGTACGACATCGCCACCCGCATCGGCCTGCACTGCGCGCCGATGGCGCACGTCGGGATCGGCACGACCCCGAAGGGCACGGTGCGGTTCTCCGTGGGGCCGTTCAACACCGAGGCGCACATCGAGGCGGCGATCGTGGCGATGCGGGACATCGCGTCGCTGCGCTGAGCGGTCGCGACCGCCGCGGCCGGGGCGGGGCCGCCTCCGCCCGGCGGGTCCGCGGCCAGACGAGAAACCGCCCGACGCAAGGTCGGGCGGTTTCAGCGTCCCGGGCGCAGGGCGAACGAACCGGATCCGCCTGGCTCCTAGTAGTCGGTGACCTTCTCGAGCGTGATCACGACCCGGCGGTTCTGCTGCCGGCCTTCCGGCGTGTCGTTGCCGGCGACCGGATGGAACGGACCGTAGCTGACGGCGGCGAAACGCTCGGCCGGCAGATCCAGGTCGTTCGTCAGGTAACGGGTGACCGCGGCGGCGCGGAATGCGCCCAGCTCCCAGTTGGAGGGCCAGCGGTCCAGGAACTCCTCGGCGATGCCGACGTTGTCGGTGTGGCCCTCGACGTAGACCTTGAAGTCGGGCCGGTTGCGGACGGCGTCAGCGACGGCCCGCAGCGCCGGCACCATCGTGTCCAGGACGATGAACTGGCTGCTCGAGAAGGTGACGGCGTCGGTCAGCGTGATCTCGACGTAGCGGTTGTCCCGCTGCTCGATGATGACCGCATTCTCCATCTCGGCATCGCGAATGCTCTTGCGCAGCTCCTCGGTGAGGTCGTTGCACTCGGCGAGGGTGGCCTCGCGCTCGCCCAGCTGCTGCTGCAGATCGGCGATCTGGGCGTCGAGCGCCACGATCTGTTCCTCGTACTCCTTGCAGGAGCAACCGGTCAGGATGACCGCGACTGCGAGGATGGCGGGCAGGACCAGGTACCGGATCCTCATCATGTCCCTCCTTCGGGGCTTGCCGCATCGCCGGGCCAGGAACCTGGCCGGACGTCGCGTTCGTCTGAATTCCATTTCGCAAGAAGACAACGGTACGTGGCGTCGTCCTGACACCACCGCATCGCATGCGCAGGAGCATACCCCCCCGCGCCCCGGAGTGCAAAGCGGGATTTTCTCACCCGCCGCCTGCCGTCCGTCCCGGCGCCGCCGCCCGTGCAGAACGCAACCCGGATGTCGCCGCCGCCGCCGCGGGGCGCGTCGCGGCGACTCGAGGCAGCCTCGTGCCGCCGGACGCAAACCTGCGCGGCCTCCCGAGTTGCCGCCAGCGACCGGATCGCCGGAAGGAATCCGCCGGCGCAGCTGGGCACGACCGGGAAGGCTGGAACCTTCCGGGCACGAACATTGAACAATGACGACCGTCAGTGGACGAACGTGGCGTTTTGCCACCCTCGACGCGCCCGCCCCGGGGCGGGCCGCGGCCGGCAGCATCGTCCGGCCCTGCTCGAGGAATCGGTATCATCGAGAGGCAACAGCGACGTGACTCTTGCCAAGCAACCGCCTCGCCCCCCCTCTCGCCGCCGATCCGCCGGCTGCCAGCGTCGCGCCTGGCTCGTGATCGCGCTCGGCCTCGTGGCCGCGATCGCCGGGGCTGAGCCGCCGCCCGGCGGCGCACCGCTCGACTCCCTGGTCACAGCGCCTGTTCCGGTCGCCGGCGCCAGCCTCGGCCTCTCGCGGAGCGTGCTGCCCGACGTGACCACGACCACGGTCCCGCGGCAGGCCGCGCCTTCGGTACCGCCGCGGCTGGACGATCCGGCCGCAGGCGAACGGTTCTTCGCCGCCGCGCGCCATGCCGCCGGTACCGGCCGGTACGACCAGGCGCAGCGCAACATCGACGCCGCGCTCGCCGCGCGGCCCAACGACAGCCGGCTGCCCCTGTGGCTCATCGCGCAGGCGCTGAGGGACCGGGATCCCCAGGCGCTGGTATGGCACCTTCCGGGCGCCTGGCGCGCCGCGCGCGCCGACCCGCTCGCCGCGCCTCGCCTCGCCGTCCTCGCGCATCAGGCGGCTCTGTTGATGCTCTCCGTGTTCTGGTCCTGCCTCGTGATCGCCTACCTGCTGGCCTGGTGGCGCCCCCTCGCGCACGACCTCTCGGCGCTGATCTTCCGCGACGCGACGCACCGCCCGCGCCTCTGGACGCCGTGGCTGCTCGTCGCCGGCGTCCTCTTGGCGCGGCCCGGCTGGCTCGGCTGCCTGGCGCTCGTGTCGGTCCCCCTGCTGATCCAGGCCCGCGGCCGCGCCCGCGCGCTCCTCGTCGGCACCTGGCTCGTCGCTCTCGGCCTGAGCTTCCCCAACCTGCCGCCGCTGCGCGAGAGCGTGCCGATCCTGGATCCGGAGAGCGAGACGAGCCTCCTCGTGCGGGCGAGCAGCGAGGACGCGTCCGCGACCCTCATCCAGGAGCTGCGCGAGCGCCTCGCCAGCACCGAGGACCGCGGCCGGCAGCTGCGGCTGCGGTTGGGCCTCGGGCTGCAGGAGGCGCGCCGTGGTCGCTACTCGGCCAGCAGCGAGCAATTCCGCGCCGTGCTGGCTCAGCGGTCCGACGACGTGGTCGCGCTCGTCGGAGCGGCCAACAACTCCTACTTCCTGAGCCGGTTCGACGAGGCGCTCGGGGACTACCGCCGCGCCCGGGTCCTGGATCCGCTGCGGGGCGAGATCCCCTTCAACATGGCCCAGGTCTACTTCAAGAAGCTCTTCGTGCCCGAGGCGGGACAGGCGCTCGACGACGCGCGGGCGCGCGGCTTCGACCCCGCGGTCGCGCAAGGCGCCGTGCCGGCCGCCCAGGAGTTCTCCGCGGTCGTCTACCTCCCCATCGAGAAGGAAGACCTCCGGGCCAGCGCCCGCAGCGAGGCCATGCGCTACCAGCCGCTCGCCGGCCTCGCGGCCTGGAATTACTTCCTGGGCGCGCCCCCGCTGCCGTTGTTCGTCCTGCTCGGCGGGTTGTTCGCGATCGCTCTGCTGCTCGCCTACTGGAGCGGCATCCAGGACGACATCCACCGCTGCGGCAACTGCGGCACCGAGATCTGCCGGGGATGCTGCACCGAGCGGGACGGCGCGTGGCTCTGCCGGGAGTGCGCGGACACCGCGAACCGGTCGCGCAGCGACATGGTCATGGGCACGCTCCTCAAGAACCGCAGCCGGGCCGTGGGCCTCGCGAGCACCTCCCGCCTCGTGCTGCTCGCGCGCCTGCTGCCCGGCGCCGCGCACCTCGCCCTCGGCGAGACCGCCAGGGCGCTGGGCCGCCTCGCTTTGGTGGCGGTCGCGGTCTTCCTGGTCGCGTTCGCCTGGGCCTTCGATCCGTCGACGACCTGGTCCTCGCCCGGGCTCGTCCTGGCCGAGGAGAGCGTGCATCCGCTCTGGCTGCCGCTGCCTGCCGCCAGCTGGCCCGGCTGGCTGGGCTGGCCGGTCGCGCTCGGCTGGGTCCTGCTCGCGATCGCCTACATGATCGGGATCACCGACGGCGCGCGGCTGCGCCTGCAGCTACCGGAACGCTTCGTCCAGTATCACACCCCCATCCCCGGCCCGGGACGGACGTAAGGAGCGCGCGACATGGCTCTGAAGGGACAGCTGCACGACTTCAACCTGGCGGAGATCCTCCAGTTGATCGGCACGCAGCAGAAGAGCGGGTTCCTGGTCCTCGAAGGTCACCGCGAGATGGTGTTCGTCTTCGACAAGGGCACGCTGATCTCCACGCGCGACCGGCGCAGCGAGGCGCCGGATCCGCTGGAGACGTTCTTGCGCAACTACGGATTCTTCACCGAGACGCAGTGGGCGCACATCGCCTACATCCGCCAGAACGCGACCTTGGACCTCGCCGAGATCCTCCTGTCCGAGGAGCTGCTGAGCAAGCCGGAGCTGGACGCCGTCCTCCAGAACGTGGCGCGCGAGATGGCCCACAAGGGCATGAAGATGCGGCGGGGCCGCTACCACTTCACCGCCACCAGCGACACGCCGCCGGGTGTGCGCTGGCGGATCGCGATGGACGTCCAGGGCCTGCTGATGGAGGCCGCCCGCCGGGTCGACGAGGAAGCCGAGCTGGTGCGCCTGTTCCCGAGCCAGGCCGTGACCTTCGTGGCGGGCCCGAAACCGCCGGCCGCCGAGACCATGTCGCCGACCGCCAAGCGCATCATCAAGCTGGCGCTGGGCGGCCGGCCGCTCGGCCGCATCATCCGCCTGGCGCGGACCGACAGCTTCGCGACCCGCGAGACGCTCAAGCGGTTCCTGGATTCCGGCTGGCTCGAGATGGTCATGCCGGAGGCCGACGGCCAGACCGACGACCACGACCAGGCCGGCCGTCGCAAGCGCCATCGCCAGCGGGACCTGCGCTCCCCGCTGATCAGCACGATCGCCGTCCTCGTGATCCTGGGCTTCGGCGCGTTCCGCTGGGCGCCGCTCATGTTCGGCGAGGTCGCCTTGATCGGTCTCGCCGCGCCGGCGCCGGCCCACCTCGCGACGGGCGACCAGGCCACGCTCATCTCCTGGCTCGACGAGGGCCAGCAGGCGTGCCGCGATCTCCGCCTGCGCCAGCTGCAGGCCGAGATCGGCGAGGCCGCGCGCCAGTACCAGTCGACCCACGGCGCCTACCCTGAGGGGCTCGAGCGTCTGGTCCAGGAAGGGCTGCTGCCTCGGGACACCTGGCGGACGATCGACCGCCTCGGCTGGCAGTACGCCCGGCTCGAGTCCGGCCAGTCGTACCGGCTCGCGCTCTGATCAGCGCCGGCGGCGCGACGGCCGGTGGGCGGCGTGGACGAGGCGATCCGGATCGAACCACGCGGCGGCGCACCGCATCACCGTCTCGCGGTCCACGGCCTCCACGCTGGCGACCAGCTCGGCCAGCGGGATGAACCGGCGGTAGACGATCTCGTTCTTCGCCGCGCGGTACATCTGGTTGCTGCTGCCCTCGAGCGAGAACACGAGCTGCGACTTGAACTGCGCCTTGTTGCTCGCCAGCTCGTCCGCGGTCGGACCTTCGCTCAGGAAACGCCGGTACTCCGCCGCGACCACCTCGCGCACGCGCGCTTCCTTCTCGGGCGTGCAGCAGCCGGCGCAGCTCACCAGGCCGGTATCCGGTCCCATGTCGGTGTACGTGTAGACCGTGTAGGCCAGGCCCTCCCGTTCGCGCACGGCCTGGAAGACGCGGCTGCTCATGCCGCCGCCCAGGAGATTGCTCAAGAGCAGCAGGGGCACGCGATCGGGATGGTCGCTCGAGACGCCGAGGTTGCCGATCTCGAAGTAGGTCTGCACGATCGGGCTCTTGATCACCAGCTCGGAAGCCGTGCGCAGCGCGGGATCGGGCGCCGGCGCGCCCGGCGCCGGCGCGGCCCCCGCGCCGGCGGCCGGCAGGTCCGCGAAGGCCGCGAGCATGAGGTCGCGGTGCTCGGGCAGCAGGTTGCCGGCCAGGGTGAGCACGACGTTGGGGCCGGCGAAGAAATCGCGGTGCTCCTGGCGCAGGATGCGTTCATCGAGGCTGCGCACCGTCTCGGGCGTGCCGAGGATCGGCCGGCCGCGGCGGTGCGCCTGGTAGACGTGGGCGGAGTAGGCGTCGTGGAGCCGGTCTTCCGGGGTGTCGAGCACCTCCTGGATCTCCTCGCAGACCACGTCCTGCTCGAGGGCGATGAGGCCCGGCTCGAAGGCCGGGCGCAGCAGCATGTCGCTCAGGATGTCGATCGCCCGGGCCAGGAATTCCGGCAGGACCTTGAGCGTGAAGGCGACATAGTCCTTGGTCGTGAAGGCGTCGATCGCCGCCCCGATCGCGTCGAAAGCCTCGGCGATCTCGAGCGCGGTGCGCCGCTCGGATCCCTTGAAGACGATGTGTTCGAGGAAGTGCGCGACCCCCTCGCGCCCCTCGGCCTCGCTGGCGCTGCCGCGCCGGAGCCAGACGCCGCAGCAGACGCCGTGGGCCGACGGCAGCGGGATCTCCAGCAAGACCGCCCCGCCGGACACGTCGGTCCGGCGGGGCGGCGACTCGCCAAGGTTGTCGAGGAGGTTCACGCTAGCGGCGGTCCCGGCCGCCGCGCCCGCCCCGGCCGCCGCGTCCGCCCCGGTCGCCGCCGCGGCCACCGCGGTCGCCGCGGTCGCCGCGATCGCCGCCGCGACTCGGCCGCCCCTCGGCTTCCCGCAGCGCCTCGAAGCCCTCGGGCTTGTCGAGCAAGGCCTTGCGGCTGAGGCGGACCTTGCCGGTGCGGCTGTCGACCTCGACCAGCTTGACCTCCACCTCCTCGCCCTCCTGCAGCACGTCGGAGACGTTGCCCACGCGGAAATGCTCGAGCTCGGAGATGTGCAGCAGCCCTTCCTTGCCGGGCAGGTACTCCACGAAGGCGCCGAACTCGACGATCGAGGTGACCCGGCCCTTGTAGACCCGGCCGACCTCGGGCTCGGCCATCATGCCGCGGATCCACTCGAGGGCCTGCGCGCCGCTGGCCTGGTCGACCGACGACACGAAGACCATGCCCTCGTCGTCGACCTCGATCGTGGCCCCGGTGACCTCCTGGATCTTCTTGATGACCTTGCCGCCCGGGCCGATCAGCTCGCCGATCTTCTTGACCGGGATCTGGATGGTCTCGATCTTCGGCGCGTACGGCGACATCTGCCGGCGCGGTTCCGGCAGGCATTCGGCCATCTTGTCGAGGATGTGCAGGCGCGCCCGCCGCGCGTCCGCGAGCGCCTTGCCCATGATCTCGCGGCTGATGCCCCCGATCTTGGTGTCGAGCTGGAAGGCGGTGATGCCCTCCCGCGTGCCGGTGACCTTGAAGTCCATGTCGCCCAGATGATCCTCGAGGCCGAGGATGTCCGTCAGCACGGCGACCCGGTCGCCCTCCTTGACCAGGCCCATCGCCACGCCCGCGACCGGCCGGATGATCGGCGCGCCGGCGTCCATCAGGGCGAGGCAGCACGAGCACACGGTCGCCATCGAGCTGGAGCCGTTCGACTCCAGGATGTCCGCGACGAGCCGGATCGTGTAGGGGAAGTCCTCGGTGTCGGGCAGGACCGGTCGGATGGCCCGCTCGGCGAGCTTGCCGTGCCCGATCTCGCGCCGGCCGGTGCCGCTGTAGCGGCCGACCTCGCCCACGCTGAACGGCGGGAAGTTGTAGTGCAGGTAGTACTTCGACCAGTATTGCTCGGTGTTCAGCGGCTCGATGCGCTGCTCCGCCTGCTTGCTGCCGACCGTGCAGGTGCCCAGCGCCTGGGTCTCGCCCCGCGTGAACAGGCACGAGCCGTGCGCGCGCGGCAGCACGCCGACCTCGATCGTGATCGGCCGGACCGTCGTGAGGTCACGGCCGTCGGCGCGGATCCCCTGGTCGAGGATCAGGTTGCGCATCGACTCCTTCTCGAGCTTGTCGAAGAGAGCCAGGGCCTCGGCGTCGACCTTGCCGTCCGCGTCGGTGAACGCCTCGGCGACGCCGATCTTGACGGCGGCGACGGCTTCCTGCCGATCGAGCTTGCCCTGGATCGCGATCGCCGAGCGCAGCCGGTCCGCGACCAGGCCGCGGACGCGTTCGAGCTTCGCGGCGTCCCGCGCGGGCGGCGTGAACGACCACTTCGGCTTGCCGCCGGCGCGCGCCAGCAGCTCGCGCTGCAGCCCGTTCAGCTTGGCGATCCAGCCCCGGGCGAAATCGATGGCGTCGAGGAGGTCGTCCTCGCCGATCTCCTCGCAGTCGCCCTCGATCATGCACACGATGTCGTCGGTGCCGGCGACGATGATGTCCAGGTCGGACTGGTCGAGCTGGTCGAAGGTCGGGTTGACGATGAATTCGCCGCCGACACGGCCGACCCGGACGCCGGAGACGAAGCCGGCGAACGGGACGTCGCTGAGGGCGAGCGCCGCGCTGGCGCCGGTGATGCTCAGCACGTCGGCGTGGTAGTCCGTGTCCGCGGAGATGATGAAGGCCACGACCTGGGTCTCGTGATTGAAGCCGTCGGGGAACAGCGGCCGCAGGGGCCGGTCGATCAGTCGCGCCGAGAGGGTCTCCCGGTCGGTGGGGCGCGCCTCCCGCTTGAAGAAACCGCCGGGGATCTTGCCCGCGGCATAGGTCTTGTTCCGGTATTCGACGTAGAGCGGCAGGAAATCCCGGTCGCTCGGATTCTTGTCAGCCGTGACGGTCATGAGCGACATCGTGTCGCCCATGCGCACCACGCAGCTGCCGTTGGCCTGCTTGGCCATCCGCCCGGTCTCGAGGCTGAACGTGGCGCCATTCATCTCCAGACTGACAACGTGTGTTCCCATATTCAATGTTCTTCCTTCCTCACCAGCTGCTTGCGTCATGCCGCCTCACGCGGCGGGCATCCGTGGCCAGGCACAAGGAATGGCCGCGAGGCGCACACGTCCTCACGACCACACCGCCAGCGTGCCTCGCGATGTGAGCCGGATGCCATGGATTCCCGACGGGGTCAACCCCGCAGGCCAAGCGTCTTGATCAGGGCGCGATACCCGTCCAGGTCCTTCTTCTTGAGGTAGTTCAGCAGACGCTTGCGCTGACCGACCATCTTGAGCAGCCCGCGGCGGGAATGGTGGTCCTTCGCGTGCAGCTTGAAATGGTCCGAGAGGCTATTGATCCGTTCGGTCAGCAGCGCGATCTGCACCTCGGGCGACCCGGAGTCGTTCTCGTGCTTCTTGTGCTTGGCGATGACTTGGTCTTTACGTTCCTTGGTCAGTGCCATCGTCGAGAACCTCCAGACGATTGACGAACGCTTGCGCGTCACGATGGCCGCAGATCGACCCTCTCCCTGGACGCTGCCGATGGTTCACGGCCCGGGAGAGTTGGATATCGGTCGACCCGCTGCGGACTGTAGCGTGCGCGAGGCACGCGCAAAACGCGGAGCGTGACTCCGCGCCAGGTTGGCCGAATATAGGCGATCAGCCTCTCGTTGGCAAGAACGTCGCTGGCCAGGGCATGCCAGATTGATCGGGCTAGCTGTGGTTCAGGCGCCCGCGTTGACGCCGATCCCGAATCCGCTCGCCGCGCGGTCCGCCGGGAGGTCCAGGTCCTCGACCAGCGCGCCGGCGGCGCTCGCGTCGGCTCCGACCGACGGCCGCCTCGCCGCGAGCAGCGGGCTGGGAGCGGCCAGGGGCCGGAAATCGGCCCGGGGCGCCAGCCTCGCCAGACCCGGCACGGTCGTCGCCACCAGGACCCACAGGTCCCGGCCGGGGCTGCGGCGCCATCCCTCGCGGATCGCGGCCGCCAGCTTGCGCGGCAGGAGCGTCTCGACGTAGTACCGTTCGGGGTCCCGCACCCTGCCGAGGATCTCCTCCTCGCGGCGCAGCTGCAGCGTGCAGACGTCGGTGATGCCGGGCCGCTGGATCAAGGCCAGCGCGAAGAGTTGCGGATAGCGGGCCACGTACCGGGGCACCTCGGGACGCGGGCCGACGAGGGCCATGTCGCCCCGCACGACGTTCCAGAGCTGCGGCAGCTCATCCAGCTTGGTGCGGCGCAGGAACCGGCCGAAGGTCGTGATCCGGGCGTCGCCGGTCGCGGTGACCAGCGGGCCGGCCGACTCGGCCCGGTCGACCATGCTGCGGAACTTGAGCAGCTCGAACCGCCGGCCGCGCTGGCCCACGCGGATCTGTCGAAACAGGATCGGTCCAGGGCTGGTTAGCTTCAGCAGCAGCGCGACGAGGAGCAGGACCGGCGTGAGCGCGAGCAGACCGAGGCCGCAGAAGACCACTTCCATGGGGCGCGGCAAGGTTCCCTCCTGGTTGGCGACCGTGCCAACGTAATCGGTGGCGGTCGCTCGACAAAGGGGTTTCTTCAGAGTCGATCCTCGACTGTTTCTATTGGCAAATTACGGACTTCCTTTAGTCCGATCTTTCGCTTGCGGGCGCTCGCCGAGCGCGACTACTCTGCGCTGCGGACCACGAACCGGAGGCGGGCCCCGGATGCGCGACGATTTCCTGCCGTTTTCCCCCCCCTGTCTGGACGATGACGAGATCGCCGAGGTCGCCGAGAGCCTGCGGACCGGGTGGATCACCACCGGCCCCAAGTGCCGGGCCCTGGAGGAGCGGCTGGCCGAGCGGTTGAACAGCCCGGCCGCGCTGGCGGTGAGCTCGTGCACGGCGGCGCTCCACACCGCCCTCGCCGTGCTCGGCGTGGGACCGGGCGACGAGGTCGTCACCTCCGCCTTGACGTTCTGCTCCACCGTGAGCGTGATCGAACACGTCGGCGCGCGGCCGATCCTCGTGGACGTCGAGCCGGACACCCTGAACCTCGACCCCGCCGCGGTCGCCGCGGCGGTGACCGAGCGGACCAGGGTGATCCTGCCCGTCCACTACGGCGGCCATCCCTGCGAGATGGATGCCCTGCGCGCGATCGCGGAGCGCCACGGCCTGGACGTGCTCGAGGACGCGGCGCACGCCTTGCCGGCGCGCTATCGCGGCCGTTGGATCGGCTCCGGCCAGAACCCGGCCGCGTTCAGCTTCTACGCGACCAAGAACCTGACCACGGCCGAGGGCGGCCTGCTGACCGGCGCGCCGGAGTTCATCGAGCGCGCGCGCGTCGCCAGCCTGCACGGGATGAGCAAGGACGCCTGGAAGCGCTACGACAAGGGCGGCAGCTGGTTCTACGAGGTCGTGATGCCGGGCTTCAAGTACAACCTGCCGGACGTGCTGGCGGCGATCGGGCTGGCGCAGCTGCGCAAGCTCGACCGGATGCAAGCACGACGGCGGGAGGCGGTGGCGCGGTACCGGGAGGCCTTCGCCGATCTGCCGCTGCGGCTGCCGGTCGAGCGCGACGGCTGCGAGAGCGCGTGGCACCTGTACCCCGTCCGCCTGCTCGACGAGGCGCCGGTCGGGCGCGACGAGTTCATCGCCCGGATGACCGCGGCCGACATCGGGACGTCGGTGCACTTCGTCCCCATCCACTACCACCCGTACTATCGCGAGAAATACGGCTGGCGCGAGGGGATGCACCCGGTCGCGGAGGACGCGTTCCGGCGCCTGGTGAGCCTGCCGCTGCATGGCGGGCTGCGCGCCGAGGACCTCGCGAGGGTCGTCGCCGCCGTGCGGACGGCGCTGGCAGCCGGGACCTGAAACGGAGCGCGCGATGACGGCACCGGACTCGCCGCGCGACCGGACTCGCCGGATCCGGGTGGCCCACGTGGTCACCATCTACCGGGGCATCGTCGGGATGCTCGAGCCCAAGCTCGTCGCGCTCGCCGCGTGCGACGACCTCGACGTCTGCTGCATCACCGCGCCGCGTCCGGACGACCTCGAGCTGCCGCCGCCGCGGGTGCGCCAGATCTCCTGTCCGATGGACCGCCGTGTCCATCCGCTGCGGGATACGGCGAGCATCGTGACCATGGCGAGGATCTTCGCGCGGGAGCGGTTCGACATCGTCCACTCGCACTCGGCCAAGGCCGGGATGATCGCCGCGCTCGCCGCCCGCTCGGCGCCGGTCCCTTTCCTCGTGCACACCTACCACGGCCTGCCGTTCTTCGCCGGGCAGGCCGCCGCCACGTACGCCGCCTGCCGCGCCCTCGAGGCTCTGGCCTGCCGCAGCCGTGACTTCTGCCTCAGCCAGAATCTGCGCGACCTGCCGGCGATCGCGGACCTCATGGGTTCGGCCGACCGCGTCGCGTACGAGGGCAACGGCGTGGACATCGCCGACCTCGTCGCGAAGGCGGGCGCGCAGCGGGAGGCCGGCGCCGCCCGCTTCGGCGCCGGCCGGCTGCGGATCGCGCTGGTGAGCCGGCTCGAGCCGGTCAAGAACGTCGGCGACTTCCTCCACGTCGTGCGGCGGCTGGTGGCCGCCGGCCACGACGCGACCGCCGCCATCGCGGGCTACGGTCCCGAGCGGGAGCGTCTCGAGGCGCTCGCGCGCCGGCTCGGGCTGTCCGACCGCGTCGCGTTCCTCGGCTGGTGTCCCGAGGTGCCCGGGCTCCTGGCGGCGGCCGACGTCGTCATGCTCACCTCGCGCAAGGAGGGGATCCCGCGGTCCCTGATCGAGGCGATGGCGCTCGCGAGGCCGGTGGTCGCGACGGACGTCCTCGGCACCCAGGAACTCGTCGCCGACGGGGTCACCGGTTATCTGTGTCCGTGCGGCGATGTGGCGATGCTGGCGCAGCGAGTCGCCGCGCTGGCCGCCGACGCCGGCCTGCGCCGGGCGCTGGGCGACGCGGGCCGGCAGCGGGTCGCCGAGCATTTCGATGACCGCGAGATCGCAGCGCGACTCGCCGCCTTCTATCGCGCGGCGGCCGGCGGCGCGCGCGGCCGGGCGCTCAAGACAGGCTTCGTGACGCCCGAGCCTGCCGGCGGCCCCGGCGGGGACCCGGCCGGGTCCCCGCGCGTCCCGGGCCCCTTCCGCGAGCGAGACCGAAACCATGGAGATCCTTGACGTCGGCGACCCCCGCGCGCCCGACCTCGCCACGTCGCTCGCCGCGGTGGTCACGATCCACGAGCACGCCTTTCGCGGCTTCTTCCTCACCGCGCTCGGCCGCCCCTTCCTGCGCCAGTACTACCTGGCCGTCGCGCGGTATCCGCAGGGCATATTCCTGGTCGCGGACGTGGATGGCGGCGTGGCCGGGTTCGCCGCCGGCTTCCGGCGCCCCGAACGATTCTACGCGACGCTGAGGTCGCGCTGGCCCCGCCTGGCGTTGCCGATCGTCCTGGGTCTGGCCCGCCGGCCGCGCCTGCTGCTCGCCGTCCTGGGCGGCGTTCGCCGCGTCGTGCGCGGCCGCGCCGGCACCGCGGCGTCGCCGGGCGTCGGCGGCGGACCCGCCGCGACGGTTGAGCTGGCGTCCATCGCGGTCTCGCCCGCGCACGCGGGTCGCGGGGTCGGCCGCGCGCTCCTGGACGCGTTCAATGCGCGCGCCGGCGCGATGGGGGCCGCGCGCGTGGTCCTGACGACCGACCGCGACGGCAACGAGCAGGTCGTGGGCTTCTACACGGGGGCGGGTTTCGAGATCGACGGCGAGTTCGTGCAGGGGCGCCGGCGGCGCATGCTGCGGCTCTGCAAGCGCCTCGGCGCCGGAGCCTCCGGCGGCTGACGCCGGCGTGGCCGCGGCCGCTCAGTCCGGGTCGCGCCGGTAGACGGCCAGCAGCCACCGCCGACGCCCGCATCGGTCGAGGAGCGTTCCGGCCACGCGCGACGCGAGCCGGGCCGCCGGCCGGCCGGGTGTGATTCCCGCGTCCCGACCGGTGCCCTCCCAGCCGCATTCCGGGCACACCAGCAGCGCCGCCGGAAGCCGGTCGCGTCGCCAGGCCGGGTCGTAGGCGCCGGCGCGCTCGTCGCGGCGCGGGCCGATCTCGCGGATGGCGGTCGCCGTGAAGCCCGGCAGCAGCGTTCGCAGGGTCGCCGGCGAGAAGGCGCGCAGGTGTCCGAACGCGTGGAAATCCCGGCGGCAGACCGGGCACTGGACCCGGCGGCGGCCGAGTCGCTCGCGATTCGGCACCGAGACGATGACCGCATCGCGGGCCAGCCTGGCCAGTTCCCCGACCGCGGCCTCGAAGACGCCCGCCGGCAGGTGCTCGAGGACCTCCGTGCAGATCACCGCGGCGAAGGACCGGTCGCGCAGCGGAAGGGCGGCGGCGTCGGCCACCGCCAGCGCGAGTCGGCGACCGACCGCCCGCCTCGCTGCGAGCAGCGCAGCCGCGTGCAGGTCGACCCCGACCAGGCAGCGGCCAGGCAGCAGGCCGGCGAGTCGCTCCAGGACGGATCCGTCGCCGCAGCCCACGTCGAGGACCGCGTCGCTGTCGGGCGGCACGGCGGCCGCGACCGTCACGGCGCGGAGCCCGTCGGCCGGACGCCGGGAGACTCGAAGCGACCAGACCGCCGGCGACGCGAATCGTTGCGGGCGCTGGCTCATCCCGCCTCCGGTTTCGCGCCGGCCGTCTGTCTCAGGTGGCGCGCGATGCTGCGGATGGCGAGGGGGTACAGACAGGCGTAGACCACGACTCCCGTCGAGCTGAGGGCCCACAGGAGGAACGTCAGGTCGCCGCGCAGGATGCCGGCGCCGATCACGAGCACGCGGCTCGCGAGCAGCGCCACGTTGAAGCCCAGGAGCAACCGCAAGCCCCCGGTCCGCAGGAAGACCACGCCGAGGTGGGTCAGCGCGAAGGCCGCGCCGAGCCACGGCGCCAGGATGCGGATGGCGTCGACCGCGTGCAGCCACTCGTCTCCCAGCGCGGCGCCCAGGACGCGGGCCGCCAGCGCGTCGGGCGCCAGTGCCAGCGGGCCGTACAACGCCACGGCGAGGCCGACCAGGACCCCGGTGTAGCGCCGGACGAGTCGCAGGGGGGGCTCGCCGCGCACGAGCGCCGAGGTGAACACGCGGCCGACGGGATCACCGATCAAGCGGTTCGGCAGGCGCAACAGGCGGTATGCCATGGCATACGCCCCCGCGCCGGCGTCGCCCCACACGGCGGCGATCGCCAGGACCGGAGCCTGCCAGCTCAGGGTGTTGCCGACGGAACTGGGCAGGTCGGCGGCGACGACGCCGCGATACCGCCGCGCCAGCCAGGCGGCGTCGCGCCAGCCTCGCCACCGCAGCCGCCGCAGGTCGCCCGGGAAGACCACGGCCGATGCGGCGACGAGCGCGAGCAGCCGGCCCGCGATCAGCGCCTGGACGCCGGGCTGGCCGCTCCACAGCAAGAGGACCTGCAGGACCATCGTGCCGGACACCTCGATGAAGTTCGCGGCGGCGATGCGCCCGTGGGTCGCGTCGCGCACCGCCATCAGCAGCCAGACCCGGTTGACGATGGTGGCGCCGTACATCCCGCCGGCGAGGATCGCCTCCACCGGCGCCAGGTCGTGCAGAGCCAGCGCGCCCAGGGCGACGGCGGCGCCGCCCAGCAGGCTGCCGAACGCGGTCGCGCCGTGGAGCCGCTGCGCGTCCCCGCGGGAGCGCGCGACCAGCACGACCTGCTCGAGGCGCCCGAGGCCGACCACGCTGCCGATCACGGTCAGCGAAAGGTAGGGCGCATAGCCGCCGAAGATCGCCGGCGGCGCCAGGCGCGCCAGCGCCGGGACGAGCAGCAACGCCGCGAGCTGGCCGGCGAACGCCGCCCCCGACTGGACGCCGACGCTCCGCGCGATTCGGATCACCGCGGTCGTCCCTCAGCCAGCAGGTCGGCCAGGCGGCGCGCCAGCTGCGGGTAGCCCCAGCGGCGGTCCAGGTCCGCGCGTTCGGCGGCGCCGAGCGGCCCCCGCTCGCCGGCCGCGCGCAGGAACGCCTGGATGCGCTCGGCGAACCCCGCGTCGGGGGCGTCCGGGTCGGCCACGAAACCCCGCGGATAGCGGACGACGCGCCGAGCGGCCTCGTCCGTGTCCTTGCCGAGATACAGGATCGGTCGTTCGGTCAGCATGTATTCGTAGATCTTCGCGGGGACCGCCCCCCGCGACTCCCAGGTATCACCCTCGCCGCCGGTCGCCACCAGGCCGGCCGCCTCCTGCAGGCGCGCCAGCAGCGCGGCGAAGGGCACGAGCCCGCACGCCCGGACGCGCGGTCCGGCGGCGCGCCCGACCTGCCGCAGGAGCGCGTCGTCCGGGCCGAAGTAGTCCAGCCGGCAGTCCCTCGGCAGCAGGTCCAGCAGACGCTCGAGCCCGCTCGCATCGCGCCGGCCGCTCTGCAGGCGACCCGCATAGGCCACGAACGGCGGCTCGCCCCGGCCGGCGGCCGGCGGCGCCGGAGCGGGCCGATCGGCGGGATCGAAGCCGTTGGAGACCTCGTGGCAGGCGCGGGCGCCCTTGGCCGCGAACAGGGGCAGCCAGGCGCCGCTGACCGTGGTCACACAGCGCGCCTGACGCACCACCGCCCGTTCGAGGCGCCTCGCCAGGGCGCGGGCCGGCGCCGCCTTCGTCCGGGCGAACACCGGCGCGTCGGTCCAGACGTCGCGGAAGTCGGCCACGTACTCCACTCCCGTCCGCCGGTGCCACCACAGCGCGGCGGCGAGCAGCGACGGCGGGCCCGAGGTCACCCAGACGATCGCGCCGCGTTCAGCGGCGATCCTCACGGCGACCGCCATGGCCCGCATCGACCACCGCGCATTCCCGTCCACCGGCGACCAGCGGCCGAGGGCGCGGCGCGCGCGCGCGGCCGCCGGCGCGCCGGGCGCGATTCGGGCGGCTTGCGCGCCCGCAGCCGCGACCGCGGTGCCCACGATCTCGACGCTCGCCGGGATGCCGAAGGCGGCCGGGTCCGCAGGTCGAACGCGCGTGACCACCACGACGTCCGCCCCGCAGTCCGGCAGATACTTCGCGAGCTTCCAGGGCCGGCGGCTCGAGCTGTCGAAGCTGGGCGGGAAGCCCCGCGCGACGATGACGACCCTCAGCATCGGACGTCTCCGGACGCGCGGGCGTGCAGGCAGGTCGAGAGCGCCGTGACGGCCAGGGCCGGCAAGAGGCCCATGCCGCCGAGGGAGTACGTCCGGAACGCGCCATTGATCAGGTAGAACACCACCACGCCGACCTCCCAATGGTACGCGCACCAGCGCGGTCCGGAGAACCCGAGGCCCCAGGCGACGCCCAGGATCAGGAAGCCGAAACTGAAGACGAACAGGGCGACTCCGCCCCGGACGAGGGTGTGGAGGTAGCCGGAATGGAACGACACACCCTCCGGCAGCGCCCCCGCGGCGAAGCGCTGCGCGACCTCCACGTCGAGTCCCCAGCCGAGCACCGGTCGCTGCAACCAGAGGTCGACACCCTGGCTCCAGATCAGGTCGCGTCTGTTGAGCCCCTTGGCGAGCCGGAAGACGTCGTAGATCTGCTCGTAGTAGACCGAGAACGCGATCACGACGGCCGCCACCAGCCCGCAGAGGACGGCGCGAGCGATCCGCGCGCGCCGCGGCGGTCCCCAGACCGCGTTCACGAGCAGCATGGCGGCGGCCGCTCCGGCGAGCGCCAGCAGGACGCCCCGCGACGACCCCCAGAACGTGCTCAGAAAGAGCGCCGCCAGGATGACGCGGTCCCGCGCCGTCCAGCGCCCCCCCAGGTGCGCCAGCAGGCCGTAGAGCATGAGGAAGCAGCCCTGGCTCACCGCGTAGTAGTTGACGTTGAACGTCAGGCCGGCGGCCGAGGGCAGGCTGGTGCCGAAGATGGCTCGACCGACCACGATGTCGCCGAACACCGGCACCGAGCCGAGCAGGCCGAGGGACGCGAGCGCGGCCGCGCCGAAGTTCGCCGCCGCCAGCGCGAGGATCAGCGTTCGCAGCGGCCCGTGGCGGACGTCGCGGATCCGGTGCAGGACCAGGGCCGAGACGAACAGGACCACCGGATAGAGCATCTCCTGCGCGACCTGCACCGGCCCGACGACGGTGCCGGCGGCGAACATGCTCGCGAGGGTCGCCTGCGCATGGCCGAAGCAGAAGACGCCGATGAAGACCAGGCGCGACCGCGAGAGGCGGCCGCTGCCGGCCACGAGGACGGCCAGTCCGGCAAGCACCGCGACGTAGGCCGCGAGCTTGACCGGGGTCATCGCCGAGTCCGCATACGAGACGAAGCCGCCGCCGTAGACGAGGGCCAGTCCCCCGGTGGCCGCCGCCCGGCGCCCCGGCCGCTGTTCGCTATGCGTCATCGTCGCCTCGGATGCCGGACGACGCGGCGGTCGCCGCCGCGTTCGACCCCGGCGCGACCTCCCGCGGGTCCGCGCCCGCGCCCGTGCCGGCGAGGACCCGACGCAGGTTCGCGAGGTGCGCGCGCGGGTCCAGGTACGTTCGCGCGTGGCGAATCGCCGCCTCGCGGCGGCGCGCCAGGGCGTCCCGATCGGCGGCGATCCGCGCCAGGGCGCCGGCGATGGCGTCGGCATCCCAGTCGACCATCAGACCGGCGCCGGAGTCCGCGACCAGGTCCTCCTGGGCGGGGATGCCGCGGCTGGCGACCACGGCCAGGCCGGCGCCGAGGTATTCCGCGAGCTTCGTGGGCGACGCCTCCCGGAACTCCGGCAGCGGTGGGATGACGCTCAGGCCGACCTCGGCCGCGGCCAGCTCCCGCCAGACCGCGTCGCGGGGAATGCGGTGGACCAGCTGGATGCGCCCGCGGTCGAGCCACGGTCGCAGGATCGGATCGGCCGCCAGGCGGCGATACTCGGCCTCCGTGCAGCCGATGGACCGGAACACCGCGTCGAGTCCACGCGCCAGCGCCGCCGCGGCCGCCCGCAAGACGAGGTCGACGCCGCGCTTGGCCTCGTGCGAACCCACGTACACGAAGCGAACGGTCCCCGTCCCGGCGACCGGCGCCGGCGCGAGCGCGGCGGGCACGTCGGCGACGAGCGGGATGTAGGCCGCAGTCCCCGCGCGTGGAAAGAGACGGCGCGTGCGGGCGAGCCCCAGCGGGCTGACGGCGAGGACCGCGTCCACCCGCGGCGCGCAGGCGCGCAGCAGCAGCCGCGCGCCCCACCGCAGGAGGCGGCTGCCCGACGCGGTCTCGTGGGGGAAGCTGCTCTGATAGACCAGCCGGTCGACGCGTGGTCGCATCACGGCGGCGGCCAGCAGCAAGATGGGGCAGTTGCGGACGAGCAGGACCACGGTCTGCTGCCGCGCCCGCAGCCGGCCGACCTGCGGCGCGACGAGCCGGATCGCCTGCAGGACGTTCGCGAGGCGGCCCAGCGACCGCCGCCGCCACAGGCGCGGCAGGCACACGGCCCGCCGGTACCGGCGGGGCCGGCCGCCGTCGCGCCCGGCGCGCGAGACGACGAGGCGGACGCGGATGTCCGCCTCCTCGACGAGCACCGTGCTCAGGAAGCCGTCGACGAACGAGTGCTCCGGCGGATCGGACTTGTCCAGCAGCGCGATCACGTAGATCATGGACGCGCCCCTCGCGGCCGCCGGCATCGTCGCCATCCTAGCGCGACCGCCGCCACCGCGGCGCGGCGGCCGCGAACGCCCGGTGGAACTCCGCGGCGTCTCCCGTGGCGTGCCGCGCCGCGCGGTGCCATCCGTCCGTCGCCAGGACGAGGAAGATGCCGGCCAGCGCGCCGGCCAGCAGTCCGAGGACTGTCTTCAGCGCCAGGTTGCGCGGCAGCGGCGACACCGGCAATCGGGGACTCTCCAGCAGGGTGATGACCGGGGTGTCGCGGACCTCCCGTATCTGAACCTGCGCGAGGTCGTTCATGAGCGAGGTGTAGACCGCCTGCCGGAGGGCGATCTCCCGCGCGAGCCGGTCGCGGTGGAACGTCAGCTCGGGAGACTCGCCGATCGAGCGGTTCTGCTTCAGGAAGGTCAGCAGGCGGTCCTCGGCCGCCTGCAGGTCCGCGTGAGCGTCGGCGACGCGAGCCGCCACGAATTCGCGCTCCTGCGCCGCCTGGGTCCGCCGTCGCGAGACGTTGAACGCGTTGAGGCTGCCGATCAGCCGCTCGGCCAGCTGATGCGAGACGTCTGGCCACGCCGTGGTGACGACCAGCTCGACGGCGCCGATCTCGGCGATCTCCCCCGCCTGGAACAGCAGCCGCAGGTCGTCGGCGCCCCGGGCGAGCGCCGCCGGGTCGGCGGCCGCTTCGCCGAGCAGCTCGAGGACGGAGACGCGCTCCGCCCCGCCGGCGCCGACCGTCAGGGTGTCGAGCAGGACGGGATCGAGGACGTCGCGCGTGCCGAGCAACTCGACGTAGACCGCCGGTCCCCACTGGCCGCCGGCGGGCTCGAAGCCCAGCGCGAATCGGCTGGCCACCTGGGCCAGGCCCGTGGGCTGCAGATCGCTGGCCTGCGGCTGGAACAGCGCCGAGGCGCGGTACGCCGCGGGCCGCAGCAGGGTGAGGGCAAACGCCAGCGCCGCCCCGACGAGCGCGAGGATCAGCACGAGGCGCCGCCGCCGGATCAGGGTGGTCAGCAACGCGTACGGAGTGACGGCGTCGCCCCCGGCGGCGCCGCTGCGAGGCTGGTCGGTCGTTCGCTCCATCGCCGGTCACTCCGTCGTCTTGTCGATCACCAGCCACACCGTCGCCAGCGAGGCGAAGATCACCGAGATCTCCTTGAGCGTCTCGAGCGTCGTCGGCCCCTCCGGCGGCGGCTCGACCGGCACGACGATCGTCGACCCCGGCAGGACCTCGTGCCCGCCCTTGTTCGGCTGCGACAGCCCGTTGGGGTGGACCACCCGCGTGCGCTGCCGGTCGGCCTTGTCGAGGTAGCCGCCGGCGCGGTCCACGTACCAGTCGATCCTGCGGCCGTCCTCGTGCACGAGCGCCGTCGGGAACCCGACCTCGCCGACGACCTTCACGGTGTACTGCTGCTGCGGCACCAGGAGCCGGTCGCCCGCCTCCAGGATGATGTCCTGCGGGCCGCCCGGCTCGGCCATCGCCGCCTCGAGATCGACGGCCACGTTGCCGAGTCCGGCGCGCTCGACGCGGGCGCCGCGCGCGAAGGCGGTGGGTTTCAGGCCGCCGGCGCGCTCGACGAGGCCCGACAGCCGCTCGTCCTCGCGCTCGAGACTGAACACGCCGTTGTAGAAGACCTCGCCCTTGACGGTCACCAGCCGTTGCTGCTCGTACCAGGGCAGACGCCGCACGACGACCTGATCGTACGGCTGCAGGAGCACGTCGCCGCCCCGCTGCAGGTAGTTCGGTGAGAGGTCGAAGACCAGGGTCTGCACGGTGGCGCCGGTGGGCTTCTCCGCCGCCGCCGAGAAGACCTTCTCCGGCTGCAGGCGCTGCACCTCGACGTGCGCGAGGTCGCCCGTGGCGGGGATCCCGCCCGCGCGCACGATGAGGTCGCGCAAGGTCAGGCCGCGGCGGTACTCGTAGGTGTCCGGCTGGCGGACCTCGCCGTTGATCGTCACCGTCTCGCGGTCGAGCATCTCCCCGAGCGCGAAGACCCGCAGCACGTCGCGCTCCTGCAGCGGCACGTCCGCCGCCTCGCCGCGCAGCACCGCGCCCAGCGGCAGGGTCACCGACGACAGCCGTTCCTGCAGGTCGATCCGGTCGATGATCGCGACCTCGAGCAGGACGTCCGGCCAGGCGCCGCCGGCCCGCTCGACCAGCTCGCGCACCGTCAGCCCCTGGTTGAACTGGTAACGGCCGGGCCGCTTGACGTGGCCGACGATCTCGACCCAGCCCCACAGCTTGTCCTCGATCTGGTCGACCGTCACGATGTCGCCGTCCAGCAGGACGCTCGCCGCCGGGTCGACGAGGCCGCCGGTCGCCGGATCGAGGTCGACGTCCAGGAACGTGCGGTCGGGCAGGTCGTCGCGGCGCAGCGCGGGCGGCACGATGCGCTCGACGTGCACGATCGCAGCCGCGGCCTGGGGCGTGAAGCCGCCCGCGAACCCGATCAGGTCGGCCAGCGTCTCGCCGTCGCGCAGCTCGTAGTACGCGGGCCGCCGCACCGCGCCCTGCAGCAGGACCGTGCGGCCGCGCGGCGGCACCAGCACGGTGTCGCCCTCGCGCAGGACCTCGTCGCCGTCGCGCACGCCGGACAGGAGGTAGCGGTAGAGGTCGAGGCTCGCGACGGTCTTGCCGGCGCGCACGAGCTGGAGATCGCGCAGGCTGCCGCCCTCGGTCGGACCGCCGGCGGCGTAGATCGCCGTCAGGAGCGTCGCGACCGAGCTCAGCTCGTAGCCGCCCGGCTGCTCGACGTCCCCGATCACGAACACGCGGATCGCGCGCAGCCGGCCCAGCGAGACGTCGACCCGGATCGACCCGTCCGCGATCCCCGCGTAGCTCCCGGCGAGCCGGTCGCGGATCGCGTCGCCGACCGCGGCGAGCGACCGGTTCTGGCAGACGACCTTCCCGCCGCGCGGCAAGATGATGCTGCCGTCGCGGTCGACGACCCGCTCGACGTGCAGCTCGACCTCCCCCCACGCGTCCACCACGATCTCGTCGCCCACGCCGATCAGGTAGTCGGCCGGGACCGGGCCGAACGACGGCGGCGTGAAGACCCCGGCCGGCAAGCGGAAGAACGTGCGGCCGAAGAGCTCGAGCGGCGGCGGCCCTGCGAGCGCGGTGAGCGACGAATCGGCCGCGCCGGAGGACGCCTCGCCGCCGCTCAGGGGCAGGGCGATCTCCGGCCGTTCGATCCAGTAGCTCCGCTCGCCGCGCCCGCCCGCCGGCGCCGCGGTCTCGGCGGCCGCGCGCGGCGCGCGGTCGTCGATCCCGCCGAGGCTCGTCCGCCCCGGTCCCGGCGCCGTGTCCGCGACCGCCGGCGCCTGGCCCATCTGCTCGCGGTAGCGGCGGGCGATCTCCCCCTCGGCGAGCCCGGTGCGGCGGGCGGCCTCGCGGATCAGCTCGGGCGTGAGATCCTGGGCGGGGAGCGTCCCGGCGAGGCAGCAGGCGACGAGAACGAAAGGCAGGAGACGGCGCGACCGGCGCCAGGCGGCGGCCAACGAGCTGGCGGACGACAAACCGGGTCCTCCCGTCGGGGAACGAGGCGACTGGCCGGAATTATGGAGGAGTGCCCGTACCGTCGCAACGCCTAATCGCCGGGAAACGGCGTGGCCGCCACGACCTCGCGGGCCTGCGCCTCGTCGTGGCGCAGCTGCACGACGAGGTCGTCGACGCCGCCGAACCGCCTCTCGTCGCGCAGCCGCCGCAGCCACTCCACCTTGACCGTGCGCCCGCGCAGGTCGCCCGCGAAGTCGAAGAGGTGGACCTCGAGGCGGGGCAGCGGGAGGCCGTCGCCGTGAAAGGTCGGCACGTTCCCGAAGTTGAGCATCCCGCCGTAGAGGCGCCACCGGCCGTGGCCCGGCGACACGACGTCGCCGTGGCGGTCGATCTCGGGCAGCGACTCCTCGACGAAGCGGAGCAGGCCGTCGCCGCCCGGCGTCGCGACGTCGCCCGGAACCTGCACGCGGCAAGCATAGACGCCGGGCGCCGGCAGGAGCTTGCGCGGGTTGAGCGGCTGCACGTTCGCGGTGGGGAAGCCGATCGTCAGCCCGCGCCCGTCGCCGGGACTGACCTCTCCCCAGGCGGCGTAGGGCCGGCCGAGCATGGCGCTGGCCGCCGCGCAGTCGCCCGCCGAAAGCGCGTTGCGGATCGCCGAGCTCGAGATCACGCGCCCCTGCCAGCTCGTGGGCGGCAGCTCGTCCAGGCTGTAGCCCAGCCGGGCGCCGAGTTCGCGGAGCGCCGCCGCGTCGCCGCGCCGGTCCTTGCCGAGGTGGACGTCGTGGCCGGCCACGAAGTGCGTCATGCCCAGCCACTCGACGAGGAACCGCTTGACGAAGTCGCGGTAGTCGAGTCGCGACAGCGCCGCACTGAAGTCCATCGCCACCAGCACGTCGACGCCGAGCTGCTCCAGCAGCGCAAGTCGCTCGCGCCAGGTGGTCAGGAGGAACGGACCGCCGGCGCCGCCGAGCACCAGGCGCGGGTGGCGCCGGAACGTGAACAGCACGGACGCGCGCAGGCGGTCGCGGTCCTTGGCCTCCAGGAGGGCTGCCACGAGCGCCTGGTGGCCGCGGTGCAGCCCGTCGAAGGAGCCGAGCGCGAGGGCGCAAGGCGCGGTGTCGCGCGGGGCGAGGTCGAGGTCGCCGGCGAGCACCCGGTCGAGATACTCCTCGTTCAGGCGGATCATCCGCATGGTTCGTCCTCTGGGCTCGCGGCCGCGCCGAGGGGAAAGACCGCCGCCAGGACCGGCCGGCCGCCGTCCGGATCGCGCCGGGCGACGGCCGCCAGGTGGCCAGCGGGGTCGAGGAATCGGCAGAGAGCCGGGACGGGCAGGGGCACCCAGTCGGGCTCCGGCTGGCCGCCGCGGCGCAGGTGCGCCGCGCGGTCTTCGTCGAGGGTGAAGGCCGGCACGTGCGGCAGGGCGTCGGCGAGCGGCCGCACCAGCGCGGCCAGCTCGGGCGCCGCCGCGAGCGCGGCCAGGGTCACGGCTTCCGCCACCGCGAAGGGACCCACCTCCAGGCGGCGCAGCGCGTGGAGGTGCGCGCAGGTCGCGAGCGCGGTCCCGAGATCGCGGGCCAGCGCGCGGATGTAGGTGCCGCTGCCGCAGACGACGTCGAGGCCGATCTCGTACACCAGGCCGTCGGACGCCAGATGACCCTCCTCGCCCGTCCGCGGCGTCTCCCCCCACCGCCTGGCCGTGACCGTCAGCCGATCGATCCGGACCGGTCGCGACGCGGGCGCCGCCACGACCTGTCCGGCGCGCACCAGCTCGTGCAGCGAACGGCCGCCGCGCTTGATCGCCGAGAGCAACGGCGGCAGCTGAGGGTAGGTGCCGGTCAGCGAGGCGAGCGCGGCGGCGAGATCGTCGGGCGTGGCCGCGACCGGCGCCCGAGCGGTCACGGCGCCCTCGCGATCGTGGCTGTCGGTCGCCGTCCCCAGGCGGATCGTCGCGGCGTAACGCTTGTCGAGGCCCTGCAGGAACGGCTGCAGGCGGGTCGCCGCGCCGGCGAGGACGATCAGCAGGCCGGTCGCCAGCGGATCGAGCGTCCCGGCGTGGCCGACCCGGAAACGCGGCTGTCCGCGCCGCCGGCGGGGCGGCTCGGGCTGGAGCAGCCGGCTGACCGTCTCGGTCACCTGGCGCGACGTCGGGCCGGCCTCCTTGTCCACGAGCAGGAACCCGCTGGGCGCGTTCACCGTCACTCCGCCTCGAGCAACGCCGCGGTGATCGCCGCCGCGACCGAGTCGCCGTCGCCCTCGACGGTGCAACCCGCGGCGGCCCGGTGGCCGCCGCCGCCGAAGCGCGCGGCCACCGCCTGAACGTCACCCCCGTTCGCACGCAACGAGACGCGCCAGACGCCGGTGTCGAGCTCCTTCAGGAGCGCGGCGTAGCGGACCCCCGCGACCGAGGTCAGCACGTTGACGAAGCCCTCGGTCTCCGTGAGCGGCGCCCGGGTCGCCGCGCGCATCTCGCGGGTGATCCGCATGACCGCGACGCGGCCGCCGCCGGCGTAGGCCAGGCCGGCCAGCGCCAGCTGCAGCAGCGCGAGCCCCTCGCGCTGGCGCTGGTGCAGGAGGCGATGCTGCACGCCGGCGGTGTCGACGCCGCGGGCGGCGAGTTCGGCCGCGAGCCGGAAGGTCGCGGGCCGCACGTTGTCGAAGCGGAAGCCGCCGGTGTCGCCCGCGAGCCCCGCGAAGAGATTCGTCGCGAGATCGACGCCGATCGCCGCGGGGTCGTCGCCGGTGAGCGCCTGGATCACGCGGTAGACCAGCGTGCAGGTGGACTCGGCGCGCTCGTCGACCCATCCGGGCACCGGCGCCCGGCGCCCCGTGATCAGGTGATGGTCGACGCAGAGCACGGTCGCCGCGCGATCGAGCGTCTCCTGCAGGGGGCCGCAGCGATCCGTGCGGTGGCAGTCCAGGAGGACCGCGACGTCCGGCGGCTCCGCCGCGAATCGCGCCGGCGCCTCCTCGGGTGGCACCGCGTCCGCCCACCCCGGCAGCGTGTCGAGGCCGGGCCCCGGGTCGGGGAAGCGGAACGCGACCACGTCCTTGTCGAGGTCCGCGAGCGCGGCGGCGAGCGCCAGGGTCGCGCCGACGGAGTCGGGATCGGGATTCCAGTGGCCGGTCAGCCACACCCGCCCGGCCGCCTGCAGCGGCTCGACGAGCTCGCGCGGCGGCACGAGGTCCGCGAGCTCGAGCGCGCGGTACCGCGCCCGCGGGTCCTGGAACTCGCCCTTGTCGGCGAGCTCGCGCAGCACCCGCTCCATGCCGAGACCGCGATCGAGACTGTCGTCGTAGGCGAAGCGCAGCTCGGGCACCGTGCGCAGCCGCAGGACCTGACCCAGCTGCCGCTGCAGGAACCCCGCCGCCCTGTGCAGGCCGACCAGGCTCTTCTGCCGGTCCGTCTCGTCGCCCGTGATCGCGACGTAGATCCGCGCCTGGCTGTGATCGCGGTTGAGCTCGACCTGCGAGATCGACACCAGCTGGACGCGCGGGTCCTTCACGCGAGTCGCGATCAGGTCGCTGAGCGCGCGCTGGATCGAAGCGCTGAGGCGGCCATGCTGGTGAGGATCCATGATCACCTGTCCTGCGGCGAGCCCACCGACGGCCACAGCCTGAGCCGCCGCCCCGCGGCGCCCGCAGCGCCGCCGCGCCGGCCCGCTGCGGTAGTCATCGCGCGGCGCCGACTCCTCAGAACGTCGTGCGCTTGACTTCCTCGATCTCGAACGTCTCGATGATGTCACCCTCGGCGATCTCGTGGAAATTCTCCAGACCGATGCCGCACTCGTAGCCCTGGGCGACCTCGCGCGCGTCCTCCTTGAAGCGCTTGAGCGACGAGATCTTGCCCTCGAAGATCACCATCTCCTCGCGCACGAGCCGGCCGCGGCTGTTGCGGGTGATCTTGCCTTCCGTGACCATGCAGCCGGCGATCTGGCCGACCTTCGGGATGCGGAAGACCATGCGGACCTCCGCCTTGCCCGTCGAGACCTCGCGCTTGATCGAGCCGAGGAGACCCGCCATGGCCTTCTTCAGCGTGTCCACGGCCTCGTAGATGATGTCGAAGACCTCGATCTCGACGTGGTGCTCCTTGGCGAGTTCGCGGATGGCCGCGCCCGGCCGCAGGTGGAAGCCGATGATCAGGGCGCCCGTGTTCGCGGCGAGCAGCACGTCCGACTCGCTGATGGCGCCCACCGCCTTGTGGACGATGCGCACCTGGACCTCGCTGGTGCCGAGCTCCAGGAGCTGGTCCGCCAGCGCCTCGACCGAGCCGGACACGTCGCCCTTGATGATGATGGGCAATTCCTTGAGGTCCGCGGCCGTGATCAGGCTCGCCAGGGAATCCAGGCTCAGCTTCTTCCGCGGGGCCGTCAGCTGCTGGACGCGCATCTCCTGCTGCCGGCGCGCCGAGATCTCGCGGGCCTCGCGCTCGCTCTCCATCACGTAGAAGCGGTCGCCGGCCTCCGGCACGTCGTTGGCGCCCATCACCTCGGCCGGCTGGCCCGGCAGGCAGGCCTCGAGCTTCTCGCCGCGCTCGTTCACCAGCGCGCGGACCCGTCCGTCGCAGAGGCCGACCACGAAGATGTCGCCCACCTTCAGGGTGCCGCGCTCGATGAGCACGGAGAAGACCACGCCCCGACCCGGCTCCTTGCGGGCCTCGATCACGGTGCCGCGCGCGGGGCCCTTGGGGCTCGCCTGCAACTCGAGGACCTCGGCCTGCAGGTGCACCAGCTCGAGCAGGCGTTCGATGTTGATGCCCTTCTTGGCCGAGATCTCGGCGCAGAGCACCTGACCGCCGAACTCCTCGACGAGGATGCCGTGCTGGGTCAGCTCCTGCTTGACCCGCGCCGGGTTCGCGTCGGGCAGGTCGATCTTGTTGACCGCGACGATGACCGGCACGCCGGCCGCCTTCGCGTGGTTGAGCGCCTCGACCGTCTGGGGCATCACGCCGTCGTTGGCCGCGACGATGAGGATCACGATGTCGGTGACCTGGGCGCCGCGCGCGCGCATCGCGGTGAACGCGGCGTGGCCCGGCGTGTCGAGGAAGGTGATCGGGCCGCCCGCGGTCTCCACGCGGTAGGCGCCGATGTGCTGCGTGATCCCGCCAGCCTCGCCGGCGATCACGTTGGTGCTGCGGATCCGGTCGAGAAGCGAGGTCTTGCCGTGGTCCACGTGACCCATGACCGTCACGACCGGCGCGCGGTGCTCGAGGTCCTCGGCCGCCACCTTCTCGTCCTTGTGCTCGAGGATCTCCTCGCCGTACTCGCTGAGGAACTCGATGTCGGCTTCGTACTCCTCGGCCAGCAGCTCGATCTGCTCCCGTTCCAGGCGCTGGTTCATGGTCACCATGGCGCCGACGCTGAAGAGCTTGCCGATGATCTCGCGCGCGGGCACCTCCAGCTTCTCGGCGAACTCCTGAACGGTGATGAACGGCGTGATGCGCAGGATGTCCTCCTCGGTTGCGGCTTCCTGTTGACCGCCTTTGCGGCGCTTGCGGCGGCTGCCGGCGGTGCCGTCCATCTGGGCCATGGTCTGCTTGAGCTGCCGCTCGACCTCGGCCTCGTCGACCTTCTTCTTCTTCGAACGCGACCGCTTGCGCCGGCCGCCCGCAACTTCCTTGGCGGCTTTCTCATCCTGGCGGCGCCGGATGGCCGCCTGGATCGATTCCTTCACGCTCTGCGAGCTGGCGCCGATCGTCTCGCCCGTCGCGGGCGGCGCGACGGCCGCAGGCGTCTCCACGGCGGCCGCACGCACGATGTCGCCGACCTTGAAACCGTCGTTCTTCACGATCGGGCGGCGCGCGCCGGACGGTTCGGCCTCGCCGGCTGCGGGCGCGGCGGCCTCCGCCGGCGGCTCCTCGACCGCCGGCGGCGCGGCCGGCGCGGCAGCCTCGACTCCGCTCGCCGCCGCCGGCGCGACCTCTTCGCGCAGGGGCGCCACCGGCAGGGGGCCATCCAGCGTCGCGGCGGTTCCGGACGTGTCCGGCTCGGCCGCGGCCGCCGCCGCCTCGCCCTCGCCCGCGACGTGCCTGGGTCGCTTGACGAGGCGCGCCTGGCGGTGCTCTTCCCGTTGCTGCTGCAATTCCTCGGCGATCCGCGCCTTCTCCTGGCGCGCCGCTTCCGCCTGCGCCTCGCGCGCCTGCTCCTGCGCGGCCTTCTTCGCCGCCGCTTCCTTGGCGACCTTGGTCAGCTGCCCCGTCTTGGTGATCACGACGACCTGGGATTTCGCCGGCGCCTTCTTCTTCTTGGCGACCTTCTTCGGCTTCGGTTTCTCCGCCGGCTCCGGCTCCTCCTGCGGCTGCGGGCGCGGCAGAGGACGCAGGCTGGCGATGCTCTCGAGCTTCGAGGCGTCCATCCCGTGGGCCTTGGCGTAGTTGCGCCGGGCGAGCTCGCGCTTGCGCTGGAAGACCGCGTGGACCTTGTCCACCGCGTCGTCCTCGACCACGCTCATGTGGCTCTTCGCCTCGACCTTCATCTTCTGGAGGAGGACCATGATCTGCTTGCTGTCGACACCGTAGTGCCGGGCCAGTTCGTAAACTCTGAGCTTCCTCACCAAGGTCGCACCTCCAGCCGCACCGACGTCAGTCCAACGTCGCGGAATCCGCCCGGGAATCGGCCACCACGCCGAGTTCGACCAGCCCGCGCACGAAGCCGGGATCCGCCACCGCCACCACCACCAGCTCGCGGCGCCCGAGCTGCCTGGCCAGATCGTCGCGGTCGAACAGTCCGTCCACGAAGCCGCGGACCGGCGCGAGCCGGCGCAGCTTCGCCCGCTGCCGCCCGCTCGCGTCGGCCGCGATGACCACCACCGGCCGGTCACCGCGCTCCACGAGCTGGACGACCGCCGTGGTCCCCACCGCGAGCCGGCCGGCCCGGCGCGCGAGGCCCAGCAAACCCAGCGCGCGCTCCGCCCGCGGATCGATCGCGCGCCGCCGCGCTCGCTCGCCCGCCGTCATCTATCCATCCAGGCCGGAGTCCGCGAACGGATCGCGCGGCTTGGCCTCGTCCGGCTCCGCAGCCTCGTCCGGCGCCGCGTCCTCGTCCGCGGGCTCGCCCTCGCCGGACACCTTCTCCTCGAACCCGCTGAAGGGATTGGCCGGCGCCTCGGCGCCGGTCGACGCGGCGAGCGCCTCCTCCGACTCGGGCGCCGCGGCCTCGAGCATGCTCTCGTCGAGCAGGCCCGCGCCGACCTCGCGGTTGAGCTCGGCCTGCACCGTCTCCTCGATGACCCGCTCCAGCTCGTCGAGCGTCGCGAGCGCCGTGCGCTGCAGCTCGGCGGCCCTCTCGGGGCCGATGCCCTCGACGCCGCTCAGAGCTTCCTGATCGATGCGGGCCAGCGCGCCGATGGTCTCGATGCCGACCTCGCGCAGGGCGGCGGCGAGCTCCGGCGTCATGCCCGACATCTCCTCCAGGGTCATGGCCACGTCCTCGGCCACGCGCTGGCGGATGCTGTACTCGCGCGACGAGATCAGGTCGATCTTCCAACCGGTCAGCTTCGCGGCGAGGCGGACGTTCTTGCCCTCCTTGCCGATGGCCTTCGAGAGCTGGTCCTCGGTCACGACCACGGTGGCCTCGCCCCGGGTCTCGTTCAGGATGACCTGGCTGACCTCGGCCGGGCTGAGCGCGCGGCTGATGAGCTGCAACGGGTCGGGGCTCCACAACACGATGTCCACCCGCTCGCCCTTGAGCTCGTGGGTCACGGCCTGCACGCGGCTGCCCTTCATGCCGACGCAGGAGCCGATCGGGTCGACCCGGTCGTCGCGGCTCACCACGGCGATCTTGGAGCGCGTGCCCGGCTCGCGAGCCACGGCCTTGATCTCGACGATCCCCTCCTGGATCTCGGGCACCTCCTGGGCGAACAGCGCCTTGAGGAACTCGGGATGGCTGCGCGAGAGGATGATCTGCGGGCCCTTGGCGTTGTCGAGCACCTCGATGATGAAGGCACGCACGGCGCTGCCCTGGCGCAGCGGCTCGGTGCGGATCTGCTCGCGGTGCGGCAGGAGCGCCTCGACGCGGCCCAGGTTCACCAGCGCGTTGCCGCGCTCGAGCTGCTGGACCTTGCCCTCGATGATCGTGTTGACCTTGTCCTTGTACTCCTCGAAGATCTGCGCGCGCTCCGCCTCGCGGACCTTCTGCACCAGGATCTGCTTGGCGACGAGGATCGCGTTGCGGCCGAACTGCTCGAGCGGCAGGTCCCAGCGGACCTCGTCGCCGATCTCGACCTCGTCGCCGAACTCGAGCTGGGCTTCCTCGAGGCTGATCTGGAGACCGGCGTCCTCGACCTCGGCGACGACGGTCTTGACCTGCTCGACCAGCATCTCGCCCGTCTGCGGGTCGACGGAGGCGACGACGTTCGCCTCGGCGCCCAGCTTCTTCTTCGCCGCCGACTGCAGGCCAGCCTCCAGCGATTCGATGATGATCGACTGGTCGAGGTGCTTCTCGCGCACGATGGCCTGCAGGGCCTGGATCACGTTGTGGTCCATCTCAGCTCCTGTCCCTCTCCGCGTCCTCGTCTGCCGGCTCGCCCGGCGCTGCCGGGCCCGGTTGACCGCGCCCGCCGCCGCGCCGCTGCGCGCGCCGGGCTCGCTTGTCGTCCTTGCGGCGGCGGCGATCCTCGCGGATCACGGCCTGCGCGTCGAAATCGTGGTCCAGGTTCGCCTCGAGCACCGACGCGAGCGGCACGCTCACCGCCGGCGCCGCCGCCCCGGCGTCCTCGGCCGCCGCGGGCGCGACCGTGAGCACCCCGTCCGCCACGCCGCACAGACGTCCCCGCAGGTTGCGCGGCCGGCTCGCCGGCGCGTCCAGGGGCCGCCATTTCAGTTCCACGTCCTGCCCGACCGCCGCTGCGAAATGCGCCGCGGTGCGCAGCGGCCGGCGGACGCCCGGCGACGAGACCTCGAGCACCCAGGGCTCCTGGAAGAGGTCCGATTCCTCGAGGAACATGCCCGCGGCGCGCGACGCTCGGGCGCAACCGTCCAGGTCGATGCGCCCCTCGCCCGCCACGTCCACGTAGAGCCGCACCTGCAGGCGTCCGCCGCCGCGATAGACCCGCACGTCGACCAGTTCCCACCCCTCGGCGACCAGCTCGGCGGCCAGCAGGTCGTGGATGCGCGTGGCCAGGGCGTACCGGTCCAGGTTCTCCGGTGGCAAGCCGACTCCTCGGAGCATGAAAAAAAGTGGACTTGCGCCCACTTCCGGAACATCCCGGATACGGGGTCTACGGGAACGGCCAGAATATAGACCCTCGCGGGGCCGGGGGCAAGTCAGAAACCGGGCAGGGGCTCGCGGCAGAGCGAGAGCACGAGCCGGCCGACCTGGGTCAGGGACGCCGGATCGCAGACGGCCGGCACGTCGCCCGCGGTATGCCACTGGGGGAATTCGAAATCGATGAGGTCGACGGCCGGGATTCCCGCCTCGAGGAACGGCACGTGGTCATCGTAGACGGCGGTCGCCGGCTCGGGCACCAGCGCCGTGAGCCGCAAGGACGCGGCCCGCGCGAAGACCAGGCTCGTCAGCTCGGGCGCGTACGCCTGCGAGTAGCCTTCCTTGCCGATGCGCAGGCCCCGCTCGCCGACCATGTCCAGGACGATCAGCGCGCGCGGCTTCCCGCCGGCGAGCGGGCTCGGGAAGTCCCGCCAGGTCGCCGCCAGGTGCCGGCTGCCCAGGCAGAAGCCGCGCGGATCGCCGGACCGGCCCGAGTCCTCGCCGTCGAAGAAGATCAGGTCCACGCCGCGGGCGGGCGGCGCCGCCGCGAGCACCTCCATCAGGTGCAGCAGGATCGCCGTGCCGCTGGCTCCGTCGTTGGCTCCCAGGAGCGGCTCGCCGCGGCGCGCCGGGTCGGGATCCTGGTCGCAGGCGGGGCGCGTGTCGTAGTGGGCGCCCAGCCACAGCCGGTCGCCGCCGGCCGGGCCGCAGGAGACCACGAGATTGCACAGCGTGACGTCGCCGCCGCGCCACGGGTCGCGCGCCGTGAAGCAGAGGCGGGCGACCGGCAGGCCGAGGCTGTCGGCGTGGGCCTCGACGAGTCGCCGCAGCGTCTCGAGGGCCGCCGAGCCGGGCGGCCGCGGGCCGAGGTCGCACTGGCGGTCGATCCAGGCGAACGCCCGGTGGCCGGAGAACGCCGGGGGCTCGGCGGCGGCGGCGGCGGCGGCGATCCAGACGCCCGCGGCGAGCGCCGCGACGGCGCGTCCCCGGACACGCACGCGGTCAGAACACAAAGGTGGCCTCCAGTCCCAGTCCGAACACGGTGGTCTTCAGGTCGGTGGCGAGGTTCTTGTTCTGGCTGAAGTTCAAGCTGAACGCGCCCGAAAGGTTCCGCGTGATGTTGTAGGTGAATCGCGGCTGGAGCGAGATGCTCTGGGTTCCCTGCTGAGCCTGCTGGTAGGTCGCGCCGGGCACCGTCCGGTCCGTCGTGTTGCTGGAAAACCGCAGATCGACGGACATGTTGACCGTCGGCTGGTTGCCCGGCCGGTAGAGGCCGAGTTTCGCCAGCAGGGTCTGCGCCTGGAACTCGTGCTGCACCTGGAGGCCGACCTGCAGGCGATGAGTGTCGTTGATCACGCCGCTCGAGATCTGATTCTCCGTGCTGTAACTGCCGTTGAGGGTCAGCGCGAGGCCGCTGTGGAACGTCATGTTCCACCGGGGCGTGTAGGTGCTCGAGCGCCGCGGATTGTGAAAGGTCTCGGTGAAATTCGGGACGCTCTTGGAGTGCTTGTAGGCGAGATCGAAGCTCGACGAGCGGAACCAGCCGGCCTCGCGGTCGTCCGCCTTGCCGCCGAAGAGACCGAGGCGCTCGAGGCCGGTCAGGTTGAGCCGCAGGTCGGGCCAATCCTGGGAGTAGTTCCGGGTCTCGCTGTCGATGGTCCGCTGCCGGCTCTCGGCCAGCGTGTACTTGACGTCGAGCGAGAAATCCCGGGACAGCCGCGTCTTGGTGGCGACCGTGGTGTTCTGGCTCTCCGCGAAGCGCACGGTCGCGTAGGTCGTGTCGTCGAGATCGGGCTGCGTGTCGAAACCCCACCGATAGGCGAAGCCCGGCACGTCGGAGGTCAGCCGGCCGTAGCCGCTCGAGCGGCCGTCCGTGAAGGAGAACGAGATCGCGTCGAATCCGCGCAGAGCGGCCAGCACGGGCTCGACCAGATCGCGTGGGCCGAAACCGCCGCCAGCCGCCGGCGCGGGCAGCTCGCGCCCCTCCTCGCGCAACCGCAGCTCCGCCTGCTCCAGGAGCCATTCTTCCTCGGCTTCCCGCCGCTGGTCGGGCGTCATCTCGTCCCACCCGTCGATCGTCGCGGGGTCGAACCGCAGCGTGGTGTCCTGGCGGGCCTGCTGCATGAGCCGCTCCTGCTCCTGGATCATCTGCTGCGCCTGATCCGCAGTGCGCTTGCGCTCCGGGACGAGCGACTTGAAGATCTCGCCCAGCGGCAGCTGCGCACGGTACTGCCAGTCGTTCGAGTTGCTGATGCTCCTGACGTCCGGCGGGTCGCCGGGCTGGCGGATGCCCGGGCTGTGGTCGTCCACGAAGGAGCCCTGGTACGTCAACGACGGGCGCAGGGAATTGACGCCGCGCACCAGGGTCCGCAGGGGCGCGAACGCGCCGCTCTGCGGGAGCTGGGTCGCTTTCGGCACGACCAGGGTCAGGCTCACGTCCTGGGAGTACCGGTTCTCCTCGCCGATGTTGATGCCCTGCCACTCGCGGCGCCGCAGGAGGTCGCGCTCGGAGCGGTTCTTGTAGTTCACCGTCACCAGCGGCAGCGGCCGGTACTCGAGCGTGCCGGTGAGCGTGCCGGGCTTCGTCTTGGTCGACGTGGACGGGTACTGGGTCCCGTCGAGGTCCTTGCGGAAGCTGGTGCGATCCGTCTTGGTGAAAGCGGCCGACCCTTCCAGGCGCGTGGGCAAGAGCCCGATCGAGCGAACGATCGGGATGCGGCCCAGCAGCGGCACCTTGCTCACGGTCGTCTCGCCGGGGATCTGGAGGTTGAAGTTGAGCGATCCCTGCAGCGAGGCCTGGTCCGCGTCCTCGGTCGGCGAGGTCCGGCCCGTGGTGCTGCCCGAGAACTGGACCGTCCAGGGGTCGACCAGGTAGCGCGGCACCGCGGCGCGGCTCTGCCGGTGGCTGAGCCGGACCGAGTAGCTCTCGCGGTCCTCCACGGTGGAGAACAGGTTGCGCCGGTCCTCGTCGACGATCTCGATATCGCTGTTGATCTCGTACTTCGGCCGGCTCGTGGACTGCCGCCGGCTCAAGCTGACCGGCAGCTGGAAGCCCAGAAGCGGGACGAAGTCGTCGACCCTGAAGTTGGTCGACAGGGTCCAGTTCCTGGTGACGGCGCCCTGCCCCGCGTCCTCGTTGAGGCCATGGTACTCGGCATCGCGCTGGTCCCAGTCGAAGTCGACCTTGACGACGTCCGCCATGTTCAGGCGCAGTCCGACCTTCTCGGCCAGGCCGACGTCGCGCTTGACGCCGACCAGCAGGACGTCGTTCATCCACATCTGGCCGTTGATGACGCGACGCGTGCGGTTCGCGATGCCGACGTAGTAGCGGGTGACGCGCCGCAGGTCCGGCTGGCCGACGATGCGCACCGGGTAGAGCTGGCCGTTCAGGGCGTCGGCCACCTCCGTGCGGATCGTGCCGTCGTCGCCCCGTTCCGCGTTCTTGAGGTTGGTCAGGTCGACGAGATCCAGGTTGATGTGGCTCCAGCCGACGCGCTGCGGCGTGTCGGCGAACTGCAGCGCGACCTCGTAGTAGTTGGTCGAGTCGGCGCCGAGCCGGTAGAACATGTCCAGGTCGGCGACATCCGCGTCGGGGCAATGCCACCACCAGCTGAGACGGCTGTACCGCGTGTAGTCGTCGCCCTGGGCCGAGACCTGCTTGCCGATCCGGATCAGGTGATCGGGCGCGAGCTCGTTGAAATCGACGATGAGCGAGGACTCCTTCTCCGGGATGTTGTTCTCCACGTGGACCGGGAAGGGCGGATGATACTCGGGATTGTCCTTGTTGTTGATCTCCCCGATGAAGAAGTTCTCGTCGGGGCCGAGATCGGCCGCGCTCAGGAGCGTCTCGTCGCTGGTCTTGCGGATGCCCTGGCGCTCCCAGCGGCTGCCCAAGAACGCGAGCTCGGCGAGCTCGAGGTTCACGGCGCCCGGCGCGGCGGCCGCGGGATCCTCGTACCAGATCCGCAGGTGGCGCACGGCGTGGATGTTCGCGATCGCGTCGTCGTTCTGCTCGAGCAGGTCGCTCAGGCGGATGCGGTACTTGCGCCAGGACGAGCCGCCCAGGTCCGCGCCCGGATAGGTGGCCGCCACGTCGACGAGCGCCGGCGTGTCCCGCAGGTCGATGGCGACCGTGAAGTAGCCGTTCTTCTCGTCGAACGCCGTGTTGCCGTCGAGGTCCTCGCTGTCCTCGTAGTTGTTGCCGGCGGTGTTGTTGATGAACGGATACGGATCGTCGGGGCTCGTCTGCTCGACCGAGTACTGGGCGCCTGGCTGGACGACGTCCTGCCCCGCGTAGACCGCGTCCAGCCCGACGTCCTCGGTCGACACGGTGAAGCTGCCGTCCTGGTTGCGGTCCTCCAGCTGCCAGGTCCCGTACTCGACGCCGCCGGCGGCGTTCCGCCAGACGAAGTCCTCGGAGAGGTAGCCGAAGTCGATGTGCAGGACGCCGCGCCGGTCGGCCGGATCGGCCGCCCAGTCGTTGATCCAGAACTCGATGAACTGCGACTTGCTGAGGTCCAGTCCGGTGCGGCTGAGGCCGCGCATGATCCCGCCCCACTGGTCGGGCGTCCAGCCGGCGTCCTGCCGGAAGTACAGGCTCACCGCTTGCTGCGTCTCGTCCCGCTCCTGGCCCACCAGCTCGGGGTTCAGGTACCGCCGCAGGACGCGCGTCTCGGGCGTGAACCAGCGGATCGTCCCGGCGCGGCTCTCCGGAGCGAACGGCCGGGCGTCGCCAGGCAGCGGCAGCGGCCGGCTGGCGGGATACCAGCCGAGGCGGCCCAGGGTGACGACGTCGGTGCTCGCCGCGCCCTCGAAATCCTCGATGTAGACCCGGTCGCGCGTGTTCGGATTGGGGACCGAGACGGCCGCCTCGCCGCTCACGGCGAGCGTGCTCTCCTTGTCGCGCCGGCCGATCGCCAACAGGTTGGCGACATCGGTCAACAATCCCGACTCGAGGGTGTGGTTCAGGTTGAGGTTGCCGACCAGGGTGTGGCTGGGCTCCTCGCCGAGCTTGGCCTTCTCGCCGACGATGCTGTTGGACTCGTAGAGCCAGGTCGTCGCGAGCTTGCTCTCGCGGCCCAGGTCGTAGCCCAGGTTCAGACCGAGCAGGCTGCTCTGGCCGCCGCCGAAGAACGGGGCGTACTGGTAGTTCACCTGGACGTTGCTGTCCGGGGTCAGCTGGCCAGCGGCGTCGCCCCTGAGCTCGACGGTGCCGAAGAGGTAGTCGATCGTGTAGTCGACGTCGCGCTGGAGGGTGCGGCCGTCGAGGGTGACCGTTTCCGACCCTTCCTCGATGTTCGAGGCGCCGAGGTTGATGACGTTGCTCGCCGCCGCGTGCAGGGCGACCAGGTTGAACTTCCCGAAATCGCTGTAGGTGCTGGGGGTCGTGGTCCAGTCGTAGATCTGGGGGGTCTGGTTCAGCTGGAGGTTCGACCCCGCCCAGCTCTCGTCCCAGACCGCGTCGTCGTTGACGTAGGCCCGGTACTTGTCCTCGCCCGCGGCGAACGGGAACGGGAAATCGAGCGGGAAGAGCAGCAGTCCGTTCGTGAGGTCGAAGATCACCGTCCGGTGCTTGTCGACGACGCCGTCGGGCGTCAGCTCGGCCTGCGGATTCTCGCGGTCGAGGCCGAAGACGCGGAGGTAGGAGAGCGCCTCCGTGTGGTAGTCCGGGTTGTCCGTGATGGCGGTCGTCTCGATGCGCAGCTCGAAACTCTCCATGTCGATATTGCTGCCGCCCAGCGGGTAGATGTTGCGCAGCACGTACTGGAACGTGAAGTAGTCGCGCTGGGCCGGTTTGAGCAGCTTCATCCGGTAGTAGCTCTGGTCGCCGATCGGCAGCCCGCGCTCGGCGCCGGAGTTGGGATCCTCGCCGACGCGGTAGACGACCTGGCCGCTGGCGTTGACCACGTCGTAGGTCACCGCGAGGATGTCGTCGTCCTGCATCTGCTGGCCCAGATCCACGGCGACGATGTCGTCGTCGACCGTGCGCAGGAACGTGATCGGCACCGGTCGCCAGACCCAGCCGGTCTCCCAGTTGTCGAGCGGGATGCCGTTCACGTAATCCGGCTCCCAGCGGCCCCCGGAATCGATCGCCGCCGCCACGTACTGGACGTCGCCCTCCTGGGGCGCGACGCCGCCGAGCGACCGGTAGACGCGCACGCTCGTCGATTCGATGCGTTCGCCGGCGACCCGGCCCACGGAGTCCGGGTACTCGTACCCCAGCTGGACCTGGGCGTCGCCCGCGAGCCTGGGCAGGTCCAGGCGGAAGAACCGGTTGTTGAGGTAGGCGTAGGACGGGATGACGTGCTCGGTGATCTCGCCGCCGCGAGCGTTGAAGCTCTTGGAATCCGACTCCGCCTTCTGCTTCGAGGCCACGACCGTGAAATCGGCCGGGCCGTACTGGCCGGTCACCTTGACGCCGAACAGCCCCGACTGGTTCGAGCTGTAGCCGAGTAGCTGGCCGCCGGGCAAGGTGAGGCCCACGTCGCCGGTCTCGATGCTCTGGATGACCTCGTCCTCGTCGCCCCGGTAGCTGAGTTTGATCTTGGTCCCCTCGGGCCCGATCGTCTCGCTGTTGTGGTCGACCTCGATGAAGATCTTCTCGCCGATCTGGCCCGACAGGTTGACCTGCAGCTGCTGCTCCATGTCCAGGTCGGGAAACCAGCTCTGGCTCTGGACCCGCTCGTTGGGCGTGAACTGGTTGCTGCGGGTCGTCTCGCCCCGGATCGCGATGTGCTCGCGGCCGGTGATCTTGATCTGGGTCTTCTCGCCGCGGCCGATGATCTTCTCGAGCGTGCGCGGCAGCTTGACCGGGATCGTCAGGTTGATCAGCCCCTCGCCCTGGCCGGCGAGGCGGCCGCCGCCCGTCACGCCGAGCGCCGCCTCGCGCTGCAGCTCGTTCGCGACGGCCCACTGGCGCTGGAGCCCGCGGTCGGCGTCGTCGACGAAGAGCTGGACCTCGGCCGCGTCGATCGGCCGGGGCGGATAGTAGGTGAATCCGCCGGGCAGGCGGCGCGAGTTCGGGAACAGGAAGAACCAATCCGGGTATCGAATGACGGTGTAGAGTCCCGTCGCGCCGTCGACCTCCACGATTTCGGACTCGCGGTCGAGGTCCAGCCCGAGCCGCTCGATCAGGTGGGCGCGGAACAGCGTGTCCAGACCGGGGCGCCGGAACTCCTTCCGGGGGTCGACGCCCTGGGCCAGCAGGCGCTCGCGCAGGACGAGGCGCTCGACACCCAGCAGGCGCGGGTCCGCCGTGGTGCGCAGCAGGGGATCGAGGCCGTAGAGCAGCGGTCCGGGGTACTGGGGATCGGCCTGGGCGCCCCGCGGCCAGCCGCCGAGCAGAAGGAGGACGAGGATGACGAAGGGGCAGGCGGCGGCTGCGGACCTGGGGCGGCGCCGGCGGAGGCAGTGCTGGGAGTTCGTTGGCCTCCGGCGCGTGGTCAAGCCTCGACACTCCTCGTCGATACGCTACCATGGTCACGGCCCGCAACTGCCCGGACAGTGGCCCCCGTCCTCCCAAGTGGTCGCCCTGCCTACCGGACAGGACGACCGCGCCCGACGCCGCGCGCACCGGCCGCTCGGTGAGACCGCCCGCTCAGGGCGGCGCGCCGGGCGCCGGACCGGCGGGACCGGCCGGCCCCGCTGGAAGTAACCCGCCCCGCCGGGGCGGACTCGACAGGACTCGCGGATGCGCTTGCTGGACAGGCACTTGATTCGGGCGGCGGTGGGGCCCTTCCTCTTCGGGCTCTTCACCATCACCTTCCTCTTGATGATCGACGTACTCTTCGACTATGTCGACATGTTCGTGAGCAAGGGGGTTGCGTTCAGCGTGGCCACGCGGGTCCTGATCCTCAGCCTGGGCTTCACACTTGCATTATCCGTTCCAATGTCCGTCCTCGTCGCGGTCCTCATGAGCGTCGGCCAACTCGCTGGCGACAACGAGATTACGGCGATGAAGGCGAGCGGCGTCAGCCTCTGGGCCGTCCTGCGGCCGCTCGCGCTCGGCGCCGCGATCATCGGGGTGGGCCTGACGGCCTTCAACCACTACGTCTATCCGGAATCGAACCACACCCTGGTCAACCTGCTCTACGACATCAAGCGTTCGCGGCCCATGCTGGAGATCCGCGAGCAGATGTTCACCGACCTGAAGGACGACATGACGATCTACGTCGCGAGCAAGGACGACCGCACCGGCCGCATCACCGACGTCTCGATCGTCGAGAAGGAGCAGGGCGACGAGCTGAGCCCGCGGGTGACCACGGCCGACTGGGGCGTGATCGTCACCGACCCGGCGACCGACGCCTTGATCCTCGAGCTGCACGACGGCGAGATCCACGAGCTGCCCGACCCCGACCAGCCGCAGAAGTACCAGGTCATCCGGTTCGGTCGCCACGTGATCCGTCTCGAGAACATGCAGCAGGAACTCCAGGACTCGCAACGCGAGAGCCGCGGCGATCGCGAGATGAACCTGACCGATCTGCGGCGCGCCGCCCGCGACCAGCGCGACAAGCGGCACGAGGTCGAGAGCCAGATCGCCAACCTCAACGCCGACGTCGTCCAGTGGCAGTTCCGCCAGCTGCTGCCTGACGAGCGCGCCCAGCTCGCCGGCCACGACGCGGCCAACCCGGCCGAGCGGCGCACGCGGCTGGGCGCCACGCGGCGCAAGCTGGAGCACGCGGTCAGCCAGTCGCGGGCGCAGGCGACGATCGTCGACTCCATCGACCGCAAGACGAACAAGTTCCTGGTCGAGTACCACAAGAAGCTCGCGATCCCGTTCGCGTGCCTCGTGTTCGCCCTGGTGGGGGTCCCGATGGCGGTCTCGACCAGCCGCAGCGGCCGCGGCGTCTCGATCAGCCTGGCCATGCTGGTGTACCTGGTCTACTACCTCTGCCTGGTCGGCGGCGAGAAGCTGTCGGACCGCGGCATGCTCGACCCGGCGCTCGCCATGTGGTCGGGTAATCTCCTGCTGCTGGGCGGTGGCATCCCGCTCTTCAGCCGGGCCGTCCGCGAGACGTCGTACCTCCAGCTGCCGTGGCCGCCCCGCCGGCGAGCGGCCGGGACGTCCGCATGAAGATCTTCGAGCGCCTCATCCTGGGCAACTTCCTGCGCTACCTCATGTATACCCTCGCGGGGTCGTTCATCCTCTTCACGCTCGTCGACCTCTTCGACCACCTGGGGAGCTTCATCGACAACCACGCAACGGCTTCGATGACCTTGCGGTACTACCTCTACAAGGGCGCCTGGATCATCGACCAGGTCCTGCCGATCGCCGTGCTCATGGCGACCCTGTTCACGATCGGCAGCATGTCCCGCTACCTCGAGCTGACCGCGCTCTACGCCTGCGGCCTGTCTCTGCTGCGGATCGCACGCCCGCTGCTGATCGCGGGCGTCGTGCTGACCGTCGGCGCGCTCGCCTGGCGGGAGTACGTGCTCCCGGAGGCGAACGTCCGCAAGTGGCAGGTCTGGGAGGTGGAGATCCACAAGAAGGCCGAGCGGCTCCGGCCGACTCGGCAGATCACCGCGACCGGCCCGGACGGCCGGCTCTACTACGCCCGCAAGTACGATCCCAACACCCAGGTCGTCACCGGGTTGAAGGTGCTGACGCTCGCGGGGCCGGCCGTCGTCGAGCGCATCGACGCCGAGCGCGCCGAGTGGGACGGCCAGCACTGGCGACTCCAGCAGGGGACGCGCCGGAGCTTCCGGCAGGATCAGGAGACGATCGAGTCGTTCGCGACGCTCGACGCCACCGATCTCGCGATCACCCCGGGCGGCCTCTACCGCACCCAGGTACGACAGGAGAACATGAACATCCGCCAGCTCGCGGAGCACCGCAAGCTGCTCGCCCAGACGGGCGGCGATCCCACCGCCACCGAGGTCGACATCCAGTTCCAGCTCGCGTTCCCCCTCGTGAACCTGATCGTCGTCTGCCTGGGCGTGGTCCTCGCGTCGGGACCCCGCAGGACCACGGTCGCGTCCGGATTCGGGCTGACCATGCTCGTCGGCTTCGGCTACTACTTGCTGATGATGTTCGGGCGCTCGCTCGGCCATACCGGAGTCCTGCCGGCGGTGGGAGCCGGCTGGGCCGGGAACGTCGTCTACGCGGCAGCGACCTGGCTCCTCTACCTCCGCGCGCGCCGTTGAGAACCCGGTTTTCCCTGGACTCCTTGCCCGGCAGATCCTAGGTTTATACATTGATGTGGCCTTGGCTTACCTGAGCGGCGCCGGGGGGGTACGCCCGCCCGGGCCAGTCGCGCCAGCACCTGCACCCGGAGCCGGTGATGCCAATGAGAAAGCTCGGTCTGATCCTGTTTCTGGCCGCCCTGGCCGCCCTCTTCGTGGCTGGCTGCGGCGAAGACGACTCCAAGCCGGTCATCACCCGGCTGTACGCCAGCGAGACCTGCGGCGTCGCGCCCCTGCGCGTGGACTTCCGGGCGGACGTCTCGGGCGGCAAGCCGCTCGCGGACCCGACCGGCGGCAACGCCTGGTTGCGGATCGTCTGGGATTTCGGCGATGGCCACGGGATCGACAACGGCACCTCGATCGCCTACCACGAGTTCGCGGACACCGGCACCTTCAACGTCACCGTGACCGCCGAGGACGACAACGGCGAACGCGCGAGCCGCAGCATCGCGATCACCGTCATCGCGGACAGCCTGGGCATCCAGGCCTTCAGCCGGATCGACGGTGAACCGGGCGACGAGATCGCCGCCTGCCGGCCGATCGAGTTCTACACCGTCGGCAACCTCTGCGGATTCGATCCCGACGTCGATTCCTACGAGCGATTCATCTTCCGCTGGGAAATCGGCGATTCGGTCTACACGGGGACGAATCCGTTCCACGCCTTCGCACCGGTGGACGTGGGCGACCAGGATATCCACGTCGTCATCGAGGATCCGATCCGTTCGATCACCCGCCGCGACACCGTCTTCGTGAACGTGCTCGCGAGCCCCGGCGCCGACCTTTCCCTCGAAGCGGACTGGCTAGGCAGCCCGCAGCCCACCGCCGAGGACACGCTCCGTCGCGACGTGCCCGGGTTCCCGGAAACGATGCCCTACACCGTGACCGTCAGCAATGCCGGCCCTGCCGACGCCTACAACGTCGGCGTACGCGGCTCGTTCCCGAGCGATCCCCAGCTCTACTTCATCGACCAGGTCCAGACCGACGGCTCGTTCTACTACGATGCGTCGGCGGCCGCCAACCGGTACTGGCTCTGGGTCCTCCCGGTGCTGCCCGCCGGCTCCTCGGAAACCGTCGACGTCACGTTCGGCCTCGATCTCGGCGATGAGCGGGACGACTACCTGTTCGCCACCGCGATCGAACCGTACGCATGCGACACCATCCCGGCCAACAACCAGGCGGCGCCGGTGCTCCACATCGAGTCGGCGCCGTCGGATCTCTCGGTGTCCACCGACTGGCTGTCGAACGAAGTCGACCCGACGAGCGGTCCGGACCTCGTCCACGTCGTGGCAGCATTCCCCGACACCCTGACCTACTCGGTGGATATTCGCAACGACGGCCCGAGCGCGGCGTGGGACCTGGTCCTGTCGGGCGAGATTCCCACCAGCTCTCAGCTGCACTTCCTGTCCGCGAACACCTTCGGCATCGGCGTGTTCGCCTTCGACCCCGACACCTCGAGCTGGACCTGGACCCTGACGCGCGTCGGCCGCGGCATCGTGACCATCGACCTCAACCTCCGCCTGACCACCGCCAATCCCGGCCAGCTCTACGAATTCCCCACGACCTTGAGCGTGGAGCCCGATGACCCGACGCCCGACGACCACGACGCCCTCGCCAGCCTGTTCATCCTCGCGGTGCCCTAGGCCGGGCGAGACCGGAAACCCGCGCATCCAGCGGGACGATTCCCGGGGATGACGACAACGACAACGAGCCCCCGCCGATCCGGCGGGGGCTCGTTGCGTCCCGGTCACGGCGGATTCAGCCGACGGCCCGCTGCAGCTCGGCCACCATGTCGGTCTGCTCCCACGTGAAGCCGCCCTCCTCGCGACCGAAGTGTCCGTACGCCGCGGTGCGCTTGAAGACGGGCTTGCGCAGGTCGAGGCGGCTGATGATCCCGCGCGGCGTCAGATCGAAGACCTTGCGCACCGCCTGGGTGAGCCGCGCGTCCGGGGCCTTGCCGGTGCCGAACGTCTCGACCATGACCGAGACCGGCTCCGCGACGCCGATCGCGTAGGCGACCTGGAGCTGGCAGCGGGACGCGAGCCCGGCGGCCACCAGGTTCTTGGCGACCCACCGCGCCGCATAGCAGGCGGAGCGGTCGACCTTGGTCGGGTCCTTGCCGCTGAAGGCGCCGCCGCCGTGCGACGCCATGCCGCCGTAGGTGTCGACGATGATCTTGCGACCGGTCAGACCGGTGTCGCCCCGCGGGCCGCCGATCACGAACTTCCCAGTCGGATTGACGTGCGAGGTGTAGCCGTCCCACGCCACGTCGAACTCGCGCAGGATGGGCTCGATGACGTGATGCCGCATGGCGGCGGTGATCTCGTCGTGGGTGACGTCGGGATCGTGCTGGGTGGCGATCACGACGGTGTCGATGCGTACGGGCCGGTGGTTTTCGTACTCCACGGTCACCTGGGTCTTGCCGTCCGGGCGCACCCACGGCAGCGTCCCGTTCTTGCGCACCTTCGCGAGCCGCGCCGCTAGCCGGTGGGCGACCGTGATCGGCAGCGGCATCAGGACCGCCGTCTCCGCGGTGGCATAGCCGAACATGAGGCCCTGGTCACCGGCGCCGCCGGTGTCGACGCCCAGGGCGATGTCCGGCGACTGCTCGTCGATCGCCGTGAGGACCGCGCAGGTAGTGCCGTCGAACCCGTACTCGCAGCTCGTGTAGCCGATCTCGCGGATCGTCTGCCGCACCAGCCGGGGCAGATCCACGTACGTCCTGGTCGTGATCTCGCCGGCGAGCAACGCGACGCCGGTCGTCACCAGGGTCTCGCAGGCCACGCGTCCGGCCGGGTCCTCGGCCAAGATGGCGTCGACGACCGCGTCCGAGATCTGGTCCGCGACCTTGTCGGGGTGCCCCTCGGTCACCGATTCGCTGGTGAACAGGTAGCGCTCGCTCATCGTTGCTCCTTTGCGGTCAGCTCGCAATAATCGCCGAGGTTGATCGAGCCCGTGACCCCTTCGACGAGGCACGCCTCACCCACCAGGCTATGGGTCAGCCGGCACCGGCGCAGCACGCTGCCGGCGCCGATGACGGCGTCGGCGATGTCGCAGTGGTCGACCACGACGCCGGGACCGAGGCTCACGTGGGGTCCGAGCCTAGAATGGTCCACGCGGGCCGTGGGATCAAGGTAGCAGGAGTCGCCGCCGGCAGCAGCCTGCCGATCGAGCAGCACCCGGTTCGTCTCGAGCCAGGTGTCGGCCTTGCCGCAATCGTACCAGTCGGCGACCGGTACCGTGCGAAAGACATGGCCGGCCTCGAGCATCAACTGCAAACCGTCGGTCAACTGGAACTCGCCGCGCGTGCGGCGATCCTCGCGCACCAGCCGCTCCAGGGCGGCGAAGAGCGCCACGCTGTCGCGCAGGAGGTAGGCCCCCACGATCGCGAGGTTGCTGGGCGGCACCTCGGGCTTCTCCACGAAGCCGGTCACCCGCTGGCCGTCCTGGACCACCACGCCAAAGCGGCGCGGATCCGCGACCTCGCGCACGGCGATCAGGTTGTCCGGGCACTGCAGGAGCGCGCGGTAATCCGCCTTCAGGATGGTGTCGCCGAGCACGCAGAAGAACGGCTGGTCGTCGACGGCTTCCCGGGCCGTCCAGATCGCGTGGCCGAGGCCGAGCCGGCGCTCCTGGTCCACGTACGCGATGGCCAGCTCGGGGCGGTTGGCGGCGAACCACTCGCGCACGACCTGGCCTTGATAGCCGACGATCAGGATGAAGCCGTCGATCCCGGCTTCCGCCAGGTCGTCGACGATGTGAGCCAGGATCGGCCGGCCGGCGACCGGCAGCAGGGCCTTGGGCTTGTTGAGGGTGTGGGGGCGCAGCCGGGTGCCGACGCCCGCGGCGGGGATGACGGCCTTCATGCGGACACTCCTGCGCTAGCGATCGCGCAGCCGCGCCTTGAGAGCGTCGATGCGCGCGATCGGCACCGGATCGACGTTCCCGATCACCGCGAGGTGGGCGCTGACCAAGTCGCCGAACAGGATCAGGCCCAGGCTGCGGGCGAGCCGGCTCGGGCCATGAGCGATCACCTGATGTACGCCGGCGAACTGGTCGGCCAGCAGATCCAGGGTGGCTTCGACGCGCAGCGCGTCGGCGCCGGACTCGTCGGCGCCGCGCAGCGCCACCAGCGCGAACTGGCCGCGCCGAGCGGGGGGCAGGTTCCAGCCGACGATCTCGTTGTGGACGAGCTCGGGAAAGCTCGCGACGTGGCCGGCCGTCTTGGCGTTCTCGTTGAGCTGCGCCAGGAGGCGGCGGCCGGCGCCGTGGGCTTCGCGACCGGAAGTGTAGATCACGACGAATCGATCGGCCAGGCTTTTCGCGAGCGCCAGCGCCCGGGGCTCGCCCAGCACCGCGCCGCCGGGATCGCGCGCGAGTCCGCCGCCCTCCAGGTGATCGCACGCGGCAGCGATCTCGAGGGAGGGATCAGGCAAGAGGTCGAGGCGCGCGAGAACGTGCAGGAGCGCGCCCAGGGCCGCGCCCAGCGCCGTGCGCGGCGGCTGGCCGCCCGGCACGACCACGGCGGGAAAGCCCGGTCCGCCGTCTTCGCCGCGAGCGGCCGACAGCAACGGTCCGCCGCTCGTGACGGCCACGACCGGACAGCCGCGGCCGCGCGCTGCGGCGAGCGCCGCGAGGGTCTCCGCCGTCGCGCCCGAGTAGCTGCAGGCGACGACCAGGGTCGACGGGCCGGCCCAGGCCGGCAGGCCGGCGTCGCGCCAGACCCGGACCGGGACGGCGAGCCCGGGCCAGTCGTCGGCCACGACGCTGCCCGCCATGGCCGACCCGCCCATGCCGCAGATCAGCACCTGGGCCGGCCGCTCGCGCGGCGGCCGCACGGTGTCCAGGCCGGGCAAGCGGCCGCTTTGCCGCAACTGGCCGGGCAGACCGGCGATCCAGGCGAACATCCGGCGCTGGCCGGTGGCCGGCGACCGGCTCATGAGGCGGTCTCCCCCGGTTCGCGGCTCCGCTTGCGCTCGGCGACGTAGGCCGCCAGCCAGGCGTCGGTCTCGTCCGCGGTGGCGAGCTCCAGGAGCGTGTCGACGACGCGGCGGGCCTCGCTGAACGCGGTCCAGCGGATGACCTGCTTGATCTTCGGCAACGCCGCGCTGTGCATGCTGATCTCGTCGAGGCCCAGGCCGAGGAGCACCTCGGCGAGACGGGTCTCCGAGCCCATCTCCCCGCACAGGCCGACCCAGATGCCGGCCGCGTGCCCGGCGTCCACGACGTGGCGGATCGCGCGCAGGATGGCCGGATGCAGGGGGCGGTAGAGGTACGAGACCCGCCGATTGCCGCGGTCCATGGCCAGCGTGTACTGGATCAGGTCGTTCGAGCCGATGCTCATGAACGCGCACTCGCGCGCCAGGAGGTCCGCGACCGCCGCCGCCGACGGCGTCTCGACCATGATGCCGACGGGCATGTCGGCGGCGTACGGCCGGCCCTCGCGCTGCAGCTCCGCGCGCGCCTCCTCGCAGATCGCGAGCGCGGCCCGCAGTTCCTCGACGCCGGTGATCATCGGGAACATGAGATGGGCCGGACCGGCGGCGCCCGCGCGGTAGACGGCGCGGATCTGGGTCTTGAACAGACCGAGGTTCGAGAGCGAGAAGCGGATGCCGCGCCAGCCGAGGAACGGGTTGTACTCGCGCTTGGCGCCGAGGTAATCGGAGACCTTGTCGCCGCCGACGTCCAGGGTCCGGAAGACGACCGGCCGCCCCGCGAGGCGCTGGACGACGCGGGTGTAGAGCTTGACCTGGTCCTCCTCGCTGGGAATGTCCCGGTGCTGGAAATACAGATACTCGGTGCGCAGCAGGCCGACGCCCTCGGCGCCGCGCGCCAGGGCCTCGTCGAGCTCCACCGGCAGCTCGATGTTCGTCGCCATGCGGACCCGCCGGCCGTCGGGCGTCTCGGCCGGCAGGTCGCGCAGGTAATCGAGCTTCCGGCTGACCGTGATCTGCTGCTGTTTGAGCGTGAGCAGGCGGTCGCGCGTCTCCGGATCCGGCTCGGCGATGAGCCGACCGACGTTGCCGTCGACCGCGACGGTCGTGCCCGCGGGAAGCTGGCTGGCGACGCCGCCGAGCCCGCAGACCGCGGGGATTCCCAGGCTGCGCGCCAGGATCGCCACGTGGCTGGTGCTGCCGCCCTCGTCCGTGACGAAACCGAGCACCAGGTCGCGGTCGAGGGCGGCGGTCTCGCTCGGCACGAGATCGCGCGCCGCCACGACGGCAGCCTCGGTCCACGGCGGCTCCGCGACGGCCGTCTCGTTCAGGAAGGCCCGCTGGACCCGGTCCTCGAGGTCGCGCAGGTCGGCGATGCGCTCGCGCAGCGACTGCTCCTGCAGACCGTTGAACTGCAGCACGATGTCGGCGATGGCCTTGGCGAACGCCGCCTCCGCGTTCACGAGCTGGGTGCGGATCCTGGACAGCGTGGCGTCCCAGACCAGCTCGTCCTCCAGCATCAAGAGCTGGCTGTCGAGGATCGCGGCCTCGTCGTGGCCCAGCTCGCGGGCCAGCTTGTCGCGCAGCTCGGTGAGTTCGCGGCGGGCGTGCGCCACCGCGGCCTCGAAACGATCCCGCTCCCCGGCGACCTCGTCCGGGCCGATGCTGCGCCGCTGGATGCGGACCTGGGCGCGCCGGAACTGGCGCACCGGTCCGACCGCGTAGCCGGGAGCCGCCGGGATGCCGCTGAACTCGCGCACGTCAGGCCACGTCCTCGGGATGCGCGAGCTCGACGCCGATCAGCTGCACGAGCCGCGCCAGCGCCTCGGTCTCGTCGACGCCGTTGCACTCGATCTCGACCTCGGCGCCGAATTCGGCCGCCAGGCTCGCCACCCCCATGATGCTCTTCGCGTTGGCCGCGCGTCCCTGGTACCGGATGGTGACCTCGGACTGGAACAGCTTAGTCAACTTCACGATCCGGCCGGCCGCTCGCAGGTGGAAGCCCACGGGGTCGGCGACCGTCGTCCGCGCAGTCCTCAATTCATCGCCCTTCGCTCGTGGCCGACCGCGATCGGCGCGGCGGCCGGCAAACTCATGCGACCGGCAGCACCATGGCCAGTCCCACCGCGACCGCGAGGGCCAGCAGGAGCTGGACCTCGCCCGGCGCCTTCTGGCGCACCAGATGCGGCACGGCGAAACCGGCGATCACCGCGCCGAGCGTCTTGCCGGCCCCGACCTGCGGCCCCAGGTCCACGGCGCTGGCGATGTAACACCCGACCAGGAGCCCCGTCAAGACCAGCGCCGCCGAGCGGCTGCCCGCGATCGCGCGGTGCCAGGCCGGACGCGCCAGGACGTCCACCACGTCGGGACCGCGGCCGAATCCGAGCGCGAGGCCGCGCCGGCGCAGGTCGAGCTGAGCCAGCGTGAAGACGGCCAGCAGGCCGAGGACCGTCTCCCACCGGCCGAGGCAAGCGAGCCCGCAGCACGCCAGCATCAGGGTCGGCCTCAGGCCGAGCCAGAAGAGCTGATCGCCGAGGGAGCCGCAGGCGCGCGCGAGCGCGTCGCGGATCCCCGCCACCTGGCGATCGCCGACCGCCCGGCCAGCCTGCCGGTCGCTCTCCAGGCGCAGGAGCCCGCCGATGACGAAGGTCGACAGGTACGGGTTCGTGTTGAAGAACCCGTAGTAGCGCCTGCAGATCCGCCTCAGTTCGTCGGGGGCGAGCCGCTGCTGCTCGAGCCACGGCACCAGGCTGACGAGCAGTCCGAGATTCTGCATCCGCTGGTCGTTCCACGAGGCCTGAAGGGTCAGGCTCCGCAAGAGGACGCGACGCGCGAGCGTCGGCGCCATCGCCGCCCGCCCCGGAGTCTCCAGCCGCCCCGACCGTTCCACGTCACCTTACCCCTTGACCGGCCGCGGTCGCCACCAGGAAACCGACCGCCGCGCCGATTCCCACCAGCGCCAGCGACCGCCGGTAGCCGAAGCGATCCAGCAGCGTCCCGACGGCGAGTCCCGGGACGGCCAGCGGAACCAGGGCCAGCGCGCCACGCCACCGCGGCGAGAGCAGAGCCAGGCCGGGGTCCCAGACCAGCGAGACGACCACCGCGATCGAGAGAGCGAGCGCGGCGCCCCGCAACGCCGTCGTGACCAGACAGCGAGCGTGCAGCCGCTCGAGACGGGCCAGGTCGCCGTCGCGCACGCTGCGGTAGCCGTCGAGCATCCAACCCAGCCGCGCCAGCCGCTCCAGGCGCACGAGCCGGCCGCCCGCCACGCTGGCCGCCGCGAACAACACGAGCAGCGCCCCGAGCTCCGCCGCCGGGCCGCCCGACCAGGTCGAGCGCGCAAGCAGGTCGACCGGCGCGCGCCAGCCGGCGAGAACGGCGCCGGCCGTGACGCCGACCGCTGCGCTCGCGGGGTCCAGCCGGAAGCTGGCGCCGACGGGCAGGTTGCCGATCACCACGAGCTGCATCAGCGCGCCCGGCAGGAGGCCGGCCGCCGGCTCGCCGAGGACGAGTCCCGCGAGGACCGCCGCCGGGAGCGGCTGGCTCAGCCAGGTCTGCACGAAGCTGTTCTCGTCCATGGCGAGCAGGGCGCCGAGCAGGGCGACCTCGCACCAGAGCAACCAGGCGCCGGACTCGAGAGGCGCGCCCGCGAGCCAGCTCACAACCTCGCCTCCACCGCCGCGAGCAATCCGTCGTCCACCAGCACCTCGCGTCCGCCAGGCACCGCCTGGACCGCCAGCCGCACACCCCGGCGCAGGAGGGTGCGGAAGTTCGCCAGGTCGTCGCGGTCGACGTAGAGCCCCGGCAGCATCTCCAGCTTGCCGGCCTGGAAATGCATGCCGCCGACGTTGACCCGGTCCAGCGCGACGCCGAAGGCCACGAGCGCGTGCATGTCGGCCGGGCTGCCGGTCAGGAGGATGGCTCGCTCGTGACCGGGCAGCGCGGCGGCGGGATCCCGGAGGGCGGCGGCGGCGGCCCCGAGGCCCCGCACCGAGACCGTGACCTGGGGCGGCACCGTCGCCGCGTAGACGCGCGCCTGCCAGGGGTCCGCGGCGATCTCGTCGTTCGCCAGGAGGATCAGGTCGGGCTGCAGCCGCTGCCCCCAGCCGACCGTGACCTGTCCGTGGATGAATCGGTCGTCGATCCGGGCCAGGACCAGGTTCATCGTGCGGCCCCCACCACCGTCACCGCCAGGCGCCCCTGATCGATGATGCGCTGGACGAGCTCGGCGCGCGCGAGCTCCTCGCGCCAGGTGACGAAGGCCAGCAGCATGGTGAGGTTGACGCCGCTGAGGACGGGCACGCGCGCCGACTCGGCCCCGCCCAGCCGCGACGCGCTGGCGCAGCTGCCGCCGTAGTCGTCGATGAAGATCAGACCGCCGTCGGCGGGCGCGAGCTGCTCCAGCCAGCCGGTGACCACCTCGGCCGTCTGCTTCGCGGATCGGCCCTGGTTCGTCTCGGCCCGCAGGCCGGCGACCGGACCGAGGATCAGCTCCACGACCTTGACCAGCTCGGCACCGATCGCGCCGTGCGTCAGGACCAGCCCCTGGATCATGATCATCCTTCCCGCGCGCCGCGCCGCCGCCGGCGTCATTCCAGATCCTGTTCGAGGTAGCGCTTCAGGCGCCGGCTGTGCCGGATCGACTTGATGATGCGTTCGTTGAGGATGCGCGCGGCGTCGTAGCCGTAGATCTTGAGCATGAAGTCGAGCGCGATCACCTCGGAGATCACCGTGATGTTCTTGCCGGGGTTCAAGGGCAGGATCACCTGCGGGATCTCGACCCCCAGGATCTCGATCGTCCGCCGCTCCATGCCGACCCGCTCGTAGTCGATCTGGTCGTCCCAGTCCTGCAGCTCGACCGCCACCTCGATGCGCTTCTGCATGCGGATCGCGTGGATCCCGAAGATGGCCTGGACGTCGATGACGCCGACGCCGCGGATCTCGATGTTGTGCTGCAGGAGCGCGCGGAAGCGGCCGATCAGCACGTTCTCGCTCGTCCGCATCACCTCGACGATATCGTCGGCCACGAGGCGGTGGCCGCGCTCGACCAGGTCGAGCGCGCACTCGCTCTTGCCGATGCCGCTGCGGCCGGTGAAGAGCAGCCCCACGCCGTAGACGTCGACCAGCGTGCCGTGCACCTCGCCGCTCGGCGCGAACGCCCGTTCGAGGTGGCGGTTGAGCTCGCGCGTCACCATCTCCGCCGACCTCGCGGACCGCAGCAGCGGGAAGCCCCGTTCGCGGACCAGGGTCAGCACCGCATCGGGAACCGGCAGCCCGCGGGTGACGACGATCGTCGGCGGCTGCAACGACAGCACCCGGCCGAAGGCCTCCAGCTGGCCAGCCGCGTCGAGCGACGCGAGGTACGACATCTCCGACTCGCCCATGACCTGGACGCGGTCGCTCAGGAAGTTCTCCATGAAACCCATCACGGCCATGCCGGGCCGGTGCACGTCCCGCGCGACGAGCGGGATCGGCGCCTCCGGCAACGGGGTCAGGGCCTCCAGGCCGAGCAGGTCCTGGAGGTCCTGATAGAGCTGCTGGACCGTCGGCTGCGTCATGGATTCCCCCCCGCGCCGGGCGTCACCCGTTCGTCGCTTCCATGAGACCCAGCTCGCCGTCGCGGCGCCGGTAGACGACGCTGATCCGGCCGCTGTCGACGTTGCGGAACACGAGGAACGGGGCATCCGAATCGGTGAACGCCTCGCGCGCCGCCAGCGCGTCCAGCTCGAGCAGCGAGAAATTCTCCGTCGCGAAGTGGACGAGCGGCTCGCCGCCGCGCATCGCCCTGCCGAGACCACCCTCCTCGGCCCGCTGCTTGGCGCTCACCTTGCCCTTGTACTTCTCGAGCTGACGCTGGAGGTTCTCGGCGACCCCCTGGGTCGCCAGGTCGGGCTCGGCGCCGGTGTTGGCGGCGCGGAATTCCTGGTTGCGCATCAGGAGCAGCCCGTCGCAGATGAAATCGTTCTTTTCGAGCACGATCTGCAGGCGAATCTCGTTCACCGGTCGCGGACTGAACCGGAGGATTTTCTCGAACTGAGCCTCGATCTTCGCGCGGGTCTCGTCGCCCAGCTGGAAGTGGCGGGTCTTGATCTCCAGGTTCATGCTCGTTCTCCTCGCGGGGGTTCACCGGCTCCTGCCGGCTTCGATCGTCCGGTCGAAGGTCAGAATTGCTTGCGCATGCGCGCGTTCAGAATGCCGAGTTGCTCGCGGTACTTGGCGACGGTGCGGCGCGCGATCTTCAGGCCCCGTTCGCTCAGCAGGTCCGCGATCCGCTTGTCCGAGAGGGGACGCCGGGGATCCTCCCCCTCGACGATCTCCTCGATCATCAGCTTGACCGCCTTCGCCGCGACCTCGTCGCCCTCGTCGGTATCGAGGCCGGCGGAGAAGAAGTACTTGAGCGGGAAGACGCCGCGCGGCGTCTGCACGTATTTCTGCCGGGTGACTCGCGAGACTGTCGACTCGTGCATGTCGATCGTCGACGCCACCTGCTGCAGGGTGAGCGGGCGCAGGGCGATCGCGCCGCGCTCGAAGAAGTCGCGCTGCTCGGCGACGATCGCCTCCATGACCTTGATCATCGTCCGCCGCCGCTGCTCGATCGTCTTGATGATCCACTCGGCATAGCGTCGCTTCTCGTCGATGAAGGTGGCGGCGTTGTCCTGCCGCGCGGCCGGGTCCTTGAGCGCGTCGTCGTAGGCGCGGCTCACCCGCAGCCGGGGCAGGTTGCCGTCGTTCAGGTAGACGACGTACTGGTCGCCCTCCTCGTCGACCTTCTCGACCACGAGGTCGGGCACGATCGCGCGCGCACCCTCGACCTCGGCGCTCAGGCCGGGCCGCGGATCCAGCTCGCCGATCCGGGCGGCGATCGCCTGGACCTCGTGCGGGGTGATCTTCATGGCGCGGGCGATGTCCGCGAACTTGCGGTTCTTGAGCGCCTCGAAATGGTCGCGGATGACCGCGGCCGCCAGGCTGTCCGCCTCGCCGCGCGCCGCCAGCTGCAACAGCAGGCACTCCGGCAGGTCGCGGGCCGCCACTCCCGGCGGGTCGAATCCCTGGATGATCGTCAGGACCGCCTCGATCTCCGCCGCATCGGTCTCGAAGTAAGCGGCGATCTCCGCCACCGGGGCCGCCAGGAAGCCGTCGCCGTTCAGGCAGCCGATGATGTACTCGCCGATCTCGCGCTGACGGTCGTCGCTGACGACGAACCGCAGCTGATCGCGCAGGTGCTCCTGGCCGGACGGGATGTAGACGGGCGGCCGCTCGAGCTGGTCCTCGTCGTCGAATCCCTGCTCCGTCGCCGCGCCGCGGAATCCGTCCTTGAAGTACTCGTCCCAGTTCACGTCCTCGCCCGCGACCTCGGCCGCCGTCTCCGTCGCGGTCGCCGCGGCGTCGTCCTGCGCCGCGCCGGGCTCGTCGCCGGCCTCGTTCTCGGCGGGCGACTCGGACTCGGCGCTCGCCTCGGCCTCGGTCTCGGTCTCGACCTCGGGCTCGTCCTCGTCGTCCGGGTCGACCTCCTCGAGCAGCGGATTGGCCTGGAGCTCGGCACGCAGGATCTGCTCGAGCTCGAGTGTCGGCACCTGCAGCAGCTTGAGCGCCTGTTGCAGGCGCTGAGTCATGACGATCTTCATCGTCTGACTCACGTTGACGTGCATGCCCATCTTGATGTCCATCGGGACGCTCCTCGCCCCGGCCTCCTGCCGGGGTGGTCCGGCTACAGCCGGAACGACTCTCCCAGGTAGATGGCCTTGGCCTTGTCCGACGCCACGATCTCGGCCGCCGACCCGGCCAGCTCGATCCGTCCCTCGTAGAGGATGTAGGCGCGGTCGGTGATGCTCAACGTCTCGCGCACGTTGTGGTCGGTGATCAGGATGCCGAGCCCGCGGCTGCGGAGCTGGGCCACGCAGGCCTGCAGGTCCGCGACCGCGATCGGATCGATGCCGGCGAACGGCTCGTCGAGCAGGATGAACTTCGGCTCGGTGACCAGGGCGCGCGCGATCTCGACCCGCCGGCGCTCGCCCCCGGACAGCTGGTAGCCGTAGCTCTTGCGGATGTGCGCGACGCCCATCAGCTCCAGCAGCTCGTCGCACCGCCGCTCGCGCGCCGACCGGTCGAGCGGCAGGGTCTCGCAGATCGCCATGACGTTGTCGGCCACGGTGAGCTTGCGGAAGATGCTGGATTCCTGGGGCAGGTAGCCGATGCCCAGCCGCGCCCGCCGGTACATCGGCAGGCGCGAGATGTCGCGGTCGTCGAGCGTGATCGTGCCCCGCTCCGGGCGGATGAACCCGACGATGCAGTAGAAACACGTGGTCTTGCCGGCGCCGTTGGGGCCGAGCAGCCCGACGACCTCGCCCTGGTGGAGGTCGAGATCGATTCCGTCCACCACGGCACGTCCCCGATAGGTCTTGCGCAGGTCCCGCGCGGTGAGCCGGTGGCCGTCGCGAGGCACGCTGGCGTCGCTCATGGGGACTCTCCCGGGGAGTCGGCGTCGCGGACCGTCTCGTCGCCGACCTCGGCGGCGACGTTCTGCTTGATCTCAATGTAGTCCAGGTCGGGAGTCGCTTCCAGCCCGAAGCCGGTCACGACGTCCTCGCCGCGATCGAGGACGTTGTAGACGTCGTTGCGGATCCGACCGTCGGCGCTGGCGTAGGCGAGCTCGCTCGTGCGCAGACGTCGCCCGTCGGCGGTGGTGACGACCACGTGGCCCCAGACGAAGACGTCGTTGGTCTTCAGGTTGGCCGTGCCGCTGTCGCTGACGAGGGTCGAGAAGTAGGCGCCGTCGCGGAAGAAATCCATCTTGACCCGGACCAGCTCGACCTCCTGACGGCCGGCGTACTTGAGCATCTCGCTGCTGTCGAGGGTCCACAGCTTGACGCCGGCCTTGGTCTCGATCAGGCGGTAGTCGAAGAACCGCTGCTCGGGCTGGGGACCGCCGCTTGCGGCCGCGGGGGCGATGCCGGCGGGATCGCCGGGCGGCGTCTCCTGGCAGGCGGCGGCCAGCAGCCCCGCGCCCGCGAGCAGCGCGACCAGCCCGCGGCAGTGTCGTCGTGCGTGGACCGCCATGCGACTTCTAGCTCCCCTGGGCGTCGGCCCAGCGCTCGTGGAACCATACCCACTGGTCGGGATGCCCTCTGATCAGCAGCTCCAGCGCCCGGTTGCAGCGGGCGGCGAGCTCGCGGTCGTCGGCGGCCTGCCGCGGCTCGATGGGCGCCAGATGATGGACGACCCAGCGCCCACCCGCGCGGACCATGGCGACCGGCAGAAGAGGCACGTCGCGCCGCCGGGCGATCCGCAGCGGCCCCAGCGGCGTCGGCGCCGGCGAACCCAGGAACGGGATCGACGCGCTCGCCGCGCGCGTCTTCTGGTCCAGGAGCACGCCGACGACCGCGCCCCGGTCGAGCGCCCGCAGCAGCGGCCGCGCCCCGGCGTCGCGCGGCAGCGGCTCGAGCCCCAACGCCCGGCGGCGGTCCTGGAGAAGCCGATCCACCGGCGGGTTGCGCACGGTCCCGGTCACGACCGCCGGCTGGTCGAGCCATTGCGCCAGCCACGCGCCGAGCAGCTCCCAGCAGCCCAGATGGGCGGTGACCAGCAGGACCCCGCGCCCCCTGGCTTCCAACTCGCGAAGCACCGCACGGGTTCCCCGGCCGTCCGGACCGCCCGCGTCCTGGACCTCGGGGAAGCCGAGCGATGCCTGCCGGTCGGCGGTCAGGGCCGCGTGCAGGTTCTCGCCGAGGGCCGACGCCGATTGCCTGAGCAGCGCCTCGCGCCATCGTGGCGGGTGATCCGGGAACACGCGGGCGAGATTGCGCCGGGCGCGCTGCCGTTCGGCGGAGCGCAGCAGGAGCGCCAGACGGGCGAACCAGCGGCAGAGCCCGCGCCCCACCGGCGACGGCAGGGTCTTCAGACCGGCCAGGACTCCTCGCGCCGCCAGGTACCAGAACCGGCGCCGCAGACGCCGCGGCCAGGGCAGCCGGTCGTCCATGCGAACCCTCCCGGATCGTCGCCACGGCCGGCGCGACCCGATTGGACACTCGCCACTCGCGGAGCGGGCGTCAAGCAGTTTCCATGCCACAATCTGGAGCGTCCAGGTTCTGCCGGCAAGCGGCGAGGAGCGACCCTTGAAGCGCAACCTGCGCTGCGCCGATCAACACGTTCATTCCATTGGACTTGCATCCATTATCGAGCGTGCCGCGCGCCGCGGGCGCACCGTCGAGAACGACGGGCGGAGGGCCGCGAACCGGGTCGAGGAACGGTCAGAGCAGGCCCGAGCGCAGGACGTCATGGATGTGGAGCAGCCCGAGGGGGCGCCGTTCCGCGTCGACGACGATCAGGAGGGTGATCGGCCCCTCCGGCCGCTCCTCCATCAGGCGCAACGCCCGCGCCGCGAGCAGGTCCGGGCTGATCGTGGTCGGCCGCGGGTTCATGGCCTCGGTGATCGGGCGGTCCAGCGCGTCTTCGCGCTGCAGCAGGATCCGCTTGACGTCGCCGTCGACGCACACCCCGGCCAGGCGGCCGTCGGGCCCGACCACGCAGACGCCGCCCAGCCGCTTGCCGACGATCTCCGGCAACGTCTCGCGCAGGGTCTTGTCCGCGGTCACCACCGGCAGCTCGTCGCCGCGGTGCATGAGGTCGCCGACCCTGACCAGCAGGCTGCGCCCCAGCACGCCGCTCGGATGGAAGACCGCGAAGTCGTCGCGCGTGAATCCCTTGAGCGTCAGGAGCGCGACGACCAGCGCGTCGCCCATGACGCCGGCCGCGGTCGCGCTCGTCGTGGGCGCGAGATTGAGCGGGTCGGCCTCGCGCTCGACCGGAACCGGCAGCACGATGTCGCACGCGCGGGCCAGGTCGCTGTCCTCGCCTCCCGTCATGGCGACCGTCGTCACGCGGAAGTGCCGGCAGGTCTGGACCAGGCGCGTGACCTCCGCGTTGTTGCCGCTGCGGCTGATCGCCAGCAGCACGTCGCTGCCGCGGACGATGCCGAGGTCGCCGTGGGCCGCCTCCACGGGGTGGATGAAGTGGCTGGGCGTGCCGGTGCTCGTGAGCGAGGCCGCGAGCCGGCGCGCCACGATCCCGCTCTTGCCGAGACCCGTCACCAGGACGCGGTCCTCGCAGGCGAGCAGCGCGCGCACGGTCTGCAGGAAGCCCGCGCCGAGGCTCGCGGCGACCCGCTCGAGCGCGCGGGCTTCCTGCTGGAAGGTGTCGCGGCCGAGGCGCAGGATGCGCGCGTCGTCCGCCGGCTCGGGTCGGTTCAATGCGTCACCTCCGGATCGTCGGCCGGCCGGCGACCGGCCGCCAGCTCGCGGATCGCCGGACCGAACGCCCCGCGCGCCTTGAGGAGAAGGTCGCACACCTCGCGCACGGCGCCGGCTCCGCCGGCAGCCAGGGTCACGAAGTCGCACACGCCGGCGACCTCGGCCGGAGCGGCCGGCACGGTCACCGCGACGGCGGCTTCGGCGAGCGCCGGCAGATCCAGCAGGTCGTCTCCCAGGTAGAGCGTCTCGCCGGCCTGGCAGCCGGTCTCGCGCCAGATCTCCGCGAGCGCCTCGCGCTTGTCGAACCGGCCCAGCTTGATCGCCTCGAAGCGCAGATCGGCGCAGCGCCGCGCGGCCGCCAGGCTGCTGCGGCCGCTGAGCAGCGCGCGCGCGATCCCCGCCGGGCGGAGCATCATCAGGCCCAGGCCGTCGCGCGCGTCGAAGACCTTGAGGGCCTCCCCGTCGGGGCCGTAGACGAGCGACCCGGTGGTCAGGACGCCGTCGCAGTCCAGGACCACGAGCCGGACCCGCGCGAGCTGATCCGCGAGCGCCTTGCCGAGGCGCCGCTCCACCTCGTGGCGATAGGCCGCCGCGTCGTCGAGCGGCCAGTCGGCGTTCATGCCGTCTCCTCGTTGTGGAGCTCCCGCAACCGCGCCAACCGGCGCACGAGCGGCGCGAACTCGGCGAGCGGCAGCTGGCTCGCGGCGTCGCAGAACGCCCGCGCCGGCTCGGGATGGACCTCCAGGAAGATCGCGTCGGCGCCGGCGGTCACGCCGCAGCCCGCGAGCAGCGGGATGAACTCGCGCTTGCCGCCGGTCGCGGTCCCGGTCGACCCCGGCATCTGGACCGAGTGGGTGGCGTCGAAGACGACCGGCCGCCCCAGGTCCTGCATGAGCTTGATCGAGCGGAAGTCGACGACCAGGTCGCGGTAGCCGAAGAAGGAGCCGCGCTCCGTCAACAGGATGCGGTCGCAGCCCTGGCCGGCGACCTTGGCGGCCGCATGGGCGAGGTCGGCGGGCGCGAGGAACTGGCCCTTCTTGATGTTGACGGCGCGGCGTGTCCGCCCCGCCGCCTCGAGCAGCGAGGTCTGGCGGCAGAGGAACGCCGGGATCTGCAGGACGTCGACGGCGGCGGCGGCGTCCGCGCAGTCCTCGGGCCCGTGGACGTCGGTGACGACCGCGACGCCCACCTCCCGCCGGATGCGGTCGAGCAGGGCGAGCCCCTCCTGGGGACCCGGTCCGCGGAACGACGCGCCGCTCGTCCGGTTGTCCTTCAGGTAGCTCGACTTGAAGCAGTACCCGAGGCCGAGCGTACGGCAGGCCGCGGCGAGCCGCTCGGCGACGAGGAGCATCTCGTCGGGATCCTCGAGCACGCAGGGGCCGGCGATGACGTAGAGAGGTCGCCCGCGCCCGACCTCCTGGCCCCCGATCCCGATCGGCGCCGCGGTCTCCATGCCCGCCTCCTCAGCCCTGCGCCTTCTGCGCGCGAATTCGTTCCTGGTGCTCGACGGCGGCCCGCACGAACTCGCGGAACAGCGGGTGCGGACGGTTGGGTCGCGACTTGAGCTCGGGATGGAACTGGACGGCGAGGAAGAACGGATGGCTCGGCAGCTCCATGATCTCCACGAGCTGCTCGTCCGGCGACGTGCCCGAGAAGACCACGCCCGCCGCGGCGAGCGCCGGCCGGTAGGCGTTGTTGACCTCGTAGCGGTGCCGGTGACGCTCGCTGACGTCGGCGCGGCCGTAACAGCGATGAGCGAGCGTTCCCGGCTTGATCGCGCACGGCCAGGCGCCCAGGCGCATGGTCCCGCCCATCATCTCGATGTACTGCTGGTGCTCCATCAGGTGGATGACCGCGTGCGGCGTGGCGGGATCGAACTCCGAGCTGTTGGCCATGGCGAGGCCGGCGAGGTCGCGACCGATGTCGATCATGGCGCACTGCAACCCGAGGCAGATGCCGAAGAACGGGATCTCCCGCTCGCGGGCGTACCGGCTGGCGTTGATCTTGCCCTGGATGCCGCGGTCGCCGAAGCCGCCGGGCACCAGGACGCCGTGGCAGTCCTTGAAGATCTCGTCCAGCTTGCCCTCGCCGACGTCGCGCCCCTCGAGGCTCTCGCTGTCGATCCAGACCTGGTCGACGCCCACGTGATTGGGGATGCCGGCATGGACGAAGCTCTCGGTGATACTCTTGTAGGCGTCCTTGAGCTCGACGTACTTGCCGACGATCGCGATGCGCACGCGGTCCGGCGGCGCGAGGATCATCCGCGTCATCCGCTCCCATTCCGCGAGATCCGCCGCGTGGGGCGGCTCGAGGCGCAGGCGCTTGCAGACGAGGTCGTCCATCTTCTGCGCGTGGTAGTTGAGCGGCACCTCGTAGATCGAGCGGACGTCCTGGCCGTCGAACACGTACTCCGGAGGGAGGTTGCAGAACAGCGCGATCTTGCGGCGCGCCTCGTCGCCGATCGGCTGCCGGGAGCGGCAGATGATGAAATCGGCCTGGATGCCGATGCTGCGCAGCTCGGCGACCGAGTGCTGCGTCGGCTTGGTCTTGATCTCGCCGGCCGCGTCGATGTACGGCACCAGGGTCAGATGGACCGAGCAGGTGTTCTCCACCGCCTGCTCCAGGCGCAGCTGGCGGATCGCTTCGAGGAACGGCAGCGATTCGATGTCGCCGACCGTGCCGCCGATCTCGGTGATGACGACGTCGATGTCCGGACGCTTCTGCGCGGGCAGCACGATGCGGCGCTTGATCTCGTCGGTGACGTGCGGGATCACCTGGACCGTGCGGCCGAGGTACTTGCCCTTGCGCTCGTTGTAGAGGATGGTCTCGTAGACCTTGCCCGCGGTCAGGTTGTTGTCCTGCGAGAGCGTGACGTCGGTGAAACGCTCGTAGTGGCCGAGGTCGAGATCGCACTCCGCGCCGTCGTCGAGCACGAAGACCTCGCCGTGCTGGTAGGGGCTCATCGTGCCGGGATCGACGTTCAGGTAGGGATCGAACTTCTGCAGGACCACCTGCAGGCCGCGGGCGGTCAGCAGGTTGCCGAGCGTCGCCGCGGCGATGCCCTTGCCGAGCGCCGAGACGACGCCGCCGGTCACGAAGATGTACTTGGCCATCAGTCGGTCCTTCCCCGCGAGCCCCCCGTCGGGTCGCGGTCGGCCTGCGCCCGGCGCTGCCACAGCTCGCGCACGCGCGCGAGGTCGGCCGGCGTGTCGACGCCCACCGGCCCACCGGCCACGGTCACGACGCGGATCGCGAGCCCGTTCTCGAGCGCCCGCAGCTGCTCGAGGCCCTCGACCTGCTCCAGACGGCCGCGCGGCCAGCCCAGGAAACGCCGCAGGGCGTCGGCGCGCCAGGCATAGATGCCCACGTGCCTGAGCGCGGCGGCGCGCGCCGCGCTCGCGCCGCCGGCCGCGCCGGGAAAGGCGCCGGGCACGGGCGCGCGACTAAAGTACAAGGCACGCCCCGCGCGGTCCACCAGGACCTTGACCGTGTTCGGATCGGCCCAGTCGTCGGCCGGACCGAACGGGTGCGCGCAGGTCGCCAGCTGCGCCGACGGGTCGTCCCGCAGGGCGCGCACCAGGCGGTCGCCGACGGCGGGGTCGAGCAGGGGCTCGTCGCCCTGCAGGTTCACCACGAGATCCGCGGGGCGCCGGGCGAGCACCTCGCCGATGCGGTCGGAGCCGGTCGGGTGTTCGCCCGTCAGCTCGCACGCGTGGCCGGCGGCGGCGACGGCGGCCCGGATGCGCTCGTCGTCCGTCGCGACGACGACCTCGTCGGCCTCGCGCATCGCGAGCGCCCGCTCGACGGTGCGCACGACCAGCGGCTTGCCGCCCAGGTCCGCGAGCGCCTTGCCGGGGAACCGGGTCGAGGCGTAGCGCGCCGGGATCACCACCAGAACGCGGTCCTTCACCACCGTTCCTTTCGCGCGTCCACAAAGAGAAACCCGCCCCTCTGGAGAGGCGGGTTCTCGAGCGACCGTCCGGTCGCGATCGTGCTAGCTCTGCTGCACACTGACGCGCTTCCGGTTCTTGCCGAAAGTCTCGTAGACCACCGTGCCCGTCACGAGGGCGAACAGCGTGTCGTCGCCGCCGCGGCCGACGTTGCGGCCGGGGTGGATCTTGGTGCCGCGCTGCCTGACCAGGATGGTTCCGGCGTTCACGGCCTGGCCGCCGTAACGCTTGACCCCCAGATACTGGGGATTGGAATCGCGGCCGTTCCGAGTCGAGCCGCCTGCTTTCTTGTGGGCCATGTCCAGTGCTCCCGTCGCACCGCGCCGTGGCGGCGCGGCCCTAACCGTTGATGCCGGTGATGCTCACCTCGGTGAAGGACTGCCGATGGCCCTTCTTCCGACGGTAATTCTTGCGCCGCCTGCGCTTGAAGACGACGATCTTGCGCGCGCGGCCGTGCCGCAGCACCTCGGCGGCGACGGTCGCGCCGTCCACGTGCGGGCTGCCGACCTTGACGTCCTGGCCGTCGCCGACCATCAGGACATCCGCGAAGGTCACCTTCGCGCCCACCTCGTCCTCGAGCAACGGCAACTGCAGCCTGTGCCCGGGCTCGACCCGGAACTGCATTCCCTTGACCTTGATGACAGCGTACATGCTCTCGTCTCTCCGCAAATGCTTCAATGCGGCGCACGACCGCGAAACCAGCCGTTCCGGCCGGCGGCCAGGCGCCGGGAAACTCGGTCACAAGCGGTTATAAATAATACCTATGCAACGATTAGTCAAGGCGGATTCAAGGTCGCGAGGCCGGGCCCCGACGCGCCGGAGGTCGGGAATCTCCGGCGGTTGACAGACCCGCGAAAGTCCGATACCAATGGCCGGTCACCGACGTTCTGCCCCCATGTCCCGTCAGGAGACACCCATGAGCGAGCGCTCCCCCAAGGTCATCATCGCGGGCAGCGGTCCGGCCGGCTACACCGCCGCCATCTACCTCAGCCGCGCGAATCTCCCCAACCTCCTGTTCGAGGGTCTGCAGCCGGGCGGCCAGCTCACGATCACGACCGACGTGGAGAACTTCCCGGGTTTCCCCGAGGGGATCATGGGGCCCGAGCTGATGGAGAAGCTCCGCGCGCAGGCGGCACGGTTCGGTACGGTCATCGAGGCCGGCACGGTCGACGCGGTCGATTGCCAGGGTCCGCCGTTCAAGGTGACGGCCGGCGGCCGGACGTACACGGTGCCGGCCGTGATCGTCGCCACCGGCTCCACCGCGCGCTACCTCCACCTGCCGGGCGAGGACGCGTTCCACGGCAAGGGCCTGTCGGCCTGCGCCACCTGCGACGGGTTCTTCTACCGCGATCAGGACGTGGTGGTGGTCGGCGGCGGGGACACCGCCCTCGAGGAGGCCACGTACCTGTCCGGAATCTGCCGGAAGGTCACCCTGGTCCATCGGCGCGACGAGCTGCGCGGGTCGGCCATCATGCAGCAGCGCGCGTTCGCGAAGCCGAACATCGAGCTGGCGTGGTCGCGCACCATCGAGGCCTACCTGCCGGACGCCCAGGGGATGCTGCGCGGCGTGCGGCTCCGGTCGACCAAGGGCGAGCCGCCGATCGAAGTCGCGTGCACCGGGTGCTTCATCGCCATCGGCCACGACCCCAACACGGCGTTCCTGGCCGGCCAGCTGCAGCTCGACGCCAACGGTTACCTCGTGACGAAGCCGGACCGCACGATGACCAGCGTCGAGGGGATCTTCGCCTGCGGCGACGTGCAGGACCCGGTGTGGCGCCAGGGCGTGACCGCGGCCGGCACCGGCTGCATGGCCGCCATCGAGTGCGAGCGGTGGCTGTTCGCGAAGGGTCTCTAGCGCGCTGGTCCGGGCCGCGCGCGCCGGGCGGACGCCGGACGACGACGGAGGTCGACGATGAGAGCCACGAGACTGCTCGCCAGCCTGCTGCTGATCGCGCTCGCCACCGCGGGTCCGCGCCCGGCGGCCGCGCAGGAGGAAGACGTCCGGATCATCGGCGACCGCGGGACGACCGCCCGGCCGAACGACGCGCGCTTCGAGATCCTGACCGGTGGCTACAAGACCACGCCGGGCCTCCTGCGCCTCGACCGGGTGACGGGGCGGACCTGGACCCTCGACGAGCGGCAAGACCGCTGGGCGCCCATCCCGGTCGAAGGCCTCGCGCACCCGGCGCCGCAAGGACCCGCGCGTTTCCAGCTCGTGGTCCACGACCGCACCTGGCTGCTGCTCGATGCCGACACGGGACAGACCTGGCGCTACGGCCGCGAGGCGCGGCGCCCCGGCGAGCCGTGGGGCGACCTCGCGACGCCGGTGGGCGAGCCGGTCGACGGCTGGCACCGGATCGGCGATTGACGCCATGCCCGGCGCGGTCGTCGTCCCCGGTTCGGCGCAGGCCTGGTTGCTGGCGATCCGCCCGCGCACCCTGCCCGCCTCCGCCGCCCCGGTCATCCTGGGCTGGGCGCTCGCCGCGACGGCGGGACCGGTGCGCTGGCCGCTCGGCGCAGCCTGCCTGGTCGTCGCGCTCGCGCTGCAGGCCGCCGCCAACCTGGCCAACGACTACTTCGACGCGCAGAGCGGCGTCGATCGCGCGGAGCGGCTCGGTCCCGTCCGCGTCACCCAGACCGGATTGCTGCAGCCCTCCCAGGTGCTCGGCGGGCTCGTCATCTGCCTCGCGATCGGCGCGATCGCGGGCCTCTTCGCGGCCTGGCAGGCCGGCTGGTGGCTGGTCGGGCTGGGCGCGGTCTGCCTCCTCGGCGCCGTCGCCTACACGGCGGGACCGCTGCCTCTGGCGCACCTCGGCCTGGGCGAGGTGGCGGCGCTCGTGTTCTTCGGACCCGTGGCGTGTACGGGCACCTTCACGGCGCTCCACGGCGCGCCGACCGCCGCCGCCTGGGCTGCCGGCCTCGTCCCCGGCTGCCACGCCGCCGCCCTCATGGCCGTCAACAACCTGCGCGACCTGGCGAGCGACCGCGCGGCCGGCAAGCGCACGCTCGCCGTGCGCGCGGGCGAGCGCGCGGCGCGCCTGGTGCCGGTGGTGTGCTTGGTCCTCGGCAATCTCCTCGTGGCGCCGTTGGCGCGCCTCGCCGGACGCCCGCTGGCGTTCCTCGCGCTCGCGCTCGTTCCCCTGAGCTGGCCGCTATTGCGCTCGATCCTGCGGGAGCCCCTCTCCCCCGCGTTCAACACGACGCTGGCGGGGGTCGGGCGGTGGGAGCTCCTCACGGCAATCGTCGTGTCGGCGCTGCTCGTCCTCTAGCCGGGGCGCCGCGGAGTTCGTCACGCCCTGTTTCCGGATGTCCTCGCGCCTTCGCCGCTGCGGAGTTCCGGAAACAGGGCGTGACGAACTCCGCGGCGCCCCACCTCGCTGGGCTGGCAGCATCCGAGGGACGTCGAGAGAGGGATTCGCTGCGGCGTTCTCGGGACCCCTTCGCGCGCGAGCGGCGCGCTAGATCCGACCGGCGACGCTTTCGCCTCTCAGATCTTCTCGCCGATCAGCGTGAGGAATTCCCCGCGAGTCTTGGGATTCCGCTCGAACGCCCCGAGCATCTCGCTCGTGACCGCGTACGAGTTCTGCTTCTGGATGCCGCGCATCATCATGCAGAGGTGCTGCGCGTGCAGGACCACCGCGACGCCGAACGCGTCGAGGTTGCGCATCAGGCAATGGGCGATCTGGGCGGTCATGCGCTCCTGCACCTGGAGACGCCGCGCGTAGGCCTCGACGACGCGCGCGACCTTGCTCAGGCCGACGATCTTCTCGTTGGGGATGTAGGCGACGTGGGCCTTGCCGAAGAACGGCAGCATGTGGTGCTCGCACATGCTGTAGAAGTCGATGTCGTTGACCACGATCATCTCCTTGCCCTCGGCCTGGAAGAGCGCGGCGCGGACCATGGCGTCCGGATCCTGCGCGTAGCCGCCGCAGATCTCGCCGTAGGCGCGGGCGACCCTCTCGGGCGTCTTCGCGAGGCCTTCGCGATCGGGGTCCTCGCCGATCTCGACCAGGATCTGGCGGATCAGATCTTGCATGCCGACTCCTTTGCAGGTCAGGAACGCGCCGCCGTCCGCCGCAACGATAGGGAGAATCCCGATCGCGTCAAGCCGGCCGGCTGGCGCGGACCGCGCGCGCCAGATCGCCGAGCACGCGCGGATAGAGCGCGCACTCGGCGGCGAAGACCCGCGCCGCGAGGCTGGCGACGTCGTCGCCGGGCAGGACAGGCACTCGGCTCTGGGCGATGATCGCGCCGTGGTCGTACTGCTCGTCGACGTGGTGGACCGTGCAGCCGCTCTCCGGGTCACCAGCGGCGAGCACGGCCGCGTGCACGCGGTCGCCGTAGAGACCCCGGCCGCCGTGCCTCGGCAACAGGGCCGGGTGGATGTTCACGAGCGGCCCGGTGAACCAGGGCGGCCGAATGACCCAGCAGAGGTAGCCGGCGAGCGCGATGATCTCCGGCTCGCGCGGCTCGAGCCAGTCGGCGATCGCGGCGTTGTGGGCGGCCGCGTCCCGGTAATCGCGGCGGCGGCACACGAGGACCGGCAAGCCGGCGTCGCGCGCCACGTCCACGCCGCGCACGCCGTCGCGGCTCGAGACGACGCCGACGATGTCGATCGGCAGGTCGCCCCGCGCGCGGCGGTCCAGGAAGTTGGCGAGCGTCCGCCCGCTGCCCGAAAGGAGCACCGCGACACGCGCCGGCGCAGGAGGGACCATCTCACACCTCGAGGCTCGCGCCCAGCGCCCGCAGGACCTTGCGATGGGCCGCGAAGGCGATGGGTCCGGGCAAGCGATCCAGGGCGAAGAAATCCGCCCGCGCCGCGTCGTCGCCGGCGCGCAGCACGCCGCCGATCTCCTCGGCGGTGAAGAAGATCACGAGCACCGGCTGGTCGGGCGGCAGGATCCCCGTGTGCACCGCGAACAACCCGGTCACCCGCACCTCGAGGCCGGTCTCCTCGCGGGTTTCCCGGACCGCGGTCGTCTCGATGTCCTCGTCCCACTCCATGAAGCCGGTCGGCAAGGTCCATTCGCCCTGCTTCGGCGCGCAGCGGCGCTGCACGAGGCAGACCAGGGAACCGCGGCGCACGATCACGCCCGCGCCCGGGGTCGGGTTGAGGTACTGCACGAAGCCGCACCGGGGACACGCCGGGCGGACCCGGTCGCCGTCTCGGCGCGTGGACATCGCCGCTGCGCACTGCGGGCAGAGCGGGTACGCCTTGCCGAGGGGGTCGAGGCGGTTCACGCGTTCGCCTTTCCAGCTTGCGCCGCGTCGCGGCGGACGAGCACGGCGGCCGCCGCGCCCCAGAGACCGAGGTAGGCCACGACGGGCCACCAGCCCGTGCGGACGTAGCGCGTGCCCCGCGCCACCGTCGCGATCTCGGCGTGGATCGCGCCGCGCCGGTGCAGGCCGAGCCGCGCGCGGACCTCGCCGTCCGCGTCGCAGATCAGGCTGATCCCGTTGTTGGCGCTGCGGACGAGCGGCACCCCGCACTCGACGGCCCGGATCCGGCTAAGCGCGGCGTGCTGGATCGGCCCCGCCCGGTGCCCGAACCAGCCGTCGTTCGTGATGTTCACGAGCACGCCGCCGCCGCGGCCGACCGCCCGGCGCGCGAGCTGGCTGAACGCCGCCTCGAAGCAGATGAGCGGCACCAGCGGCACCTCGCCGCGCGACGTCGGCAGCAGCATCGGCCCCGGCGGGAGTCCCGCGGTCCACTCCGCCTGGCCGACGTCGATCCTGCCGAGCGCCGGCAGCCAGCGCTGGAAGGGCATGGCCTCGCCGAGCGGGACCAGGTGGTGCTTGCCGTAGGTGGCGACCAGCGTGCCGCGGTCGGAGAAGAGGCCCGCGGTGTTGAACCTCTCGTAGCGCGGCTTGGCGGCGGGATCGTCGCTGCCGGGAACGAGGCGCGCGTCGAGATAGCCGGCCAGGATCGCCGTCCGGTTGTCGCTCGCGGTCGTGCGGACCCATTCGAGCAGGACGCCGTCGTACCGCAGGTACGACGGCACCGCCGTCTCCGCCCAGACCACGAGCTCCGCGCCCCGCTCGGCGGCCCCGGCGGTGAGCGTGGTGTACGGGATCCGCGTCGAGTCGATCCGCGCGTCGTCCCACTTGTCCGCCTGGGCGACGTTGGCCTGGACGCTGGCGACCGTCAGCGGCGCCGTGCGCTGACCCTCGGCCGGCGCCGAGCCGAGCGGAGCGCTCGCGGCCCAGAGGCCGAGCCACAGCACGCCGCACGCCGCGATGACGCCCCAGCGATGCGCGCCCGCCCGACGGCCGTCGCGGAGGAGGTCGGCGACGGCCACGAGCGCGGCGCCGAGGAGCGCCGTCGCGCCCCCCAGGCCGATCTCGCCGCACGCCGCGTAGAGCGGGCGCAGCGGCGTCTCGAGCCAGGCGGCGCCCACCAGACACCAGGGGAAGCCCAGCTCGCCTGCGCTGCGCAGCAGCTCGAGCCCGACCCAGAGAAGCGGGAGAACCATGAGCGTGAACCGGGGCCCCGTCCAGCGCCGCACCTGGCCCGCGACGACGCCCAGGAGCCAGTAGTGGGCGGCCACGAAGAGGATCGCCGCGATCGCCTGCACCGGGACGAGCGCCCGCGTGGGAATCGACTTCGCGGGGTCCAGGAAGAAGAGCCAGACCAGCAGCGTCGCCTGGTGGGACACGCCGAAGAAGAAGGCGAGGCGGGCCGGCCGCGGGGTCCGGCGCAGCCCGTCGAAGAGGATCGCGAGGGCGAGCGGCGCGAGCACGGCGGTGCCGCGGAACGGCGGCATCGCGGAGGTGAGCATGACGCCGGCGAGCAATCCCGCCACCGTCACGAGCGACGGACGCCATCGCGGCGCTTCCGGCAAGTCGCGGATGCGGTCGTTCATGGCCCGCAACATAGCCCGCGGGCCGATGGGTGTCGAGCACGAGCTGCGCCGCGACGCCGCCCATCGTCTAGCCTTCGCCCACCTCCACGGGATCGGCCGCCGAGCCGATCAGGTCGACCATGCCGTAACGGCTGATCTTCTTGTACAGCCCCTGGCGGCTGAGCCCGAGCTTGCGCGCCGCCGCCGCCTTGCGACCCTCGCTCGCGGCGATCGCCTTGCGGATGAGGTAGCGTTCGAGGAGCTCGTTGGCCTCCTCCAGGTTGCGCAGGGTGCCGAGGTCGCCGGCGTCGACGCGCGGACCGGCGTTCTCCTGGATCTCCCAGTTGAGGTGGCGCAGCTCGATCAGCGACTCGCCGGGATACAGCGCCGCGAAGCGCGCCGCCTCGTTCTCCAGCTCGCGGACGTTGCCGGGCCAGCGCCAGGCATGCAGCGCGGCCGCCGCCGTGTCCGCGATCCGCAGGCGCGCCGGGTCGAGGCCGGCGCGGCGCAGGAACCACGCCAGGAGCGGGAGCACGTCCTCCGGCCGCTGGCGCAGCGGCGGGATCTCGAGGCAGACGACCTTGAGCCGGTAGTAGAGGTCGAGGCGGAAGTGTCCGTCCTCGATCTCGCGGGCCAGGTCCTTGTGCGTGGCGGCCACGAACCGGATGTCGACGGGCCGGCTATCGAGCTCGCCGACCCGCCGCACCTGCCGTTCCTGCATCACCCGCAGGAGCTTGATCTGCAGCGCCAGCGGCATGTCGCCGATCTCGTCCATGAAGAACGAGCCGCCGTGCGCCACCTCGAGGAGGCCTGGCTTGTCGCGGCCGGCGCCCGTGAACGCGCCCGCCTTGTGGCCGAAGAGCTCGCTCTCGAACAGGTTGGCGGGCAGCGCCGCGCAGTTCAGGCCCACGAACGGCCGATCGCGGCGGGGACTGCCCTGATGGAGCGCCCTCGCGATGATCTCCTTGCCGGACCCCGTCTCGCCGTGCAAGAGGACGTTGACCCCGCTGGTCGCGACCGAGGCGATCCGCGCGGCCAGCAGGCGCATCTCGCGGCTGCGGCCGATCGCGCCGGGCAGTCCCGGCACCGGCTGCGGTCTCGGCAGCGGCAGGCCGGTCGCGGGCGCCAATCGGCGCTCGACCGGCAGGTCCTCCGGGGCGAACAGGCTGAGCTGCCACGGCTCGGCCGGGGGCGTCGCGGAGAGCCAGGTCCCCGGCCAGGGCGCGAGGCCGTCCAGCAGCGGCCCGAGGCGGCTCGCCGTCCGCTCGGCCCACAGGCGCACGGCGTCGGCCCACGGCGCCGCCGCGGTCGCCGCGGCGACGAGCACGCCCGTCGTGCCGCGCCCGCCGTCGAGCGGCAGCGCGTGGCACAGCGGCGGTCGGCGGCTGCGGCTCTCCTCGCGTTGCTCGGCCGCCTGCCCGGTCTGCAGGACGCGGTGCACCAGTCCCAGCGGCAGCGGCGCCGGGCCACCGCCGGCGGACCAGCTGCAGAGCACGCGCAGGAGCGTCGCCGGCCCGTCGCCTTCCCGGCGCACGACCCAGACCGCCGCGGGACCGCCGTCGCGGGGCAGGTCGCGCAGCTCCTCTTCCCAGAAGCTCAGTCGCGTCATGGTCGTCCTTTGGTTCGGGGTGCCTGACGACGCGCCTGGCATGCAGGATCGGGGCCGCCGGCCGCCGGCGCGGCGAATCCGGCGCAACTGCCCCGGACGGGCGTCCAGCGGCGATTCCCGGGGCATCACGCGTTCGGGAGCGGGTGTCGCGGTCCCCGCGCGGTTGTCGGTCGAGCCGCCCGCCGTCCGCGCGAAGGGACACGCCGGCCCGCGCGGACCGGCGCCTGGCGCCGTGGTGTCACCGGGCGGTAACAGGGTGGTCGGACGGGACGGTCAGCCGAGCCGCACGTCGACCCGGACCGGGCCGGCCACGACCTCTCCGATCGGCACGGCCTCGAGGCCCGCCATCCGGCCGAGGTCCAGGTCGGAGGCCACGACGACGCACATGCCGATCCCCATGTTGAAGACGCGGTACATCTCCGCCGGCGGGATCGCGCCGCGGTCGGCGATGAGCCGGAACAGCGGGGGGACCGGCCAGGCCGTCGTATCGATCACGGCGCAGAGGCCTTCCGGGATCACGCGCGGAACGTTGTCGTAGAACCCGCCCCCCGTGATGTGGGCCAGCGCGTGGATGGCCTGGCGCCCATGGGCCGCCCATACCGAGCGCGCGTGAGGCAGGTAGCTGCGGTGGACCGCGAGCAGCGCGTCGCCCAACGGAACGCCCAGCTCCGCGGGACGGTCCGAGAGCGAGAACGCCCCGCTCTCGAACAGGACCTTGCGCGCGAGCGAGTAGCCGTTGGTGTGCAACCCCGTCGACGGCAGGCCCCAGATGCGGTCGCCGGCGCGGACCAGGGAACCGTCGATGAGGCCGTCCTCGCGGACCCGGCCGACGATCGTGCCGGCCAGATCGAAGTGGCCGGGCGCATAGAGTCCCGGCATCTCCGCGGTCTCGCCCCCGAGCAGCGCGCAGCCGTTCTCGCGGCACGCGACCGCGAAGCCGGCGAGCACCGCCGGCAGCACGTCCTCGTCGAGCCGGCCGGTGGCGAAGTAGTCGAGGAAGAACAGGGGCTCCGCGCCCTGCACCAGGATGTCGTCGACGCAGTGGTTCACGAGATCCTGGCCGACCGTGTCCCAGCGGCGGGCGGCCACCGCGACGAGCACCTTCGTGCCGACGCCGTCCGTGCTCGCGACGAGCAGGGGCTCGCCGGGCGCCGGCTGGAAGAGACCGCCGAACGCGCCGAGATCGCTCTTGACCCGCGCGTCCCAGGTCGAGCGGACCGCCGCCTTCGCGCGCGCGAGGGCGCGCGTGGCGGCATCGATGTTCACTCCGCTGTCGGCGTACTTCATCGCGTCCTCACGATGTCGAGGCGACGGAGGCGGCTCCGGTCAGGAAGCGTAGGTTCGTTCGGCCGTGTCGACCGCGCTCGCGGGCTGGAACGGGACCGCCGGGGTCCAGACTTCCCGCATGGAGTCGAACTCGCCCTGATGATAGAGCCGCAGGATGGTGTCGACAACCCGTTCGTCGAACTGGGTGCCCTTGTAGCGCACGAGCTCCTCCATGGCCTGCTCGACGCTCAGGGCCTTGCGGTAGGGACGGTCGCTCGTCATCGCGTCGAACGCGTCGCAGACGTTGAGGATCGCGCAGCCGATCGAGATCTCGTCCCGGGCGAGTCCGTGCGGGTAGCCGCGCCCGTCCGGACGCTCGTGATGGTGGCGCACCAGCTCGGTGGCGTCGGACAGGAACTTGATCTGCTCGACGATGTCGGCGCCGATCGTGGGGTGGGTCTTGATGACCTCGAACTCGCTGTCGGTCAGGCGGCCAGGCTTGCAGATGATCTCGTTGGTGATCGCGATCTTGCCGATGTCGTGGAGGAGGCCGCCGTACTCGAGGGTCTCGAGCTCGTTCTCGTGCATCCCGAGGGACTTGCCGATCCGCACGGCGTATTTCGCCACGCGGTAGCTGTGGCCGTGCGTGTAGGGCTCGTCGGCCTCGAGCGCCGTGGTGAGCGCCGCGATGCTGTTGATGTGGGCTTCCTTGTTGCGCTGGTAGAGCCGGTCGCTCTGGTAGAGGGCGAGGACCGGGAACAGGAAGAGGACCAGGGTCCAGGCGCCGGCCTGCAGGTAGAGCAGCACGACCATGGCCGCGAACGGCAGGTCCAGCAGTCCGCGCAGGCGCGCCCAGGTGTAGCTGCGGCGGTAGACGCGTTCGAAGGGGACCCTGGCGTCGAGGCTGATGATCACCCCGAGCATCAGCTGGTTGACGATCGAATGCACGACCATCGCCGCCGAGAGCGGGATGAAGAACCCCGGACCGGCGAAGCTGTCCGACCACGGGAGATGCTCGTAGACCAGGCCGGCGGCGCCCGCGGCGGTGCTGAGCATCGCCGAGTTGAAGACCGCCTTGCGGGGGCTGCTGCCGCGCTGCACGAGGCCCCGCGCGAGCGCCGAGACCGCCTCCATCAGCGCGGCCGGGGCGGCGCCGAACAGCGCGATCACGGACAGCACGATGCACTTCGAGGACATGACGCGCCCGCCCGACGCCTGCGACTCGCCCAGGCGAGTGTCCGCCCCCCAGAGGAAGGCGAAGAACATCAGGAGGGAGAACCAGGGCAGTTGCGCGGGTTGGCGAGACTGGATCAGGTACGCCAGGAGGCCGTAGCCCCCCAGGACGAAGGTCCAGTAGGTCAGATGGAACAGCCAGCGGGTGTTGCGTTCCTTGACCAAGTGCCGATTTCCTCTGCGTGGAGACTTCTGGCACCCGTGTCATCGGCAGCGGGACGGCGTGCTTGAGCGCCGAAGATTAACGACCGGAGGGGACGTAAGCAAGGCAAATATCGTCGCGAAAAGGTGGGAACCGGCACGGGTGAGGTCAGGCTACCACTCCCACTTGGAAAACAGGCCCAGGATGAACTCGATCATGGTGCCACCTCCTATCCGTCAACCGGATCTTGCTAACTTGTCGGTCCAAGTAGCAGTGAGGCGCTCCGCTAGGCCGCTCCGCTTCGTGGTAGGTGCCACCACTCCGTGCCGGTTCCGACTCCTGATCGCCCGTCAGGCCTCGCCCGACGCCTTGAACAGCATCATCTCCAGCCGCCGATTCAACGCATCCAGGACCGCGTAGACCACGGCCTGGTAGATATTCGGTCCGGGTTGACAGGTCCCGTAGAGCTGCTCGCAACGGCGACCCTGGACCAGCTCGACGGCCACCAGGATCACGTCCCCGCCCCCCAGGCGTTCCCGCCGCAACTCCACGAGTTCGAGTCCCAGCGCCTCGTGGACGAGGTTCTCGACCGCGTCGAGCGTCGCCGCGGCCACCAGGTGCAGGTCGCCCCCGTTGCGATTCGACCCCTCGGCCACGCCCGACGCCTCGCGTCCGGCGGCCTCCAGGTCGACCTCGGCTCGCAGCTGGTCGCCCGTCGTGAGGATGCCGACACCGTTGCAGATCAGGCGCGGCGCGAGTTCCTCGGCCAGCAGCACCGCGTCCTGGACGCCGGAGTCCGGCGGGACCTCGGGTGCGAACGGCTCGCCGCGGCCATTCGGCACGGCCGCCTCGGCGGCCTGCGCGCCTGGCGTCTCGGCCGCCAGGGCCGGTTCGGCCAGCGGCGCGTCCGCCTCGACGACCTGGACGACGCCGATCTTCTTGTAGAAGACGGATATCCCGAGCCTCGCCTTCAGCAGGCCCTCGACATCACGGACGATGTGTCGCGGTTCCCGGTCCGACCTGGCGACGACGTGGACGCCGGAGATCTCGCCATCGGCGGCGAGGTCGATCTTGCACTGGAGCACACCCTTGATCTGGGATATCCACTTCTCCGCGTCCGCCACCCACGCGTCCCGGTCCTCAGGCTGCCATTCCACCGTCGAACTCCTCCGCTCTCCGACCGCTGTCCGCCGCGAGCTGCAGGTCCCACGTAGGATCCATCAGGGGCGATCATACTCCATCAACGGGCATTCGACAAGAAACATAAGCGATTACAAGGATTACAATTGCAGTCAATTCCGCCGTCAAGGAACCATCATGTCCGTCAGGCGCGCGAGCCGAATCGCGACCTCGCCCGGCGTGCGCCGCAAGAGCCCGCCGACGCTGAAATCTTCCGGGACGAAGCTGGCGGTCACGGTGCCGGCGAGCATCGCCGCGCGGAACGGCGCGTCGTCGCTGTCGCGATCCGCGGCCGCGGCCGCCAGGCTCGCGAGGAACCCGCCGGCGAAACTGTCGCCGGCGCCGGTCGGATCGACGACCGCCGGCAGCAGCAGCCCCGGCACCGCGAGGACCGACGTGCGGCCGAACAGCAGGGCGCCGTGCTCGCCCTTCTTGATCACGACCCGGGCCGGCCCGAGCCGCTTGATCGCGGCCGCCGCGGCGGCGAGCCCGAGCTCGCCGCTGAGCTGGCGCGCCTCCGAGTCGTTGACGAGCAGGACATCGACCCGCGGCAGGACCGCGAGCAGGTCCGCGCGGCGGGTCTCGATCCAGAGGTTCATCGTGTCCAGCACGACCAGGCGCGGACGCGCGACCGCGGCCAGCACCTCGGCCTGCAAGGACGGATGGATGTTGGCCAGGAACAGGTACTCGCTCGCCGTCCAGCCGGCCGGCACCCGCGGCCGGAAACCGGCGAAGACGCCCAGCTCGGTGGCGAGGGTATCGCGTTCGTTGAAATCGGCGCGATAGCGTCCGGACCAGTGGAAGCTGCGCCCCGCCGCGCGCTCGACGCCCTCGAGGTCGACGCCGTGCGACGCGAGCAGCTCGAGGTCCGCCGGCAGGAAATCCTCGCCCACGACCGCCACGACCCGCACGCCTGCCTCCCGGCCGGCGGCCAGGGCGAAGTAGGTCGCCGCGCCGCCGAGCTGGCGCACGCGTCGTTCGCGGGGGGTCTCGATGGTGTCGTACGCCATCGAGCCGACCACGAGGATCGCCATCGCTAGTCCTTCTCGCCCATGTGTTCGGGAGCGTCGACGCCGATCAGCTCGAGCACCTTGGCGATGACCAGCCGCGTCAGCTGGCAGAGCATCAGACGGGAGTCGGTGAGCTGCGGCGCCTCGGGGTCGATGATCTTGCACTGGTGGTAGAACTGATGGAAGAGGCCGGCCAGCTCGACGACCCAGCCCGTGAGGCGATGCGGCTCGCGCGCCTGGGCCGCGACGGTGACGATCTGCGGCAGGCGGATCAGCTCGCGGACGAGGTTCCATTCGGACTCGTGCGTGAGGCCGGCCAGGCCGGCGGCGGTCGGTTCGCCGATCGCGACGCCGGCCGCGACCGCGTTGCGCAGCACGGAACAGATGCGGGCGTGCGCGTACTTGACGTAGTAGACGGGATTCTCGCTGGATTCGGCGCGCGCCAGGTCGAGATCGAATTCCAGGTGCGAGTTCGGCTTGCGGGTCAGGAAGAAGAACTTGGCGACGTCGGCGCCCACCTCGTCCATCAAGGCGTCCATGGTCACGAACTGACCCTTGCGCTTGGACATGGTGATCGGCCGGCCGTCCTCCAGGAAGGTGACGTGCTGGAGGATCTCCACTTCCAGCCAGCCCTCCTCGACGCCGAGCGCCCGCATCCCGCCCTGCATGCGCAGGATGTAGCCGTGGTGGTCCGGACCCCAGTAGTCGATCGCGTACTCGAATCCGCGCTGGTGCTTGTGGTGGTGGTAGGCGAGGTCGGCGAGGAAGTAGGTCGGCTCGCCGTCGGCGCGCACGAGGACCCGGTCCTTCTCGTCGCCGAAGGCGGTCGACCGGAACCAGAGCGCACCTTCCTGCTCGAAGAGCCGGTCGCTCTTGCGCAGCGCGTCGAGCGTTCGCTCGATCCGCTTGGTCTCGTGCAGCTCGGACTCGAAGTACCAGGTGTCGAAGCGCAGGCCGAACCGCTGGCAGGTCTCGCGCTGCCAGCCGAGGATCTTCATCAGGGCGTACTTGGCGAAGCAGCGGACCGATTCGTCCTCGGGCAGCGCGCACCAGTCCTCGGCGTTGCCCTCGGGCGCGGTCACGCGCTGGAAGCTCTCGTTGTCGAACGCCTTGGCCGCCAGCTGGATGGCGGCGCTGTCCTGGTCCAGCAGCTCGCTGGCCATGATCTCGAGGTAGCGGCCCTCGTAGCCACCCTCGGGGAAGAGGAAGGGGCGACCGCGCAGCTGGAGGTAGTTCGCGCGCAGCGATGCGCCGAGCAGGGTCACCTGCCGCCCCGCGTCGTTCACGTAGTACTCGCTGTGAGCGTCGTATCCCACGGCCTCCAGCAGCCGGCACAGGGTCATGCCGAACGCCCCGGCGCGGGCGGACACGACGTTGAGCGGACCGGTCGGGTTGGCGCTGATGAACTCGACGTTGATCCGCTTGCCGCCGCCGGAGCGGATCTCCGCCAGGGCCGCGCCGGACCAGAGCGCGAGCAGCCGGCCGATGTGATAGGGGCGGCCGAGCCGGAAGTTGATGAATCCCGGACCGGCGATCTCGACCGACTCGACGAGGTCCTTGTCGAACTCGAGGCCGGCGGCCAGCTCGCCAGCCAGCTCGCGGGGCCTGCGGCCGAGCGGCTTGGCCAGCGACAGGGCCAGGTTGGTGCTCAGATCGCCGTGACTGCGATCCCGCGGCTTCTCGAGGTCGATCACGACGTCGTCCTCGTAGAGCCCCAGCTTCTCGAGCGGAGTCTTGAAGGCTTCCCTGATGATCGCTTCGATCATGGCCGGTCCACCGGCGCGGCGCCCGGCCCGACGCCCGGCCAGGCGAGATCGGGCTGGCGGCGGCGGAAATCCGCGCCGCGGACGTAGGCCGGGTCGACGACCAGCACCGCCGCGTCGCCCCACAGGCGTTCGAGCTGATAGTAGTCGCGGACCTCGGGTTTCAAGACGTGGACGACCACGTCGACGTAGTCGAGCAGGATCCACCGGCCGTCCGCCTCGCCCTCGCTCCCGCTCAACGCCTGGCCGACCCGCGCCAGGCCGTCACGCACCGCGCGGGCGATCGCCTTCACCTGGACGTCCGCCTGCCCGCTCGCGATCACGAAGAAGTCGCAGACGTCGGACAGGTCGCGCAGGTCGAGAATGACGACGTCGTCGCCCTTGCGCTCGAGGACGTGGAAGGCGACGCGTTCGGCGAGGCGGAAACCGGCGGAGTCGTCCGGCATCACCGGCCGCGCCTTCACGGACGACGTGGGTCGAGTGTCCTTGGTCATCGTCCTCCGTCCGGACGCCTCAGTTGAGGCGGTTGATCACGTACTCGACGGCCGTCCGCAGCAGGTCCCGGCGCGGCCCGTCCGGAAGGTCCGCCAGGGCGCGCTTCGCCTCGTCTCCGTAGCGACGCGCCCGGTCGTATGCGTATTCGACGCCACGGTGCGCCTCCACGAACGCCTGGACCCGCGGCCAGCTGGCCGCCCTCGCCGCCGGGTCGCGGGAGCCGGCGAGCGCCGCGAGGTCCCGCCGGTCCGCCTCGCCGGCCTCCCTCCAGGCCGCGATCAGGGGCAGGGTGACGCGGCCCTCCTCCCAGTCGCGGCCGGTCGGCTTGCCCAGCCGGCGCGGATCGCCGAGATAATCGAAGATATCATCCGTGATCTGGAACACCAGCCCCGTCTGCCGGCCGAACTGCTCGAAGACCCCGTCCACGGCGGCCCCGTCCGGCAGGAACGAGGCGCCGATCCGGCACGCGCATTCGATCAGCGACGCCGTCTTCTGGTAGATGATCCGCAGGTACGTCTCCTCGTCCACGTCCAGCCGGTACCTGGTCTGCACCTGGATGATCTCCGCCTCGCTCATGAGCACCGCGGCGTCGGTCATCAGCTGGAGCGGGAGCGCCAGGTTGAGCCGGGCCAGATGCTGCAGGGCCCGGGTATACAGCAGGTCACCCATGATCAGCGCCGTGGACGGCCCGTACCGGGCGTTGACCGTCGGCAGGCCGCGCCGGGTCTTCGCGTCGTCGATGAAGTCGTCGTGCACCAGGGTGGCCGTGTGGACGAGCTCGACCGCGGCCGCCGCCTCGATCGCCGCCGCCGGCACTCCACCGTCATTCATGGCGCTGAGGAAGAGCAAGGTCGGGCGAAAGAGCTTGCCCTGACCGCGGCGAACGTGCCCGCCGACCTCGTCCGCGAGCGCGATGTCCGAGGCGGTCAGGCGGTCCAGGGCGGCTTGCATCGCGTCGAGGTGGGGCCGGACCCTGGACTGCAGGCGAGCCAGCTTGATGTGTTCGAATTCGGGCAGGGACATGCCGCTCCCAGGGTTCAGGCGGACCGATCCGAGCGGTCGAGCGCTTTGGTGCGCCGCCGGCGCGTCGCGACGATGGCCACCATCACCGACGACATATACAACAGGGTCACCGGGATGGCCATAGCGAGCTGGCTGATGGCGTCCGGCGGGGTCAGGATGGCCGACGCGACCGCGATCACGACGATCGCGTAGCGCCAGGTCCGCAGCAGCCAGCGAGGATCCACGATGCCGATCATCGAGAGGAAGAACACGAGCACCGGCAGCTCGAAGATCAACCCGAAGGCCAGGCTCAGCTGCGAGACGAAGCTGAAGTACGGCCCGATCCCGAGCAGGGGATGCATGATCGCCGTGCCGAAGCTCATGAGGAACCGTACGACCAGCGGGCAGACGACCAGGAAGGAGAACACCACGCCGAGATAGAACAGGAGCGTGCTCGCGATCACGAGCGGCGTGATGATCTTGCGCTCGCGCCGGTACAGTCCCGGCAGGATGAAGCCGTAGACTTTCCAGAGGATGAACGGCAGCACGATGAAGAGGCCGCACGCGCCGGCCAGCTTCAGCCGGATCATGAACGCTTCGTTGGGTTTCGTGAAGTAGACGCCCTGGTCGCGCACGGGCTGGACGAGGAGGTCCAGCAGGTCGCCCGACCAGAACCAGCAGAGGATCGCGGCGGCGGTCGCGGCCAGCACGCTGTGGATCAGGACCCGCCGCAGCTCCTCGAGGTGGTCGAGAAAGGACATGCCAGTATCTTCGCCCGCGTCGTCGCCCGCGGCGCCCTCGGCGGCGCTCTCGGCGGCGCTCTGGGCGGCGCGGTGGTCGGGATCGGCGGCCGGCTGCTGCGGCTCGCCGTCCGGCGGTAGAGAAGGCGCTTCCCCCCTCGCGACGGAGCCCCTGGGATCGGCGGACTGGCGCGGGTCGGTCACCTCACGTCTCCCCGCTCGGCGAGCAGCTGGCGGAGCAGCTCGAGGAACTCGCCCGCGTCCTGGAAGCTGCGGTAGACCGAGGCGAACCGGACGTAGGCGACATCGTCGACCTCGCGCAGCCGCTCCAGGACCATCCGCCCGAGCAGCTCGGTCGGCACTTCGCGCCGGCCGGACTTCGCGAGCTCGTGCTCGATCCCGTCGACGATGATCTCGATCTGCTCGAGCGAGACCGGCCGCTTCTCGCAGGCCTTGGCGATCCCGGTGGTGATCCGGGACCGATCGTAGGCCACGCGGCGCCCGTCGCGCTTGATCACGAGCACCGGCCGAGTCTCCCAGGCCTCGTAGGTCGTGAAACGTTCCCCGCAGGCCAGGCACTCGCGGCGCCGCCAGACCGCCCTCCCGTCGCGGACCGCGCGCGAATCGATGACCTTGTCGTCGCCGTGGCCGCAGCGGGGGCACTGCATGGGCGGTCTCCGATCTCGGCGTCCGCCCGCGACGATCGCTCCGACCGCCGCGGGCGCGCTCGCCGGCGTCACTCGGGATAGAGCGGGAAGGCGCGGCAGAGCTCTTCGCTCTCGGCGCGCAGGTTCGCCAGGGCGGCGTCGTCGGTCCGGGACGCCACGGCGCGGTCCATGAGATCGGCGATCCGGCGCATCTCCGCGGGACCCATGCCGCGCGTGGTGAGCGCCGGCGTGCCGAGGCGGACGCCGCTGGTGACGACCGGACTCTCCTCGTCGAACGGCACGGTGTTCTTGTTGCAGGTGATGCCGACCCGCTCGAGCAGCTCCTCCATCTCCTTGCCGGTCAGGCCGCGGGGCTTGCAGTTCACGAGCAGCAGGTGGTTGTCCGTGCCGCCGGAGGCGAGCCGGAATCCCTTCGCGATGAGCGCGGCCGCCAGCGCCTGCGCGTTGTCGAGGGTCCGCTGCGCGTAGGTCCGGAACGCCGGCTGCAGGCACTCGTGGAAGCACACGGCCTTGGCGGCGATCATGTGCATCAGGGGTCCGCCCTGGATCCCCGGGAAGTTCATCTTGTTGATGGCCTTGAGATGGTCCTTCTTGCAGACGATCAGGCCGCCGCGAGGCCCGCGCAGCGTCTTGTGGGTCGTGCTGGTCACGACGTCCGCGAACGGCACCGGACTGGGGTGGACCTTGCCGGCCACCAGGCCCGCGATGTGGGCCATGTCGAACACGAAGATCGCGCCGACCTCGTCGGCGATGCTGCGCATGGCTGCGTAATCCCAGGTGCGGGGATACGCGCTGGCCCCGCCCACGAGCAGCCGCGGCCGCTCGCGCTTCGCCTGATCCCGCATCCTGTCGTAGTCGATCGTCTCGCTGCCCCGCTCCACCTCGTAGTGGATCGCCTCGAAGAACAGGCCGGAGAAGTTCACCGGATGGCCGTGCGTCAGGTGGCCGCCGTGGCTGAGGCTCAGGCCCAGGATCTTGTCGCCCGGCTTGCAGAACGCCAGATAGGCCGTCAGGTTGGCGGTCGAGCCGCTGTGCGGCTGGACATTGGCGCGCTCGGCCTCGAAGAGCAGGCAGGCGCGGTCCTTGGCGAGGGTCTCGGCCTCGTCGACGTGGACGCAGCCGCCGTAGTAGCGTTTGCCCGGGTATCCCTCGGCGTACTTGTTCGTGAGCACGCTGCCCATGGTCTCGAGCACGGCGCGGCTCGTGAAGTTCTCGCTGGCGATCATCTCGAGCTGGCTGCGCTGGCGACCGAGCTCGGCCGCGAGAACGGCAGCGATCTCGGGATCGGTCTGGCGCACGGCATCGTACATCGCGGGACCCCTCTCCTGGTGGTGCTTGGACTCGTACTCGGTGATCTGGTCGACGCGGCGGGCATGGCGTCCGCCCTCGAAGCTCGCGGCGAGATACGCCTCGGCGATCGCCACGGCCGCGTCCGGCGTGGTGCGATCGCCGCTGAGGCAGAGCACGTTGCTGTCGTTGTGGCGCCGCGTCATGGTCGCGGCCTCGGGGTCCAGGCAAAGCGCCGCCCGCACGCCCGCCACCTTGTTGGCGGCGATCGCGACGCCGATTCCCGAGCCGCAGATCAGGATCCCCAGGTCGGCGGCGCCGCCCGCGACGCGCTCGCCGACGGCGAACGCCGGGTGGGGGTAGTCCGCGGGGCCCGGCCCGGGAGCGCCGCAGTCGACCACCTCGTGTCCGCTCGCCGCAAGGGCGACCCGGAGCCGATCCCTGTGGGGATACCCCCGGTGATCCGAACCGATGGCGATGATCACGCCGGCTCTCCCCTCGCGTCGGTCCGGCCGAGCAGGCTCGCCTGCCAGGGCCGCAGCAGTCGCTCGATCTGGTCCGCCGTCGCGCGGTAGGCGTCGAGGGACGCGCCGAACGGATCGTCGACCTCCTCGACCTCGGGCGCCGCCTGCCCGCGCAGGTCGACGTCCGGCCGGCCCAGCAGCCCGATGCGCACCCGGGCGTCCGGTCCCAGCCGCGCATTGAGCTGCGCCACGTGCGATCGCGTCATGGCGATCAGCCAGTCCGCCCCGGCGATCACCTCGCCGTCGAGCGGCCGGGAGCTGTGCGCCGACAGGTCCGCGCCCCGCTCGGCCGCGATGGTGCGGGCGGCCTCGGTCGCCGGCAGGCCCGGCTGCGCTTGCAGGCCGGCCGAGCGGACGTCCACGCCCGCTGGCCACCAGCGCCGGGCGAGGGCCATCGCGAGCGGGCTGCGGCAGGTGTTGCCCGAGCAGACGAAGACCACCCTCACAGGGGACACGCCAGAGCCTCCCGAGTCTAGGGCAAAAGTAGGGCCCCCCGCGTGGAGCGTCAAGTGAACCGGCGCGCGTAAATCCCGGTCAGCACGATGCCTACGCGTCGTCGGGCCAGTCGGGCATCGGTCGCGGGCCCGGGCGCCAGAGACGCGGCCGCTGTCCGGTCAGGTTCACGATCGCCGACGCTGCGCCGGCCGCCGCGGGCGCGACCTCGGCCCAGACGGCAAGCTCGGGGAAGCGGTCGGCCGCGTCCGCGAGGTCGACCGCCGCCAGCTCGTGCCCTCGGTTGGCGCTGGTCGAGACGAGCGGTCCGGTCTCGGCGAGCAGCTCCCGCAGAGCCGGCCAGTCGGGCACCCGGACCGCCACGGCGCCAGCCGGCGCCACGGCCGCCGGCAACCCCGCCGCCGCGGGCAGGATCACCGTGAAGGGGCCGGGCCAGCACGCCCTCAGGTAGGCGACGACGCGCGGCGCGAGCGGCGCCGCGAGCGCGAAGGCGGCCTCGACCGAGGCGGCCAGGACCAACAGCGGCTGGTCCTCGCGCCGCCCCTTCAGGGCGTTGACTGCCGCGAGCGCAGCCGGCCGGTCGATGCGCGCATGCAGGCCCGGCACGGTGTCGGTCATGAGCAGCACGACCTCGCCCGCGGCCAGCGCCGCGGCGATCGCCGCCCGATCGAGCCGGCGCCCGCCGGACGTCACGCCCCGCCTCCGGCCAGCGTCTCGCGGTACGCGGCGAGCGCCGCCGCGATCGCCGGGTCCTTCAAGGCCAGGATGCGCGCGGCGAGCACGACGGCATTCCTCGCGCCGGCCGACCCCACGGCCACCGTCGCCACGGGCACGCCGGGCGGCATCTGGACCATCGACAGCAGGGCGTCCACTCCGGCCAGCGGTCCGGAAGCGACCGGCACCCCGATGACCGGCTTGCCGGTGAGCGAGGCGACGACCCCCGGCAGGTGCGCCGCCATGCCGGCCACCGCGACGAAGACCTCCGCGCCGGCCTGCTCGCTCTCCCGCACGATCTGCTGCAGCCTCGCCGGCTGGCGGTGGGCCGAGGCGACCTCCACCCGATAACTGATGCCGAATCGCTCGCAGAGCGGCGCCACGCCCTCGACGACCGGCAGATCCGAGCTGCTGCCCACGAGGACCACCAGCCGCGCGCTCATCGATGCCGTCATGCCGTCGTCCTCTCCGCGTCCAGCGCGATGTCCCGCCGGTGGAACAGGTTGTCGCACCGGACGCGATCGAGGAGCGCGTATGCACGGCTCCGCGCCGTCGCCAGGTCGGCGCCCTCGCCGACGCAGCCGACCACGCGGCCGCCGGCGGTCACGAGCCTCCCGTCGCGCTCGCCGGTGCCGGCATGGATCACCCACGCCGCCGGCTCGTCCGCCGGCAGCTCGAGCGGCCGGCCGGTCTGGTATGGTCCTGGATAGCCGCGGCTCGCGGCCACGACGACGACCGCGCCGCGCCGCCAGTCGGTCAAGCCGCGCCCGGGCCAGCCGTCCGGCCCGCCGGTCTCCGCGTCCGGCAGCCCCTGCAGGTAGTCGGCGAGGCGGCCCGTCGCCGTCGTCTGGACGAGCTCCAGGAAATCGCAGTCCATGAGCGGCAGCACGACCTGGGTCTCGGGATCGCCGAACCGGCAGTTGAATTCCAGGACCTGCGGGCCGGTATCGGTCAGCATCAGGCCCGCGTAGAGGACGCCCCGATACGGGATGTCGCGGCGCACGAGCTCGGCCAGGAGCGGAGCCACGATCTCGGTGTCGATGCGGCGGCAGAGCTCGGCGGTCAGCGGGACGGGCGCGAAGGCGCCCATGCCGCCGGTGTTCCCGCCGGTGCCGCCCTCGCCTACGCGCTTGTGGTCCCGGCTCGGGGCGAGCAGCGCGTAGTCCTGGCCGTCGGTCACCACCAGCACCGAGAGCTCGCGACCGAAGAGACATTCCTCGATCAGGACCCGCGCGCCGGCATCGCCGAAGGCACGGTCCTCGAGGCAGAGCCGCAGGTGCGCGGCAGCCTCGGACTTGGCGTCGCAGACTGCCACGCCCTTGCCCTGGGCCGCTCCGCAGGCTTTCACCACGCACGGCATCGTCATCGTGGCGAGGTGGCGCAGCGCGGCGTCGAGCGTGCTGAATGCGTGGTAGCTCGGCGTCGGGATCCCGGCGGTGGCCAGGACGTCCTTCGCGAACTCCTTGTCGCCCTCGAGCCGCGCACCCAGGTGGCCCGGCCCGAAGACCGCGATCCCCGCGTGCCGCAGGTGGTCCGCGAGCCCCGCGATGAGGGGGTCCTCCGGGCCGATCAGCACGAGATCGATCGCGTGCTCGCGGCAGGCGGCCAGCACCTGGTTCCGGTCCAGGGGGTCGCCCGGGAGGTTGCGCGCGAGCGCCCGCGTGCCCGGATTGCCCGGCAGGGCGAAGATCTCGGGATTGCGCGGCGACGCGGCCAGATGGCGGACGAGCGCGTGCTCGCGCCCGCCGCCGCCGACGACCATGACCCTGCGCGCCATGCCGAAACGACCTCCTCGCTAGCCGGCTCAAGCCTACCGGACGGGCCGCGGAGGGACAACGGAAAAGGCGGGGCGGCCGGGCGCGCCCGGGTCGCGGCGGCGGATCACGCGGGATCAGGAACGATCCGCGTGCCCGCCGTGCCCGAGACCGCGGCGAGCAGCGAGCCGGGTTCGGTGATGATCACCTCGCGGCCGCCGTGGGCGAGGAAACCGAGCGCGGATTCGATCTTCGGCCCCATGCTCCCGGCGGGGAACTCCCCCGCGGCGAGCAGCGCGCGCGCCCGGCTCGCCGGCAGCACGTCGAGAGCCTCGGCGTCCGGCTTGCCGTAGCGGACGAAGACCTTGTCGATCTGGGTGACGATCATCAGGGTGTCCGCCTCGACGAGCCGCCCGAGCAGATCGCTGGCCCGGTCCTTGTCGATGACTGCGTCGACGCCCCGCAGCTGGCCGTCCGCCTCGCGCACCACGGGGATCCCGCCGCCGCCGACCGCGATCACGAGCACGCCCGCCTCGAGCAGGGCCCTGATGGCCGGCCACTCGACGACCTCAAGCGGTTTCGGGCTCGGCACCACGCGACGCCAGCCGCGGCCGGCGTCCTGGACGACGGTCCAGCCGTTCTCGACCTCGAGCAAGCGCGCCTGTCGTTCGTCGTAGAACGGTCCGATCGGCTTGGTCGGCCGGGCGAACGCGGGATCCGCGGAGTCCACGCGCACCTGCGTGACGACGGTCGCGACGGGCCGGTCGATGCCGGCCTTCCGCAGGGAATTCTGGAGCGATTGCTGGATCAGGAAGCCGAGGCCGCCCTGGCTGTCCGCGCCGCAGACGAACATCGGCATCGCCGGGATGCCGTGGAGCTGCTCGCCGGCGTCCCCCCGCAGCACGATGTTGCCGACGACCGGACCGTTGCCGTGACTCATCACGACCTCGTGCCCCGCCGCGGCCAGGCGCGCGACCTGGTCCATCGTCTGCTGGGTCACCGCGACCTGCTCGGCGAACGTCCCCCGCTTGCCCACCGGCAGGATCGCGTTCCCGCCCAGAGCGATGACGAACCGTCGCCGCGCCACACCGTCCGCCCGCATGACGAACCTCCAGAAAACGGCTGCCGGCCCCCACGGGGGGACCGGCTCGCTTCGCGGATTCAATTCTAGGAGCGCCGGACCGCCGCGTCAAGGCGCCAGGGCGGCGGTCCGTCAGGTCAGCGACTCGAGATACGCTTCGATCTCAAGGCAGACCTCCTTGCGCAGCCGCGCCGTGTCCTTGGCGAGACGCCGCAGGTCCGTCTTGGAGACGTACTTGACGTGGATGAACTTGCGCAAGGTGTTGATCGACACGTTGACTGGGCTCTCGAGCAGCGCGCGGGGCACGTCCTTGTTCGCGTAGCCGGAGGTGAGGTGCCGGTCGCTGGCGATGACCTCGAGCACCCGCGACGACCGCGTGCGGCGCGCCACCTCGGCGACGAGGCCCGGGATCGCGACGACCTTGGGATTGCGCAGGAAGCCGAGAACGACGCTCACGCAGCCGATGTTGTTCATCACCATCCGCTTGACGGCGGCGGCGCCCTTGTCCCTGTCCCTGGCGCCCTCCTCCGCCTCCGCCTGGTCGTCGGTCGCGGCCGCGCCGGCGCCGGAATCGGCGTCCGGCGGCGCCGCGTGCAGCTCCTCGGGGGTCGGCAGGTCGTGGCGCCAGATGCGATCGCCGAGCCCGAGCTGCGGCGGCTGCAGGACCAGCAGCCCGTCGCGGATCGCGAGCCCGGCGAGGTCGCCGGCCTCGTCGCCGCCGGCGCCGAGCAGGATCCGCCCGACTGCGTCGCGGAGGTCCGCGTCCAGGGAGAGTTCCAGTCGTCCGTCCGGGCAGTGCGCCAGCACGACGGCGACCGCCTCGAGCAAGCCGAGCGGCGCCTCGCGCACGTTCTCGCGCTGCAGAGCCCGGCCGAGCGCCAGCAGCCGGGACACCGGACCGGCAAGCTGCCGGACCGACAGCGGCGCAGCCAGGAACGCCGTGACGACCGCCGCGAGGGGCGCGAGGTCCGGGCTGTCGCTCAGCGCGGCCGTGAACCGCCGCCGCTCGCCCTCGTCCAGGACCTCGTAGGCGGTCGGCACGCGCCGGCAGAACGCGGCGTCCACGTCGCCGGCCTCGAGCCACGACGCCAGGAGCGCCAGGTCGCGCACCTCGGCGTCGGCCCGGTTCAGGAGGGGGAGCGCGCGCATCACGGCCGCGACGCGGAACGGATCGATCGAGCCGGCCAGGCGGCTGACCCGTTCCTGGTAGGCGTCGCACTCGAGACGGATCAGACCCGCCAGCAGATTCAGGTCGCTCGCCGCGGGCCGGCCGTCCCCGAGTCCGGCCACGGCCGCGCCCAGGGTCCGGCGCAGCAACGGCAACGGCGGGCGCTCGCGAGGCGGCGCCGGCTCCGGGTCCCCGGTCGCGCGATCGGGCCCGACCCGTCCGGTGCACGCTCCCACCAGGTCGCTGAGTCGCCGCTGCCAGTCGACCAGGAACTCCGTGCCGACGACGGCGGAGTCGATCGCGATCAGTCGGCCCGTCGAGCTGAAGCTGCGGATCCTCGGCAGCAGCTGCGCGCCCGGCGTGTTCGCGTCCAGGAGCGCCGCGAGGAGGCGCGCGCCGGCCGGTTCGCCCAGCCGGGCCAGGTACTGGAGACCGCGCAGGCAGGTCGGCAGTCGGTCCTGCCCCAGCATCTTGCGGAATTGCTCGTAGAGGTGGCGGGAGCGCGCCGTGCAATGGTCGTGGCGCCGGGCGAGGTCCCGCAACTCGTCGAGCAGGGGTTCCGGCAGGTCGGGGGGGACCTGCGGCAACGGCGCGATGAGGAGGGGATGCGTGCCCGTCGCCGTGCTCATGACCCTCGCCGGCCTGGATGGGACCGCCGGCGTCGCCCCGTGCACGCCGGCAGTCCATCATCGGCGCGCGCGCCGCCGGGTTGAGCCTCAGAATGCGCGCCCGCACTGCGTGCGCAACTCGCCGGCGACACCGCCGCCGGCGAGGGCGGTGCGACGCCGCAGCTCCAGCCCGATCTGCCAGGACCAGGCGCCGCGCCCCTCGCAACCCATGAGCACGCTGCTGTCCCAGCTGCCCCAGTGGTGCAGCCGGACGAAGCTCCCGACCGGCGCGGAGACCGCGACCAGGTCGAGCGGCGCGCCCCACGCGAACTGTGCGCCGGCGCGCCAGCGGCGGCTGCCCCACGCGCGTTCCACGGTGGCGGCGAGGAGGTCGCGCGCCTGACCGGCCTCCTCGAGCCGGCGCCACGCGAGGCGGCCCCGTCCGACCGCGAGCGGTCGTTCGACCTGGGCGGCGAGCCAGGTGCGCTGCCGGCGGCCGTCCTCGGCGGCCGGCAACCAGGGCTCGGCGACGGCCCAGCCGCGCCAGGTCTCGCCGATGCGGCGCAGCCGGACGTCCCAGCTCCCGTCCTCGCCGCCCCAGCGACCGCCGACCGCGATCCCGAGCAGGTCCCGCGCGTGGCGGCGGCCGGTCGCCGACTCCGGCTCGCGATCGCCCGACACCGCGGCGACGGCGCTCGCGTGCAGCCGGTCCGACGACCGGGTGACCAGCCGCAGGGCCCACCCCTGGCCCAGCCAGCCGGTCAGGCACGACGGCCGGCAGGCGCCCGGCAGCGGCGTCGCGGCCCGGGCGGACCCCGCCTGGAACTCGACGCGCAGCCGCCCGCTCCGCCAGCCGCCGGCGGCGAGCCAGGCCCGTTCGAGCCCCGCGGCCGGGGCGGAGCGCCAGGCGGCGGCCTCGGCCGCGAGCGTCCACGGTCCGCCGCGCCAGCGCAGGTCCGCGCTCGCGCCGCGGGCGTCGCCGCGGCGGATCACCAGGGCGGCGAGACTCGCCGACGCGCCGTGGCCGCCGGCGCGCAGGTGTCCCGCCGGGGTTCCGTCCAGGTCCCGCGCGACCGAGGCGTCGAACTCCACGCGCGACGTGCGCGCGCCGAGGGCGACGCCGACGAGCCGCTCGGGCGCCGTCGCGCCGAGGCTCGGCCGCCAGCCCGCCGCGCCGGGCAGCAGCGAGGTGTCCGTGCCGAGGGTGGCGCGAGCCCCGAGCGGGGCCGCGAGCAGCCCCGCGCCGTGGGCGACGGCGCCGCCTCCGCCGTCGAGCCGCCAGGTCGAGCCCTCGCCGCGCACCCACGCCGATCCGAGCATACCGCCGTCGCCATGCCGCGCCGCTGCCGCGAACGACCAGTGCCCGCCCTGCGCGGCGAGCCCGGCCCGGACTTGCGCCGGCGACTGGTCGCGCGCGCCGAACGCCACGTACCCGCGACCGGCGGACGCCGGCGCGCCAGGCGCGATAGGCTCGACGGGCTCGGCGGCGAGCAGCGCCAGGTCCGCGTCCGTCAGCACGCCGCCGTGCGCCTCCAGATCGGCGAGCATCGCCGCGAGGTCGTCCGGGTCGATGGCGGGGTCGGCTCGCGCCGGCAGCGCCACGAGCGCCAGGACCGCGGCGGCGGCGAGGCGGCGGGGCGTCACGGCGCCCTCTCGACGGTCAGACCCCAGCGGTGGCAGGTTCCCAGGTCCGGGTGCGCGAGGTGGCTGGAGCGCACGAGCAGGCCGCCGATTCGCCACGAGGTCACGAGGCCGACCGAGCCCGACCACGGTTCGACCCTCAGCCCGAGCGCGCCGGCGGGCGCGAGGCGGACGAGAACCTCGCCCTGCAAGGCCGGCGTCCCGTCCGCGCTGCGATCGGCCGCCGCGGACCAGACCCAGCCGTCGCCCCCGCCCGTCACGCGGAGCCAGCGACGCAATCCGCCAGACCCGTGCCAGGACGGCGCGTCGGTGAGCGGCCACCAGACGTCGAGGTCGATGCGTGCCGCCATTTCGCCCTGCAGGCGGAGCGTCACCTCGGGTCGAGGCGACGCCGCGACGCCGGCGAGGGTGAGACGGGCCATCCCGACGCGCGCGCCGCCTCGCCACCGCCCGCCGACGAGGGCGGCCAACCGCCAGGTGTCCTCGCGAAAGAGATCGCGCCCGAGTCGCTCCCACGACGCCTCGACGGCCCCGACCCTCCCGCGCCACCGCAAGTCCAGACCGCACTGGGGCAGTTCCGGCAGCCCGAAGAGCCGGCCCTGGGAGACGCCGGCCGACCACGTCGCCGGCCGGGCGGACGGCTGGCCGAGCAGCCTGGACGCCTGCTCGAGAGGCACGAGCCAGGCGTCCGCCAGGTCGTGCAGACCACCGGCCTGCGCGACGCCGGCGCCGCCGAGCGCCGCCGCCAGCAGCCACGCGGCGGCGCGCCTCACGGCGACGCCTCCCGGATCACGACGAGCCGCCGGCTCGCGGTCGTGAGCCGTCCCTCGGGCGACCGCCAGCGCACGACCGCGACGTAACCCCCGGCCGGCAATGGCTCGCCGGCGTCGTCGCGGCCGTCCCAGACCGCCTCGCGCGGCCCCGGACCGAGGTCATCCCCTCCGAGGTCGCGGACCTGCCGTCCCCACAGGTCGAAGAGGCACAGCTCCCATCCCCCGATCTCGTCCGGCACGTTCAGGTAGGCGTGGATCGCTCCGTCGCCTTCGCGCGGCGAGAACGGATTCGGCTCGAAGCGCAGGGCGCCCGGCGCCAGCTCGGGCCGCTGGCCAGGCAGGCAGCCCGGCGTCCCGCCGGCGGTCGAAGCGCCGGCCCGCCAGCCGAGGTCGCCGCCGCGCTCGAGGCTGCGTCCGTCGGGCGCGACGCCGGAGCCCGCGCCCACCGTGACGTGGTCGACGACCGTCCCGTCGGCGAGCCCGAGGTACAGCCGGTCGGCGAACGTTCGCGACCCGGGCGCCGAGTTGTTCAGGGATGGCCAGCCGGGGACGTCGATCGGCGGCGCCGGATCGCACGGCAGGACGGCGCCGGCCGCGGCGATGTCGTCGAGCCAGGCGGCGAGTGCGGCGGCGTCCTGGGCGAGCAGGCGGCAGTCCCCCGGAACGAGCGTCTCGTCCGGCAAGCCGCGCCAGGTTCCGTCCTCGTCGCGCAATGCCAGCTCCGCGAGGTTCCGGGGGACTGCGTCGGCGTTCACGAGTTCGCACCACTCGCCGCCGCCGGCGGGCGCCGCCATGACCTCGGACAGGCGCACGGCGTGCGGGCCGACATGGTAGCGGCCGAGCGCCAGGCTGGCCGTGTCGGCGGGCGCCGCTCCGCGCCAACGCAGCACCACTGGCAAGAGCCCCGTCTCCCGCGGCCGCACCGTGAACCCGATCGCCGTCTCGGCGCCGACCACGAGCGGCGGCATCGTCTCGCTGGAATCCGCGGCGCCGATCGCCAGACTCACGGCGGCGCCGGCGAGGTCCGCGAATCCGTCGTTACGCACGGTCACCGTCACCGCGATCGGCTCGCCCGCGGCGACCAGCGACGGCGGCTCCAGCCGGACGGCGACGCACGCCAGCGCGAAGGCCGGCCAATTGCGGGCGCCAGGTGTGGGAGCGGCGGGCCGGAAGTCCTCGGCATTCTGGTCGGTGTCGCGGCCGTCGGGCCGGCGCGCGAGCGCCTCGCCGACGACGTCGGCCGCCGGCGCCCCCTCGCTCAGCTCGGGCCAGGCGAGGTCTCCCCAGCCGACCAGGTCGACGCTGCCGTCGGCCCTGACCAGCCGCAGCGCGTCCGGGCCGTTCTGCAGCGCGAGCGTCGCCGTCGCATCGGCCGCGGGCCCCGACCAGCCGGCGTCCGCCACCAGGAAGCAGGCGCCGGCGGCGATGCGGTCGCCCGCGGTGGCGACCCACCGCCCGAGCCAGCGGGGTTCATCGGCGCCATTGGCGAATTCCAGGCGATACCCGGCGAGGTCGACGGCGCAGGTGTCCGGATTGAAGATCTCCACGAACTCGGCGCCGGCGTCGGCCCCTGCCGGGTCGTAGCAGACCTCGTTGATCACCGGCGCACCGGCCGCGAACAGCCACAGGCAGAGGACCACGGGTCGCGCGCGCTTCCCGGGAGGCGAGATCCGGCCCGTCAGGACCGACTAGAGAAGACCGTGCCGCCGGCGCAGGAGCCACTCGGCGGCGAGCAGTCCGACCGCAGCCAGGAGCCAGGGCCAGCCCGAGGCCGGCTCGTGCCGATCCTGGCGCTCGGTGCGCACCGGCTCGAGGTCCAGCGCCGCGAGCTCGGCGCCGAGGCGCGCGAGGTCGTCCGGCCGGCCGGCGTCGAGCGCGGTGCCGCCGAGGCGCTCCGCCGTCTGCCTCAGGTTGCGACGGTCCTGGCGGACCTGCGCCAGCTCGCGCTCGGATCGCGTGACGACGATATCACGCGGCGGCCCGGTCTCCACTGGCCGCTCGAGGTCCTCGCCGCCGCGGGGCGTCAGGCGCCAGCGTCCGGGCGGCAGGGGCGGCAGATCCGCCGTCGCCACGCCCGGCCGGCCCGGATCCGGCGCGAGGAGGTGGAGCCGCGCCTCGCCGCTGTCCGGGCGCGCGACCTCGACCGCGAGCGGCCGGCCCGTGACCGGCTCGCCGCGCAGGTCGCGCCAGCGCACCGCGACCGGCAACGGCTCGCCCTCCTCGTAGACCAGCCGCTGGCCCAGCAGCGCCACTCCGCCGGCCTGATCGCCGAGCGCCGTCCACAGGAGCATCTGGCGAAGCAGCTGCCGCCCCGGATGCTCGATCGGGGACAGTCGCGCCGGGAGCTGCCAGAACGCCAGCTCCCAGAGCCGGCGCCCGCCGAACCAGAGCACGCGCCCCGGCGATCCTCCGCTCGCGACCAGCAACGGCTGGTCCGCGCCGGCAACCAGCAGCGTCCGGGCCTCCGGCCGCGTCCTTCCGGCGTGCAACCGGCGCAGCGGCGGCAATCCCGCCAGCGTGCCCGCAGCTCCGGGCCCGTGCGTGATCCCCGCGAGCACCGGGTGGTTGGGCGCATCGGCCGCCGCCTCCACCGGGTACTCGCCCGCACGCGGCGGCACGTCGCCCAGCACGACGGGAATGACCTCGCGCAAGGCCGGCGGCCAGGCGCGGGGATTCTCGTCCGTGGCCGGATCGCCGGCGAGCACGCAGAGCCCGAGGCCCTGCCCGACCGCCGCGGCGAGCTCCCGGCCGCCGTCCGGCAGCCACGCTCCCGGCGGTCCGGCGAGCACCACTCCCTCCCAGGCTTTCCGCCAGTCGGCGGCGGCGGCCGGCGCTGTCCAGCCGACGAGGCTGTCTGCAAGCACGGGGCCCGCCGGACCCGGCCGCACCACCGTCAACGCCAGGCGAGGCTCCCGGCTGGCGGCCTGCGCGAGGAACCGCACGTCCCAGCCGGGGACCGGCGCGAGCACGAGGACGCGGGCCCGGTCTTTCTGGACGTCCACGGCGAGCGTCGCCCGGTTGTTGCCGAGGAACCGCTCGTTGTCCAGGGCGGAGACCTCGACCTCGAGCACGGCGAGCCCGGTCTGTTCCGGCTTCCAGGTCAATTCCCAGCGGCGGACCTCGGCAGCGGCGCCCGCGACTTCCGCGACCGCCGCGCCGTCCTTCAGCAACCGCACGGTGACGGGCGCCGCGGAGGGCTCGCCCCCCGCTTGCCAGCGCTCGCCGACCGTGACCTCGACCGTGAGCGGCTCGCCGCGGTGAACGCGATCCGGATACCGCAGGTCTGCCAGGTACCGATCGGCCGGCCCGGCGACGTCGCCGACGCCGACCAGCCACAACGGCAAGTCGCTCGCGAGGCTCAGCCCGGTCGTCGCCTCCGAGTGGCCGTCACTGAGCGCGACGAGCCCACGCAGCGGCCGGCCCAGGAGTCGCTGCTGCGCCTGGGCCACGAGCGAGGGCAGATCCGAGCCCACGGCCCGCGGCGTGTCGGCCCGCGCTTCGGCGAGCGACGTGACCGCGACCGAACCGCGGCCGTTGCCGCGCAGCGCGACGAGGCGTGGTCCGCCGGGATCCGCCGCCAGGAGCGAATCGATGCCGGCGGCGACGTCCCAGGCGCGGGACCAGCGCGAGGGGCCGTCGTCACCGTCGCGCAGCGCGAGGCTCCCCGAGTCCTCGACCACGACCGCGACCACGGCAGGCTCGCTCACGTGCCGCAGCCTGATCACCAGCGGCCGCGCGACAGCGACGATCACGAGGAGGCAGGCGGCCGCACGCAGCGCGACGAGCCACCGCCGCGCCCGGTCGGGGGGCCGCGGCACGGTGACGGCATAGACGGAGCGCGCGTAGAGGACGCAGCCAGCGGCCGCGGCCACGAGCAGCGGCCAGACCCACCACGGTGACAACCACTGCAAGTGCACGTCGGCTCCTTGGGGGGCCAGCGACGGCGCGGCGGTCGCGGCCGGAGCCGGCGACCGCCGCGGCGGGACGTTCGGTCTTACGCCGGGATCAGCCGCCGAGTTCCTCCCGGATCGCGATCTGGGCCGCCGCGAGGCGCGCGATCGGGACCCGGAACGGGGAACAGCTGACGTAGTCGAGGCCGACCCGGTGGCAGAACCCGATGCTCGCCGGATCGCCCCCGTGCTCGCCGCAGATGCCGAGATGGAGCTGCGGGTTCACGGCGCGGCCCTTCGCCACGGCCATCTCCACGAGCTGCCCCACACCGGTCTGGTCCAGCTGCTGGAACGGATCGGTCGGCAACAGCCCCTTGGCGAGGTACACCGGGAGGAAGGTCGCGATGTCGTCGCGGCTGAAGCCGAAGGTCATCTGGGTGAGGTCGTTGGTGCCGAAGCTGAAGAAGTCCGCCGCCTCGGCGATCTGGTCGGCCGTGAGCGCCGCGCGCGGGACCTCGATCATGGTGCCGACCAGGTAAGCGACCTCGGCGCCCTTCGCGGCCATGACGCGCGCGGCGGTCTCGACGCACAGCTTGCGCATCTCGACGAGTTCGCGCCGCGCCCCCACCAGCGGGATCATGATCTCGGGCCGCACGTCGACGCCGCGAGACCGTTGCACCAGCGCCGCGCCGATGATGGCCTCGACCTGGACCTCGTAGATCTCGGGGAACGTGAGGCCCAGCCGGCAGCCGCGGTGCCCGAGCATCGGATTCTGCTCGTGCAGCGCCTCGACCTTGCGTTCGATGTCCGCCACCGAGACGCCGAGATCGCCGGCGAGCTCCTCGATCTCCCGGGCGCCCTGCGGCAGGAACTCGTGGAGCGGCGGATCGAGCAGGCGGACCGTGACCGGCAGCCCGTCCATCGCCGCGAAGATGCCCTCGAAGTCCGCCTGCTGCAGCGGCCGGATGTGCTCGAGAGCGGCGCGGCGCGCGGTCTCGTCGCCCGCCAGGATCATCTGGCGCATGCGGCGGATGCGGTCCTCGCCGAAGAACATGTGCTCGGTGCGGCAGAGGCCGATGCCCTGCGCGCCGAACTTGCGCGCCTGCCGGGCGTCGTGCGGCGTGTCCGCGTTGGTGCGCACCTTCAGGCGACGGAACCGGTCGGCCCAGCCCATCAGACGCGACAGGTTCGGATCGTCGAGGCTCGGCGGCACGAGCGCCGGAGCCCCGGCGATGACCGCGCCGGTCGTGCCGTCGAGGGTGATCGTGTCGCCCTCGCGGAACTGCCTCCCGGCCACCGTCATGAGCTTCTTCGCGGCGTCGACCTGCACGTCGCCGCAGCCGGCCACGCACGGCTTGCCCATGCCGCGCGCGACCACGGCGGCATGGCTCGTCATGCCGCCGCGACTCGTGAGGATGCCCTGGGCCTTGTTCATGCCCGCGATGTCCTCGGGACTGGTCTCGCGGCGAACGAGGACCACGCGCTGGCCCCGGTTCGCGGCCGCTACTGCGTCCTCGGCGTTGAACATGATGGCGCCCTGGGCGGCGCCCGGCGAGGCCGGCAAGCCGCTGGCGAGGATGTCGAGCCGGGCCTTGGGATCGATCTGGTCGTGCAGGAGCTGGTCCAGGTGGTCGGGTTCGACCAGGAGCAGGGCCCGCTTGGCGTCGACGAGCCCCTCCCGCTCCAGGTCGCAGGCGATCCGGATCGCGGCCATACCGGTGCGCTTGCCGTTGCGGGTCTGCAGCATCCAGAGGCGGTTCTCCTGGATCGTGAACTCGATGTCCTGCATGTTCCGGTAGTGCCGCTCGAGGCGGTCGCGGATCGCCGCCAGCTCGCCGTAGAGCGCCGGCATGACCTCCTCCATGGTCGGCAGCGTGCGCGCCTCGTGGCTGGCGGGGAGCGAATCGCGGCCGGCCCGGTTGATCTGCTGCGGCGTGCGGATGCCGGCGACCACGTCCTCGCCCTGGGCGTTGACGAGGAATTCGCCGTAGAACCGGTTCTCGCCGGTCGAGGGGTCGCGCGTGAACGCGACGCCCGTCGCGCTCGTCTGGCCCAGGTTGCCGTAGACCATCGCCTGCACGTTCACCGCGGTGCCCCAGTCCTCGGGGATGCGGTGGATCCGGCGGTACTCGACCGCGCGCGGCACGCCCCAGCTCCTGAAGACGGCGACGACGCCGCCCCAGAGCTGCTCCCAGGGATCGTCCGGGAACGGGCGGCCGGACTGTCTGGCGACGATGTCGAGGTAGGCCGCGCAGAGCTCGCGCAGGTCGCCGGCGTCGAGGTCCGTGTCGAGTTTGACCCGGCGCCTGGCCTTGAGCGCGTCGATCGCCTCCTCGAAGTGCTCGCTGTCCACGCCCATCACGACGTCGCCGTACATGTGGATCAGGCGGCGGTAGCTGTCATAGGCGAACCGCTCGTTGCCCGTCTTCTTCGCCAGGCCCGCGACGGTCCGCTCGTTCAAGCCCAGGTTCAGAACGGTATCCATCATGCCGGGCATCGAGACGCGCGCTCCCGACCGCACGGAGAAGAGCAGGGGATCGGCCGGGTCGGCGAAGGTCTTGCGCATGACCGCCTCGACCCGCGCCATCGCCTGCCGGACCTCGGCCTTCAACGCCTCCGACATCGCGCCGGTCTGCTGGTAGATCGTGCACTCGGCGGTCGTGATCGTGAATCCCGGCGGCACCGGGATGCCCAGCCGCGTCATCTCGGCGAGGTTGGCGCCCTTGCCGCCGAGCAGGTTCTTCAGCTCGGCCTGGCCGTCGGCCTGACCGTCGCCGAAGAAGTAGACTCTCTTCTCGCTCATGGTTCCTCCTCGCCGCGGGCCGTCCCGCGGCTACGGGCGGCGGCGCCGGCTGATCGCCGGCGCCGCCGGAAAGGCCGCTGCAATCGCGATCAGCGGATGATGACGAGCTTGCCCCAGAAATCGCCCCGCTCGGGCATGATGACCCGCCAGACGTAGATTCCGGAGGCGAGCAGCTGCTCGTCGTCGTTGCGCGTCTTCCAGTAGATGTTGGCGCCCTCCTGCGGCTCGCCCGGCTCGGGCAAGGTGGCGATCTCGTCGCCGGCCAGCGTGAAGACCTCGATCTGGCTGTCCGGCGGCAGGTTCGTCCAGATGACCTCCTCGCCCTCGCCGCCGGCGATGCCGGCGCCGAGCCGCAAGGGGTTGGGATAGACGTAGATCTCCCGGCCATCGACCGGCGCGGCGGCGTCCAGGTTCACCTGGAACGTCCGCCGGTTGCCCGGCCCCTCGCCCTGGGGATCGCCGGGAAACCGCGCCGGGAACACGAGTGGCGTCGCCAGCGCCAGCGGGTCCACGACCATCGAGATGTCGCCGTAGTCGAACGGCGTGACCGCGTAGTGGTACGTGAATCCGTTGTAGATGCCGCCATCATAGAAGCTCGCGTACCCCGGAGTCCCGAAATCGAAGCACGCGGCGCGCCGCTCGGAGAAGCAGCCCGGCAGGATCACGTAGTTGTCATCCCCACAGAACCCCTCGATGCAGGACTCGGGGTTGTTCTTGTCGTACCGGCCCACCATCACCATGTTGTCGGGATCGTCGCGGTCGGATCGCCACACGATCCACCCCTGATAGTCCTGACAGACCAGGTTGAAGACGACCGGCTCCGGGATGCCGTCGCCATTCTGATCCGGCAAGACGACCCGGCCGTTGCCGAAGGTCAGGCTCACGCCGAGCTGCAGGTTGCGGTACTCCGGATTGGTCGCCGAGGCCGTCAGGGTCGAGCTGAGGTCGATCGTCGTCCCCGGCAGGTAGATCCCGCCGTAGGTGGTCGGGCGCAACAGGCCGGCCGGGGTGCTGCGGAGGCACCGGCCGTTGCGGTTGAAGGGCTGGACCGCCACGTCGGTCCAGGACAAGCCGTTGTCCGTCGACTCGAGCAGGCCGTAGCCGTCGGCCAGGGCCAGCAGCTGGCCGTCGTGCAGCACCACTTCGGTCACCTGGGGTCTGGTCGTGAAGCTGTCGAACGGCGCGGTCGCGGACTCCCAGTTCGCGCCGTTGTCGAGGGTGCGGAAGAGGCCCAGCGCGACCGTGCCGACCCAGATCGTCTGCGGCGCGGCGGGATCGACGGCCAGGCTGCGCCCGCTCTGGCGCCAGTTGGCCGGGGCGCCCGGGCCGTAGTCGACCCAGAGCGAGTGCCAGGTCGCACCGGCGTCGTTCGACTCCCAGATGCCGTGATCGGTCAGGCCGACGAGGATGCGGTCGCTGTCCGTCGGGTCCTCGACGATGGTGCGGATCGCCGGCAGGACCAGAACGGGGTCGCCCGGCGCTTGCGGGACCCGCAGGGCGCCGAGCCGCGTGAAGCTGGCGCCGCCGTCGCCGGACACGAACAAGCCGAAGTTGGCGACGGCCGCGTAGAACCGCGTGCCCGTCCAGCGGAGCGCGGTCACCTCGAACGCCGAGGGCATCGGGACGAACGAAGGATCCAGGTTGCTCGTCCACTGGGTGAACGTCTCCCCGCCGTCGGCGGTGACGTAGAGACCGTTCTGGCGCGATCCCACGGCGAATCGCGCGCTGTTGGACGGCGAGAGGGCGACGGCCGAGAGCTGCCGCCCGGTCCCGAAGAGGGCCGGGGCGACCTCGGTCCAGCTGCCGCCCGGCGCCGAACGGAACACGCCGCGCGGGTTGACCTGGATCTGGGCGCTCGGCGCCGCCGACGAGAGCGCGAGCAGGAGGGTGCCGTCGGCCGACGCGGCCAGGTCGAGGAGGTTCGTGTACGGGAGATTCCGCGGCAGGCCCGCGTTGCGCTGCGTCCAGAAGCCGCCGCCGTCGCGGAGCCAGAGTCCGCCGGTATTGCTCAGGTTGATCTCGCCGCCGAGCCGGCCGGTCCGCAGGGTGTTGGCGTTGTTCCACGCGCAGACGAAGCGATTGCGCGCCGGATCGCTGACGGTGCCGGAGGTCAGGAACTCGAACCGCAGGGTGCGGTCGACGCCGTCGCGGTAGTCGCCGCTCGCGACCATCGGGATGCCGATCCCGGCGGTATCGGTGAGCGCGATGCAGGTCGACGCGGCGTCGTCGGGCTCCGGCCAGGTCAGCAGCACGCCCGGGCCGCGCGACGTCGGCTGCAACACGATCTCCACGTCGCTCGTTTCGGGTACCGTCAGCGGCAGCTCGCAACTCGCCGTCTGCGCCAGCGCCGGGCCGGCCGCGGGGCCGAACGCCAGCAGGGCGGTGACGAGAGTCAGCAGGGCGACCGGCGCGGTCGTCCAGTGGCGACCCGGAATCCCGAGATACATGCTCGTGCCTACCTTTTGCCGAGGTTGCGGCCCTGTCAGCAGCCGGCGGCCGTCCGCCGCCCGTGCGTGCGGACGGCCGCGATTCCGCGACGCGCCTAGGGATTCATGGCCAGGCCGAAATGCTCGCCGAGGATCCAGCGAATGACCTTCTTCATCTCAGAGTTGTCCATCCGGTAGGGATCGAACCCGAAGACCACGTCGCCGACCTGGCTCGGCTTGTCAGGCGCCGTCTTGCGGGCGACGAACGCCACGATCCGGTTGTTGGTCAAGGCACTGTCCAGTTCCAGCTCGAGCGCGTTGGATCCACACAGTTCGTCCAGCACGGGTTGGCCCTGACCGCCGTAGTAGCCCAGCGGCCAGGTGTCGGCCGGGTCGTCCGCGAGTCGCGAATTGCGGATCCAGTCGAAGCGGGAGATCGACCGGAACATCGCCTCCACGCAGCGGACGTCGCCCTCGCAGATCTGCAGGTCGAAGGCCGTGCCGCGCGCGATGATGTCCGAGTCGTAGAACTCCGTACGGCTGAAGCCGTAGGAGATCTCCAGCACGTCGCGGCCGACGGGATAGAGGGGATCGTTCCAGTCGATCACCGGCTCGGTCCAGATCGTGTCGGGGAACACGGTGCCGCCCGGCAGGTAACGCGACTTGAATTCGGGGTCGATGACCAGACCCTTCATCGAGGCGCACGCGTTCGTGCGGCGCAGGCGCACGAGCAGGCCCGTTCCGTACTCGTACCAGCTCCCGATCGGCGACATGAGGTCGACCACGGCGACACCCATCGTCTGATAGGGATACCGCAGCGGACCGACCTCCACCGTCGTCCCATCGGGCAGGGTGCGCTGGCCGAACCCGCGGCGCACGTCCGTGCCGAACACCGACTCCCAGCCGTCGTTCACGTTGCCCTCGCGGGACTGGAACACGATCGGCACCTCGTACGTCGCTTCGGCGAGGAAGTTGACCATCGCCTGCTCGCCCACGAGCAGGACGTTGCCGACCGCCTGCTGGTACGGCGCCAGCCACACGTACTTGTCGATGTCGCCCGTGCTCCGCTCGTGGTCCGGCCGGAAGGACCGGCCGATCACGCTGTTGGTCCCCCCCACGAAGCGGCTGACCCAGACGAGCGAGCGGTATTCCACCACGTCGCGGTACTCGAGCGGTTGGTCCTCGCCGTCGATCGTGTTGAACTGGTCACTGTAGCCCTGCACGTCGCCGGGAGGCGCGTCGAGGACTTCTCGCCAGAACGCATCACGGAACTGGTCGTTGTCGAGCGCTCGCGGTCCGCCCGGACCCTGGGGATTGGACTGCCAGCCGTTGCTCGTCTTGTCCGCAGCATCGTCGATGAGCAGGAGCGGCAGCTGCTGGTCCGGATCCGGAACCGGCACCACGTTCAGCGTGATCGTCCAGCGAGACCACTGCTGGGAGTTGTCCTTCACTTCGACGACGAGCGAGTGGACGCCGCTGGCGAAGGAGACCGGCGGCGACCGCCGGTGCTGCGACGAGTTGCCGGGCAGCACCGCCCAGTTCGGGTCGTTCGGGTCGTTGACGTCGGTCACGTCCCAGCCATAGCGGTACGTCTCGATGGTGCCGGCATAGCCGCTGGCATCCGCCGTCCAGGAGAAGTTCAGCTCCTGGCCGGCCGCGATGTCGAGGGTGCGCTGCTGGTTGGTGCCGATGCCCTCGAACTCGCCGAGGTAGGTCTCGAGGAGGCGCAAGAGCGGCGCCAGGCCGTCGCCGATCCGCACGTTGCCGACCTGGTAGCCGTAGGCGCGGCCGATGCTCACGGCGCCGGCGGTGTCCTGCCCCTGGATCGCGAACACGTAGTAGATGATCCGGTTGTTGGCGTCCCGCATCGGCTGGCCCGGCAAGCTGATGCGGCGGGTCTCGTCGTTGGTGTTGTAACGGATCCAGTCCGTCCACAGGGAGTCGTCGAACGAGACCAGGTAGTCGAGATTCTGATTGACGGCGAACTTGGTGCGGGCGTAGTCGCCGTTGGGCAAGATCGCGCGCTTCCACAGATAGCGCACCTTGGTCGGGATCCCCGTCACGAAATCCGGATCGGAGCCGTCGAACAGGAAGGTGACCGTCGACGGCACCTGGCCGGCCTCTTCTTTACCCACGACGTTGGCGGGACCGGTCAGGGTGATGACCGGCAGCAGCGTCGTCGACGTAAAGCTGACCATGGCCGGCGTGGGATCGACGCCGCCGTCCTCGTCGACCGACCGCACCCAGAAGGTGTGGGTCTGGTAGCTGCGGTTGAATCCCGGTGGATCGCTCGGGAAATCGGGGATGTCGGCGGTGACCATGAAGGTCGAGTCGGACGACAGCGTGTCGAACCACGGATTCAGCGTGTCGCCCGTGACCGGATCGAAGGTCAGCGTATCCTGGACGCTGATGCCGTCGGTGCCGTTGTCGCTGAGCTTCCACTGGTACCGGTCGATGCGGCCGTCCGGATCGTTGCCGCCCCAGTAGAACTGCACCACGAACCCCGCCTCGATCACGTCCGGCGGCCGGGCGGTGACCCGCGTATCGGGCAGCGAATTGGGGATCGGCGTGCCCGTCAGCTCGGTCGAGGGCCCACAGCCCCAGCTCAGCGCCAGGGCCAGCGACGTCGCCGCCAGCAGGCTCGCCACCGTGATTCGCTTGACCATCGTATCGTCCTTTCACCGGAGCCGAGTCCCGGTTTCCCTCACCGCCAGCCGCTTCAGCGCCAGGATACCGCTTCGCTCTTCGCCAGGATCCAGCCGGGCGGGTACTGGCCAGGCGCGATCGGCGGGCCGTCGTACGGCGGGGCGGTGTCGTTCGGATAGAGCGACAGCGTGAACCGCTTGGTCACCGGCACCTGGTCGTTGCTGTAGGCGATGTAATCCTCGAGGTCGAGGTTGCCGCGCTCGACGAACCCCGCCCCGTTGTAGAACCCGTCCTGGCACTCGCGGCCGCAGGGTGTCGGCACGCGCGTCCCGTTGAAGTAGTGATAGCAGTTGGACGCTTTTCGCCAGAGGGCGGTGCTCTGGTCCGCCGCGATGGCCCGCACCGTCCCGGGCGAGAACTGCATGATGGACAGCTGCCAGACCTTCAGCGCGGCCTGCACCTGTGGGTAGGCCTGCCAGGCGAGGGTGTCGGCGTGGGTGTTTCCCGGCGGGGGCGGCACGTTGAGCTGCTGCGGCTGCCGGATCCAGTTCCAGTAGTAGTCCGGTCCGATCAGGATCAGATACTGGGGCGCCCGGACCTTGACCTTGACGCCCCAGATGCCCGTCCGGGGGTTGATGAACATCCCCAGGGTGTTCTGAGCCACGATGGTATCGTTCTCGGCCGGATAGGCGAACCCGCTCAGCAGGTTGATGTCGTCGGACCCGCCGCCGTCGACGAGCGCGTTGCCCACATCCTCCTGGTAGTCGATCTGGTACCGCCAGGCGGCGATGCGCCGGTCCCCCCGGACGCCACCCGGGTACTGCCAGTACTCCTTGGGATGGTCCTTCCCGTGCAGGTACACGATGTAATGATACTCGTAGGCCGGGATCGTCAGGAAGCCGGTCATGTCGATCGGTGTCTCGTAGGTGATCGCGCCGGAATTCGGATTGACGAAGACGAACGCGTCCGCGGATTTCTCGAGGACCGTCGGGTCGGTGAGGTAACCCTGCTGGTAACGCGGGTCGAACTGGTAGTAGACCTTGAGGTCGGTCACCTCGTCCAGGCACTCAGCGTCGTAGCACGGGTCCCGGTAACGCGTGGTCGGGGTCAGGTACGTGCTGCCGAGCTCGACGCACTGCACGCAGGGCGGGTAGTTGCCCACGAAGCTGAAGGTATCCGGCGTGCCGTCGCGCGTGTCCTGCTCGTCCACCGCGCGCATCACGACGTCGTAGTTGAACGGCCCGACGAGGAAACCGAGCGTGTCGGTCGACGGGTGCGTCGGCAGCTCCGCCGTCCATTCCTGCGTCTGGTGAGTCGCGCTGTACGTCGTGTTGAACCGGAAGTAGATGCCGTCGATCCGGATGTTCTGGCCGGCCAGGAACTGCCCCTGGAAACCGAGCTGGTTCTCCGTCGCGAGCGTCACGTCCCGCCTATCGTCCCAGCCGACGGCCTTGAAGACGACGTAGGCCCGGTCGGGCACGGTGTCGCCCTCGGCGAACGTGTAGTCGCCCGCGGAATCGCCGTGGAAGACGTGATAGTACGGGTAGGTCCGCGGATCCGGGTAGTAATCATCGACCTGGCCGCGCAGGAGCCGCGTGTCCGGGTCGTAGTTCACCACGATGTGCAGCGTCTGACTGGTGACCGGTACCTCGACGCCCGCCACGTCGAGCGTGTTGACCAGTAGTGAGAGAACGCCGGCATTCAAGCGCTGGGTGAAGACGCCCGAGCCGGAGCCGTCGTTGAGGAACGACAGCTCGGTCACGTTGCCGAAGTAGGAGAAGCTGTCGCCGGTCGCCTCCGCGAAGGCGCGCGGCTGCCAGCAGTCCTCCGCGGCGGCGTTGCAGTCGTCGTGCTCGGGCAGGCGCCACTTGTAGCCGAGCAGCCCGTCGACCGGCGGCACCGTGTCGCGCTCGGCGAGCAGCACGGGGTCGTAGGCGGTGGTATTCGGCGTCGTGCCCGCCCATTTCAGGAACAGCGGGATGCCGTAGCCCACGGTGTCGAAATCGGCGAACTCGTTGCCCGGCGCGATCGCCTCGCGGTAGAACTGGATCCGCGGGTTGCCCAGCGCGTTGCTGAAGAAATGCAAGCGGGCGGGCGTGCGGTCGAAGTCGCCGCGGTCGTCGATCGCGACCATGTGCAGGGTCATGTCATGGGACAGGCCGGAGCCCTGGTTGATCCGGAAGTCGAAGACCGAGTCGGTGCGCGTCGTGTACGTGCCGATCGCGAGAGTGGGCACGTTGGTGGCCGGGTTGAAGCGCTGATCCTCCTCGTCGTCGTCCGTTTCGTCGTCCTGGATCGAAGTGTCCGTGAGGGCCCACACGTATCGTTCGACGTAGCCGTCGGCATCGGTGGCGTACCAGTAGACGTGGAAATGGAAGTAGGCGCCCGAGGTCTCCGCCGGCGAGCCGATGATGTAGGTCTCCGGTGCCCGGTTGACGATGACCGCCTCCGGCTCGAACGCGCGGCACCCCAGGATCAGCGAGCCGGCGAGCAGGCAGAGGAACAGGCTGACGAGGACGTGTCTCGGGCTCCACATGGGCTCAGCGCTCCCTCGGGCATTGGGGCCGACCGATCGGGGATCACGGAACCGTCGCGGTGGGACGGACGCTGGCGCAATATGCGTCGGCTGGGACACGCCCGGCGCTTCGGGATCCCGCATGAATGCGTGTGAAATATAGGGATTACGTCCGTCCAGTGTCAACTTCCGGTTTCCCGCGCGGCGCGGCCCCGACGCCGCTCGATTCCGGCCGCCGACGCGGCGGCGGCGGCCCCCGAGGGAGCCGCCGCCGGTCGGTCCGGATGGACCGCGGTGATCAGGCGAGCGTGAAGCTACTTCACGAGCGCCATCTTGTTGACCAGGACCTTGCCGTTCGCCTGCGTCTCGTAGAAGTAGACGCCGGACGGCGCGCGGCTGCCCTGATCGTTGTCGCCGTTCCACTCGATCCTGTGCGAGCCGGCCTCCATCGGACCATCGATCAGGGTCCGGACCAGCTCACCGCGGACGTTGTACACCTTCAGGCTGACGTCGCCAGTCTTGGGCAGGTTCAGCATGATGGTGGTCTTCGGGTTGAACGGGTTGGGGTAGTTGCTCACGCTGACCACGCCGGGCGTCTCGCCGACGCCGATCGGATTCGACGTGCCCTGCTCGCCGAACACGTCGAGGATGTCCTCGAGGATGACCGCGCGAGCCGAGATACCGCCGTAACCGATGGGCGGCGTGTAGCCGGGAGCATTGTAGATGAACATGAAGTCGTACGGCATCACGACGACCCTGGCATTCTCGGTCGCCCTGACGTTCAGGACCGCCGCGGTGTACGGGTAGGCACCCGCATTGCCGTTGGGATCCAGGAACTCGGCGAGCGACACGGCCGTGCCGGTCGTGGTGATGGCGTCGAAGGTGTTGATGCCGAGGCAGCCGCCGAAGGCGATCCACTCGGGCACGCGCACGATCACGCCGTTGCCGTTGATCGCCTGCACCACGGGCGCCGTCTGGTTCTGGATGAAGCTCAGGATGCTCGTGTCGACGAAGTTCACGCTGATGTACGAGTTCACGAACGCGGAGCCCTGGGCGCCGGCGTCGAGCAACCCGGCGATGAGGTCGTCACCGGTCATGAACGCGTTCTTGTCGCCCTGTCCGAACCAGTTGGTCACGACGTTCAAGTCGTCCGACGGATCGTTGTTGAAGTCGCCGTTGGCCAGGAGGTTGACGGACAGGTCGCCGGCCGTGTACAGCAGCGTGCTGTAGCCGCGAAGCTGAGCGCTGGTCGCGCGACCGCCCAGACCGTTGCCGACACCAGAGGACGGACCGGTGGTGTAGTACGTGTCGTAGTCGACGCCTTCCTTGAAGCCCAGCTGCTGGAGCGCGAACAGCCACTCGTTCTCGCCACCGCGGTCGCCGAAGTCGTTCCAGAACAGGATCGGAGGCTGATCGCCTTCGGTCGCCGAGAACATCGTCGGCAGCGCGTTGATGATGAAGTCGCTGTCGTAGTCCAGGTTGTTCACGAAGCTCGCGTAGCCGGAGGTGTCGCCCGGCAGGATCGTGGTGCCGATGTTGCCGCCGAGGTTGTCCTTGGCTTCGCAGTAGAAGTGGATGACGTCGCCGGGGTAGAAGAACTTCTCCTCGCCGACTTCGCCGTCGGGCAGGTCGAAGTTGTAGCGGTTGGCGACGAGTCCGCCGTTGACGTTGAAGGTGGAGTCGCCGTACACCCAGCCCTCGATCAGGTCCCAGCCGTCCGGGAAGAAGGCCGGGGTCCGGGTGAAGTTGGCGGGGAGCTGGCGGATCGCCGGGACGGTGAACAGAGGGTTGGCCTTCATCCTCACGTGGAGCTTCGGCATCTCGTGCAGCACGGAGCCCGTGCGCACCGCCGTCACGTCGAAGAAGATGGTGTCGCCCGGATCGTTCACCTGGTTGTCGGCGTTGGCGATGTTGTTCGCCATGTCGAAGCGGACCACGTTGTTCGTGAGCGTCACGAAATCGAGATCGCCCGAATCGGGGAAGTTGTCGTTGGCGATGTCGATGTCACGCGTCGAGATGCCAGGGCCCAGGAACGGATACACCTTGACCTGGGCGTTGTCGAGGTACGGCGCCGGGGTGCCGTCGGTGCCGACCCAGCCCCAGACGTAGCCGTACTCGATCACGCGCAGGCTCAGCTGCATGTGCGTGCGGCCGTTCTCGAGCAGGTCGGTGACGACCTCGGCCTGCCGCGTGTAATCGGGACCGCCGTACTGCACGAAGTTGCGGTTCCGCCACGGCGCCGCCGCGAGATCGGCGGGGTTGCCGGAGGCCACCGAGCGCACGTGCCACTGGTAGAACATGCCCGGCCAGATGTCAACCGCGCCCAGTTCCTCGTGGCGGTACACGCCGAAGGTGATCTGGCACCCGTCGTTGCCCGCGGGCCACGGCAGGACGGGGCTGATGATGATGTTGTTGATGTAGTAGTTCGGGCCCATCAGGCCGCCCTCGGGGTTCACGATGTAGCTGCCGGGGCCGTAGCACCAGGTGGTGCAGAGGTAGCCGCCGGTGCCCGGCACGATGGTCCCGTTGTCGATGAACGCGACCTGCGGGCCGAAGTTCGACACGCAGGGATCCGCGTCCAGCAGGTTCGTGTAGATGGCCGCGAAATCGCCAACGCCGGGATCGAGCACCGGCAGCCACGCCTGGCTGACCTGGTCCTCGAAGTTCTCGTCGTTGATCGTGACGCCGGCCCTCTGCACGATGATGTTGTCCACGCGCACGGCACCCTCGGTGTCCCACAGGCCGTCCTCGTCGGACCAGGCGCCGTCGGAGGAGAACCGGTACCGCAGCTGGATCTGGTTGTTGTTCGAGCCGACGTAGTCGCCGGGGTTGTAGGTGAAGGTGAAGTCGATGTTGTAGACGCGATTGCCGTCATAGGCGCCGAGCTCGACCCAGACGCCGCCCTGGTTCCACTCCACGTAGGTGAAGTCGTACGCAGGCTCGGAGTCCTGATCGACGATCGACGTCCAGTGGACGACGGACGACTGACCGGGATTGGCCACGGTGTAGGTGAACACCAGGTTCTGGCTCCAGTCGTTGCCGTAGCCTGCGTCACCGTCGAAGGTCGTGCCGCACCACATCGAGTAGCTGCCGGCCGACGGCAGGTAGTTGCTCACCTGCCAGTAGGAGTCGGGAGAGTAGGTCAGGTCCGCGTGGGTCCAGCCGTTCCAGGTCGGGTTGCCGAACTGGTCCTGGAAGGTGCCATTGGACGCCGGAGGCGTGCCGTTGTGCGCCTGATCCGGGTTCTGCGGGTTGCCCAACAGATAAATCGTATCACCCAGGGCCTTGGCGGTCTGGACCGCTTCGCCGTTCAGCGTGCCCCACCCACCGCGCACCATGTACTGGCGCTCGGTGGCGAGCGCACTGGCAGCGAGGACCAGAGCCAGGGCCAGGGTGGCGAACAGAACAAATCGCTTCATGCTTTTCCCCCCATCGTTGACCGACGTCAACACATGGATTGGCGAACAATTCTCCTCGCGCCGGCAAACTGGGTTTCCCGACGCACGATACGGAGCAGACAAGTCGTTCCCTCTTGCGGCCGTCCAGTCAGCGCAGGCGAACTGCGCGATGCTGAGAGAGTCCTCCTCTGATGTTGTCGCAGGCCATTGGTGACTCGTGAACGTGTCCATCAACGTGTCAAGTGATGTGAACAGACGAGCGGAAAGCACGGACAGCGCACCTCACAGGGGGTCGGGAACTCTTTGCCCATGAGTCGCTGGGTAACCTTACTGGAGAGGCGAATCGGAGTCAATACCCTATGTGCAAAAAAGTGCGCATGGATCGACAAAACGGATTCACGGCGGCAGCGATCCGCCGCTCGACCGCGGCCGGGGTCGCGAACGGGTCACCGCTCCTCCGGCGCGACCAGCGAGAAGTCGGCGAAACGCAGGAACAACGCATGGATCTCGCGCAGGAACGCATGGCGGACGGCGCGCAGCTCCCGATCCTCGGCGTTGACCCGGACCTGGTCGAAGAACCGGTCGATCGGCGGGCCGAATGCGGAAAACGACCGGAACACCGCCACGTAGTCCTCTCGCGCCTCCGCGGCCAGGATGTCCGGGACCGCCGCCGTGACGGCTTCACGCAGGGCGCGCTCGGCCGGCTCCCGGAGCGGAGCGAAATCCTCGCCGGCCGCGCCGCGGCCGCCCTCTCGCCAGCGATCGACCGACCGCGCGCGTTCCTCGGCGGGCAGGGTCGCGCCTTCGAGAATGTTGGTGCACCGCTTGAATCCTGTGGCCAGAAGTAAAAAATCCTCCCTAGTTCTAAATTGTGCCAGGGCATCGATCCAGGCGACGGCGTCGGCGGGATCGTGGCCGCGGACCGGCAGGACGGCGCGCACGACCGCGAGCTCGGCTCCCACACCGTCGACCAGCCAGCCCTCGAGCCGGACCCGGACGAAATCGAGGAGCTCGCGCCGGACCGCGTCGAGGTCGTCCTGCGGGCGCATCGCCGCGAAGGGAGCGAGCGCGCGCGCGAACAGGTCCCTCAGGTCGACCCGCGCTCGCCGCTCGAGCAGGATCCGCAGCACCGCGAGGGCGTGGCGCCGCAGCGCGTAGGGGTCCTTGGCGCCGGTCGGCGCGAACCCGGCCAGCCAGCAGCCGGCCAGCGCGTCCAGGCGCCAGGCCACCGAGAGCGTGCTGCTGATCGGGTCGGCCGGCAGCTCGTCGGTCGAGGTTCGCGGCCGCTGGCTGTCCGCGAGGGCCCGCCAGACCGCGGCGGGCTCCCCGGCGGCCGCGGCGTAGCGGGCGGCGATCTGACCCTCGAGCCTGGTGAATTCCTTACCGTCCTTGATCATCTCGGTCACCAGGTCGAAGCGGCTGAGCGCCGCGGCGCGGCGCAGCTCGGGCGGGACCGGTCCGCCGTCGCCGCAGCCGTGAGTCCAGAGATTCTCGGCGAGGGCAGCCGCGCGCCGGGTCTGGTCCGCGATGGTGCCGAATCCCTCGAGCCAGGTGACCTGGGCGAGCGCGGCCGCGTGCTCGTCCGGGCGGCGCCGCTGGTCGAACCGCCAGTAGAAGAGAGCGTCGGCGAGGCGGGCCCGCAGGACCCGCTCGTTGCCGGCCCGCACGACGGCCAGATGCGCCGCGCCGCCGTCGCGCACCGCGACGAAGTGCGGCAGGAGGCCCTGGGCGCCGGGGCGCTCGACGACGAAGTACCGCTGGTGGGCCTTCAACGCCGTCACGATGACCTCGGGCGGCAGCTCGAAGAAGGACGGCTCGAAGTCGCCGACGAAGACGGTCGGATGCTCGCAGAGGAACACGATCTCCGTCAGCAACTCGTCATCCGCGTGCAGGACCGCGGGCTCGGGCAACTCCCCCAGGCGCGCAACCGCCTCCTCCAGGATGCGCCGCCGGCGTTCCGCCGGATCGACGATCACGTGGAGCTCGGCGAGGATCGCCGCGTAGCGATCCGGGTTCGGGATCTCGCGCGCCCCGTCCGCGGCCAGGGTCCGGTGGCCGCGGGTCGTGCGCCCGCTCGCCAGGTTGCCGAGACGGAACGGCACCACGTCCGCGCCGAGGAGGCAGACGAGCCACTGCAGCGGCCGCGCGTACTCGAGGTCGAGGTCGCCCCACCGCATCGTCTTGCGGAATGGCAACGACAGGACGAGCGCCGGCAGCCGTTCGGCCAGCACCTCGGCCGCCGGCCGGCCGGGGATCCGGCGCTTCGCCACCAGGTACTCTCCGCGCTGGTCGCGGCCGCGATCGCAGGCCTCCAGGTCCACCCCGATCTTGCGCGCGAATCCCAGGCCCGCGGGCGTCGGCTTGCCGTCGGGGTCGAAGGCGACCTGGACCGGCGGTCCCTTGACCACATCCTCGCGGTCCGGCTGGCTCGCGGCGATACCGCCGGAGAACACGGCCAGCCGCCGGGGCGTCGCCACGACGCGCAGGCCGTCGTGGGCGAGGCCGAGCTCGCCAAGCAGCGCCGCGAAGCGGGCGGCGAGTTCGTCCAGCTCGGTCGGGATGAAGCGGGCCGGGATCTCCTCGCTGCCGATCTCGAGCAAGAAGGGCAGGCGCGCGGGGTGGCTGCTCATGCGGTCGTTCCGTCCTTCCTCAGCAAGGGGAAGCCGAGCTTCTCGCGGCTCGCGACGTAGGTCTGCGCGGCCAGGCGAGCCAGGTTGCGGACGCGGGTGATGTAGCCCGTCCGCTCGGTGACGGAGATGGCGCCGCGCGCCTCGAGCACGTTGAACAGGTGGCTGCACTTGATCACCGCGTCATAGCCCGGATAGACGAGACCGGCCTCGAGCAGGGTCCGCGCCTCCCGCTCGCGATCGTCGAAGTGCCGGCGATACATGGCGACGTCGGCGTGCTCGAAGTTGAACGCGCTGTATTCCCTCTCGAACTGGCCCTGGACCTCGCCCCAGGTCAGGCCGCCGCCCCAGCGCAGGTCCTTCACGTGGTCGCAGCCCTGCAGGAACATCGCGATGCGCAGGAGGCCGTACGTCAGCTCCACGGAGACCGGTTGGCAGCGGACGCCGCCCACCTGCTGGAAGTAGGTGAACTGCGAGATCTCCATGCCGTCGAGCCACACCTCCCAGCCGAGCCCGGCCGCGCCGAGGGTCGGCGACTCCCAGTCGTCCTCGACGAAGCGGATGTCGTGGCGCTCGGGCTGGATCCCGATCGCCCGCAGCGACTCGAGATACAGCTCCTGGCTGTTCGCCGGGTTGGGCTTGAGGACGACCTGGTACTGGAGGAACTGGTGCACCCGGTTGGGATTCTCGAGGTACCGGCCGTCCTTGGGCCGCTTGCTCGGCTCGACGTACCCCACCCGCCAGGGTTCGGGGCCGAGGGCCCGCAGGAACGTGTTCGGGTTGAAGGTCCCCGCCCCGACCTCCGAGTTGTAGGGCTGGACGATCACGCAGCCTCTCGCCCGCCAGAAATCCTGGAGGGACGCGATCATGTCCTGGTAATCCATTCAGGGCCTCATTTCAGTCGGAGCGCCGCGGCGGCGGCGGGCCGGGGCGCAGCCGGAGAAGGTCGAGCGCCGCGGGCAGCCGGTATCCCGGCAGGTGGTACTCCAGGAACCGATGCAGCATGACCCCCCAGTCCCGCGCCGTCGACCGCGCCAGCGGCCGGGTCGGCCACGAGACGGGAGCGGCCGCGAGCTCCGGCCACGCCGCGAGCGCCGCCTCGCTGAGCGGTCGCGCGCCGGCGGCCGCTCCGCCGGCGGCGCACTCGGCGCAGATGACCCCGCCCGCGGCAGGGCTGAGCCAGAGGGCGCGGTCGGCGAGCCGGCTGCGGGCGCGGCCACATTGCGTGCACGCCTCCAGGAGCGGGCGGATCCCCTGCAGGTCCAGGAGGGCCGCCTCGAACGCATAGAAGAGCGCCGCCTCGCAGCCCGCGTCCGCGCAGGATAATACCTGGACGTATTCCTGGCAAAGCGCGAACAGCCCCGCCTCGTGGCCGTGGCCGGGCCGGCAGCGGTCGACGATCTCGAGGGCCGCCTGCAGGTAGGCCGACCGCTCCAGCGTGGGCGCCGCGGCGAGGGGGTCGAGGATCAGGCTGCCGCCGCGCAGGTACTGCAGCTCGCGGGCGGGATCGAGCGAGTACTCGAGGTCGGCGAGGCGTCCGGGCTGGACCAGCGGCCGGAGCCGCGACCGCGTCTGCCGGGCGCCCTTGGCCATCAGGCGCAGCAGACCGTGGTCGGGCGACAGGACCGAGGCGATCACGCTGGTCTCGCCGGACGGCCAGACGCGCAGGACCAGCCCTCGCCCGCTGCCGGCAGGGCGAGGCAGCAGGCTCATTTCAGTCCCAGCATCAGGGTCGCGAGCCCGAAGTAGATCAGGAGGCCGATGACGTCGTTGAACGTCGTGATGAACGGTCCGGTCGCGACCGCCGGATCGACGCCGGCCCGGTGCAGCAGCAACGGCATCCCGGTGCCGACGAGCGCGGCGATGAAGATCACGCCGAGCATCGCGAACGCCAGCACCCAGGCAAGATGCGGATCGCCGACGACCAGGACGCAGATCAGCGCGAGGCAGCCGGCGAGCACGCCGCCGGTCATCAAGGCGGTGCCCAGCTCGCGCGCCAGATACCGGCCGAACCGGTAGAAACCCACCTCGCCGGTCGCGAGGCCGCGCACGACGACGCTCGAGGTCTGGATCCCCGTGTTGCCCCCCATGGCCATGATCGCCGGGATGAAGAACGCCAGCGCCACCATGCCCTCGAGCCCGATCGAGAAATGGCGCAGCACGAGGATCGAGCCCAGTTCGCCGACCAGCGCTCCCAGCAGCCACGGCAGGCGCGAGCGCGCAATCCGGGCCGGTGAGGATTCGCCGAACTCGTTCACCGAGACGCCGGCCATGCGGCTGATGTCCTCGGTCGCCTCCTCCTCGAGCACGTCGAGCACGTCGTCGGCGGTGATGCGGCCGACCAGGCGGTGCCGGTGATCCACGACCGGCAGGCTGATCAGGTCGTGCGTCATCATGAACTGCGCGACCTCTTCCTGGTCGAGGTCGACCCCGACGTAGAGCGGATCGGACTCCATGGCCTCGCGAACCGGCGTCGCCGGCGGGGCCAGCAGCAGGCGGATCAGCGGCAACCGCCCGACGAGATGCTCGTGCTCGTCCGTCACGAACACGAAGTGCATCTCGGCGAGCTCGTCCTCGTCGTGGGCGCGCAGGCCGGCGGCCGCCTCGCCGCACGTCTGGTCCTCGCGGCAGGTGAGGAGTTCCTTGCCCATGATGCCGCCGGCCGACTCCGGCGGGTAGCGGAGCAGCTCCGTGACCTCGGCGCGCTCCTCGTCGTCCATCGCCTCGAGGATCCTCAGCTGATCGTCGTCATCGAGCTCGGCGAGCACGTCGGTCGCCTCGTCGGACGGCATCTCCTCGAGGATGTCGGCGATCTCGCCGTGGTCCAGCAGCGTGAAGAGCGCCGATGTGCTGCGGTCGTCGATCTCCGCCAGCACCTCGCCGAGGAACTCGGGCTTCAGCTGGCGCAGCACGCCGACCGTGTCGTCGACGTCGAACGAGCGCAGGATCTCGGAGAGGTCGCCCGCCGAGAGCTCGCCCGCGAGGTCGGCGATCGCCGCGCCGTCTCCCGCGGCGATCAGGTCGCGGAAGCGCTGGGCGTACTGGTAGCGCTCGGCTTCGAGGTTGGCCGGGTCGAGGACGCGTTCCTGCTCCCGGGGCTCGAGGGGCTCGCCCCCGCGCGGGTCGTTCACCGCGGCTCCTCCCGTCCGCCGGCGGCCGCCTGCAGGCGCACCGCCGCTTCGCCCAGGGGTCGGGTCAGGCCGGCCGCCATGACCGAGCCGCCCGAGATGATCAGCTTGACGCCGTCCTCGACGGTCATCGGCAGGACGACGACCTGGTCCCGCGGCACCAGCAGCATGTAGCCGCTCGTCGGATTGGGCGTCGTCGGCAGGAACACGTTGAGCAGGTCGTGGCCCGGGACGTCGAGCGTCACGAATGCGAGGCTGAAGCAGCCCGGTCTCGGGTATTCGATCAGGACGACGTCCTGGAACGCCGACCGCTTGTCGGCCATGAAGACCGAGGCGATCTGCTTGGTCGAGCCGAAGATGGTCTTGACGACCGGGATGCGCTCCACGATCCGCTCGACCAGGTTGAAGAACGCCACGCCGACGAGGCTGCGAGCCACCATGCCCGCCAGGACGATCAGGCTCACGAAGCTGATGAACGCGATCGCGGTCAGGGCGAAGTCCGGATACGTCTCCGTCAGGTGGGGGATCCGCACGAGCCAGGGCTGCACGGTCGCGGCGATCAGCTGGTAGAACTTGACCAGCACCCAGACCGTGAACGCCAGGGGCGCGACCGCGAGCAGTCCGGTCAGGAAGTGGCGCTTGAGCTGCCTCCACACGTCAGGGCTCCTTGGCGTCGTTCGTCCGCTCGGCGCGGGGACCGACCGCCTCGCCGCCGTCCTCCCCGCGCGCGCGCCGCCAGCCCGGCAACGGCTCCCGGGCCCGGATCACCGCCTGCAGGATCCGCTGGTCCTCGACCTTCTCCACCGTCACCTCCAGGCCGGCCACGATCACGGCGTCGCCGGCGGCCGGCACGCTGCCGGCGGCCTCGTAGATCAATCCGCCCAGGGTCTCGCTGCTCTCGTCGGCGGCGGTGCCGACCCGGCGGCCGAGGACGTCCTCGAGATCCTCGAGGTCGATCTTGGGGTCGACCCGCAGCGACGACTCGTCGAGCCACTCGTAGAGCGTCTCGTCCTCGTCGAATTCGTCCTCGATCTCGCCGACGATCTCCTCGAGCACATCCTCGAGCGTGACGATCCCGGCCGTCCCGCCATACTCGTCGATGACGACCGCCATGTGGTTCCGCTTGGCCCGGAATTCGTCGAGCACCTCGTCGATCTTCTTGCTCTCCGGGATGAAATAAGCGGGTCGCATCAGGTCGGCGAGCGCGCGGCCCTCGGCCGCCAGCCGCCCGTCGCGCACGAGGTCGAGCAGGTCCTTCGCGTACAGCACGCCCACGACCTTGTCGACGCTGCCCTCGAAGACCGGCAGGCGGGAGTGGCGGCAGGCGTTGACCGTCGCGATGACCTCGTCCAGGGGCGCGTTCAGCTCGAACGCGACCACGTCGATGCGCGGCACCATGATCTCCCGCACCGCGGTGTCGTGGAAGTTGAAGATGCTGCGGATCATCTCGCGCTCCTCGACGTCGAGATCGACCTCGTCCTCGTCCTCGCGGATCAGGTTGCGGATCTCGCCCGTCGACAGGAGCGGCTGGACGTCGGCGGCCCACAGCGTGTCGTCGAACCGGTCCATGACGAGCAGCAGCAGGGCCGACCAGGGCCGCAAGAGCCAGGTGAACGGCCAGACCACGGCGCCCGCGAAGCGCACGTAACCCAGGGTGGCGTTCACCGCGATCATCTTCGCCAGCAGGGTCCCGAGCGTCCAGGCGAGGACGACGATCACCGCGAGCGCGAGCTGGAACCGCGCGCCCGCCGGGTCGGCCCAGACCGCGGCCAGCAGCGAGCCGCAGGCGTGGACGCCCAGCGCCGTCGCGGCCAGATAGAGGGTGCTCACGGTCACCTGGAAGCGGCGGGGCTCCGCCAGGAAACGGCGCTCGAGAGTGCCGAACCGGGCCGCCTCGAGCAGACCGTTGTGGTGCAGGCCGCTGAGGCGGTGGAACGCCGTCAAGAGCCCCGCCATCAGGACCGCGCCGAGATAGCAGCCGAGCGCCAGCGCGCCCGTGCCGAGCAGGGTCGCGCTCCCCGATCCGTCGTCCATTCAGTCCTCCGTCCCTTCCGCCGCCAGGGGATGGGCGATGCCGATCTGCGCCAGCAACGCCGCCTCGCAGGCGCGCATCGCGCGCCGCGCGGTCGCCCGCGCGTGCTCCCACCCCAGCACGTGCAGGCAGCCGTGCGCCACGAGGAGCGCCCACTCGGCCTCGAGGTCCCAGCCCTCCGCCCGACAGCGCGCGGCGATGAACGCCGGCGCCAGGATGACCTCTCCGACCGTGACCGGTTCGGCGACCTCGCCGGGGGCGACCCAGAGATCGCGCGCCGCCAGACGGTCGCCGCTCGCCAGATCCGGTTCGCCGGCGCCGGCGTTCTCGAGGTAGGCGAAGGACAGCACGTCGGTGACCCCCGTTGCGCCGTACCAGCGCTCGTAGAGGTCGGCCATCACGTGGTCCTCGACCAGCACGAGGTTGACGACCCAGTCCGGCCTGCCGAGCCCGCCCGTCAGCGCGGCGAGCCGCGTCGCGTCCAGCGGCAGCGATTCCGGCCGAACCCGCTGGTCCACCAGCTCGCACTTCATGTCTCGACGCTCCGCGGCTCGCGTCGATCGTCCTCCCGGGCGCGCTGCCCCGGATAGGCGATCCGCGCGTGGTGGATCCCCGTCAACAGCGGGATGAAGGCCTCGCGGATCCGCGCGAGATCGCTGAGCGTCAGGTTGGACTCGTCCAGTTCGCCGCTGAGCATGCGCTTGTCGCAGATCTGCTTCGTGATCTCCTTGATCCGGCTGGGCGTGGGCTTGGCCAGGGAGCGCGTGGCCGCCTCGACGGCGTCGGCGAGCATGAGCACCGCCGTCTCACGCCGTCGCGGTTTCGGCCCCGGGTACCGGAAATCGTCCACCTTGACCGTCTCGTTCCCCTCGGCCTCGAGCGCCTTGTGGTAGAAGTACTCCATCACCTGGGTGCCGTGGTGCTCCGGAATGAAATCGATGACCTCCTTCGGCAGGCGCCAGCGGCGCGCCAGCTCGATGCCCTCGCGCACGTGGGAGGCGATGATCAGGGCGCTCATGCTGGGACTCAGCTCGTCGTGCTTGTTGCCGCGCTGGCCGGGACCCTGGTTCTCCACGAAGTACTCGGACTTGTTCAGCTTGCCGATGTCGTGGAAGAGCGCCCCGACCCGGACCTGCAGCGCGTTGGCGCCGATCGCCCTGGCGGCCTGCTCCGCCAGCTGGCCGACCACCTGGCTGTGGTGATAGGTGCCGGGCGCCTCGATCGCCATGCGCTTGAGCAGGGGGTGGTTGAGGTCCGAGAGCTCGAGCAGCGTCAGGTCCGAGCTGATGCCCACCAGCAACTCGGCGAGCGGCAGCAGGAAGAGCGCGAAGGCGACCGCGATGGCCGGCGTCAGCAGAGCGGCCAGGAACTCGGAGCCCGTGTCCAGCACGGACCGGCCCAGGATGGACCGCACCACCACGAACAGGACCACCGAGTACACGGTCAAGAAGCCGATGATCTGGTAGAACTGGCTGCGGATCTGGATCCGCCGGACGGACACGACCGTCGCCAGGCAGAGCAGCCAGAGCGCCGTCAGGTCGAGTGGTCGCGCGCCCGGCAGGATCGCGAGCAGGAGCACGAGCAGCCCGCTCGTCGCGAAGCCGGCCCGATCCTTGAACAGGACCGTCACGAGCAGCGCCACCAGCGAGACCGGCACCGCGAACGAGCCGAGTCGCGGGTTGCCGAGCGCGAGCGCCGCCGCCGCCAGGCCGAGCCCGAGGACGATGACCAGGGCGAGCAACCGCCGCCAGGATTGCACGGCGCCCGGGAAATAGACCCAGGCGAGCCAGCCGTACGCGCTCAGGATCAGCGCCAGGATCAACAGGCGCGTGATCACGGTGAGCGCCCGCCGTCCCGCGCCGCCCGCGCCGCCCGCGTCGCTGCGCAGCCGTTCGCGCAGCGCGTCGAGGAAGAGACCCTGATGCTCGGTGATCCGATCGCCGGCGCCGACGATCTTCTCGTTCTGGATGAACTCCCGGGTCGTGGGCACGGATTGGCGAGCGAGGTCCTGCTTGAGGCGCGTCTCCTCGGCGTCGTAGATGAGGTTGGGGGCGGCGAACCGGCGCAACAGCGAGGCTGCCCAGACCGCGTCCGCCGGCGCCAGGCCCGTGCGTCGCAGCGCCTCGGTGAGGCCCTCGAGCAGGCGGTTCTGCGGGGTGACCGCCGTCAATTCCCGCAGGTCCTCCGCCTGGTGGTCCACCACGAGCACGCGGTTGTACTGGCCCGGCGGCAGCATGTCCGCGACGCCGCTCGCGACGACCTCCTGCAAGGCGGCCTCGAGGCTGGCGGTCAGGGCCGCGGGGTCCGGCGTCGTGAGGGCCCGCTCGATCTCGGCCTCGTCGAGGTGCGGAAACTGCGCCGCCAGGAGCTGCCGCTTCTCCTTGACCGACCGGTTGGTGAGCGCGCGCGCCTCGCGCAGCGCCGTGGTGAAGACGCGCAGTCGGCCCACGCTGGCGGCGAGCTGCGACGGATCGAGGCGCCGCAGCACCGGCGGTTCCTCGAGCACCTTCTGCATCTGCACGATCTCGACTTCCTGGTCCGGCAGCCTCGCGGCGAACGCGAAGGGCGCGCGCACGTCCTGCTCGGCGATGCCGCCGACTTCCGGCAGGTCGGCGAGCCCGAGGCGCGCGACCGGCGGGAAGAAGATCAGGTGCAGGCAGACGAGCAACCCGGCCGCGCCGACCGGTATGAGCCAGGATCGACGCTGGCCGGCGGTCTCCGCGGCGACGGCGAGCCGCGGCGACGTCGGGCCGTCGCGGCTCGATCCGAGGCGCTGGCGCTGCCAGCGTTGCAGCCAGCGGAACACGTCAGGCTCCCTCGCCGGGGTCGGGCGCCGCCGCCGCTTCGGGCGCCGCCGTGTGGGCGTTGCGCTCCGCGTCGTGGAAGGCGTCCACGATGCGGCGCACCAGCGGATGCCGCTGGGTGTCGCGACTGTCGAGCTCGATGAAGGCGATGCCCTCCGTGCCGGCCAGGATCTCGCGGACGTGGATCAGTCCGGATTTCTCGCCGGCCGCGAGGTCGACCTGGGTCACGTCGCCGGTGATGACGGCCTTGGCCTGGTGGCCGAGGCGGGTCAGGAACATCTTCATCTGGCCGACCGTCGTGTTCTGCGCCTCGTCGAGGATCACGAAGGCGTTGTTGAGCGTGCGGCCGCGCATGTAGGCGAGGGGCGTCGCCTCGATGACTCCCGATTCCATGTACTTGCCGATCCGCGCCGGACCCAGGATGTCCGACAGGGCGTCGTAGAGCGGCCGCAGGTAGGGGTTGATCTTCTCCTGCAGATCGCCCGGCAGGAAACCGAGCTGCTCGCCCGCCTCGACGGCCGGACGGACCAGGATGATCCGGTCCACGAGATTGCGCTTGAGGTAATCCATCGCCAGCACCACGGCCAGGTAGGTCTTGCCGGTCCCGGCCGGACCGACGACGAAGACCACGTCGTGGTCCCGCACCGCCTCGACGTACCGCTGCTGGCCGGCCGTCCGCGTCCGGACGGCGCGCCGCGACCCGCTGGCGAAGAGCAGCGGTCCGGTCTCCTCGCCCAGGATCTCGGCCGCCAGGTCCGGCGAGCCGTGGCTCGCGAGGAGGTAGTCCACCGTCACCGCATCGATCCGCTGGCCCCGGCGGGCTCGCTCGAGCAGGTCCGCGACCACGTCGCGGATCAGCGGGATCTGGTCCGCGGGACCGGCGATCCGCAGCTGGTCGCCGCGCGCCGACACGGTGCCGTCGAACCGCCGTTCGAGGCGTCGCAGGTTCTGGTCGCCGGGCCCGCAGAGCGCGACCTGGTCGATGCCGCGCAGATCGAAGCGGATCTCCTCGGTGGGCCGGCCGCCGGAGCGGTTCATCGACGGAGGTCCTCCTTCTCCGCCGGCGGCGTGATGCGCAGGTTCAGCTCCGCGAGCTGCGCCTCGCTGATCGGCCCCGGCGAACCGTCCAGCGGCGACGCCGCCAGCGTGGTCTTCGGGAAGGCGATGACTTCGCGCAGGCTGGGCGCGCCGCAGAGGAGCATCACCAGCCGGTCGAGGCCCAGGGCGATGCCGCCGTGCGGCGGCGCGCCGTAGCCCAGCGCCTCGAGGAAGAACCCGAACTTGGCTTCGTACTCCGCCGGCTGCATGCCGACCAGCTTGAACACGCGCTCCTGGAGATCGCGGCGGTGTATCCGGATGCTGCCCGAGCCCAGTTCGACGCCGTTGCAGACCAGATCGTAGAGCTGGGCGCGGACCGCGCCGGGGTCGCGCTCCAGCGAGTCCACGAACTCGGGGCGCGGCATGGTGAACATGTGGTGGCAGGCTGCCCAGCCGCCGGTCTGCTCGTCGCGCTCGAAGAGCGGGAAGTCCCGGACCCAGGTCAGCGCCCAGGCGCCGGCGGGAATCCACGCCTCGCGCTGCGCCAGCTCGAGCCGCAGTTCGCCGAGCGCAGACAGCACGCGCGCGATCGGTCCGGCGCCGAAGAGGACGAGGTCGCCGTCCTGGCAGCCGAGCTGCGACTGCAAGGACTCGAGAAACCGGGGAGCGAGGAACTTGGCGATCCCGCCCGCGAACCCGCCGCCGGTCGCCTTCAGGCGGGCCAGCCCGGCGAGACCCCGCTTCTTGACGAAGGCCTCGAGCTCGTCCTGCTGCTTGCGGCTGTACCCGCCGAGCCCGGGCGCCCGCAGGCAGCGGACGGTGCCGCCGTTCGCGCGAGCCTCGGCGAAGACGCTGAACCCGCAGCCGTCGACCAGCGGATCGACGTCGTGGATGGGGCAGCCGAACCGGAGGTCCGGCTTGTCGGTGCCGTAGCGGTTCACGGCCTCGTCGTAGGCGATGCGCGGGAACGGCGTCTCGAGGACGACGCCGCCGGCCTCCGCGAAGATCGCCGCCATCAGGTTCTCGACGAGGGCGAAGATGTCGGCCTCGCGGACGAAGCTCATCTCGAGGTCGATCTGCGTGTGCTCGGGCTGCCGGTCCTTGCGCAGATCCTCGTCCCGCAAGCAGCGAGCAAGCTGGAAATACCGGTCCACGCCGGCCGCCATCAGGATCTGCTTGTAGAGCTGCGGCGACTGCGGCAGCGCGTAGAACTGGCCATGGTGGATGCGGCTCGGGACGACGTAGTCGCGCGCGCCTTCCGGCGTGGTCTTGATCAAGAGCGGGGTCTCGACCTCGAGGAATTCCTGGTCCGACAGGAAGCGGCGAGCCGCCATCGCCGCGCGGTGCCGGACCTGCAGGTTGCGCGCCATCTCGGGCCGGCGGAGGTGCAGATAGCGGTACTTCAGCCGCATCTCCTCCTCGATGCGGTCCGCGTGGTCGAGCGGGAAGGGCAGCGGCGCGCAGGTGTTCAGGATCGTGACCTCGCGGGCCACCACCTCCACGGCGCCGGTGGGCTTGTCGACGTTGATCATCCCCTCGGGCCGCGGCCGGACGAGACCGACCACGTGCAGCACGGACTCGAGGTGGAAGTCGCTCGCCAGATCGCGGGGCGCCCCGTCCTCGCAGACGATCTGGATCTCTCCCCACCGGTCGCGCAGGTCGACGAAGGCCACGCCGCCGAGGTTGCGGATGCGGGCGGCCCAGCCGGCGAGCCGGACCGTCCGGCCCACCAGGCCGGTGTTGATCTCGCCGCAACGGTGGGTGCGCAGGGCGCTGGCGTCGATCGGATTCACAGTGCGAGGACCTCCCTCACCGCGGTCAGGATCTTGTCGCGGGCGATCGCCTGCTGCTCGCCGGTGGCCAGGTTCTTGAGCTGGAAGACGTCGTTCGCGACCTCCTCCGGGCCGACCACGATCAGCGCGCGCGCCAGCCGCTGGTTGGCGCCCTTGGCCTGCGCCTTGAGCGACCGGCCGCTGAGATCGATCTCCACGCGGCAGACGTCGCGCAGGATGTCGGCATGGGCCAGGGCGTACCGCTCGGCCTGGTCGCCGAAGCAGGCCACGTAGACGTCGACGACCGACTGCCGGCAGCGCTGCGGATCGACCGGGTCGTCGCCCAGGTGGAGCAGCGTCCGCTCGATGCCGAGGGAAAATCCGATCGCCGGAGTCTCGGGGCCGCCGCACTGGGCGATCAGACCGTCGTAGCGGCCGCCGCCGGCGAGGCTGCTCTGCTTGCGCTCGGTCCGCGCGGTGACCTCGAAGGTCGTGCGCGAGTAGTAGTCGAGCCCCCGCACCAGCGTGGGATCCTCCTCGAACCCGATCCCGAGACCGTCGAGACATTCCTTGACGATGGCGTGGTGGCGGCGGCAGTCCTCGCAGAGATGCTCCGAGATCGGCGGGTGGCCGACCATCAGCTTCGCCACGTCCTCCTCCTTGGCGTCGTAGAGCCGCAGCGGATTGTGGTCGATGCGCGCGCGCAGGGACTCCGGCAACCGCTCGCGGTTCGCCTCGAGATACTTGCGCAGGCTCGCGACGAAGGCGGGCCGGCAGGCCGCGCAGCCGATGCTGTTGAGCAGCAGGGTCAGGTCCCGCGCGTCCACGGCGTCGAAGAGCGCCAGCAGGGTCTGGATCACCTCGGCGTCCAGCACCGCGCTCGGCGAACCGATCGCTTCCACGCCGACCTGATGGAACTGCCGGTAGCGGCCAGCCTGCGGGCGGTCGTGGCGGAACATCGGCGCCATGTACCAGAATTTCAGGATCCCGGGCTGGCGGGTCAGCCCGTTCTCCAGGTAGGCGCGGGCGACCGACGCCGTCATCTCGGGGCGCAGGACCAGCCGCTCGCCCCCCTTGGTCTCGAAGGAATACATCTCCTTGTCGACGATGTCCGTCCCCTCGCCCACCGAGCGCTGGAAGAGCTCGAGGGGCTCGATCACCGGCGTGCGGATCTCGCCATAGCCGTATCGCGCGAGGGTCTCGCTCCAGCGGTCCTCGCACCAGCGCCACCGCTCGACCTCCTCGAGCATGATGTCGCGAGTCCCCTTCAGGCGGCGATACTTCAAGTTCATCGGGTTGTCCTCTCGCGGGCTGCGTCGGCGAACAGGCGGGCCGAGACTAGCACAGGGGCCGACTCCCGGCCACCGCAGGCTCCGGACGGCACAATATGGGTCAATCGACGAGGCGAGGCCAGCAATGGCTGTAGTGGCGCCGCAATCGCTCGAAATCGGGTCCCAGGACCAGGTTGAAGCCGTCCAGGCCGAGCTGGCCAAGCTGGAGCCTCACGAGCCGGGTCGCCGCGCTCTGGTCGGACGCGTCGCGACCGAGCACGGTCAACGCCTGCTGCAGATCCAGGCGCGCGGCCGCCGGTAGGCGCCGCGACCCGAGGACCATGAGGTCGGGCACGGGGTCGGACAGGCGGCGGACCCGCCAGGCGCCGGGCTCGAGCCGGCCGGCCGCCAGCGCCGCGTCCGCGTCCCACTGGCGGACGACCGCATGGTCGAAGACGCCGTACGCAGCCGCCACGAGCACGTCCCGATGGTCGTACGGGTCCCGGCCCCAGGTCACTCCCGGCGGCAGGCTGCCGCGAGCGTCGGCCGAGCAGAGCGGCGCCAGGCAGACGAGCGACAGCGAGTCGCCGAAGACCGTCCTCGCCGGAGCCGTGAGCCACGGCGCCGGGTCGGCCGCGGCGCTCTGGCGGCTCACCAGCACGGCGGTCGGCCGCAGGTTCCACGGCGCGGGCCGCCGGCCCGCGGCGAGCGGCTGCCAGCCGGCCGCCGGCAACGCGAGGGCGGGGCCGTCGGGCGCGAGCACCACGAGCGCCCCGGCGAGCCCGGCCCCAAACGAGAGGCGATCGCCGGCGATCTCGAGCTGCAGCGAGAGGCCCGCCTCGCGACCGAGGTATGCCGCCAGGGCCTCCAGGGCCTCCTGCCGGTCCCCGTCCGCCGCCGGCAGGTACGCGAGCAGCGTCCCGTCGCCGTGCTCAGCCGGTCGCCGCGGCCAGAGCAGGGCGGCCACGGTCAGGCCCAGGAGCGCCAGCGCGACCAGGATCGACTGGCCCGATACGCGGACGCGACCGCCGGCGATCACCGCCGCTCCTTCTGCCCCGACGCCTCGCCGACGAGCACCATGAAGACTGGCGGTTCGAGCTCGACCGTGACGACCCAGGCCGGCCGCTGCACCTGGCCCCGGATCTGGTGGACTCCGGGTCCGAGGCCGGACACGGGCACGGTCACCGTGAGCCGGGCGGGCAACAGCGCCGCCACCGAATCGGCCGGGCCGCGCACCAGCACGTCGCAGACGGGTGGCGAAACGCCGGCATCGCCCAGATGGCTCTCGACGAGGGCGATGACCGGGATGTTGGCCAGCACCCTTTCCGCCAGGGTCTCGACCGGGATCGACACCGCGACCGCGACCGGGTCCGCCCGCAGCGGCGACGGCGGCGGCACGATCGGCAGGTCCCGGTCCACTCGCTTGACCAGGGTCGCGAGGTCGATCGGTTCGGTGACGAGCGAATCGATGCTCGAGAAGTACCGCCGGGGGCCGGTCACCGTGACGCTGTCGGGACGGACCGCAATGGCGCCGCTGAGGATCCGGCCGGCAGGCAGGTTGCCCTGCAGGCGGACGCGCACGGGCAGTCGGTGGGATTCCTCGTAGTCCACGCGCAACGGCAGCCGCACGCGCGGCAGCAGCGCCACGACCTCGGCCTCGGTGCGGATGTCCGATTCCTGGAGCTCGTAGAGGAACGACGGCCCTGGCCTGGCGTCGGTCAGGTCGATCTGCACCGTGCCCAGCGACGATCCGAGGTACTCGTGCGCGATGAGCGACAGCTTCGACGTCCGCACGCGGACCCGGCCGAGGTCGGGCAGCGCGCTGCCGGCGGTCGTCAGACCGGTCTCGAGCCCGACGACCTCCAGCGGCAGGCTGACGTCGGCCTCGACCGTGGTCGTCGAGGCCACCTGAATCCAGACCAGGATCGCGGCCACCAGGCAGGCGATCTTGAGGAAGAGGTGCTTCACGATGCTGGCCGTCCCTCCGGCAGGCTCAGGTACTGCCCCGCCTGGATGCGTTCGGACCGCAGGTTGTTGCGCTCGCAGATCTCCGCCACCGTGGTCCCGTGCTTCCGGGCTAGCCGCCAGAGGTTGTCGCCCTGGCGGACCTTGTAGTGGGTGGACCACTGCGGAGGCGCCGTGATCGCCGCCACCGCGTCGACGTCGCGGCGGTAGTCCAGGATGCCGGCCGCCAGCGCCGCCGCCAGCTTCCGACGTCCCGCGTCGCTGGTCAACAACCGCCTGTCCTCGCGGTTCGAGAGGTAGGCCAGCTCCACGAGCAGCGACGGCATCGCCAGCGACCGCAGCACCTGGAACTGGGCCTGCTTGATCCGGCGCGTCTCGATGTCCTGCGCTTTCGCGGCCGCCAGGCAGCACTCGGCGAGGCGGCTCGACTGGCGCAGGACGCGGGCCATGTGCAGGTCCATGAGGATCGACAGCACGGCGTCGCTCGTGTCGTGCCCGGCGGCGAGTCCCACCAGATCGGCAGCGTTCTCCGCGTCGGCGAGTTCCTGGGCTTCGCGGTCGGTCGCGCCCTGCAGGGACAGGAAGTAGACCTCCATCCCCCGCACGTCCTCGTCGCGGTGGCTGTTGCAGTGGATGGAGACGAAGAGGTCGCCGTCATGCTCGACCGCCGTCTGCACCCGCTCGCCGAGGCTGGGATACCAGTCTCCGTCCCGGGTCAGCACGACCTCGTAGCCAGGCACGGCCTGCAGGAGAACGGCGAGTTTCTGCGCCACGTCGAGCACGAGGTCCTTCTCGAACTGTTCGCCGAAGATCGTGCCGGGATCGAGCCCGCCGTGGCCGGGATCGACGATGACGCGGAACCGCGCCGGTCCGGCTGCCGCCGGTTCCCGCGAGCCGGGCGCCGCCGGCTCGGGCCGCAGCACGTCGAGCACGATCCGGTCGGGGCGGCCGTCGGCCGCCTTCAGCGCGAACGAGCGCCAGGGCGCGGCCCCGGCGAGGTCGAGCACGACCTGGGCGCGCCGCGCATCCTCGTTGCAGCGGATCCGCTCGACGAGACCGTCGTTCACCGCGATCGTCTCGGCGGTCGCGAAGCGGAACGCAGGCACGTTGACGGCGAGTCGCTCCGGCGCGCCGACACGGCGGACCTCGTAGTCGGCCGGGCCGTCGAGGTCCAGGACGACGCGTGTGTGGTCGGGCGCGGAGAACCAGCGGATGCGCGCGACCTCGCCCGCGGTCGCGACGGCCGCGGCCACGCAACCGCCGACCAGGGCGCAGCCGATTGCCGCTCGGATCCGAGCGACGCGGTTCCCGGCGATGAAGCGGATCGCGCGCATGAACGGCAGCAGCCTACCTGGACGGCCGGCAGGTCCTTCCACCGGCGTCCGCGCAGCCTACCACAGCCCGTCGGCGCTGCCAAGCGCAGGCGCGCGGCCGGAACGCGGCGCCGGCCGACCCTCAGTCCGCGATCGCGTACGTGTCGAGGATGTAGACGAGCGGGTTGACCGCGCGGCCGCCGACGCGCACCTCGTAGTGAAGATGCGGCGCGGTCGACCGCCCGGAATTGCCCGAGAGGGCGATGACTTCGCCGCGTCCGACCCGCTGGCCCCGGTGGACCGTGGCCTCGTTGAGGTGGCCGTACACGGTCGTGACCCCGCCGCCGTGGTCGACCCGGACCACGCGGCCGAAACCGCGGTCCTTCTCCACCGCAGCGACGACTCCGGCCGCCGTGACCCGCACGGGGGACCCGACCGGCACGCTGAAGTCGATGCCGCGGTGAAACGCCTGCTGGCCGGTGAACGGATCGAGCCGCATGCCGAATCGCGAGCTCAGCCAGCCGATGTCGCACGGGCGGATCGACGGGATCCGATCGCGCACCTCCTGCCGGGCGGCGAGCGTGTCCAACAGCGCGGTCATTCCCCGCTGCTGGATCCGCGCCTGCCGCAGCAGCGTCTCGAGGTCGAGGGCGGCGGAGTGTCCCGGCAGATCGCCCGCCAACGTCAGCGGGGTCCGACCGCCGATCCCGCCGGCGCGCGCCTGCGCATCGAGCGGCTCCACATCCACGGTCCGGGCGATGAGCTGCTGGTACTTGAAGACGCGGTCCAGCTCCTGCTGCAGCGAAGCCGTCCGGGTCTCGAACCGGTCGATGGTCTCGCGGAGACGCTCGTTCTCGACGGCCAGCGCCGATCCGCCCGGCCGCCAGGCCGCGCCGGCGGCCCAATCGACCAGGTAGAGGCCGGCCGAGACGAGCAGGACGAGCAGGGCGCCGCCCGCGGCGAGGACCGACCAGCGGGGGATCCGGACCTCGCGGCTCCGGCCGTTGCCCTCGGGGATGAACAGGAAGGAATACCGCTTCCGAAGCACCATCGAGCCGCCATACTGGCGAGAGGTCCTCGCCGGTGTCCGCCGCCCCGTGTATGGCGGCCGTTGAGCCGACGGTCCGCCGCGCGCCGAGGCCGCCGGGCCGGCCATCGGGCGGAACGTCGTCATGTCAATGCCGATTGCAAGAAATACGCCAGGAATGCCACCGCCGCCAGCCCGAGGGAGTCATCGCGCTTCCCCAGGACCGGCCGCGACGAGCGGCGGGATCAGAGCTCCTCCCGGTAGTAGTCGTAGAGGAGCTCGTGGCCGACCGTGCCGCGCATCTTGGCCAGGGCGCGTTCCTTGATCTGCCGGATCCGCTCCCGGGTGAGGCCCATCCTCTGGCCGATCGTGTGCAGGGTCTGCGCTTCCTCGAAGCTCAGACCGAAATACTGGATGATGACCTCGGCTTCCCGCTTGGACAGGGCCGACAGGGCTTTTCGCACGTCTTCGCGAAGGCCTCTCATCAAGACATCGTAGTCCGGCGCCTGCTGAGTATCGTCCGCGAGGGTCTCCCTCAGCGGCCGTTCGTCCCCCTCGCTCCCGAAATCGTCGAAGCCGAGCTCGACGCGATCCGAGGACACCGCGTGGCGCACGTCGCTCTCGTCGACCTCGAGACGCTGGGCGATCTGGGCGGCGTCGGGATTCGGGATGCCCTCCGACTGCAGCGCCGCCCGCGTCCGGTTGATCTTGATCAAGAGCGCGGTCTGGTTCTGCGGCAGCCGCACCGTCCGCGACTTGTCGAGCAGCGCCTGCATGATGGCCTGGCGGATCCACCAGACGGCATAGGAGATGAAGCGGTAGCCCCGCGTCTCGTCGAACCGCTTCGCCGCCTTGAGGAGGCCGAGGTTGCCCTCGTTGATGAGGTCGGACAGCTGCAGGCCCTGACCCGTGTACCGCTTCGCGACGGAGACGACGAAGCGGAGATTCGCGCGCACGAGCTGCCCGAGGGCCTCCTCGTCGGCGAGCCGGATCCGGACCGCCAGGCGAGCCTCCTCCTCCCGACTCAGCAACGCATAGCGATTGATGTCACGGAAGTAGACTTCCAGTCCCTTCTCGTGGGTCGCGGGAAACAGGTGACGCCTGCTGGCCATGGCTTCTCTCCCGGCTGTGTGGGGTCCTCTCGGACCAGAGGACGGTAGGCGGCGCTATTGCAGGGTCCCCGCATCGCGGGGAGTGACCTGGACGAACCGCTCGCTCGTTCCCGTCCGCACCAGTACGTTCAAGCTGTCGCGACGCCCTCCGAGAGCGTCCCGCGCGGCCTTCCAGGCCGCCAGGTTGGCGAGATCCATGTCCTCGATCGCGACCAGGACGTCGCCGGGGCGGATACCGGCCTCCGCTCCGGGACTTCCCGGCTCGACCACGACGACCATGAGGCCGTCGGCGGTACCGGCGTCGACGATCTTCCGGAGCCGCTCGACTCGCGGGTCGCCACCGGCGAGCTCCGCCACGTCCAGACCGAGCCAGTTCCCGGTCGTGGTCAGGTCGAGACGCTTCAGGTCCAGCTCGCCGAGCGTCACCGTGAGGTCCAGGCGCCGGCCCTCGCGCTCGACCCGGCACGCCAGGGGCTTCTCGACCGTCGATTCGGCCACCAGGAACTGGAACTGGCGTTGCGATTCCACGGCCCGACCGGCGAATTCGAGCAGCCGATCGCCAGGCTGCAGACCGGCGGCGGCAGCCGGCGATTCGGGCACGACCTCGCCGACCACGACCCGCCCGCCGTCGTCCCGCGCCGAGGCGCCGAGCCAGCCACGGATCACGCGGCCCCGGCTGGCCAGCTGGTCGTAGATCGACCGCGCGAGGCGGCTGGGGACCGCGAAGCCGATCCCCTGTCCGGCCGTGTTCACCGCGGTGTTGACGCCGACGACGCGGCCGTGGATGTCGACCAGCGGCCCGCCGCTGTTGCCGAAATTGATGCTCGCGTCCGTCTGCAGGAAGTCCTGATACCGAGGGGTCAACCCCTGGATGCTCAGATCGCCGCGCCCGGTCGCGCTCAGGATGCCGACCGTCATCGATCCTTCGAGATTGCCGAACGGATTGCCGACCGCGACGACCCAGTCCCCGACCGCCAGTTCGTCGGACGCGCCGAAGCTCAGGTACGGCAACCTGCGGCCGCCAGGGTCGATCCGCAGGAGCGCGAGGTCGGTGAGCGGATCGGACCCCGCGAGCTCGGCCGCGTACTCGCCGGACTCGCCGGGGAACCTCACGAAGATCCGGTCGGCGCCCGCGACGACGTGGTGGTTGGTCAGGATCTCGCCGCGGGGATCGATCACGAATCCGGAGCCCGTGCCCGGGTTCTCGAACCGGCCGCCCTGACCTTCGCGATCGGGGAAGAACTGGCGGTACATCTCCTGCAGCGGGGTGCGATCCACCCCGCCCGTCCCGATCGCCCGGGTGATGCGGACCGAGACGACGGCGGGCCTCACCGCCTCGCCGACCGCGACGAACGGCGACCGCGCGACGCCCGCGTTGACGTCCACCGGCTGCCCCGGCGCGGAGACGGCGAAGGCGGACAGGACGAGGCCGACGGCCATCGCGATCGCGCAAGCCGGATCGGATCCGGGCAGCGAGCGCGACCGGTCGCGGTCCGCCTGCGTACGGCTTTCGTCGTATGCGCGCATACGCATCTCGCCCACGATCCCGAATGTGTGGGGGACGTACCGGCCAATCCGGCCCGACAGGGATGAGGCGGCAGGGATATTCGCCTCAGCAGGGACAACCTCAGGTTAGCCGAGAACCAGCCCCATGTCAATAATCTTTAGGGACGATCTCGGCATTCGGACCGACCGCTCTCGTCGACACCCTCGCCCGGCGCCGCCGGGCGCCCGGCCGGATCCGTCTCCGCCGCCTGGTCGCGCGGCGGCTGCTTGTGGTGGCGCACCTGGCGGATCTCCTCGATCTCCTCCACCTTCGACGCGAGGTCCCGCTCCAGACTCTTGACGCGGTCGATGGAGGCCTGGAATTCCGCGTCCCCCGCGAAGTCGGTCCGTCCGTCCGCCACGGCATGGTAGACGTAGCTGCCCAGTTCGGACAGCTGGCGTTCGATCTCGCGACTGATTCCGTACTTGTCGTACATCCGCACGCTGATCTTCGCCATCTCGCCGGTCCGGTCGGCAGCCAGGGAGTACCATTCGCGCAGGTTTCTCTTGACCTGATCCATGATCGACATCGTGACCGTCCTCGCCGCGCCTGGCGGGAATACAGGTTGCTCTCACCGGATCCCTAACCTACAAATGAGAAGCCATGGAAATCAACCGGAATGACGGGAACACCCGGGCTCTGTTCGTCGCCGACAGTCATTTCCACGTGAACCGCGACCCCGCCGAACGGCAGCGCTACGAGCGGATGATCGGGTTGCTCGACCGGTTCGGCGGCGTCGAGCACCTCGTCCTGCTCGGCGACATCTTCGATTTCTGGTTCGACTACCCGCATTTCGTGATGCAGGGCTACGAGGACCTCCTGGCGGCTCTCGACCGGGTCAAGAGCGCCGGCACGCGGCTCCATTTCGTCGGCGGCAATCACGATATCTGGGCCGCCGGCTACTTGCATCGGCGTTACGGCACGGAGCGGGGCGGCGGCCCGTTGACCCTCGAGCTGGACGACCAGCAGGTCCTCTGCGTTCACGGCGACGGCCTGCTCGGCAAGGACCTGGCGTACCGGACGTTTCGCTCGATCGTCCGCCACCGCGCGGGCATCTGCCTCGGCAAGTCGCTGCATCCGGAAGTGCTGTTCGCCCTCAGCACGTGGCTGAGCGGCACCAGCCGGCAGTGCACGCGGGACGAGATCGCGGGAATCGAGCGCAAGGCCGATCGCTGGCTCGCGGCCCAGCGGGCCACCGCCTGGCACCACCTCGTCATGGGCCACGTGCACCACCCGTACGTGACGTCGCACGGGGGTCGTCGCCTGACCTGTCTGGGCGGCTGGCTCGGCCCGCTCAACTACGCCACCTGGCGGGCCGGCGACCTCGTCACCCACCAGGAGACGTGAACACGGGACCGGTCGCTCTCGCGATCGGCCCCGCGGATGGTGAGCCACGTCTCGCCGGGACGCGCTCGCTAGAAATAGAACTCCAGGGACACCCGATGTCCCGGGTCGAGCGCGTCGTCGCCCACGTCCTCGTACGCGTAGCCGAGTCCGAAGGCGTTGTAGCGGATCCCCGCCCCCGCGGTCAGACCCTGGTTGTCGTAGTTGAGCTTGTAGCCGGCTCGCAGAGCCAGCTCCGGCACCACCTTGACCTCGGCGCCGAGATGGCCCTTCTCGCCACCGTCATTGACGAAGGTCAGGTCGCCGGCAACGGTCAGACGATCCGCGAGACTGCCGCTTCTCGGCGACCACGCGCCGCCGACCGCGACGGCCTTGGGCGGATCGAACGGTTCCTGGTTGATCGTCATCTGCCCGCCGAGGTTGGTGGCGCTCACGCCCAGGGTGACCCCCGGCAGGTGGCGCAGGTCCCAGGTGGCGAACAGATCGAACAGCAGGAGCGATCCGCTATAGATGTCGATCTTCTCGTAGGCGAGCTTCACCTGGGCGCCGAGCGCGAACTCCTCGCTGAACGCCCGCGAGTAGCTGCCGCCGAACGCGAGGTCGTACGGCGAGAAGGTCCCCTCCGGGATCCCCACCATGTCGTTGCCGTAGCGGTCGATCTTGTCCGCGAAGAACCCCGCGAAGGTCAGGCCGACGACGCCGAACGTCCCGTGGTGGGCCAGGCTGGCGGCCGTGTAGTCGAACGAGCCGAGCCAGGATTGCTGCTGCACCAGGAACGAGGTGCCGGCCTCGGCGAAGGCGAGGCGGGACGGATTCCAGTAGGCGGCGGCGGCTCCCTCGGTGCTGGCGACGCCCGTGCCGCCCATGGCCGCCTCGCGCGCGCCGATTCCCTGACGCAGGAAGAGAAGTCCGGCATCGCCGGGCCCGCCGCCCGCGTTCGCGCTGGACGGTAGGCCCAGGGCGCCGGCGCACAGCAGCCCGACGCCGGCGATGAGGTTTCTGCTTCGCATTGGTTCCCTTTCCTCTCGCGTTCGGCGCCACCGGCCGCGCCCGAATTTGAACGGCCGTCCCAGACTCTAGCCTCGGCGCGGTCCGGCGGCAAGCTCCACCCGACCGCCGGCGGACGATCCCCCGCTCAGCGCGCCACGGCGACCGTCCTGACGCTGGTCTCGCCGCCTGCCTCCAGCTTGCACAGGTAGAGGCCCGACGCGACACCCCGCATGTCGATCTCCAACTCGAAAGGCGAGCGACCCTGGACCCACACTGTCCCGGTGTCGCGAACCTCCTCGCCCTGCAGGTTCAGGATCACGGCGCGCGCGTCGCCGTCCGCGCGCGCGAAACCACGGACCCGCAGCAGATCGCCGACGAGCGGCTGCGGATAACAGACGTGGTTGTCCGCCAGCGGCGGCGGACCGCCGGCCGGCACGCTGACCAGGTCGCCGACCGCGCCGCCGCGCCACGGGGTGACGCCGTACATGCTGTTCGGCGCCCCGAGCGGCAGGATCAGGTCGCGGACGCGCCAGGTCCGCAGACGACTGACCGCGGCGGTGCCGAGCTCCGCGGCGTCCGGATCCACGCCGGTGATCTGCGGCGTCGTGCCCGCCGCTGCGAGCAAGACGTCCGGCGATTCCCCGCTCCGGGGAACCGCCAGCAAGACCGGCGTCGCCGCGCCGTCGGCGGGACCTGCGATCGGCCAGCCAGCGACCGTCGTCCCGTCCGGCCCGGCCAGGTAGATCCGGCCGTCCCGGGTCGTGAACACGAATGCCGCCGGATCGTCGGGATCGCCCGCCGCGAGCGGCTGCGCGCCGCCCGACTGGATGGCCGGCAGCGGCTGTCGCGGCCAGCTCTGCTGCCAGATCCCCGCCTCGGCGACGCGCCCGAGCCTCGCGCCGCCCACGAAGGTCCCGCCCGCGCCGAGCGGCGACTCGACGCTGATCGCCGCTGGCCAGACGTCCCCGACGACCGGACCGCCGGCGGACAGGCGCACCGTCTGCCCGCGACCGTCCGCCGAGGTCGCCAGCACCGCGGTCGGCGTGACGAGGGGCGGCCAGGTCCCGGGCGCGAGGTCCAGGTCGACCGTCCACAGGATCTCCGGATCGCCGGTGGCGGGCCAGGACACGGCGTGCAGCCGCCCGCTCGAGCCGGCCACGACCACGGCGACGTAGAGGACCCGGCCGGAGCGGACGGGAGGCGCGAGCGCCGTCCCGTCCAGCCGTACGGGCGCGCGGACCTCGACGCCCTCATTGCCGACGAACCGGAGCTCCGTCGACGCCGGGTCGAGCAGGGAATCCACGGTGCCCGTACAGACCACGACCGGAGCCGCCGGTCCCTCGTCGTCGCCTGCGGGCAGGAGGATCGGCGGCAGGCTGGTGCCGGTCAGCGCCGCGAGCAGACCGTGATCGGTCGGGCCGGTCTCGCCCGAGAGCGGCGCGCCGTCCTGGCGGAACGCGTAGATCCCCTCGGGCGCCGTCGCCACGATCTCGAGCCCCGGATCGTCGGGATCGAGCTGGCCGACCGCGAGCGGCAGGTGCAGACGGACGCCCTCGCCGCCCGCGCCGGTTGCGACCGCGAGGGGAGCGAAGGTCTCCGGGACGCCGTCGTGGTCGACCCACTCGGCGAGCTCGGGCGTCCAGGCGAAGATGCGGCCGCTGTCGGCCGCGGCGACGACCACCGGCTCGCCGCCGGGGGCGGCCAGGGGCGCCGCGAGCAGGTGGCTGCCCCGGAAGTCGACGCCGACGAGGTCTCGGGCGGCGATCAGCTCCGCCGGCGGGTCCAGGTCCTGCCGCCGGCACGCGAACGACATCGAATCGGCGTAGAGGATGCCCGCGTATTCGTCCGCGGTCCCCTCGTGAAAGACATGTGCGGAGTCGGCGACCACGAAGCTGATGTCGGCGACGACCAGGCCGGTGGGGACCTGGCCGTTGGTGCGGGTGTCCGGCCTCGTGTCCGGGCCGAACCTCGCGGCGCCCTCGCCGCGGAAGCTGTCGTCGTCGGCGCCCTGCCAGTAAGGCGACGGCTCGCGCCTGTCGAGATCCTGGACGCCGTCGGCCTCCTCGAGGTCCACCGACTTGCGCTGCGGGTCGGCGTTGAACAGGTTGCGCTCCTGGCCGAACGCCTCGCGGATCACCCCCTCGTCGATGTGCCAGACGTAGATGCCGCTGCCGGCTCCCTTCACGCCCTCCGGCCGGTCCAGGTTGTCGCTGAGGAAGAAGTCCCATTCCGCGCCGGTGAAACGCTCGCGCGTGTCCTCGGCTGGATCGAACCAACCTGCCGGCACGTAGCCGCCCGTGTCGTTGCTCGCATCGTAGAAGTCGGGAACATTGTTGTGGTTCAGGTCGCCGTCGAAGCTGAAGATGGCGTTGCCGTCCGGATCCTGCAGGCGGTATTCGAGAAGGTAGTACTCGGCGCCGGTGAGCTCGATCCGGGCCGCGGCCCGGGGGTCGCCGGATTGCTCCGACGGGAGCAGGGTCCACTCGGCGTCGAGGTCAGGCTCGACGCGATAAGGCGCGAGCCAGCCCATGAGCTGCTTGTTGAACGCGCAGGGGTGCGGCGGCACGTTCCCCCCCGCCGAGAACAGGCCGTACCCCATCAGGCAGAACTGGCCGATCCCCTGGCTGTCCGGCGAACCGGCGGGCGTGAAGTCCGTGAGCGAGAGCATCCCGAGCCGCAGACCGACCTCGAAGCAATAGACGCCGAGGCTGCCGTAGTAGCCCGGAATGCCTTCGACCACGTCCTGGAACTCGTTCTCCGGGAGGATCAGCACGTGGCGCACGCCGTCGCCCTCCGGGAAGTCGTCGGTCGGGATGTAGGGCGTCGCGAATGACGAGTCCGCGACGGCGCGCTCGAAATCCTCGGGCCCCAGGTAGGTGCTGTAGATCTGCTCGGGCGAATCGCCGAGGACGTCCGTCTCCTCGCCCGCGCCGGCATGGATCAGGATGACCGTGTCGAACGCCGAGAAATCGACGTGGCCGTCCAGGGCGCCGATGGCGTCGCGCGCGAGGAGCAGCGACTGCTCCCCCTGGTCGGGGTGGTCGCCGTAGAACGCCATGACCTCGCTCAGCCCGGCGACCGTCCCGTGGACCGCGACGTCGAGGGTGAATCGACCCGAGCTCACCGCCGCGAAGTAATCGGCCACGTCGCGCAGCAGGTGCGCGTAGTAGAGCGAGTCGTGGGCCGCATAGTAGAAGTCGCTCTGGGTGGACGTCGGCAGCGGTCCGGGGAATTCCGCCTCGCGACCGTAGAAGCAGGTGTCGGCGAAGTCGGCGAGGATCGCCACGACCTTCAATTCGGCCGGCGCCTGCACTCCGTCCAGACGCTGCTGCTCCAGCCGCGGCGATCCGTCCGCGCGCAACCGGTCGCTGGCGGCGACGAGGCGCGCCATCGCCGCGTCCCGGCCGGGCATCCGCCCGGCAGCCTTGTCCCGCGGAGCTTGCCAGGGATCCCAGTCCCGCGCCGAGACGACCCCGACGAGGACGCCTCCGAGCATCAATCCGATCAGAGCGCGCCGATGAGAGGGATTCATCGCGGTGGCCTTCCAGTGGAGCGACAAGCCGAGACGATCGTTCGCGCGGTATGATAGCGGCGGCCAGAGTCAGGGTCAATTTCGACCCCGCGCCGGCCGCGAAGCTCGGGAAGGGTCCCGGACTCGGATATTGCCACCCCTGATCGACAACAGCTCCGTCCGAGACCCTTCCACGGTGTTGGTGGCTCCCAGCCTTCCGTGTCCTTCCTTCACCCGTCCTCTTGGCTGCCAACCATTGCGAGGATCCAGAATGTCCCTTCCGGCCGGGAAGATGGGGGGAAAAGCCTCCAACACACTGGCGATGTTCTAACCGCGACCTCCCTGGCTTCGGCCGCCGCGGCTGCTGCCGCCGTCGGTCTTGCCGCCACTGCTGCCGCCCGAGCGAGGCCTGGCTGGCGCCGGCGCCGGCGCGGGAGCGGGTTGCTTGGTCGGGCGCTGGATGGACGTGCCGCCCGAACCGCCGCGCGAGCCGCTGCCGGCGTTGCCGCGCGGGCCACTGCTGCCGCCGCGATTGTCGTCGATCGTATTGCGCGGACCGCGCTCGCCCCGCGGACCCACGCTGCGATCGTCCTGGGCGCCCCGCACGCTCGGCTTGCCGGCCCGCGACGACGAAGGCGCGTTCTCGGTCCTGGTCGGTGGCGCGACCGGGCGGCTCTCCGGGGCGCCCGAGCTGCGCCGGCCCGTCCAGGTGCGTCCGCCGTCCTCGCGAGGGCTGACCGGACGGATGGCCTGGCTGCCGGTCCGTGGTTGCTTGGTGCCGGGACGCTCGTCGTCGAGACGATCGTCGCGCGTGCGGGCCGGCCGCTCGGATCCCGCGCTCCGCGAGGTCGGCTGACGGACGCCGGGCGTCCGTTCCCCGCTCGCGGCCGTGCGGTCCGGCACCTTGAGACCCGGCGCGGCGCCCACCCGGGTCGTCCCCTCGAACCGCTCCTGGGACCGCCGGACCGGCGTGACGTTGCCGGCCGTCCCGCCCGCGGGGGCCCGCGCGCCGCCGCGATCGTCGCCGCGACCCTCGGGTCGCTCCGCGACGACGCGCTCCTTCATCGCCCGCAGCCGGTCGTCGGCCGGCCGCTCTCCGGTGACGAGCGTGTTCCTGGTCCGCGACTCGCGGCGATCGCGGTCGCGCAGCAGCGTGGTCTTGTCGAGCGGCCGGTACCGGCGATCGCCGTGGCCCCAGGCCGTCGTGCTGTTGCCGTGCCAGTACGGCGAGTCGTGCCACGGGTAGCAGTGGTAGTCCCAGTCGTGGACGACGACCGTCGGCCAGAAATACCAGGGGTCGTACCAGTAGTTCACCCAGCGGTAGCGGGTCCAGGGATCGATGTAGTAGTAGGTCGGGTAGTAGTACGCCGGGTAGTAGCCGAACGTGAGCCACCAGTCGTTGTGCCAGCCGTAGTCGAAGCGGATGTTCACCGTGCACGTGTCACGATACGGCTCGTACGCCACATCGTCGTCGTGGCACTGCGAGCAGAGGTAGCGCGGGTGGTCGACCTGCCGGTGGACGTAGTAGCTCGCGTAGTTCGTCACCACGTATTCGCTCGCGTCCTCGAGCCCGGTCACCGCGTAAGTGACCTCGTTCATCGCCAGGAACGGGTCGCCGGCGACGTAGTATTCGAATCGTCCGTCGCCCTGCTCGTGATGGAAATCCAGCTCGAGGTCGCGCAGATCGAACGGGTAGCGCGATACCACCGCCTGGAAGTATCCCACGCCCTCGTCGTCGCCGGTCCGCAGGCGGTCGCCGTCGCGAGACGGCAGGCGGTACTGGTGCCCGCCGAAGACGAATCCGTCGCTGAAGCGGCTGGTCGGCCAGATGACCTCGACCAGGCCGTCGACGTCGATGTGGTAGATCACCGCATAGGCGTCCTCGTTGGTCTGGAAGGTGACCTCGAGCGCCTCGCCGCGCCGATAGACCTCGTCAGCGTCCTTGTTCAGCCAGACGCTCACGCGCAGGCTCTGCTCGCGATACCGCGCGTCCGCGCTCGCCGGGTCCGCCGGTTGAGCCATGACGGTCGCCGGCGAGCTCGAGAAAGCCCACACCGCCAGCACTGGCGCGAAGACCAGCACGGCCGCCGATAGTTTGATCGTGTTCCGCATGGCTTCCTCCTCGTCCGGTTCTCGGTGCCCGGAACTAGAGGCTGATCGGTCGCGTTCCGTCGTCGCCGCCGCCACGGGACTGCGGCGCGGCGAGTTCGGGCAGACCGTTCACCGACTGATAGGCCCACATGATCCGCGCGAACCGAGCATTCCCGTCAACGCTCGCCACGCCCAGCTTCGCGTAGTGGATGTCGCCGGAATCCGGCTCGTTGTAGATCTCGACGACGTAGATGTGCCCGACGATCAGCTCGAGGACCCCGCTCTCCGACCAGCCGAACTCGGGCGCCCACGACACTCCCGCGAAGTCCAGCTGGTTGTTGCCGTCCAGGAAGGTCCCGTAATCCTGCACGTGCACATCCGCCCGCATCGTCTCGAGCCAGGGAATCCCGGCGGTGTCGAAGCGCACGCGAACGTCGGCCGTGGTCCCGCCGACCGTCGGATCGACGAGCCCGGCCGCCCCGTTGTCGTCGTAGGCGCCGTGCTCCGCCGCGAGGCTGAAGTCGAACCCGGCGAGGTGGTGATTCGGACCGGCGACGTCGAAGATGGTCAGCGGCGACTCGCTCATCGGCAACGGCGTGTCGATCACGATCTCGAAGCTCCGGTAGCTCTCGCCGTGCGGCGAGACGGCAGTGACGGCGTACTCGTAATCCACGCCATTCTCGACGTCGGTGTCGACGTAGTGGTACTGGCCCCAATCCGCGTCGTAGTTGTCCCGGACGGCCACCTCGCCGATGACGAAGAAATCCCGAGCGGGATCGTCTTCGTCGCCAACCTGGTAGTAGCGGCTCCAGATGCGGTATCCGCTGATGTCGTCGCTGTAGATCTCCGGGTAGTCGTTCCAGTACACCGTGATGCGACCGTCGCCGCTGACCGTGTACACCTGCGTCGGCGCCACGGGCGGCGAGACGTCGTTCTCGTCGCATGCGGGGAGCAGAGACAGTGCGAGGAGCCCGATCAAGCTGCACAGTGTCCGTTTTGCGGTCCTCTGTCGCGTCTTGGCCATCTCCGTGACTCCTTCCCGCCCGCCGGCTTTCCACGCACTCGCCAAGGCACGGTTCGTGCCAACCCTGGGCACCCGGGCCGGCCCTGCGTTTTGCCATCCTAAGATGTTATATTATAATGACTTGTCAGACTAGCCGCCGCGGCAGTTCCATCGTGGGGCGTCGCGACTGCTCTCGTTGACTGTGCGAGCGCGGAGACATCGTCCTCGATCGGAGACGGCGGCGGGCCGGCAGAAAAGAGGTCGAGAGAGCCCCGCCTCCGAGTTGGCATCCTGACCTTGAATCTCGCCAATTCAAGACCAGTGGGACTCTCTCGCTATCGAAACGCTGCTTCAGTCGGTCACGATCGCGCCTGGAGGCCGGAACCGCCGTCTTCCCAATCCCCCGTCCGGTAATTCCCAGAGACCCCACCTCTCCACGAATCCCGGCGAAGGCCTGTCCGTGAAAGACTCCCTCGGTGTTGCCGGTCAGCCCGAGGGCCGGTTCCGCACCCCCAAGCAGCGATCTTGTCAGCTCATGAAGGGTTCGTTCCCTGCAACGCCCCGCTTCACGACCGACTCATTGCAGCTTACATGCCGGTTCGCGGGTCCGGCGGCTAATAATTAAATCGTTAAAATACAGTTGTTTACGCGACCCGATCTTGTGGCCGTCGCGTGGATCGAGCGAGCTCATATAAAGTCCGTTTACAATTCCGGGCCCGGATCGTCAACCCGTTGCCGTCGTTGCCGATGGACGCTCAAATAAGTTGCTACGGATTCGCGGGCATCGGCGCCGGGCGCAAGGAGCCGTGTCTTGCGGCCGGCCGGCAGTTCCGACGCGCGAGGCGGCGCCGGACCACCGCAGGACCGCGCCGTCAGTCGAGGCCGTAGAGGCGGATCTTCTTGAGCAGGCTTGGATAGCTGATCCGGAGCAGCCGGGCCGTGGACGACTTGTTGCCCCGCGTCGCCCTCAGGGCCTGGGCGATCTCGCGCGACTCCACGGCCGCGAGGGTCTCCTTCAACGGCACGACCCCGCCCCGGCCACCGGTCGCGAGATACGGCGTCAGCTCGCGGGGCAAATGCTCCGGGCGCAGGCGCCCTTCGCCTCCGGCGAGGACCAGGGCGCGCTTGAGGCATTTCTCGAGCTCGCGGATGTTGCCAGGCCAATCGTACTGCGTCAGAGCATCGAGGACATCGGCGCCCATCGCCGGGACGTTGCCGCAGAGCTCCGGTCCGTACATCTGCAGGAAGTGATGGGCGAGCAGCGGAACGTCGCCGGGTCGTTCGCGCAGGGGCGGAACCACGAGCGGGAAATCCAGGAGACGGAAATAGAGGTCCTCGAGGAACCGGTCGCTCTCGACCAGCTGGTGCAGATCCGCCTTGCTGGCGCAGACGATCCGGACGTCGACCTGCCGCTCGGCGACCGAACCGACCGGGCGGACGACCCGCGTATCGAGGAAATGCAGGAGCTTGCCCTGCATGCTCAGCGGCATCTTCCCGATCTCGTCGAGGAAGACCGTCCCGCCCTCGGCCTCGACCAAAAGTCCCTTCTTGTCGACGTCCGCGCCCGTGAAGGAGCCCTTGACGTGGCCGAACAGCTCGCTCTCGAGCAGCGTCTCGGGAATGGCGGCGCAGTTGATCGACTGGAACCGTTGATCTGCTCGCGGGCTGAGCCGGTGGAGCGCGTACGCCAGCATGCCCTTGCCGGTCCCGGTCTCGCCCCGCAGCAGCACGGTCAGGTCGCTCGCGGCGACCTTGCGGATCAACGCCAGCATCTCCAGCATTCGCTGGTCGCTGGTGATGATGTTGCTGAATCCCTCGTTGGGATCGATCGCCGGCGCGTCGCCGGGTTCGCGGGCCTTCTCGGCGAGGAACAGCGCGAGGAAGCCCATGTAGTTGGCGAGGAAATCGAGCGTGGCCTGATCGACGATCGGTCCCGCTTCGCGCTCGGTGAGCCCGAGGAAGAGGAAGCCGAGCCGCCGCTCGTGGACCGCGATGGGCATGAACAGGCAGCTCGTCGCCTTGGCGCGCAGCGCCGGCACCTGGGCGAGCAGCGTGCGCCCTTCCGCGAGGCGACTGTAGAAGACAGGCTCGGCACGTTCGCCGGCTCGCCCGGTGTACCAGCGAACGAGCTGGCCAGCCAGGTTCTCGTCGATGTCCTGCCGGGCCGCGACGACCGGCGCCTTCGGCGTGGACGGATCGCCGACGGCGAGGAACCCGCAGACGGCGGCCGTCCGCTCGCAGGCCGCGAGCAGGATCGCATCGAGGTGTCGGGTGAGGCTGGAATCCGCGGACTGGAAGAGCCCAGGGATCCCGGACAGCGCCCGGACCGGAGACTCGGCCTGGCCGAGCCCACCGACCAGACCGTTCTCGACGAGCTGGCGGAGCCGCAGCACCTCATCCAGGCGGTTGCGATCCTCCAGTCCGTTCGCGACACGCTCGAGCTCGAAGACCGTCAGGAGCGCATCGTCGTAGAGCCCGAGCCGGAGCTGGACGCGGGTCAGACCCGACAAGCAGGCTGCGAGCGACGCGTCGCCGACGCTGGCGGCCGCCTGCTCCTGGACGTCGAGCAGCATCCGCCGCAAGATCAGCAGGAGAGGTTTGTCGGCGGTCGCGAGCCGGGCCTCGAGATAGGTGCAGACGGCCTCGCACCACTCCCGCGCGAGTTCCTGGGACTGGAAAATCTCCACGGCCTGGCGGAAGTGCGCGTCGGCCTGGGGCCAGTCGCCGCCGGCGGCGTACGCTTCGCCGAGGGTCAGGTGACTGAAGCCCAGCTCGTAGTCCTCGCCGCACTTCTCGCAGATCGCCACCGCGGCATGGGCGTCGGCCACCGCCTCGGAGAGGTCGCCGGCGCGGCGTCTCGCTTCCGCGCGACGCCGGAGCAGCTCACCCTCCACGTCGCCCGCGTGGCTCATGGACCGGGCCTTCTCCAGCCCCAGTTCGTAGTTGATCTGCGCCTGGGGAACGTCGCCGCGGGCCAGCATGACATCGCCGAGGTATTCGTCGGCGATGATGGCCTCGCGCTTCAACCGTTCCCGGTCAGCCAGGATCTGCCCCGCCAGGATGTGTTCCTCGGCCATCGCGTACCTGCCGGAGAGCAATTCGAGACGGCCCAGGGCGAGCAGCACCTTGGGCTCCCGGATCCGGTCGCCGAGGCTGCGGCACAGACGAAGGCTCTTCTCCAGGGCGAATCGGGCCTCGGGGAATCGGCTGACCTTCAACAAGACGATGCCCCGGTTCAGGTGGAACCAGGACAGGAGCTGCGGCGCACCGTGCCGCTCCGCCAGCGCGACCGCCTTGTCGAGCAGCGACATCGCCCTGTCCCAGCGGCAGGCCGCCTTGTGCAGCATCGCGAGCGCATTGTGGAGCGTCGCGACGCCGTGCTCGTCGCCGACGCGGCGATAGGTGCTCAGGCTGTCGAGGTAGAACTCCTCGGCCTTCTCGAGGCGACCGAGCCGCTGATGGCAGGCGCCCATCGTCAACTGGAGGTTGGCGACCTCGAGGTGCTGGTCGGTGAGGGCGAGGAACGTGAACGCCCGCTTGGCGACCTCCAGCGCCGCCTGGTAGTCGCCGCGAAGCATCAGCAGCGCCGCCATGCGGACCTGGATCCGCGCGCGCTCGCAATCGCGCGTATCCTGATCGAGATCGACGGCCCGCTGCAGGTACTCCTGCGTGCGCCCCAGCAACTGATCGGCCCGCTGCGTCCAGCCGAGCTGCAGGCAGGAGGTCAGGGAGTTGCGGAGGACCTGCAGGGCCTGGGCCGACGGGAGGCGCGACAGGCGCTCCTCTGGCAGGATCTGGCCATAGTAATCCAGCGCCGTCGTGTAGGCCGCCGACTGGAAGTGCAGGTCGCCGACCGCCTCCAGGCGGTCGCATTCCTGGGCAACGTCATGCCCCTGCAGACCATCGGGCCGCCGCGCCGCGCTGTCGTATGCCTCGAACTCAGCCATGCATCTGCATCCCCTGGCGAGGTGGTGGATCGCAGATCTGAACCACTTCCTTGGACCGGCGGTCTCGGTCCGCCGGCCGGGTCTAGAACATTTGCATCACCATGATGATCAGGGTATCGATCCAGATGATCTCCTCAGGACCCGTACAGTCGCTGCCCGGCGGCCGGCCGTGGTTCCGGAATCCGCCCCCGAGCTCGTCGGGATCGCCCTGGTTCTCCTGCTGGTCCTGGGCGTCGCCGTCGTCACCACCGGACGGTGGGATGACGACCCCCTGGCTGACGGCCCCGGACTGGCATTCCCCGTCAGCAGGCGAGGCCACCGCTGATAGAGGTAAGACGAGAACGACGCCGAACAGGGCGAGGATGGCGAGGATTCTCTTCATGCCTTCCTCCTACGCGATTGGCGCGGCCGTCACCGTCGATCGGCAGCGCCCGGTCTCGAACGAGTTGGACCGACCCCTCTCGGTCAGGCAAGCCCGCGACTAGATCATACGGAACCGGGCATCTTCCGTCAACTGCGCGAGGCAATATTATTTGGCTTTTCATCATCACCGGCGTCGGGCTGCGTCTTCAGGCCATACTTGGCGATCTTCTTGTAGAGGTTGCTGCGCTGCATCCCGAGGAGGTCGGCCGTCCGGCTCACATTATAACGTTGCTCCCTGAGCTTCTGTTGCAGGTACATGGCCTCCGCGCGGGACTTGAACTCCTGGAAATCGTTCCCGCGGAAGAGGTCGGGCGGCGCGCTCCGCGCGGCGACGGCGCCGGGAAGCGGCGGCAGGTCGTCGGGACGGATGACCGGGCCCGGGGCGAGGATCAGGAGGCGCTCGACCAGGTTGCGCAGCTCGCGCACGTTGCCCGGCCAGGAATATTTGCGCAGCACGGCCAGCGTCTCCGGAGCGAAGACCTTGGTCTCGCACTTCATGGCGGTCGCCAGCTGCGCCGTGAAGAAGTCCAGGAGCAGATCCACGTCGCCCGCTCGCTCCCTCAGCGGCGGCAGGTTGATCGCGAGCACGTTGAGCCGGAAAAAGAGATCACGGCGGAATCCCGAATCGGCGGCGGCGAGATCGCGGTTCGTGGCGGCAATGATCCTCACGTCGACCTTCATCGTCTCGCGCCCGCCCACGCGCTGGATCGTCCCCTCCTCGACGGCGCGCAGCACCTTCGCCTGCGCCTGCTCGCCCATGTCCCCGATCTCGTCGAGGAACAGCGTGCCGCCGCTGGCCTGCTCGAACTTGCCGATGCGGAGGCGGTCGGCGCCCGTGAACGAACCCTTCTCGTGGCCGAATAGCTCGCTCTCGACGAGCTCCGCCGGGATCGCCGCGCAGTTGACCTCCACCAGCGGGCCTGTCCGACGCGGGCTGCCGGCGTGGATCGCGCCGACGACGAGTTCCTTGCCGGTCCCGTTCTCGCCGCAGACGAGAACGGTCGCCTCGGTCGGCGCGACCTTGCCGATGAACGCCCTGACCTCCTGGATGGCCGGGCAGTTGCCGACGAGCGGTGTGCGCCGGCCGGCCTTGGCGGCGAGCCGCTCCCGATCGACGACCGTCCGCCGGTGGTCGAGGCAATTCTGCAGCGTCACGAGGAGGCGGGAGCGATCCAGGGGTTTCTCGAGGAAATCGTACGCTCCTTGCTTGACCGCCTGGACCGCCGTCTGGACGTCGCCGTGTCCCGAGATCACGATGACCGGCACGCCGTCCTGCCGCTGGCGGAGCCGGGCGAGAACCTCGAAACCGTCCATGGCGGGCATCTTGACGTCGAGCAGAACCGCGTCGACCGCCTGGTCATCGATCGCCGCCAGAGCTTCCGGACCCGACGCCGCGCTCACGACCCGGTAGCCTTCGTAGCCGAGGATCTGCGCGAGCGTCTCGCGGATCGCGATCTCGTCGTCGACCACCAGCAAGGTTTGCAAATCCCGCCTCCTCTGCGATCTTGACGGCTGGACGCACCACAGCTTGAGCGGGCTCGCGGTGCCTGTCAACCCTACGCCGAACGACCATCGCCCTGGAGCGCCGCCGTCGCGGACAGAGCATGAATACCCTGGTGCGCGACATCGTTCCCGAGAGCTGGCCGCAGCTGCTCGCCAGCCGTGGCGAGCCGCCGTACCGCGGCCGTCAGCTCGCCCACTGGCTCTTCGCCCGCGGCGCGCTGGACTGGGACGCGATGCACAACCTGCCGCGGTCGCTCCGCGCAGGGCTGGCGGCCGACTTCGACCCGGCCGGACTGTCGATCGAGGAGCGGCTGGTGGCCGCCGACGGCACGCGCAAGTTCCTCTTCCGGCTGCGCGACGGCCACACGATCGAGAGCGTCATCATCCCCATGGAGCATCACGCGACCTTCTGCATCAGCAGCCAGGTCGGCTGTGCGATGGCCTGTCGATTCTGCGCGACGGCGCGCGGCGGCCTGGCCCGCGGCCTCAGCCCGGGCGAGATCGTCGAGCAGGTCCAACGGCTCGCCGCGGACCTGACGAGCGCTCCGTTCCCCCAGCACGGCGATCGCGGCTACAACGTCGTGTTCATGGGCATGGGCGAGCCGCTGGACAACTTCGACGCGGTCCGCACCGGCCTCGCGATCATGACGTCGCCGCTCGGCCTCGGCCTCTCGACCCGGCGCGTGCAGCTGTCGACGAGCGCGCCGCCGCAAGGGCTGGCGAACCTGGACAGTCTGGACCTGCCGGTCGGGCTGACGATCAGCATCGGCGGCGCCGACGACGCGGCGCGGCGCAAGGTCATGCCCGTGTCCGGTCGCGCCGGCGTCGCGGACGCCCTCGCCGCGGCCGAGCGGTTCGCTCGCCGCTCGGGACGCCGGGTGACCATCGCCTGGGTCCTCATCGCCGAGCGGACCGACCAGCTGGAACAGGCGCGGACGCTGGCTCGGCTGGTCGCGAATCGGCCGTTCAAGGTCAATCTGATTCCACTCAACGAGCTCGATGACGACGACCTCGCGGCCGCGGCCAGCGAGCGCATCCTCGCGTTCCAGCGCGTTCTCGTCGACGCCGGCGTGCCGGCCTATATCCGGGTGAGCGGCGGACGCGACATCGGCGCCGCCTGCGGCCAGCTGCGCCGGCGCCGCGCATCCAGCCGGTAAGCGGATGCCCTCGCCTGGCCGGCGAGGGCATCCGGTGGACTCGGCAGCGACCGGTGATCTACAGCAGGTCGGACAGGCGCGTCTGCTCGAGCGCGCCGACGAGCGCGAACTGCGCCTTGGACCAGGCTTCCGTCATGTTGCACTCGTCCGCGTTCTCGCAACGGTTGGAATGACGCAGGCAGTGGTTCAAGGCGATCCCGCCCTCGCATACCTCCACGATTTCGCGCAGGGAGATCTCGTCCGGCTTGCGGCCGAGGCTGAAGCCGCCTTTCACGCCGCGATGGCTCTTGACGATGCTCTGTTGCGAGAGCATCTGGAAGATCTTGGCCAGGAACGCCTCGGACACCTCGCAATTCCGAGCGATCGACTTGAGCTGGACCGGAGCGTCGCCGTTGCGTCGCGCCAGCTCCTGCAGGCCGCGAATGGCGTATTCCGTTTGCCTGGTGATCTGGAGCATCGCGCCTCCCTCCGAGATGGTCGCCGAACTTAAAGAACACCGTATTGACGTAAAAATGTTCGATGCACTCCGCATTGTCAAAAACCATTTGGTCGCGTCATTCCGGCGCCGCCGAGGCCGCCGCCAGGGACATGGCGCGGCGCGCGATCCCGGCCAGGGGCGCCGACGCCGAGGGGTGAGCCCACCGCTCGTCCGGCAGCCCGGGAGGGTCCAGGCTCCCGGGCCAGTCCGCGACCGCCACCTCGACCCTCAGCCGGTGGACCGTGATCGCGTGCCGGTAGTGGCCGACCGGGCGAACCACCGGGAGGGTCCAGCCGAGAGTGCGGAGCCAGGCGCGCCAGCCGGCGATCACCCCGGAATCGCCGGCCTCGCGGTCGCGGTACCAGTTGGTCAGCGGCAAGCTGACCATGCCCTCGAAGAGTCCGGCGAGGCTCGTGCGGAGCGGCTGTCCGTGCCCGCGCGCGCGGGCGACGACCGCGCTCTCGCTCGGCAGTTGCAGGACGCGTCCGTCCCGGCGAAGGACCAGCGCGCCGAGCACGACTCGCACGGATTGCGGTCGGACCGGCGGCGCCGGCACCAGCGCCGTGGCGCCGGCCCGTCCCGCGGCGCACCACCGGAGAACCGGGCACCGGTCGCACGCGGCCTCGCCGGCGCGACATGGGCCGGCACCGAGATCCATCACGGCCTGGTTCCAGTCGCCCGGACGCGCCGGCGTTACGTGCGCGAGCGCGACGCCGCGGAGGCGCGCCGGCGTGAACTGCCGCGTCGCGGCATCGTCGGGACAAATCCAGCGCGTGAGCACGCGCCGCACGTTGGCGTCGATCGCGGGCACGGCAAGCCCGAGCCCGATGCTGGCGATGGCGCCGGCGGCATACTCGCCCACACCGGGGACGGCCCGCCAGTCGACGAGGGTCCGCGGCAGGTCGCCTCCGGCCGCCGCGAGTTTCCGGGCCGCCCGATGCAGGAGGCGCGCGCGCCGGTAATAGCCGAGACCGGACCAGGCCGCGAGCACGTCGGCCTCGGGCGCTGCGGCGAGCGTCGCCACGTCCGGAAACCGCGCCCGGAACTCCACCCACCGCGGGATCACGGCCGCCACGGTCGTCTGCTGGAGCATGATCTCGGCGAGCCAGGTCCCGTACAGGGACGGACCGCGTCGCCAGGGCAGGTCGCGGCCCTCCCGGTCGTACCAGTCGAGGAGCGCCCGCTGCCGCGCCGCGACGGCAGCGCGGCCGGATTCACCGCGACCTCGGCTGCTGGTCGTGTCCGTTGACAAGAGCCACCCCCGGGTCTAAGGATTCACGGAGCCACATTGCCGCCGGCAAGCCGACCGCGGCGGGCGCGAGGTCGCGTCGAGAGGCGCCGCCGATGGAACCGCAGACACTGCCCGATCTGTTCACGGACGCCGTCGAGAACCGCCGTCGCGCCGACTGTTTCCAGCGATACGACCGCGACCGCGGCTTCGTCCCCGTGGCGAGCGAGGAGGCGCGGGATCGCGTGGCCCGCCTCGCGCGCGGTCTGCGTGCCCTCGGCGTCGAGCGCGGCGACCGCGTGGTCATCCTGGCCGAGAATCGCGTCGAGTGGGCGCTCGCCGACCTCGCCGTGCTCTGCCGGGGCGCGGTCAGCGTGCCGCTGCACGCCGTCCTGCTGGCTGACACGATCGACTACGTGCTGTGCGACTGCGAGCCCAAGGCCATCCTCGTTTCCGGTCACCGCCAAGCCGAGAAGCTCCTGACCCTACGCGACCGCCGGCCGTTCCTCCGCGCAGTCGTCGCCTTCGATCCCGTGGACCTGCCCGGGACCATCGATCTGGCCCAGCTCGAGGCGCTCGGCGGCGCAGCCGGCCCGGCGGGCGATTCCGACGCCGAGCTGCGGCCCAGCGGGCTGACCGGACGAGACCTCGCGAGCATCATCTACACGTCCGGCACGACCGGCAAGCCCAAGGGCGTAATGCTGGAGCACCGGAACATGGTCGCGAACGCCCACCAGGCCCAGGAGATCCTGCATTTCACCGCCGCCGACAGCACCCTCAGCTTCCTGCCGCTGAGCCATGTCTTCGAGCGCACGTGCGGCCTCTACACGATGCTGCTCGCCGGCGCCAGCATCGCTTACGCGGAGAAGATGGAGACCGTGCCGCGGGACCTCAAGCTGGTGCGGCCGACCATCCTGATCAGCGTGCCGCGGCTCTTCGAGAAGATCCACGCCCGGGTCGTGAGCCACGCCCTGGACGCCGGCGGCCTCAAGCGGGCGATCTTCACCTGGGCCGCCGCAGTCGGCAAGGCGAAGGCGGGGCGCGTGCTCGCCGGCGAGCGGTCCGACCCCTGGCTCGCGGCGCGCTGGACCGTCGCCGATCGCCTCGTGTTCACCAGGCTGCGGGCGGCCCTTGGCGGGCGGGTCAAGTTCGCGGTGTCCGGCGCGGCGCCGCTCAACCAACAGGTCGGCGAGTTCTTCGTCGGCGCCGGCGTGCCGCTCTTCGAGGGATACGGCTTGACCGAGGCGAGTCCGGTCCTCGCGGTCAATCGACCCGGGCACCAGCGGCTGGGCAGCGTCGGGGCGGCGTTGCCGTCGACCGAGCTGCGCATCGCCGACGACGGCGAGATCCTGGCCCGCGGCCCGCAGGTCATGCGCGGCTACTGGAACGACGCCGAGGCCACGGCCGAGGCGCTGGACCGCGATGGCTGGCTTCACACGGGCGACGTCGGCCGGCTGGACGCCGACGGTTTCCTGTACATCACCGACCGCAAGAAAGACCTGATCGTCACGTCCGGCGGCAAGAACGTCGCCCCGCAGCCGCTCGAGGTGCGCCTCTGCCGCAGCGAATTCGTCCAGCAGGCGGTCGTCGTCGGCGACAAGCGGCCATTCCTCTGCGCCTTGCTCGTGCCCGAATTCGCCGCTCTCGAGGCATGGGCTGCCAAGCAGGGGCTGGAGACCGGGGATCGCGCCGCCCTACTCGCGACCGGCGCGGTGTTCAAGCTCTACCAGGGCCTGCTCGCCGAGCTGAACCGCGAACTGCCGGGATTCAATCAGATCAAGCGGTACGTGCTCCTGGAACGCGAGCTGACGGTCGAAGCCGGCGAGCTGACGCCGACCCTCAAGGTCAAGCGATTCGCCGTCGCCGAGCGCTACCGCGACCGGATCGACGCCGTCTATCCGGATCAGGGAGCGCTCAGCGCGGACGCTGGCTGCGATCGCCCAGGGTGACGAAGAACCCGAGCAGGCGACCGTCTCGCTCGACCCGGATCTCGACGATGTCCCCCGGATCGTGCCGGCGCAGCGCCTCCGTGAATCCCGCGAGGCCGGCGACCTCCGCGCCGCCGAGCTGGCGCAGCACGTCGCCCGCGCGCAAGCCCGCGAGCGCCGCCGGCCCGCCGGCGATGACGTCGCCGACGACATAGCCGGACCCGCTGGTCGCCTCGAAGTCCGGCACGGTGCCGAGCCAGGTCTGCCGGTTGCCGGCGTCCAGGAGCGGCGCCGACTCGGGCGGCGCCACGAACGTGAACCGGCCGCTGGCTCGCCGGAGTCCGTCCACGAGCCGGACCGCGACCTCGGCGACCCGCGCGAGGCCGTCGAGGTCGACCGCCCCGAGGCTGTCGGCCGTCGAGTTCATCTCGGGATAGGCGCCGGTGAAGAGGAACAGCGCCGGGATGCCGTGGGCCAGGAAGCTGGCGTGGTCGCTGCGGACGAGCGACGGATCCTGGGACCGCACGGGCAGATCGCCGGCGGCGGCCGCGATCAGGTCGGGCAGGAGCGGACAGGTCTCGAGCCCGGCGACGTGGAGCGGTCCGGCACCGAGCTTGCCGACGGCGTCGAGGTTGACCATCGCGTCGACCTGACCCGGAGGAACCGGCGGATTCGCCGCGAACCAGGCCGAACCGAGAAGTCCGACCTCCTCGGCGCCGAAGGCGCAGACGAGGAGCGAACGGCGAGCGCCGGGGTCCTGGCGCGTCGCCACCGCCTCGACGGCGACGTGCCTCAGCACGGCGACCCCCGACGCGTTGTCGCCCGCGCCCGGATAGTACTCGCCGGGAGCCGGAACGCCCTTGCCGCGCGGATCGACGCGACCCAGGTGGTCCAGGTGCGCGCCGACCACGATCCAGCGATCCTCGAGATCGCCGCAGCCGGGCACGCAGCCGAGCACGTTGAGCGAGGAGTCGCCCTCCGCCGCCCCGGGCAGCGCGAACGCCTGGAACCACCCGGATTCGTCCGGGCCGGCCGGGGCGAGACCGGCCTCGGCGAACCAGGCCGCGACGAGGGCGGCGGCGTCACGCTCCCCCGCGGTCGCCGACCCGCGGCCGGCGAGCCGGGGCGCCGTCAGCGCGGCGATCGTCGTCGCCAGGCCGGCAGGCTCGGCCCGAGCGGCCACGTCGGCGGCCTGCACGCCGAGGCCGCCGGCCACAACCACGAGCAACGTCAGATCGATCAGCCGCATGGTCTCCCCTAGTAGCCGGCCGCGAGGCCCATGCCGCGCGGATCGCTCGCTCCTGTCCAGCGGCCGGACGCCAGGTCGCGCACGATGACCTGCACGTTGCCGATGGTCGCCCGGGCCGTCAGCACGTGGCCGCGCTCCTCCAGCCCGCGCCGGGTCTCCGGCGACATGCCGTATTCCTCGTACCAGCCCGTGGCGGGCCGCCACTGGTGATGGATGCGCGGCGCGGCGACCGCCTGCCGCGCGTCCATGCCGAAATCCACCACGTGGACGATCGTCTGCAGGGTGGCGGAGATGATCCGGGACCCGCCCGACGACCCGGTGACCATGTAAACGTCGTCGCCGGCGAGCAGCAACGTCGGGGTCATGCTCGAGAGCGGCCGCCGGCCAGGTCCGATCTCGTTGCGGGTCCCCTGGACCAGCCCGAAGGCGTTGGGGACCCCGGGCGCCGTGGTGAAGTCGTCCATCTCATCGTTGAGGACGATCCCGGTCTGGCCCGCGACCAGGCCGGCGCCGAAGCTCAGGTTGATGGTCAGGGTGGCCGCCACGGCGTTGCCCTCGCCGTCGACGATCGAGAGGTGGGTCGTGTGCGGCGGATCGGCGACGAGCGGCGCGCCGGCGATCTCGTGGACGGGGATCGCGATGTCGGGGCGGATCCGCGCGCGCTGGCTGTCCGCATGGGCGCGGCCGAGGAGCATGGCGACCGGTACGTCGGCGAAATCGGGGTCGCCGAGAAACCGGCTGCGGTCGGCGAAGGCGAGCTTCATCGCCTCGAGCATCAGGTGCCACGTCGGGACCGAACCGTAGCCGGCCACCGCGAGGTCGAACGGGCCGAGGATGTTGAGCATCTGGACGAGGTGGACCCCGCCGCTGCTGGGCGGCGGCATGCTCAGGACGGTATAACCGCGATAGGTGCCGCGGACCGGCTCGCGCCAGACGGTCCGGTAGCCGGCGAGGTCCTCGCGGCAGAGCACGCCGCCCCGGGCGGCGACCGCGTCGACGATGGCTGCGGCGATCGGGCCGTCGTAGAACGCGCTCTCGCCGCCGGCGGAGATCGCCGCGAGCGTGCGCGCGAGGTCCGGCTGGCGCAGGATCGTGCCGGCCTCCGGCACCCGGCCCTCCGGCAGGAAGACCGCCTGCAGGCCCGGGTCGAGCCGTCCCGCGTCCAGCTCCTCGCGGAGGCGCGCGGCGAGCATCGTCGAGACCGGAAAACCGTCGCGGGCGATCTCGATCGCCGGCTGGCAGAGACGCGACCACGGCAAGCGGCCGAACCGGCGGTGCAGGTCCGCGAACCCGCGCACGAGACCGGGCACGGCGACGCTCAACGCTCCCGTGCAGCTGCGCTCGGCGTCCGCGCGCCCGCCGGCGTCGAGGAACATGTCGCGGGTCGCGCCGGCCGGCGCGGTCTCCCGCGCGTCCAGCGCGTAGGCGACGCCGCCCTGCCGCTGATAGCCGACCAAGAACCCGCCGCCGCCGAGGCCGCTGCTGAAGGGTTCGGTCACGCCCAGCACGAATCCTCCGGCGATGACGGCGTCGGCGGCGCTGCCGCCCTCGCGGAGAACCGCGAGGGCGGCAAGCGTGGCCTGTCGCTCGGCGGTCACGACGATGGCGTGGTCGCCGGTCGCCGGCACGTCGTCGGCTCGCGCGACGCCGACTGCGAGCAGCAACAGGCACACCAGCGCGGCATTGCGCATCGGATCAACCTCCCAGGATGTCCGCGAACGCCTCGCGCGCGCCGCAGTGGCGCGCGAACAAGGACGCGAAGTGGGCTGCGTGGTCGGCCAGGCGCGACGCCGGGTAGGTCCCGGTCGCGAAGACGGCGGCGAGGATGCGGATCGTCGCGGCGCGGACGGCAGTGCGCGCGCTGTCGCTCGTGGGCGACCCGAAGGCGCCCTCCCGATCGAAGAGCCCCAGCCGACCGCCGAGGTGGACGACGTCCTTGCGGATGCCAGGGTACTCCTCGCCCGCACGTCCGGTTCGCACGACGATGTCGCCCCGGATCAGGTCGCGATCGTACAGGCCGATCGGCAACAGGTAGGTGAGGCTCGCCAGGTTGCAGCAGTCGACGGCGTTGTTGAGCCGGTACAGGCCCTTGCCGTTCAGGACACGGCGCAGCAGGGCCTCGCTGCTGGGACGGTGACGCGAGGGGTCCATGCCGAAGCTCTTGTAGAGATCGCGGGCTTCCTGCAGGCCTGCGATCTCGCTCGGCGCGCGCCCAGCGTGCGCGGTCCGCAGGTCGCGCGCGAGCGCCTCGGTCTCCTCCCAGACGGCAGGCTGGTCGCGAACCGTGATCTCGTCGAGGCAGATCACCGCGACCTGGACGCGGCCGGCCGTCGTGTCATCGAGCGCCACGGTCCGGCCGTCGGGCAGCGTCGAACGAAGCGCCACGGCGATCAACCTCGCTCGTAGCGGCCGCCGGGGCCGTAGAACCGCGCGTAGTAGTCGCGATAGGCGCCGCTGCGGATCTTCTCCCACCAGGACCGGTTCGCCAGGTACCAGGCCACCGTGCTGCGGATCCCCTCCGCAAACGGCCGGAGCGGCCGCCAGCCGAGCTCGCCGCGGATCTTGTCGGCGACGATGGCGTAACGCCGATCGTGCCCGGGCCGGTCCGGCACGAACTCGATCAGCGATTCCGGCTTGCCCAGCTCGGCGAGCAGGAGCTTCACGAGGGCGAGATTGGACCACTCGTTGCCGCCGCCGATGTTGTAGACCTCGCCGGAGCGCCCCTTGCGCATCACGAGGTCGATCGCACGGCAATGGTCCTCGACATGGAGCCAGTCGCGCACGTTGAGGCCGTCGCCGTAGACCGGCAGCGGTCTGTCCTCGAGCGCATTGGCGATCATCAGCGGGATCAGCTTCTCCGGAAACTGGAAGGGACCGTAGTTGTTGCTGCAGCGCGTGATGCAGACGTCGAGGCCGAAGGTCCGGTGGTAGGCGCGGCAGACCAGGTCGGCGGCGGCCTTGCTCGCCGCGTACGGCGAGTTCGGAGCCAGGGGGCTCGACTCGGAGAACCCGGGCGATTCCGGCGCCAGCGAGCCGTAGACCTCGTCGGTCGAGACCATCACGAAGCGGGCGAGCCGGTGCCGGGACGCGAGATCCAGCAGGACCTGGGTGCCGCGGGTGTTGGTGTCGAGGAAGACGCCCGGCGCCTCGAGCGAGCGGTCGACGTGGCTCTCGGCCGCGAAGTGGACCACGGCGTCGATCCGCTCCTCGGCGAGGACCCGGCCGACCAGCTCGCCGTCGCGGATGTCGCCGCGGACGAAGCGATAGCGCGGGTGATCCTCCAGGCCGGCCAGGTTCTCGAGGTTGCCCGCATAGGTCAGGAGGTCGAGATTCACGATCCGGTCGCCGGTCGTCGCGAGCAGGTGCCGGATGTGGTTGCTGCCGATGAAGCCGGCGCCGCCCGTGACCAGGATGTTCAACGGTCTCTCTCCTATTCCGGCAGGTTGGCGCCCGACTCGGCCACCAGGTTGCTCGCGCGCAGCAGCGACGGGAACGTGCCCGCGTCGGTCCACCACCCCTCGAGCTCGCTCCACTCGAGCTGGCCGCGCTCGAGGTACATGTTGTTGACGTCGGAGATCTCGAGCTCGCCCCGCTGGCTCGGCTTCAGCCCGCGGATCATCTCGAACACCTGATGATCGTAGAAGTAGATGCCGGTCACCGCGTAATCGGACTGCGGCTTGCTCGGCTTCTCCTCGATCCGTACGATCCGGCCGCCCGCGAAGACCGGCACCCCGAATCGTTCGGGATCGGGAACTCTCTTCAGCAGGATCCGCGCGCCCTTCCCCTGCCTCTGGTACGCCGCGACCGCGCCGCGGATGCTCCGCTCGACGATATTGTCGCCCAGCACGACCGCGAGCTTGCCGCCGTCGGCGAAGTCCTCGGCCAGCCGCAGGGCGTCGGCGATCCCGCCCTCGCCCTCCTGGTAGGTGTAGTGCAGGTCCTTCAGGCCGAATTCCTTGCCGTTGCCCAGCAGCTGGAGGAAGTCGCCCGCGAAGGTGCCGCCCGTCACGAGCAGGACCTCGTCGATCCCAGCGTTCACCAGGCACCGCAGGGGATAGTGGATCATGGGGCGATCGTAGACCGGCAACAGGTGCTTGTTGGTGATCTTGGTGCAAGGCCAGAGCCGCGAGCCGAGCCCGCCGGCGAGGATGACGCCTTTCATGCCGGGTCCTTTCCGCGGCCCACGGCCGCCACCAGGGCACGGACGCGCTCGACATCGACACGGTCCGCGGTCTTGAGCGAGGTGCCGACGATGCAGCCATCGGCGAGACCGGAGAATCCCGACCAGTTGTCGCGAGTGACTCCGCTGCCCACGGCGAGCGGGCAGTCCGGCAACGCGTCGCGCAACCGGCGCACCTGCCCGGGGTCGGTCGCAGCGCCGGTCGCCGGCCCCGAGGCGACGATGACGTCCGCCAGCCCGCGCAATCGCAGGTCGCGGGCCTCGTCGGCCAGGTCCCGCTCTCCCAGCGGCACTGCATGCTTCACGCGGACGTCCGCCAGGATCCCCACGTGCGCGAGTCCTAGCTCGCGACGCCGCCGCAGCGTCCGGTGGGCGCGACCCGCCAGCAACCCCTGGTCGGCGACCGTCGCGCCGGTGTGGACGTTGATCCGGACGAACGCCGCGCCGGTCGCGGCCGCGAGGGCGAGGGCCGCGTCGGCGTCGTTGCGCAGGACATTGACGCCGACGACCACGTCCCCGGCGCGCCGCCGGAGCTCGGCCACGACGACGGCCATCGCCGCCACGGTCTCCGGGGGCACCCGGTCCGGCCAGAACGGCACATCGTGGAAATTCTCCACGAGGACCGCCCGGATGCCGCCCTGGACAAGGGCATCCAGATCGCCGGCCGCCGCATCGACGACGGCGCCGAGATCGCCGGCAAACGCCGGAGCGCCGGGCAGGGCCTGCAGGTGAATCATGCCGATCACCGGCGGGCGAAACCGGCGCTGGAATTCTGCGCGGTCCCACATGGGCGGGAAGTATAGCGGCCGGACCCCGGTGTTGCACCCGGATTTCGCGCTGACGTCAGCGGATCAGCGCCATCCGCCGGCACTGGGTGGAACCGTCCGCCACGAGTTGGAGCAGGTAGACGCCGGCCGCCGCGGGTCGGCCGCGGCTGTCGTTGCCGTCCCAGGCGTAGGCGTGCGTCCCGGCCCCGAGGCTGCCGTCGTGGATCGTGGCGATCCGGCGGCCGGACACGTCGAAGACGGCCAGCCGCACCGGTCCCGCGACCGCCAGATCGAACGAGATGTTGGTGCCCGGATTGAACGGATTCGGCCAGACCGGCCGGAGCGCCGTCACGGCCGGGACCTCATCGGTCCCGGTGCCGCCCTCGAGGGGTTGGACGACCGCCAGGATCTGATCGGCGGCGACCGAGCGCAGCGTCTGCACGGCGCGATTCGGCCAGGTGACGACCAGGCTGTCCACCTGGGTCGCCTCGCCCAGACCGAAATGGACCCGGGTGGGTTCGCGCGACGGACCGCTGCGAGCCGGAACCTGCCGCAGCATGACGCGATCGCCGACGTGCGCACGCAGCACGGCCAACGTCGGCTCGCGCAGCGTGCCCCGCGCCACTGGATTCACCTGCAGCCAGTGTCCCCGATCCATGGTGTTGCGCAGCATGGCAGTCGGGGCGCCGTCGCAGTCGATCACGAGGTCGATGCCGCCGTCCCCGTCCAGATCGCCGGCGAGCGCCGCGACGTTGGGCCCGGCGACCTCCGGCAGCAGGATCGGAGATTCGACCCAGTGTCCTTCGCCGTCGTTCATCAGCAGGCGATCGGTCTCCGCGAAGCGCGTCACGTAGAGATCCAGGTCGCCGTCGTTGTCGAAGTCGGCCCAGACGGCGTCGCGCCCCTGGCCCGGCGTGTCGGTGTTCTCGCCGGACTCCAGGACGAACACCCCGTTGTACTGGCGCAGCACCACGTCCGCGGCCCCGTCCTGCACGACGTAGAGGTCGAAATCGGCGTCACCGTCGAAATCGCCCCAGGCCACGGTCCCGCCGCGCCACGGGGTGCCCAGACCACCGTGGGTGACGTCGACGAACCGGGCCGGCAGGCGATTCTGGACGAGCACGTTCTCGCCGTAGAGATTGACCTGGTAGAGATCCGGGCGGCCGTCGGCATCGTAGTCGCACCAGGCGCCCGCCACGGTCCTCGCGAAGCTGAGACCCGGCAGGATGTCCTGGACCTCGTATTCGCCGAAAAGCGGCGCGTCCCGGCCCGGAGCTCGCAGGAGCAGGTCCGGCTTGCCGTCGCGGACGAGGTGCAGGTCCAGGCGACGGTCCCCGTCGTAATCGAGCCAGACGGCGCCGCGGATCGCATCGAGTCCGGCCGGCGCCAGCTCGGCGGCGCCGGCGAATACGCCCGGCGCCTGCTGCCGCAGCAGGAGAGCGGGCAGGTCCCGGCGCACGACGAAGCAGTCCTGGTCCCCATCGGCGTCGACGTCGGCCCACGCCACGGACAGCGACGAGGTCTCGCCGGCGAGCGCCGGCGGTGTCACCTCGGTGAACTCCCAGCCTCCGTCATTGCGCACGAGCTGGTCGCTCGAGCCCTCCCGGCAGAGATAGATGTCGAGATCGCCATCCGCGTCGAAATCCACCAGCTGCCCGCCGCGACCGGACACGGCCGAAGCGAGGATCGGCACCTCGGCCGTCATGAACGGCGGATGGGTGTAGGTCCCGCGAACCTCGGGGATCGGACCGGATGGCGGCACGATCACGGTCGACGACGGCGGCGCCTGCCAGCCAGGCACGTCCCGCCAGGTGATCAGGTAGGATCCGACGACGGGCACGTGCACGAGCCGGCTGCCCTCGCCGCTCTTCAGGTAGCCGTCGGCACCGACGATCAGCCAGGGAGCGCCCAGCGCGTCCGGCTCGACGGTGATCTGCAACGGGTAGATGCCGATCCCATCGCGGAAGTCGAAGATGACCGTGTCGCCCGCGGCGCTGACGTTGTCCAGGTACAGCGCGACCGGCTGCCCGCGCCACCAGGTTGCCGCCGGGTCGCTGTCCGGACCGAAATGCGTGAACTCCGGCGCGCCGAATAGATCGGTCGCATCGCCCCAGTTGGCGTCGTGCTCGAGGTCCCAGCGGCCGTCCGCCTGGACCAGCGTCACCATGTAGTGGAGGTCGGGCGACATCACCTCCAGGTTGTTGTCGCCGCGCCAGTCGACGTGCCAGACCGCCAGGCCCTCATCCGGCAGGTCCGCGTCGCGGCCGGCGCGCCGCCGGTTCTCGACGAGGTACAGCTCGTTGTCGACGGCGGGATGCGGCACGACGAAGACCCGGTTGCCGGTCGCCGGAGCCTGCACGCGGGGCATGACCCCGTCCAGCAGCACGTCCTCGGTCCAGCCGGACCGGAACTTGAGGGGCCCGCACGGTTGCAGCGGATTGCGGTACGTGCTGGGATTGCTCATCAGGCAGAAGAGCCCGACCCCCCAGGACTCGCCGCCGGTGTCGTAGAGGTCGGCCCACTGGCAGAGCGCATGGCCGATCTCGTGACAGGGCGTCCCGAGCGTGAGCTCGTCGCGCATCGCGGTGATCTGCCACAGGCGCGCGATCACGCCGTCGGCATGGAATCCCGCCTCGCCGGCCTGGGGCCACAGGCCGACACCCCAGCTCCAGCGCGGCGCGCCGGCGTAGAAACAGCTCACGAGGTCGACGTAACCGTCGCCATTGGCGTCGTACTCGCCGAAATCGCAGCCGTGGCGCTCCAACTCCTCCAGGGCCTCGGTGACCAGAAGGCGTGCCCGCCAACCCGGCGAGAACCCCGGGTCCTCGTACCAGCTCTTCGGATGAGCGGCGCGGTAGTAATAGGGCGTGACCTCGTGGGTGAGGTCGAGGCGCCCCCCCGACACGTCGCGGAAATAGTCGCGGACCGAGCCGTTGTTCCCGTTCTCGCCGTATCCGATCTGGTTCAGGAAGGCCTCGACCTCGCCCGGGGTGAGCACCCCGCGCTCGTCGCTGAAATCGACGAGCAGCGCAATCCCCCTGACCGCTCCCGTCACCGCCGGCAGGGGGTAGTCGATCTTGTCGCCGTCAGGGGGAACGAGGCCGGCGGCCGCGCGGGCCGCGGCCACCCTGGCCGCGACGACCTCCGCCGGCAGCTTGACGCCCGGGCGCAGATCGGCCGGCACCGGCTCGCCGGCGCGCACGCCCGTCGACACCAGCTCCGCCCCACCGGGATCGAGTCGAGCGTAGCAGATCCAGCCCGTCGCGGGATCGGTCGTCAGCGTGTAGCCAGCGAGGTCCTCGAGCCGCTGGTGGTACTCGTCGCCCCACACCCGGGCCGCCAAGGCCGATCCGTCGGGTTGGCGCAGCGACGTCAGTTCGCCGAAGACCGGCACCGCGAGGACCGCCGACGGCGCGGCCAGCACGAGCCCGCACGCCGCCAGGGTCAGGATCGGGCGGAGCGACCGCGCCACCGTCATGGATCGTCCTTGCTGCTCTGCGCCCGCCGGGCGGGGCACACGGTCCGTGCGGGGGATACCGGATCGACATGGTAAGTTTACGGGCGCGGCGGCGCCGGAGCAAGAGGCGCGGGGCGCCGCGAGCAGCGCGCGCGGACCAGTCGCGGAGGAGCAAGCGCCTACTTCACGAGCGTCAATCGCCGGCACGAGACTCCGTCGCTGGTGTGCAGCCGGCAGAGGTACGTGCCCGATGCCGCCGGCCGGCCCTCCGCGTCGCTCCCCCGCCACACGGCCTGGTGGTGGCCCGCGGCCTGGTCCTCGCGCACGAGCTCCGCGACGAGCCGTCCGTCCAGGCCGTAGATCGCCAGGTGGACGAAACCCGGTTCCGCCACCGCATAGGCGATGGTCGCCGCCGGATTGAAGGGATTGGGGCGGATGTCGCGCAGACCGCTGACGAGCCGGACCTCGGGGTCGGGCGCGGCGGTCGGGTCCGGGTTCTGCTCGACCGTGACCCGGCGATCGCCGGCGACGCCCGCGAGCACCGTCTGCCCGCCGCCCGGCCAGGTGACGACGACGCTGTCGGCGGCGCTCGCCGCGCCGAGACCCACGTGGAGGATGCGGCCGGCCTGGCCGCGGCCGTCGCCGGCCTGCACCTCGCGCAACTGCGCGACGCCATCCGCCACGACCCTCGCCCGAGCGCCGACGGCATCTCGGTTGGCGGGGTCCGCGCGCAGATCGAGCTCCAGCCAGTGGCCGCGGTCCTGGATCACGTTGCGCAGGATCAGGTTCGCCGCGCCGTTGCGACCCACGTAGAGATCAACCCCGCCGTCGCGGTCGAGATCGCTGGCCACCGCGACCACGCAATCGCCCGAGACCTCGGGCACGGCGAGCGGCGCCCGCTGGAACCCGCCGGCGCCGTCGCCGAAGACGAGCAGGTCCTCCGCGCCGCGCCGCGCGACATAGACGTCGAGGGCGCCGTCGTTGTCGAAATCCGCCACGGCGACCGACCGCCCGGGCCCCGGGTCGCTCACCACGGGCTGCCAGATCCGCTGGAAGTAGGTCGTCTGGTTGTTGAAGTAGGCGTCGGGCTCGGCGAAGTTCACGAGGTAGAGGTCCCAGTCGCCGTCGTTGTCGAAGTCGCCCCAGCCGGCGTCCTGGCCGGGGCCGTCGTTCGCGAGATCGCTGTCGCCGGCATCCTCGAACGCCGTCCCGAGATGGCTGCGGACGAGCACGTTCGGCGTGCCGTCGTTGACCAGGTAGGCGTCGCGGTCGCCGTCCGAGTCGTAATCGCACCACACCGCGGTCTGACCTGGCCCGACATTCTGGAGGGCCGGGTGGCCGACCGTCGCGAGCAGCGGGTGCCCGGTGCCGAAATCGCCGAAGTTCTTGAACACCACGTTCCCCGGGCCATCCTGCACCAGGTAGAGGTCCAGGAGGCCGTCCGCGTCGAAATCGCACCACGCGGCGTCGGCGCCCGCGCCCGCGTCGCCGACACCGTAACTGAAGGCGGTCACATCGGTGAAGACGCCGTCGATCTGCTCGAGCAGAAGGTTCGGCTCGCCGTCGCGCACCAGATAGACGTCGCGGTCGCCATCGTTGTCGTAGTCGCCCCAGGCGGCGGCGCGCCCGGCGCCGGGATCGGCCAGCGGCGCCGGCGTGGCCTCCGTGAAGGCCAGGCCGCCGTCGTTGCGCAGCAGCAGGTCGGCCTCGCCGTCGTGGATCAGGTGCAGGTCGTCGTCGCCATCTTGGTCGTAGTCGACGACCGCCAGCGCGGCGATCGCTCCTGCGTGCCCGGCGCCGCCCTCGACGAGCGCGAACGGCGGATTCGTGTACGTGCCGACGACATGCGCCGGCGCGCCCCCCTCCACGAGCGTGAAGGACGAGGCCGGCGGATCCGGCTCGTTCCAGCCCGGGACGTCTCCCCAGGTCAACGTGTACAGCCCTTCGGCCCAGACGAGGACCGAGCGGAATCCCTCGCCCTCGAGCCGGTAGTCGCCGGGGCCGACGAGAGTCCAGGGTGCGGTGATGCCGGTCGGCAGCGGCTCGATCGTCACCGCGAGCGTGCCCGGGCCCTCGCGGTAATCGAACGACATCTCCGGACCGGAATACCCGATCTCGTCGACGTACAGCGGCGCGTCGCGGCCGTCCCACCAGACGGCCGGGGGCGCCGTCGTCGGGTCGAACACGACGTACGTCGGCGCCTTCCAGAGGTCGCCGGCGTCGCCGTAATTCGCGCCGTTCTCGAGGTCCCAGCGGCCGTCGGCCTGCACCAGGGTGACCAGGTAATGCTGGGCCGGAGTCTGCTGCTCGTCGTTGTTGCTGCCGTACTCGTCGACGTGCCAGATGGCCAGTCCGGAGTCAGGCAGGCCCGCGTCGCGGCCGACCCGCTGCCGGTTCTCGAGGAGGTAGTACTCGTTGGGGACTCCCGCGTACGGCACCTTGAACACGTTCATGGTCTCGTGCGACACCACGAGCCCCGTCTGGAGCCCGGACAGTTCGACCGGATCGACCCAGCCCGACGTCGCGCGCATATAGGCGCATGGGCGGACCGGATTAATGCCCGAGCCGCTGTAGCACATCAGGCAGAAGTTGCCGACGCCGTTGGACTCGTAGCCGTAGTCGTAGAGGTCCGGCCAGAAGCAGATCATGTGGCCGTTCTCATGACAGAAGGTGCCGAGGCGCAGGGCGCTCCCGATGTTGGTGATCTGGTAGCGATAGGCGCTCACGCCGTCCGCGGAGAAGGACACCACGCTGGAGTGCGGCCACAGTCCGACGGACCAACCTCCCGTCGGCCAGCCCGCGTAGAACACGTTGATGGCGTCGATGTAGCCGTCGTCGTTGGCGTCGTACTGGCTGAAATCGTGACCGCCGTTGTCGAGCTCGTTGAGCGACCACGCCACCAGCTGGCGGGCGCGCTGCCCGTAGGGGATCGACGGATCCTCGTAGTACGCCTTCGGATTCGGCGCCCGCAGGTACGCCGGCGGCACCCAGTTCGTGTAGGTCAGCGCACCGCCGGAGACGTCGTGGAAGTAATCCCGGATCGAACCGTTGTTCCCGTACCCGGTGTAGCCGACGAGGTTCAGGTAGGCGTCGAAATCGGCGGGCGGAACGGTCCCGACCTCGTCCGAGAAGTCGATGATCAAGGTCAGGCCGAGCACGTCACCCTGGTCCGACGGCTGGGGATCGCGGTCTCGGCCGGCCTGCACCGCGGCCTCGGCCGCGAGGAACGCGTCGCGGACGGCGCGGGCTGCGGCGGCCCGCGCCGCCGGCGCCAGCTGCAGGCCGCGGCGCAGGCCGGCGGGAGCCGGCTGCGAGACGGGAATGCCGGTCGATACGAACCCGCTGGCGTCGCCGGCCAGGTCGGCGTAGCAGATCACGCCTGTGGCGGGATCACGCACCAGCGTGTAACCGTCGAGGCTCTCGACGCGCTGGTAGAACTCGTCGCCCCAGACCCTCACGTCGACCAGCGATCCATCCGGCTGCCCCAGGCGGAACGCCTCGCCATGGTACGGCGCCGCCCGGACCGCAGCGGCTGCGAGGAGCACACCGGCAAGGAGCAGGGCGCCGGCGGCGATCCGGCGGGGCGGAATCGGCTGGATTTGCATGGGTTCGACCTCGATCGGCTGACGGCGACCGGATTCCCGGACGAAGAATTTTGATGACTCATTATACCTTGTCCCGGCCGGGGACGTAACAACAGACTCGCGCGGACCGGCGCTAGGTTCCCCCGGCATCTCGCGCATCGGGGACCTCGAAATGGTGCCGGCAGCGCGCCTCGTACATGCCGGTCGCGCCGACCTGGATCTGGTCGCGGCTCTGCGTCAGCCGCTGCGTGAACGCGGCCGGATCGCCGCAGACCATGCAGATGGCCAGCTGCTTGGTGACGTACTCGGCCCGGCACATGAGCGTCGGCACCGGACCGAACGGGCGACCGCGGTAATCGAGGTCGAGGCCGGCGACGACGACGCGCTTGCCGAGGTTGGCGAGTCGATCGCAGACGGCGACGAGCTCGTCCGAGAAGAACTGCGCCTCGTCCACGGCGACCAGCTCGGTCCGGTCGTCGACTTGCTCGAGGATCGCCCGCGGCGCGTCGACCGCGATCGAGGGCAGGCTCTGGCGACTGTGGCTGACGATGCTCGCCGCGTCGTAGCGGGCGTCGATGGCGTGCTTGAAGATCTGCACCCGCTGGCGCGCGATCTCCGCTCTCCGGATGCGGCGAATCAGTTCCTCGCTCTTGCCCGAGAACATCGGCCCGCAGATGACCTCGATCCAGCCGGCCTTGCCCTTGACGATCTGCATCGGCGCTCGCCTCCTGCGTGCGGGACAGACGGAGGCTCACCTTAGCGCGACTCTTGGCGCAGATCAATGGGCGGTGCGGTCAGGCGAACAGGCCCGGATCGATCGAGAGGCCGCGGGCCTCCCCGCGCAGCCGCTGGAAGAGTTGCGGCGAAAGCGACAGGACGGCCGCCGCGCGGCTCTGCTCGTACCGCAGCCATCCGTCGTCGTCGGGATTGTTGGTGCCGGTGCAGGCGGCGAGCTCCTCGCCGAGCGCGATCATGGCGGCGAGGTCCACCCGCTGGACGTCCGGATGGTCGAGGCGATGGTGCCAGCGCACGGCCTGCTCGAGGTCCTCGCTGAGGTTCCATTCCTTGATCAGCAGCGCGCCGAGGTCGCCGTGATCGAAGCCCAGGAGCTCCTGCTCGACCACGTGGTACGGCAGACCTTCCGCCGCGGACACGGTCAGGACCTGCTGGAAGAGGTCGAGGTGGCTGCGGGCCAGCACGAGCTGACCGATGTTCTGCATCAGGCCGCCGACGAAGACCATCTCCGGCTCGGTGCGCCGGATCGCCTGCGCCACGAGCTGCGACGCCATGGCCGACAGAATCGACTGGCGCCAGATCTTCTGGAAGAGCAGACCGGCGCCGGCGCCGAGGAAGACGGACTTGGTCGCCGTCACCAGGGTCCAGTTGCGGATCGTCACGAACCCCAGCCGCACGATCGCCTCGCTCACGGTCTTGATCTCGCGGACGGCCCCGTAGAACGGGCTGTTGGCGATCCGCAGGATCTTCGCCGTCAGCGCCTGGTCCATCGCGACCGCCCGCTCGAGGCGGGTCGCGGTGGTGTGCGGATCGTCGATCACCGACAGAATGTGGAGGGCGGCCTTGGGCATGGCGGGCAGATCGCCGCTCTGGTGCAGGATCTCCTCGGGCGACATGGGGGTCGCGGGCGTGAGCGGGCCGAGTTCCTGGGTGCCGATCGGCACCGGCCCCCCGAGCACCGCGTCCTCCCAGGCCCGCACGATGGCGTCGGCCTCCGCCTGGGCCTGGCTGATCCGGAGCGCCGACGCCGGCCACGAGGACGACTCCCCGGCCGGGGTCGCCACCGGCGTGGACTCGGGCGAATCCGCCTCGGGCGACGGGACGGCGGGCGCCGGTGGGGCGCCGGCCTCGGTCTCGCATTCGTCCGGCTCGCGGTGGACCCACTCGAGCAGGAGGCCGTCGTCCGCGCCCGGATCGCCGGCGGCCGGATCGCGGCGCCCGAGGCTGGGCAGGTCCTCGTCAGCCTGCTGGCGGTACCGATCGCGCCGGCGCAGGAGTTCGGCCTTGAGCAACGACGCCACCTCGCCCTCGGGGATCACCTCTCCGTTCTGCAGCAGGCGCAGCCGGTCCACGGCGTGCCGCGCCAGGAACTCGGCCACCGTCAACGCGGTCTCGACGCCGGGATCGCCGTCCAGGTAGACGAAGGTCGACCAGCGGTCGCGCGCCGGCAGCGGCAGTACGACGATCCGCCGGTCCTGCGCTCCGCTGCCGAGCAGCACGGTGAGGTCGACCGGAAACGCGCGGATGGGCACGGGTCCCGCGTAGACCTGCCGATCGCGCCCGACGACGGAGAACAGGTCCTCGCCCTCGGTGGGGATCGGCGCCCGGCCGTCCGGCCGCTTGTTCTTCGCCTCCTCGGGCAGCGAGATGTTGCGTTCGGCGCAGACTTGGAGGCCGGAGCGCCACTGCTTGAGCAGGAGCATGCGCAAGCCGGTCCGTCCCGCGAAGCGCGCGAAGAAGTTGGGGAACTCCGCGGGCTTCGCCAGGCCGTCGAGCTCGGCGAGACCGGCGCGCATGAGGACCAGGGCGTCGCGCTGCGCGGTCCGCATCCGGCCGTCGAGCGCGCCGTCGCCCTCTGTCCGGCCGAGCTCGCGAACCCGGTCCTTCAACCGGCCCAAAGTGTCGAGGATCTGATTCATGTCACTGCGCTGGCCAGGCACGATGGTCCTTCGGGGCTGAGGGTCGCGGTCCCCAGGTCTCCCCCAGTCTATCGGCAGCAACGGGGGTCCATTTGACAGATTTTTACCGCGCCGTTTACCTTTCGTCCGACAGGCCGCGCGGAAGTCCCCGCCGGCGCCCTCCGCCGCCGGAGAAACCATGACCGTCCGGATCACCAAGGCGTTCACGTTCGACGCGGCCCACCTCCTGCCCAACGTTCCCGCAGGGCACAAGTGCGGCCGCCTGCACGGGCACAGCTATCGGGTGACCCTGGGACTCGAGGGACCGCTGGATCCGCAGCTCGGGTGGGTACAGGATTACGGCGAGGTCGCGGCGGCCTTCCGACCGTTGCGCGAGCGCTTCGACCATGCGTGTCTCAACGAGATCCCCGGCCTCGAGAACCCCACGGCCGAGCTGCTCGCGGTCTACGTCTACCGCGAGCTGAAACCGGTCCTGCCGACCCTGGTCGACGTCACCGTCTGCGAGAGCCCGACCACCGAGGCGGTCTACCGGCCCTGAACGGGCGCCCGGGCGCCTCGACGGACCCGCTCGAGCGTCTCCGCGGGCACCCAGCCGACCCAGTCCCCCCCCAGGCCGATCCGCGCCCAGCCCTCGCGCTCCCCGCGCACGACGAGCCCGAGGCCGTCGTGGATGCGGAACACGACGGGGAACGTGGTCGCCGGGCCGCTGCGGACCTCGACCTCGGGCGCGATCACGATGGCGGTGTCCCGCCAGTGCTCCTCGTAGACGCGCGTCGCGGTGACCACGGCCGCCACGAGCCAGCACGCCCCGCCAAGGAGGAGCACGCGGCGCAGCCCGACCGAGAGCCACCCGCGGCGCCACGACCAGGCCACGAGCGCCGCGGCCGCCCAGGTGAGCACGACGAGGGCGGTCGCCCACTCGTCGAGGGTGAGCGAGTGCACGGCGGCATCGAGCTGGGCGACCACGGGCGGCAGATCGTGGCCGGCCAGCTCCAGGTCGCGCGTGTGGGACCGGATCCAGGCAAGGTTGGTCCGCGTGTCGAGGTCGCGCGGATCCAGCCGCTGGGCTCGCAGGTAGCTCGCGATCGCCCGGCCGAGCTCGCCGCTGCGGGCGTAGGCGTTGCCGAGATTGTAATGCAGCGTCGCGTCGTCCGCGCCGAGGTCCAGGGCGTTGCGATAGCGTTCGACCGCGGTCGTCAGGTCGCCGTCGGTGTACGCCCGGTTGCCCTCCGCGAGCAGGCGGGCCGGATCGATGCCGGGGTCCGGTCCGGCGGCCGGCGCTCGCTCCTGGGCGCCGGCGACCGCGGTCGCGGCGAGCGACACCGCGAGCCAGAGTCCGGTCACGGTCCGCCAGCCGCGACCACCGCGCGGCGCGGCCGGCTCGAGACCGGCAAGCAGCCGCTCGGCCTCGTCCGCGCGAGCCGGCACGTCGAGCGCAGCCCGACCGCCGAATCGCGATTGGTCGCATTCCGCCAGGATCTCCGCCAGACGCCGGCCGCTCTCGGGCTGGCCGAGGCCGGCACACCACTCGCGCACGGCGCCGGCCGAGAGCCCCGCCGGGGCGGCTCCCGAGTGCGCCGCGACGTAGTCGACGATACCTCTCGCCAGGTCGGCCGCATCGCCGCTGCGGCGGGCCTGTGCGAGCGCCCGCCGCGCCTGGGGCCAGGCCCGACGCCGGCGCTGCCCGGTCGGGTCGCGCAGGTCGGCGGCCTGCCGTCGCAACCGGAGCCGGTACCCGACGAGGAGGATCCCCGGCGCGAGGAGGCCCAGCCACCAGAGCGGCCGCTCGATCAACGAGGGCGACAGCCGGCGGACGGGACCGGACGCGGGATGGATGAACGCCAGATCCCTCCCGAGCCGGGCGATCTCGGCCCGCAGGAATCCCGAGGGGCCGTCACCGGCCGCCGGCAGGTCGCTCGCCGTCACGACGAGCGGCGGCACCGGCGCTACGTTCGTCCGGTAGGCGCCCTTGCCGGTGTCGAAGTACACGAGCTCCAGCGGCGGGAGCGGCACGGTGCCCTCGCGGGTCGGCACGACCGCGGTCTCCTGCCGGAACGTGGCCTGGTACCTCGGACCGGTCACGTCCTCGCGCAGGCTCTCCGACGCCTCGTGCAGGCGGAGTCCCTCCGTTTCGGGCAGTCGCAATCCCTCGAAGCTCTTGAGGAATCCGTCGGCGACGACCTTCATCGCGAGCGCCACCGGCTCGCCCCGAGGCACGGTCTCACGGTCGACCGTGGCGGTGAAGTCGAGCTGCGAGGCCACGACCCCGCTGAAGTTCGCGGGGCGCGGGAGCGGCAGCTCCCGGACGTCCAGCTCGATCGGCGGGGTCACGAGCTGCCGCGGACTCCGCGAGCGGCGGCCGAAGAGGCGCTCGAACGGGTCGACGGCCAGGGACAGGGTCGCCGGTTCGATGACAAGCCGGCCGGCCCTGGTCGCGAAGAGCGCGTAGCGGATCTCGGTCACCTCGTAGGCCAGCCCCCGGACGTTCGCGCGATAGTTGCGCTCCGGGGGCAGGTCCACCCGCCAGAATCCCTCGGTGCGCGGCGGCGTGTACGTGGGCTGGTCCCAGGTGCTGCGCTGCCGGTAGTACCGGAAGACGAGGACCAGCTGCTCGCCTACCCACACCTGGCGCTTGTCGACGGTGAGGGTGATGAAGGCGGGATCCCCGGCGTCGCCCGCCGCGCCGCCCGCGGCGCGAGGCTCCGGCGTGACGGCGCCCGCGCCGCCGGGTTGCGGCGTGCGGTTCCCGGTCTGCGCCGGCGGCAACCCGCTCGCGTCGACGGAGATCGCGATCGGCGTCGTCGAACAGTGCTGGTCCGCGGATCGGAACGTCACCGCGGGAATCCGGAAACTCGTGGTCCGGCGGACCTGCAGGTAGTAGGTGACGTCGTAGGCGAGGTGGGACCCGGTCGCGTCCATGCTGAAGCTCTGGCTGGTCCCGCCCGGCACGACATCGACGCCGTCGATCCGCGGAGCTTCATGCGTCGGCTGCTGCCGCAGATCGCCCTCGGCGTGCAGGGTCAGGACGATCCGCCCCCCCGGGGCGACCTGATCTCGGTCGACATCCGCGCGGCAGGTGAGATCGGCCCGGACCGGACCGGCCAGAAGGACCACGAGTCCGGTCAGGATGACCGGCCAACCGCGCGCGATCTTGGCTCTGTGCACCATCACCACCGCTTCCCGCTCTGGGTCGGCTCACCGCGCAAACGCCGCTGGACGGACCGCTTGAGCTCCTGCTCGTCCCGGTCGAGCGCCTTCAGCAGCTGCAGCGCCTGCTCGCGATCGAGCTCCTCGCGGGTGGGCTGCTCCGGCTGGCTCGGCTGCGGCTCCTCGGGTTGCGTCTGGCCCTGCTGCTGCTCGTCCTGCGGCTGCTCCGGCTGATCCTGCTGGTCCTGCTGCTGCTGCTCCGGTTGGTCCTGCTGCTCCTGCTGGTCCTGCTGCTGCTGCTGATCCTGCTGATCCTGCTGATTCTGTTGGTCCTGCTGGCCCTGCTCCTGTTGTTGTTGCTGCTGTTGTTGCTGTTGTTGCTGCTGTTGTTGCTGCTGTTGTTGCAGCTGGAGCATCGCCGCCTCGAGATTCTCCAGCGCGTCCTGGCGTCCGGGCTCCAGGCGCAGGCTCTCCCTCAGCTTCTCGACGGCCGTGCCGGGATCGCCCTGCGCGAGCGCGGTCGTGCCGGCGTTGTAGAGGCTCTCGGCCGCCAGGTCGCGCGGATCGCTCAGCTGCCGCGCCCGCGCGAATTCCTGCGCCGCCTCGTCGAAGCGCTCGAGCTTGAACAGCGTCTCGCCGACCGCGAGCGCAAGCCGCGGGTCGTCCGGCGCCTGGGCGCGAGCCGTCTCGAACTCCTGCAACGCCGTCGCGTAGTCCGCGGCGGCGTAAGCGGCGCAGCCGCGCGCGAACGCAGCGCCCCAGCCGGGACGCAGGATCTCCGCGCGCGCGCTGCCGGCGTCGCCCACCAGAAGCGCCGCGATCCAGATCATCGCCAGCGCGCGCCGTCGCGGCCGGATCGCGATCGCGACCACCAGGCTCGCGAAGGCCAGTCCGAGCGGCCACCGGTACCGCTCTTGCCAGCGGGTCACCTGCCTCTGCTCGAATTCCCGGCTGCCGAGGCGGTCGAGCACGGTGCGCAGGCGTTCGCCGGCGAGTCCGTCGAGCCCGACCCGGAACGTGGACCCGCCGCCGATTGACGCCAGCTTCTCGAGCGAGGTCACATCGATCCGAGACAGGACCAGCTGGCCCGACTCGTCCTTGAGGAAACCGCCCCCGCGCCCGCGCTCGTCGGCGACCGGGATGAGCCCGCCCGTCTCCTCGCCGATGCCGACCGGAATGACCGTGATGCCGTCCTCGTGACACGCTTCCGCCTCCTCCTCCCAGCCTCCCTCGAGGTCCTCCCCGTCGGTGACGAGCAGGATCGCCTGGAAATCCGCGCGCCCGCCCGGTCCGCGGCCCGTCTCGAGGAGCTCCCGGCTCACGGCCAGGGCCGTCGCCAGCGCCGTGCCCTGGGCCGAGATCATATCCGGCGCCGCCATCTGCAGGAAGATCTCGGCGGTGCCGAAATCCGCGGTGAGCGGACACTGCACGAACGCCGCGCCGGCGAAGAGCACGAGTCCGACCCGGCTGTCCTCGAGCCGGCGCAGGAAGGTCACGAGCTCGGCCTTCGCGCGCTCGAGGCGGCTCGGCGTCACGTCCTCCGCCAGCATCGAGTTGGAGACATCGAGCGCGATCACGACGTCGCGTCCGTGCTGGGTGACCGAGACCTCGCTCGCGCCCCACTGCGGCCGCGCGAGCGCCAGCACGAGCCAGAAGATCCCGGCGAGGAAGAAGAAGCGGCGCCAGCCGCGGACCCGCACGTCGAGGTCCTCGCGATGCTCCGGGGCGCGCTCGCCGAGCAAACGGCGGGCGCGCGCGTCCGCGCGGCGGTCGGCGCCCTTGACCGCCAGCCAGAGCAGGGGCGGCACGGCCAGGGCGACGAGCCAGGTTCCCGAAGCGAAATGCATCCGGTCTCCTTCCGCGGCCAGATCAGGGCAGCCGCCTCAACCAGACCTCGCTCACGACGCCGGCGAGCACGAGCAGGATCAGGGCCGGTGCACCGAACCAGCCGGCGAGCTCCTGGTGCCAGGTCGCGACCCGGGTCTCGTAACGGGTCTTCTCGAGCTGGTCGATGGTGGCGAAGATCCGGGTCAACGCCTCCGGATCCGTGGCCCGGTCCATCACGCCTCCCGTCCGGTCGGCGATGCGCCGCAGCAGGTCCTCGTCCACCCGCGTCTCGATCTGCTGGATCCGCCGTCCGAGCGGCGTGTCGACGGGGAACGGCGCGACGCCGTCGCGGCCGATGGCGACCGTGTAGACCCGCACGCCGAGCGTGTGCGCCAGGTCGGCGGCCGTCTCGGGCTCCAGGGTCGGGACGTTGTTCATGCCGTCGGTCAGCAGGATCACCGTGCGGCTCGCCGCCTCGCTGTGACGCAGGCGGCCGACGGCTGTCGCCAGTCCCAGCCCGATGGCCGTCCCGTCGTCGATCAGTCCGACGCGAATCTCATCGAGGAACCCGGTCAGCACCTGGTGGTCGAGCGTGAGCGGGCACTGGGTGAACGCCCGCGACGCGAAGACGACCAGTCCGATCCGGTCATGGGGCCGGCCGGCGATGAATCCGCGGATGACGTCCTTGGCGGCCTCCAGCCGGTCCTTCGGCGCGAAGTCGAGCGCCTGCATGCTCCCGCTGATGTCCAGCGCGACCATGATATCGATGCCCTCGCCTTCGATGGTCTCGCTGCTGTAGCTGCGCCGCGGCTGAGCGAGCGCAACCACGATCAGGAGCAGCGCGCCCACGACGAGCCACGGCGCGCATCGTAGCGAACGCAGGCGCCAGCTACCGGGCAGGGGCCCGAACAGGGCCGTGTGAGGATGACGGAGTACCGGGCGCGGACCTGGCCGGCGCCGGCGCCACCAGCCGAGAGCCAGGACGGGGATCCCGAGCAGGAGGAACCACGGGTGCGCGAACGTCAACATGGCGAATCCTGTCGTTCGCTCGCGCGGCGCGGCAGGCGCGCGCGCAGTTCCCGCCAGGCGGCCTCGGCCTCCGCCAGGGTCGTGCCCGCCACCGGCGACCACGCCGGCATCACGCGCGCGTCCTCGATCAGGTCGAGCGCGTCGCCGAGACACTCGCGGCACTGCAGGGCGCTGACCGCGACCGGAGCGTAGCGGACCCGGTCGCATTCGGCCAGCAACGTGACGAAACTGCGCAGCGCCGCGGGCGGCCAGCCGCGGCGGGCGGCGGCTGCCGAGATCTCGGCCGCCGTCATCTCTTCTGCCGGCAGGTGATATCGACCGTGGACATACCGGCGCACGATGCTCGCCAGGCGATCGAGGTAGGCCCGCCCGTCGGCCGCGCCGCCCGTGCCGTCGCGCTCGAGGTTCCGCAGATCGATCGCGGCCGCGAGCCACGCCGGCGGCGCCAGCGGCTGATCGGGCGCGAATCGCGCGCCGCCGCGCCGCCGCCAGCGACGCCACAGCACGAAACCCGCGAGCGCCGCGAGGAGACCGCCGACCAGCGCCATCTGCCAGCGGGGCACTCCACCGACTGCTCGCGGATCGCGGACGTCCGCCCGCACCTGCGGGTCGGTGAGCCGGCCCGCGACCGTCGCGAGCGGGCCGCTCGGTCCGCCGTCCCAGACCGGTCGCCAGGCTCCGAGCCGGTAGATCCGGAACGGCGCGATCTGCCGGGCGCCCGCCGCCGCCGGCAGAGAAGCGACGTCCGGTAGCGGTGCGTCGATCGCCGGTTCGAGCCAGTCCACGTCCACCCGCAGCGAATCCAGCGGCGGCGGCAGAACCCCGGGCGCGTGATCCAGCACGATCGCGACCACGTCGCCGAGGGCCGCCGCGGCCGGCGTGACGACGAGCGTGCGCGGGCCCGGCGAACCGTCCGCCCAGCTCAGCCGGGCGACCGCCGTGTCGGGGGCCGCCGGCACCGTCGCCGGCGGCGCCTGCGCGGCGCCGAGCGACGCCGCGCCGAGAACCACCAAGAGGCTACCGACCAGCCGCGTCCTCATCGGCGCCCTCCGCCGCGCCGACGCCGGCCCGCGCGGGCGAGGAAGAACCGCTGCAACGGCGCGACATAGTCGCCGGTCGCGTCGACGTCCACCAGATCCACGCCCGCCTGCCGCAGCTGCCGCTCCAGGCGGCTGTCGTGCCGCTCGACCCGTTCCTGCAGCTGCCGGCGAGCGCCCCGCGAGCTGGTATCGACGAGCACCTCGCGTCCCGTTTCGGCGTCGCGCCAGGCGACGAAGCCGACATCGGGCAGGTCCCGCTCGCGCGGATCCCGCAACCGCACCGCGACGCAATCATGGCGCCGGGCGACAGTCCGCAGACTGCTCGAGAAATCTCCCGCCCAGAAATCGCTGACCAGGAAGACGGTGGCCTTCCGCTTGAGCACTCGGCCGACGAGCTGGAGCGGCGCTTCCAGGTCGGTGCCGCGACCGACCGGGCTGTAGGTCAAGAGCTCGCGGATCAGACGCAGCACGTGGCTGCGTCCCTTCGCGGGCGGGATGTATTTCTCGACGTGGTCGCTGAAGAGCAGCAGGCCGACCTTGTCCTTGTTGCTGATCGCCGCGAACGCCAGGATGCCGCAGAGCTCGGCGGCAGTCTCGGCCTTGCTGCGCTCGCCCGATCCGAATCGCCCGCTGCCCGAGACATCGGCGGCGAGCATGACGGTGAGCTCGCGCTCCTCCTCGAACTGCTTGACGAACGTGTTGTCGGTGCGCGCGGTCACGTTCCAGTCGATCGCGCGGACGTCGTCGCCCGGCACGTACTCGCGCACTTCGCGGAACTCCACGCCGCGGCCGCGGAAGACGGAGTGGTACTCGCCGCTGAAGACCTCGTCGACGAGCCGGCGGGTCCGGATCTCGATCCGGCGGACCGCCGCCAGGATCTCCGGCGGGATGACCGGGTTCGCGGGCTGAGGCTGGTACGTCGCCATGCGATCCGTCCGGCTACGGAACATCGATGTTCTCGAACAGCGTGGTGACGAGGTCGTCGCTGTCCAGTTCGCGGGCTTCGGCCTCGTACGACAGGATCAGACGGTGCCGCAACGCGCCGTGGCCCACGGCCTTGACGTCCTCGGGGACCACGAACGCCCGTCCTCGCAGGAGCGCGCGGGCGCGGGCCAGCCGCACGAGCGCCAGCGTCGCGCGCGGCGAAGCGCCGTACGCGATCAGCGGTTCGAGATCGAGGCCGAAATCGCGGGGACGCCTGGTCGCGAAGACGAGGTCGAGGATGTAGGTCTTGATCTTCTCGTCCACGAACACGGCCTCGGCGGTCCGCCGGAACTCCCCGATGTCCGCCGGCGTGACGACCGGACGAGCCGCCGGCGGAAGGCCGGCCCCCATCCGGTCGAGGATCTGGCGTTCCTCCGCCTTGTCCGGATAATCGACCCGCAGCTTGAGCAGGAAGCGGTCGACCTGGGCCTCCGGCAGGGGATAGGTCCCCTCCTGTTCGATGGGATTCTGAGTCGCCAGGACCAGGAACGGGTCCGGCAGCGGGAATGTCTCCTCGCCGATCGTGACCTGGCGTTCCTGCATGGCCTCGAGCAGCGCGCTCTGGACCTTCGCGGGCGCCCGGTTGATCTCGTCCGCCAGGATGATGCTGTTGAAGACGGGGCCCTTCTTGACCGTGAAGTCGCCGGTCTCGCGCCGGTAGATGGTGGTGCCGACGATGTCGGCCGGCAGCAGATCCGGCGTGAACTGGATGCGCTGGAATCCCGCGGCGACCGTCTGCGCGAGCGTCCGCACCGCCAGCGTCTTGGCGAGCCCCGGCACACCCTCCAGGAGGATATGGCCGTCCGCGACGAGGCCCAGGAGCAATCCTTCGAGCATGTCTTGCTGGCCGACGATGACGCGGCCGGCCTCGTCCAGCACGGCCTGCAGGCGGGCGGCGACCGCCGCGGCCTGACCTTGGTCCAGGGTATTCTCCTGCATGCGTTCCTCTCCGCTTCGCCGAACCCCTGCGGCGGTTTCGGGTGGACCGGTGATTCGGCGCGGTTCTACGCCGGCCCCACGAGCGCGGTTCCCAACCGCCTCTGCGGACGCCCGACAGCTCCCGGGGCGCCAATGTACCGCGCGGCTTTCCCCTTGCCAAGTTCCCGCCGTGACCGTTGAATTGTCGCCAGGGACCCGGCGTCGCGAGGAGATCCGGTTTGAGACTCTCACCGAGGAAGATCGAGTACCTTGCCGACCGCATCCTCGCGCTGATGCAGGAGAACTCCCACGTTCATCTCACGAGCAACGTCGACACGATCTGGAAGACCGTGGCCGACACCATCTTCGCCAACCTGAGGGAAGAAGAGGCCATCGACCAGGAAGTGGATTCGCTGCTGACCCGGCACAAGTACGAGATCCAGGGCCTGGAGATGGACGTGGCCGAGTTGCGCCGCAAGTTCAAGCGCGAGGTTGCTCGCAAGCGCGGATTCACGCTCTGACCGCGAAAGGCGGACCGTGCGACTGTCCGAGGAACGCGTGGCCGTCATCGCCCGCAAGATCGCCGACGCCCTGCTCGACGACGAGCTCATCGACCTCGAGCTCGAGGAGGATCGCTTCGTGTTCCTGCTCGAGAGCTTCCTGTTGAAGGACCTGCGCATCGAGGATGAGATCGACGAGGAGGCCACGGCCTGGCTCAAGAAGCACCGCGCCCACCTGGAGGAGGGCTCCACGGAGTGGGAGGTGCAGATGGATCGCGTCAAGGAAGAGCTTGCCGTGGCCCGGGGCTACGTGATCCGCTGATGCGGATCCTCGTCGTCAGTCCCTACTTCCCCCACCCCCACGTCGGACACGGCGGCGGGACCGCCGTTCGCAGCCTGATCCAGGAGCTCGCTCGCCGGCACGACGTCCGCGTCGTGAGCTTGTTGCGACCGGGCGAGCGCGGCCTGGCGGCCGCGGCCGCCGACCTGGGCGTCCCGATCGAGACCGTCGGATTCCCCGATCGAACCGCCCGCGGCCTGGAACGCGCAGCGCTCGTTGCCGGGCGCCTGCAGGCGATCGGTCGGGCTCTCGTGACCGGCCGGCCCTTCTACGTCGCGAAATACGAGAACGCCGAGCTGGCCCGGCGCACGATCGCCTGCGCCGAGTCCTTCGCGCCCGACGCGGTCCAGGTCGAGTACCTCCAGCTCGCCGGTTTGCTCCGCCGGCTGCGGCGCTGGCGCGACGAACGGCCGGCCGGGGCGCCACGTCCGCGCCTGATCCTCGACAGCCACGAATTCGCGTCGTTGCCGCGCCGGCGGCGGGCGGCCGCCGCGGCCTGGCCGCAGCGAGCGTACTGGCTGGCCGAGGCCGCCGCCTGGGATCGTACGGCCCGGCAGGCCAGCACCTGGGCGGATACGACGATCTGCGTGACGGAACAGGACCGCGCGCTCTACCAGGCGGTGGGCGGCAGCGCCGTGGTCACCGTGCCGCTGGGAGTCGACACGCGCCGGTTGCGGGCGGAGCGAGCGCCCGTCGATCCGCCACGCGTTCTCTTCGTCGGCAGCTTCCAGCATCCGCCCAACCGCGCCGCCGCGCGACTGCTCTGCGAACGGATCTGGCCGGCGGTCGTCGCTGAACTCCCGGGCTGGCGGCTCGTGCTGGCCGGACCGGGCTCCGACACGTTCCTGGCAGGCATGCGGCCTCGCCCGCGCGGCGTCGCCGCGACGGGTTTCGTCGACGATCTGGCGCCGCTGTTTCGCGAGAGCCGTCTCTTCGCCGCCCCGCTCTTCGCCGGCGGCGGGATCAAGATCAAGATCCTCGAGGCCATGGCGCGGGGGATCCCTGTCGTGACGACTCCGATCGGCGCGGAGGGCATCACGTCGGGGCCGGACGGGTTGGTCTGGTGGGCCGAGACCCCGGAAGCCTTCGTGACCGCCCTGATCGCCGCGGCGCACGCGCCCGCCGAGGCGGCGCGGCGCGCCGATCGCGCCCGCGACCATGTCGCGCGTCACTTCAGCTGGGAATCGGTCGTCGATCGCCTGGAGCGGCTCTACCGCGGCGAGCCGCTCCCGACCGGCTAGAATCCGCGGAACAGGTACAGGTGGGCCATGACGTCCTCGAAGAACTCCAGTTCCTCGCGCGCGTCGGCCGCCCGCCGTTCGATCTCGACATCGGTCAACGGCGATTCCGCGGTGTCGTTGTAGACGTAGGTAAGGAAGTCGAAGAATTCCTGCTCGAGCGCGTCCAGCATCTCGGACGGGAAGCCCATGCGACTGGAGAAGACCATGGTCCCCGTCCGGGCATGGACGTCGGGATCGAGGTCATCGGAGCGCGAGAAGAAGAGCAACTCCGGCTCGAGGCGGCCGTCGGACGGTATCCGCCAGAGACTCCGGCCGCGTTGAGTCGTTGCCGGCGCTCTCCGGGAGGACACGAAGAAGATCTCGCTGCCATCGGTACTGTAGACCGGCGCGTAATTGTGGAGTCCCACCAGGGGGTCGCCGGCCGAGACCTCGGTGGTCGTGAGCCGCCGCAGGCCGTCGTTCGGCTCGACCGCGCCGGTCGCCGCCGCCTCCGCGTCGAAATCGATCCTGAAAAGTTCGGTCATGGTGCCGCTGGTCTCGCCCACCAGGTCGAGGGAGGCGGAGAAACAGAGCGACCTACCGTCGGGGCTCCACGCGGGATCGCTCATCGACGCGGCTTCCGTCGTCAGCTGGAAATACGTGGCATTGGTCGGGTCGTCGATCGTCGTCATGTCGACGACCCACAGCGACTGACCGGAACATTCGGCGTCTTCTTCGTTCGGATCGCGGTTGCAGCCGAAGCGCGTGAAGGCGAGCCAGCGGTCATCGGCGCTGAGCGCGGGGTTGTCGTGATAGTAGAGCCGGCCGCCGGTCTCGACCAGGTCGTCCGGCTCGTAGAGGACGACCTGGATACTCACGACGTCGGGGTTCGCGACGTTCCCCATCACGAGCCGGTCGCGCCGGTCGAAACGCATCTTGAACAGGAGCGTGCTGTTGTTCACCCACAGCGGACTGCTCTTGCCGAAGTCGACGGCGCCGAACAGCGTATGCGGGCTGCCGCCGATCAGGCTCGTGAACGGGTCGACCGACACGAGCATCGCGCCGAGTTCGGTGATGTCCTCGACGGGATTCCGGTAGACCATCGTGTCCGACCAGACGTCTGCCGGGACCGGCACGATCAGGAGCTGTCGGGTCAGCAGAGGCTCGGCGATATCCGGATCGGACGGAATCACCGCCCAGTCCGCCGTGCAGGCGATCCGCGTACCGTCCGGCGACATCGTCGGTTCCAGGTACTGGTAGCCATCGCTCGAGGTGTCGATGGTGACCATCACCAGGTCCCCGCAGGAGTGGTTGCCGCAGAGGGTCAGGATCTCGGCCGGGTCTTCCTTGGTGGAGCACCCCACGGCGAACGCCGCCGCCAGGACCAGCAGGTACATGACGACCAGATAGCGATTGCGGAACCTTTTGCTCAAGATTCCGACCTCCCGTCGGCTGCGCGGACGATATCGGGTCGGAGCCAGACGCCGACCACGTCCCCCGGCTAGAAACGACGGCCAGGGTAGGGTAAATTAATGGCAGTCCGCGAGCCAAATCAACTAGTCAGTTCGCGGGCCGTCGGCTGGACCGAGGGATGGGTCGCGACGACGGGCCTCCTCCAGCGCGCGGCGCGCGTCGGCTTCTCGACCGAGTCGACCGAGGATCGCGGCCCGGTTGTGGTGGTAGACCCCCGCCTCGGGCTCGAGGACCAGGGCGCGGTCGATCGCCGCGAGCGCCTCGGCGGGCCGGTCGGCCGCCAGGCAGACCTCGGCGACGATCGCCCAGAAGGCCCCTCCTGGTTGCCAGCCGGCCGGACCCGGCAGCGCGTCGCCACGAGCCCAGGCGATTGCGCGCTCGGAACGCAGCAAGCGCCGATCGGCCTGCAGCAGGTCCATGACCTCGCCGGCGTCGAGATCACCGATCGGAACCGTGTCGAGCAGGGCCGCGACGGCCACTGGGTCGTCGAGCGCCGACAGCGCGCGAGCCAGGAGCCGCCGGACATCGCGATCCGGGCGGAGGGCGTGCAACGCGCGCAGGGGCTCGACGCTCCCGGCCGCGTCGCCCACGCTCAGGAAGTGATTCGCTTCCCCGCGCAGCGCTTCCGGACAGTCGTCGCAGCTCGCGCGGGCAAGGCGGATCTGGGCGAGCGCATCCCGCCGGATGCCCAGTTCCGCCATGACCTCGGCGAATTCCAGCCGCCAGAGCCACCGGTCGGGAGCCAGGTCGACGGCGTGGCCGAACTCGGCGACGGCGCGGCCGCGCCGGCCCGTCTCGCGCAACGCGCGGCCGAGATTGAGGTGGAGCGCGGGATCATCGGGCGCCGCCGCCAGGGCAGCCTCCAGGATCGGGATCGCCTCTGCCGGCCGATCCGCCGCCAGCAAGGCCGCGCCCAGACGCTGGCGCACCTGCCACTCGTACCGCGCCGAGAGTCGCGGACTCGCGAGCAGGCTCTCCGCCCACGCCACGGCATCCGCCGCGCGGCCCAGCGTGATCAGGTCGTCCAGCCTCGCCAGGTCCTCCAGCTCGTCGGCTCGCCCGGGTCCGCCCCGGCCGATGACGCAGAGCATCAGCACGATCAGGAACCACCTCATGAGTCTGACCTCGCCCTCGCAACCGGCTGAAGGATGCCCGCAATTGACCGTGGGCCCTGATCTTTGATATAATGGACCGCTGGAACCGAGCAACCTGACCCACAGCGGCCACCCGCGTCGTCGGGGGTTGAGGACGGGGACCATCCTCTGGCCGGAGGCGCCGCTTGACCATGGCACGTCGATCCACCCCCGCCAGATCGCGCGAATTCGTCCTGCTGGTCGCGCTCGCGCTCGCCGGCGGCCTGGTCGGCCAGGCCTGGGCTCTGCTCCACATCGACTTCGAGCAGCGTTACTTCGTCCATCCTGGCACGCAGGTCTGGGATTTCTGTCTCGTCCTGCACGATGGTTCGTACAACATCTTCTATCACGCGATTCCCGAGGCCACGCCGTCGCCCGACTTCGCCGATTACATCTGGCGGGCGACCAGCGACGACCTCATCCACTGGTCCGAACCGACGATCGTGCTCTCGGTTTCGGCAGACCACTTCGAGTCGAGAGCCATCTGGGCGCCCGACATCGTCCACGACGACGAGACCGGCATGTGGTGGATGGCCTATACGGGCGTCGACGAGCTGCGCAACCAGCGGATCTGCATGGCCTGGTCCCGGGACCTCGCCACCTGGTTCAAGACCCGTTACAATCCGGTGCTCGAACCCGACCCGGACACGTTCTTCTACTTCCCCGATTACGGCTGGAGCGAGTGCCGCGATCCGTTTCTCTACCGTCAAGCCGGCCAGTGGCACATGCTGGCCTCGGCCAAGGTCCTGGGCATCGTCAACGGCCGGGGAGCCCTCGCCCACTCGGTATCGGACGACCTGATGCACTGGAGCGCGCCGGACGTGTTCCTGGCCAACGACGGGCCGACGCCGTGGAACACGCCGGAGAGTCCCCAGTATCTGGTTCGCGACGGCATCCATCACGTGTTCTTCCTCGAGTACAGCGATGACGGCATCAGCCACATCGCCAGCCTCGACCCGCCGCAGTGGACCTTCGAGAATCGCTGGGTGTTCGACGCCGGCATCGCCCCGGAAGTCGATTCGTTCGACGGCGGCGCGAGCTGGGTCATCTCGCGCGTGGCGCCGTACCTGGAGCCGGACGCGGAGGTGGTCAGTTACGTCGCGAGGTTCGACACGCTGCTCTTCAACGAGGGGACGGCGTCGCCCCAGATCTACCGCGCGCCGCCGCTGGCGAGGGAGTTCGCATCCTACGGCGGCCTCTCCTGTCTCGGCAACCCGTGTTTCGGCGACAATCCCGCCCGGCGGGGCGAGGATCCCGTCGGGCTGGTCGGCAACTGCTTCTTCGGATCTCGCGAGTACTACCAGGGTCCCCTGTCGCTTCGCGGCGATACCGGCCGCCTCATCGGCGACTCCGCGACGGGATATGCGGACAGCTACCCGTTCATCATCGAGGGCAACTCGATTTCCTTGCTCGTCAGCGGGACCTACAGTCCAGATCATTGCTTCGTCGCCCTGATGAGCGCCGCCGATCACACGATCCTCCGGCGGTCGTACGGCTACGATTCCGTGACCATGACGCCGCGCTGGTGGGACGTGTCGGAACTCCAGGGCCAGGAAGTCTACATCCGGATCGAGGACAGCGATACCGCCGGCTACATCAACGTCGACGAGATCGTCGAGTCGTTCGATGTGGTCACGGCCGCCGGCGAATCTCCGCCAGCTCCCGCGGCGGTCGTCGTCGATCTGGGACCTGCCCCCAACCCGTTCAATCCCGAGACCAGCCTGCGCTTCGAACTCGGCTCTCCGGCCTCGTGCCGGGTGCTCATCCACGACCTGCGCGGGCGGCAGATCTGGGATTCGGGCGCCTTCGCGGGTCGAACGGGCGAGAATCGGGTGGTGTGGCCGGGAATGGCCGCTGATGGCCGAGTCCAGCCGGGCGGCGTCTACGTCTACCGGATCGTCGTCGACGGCAGCGCGAGGGCGAGCGGCAAGCTGACCCTGGTGCCCTGAGCGCCGCCTCTCACCGGCCGACGAGCACCAGCCTGCCGGTCGACACGCGGCCGCTGCAGCGAATGCAGTAGAGATAGGTTCCTGCCGCCGCCCGCCGCCCGTCCACGTCCGTCCCGTCCCAGACGACGATCCCGCGGCCATTGGCGACGGATCCGCCGGCAATCACGCGGACCACGCGGCCCCGCACGTCGTAGACGGTCAGTTCCGGAACCCCGCGGGGTGATTCGTCCGCGGCGCCGTCGAGGGACACCTCCACCCTCGCCACCTCGCGACACGGGTTGGGATAGACCCGGCTCGGCGCCGTGGCCGGCGACGGCGCGCCCGGAGCGGCGAGGTATCCGGCCAGCAGGTCGGCGAGCCCGGTCACCGCGTCGGGCAGCGGCAGGGCCGTGTTCTCGATCGTGCCGGATCGCGTGGCGAGCGGACCGCCGAAAAGGAAGCGGATGTCCTCGGCGATGATCTCCCGGTGACGGTCGGCATGCCGCGCCGGCGCGCTGGCATCCTGGAGCGGCAGTCCGCGCAACTCGCGGTACGCCGACCAGCGATCCGGTCGACCGTCGACCGCTGCCCAGCAGAGCACGTGACCCAGCTCATGGGTCGCGAGATACGCGATGGTCTCGACGGCCTGCTCGGCGATGCCGGGCGCCATGAAGATGGCGTCCCGCCGGGCGAAGCTCCCGGAAACCTCGACCGGGAATCCCGGCAGCAGGAAGACCTCGATCTGGAGCGCCGTGAGGAATCCGCGCGTCGTCGCAAATGCCTCGGCCACGGCGGTCTCGGAAACGGGGACGAGCTCGCCCCAGGGGTGCAACACGGTATCCAGCTCGACCTCGCCGGCGACGGGGTGACGCAGCCAGGTCCGGCCGCCCTCGCGCACGAGCCAGCGCGCCTGGATCTCCTCGGCGGAGTGGATGGTGACGACGAGCCCGGTCGCGGTGTCCAGGGTCGCGGCCAGGGACGGCGCGGCGAGCCCGCAGGCGAGCAGCCACAACGCCCAGCACACGCCGAAGCCGCAGGCGGGAGCGATCCGGCATCGATCGCCGTCGCGCGTCCCGACGAGGTTCTCTGAGCAATTCCGGTCCATCCTTCACCTTCCTCGGCCGCCCGGCCGCTCTCGGCGCCAAACCTCGCAGGGATCGTTCCTGCGCAGGTGCCGGCCGGAAACGTCGCGGCGGCACCCGCCCGACGTGGTCGAATTCAATGCAACCGGTTATCCCACATTGATTTGACCGGACAGACCTACATCGGTCCGTCCGCCGGGTCTTCGACGACCGCACCACGGGAGCGACCGAACTGCGCGATCTTGCTCAACTCACTGGGGATTATATCACATATAATATAAATTGACTATTAGTAATACAGCAGTCGATGTCGGAGCTCTAGCTTCGGGAGGATTCGAGCGGAGTGAGGACAGCGGGCGCGCTCGACCTTGCCCGGCTGGTGCCGAATCGCCCGAGCAGGAGGGCGCCGACGCCGAAACAGAAGGCCGTCAGCTTGAGCAGGCGGCTGGCCCACACGAACATCAGGACCAGGACCGCCGGGGCGCCCGCAGTGCCGAGCAGAGCGGCCAGGAACGCCGGGAGATGGATGGCGACCATGCCCAGCGCCGCTTTCCGCCAGGGATTGTCGCAACCTAGGTGCAGGAGCGCGCAGACGCGCCGGCCGACGACCATCGACGCGATGCCGATGGCCGCCAGATCGAGCAGGACGACCGCCAGGACGACGAGCAGGGCCACGGGAATCCCGATCACCGTCAAGACGAGGATCGCGCAGAGACCGAGAACGACGGCATGACCGACCAGGACGCCGACCAGGCCGACGCCCAGGCTCTCGCGGGGCCGTGTCGCCAGCGTCTGGACGGTGGCTTCGAGACGGCGCCGGGGAGCGAGGACGAGCAGCAGGAGCACGCAGACCACCAACCCGAGGAAGAGTCCCTGCCAGGCCCAGAATCCGAGCCAATCGCCACGGTCGCCGCCCAGGCCGCGCGGCAGGAAGGAACTCGTCGGGTTGACGACCGTCACCGAGCCGATCTTCGCGGCGTCGGAGCGATCGAAGCCGCCCAGCACGGCCACGACGTTGCCGTCGACTTCGGCCGTCTCGCCGAGTTGGAGGTCGCCGAGCACGACCACGAGATCGCCCTCGATCCGCCCTTCGATCAGCGCATCGCCCATGACGACCACGACGTCGCCGAGCACGATCTCGTCGGAGCCGACCTCGAGATCGTCGCGGAACTTGACGATCCCGCCCTCGATCGTCCGCTGCGGGCGCGGCGCGATCGGAACGATGTTCAGCCCCTTCTCGCCCAAACTCCAGGTGAAACCGGACTCGTCGTCGCCGATCCGCACCGTGTCGGGCATCTCCTCCAGGATCACCTTGCTGATCGAGCTGATGCCTTCGCTGAGCCGGTCGCTGAAGTCGGGCGGCAGATCGACCACGACCTGGCCGCCGCGACCGTCCCGCAGGCTGACGCGGCCGGCGTCGATTTCCAGCTCCATCTCGGAGAACTGAGCGGTGACCTCGCCGATCGCTTCCGTGAGCGACGAGATCGATGCCTCCAGCTCCGCCAGTTGCTGCCGGCGCGCGCCGTCGGTCCGATCGAACGTGGAGACGGAATCGCGCAGAGCCTGGATGATGCCGGAGTAGCGCTGGATCTCGGCGCGCAGCGAGTCCCGGCGCGCATCGCGCGGTGGGGACTCCGCCTGGCTCGGCCCGGCGACCGCCGTCACGGAGACCAGACCGGCGATCACGCCGAGGCAGATCGGCGCGGCGAGGCGGACAAGCGAGCGCAGGCCGGGCGTCCTCACCATGGTCAAGCTCCGTTTCGCGGCTGGCCGACCGCCAGGGCGACGCGCCGCCCGAGGCCCTGCAGGAGCGTCGCGGCCTCGGGGACCAGACCGACCGCGGCGATCGCCAACACTCCGGCCGGCGCCAGATCGGTGACGGCGGCCGCGGCGGCCACGGCAGCCGCCGCGAGGCCGCCGTACCTTACGGCAGGCGACCGGATCCACGCCGGCAGGCGATCCGCTTCCAGGAAGACCGGCACTCGGGCCCGGCGCAGCCGGGCCATGGCTCGATACGATGCGTAGGGAACGGCCGCGAGCACCCTGGCGTCGAAATCCCGCGGCGGCTCGTGGGCCGGGAGCGCCTCCAGGAGGGCCACCAGGTCCTCGAGCCGTTTCAGCTCGGCCGCGCAGCGCGCGCACTCCCGGACATGCAAGAAGATCTGCATGGACTCGGGCTTGGCCAGTCCGCCATCCAGATAGTCCTGCAACCGGCGCTCGCATTCGGCGCAGTCCAGGTGGGGGAACTTGCCTGAATGCTGATCGTTCATGTCGACCTGACTCCTCGTCCAACCTGGGTCTAGACGGGAGCGGGTCCGTCGAGCGGCCCCGCTCCCCGACCGTGACGAATGACGTATCCCCCGACAACGACATGTCCATCCGTCACGGCATGTTCTCGTCAACCATTTGCCCGGAATGGACTTAGCCTGATCAGCGCCTCATCCCGGTCCCTGGTGACGATGAGGGATACGCGAATTCCGTGTTCCGGGTTGCGTCAAATATCGTACTTCCGGGCCGCCAGCAGCTGCTGGATCATGTTCCGAGCCCGGTGGATGCGCGCCTTGACGGTCCCCAGGGGCAGTCGCAGGGACTCGGCGATCTCCTCGTACGACAGCTGCTGGTCGTGGCGAAGGAGCGTGATGACCCGGTAGTGCGGCGGCAATTCGCCGATGACCTCCTCCAGCCGCTCGAGCGCCTCCCGCCGCTCGAGCTCGACGTCCGGCTCCGGGCCGACGGCGGCGATCTGCATCTCCGCCTCCTCGTCATCGCCCCCGCCGTCCCGTTCGACCGAGAGGAAGCGCAGGCGATGGCGGCGCAGGTGATCGATGCAGTGGTTCGTCGCGATCCGGAACAGCCAGCTGCTGAACGCGAACTGCTCGTCGAACCGGTCCAGCAGCGTGAAGGTCTTGATGAAGATCTCCTGCGCGAGATCGCGCGCATCCTCGTCGTTCCGCGTCATGCGCCAGCACAGGTTGTAGATGGGAGCGCGATAGCGGGCGAGGATCTCCTGGAAAGCGTCCTCTTCGCCCAGTTTGCAGCGGCGGATGGTCTTGAGGTCGGCGCGACGATCGAACATGGCTGAGCCAATCCACCCGGGCAAGTCTTGGACAGCGATCGCTGGATCCGTTATGGTTTCCACGGCCAGGGGCAACATCGCAGGTCGCCGCCGACCGGTCAACTCTCCGCTGCGCCACGTTGACACCCGTGGTCACGGCTTCTAGACTGCCCGCCGCCGGCAACACGCCGACTCGCGGCCGGGTCGCGGGCGCGCCGGAGACCTGTCAGACCGCCAGCCAGGAGGCGCAGATGAGCGCAATCGAATTGATCCAGGCCCGGGAGATCCTCGATTCCCGCGGCAACCCCACCGTCGAGGTCGATGTCCTCCTCTCCGACGGAGCGTCCGGGCGGGCGGCGGTGCCCAGCGGCGCCAGCACCGGCGAGCACGAAGCCCACGAGTTGCGCGACGGCGACAAGGCTCGTTACGGCGGCAAGGGCGTCCTCGCCGCCGTGCAGAACATCCGGTCGATCGAGGACGAGCTGGTCGGGCTCGACGCCACCGACCAGATGCTGATCGACCACGTCCTCATCGAGCTCGACGGGACTCCGAACAAGGCGAAGCTCGGCGCGAACGCGGTGCTCGGGGTGTCCCTGGCGGTCGCCCGGGCGGCTGCCGAGTCGGTCGGGCTGCCCCTGTACCGGTACCTCGGCGGCCTCCACGCCCTGACCCTGCCGGTGCCGATGATGAACGTCCTGAACGGCGGCGCGCACGCGGACAACAACGTCGATCTCCAGGAATTCATGATCATGCCGCTGGGCGCGGAAACGTTCGCCGAGGCTCTCCGCTTCGGGGCGGAGACGTTCCACACCCTGAAGAAGCTGCTGAACGAGAAGGGGCTCTCGACGGGCGTCGGTGACGAGGGCGGGTTCGCACCCAACCTCCGCAGCAATCGCGAAGCTCTCGACCTGCTGGTCGCGGCCATCGAGCGCGCGGGCTACCGGCCCGGCGAGCAGATCGCGATCGCGCTCGATCCGGCGAGCAGCGAGTTCTACAAGAACGGCAAGTACGTGCTCCAGGCCGAGGGCGGCGACGCGTGGGACGCCCGGCGGATGGTCGAGTTCTACGTCGACCTCGTGGACCACTATCCGATCGTGTCGATCGAAGATGGGCTCAGCGAGGACGACTGGTCCGGCTGGCGTCAGCTCCACGAGGCGCTCGGCAGGCGCATCCAGCTGGTCGGCGACGACCTGTTCGTGACCAATCCCGAGCGTCTCGGGCGCGGCATCCGGGAGCGCTGCGCCAACAGCATCCTGATCAAGCTGAATCAGATCGGCACGCTGAGCGAGACCCTCGAAACCATCGAGGCCGCCAAGCGCGCGCGTTTCACCAACGTCATCAGCCATCGGTCCGGCGAGACCGAGGATGCGTTCATCGCGAGCCTGGCGGTGGCGACCAACGCCGGTCAGATCAAGACCGGCTCGCTGTGCCGCAGCGATCGCATCGCCAAATACAACGAATTGCTGCGGATCGAGGAAGAGCTTGACGATCTGGCGGTGTTTCCGGGACACTCCTGCTTCTACAACCTGAGCTGACCACGGGCGGGGCCGGCCGCTGGCCATCGGCGCGCCGCCACCGAGGAGCCGACGATGCCGGACATGGATGTCCACCAGCGTCCCTCACCGTTTCTGCGCCCCGAACCGCCGGCCGCCCGCCTCGCCCGCAGCACGGTCGGCTGGCTGCTCGCGGCCGGCATCGTCGTGATCGTTCTTTCGACCGTCTTCGGCGAGCACGGCGTCGGCGAGTATCTGCGCCTGCGGCGGCAACGCGACGCGCTGCTGGACGAACGCGCGGACCTGCGCGCGGAGACGGCCCGCCTCGAGGCGCGGCGGGAGGCGCTGCGAACGGATCCGCTGGCCCTCGAGAAGCTGGCGCGGGAGCGCTACAACATGCGTCGGGAGACCGAGCAGGTCATCCTGCTCGTGCCCGACGAGAGCCCGGCGCCAACGGTTCCTTGACACTGCGCGACCGCGGTTCTACATTGCCACCACCAAACGAGTTCTGGTTGCGGGGTGGAGCAGTCTGGTAGCTCGTTGGGCTCATAACCCAAAGGTCGCAGGTTCAAATCCTGCCCCCGCTACCAAGTTCGAGGCCCGGTCGATTCCGGGCCTTTTTTTTCGTCGCGCCGCCAGGGCCGACCGGCGCCTTGACCGGAGGTGAGCTCCGTGACCGCGAGGCGTTCGCTCTACGCCGCCGTCGACGTGGGCAGCCACTCGGCGAAGCTGCTGATCGCTCGACCGGCCCGCGACGGCAGCTGGCAGTCCGAGTTCGCCGCCGTTACGGTCACCGGGCTGGGCGGGGGCGGCGCGCTCGGGCTCGATCCCGCCGGGCGGTCGCGCGCGATCGCCACCCTGCGCGATTTCGCGGCGGCCATCGCCGCGCGGAACGTCGCCGGCGTCGCGGCCGTCGGCACCATGGCGCTGCGGCAGGCTCCGGACGCTGCTTCGTTCGTGGCGGCCGTCCGCGCCGAGACCGGATTGTCGCTCGAGGTGATCAGCGGCGACGAGGAGGCTCGGCTCGCGTACCTCGGCGCCCGGATCAATCTGCCGTCCGCAGTCCCGGCCGGCGCGAGCGTCCTCGTCTTCGACGTCGGCGGCGCGAGCACCGAATTCGCCTGGGGACGCGGCCGCCAGCCGGCGGGACGGCGGAGCCTCGCGCTCGGCACGCTCGGGCTCGCCCGGCGATGCTCGCTCGAGGACGCGGCGTCCTCCGAACGCGTCCGCGAGGCGCTCGGCGAGGTCCGCCGGCTGGTGGCCGACGTCGAACCCGCCGGCGACCCGTCCGCGCTCCTGGGCATCGGCGCCACGCCGGCCAGCCTGCTCGCCCTCGCCTGCGGCCGGGCCATCGCCGATGGCGCCGAGGTCCACGGGCAGCGGCTGGAACCTGCCGTCGTCGCCGAACAGATCGAGCGGCTGCGCGGGCTCGACGCCGCGCGACGGCGCCGATTGCCGGGACTGCATCCCGACCGCGATCGGGTCATCCTCGCCGGCGCGGTGATCGTCGCCGGGATCGCCGACCGCTGGTCCGCCGCACCCCTGCTCGTCAGCGCCCACGGCCTCCGGCTCGGCCTGCTGGCAGACCGCTTCGGCGCGCAGCCTTGACCGCGACCTTGCCACCCTCTGCCCCTTGACCTACCCTCGGCGCCGTCACCGGAAGCGCATCGACGGATACGAGTCTCCCGGCGGAAGGACCGGCCCATGCAGGAGCGAGGTCAATGGGGCAGTCGCCTCGGGTTCATCCTGGCCTCCGCGGGCAGCGCCGTCGGACTCGGCAATCTGTGGAAATTCCCGTACCTCGCCCACCAGAACCACGGCGGCGCGTTCGTCCTGGTCTACCTCGGCGCGGTCCTGCTCGTGGGTTTCCCGATCATGGTGGCCGAGATCGTCATGGGGCGGCGGGCGCGGCGCAATCCCGTCGGTTCGTTCGCGCTCCTGGCGACCGGACGGCCGGGGGGCAAGGCGTGGACGGCGGTCGGTTTCCTGGGCGTCGTGACCGGGTTCATCATCCTGTCCTACTACAGCGTCGTCGCCGGCTGGACCTTCCACTACATCGTGCTCTCGCTGCGGGGCGAGCTGGGCGCGCTCGCCAGCGAGCCCGGCGCGCTCCAGGTCTATTTCGGCCAGATTTTCCTCGGCGACGGCGTCCAGCAGGCGGGCTACCACCTGGCGTTCATGGCGGTGACCGTCGGCGCGGTATACTTCGGCGTCAAGGGCGGCATCGAACGCGTGTCGCTGGTGCTGATGCCGGCGCTCTTCGCGATCCTGCTGGCGCTGGTCATCTACGCGATGACGACCAGCGGGTTCAGGCCGGCCCTGGCGTTCCTCTTCCGGCCGAGCTTCGCCGAGCTGCAACCGAGCGCCATCCTGGCCGCCGTCGGTCAGGCGTTCTTCTCCCTGAGCCTGGGCATGGGCTGCATGCTCACCTACGGCAGCTACATGAAGCGGGAGGACAGCATCCCGCGGTCGGTGCTGGAGATCTGCTGCCTCGACACGCTCGTCGGCGTGCTCGCCTGCGTCGTCATGTTCTCGATCGTCTTCACCTTCGACCTCAAGGTGACGCAGAGCGCCACGATCCTATTCACGACCCTGCCGACGTTGCTCGTCCAGCTTCCGCTCGGCGACCTGGCCAACGGCCTGTTCTTCGTGCTGGTCGCGTTCGCCGCGCTGACGTCGACGGTGAGCATGCTCGAGGTGGTCTCGAGCTACGCGATCGACGAGCTCGGCTGGTCGCGCCGGCGCGCCACGCTGACCATGGGCGTCGCCATCGCCGTCTTCGGCCTGCTCAGCGCGCTCAGCCTGGGCGGCGTCCCGGCGCTCTCGCGGGTGAACCTGTTCGGCCGGTCGTCGACTGCGGGCGTGTTCTCGTCGCTGGATTACCTGGCTGCCAACTGGTTGCTGCCGGTCGGCGGATTGCTGATCGCGCTGTTCGTCGGCTGGTTCCTCGATCCTCGCGACACGAGAGACGAGCTCGAGACCGGCCGCGCCCGGCTCGGCCGCTCGTTCGGGTTGCTGCGCTTCGTGCTGCGATTCGTGTCGCCGCTCGCGGTGGGCGCGATCCTGTTCTCGATCATCTTCCTGGGCAGGGAGTACCAGTAGGTGTCGCCTCACGCCGATGCGAACGGACCCCGGACCCTGCAGCTCGCTCTGCGCGGCTTCTTCGGTTCGGCCGCGGCGATGGACGGCGGGTTCTTCCTCATCATGGCCGCCATGCCCTTCAAGGTCCTGGACCTGGGCGGAGGCGCGCTCGAGCTGGGGCTGGTGCCGGCGGTCGGTTCGCTCGCCTACATCGTCGCGGCGCCGCTGTCGGGCCGCTGGAGCGACCGGCTGAGCCGCACGCTGCTCTGCCTGGCGGGAGGCGCGGTCCTCATCGCTTGCGCGGTGCTGGCCTGGCTCGTGGAACGCCTCGACCTGTTGATCGCCCTGCAGGCGCTGATGGGTTTCGGCAAGGCCCTGTACTGGCCGAGCGTCCAGGCCACGCTCGGCGACCTCAGTCCCGGTCCGAGCCGGGTGCCGGTGCTCGGCCGGTTCAACGTCGCCTGGTCCGGCGGCAAGGCGCTCGGGTTCATCGCCGGCGGACTGCTGCTGGCCGGGTTCGGATTCCGCGCCGCCTACCTGGCGGGGGCCGCGTGCGTCGCCGCGGCGTTCGTGCTCTTGCCCAAGGGTCGCGGCGTGGCGCTCGCGGCGCGCGAGGCCGCGCCGCCGGCCGCGGCCGGACAGCGCGCGGAGGTCGGACCGCCCGGCGCGCAGGTCCTGCGCACGTTTCGCGCGATGGGCTGGATCGCCAACACCGCCGCCTACGGCGTGTTCGGCATCCTCACCCATCATCTCCCCCAGTGGTTCACGCATCGCGGCTGGGACGAGCGGGATTATGGCTGGTACCTCGGCGGGATCCTCGCGAGCCAGACCATCGTGTTCCTCGTGCTCGGCGGAGCGGTCCGCCTGGCCTGGTCGGCGTGGCGGCTGTGGCTGCCGCAGCTGATGGGCGCGGCCGCCGTCGCCCTGGTGCCGGTCCTCGCGCACTACCCGTGGCTGCTCGCGACCGCGCCGGTCATCGGGCTCGCTTGCGGAGTCAGCTACTCGGCGAGCATCTTCTATAGCCTGGAAGCTCCCGGCGAGCGGGGACGCAACGCCGGGATCCACGAAGGGCTCATCGGAGTGGGCGGGTTCCTGCCGCCCTTCGCGGCCGGCCTGCTCGTCCGCTTCGGCGGCCAGCTCGGCGCGCCCTACGCGCTCGCCGCGGCGCTCCTGATCCTGTCGCTGGCCGCGCAGGTGGTCCTTCACGTTCGTTGCCGCCGGCTCGCGTGACCGCGCCCGGGCGTGACGCAGCCGGCGACCTTGCCTATCCTGGCCGCAGAGTCGCCATCGCCGGAAAGGTCGCCACCATGACAAAGACGGAGCCTGCGACCGCGCCGCTGCTGGCCGCCCTGCGGGGCGAGCGGCCTTCCCGCCGCCCGATCTGGATCATGCGCCAGGCCGGACGCTACCTCCCGGAGTACCGCGCGGTCCGCGAGCGGGCGAGCTTCCACGAGCTGTGCACGACGCCGGAGCTGGCCTGCGAGGTCACGCTCCAGCCCCTGCGGCGGTGGGACCTGGACGCCGGCATCATCTTCAGCGACATCCTGACGCCGCTCGCGCCGATGGGCGCCGAGTTCGATTTCAGCCAGGGAGCGCCCCGGCTGGCGGCGCCCCTGCGCGACGAACGGGAGCTCGGTCGCCTGCGGGTCGTCGACCCCCGCGACGAGCTCGGCTTCGTCGCCGAGGCCATCCGGATGGTGCGGCGGGAGCGGCCCCAGACACCCCTCATCGGCTTCGCCGGGGCGCCGCTCACCCTCGCGGCCTACCTGGTCGAGGGCGGCGGCAGCCAGGATTTCCACCATTTCAAGACACTTCTCTACAGTCGACCGGAACTCATTGTAAAACTTCTCGATACACTTACCGACCAGGTCGCGCTCCACCTGGCGATGCAGGTGGAGGCCGGTTGCGCCGCGATCCAGGTCTTCGATAGCTGGGCGTCGATCCTCCATCCTGGCGACTACCGTCGCTTCGCGTTGCCGCCGCTGCGCCGCCTCATGGACCGGCTCGCGCCGCTCGGCGCTCCGCGCATCCTCTTCAGCAAGGGCGGCCGCGGCAATCTCGCGACCCTGCTCGCGGCGGGCGCCGACTGCCTGTCCCTCGACTGGACCTGCGGTCTGGCCGATGCGGCCGCCGAGGCGCCCGGCTCGGTGCTGCAGGGCAATCTCGACCCGGTCGTGCTGTTCGGCAGCTCGAGCGAGCTCGTCTGCCGAACGCAGGCAGTCTGCCGCGCGGGCGACCGCGCCGCCGGCCACGTGTTCAACCTCGGTCACGGCATCCTGCCGCAGACCTCGCCGGACGCGGTGTCCGTGCTCGTCGAGACGGTGCACGCCCACCGCCAGGAGGCATAGATGCACGCGCGAGTGACTCCGGAGCTGCTGCAGCGGCTGGACCGACCCGGTCCCCGCTACACCAGCTACCCGACCGTGCCGGCCTGGACGGCGGCCTTCGGCCCCGCCGACTGGCGCGCAGCCCTGATCGACCTGGCGAGCCAGCCGCGGCGCGAGGTCAGCCTGTACGTCCACCTGCCCTATTGCGTCAAACGCTGCCACTACTGCGGCTGCAATGCCGCGATCCCCGAGCGTCGCGCCGACGTCGACCGGTACCTCGACCACCTCGAGCGCGAGCTGGATCTCGTGGCGGCCGTGGTGGGCCGCCGCAAGGTCGTCCAGATGCACTGGGGCGGCGGGACGCCGAATTTCCAGACCGATGCGCAGCTGCGCCGCACCTGGTCGCTGATCGCCGACCGCTTCGAGCTCACGGGCGAGATCTCCCTGGAATGCGATCCGCGAGCGGGCCGTGCCGACCAGCCGCACCTGTTGCGGGAGCTGGGATTCAACCGGATCAGCCTCGGGGTGCAGGACTTCGACCCCCGCGTGCAGGACGCGATCGGACGCCGCCAGCCGGAGCAGGTCACGCGCCGGTTCGTCGCCGCCTGCCGGGCGGCGCGCTTCGAGAGCGTCAACCTCGATCTGGTCTACGGACTGCCTCACCAGACGCCGGCGGTGTTCGGGGAGTCGCTGCAGAAGGTCATCGACCTCGCGCCCGACCGTCTCGCGGTCTTCGGCTACGCTCACGTCCCCTGGGCGAAGCCGCACCAGGCCGTCATCGACCCGGCCACGCTGCCCTCCAGCTGGGAGCGCTTCGCGCTCTACCAGCAAGCCGTCGAGACCCTGAGCGACGCGGGCTACGTCTGGATCGGGCTGGACCACTTCGCCCGTCCCGGCGACGACCTGGCCATCGCCCTCGGCGAACGGCGCCTCCACCGCAATTTCATGGGCTATACGACGCGGCCGTCGCTCGACATGCTCGCCGTCGGCAACAGCGCGATCGGCGAGGTCTGCGACCGGTTCGCGCAGAATGCGACCCTGGTCGGGGCCTACGAGGCGTCGGTCGCGTCCGGCGATCTGCCCGTGGTCAAGGGTCTGCGGCTCACCGACGACGACCGCTTCCGCCGCGCGGTGATCCTGCACCTCATGTGCAATCTCGAGCTGCCGTGGGATCTGCCTGCGGCGCTCCCCGGGCGATCCGTGCTCGACCTGGTTCCCGGCGTCATGGATCAGCTGGCGCCGCTCGCGGTCGAGGGCCTGATCACCCTGGATGACGCGGGCCTCCAGGTCACGGCGCTGGGCCGCTACTTCCTGCGGAACGTGGCCATGGTGTTCGACGCGTACCTGGCGACCGGCGAACACGAGCCGAGGTACTCGCGGACCGTCTGAAGGAGTCTCCGTGCGCTTCGCGCCACCGCTGTATCCGGCTTGCCGCCTCGATCCCGGTCTGCCCACCGGTCTCCTGCTGCTCGGCATGGGCGGCCCCGACGGGCAGGACGCGGTCGAGCCGTTCCTGACGAATCTCTTCGCCGATCCGCTCGTGCTGCCCGTGCCGCGCTGGCTCTCGCGACCGCTCGGGCGGCTCATCGTGCGCCGGCGCGTGGACGAGGTCCGGGCGAGGTATCGCGACCTCGGACACGGCGGCGGCTCGCCCCAGCTGGACTGGACCCGCCGGCAGGCGATCCACCTCGCGTCGCTGCTCGGCGAGCGGGGACTCGCCGTGCAGCCGGGCGTGGCGATGCGCTACTGGCACCCCTTCACGGGCGACGCCCTGGCCGACCTGCGCCGGCAGGACGTGCGCCAGCTCGCGGTCGTTCCCACCTACCCGCAGTTCAGCGTGGCCACGACCGGCACGAGCCTCGCGGAACTCGAGCGGGCGCTGCGCGAGCTGCGCTGGGCGCCGCCGCGGCACGTGATGCGCGAGTGGCCGCTCCTTCCGGGGTACGTCGATCACCTCGCCGGTCGGGCCGCGGCGGTGCTCGCCGGCTGGCGCGCGGCCGGCAAGGATCCCGCCCGCACGGCGCTGGTCTACACGGCCCATTCGCTGCCCGAGCGCTTCGCGCGCGGCGGCGACCCCTATGCGCGCCAGACGCGCGCCACGGTGCGCGCCGCGCACAGACGGCTCTGCGAGCTCGTCGCCGATCGATCCTACGTAGAGGCGCTCGCGGCCGGCGGTGCCGAGCCGGTGCTCGCGTTCCAGAGCAAGGTCGGACCGGTCCGCTGGCTCGGCCCCGCGACGGTTCGCACCTGCCTGGATCTCGTCACGCGACGCGGCGTCCGGCATCTCGTGGTCGTCCCGGTCAGCTTCAGCTGCGAGCACATCGAGACGATCGACGAGCTCGACCGCGAGCTGGGCGCCGCGTTGCGCGACGCCGGGCTCGTCGACTTCGCGCGCACGCCGGCGTTGAACCTCGAACCCGGCTGGCTGGATTCGCTGGCCGACCGGGTCGCGAGTCGCGCCTTCGGCGTCGCGTCGGCCGGGCGACAGGAGATTCCCCATGCCTGACGGTCCGCTGCGGGTGGCCGTCATCGGCGGCGGCGTGGCCGGGCTCGCCACGGCCTGGCGGCTCGAGCATCCAGCCGCCGGCGAGGGCCCGGCCTGCGACGTCACCATCCTCGAGGCGGCGGCCACGGTCGGCGGCAACCTGCGCACGGAGACGGACGGCCGCTTCCGCGTCGAGTGGGGTCCCAACGGCTTCCTCGACAGCGAGCCCGCGACGCTCGATCTCGCCCGCGCCGCCGGCCTCGGCGAGGCACTCCTGCGGAGCAACGACGCCGCCCGGCGGCGGTTCCTCTACGTGAGGGGACGGCTGCGCGAGATCCCGACCTCGCCGGCGGCCTTCCTGCGCTGCGACCTGTTCCCGCCCGCCGCGAAGCTGCGTATCGCGGGCGAGGTCCTGGTGCCGCCGCGCCGGGACCTCGGCCAGGCTGCGTCGCGGCCCGAGACCGACGAGACCGTCTGGCAGTTCGGCGCGCGCCGCCTCGGGCGCGCCTTCGCCGAGACGATGCTCGACCCGATGGTCCGCGGCATCACCGGCGGCGATTGCCGGCGCGTCTCGCTCGCGGCCGCGTTCCCCCGGATGGTCGAGCTGGAACGGGATCACGGCGGCCTCTTCCGCGCCATGGCGGTGCTGGGCGGCCGGCGCCGTCGCGAGGGCCGCGCCGGTCGCGCGGGTGGCGCCGGCGGTCCGACCGGCGTGCTCACGAGCTTCGTCGAGGGGACGGCCGCACTGCCGCGGGCGCTCGCGGCGGGCCTGCGCGGCCCCGTGCTCGTCGGCCACCCGGTCACCTCGCTCACGCCGGAGCCGGGCGGCTGGCGCGTGACGGCCGGCGGGCAACGCCTCGGGCCGTTCCACGCCGTGGTCGACGCGGCCCCCGCGCACGAGGCGGCGGCCTATCACGTCGATCCGGAGGCGCGCGAGCTGCTGGCGGGGATCCGCTTCAATCCCCTCGTGGTCGTGGGCCTGGCCTTCCGGCGCGAGGACGTGGTCCACCCGCTCGACGGCTTCGGCCTGCTCACGCCGAGCTTCGAGGGGCGACCCCTGCTCGGAGTGCTCTGGACCAGCAGCATCTGGAACCACCGGGCGCCAGCCGGCACGGTCCTGCTGCGTTCGATGGCCGGCGATCCGGCCTGGCTCTCGCTCGACGATGCCGAGATCGTGGCGCGAACCTGCAGCGAGCTGGACGCCATCCACGGCGTGCGCGGCCGGCCGCTGCGCCACTGGGTCTTCCGGCATCCGCGGGCGATTGCCGAGTACGAGGTCGGACACCTCGCGCGGCTCGCGCGACTCGAGTCGATCCTGGAGCGCACGCCCGGCCTGTTCGTGACGGGCAGCAGCTACCGCGGGATCGCGATCAACGCGTGCCTGAAGGATGCGGGCCGGGTCGCGGCGCGCGTCCGCGCCCACCTGGCGGCGGAGGTCCTGGCGTGACCGCGCGCGATCGCCTCGTCGAGCTGCTCGACCGGCTGGCCGAGGGGCCGGACCCGGGCGTGGCGGTCGAGCTGAACGCCGCCGCAGCGGCCGCGGCCGGCGAGGGCGGCGACGATCTCTGGCGTCGCTTCCTGACGAGCACGGGCGAGCAGCCTTTCCTCGCGGCGCTGCCCGACCGCGCCGCGCGCCATCGCTGGGCCGAGACCGTGTTCCTCGCGATCCGCCAGGCCGGCTTCGGGCTCGGCGACCTCTGGGACTGGCGCGTCCGCACCCGTCCCGACACCACGTTTCTGCACGACCTCGGGCGCGCCGGCGAGCCGCGCCTGAGCTACGCCCAGGTCCATCGCCGGATCCGGCGCCTGGCCGGCCACTTCCTCGGCGAGGCGCCGCTCGCCGCGCCGCGATCCTGCGTGGGCATCCTCGCGGCCAACACGCTCGACGGCGCGCTCTGCGATCTCGCGTGCCTGGTGCACGACATCCCGGTCGCGCCGTTGAATCACCAGGAGGACACGGCGACCCTGGTCTGGATCTGCGACCGGCTGGCGATCGGCGACCTCGTGGTCGACGGCGCCGACCTCCTCCAGCGCGCGCTCGACGTGCGCGACCGCGTCCGTGCGCCGTTCACGATCCACCTCCTGCAGCCGGGCGGCGTCTCGGACCCGGACCGGGTGCGGCTGCTCGAGCGTGACCTGGCGGACCTCGACGCCGGCGAGGTCGACCGCCGGCTCGCCCGGCGTCCCCGGCTGGGGCTCGACGATCCGTGCACGGTCCTCTTCACGAGCGGCTCGACCGGCCGGCCCAAGGGCATCGCCTTCACGCCGTTCAACCTGGTCAGCAAGCGTTTCGCGCGCGCCGCCGCGCTGCCGTCCGTCGGCCGCAACGAGGTCCTGCTCGCCTACCTGCCGCTGTACCACACCTTCGGCCGGTTCCTCGAGCTGCTCGGCATGCTCTACTGGGGCGGCACCTACGTCTTCGCCGGCAATCCGTCGGCGGATTCCCTGCTCGCGGGCATGCGCAAGGTCCGTCCGACGGGCCTGGTCTCGGTGCCGCTGCGATGGCTGCAGCTGCGGGAGCGCGCCGAGGAGTCCACGGGCGACCGCGCGGCACTCGCGGCCGTCACGGGCGGCCGGCTGCGCTGGGGCATCTCCGCGGCGGGATGGCTCGCCCCGGACACCTTCCGCTGGTTCCATTCGCGCGGCGTCCAGCTCTGTAGCGGCTTCGGCATGACCGAGGGGACCGGCGGCCTCACCATGACCCCACCCGACGACTACGTCGAGGACTCGGTCGGCCTGCCGTTGCCCGGCGTGCGCACCCGGCTGGGGCCCGACGGAGAGCTGCTCGTCGCCGGCCCGTACGTCGCGCGTTACCTGCCCGAGGACGGCCCGCCCGGGCACCTCGGCTCCGGCGAGCCCGCCGGCGATGACTGGCTGGGCACCGGCGACCTGTTCGAGGAGCTGCCGGACGGCCACCTGAAGATCGTCGACCGCATCAAGGACATCTACAAGAACAACCGCGGGCAGACCGTCGCGCCGCGCAAGGTCGAGTCCCGCTTCGCCGGCGTCCCGGGCATCACGAGGACCTTCCTGGCAGGCGACGGCCGCCCCTACAACGTGCTGCTCATCGTCCCGGACGACCGCGACGCCGTGCTCGGCGGCCTCGATGCGAACGGCCGCAGCCACTACTTCCGGCGCGTGATCCGTCAGGCCAACCTGGATCTGGCCGCCTACGAGCGGGTCGTGAACTTCGCGGTCGTCGATCGCGACTTCAGCGCCGAGCGCGGGGAACTCACGGCCAAGGGTTCCTATCGCCGCAAGGCGATCGCCGCGAACTTCAGCGCGGTGCTCGACGACCTGTATCGCCGCCGCACCCTGGTCTGGGGAGATCGCCGGCTGCTGGTGCCGGACTGGGTGGTGCGCGACCTGGGCCTCCTCGAGGACGAGATCGCGCTGACCGGCGACGACCTGTTGAACCGCCGCAGCGGCGCGCGCCTGCGCCTGGGTCCGGGGCGCCGGCCCGGGTGGTTGCGGATCGGCGACCTCGAGTACCGGCCGACCGATCCAGCGCACGATCTCGATCTCGGGCTCTTCGCCCGGCAGCCGTTGCTGTGGGTCGGCAACCCCGCGCTGCAGACGTTCCTGCCGTGCCGCGACGGCTGGGACACGCGGCTGATCGGCGTGGATGAGCAGGTCCTGCTGCCGGATCGCGAATCCGAAGCGGACCAGGCGGTCTGTCCGCCCCGCCGCGACGACCGGCTCGGAACGCTCGATACGGTCTGCCGGGACGCGCTGTTCGGCGAGTTCGCGGCCGCGCGTGCGGCGGTCGCCGAGCTCGAACAGCGCCTGCCGAAGGCGCCGCCGCGGGAAGCTTTGCTGATCCGCCGCCGGCTCGAGGCGCTGGCGGGCCATCCGCGGCTCGAGATCCGCTGCGAGGCGTACCGGATCCTGGTGATGGAGGAGCCGGAGCCCGACTACGGGCGCTACCTGGCGGCCTTCGTCGCCTCGGGCCGCCCGTTCCTCTGCCCCGAGAGCATCGCCGAGATCGCCCGCGAGGCCTCCGAGCCGCGGCGGCTCCTGAGCTTCCGGCGGCGCCTGCACGCGTACCGCCAGCACCTGACCTGGCCGGCGGCTCCCGAGGTGCGCCGGATCTTCGAAGATCTCCTCCGCCTGCTCGTGGACTTCGCGCGGCACCAGCCAGAGAACCTGCCGACCGTGCGCACGGAGCTGCTCTGCTGGGGACTCTTCCGCCAGGATCCACAGCTCACCCGGCACGCCCAGGCCATGCTCGACGAGCTGACGGCGTGGCACCGCGAGCGCCTGGCGGCGGAGTCGCCAGGACCCGCCGCGTGGGACGATCGGTTCGCCTTCCAGGAGGGGCTCGAGCTCGACGAGATCGAGCGGCTGCGGGCCGTGCTGACGAGCCCGACGTTCCTCGCCGAATCGACCGCCCTGGTCTTCGACGAGACCATCGAGCTCGCGGACCTGCCGCCGGCGGGCATCTGGATCAGCCGCACCCTCTCGCAGCCCTTCCCGTCGCGCTACCGGGTCAGCATCAACACCCTCAGCGGTCGCCACTTCGACCTGCTCCTCGTGCTGCGCGAGGATCTCACCGACCCGGATGTCCTGGAGACCTTCCAGCGCATGGCCGCGATCCGCGCCTGGCCGACCGACTCGCCGGTGCTGCCGCGCGTCGGAGCCTTGCGGCCCGACCTGGGCGCGGCCGCGCTGGCGTTCGCGAGCGGCCTCGCGGTCTGGGACCGGCTCCGCCAGCACGGCGCGACCGCGCCGGACGCCGCGGCGTACGGCCGCCGCGGCTGGCGGCGGCTGCTGGTGGCCGGGATGGCGGCGTTGATCACCGCCTGGCGCCAGTCAGGGCGCGAGATCGTGCCCGGCATGGTGCATCCCGCCAACGTCATCGTCCCCGACCGCGACTGGCAGCGCGGCAGCCTCGTCGTGAGCCTGGCCGGCTGGCGGCGGTATCATGGCCCGCTGGATCTGGTCCGCCCGCTGCTGAAGAACTTCCTGCGCCTGCCGGTGAGCCACTACCCCGCGCTCGAGGGGCTGATCGACGACGACTGGCTCGCGGCGGCCGTCGCCGAGGCGCTGGGTCCGGTCGAGGGCCGCCAGCTGCTGAGCGAGATGGCTTCGGCCGTGGAGGCGCAGCCGGTGCCCGAAGGCGGACCCGACCTCGCGGCGCGCCTGCGCCGGGCCGCGCGGGAACTCGCGGTCCGCTACCGGCCCCCGCTGGTCGTCGAGAGCGCCGTCGACCGCTATCGTCGCTGGCGGGAAGCCAACCCCGACGCCTCGTCGCGTGCCCGCAGCGATCAGCTCGAATCGTTGATCCGCCTCTACCGCCTCGATCGCGAGGGCGAGCTGGCGTGCTTCACCCTCTTCCGCCGGGCCTACCTGAGCGAGGCGCCGCAGCCGGCGCAGCACGCGTGCGACCGGCTCATCGCCCGCCTCTTCCGCCACGCCGACCTGCGCGCCGCCCGGACCGTCGAGCTGAGCGATCTGCAGTCGGCCCTCGCCGATCCCGAGGACCGTCTGGCCCTCGGCCGCCTGGCGTTCCCCCAGTCCGGCCTCGGCCATCACCCCGCCGTGCAGGCGGTCGGCGACCCGGAACGCGGACACGTGGTCCTGGTGACCGACATCCAGGACGATCACGGCACGGCGTACCGGGTGCGCGAACCGCGCGACGCCGCGGAGATGGGCCGCCTCTATCGCCTCTTCCTGCAATCCGGCTTCCCGCTGGCGATCAGCGAGGCGGACCGGCACCTCGTCGCGGTCGATCGCAACGAGCACCTCACCGGCGGCGTGGTCTGGCGGACGGACGCCGCCGGCGAACCTCATCTCGACGGCGTGGTGGTGACGGATTCGCTGCGCGGCCGCGGACTCGCGCGCGCGCTGCTGGAGGACTTCGCCCGGCGCCTCGGCGACGAGGGCCATGCGATCCTGCGCACGCATTTCAGCCTGCAGGGGTTCTTCGAGAACCTCGGGTTCCACCTGGATCGCCAGCGGGGCGGCCTGGTCAAGCAGTTGCCTTAAAGGAAGTCGGCGACGAGTCGCCGCCCCCTCGCGCGCCCAGCTTCCGGCAGGCTTGCGAAGCACCTGCCGGAAGCTGGGCGCGCGAGGGGGCGGCAGCCCGGCCGCCGCTCAATCCCAGATGCCGAGTTCCGCCTTCGCCTCGTCCGAGGCGTCGACCCGCGGATCCCAGAGCGGCGACCACACGAGCTGGATCTCGGCCCCGGCGACGCCGGGCACTCGCTCGGCGGCGCTCTTGGCGGCCGCCATGATCTCGGGGCCGAGCGGACACATCGGGCTCGTGAGGGTCAACTCGATGTCCACCCTGCCCGTGTCCTCGGCGACCGTGATGCCGCGCACGAGGCCGAGGTCGACGATCGAGAGGTTCAGCTCCGGATCGATGACCGGACGCAGTCCCTCGAGGACAGCCTCCGGCGTGGGGATGAGGCGTTCGTTCACGACCGCTCCTCGAACGTGACGTCCATGACTCGATCGCTCGCGGCGCGGCCCTGGCGCCGGGCGAGGATCGCATCCAGCAGGGTGATCCAGGGCAGCAGCGCGCACTTGACCCGCACCGGGAACTTCCGGACGCCGGTGAGCGCCTCGAGATCGCCCAGATCGACCTCCGCGGGGACATCGTCGCCGTGCATGACCTTCTTGAACCGCTCGGCCACCTGGGCCGCCTCCTCCACCGTCCGTCCGACGACGAGCTCGGCCATCATCGAGCCGCTGCTCGTGGAGATGGCGCAGCCCTGGGACAGGACGCCCACGGCCGCGATGCGGTCGCCGTCGAAGGCGACCTGCAGGGTCACCTCGTCACCGCAGCTCGGGTTCTTGCCCGACGCCTGCACGTCGAAACGCTCGAGCGGCCGGGCGCCGCGCGGATGCCGGTGATGATCGAGGACGACCTCCCGATACAGCGCGTCCTGGGGCCCCTCTGTCATCGCGCGAAGACCTTCCTCGCGTCGCGGATGCCCTCGATCAGGGCGTCGATGTCGTCGCGCCGCGTGTAGAGACCGAAGCTCGCCCGCGTCGTGGCGGGCACGCCCAGGCGGCGATGCAGCGGCTGGGCGCAGTGGTGGCCGGCGCGCACCACGACGCCGTGGCGATCCAGGATCGTGCTCAGGTCGTGCGGATGCACCAGCGGGTCCCAGAACGACACCAGCCCGCCGCGACGCTCGCTGTCGGCGGGACCGTAGATCGTCAGTCCGCCCAGGTCCTGCAGGCAATCGAGGGCGTAGGCGGTGACCGCCGCTTCGTGCCGCCGGATCGCCGGCGCGCCCAGCTCCTCGATCAGGTCGATCGCCGCCGGGAACGCCGCCGCCGCCGCGACGTTCGGCGTGCCGGCCTCGAAGCGGCGGGGCACTTCGGCCCAGGTCGAGCTCTCCAGGTCGACCCATTCGATCATCTCGCCGCCGCCCTCGAGCGGCTCGAGTCGCTCGAGCGCTTCCGGACGGGCGACCAGGAAACCGAGCCCCATCGGTCCGTAGGCCTTGTGCGCGGAGAACACGAGGAAGTCCGCGCCCACCGCCGCGAAGTCCAGCGGCAGGTGGCCGGCGCTCTGCGCCGCGTCGACCACCGTCAGGATCCCCCGCTGCCGGGAGCGGTCCGCAACCTCGGCGACCGGGTTGACGGTCCCGAGCACGTTGCTCGCATGGACCAGCGAGACGACGCGAGTCCGCTCGCCGAGGAGCTCGGGCAGGCGATCCAGGTCCAGCTCCCCGTCGTCGCGTACGGGGATGAACCGGAGCTGGAGACCGCGCCGCCGCGCGAGCATCTGCCAGGGGACCAGGTTGGCGTGGTGCTCCATCTCGGTCAGCAGGATCTCGTCGCCCGGCAGGAGCAGATGCTCGAGCCCGTGGGCCAGCAGGTTGAGCGAGCTCGTGGCCCCGCGCGTGATCACGACCCCCGCGGCGTCCGGCGCGCCTACCCAGCCGGCGACCCGCCGGCGGCACCGCTCGTACGCCTCCGTGGCCTCCTCGGCGAGCGTGTTGAGACCCCGGTGGACGTTGGCGTTCTGGTGGCGGTAGAAATGGGCCAGCGCCGCCAGCACCGCCTCGGGCTTCTGGCTGGTGGCTGCGGTGTCGAGATAGTGGAGCGGGCGGTCCCCGATCGTGCGCGCCAGCAGCGGGAAGCGGTCGCGCGCGAGTCCGGTGGCGAGGGAATCGACGTCCGTGCTGCGTCCGCTCTGCCGCATGGTCAGTCCTCCAGGTCCGCCTCGACCCAGTCCAACGCGATCCGGGCCGGAAAGACGGCGATACCCACGGGCGCGGGGCTCCGCAGGACCGCGCCGCTCGCGATGTCGAACCGGGCGCCGTGGCGCGGGCACGTCACCGCGCCGCCGTCGAGGTCCTGCGCCCCGAGCGACGACCCGTCGTGGCTGCAGACGTCCTCGAGCACGTACACGACCGCATCCGCGGGCCGGCAGACGAGCAGCTCGTCCGGGCCCAGGCGCACCGGCCGCGCGCTTCCCACCGGGACCTCGCCCAGGGGCAGCAAGCGAGTCCACGCCATCGTCACCCGACCTCCCGCAGCCGCGCCAGGCGGGCATCGACCAGGTTCTCGAGCTCGGCGCGGAGGTCCGCCGGCAACTGGCGCAGGGTCGGTTCGACGAATCCGCGGACCACGAGCTGCCGGGCCGCGGGCGCGGACAGGCCCCGGCTCCGCAGGTAGAAGAGCTGGTCCGGATCGATCGGCGCGGCCGTCGCGCCGTGGCTGCAGCTGACGTCGTCCGTGTGGATCTCCAGTTCCGGTATCGTGTCGGCGCGCGCACGGTCGGAGAGCAGGAGGTTGCGATTCTCCTGATACGCCTCGCTCCCCGGCGCATCCCGCTCGATGCGGATCGCGCCGGTGTAGGCCGAGCGCGCGCGCCCGGCGACCGCGACCTTGAAATCGATGTGGCTCCACGTGCGCGCAGCGAGGTGCTGGTGCAGGGTATGGTGGTCGAGATGCTGTCTGCCTTCGGGCAGGGCCACGCCCACGAGCTCGCTCCGCGCGCCCTCGCCGGCGAGCAGGCCGCCGAGGTCGACCTTGGAGATCGCGCCGCCGAACCCGGCCGTGGCGCCGAAGAACCGCGCGTCGCGCTCGAGGCGGGCGCGCTGGGTGAGGTGGCCGACCTGGCCGTCCGCCCAGCGCTGGACGAGCACGTGGCGGACCTCGGCGTTGGCGCCGATCAGGATCTCGGTGACCCCGATCACGCAGCCTCCCCCGCCGCCGCCAGTGTGTTCCTCCACGACGGTCAGCGCCGCGCCGTCCTCCGCGATCACGAGCAGGCGGGGCAGCACGTCCGCGCCGGCGTCCGCCGCAACGACGACGCGCAGAGGCGCCGCGAGCCCGAAGCCGCGCGGCGCGCGGATGGTCAGGCCGGCGCCGAAGGCGGCCGCGTTGATCGCCTCGAAGTAGCCGTGGTCGACCGGTACCGCGCGTCCGATCAGCTCGCGGTCGGCCGGGTCCGCGAACAGCGGCGCGATCACGAGCCCGCACGACCGCGCGGCGTCGTTCAACCGGGGCTCCCGGCCTGGCTCGAGCCTGACCGCCGGACCCGCCGGCAGCGCCGCAGCGAGCGGCGCGGGACCGCTCGGCTGCAGGAGGCGGCGCGGCAGCAGACGCTCGGGGTCGGTGTACCGCCAGAGGTGCCGCACGCGGTCCGGAAACGGCACCGCGGTCAGCGCTGCGAGCGCGCGATGCCGCCACGCGGTCGTCGCGGCGTCGTCACCGCGGCGGTCGCCGTAGGCGGTCAGCGAGGCCGGGTCGAGGCCCGCCAGGGCCGCGCCTGCGTCGATCATCCGCTCAACCAACGGACCCCTCCATTTCGAGTTCGATGAGGCGGTTCAGCTCGACGGCGTATTCCATCGGCAGCTCGCGCACGAACGGTTCGATGAAGCCGTTGACGATCATCAGCCGCGCCTGGTCGGCCGAGAGCCCGCGACTCTGCAGGTAGAAGAGCTGCTCGTCGGCCAGCTTGGAGACGCGGGCCTCGTGCTCGACCCGCACGTCGTGCTCGGCGACCTCCATGGTCGGGAACGTGTCGGTCCGCGCCTCCTCGCCGATCAGGAGCGCATCGCACTCGACGCTCGTCCGGCAGCCAGGGCAGCCCTTGACCACCTTCACGAGGCCGCGGTAGCTGCTGCGGCCGCGGTCCTTGCTGATGGACTTGCTGATGATGCGGCTCGACGTGTTGGGCGCCGCATGGATCATCTTGGCGCCGGCGTCCTGGTGCTGGCCGTTGCCCGCGTAGGCGATCGAGAGCACCTCGCCGTGGGCCCGCTCCCCGAGCAGGTGAACCGCGGGGTACTTCATCGTCAGCTTCGAGCCGAGGTTCCCGTCGACCCACTCGACGACGGCGTCGCGATACGCGAACGCCCGCTTGGTCACCAGGTTGAAGACGTTGTTCGACCAGTTCTGGATCGTGGTGTACCGGATGTGCGCGCCGGGCAGCGCGATCAGCTCCACGACCGCGGAGTGCAGGCTGTTCGTGGAGTAGACGGGCGCCGTGCAGCCCTCGATGTAATGCACGCTCGAGCCCTCGTCGGCGATGATCAGCGTGCGCTCGAACTGGCCCATGTTCTGGGTATTGATGCGGAAGTAGGCCTGGAGCGGGATCGCGACCTTGGTGTTCCTCGGCACGTAGATGAACGAACCGCCGGACCACACCGCGCTGTTGAGCGCCGCGAATTTGTTGTCGTCGGGCGGGATCACCGTGGCGAAGTACTGCTTCACGAGGTCATGGTGCAGTTTCAGGCCGCTATCCATGTCGGTGAACAGGACGCCCAGATCCGTGAGCTCCTTCTGGATCGAATGGTAGACCACCTCGGATTCGTACTGCGCGGTCACGCCCGCGAGGAACTTCTGCTCCGCCTCGGGGATGCCCAGCTTGGTGAAGGTGCGCTTGATGTTCTCCGGCACGTCGGCCCAGTCGCTCGCCGAACCCTCGGACGACCGCACGTAGTAGTGGATGTCGGCGAAGTCGATCGAGCGCAGCAGCTCCTGGTTGCCCCAGCGCGGCATCGGCTTCGCGAGGAACGTGTCCAGGGCCTGGTGGCGGAACGACCGCATCCAGTCCGGCTCCTGCTTGAACCGCGAGATCATCTCCACGGTCTCGTGGCTGAGGCCCTTCGGCGCCTTGTGCAGGAACTCCTCCGGGTCGTTGAAGCCGTACTTCTCCAGGTAGTCGAGATTCAGGTCGGCAATACGGTCGGCAGCCATGGCGGTCATCCTCTCGCGGTGGCGGTGGGCGCGGGATCGGCGAGCCAGTCGTAGCCGCGCGTCTCGAGCTCCCGCGCCAGTTCCGGGCCGGCCGTGCGAACGATGCGGCCGCCCATGAAGACGTGGACGATGTCGGGCTGCACGTAGTCGAGGATCCGCTGGTAGTGGGTCACGAGCAAGAGACCCATCTCGGCGCGAGCGGCCAGGTTCACGCCGGCCGACACGATCTTGAGGGCGTCGATGTCGAGCCCGCTGTCGGTCTCGTCGAGCAGGGCGACGGCCGGCTCCAGCAGCAGCATCTGCATGACCTCGAGCCGCTTCTTCTCGCCGCCGGAGAACCCGTCGTTGAGGTAGCGCCCGGTGAAGTTCTTCGGCACCTCGAGCACGTCGAACGCCGCCTGCATCTTCTGCCGGAACTCGCGGACCGGCACCTCGCGGCCGAGGCGGGCGGCGAGAGCGGCGCGCAGGAAGCTGGCCACGGTCACGCCGGGGACGGCGACGGGATACTGGAACCCGAGGAAGAGACCGCGACGGGCGCGCTCGTCCGGCGACAGCCCGGCGATCGGTTCGCCGCGCAGGAGGATCTCCCCCTCGACGCGATAGGCCGGATGGCCCATCAGCGCCGCAGCCAGGGTCGACTTGCCCGAGCCGTTGGGACCCATGAGTGCGTGCTTCTCGCCCGTCCTGATCTCGAGGTCGACACCCTTGACGATCTCCTTGTCGTCGACGAAGACTCGCAGGTCGCGACAGGACAGCAGGCGTTCGTTCGTCGGCAGATTCATGCGCGTCAGGCTCCTTCGGACAGGGTGCGTGCGGAATCGCGGTCGTCCGGGTCGTCTTCGATCAGCGGCCAGACGCCCTGCAGCTGGGCATCGACGCTGTGTTCGAGGCGCAGGAGGTCGGCGACGCTGGTCTGGTCGAGCAATTCGGCAACCTGTTGCTGCAGGTGTCGCCAGACCGCGCGCAGGCCGCAGTCGCCGGTGCGCGGACAGCCGCCGCTGTTTTCGGGATTGCTCACGCAGGGATGGTCGGGGGCCGGGTCGCCGCCCAGCGCGCGCAGGACCCGGGCCGTCGAGATCTCGCCGGCCGGCGCCGCGAGCGTGTACCCGCCGTGACGGCCACGAGCCGCCTCGACCACCCCGCCCCGCCGCAGCTGGCCCAGCAGCTTGGCGACGGTCGGTTCCGGCAGGCTCTCGAGTTCCGCGAGCTGGCCGAGCGTCAGCTGCTCCCCCGCAGCCGCCAGCCGCATGACCAGCCGGGTCGCCTGGTCTTCCGCCTTCGTGATTCTCAACATGATCACTCGCCTCCAGCGAGGAGCGCGGCACTCTGGTCTCGTGGTCGCGGTCAATTCGGACTCATGTTATCTCAATCACCAAGGTAAATACAATACTAATTATGTCAATAATAAATCGCCAGCGTAGCCAACGGGCGGGGAATTCGGGAATTGCGCCTGTTGACGGCAGGCAGTCAGTGTTATCTTTCGCTCCCGGTCGGGCGCCCAGCCGGCGCCGGACCTGGCCGTCGAACCCCCGGGAGCTGGTCCATGGACTCCGAACCGAACGCCACCGTCACGATGCGCTACGAGATCAATCACGGCCTGCTCGTGCTGCAGGTGACCCCGGACGAGGAGATGCTGCCGTTCGTCGCGGGCCAGTACACGACCCTGGGCCTTCCCGGTGCGGCGCCCCGCCATTACGCGGCCGAGCCCGAGGATCCGCCGGCAGACCCGGCGAGGGTCATCAAGCGGGCCTACTCGATCGCGTCCTCCAGCCTGCAGGGCCGGTACTTCGAGTTCTTCGTGGCCCTGGTGCGGACGGGGGCGCTCACGCCGCGCCTGTTCGCGCTCGAGCAAGGCGACCGGGTGTTCCTCGGCCGCCGGATCGTCGGCATGTTCACGTTGGGCGACGTGCCGCCCGGCAAGGACGTCGTCTTCGTCGCGACCGGGACCGGACTGGCCCCCTACCTCAGCATGCTTCGCTCCCGGTACGCGTTCGACGCCGGCCAGCGCACGGTCGTGGTCCACGGCAGCCGCGTGTCCTACGACCTCGGCTACCGCAGCGAGCTGGAGGGGCTGGCCGCGCGCTACCCGTCCTTCCACTACCTGCCGATCATCGACCGCCCTGACCGGGATCCCGGCTGGACCGGACAGGTCGGCTTCGTCGACCGCTACTTCGCGGACGGCACGGTCAGCCGCTCGCTCGGCCACCCGATCACTCCGGAGAACACGGTCGTCTTCCTGTGCGGCAACCCGCTGATGGTGCAGGGCATGATGGCGTACCTGGGCGCGCTCGGGTTCCGGCGGCACACCCGGAAGGAGCCGGGCCACCTGTTCGTCGAGGAATTCTGGAAGGAAGACTGACGGCCCGACGGCGCTCCCACCGGCCCGGCGCAGGCGAAAATATGTACGCCACGGCGCGCGGGATGGGTTATGCTGTGGCGACCGAAGATGCGCACGATCGCTCAAGGAGAATCAGGACCCGCCATGCACGACCAGCCCGCCAGCCAGGACTTCGCCGACGACGACACGCCGCAGGAATCCGCCGAATTCGCCGAGCTCCTCGCCGCCAGCGAAGCGAGCCGCCCCGATCCCAAGCCGGGCGACCGGGTGACCGGCACGGTCGTCCAGATCACCGCCACCGAGGTTTTCGTCGACGTGGGGGCCCGCCACGAGCTCCCCATGTCGCTCGACGACTTCCGCGGGCCGGACGGCGCCCTGCTCTGCCAGGAGGGGCAGTCCGTGTCGGCCTACGTGATCAAGACGACCGACGGTCTCGGCCTCGCGAAAACGGTCCACCCGGGGGACGCCGGCAAGCGGGCGCTGCAGGCCCTGCAGGCCGCGCAGGCGGCGAATGCGCCGGTCGAGGGCAAGATCACGAGCACGAACAAGGGCGGCTTCACCGTCGATCTCGGCGGACAGCGAGGCTTCTGCCCCTTCAGCCAGATGGACCTGCGGCGCATCCAGGATCCCGAGCCATTCGTCGGCACCAGCCAGCGGTTCCTGATCCTCGAGATCTCGGCGGACGGCCGCAACATCGTGCTGTCGCGCCGGGCCTTGCTGCAGCGCGAGCGCGAGGAGAAGGCTGCCAGCATCCGGCAGTCGCTCGCCGTCGGCGCGATCTTCACGGGCCAGGTGACGCGGCTGATGCCCTACGGTGCGTTCGTCGACATCGGGGGCGTCGAGGGCCTGGTCCACATCTCCCAGATCTGCCACCAGCGCATCAGCGATCCCGCGGAGATCCTGCGGGAGGGCCAGGAGGTGCGCGTCGAGGTGGTCGAGATCCAGCACCCGGGCGAGAACCGCCGGGAGCGGGTCAGCCTGTCGATGAAGAGCCTGGCGACCGACCCCTGGCCCGCGGAGGCCGCCGCGATCCCGGTCGGGCAGGACACGCAGGGGACGATCACCCGGCTCGTCGACTTCGGTGCCTTCGTCCTGCTGAAGCAGGGCATCGAGGGACTGGTGCACATCAGCGAGCTCGCGGACCGGCGCCTGGTGCATCCGCGCGAGGTCGTCAAGGAGGGGGACGAGATCACGGTCCGCGTCCTGGAGATCGACCCGCACCGGCGCCGCATCTCGCTCTCGCGGCGTCAGGCGGGCGACTACGCCGGCGACTGACGGCTCAGCGCCAGCATGCGATCCAGCGGCACGACCGCCCGCCGGCCGAGCGCGGGGTCGACCGTCAGCTCCGGACTGCGGTCGCGCATGCAGGCCAGCAGCTTGGCGATCGTGTTCTTGCGCATGTGCGGGCACAGGTTGCAGCTGCAGGTCTCGTCGGCTCCCGGCGCGGGGATGAGGGCCTTGTCGGGATTCTCCTTCTGCATCTGGTGCAAGATGCCCGCCTCGGTCACCACGATGATCTCGCGCGCCGGCGTCCGCCGCGCGAAGGCCAGGATGCTGCTGGTCGAACCCACGTGGTCGGCCTGGTCGAGGATGATCTCCGGACATTCGGGGTGAGCGGCCACGACCGCGTCCGGGTGCGCCTCGCGCAGCTCCTCCAGGCGGATCGCCGAGAAGACCTCGTGGACCTCGCAGCTGCCCGGCCACAGCACGAGCGGCCGGCCCGTCTCTTTCGCGACCCACCGGCCGAGGAAGCGATCCGGCGCGAAGACCAGCGGCTGGTCCGGCGGAAAGCTCTCGACGACGCGGACCGCGTTGCTGCTCGTGCAGATGATGTCGCTGAGGGCCTTGGTCGCGGCCGAACAGTTGATGTAGCTGACGACCTTGTGGTCGGGATAGCCGGCGAGCCAGGCGGCGAACGCCTCGGCCGGGCAGCCGTCGGCGAGGCTGCAACCGGCCGTCAGGTCGGGGACCAGGACCAGCTTGTCCGGGTTGAGGATCTTGGCGGTCTCGGCCATGAAGTGAACGCCGGCGAACACGATCACCTCGGCATCGGTCGCCGCCGCCTGCTGGGCCAGGTAGAGGCTGTCGCCGACGTGGTCGGCGACGTCCTGGATCGCGGGTTCCTGGTAGAAATGCGCCAGGATGACGGCGTGGAGCTCCCGCCGCAACCGGTCGATCTCGGCGACGACCGCGGGGTCGGCGAAGGGACGGGCGGGCGTGGCGATCATGGCGCTGCTTTCGACGGGGTTGTGCGGTCCAATGTCGTCAAGGGCGCTGGCGCCGGCAAGGGAGAAGCCCTGAGGATCCAAGTGGACTTTCCCCATTCCAGTCATTACTTTTAGCCGTGGTTTACGGTTTCGGCCGCGACGCGGGACCCTCGCGCCGCGGTTTCGGCCATCCTCCGATGCGAATCCAGCCTGAGGAGTTGCCCACGATGACTGGTGTCCGGGCTACCATCCATCGTCCTGCGCTCGCCGGCCTTCTCGCCGTCGGGTCGCTGGGCCTGGCCCTGGCGGTCGGCTGCGGAGACGATGTGAGCGACGTGAGCTTCCCCGAGCAGCCGGATCCCCCGATCGGCGTCTGGTTCCTCGGCGTCTGGGGCACGGACCCCGACAACGTCTACGTGGTCGGCCAGCCCGGCCTGATCTACCACTGGAACGGCGACGAGTGGGCTCGCCAGACCAGCGGCACCGAGGTCGCCCTGACCGACGTCTGGGGCGACGGAGCGGGAACGGTCTACATCACCGGCCACCGCGGGACGGTCCTGCGCCGCAGCTCGGGCGGTGGCTGGTCCGCCATGAACACCGGCACGAGCGCCGACCTCTTCGCGGTCGGCGAGTACCAGGGCACCGTGATGGTATGCGGGCGGGACGGGACCCTGCGGCAACTCAGCGGCGGCGGCTGGATCAACGCTCCGGAGGGAATCTACATCCGGGACAACGAGCAGGCCGTGACGGACACGCTGGTCCGGAGCGAGGACGTCGAGTCGATCACATCGGTCGCCCACTACGGCGTGACCGCGTCCGAAGGCATCATCCTCATGGACGACCCGGAGACCGACTGGCTCCTGCGCCGGGTCACCGGCGGCGAGGACTGGGTCACCTGCTCGACCAGCAGCGATCGGCTCTCCGGGAACTTCGTGGCCACCGATGGCGGCCGGCTGTTCCAGCTGCGCCAAGACGAGAGCGACGCGCTGTCCTGGGAGGAATGGTACAGCCCGGCGCTCGGCGCCGTCGTCTACGGCATCTATACCGACGACGCCGATACCGTGTGGGCCGTGACCAACGACGGCAGAATCAACCGGGTCGACCCCCCCGGTCACTCGTTCCGGCCGCTCTACGAGGACGGCCGGGTCCTCTTCGATATCTGGGGATCCAGCGGCACCAATCTCTACGCGGTCGGCATCGGTGGCCGCGTCCTGCACTTCCACGAGGTCGCCCCCGACGAGTTCGGCTGGGAGAGCGAAGAGCTGCCGCTGCCCGAGACCAAGAGCCAGACCGAACGGGTGTTCGACAGATTTGGCCGGACCGTTCCCTAGCCGGCCGCCACGATTCCCCCGGCGAGCCCGGCCCTCCATAGCCGGGCTCCTTCCTGTACCAACCGCTTGGAGGTCCCTCATGTACCAACGCGCGAATGGCCGAGCGTTCGGTCTCGCGGTGGCGATCGGCTGCGTGCTGCTGGCGCTGCCCGGCCTCGCCTACACGCCGGACGCCGCGGCGCCCCGGTCCAGCATCCCGACCGAGTACCAGTGGCAGTGGGGGCAGATCTTCCCCACCATCGAAGCCTGGGAAGCCGAACTGGCCGCATTCGACCAGGACATCCCGAAGCTCATGGAATACCAGGGACGCCTCGGCGAGTCCAAGGACACCCTGAAGGCCGCCCAGCAGCAGGTCTACGAGATGCTGGACCGCTTCTACCGGCTCATGGTCTATGCGCAGCTGCGGTTCGACATCAACCAGGGCGACAACGAGGCGCGGACCTGGCAGGGTCGCGTCCAGCAGCTCGGGCCGAAGTTCGGCCAGGCGACGAGCTGGATGCAGCCCGAGCTGCTGACCATTCCGCGCGAGACGATCGAGGGCTGGCTCGCGAGCGACCCCGACATCGCCGAGTGGCGCTTCTATTTCGAGGAGATGTGGCGGCAGGCCGAGCACACCCTCGACGCCGACGGCGAACGCCTGATGGCCACGACCGGCCGCATGCGCGGCACGCCGAGCGATGCGCACGAGGCTCTGCTGAGCGTCGACATCGAGTTCCCGGAGATCGTCGGCGCGGACGGGCTTCCCAAGCAGCTGACCCTGAACAACTTCAGCACCCTGCGCGCGTCGCCGACCTACGCGGTGCGCAAGCAAGCCGCCGAGTCGTTCTTCGGCACCCTGCGCTCCTACGAGAACACGTTCAGCGTGCTGCTCGACGGCGTGGTCAAGAGCCACATCGCCTCGAAGGAGGCGCGCGGGTACGAGAGCTGCCTGCAGACGGCGCTGTCGCCGGACAACATCTCCGAAGCCACCTACCAGAACCTGATCGCGACGGTCCGCGAGAATCTCCCCAAGACGCTTCACAAGTACATCGCCCTGCGCAAGAAGGTCCTCGGCCTCGAGACCCCGCTGGACTTCGCGAACCTCTACAACCCGCTGCTCGAGGACGTCGAGAAGCCGATGACCTACGACGAGGCGATGACCGTCGTCGCCGAAGGACTGCGGCCCCTGGGCAAGGAGTACGTCGATCAGGCGAAGATCGGCATGGATCCCCAAAACGGCTGGACCGATGTCTATCCCAACGAGGACAAGCGCTCCGGCGCGTACAGCAACGGCGTGCTCGCCCATGATCTCCACCCGTTCGTGCTCCAGAACTTCGACAACACCCTCGACGCCATGTACACCACGGCGCACGAGTACGGCCACGCGATGCACAGCTGGTACAGCAGCCGCAACCAGCCGGCGCAGTACCGCGGGTACACGACGTTCCTCGCCGAGGTCGCGTCGACCTGCAACGAGGCGCTGGTGACGAACTACCTGCTCAAGAAGTACAAGGACGACCCGGAGATGACGCTCATGCTGCTCAACCAGCGGCTCGAGAGCATGCGCCTGACGATCTTCCGGCAGACCCTGTTCGCCGACTTCGAGCTGGCGTTCCACGCGCACGCGGAGGCCGGCAACCCGTTGACCGCCGAGTGGCTCAACGCCAAGTACAAGGAACTCATCGAGCTCTACTACGGCCCCGAGTACGAGATGGCGGCCAACGACGAATGCGAGTGGATGTTCATCCCCCACTTCTACTACGACTTCTACGTGTTCAGCTACGCCACGGGTCTCTGCAGCGGCCTGGCCCTGGCGGAGAACATCTCAGCTCACGGCGAGAAGCCCGCGCAGCAATACATCGACGGGATGCTCAAGGCCGGCTCCAGCGCGCCGCCGCTGGACATCCTGCGCACTGCCGGCGTCGACCTCGAGACCCCGGCGCCGATCCAGAGCGCCATGGATCTCTTCGCCGCGACGCTGGCCGAGTTCGAGCGGACCTGGATCAAGGCCAACAAGCAATAGGGCCCGCCGGCAGGCGCCGGCTCACGAGCCCGCCGAGCCCCCGGCCGCCGCGGCCGGGGGCTCCGTCGTCTCTGGCCACGCGTGGGCCACTGGCGAAAGTGGTAGGCCGCCCCGGAATCGAACCGGGCACCCCCTGCTTAAAAGGCAGGTGCTCTAACCTGATGAGCTAGCGGCCCTCGATCGGTCGGCGCGCTCCCTTCGGCGCGCCCGGCTCGCGGCATAGCGACAGCGCTACGCGGTGACGCCGGTCGGCGTCATGACCATCTGCTCCCGGCTCTTGCCCACCGAGATCCCGACGACGAGAACCCCGAGCGACCGCTCCAGGTACTCCAGGTACTTCCGGGCGTTGGCCGGCAGGTCGGCGAGGCGGCGGCACTTGCCGAGCGGCTTCTCCCAGCCCGGCAGCTCCTTCAGCACCGGGCGCACCCGACAGCTCTCGTCCGGGCGGATCGGGAAGTCGTCTCGGCGTTCGCCGTCCAGATCGTACGCCTCGGCGACCTTCACGACCGGCAGCGCGTCCAGCACATCGAGCTTGGTGATCACGAGTCCGACGAGTCCGTTGACCCCGACGGCGTACCGGCCGGCCACCAGGTCGAACCAGCCGCAGCGGCGCGGCCGACCGGTCGTCGCCCCGTATTCGCGCCCCAGGGTGCGCAGCTGCTCGCCTTCCTCGGCGCGCAGCTCGGTCGGAAACGGCCCATTGCCGACTCGGGTGCAGTACGCCTTGAACACGCCCACGACTTCGCCGAGGCAACGCGCCGGCAGGCCGGTACCGGTGAGCGCCCCACCGACGGTGGAGTTGCTGCTGGTCACGAAGGGATAGGTCCCGTGATCGATATCCAGCAGCGTGCCCTGCGCGCCCTCGAAGAGCGCCGATTCGCGGCCCTCGCGCACGCCGCGCAGCGCCGAGTAACCGTCGACGATCAGGGGGCGCAGCGACTGGGCCAGGACCACCAGCTCCTCGGCCAACACCTTGGCCGGGAGCGGCTCGGCGTCGAAGGTCTTGGCGAGCACCTCGTTGGCCTCGAGGATGTGCTCGATCGCGGCGCGTTCCAGCTTCTCCAGGGGCGCCGTCAGGTCGCCGAAACGCAGCCCGGCGCGGGCCAGCTTGTCCTGGTAGGCCGGACCGATGCCGCGTCCGGTCGTGCCGATCGACTTGCGCTTGCGCTGGATCTCGCGCAATTCGTCGAACCGCTTGTGGTACGGCATCAGCAGCTGCGCGGCGCTCGAGACGTGCAGGCGATTGCGGACCCGGACGCCCTGCTCCTCGAGCGCGAGGATCTCGTCGCGGAGCGCCCAGGGGTCGATGACCATTCCGTTGCCCAGATAGCAGCGCACCGCCTCCCGGAAGATCCCCGACGGGACCAGGTGCAGCACGTGCTCGCGGGCGCCGACCTGGATGGTATGGCCGGCGTTGGCGCCGCCCTGGTACCGGATGACCCAGTCGTAGCCTTCGCCGAGGGCGTCGATGACCTTGCCCTTGCCCTCGTCACCCCACTGCCCCCCGATGATGACCCGATTCTCCACGGCATCTCCTCGCCCGCTGGTCGGAATCGCCCGCCGGACGCCAAAAAAAGAGCCCACACCGGGGCCTGGCACTGCGGACCGGGCCGACGGCCCGGTCCCCGCTATTTCAGCTCGAACAGGGCCTTCAACTCGCCCCAGGTGCGGACGTCCACATTGGAACCGCCGCAATCGCCCGCGACGCCCGGGTTGCTCAACAGCGAGGTCACGTTGCCATCGACGTTGCCGTCCCCCCCGACGTCGCCGAGTTCCACGCCGTTGACGCAGGCGTCACCGTCGGAATCCACGGCCGCCAGGGTCGCGTTCCAGATCCGGCCATTGGCCAGGAAGTCGGACCCGAAGGAGTTCAGGTCGGCCGGGAGCGGGTCGCTCACGTGGCAGATCAGGCATTCGAACGGCTCGACCAGCGGCAATTGCTGCAGATCCAGCTCCGTCGCCCAGGACGGCAAGCTGAACCCGATCGCGGCCAGCACGGCCAGCCCCAGGGCCCGCCTCGCTCGCCGGCAGTCGCCGTAACGAATCATCGGTGCTCGATCCTCTCGCCGCAAAGCCGGTGCCTCTGCTCCCATTATATCGACCCCTGGCGGCTAAAGTCAAACACCATGATCGGCGGCTGTCAAGACCGCCGCCACCCAGCCCAGAACCTCGTCGCGGCCCTGCTTGCGGCGGGTCGAGGTCGGCAGGAACGGCACGTCCGGCCCGAGCCCCAGGACGTCGATGACCCTCCGGTAATGCTCGAGGCGGGCCGGGGCGCCGACCTTGTCGATCTTGGTGGCAACCAAGGCGAACGGACGTTCGCTGCGGACGAGCCAGCCGGAGACCTCGAGATCCTGGTCGCTCGGCGCGTGGCGGCAGTCCATCAGGTGCAGGACGGCCAGGGGCCGGTCCTCCGTGGTCAGGTAGCGCTCGAACAGCCGCCACCACTGGCGGCGCTGCGCCTGGCTCACCCGGGCGTAGCCATAGCCTGGCAGGTCCACCAGGTAGTAGCGGCCATCGACCAGGTAGTAGTTCAGGAGGCGCGTCTTGCCCGGTTGCCCGCTCGTCCTCGCCAAGCCCTTGCGCTGCAAGAGGTAGTTGATGAGCGAGGACTTGCCGCAGTTGCTGCGCCCGACGCAGGCGAACTCGGGCAGCACCGGCGCGGGCCGCTGCGCGAGATCCGGGAAACTGCCGACGAAGATCACCTGCAAGATCAGGCCCCGTCGATCAGGGCCAGGTCCAGGACAGTGTCCATGGTCTCGACGAGATGCACGGTCAACTGCTTGCGAATCAGCGGGCTGAGTTCCCGGAATTCCTTCTCGTTGTCGCGCGGGATGATCAGGTGCCTGGCCCCCGCGCGGACGGCGGCCACGGCTTTCTCGGGCAATCCGCCGATCGGCAGGACCTTGCCGCGCAGGGTGACCTCGCCGGTCATCGCCACGTCCTTGCGCACCTTGCGGTCGGTCAGCAAGGACACCATGGCCGTGGCCATCGCGACCCCCGCCGACGGACCGTCCTTGGGAATCGCGCCCTCCGGCACGTGGACGTGGATCTGGTGCTCCTGGAACCAGTCGCCGCCGCGATCCGGGCAGTGGACGCGGGCGTAGCTCAGGGCCGTCTCCGCCGATTCCTTCATGACGTCCTTGAGGTTGCCCGTCAGGACCAGCTTGCCCGAGCCCGACATCGCGCTCGTCTCGATCTCGAGGATCTCGCCTCCGGCCTCGGTCCACGCGAGGCCCACGACCACGCCGACCTCCGGATCACGGTCCACCTGCTGTCTCAGGTAGCGCGGGACGCCCAGGTAGTGCGACACGTTGCGGGCCGTGATCCAGCCTGGATACCGGTCGCGTTCCGCCCGATGCTTCGCCACCTTCCGGCAGATGGCGCCGATCTCGCGTTCCAGGTTGCGCACGCCGGCTTCGCGCGTGTAGCCGTCGATGATGGTCTGCAGCGCCTTCGCGCGGAACCCGGCGTCCCAGCTCTTGATGCCGCTGCGTTCGAGCTGCCGCGGGACCAGGAACCGCTCGGCGATCGCCAGCTTCTCGTGCTCCAGGTAGCCCGGCAGGCGGATGATCTCCATCCGGTCCTCCAGCGCGGGCGGGATCGCGTGCAGGCTGTTCGCGGTCGTGATGAACAGGACCTGCGACAGGTCGAAATCGACCTCGAGGTAGTGATCCGAGAAGTGCGAGTTCTGCTCGGGGTCGAGGACCTCCAGCAGGGCCGCCGACGGGTCGCCGCGGTAGTCGGCGCCGAGCTTGTCGATCTCGTCCAGCAGGAAGACCGGGTTCCGCGTGCCCGCCTTGCGCAGCGACTCGATGATGCGGCCCGGCTTGCTGCCGATGTAGGTACGGCGGTGGCCGCGGATCTCCGCCTCGTCGCGCACGCCGCCGAGGCTGATCCGCACGAACCGCCGGCCGAGGCTCCCGGCGATGCTGCGGCCGAGACTGGTCTTGCCCACGCCCGGGGGACCGACGAGGCACAGGATCGAGCCCTGCATCTTGCGCGTCAGCTTGTAGACGGCCAGGAACTCGATGATCCGGTCCTTGACCTTGTCCAGCCCGTAATGGTCGGCATCGAGCTGGCGGCGGACCTTGCGCGTGTCGATGCGGTCGCGCGAGCGCTTCTTCCAGGGCAATTCCAGCAGCGTGTCGAGGTAGTTGCGCACGACCGTGGCCTCGGGGGACATGCCGGGCATGCGCGCGAGCCGGGACAGCTCGCGCTGGGCCGCGTCGTTGACCTCCGGCGGCAGATCGCACGCCTTGATCTTCTCCGCGTACTCCTCGACCTCGGAATCCTCGTCCGAGTGGTAGCCGAGCTCCTTGCGGATGGCCCGCAGCTGCTCGTTCAGGTAGAACTCCCGCTGGTTCTTCTGGACCTGGCTCTGGACCTCGCTGTCGATCCGCCGCTCGATCTCGAGGATCTCCAGCTCGTCGGCGAGGATCTGGTTGATCCGCGACAGCCGCGTGAAGAGGTTGGCTTCGGCGAGCAACTCCTGCTTGAGCGAGGTCTTGCCGAGGATGTAGCCGCTGATGGAGTCCGCCATGCGGTCGATCGCCTCGAGGTTCAGCACCGAGAGCAACACCTCGTCAGGCAGCCGCTTGTTGAGCCGGACGTAGTCCTTGAAGCGGTCCTTGATCGAACGGCTGAGCGCCTCGATCCGCGGTCCCTCCTCCGTCTCCTCCACGCGCGGCGAGACGGCGACCGTCAGGTACTCGCCGGTGTCGCCGGTCTCGCCGAGGTCCACCCGCGCCAGGCCCTCGACGAGGATCTTCAGGGTCTCGTCCGGCGTGCGGATCACCTGCAGGACCTTGATCACGGTCCCGACGTCGTGGAGTTCGTCGCGGCCGGGCTCCTCGATGTCCGCCTCCGTCTGGGCCACGACGCAGAGCAGCTTCTCGGCGACCATGGCGGCCTCGACGGCGGCGACGGAGGCGGCGCGCCCGACCAGGAGCGGCGTCACCATGAACGGGAACACGACCACGTCGCGCAGCGGCAGTAGCGGCAGGAACGAGGGGACGGCGTGGTCCTCGTCGTCCCGGTGGATGACGAATTCGCGGTCGGCCATGGGGGCTAGGCTTCCTTGACGTCCACGTCGGGATCGCCGCTGATGACTTCCGGCGCAGCGCCCTCGGTCACCGTCTCGCGCGTGATGACCACCCGGCGAACGTCGTCCTGGGAGGGAATCTCGAACATCACGTCACGCATCGCGGCTTCGATGATCGAACGCAGGCCGCGGGCGCCCGTCTTGCGGCCGATGGCCTCGTCGGCGATCGCCTCGAGGGCTCCCGGCGCGAAGACCAGCTCCACGTTCTCCATCTCGAGCAGCTTCTGGAACTGCTTCGTGAGCGCGTTGCGCGGCTCGGTCAGGATGCGGATCATCGACGTGCGATCCAGCTCCTCCGTATGCACGACCACCGGCAAGCGGCCGATCAGCTCGGGGATCAGGCCGTACTGCATCAGATCCTGGGGCTCGACCTGCGCGAGGGTCTCGCCGCGCCGCGCGTGATGGTGGCGCTGCTCCGCCTCGCGGCCGAAACCGAGCGCGCCCTGACCGATGCGGCGGGTCACGATCCGGTCCAGACCCTCGAAGGCGCCACCGCAGATGAACAGGATATTCCGGGTGTTGACCTCGAGGTACTTCTGCTGCGGATGCTTGCGGCCGCCCTGCGGGGGCACGTTGGCGACGGTCCCCTCGAGGATCTTCAGCAGGGCCTGCTGGACGCCCTCGCCGGAGACGTCGCGAGTGATGGAGGGATTGCCGCTCTTGCGCCCGATCTTGTCGATCTCGTCGATGTAGATGATGCCCTGCTCCGCCGAGGCGATGTTGTAGTCCGCCGCCTGCAGCAGGCGCACCAGGATGTTCTCGACGTCCTCGCCGACGTAGCCCGCCTCGGTGAGCGCGGTCGCATCGGCGATCGCGAACGGTACGTTCAGGAACCGGGCGAGCGTCTGCGCGAGCAGGGTCTTGCCAGTGCCGGTATTGCCGATCAAGAGGATATTGCTCTTGTCGATCTCGACCCCGTCTCGGCTCGCCTTCTGGTTGATCCGCTTGTAGTGGTTGTAGACCGCGACCGCGAGCGAGACCTTGGCCTCGTCCTGGCCGATCACGTACTGGTCGAGGTGGTCCTTGATCTCGAGCGGCTTCGGGAACTCGGGCGGCGCGAGGCTCGCCTCGTCCATGAACTCGCCCTCGAGGATATCGTTGCAGAGCTTGATGCACTCGTTGCAGATGTAGACGCTGTTCGGGCCGGCGACGAGCTTCGCCACCTCGTCCTGGCCGCGCGCGCAGAACGAGCACTTGATCATCTGGGGGCTGCCGTTCTGCCGCCGCTTCATGTTGCCTCCCGGACCTGCCCGACTACTTCTTCTTGGCGTCGATCTCCGAACGACTCTCGATGACCTTGTCGACTAGACCATACGCCAGCGCTTCCTCGGCCGACATGAAAAAGTCCCGGTCGCTATCCTCGGCGATCTTCTTCTGGGGCTGGCCCGTGTGCTTGGCGAGGATGGCGTACAGCGTGTCGCGGATCTTGAGGATTTCTTTAGTGTAGATCTCGATCATGCTGGCCTGGCCCTGACTCCCGCCCAGCGGCTGGTGGATCATCACCCGGGAGTTCTTGAGAGCCGACCGCTTGCCCGCGGCTCCCGCAGCCAGCAAAACCGCGCCCATGCTCGAAGCCTGACCCATGCAGATCGTCACGACGTCATTGGTAATGTATTGCATCGTATCGTAGATAGCAAGACCGGCCGAGACGCTGCCGCCGGGCGTGTTGACGTACAGGTAGATGTCCCGCTCCGGATCCTCGGCCTGCAGGTAGAGCAACTGGGCGATGACGAGGTTCGCCACGACGTCATCCACCGGCGACCCCAGGAAAACAATACGATCCTTCAACAAACGCGAATAAATGTCATAACCGCGCTCGCCATGGCCCGTCTGCTCCACCACCATCGGCACCAGCATGTCCGCTCCTTTTGACGCGACGTCGCGTGTCCTGATTACCCCGTACTCCAGCGCCGGTTCCCATCCATGATACAGCGCCGCCGGGCAATCGTCAGTCCTGGTCTTCGACCGGCGCCTGGGTGATTTGAGCGCGGGATAGCAGGAAGTCGTACGTCAACCGCTCTTCCAGGCCGTGCCGGATCCGGTCCTTCTCGTCGCCATGTTCCACGAACTGGCGGTACTTCTCCAGATCGAAACCGTGGTCGGCGGCGATCGCCGCGATCCGGGCGTCCACGTCCTCGGCCGAAACCTCGATCTTCTCCTGGCGGCGCACCGCTTCGAGCAGGAACATGCCCTTGATCTGCCGCTCGGCGACCGGTCGCGCGGCCTCGCGGTAGCGCGCATCCTCCTGTTCGCTGTCCGGCCGTCCGAGCTGTTCGTTCCGCTGGTGCAGCTCCTGGAGACCCGAGCGCAACCAGGCCTCCACCATGCTGGGCGGCACCGGGACCTCGTTGCGGGCGATCAGGCCGTCGAACAGCTGCTCATCGAGCTCCTCCGCGGCGCGCCGGCGGGCTTCGGCCTCGAGACCCTCCCGGATGCGGCCGCGCAGCTCCAGGAGTGTCTGCCCGTCCTGCAGCCGGGACGCGAAGGCGTCGTCCGCCTCCGGGAGGATCTTGGCCTGCACGGCGCCGATCCGGCAGTGGAACGTGACCGTGCGGTCCCGCATCGCCGGGTTGGGGTAGTCCTCGGCGTACGTGACGGTGATGTCGCGCTCCTGGCCCGCCTCCACGCCGACCAGGGCCTCGTTGAAGGCAGGGAGATTCTGCTCCGCGCCGATGACCACCGGCTGGGCGGCCAGTTGCCTGTCCGTGTCGAGGCTCCCGTCGTCGCGCCGCGGCACGAGGTCCACCACGACCTGGTCGCCGGTCGCCGCCGGGCGCTGCACGGTCTCGAAGATGGCGCGGTTCTCGCGCAGGCGCTCGAGGACCTGGTCGACCTCGGAGGTCTTGACCTCGACCGCGCGCTCCGTGACCGGCAGTCCGTCGTAATCCGCGGCGGTCACGTCCGGGCGCACCTCGACCCGGAGATCGAAGGCCAGGTCCTTGTCCTCGTCGAAGACGAGGTTCTCGAGAGCCGGCTCGGTGATCGGCAGCAGCCGGTGCTCGATCACCGCGGCGCGGAAGGCCTGCGGCACGAGCGCCTCGAAGGTCTCGGCGCGCAGGCGGCCGCCCACCTCCTTCTCGACGATCGCCGGCGGAGTCTTGCCCTTGCGGAATCCCGGGCGCTGATGGCCGCGGATCGCGGCGGCGAGGCGACGCTGGTACTGGCGGTTGTACTCGGCGCGAGGCACCTCCACCTTGATCACCCGCACGCACGGCTCGGGCGCCTCGACCGCGAGGCGGAACGGAAGGTTGCTCGGTTCGGGCATCAGGGACCTACCTCACAAAGAGCCGACGCCGCCGGCGCCGGACGCGGTCGTGGTGCGAGAGGGGGGACTCGAACCCCCACGGGTTGCCCCACAGAGACCTAAACCCTGCGCGTCTACCAGTTCCGCCACTCTCGCAAAAAACGGCCCGAGACGGCCCGGACCTGGCGACCCAATGTAGCCCGGCCGCCACACGCGGTCAAGCCGGCGACAGCGGGCCTATCCGCCCGGTTCACTTCAGCTTGCGGTAGATCGTCCGCGCATTGATGCCGAGGATCCTGGCCGCGGTTTCCTTGTCGCCGCCCGTCGCGTGGAGCGTGGCCTCGATGAGCTGGAGTTCGGCCTGGTAGAGCGGAGTGCCGACCGGAATCACGACCTGCTCGTAGCGCGATTTGCCCGCCAGGACCGTCGGCGGCAATACGTCCACGTCCACGAACGGTCCCTTGCTGAGCACGACGCAGCGCTCGATGCAGTTTTCCAGCTCGCGGACGTTGCCGGGCCAGCCGTGCCGGCTCAGCGCCTCGACCGCCTGCCGCGTGAAACCGCCGAGGCTCTTGCCGTTCTTCTGGTTGTAGAGCTGCAGGAAGTAGTGGGCGAGCAGGATCACGTCCTCGCCGCGGTTGCGCAGCGGCGGAAGCTCGAGGTTGATCACGTTCAGGCGGTAGAACAGGTCCTCGCGGAACTGCCCGCGCTGGACCCGCGCGGCGAGGTCGGCGTTCGTCGCGGCGAGCAGGCGGACGTCCACCGTACGGGTCTCGCTGCTGCCCAGGCGCTCGTAGGTCCCCTCCTGGATGACGCGCAGCAGCTTGATCTGGGTGGTGGGGCTCATCTCCCCCACCTCGTCCAGGAAGAGCGTGCCCCGGTCGGCGAGCTCGAAGCGGCCGGTGCGGCGCCCGACCGCGCCGGTGAAGGCGCCCGGCTCGTAGCCGAAGAGCTCGGCCTCGAGCAGGGTCTCGGGCAACGCCGCGCAGCTGACCTTCACCAGCGCCTGCTTGCGGCGGTCGCTCCAGCGGTGGATCGCATCGGCGAAGATCTCCTTGCCGGTCCCGCTCTCCCCGGTCAAGAGCACGGTCGCGGTGCTGGCGGCGACCTGCCGCGCGGTCTCCACGACCTGACGCATGACGTCGCTGCGGCCGATGATGTCGTGGCGATCCTGGACTTCCTCCAGCCGCCGGCGGAGCTCGAGATTCTCCGCCTGCAATCGCTGCTTTTCCACCGCCTTGCGCACGGTCTTCAAGGTCAGGGCGGACGTGAACGGCTTCTCGACGAAATCGTAGGCGCCCAGCTTCATCGCATCGACGGCGACCTCGATGGTCCCGTGGCCGGTGATGATCACGAACTCGGTCCCGGGCGAGATGACCTTGCCGGTCCGCAGGAGGTCGAGGCCGCCCATCTTGGGCATCACGAGATCCGTCAAAACCAGGTGGATCTCGTGCTGCCGGAGCAGCCGCAGCGCCTCCTCGCCGTCGCCGGCGGTGAGCACCTGGTAGCCGTTGCGGGTCAGGAGCTTGCTCAGCGCCCGGCAGAGTTCGGGCTCGTCGTCGACCACCAGGACCTGGGGTTCTGGCCCGGAGATGGCGGCGGTTTCGCGGTCGGGCATGACGGCCTCCGGGGCGGTTGCGGATGGGCTTGGACAGATTGAGGGGGGCTGGTCCGGGTGTCAAGACCCGCGGTTTGGAGACACCCGTCTCTTGATGTAGATTGGGCGGATTCACGCGTTCGCCCAGCAAAGGAAGGTACGATGGCAGCCGCCGACTCCGACTCCCCCGCCGCCGGTCGCGCCACCTGGCGTTTCTCGAGGCCGTTCTGGGTCGCCAACGGCGTCGAGGTCCTCGAGCGCGCGGCCTGGTACGGGGTGTTCGTCGCGATCACGATCTACCTGAGCCGCGTCCTCGGCTTCAACGACGTGCAGGCGGGCGTGATCTCCGGGCTCTTCTCGGCCGGCCTCTACCTGCTGCCGACGTTCAGCGGCGCGTACGCCGACCGGATCGGGTTCCGCGCGTCCCTGCTCCTGGCGTTCGGCCTGCTCACGGTCGGCTACGCCAGCATGTGGGTGTTGCCGGCGCTGATCGAGGCGGGCGGCCTGGCCGCCTACGGGCGAGAGGTCGAGTTCACGGGTCTCGAGCTCACCTGGTACAAGTGGCTCTTCATCCCGGTGATGCTGGTGGTGATGGTCGGCGGCTCGTTCATCAAGTCCGTCATCACCGGCACGGTCGCCCGGGAAACCAACGAGATCAACCGGGCGCGGGGCTACTCGATCTTCTACGCGATGGTCAACGTCGGTTCGTTCAGCGGCAAGACGATCGTCCAGCCCCTGCGCGTGAGCCTGGGCGACGAGGGCCTGATCGTCCTGAACCTGTACGCCGCCGGCATGACGCTCCTCGCGCTCGTCCTCGTCGCGAGATTCTACCGGGCCAGCCGGCCGGCGCAACGGGCGAAGACCCTCGCCGAGATCTGGCGCTCGCTGGTCGCGGTCTGCACGCGCTGGCGCCTGCTCGCCCTGATCCTCATCATCACCGGCTTCTGGATGGTACAGGCGCAGCTCTACGCGACCATGCCGAAGTACGTGCTGCGCATGGCGGGGGAAGGCTCGGCGTTCTCCTGGTACGCCAACGTGAATCCGGCCGTCGTCGTGCTCACGGTGGCCTGGATCACCCAGTTGATGCGCCGTCGCAGCGCCCTCGCCTCGATGACGGTCGGCATGTTCATCATGCCGCTGTCCGCCTTCTGCATGGCGGCCGGCAACATGATCGCGAGCGGCACCCTGTTCGGCGTCAGTGCGATCGCGGCGATGATGCTGATCGGGATCGCGTTCCAGGGCCTCGCGGAGAGCTTCATCTCGCCGCGCTTCCTCGAGTACTTCTCGAAGCAGGCGCCGGAGGGAGAGGAGGGGCTCTACCTCGGATTCAGCCACCTGCATTCCTTCCTCTCGGCGGTCTTCGGCTTCTCGCTCTCGGGAGTCCTGCTGCAGCGGTGGTGCCCGGAGCCGACCACGCTCCCGGACGCCGTCCAGCAGCAGCGGCTGCGCGCGCTCGCGGGCGACGCTCCCTGGCCGGACGCGTACGCCCACGCCCACTACATCTGGTTCGTCTTCGTGGGCGTCGCCATCGTCTCGGCGGTCGCGCTGATCGCCTTCGGCGTGATCACCCGCCGTCTCGACGAACGGGCGGCGCGGGGCGCGTGACCCGGGGGCCGGCCCCGTTCACGCCGACGGCCCCGTTTCCGCAGGAACGGGGCCGTCTCGCTGGTCGCGGGCGCCGGCGTCGCGCTAGCTCCGCTGTCCCCGCCGCGCCGCCACAGCATCCCAGCCGGCGGCGAACGCGCGCAGGTTCATCTCCAGGAGGTCCCGCTTCTTGACGATGACCCGGAGCGTGTCCTTCACGTAATCCGCCGAGAAGATGCCGGTCGCCGCGCAGATCGCGCCGAGCATCACCACGTTGGCGACCTTCGCCGTGCCCACCTGGTCGGCGAGCTCCGTGGCGGGGAGCATGGTGACCTTGAGCCGCTTCGCGTCCGGCTCCGACGTGCAGATGCCGCTGTCCACGAAGATCCAGCCGCCGTCGCGCACGTCCTTCTCGAACATCTCGAGCGACGGCTGGTTCATCACGACCAGGACGTTCGGATGCTCCACGGTCGGCGCGCCGATCCGGCTCCGGCAGATGTTGACCGAGCAGTTCGCGGTGCCCCCGCGCATCTCCGGACCGTAGGCGGGGAACCAGCTGACCTGGTGGCCGGCCTTCATGCCGATCTGCGCCAGGAAGAGCCCCAGCGTGAGGATGCCCTGCCCGCCGAATCCGGCGAACTTGCAATTGAGATCCAGCGGCAGCTCGACGGGGTCGAGCGAGAGGGGAGTCTGCATCGCCTGGAGGTACTCATGCCGCTTCGCGACGTCGAACGGCTCGCTCGTGCGGTCCCACGCATTCGCTTCCACCTCGTCGCTGCGATCCTTGAACACGCCGAGCGGGAAGACCTCCTCCATGACGGTCACCAGGTGCTCGCGCGCGTCCGTCGGGTCCATCTTCCAGCCGGTCGGACAGGGCGACAGGATCTCGACGAAGCTGTAGCCCTTACCTTCGATCTGGTTCTGCAGCGCCTTGCGGATGGCCTTGCGGGTCTGCATGATCTGCTTGCTGTTGCCCAGGGCCACCCGGGTGATGTAGGTCGGCGCCGGCAGCGTCGCGAGCAGCTCGCACACCCGGATCGGGTTGCCGTGCACGACCTCCGCGCGCCCGCGCGGGGTGGTCGTCGTGCGCTGGCCGATCATCGTCGTGGGCGCCATCTGGCCGCCGGTCATCCCGTAGATCGCGTTGTTGATGAAGAACACCGAGATGTTCTCGCCGCGATTCGCGGCATGGATGGTCTCGGCGGTGCCGATCGCCGCGAGGTCGCCGTCGCCCTGGTAGCTGATCACGATCGCCCGGGGATTCGTGCGTTTGATCCCGGTCGCGACCGCCGGCGCGCGACCATGCGCGGACTGGACGTTGCCGCTGTTGAAGTAGTAGTAGCCGAAGACGGAACAGCCGACCGGGCTGACGAACACCGAGCGCTCGGCGACCCCGAGGTCCTCGAGCGCCTCGGCGATCATCTTGTGGACGTTGCCGTGTCCGCAACCGGGGCAGTAATGGGTCGTCTTCTTGCCGCCAGCGGACTTGCGTTCGAACTCGCTGTAGAAGCTGGCGGGTTTCTCGAATACCTTAGCCATCAGCGCTGACCTCCCGCCAGGATCTGCTCGTACTGAGCCAGGATCTCCGCGCCGCCCGGCACCATGCCGCCGCAACGGCCGTAGAAGTGCACGGGGCAACGCCCTTCCACCGCCAGCCGCACGTCCTCGACCATCTGACCGGTCGACAGCTCGATCGCCAGGAAGTGGTGGACGCGGGACGCCAGCTTGACGATCGCCGCCGTGGGGAACGGCCACACCGTGATGGGTCGCAAGAGTCCCACCTTGAGCCCCCGGTCGCGGGCCTCGTCGATCGTGGAGTAGACGATGCGGCTCACGACGCCGTAGGCGACGACCACCAGTTCCGCGTCATCGGTGCGGTACTCCTCGAACCGGACCTCGCGCTGCTTGATCTCCTGGTACTTCCGATCGAGCGCGAGGTTGTGCCGTTCCAGCACCTCCGGCTCCAGGTAGATCGAGCTGATCAGGTTGTCGCGGGTCGCGGCGTCGCCGCGGACGGCCCAGCTCGTGTGGTCGAAGGGCACGAGCTTGGGCTCGGGGATCTCGACGACCTCCATCATCTGGCCGGTGATGCCGTCGGCCAGGATGCAGGCCGGGTTGCGGTAGCGGTCCGCGAGATCGAACGCGAGCATCGTCAGGTCGCACATCTCCTGAGCGCTGTTGGGCGCGAGGGCGATCAGCCGGTAATTGCCGTGGCCGCCGCCCTTGGTGACCTGGAAGTAGTCGGCCTGCTCGGGGGCGATGTTGCCGAGGCCGGGGCCGCCGCGCACGACGTTCACCACGACGCAGGGCAGTTCGGCGCCGGCGATGTAGCTGAGCCCTTCCTGCTTGAGGCTGAATCCCGGCGAGGACGAGGCGGTCATCGCGCGGATCCCCATGCCGGCGGTGCCGTAGACCATGTTGATGGCCGCGACCTCGCTCTCCGCCTGGATGAAGACGCCGCCGAGCGCCGGGAAATGCGTGGCGGCGGCATGGGCGATCTCGCTCGCGGGCGTGATCGGGTAGCCGAAGTAGGAGCGGCAGCCCGCCGCCAGGGCCCCCATGATGATCGCGTCGTTGCCCTTCATGAACTGTCTGGCCATGGAGAATCCTCCAGTCCTCAAGGTTTGACGACCCGGATCGCGCCCGGCTCGGGACAGGCGTAGAAGCACAGGCCGCAGCCGGTGCAACCCTCGCCGGTGTAGTACGCCGGGTGGTAGCTGGAGCTGTTGAGCTTCTCGCTGATGGCGATGACGCTCTTCGGACAGACGTCGAGGCAGAGCTGGCAGCCTTTGCAGAGCTCGGCGTCGACTTCCATGAAGGGGGTTTGGATCGTCACGGGCATCACCTCGCGAGGAAGGATCGGGTTTGACCGTGGACCAAACATAATCAACGCGTCCGGCCCGCGAAAAAAGAAAGTTGCCGGGCTCAGCGGTGCCGGAACTCGGGAGGCCGCTTCGCGAGGAACGCCTGACAACCCTCGGCGGCGTCGGCGCTCGCGCAGGTCACGCCGAAGAGGGCCGCCTCCAGCCGGACCGCCGCATCGGCGGACATGCCCGCGCCCTCGTTGACGGCCTTGAGCGCCGCGCGCAGCGCGACCGCCGGCCGGCACGCGAGGCGCGCCGCCAGGTCCAGGGCCTGCGGCAGCACTTCGGCTCGCGGCAGGACACGAGTGACCAGGCCCCAGGCCAGCGCCTGATCGGCCGTGATCGGCTCGCCGCCGAGGATCATCTCCAGGGCGCGGCCGCGGCCCACGAGCCGCGGCAGCCGCTGGGTGCCCCCGAAACCGGGAATCAGTCCCAGACCGGTCTCGGGAAGGCCGAGCCTGGCGCTGTCCGCCGCCCAGCGGATCGTGCACGCGAGCGCGAGCTCGAGCCCGCCGCCCAGGGCGAAACCGCCGATGGCCGCGACGACCGGCTTGCCGAGATTCTCGATGCGCCACATCAGGCTCTGACCGGTGGCGGCGTAGCGCTCGGCGCCGGGCGGGTCGAGCGCGGCCAGCTCGGCGATGTCGGCACCGGCCACGAAGGCCCGGTCCCCCGCGCCGGTCAGCACGACCGCCCGGATCCCGTCGTCCTGGCCCAGCTCGGCGAAAACGCGGCCGAGGTCGCTGATCGTGGCGATATCGAGAGCGTTCAGTCGCTGGGGGCGGTCGACGACCACGGTCGCCACGGCCCCCTCGCGCCGGCACTGCAAGCTCGGACTGGACATGGATCGATTCCTCCTGTTTGATGTCGACCCGACCGGATCGCTTGTCACCCCGCAATTTAGCGCGAGTGGCGGGCGTTGGCTTCACCATCGGTTGGCGCGGTGTTCGACCCCCGTGGTATGATTGAGTCGGGCGAGGGGGCGAAGATCCAGGCGTCACCCGCGGAGAGCGAGAGACGGGGACGTATGCACGCGACAGGGATCGTCATCCTCACGATCGGCGCGAGCCTCGCGGTCGGGCTCGCCGCCGGCGTCTGGATCGGATGGCGCTGGTACCGACGGCGTGCGCGTGGCGGCGCCGACGGCGAGAGCGCCGACCTGCGCCAGCACCTCCAGCGCGCCCAGCGCATGGAAGCGCTCGGCATCCTCAGCGGCAGCATCATGCACAACCTCAACAACCTTCTCTCGGTGGTGATCGGGCAGGCGCGTCTCGTTCGCGATGATCTGACGGCGGACACGCCGCCCTGGCGCAGTCTGGGGCAGGTCATCCAGGCGGCGGAGGTCGCCGCCGAGTTGAGTCGCGAGGTCGACGGCTACCAGAGCGAGATCGACCACGACCGCCGGCCCGTCCGGCTGCAGGCTGTCGTGCGCGCGACGGTCAAGCTGCTGCGCGACATCCTTCCCGACACCGTCCACATCGAGACCGACCTCGATCCGGGCTGCGGCCCGGTGCTCGCCAGCACGACCCAGGTCCAGCAGGTCCTGATGAGCCTGTGCAGCAACGCCTACCACGCGATGTACCGCCGTCGCGGCCGCATCTCGGTCTCGATGACGCCGACGGAGATCGCCACGAAGCGTCCCGCCGTGCCGCGGGATCTCGAGCCGGGTTCCTACGTCCAGCTGTCGGTCGCCGACAACGGCCGCGGCATGGACACCGAGACGCTCCAGCACATCTTCGAGCCGTACTTCAGCGCGCGCTCGCCGCGACGCGGCGCGGGTCTGGGCCTGACGATGGTGTCGCGCCTTTTGGCCGCCAACGAGGGCGTGACGATCCCCAGCAGCTTGCCGGGACACGGCACGCGTTTCGACATCTACTTCCCGATCATCGCGCGGGGCGTGCGGGCCGAGAGGGAACCGGGGACGCCGGCGCCCGGCGCCGAGCCGACCGCCCCCGGCCTGCCGCCGGCCCTCGACGCGTACCAGGCGCCCGCGATCGCCGAGTTCGCGGCGGTGCCTCCCCAGCGCGCGCTCCGACCGGCCCACATCCTCGTGGTCGAGGACGACAGCATGGTGGCGGACACGGTTCGCACCTGCCTCGAGCGTTCGGGCATGCGGGTGACCACGCACGACGACGGGGCGGCGGCGCTGGCCGCCTTCGCGGCCGACCCCGGCGCCTACGATCTGCTGTTGACGGACCAGTTCATGCGCGGGCTCGACGGGCGCGAGGTCATCGCCGAGGTGCGGCGCGTGCGCCCGCGCTTGCCGGTCATCCTGATGTCCGGCCACCCCGAGGGGCTCCGCCGCGAGGAGATCGCGGCGCTGGGCATGAGCGGCGCGCTCGCCAAGCCGTTCTCGCCGGCCCAGCTCGTCGGGACGGTCCGCACCGCCCTGCGCGCCGACCAGCGCGTGCGCGAGGGACAGGCCTAGCCTCACAGCGGGATCAGGCCGTGCTTCTTCGGCGGCCGCGCCGCGCGTTTGGTCCGCAGGGCCGCGAGCGCGTGCACCAGGTACCGGCGGGTCTCCGCCGGTTCGATGATGTCGTCGACCATGCCGCGGCCCGCCGCCACGTAGGGATTGGCGAACGTCTCGGTGTACTCCCGGATCTTCTCCAGCCTCATTTCGGCCGGGCTCGCCGCCTCCTCGATGTCCCGGCGGTAGAGCACGTTGACCGCGCCCTCGGCGCCCATCACCGCGATCTCGGCGCTGGGCCAGGCGGCGACCCGATCCGCGCCCATGCTCTTGCCGCACATGGCGAGATAGGCGCCGCCGTACGCCTTGCGGGTCACCACGGTGACCTTGGGCACGATCGAAGCGCCGTAGGCGAAGAGCATCTTGGCGCCGTGCCGGATGATGCCGCCGTACTCCTGCTGCACGCCCGGCAGGAAGCCGGGCACGTCCACGAACGTCACGACCGGGAGGTCGAAGGCATTGCAGAAACGGATGAAGCGCGCGCCCTTGCAGCTGCTGTCGATGTCCAGCACGCCGGCCTTGTGCTGCGGATTGTTGCCGACGATGCCGACGGCGTGGCCGTCGAGGCGGCCGAATCCGACGACCAGGTTCGGCGCGAAATCCCGCTGGACCTCGAGGAAGTCCGCGCCGTCGACCACGCCCAGGATGACCTGGTGCATGTCATACGCCTCGCGCGGATTGTCCGGGACGATGGCGTCGAGCGACCGGTTCGCTGCGGCGGCGTCATCGCGCCGCCCGGGGACGACCGGCGGCTGGCCGGCGTTGCTGCTCGGCAGGAAGCTCAGGAGCTTGCGACAGATCGCGAACGCCTCGGCCTCGGTCTGCGCGACGAAATGCGTCACGCCGCTGTAGCGGGCGTGGCTCTGCGCGCCGCCGAGGTCCTCAGGCGTCACGCGCTCGCCGGTCACCTGCTCGATGACCTTGGGCCCGGTGATGAACATCTGGCCGATGCCCTGCACCTGGATCACGAAGTCGGTGAGCGCCGGCGAGTAGACCGCGCCGCCCGCGCACGGGCCGGCGATGATGCAGATCTGCGGGACGACGCCGGAGAGCTGGATGTTGCGATAGAAGATGGCGCCGTAGCCGTCCAACGAGTCGACGCCTTCCTGGATGCGGGCGCCGCCGGAGTCGTTGATGAAGACGAATGGGTTGCCGGTGGCGAGAGCCTGGTCCTGGATCTCGCAGATCTTCCGGGCCGTCGCCTCGCCCACGGCGCCGCCCGCGACCGTGAAATCCTGGCTCGCGGCGTAGAGCGGGCGCCCGTCGACCAGACCGTGGCCGGTCACCACGCCCTCGCCCGGGAACTCCTGGTTCTCCAGGCCGAAGTGGCTGCACCGGTGCTTCATGAAGAGGTGCATCTCGCGGAAGGTGTCGCCGTCGAAGAGCAGGGCGAGCCGCTCGCGCGCCGTCAGCTTGCCCTTCTCGTGCTGCTGGACGATCCGCTTCGCGCCCCCGCCCTGGCCGAGGCGTTCCTTCTCCCGCAGCAGCCGGTCGATCTTGTCCGAGCCCATGCGCCGCTCGCTCCTGTCATCTGGTTGCGCACCGTCCTCGTCACCCTCGCCCAAAGGTACCGGCGCGCGGCGACGCCGGCCACTGATTTGTGACAGGAACAGGCTGCTTTTCGCCGCGGCGGAGCGGCGCCGACCTTACTTGAGGTTCTCGGGGTTGAGGCCCTGCAGATCAGCCGGCACGAAGCGCCCGTCCTTGCGGACGAGGACTCCGTCGAAGGTGATCTCGCCGCCGCCCCATTCGGGCGTCTGGATCGAGACGAGATCCCAGTGCAGCGCCGACTTGTTGCCGTTCCAGGCCCTCTCGTAGGCATTGCCCGGAGTCAGGTGGAAGCTGCCGCCGATCTTCTCGTCGAACAGGGTGTCGAGCATGGGTCGCGTGATGTGGGGATTCACGCCGAGGGCGAACTCGCCGAAGAACCGCGCGCCCGCGTCGACGTCGAGGAACTCGTTCAGCTTGCGCGCGTCGCCGTCGCAGGTCGCCTCGACGATCCTCCCCCCGCGCACGACGAAGCGGATGTTCTGGAACTTGATCCCGCTGCGCATGGTCGCCGCGTTGTACGTGATCACGCCCTCGACACTGTCGCGGACCGGCGCCGTGTAGACCTCGCCGTCCGGGATGTTGCGGCCGCCGTCGCACTTCACCGCGCCGATCCCCTTGACGCTGAACCGCAGATCCGTGCCGGGGCCGGCGACCTGGACGCGGTCCGTCCGGTTGATCAGGTCGGCGAGAGGGTCCATCGCGCGCGACATCCGCGCGTAGTCGAGGCAGCAGACGTCGTAGTAGAAATCCGCGAAGACCTCCGTCGGCTGCTCCGCCAGCTGCGCCATGGCCGGGTTGGGGTAGCGCAGGACGCACCATTTCTTCTTCAGCCGGACCGGGATGTGGACCTCGTCCCAATACGCCTGGTCGTGCCACTTCATCCGCTCCGCCGGGACGTCGGCGAGATCGAAGGGATTCGTGGAGCCGCGGATGCCGAGGTAGGCGTCGACGGATTCCATGATCGGACGATGGAACCGGCCCCAGGCCTGGAACTGGGCCTGGCTGGCGTGGCGGATGAACGGCCGGCTCAGCTCCTCGTCGTTGTAGTACCAGAACGGCACGCCACCGGCCACGGTCGCCGCCTCGATGACGGCGCGGCCCAGCTCGAGCGCGTGGAGGCCCTTGATCTCGACGTAGAGCTTCTCGCCCGGCTGGAGCTTGACGCTGTAGGTAACGAGCTGCTCGGCGAGCCGGCGGTTGCGGGGGTCCATGGTTCCTCCTCGGCACGGTGGTGGCGGACGATCCAGCGATGGATCATAGCCAGAGACCGCCGGTCGAGGCAACCACCGAACGCCGGATCCGGGCTTGCCGGCGCCTCGCCGCGGCGCTTAAATACGGGCGACGCGAAGGTCTCCGAGCAAAGGAACGACCATGACCGCTTTCCCCGAGCTTCCGGCGGGCGCCGCCGGCTTCGTGGACCACATCGGCATCGCGGTGCCCGATCTCGACGCGGCGCTCCTGCTCTACCGCGACCTGCTCGGCCTGGAGCTGGAGCGCACCGAGGAGGTGCCGAGCGAGAAGGTCAAGGTGGCCATGCTGAAGCTCGACCGCGCCGGCGCCGCGGGCCACGTCGAACTCCTCGCGCCGCTGAGCGACGACTGCAACATCGCGCGGTTCATCGCCAAGCGAGGGCCGGGCCTGCACCACCTCGCCCTGGCTGCGGCGAACCTCGAACTCGTGGTCCAGCGCTGTCGCGCCGCGGGGCTCCGCGTACTCGACGAGTCCCCGCGCGGCGGCGCCGGCGGCAAGCGGATCGTGTTCCTGCACCCCAAGGATACCGCCGGAGTGCTGCTCGAGATCTGCCAGTAGGCGCTACTCGCGCGGCGCCCGGGCGCGGTAGATCCCGACGTTCGCATAGCCGATCTTGCACGGAGCGGCCGCGAGGTCCGGCTCGACGGTCGGATTGAGGACCGCAGGCGCGTAGCCGGCGCCGAAGAAGTAGTTCTCCTGGCTCGCGTCCGTGGTCCCCACGTAGCCGGCGTAGATGCCGGCGTCGCCGCATCCCTCCAGATCCGCGCAGGTCGGCACACCCGCCGGGTCGAGCGCGAACCGCACGTTGCTGGCCGGCCCGGCCAGCGTGACCGTCCAGTGGCAGAGCACGAGGCGCCCGTCCTTGATCAGCTCGCCGGGCACCGTGCCCACCCGGCACTGGGCCGGGCCGGACCCGAAGTCGCGGTGCGGGATGTCGACCGTCTTGGCGAGGGTCACCTCGTCGGCGCCCTCGACCAGGAGCGTGAGCTCGAAGCCGCCGAGGGCCAGGAACACGCCGCCGGGACCCTCCACCTGGGCCACCTCGTCGAGGACCGCCCAGACGTCCACCCGGACGACACCGTTCGAATCGGGCGGCGCGTCCTTGACCGCCTGCAGATCGGGCCCCGGGGTGAACGACAGCTTCACCACGCCGTTGCCGCCGCAGAAGATGGTCGCCGCGGCCGGGCCAGCCGCGATGAGGGCGCCCCCGACGAGCGCCGCGGCCAGGATTCTCGACGTCATGACCGTCTCCTCTCAGCTTCCGGTGCTCGTGTAGCGTCGCAGACCCGCGCGCCACACTGTGTAGGCCAGCGCCATCACGAGCACCCCCACCAGCGGGGTGCACATCGCCCAGCGCCGGACGTCGGGCCCGCCCACGAACCAGGTGGCGGGCAGGTAGGCCACCCAGGCGAAGGGCAGCACGAAGGTCAGGAAAGCTTGCACCCCGCGACCGTAGATGGTCAAGGGGTACCGGGCGAACCGGATGACGTTGTAGATCGGCGGCGCCAGGCCCAGGCGGTCCTCGAACCAGAACGAGACCGCGGCGAGACCGAGGAAGACGGCCGTGTAGACCAGCGCGGCCGACGGCACCAGCACGGCGAAGACGGCGATGTCCCAGGGCCCCGGCCGCAGCTCGAGCGCGACCGCGGCGTAGCCCATGATCCCGGCGCCCAGCATGATCTCGTTGAGGCCGGAGACGTTGAAGGACTCGAAGAGCACCTGGGCGAGCGGGTTGACCGGCCTGAGCAGCACGCGATCGAGATTGCCGTCGGCGATGTAGTGCTCGGCGAAGCTGTAGATGTTGATGCTGATCAGGTTGAAGAGTCCCAGCGGCAGCAGGCTGAATCCGTAGATGAACAGGACCTGTTCGAAGCTCCAGCCCTTCAGCGCGGTGACCTTGTCGAACAGCACGGTCAAGGTCGCGAGCTGCACGCCGACGGCGACGAGGTTCGCCGCCAGGTCGACCAGGAAATCGACGCGGTAGACCAGCCGGGTCTTCAGGAACTGCGCGAAGTACGCGACGATGATCTGCAGTTGCCAGCCGGCGCGCTGCCAGCGCGTCCGCTGCGGGCCGGCGGCGAGCTGGATCCCGTTCACGGCCGGCCTCCCGCGCGGAGCCAGACCGCGGGCAACAGGGCCGCCTCGACCACGCGGTAGTGCGGCGCCCAGCGCTCGGCGTAGCGTGCGCTGTGGTGGATCAGGGGCCAGACGCCGCGGACCTCGCGGTCGAGATCCCGCAGGGCGCCGGGAGCGACGCGCCCGCGCCAGAGCGCCGAGTCGGCGACGGCGGCCGACCAGAGCGCGGCCAGCTGGTCGGGATCGCCCCGCCAGCGCCGGGCCGTCCGCGTGAACGCCGCGGCCAGCGTGTCGAGCGCCGCGGGCCCGGCCGCGGGCCCCTCCGCCGCGACCAGGTGCCGGAGCCGCACGAGGTCCACCCGGACGAGACGGCCGTCGGGCCGCAGAGCGACGAAGAGCGGCGGTCGCCCCGCCGGCGCGAGCCGACCGGCTGCGTCCCACTCGTCCTGGAGCCGGCGGCGGGCCTCGCCCGCCGAGTCCACGGCGTGAGCGGGGCCCATCACTCCCTGGAAGAGGAACTTGTAGAGATCGGCCGGATCGTCGGCGCCCGTGCGGTCCAGCTCGGCGGCGAGCAGCTCGCGCCAGGCCGCGTAACCGTCGGGCGCCTCGTCGGCGCGGCAGCCGGCGATCAGCGCGATGAGCAGCGTCGCGGCGACGACCCGCATGGTCAACCTCCCTGCAGGGTCACCGAGCGCACGGCCCGGGCCCACAGCAGGCGACCCGCGAGGAAGAGCCCGATCGCCCAGGCCGCCTGCACGAGCAAAGCCGACGCGAGATCGGGACCCGCGCGCTTGCCGAGATAGATCATGACGGGCACGTAGCTCAGGCCCTGGAAGGGCAGCCAGGCCGCCAGCGTCTGGACCCAGCCCGGGAAGAAGCTGAACGGCACCAGGACGCCCGCGAGGAAATCGAGGGTGATGGCCTTCGCCCGGATCACCCCATCGATGTTCTTGAGGTAGAAGGCCAGGCAGCCGACGAGGAAGTTCAGCTGACAGTTGATCACCATGCCCAGCAGGAAGCTCAGGAGCGTCCAGCCGTAGAGCGCGGCGCGCGGCGGTCCGCCGATGTCGAAGAGCGGCACCACCACGATCATGATCGGCAGCGTGAACAGCAGCAGCCGGAAGCCGGCCTCCCCCGCCGCCTCGAACATCGTCACGGTCTGCACGTGGAATGGCTTGATCAGCTGCATCGCGATCTCGCCCTGCTGGATCTGGTGGGCCAGCGTGCGGTCGATGTTGTTGAACATGAAGCTGCGCCCGATCCACGAGACCGCGATGTAGGTGATCATCTCGGGCAGGGTGAAGCCGCCGATCTCGACGCCGCCGGCCGTCTCCGGCCGGCTGGCGAAGAGCGCGCGGAAGAGATAGGCGTTGCCCGTGACGAAGATCGTGTAGCTTACGACGCCGGTGTAGTACCGCAACCGGTACGCCAGGTATTTCAGGAACGCCAGGCGCGCGAAGCCGAGGTACAGGCGGAGGCTCGCGCCCGGGGCGCGCCGCCACGGCGCGAGGACGAGCTCACTCAAGGTTCGCCTCCTGCCCGGGCTGCAGACCCTCGCGGTAGATGCGGCGGACGACGTCCTCGATCGCCGGCTCGGTGAGCGCCATGTCGCGCAGCCGGTGCGCGGCGAGAACCCTCGAGAGGATGGCCGCCGCCGTCGTTTCCGCGCGGGAGAAGAGCGCGCAGTGGCGGTGGGCGCCGTCGCTCTCCCACTGGACCGGCAGGTCGCGCGTCGCCGCCGCCAGGGCGGCCGCGGTCACGGGCTCGGCCAGGTCCAGGCACAGGCGCAGGCGGTGGCCGGGGCCACGGCGCAGGTCCTCGAGGAGTCCATCGTAGAGCACCTTGCCGTGGTCGATGATGATGACGCGGCGGCAGAGCTGTTCGATGTCGCCGAGGTCGTGGGTCGTCAGGATCACGGTCACGCCCAGCGTGTCGCGCGCCCGGCGAAGGAACCCGCGCACGTTCTCCTTGGCCACCACGTCGAGGCCGATCGTCGGCTCATCGAGGAACAACACGCGGGGCTCGTGGACCAGCGCCGCGGCCAGGTCGCAGCGCATGCGCTGCCCGAGGCTCAGCTTGCGGACCGGCTGGTTGAGGAACTCGTCGATCCCGAGCAGCTCGGCGAAGAACGCCATCTGCGAGCGGTAGCGGTCCTCCGGGACCTCGAAGATCCGCTGCAGCAGGCGGAAGCTCTCGACCACCGCCAGATCCCACCACAGCTGGGTCCGCTGGCCGAACACGACGCCGATGTGCCGCGTGTAGCTCTGCCGCTGGCGATAGGGCACCAGCCCGCCCACCCGGACCTCGCCGGAGGTCGGCGTGAGGATCCCGGTGAGCACCTTGATCGTCGTGCTCTTGCCGGCGCCGTTGGCTCCGATGTAACCGACCATCTCGCCCGGGTCGATCGTGAACGAGACCTCGTCGACCGCCCGCAGGATCCGCTTGCGCGGGCGCACCAGATCGACGATCCCGCCCTTGACGCCCTCGCGGCGCACGGTGAGCCGGTAGTCCTTGGTCAGACGATCGACGGTGATCAGCGGCGCCATGTCAGATCTGGTCCGGCTCGTCGGCGGGAGCCAGCCGCACCACGAGGTCGCGGACCTCGCGGTCGGTCCGCTCCAGCCGCGCGCGGCAGGCCGCGATCAGCTCCACCGCACGCTCGACCTCGGCGGCCAGCTCGTCCACGTCCGTCTGTTCGCTCTCGAGCCTCGCCACGATGGCCTCGACCTCGGCCACCGCCTCGCTAAAAGAGAGCTTGCTGATCGGGGTCTTCCTTGCCGCCACCTCGGCCTCCCTTGCGCACCACGCTGGTGACTTCGCCGTCGGCGAACCGTGTCCGGAGCGATTGCCGCGGCCGGACGTCCGCCGCTCGCCGCACGAGCCGGCCGCCGGCGTCCAGGGTCAGGGTGAAACCGCGCTCCAGCAGGCGGCGCGGATCCAGAAGCCGGATCCGCTCGGACTGCAGCTCGAGCCGCGCGCGACAGTCCTGCAGCCGGCGGGGCGCTTCGCGGCGGAGTCGGCTGGCAAGATAGTCCGTCCGCGCCCGGGCCGCCGCCGAGCGCCCGCGCACGCCGCCCGCGAGCCGTCCCACGGCCAGCTGGAGCCAGCGGCTCGTCTCGCGCAACCGCCCGACCGCCGCCGCGGCGAGCCGCTCCGTCGCGTCGTCCAGGCGCTCGTCCGCGGCGCGCACGCGTTCCACCAGGAACTCGGCGGCCGCGGTCGGCGTCCTCGCGCGCGTGTGCGCGCAGAGGTCGGCGAGGCTCGTGTCGATCTCGTGGCCGATGGCGGTCACCACGGGCAGCGGACAGCGCGCGATCGCCACGCAGAGATCCTGCTGGTCGAACCAGCTGAGGTCGGCCCGGGACCCGCCGCCCCGGGTGATCACGATCACGTCGAGGTCGAGGCGGGCGAGGTGCGCGAGCGCGGCGGAGATCTGCGGCGCGGTCTGCTCGCCCTGCATCCGGCAATCGGCCAGCCGGACCGCGAACGGATAGCGGCTCGCCGCGAGCCCGCTGCAAAAATCCAGCTCCGCCGCGCTGCCCGCGCTCGTCACGAGCCCGACCCGCAGCGGCAGGTCCGCGAGGACCCGGGTCTGATTGAGCGCGAGCAGACCCTGCGCCTCGAGCCAGGCCAGCACCTGGCGCCGACGCCGCTCGAGCTGTCCCAGCGAGTACTCCGGATCGATGCCGACGACCTTGAGGCTGATCTTGCCGTACGGCGGATAGAAATCCACCCGGCAGAGCAAGCAGACCTCGAGCTGGTCCTGCAGGCGCAGCAGCGGGTCGGAACCGTCGAGATAGCGCGCGAGGCCGAAGCGATCGCGGTCCCAGCCGAGGATCGCGGCCGGGATCTGGAAACTCGCGGCGCCCCCGGCGCCGCCCTCGTGGAGCTCGAAGTAGACGTGCTTGCGCCGGGCCGCGTCGGGACCGAGGCGCTGGACCTCGCCCTTGACCCACAGGGGTTCGGGGAACGACGTCTGCAAGGCGGTCTGGATGGCCTCGTTGAGCTGCCGGACGCTCAGGATGCGGCGGTCGGGCGTGGTCAAGGACACCTCCTACAGGCGGATCCGCAGCCAGCGCCGCCTCAGGAACAAGCGGGTCATCAGGAACGCGTGCAACGCGAACCAGAGGGTCAGCGCCCACCACGCTCCCCGCAACCCGCCGCGGAACGCCACCGCGAACAACCAGGCAACCGGCAGCATGAAGCCGGCGCCGGTGCCGACGTCGACGGCGAGGACCCGGTCGGTCGCGCCCGCGCCGCGCAGGACACCGGCGAACGTCAGCCCCGCGGCGGCCAGCACCTGGACGAGGGCGGTGATCCGCAGGATCCCGCGCCCCGCGGCGAGCACCGGTTCGTCGACGGCGAACGCGCGCAGGACGAGGTCGGGCCACAGCAGGAACGGCAGGCCGAGCAGGGCCATGAGCGCCGCCGAGAGCCAGAATCCCGCGAGTCCCACGCGCCAGGCGCCCCGCGCGTCGCGCGCGCCCAGGCAGCGGCTCACGAGGGTCTGGACCGCCACGCCGACGCCGACCGCCGCCATCAGACACATCGCGGCGAGCCGCATGATGATGTTGCCGGCGGCGACGGCGACGGTGGACACCTGTCCGAGGATCCCGTAGAAGACGACCAGACCCCCGACCAGACCGAGCCCCTGCGCCGCCTGCGGCAAGCCGACGCGCAGCAGCGGCCGCAGCAGGTCGCGCCTCAGGCTGCCGCGGCCGAACAGGCGATGGGGGCGCCGCACCGACGGCCGCAGCGCGACGCTCAGGATGATCAGCGCCGAGATCAACGCCGACAGGCTCGTCGCCAGCGCGGCGCCGCCGACGCCCATCGCCGGCGCACCGAGCCGACCGTAGATCAACACCCAGTTGAGGACCACGTTGAGGCCGTTCATCACGAAGCTCGTCACCATGCCGACCCTGGTCAGGCCGAGGCCGTCGAAGCACGAGCGGCTCAAGGCGAAGAAGAGGAACGGCAGGAGCCCGGCGCATCGCCAGTAGTAATACTCCGCACCGAGCCGGATCACCTCGGGGTCGCCGCTCACGAGGGCGATCCCCAGGTGCGGCCAGCGCATCCCGGCGGCGGTCGCGATCGAGCCGGCGACGAGGGCGAGCAGCAGCCCGGAGCCCAGGACCGCCCCCACCTCGGGCGAACGCCCCTCGCCCTCCCGGCGCGCGGTGAACGTCTGCACGGCGACGTCGAGCGCGCGCAGAGTCGTCGCCAGCGCCGAGAAGAGCAGGGTGCCGATGCCGACGGCGGCAATCGCCGCCGTCCCCAGGCGGCCCACCATCAACGTGTCCACGAGACCCATGAGGGTCTGGGAGAGATTGGCGAGGACGACCGGGCCCGACAGCCGGACCAGGAGGCTCACCAGGCGGCTCCGCGGGAGCCGGCCCAGGCGCTCAGCCGACAAGGATCTCCACCGCGCGGGCGAGGAGTCGCGCCCCGAACCCGGTCCCGCCGCGCGGGCCCAGCGGTCCGCCCTTGTCGGTCCAGGCCGGGCCGGCGAGATCCACGTGAGCCCAGGCGATGTCCTCGGGAACGAATTGCGAGAGGAACGCGGCCGCGGTGAGCGCGCCGCCTTCGCGCGGACCCAGGTTCTTGAGGTCCGCGACCTTCGACTGGAGCGCCTCGCGATGAGCGTCGACCAGGGGCAGCGGCCAGACCCGCTCGCCCGTTTCGCCGCCGGCCTGCTCGAGGACCGCGACGAGTTCGCTGCTGTTGCCCAGGAGACCGGCGAAATCCTGGCCCAGTGCGATCACACAGGCGCCGGTGAGGGTGGCGGCGTCGATCAGGTAGTCGGGCCGCCGGCGGCACGTCCAGTGCAGGGCGTCGGCGAGGATCAACCGTCCCTCGGCATCCGTGTTCAAGACCTCCACCGTCGTGCCGCTGGCCATCGTCAGGACGTCCGACGGTTTGATCGCCCCGCCGTCCGGCATGTTCTCGGCCGTCGGCACCACGACCAGCAGGCGCACGGGGAGCCGGCGCGCGGCGACGATGACGGCGGCGCCCAGGACGGCGGCCGCGCCGGCCATGTCGCACTTCATCACTTCCATCTTGGCGCCGGGTTTCAGGCTGATGCCGCCCGAGTCGAAGGTCACGCCCTTGCCGACGAGCGCGACCGTCGGCGCGCCGCGCGGCGCGCCGCGCGACTCCAGGCTGATCAGGCGCGGCGCGTTGCGGCTGCCCTGGCCGACGCCGAGCAGGCCGCCCATCTTCAACGTGCGCAGCTGCGCCGGCCCGAGGACGGTGCACCGGTATCCGGACCGCTTGGCGATGCCCCGGGCCGCTTCGGCGAGCAGCTGCGGCGTGAGCTGGTTGGGCGGTAGGTTCACCAGCCGGCGAGCCTCGAGACAACCAGCGGCGGCGACCTCGCCCTGGCTCACGCCCCGCCGCAGCGCCTCGCGGTCCCGCTCGCGCTCGGCCACCACCTTGCCGACCAGAGGCCCGTGCGTCGCGCTGCGCCGCGCGTCGGCGGTCCCGGCGGGCGCCAGCCCCATCTCGAAACCCTCGACCCAGCAGCGCGCGACCGTCTCGGCATCGAGTCCAGTTTCGGCGGCGAGCGGCGCGACGACCACCGTGCGGGCCCGCATCGAACGGGCCTGTTGAGCGGCGGTGCCGGCGGCCTTGCGCACGGTCTCCAGCGAGATCCGGTCGGGTTTGCCCAGTCCGACGAGCAAAATCCACCCCGTCGCCGGGCCGGCGCAGAAGACCGGCAGCGTGCTGGCCGCCGCGCCGCGGAACCCCGCACGCTCGACGATGGCCGCCAGGTCGTCGCGACCGCCGGTCAGACGCTGGACGGCGGCGAGGTCCCCCTCCACGACGGGCAGGATCAGGAGATCCCCACCGGTTCGAGCCACACCACTCTTGACCACGCTCCAGCGCATCGTCGTCTCCTTCCGCACGCGGCCCGTGCAGGATGACGGTTTCGCTGGACCAATTCAACGGAAACCTGCCTGCTTCGCCATTGTGGCGGCTCCCCGGTCGCACTAGAATTCTGAAACGAACGGCGCGCCGCTGCGTAGGCGTTCCGGCCTCGACGCACCGAAAGGACCACCCTTGAGCCTGGCCAGCCTCGACCCTCCCCCGTGGGAACGGCGGCGCGAGTACGGGACGCTCAATGCCCTGGTCGTGACCATCCGCCTCGTCCTGTTCTCGCCGGACCGCCTGTTCAGCCGCATGCCCGTCGGACTCGGCCTGCTCCAGCCGCTGCTCTTCGCCGTGGTGGTGGCGCTCGTCGGCGCCCTGTTCGACTGGATGTGGGCGCTGGCGACCGGCAACCTGCCGTCCGTCCTGGCGCCGGGCCTCGCCCGTGCCATCCGCGGCCCTTACTTCACGGCCGCGCATTTCCTGCTGAGCCCGGCGGTCGCGGTGGTCGTCGTCTTCGTGCGGGCGGCTGTGTTCCACGGCGTCCTTGTCGTGCTCGGATGCAACCGGCTGGGCTTCGAGGCCACGTTCCGCGTGGTCGCGTACTGCCGCGCCACGCGACTGCTCTCGATCCTGCCGTTCTGCGGCGGCATCGCCGGCCTCGTCTGGGAACTGGTCGCGACGGTCATCGGGCTCGCGCGGATCCACGACTGCGCGACGGGCAAGGCCGTCCTCGCGGTGGTGCTGCCGGTCGTCGTGATCGCCGTGAGCCTCGGCGGCTGGATCCTGACCTTGCTCGGAATGGCGGCGTTGCGATGAGATTGGGCGCCGGCGACGCGCCGCTCGCGCGGCAGCTCGGGATCGCCGCCGCGATCCTCCTGCCCCTCGGGATCCGCTGGCTGGCGCACGACCCGGCGGCGCTGTCGGCCCTGACCGGGCCGTGTCCCCTGCGCGCGTTGTCCGGGCTGCCCTGTCCGACCTGCGGCGGGACCCGCGCGCTGGTCGCCCTGGCGGATGGCCGCCTGGTCGCCGCCGTGGCGGACAACGCGCTGGTCACCGTCGCCGTGCTCGCGGTCGCCGCCTGGAGCCTCGGCGCCCTGGCCGCCACCGTCGTCCCCGCCTGGCGGCGACGCATCGTCGCGGACGCCGGCGACCGGCGGCGGCTCGTGGTCCTGGGTGGCGGTCTGATCGCGGCCGGCTGGGTCTGGCTGCTGCTCTAGCCGACGCGGCCGGCCAGGGTCTGCCGTGCGATCACCAGGCGCTGGATCTCGCTCGTCCCCTCGTAGATCCGCGTGACCCGCGCATCGCGGTAGTACCGTTCGACCGGATACTCCTTCACGTAGCCGTACCCGCCGTGGATCTGCAGCGCTTCGTCGGCGGCGCGGCCCGCGGCCTCGGTGGCGAAGAGCTTGGCCATGGCCGCCTCGCGCGTGTGCGGGCGCCCCTCGTCCTTGAGCCAGGCCGCGCGCAGCGCCAGCAGGCGGGCCGCCTCGAGCTCGGTCGTCATGTCGGCGATCTTGTGCTGGATGACCGGCTGTTCCGCAAGCGTCCTGCCGAAGGTCTCCCGCTGCCGCGCGTACTTCAGCGCTTCCTCGAGGCACGCCCGGCCGATGCCGATCGCCTGGAACGCGACCCCGATCCGGCCGCCGTCGAGCGCGGTCATGGCGATCCGGAATCCGCCGCCCTCTTCGCCCAGGCGGTGCGTCGCCGGCACGCGCACACCGTCGAGGGCGATCACGACCGTGTCGCTCGCGCGCAGTCCGAGCTTGTCCTCCTTCTTGGCGACCGCGAGGCCCGGCGTGTCGCGCTCGACGAGGAACGCGTGGATGCCGCGGTGGCCCGCAGTCCCCGGCGTCCGCGCGAGGATCACGAAGAACCGCGCGCGCGAACCGTTCGTGACCCAGACCTTCGAGCCGTCGAGGATGTAGTCGTCGCCCTCGCGCCGCGCCGTGCTCGCGAGCGCCGCCGCGTCGCTGCCGGCGTTCGGTTCGGAGATGCAGAACGCCGCGAGTTCCCCGGCCGCCATGCGCGGCAGGTACCGCGCCTGCAGCTCGGCGCTGCCGAACCCGGCCACCGGATAGTAGCCCACGCTGTTGTGCACGGTGACCATGATGCAGATGCCGGCGCTCTGACGCGCCAGCTCCTCCACCACCAGGCCATAGGTGACCGTGTCGAGGCCGAGGCCGCCGTAGCGCTCGGGATAGGCGAGGCCGAAGAACCCGGCCTCGCGCATCTTCGCGAGGAGCGCGTCCGGGACCTCACCGGTCGCGTCCATCGCGTGCGCGAGCGGCGCGATCTCCCGGGCGGCGAAATCCCGCGTCATGTCGCGCAGCAGGCGCTGGTTCTCGCTGAGCTCGAAGTCCATCGGGCGTCCTGTCAGTAAGGGTAGAACCCGCGTCCGGTCTTGCGGCCGAGCTGGCCAGCGTCGACGAGCCGCCGCAGCAGCGGGCAGGGACGGTACTTGTCGTCGCCGAGGCCCGCGTGGAGGACCTCCATGATGTCCAGGCAGACGTCCAGCCCGATGAAGTCCGCGAGCGCGAGCGGGCCCATGGGGTGCGCCATGCCCAGCTTCATGACCTCGTCGATCGCCTCGCGCGTGGCGACTCCTTCCATGAGGCAGAAGACCGCCTCGTTGATCATGGGCATCAGCACCCGGTTGCTCACGAATCCCGGATAGTCCTGCACCGTGACCGGCACCTTGCCGAGCGCCTTCGCCGCCTCGGTGACGAAGGCGAGCGTCTCGGGACTCGTGGCCTGGCCGCAGATCACCTCCACGAGCTTCATGACCGGCACGGGGTTCATGAAATGCATGCCGATCGTGCGGTCCGGCCGCCGCGTCGCCGCGCCGATCCTCGTCAGGCTGATGCTGCTCGTGTTGCTGGCGAGGATGGTCTCGTCGGCGCAGACCTCGTCCAGGCGGACGAAGATCTGCTGCTTCACCGCGAGGTCCTCGAACACCGCCTCGACCACGAGCCGGCTGCCCGCCGCCAGCGCGAGGTCGGTCCCCGGGTGCACGCGCGCGCGGGTCGCCTGGGCATCCGCCGGCGTGATGGCTTCCTTCTTCACCTGGCGGGCGAGGTTCGCCTCGATGGTGGCCAGGGCGCGGTCGAGCGCCGCCGGCTGGGCGTCGATCAGGACGACCTCGTGCCCGTGCTGGGCGAAGACGTGAGCGATGCCGTTGCCCATGGTCCCGCCCCCGATCACCGCGACCTTCACGTCGTTCCTCCTTCGGCCCGCCTACCGGCGGCGGATGGTGAGCGCGACGGCGTCGCCGCCGCCGAGGCAGAGCGTCGCCAGACCCTGCTCCCCGCCCGTGTCCTCGAGGGCGTGGAGCAAGGTCACCAGGATGCGCGCGCCGGAGCAGCCGATCGGATGGCCGAGGCTGACGCCGCCGCCGCGCAAGTTCGTTCGCTCGAGGTCCAGCTCGAGCTCGCGCGAGACGGCGATCGCCTGCGCCGCGAAGGCCTCGTTGACCTCGTAGAGGTCGTAGTCGCCGATCTTCGTGCGGGTCCGCTCGAGCAGACGGCTCACCGCGGTCACGGGCGCCATCATCACCTCGTTGGGCTGGACCGCGCCGGTGCCGTACGCCGTGATCTCGGCGCGGACCGCGAGCCCGTGGGCCCTCGCGAACTCCTCGTCGCAGACGAGCAGGGCCGCCGCGCCGTCGTTGATCGTCGAGGCGTTGCCCGCGGTAACCGTGCCGCCGTCGCGCTTGAACGCCGGCCGCAGCGCCCCCAGACTCTCGACGGTGGTGTCGGCGCGCGGGCCCTCGTCGCGGTCGACCACCAGGGGATCCCCCCGGCGCTGCGGGATGCTCACGGGCGCGACCTCGCGCGCGAACGCGCCCTCGGCCCAGGCCGTCACGGCGCGCCGGTGGCTCTCGGCCGCGAAGGCATCCTGGTCGGCGCGGCTCACCCGGTAGGTGTCGACGACCCACTCGGCCGTCATGCCCATGTGGTAGTCGTTGTAGACGTCCCAGAGGCCGTCGTGGACCAGCAGGTCGACGACCTTGCCGTCGCCCAGCCTCAGGCCCGCGCGCACCTGGGGCAAGGCGTACGGGATGTTGCTCATGCTCTCGAAGCCGCCCGCGAGCACGCAGCGCGCGTCGCCGGCGCGGATCGCCTGGGCCGCCAGGGCGACCGCCTTGAGGCCGGACCCGCAGACCTTGTTGACCGTCATCGCGCTCACGCCGGCCGGCACCCCGCCGAAGATGGCCGCCTGGCGCGCGGGATTCTGGTGCTGGCCCGCCTGGACGACGTTGCCGAGGATCACCTCGTCGAGCGCGGCCGGGTCGATTCCCGTGCGCGATAGCAGGGCCTTGACCGCCTCGGCGCCGAGCTGCGGCGCCCGCAGGGGGGCCAGGCCGCCCTGGAACCTTCCGATCGGAGTTCGCACTCCGCCACAGATCACGACCCGCTTGCTCACGTGACACCTCGCCGTCGAGTGCCGGGACCGCGGAAACCAGGAGTCCGGCTCCGCCGCGGCGGCGGGGCCGGACTCGCGGTAGGATAACCACGATCGCTAGCGCCAGCGAGCCTTCACCGTGCTCCAGGTCGCGCCCTCGGCTGGCGTCTCGTCGCAGAGATTGGCGGCGGCGGGCGTGGGATCGCAGCCGTTGCCCTGCGGCTCGTCGTCGCCGTCGTAGGGATTCAGCCCGTCGAAGAGGGACCACGTCCCACCGTCGGGTTCGCGGCCGCCGGAGCGGTCGTCGGCGCCCTCGTGCTCCAGGTAGGTCTTCTCGTCGACGACGTCGAGCAGGTCCGGATTCTCGGGGTCGGTCTTGAGCAGCTGGATGGTGTCCCCCGCGTTGTTGAGCGAGAAGCCAGAGGAGCCGCCGCCGTTCTCCTGCTGCCACGCCACCGCGTGATGCCCGTAGAACACCGCGACCTGGTCCGGCTCGAGCACGCCGAAGAGGTTCAGGTGCGGCGTCTCCCCCAGTCCGTCGCGCAGCCAGTACGCCGTCAGGCTCACGGCGTCGGGACCGGGATTGTAGACCTCCACCCATTCGTCGAGAGTCGAGTGGACCTCGCCGTCGCCGTTCCAATCGGTGGCGGGGTCGGCCAGGAACTCGTTGATCATGACCTCGGCCCGGGCCAGGTCAGGTTCCAGGCAGAAGCTGAGCGAGAGGGCCCACAGCAGGATGCCCAGGCCCGTGCGCCAGGATCCGTCGCGCATGCGGTTGCTCCTTGCGGGAGGTGGATCTACGCTGCGGGCGGACCCCGGCCGCCCGCTCGGCCGGGGACTCGCACGATCCGGACCGGTCCGGCGGCGCCAGGGGCGACGTCGCCGATCGTGGTCGAGCGCGCTTCGCCGGCCGCCGGCTGACCACCCGCGACCTCGCCCCGGAAGTGACCACTCGCGATGACGCTCCGCGTGGGAATCGTCGGCGCCGGGATCCACGGCACCCGCTACCTCCGTCACCTCGAGCACGACGCGCCCGGACTCGCGCCGGCGGCGCTCTGCCGCCGCGACCCCCGCGCGGGCCAGGAACTCGGCGCGGGGCTCGGCATCCCGTGGTTCGCAAGCTACGAGGACCTGATCGACCACCCCGGGGTCGATTCCGTGATCGTCGCCACGCCGCCGGCGAGCCACTTCGCCATCGCCGCGCGCGCGCTCGCCGCCGGCAAGCCGGTCCTGGTCGAGAAGCCGATGACCGGGACGCTGGCCGAGGCGAGGCGGCTCGCGACGCTGGCGGCGGCGCCCGGCGCGCCTCTGCTCATGGTGGCCCAGACGTTGCGCTGGAATCCGGTCCTGCAGCGCGTCCGCTCGCTGTGGCCGCGGCTCGGGCGCGTCCACCTGGTGCGGTTCGCGCAGCGGCTCGCCCCCACGGCTCTGACCTGGCAGCGCGAGCCGGCCGAGACCGTCGGCGGCTCCGTCCTCTTGACCGGCGTGCACGGCTTCGATCTCGTGCGCTGGCTCACCGGCCGCGAGTTCCGTCGCATGGATTCTCGCCAGCGCCAGGTGCTCAATCCCGTGGTCGAGGACCTGTTCCTCGCGCGCGCCGAACTGGACGACGGCTGCTGGGTGAGCTGCGAGGTCAGCAAGTTCACGCAGAGCCAGGCGTGCTGGCTCGAGGCCGTCGGCGAGGCGGGACAGATCTGGGCCGACTACCTCGACGGCGGCCTCGTGCTGCGATGCGGCCGCGAGGAGTTCCGCGAGACGGTCGACGCGCGGTCGCCGACGCTGCCCTCAGTGCTCGACGCCTGGCGTGACGCGATCGAGCGCGAGCGGCCAGCCCCGGTAACGGCCGTCGACGGGCTGCGCACCCTCGAGGTCGCCGACGCGTGCTACCGCTCGCAGCGGCGCGGCGGCGCCGTGGGCCTCGAGCTCTAGGCTCGCGCGGGCCGCCGTGATGTCGCAGGAGTGCAGGAGCGAGCCGGCGCCGAAGTCGCGGATGGTCGCCTGGACCCAGGCGCGACCGTCGCGATCGGTCACGGCCATGGGCTCGGGCAGGAGCTCCACCTCCGTTTCGGCCGGCAGCCGCTCGCTGGCGGCCATCGCCTCCAGGATCAGGCGATCGCGCCGCCCCCAGCTGCGCGCGCGTCCCAGGGTCTCGCAGCCCAGCAGGCCGACGACCTCGCCGCGCCGCCGCACCGGCACCACCATCAGGCTCGCGATGCCCTGGTCGAGCCAGCGGGCCAGCTCGGGGACGTCGGCCGCCGACAGCGTACGCAGGTCGGGAACGAGGATCGCCCCCTCGTCGCGCAGCCGCGCGACGAGCCAGGGAAACTGCGCGAGGGCCGGCAGAGTCTGGTCGCCCGCGAGCGGAGAGACGCCCTCGGCGTACCACTGGCGCACGCTGACCAGGCTCGTCCGGTCGGCGCTGCTCTCGTAGTGGTAGCACCGATCGGCGCGGAGTTGCCGGCCGATCTCGGCCAGGCCGCCGCTGACCACGAGCTCGATCTCGTCCGGACTGACCGCCGCGGCATCCGGATCGGGCGCGAAGAACCCGCGCCAGCCGGCGACGCGGCCGCGCTCGAGGCTCGCAGCCAGCCGCAGCGACGCCGGGACGGTCGCGCCGTCGCGACAGCGGAGCCAGTACGAGTGGACCCGGACGCCCGAGCCCGCGCCGGCCCGATCGAGGTCCTGCAGCAGGCGAGTCCTGTCCTCGGGCGCGACGAGATCGCCGAGCGTCAGGCCGCAGTGCAGGTCGCGGTCCCGGTAGCCCGTGAGGACCTGGAACGCGCGGTTCGTGTACGTCACGACCAGGCTGGCGTTGGCCTCGAAGAGGACCCCGTCCAGGAGATCGCCTACCGCATCGAGACGGGCGGTGCTACGCTGGTAGATGCGACCGGTCTCGGTCCAGGCGGCCCGGACCTGGCGGCGCAGGCGGAGGATCAGGAGACCCGAGACGGCGAGGGCCGAACCGGCCGCGGCGAGCGCTGCGACCGGCCAGGAAGCGATCACGGCCGGCACCATGGCGCATCCACTTTCGTCTGGCGCCTTCCGTGCGCGCGACAGGCTCCCTCACGCGAGTTCTGCAGTATGATTAAGGATGTCACGTAGTGTCAAGAAGGAACCCCGAGGCCAGGCCGATGACGGACGTTCTCAAGGCCCTGGGAGCCACGATCCTGCTGGTTGCCGGGTGCTCCGGCGGACCTCCGGTCCGTTCGGATCTCTGGCGGGATCAGCCCTACGATCCCGGATCCCTCGACCTGCCGAGCGCCGCCGCGAGCGAGTGCCCCGACCGGAGCCGGTCCCGGACGGCCACGGGGTTCCGGCTCGCCCTGCCCGGAGAGATCGATCCGGCCGCCGCGCCGCTGCCACGGACCGAGGCCGAGCGTCACGTCTTCCACAACCTCTACGAGACCCTGGTGAGGATCGATTGCGAGGGCCGGCTGCGGGTGGGGCTCGCGGCGACCTGGCAAGCCTACGACGGCGGCCGGGTCTGGACGTTCACCCTTCGCGACGACGCGCGCTTCTGGGACGGCACGCCGCTCGGCGCGATCGACGTGATCGCGTCCTGGCGGCGCGCCCAGGATCTCTGCGAACGTCGAGGCGAGCCGTCGCCGTTCCTGCTCTTCGATCCCCGCGGCCCGGGCCTCGCGCCGGCCGGCGCGCGCGAGCTCGTGATCAGGCTGGACGTGGCGAGCGACGAGCTGCCTCTCGCGCTCGTGCATCCTGCGCTCGCGGTCGTGGGCGGTCCTGGCGGGAGGGGCTGGCTCCTGGGCAGCGGCCCCTGCCGCCCGGACAGCACGACCGGCGGCGGCGCACTCGTCCTGGTGCCGACGCCCGGTCACCCGGACGCGCCCCCCTGGCGGCGGGTCGAGGTCCTGACCGACGGCGGGCGCGATCCGCGCGAGTACCTCGACATCGGGGCGGACGCGCTCGTGACCCGCGAGCGGGAGGTCGTCGCCTACTACGCCGGACGCCGGGCCACCCGCGTCGAGCCGCTGCCGTGGGACCGCTGGTACTACCTCGTCGCCCCGGCGGGGCCTGACGCGGACCGACTGCGCTGGACTGCCGGGTGGGACCGCCTGGAGCTGGCGCGCGAGGTCGTGGCGCAGGATGCCGCGCCGGCCGACTTCTTTCCCTGGGAACCGGCCGAGGGATCCTGCCCCGCGATCCCGCCGCCGGTGGCGGCGCTCGGCGCCCCCGCGCTTCCGGACGCGGATGTCCGCGCCTCGCGCGACGCCGACCTGGTGCTCTGGCCCGGCGACGACGCCGACGCGGGGCGCCTCGCGGAGCGGCTCGCCGCGATCGCCGCTCGACCGATCGGCGCCGACCCGAACGTCGTCAGCCGCGGGCCGCTCGCCCGACCGTTCCCCCCGGGGCCGGGCGTCGCCGCGGAGGCGCTCGCCGTCCCCGAGCGGGACCTCACCGCCCACCTGCAGGCAGCCCGCGCCGGCGCGGTGATCCTGCCCTGGCCGCGCCGTCTCCCGACGCCGTGCGGCGAGCTCGCCCGGCTGCTCTCGCTCGCCGAGTGGTTGCGTGAGGCCGGCCTCGAGCCGGGTCCCGACACCGGCAAGATCCCCCCCGGAGCGACGGCGGCCCGCCCCCTCGACGCCGCGGAGCCCGTCCGGACCCTGGCCATCGCCCGCCGGCTCGAGCGAGACCGGACGGTCCAGCCGCTGATCCGCACCCGGGCGCACCTCATTCACGCGCCGGATCTCGCGGGATTCGGCGCCAGCTTCGACGGCGCGCTCGAGTTGTGGTCTGCCGGCTGGCAGTCGCGCTAGGAAGAATTATTTCTCAAGATTACGGACAATATGTCGAAATGGAACGAGATCTTGATGCGTGGATCCGCCAGCGACAAGGGGACCTCGATGTCGACGCGTCACGACGGTACGGCCGTGCTGGAATCCACCGAGGTGGGTCGCCGCCTGGCCGGCAAGTACATGGGTTTCAAGCTGGGCGCCGAGAACTTCGCCCTGGAGATCCTCAAGGTCCAGGAGATCATCGGCTTGATGAACATCACCGCCGTGCCGCGCACGCCGGAATTCGTCCGCGGCGTGATCAACCTGCGCGGCAAGGTCATTCCCGTGATCGACCTGCGCCTGAAGTTCGGCATGCCCGCCAAGGAGTACACCGAACTGACCTGCATCATGGTCGTCCAGGTGGCGCTGAACGACGACCAGGTGACCATGGGCGTCATCGTGGACCAGGTCTCCGAGGTCATGGACATCAAGGCCGACCAGGTCGAGGAGCCCCCGCACTTCGGGGCGGGAGACGCCGGGCAGTTCCTGCTCGGCATGGGCAAGTTCCAGAACACCGTGGTCATGCTCCTGGACGCGGACAGCATCCTCACCGCGGGTGAGATGACGATGGTCGACGCCATGAGCGACGAAGCTTGACCCCCCTGCTCCATCACTGTGGCGTCGCCGGGCCCCGCGGTCGTACCGCGGGGCCTTTCGTCGTATCATGGTGGCATGCGCACGCTCCTCGCCGCCACGCTCCTGGCCGCCGCCGCGGCCCGCGTCGTCTGGCCCGCGCCGGCCGACAAGTTCAGCGCCGCCGAGCCCTGGCCCGGCCGGATCCCCGCCGCTGACGACCGCGGCTTCGACGTGCTGCAGTACGACCTCGAGGTGGACCTGGACATCGACGCCGGCGCGCCCGTGGAACGGCGGCTCTGGCTCGACGGCGTGATGCGCGTCATCCTGCGTCTGGCCGCCCCGCTGCCGCCCGAGGTGCGCCTCGACCTCGTGGACTCGCTCGGGGCGATCGAGGTCCGCTGGCAGGACGTCCCGACGCCGTTCGTCCAGGCCGGAGACAGCCTGCGCGTCGCGACCGGCCCCGGCGCCGCGGCCGGCGACACCGTCACCGTGACCGTGACCTACGGAGGGTACGTCCAGCGCCATGGGCCGATGTCCGCCGGTCTCCTCACGCGAGCGCATGCCGGCGGGCGGCCAAGCGTGGGCAACGTGAACCAGCCGTATTCCAGCCACAGCTGGTTCCCGTGCAAGGACCACCCGTCGGACAAGGCCGCGCTGCGCTTCGCGGTGACGGTCCCCGACACCCTCGCCGCGGTCGCGAGCGGCCGGCTCCTGGGGACCGAGGAACCGGCCCCGGGCCGCCGCACCTGGCGCTGGGCGACCGACCACCCGATCGCGCCGTACCTCGTCGGCCTCGCGGTGAGCGACTTCGCGGTCTGGGACGAAGACTGCGACGGGGTGCCCCTGCAGTACCTCGTGTTTCCCGAACACCGCGCCGCCGCCGAGGCCGTGTTCGCCGAGACCTGCGCGATGATGCGCTGGCTCGGCGATCTCTGCGGTCCCTACCCGTTCGCCGACGAGAAATACGCGCAGGCCGAGTTCGTCTGGGGCGGCGCGATGGAGAACCAGACCGCGACCGTGATCGGTCAGACCGTGTTCGCGCAGCCGGTGCGCGACGCGCAGCTCACCGTGGTCCACGAGCTGTCGCACCACTGGTTCGGCGACAGCCTGACTCCGCGCCACTGGCGCGACATCTGGCTCAACGAGGGTTTCGCGCGCTACGTCGAGCTGCTCTGGCTCGAGCACACCGAGGGCCCGCAGGCGTATCGCGAGCGCCTCCAGGGACTGAAGCCCGCCGACCTCTTCCAGGGCGACGGCCTGCTCGGCGATCCGGATCCCGTCCTGCAGCGGCTCGTCTACGACAAGGGAGCCTGGGTGCTGCACATGCTGCGGCTGTACCTCGGCGACCCGACGTTCTTCGCGTTCCTCCGCGAGTACGCCACCGATCCCGACCTGGCGTACGCGCACACCGATCGAGCCGCGCTCACCGCCGCGCTCGGCCGCGCCGCGGGCCGCGACCTGGCGCCGTTCCTCGCACCCTGGCTCGACACGGAGGCGCTGCCCGCGATCGGCGCGCGCTGGCGCGCCGGCGGCGGCTCGCGCACCCTGGTGGAGGTCGTCCAGAGCCAGGGCGAGCCGTTCTTCCCGCTCGTGGTGCCCGTGCGCGTGCACGCCGGCCTCGAGACCCGGGACCTGCTGCTGCGCATGGACGACCTGCTCGCCAGCGCGGAGGTCACGACCACGATGCCGGTCGACAGTGTCGTCGTCGATCCGGACGACCTCCTGCTGCGCGTGACCGCGGCCACGCCGCAGCCGCGGTTGCTCGCGGCCCAGGTCCGGCCCAATCCGGCCTCCGGCGCGACCGTCCTGGCGTACTGGCTCGCGGGCGCCGACCGGGTCGCGGCCGCCGTGTACGATGTGCGCGGACGGCTCGTCAGGCGCATGGACCTCGGCGCGCAGCCGGCGACCGGCGACGGCGAGCCGCGCCTCTGGGTCTGGGATGGCCGCGACGAGGCCGGCCGGCGCGCCGCGGCCGGCGTCTACTGGCTGGAGCTCCGCACCCGCGACGACCGCGCGGCGCGCAAGGTCACGCTGCTGCGCTAGCGCACGAGGGTGATCTTGAGGATCGCCTGGCCGCCCGGTCCGGCCGCGCGGACCCAGTACACGCCGCTCGCGCAGTCGCGCCCGCGATCGTCGCGACCGTTCCAGACCTCGCGGTATCGCCCGCCGGGCCGGAAGCCGTCGGCCAGCGCGCGGACCTGCCGCCCCGCGGCGTCGTGGATGGCGAGGCGGACCGTTCCCGCGGCGGGGACCGTGAAGTAGATCGAGGCATGCGGGTTGAAGGGGTTGGGGACGCAGGGTCCCAGACGCAGCGCGGTCGCGTCAGGGACGTCGGTGGTCGAGCCGGCGATCGCGAAGACCGCGCTCTGATCCCAGCCGAGATTGCCGGCCGCGTCGCGGGCCAGCGCCCGCAGGCAAGCGCTGGCGCAGGCGAGGTCGGGCACCGTCCACGCCGCGCTGCCGTTCGCGGCGAGGCCGGTCAACGCCGTCGGCGCCCAGTGCTCGCCGCCGTCGCAGCTCAGCTCGAGGTCGACCGCGACGACGGCGACGTTGTCGGCCGATTGCCAGGCGACCGTCACGACGGCGCCGGGTTCGAGCACCGCGCCCGCCGGCGGGCCCGCGCTCCACAGGACTCCGGGCCCGTAGCGATCGCGCAGCGCGAAGACGCCGCTCTGGGCGACGCCGGCGTTGCCCTCGGGGTCGCGCGCCGTGACCCGCACCCGCAACGCCTCGCCCGGCACCGCGCCGAGGCTGCCGGTCCAGGTCCCCGCGTTCGCGAGGTTCCGCGCCAGGACCACCGGGTAGGTCGCGCCGCCGTCGCGGCTGAGGTGGAGGTCGACGGCGACGACGCCGCTCGCGTCCGTGGCCGTCCAGCGCACCGCCTGCGGATCGCCGAGAGTCCCGGCCTCGCCCGCGGCAGGCTGCAGGACGGAGACCGCGGGCGGCGTCTGGTCGAGGTCCACGACGCCGATCGCGACGGTGATGGTCGCCGGGTCGCGGGGCGCCAGGACATCGCGCACGTCGACGTCGGTGCGGGCGCCTCCGTTGGTCCGCGACGCCGGCAGCGTCGTCGCGGCGAAGCGCACCGCGCCGCTCGAGCCGGGCCAGGGATCGCCCGCGTCGCCGCGGTTCGCGCCGACCTGGTCCAGGCCGTCGGCCTGCTCCAAGGCGATCCCGGCGATCGGGCCCGCGTTGACCTCGTTCAGCGCCCGCGCGGCCGCGATCACCGACCCGTCGACGTGCCAGATCAGGAGGCCCGCTGCGGGGAGCGACGCGTCGAAACCGGTCCGCCGCCGGTTCTCGACCAGGAAGAGCTCCCCCGCAGCCATGTCCGGATCCCGGACCACGAGCACGTGGCCGGCCGGCAGGGTGACCGGGCCGTCCTCGCGCACGTCCACGACCGGCCCCCAGCCGAGGTCTCGCCGGCTCCAGGCGCACGGCAGCGACGGCGACGACGGCGTCCGCCCGTCGCCCCCCCAGCTGCCGGTCCCCATGAGCCCCCAGCCGCCGATGCCGGCGCCGCCGCCCACCGTGTCATAGAGGTCGGGCAGGCCCAGGACGTGGCCGTACTCGTGGCAGATCACGCCGATCTCGATCGCGCCGCCCGCGCAGCTCAGCTCGGGCACCAGGACGTAGTCGTCGACCTTGATGAAGCCGCCGCCCGCCCGCGCGGTCGCCGTGACGTAGGCGCCGTAGCCCCAGCCGGCGAGGAAGAAGCAATGGCTCCAGAGCTCGCTCGAACCGCATTCGCCGCCCTTGCCGGCGTGCATCACGACGACGCAGTCGACGTAGCCGTCGTCGTCGCCGCTGTTCGGCGCGCCGTCGGGACCGTCGTCGTCGTAGCGGCCCCAGTCGAAGCCCTGGACGTCGGCCGCCGCCACGACGTCGTACACGAAGCGGCCGGCGTTGTCGGGCGCGGCCCACACGTCCATGCCGTTGTGGTCGCCTGCGTAGTCGCCGACCGCGCGCGGTGCGCGCTTCCAGTCGATCACCTCGCCCACGACCTCGAGGGCGCCCCCGCTCGCCGCGAGGTAGTAGTCGCGGACGGAGTTCGTCCCGGTGAACCGCGCCTGCAGGGTCGCCTTCGGGATCGTGACCGCGCGGTCGCTGAATCCGCCCGGGATCACGAGGAGGCGCCTCGTGTCGGTCGCGCCCTTGTCACCGCCGGCGCCGACCGCCAGCCGCGACGGGAAGCCTGGGCGCGGGCCGGTCCAGCGCTCGAGCGCGGACGGCAGCGTCGCGCCCGAACCGGGGCGCGGCGGCGCGATGGCGAGGCCAGGCTGTGCGCCCGCCGCGGCGAGCGCCATCAGCGCCGCGCTGCAGAATGCGCGTGCACGGGCCGCTCGCTTGCGGTGGCCGCCTCGCACAACCGATTGCGACATCTCGCGCTACGCTCCCTGGTCACGCACCGCGCGGTGCGGTCCTGCACGGTCGGCAGATCGTGCCGGCGACCGGTGCAAGATGCGCGCCCGGGTCAGTCGACCGGGTGCAGGGGCGCGAAGCGCGGCAGGATATGCTTGCGGCCGTGGTCGAGGAACTCGACGGTGACCTCGAGGTCGTCGCCCGCTCCCTCGACCCGCACGACGGTGCCGGCGCCGAAGCTCGCGTGCACCACCGTCTGCCCCTCGTAGAACGGCGACACCTGGGCGACGTCGCGGTCCCAGCTCGACGCGGGGGAGCGCGCGCGGCGCCCGGCGATCGCGGACGCCGAATAGCGGTCGGCGTCGGCCGAGGCGGTCCTTGGCGGCGGCAGCCGCCAGCCGTGGTCGATCTGGCGGCGCTCGCAGAGCTCCGCGGGGATCTCGCCGAGGAACCGCGACGGCAGGCTGTCCTCGTAGGCGCCGTAGCGGCGGCGGCGCGCGGCGTGCAGCAGGTAGAGGCGGGTGCGCGCGCGGGTCAGGGCGACGTAGAAGAGACGGCGCTCCTCCTCCACGCCGGCCGCGGTGTCGCTGCTCGTCGCGTGCGGCAACAGGTCGTCCTCGCAGCCGGTCACGACGACCACGGGGAATTCCAGGCCCTTGGCCGTGTGCACGGTCATCAGGCGGACGGCGCCCTCGCCGTCGCGGATCGCGTCCTGGTCGGCCACGAGCGCGATCTGTTCGAGGAACTGGACCAGCGTGCCGCCGTCCGCCGCCTCGTGGAAGGCGTGGGCGCCGTTGAGCAGCTCGGCGACGTTCTCGAGGCGGCCGAGAGCGGTCTCGGGCTCGTCGTCGCGCAGGAACGCCTCGTACTGGATGTCGGCGATGATGCGTTCGAGCAGCGCCGGCACCGGCTTGCCATCGGCGGCGTCGCGGCGCCAGGCGGCGAGCTGGCCCAGGAACTGGAGCACGCGCTGGGCGGCCGCGGGCCCGAGCGCGTCGCGCAGCAGGTCCGACCGCATGACGAGATCGCCGGCCGCGATCGCGTGCTCGCGGGCGCAGGCCAAGAGGCGGGACACGGTCGTGTCGCCGATCTTGCGCTTCGGCTGGTTGATGATCCGCTGCAGCGAGACCTCGTCGGCGGGATTCGCGGTGAGCTTGAGGTAGGCCAGCAGATCGCGGATCTCGCGCCGCTCGTAGAACTGGACGCTGCCCACGACCTGGTGGGGCACGCGCGCGCGGCGGAGCGCGTCCTCCAGCAGGCGCGACTGCGCGTTCGTGCGGTACATCACCGTGATGTCGCCGCGCTCGCGGCCGAGCGACTGCTCGCGCCGGACGATCTCCACGACCCGCGCCGCCTCGTCCTCGGCGTCCAGGTGCTCCTCGACGGAGATCGGGTCGCCGCGGGCGGCCTCGGTCCAGAGGTTCTTGCCCTTGCGGCGCTTGTTGTTGGCGATCAGCGCGTTGGCCGCGTCGAGGATGATCCCGACCGAGCGGTAGTTCTGTTCGAGCCGGTAGAGGTGCGTGCCCGGGAAGTGCTGCTCGAACTCCAGCATGTTCTCCACGCGCGCCCCGCGCCAGCCGTAGATCGACTGGTCGTCGTCGCCGACGACGAAGACATTGCCGTGCACGCTGCTCAACAGGCGGACCAGCAGCAGCTGCAGCGCGTTCGTGTCCTGGAACTCGTCGACGAGCACGTGGCGGAACTTGCCGGCGTACAGATCGCGGACGTCGTCGCAGGTCTCGAGCAGATGGACGGTCTCGAGGATGAGGTCGTCGAAGTCGACGGCCTTGCACGCGCGCAGGGCCTTCTGGTAGCCCTCGTAGACCTTGACGTAGGTCTCCTCGACGAAGGTCTTCGCCTTGCTGCGAGCCTGCTCGGGCGAGTCGTCCTCGTTCTTCCAGGTGCTGATCGCCGCGCGCGCAGCCGGGATCGCGAACTGCTTCGCGTCCACGTTCAGGTCGGCGAAGACGTTCTTCAGGAGGCGTTTCTGGTCGTCCGTGTCGTAGATCGCGAAGTCGCGGGCGAGGCCGAGGCGGTCGGCGTGGCTGCGCAGGATGCGGGCGCCGGTCGCGTGGAAGGTGCCGATCCAGAACGGCGCGTTGGTCTCGCCGACCAGGGTCGCCACCCGCTCCTTCATCTGGTTGGCGGCCCGGTTGGTGAAGGTGTAGGCGAGGACCTGCGACGGATAGACGCCGTGCTCGAGGAGCCAGGCGACGCGCGTGGTGAGGACCCGCGTCTTGCCCGAGCCCGCGCCGGCGACGACGAGGACCGGACCGTCGGGCGCGGTGACGGCGGCGCGCTGGGCGGAGTTGAGGGACTCGAGGAGGTCGGTCACGGTCTGGGGAGGTCCTTCTCCGGAGGTGTCAGGGTCGCGGCGACGCGGGCACGCCGGCCAAGGATAGTCGCGCGCCCGGCCGTGTCAAACGCGGTTGTCGGTCAGCGCAGGAGCACCGCCTTCGTGGTGCGGATCGCGGACTCCGTGGTCAGGCGCACGAGGTACGCGCCCGACGGGAGGGCGCGGCCGGCGTCGTCCGTGCCGCGCCAGCTGAGGATGTGGCGGCCGGCGGGGCGGGGGGTGTCGAGGAGCGTGACCAGGCGGCGGCCGCGGAGGTCGTGGATGGTGACGGTGGCGTGGGTCGGGCACGGGAGATCGAAGGAGATCGTCGTTGCCGGGTTGAAGGGGTTGGGGGTGGCGGGGTGGAGGATGATGGCTGCGGCCGCCACGCCAACGGGTTCCTCCGGCCCCTCTGGGTGATCAACCGGCAGAATGTCGTGGCAATCGACCGGGAGAAGGTGACGGACCGCAGGCGAGGTAGACCTCTCCATCGAACTCGCGGATACGGATCTCCGAGTAGTCCGGCACATCGCAACGACGACCAGCGTGTGCCTTTCCGCAGCATGGGATTCTCCCTCCGGAACTCGCCCACGACCCCACGATGATACGTCGATCTCAGCAACATTGTCGATCGTCCGCTCTTACCCCATTGACAACGCGCCAATCTTTTCGTCTAATTTTCGCCATCACCCCCTCCCGGAACCCAGGCCCCGATGTCCTTCGTACCAGACGACTTCCGCCCCGGTCTGTCCGCCACCGAGGTCGACCGCGCCCTGCGCGGCGCCGTGTCGGCCTACGACCGCGCCCGCCGCAACGTCGCCCTCTGGTTCACCGACGCCCTCGAGCGCGGCCTCTACCGCGACCTGGGCCACGCCAGCATGGAGATCTACGCCCGCGAGGGTCTCGGCTTCTCCCCCGGCCGCACGCGACAGTTCCTCGCCCTCGCCCGCGACCTGCGCCGGCTGCCGCACCTGCGCGCCGCGGTCACGGACGGGCGCCTCGGCTGGACCAAGGCGCAGGAGGTGGCGCGGGTGGTGGCGCCGGCGAGCGAAGCGGCGTGGGTCGAGCGCGCCGTCGCGTTGCCGCGGGACGAGCTGCGGCGCGAGGTGGCGACCGCGCGGGCGCGGGCGCGCGGTGCGCGGCTCGCGGCGCGGGGCAAGGCCGCGGGCCAGCTGGAGTCGTCGACCACCCGTGCGACGTCGACCCGCGGCGACGGATCGTCGCGCGCGGCGGCCCCCGCAGCCGCGCCGGCGACCATCCCGCCGACCACGATCGCGATCCAGCTCGACGCCCTCGAGCTCGCCCGCTTCGACGCCCTCGTCACGGCCGCGAGGAGATCCGGCGCCGTCGCCGCCGACGCGACGCGCGCCGAGATCGTGCTCTCCGGACTCGCCGCCCTTACGAAAACTCCGCAGCGCGTACGCCGCGGACGTGGCGTCGGCCGCACGCACGGCAGCGCAAGCTGTCAGTATAACGGCGCGCGCCACCTTGCCCCGGCCGCCACGGTGATCGTGCAGCGATGTCCGGAGTGCGACGCCGCCTTCGCGCTCACGACCGCGGGACCCAAGCGGCTCGACCGCGCCGCGGACGCCGCGCTCGCCTGCGACCACGTCGCGCGGGACGCGCGCGGGCACAACCGCAGCGCGGTCCCGCCGGCCGTCCGGCGGCAGGTGCTCGATCGCGACGGGCATCGCTGCACGACAGCGGGTTGCGATAACACGCGCTTCCTAGAGGTCCATCACGTCGTGCCCAGAGCGCAGGGAGGGACCAACACGACGGATAACCTGACGACGTTGTGCGCGCGGTGCCACCGGTTCGCGCACGAGCGGGCCCCCGCCCCCTAGAAATCCGGTCCGATCGAGAAGTGGAACACGCTGCCGTCGACGTGGCGCAGGTCGGTCCGCCAGGCCCAGTCGAACTTGAGCGGCAGCCAGAACACGTTGGCGCGCAGGCCGAAGCCGAAGTCGCCGCGGAGGTCGCCGAACGCCCCGTCGTCGAAGAACTGGACCTCGTCGGTCCAGGCGCAGCCGGCGTCGAAGAAGACGGCGCCGCCGATGCCCGTGAGGCCCCACTGGCCGGGCCAGCCGAAGATCAGGTAGTCGACGAAGGGCAGGCGGTACTCGAGGCTCGCGAGGGCCATCTTGGTGCCGGCGAGGTTGTCGAGGGTCTGGTAGTCGTAGTAGCGGTAGCCGCGGAGGGTCCAGGGGCCGCCGATCACGAAGCCGCGCGGATCCTCGCCCGCCGAGTGGGCGTAGGTGAGGCGCAGGGCGAGGCTGTTGCGCCGCAGCGGCAGCCAGTATTTGCGGAGGTCGCCGACGAAGTTGAAGCGGTCGAGGCTGCTGTCGGAGAGCGGCAGGCCCTTGGCGACGCTCAGCGACCAGCGGCTGCCGGCCACGGGGCCGTGCAGGCCGTACAGCGCGTTGTCGTGGACGAAGCTGAGCGCCGGTTGCAGGAGGCGGCTCCGCCGCTTGGCGACCGGCACCAGGAAGCCGAACTCGTCGAAATCGTAGTCGGTGCGGTCGCTGTTGAGGATCTCCACATCGAAATCGACGCGCTCGAAGACCGACAGCGGGTAGCTCGCGCGGCCGAAAAATCCGTAGTTGCGCTCCTTGAAGAGGGTCTCGTCGGTCAACAGCTCGCCCACGCTGGTGATGACCGAGTTGTAGTAGTTGTTGTACAGGAACGCGCCGGCCGACAGGTCGACGCGGCGCTTGAGGAAGGTGTAGGCTGCGGCGAGGTCGCTGTTGTCGACGGCGCCGTAGAAATTCACCAGGAAGTCGAGGCGGCGGTCGCCGAGGTCGTCGGTCAGCGTGATGACGTTGGCGAAGCCGAGGCCGCCCGCGCTCGTCCAGTACACGGCGCCGCCGGCCCCGGCGCGGGTCGCGTCGAGGCGGAAGCGGGGGCGGTAGCGTTCGACGAGGCCGATGCGGTCGGGGTCGATCCGCACGGTGTCGGGGGGACCGGCGCGCGTGACGAGCTGCGGCGGTTCGATCACGACCGGGCCCGGCGCCGTGCCGCCCGGCGTCCGCGCCGACCAGCTGCCGCGGAACTGGTCGGCGGCGTAGAGATCGTAGCCTGCGTTATGGAACGCGCTGAAGACGAGGCGGTCGCCGGCGACCGCGTAGGTGAGATGCTGCAAGCCGCCGAGGAGGTTCGTCAGCGGGCGGTCGCTGGCCACGGCCGAGCCTGTCGAATCGAGCGCCACGAGCGACAGGTTGTCGATGCCGTTCGCGCCGTCGACCACGACGAGCGCGCGATCGTCGATCCACACGGGGTCGCGGCGGCGGTCGCGGGACGCGAAGAGGCGGCTCCGCGCGCCGTCAAGCGCGAGGACCTCGACCGCCGGCGGCGGCGCCGTCCGGGTCGTGTCGAGGGCCGCCTCGCCCACGAGGCGCGCCTGGCGCAGGCGCTTGGCGCCGTCCGCCAGCAGCTCGATCTCGAAGGCGACCTCGGCCAGCGGATTGAACGAGAAGGCGAGCCGCGAGCCGTCCGGCGACCAGGCCGGCGAACTCTCGTCGCCGGCGTCGTCCGTCAGGCGCACGAGGCGCGCGCCGTCCGGCAGTCGGCGCGGCGGCGCGGCGGCGGCGACCCCGAGGCTGTCGAGCGCGCCGGGGACCATCTCCACGAGGTAGAGATCGGTGCGGCCGCGGTCGGTGCCCACGAGGGCGACCAGGCGGCCGTCGGGCGACCAGGCCGGATCGGCGGCGACGTCGAGCTCGAGATCCCAGCTGCGGGTCACGTCGCCGTTCGCCGCGTCGATCGTGTGCAGCGTCTCCCGGTTGCCGCTCTTCGCGACCAGGACGACCTCGCGGCCGTCCGGCGACCAGCCCAGGCCCGAGCGGAAACTGTGGAAGCTCTCGAAGCGGCTCGCGCGCATGCTGCGGCCGAGGCGACGGATCACCTGGCCGTCGATGGCCGACAGGAGATAGAGGTCGATCAGACCGTCGCGGTCGGTGAAGCAGGCGACCAGGTCGCCGTCGGGATTCAGGGCGGGCCGACCGTAGAACGACGCCTCGTCCGTCTCGACGCCGGTCAGCGGCCGCGAGATGTCCTCCATCTGCTCGAGGTCGCTGAAGCCCGGCCAGTAGCGCTGGCGGAGGGACCGGTGGTAGAGCTCCTCGAATTCCTCCATCGTCAGACCGTAGGTGAGCGCGAGCGCGCGGTCGACGCTGCGCACGCGGCCGACGGTGCGCCAGAACTCGTTGAGGCGCTCGGCGCCGTAGCGATCGGAGAGCAGGCGCATCGCCGCCTGGCCCTGCTTGTAGACCAGGTAGCCGCCGACCCGCTCGAGCGGCTGCAGGTAGTCGTTGATCGTGGCGTCGCGGATGACCATGTCGGCGTTCGCGTCCCAGCCCGAGCTGAGCCACTCGGCCACGCCCTCGGCGAACCACAGGGGGATATTGAAGAAGGCGTTGCGGCCGAGGTCGACGCTGCGGGAGCCGAAGGCCATGTCGAACATGAAGACGTGGACCAGCTCGTGGCGGATCACGTGCACGAGGTCGGCGTGCGAGCCGTTGTACGGCAGGACCATGCGGTTGCGGAACGGCTCGGAGAAGCCGCCGGTGCCCTCGCCGATGAGGTAGTCGGAGATGTTGGTCTGCGCGAATTCGGCGTGGCTCGAGTAGAGGATCAGCGGCGTGCGCAGCGGCAGATCGCGGTCGAGGCGATCGGCGTACTCCTTGTAGGCGCGCTCGGCGATGATCGCCGCGCGGAACGCGAGCTCCTCGGCGCCGTCGTGGAAGTGCAGGTCGAAGTGCGGAGTCGTGAGCACGCGCCAGTCGTGGTCGCCGGTCTGGACCTTGTTCTTGCCGTACCGCTGCGCCTGCGCCGGTACGGCGCAGGCGATCGCGCACAGCACGACCACGAGCGCTCTAGTACTCGAAACGATACTTGAGATCGAGATTGTACGTCGCATCGCCCTGGTACTCGTCGATCCGGCGGCGGATCTCCGTCTGCAGCAGCAGGTGGTTGGTGATCTGGTACTCGATCAGCAGGTCCCGGTCGTTCTGGTTCACGCCCTGCGCGTACGTGATGTAGAGGTCGGTGCCGACATACTTGCCAACGCCGATCAACGGGTCGAGGCCGGTCTCGCCGCTCGTCTGCTGGCGCTGGATCTGCTCGATCTCGACCGTGTCGAAGATACCGATCTCCGAGGCGATCTCGCGCTCGAGGATGTTCAAGCCGGCCGAGATCGACGCGTTCGCGAGGACGTCGCTGTCGCCCTGCGCGTCCGGATAGGGCGAGAGGCCGAGCAGCATGCGCTCGATCGCCGCGCGCGGATAGCCGCTCTCGCTCGAATAGCTGATCTCCATGGCATCGGCCGGGCCGGTCGCGTGGACGGTGATCAGCTCGACCACGCTCGCGCCCTGGACCTGGCTCGGCAGGCGCACGCGGGTCTCGGCGTCGATGTCGACGTTGGGCACCACGCCGACCGCCCGGCTGAAATCGAGGCGGCCGCGCACGACCTTGAAGGTGTTGTTGAACACCGGCAGGCGGCCGTTGTCGATGTCCATGCCGCCCTTGATGATCATCCCGTCGGCGTCGCGCACGACGGTGACGTCGCCGGAGAGGTCGAGATCCATCGTGCGGTTGACGATGCGGGCGGTGCGCGGCGGACCGCTGACCCGCACGTCCGCGAGCCAGTTCGGCGCGACCGTGCCGAGGGTCGGATCGAGGGTGCCCTCGGTGGCGGCGAAGTTGCCCGTGTAGCGCCCGCGGATCAACTCGAAGTCGCCGGTGAAATGAGGCACCAGGGTGCTGTCCGGACCGACGGGCACGCCGGTGAGGCGGCCGTTGTCCGTCCGGACCAGGGCCCGCAGGTCGGGGATCGAGGCCACCAGGAATCGATCGGCGGCGAACGCGATGTCCCAGGTCTTCAGCACGAGTCCCGCGAAGGTCACGGAGCCGGAGCCCGTGAAGACGCCGCGCTGGCCTTCCTGGCCGCGCAGCTCCTGGACGATCAGCAGATCGTCCTGGAAGACCCCGCGCGCGCGGCAGTCATGGTAGACCTCCTCGTTGCCGCGCAGGACGAACGCGACGTCATCGACGGCGATCGTGCCCTGGTAGACGGGGTGCGAGAGCGGGCCGGACACGATCAGGTCGGCCTGGCCGCGGCCGGAGCAACGGCTGAACGCGTTGGTCGCGTCCAGAAGCGGCGCCAGGTCGGTTCCGGCGGGCACGACGAGGTGGCCGAAGAACGGGCCGTCCGGGGGCGTCGTCGGCGCCGCCAGCAGGTCAAAGCTCAGCGGCAGCTCGAGGCGGCCCTCCAGGCGGAGTTCGTCCTGGTTGCCGCGCAGATCGCCGAACGCGAGCTGCCCGTCCTCGGCGCGGACGGTGCCGGTGAGCCGATCCAGGTGCAGCCACTGGAAGTGGAAGGGCGCGCTGTCGAGATCGCCGGTCACCAGCGGGTCCTCGCTCGTCCCGGCCAGGTGCAGGTCGCCGCGGAACCGGCCCGCGAGCCGGTCGAGCGCCGGCAGCTGGAATTGCTCGAGGAACGCCCAGTCGCCGTCCGGGATCTCGATGTCGAGGTCCAGCGACGCGCCCGGCCAGAACTCGCGGAGGCTGGCGCCCCGGTGGCTCACCGTGCCGGCCAGACGGACCCTGCCGAACTCGCTGGCCACGTCGACCGCATCGATCGTCACCGTGCCGCGGCGGAGGTGCGCGGCCACCCTGAGCGAATCGACGCGGGCGAGCGGGAACCTCGCGTCCACGAGGTCGCCGCGCAGGGTGACCGTGGGCGAATCGGGCCGCCCGCCGACCTCCACGAGAGCGGTCGCGCGGCCGCCCGTCTGCACCGACCGGCGCAGCAGCGGGTCCAGCAGGTCGAGATCGAAGTTCGTCGCCTCCAGGCGACCGTTGAGCAGATCGTCGGCGGCGCGGTAGTCGACGGACGCGGTGAAATCGCCGTGGTCGGAGACGAGGCGCAAACGCGGGACCTGCACGAGGCCGTCGCCGACGGCGGCCGCCACGGCGGCGTCGGTGCGCCATTCGTTGCCGGCGAAGTCGATCGCGAGCCCGGCGACATTCAGATCGGCCCGCCCCGGCGACAGGTCGGCGCGGCCGCGGCAGGCGACGACCGTATCGCCGTGGACCGTGCGCAGGGAGTCGACCTCGACGCTGGTCGGGCCGACCCGGGTCCACAGGAGGTAGCGGCCGAGCGGCACGCCGCCGAGCGCGAAGCCGTCGCCCTCGGTCGCGGCGCTCAGGGACCAGTCCTCGCCCAGGACCCGCTCGGCGAGCACGTCCGCGGTGCCGGTCGTCGCGGTCAACGTGCCCACGGCGAGGTCGGCGAACTCGAGGGTGCCGGCGGCCTCGAGCGCATCGAGCGGCCCGTCGAGCGCGACCTGCCCGGCGAGCCGGCCGCCGAGCGCCGGCCAGCCCCAGCCGGGCGGGACGCTGCGCAGGTCGGCGCAGGCGACGTCGAGCCAGCCGGCGAAGACCTCGTCGCGATCGCTGGTGCCGGCCAGTCGCGCCCGCAGCGCGCCGTGGCTCAGGTCGACGGAGCGGAAATGGAGCGAGTCCCCCCGGGCCCAGACATCGACCCGGCACGTATCGAAGGGCATGATCTCGATCTCGCCGTCGACGATCAGCCCGCTCACCCGCGTCGCCTCGTCGGCGGTCGTGTGCACGATCTCGAGCCGGCCGTGGCCCGCGGTCCGCGGCAGGTCCGCGACCTCCGGGATCAGGCCGGCGCGCAGGTCGAGATCGCGCGCATCGCCGGCGATCGTGATGACCGTGCCGGCTGGGTCGCGGGCGTCGACGCGCAGCGTCCCGTCGAACCAGGCGCCGCCGACCCCGCCGCGCAGCACCGCGAACTCGGCCACCCCGCCCGAGACCACCGCCTCGCCCCGGACGGCGTCGAGGTTCCACTGCTCGAAGCGCCCGGAGAAATCGCCGGCGAAGCGCACGGTATCGTCGTGGGCCGTGACCGTGCAATCGACGTCGCCGGCCGCGTCGAAGTCGAGGGACAGCCCGACGAGATCGTTCACGGCCGCGACCGAAACGCCGCGCGCGGCCACGGCCACCGCCACGCCGGCCTCGGTGACGCCGCCGTCGACGGTCACGCGGCCGTCGTTCCACAGCGCGCTGAGGTCCCTCGCCCGCACGCCGTCTTTCGCGATGGTGAGCTCGCCGTAGAGCCGGTCCAACGTCGACCTGCGGGTGTCCCAGCGCACCGAGCCGCCCCGCGAGACCAGCCGGAGGCGCTCGCCGTCGCCACGGATCCCGCCGCGCCACCCGACGTCCTGCAGGAGCTCGCGCTGCCGGCCGTCGGCGTCGGCGATCTCGATCCGCGCGTTGCGGACATCGACGAGATCCACCTCGATCCGCGGGATCGCCCGCGGCTCGTCGTCCGCGGCCGCCGCCGGCTCGGTCGCCGGCGGCTGGTTGTGATAGACCTCCACCCCGCGCATCGCCAGCCGACGCAGCCGCAGCCGGGGTCCCAGGACCTCCCGCAGGCGGAAGTCGATCTCGAGCGTGTCCACCGCGACGAGCGTCAGGCCGCCCCGTTCGCCGCGGACGGTCAGGGTGGCGTCGTAGGCGTCCAGGCCGCCGAACGCGCGCACGTGGTAGGCGCCGACCCGCAGATGGCCGTTCAGGCGCGCTTCGAGCTGCCGGTTCACGAGGCGGGTCGCGAACGGCGCCAGGACCTGCGGATTGCGGTCGAGCAGGACCACTCCCCCCGCCAGCAGCAGGAGGGTGAGGATGGCCGGCCAGCGGATGCGTCGTCGCGCCATGATCAGAACACGTGCCCCAGCGAGAAGTGGAGCCGCCAGCGGTCGTCGACCAGGGTCTTCTCGAGGCTCTGGTACCGGGCCCGCTTCAGGGGGAAACCGAGGTCGAGCCGGAACGGCCCGAACGGCGTGTCCAGCCGCAGGCCGGTCCCGACACTGTAACGATAATCCCAGATCTTGGTGCTCGTCGGATCTTCCGGGTCGCCCGGGTACGAACGCAAGCGAAAGGCGTCGAGCGTGATGTCGTCGAGGTCCTCCCAGACGTTGCCGCCGTCGCAGAACAGGACGCTGCTGAGGTGCCAGCGTGAGAGCCAGGGCAGCGGGAAGCGCCACTCGGCGTTCGTGATGAGCTGGTAGTTGCCGCCGCGGGCCGGATCGTCGGGCAGCGGGACGTCGCTCCCCCAGCCGATCTCCGCCTGCTCCTCGGGGTCGGTGATCTGCGGACCGAGGCTGTTCTCGCGATAGCCGCGGACGCTGTAGGCCCCGCCCGCGAAGAAGCGGTCGTCGTACGGGACGCCGTCGCTGCCGAGCTCGCGCGAATCGCCGTAGGGACGGACCGCGCCGAGGCGCACGCGGGCCGCGACGACGCCGCCCAGCAACGGCCGGTAGTCCTGCAGGGAGCCGCTCCACTTCAGGAAGCTGTTGTCGCCGCCGAGCAGCCCGCCGGCCAGTTCGAGCTGGCTCGTGAAGTACTGTCCGCGGACCGGGTTGAAGGCGTCGTCGCGTCCCTCGCGGAACAGCGAGTGGATGACCGAGCGCGTCGTGCTGGCCGTGACGCCGGCCGCCTCGAAATCCTCCTGCAGATCGGACGGCGCCAGCGGATGGACCGCGGGATCGACCGTGCGCAGGCTGAGGTCCAGACGGTTGGTCCACAGCAGGTCGTCGCGGCGCTGGGTGCCGACCAGGATGCCGTAGATCGTCTGGATCAGGCCCGATTCGCCGCGCGTCGCGCGCTTGGCGTAGACGTTCACGTCCAGCGGGTAGTCGCGGCCGAACAGGTGCGGATTGTCGTAGAGGACGTCCGCGCGGTAGTTGAGGTCGCCCTCGGCGAAGATGCGCGGCTCGCCGATGATCTCCTCGACGTTCCAGTAGCCACGCAGCCGCAGCTGCAGGCGCCGGCCGCTCCCCCAGAGGTTGTTGTGGCCCCAGGCCACCATCGCGCGGATCCGCTCGCGGCTGCCGAAGCCCGCGCCGAACTCGTAGAAGGCCGGCTTGCGCTCGGTGACCCGGACCTGCAGCGTCGCGGTCCTGGTCGTGCTGTCCCACGCTGCGGCGGTCAGGCTCACGTCGCGGAACAGGGCCGTCTGCAGGAGTCGCTGGCGCGTGAGCTCGACCTCGTCCCACAGGAAGGCGTCACCCGGCTTGAGGCGGACGTCCCGGAGGATGAGTTCCGGCTTGGTGGTCAGGTCGCCGAGGATCTCGATGTCGCCGACCGTGTAGGGCGGGCCCGGATCCACGGTGTAGGTCACGACGGCCGAGCGGCGCAGCGGGTCGTCCGTCGCGGCGATCGCGAGGTCGGGGACGATCGTCGCGCGCAGGTGGGCGTGCTGCCAGCACGCGCGGCGCATCCGGTAGATGTCCTCGCCGAAGCCGTTGAGGTCCGCCGGCGCGGGCGAGCCCTCGTCGAGGACCAGCACCTTGCGGAGGTCCTCCTCGGCCAGGGGCGCGGCCCCCACGATCGCCACCCGGTCGATGTAGGTCCGCGGCCCCTCGACCACGCCGATGTAGAGGATGTCGCCGCGCTCGGCATCGTTCCCGATCGAATCCAGCGCGACGCTCACGTCGTGGAAGCCGCGGAGCCGGTACCACGAGCGCAGCTGGCGGAGCTGCGTGCCGATCAGCTCCGGCCGGTAGCTGGGCACGCTCAGGGGTCGCCGCCAGTCGCGCTCGCGCAGGCGCAGGACCTCCTTGAGGTCGCGCGCGGGAAAGGTCCGGTTGCCGCTGAATTCGATGCGCGCGAGACGGGTCTGCTCCAGGCCGTAGTCCAGCTCCTCGTCGGCGCGCGCCAGCCCGGCCGCGAGCGCGCCGAAGCAGAGCAGCAGCAGGCACGCTTCCCGGCGTCGGGAACCGCGCACTTCGACCGGCTGTTCGCGCTCGCGTTGTCGCAATTTCCGTTGTCGCCCGTCCGGCGGGCTGGTTTGATCTGGTCCGCGGCGCCAGGTCCGCCGCAAGGAGGCTCGCGTGTCACGCCTCGTTCTATTCTCGCTGCTGGCGCTGGCCGGCTGCGAGCGCGAACCCGAGTCACTCGGCATCGACCAACTCACTCCCAGCGAACTCGACTATGTCCGCCGGTACGTCGTCCTCGAACGCGCCCGCGCGGTCGGCCTCGCCGACCCGGCGCTCGGCGCGAGCCTGCTCGACAGCCTGGCCGCCGCCTGGGGCGATTCCGCTGACGTGACGGCGCGTCGCGCCCTGCCGACCGACCCTTCGCGCGCCGCCGCCGTGCAGGACCTGGTGCGGCGGTTGCTGGAGGCGGAGGCGGATTCCCTGGTCTTCGCCCCGTCGCCGCGACGCCTCGCCGCGCCCTTGCCGGCGCCGGTACCTCCCGGCAAGCCCGGCTAGCCGGCGAAGACCCGCACACCATCCTGCACCAAGACGACCGTCATGAACAGCAGCAGGATGATCAGGCCCAGCTGCGTCGCGATCCCCTGGACGCGCTCGTCCACCGGCTTGCCGCGGAGCACTTCCAGGACCAGGAACAGGACGTGGCCGCCGTCCAGGACGGGGATCGGCAGCAGGTTCAGGAGGAAGAGGTTGACCGAGAAGAACGCGATGAAGACCAGGAGCCGGTCGAACCCCCAGCGGGCCATCTCCCCGGCGACCTGGGCGATGCGGATCGGGCCGCCCACCGAATCGAGGCCCATGCGCTCCTTCACCCAGCGCGCGAGCTCGGCGGCGGTCTGGCTCGTGGTATGCCAGGTCTGGCGGTGACCGAACACCAGCGCCTCGCGCAGGCCGAGATTCCGGCTCTCCTGCAGCTTCTCGTAGTGGATGCGGCCGACCGTGGAATCCGGCAGGATCTCGAACGCCTCGGGCGTCACGCTGCCGCGCAGGGTCTGGCCGTCCCGTTCCCAGGCGATCGCCAGCGGCCGGCCCGCCGACGCCTGCACGATCTCCAGCACCTGCCGGTGGGACCGGACCGGCGCGCCGTCGAGCTCCACGATCCGGTCGCCGCGCTGTAGCCCGAGCCGGTCCGCCGGACCGCTGCGCTGGACCCGGCCGACCAGGTTGTCGTGAGCGTCGCAGCCGAGCTGCCACTCGCCGGTCTGCGGCTCGCGCGCGAGCAGGACCTCCGTGCGGACGATCGCCGCGTCGCGGCGGACCTCGACCTCGACGGGCCGAATCGTCGTGGCCGCGCCGTTGAGGCCGGCCGCCTCGCCCAGCCGGTCCAGCATCGCGTACCAGTCGTCCACCGGCTGCCCGGCGACGGACACGAAGACGTCGCCCGGCAGGAGGCCGGCCCGGTCGGCGGGACTGCCCGCCGTGACCGTGCCGATCTCGGTCACCGGGTTCAGCGGCACGCCCTCGTGGAGGTAGAGGCCGGTGTAGATGACGTAGGCCAGGACGAGATTGAACAGGGGACCGGCGACGAAGACCAGGAAGCGCTGCCAGCTCGGCTTGTTGAGGAACTTGCGGTCGGCCGGGATGTCGGCGTCCACGCCCGCGCGTTCGCGGTTGCCGGCCTCGGTCCCGAGCGGGTACTTCCGCTGGTCGAGCGTCCCGGTGTCCTGGATCTCCTCCATCATGCCCTCGCCGGCCATCTTCACGTAGCCGCCGAAGGGGATCAGGGACAGGGCGTACTCGGTCTCGCCCCAGCGCCGCACCAGGAGCTTCGGCCCCATGCCGACCGAGAAGGTCTTCACGTAGACGCCGAAGAGCTTGCAGAACAGGAAATGGCCCAGTTCGTGGACGATGACCACGAGACCCAGGGTGAAGACGCTCGCCAGGATCGTGATGCCGAGATCACCGTTCACTGCTCACCTCGCAGGGTTGTCGAACCGCCGCGACGGTCCAGGAGTTCCCCGGCGACCCGGCGCGCCTCGCGGTCTGCGGCCAGAGCCGCCGCCAGATCGGCGATCGGCGCCGCGGGCAGTCGGGCCAGCGTCGCCGCGATGACGCCGGGCAGATCGACGTAGCGGAGCGTCCCGCCGAGGAGCGCGGAGACGGCCACCTCGTTGGCGGCGTTGAGCGTGATCGGCGCCGAACCGCCGGCCTCGCCGGCCGCGCGGGCCAGTCCCAGGCAGGGAAACCGCTCGGCGTCCGGGGCCTCGAAGCGCAGCTCGCCGATCCGCAGCAGGTCGAGCCGCTCGCCGCCCAGCGGCCAGCGAGCCTCGCCGGTGATCGCGTAGAGCAGCGCCAGCCGCATGTCCGGCATGCCTAGCTGCGCGAGGAGCGCGCCGTCGCGCAGCCGGACCAGCGAGTGGATCCACGACCCGGGGTGCACGATGACCTCGATGTCGGCGTAGGGCAGTCCGAAGAGGTGATGCGCCTCGATCACCTCGAGTCCCTTGTTCATCAACGTGGCCGAGTCGACCGTGATCTTCGGGCCCATGGTCCAGGTCGGGTGGCTCAGCACGGCGTCGAGCGAGACCGAGGCCAGCTGCGCGGCCGGCATCTCGCGGAACGGCCCCCCCGAAGCGGTGAGGATGACCTGCTCCAGGTCCTCGCGCCGCCGCCCGCAGAGGCACTGGGCGACGGCCGAGTGCTCCGAATCCACGGGCAGGAGCTCGGCGCCGCCCGCCTGGACCGCCGCCTGCACCAGGTCGCCTCCCACCACGAGCGATTCCTTGTTCGCCAGCGCGATCCTGAGCCCGCGCCGGGCTGCGGCCAGGGTCGGACCGAGGCCCGCGGCGCCGACGATCCCGTTGACCGCGATGTCGCAGTCGGCCGCCGCGACCAGCTGCGCCGCGTCGGCCTCGGGCAGCAGCCGGTCGCCGAACACGCCGGCGCGCGCCGCCGCATCCCGCGCGCCGGGGTCGACGACCGCGACCAGCGGCTGCTGGTCTCCGAGCGCGCGCGCCAGGTCTTCCCAGCGCCGGTGCGCGGACGCCGCCGTGACCCGCAGGCGATCGGGGAAACGATGCACGAGGTCCAGCGTCTGCCGGCCGATGCTCCCGGTGGCGCCCAGCACGGCCAGCCGGAGCGGCTCCGGCAGCGGCCGCGGGCGAGCGAAGGGATACAGCGCAGGCGTCATGGGATCCTCACAGCACGACGAACCGGAACCAGTAGTACAGGATCGGGGCGCTGAACAGCAGCGAATCCACCCGGTCGAGGATGCCGCCGTGCCCCGGGAGCAGCTCTGCCGTGTTCTTGATGCCGGCGTCGCGCTTGAGCAGCGATTCGACCAGGTCGCCGATCTGCGCGAGCAGGGCGCTGAGCAGGCCCAGCATCGCGCCGGCGAACGGCGTGACGACGGGCAGGAACGAGCGGGCGCAGAGCCAGCCGGCCACGGCGCCGCCCACGAGACCCCCGATCGCTCCCGCCCAGGTCTTGGCCGGACTGACCCGCGGCAGGATCTTGCGCCGCCCCAGCAGGATGCCCACGAGGAACGCGAGAGTGTCGCAGGCCCAGTTGACGAGGGCGGCGAAGAAGACGAGCCGGGCGCCCCAGCCCGGCAATTCGCGCAACATCACGAAATGGCTCGCGAGCCAGCCGACGTACATCACCCCGAGCACCGTGACCGCGATGTTCGTGAGCGCCCGGTCCACCTGGGGTCGCAGGACCTCGCGGGCCATGATCATCAGCAGGATCAGCGTCACCACGAGGGTCAGCGCCGGGCCGCCGCTGTACGCGTGGACGGAGACGGCCAGCGCCGCCGCGTAGCCGAGCGTTCGCGAGGGACGATGTCCCCCGGCTTCCATCAGGCGGAAGAACTCGGTCAGGCCCAGCACGATGATGAGGTCGATCAAGAGCAGGAAGAAGACGCCGCCGCGCTCGGTGATGACGTACAGGCAGGGCACGCCGAGGACGATCACGACGAGCCGGGGCACGACACCAGCGGTGAGGAAGCGCTGCCGCAGCGACGGGCGCGCGGTCACGGGCGCCGTTTCCAGCGGAAGGGATCCAGCAGCGTCGGATCGCGCCGCGGCTCGGCGACGTCACCGGTCGGCGGCAGGCCGCCGAAGCGGCGCTCCCGGTGCTGGAAATCGTCGATCGCGAGCAGGAGCTGGCGCTCGCGGAAATCCGGCCAGAGCACGGGGCTGATCAGCAGCTCGGCGTAAGCGGCCTGCCAGATCAGGAAGTTGCTGAGCCGGCACTCGCCGCTGGTGCGGATGACGAGGTCCGGATCGGGCAGGTCCGGCTGGTAGAAGCCCCGGCGCAGCGCGTCCTCGTCGATCTGGTCGGGGGTGAGCTCGCCGGCGGCGACGCGCGCGGCCAGGCGACGGGCGGCGCGCACGATCTCCTGCCGCCCGCCGTAGGCGAGGGCGAGATTCAGGACCAGCCCGTCGCCGCCGGCGAGCTCCTCGATCGTTCGCTGGAGCGTCGCGCGGGCGCGGTCCGGCAGCAGATCGACCTCGCCGGACACGACGAGCCGCACGCCCCGCTGCCGGAGCTCGGCGCGCTCGACCACCAGCGCTTCCTCGAGGAAGCCCCACAGCGCCTGGACCTCGGCGTCGGGCCGGTTGAAGTTCTCCTGGCTGAACGTGTAGAGGGTCAGGACCTCGATCCCCAGGTGGCCGCAGACGTGGACCGATGCGCGCACGGCGTGGCGGCCGGCCCGGTGCCCGGCCGCCCGCGGCAGGTAGCGGCGGCGGGCCCAGCGGCCGTTGCCGTCCATGATGATCGCGATGTGCCGCGGCAGGCCGCCCTGCTCGCGCAGGCGGGCAGCCAGCTGCTCGTCAGCCAGCTCTCCGAAGGGATCAGCCATGGGCTAGATCTCCATGATTTCCGCTTCCTTGGCGCGGACGACCTCGTCGATGTCGGCGCAGAAGCGGTCGGTGAGCTTCTGGACACGGTCCCGCTCGTCGTGGTGCTGGTCCTCCGTGATCAGGCCGTCCTTCTGCTCCTTCTTGAGCTGATCGTTGGCGTCCTGGCGCGCCCGGCGCACGGCGACCTTGCCGTCCTCGCCGATCTCGCGGGCGAGCTTCGTGAACTCGCGCCGGCGCTCCTGGGTCAGCTCGGGAATCTGGATGCGGATCATCATGCCGTCGTTGGCGGGATTGAGGCCGAGGTTGCTGGCCTGGATGGCTCGTTCGATCGCGCCGATGGCGCCGCGATCGAACGGCTTGACCGCGAGCTGGCGGGCCTCGGGGGCGGCCACCGTCGCGAGCTGCTTGAGCGGCGTCGGCGCGCCGTAGTAGTCCACCATCAGCCCATCGAGCAACGCGGGCGACGCCTTGCCGGTGCGCAGCTTGCTGAGGCGGCGCTTCGCCGCGTCCAGGGCCGCGTCCATCTCCAGCTCGAGGTTCTCCAGCACGTCCTTGCTCATCGCGACGGCTCCTTGGTGATCCGGGTCCCCAGCGTCTCGTCCTGCAGGACCCGGAGCAGGTTCTCCGGATCGGAGATGTCGAAGACGGTCATGGCCAGGTTCCCCTCGGCACAGAGGGTGACCGCGGTGAGGTCCATGACGCCGAGCTTGCGGGCCAGCACCTCGTCGTAGGTGAGGTGCGCGAACCGCCGAGCGTCAGGATACTGGTGCGGGTCCTTGTCGTAAACCCCATCCACCTGGGTCCCCTTGAGCAGGGTGTCCGCGGAGATCTCCAGCGCGCGCAACGCCGCCGCCGAATCGGTGGTGAAATATGGGTTTCCGGTCCCGCCGGCGAACAGGACGACGTAGCCGGCCTTGAGCAGCTCGAGCGCCTGGTCGCGGACGAAGCACTCCGCGAGGGGCGGCTGGGAGCGAGGCGTGAAGATCCGCGCTTTCTGACCCTCGGCGCGGAGGTAGTCGCGCAGGACCGCGGCGTTCATCACCGTGGCGAGCATGCCGATCTGGTCGGCGGTCACCCGGCCCAGCACGCCCAGGTTGGCCTGGCGGGCGCGAAAGAGGTTCCCCGCGCCGCAGACCACGCCCACCTGGACGCCGGTCTGCACGACCTCGGCGAGCACCTGGGACAGACCGGTCAATTTCGCGTGGCTGAACTGCTCGTCCCCGTCCGCGAGGGCCTCGCCGCTGAGCTTCAGCAACACCCGGGAGTAGCGCAACCTCGACAAGATCACCCTCCCGTCGCCGGACCTAGCCGCCGATGCTGAAACGGGCGAAGCGCTTGACCTGCATGTTCTCGCCGAGCTTGCCGATCACCGACTTGATGTAGTCCTCGATCGTGAGGTCGGGGTCCTTGACGTACTTCTGCTCCAGCAGGACGACCTCACCGTAGAACTTGCCGATCTTGCCGGCGACGATCTTCTCGATCATCGGCTCCGGCTTGCCTTCCTCCCGCATCTGCGCGGCGTAGATCTCCTTCTCCTTGGCGACGAGCGCGGGGTCCACCTCGTCGCGGGCGATGGCGACCGGGCTGGTCGCGGCGATGTGCATGGCGATGTTGTGGACCATCTCCTGGAAATCGGCCGTGCGGGCGACGAAGTCCGTCTCGCAGGCCACCTCCACGAGGACGCCGACCTTGCCGCCCATGTGGATGTACGAGCCGACGAGCCCCTGGCTGGTGGCGCGGTCGGCCTTCTTGGCCGCCGATGCGATGCCCTTCTTGCGCAGGTACTCCTTGGCCTTCTCGAGATCGCCGGCGCACTCGGCCAGGGCCTTCTTGCAGTCCATCATGCCGGCGTTCGTCGCGTCGCGCAGTTCCTTGACCATCTTGGCGGTGATTTCCATGTACCTCGTCTCCCGTGTCAAGAGCCCGGCGCCGGTCGGCTCCGGGCTCGCGGCGTTTCCTTGGGGGCGCTAGGCCTCGGGGGCCAGATCCTCGACCGCCGGCGCGTCGACCTTGCTCGCGTCGCCTTCGAGCGTGGCCGTGGGATGCGGCTCGGCGGGCGCGGCGGCGGCCATGCCGACCACGTCGCGGCCCTCTTGACGAGCCTGGCGGCCCTCCTCGATGGTCTGCGCGATGACTCGAGCGAACAGGTTGATGCTGCGGATGGCGTCGTCGTTGCCCGGGATCGGGTAATTGACCAGGGTGGGGTCCGCGTTGGTGTCGACGATGCCGACCACCGGGATGCCCAGCTTGTTGGCCTCGCGCACCGCGGTCTCCTCCTCGGCCGCGCCGACCACGAACACGGCGGAGGGGATCTTCTTCATGGTCCGGATGCCACTCAGGTTCTTGTGCAGCTTCTCGTAGGACCGGTTGATCTCCAGCTGCTCCTTCTTCGAGAGCTTCTCCATGCGGCCGTCGGTCATCATGGCCTCGTAGTCTTCCATCTTCTCGACCCGCTGGTGGATCGTCTGCCAGTTGGTGAGCATGCCGCCGAGCCAGCGTTCGTTCACGTAGGGCATGCCGCACTTCTGGGCGTTCTCGCGGATCGCGACCTTGGCTTGCTTCTTGGTGCCGACGAACAGCACCGTGCCGCCCTTGCCCGCCACGTCGTGCAGGAAGTCGGTGGCGCGATTCAGCAGCCGCAGGGTCTTCTGCAGGTCGATGATGTAGATCCCGCCGCGGGCGATGAAGATGTACGGTTTCATCTTGGGGTTCCACTTGCGGGTCTGGTGACCGAAGTGGACCCCCGCCTCGAGCAAGTCACGCAGTCCGATGGTGGCCATGTGCGTCGTACCTCCGAGCCAGGTTGAGCCTCCCCGGCGGTCACCGGCACGGGATCAACGCTCGCGCGCCACCTGTCCCACGCCTCGCGCCGGGTGTGTGGTCCGGCCGCGGCGGACCCGCGGCCGGGATATCGCGACGTCGGCCTAGCGCTTCGAGAACTGGAACCGCTTGCGGGCGCCGGGCTGACCGTACTTCTTGCGTTCGACCATGCGGGAATCGCGGGTCAGGAAACCGCCCTTGCGCAGTGGCTTGCGGAATTCCTCGTTCGCCACGACGAGCGCGCGGGCCAGGCCGTGGCGCAGCGCGCCGGCCTGACCGCTGACGCCGCCGCCCTTGACGGTGCACCAGATGTCGAAGTCGCCCGCGACACCCAGAGAGCGCAGGGGCTGCAGGGCGTGCAGGATCTGCATCTCGCTGAAATAATCGCCGACCAGGCGTTTGTTCACGGTCACCTTGCCGTTGCCCAGCGTGAGCCATACCCGGGCGACCGAGGTCTTGCGACGGCCGGTGGCGTAGTACCTCTCCTCCAACTCCTACCTCCGTAACGTCAAGCGAGCTCGACGGTCTTGGGCTGCTGAGCCTGGTGCGGATGCTCCGCGCCGGCGTAGACCCGCAGGTGGGTCAGCTGGCGCCGGCCGAGCTTCGTCTTGGGCATCATGCCCCAGACCGCCTTGGCGATCACGCGGTCCGGGTGGTTCCGCAACATCGTCTTCAAGGGCGTGGCGCGTTGACCGCTCATCCAGCCGGTGTGGTGCAGATAGACCTTCCGCTCCAGCTTCAGACCGGTGAGCTTGACGTCCTTCGCGTTGATCACGACGACGTTGTCTCCCATGTCGAGATTCGGCTGGAACGTGGGCTTGTGCTTGCCCCGCAGGAAGGTCGCCACGCGGGTCGCCAGCCGGCCGAGCGGGACGCCGGCGGCATCGACCACCAGCCAGTCCTTGGCGATCTCGCTGGCTTTCATCGAATACGTCTTCACTACTGGCCTCCAGGACGGTCCGCCGGGCCACAACTCCAGCGGACACAACGATGACGAAACGCTGCGGACCCGTCCGCGGCGCCGGCATCTCGCGGCAGTCTTCGGCAAGCAAAAATGCCGCCCGTGCGGCATTCCGCCCGCTCCGTCACAGAACTCGGGGCTGGGAATCTAGCATTCCCCGCCGGGAGTGTCAAGGAATGGCAAGGGATTGCCCGTAGGGCGGCCGCAGCACGCCCCGCTCGGTGACGATGGCCGTCACCAGCTCGGCTGGCGTCACGTCGAACGCCGGGTTAAACGCCGCAACCCCTTGCGGCGTCGTCCGTAAGCCGCCAAAGCCGTGGACCTCCTCCGGGTCGCGCGCCTCGATCATGATGTCTTCGCCCCGCGCCGTCTCGAGGTCGACCGTCGAGCTCGGCGCCGCCACGTAGAACGGCACCCCGTGCCGCCGGGCAAGCACGGCGAGCGGATAGGTCCCGACCTTGTTGGCGACGTCGCCGCCGGCCGTGATGCGGTCGGCGCCGGTCACCACAGCGTCGACCCTCCCCTGCCGCAGCAGCGTGGCGGCGGCCGAGTCCGCCAGCACGGTGACCGGGACGCCCTGGTTCTGCAGCTCCCAGGCCGTCAGCCGCGCGCCCTGCAGGAGCGGTCGCGTCTCGTCGGCGAACACCGCGATGCGCTTGCCCGCCTGCCAGGCCGCGTAGACGATGCCGAGCGCCGTGCCGTAGCCGCCGGTCGCGAGGGCGCCGGCATTGCAGTGCGTGAGCACCGAGCCCGCCGGCGGCAGCAGCGCCTGTCCTGCCTGGCCGATCGCGCGGCCCATGGCCACGTCCTCGTCGTGGACGGCCCGGGCCTCGGCGAGCAGGGCCTCGCCGACTCGCGCCGGGTCCGCGCCGGCGGCCAGCGCCGCGGCGGCCGCCCCGCGGACCCGCCGCAGCGCCCAGAAGAGGTTGACCGCCGTGGGTCGGGTGGCGGCCAGCGCGTCGTGATCGCGCGCGAGCCGGTCGGCGAGCCGCGGCGGGTCCTCGCCTGCCTCGCGCCCCAGCCGCCACGACAGCGCCAGCCCGTAGCCGGCGGCGATCCCGATCGCGGGCGCGCCGCGCACGACCAGCGCGCGGATCGCCGCCCCGAGCTCGGCGATCGTGCAGCAGTCGAGGAACCCGAGCTCCCGCGGCAGGCGCGTCTGATCGAGCAGGCGGACGGCGGCGCCCGTCCAGGTCACGACGGGGAACGGGAACGGCAGGCGCGTCGGATTCACGCGTTCTCCTTCTCGCCGGTCAGGACCTCGCGGAGGGCGCGGCCGAGCAGCGCCAGCGGCAGACCCATGACGTTGAAGTAGCAGCCGCGCACGCCCTTCACCATCAGGGCGCCGAACCCCTGGATGCCGTAGGCGCCGGCCTTGTCGAGCGGTTCACCGGTCGCGACGTAACGCGCGATCGCGTCCGCCGACAGCGGCAGGAATTCCACCTCGGTGCGCTCGTGGCCGAGCCAGCGGCGGTCCGCGCCGCCGCAGAGCGCGATCGCCGTGACGACGGCGTGGCGACGGCCGGCCAGCCGGGCGAGGATCGCCCGGGCGTCCGCGTCGTCGCGCGGCTTCTCGAGGATCTCGCCATCGACCACCACGATCGTGTCGGCGCCGAGGACCAGGCGTCCCGGCGACACCGCGCCGACCGCCAGCGCCTTGAGCCAGGCGAGTTCCTCGGCGTACCGCGACGGCTCGGCATGGAGCGACCCGAGCCGCGCGGCATGCGCGGATTCGACGTCGCCGGCGGGTCGGACCTCGAACGGGATGCCGGCGATGCGCAGCAGCTCGGCGCGGCGCGGGGAGCGGCTCGCCAGCACGAGCGACTCGCCGGCGGGCCAGGGCAGGAATGGGCTGGTCGTCATGGCGCGTCCCGATCGACGATCACCGTCACGGGGCCCTGGTTGACCAGCGAGACGGACATCGCGGCGCCGAACCGGCCCTCGCTGACCTCGGGCCACTCCTGCCGCAACAGCTCCGCGAATCGCCGGTACAGCGCCTCGGCCTGGCGCGGCGGCGCCGATCCGACGTAGCTCGGCCGATTTCCCTTGCGGCAGTCGCCGTAGAGCGTGAACTGGCTCACCAGGAGGATACCCCCGCCCACCTCGCGCAGGCTCCGGTTCATCTTGCCCTCGTCGTCGAGGAAGAGCCGCAGGTTCGGCAGCTTGCGCGCCATCCAGGCCAGCTCGGCTTCGGTGTCGCCGGGCGCGAACGCGGCGAGGACCACGAGGCCCTTGTCCACCTCGCCCGCCACCACGCCGTCGATCGCCACCCGCGCCGGTCCGGACCTCTGCACGACGCACCGCATGCCCCTCACCCCACCTGGTAGCGGTCGATGCGCTCGATCCCGGGGATCCGCTGCACCGCCTTGAGGATCTTCTGCAGGTTGTCGAGGTTGTGGACTTCGACCACCAGCGTCGCCTTCGCGATCGCTCCCTCGCTGCCGAACTCGCCGCTCTGGATGTTGGCGCCCTCGTCCCCGATCACCCGGCTCACCTCCGCCAGGAGGTTCTTGCGGTCGCCGGCGTGGATGATCAGCTTCACGAGGAACACCTGGTCGGGCGACGCGTCCCAGGAGACCTCGATCTGCCGGTCCGCGAGCGCCGGGTCGCGCAGGTTCGGACAGCCGAGGCGGTGCACGGTGACGCCTCGCCCGCGGGTGATCACCCCGGTGATGTCGTCGCCCGGAATCGGGTTGCAGCAGCGGGCGAAGTTGACCATCAACTGGTCCTCGCCCGCGACCCGCACGCCGCCGGCGCGCCGGCGCAGGAGCGTATCGTACAGATCGCGGCCGCGATCGATGACCCGGTCCGGCAGCGAGCGCTCCGGCTGCTCGACGCGCTGCAGCACGCGCTGCCACGAGAGCTCGCCGCGGCCGACAGCGGCCAGCAGCTTGTCCAGATCGCTGTAGCCGAGCTCGACCGCGAGCGGCGACAGGTCACGCTCCAGGTTCAGCCGCAGCTTGTGCCGCTGCGCCTCCCGTTCGAGGATCTCGCGACCCAGGCGCAAGCTCTCCTCGAACTGCGTGCTCTTGATCCAGCGGCGGATGTGGTGCTTCGCGCGACCCGTCTTGACGATCTCGAGCCAGCTCGTCGACGGCCGGGCGGTCTTGGCGGTGAGGATCTCGACCTTGGCCCGGTTCTCGAGCGGCGTGCGCAGGCTCACGATGCGTCCGTTCATCTTGGCGCCCACGCAGTGCAATCCGACCTCGCTGTGGATCGCGAAGGCGAAGTCGAGGGGCGTCGCGCCTAGGGGGAGCTGGAACACGTCGCCCGCGGGGCTGAAGACGAAGACCTCGTCCTGGAAGAAGTCGATGCGCAGCGTCTCCATGAAGTCGCGCGGATCGTCCTCGTCCTGCTGCCACTCCATGATCTGGCGCAGCAGCTTCACCATCCCGGAGAAATCCGTCGAATCTCTGGAATCCTCCTTGTAGCGCCAGTGCGCCGCGATGCCCAGCTCGCTGCGCTCGTGCATCTCGCTGGTGCGGATCTGGACCTCGATGAACCTGCCGCCGGAGACCTGCACGGTCGTGTGCAGGGACTGGTACAGGTTCGGCTTGGGCTTGGCGATGTAGTCCTTGATGCGCTCCGTCAGCGGCGGGTACAGGGCGTGGATGACGCCGAGCGCGTGGTAGCAGTCGGTCTTGGTCCGCGTGATCACGCGCAGCGCGAGCAGGTCGAACATGCGGTCGAGCTCGATCTCCTGCGCCAGCATCTTGCGATGGATGCTGTAGAAGTGCTTCGCGCGTCCCGAGACCTCGCACTCGAGGCCGGCCGCACGCAGCGCGGCGAGCAGCGGCTCGCGCAACTCCTCGACGAGCCGCTCGCGCTCGGCCCGGGTCTGCTTGATCCCGGACTCGATCGCGAAGTAGCGCTCCGGCTGCAGGACCCTGAAGGACCGATCCTCCAGCTCCCACTTCAGGCGGGCGATGCCGAAGCGGTGGGCGAGCGGCGCATAGACGTCCATCGTCTCCTGGGCGATGTCACGCTGCTGATCGAGCTCCATGTGCTCGATCGTGCGCATGTTGTGCAGCCGGTCCGCGAGCTTGATCAGGACCGTGCGCGGGTCCTCGGCGGTCGACAGGATCAGCTTGCGATAGGTCTCGGCTTTGCGCGCCTCGGGGTTGGCGATGGTCAGCTTGTCGATCTTGGTGACGCCGTTGACCATGTGGGAGACGTCGGCGCCGAACCGGGTCGTGATCTGCTGGAGTTCGGCGTCCGTGTCCTCGACCACGTCGTGCAGCAGCGCGGCCGCCAGGGTGTCCTCGTCCAGACGGAGCTCGGCGAGGATCTCGGCCACCGCCAGCAGATGGGTCACGTACGGCTCGCCGCTGCGCCGGGTCTTCTCGGCATGGAACTGCGCGGCGAACGCGAACGCCTCGCGTAGCCGGTCGCCGTGCACGCCCGGGTTGTAGGCCGCGACCTGCCCGATCATCGCCTCCAGCCGCGCCTGGAGGTCGCCGCCGTCACGCGTCTTCATGAATTGCCGGCGGGGCGGATGTCGACCAGCAACTGCTGGACCGGATCGTAGCTGCCCCCGCGGGGACGGAAGTTGCTGCGGCCGACCTGGAAGAGGACGTCCCAGACGGTGGCCAGGGGATCCCGGCCGCTCTCCAGCAGCCGCGTCGATTCCCGGCGCCAGGCCTCGCCGGCGCCGAACGCGACGAATTCGCGGGAGAGGGCCGACGGCCCGTTGCGACCCTGGTTCGGGCAGCGGAACGCGAAGCGCAGGTGGGCGCCGCCGCCCATGACCGCGGGGGTCTGCTTCAGCTTGAGGCCCGTGCTGCGGAAGATCGGTTTCGGGTTGCCGGAGCCGAACGGCTCCATCTTGTCGAGCTCCCAGACCAGCTTCGCGACGTCCTGGGCGGACAGCTCCTCGAGAGGCAGGTCGAGGTCGTAGCCGACCGGGATCGGCCCGTGCTGCGGTTCCCGGCGCAGCGCCCCGAGGAACGCGTCGCGGAAGTCCCGGATGTCGCGCCGCCGCAGCGTGAGGCCGGCCGCCTGGCTGTGGCCGCCGTAACGCAAGAGATAACCGGCGCAGCGGTCGAGCACGGCCTTGACGTCGACGTTGGCGACGCTGCGGGCCGAGCCGCGCGCTTCGTCGCCCTCCTCGGCGATGAGGATCGTGGGCAGCTGGTAGAGCTCGACCAGGCGGGCCGCGCCGATCCCGATGACGCCCTTGTGCCAGGTGTGGGAATGCAGCACGAGGCCCGGGTCGCCGCGCTCGACGTAGGGCCGCGCCATCTCGACGGCCTCTTCCTTGAGCGCGAGGTCCGCCTGCTTGCGCCGGGTGTTGGTGCGGTCGGCCTCCTGGGCGAGACGCTCGGCATGGTCCGGGTCGTGGGTCAGAAGCAGCTCGAGCGCGGCCATCACGCGCCCGATGCGACCGCAGGCGTTCAGCCGCGGCGCGACCTGGTAGGCGAGGTCCGACGCGGTGACGGGGAAACCGCGGTCGAGTCCGCTGACCCGCAGCAGGGCGGCGAGACCCGGACGGATCAGCTGGCGGTCCGCGAGCCGCGCCAGGCCCTTGCGGACCAGCACCCGGTTCTCGCCGGTGAGGCTCATCTGATCGGCGACCAGACCGAGCGCGACGAGGTCGGTGATCGTCTCCAGGAAGCCGCTCGGCAGGCTGTCCGGCCGGTCCTGTCCGATCGCCTGGGCGAACTTGAAGGCGACCGCGACGCCGCAGAGATCGGGATTCGGATAGGGCGCGTCGGGCCGGCGCGGATTCACCAGCGCCACGGCGCAGGGCCGCTCCTCGAAGATGTGGTGGTCGAGGACGATGACGTCGATGCCCAGTTGCCGCGCCAGCTCGAGCTCGGTGAGGGCGGCCGCGCCGGTGTCGACCGTGATCAGCAGCGTCACGCCTTCGGCGGCCCACTGGCGGACCTTGCGCGCGGCGACGCCGTAGCCGTCCTGCGTGCGGTCGGGAATGAACGGGGGCACGGCGCGGACCTGCTGGCCATCGACCGTCAGGCTGGTCAACAGCAGGTGCAGGACGGCGCAGCCCGTGATGCCGTCGACGTCGAAATCGCCATGGACGGCGACCGCCTCCTGGAGGCGCACCGCCCGCAGGATGCGCGCGACGGCCTTGTCCATCTCCACCAGCAGGAAGGGATCGGAGAGGTGCTCGAGCGACGGGTAGAAGAAACTCTCGAGGTCGCGGCGGCTGGTGAGGCCGCGGCCCGCCAGCAGGTTCAGCAGCCGCTCGGAGACCGGCTCCATGAGCGGGACCTCGCGGCGCAGGCGGTCGATGGTCTCGGTCGCGGGGACATCGCACGCGAGCCAGGGACGTCCCGTGAACCAGCCGACCGGGCCGGCGTCGGCCGGCGCCGGACAGGGAACGGCGACCAGGTCGGCGCGACCGTCGTCCTCGGGGTCGGAGGAAAGCGGGATCTCGAACTGCACGCGACGCTCCCCTGCCACGGTCCAGCACGACGGGATCGGCGAGGGAAGCCGGTCGTAATCCGGGTTCTGTTACCACGCCGGCCGCGGCCGGCGGGCGACGACCATGTATCTCGGACCGCCGTTGCCGGCGGCCTCCAGCGACCTACCCGGGAGTCCAGCGAGGCGGGCCACCTCGTCCTCCCCTATTCGGTCTTGCTCCGGGGGGGTTTACCCTGCCGCTCCTGTCACCAGGAGCGCGGTGAGCTCTTACCTCACCGTTTCACCCTTACCTCGCCGCAGCGAGGCGGTTTGTTTTCTGTGGCACTTTCCTAGGATCACTCCTCCTGGGCGTTACCCAGGCACCCTGCCCTGTGGAGCCCGGAATTTCCTCGAGCTCGCGGGGAGCCCGCGGCCGTCTCTCCGACTTCCCTCGCGGTCCATGATACGGCCGACGAAGACGCTTGTCACACAGAAATCTGACCGAATGACAGCTACTTCGCCGGATCGAGCGCCTGGTTGGCGAGGTGATCGGCATGGGCGTTCTTGGCTCGCGGCACGTGGCGGATCCGGAACTCCCTCAGTCGTTTCGCCAGGTGGACCGCCTGCTGGTACAGGGGCAGGAGGTCCTGGCTCTTGACCCGGTAGGTGCCCATCAGCTGCCGGGCGACCAGCTCACTGTCGAGGTACAGGTGGACGCGGCCGACCCCCCACCGGTCACAGTGCTCCAGCGCCGCCAGCACCGCCCGGTACTCGGCCTGGTTGTTGGTCGCCCGCCCGATCGCCTCGCGATGGGCGCAGAGGTCCGGCCCGTCCTTCTGGCGAAAGAGCACGCCGATCGCCGCCGGGCCCGGGTTGCCGCGGCTGGCGCCATCGGTGAAGATCTCGAGGACGGGCGACCCCGTCGCAGGCAACGGGCATTCGGGAAGGTCGGCTGCCGCCGGCAGCCCCGGAAACGGCTCCTTCTTCGCCGCCGCCAGCGCAGCCGCGGGTTCCGCCTGGTCTTCCTTCAGCTCGCGCCGCCAGTGCGCCAGGCGTCTGCGCAGCTCGCGCACCGACAGGCCGCAGTCGCGGGCCAGCCGTCGCAGATCCTCGCTGCGCTCCAGGGTGCGCAGCAGCTCGCTGAGGGTCTCGGGTCCCTTGCTCTCGGTCATGATCCACTCCTGGTTCAGCGGGTCCGGCGGCTGCTGCGAGCCACCACGTAGCGGCCGCAGCCCTGGCAGACGACCAGCGCCGTCTCGCGGTCGGCGTTCACGGCCTCCTGGGGCAGCAGGCTCTGGCCGCAGCCGGCGCAGGCGCCGTTCACGAGATCGGCGACCGGATCCGCCTGCTGTCCGGCGACCCGGCGCAGCCGTTGCCCGATCCGCGGCGGGAGCTGGCGGATCTGGTGCTCGAGGTCGCCCTCGAGCTCGGGGATCGCGCGCTCGGCGCGCGCGGCCCGATCCGCGTGGTCCGCGCGCCGGCTGGCGATGCGTTCCCGCTCGGCGGTCGCGGCGGCGGCCTCGGCCGCGAGGTCGACGGCCGCATGGTCGTCGTCCTGCCAGACGGCCAAGAGCCGCTGTTCGAGCTCGTCGCGCCGCCGGCGCATCGCCGCGATCTCCTCGGCCAGCGCGAGGGCGGTCGACGCGTCGCTCGCCGGCCGGGAGCGCCGGTCGCGCAGCTTGTCCTCCAGCGATTTCAGCTCGTCTTCGAGCCGGCGGGTCTCGGCGCGGCGCCGCCGGTTCGCGAGGGCGACCGCGTCGAGATCGCCGGCGTACTCGGCGTCGAGCGCGGCGAGGTCCTGCTCGCGATCGGCGCCCTGCGCGCGAGCCAGCCGGGCCCCGGCGAGCAGCCGATAGAGCTCGGCGCACTCGCGCAAACGGGCCAGGGTCACGGCGAGCGGGCTGTCCACGGCGCGCTCCTTCACGCACGAAGGGGTGCGAGCGGCACCCCTTCTCCATCACTCGTCAGAGGATCGATGGTGGGCGATACTGGACTCGAACCAGTGACCTCTCGCGTGTGAGGCGAGCGCTCTAGCCAGCTGAGCTAATCGCCCATCCGTCGACGCGTTCCCAGTTTCCCGGGGGGCGCTGGTGGGCCCACCAGGACTTGAACCTGGGACCAGCCGGTTATGAGCCGGCCGCTCTGACCGCTGAGCTATGGGCCCGAAAATCCGGGATGCGGAAGATAACCCCTGCCCGGGTGACGGTCAACCCTCAGCTCGGCCGCGGCGGCGCCAGCTCCTTGACCAGGTTGACGTCCGCTCCCGCCCCGGCATCGTCGCGCACGAATCCGCGCCGCTCGAAGATCGCCAGCATGCGCTGGTTGTCCCGCGTGGTCTGGGCCACGACACGCCGCAGTCCCCACCGCCGCGAGACCTCGAGGCAGTAGTCCGTCAGCACCCCGCCGAGGCCTTGGTCCTGCCACCGATCGCCGACGAGGATCGCGAACTCGACGGTCTCGAGGTCGGGATCCGCGATGAGACGGCCGACCGCCATGAGCGTGCGCCTGCCGTCGAGCTCGGCCTCCGCCACGATCGCGATCTCGCGGTCGTAGTCGATGAAGCAGAAGCGGGTCGCGATCTCGTGCGTCTCCCAGTGGAACAGGTAGCGGAACCGCTGGTAGAGGGACTCCGGCGAGCAGCCGCGCAGGAGCTCGAGCCACAGCGGCTCGTCCTCCGGCTTGATCGGCCGCAGGACCACCGGCGTGCCGTCGTCGAGGGTGATCGGCCGGACGTACTCCTCGGGGTACGGCCGCAGCGCGAGGTGAGCGTAGGGGTCGGCGTTCGCCGGCCGCGGCGTCGGATCGAGGATGACCCGCGCGTCCAGCGCGACCACCCGGTCGGCGCAGACGAGCAGGGGATTGATGTCGAGCTCCTCGACCTCCGGGAAATCCGCCACCAGGTACGACAGCCGGAAGAGCACCTCCAACAGCGCCTCGACCGCGAGCGGCGGCCGGCCGCGGTAGCCCGAGAGGAGCGGCCAGATCTTCAGCGACTCGAGCATCCGCCGCGCCAGCCGCTCGTTGAGCGGCGGAAAGCCGATCGCGCGATCTTCGAAGAGCTCGGCGGCGATCCCGCCCAGGCCGACCATGATCACCGAGCCGAAGACCGGGTCCTTGCGCGCGCCGAGGATCAGCTCGACCGCGCCCTGGGACCGGATCATCGGCTGCACCGTGACGCCGGCGATCCGCGCCGACGGCGCGCGCCCGCGGGCGGCGGCCACGACCCGCCCGAATGCCGCGCGGACGGCGTCCGCGTCCGCGAGATCGAGCGCGACGCCGCCGACGTCGGTCTTGTGCGTGATGTCGGGCGAGAGGATCTTGAGCACCACCGGGTAACCGATCCGGTCCGCCGCGGCGACGGCCGCGTCGGCAGAGCCGGCCGGGATCGCGTCGGCGGTCGGGATGCCGTAGCCGGCGAGCAGCGACTTCGAGACATCCTCGCCCAGGCAGGTTCCCGACCCGGCGACGAGCCGGGCGAACCGCTCCCGGCACTCGGCCCGCGGCACCGGGAACCGCACCGGGATCTCCCGCGGCGTCTCGTAGAGGATCTCGAGATTGCTCGCGTAGTCCATGAGCGTCATGAACGCCTGGACGGCCTGCTCCGGCGTGGCGAAGGTCGCCACGCCGGCCTGATTGAGGATCTCGACCCCCTCGGTCATCGTCCGGCCGCCGAGAAACGCCGCGAGCAGCGGCTTGCGCGTGTCCTCGCCGACCCGCGCGAGCGCCTTGGCGATGGCGCCCGGGTTGGTCATCGCCTGCGGCGTGACGATGATCAGGATCGCGTCCACGCCCTTGTCCCGGGCGACGATCTCGACGGCCTTGGCGACCCGCTTCGAGCGGGCGTCGCCGAGCACGTCGACGGGGTTGCGGCGCGACCATTGCGGCGGGAGGTTCTCGTCCAGCTCGGCGAGCGTTTCCGCCGAGAGCTGCGCGAGCACGCCGCCGGCCGCGATCAGCGCGTCGGTCGCGATCACGCCGGGGCCGCCGGCGTTGGTCACGATCGCGAGGCGACGGCCGCGCGGCATCTTCTTGCGGCCGATCAGGTCGACGACGTCGAAGATGTCGCCGATGCGCGCGAGCCTCGCGATGCCCGCGCGCTGGAACGCCGCGGCGTAGACGTCGTCGCTCGACGCCAGGGCGCCGGTGTGCGAGGCGGCGGCCGCGGCCGATTCGGGGAACCGCCCCGCCTTGTACGCCACGATCGGCTTGGTGCGCGCGAACGCGCGCGCCGCGGTCAGGAACTTGCGCGCGTCGGCTACGGATTCGAGGTACAGGACGATCGACTTCGTGCGCTCGTCCTCGCCGAAATAGTCGATGAGGTCGCCGAAGTCGATGTCGAGCGAGTTGCCGATCGAGACGAAGTGCGAGAAACCGACATTCTCGGCGAGCGCCCAGTCCAGCACCGACGAGCAGAGGGCGCCCGACTGCGAAATGAACGCGATGTCGCCGTCGCGCGGCAGGCCGCCGGCGAAGCTCACGTTCAGGCCGAGGCGCGGCACGAGGAACCCCAGGCAGTTGGGGCCGAGGATGCGCATGCCCGGAAACCGTCGGCGCTCCGCCGCGACCCGGTCCTCGAGCGCCCGGCCGGCGGGGCCAGCCTCGCGGAAGCCGGCCGAGACCACGACGACCGCCAGGATCCCGGCCTCGCCGCACTGCCGCACCAGGTCCGGCACCTGCTCGGCCGCGGCGCAGATCACGCCGAGGTCCGGCGCGCGCGGCAGGCTCGCGAGCGCGGGGAAGCAGGGGATGCCGAGGACGGCTTCCGCGGTCGGGTTGACCGGATAGACGACGCCCTTGAAGCCGCCCACGAGGTTCAAGAGCAGCTTGCCGCCCACGCTCTCGGGGTTCGGCGTGACGCCGACGAGCGCGATGCGGCGCGGGTTGAACAGCTGCGCGAGGCGGTGGATCGCCATGGCGGTGCTACATCATCTCGCCGTAGCCCCGCAGCTTCCGCGACCGGCTGGGGTGCCGCAGCTTCCGGAGCGCCTTGGCCTCGATCTGGCGGACCCGCTCGCGCGTGACCTTGAAGATCGTGCCGACCTCTTCGAGGGTCCGCGGCGTGCCGTCGCCGAGGCCGAAGCGCAGCCGGATGACCTTCTCCTCGCGGCGCGTGAGGGTCGACAGGACCTTGGTCATCTGGACCTTGAGCATGCTCTGGACCGCCTCGCGCGCCGGCGAGGGCGCGTTGTCGTCGGGAATGAAGTCGCTGAGCGTCGAATCCTCGTCCTCGCCGAGCGGCCGGTCGATCGAGACGGGCTCCATGCTCGCCTTCATCACCGCCTGGACCTTGTCCAGGGGCATCTCGAGCCGGTGCGCGATCTCCTCCGGCGTCGGGTCCCGGCCCAGTTCCTGGAGCATGAGCCGGCTCGTCTTGGTCACCTTGCTGATCGCCTCGATCATGTGGACCGGAACGCGGATGGTCCGGGCCTGGTCCGCGATCGCGCGGGTGATCGCCTGGCGGATCCACCAGGTCGCGTAGGTCGAGAACTTGTAACCCTTGCGGTAGTCGAACTTCTCCACGGCGCGCATCAGGCCGCTGTTGCCTTCCTGAATGAGGTCGAGAAACTCGAGCCCGCGATTGGTGTAGCGCTTGGCGATCGAGATCACGAGCCGAACGTTGGCCTCGATCATCTCGCGCTGGGCGGCGAGCACCTCGGTGTTGCCGGCCGCGATCTCGGCGGCGAGCTGCGCCAGCTCCTCGCGGCTGAAGCCGACCTCGCGCTCGATCTCCTGGATCCGCTTGCGGTAGTTCTTGATCAGCCGGTAGTTCTCCTGGATCAGCTCCTTGCGCTCGGCGCCGAGCCCGCGCTCCTTGAGCGCGGACGCCATCGCGCTGAACGGAACGCCGCACTCCGCTTCGGCCACGGCGATCCGCTCTTCGAGACCGGTGACCTTGTTCTCGACCAGGTAGACCTTGCTCGAGAGCGAGTGGACCATCTCCGGAGCCAGGTTCAGCTCGAGGAACGCATCGATGGTCTTCTTCTCGCGCGCGTTGATCATGCGGGTCAAGGTGGCCACGCGCGTGCTGTTGTCGCAGGCGGCGAGCTCGCGCTTCTGGTCGGCGATCTCCTTGCGCCAGCGCTCGATGCCGTCGAGGCTGTGCAGGATGCGCTTCCCCTCGCGCCGGGCCGACTGGCCGGTGTTCCAGCTGCTGTTGTCCAGCTGCACCACCCGCTCGAGCGGCAGGGCCTCGCCCACGAGTTGATTCGCGCTGTGCCGCAGCTCCTTCATGGCGTGGTGGGAGCGGAGCGTCGCCCGGATCACGCGGACGCGCCCTTCTTCCATGCGCCGCGCCAGCTTGACCTCCCCCTGGCGCGTCAGCAGGGGGACCTTCCCCATCTCGCGCAGGTACATGCGGACCGGGTCGTCGTACTTGATGTTCGAGCGGACCGCCTTCTTCGCGGTGGCGACCTTCTTCTTCTCCTTGCGCTGCCGCGTCGCGAGCCGCCGCTGGGCCTCCTCGGCGGAGTTGAAGTACTCGATCTGCAGCTCCTGGAGCCGGCCGTACACGTTGTCGAGCGCGTCGACATCGACCAGGTCGTTGCCGAGCATCTCGTTGATGTCGTCGTTGAGGACCCAGCCGCCGCGTTTGCTGGCCTTGCGCCGGATGGTCTCGATGAGCTTGTCGAAGCGGACCTTGTCCATCGGAGTGCGGCTCCCTCTGTGTTCAGTCCTGGTGGACGCGCCGGGCGAGGCGGAGTCTGGCGACGGATTCGCGGACGGCCCGCTCCGTCTCGCCGCCTTCCGGCATGTCTCGCTCGAGCAGGTCGGTCACGTACGCCCGGTAGCCGGCCGCCCGGGCGTGCCACCGAGATTCGACGAAGGATCGGGGAGAATCGCCGCCGGGAGCCGCCGGCCAGGCGGCGAGCTCGGCGGCCAGCTCGGCCGCCGCGGGAGTCGACCAGTCGAGGTCGGCGCCGAGCTCGGCGAACAGCCGCACGGCCGCGCCGGAGGAATCGCGCAGGACGTGGGCGAGCAGGACAGCTTCGACGTGCTCGCGGCGCACGCCCGTCAGCGTCCGAAAACGGACTCTTCTCGCCGCGGGCTCGCCACCGTCCGCCGACGGCGCCGGCTCCGGCTCCGGCTCGCCGGTCGCGCGCGCCCGGCCCGGCGTGCCGCGCTTGAGCCCGTGCAGGGAGTCGCGGAGGATCGCGACGTCGAGGCCGAACAGCTCCGCGGCTTCCTGGAGCATGTACTCGCGGCGGATGGCGTCCGGCACCTCGGCGATCGTGGTCAGCACCTGGTGGACCCCCTTCTCCAGCGCCGCGCGGTCGCCACCCGCCTGGGCGACGGCCTCGCGCACGAACCGCAGGTACCCGACGGCGCCCCGGAGCACCGCCTGCAGGGCCTCCGGACCCTGGGAGACGACCAGATCGGCGGGGTCGAGCCCCCGCGGCAGCTCCGCGATCTCGGCCTCGAGGCCGGCGCAGAGGCAGACATGACTGCTGCGCACCGCCGCCTTCCGGCCGGCCTGGTCGCCGTCGAAGAGCATGACCACCTTGCGGGCACCGCGTCGCAGCAGGCGCGCCTGCTCGGCCGTGAAGGCCGTGCCGCAGGTGGCCACCACGTGCGCGACCCCGGCCTGGGCCAGGGCGATCAGATCCAGGTACCCCTCCACCAGCACGGCCACCTTCGTGCGGGCGATCACCATGCGGGTGGAATCGAATCCGTAGAGCAGCTTGCCCTTGCTGTAATGGGGGCTGTCGGCCGAGTTCAGGTACTTGGGCTCGCCCGGGCCGATCAGCCGGGCGCCGAATCCGGCCACTTGCCGGGCGATGTTCCGGACGGGAAACATAATCCGTTCGCGGAAATAGGCAAACGCCGGCCGGCCCTCCTGCCGGCGCAGCAATCCGGCGGCGACCGCGAGATCCTCGCTCACCCCGCGCTTCGCGAGCCTGGCGGCGAGCCAGTCGTGGCCGGGCGCCCAGCCCACGTCGAACCGGTCGAGGACCTCGGGCAGGAAGCCGCGGCCGGTCAGGTAGTCGCGGGCGGCGGCGCCGAGCCGGGGATCGTGCCAGGCCTCGACGAACAGCTCGCACGCCGCCTCGTTGGCGCGATGGAAGGCCCGCTTCTCCCCCTCGTCCTCACCGGCCTGCAGGAATTTCGCGAGGTCGATGTCGAGCGACCGCGCCAGGGTCTCCATGGCCTCGGGAAAGGTGAGGTTCTCGACGGCCATCAGGAAACTGATGGCGTCGCCGCCCTCGCCGCAGCCGAAGCACTTGTAGCTCTGGCGCGCCGGATTGACGTGGAAGCTGGGCGTCTTCTCGCGGTGGAACGGGCAGAGGCCCTTGTAGCTCGCGCCGGCGCCCTGCAGGCGTACATACCGGCCGACCAGTTCGACGAGGTCGGTCTCGTCCTTGACCCTGGCGATGATCTCGGGAGGAAGAACGGCCACCTGGAACCCTTTGTCCGCTAAAGGTCCGGAGGACCGCTGAACGTAAGAACGACTTCGCGATAATGTCAAGAATGTTGCAGATCCGTGCTCAGCGGAGCCGGATGACCGTTGCGCCCGGATTCGACTGCCGTTCACCCCCCGGGTGGAAGCCGGCCACGCGCGGGTCCGCGGCGAGGCGAGCGAGCAGCTGGTCCCGCAGCCGGCCCGGACCCATCCCGTGCACGATCGTCAGCTCGGACAGCCCGACCGGCAGCGACCGGTCGATCATCCGGTCCAGACGCTCCCACGCCTCCTCGGCGCGCAGACCGCGCAGGTCCAGCTCGGGCGGGATGCCCGGATCGTCCGCGGGCCACGTCCAGCCGACCGCCGATTCGCGCGGGGCGCCCGGCGCGGAGTCGTCCCCCTCGATCGGCACGAGCGTCTCGCGGTCCACGCTCAGGCGCATTCCGTCGGCGAGCACGCCGACCTTGTCGCCGCGGATCTCGACGACGCGACCCTGCAGGCCCAGGTGCGGCACGCGGACGCGGTCGCCCGGCTGCAGCTCGGGCGGCGGACCCACAGCGGGCTCGTCCGCGGGCAGCCGGGCCGCGAGCTCGCGCATCCGATCGCGCGCGCTCTGCACGACCGCGCGATCGCCGCCGCTGCCGCGGATCTCCCGCACCGCCTCCTCGAAGCGCCGGCGGATCTCGCGCAGCAGCTCGTCGCCGTCCCGGCGCACGCGCTCGCGCTCGGACTTCAGCTCGCGCTGCAGTCCGGCGAGGCGATCGTCGAGCTCCGTCTGCCGGCGACGCAGCCCGTCGACAAGCTGCTTCGACTCGACATCCTGCGCGGCCAGGTCGCGGGCCCGGCGCGCGAGGTCCTCGAGCAGGCGTTCGAGCTGGTACCGCTCCTCGCCCACGAGCGAGCGCGCCTGGGCCAGCAGCCCGGGGTCGAGGCCCACGCGTGCGGCGATGTCGAACGCGTGGCTGGCGCCGGGATTGCCGAGCCGCAGGGAGAACAGCGGCGCGAGGGATCCCTCGTCGTAGTCCATCGCGGCGTTGACCATGGCCGGGTGGTCGTGGACGGCGGCCTTCAACAGGCCGAAATGCGTCGAGGCCAGCACGAGGGAGCCGCGTTCGGCGAGCCGCGAGAGCGCGGTCAGCGCGAGGGCCGTGCCCTCCTGCGGGTCGGTGCCCGAGCCGATCTCGTCGCAGAGCAGCAGGCTGTGCTCGTCGGCCTCGGCGAGGAATCGGCGCAGATGGCCGAGGTGCGCCGAGAAGCTCGACAGCGAATCCTCGATGGACTGCTCGTCGCCGAGGTCCACGAAGAGGCGGCGCGCGAGGGGCAGGCGCGTGTCCTCCCGCGCCGGGACGTCCCAGCCGCACTGCGCGAGCATCACGAGCACACCGACGGTCTTGAGGGCGACCGACTTGCCGCCCGCGTTCGGTCCCGAGATCACGAGCACGCGCGTGTCGGGCGGCAGCTCGAGGTCCAGGGGCACGACCGCGCCCTCGCCGAGCGCCTCCTCGAGCAACGGATGGCGGCCCCGGCAGATCCGCAGCGCCGCGCGCGGCGCCAGCAGCGGCCGCTGCGCGCGGCGCTTCTCGCTCCACTGCATCGCGGCCCGGACGCGGTCGACCAGGAGGAACAGCTCGCTCGCTTCCTGCAGGGCCGGCACGGCGGCGCTCACGCGCCGGTTGAGGTCCAGCAGGATCCGGGCCTCCTCGGCGCCCACCTCGAGCCGCGTCTCGGCCAGGTCGTTCGCCAGCTGCACCGTCTCCGCCGGTTCCACGTAGACCGTCTGGCCGGTCTGGCTGCGGTCGTGAACGATGCCCGGGAGCTTCCGCCGGGCCGCGGCGTTCAGCGGCAGGCAGAAGCGATCGCCGCGCAGGGTGGCCTCGGCCGCGGTGGTCCAGCCCCGCCGGTTCGCCTCGGCCAGCGCCCGCGCCACCGACTGGCGGACCTGCTGCTCGCGCTCCCGCGCCGCGCGTCGCAGGCGGGCCAGGACAGGGCTCGCGCCGTCGACGAGGTTGCCGTCGCGGTCCAGGCACCGGCGCAGCTCGCCCGCCAGCCCGGCGAACTCGGACGACTGCGCCGCCGCCTCGCCCCAGGTCGGCATCGCGTCGCGGCCGCCCAGGAGCCACTGGCGGAGCTGGTCGAGGTCCTCGGCGAGTCGCATGACGCCGACCAGGTCCGGTCCCTCGAGCCGGCGCGGCGGCGGTTCGTCGAGCCGGTCCAGCACGGCGGACTGGTCCGACAGCGGCGGCCACTTGCCGGCCGCCGCGAGCGGCCGCAGCTCGTCCGCGAGGGTGCGGGCGAGCTCGATCGTCGCCGCGTCGGCATACGGCAGCTGCGCCTCGACCGCCGCTGCGGCCCGGCGGTTGCGGCAGTGACGCGCCACCTGGGCCGCGACGCGGTTCCAGCTCAGCAGGTCGCGGTCGCGGCGGGTCGCGACCGGCTGCTGCTCGGCTAGCCCGTCCGCCGCCGCGAGGCGCGCGAGCAGAGGGATCACTTGTCCCCGGCCTCCTCGATCACCTGGTCGCCCACCTCGACCGCGCGGCGCCAGACCTCGTCGACCTGGCCGCCGAACAGCCAGCGGGCTCCCTGGTACACGGCGGGCGCCGCGCGGTAGATCACGTTGCCGACGGGATGGCGCGTGAACGTCTCGCGGACCGGGCCGCCGAGGCGGGTCTGGCCGACCGCGATCAGGGCGACGCTCACCAGGAGCAGGCCGATGAGCGCACCGCAGAGCGCGCCGCCGGCGCGGTCGATCCAGCCGAGCGGGGCGCGGTGAACGAGCGCCGCCACGCCTCTGGCCGCCAGCAGGACCGCCACGAGGAACACGGCGAACAGGACGACGTAGGCGGCGACGAGCGCCGTCGCCTCGCCCATCGGCAGGCGCGCGTCGAGCCACGGCGCCACCGTCGAGGCGAGCCGGGCCGAGCCGACGATCGCCACGACCACTCCGAGGAGCTCGACGACGCGGCGGACGATGCCGCCCCGCCAGCCGAGGAAGCCACAGAGCGCGATCAGGACGACGCAGAGCCAGATGCTCATGAGCGGCCAGCCAGACGCGCCTTGACCATCGCGCTCACGCGCGCGCCCTCGGCGCGGCCGACGACGCGCGGCTGCACCGCTTTCATCACCTTGCCCAGGTCCTTCGGTCCGGCCGCGCCGACCTCCCCGATGGCGGCGTCGACGATCGCGGCGAGCTCCGCGTCGTCCAGCTCGGCGGGCAGGTAGCTCTTCACGAGCGCGAGCTCGGCCTGGGACGCCGCGACGAGGTCCTCGCGCCGGGCCTTCTCGGCGCCCTCGATGCTGTCGCGCACCTTCTTGGCGTACGCCTGCAGGACCTTGAGCACCCCGGCGTCGTCGAGCGCCACGCGCGTGTCGACCTCGACCTGCTTGATGGCGGCCTGCACCTGACGCAGCACGCCGAGGCGTTCCTTGTCCTTGGCTTTCATGGCAGCGATCACGTCCGCCTTCAGACGTGCCGCGATCTGGCTCGGCATGAACGGGTCCTTTCGTGAACGGGTCCGGCGGATCCGCCCGGGAGTCTATGCCGGCCCGCGAAGGCGGTCAAGCGAGCCAGGCGGCGCGGACCTGCTGCAGGCCCGCGAGGCCCGCCACCGCCGCGGTCTCGGTGCGCAACACGTGCGGCCCCAGGACGAGCGGCAGCGCCAGGCGCGCGGCCAGCAGCGACAGTTCCCCGTCCGTCCAGCCGCCCTCCGGGCCGATCAGCAGCCAGAGCGCCGGCGGCGGCGGCTCGCCCGCCGCCCGGCGGCGCGCCGCCTGCGCCGCCGCGGCGGCCGGCTGCTGCGGCTCTCCCGCCGCCGCGTCGCCCGGCGCCGCCCCGAAATACACGGGGCCGGACGCCCCGGCGAGCGCCTCGTCCAGGGTCGCCGGCGCGTTCAGGTCCGGCAGGTGGCACCGCCCGCTCTGCTTGAGCGCGCCGATCAGGACGCCTCGCCAGCGGTCGAGCTTCCCGTCGCGCGGATCGACGACGCCCCGCGCGGCGCTCAGCGGCGTGATCGAGTGCGCGCCGAGCTCGACGGCCTTCTCGAGCGCCAGCTCGAACCGCTTGCCCTTGACGATCGCGCACACGAGATGCAGGCGCGGCGCGGCGATCTCCGCCGCCGCGAAGCTGACCTCGGTGATCTCGACGAGGGCCTCGCGCCGACCGCCGCCGCGAAGAACGCCCCGCAGCGCGTGGCCGCGACCGTCGGTCAGGTCCAGGACCTCCCCGCCGGCGGCCCGCAGCACGGTCCGCAGGTGGTGGCTCTCGTCCCCGGCGAGCGCGATCGACTGGCCCACGCGGGGCGATGCGCCGCCAAGCTCGACGTAGAACCGCCGCCCGCTAACCATCGAGATCTCGGCGCGGACCGGGCACCTGCGCCGCCAGAGCGTCGCGAAGGTCCTGGAGCCGGCGGATCTGCTCGGTCGTGAGGTCCAGCGGGGTCCAGGCGATCACGCGGACGAGCTGGTCGCCCGCTCCCGGCCGGTTGAGGTGCGGCACGCCCTTGCCGCGCAGGCGGAAGATCTTGTGGCTCTGGGTGCCAGCCGGCACCTTCAGCGCCACCTTGCCGTCGAGGGTCGGCACGGTGAGCTTCGTGCCGAGCATGAGGTCGATCGGCGAGACCGGCAGGTCGAGCAGGATGTCGTCGCCGTGACGCTCGAAGAGATCGTCCTCGCGGACCTCCATGAGCACCCGCAGATTTCCCGCCGGCGCGCCCTGGTCGCCCGCATCGCCCTTGCCGCGCAATTCCATGTAGTTGCCCGTGGTCACGCCCGCCGGGACCTTGATCTCCAGGGTCTCCTCGCCGCGCACCGTGCCGGTGCCGCGACAGTCGCGGCAGGGATCGTCGATGATCTGTCCGCGCCCCCGGCAGTGCGGGCAGGCGGTCTCGGTGACCATCTGGCCGAGCAGCGACTGGCGGACCTGCCGCACCCGGCCCAGTCCGCGGCACGTCCCGCACGTCTGGGGCCGGCTGCCCGCCGCCGCGCCGCTGCCCTGGCAGGTCGGGCAGGCGACCTGCTTCTGCACCTTGATCTTCTTGCTCGCGCCCTGGGCGGCCTCGCGCAGGTCCAGCCTCAGGGTGACCTGCAGATTGCGGCCCTGCCGCCGGCCCTCGTCGCCGCCGCCGCCCATGCCGCCGAAGATGTCGCCCATCCCGAAGTCCTGCATGAATCGCCGCAGGGCCTCGTTGAGATCCATCTCCACGCCGCCGCCGAAGCCGCGGCCGGCGAATCCCCCGGGCTGGCCACCCTCGGCCGCGTGCCCGAAGCGGTCGTACTGCGCGCGCTTCTCGGCATCCTTGAGGACCTCGTACGCCTCGGTCGCCTCGCGGAATTTCTCGGCTGCGTCCGGGTCCTCCTTGTTGCGGTCGGGATGGTACTTCACGGCGAGCTTGCGGTAGGCCTTCTTGATCTCGGCCTCGGCCGCGTCCTTCTCGATGCCGAGGATCTCGTAGTAGTCGCGCTTGATCGCCATCATGCCTCGCTTACAGGGCGACGATGACCCGGCTGGCCCGCAGCACGAGGTCGTCGACGGTGTAGCCCGCCTGGACCTCGACGAGGATCGTCCCGGGCGGTGTCCCCTCGGGCGCCGGCTGCTGTCCCACCGCTTCGTGGATCGCCGGATCGAACGCGCGACCCTCGGCCTCGATCCGACGCACGCCGCCGTCCAGCAGAATCTGACGGAAATTCTGGCTGATCAGCTCCACGCCCTGGCGGAACGCCGGGTCGCCGTCCGCCGGCTCCTGCGCGAGAGCGCGGTCGAAATCGTCGAGGATCCTCAGCAGCGGGCGCAGCGCCTCGGCCTGCGCGAACCGGCGCGCGTCCTGGATCTCGCGCCGGGTTCGCTTGCGCAGGTTGTCGAGCTCGGCGAGGGCCCGCAACAGCCGGTCGTGCTCCTCGGCGAGCTCGGCGCGCAGCGCGACGATCTCCACCTCGAGCGACGCCGCCGGCTCGAGCGCCTCGCCGGCGCCGGCCGCCGCGTCGGGCTCGGCGATCTCCGGCCGTTCTTCGTCGTTCATGCAGGGACCTCTCTGGTGCTGAGACTGTGCAGACCGTCGCGCAGCGCGTGGATGCCGGTCAAGGCGCGCTGATACGGCATGCGGCGCGGACCCAGGACCGCCAGGATGCCCTCGCGCCCCGCCAGGGGGAAGCGATGCGAGACGATGGTGAACTCGTGCAGCTCGCCGACCGGATTCTCGCCGCCGATCCAGACGCCCAGATTGCCGTGGGCGTGACGGTCGAGGATCATGAGCGCCTCGCGAATCGTCCGCGGCGACTCGAGGAAACGCACGAGATTGCGGAGGGTTCCCGGCTCGCCGAATTCCGGCTCGCCCAGCACGTTGGTGACGCCGTCGAGCTCGAGCTCGCCGAGCTCGAAATCGAGGAACAGGTCGCGGCCCTGGTTCGCCAGGCGGCTCGCGCAGCGGCTCGCCGCGGTCACTCCCGGCCGGAAGGTGGCGAGGACCCCGTCCCGCACCTCGGCCACGGTGCGGCCGGTGATGCGTTCGCTCAGGAGCCGACCGGCCTCCTCGATGGTCTGCCGGGCGATGTCGTCTCCCGGGTCGGCGAGCGTGGTGCGGACCATCGCGTTCTCGAGGACGAGCACCATCAGCAGGCGGCGGACCTCCTTGGGGTAGAGCTCGACGCGCAGACACCGCACCTGCTCCCAGCTCGGACCCAGGATGATCGAGATGTTGGCGGTCAGCCGGCTCAGGAGGCCGGCGAGCGCCCTGACCATGGCGTGGCTCCCCGCGTAACGAATCAGGCCCTCCTCGACCTCGCGGGCGAGCGGCCGCGGCAGGTCCCAGCGCGCGAGCGGCCAACCGGCGAGCATGGCGTCGACGAACCGCCGGAAGCCGCGGTCGGTCGGGCGCCGTCCGGCCGAGGTGTGCGGCTGCTCGAGGTAGCCGTCCTCCTCGAGCTTCTTCATGACGCTGCGGACCGTCGCGGCGCTGTAGGCGCGCCGCAGATACCTCGAGACCAGGCCGGAACTCACCGGGCGGCCCGTCTCGATGTTGAGTCGGACCACGGCGTCCAGGATCGCGTCGGCGCGGGCTTCGTTCCTGATCATGACCTGCCAGAAACCGGGGTTATGCCACGGATTTTCTTTGGGGTTAACAAGTTAACTATGGCCGTCGGGGGGTGTCAACCGGCGGCCGCGGCGAGGCGCGCTTCGATGGTGTCGATCCGCAGGTAGCCGCGTCCGGTCAGCCGCAGGCAATCGCCCGCGATGGTCCAGAGGCCCTCCCGTTCCCCCTGGGCGAGGTCGAGCGCGCCGCGCGGCAGGCGTCGCAAGGGCAGACCGGCGCGGGTCCGCAGCGGCAGGACCAGCGCCTCGAGCCGGCGGGCGGCCCGATCCAGGGGATCGGTGACGGCCTCGGGCACCGCGCCCGCCTCGACCTGCGCGAGGTAGGCGGCGAGATCTGCCGTGTTCGTGTAGCGGCGCCGGCCCCAGAACCCGCTGGCCGACGGGCCCAGCCCGAGGTAGGGCCGGCCTTGCCAGTACGCCTGGTTGTGGCGCGATTCCCGGCCCGGCCGCGCGAAGTTGCTGACCTCGTACTGTTCGAATCCCCGCCGGGCGAGGTGCTCGATGCAGGCGAGGTAGAGCGCCTCGGTGGCGCCGTCGGCGGCGAGCCGCACCCGACCGGCGGCGACCGCCGCCGCGAGCGCCGTGCCGGGATGGAGCTCGAGGATGTAGAGCGAGAGGTGTTCGACGCCGCGGTCGAGCGCCTCGTCCAGCTCGGCGAGGAGCCGGTCACGCGCGAGGCCCGGACCGAGGATCCAGTCGGCCGAGACCCGCGCGAACGTGCGGCACGCGAGGTCGAGCGCCCTGCGCGCGGCAGCCGGCTCGCAGCGGCGGCCCAGGAGCCGCAGCACGCCGGGATCGAGGCTCTGCACGCCGAGGCTCACCCGGTTCACGCCCGCCGCGCGCCACGCCGCGGCGAGGTCGGCGGTCAGGGTCTCGGGATTGGCCTCGACGGTGAATTCGAGATCCGCCGCCGCCGGCAAGCGGCCGACCGTTCCCGCCAGCAGTTCGACGATCAGCTCCGGTTCGAGCTGCGACGGCGTGCCGCCGCCCACGTAGGCGGTCGCGAGGCGGCGCCGGCCGCCGCTCAGGATCGCGCAGCGCTGCTGGCGCAGCACCAGCTCGCGCACGACCGCGCCGACCACGCGCCGGCGCAGCGCGGGATCGTGCCGGGCGGTGCGCGCGAAATGGCAGTAGCTGCAGATCGAGCCGCAGAAAGGGACGTGCACGTAGAGGCCGGCCATCACGGTTCGCGCGCGTGCCGCCGTTCGCGCCGGCGGTAATAGACGATGCTCGCGAGGATCACGAGGGCCACGCCGATGCGCACCGCCGCCTGCACCCACTGGCGGCCGGGCGCCAGGTCGATCAGCTTCAGGAGCCGCTCGAAGCGCGGGATGAAGAAGGTGTTCTCGAACGACCAGTAGATGATCTCCGCCTTGCCCTTGACCAGCTCCACGGGCAGGGCGCCCCAGTACCGGCTGTCCTGGGAGTTGTAGCGGTTGTCGCCCATCATGAACAGATGGCCCGGCGGCACCACGAGCGGGCCGAATTCCCGGTTGTACGGTCCCTTGCCCAGGCTGACCGGATCGAGCAATGACCGCGGCTCGGGACAGCTGTCCCGCTCCCGCCAGTGCGGGATGCAGGAATGGTCGCCGTCACGGTCGGCGTAGTTGGACTCGTAGACCGCGCCATTCACCGTCAGGACCCCGGCCCGCACGAGGACCGTGTCGCCGGCCACGGCGACGCAGCGCTTGATGTAGTCCACGTTGCGGTTCTCGGGATACTCGAAGACGATGATGTCGCCCTGGCGAGGCTCGCGGACCGCCGGGAACCGGACGTGGGGAATGTCGTCGACCAGGGTCTTGCCCGCGAACGGGATCACGATCCGGTCCGGCGTCTTGGCGCCGTAGATGAACTTGTTGACGAAGAGATAGTCGTGGATCAGCAGCGTGTTCTTCATGCTGCCCGTCGGGATGCGGAACGCCTGGAACAGGAACTGCCGGATCAGGAGCGCCGCGGCGAGCGCCCAGGCGATGGCTTTCAGCCACTCCCAGGCGACCGCGCGCCAGCGCCGCTCGACCTTGACGTCCCGCCGGGCGCCGGCGGCGCGCTGGCGCCGGTTGGTCGTGGTGTCGCTCATGCGCGTCTGTCCTCCTAGCGTTCGACCCGCAGCACGGCCAGGAACGCCTCCTGCGGGATCTCCACCGAGCCCACTTGCTTCATGCGCCGTTTGCCTTCCTTCTGCTTCTCCAGCAGCTTCCGCTTGCGGGTGATGTCCCCGCCGTAGCACTTGGCCGTGACGTTCTTCCGGAAGGGCTTGACCGTGGTGCGGGCCAGGACCCGGGTGCCGATCGCCGCCTGGATCGCGACCTGGAACATCTGCCGCGGGATCAGCTCCTTGAGTTTCTGGCAGAGCTTCAGACCCCAGCTGTAGGCGTTGTCGCGATGGACGATGCAGGTGAGCGCATCGACCGGGTCGCCGTTGATCAGGAGATCCAGGCGCACCAGGTTGTCGGCCTGGTGGCGCCGGTACTCGTAGTCGAGGGAGGCGTAGCCGCGGCTCACGGACTTCAGCTTGTCGTAGTAGTCGACCACGAGCTCGGAGAGCGGCAGGTCGAACTCGAGGTTCACCCGCTCGACGTCGAGGTACACCATCTTGGTCTGGACGCCGCGGCGCTCGAGCGTGATCTGGATGACGGCGCCCACGTACTCCTTGGGCGTGATCACCGACGCATGGACGATCGGCTCGCGGATCTCGGCGATCTCCCGCTCGCCCGGCAGCAGCGCGGGATTCTCGACGCGCACCAGCTCGCCGCTCCGGTAGAGGACCTCGTACTCCACGTTCGGCAAGGTGCAGATCAGGTCGAGGTCGTACTCGCGCTCGAGCCGTTCCTGCACGATCTCCATGTGCAGGAGGCCGAGGAATCCGCAGCGGAATCCGAACCCGAGCGCCGCCGACGTCTCCTTCACCCAGGTCAGCGACGCGTCGTTCAGCTGCAGCTTCTGCAGCGCGTCGAGGAGGTCGTCGTAATCGTCGTTGTCGGTCGGATAGAGGCCCGAGAACACCATCGGCTTGGCGACCGCGTAACCGGGCAGCGGGGCGGCGCACGGTCGGTCCCGCAGGGTGATGGTGTCGCCGACGCGGACGTTGCGGACGTCCTTGGCGCCGGTCGCGATGTAGCCCACCTCACCCGCGGCGAGGACCTTCTGCGGGATGCGCGCCAGGCGGAACCAGCCGAGCTCCTGCACCTCGTAGGTGTCGCCGCCGCGGCAGAGGCGGACCACGTCGCGGTGGGCGATCCGGCCGTCGAACATGCGGACGTAGGCGACGGCGCCGACGTACGAATCGAAGACCGAGTCGAAGATCAGCGCCTGGGCCGGGGCGTCGGGGTCCCCGGCCGGCGCGGGGACTCGATCGCAGATCGCCTCGAGCAGCTCGGGGACGCCCTGCCCGGTCTTCGCCGACACCAGCAGGATCTGGTCGGGATCGCAGCCCATGAGGTCGACGAACTGCTCCGTGACGAACTCGGTGCGCGCGGCCGCCAGGTCGATCTTGTTGATGACGGGGATGATCTCCAGGTCGTGCTCGAGCGCGAGGTACAGGTTGTTGATCGTCTGCGCCTGCACGCCCTGGACGGCATCGACGACCAGGAGCGCGCCCTCGCAGGCTGCGAGACTGCGCGAGACCTCGTAGTGGAAGTCCACATGCCCCGGCGTGTCGATCAGGTTGAGGACGAACTGCGCGCCGCCCGGCCGCCGGTAGGCCATGCGGATCGGGTGGCTCTTGATCGTGATGCCGCGTTCCTTCTCGAGATCCATCGAGTCGAGGACCTGCTCCTTGAGGTCCTTGCCGGTGACCGTGCCCGTGTACTCGAGCAGGCGGTCGGCCAGCGTGCTCTTGCCGTGATCGATGTGGGCGATGATGCAGAAATTCCGGGCGTCTTGCATGCTAGAACCGTCGCCCCCATTGCCAGAGGACCACTTGCGGCGCGCTCCCCGCGCCGGGCGGCTCCGGGACGGAGGCGTCGAAGAACTCATCGAACCGGTCCGGCACCGGCACCGGCTCCTGGTCGAAGCCGTAGAGCCCGGCGCCCACGTAGGCGTCCAGGGCCACGATCAGCAGGATGGCGCCGGACCACCAGGCGAAATCGCGCATCTGTTCCCAGTATTCGGTCGCGTACTGATCGTACGGCAGCCGCGCGACCGGATCGGGCAGGCTCGCGGCGAATTCGCGGTGGCGAACCGCCTGCCGGTCGCGCGCGAGCAGGTTGCTCCAGAAGTACCACTGCGCGCCGAACGCGAGCATCGCCCGCCAGCCGTTCTCGGCGTAGAGCTGGCCCCAGCCGGGGAAGACCGGAGTCATCAGGACCGCCGCGGTCCCGTCGATGCCGGTGTCGAAGAAGTCGGGCACGGAATCGCGCGCCGCCGCGGCCGGCAGGGAGTCGCTCGCCGCCGCCGTCAGGCTGTCGGCGGGGGCAGGCGCCTGCCCCGCGGCGATCCCGGTCAAGACCATCAGCATTCCGGCGACGCCGACCCAGGGTGCTGTCCCGCCCGGCTCGACCACATCCGATCCTCTCGTCTCGAGCCTCAACCCTCCCCGGGTCGTCGGGTTCCGGACAGAAAAAATGGCGGGAACGTGTGGGAATCGAACCCACCTCGGACGGTATGACGCGCCCGACAGAGGGATTTGAAGTCCCCGGAGCCCACCAGGACCCATTCGCTCCCGCACCGGAATCGCGGCGCCGGCGCCGGCCGGCGGCTTCTCAAGGTTAATCCAGGGACCGGGATTGCACCAGCCGGGAATTCCGCGCCTACTCGACGGTCACGGCCTTCGCGAGATTGCGCGGCTGGTCCACGTCCTCGCCGCGCAACACGGCGATGTGGTACGCCAGCAACTGCAACGGCACCACCGACAACAGCGGCGTCACCATGCCCCGGCAGCGCGGGATCGTCAGCACGTGGTCGCTGAGCGAGGCGATCTCGGTGTCGCCTTCGGACACGACGCTGATGATCTTGCCCCGACGGGCGCGGACTTCCTGGACGTTGCCGCGGATCTTCTCGTAGCTGGCGTCGCGGGTGCCGATCACCACGACCGGCATGTTCGGATCGATCAGGGCGATCGGGCCGTGCTTCATCTCGGCCGCGGGGTAGCCCTCGGCGTGGATGTAGCTGATCTCCTTGAGCTTGAGCGCGCCCTCGAGGGCGATCGGGTAGTTCACGCCCCGGCCCAGGTAGAGGCAGTTCGAGTGGTTCGCGTAGACCCGGGCGATGTCCTTGATCGCCTCCGACTGGTCGAGCACCTGCCGGATCTTGTCGGGGACCTTCTGGAGCTCCTCGATGATCTCCATCCCGTACTCGGCGTTGATGTGGTTGCGCCGGCCGAGCAACAGCGTGATCAGGATCAGGATCGTGACCTGGCTCGTGAACGCCTTCGTCGAGGCGACGCCGATCTCCGGTCCGGCGTGGATATACACGCCGCATTCCGTCTCGCGCGCGATCGTCGAGCCCACGACGTTCGTGATGCCGATGACCTTGGCGCCCCGCCGCTTGGCCTCGCGCATCGCCTCGAGCGTGTCGATGGTCTCGCCCGACTGGCTGATCACGATGCACAGCGTGCCCGGCTCGATGATGGGCGAGCGGTACCGGAATTCGCTCGCGTACTCGACCTCGACCGGGATGCGCGCGTACTCCTCGATCAGGTACTCGCCGACGAGACCCGCGTGGTAGCTGGTGCCGCAGGCGAGGATGATGATGCGGCGGATGTTCCGAAGCTCCCAGTCGGTGAGCTGCAGGCCGCCCAGCTTGACGTCGCCCGACGCCGGCAGGATCCGGCCGCGGAACGCGTCGCGGATGGTCTCCGGCTGCTCGAAGATCTCCTTGAGCATGTAGTGGGCGAAGCCGCCCTTCTGGATCTGCTCGAGGCCCCAGGTGATCTCCTCGATCTCCTTGTCGACGGACTGGTTGTCGATGTCGAAGGTCTGCACGCCGTCCGGCGTGAGCACGGCCATGTCCCAGTCGTCCAGGTAGATGACCTGCTTGGTGTGGCCGAGGATCGCCGCCACGTCGCTCGCCAGCACGTTGAATCCATCGCCGACCCCGACCACCAGCGGGCTGCCGCGCCGGGCGCCGACGATCTTGCCCGGCTCGTCGGCGTGCATCACCGCGATGCCGTACGTGCCCTCGACGAGCTTCAGCGACCGGCGGACCGCGTCCTCGAGCTTGCCCTCGTACTGGTCGTTGATCAGGTGGACCAGCACCTCGGTGTCGGTCTCGGAGGCGAACTCGTGGCCCTTTTCCTCGAGCTTCTGCTTCAAGGCCTGGTAGTTCTCGATGATGCCGTTGTGCACGAGGGCGATCCGTCCGTCCTGATGCGGGTGCGCATTGACCTGGCTGGGCTCGCCGTGCGTCGCCCAGCGCGTGTGGGCGATCCCGCAGATGCCCGTCAACTCGTCCGGATCGACGGCGTCCGCCAGCTCCTGGATCTTGCCCTGGCGCTTGACACAGGCGATTCCCTCCGGCTGCTGGACCGCGATGCCGGCCGAATCGTAACCCCGATACTCGAGCCGCCGCAGGCCCTCCAGCAGGCTGGCCGCAACCTGGGAGTCACCGGTGATGCCGACGATACCGCACATGGCGCGAGCTCCTTACTGCCGGACGCGGGCGATGAGCGCACGGGCCGCCGCCTCGGTGGCGGCTTCCGCGATGATCCGGACGACCGGTTCGGTGTTCGACGGCCGGACGTGGACCCAGGCCTCCCGGCCGATCCACTTCACGCCGTCGCGTTCGTCGAGCCGGCCCGGACCGAGAGCCCGCAGCCGGTCGGCGAGCGTGCTCCCAGCCGGCACCGCCTCGGCCGCCAGCTTGTCCTTGACCATGACGACGGGCGGCAGGGCCGCCACGAGCGCCGAGAGAGGCTGCGCGCGCTCGGCGAGCAGCTGCAGGATCATGGCGATGCCCACCAGGGCGTCGCGCCCGGGATGCAGGGCCGGGTAGATGACGCCGCCGTTGCCCTCGCCGCCGATCACGCATCCCTCCGCGAGCAGGGTCGCGACCACGTTGGCCTCGCCGACGGGCGTCCGGTGGACTCGCGCCCCGTGCCGGCCCGCCACCTCCTCGATGAGCCGCGTGGTGGACAGGTTGACCGCGACGCCGCCGGGTTGCCGCGCCAGCACGAAATCCACCGCGAGCGCGAGGGTCATCTCCTCGCTGAGCGCCGTCCCGCCGTCGGCGACCAGCGCGAGCCGGTCGACGTCGGGATCGACCGCGAACCCCACGTCCGCCCCCGTTGCCGCGACCTGCCGCCGCAGCTCGCCGAGGTGGGCCGGCGTCGGCTCCGGGTCGTGCGGGAACCGGCCGCTGAGGCTGCAATGGAGGGGCGTGCACCGGACGCCGAGCCGCTCGAGCAGGGCCGGGACGATCCGGCCGCCGGCGCCCTCCACGGCGTCCACGACGGCGTGCAGGCGGCGCGCCGCGATCCGGTCGCGGTCGAGCCAGGAGAGGTTCAGGATCGCCGCCAGGTGGCGCTCGTCCGCCCCCGCCACGCGGGAGATCACGCCGAGACGGTCCCAGCCGACGTGCCCGTCCCCCGCCTGGTAGCGCGACTGCACGGCGGCGTTCTCGGCCGCGCTCAGGAAGAGGCCCTGCCCCTGCAGGAACTTCAGCGCGTTCCACTTCTGGGGATTGTGGCTGGCCGTGATGATCACGCCGCCCGTCGCGTCCGAATCCTGGACCGCCATCTCCGTGGTCGGCGTGGTCGCGATCCCGATGTCGCGCACGTCGTGGCCGGTCGAAGCCAGCGCGGCGCAGACGGCGTCGCGGAGCACGGGTCCGCTGGGGCGGGAATCCCGCCCCACGACGACCGGTCCGGCCGGCAGCCAGGCGCCGAACGCCGCCGCCCAGCGCGCCGCCGTCACGGCATCGAGACCGTCGCCGATCACGCCGCGTACCCCGGAAACGCTGACTCTCAGGACCACCGAGGCTCCTCTCCCGCGGCCGCGGATACGGCCGGAACACGACCATATAAGCAAAAGGCGCGCCGATTCCGCTACCTCGCCGACGGCGGCGGCGCGCGCCGGCGCCATTCTAGCAGGTCCCGACCCGGCGGCAAGGCGCAATCCGGACTTGCCGGCGCAAACCGATCGACGGTAACGTATGCGGCTGGAGGCCCGCCCATGGACGGAACCAGGCCCGGCTTCGCGTCTGGCCCCTGGCGGCGGTTCGGATCCGGCACCGTGTTGGTCGCGCTGATCGCGAGCCTCGTGCCGGCCGCCGCGGCGGAGGCCGGTCTGCGGATCGGCAATCGCTACAGTCCGGTGAATCAGGATCGTCCGGTCCGCGAACGCACCGAATTCATCGTGCTGCACACGACCGAGGGCGGCGACCGTCCGTCTCTGGAACGGATCCGCCGCGGCGGCCTCGCCCACTACGTGGTCATGCGAGACGGCCAGGTCTACCGGGTCATCTCGCGCCAGCGCGTGGCCCGCCACGCCGGTTGCAGCATGTGGGACGGCGTCGAGGACATCGACCGCGCGTCCATCGGCATCGAGGTCGTCGGCTACCACAACCAGCCGATCACCGACGCCCAGATCGCCGCGCTGCGGGACCTCCTCGGCCAGCTCCAGGACGTCTACGAGATCGGCGACGATCACGTCCTGACGCACTCGATGGTGGCCTACGGCAAGCGCAACCGCTGGCACCGCTACGACCATCGCGGCCGCAAGCGCTGCGGCATGCTCTTCGCGCGGCCGGAGCTGCGCGCCGAGCTGGGCCTCGACGCGCGCCCGACGACCGACCCCGACGTCGACGCCGGCCGCCTCCGGGTCGCCGATCCCTACCTCGCGACCGTCCTGTTCGCGCCGACCGACCAGGCCGAGCAGGTCGCCCAGCAGCGCTTCGAGGGGCCGGACGCCGACGTGATCACCGCCGAGCGCACCGCCTGGTTCATCGCTCGCGACGAGTACGACAGCGAGCGCACCGTCTACGTCTTCCCCGGCGGCCGGCGCCTGCGGGGCAACGAGATCACGGACTGGCTGCGGATGCCGGTGGGCACGCGCGTGCTCACCGGCCAGGACCCGCCCGCGGCCCCGAGCTGGCGGGTGCTCGGCCGGGACGGCGGCACGCCCGCCGATCTCGCGGGAGACGCCTACGACGCCCCCACCACCCTCTACATCCAGCCCAACGGCCGCGTCGACCGCGGCGACCGGCTGACCGAGCCGGAATTCGGCGCCCTGCCCGCCGGAACGCGCGTGTTCGTGGGCTTCCGCTTCGCGGGCAAGGTGACGTCGCAACGCAGCGCGTTCGAGATGTGCGGCCCGAGCTACCTCAACGAAACGACGCTCTACCTGCTCCCGGGCGGGGCCGTCCGCAGCGGCGCCGAGATCAGCGAGCGCAGCATTCCCGGCGGCACCCTCGTGCTCGTCGGCGGCTGAGGACCGGCACGCGGTCGCAGGATCGCGAGGGCGGGATGGAGCTGGTGCGCGGAATCGAACCGCGGACCTGCTCATTACGAGTGAGCTGCTCTACCAGCTGAGCTACACCAGCTCCAGGAGACGACGTGGTGCCTAGGGGCGGAGTTGAACCACCGACACCTGCATTTTCAGTGCAGTGCTCTACCAACTGAGCTACCTAGGCACCTGGCGGCCGGTATCTGCGGCCGGGACGGGCAATTAAACATGCGCGGACGGCGGTTGTCAAGCGACGCGGACTAGGCCACGGTCGCGCCGGCGAGGTGCTCGATCTCGCCGATCACCGTGTCGATGTCGAACGGCTTGTAGAGCGTCCGGTCCGCTCGCGACCAGGTGGCGACGAACTTCTCGCGCTCGGCGGAGTCCACCTTGCGGGCCGTCAGCAGCACGACCGGGAACGACCGCGCTTGCGGATCGTGGTCCATCCACTCCTTCAACAACCGGCTCACCTCGTACCCGTTGCAGCCGGGGAGCATGACGTCCAGCAGCATCACGTCGGGTCCGACCTTCTTGGCGAGTTCGAGCGCCTCCAGGCCGTCGGCCGCGGTGATCACGTCGAAACCGCGCATGCCCAGGCTGTAGTCCAGGGTCTCCAGGATATCCCGCTCGTCGTCGACGACGAGAATCCGCAGGGCCTTGTCCATCTCGCTCCTCCATTCGCAGGGCCTCGCCCCACGCATCCCGCCGCTAGCCGACGGGCTTCGCCGAACCCGGCGCGACCGGCTGGGCGATCGCCGCGGCGTCGTCGTCCAGCGCCTGCCAGCTCGTGCCGGCGAGCAACAGGGAACTCTCGGGCGCGGACGTGGCCACCTGCCACGCCGGCGCGAGGCGATCCGGATCGAGGGCGACGCCGGCCCACAATCCGGCCGCCAGTTGCCAGGAGACGGGCGTGTCCTCGCGCAGCACCCGCGGGGCCGCCGGGTGCCGGTTCGCGCGCGCCAGGTTGCGCAGGAATTCGCGCACCTCGGTGGCGGCCGCCTCCACCTCCCAGGGCTGGAACCGGCCGACCCGCGCGCGCACGTCCAGGCAGACCGCCACCTCCGGCAGGTGCGCGTTCGCCGCCGCCGTGCGCAGCCCGTCCAGCTGCCTGCCGGCGATCAGCACGCGGCCGCTGCTCGGTTCGCGCGGCAGCACCAGCCAGACCGTCGTGCCCTGGCCGGGATGGCTGTCGAGCCGGATCTCTCCGCCGTGCGCTTCGACCAGGCCGCGCGTGATGTGCAGGCCGAGTCCGGCGCCCGGCAGGCCGCGGGTCTCCGCGCGGTCCTCCCGGCAGAACGGCTGGAAGAGCGAGCCGAGGAACTCCTCGCTCATGCCCAGGCCGCTGTCCTCGACGACCAGCGTGAAGGCGTCGAGCGGCAGCCCGAAGCGGCGGGCGAGCCGGACGCCGGCGCCCGGGGCGACGTCGGGACGGTCGTGGAGCCAGATCCGGATCATGCCGCCGGCCGGCGTGTACTTGATCGAGTTGCTCACCAGGTTGTGCAGCATCTGCTGCACCTTGTCCGCATCGACGCAGGCCCGGAACTCCGCCGGGACGCCCGTCGCGTCGAACTCGATCCCCTTCTCCCGGCACGCGACGCCGAACATCGCCAGGTCCTCGCCGAGCAGCGCCCCCAGGTCGACGGTCTCGGGCCGGATGGCGAGGCGGCCAGCTTCGGCGCATTTCGCGTCGAGCAGGTCGCCGAGCAGGCGGTTGAGTCGCTCGAGATTGCGCCGGGCGGTGCCCAGGAACCGCGATTGGTCCGCCGTGAGCGCCCCGGCGTCGCCCCGGGTCACGAGCTCGAGGCTGGTCTGCATCGCCGCGAGCGGCGTGCGCAGCTCGTGGCTGAGCATCCGCATCGCCGCTTCCTGATCCGCGCTGTCGTCCTTGGTCTGGCCGACCTCGTGCAGGCAGACGAATCGCGGGCGTTCGCGGCCGCGGATCGGGCCGACCCTGATCTCGAGCTGGCGATTGCGGCTCTGCGAGGCCGTGAGGACCTCGCACTCGACGCCCGCGGCATCGAGCCGTTGCACCGCGCCCAGGAGCCAGGGCTCCCAGATCTTGCCGTCGCGGCCGACGTTGGCCGTCAGGAGCTCCCGTGCCCGGTCGTTGACCGCGACCACGCGCTCCGGCTCGACGAGCGCGAGGGCGGCCGGCGCGTCCTGCCAGCCATCGGCGCCGGACCGGGCGGCGCCGGGCGCCGAAACCGCGCCGGTCGCCGGTCGCGCGAGGCGCTCGCGCGTCAGCGACCAGATCAGCCGGGCCTCGCGCAGGAGCGGATGATCGAGGGTCGTCTCCGGCGCGCGGCCACCCAAGAACACGAACCCGACCTGCGTCCCATCGCCGGCGTCGATCTGGATCGGCAGGATGAGCGCCCAGTGCAGGTCGAAACGGCGCAACAGCGGCGAGCCGGGCTGGAACTGGTCCTCCGCCAGCTGGATCCAGCGCGGCTGCTCGCCCAGCGATTGCGCGGGACTCTGGCGCGCCGCGAGCGCCTCGGACAGCGCGCGCGCGTCGCCGTCTCTCGCCCTGCCGACCGGCAGCGTCAGGCGGTGCTCGTCGCCTTCGCCCGACCAGACGCCGACCACGGCCACGGCGCAGTCCGCGGTTCGCAGGGCCAGGCGGCACGCCAGGTCCAGGGTCCTCAGAGGTCGACCGGACTCGGTGAGCGCGACGGCCAGGCGCAATCCAGCGGTCCGCTCGTCTCCCCTGGGCGCCCGAGCGCGACCGAACAACCGGGTCAGGACGGTCGGCATATTTTGCTCTCCGGTCGCCGCGGCCGGGTCCGCACGACGCCGGCAACGGCATGGATCCCAGCGACATGGCTGGCCAGCCCGGCGCCCAGGCGGACGCCCGCGACGGACCGTGCAACGGCTGTGCCAAGGGAAGACGATCAGCCGGCGTAACCACGCGGGTGCGCGCTGTGCCAGGCCCAGGCGTCTGCGAGGAGGGTGTCCACGTCGCTGCGGCGCGGGCGCCAGCCGAGCAGGTCCCGGGCGCGCCGGTTCGCGGCCACCAGTCGGGCCGGGTCGCCCGGACGCCGTGGCTGCACGGGGGGCGCGACCACGCGGCCCGTGACGCGACCGGCCGCCCGGACGATGTCGTGGACCGAGTGACCGTCGCCCGTGCCGAGATTCAGGGCGGTGACTCCCGGCCCGTCCGCCCAGGCGAGCGCGAGCGCGTGGGCTTCCGCGAGATCGCGGACGTGGATGTAATCGCGGACGCAGGTGCCGTCGGGGGTCGGGTAGTCGTCGCCGTACACGGCAAATGTTTCCCCCGGCACCAGGAGCGACCGCAGCAGGCGCGGAATCAAGTGCGTCTCCGGGTCGTGGTCCTCGCCGCGGCCATCCCAGGCGCCCGCGGCGTTGAAGTACCGCAGCGCCACCGCCGCGAAGCCGGCCGCCGCGGCGGCGTCGGCGATCGCCTGCTCCATGGCGAGCTTCGTCCGCCCGTAGGGGTTGACGGGGCACAGCGGCGCGTCCTCGCCGATGGGGACGAGCGGCGGTTCCCCGTAGACCGCGGCCGACGACGAGAACACGAAGCGGCCGGCGCCGCCGCGGGCGACCCGCGCCAGCAGCGCGATCGTGCCGCCGACGTTGTTGCGCCAGTACCTGAGCGGATCGCGCACCGATTCCCCGACCTGGCTGAACGCCGCGAAGTGGACAACGGCGTCGAACGGGCGCGCGAAGACGCGGTCCAGAAGACCGCCGTCGTGGAGACTGCCGACGTGCAGTCTCGCGGGGCCGGGCACGGCCTCGCGGTGGCCCGTGGAGAGATCGTCGAGGACCTCCACCTCGTGGTCCTGCTCGAGCAGCAGCGCAGCCGTCACGCTGCCGATGAATCCGGCGCCGCCGGTGACCAGGATCCGCATGTCATCCCCTCAGTACGTGACGCCGGCCGCCGGCCAGGCGCACGGCCAGGAAGCGCCCGGTGACGCTGGACTCGTCCGCCGCCACCTCGCGCGGCGTCCCCTGCGCGACCAGGCGCCCGCCCTGCTCCCCACCGCCCGGGCCCAGGTCGATGACCCAGTCCGCCTGCGCGATCAGATCGAGGTTGTGCTCGATCACGACGACCGTGTGATCACGGTCCACGAGCTCGTGGAGCACCGTCACGAGCGCCTGCACGTCGTCAGCATGCAGGCCCGTCGTCGGTTCGTCCAGGAGGTAGAGGTTCTTCTTGCCCGACGGCAGCACGAGCTCGCGCGCGATCTTCAGGCGCTGGCTCTCGCCACCCGACAGGGTCGGCGCGGGCTGCCCGAGCTTCAGGTAGCCGAGACCGACCTTCTTCAGGAGCCAGAGCTTGTCCGTGATTGAACCCTGGCCGCCGAAGAACTGGAGCGCCTCCGCCACGGTCAACTCGAGGACCTCGGCGATGTTGCGCCCGCGATAGCGGATCTCGAGGGTCTGCGGATTGAATCGCTTGCCGCCGCACTCCTCGCAGGGGAGCTCGATGTCCGCCATGAACTGCATCTCGACCCGGTGGAAGCCCAGGCCCTGGCAGGCGGCGCAGCGTCCGCCCGCGGTGTTGAAGCTGAACCGTCCGGCGGGATAGCCGCGCGCCAGCGCGTCGCGCGTGCCGGCGAAGAGCTCGCGGACCGCCGCCAGCAGCTGCAGGTACGTCGCGGGATTCGAGCGGCTGGTCTTGCCGATCGGCGTCTGGTCCACCCGCACGACGCTGCCGATCGCGTGGCCGCCCTGGATGGCCGTGAACGGATGGGCGCGACCGGCGCCGCCGAGCGCGCGGCCGGTCAGGCCGTCGTGCAGGCAGCCGTTCAGGAAGCTGCTCTTGCCCGAGCCCGACACCCCGGTCAGCGCGGTGAAACGCTGCAACGGGATCTTGAGATCGAGCTCCCGCAGGTTGTGCAACCGGGCCCCCTTGACCACGAGCTGGGACGCGCGCCCCTCGCGCGGCGTGCGGCTGCGCACGGCGTCGACCTCGGCGCGCAGGTATCGCGCGGTGAGCGTCTGACCGTGTTCGAGCAGGTCCGCGAGCGGTCCCTGGTAGACCACGTGGCCGCCGTCGTGACCCGCGCCGGGCCCCAGCTCGATGAAGTACTCCGCGCGGCGCAGGACCTCGAGGTCGTGCTCGACGACCACGACGGTGTTGCCGCCCGCGACGAGGTCCAGGAGGGTCGCGACCAGCCGCTCGCAGTCGGCGGCGTGGAGGCCGCAGGTGGGCTCGTCGAGCACGTACAGCGTGTCGACGAGGCGCGAGCCGAGGCTGTTGGCGAGGTGGATGCGCTGCGCCTCGCCGCCCGAGAGCGTGCGCGTCAGGCGGTCGAGCGTCAGGTACCCGAGGCCGACGCGCTCGAGGAACCTCAGCCGCGAGATCACCTCGTCGAGGACCTCCCCGGCCACGGCCAGGTTGGACTTCGTCAGCCGCAGCCCCGAGACTTTCCGGAGCGCATCGCCGACGGCGAGGCGGCCGAGCTGCCCGAGGTCGAGGCCGCCGATCGTCACCGCGAGCGCCTCCGGCCGCAGGCGGGAGCCGCGGCACGACCGGCACTCGGTGTCGCTCATGTAGCGGCGCGTGAAGAAGCGGTGGTGCGCCTTCTTCATCTCGGCGCGCATCGCTTCGAGGTACGGGATGACGCCCGTGTACGACTTGTCGCGCGCCTCGAGCACGGCGAGCTGCTGCTCGCGCGTCAACCTCGACCACGGCCTGTCGATCGGGATCTTCCGGCGGGCGCAGAAGCGGAAGAGCCCGGACAGCTGCCGCGCGAAGCTCTCCGTGCTCCAGGGTTTGACCGCGCCGTCCCGCAGGCTGAGCGACGGGTCGGGCACGATGCGCGCCTCGTCGAACTCGAGCTTGTTGCCGAAACCGCGGCAGGCGGGGCAGGCGCCCTCCGGCGAGTTGAAGCTGAACAGGCGAGGCGTGGGCTCAGGATAGAGCCGGCCGCAGGCGTTGCAGACCAGTCGGCTCGAGAACGCGCGCTCGTCGCCCGTGTCGTGCCGACGGACCGTGACCCAACCGCCCGACTGCCGGAACGCGAGCTCGACGGCCTCCACGAACCGAGCCCGCGAGGCGGGCGCGAGGGTGAGCCGGTCGATCACCACGGTCAGTGCTTCGCCCTTGCGAGGCGGTTTCACGACGCCGGCCGCGGCGTCCTCCAGGCGCACCACCTCGCCCCGGAGCACGACTCGCTGGAAACCCTGCGCGACGAGCGAATCGGTCCAGCCCGTCTGTCCCGTCGACTCCTGGGGATAGCCCACGAGCACCGGCGCCTGCTCCTCCCAGAGCTGCCGGACCTGCTTCCAGACCGTGTCGGGCGTCTCGCGCGTCACGGGCTCGCCGTCCGTGGGGCAGACGATCCGTCCGACCCGGGCGAAGAGCACCCGCAGGTAGTCGTTGATCTCGGTGACGGTCCCGACGGTGGAACGCCCGCTGGTGACTGCGTTGCGCTGCTCGATCGCGATCGCGGGCGAGATGCCGTCGATCCAGTCGACGTCGGGCTTGGGCAGGCGGGCGAGGAACTGCCTCGCGTAGGTCGAGAGCGACTCCACGTAGCACCGCTGGCCCTCGGCGTAGAGCGTGTCGAAGACGAGCGACGACTTGCCGCTGCCCGACAGGCCGCTCACGCCGGTGAGCGCGCGGCGCGGGATGTCCACATCGACGTTCTTGAGGTTGTGCTGGCGCGCGCCCTTGATGCGGATCCAGTCGTCCATGTCCGCCTCGGCTGGTGGCGTCCGATGGCGGCGGCCTGGGCGGCCGTCGCCGAACGGAACAGGATAACAGGGATCCGGGCGCCGGGAAAGCCGAGGTTTCGCGGCGGGCGCAGGACCCGTCGCGGCGGCACGGAACGCGGCCTGAGTGTCCCGTGGCGAACAGCCGATTCCACCCGGTAGTTTCTCGAACGCGACCGAGGGCTTACCTTGTCCGGGTCGCGTGCCCCAGTCCCCATCACCGCGAGGTGCCCATGCTCGCCAACGTCCACGCTCTGGTCCGGACTATCGATATCCTCCGCTCCCCGGGCGGCTGTCCGTGGGACCGCAAGCAGACGCTCGAATCGGCCGCCCACCACCTGCAGGACGAGGCCGCCGAGGTCCTGGAGTCCGCGATCGCGGGCGACCCCGCGCACGTGCGCGAGGAACTGGGCGACCTGCTGTTCATGGTCTGCTTCGTGACGCGGGTCCTCGGCGAGACGCTGCCGACGGACCTCGACGACGTCGCCCGGCGCGGCAACGAGAAGCTGGTGCGCCGGCACCCGCACGTCTTCGGCGACTCCGCGGCCCGCGATGTCGAGGAGAGCCAGGCGCGCTGGGATGCGATCAAGGCCGAGGAGAAGCGCGGCCTGGGCCTCGATCCCGACGGCGAGTCGATCCTCAAGGACCTGCCCGCCAGCCTGCCGCCGCTGCACCAGGCGTACCGGTACCAGAAGGACGCGGCCGCGGTCGGCTTCGACTGGCCGGACGCCGACGGAGTCTGGGCCAAGCTGCGCGAGGAGGAGTCGGAGCTGCGGGCCGCAGTCGCCGCTGGCGACGCGGACGCGATCGAGCACGAGGTCGGCGACGCGCTCTTCGCCTGGGCGAACCTGGCGCGCAAGCTCGGCGTGCAGCCCGATGTCGCGCTGCGCAAGGCGAACCGGCGGTTCCGGACGCGGTTCCACCGGGTCGAAACCGTCTTCGGCAACGACCCGGCGGCCATGCGGGCCGCGGGCCTGGACGCCATGGAGGCCGCCTGGCAGGCGGCCAAGCGGAGCGAGCGCGATGCCGGCTGAGGTGCGCATCAAGATCTGCTGCATCCAGAGCCTCGCGGAGGCGCAGGCGGCGGCCGCTGCCGGCGCCGACGCCATCGGGCTCGTGTCGACCATGCCCAGCGGACCCGGCCCGATCGGCGACCGCCTCATCGCGACGATCGCCGCCGGCGCGCCGGCGGGCCTCCGGCGATTCCTGCTCACGGCCCGCACGACCGCCGTCGCGATCGCCGACCACGTCCGCGCCTGCGGGGTCGACACGGTCCAGCTGGTGGACCGCGTGCCCGCCGGCGAGCTGCAGCGCCTGCGCGAGTTCCTGCCGCGGACGCGACTGGTCCAGGTGATCCACGTCCGCGGCGACGAGTCCCTGGCGGAGGCGGCGACGGCGGCGCCGCTGGTGGATGAGCTGCTGCTCGACTCGGGCGCGCCCGACGCCGAGCGCAAGACCCTCGGCGGCACCGGCCGGATCCACGACTGGACGCTGAGCCGGCGCCTGGTCGCCGACTCGCCGGTGCCGGTCTGGCTGGCGGGCGGACTGCGGCCGGACAACGTCGGCGCGGCGGTGGCGACGGTTCGTCCGTACGGCGTGGACGTCTGCAGCGGGTTGCGGCCGGACGGGCGCTGGCTCGATCGCGACCTGCTCGCCGCCTTCTGCGCCGCCGCGCGCGCCGCCTAGCCTTCCTGCCCCTCCTCGCCTGCCTGCCCGGGCGTCTGGTCCGGACAGCCGTCCCCGTCGCGGTCCCCATCGTAGTCCTCGGGCTGGTCCGGGCATGCATCCAGCAGGTCGTCGATGCCGTCGAGGTCGTTGTCCGGGTCGGGACAGCCGTCGTGGTCCTGGAATCCGTCGCGATCCTCGGCGCGGGCGGGACACAGGTCGTCCTCGTCCGCGATGCCGTCCTGGTCGCGGTCGATGAACTCCTCGGGGCAGCCGTCCTGGTCCTTGTGACCGTCGAGGTCCTCGGGCTCGTCGGGACAGGCGTCGTGCTGGTCGAGGATCCCGTCGCCGTCGTTGTCGGGATCAGGCACGCCGTCCTCGTCCGAGTAACCGTCGAAGTCCTCGGGCTCGAGGGGAGAGTGGTCGATCCGGTCCTGGATCCCGTCCTCGTCGTTGTCGAGATCGGGGCAGCCGTCCTCGTCCGCGAAGCCGTCGGCGTCCTCGGGTTCAGCCGGGCACCGATCGCGCCGGTCGGGAATGCCGTCGCCGTCGTGATCGCGACCGCCGAGCGCGAACTGGCGCGACACGGCGAGCGTGGACCCCAGATCCGGGTGGCGCGGGTACCACTCGGTCGCGAGGTCGTCCTTCCAAAAGCCGACCTGGTACTCGGCGGCAAGCGCCCAGCCCTCCTCGAGGCCCCAGCGCAAGCCGGCGGCCAGGACCCGCTGGTCCTCCCGCCCGGACACGTTCTCCGCGCGGGTGAGAGCCCGCTCGCTGTACTCCAGCCAGAGCGAGGCGGCCGCCCGGCGGAATTCGACGGCGAAGCCCCACGTCCGGAAATCGTTGTTCCCGGTTCCGCCGGCCGACGCGGCGTCCGGATACTGCGGGTACCACGGTTGCGGCTGCGATCCCGCGCCGGTGCCGTAGCCCTCGTCCTCGTTGCGATTCCAGCGCCGCCCGAGGCTGGCGTGCAGGCGCAGCTCGGGCAGTCGGCTCGCGCGCCACACCGACAGCGACAGCGTCGCGCCGACCTCGGGCGAGACCTCGCCCTCCCCCACCTCGACGCCGCCCACCGGCAGGTTGCTCCCGGCCCAGCCGACGAGGCCGAGCCAGCGAGGCAGGCGCGGCACGGCGACGGCCGCGCGCCAGGCGCCGTCGGCGAGGCCCGAGCCGCTGGGAGGTTGCCCGCCGACCTGGTAATCGGCCCAGGATCGCCAGGCCTGCGACCAGGAGACGGCCACACCGGGCAGCGGCACCCAGTCAGCGAAGAATTCGGCGTGCATCACGCGATAGTGCGCGGGTCCGCCGGTGGGGTTGTAGCCGGGCGTATAGGTGCCGCCCCGGAGGCCGGCGGTCAGCAGGCCGTCGCCGGGCAGGAAGCCCGGTACGAGCCAGGTGAGCCGCGGCGCGTCCTGCAGGACCCCGGGGCGGCCCGCGCCGAGGGCGGCCGGCGCGGCGAGCATCAAGGCGAGCGCGAGCCGGACGATCCGGCGCGTCACGCTCCGCCGTCCCCGGCACCCGCGGCGTGCCCGGCGTCCCCGGCGTCCTCGTCGTCCGCGTCGTTCTCGTCGTTCGCGCCGTTCTCGTCCCCGTCGTCCGCCTGATCCCGCCCCTCTCGCCGGTCCTTCTTCAGCTCGTCCAGGTAGTTCATCTGCAGGTCGAGCACGGCCTGGTCCATCAGCCTGAGCAACGGCTCGGGCGTGCCCGTACGGCACTTGGCCTTCAGCATCTCGAGCAGGTCGATCGTCGCGCGCGCTTCCTCGAGGTCGCGCGCGAGCGCGCCCGACCCCGGGTGGGTCACCTTGCCGAGCTGGACCATCGCCATGGCCTGCAGGTTCACCACGAGCGACATGAGCACCTGGTCGTGCCTGGAGAACGGTTCGTTCATGCGGTGATCTCCTCGGGTTGGTCGAATTCGTCGGCGATGGCCCCGGTGACCGCCTCGATGAGGTCTTCGAGCGTGACGATGCCGAGCGGTCGCCCGGCGCGGTCGACCACGGCGGCGAACTGGGCCCCGCGCGCGTGCAGCTCCTCGAAGAGCTCGAACGGCGACATGGTGGAATCCACCAGGATCAGCGGCCTGACCAGGCTCGCGGGCACCGGTCGGTCGGCAGCGAGCTTCCCCTCGGCCAGCAGCAGGTCCCGAACGAGCAGATAACCGTCGAGGTCGCCGCCGGTTCCCCGCACGGGCAGCCGACTGTAACCGCTGCGGGTCGCCGCCGCGAGCGCCGTCGCGAGCGTCACCTCGCTCGAGACCGACACCACCGTGTCCAGCGGGCGCATGAGGTCGCCGAGGCGGCGGCCGCTCAGCTCGAGGAAGCGGCTCATGGTCTGCTGGAACCGGCGGTCCCGCTCGGCCGGCGCCGCCGCCGAGAGCAGCGAGGCCAGCGTGCCCAGGTCGAGAGCCGCCGCGGTGTCGCGCGTTCCGCCCTGCAGCTTCCGCAACCCGCGGGCGTACGCGCCGAGCGGCCACCGCACGGGGGAGATCACCCAGCGGACATTGTCGAACGTCGGGATGGCCGCCAGGGTCAGTCGCTCGGGATACTCCCGGGTCAGGATCTTGGGGACGATCTCCCCGACCACGACCAAAACCACCGACGTGACCAGGATGGCCAGCCACTCGCCCCGCGCCCCGAGCCAGGCCGTGAACAGCGCCGTCGCGACGGCGCTCGCCAGCACGTTGCAGAGGTTGTTGCCGACCAGGCACGTCAGGATCGCGTCGTCGAGATGCTCGCGCACGCGGCGCAGCCGGTCGACGCGCTCGTCGCCCGCCGCGGCCAGCCGAGCAAGGCGAACGCGGCTGACCGACATGAGGCCGGTCTCGCAGCCGGAGAAGAACGCCGAGCCGGCGAGCGCCACGGACAGCGCGAACGCCGTCGCCTCGGGGCCCCACGGAGCGCCGGTCGACTGGCTCATCCCCTGCCCTCCCGGCGCTCGGGGGGCCGTTCGACGCGGAGGGAAGCCACGCGCCGGCCCTGCATGGCGACGACGGTCAGCGCGGCTTCGCCGACCGGCACCCGGTCGTCGACGGCCGGGATGCGTCCCAGGCGCGCCATCACGAAGCCGGCGACGGTGACGTAGTCACGCGACGGCGGCAGTTCGAGACCGGTCGCCTCGTGAAGCTCGCGGAGGTCGAGCCCGCCGTCGACGAGCCAGCGTCCGGGCCCCAGGGCGAGCGTGCCGAGGCGGCCCTCGCTGGGGTCGCCGACGCGGCCGATCAACGCCTGCAGGCAGTCGGCCAGGGTCACGATGCCGGTGAAGTCGCCGTGCTCGTCTACGACCGCCGCGAGGTGGCCGGCGCCGGATCGCATCTCGGCGAGGACAGCCGCGACGTCCTTGCTCTCCGGAACGTACAGCAGGGGGCGCAGGGCGCCCTGCAGCGGCTGCCGGTCGGTGTTGGTCAGCAGGTCCTTGGTGTGAAACAGCCCGCCGGGCATCGCCCCGGCGGCGTCGACCACCGGGAACCGGTTGAAGCGGGCGCGGCGAATCACGGCCAGGATGCGTGCGCGACCCCAGCCGCGCTCGAGCGCGACCACGTCCGGACGCGGGGTCATCACGTGCTTGACCTCGAGATCCTCGAGCTGCAGGAGCCGCGCGAGGAAATTGCCCTCGGTCTCGGTCAGCGCGCCGTCCTCGGCTGCAAGGCTGCACGCCGTCTGCAGCTCGAGCGTCGTGAACGGCCGGCTGCCCGTGCGCTCCCAGGGAACGCGGCGCAGCACGCGCTCGACCGCGGTCGTGATCCGGCGCACCACGGGGCTGGTGACCGTCACCCACGCCCGCAGCGGCGCCTGCAGGGCGACCGCGAGCCGCTGGCGGCCGCGCAACGCGATGAGCTTCGGCGTGATCTCGGCGGCCATGAGGATCAGGAGCGTCGCCGCCGGCACGGCGACGGCCAGTCCGTTGGGACCGAACTCGCGCAGGCAGATGCTGGTGGCGACCGCGCCGGCCGCCACGTTCACCACGAGGTTCCCGAGGAGGATCGCGGACAGCAGATCGTTGGCGTGCCGCTCGATGAGCAGGGCCGCGTGGTGGGCCGCGCCGCCGCGCTGCCGGAGCTGCGAGCGTTCCGTGGCGGTGAGCGCGAAGAACGCCGTCTCCGAGGCGGAGAAGGTGGCGGACAGCAGCAGCAGCAGGCACAAGAGCAGGAATTCCAAGCCAGGCCTCCGAGCCGGGGGAGCATAGCGGGTTCCTTGACGGGCTGCAAGGCAGCGCCTAGCATCGCCGGACCATGCGCGAGATCCTCGTCATCCGCTTCGGCGCTCTCGGCGACCTCTGCCTGCTCGGCTGGACCCTGTCCCGGCTCGCCGCCGCGCCGGGCGGGGCGACCGCCCGCGTCACGCTCGCGACCAAGGCCCGCTTCGCCGGCCTCGCCGCGCGCCTGGCGGGCGTCGATACGGTGTTCCCGCTCGCCGAGCCCGGCGGCCTGCGGCAGCTCGCCGGTCTCGCGGCCCGCGTGCGCGCCGCGCGCTTCGACCTCGTCATCGACGCCCACGCGGTCCTGCGCAGCCGCCTGCTCGCCGGCCTCTGTCGCCGGCGCCCCGACGCGGTCCTGCGCAAGGACACCGCGGCCCGGCTGCGGCTGTTGCGCGCCGGCGAGGTCGCTCCCGCGCTCGAGCGGCACATGCGCGACCGGCTCGACGCGACCATCGCCGCGGCGGGCCTGCCGGCAGGCGACGCGACGCCGCCGCTCGCCGCGCTCGCCGCGCCGGGACCGCGACCGCTCGTCCTGGGCCTCGCCCCCGGTGCGCAGTGGGATCCCAAGCGATGGCCGACCGCGCACTGGGTCGCGCTAGTGCGCCGATTCCGCCGCGAGACGGCGGCGGCGGTCCGCGTGTTCCTCGGTCCGCGCGAGGAGACCTGGTTCGACGCGAGCGACCTGGCGGAGGCGCTCACCGACGCCGGCCATGTCGAGATCGTGCGCGGCCGACCGCTCGTGGAGGTCGCGAACCTGCTCGCAGCGTGCCGCGTCCTCGTCTGCAACGACAGCGGCCTGATGCATCTCGCCGAGGCCGCCGGCACGCCGGTGGTCGCGTTCTTCGGCCCGACGGTCCGCGCCTTCGGGTACACCCCGCAGCTGCCGGACAGCGTGATCCTCGAGACCGCGGACCTCGACTGCCGGCCCTGTTCCCGCAACGGCAAGCGGCCCTGCCACCGCGGCGACCTCGCCTGCCTCGAGCGCATCGCGCCCGAACGCGCGTGGGCGGCCATCGCCGCCCACGGCCCGTGGCGAGGGGAGCCGTGATGGGCGCGGCCCTGGGGCTCTACCGCGCGCTCAGCCCCGTGGCGGCGGCCCTCGCGCCGCTCGCCGCGCCGTTCGCGCCCAAGGTGCGCGAGAGCCTGGCCGGCCGGCGCGGCGGCCTCGACCGGCTGCTCGCCGCGGCGCCGGGCCTCCAGGGCTGCCTCTGGATCCACGCCTCCAGCGTCGGCGAGTTCCTCCAGGGAATCCCGCTCGTCGATGCGGTCCGGCAGGAGCTGGGCGGCGGCGCGCCGCCGGTCGCGTTCACCCACTTCTCCCCGTCGGGCATCGCCTTCGCGCGCAGGCGGCCGTGCGCCGACCTGCACGACTACCTGCCGCTCGACACCCCGCGCGCGATGGACCGCCTGGTCGCCGCCTGGCGGCCGCGCCTCCTGGTCTTCGTCAAGTTCGACGTCTGGCCGAACCTCGTCGTGGCGGCCCGGCGCGCCGGCGTGCCGATCTTCCTGATGGCCGGCTCGCTCGCGCCCGGCTCGGCGCGCCTGCGCTGGCCCGGCCGCGCCCTCTTCCGCGACGTCTTCGACCGCTTCACGCACCTCGGCGTGAGCACGGAGGAGGATCGCCGCCGCTTCGTCGACGGGCTGCGCGTGAATGCGCCGGTCTCGGTCACCGGCGACACCCGCGTCGAGCAGGTCATCGTGCGCTTCGAGCAGAGCCGCGGCGGCGCGGCCAGCGAGGCGCTGCGCGGGCTCGGCGGTCGACTGCTCGTGCTGGGCTCGACCTGGCCGCCGGACGAGCAGCTCTGGCTGCCGGTCCTGGGCGACCTCTTCGCGCGCTTCGCGGACCTGCGCGTCGTGGTCTGCCCCCACGAGCCGACCGTGGCGCGGCTGGCGGATCTCGAGGCGCGGACCGCCGGCCTCGGCGTCGCGGTCCGCCGCCTCTCCGCCATGCTCGACCATCCCGATCGCGATGCGCGCGTGATCCTGGTCGACTCGATCGGCGTGCTCGCCGAGATCTACCGCGCCGGTCACCTGGCGTACGTCGGCGGCAGCTTCACGACCGGCGTCCACAACACGATGGAGCCGGCGGTCGCCTCGCTGCCGGTGCTGTTCGGACCGCGGATCCAGAACGCCGAGGAGGCCGGCGTGCTGGTGCGCCGGGGCGCCGGCTTCGTGACGGCGCGACCCGCGGCCGCGCTCGCCCGCGCGGCGGCGCTCCTCGGCGACCCGGCGCTGCTGCGGCGCGCCGGCGAGGCCGCCCGTCAGGTCGTGCTCGAGCAGCGCGGCGCCGCCGCCAAGAGCCTCGCCGTCCTGCGGCCCTTCTGCTCATGAACACTGGCATCCACCCGCGGTCGGCCTTACCTTCCCCGCTCACGACCATGGGAAAGGATCCGCCGATGCGACCCAGCCAGGCCGACCTCGTCCAGCTCGAGTCCAACCTGCCCCGGCGCGCCGGCGCCGGCGCGCGGTGGCGCATGCCGTACGCCGAGCGGCCGCGCTTCCTCCAGCTCGAGACCGTCACGAAGTGCAACGCCCGCTGCCCGTTCTGCCCCCAGAACGAGATCGAGCGCGGCGTGGCGAAGATGCCGGACGAGATCTGGCAGCAGGTCGTCGAGCAGACCCGCGGCTGGGGCCTCACCTACCGGCCGTTCTTGACCAACGAGCCGTTCGTCGACGTGCGCCAGCCCGAGCTCTGCCGGTTCATCAAACAGAACGATCCCACCGCCAAGGTCGAGTACAACACCAACGGCGAGCTCATGACCGAGAAGATGGCGCGCGCGATCCTCGCCGCCGGCGTCGACATCATCCGGTTCTCGATCGACGGCCTCTCGCGCGAGACCTACGAGCCCAGCCGCGTGGGCGTCGACTTCGACCGGGTCTACGCGCGCGTCCCGGAATTCCTGCGGATCTGGCGGGACGAAGGCTACGAGGCGAAGGGCGTGTTCACCGAGGTGCGCTGCATCCGCGTTCCCGAGAACGAGCACGAACTCGCCGACTACCGGGCCTACTGGCAGCCGCGCTGCAGCGAGGTCGTGATCACCGAGCTGTACCAGTGGCCGTGGACCGGGCAGGGTCCCCAGGACGTGGTCGCCCGACCGTGCCTGAAGATCCTCGACGAGCTGTTCGTCTACGCCAACGGCAACGTCACGATGTGCTGCTGGGACGTCCACGAGCGCGCCGTGATCGGCAACGTGCTCGAACAGACCATCGCGGAGATCTGGACCGGCCACGCGGTCAACCACCTGCGGGCGCTGCTCGACGACGGGCGGCGCGACCTGATCCACCTCTGCTCCCGCTGCAACGCCTACAAGAACTACGATTTCTCGCGGTTCGCGGTCTGAGCGCGGGTCCGCCGCGGAGCCAGCGCGGCGAAACGCTCAGGGGTCTCCTTCGGAGGCCCCTTCGCACAGTTTCGCCGCGCTGGCTCCGCGGCGGACCGCTCGCCATCAGACGGAACGCGCGCTGTTGGACGTATCCGGTCCAGTCATGCGTACGGGATGGGATCGCTGGCGCCGGCGATCGCGAAGCCGCGGAGTCGGAGGCGGCAGCTCTCGCACCGGCCGCACGCCCGATCCTCGGCGACGTAGCACGACCACGTGAGGTACAGCGGGGCGCCGAGGTCGCGGCCGCGGCGGACGATGGCCGCCTTGTCGAGGTGCAGAAGCGGCGTGCGGATCGTGATCCGGGTCTCGGGGCGCGTGCCCTCGTCGACGGCCTGCTGGAACGCGGTGAAGAAACGCTCGCGGCAATCGGGATAGCCGGAGCTGTCCTCCTCCACCGCGCCGATGTACAGCTCGCGAGCGCCGAGGACCTCGGCCCAGCTCGCGCCGATGCACAGGATGTGCGCGTTGCGGAACGGCACGTAGGTCGAGGGGACGCCGGCAGCGGGAGCGGGCTCGCCGGTCTCGACCTCCCGCGAGGGGTCGGTCAGGCTCGAGCCGCCGATCCGCGCGAGGTGATCGAGGCTGGCCACCAGGCGGCGCGCGGCGGGCACCCGGTAGAAGTCGGCGATGTCCTGGAAGGCGCGCAGTTCGCGCGCCTGCGTGCGCTGGCCGTAGTTCACGTGCAGGAGCGCGAGGTCGGCGGCCCGGGCGGCCTCGGCGACGCAGACGCAGCTGTCGAGCCCGCCGCTTGCGAGCACCACGGCGAGGTCCCGCATCACACGCCTCCCTCGGCCTCGGGCCAGACGACCTTGTGCAGCTGCACCTGGAAACGCACCGGCAGGCGGTCCGCGAGGATCCAGCCGGCGAGGTCGCGCAGGGACAGGCTTCCCCAGGCGGGCGAGAACGTGACCGGCACGCCCTGCGGCAGGCGGCGACGCCGCCCGCCGACGTCCAGGCCGGCGGCGACCAGCTCGCGCGCCCAGTCGTAGTCGCGTCGGTCGGTGATCACGAGCTTGATCTCGTCGGACGCGTCGAGCGCCGCGAGTCCGTCCCAATCGATCTCGCCCGCCGCGATCCCGCTGCCGGGGGTCTTGACGTCGACGACCCGGCAGACTCCGGCCGGCACCGCGGCGAGCGGCACGCGGACACCGGTCGTGCCGCTCGTTTCCACCACCACCGCGAAGCCTGCCGCGAGCGCCTCGCGCATGAGGTCGGCGGCGGCCGGCTGCAGGAGCGGCTCGCCCCCGGTCAACAGGAGCATCCGGTGACCGAGCGCGTGGACCCGCGCGAGGACGTCGGCGACCGACATCTTGTCGCCGCCCTGGAACGCGTACTCGGTGTCGCAGTACCCGCAGCGGCGATGGCAGCCGGTCAGGCGCACCAGGACGCACGGCCAGCCCGAATGGCGTGACTCCCCCATGATCGCGGCGTATATTTCCCGGACGAACAGCATCGAGACCGATCCTCGGACGCGGGAGCACCCTGGCGTGCGAATGATAACTGGACTCGGCGAACGGCACAATCCGGCCGGCGGCCTCCTCTCGGCCGCGATGGCGATCGCCTGGCTGATCACGACCGGCTGCGGCGGCGACCGCCCGGAGGTCGCCCGCGAGCTCCCGGCGGCGCGCAGTCGCGGCGCGGCCGCCTGCCCGCTGGTCGCGACCGACACCGGACTCGCGGAATTCCTCGCCCTCGCGGACCGGGTCGCCGGCGGCGAAGCCGTCCCGGTCGAGGAGATGGGCGCCGTGGCCGGCCGCCCGGTCTGGGACCGCTGGCGACGCAGCTACGAGCCCGAGACGCTCCCGGCCGCGGCAGTCGGGCGGATGCTCTTCATCGCCTTGGTCGGCCGCGACGAGCTGCCCTCGCGGCTGCAGGACAAGACGATCCGCGCCGACCTGGTGCGCAGCTACGAGATCGCACTCGCCAGACGCGCCGAGATCACTGCCTTCGTCGAGGGGTTCATCGCCGAGGACGTCGGCTGCAGGGTCCGCGAACAGCTCGCCGGCTGGCTGCCGGCCGCCGACCTCCCGGACACGGTACGCATCGATTTCCTGGTCGCGCATCCCGAGATCCGGTACTACGAGGATCATCTCCACGTCGACGCCGGGCTCGCCTGGGCCGCCGGTCGCGACCAGCTCGTTCGATTCCTCGCCTCCACGCTGTACCGGGACCAGGCGGCGATCGCGGGGCGGCAGCCGGCGAGCGCGCACGGCCCGGACATCGTCCTCGAAACCCTGCGCCTCGTGTACAACGAGGCCGTCCCGGTCTATCTCGACGATCTGCCGCACCTCGCGTTCGATCCACGCCATCCCCTCCTGGCCAAGGCGGCGCCTGACGTGGAGGACCTGGGTGGCCAGGCGGCGCGGACCCTGCGCGCGTTCGACGCCGGGCTCACCGCCGTCCGCGGCCGGCCGGCGCCGACCGACGGAGACTGGCTCGCGCTCTACCGGATCTTCGTCGGCGCGCAGAGCTGGCGGGCGTCCGGCTGGTTCATGGCGCGCGTGATCGCCGGACACCTCGGCGAGCCGAGGCTCCAGGCGGCGGCTCGAACGGTGCCCGAGTTCCTGGCCGCCTACCACGAGGCCTGCGCCGCGGCGCCGGGAAACCGTGACGCGGCGCCGGGTTCGCTCGCGGCGCACCTCGCCAGCCCGCCCGCGTTCACCCCGGAGAATGCCGCCTGGCTCGACCGCGAGCTTCGCCGGCTCTTCCCCTGAGACGAGCGGGGCGGCGCCCTGCGGGCGCCGCCCCGGTGGCGGTCGCGTGCCGGATCGCGGCCTAGAGATCCGGGTAGTGCCTGAACACCGGCTGGATGTCGACCGGGATCCCCTCGAGCCGTCCGAGGGCATCGCTCAAAAGCTGCGGCATCTGCGCGTACCTCTCGATCAGCGCCTGGGCCGCCGGCTGGTCGCCCGCCGCCTGGATCGCCAGGATCTCGCGCAGGAGCTGCTCGATCGACGGCAGGAAGCGTTCGTGGACCACGCGGAACTTGCCGGTCGCGGGATCCTGGACGATCGCCCCCTGCTCCACCAGGTAGTTGAACTGGATGGCGTTGGCCTGCCCGTGCGCCTCGCTGATCCCGAAGCGGACCGACCGGAACAGCCCCGCCAGGAACGTCGCCGGCTGCTGGGCGGTGATCGTGGGGGGGAAGTAGTCGCGGCCCGCCCGATGCAGGGTCAGGATATCCCACTCGCCCATGAGGTCCGCCTTGGCCTCCTCGATCGTGGCATAGGTGTCCTTCAGCTCGAGCCGGACCTCGGTCTCGCGGCCGTCCTTGACCAGCTTGCCCGGCCCCAGGCCGTGGCTCATCTCGTGCCAGAGCGTGTGCAGGAAGAAGCTCTCCGCGGTGACGTCGCCGAGCTGGTCGTCGGCCACGAGCCGCGCGGCGATCGGCTGGAGGATCTGGCTGAACTTGGCGTCCATCATGTTGCGCAGCAGGACCTTCTTGCTGCCCTTGGCCTCGCGCACGCGCTCGTCGTTGGGGAGGTTGAACGCGATTGTCTGGATGCCCGCCCGGGTGTCGCCGCCGGCGTAGACCAGGTCGACGACCCGGATCGGCGACTCGCTGCCGCGATTGGGATTCTTGTGCTCGTCGGCGAGCGGCAGGTTCTGCTCGAGCCACGGCAGCTCGTCCTTGAACTTCGCGAGCCGTGCGGACTCCGCGGGGTCGGTCACGGTGACGAAGCACTCGAACGCCGCCTTGTAGCCGAAGAGTCCGTCCTCGTAGACCTCGTACGGGCCGATCGTGATCTCGATCCGCGAGTCGAGGTCCATCCACAGCATGTCCGACTCGTAATAGTCGTCGCTCAGGAAGCTCGCGGCTCGGGCCTCCAGAAACGCCCGGAGGCTCGGATTGTCCGTGAGCGCGGCGGCCTTGCGCAGGTGCTCCGCCGCCTGCGTGAGGCCGGGCGCGAAGAACTCCCGGTAGGGGATCGCGACCAGCTCGCCGTCGCCGTCGCGCCGGATCATCGTGAAGAGGCCGGAAAAATCGCCCTGCGGATCGGCCAGCTGGTCGCGGTCGGCGCGAGTCAGGTCGCGCGGATAGAAGTTGGCGCCCTCGGCGTGCTCCCACCCGCCGACGAACGCCTGGTAGTGCTGGCGGCGGTCCCAGGGCCCGGCGTTGATGGCGAAATAGCGCCGCAGCGGCGCTGCGTCGGCGCCCGCATAGGCCGCGACCCGGCCGGCGATGGCGTCGTAGCAGGGCGTCGCCTGGATCTTGAAGAGGTCGTGGACGATCCGCCCGGCCGCGACCAGCTCGTCGAGCACGGCCTTGTCCTGCGCACCGAGACCGGTCAGGTCGGGCGCGAGCTCGACCACGGCGTATGCGTCGGCCCACTCGGCGATCGCGGCCACCGGCTGCACGGACTCGTCGCCCAGCCACTCGCAATCCCGGTCGACGTGACTCTCGGCCACCCAGCGGTTCACGGCAGGGACTCCTTCGTTGCCGCCGCAGCCGGCCAGCAGGAAAGCGGCCAGCACCGGCAGGGCGATGCGGTGTGCGCTCGTCATGGGTCTCTCCTTGCACGGGGTTCGCGGAAGGATGTCGCTTGAGGCACCATAGACCCCTGCCCGCGCGGGGGTCAATGGCCGGCCGGCACAAAAAAACCGCCTCGCGGCGGTGGTCGGCGTGGCGGGAGCGACGAGACTCGAACTCGCGACCTCCGGCTTGACAGGCCGGCGTTCTAACCAACTGAACTACGCCCCCGCCAGGGCGGATAGGAGCCGGAATATAGCGCCCCCTCCGGACGCTGTCAAATGGGCTCAGGGCGCCGCGGCGAGGGCGCCGAGATCCGGTCCGGAGAGGTCGCGCAGGGCCGAGACGCGCCAGAGAGGTCCGGCGAGCCGCGCCAGGTCCTCGCCGAGGCTCGGATGGCCGGCGACGAGCGCCTCGCCCGCCGCCGCGAGCTGCGGTTCCAGGCAGCCGGCGTGCGCCAGCGTGAGCGGCCGGTGGCTCGTGACCAGAACCCTGGCGAACGCGCGACCGGGCGCGAGCCGCGCTGCGGCGCTGTCGAGGCGCACGAGATCGGGCCAGAGCGCGCTCAACGCCGGCCCAAGCGCGCTCGCCTCGCCGAGGCGATCGCCGGCCGTGGCGTCGAGCCAGAGCAGGCGCCCCGGACCCGGCCGCGGCGTCACGCCGGCTGCGGCGCGTCGCCGGGCCTCCGCGTAGGCGGGAGCGTCCGGACCACACCGGGCGAGATCCAGCGCCGGCGCGAGGGCTGGCAAGGCGGGGCCGGCGGCGCCGTCCGCGAGCGGCAGGGCGCGCCAGGGGATGCCCCGCAGCAGGAGGCGATCGCTGCCGGCGCCGGCGATGGCCTCGAGCCAGGAGGCCGTCAGGACCCCCGGATCGACGAGGCCCTCGCTCCGGCCGTCGCCGGCCTCGACGCCGCGCGCCGCGAGCGCCGGCCGCAGCGCGCCCATACTCACGTCGTCGCTGTAGATCCGGACCCGGGGACCGACCGCGCGTCTCAGGTCCGCGAGGCCGATCCCGTCCACCGTGAGCGGCGGCCTTCGCGGCGCCGCCGGCAGGTGTCCGACCATGAGGGCGTCGGCGCCCGCCGCGAGGACCGCGCGGAACGGCTCGCGGTCGGCGTCGTCGGCGGCGACGTCGGCGGTCTCGTCGTCGTGGGTATCGCCGCGCGTCGAGCCGTGGCCCGGCCAGTGCTTCGCGCAGGCGGCGAGCCCGGCGTCGCTCAATCCCGCGTACGCGGCCGCCGCATGGCGCGCCACCCGCTCCGGATCCGCGGCGAACGCGCGCGATCCGATGACCGGATTGCGCGCCTCGCGCAGGACGTCGCAGCACGGCGCGAGCACCCGGTCCAGGCCGAGGTCGCGCAGGCGGCGACCGGTCTGCTCGTGGACGCGGCGCGTGAGGTCGGGATCGTCGAGATCGCCGAGGGTGCGCGGCGAGGGGGGCCGGCCGGCGGCCGCCTGCAGGAAGGATACGGCGCCGCCCTCGTGGTCGGCGCAGATCTCCGCGTCCGCCGGCAGCACCGCGCGCAGATCGCGAACCAGGCCGCGGAGCTGTTCAGGTCCGCGACAGTTGCGCGCGAAGAGGATCACGCCCGCGGGCCGCCAGCGGGCGAACCAGTCGCGCTCGCGCGGGTCGAGCGAGGCGCCCGCCAGGCCCACGATCAGCCGGGCGGCGAACGGCGAGGACGGCTCGTTCACGGCAGCGCGGCGCCGTCGAGGGGCGCGAGCCGCGAGCCTGGGTAGTAGTGCGCGAGGATCGCGCGGGCGGTCTGACCCGCCCGCGCACGCGCGATGGCGCCGACCTGGCAGAGGCCGAGGCCATGACCCCAGCCGCGGCCCCGCGCGATGACCCGCCGGCCCTCGTCGGTCTCGAGGTCGAACCAGGCGCTGCGCAGAATCGCCGCGCCGGTCGCCGCGGGGCGCAGAACCCGCCTGGTCTCATCGCCGCGGACGCGATAGCGTCCCGCCTCCGTCGTGATGCCGAGCGCCGCCACCCGCCCCTCGCGCGTGCGCGCATCGATCTCGAGGCGCCGCAACGAGCCCGGCCGGCGCGGGTCGGCTCCCGCGTACGCCGGCGCGAACCCGTCCGTCTGCCACGCGGACCCGGGATGCTGCGCGAGCTCGTCGAGGTAGGCCGGCAACGAGGCCGCCAGCACGCGCTCCAGGTCGGACCAGCTCCAGGTCTGCTCCCAGACGGCATACCGGCTCTCGCCGCACCAGGCGACGCCATCCGGCCGCCGGTCCTCGACTCCCCGCAGCAGCGGATCGGGCGCGACCGGCCAGACCTCCGCGCAATCGGCGGTGTGACCGCCGCAGGTGGAGTGGAAGAACGTGTCGGCCAGCTCGTCGCCCCGGTACACCACGAGCCCGCCGGTGGCGGCGATCGCCGCCGCGGCGAGCGGGTCCTCGCCGGCCGCCCCGCCGTAGACCTGGTCACGGGTGTCGGCGAACACGTCGAAGCCGCGCGCACGCTGGGCCTCGAGACGCCCGATGACGTAGGTGCGGGCGACGATCGCCTGCGCCTCGACCGCCGCCCGGGCGTCCGGCGGCAGCGCGCGGCCGATCTCGCCCGGCACCACGCCCGCCAGGTAGCTCTCGAGCTCAACCACGTTGACGACGGTGACCCGGGTGCTGTCGCGCGGCGTCCGGATCACGTGCAGCTCGCCCCGCCAGGTCCGGTCGTTCCACAGCAGGAGGTCGCCGGGATCCCGCGGCGCGAGGACGAGCCAGTCGAGGAGCCCCCCCTCCAGGTCGCTCGCGAACTTCAGCTTCCCCGCGAACACGGTGGCGGAGACCGTGTCGCCGGCGGCGAGGTCGAGGAGCGTGCGATCGCGGGCCCCTGACCTCAGCTGCCAGGGCCCGGTGCAGGCGAATCGCTGCTTGGGCAGACCCTCGCCCAGGCCGACCCGCAGGAGCACCGGCTGGCCGGCGACCGGCCGCTCTGGAAACTCCTCCCGCCGGCCGTCGCCGCCGACACGCTTGGCGGCGAGGCAGCCCGCGACCAGGGGCAGGATCACGGCGAGCGACAGCCAGCGGCGCACGCGCACCTCCGGTTCAGCGCATGATGACCAGGCGCTGCATGTCGCTGCGCACCTGGCCGGCTCCACTCTCGACCTCGACGCGGTACAGGTAGGTGCCGTTGGCGAGGTGGTCGCCCTCGCGGTCCCGGCCGTCCCAGGCCACGATCTCCTGCCCGTCCCCCGCTAGGCCGAACGGGACCTCGGCCACCAGGCGCCCGCTGACCGTCCACACGCGGACGCTGCCGCGGCCGCCGTGCAGGCCGGTTTCGAAGAGGAAGCGAGTCTCGTCGCGCATCGGATTCGGGTAGTTGACGAGCTTGCTGATCGCCATCGTCGCCGGCGGCTGCTCGCCGGCCTCGAGCAGGACGTTCGTCGGGAAGCCCGAGATCGTGAGGTCGACGCTCCGCTCGGCCTTGCTGCCGGATGCGGTCGCGGTGAAGGCGACGCGCAGGGTGTGGTTGTCGACGACCGACCAGGAGACGGCCGCCAGCTCCAGCTGGTCGCTGGCGAGAGCCACGGTGGTCGCCTCGTCGAACCACGCGGAGCCGGCCACGGTCATCTCCATCGCCACCGGCTCGTCGATCGTGAAAACGAAGACCTGCGGATCGACGACCTCGCCGTCCGCCGCCGTCACCACCGTCACGTCCTGGGGGACGTGCAGCGTCAGCACCGCGTGCTGGTCGGTCGGCGTCCGGTCGGCGCTGTCGTAGACGTGGACCAGCAGATCGTGGTCGAACGGCCGCACCGGGAGGGTCAGCACGTAGTCGATGATCTGCCGGTTGCCGTTCTCGTAGTACGGGTCCTCCACGGTCGTGTCCGCGGTGAGATCGTCGCCGGCAGAGTCGAGGACCGCCAGGCGGTCGATACCGGCCTCGTCGCGGGCGCGCAGGGTGACCGTGCGCTGGTTCGACGCGTCGAGCGCGGTGAGGTCGATCGGGCCGGCGATGGCGCCGCCGCCGGGCCCCTCCAGCACGGCGTCGACCTCGGGATCGCCGCAGTCCAGAACCATCAGCGGATCGCCCAGGATGGCGTACTGGTAGACCATCTGCCGGATGAAGGAGTTCTGCGACGCCGCGAGCAGGTCGGCCTCGGTCGCCCACATCACCTCGCCCAGCAGCCAGCGGCTCGGCACGGTCTCCCCGGCTGCCGTCAGGTGCGGCGGGTCCATCATCAGGCGGTCGAAGGTGAGCTCGCTGAGGCTCTTGTTCGTGCTCAGGAATTCGTAGCCGCTGCTCGCGTAGACGGCCGAGGCGCCCGCGGGCGTGTAGAACAGGAGCTTCTCGCCGAACCCGGGCTCGACGAGGGAGGTCGCGCGTCCGGCGTGCTGGATGAAGTCGCCCAGGTGGCAACCCATGCCGAAGAAGACCCAGGGCCGGCCGGTGTTGGTCAATAGCGTGATGTCCTGGCGACCGCTGCCGATCCGGATGTCCCAGAGCCACTGCTCGTGCGTGATCAGCCAGTGATTCGCGTGGCCCTGGAAATGCGCGATCAGCGCGCCCCGGTTCAGGTGGGCCAGCAGCGCGGGGGTCGCGCCGCTCGCCGCGCAATCCTCCTTGGCCTGCGACCACGTCCAGGTCTCTCCCTGGGCGGGGTAGTAGGGCTCCATGAATGGCCTGAGCAGCATCGTGTCGGGTGAGAGCGAGACCATCCCGCCGTTATTCTGCCAGGCGTCGGCCAGGGTCAGCTGGCTGGCCTCGAACTGCGTCTCCGACAGCTGGAACGACATGATGAAGCCCTCGAGATTCAACGTCCCCGTCGACCAGGCGTCGTCGGCCATCACCACGAGCCGCCGCCGCCAGTCGCCCTGGTCCGCCGGATCCTCGACCTGCTGGACCTTCGTCAGGATCCGCGCCAGATCAGCGGGCGAGTTGCAGGGGATGCGCCCGACGTAGAGGTCCGGCGGCTCGGTCGTCGAGTTGGGGAACTGGCTCTCGCCCGCGTCGGGGTTCGCATACCACTTGTCCGAGGCGAGCACCTCGGGCGGCAGGTCGCTGCTCGCGGTCTGGACGTGATGGTGGGTCGGCACCCAGTCCCGCGACCAGTTGCGGCCTTCGCCGGTCACGCCGAGCTGCCGCGGATTCTCGTTGGCGTCCCCGATCAGGACCAGCGCCCACGAGCCCCAGTCGGGGCTGTTCAGGGCGTGATTGACGAAGTACTTGATCGCGTACGGGTCCTTCAGGCCGCCGCTGTACCAGTCGTAGAGGTCCTGCGGCTCGACGGCCTGGAACGTGAGCGAGGCGGCCCGCGAGCGGCGGTAGGCCATCCACGCCTCGGCCTGCTCGCGGAACTCCGGATGCACGACCACGAGCACGTCCGCCGACCCCTCGGCGCGCTCCGTCGGCACGACGGGATCGACCGCCAGCGTCGCCTCGTTGTAGGTGATGTCCGGCACGCCCGTCGACGTCATCCGCGCCGCGGTGTAGAATTGGCGGCGGCCCGCGCTCTGGTCGACCTGCAGCGAGAGCAGGTAGCCGTCGCCGTCGGCGACGAGGTTGCTGCGCGTGAGCGCGATGAAGACCGGGTTGCGCGGGTCGGTCGTTTCGATGAGCCCGATGTCATCGGTCGTGAAGCCGGGGATCTCCAGGTTGTTGACGGTCAGCGGCTCGCCGCCCGGGAAGAGCAGCCGGCCGAACGGAGCCTCGTAGAGCGCGTCGTAGGTGACGCGCACCCAGTCCAGGAACGAGAACACGCCGAGGACCGTGATCGAGTTCCGCACGCGCAGAGAAACTCCCGGAGTCGTCAGCGCGGCGGCGGGCAGGATCGTGTCGTAGACCCGCTCGTAGCGCGTGCTGATGACGAAATTGGGCAGCGCCGCCACCACCGCCTGATCCGCGACGATGTCCAGCAGCAGGGTCCGGTCCGTCTCGGAGAAGCCGGAGATCCCGGCCTCGAGGACCGCCCCGACCTGGTCCGGAACCGGCGACCAGAAGCTGAGGCCGGTCCGCGCCTCGTAGTCGTTCTGGGTGTTGAAATAGTACCGGTCCATGGTGATCGCCGGCAGGTACTCGCGGTACGCCAGCGCTTCGTTGTAGTAGTCCACGCGGCGGTAGGTCGCCTCCGGCGCGCCCTGCGAGCCGGGCAGGCCGATCTGGCCCATGCGCGCCCAGGACTCGCCCTCGTCGGGGTCGGCGAGCTGCAGCCAGTAGATGTTGTCGACGTTGGCGATCTCCAGCCGGTCGTTGATCGCGGCGAGATCGTACTGGGTGCCGCCGGCCGCGTACGTGAACGCGCCGTCGTCGCGCGGGCGCAGGCCCCAGAACAGGAAGAGATCGTCGCCGTCGAAGGTGTCGCCCTCGCCGACCATGTGGATCGGCACCTCGACCTCGAGGTAGGGAACGGCCTGGTCGTCGGCCGGATCGTCGAACTCGGGCACGTAGCGCCGCTGGTAGAGCCGGATCTGGCTCTCCTGGAGCGGAACGTCAGGGATGAGACCGGCCGCCACGAGCTCGCTCGCGCGCACGCGGTGCAGCTGGGTGCGGCGTACCGGCACGCGGACCTCGGGATAGCCGAGCGGCGTGCCCTTGGCGGCGGGCCGCGCGGACTTGAGCGGCCGGCTGTCCCGCGCCGAGCCCTCGGTCGGCAGTCCCTTCAGGATCCCGCCGTTGAGGAAGGTGCCGGCGAACCGCTCGTCGCCCTTGCCGCCCAGCCGCTCGGCGGCGCCGGCCGGAGCGTCCTTGCCCGCCGCCGCGTCCGGCACGAAGCGGACGCGCCATTCGCCGCCCGCGAGCGCTTGCCGCGCGACGCCGTCCTCGCTCGCGCGCACCGGATACACCGTGTAGGAGACGATGCGCCGGCCGCGCCACCAGGCGATGTCCCCCAGCCGCACGGCAGGCCCGGCGACCAGCGCGGGATCGCGCGTCTTCATGGCCTCGAGCACGAGCGGCGGGATCCGCCCCTCGGGGAGCGTCTCGCCCGGGCGCGGGATCACCGGCTGCTCGAAGCAGTCGCCGGAATCCGGGTCGCCCCGCATGACCGGCACCGGCTCGATGGCCAGCCTCCGCGCGTCGAGCGCCGTCCAGTCCTCGCGCACCACCTCCAGCCGGGGCGTCGTGCCCGGCGGCACGACGAGCCAGCCGCCGGCGCGCGGCAGCCGGACCGATCCGGGCGTGCCGAGCGCGACGTAGCCGGGCAGATCGGCGTCCCAGACGGGAACGGCGGGGTCGGCGCCGATGCCCGCCCGCCAGGCGACCGCGGGCAGCTCGAGGCTGAAGCGGACCTCGTCGCGATTGCTGGCCACGAGCCGCGGCTGCGGCGCCGCGCCGGCGGCCGTCGCGCCGACCAGGGCCAGCAGCAGCAGGCGGCGAACGACCAGCGAGATCCGGCGCACGGGAGGGCTGGCGGACATGGTTCGCGTCTCCATTCTTAGGGGAATCTCGAGATCCGATCAGGGGCGGGTTTCGCGATCACCCACGCATTATACCAATGGACATCGGCCCGGTCAAACGCGCGCGGGGCGGTGAGCACCCGCCCCGCACGCCGATCCGGATCCCTGACGCGGCTAGTCGAACAGGTTCTTGAGCTGGGTCCAGGTCGTCGCCTCGGTCGCGATGATGCCGCCGCCGTTGAACGTGGCGACGACGCCCGGAACCGTGGGGCCGCTGGTGAGGCCGCAGGCGATGAGGTTGTCGGGGTTCGCGAATCCCGCGAGGACGGGGCCGTCATGGCCCGGGATCGACGGCGGAGTCGCCGGCCCGAACGTGACCTCGACCAGGCCCGCTCCGCTGTACAGCATGTTGAGCGTGCAGAGGACCGCGGCGCCATCGACCGGGATGACCGCGGACTGGTAGCCGCAGAGGTGGTTCGTGTTGGAACCGAAATTCGTCCAGCCGTTGGGGCCGGTGACGCTGAGGATGAAGACCGTGTCCGAGAATTGCAGGCCGACCTCGTAGCCGCCGATGTCGGGCGACACGCCGGATTCGACGCCGAGGATGACGATGTACGCGAAGAAGGGCGCGCCGACCGTGTTGACGTTGGTCTGACCGCTGGTGAAGTCGCTGTTGCTGAAGAACAGTCCCATCCCTGGCTGCGCCATGGCACCGCCGGCCATCAGGGCCACAATGGCGAGAGCTAGCAGTTTCTTCATGGTTACTCTCCTGAAGCAACGCAGGTCCTCAGTCCATCGCCGGGGGAGATCCCTCCCTGCTGCCCCCCGCCCGCTTCGGCGAGGCAGCCTCCGGCCAGTCCGGGGCTCGGTACGTCCTTGTAGAGCCGTGTGGTCCGTGGCCAAGCTGTCCGGAATCCGGCACATCGACCGGTCTCTCGCGGTGAATATCCCCGTTGAGGTCGGTCCTGTCAAGCGTACAAACCTGCGCCGGCCGGGGCGGCGCGGCGCTCGCGCCGCGGCCGGGCCGCGGGTCGGTCTCGAGCGAAAAAGCGAGCCCCGGACGGGTGTCCGGGGCTCGCTGACCATCCAGGAACGAGGGTCGGAACTAGTCGAACAGGTTCTTGACGCCCGTCCAGGTGTGGTTCTCGGTCGCAACGACGCCGGCGCCGTTGAAGGTCGCGACGACACCGTTGATCTGGCCGGTCACCAGGAAGCAGCTGAGCAGGATGTCCGGGTTCGCGCCGTCGGCGATCACGGGGCCAGGGTGGCTGGGGATGCTCGGCGGGTTCGCGTTGTAGAACTCGACGACCGCGGGAGTGCCGGCACCGCCGAACAACTGCATCGTGCAGAGGACCGCGCCCATTTCACCGACCGGCAGAGGCTGCTGGTAGCCGGCGAGGTGGTTGACGTTGTTGCCGAAGTTGGTCCAGCCGTTCGGGCCGCTGACGCTGAGCACGAACACGGAGGCGGGCATGCCGATACCGACTTCGTAGCCGCCGACGGTCTCGACGTTGCCCAAGGGCAGCAAGACGATGTAGGCGTTGAACGGAACAGCCCCGGGATTGAAGTTCGTGTTCGCGGCGACGAACTCGGTATTGCTGAAGAACAGACCGAGTTCGGGAGCATCGGCGAGCGCTCCACCAGCCATCAGGGCCACCAAGGCCAGAGCTAGCAATTTCTTCATGGTTGCTCTCCTGAAGCAGCGCAGGTGAGTGTCTGGAGGAGGCCGGCGGGAGATCCCTGCTGCCCCGCCGCCTGCATCGGCGGGGCAGCGTCCGGCACGTTGGATCACGTCGTCTAGTTGCAGTGCGTTCCGATACCGGCCGTCATGCGCACGATGTCGGACAGGTTGATGACGTTATCGTTGTTGAAGTCGCCCGCGTACTTCGGGTTGTTCACGTAGTTGCCGCCGAGCACCTGGGTGAACGCGGCGATGTCGGACAGGTTCACGGAAAGGTCGCCGTTGATGTCCGCGCTGTTGAAGGTGAGGTTGAGGCCGCCACCGGCGAGCGGAGAGCCGGCGATGTAGACATTGACGGTCTCACCGATCGAGTAGCCGCCACCGAGAACCGGGTTGGTCCAGTGGGTGATGCCGTTGATGTCCGTCGAGGCGTCGGCCGCGGTGCCGTTCGCGCAGTAGGTGAGTCCATCAGCGGAGGTTTCCAGCCACATATCCTCGAAGGGATACTGGAAGATCGGGTCGCCGTTCGTGTCGATCAACGTCAACGTGATCGTCGCGTCGACGACGACCGCGCCAGCCGCGAATGCCGCGTCGAAACCGACGCCGCCGCCGTTGGGCAGAGTAAAGACCGACGCGCCTGCCGCGCCGGCAGGAATGGTCGCCGTCGACAAGTTCAGGTCGGGAACGCCAGCCCAAGCCAGGGAGGCCAGGCTCACGACCATGATGCCGAGCAAGAACCTACGAAGCATTAGGTCACCTCCAAAAGTGATCCGTTCGAGCGAGGGTGGCTAACCCAGGCGGAGTTAGTGTGAGAACCGCGTCGAGTCCTCCTTCCCACTCGGAGTCCATCACTTGACTGAATAAGAGTACCACAGTGACCAGGACGAGGCAACCCTATTTTTTCCCAGCGTCCCAGTTATTTGCAATACCATAACTGTTTCTGCCGCATCAAGATTCCCCCGAGTCCGAGCTTGGTCGTGGCCACCCGAAAATCAAAAAATCCAGGTTATGCAACCAATGGTGGTGGGCGAAACAGGGCTCGAACCTGTGACCCCCTGCTTGTAAGGCAGGTGCTCTAGCCAGCTGAGCTATTCGCCCACGCCACCGCGGAAGAGACGCCAGATGAACAGGGGAAGGGCCACGCAGTAGCCCGCCACCAGGAGCAAGGGCCCCCAGGACAGGTGCCGGCCGGCGAGCAGGATGTAGCCGGCCACGATGGCGGCGACACCGAGTGCAAGAAGCCAGAGGTGACGTCGAACTGCCATGAAGTCCTCCATCCGCGAAGGATAGGTCGCAGCCCTGCCGCCGTCAACGACGGCGGCCTCGCATCAAGCCGCGATAGCGATGCACCGCATCCTCGTGTTCGGCCAGGGTTCGCGAGAATACGTGGCCGCCGTCGCCGTCGGCGACGAAGTACAGCGCGCGGCACGACGGGTCCGGTCGCGCGGCCGCGACGAGCGCCGCCAGGCCGGGACAGCCGATGGGGCCGACGGGCAATCCGGCCCGGCGGTAGGTGTTGTACGGCGAATCGACCTCGAGGTCCTGGTAGAGCAGCCGCTCGCCTCGCTTGCCCAGCCAGAACCCGACGGTCGGATCGGCCTCGAGCCGCATGCCCCGCCGCAGACGGTTGTGATAGACGGCGGCGATCAGCGCTCGTTCCGGCGGCCGGCGCGCCTCGGCCTCCACGATCGACGCCAGGCTCAGCAATTCGTGCAGCGAGTAGTCGCGCGCGATCGGGTCCCGCAGGTCCGCGACGCTGTCGAGCCGGGAGAACTGCAAGCCGACCACCGTCCGCGCGACCGTGAATGCGTCCGTTCCCTCCGCGAAGTGATAGGTGTCGGGCGCGAGGTAGCCCTCGCACCAGTGCAGGAGCCGGCCGGCCGGGCGCCCGTTCCCAGCGATCGCATCGTGCAGGCGAGACCGCGCCGCCGCCGGCAGATAGGAATCAAGCCTGGCCGTCACCAGGGAATCGGCGCAGGCCAGGATGTCGCCCGCGGCCAGGCCCAGGCTGTCGGCGAGCACGGCGGCGAGTACCGGCGCTTCCTGCCCCTCGGGCAAGGTGACCACGACCGGCAGCGGCCGCCCAGCGAGGAAGGCGGCCAGGAGCTCGCGCGGCGAGGCGCCCGGGGAGATGGCGTAGCGACCGACCTGCAGCGCGCGGTCGCGCCCCGTCAACCGCGCCACGATCAGCCAGAGCCGCGGATACGCGAGCAGGCCGCGCCCGTGCAGGTCCGCCGCGACCGATCGCAGCGTCGCTCCGGGCGCGACGCGAACGAGGATCGTCGCCGGCGCCGCCGGCGGCGGGTCCGGCCGGGCGTCCCAGACGCGCCAGGCGGCGACGGCCAGGACGACGCCGGCCAGCGCGACCGCGGCCGCGGCGACGGACGCCGCCCGCTTCATGGCGGCCCTTCGTCGACCCGGCGGCGCCGATCGAGGTCGATCTGGAGGATGATCTGCGCAGCCACGGCGTCGATCTCGCCGCGTCGAGCCGGCCGGCCGCGCAGTCCGATCCACTGCGCGGCCTCCCGGGAGCTGTAGCGCTCGTCGAGCAGGCTCACGGGCAGCGCGAGCGCAGCCTGCAAGCGTCCGGCGAAGCGACGCGCGCGTTCGGCCATCGCGGCCTCCCGGCCGTCGGCGGTGAGCGGCAGGCCGACCACGACCCTGACCGCGTCGCGCTCGCGGGCGAGCGCGCGCAGTCGCTCGAACACCGAACCGTCGCGACCCTCGACGTGGGTGCCGAAGGCGAACGCCACCCGGCCGTCCGGATCGCTCACGGCGATGCCGATTCGGCGGAGCCCGTAGTCGAGTCCGATCACGACGGACATGGCGGCAGGATCATCTCGAGTTGGTCAGGTTCTTGGCGAGCGTCACGCGGAAGCGGCCGTCCGACAGGCGGTCGTAGTCGAGCTGGTCCGAGAATTCGCGCATGATCAGGATGCCGCGGCCGCGCTCGCGCAGGAGGCCCTCGGCCGGCTGCCAGTTGCGGTAGTCGAATCCGGCGCCCTGGTCCATCACCGAGACCACGATCCGGTCCGCGCCGACATCGATGTGGATCTCGACCTGGAGGCTCGCATCCAGCTTGTTGCCATGCTCCATGGCGTTGGTGCAGGCCTCGATGACGGCCGTGCCGAGTTCTTCGATGAGCTGGCGGGGGCAATCCAGATCGCTGCCGAGCTCGAGCAGCACGGCGTCCGGGACGCCGAGGAACGCCATCTGGCTCGGCAGTTTCAGCTCGATGCGGGAGTTCACGTTCGGCGCCCCCGTCCCGGGTTCAGGCAAAGCTGCGAACCGCTTCCTCTTCATCGTCGAAAGAGCGGAAGACGGTCGACAGCTTGGACACGATGAAGACGTTCTCGATACGCTCCGTGACGTTGAGCAGTTTCAATTCCCCACCGGCCCGGGTGACCGTCGTGTAGCCGGAGATCAGGATCCCGAGGCCGGTGCTGTTGACCCAGTTCACCCGTTCCAGGTTCACGATGAAATTGCGCACCCCCTCGTGCATGAGGGTCCGCAGGATCTCGTTGAAGGCCTCCGCGTCGGGCCCCCCCATGAGCTTGCCGCTCATGTCGAGGATCGCGATGCCGTCACGTCGGCGTTCCTTGATCTTCAAGTGCGCCTGCTCCTGGGTTTCCCGGGGATCGGCGATCCCGCAGCGACTCGCGCCAGGATAGTGCACGCGGACCGGCGTGTCCACCTCAGGCTGCGTCCTCGGGACCGGACGGCGGTCGGCCGAGGTCGCGCCGCAGGCCCGCCAGCGCCGCCGCGAAATCCGGGGGCAACGGCGCGCGGAACTCGAGCGGGCGCTGATCGACCGGGTGGCGCAGGTGGAGCGCCGCCGCGTGCAGCAGCTGGCGCCGGGCGGCGCGGACCAGGTTCGCGGCGGCCGCGCGATCGAGCGGGCGCAGATTGCGGGCACGCCGATCGTCGCCGTAGATCGGGTCGCCGACGACCGGGTGGCCGAAATGCGCGAAGTGGACCCGGATCTGGTGGGTGCGGCCGGTCTCCAGCCGGACCCGGCAGAGCTGGACGAAGGCGAGATCGTCGAGGACCTCGTAGCGGGTGACGGCCGCGCGGCCGCGGTTCTGGACCACGGCCATGCGCTGGCGATCGTGGGGATGGCGTCCCAGGCGCCCCTCGAGTACGCCCGCAGGCGCGGGCCAGGCGCCCCACGACAGCGCGAGGTAGACGCGGCCGAGGCTGCGGTCCTTGAGCTGGGCGGCCAGGGCCCCGTGGGCCTGTCGCGTCAACGCGACGACCACCAGCCCCGTGGTGTCGCGGTCGAGCCGGTGCACGATCCCGGGGCGCAGCGGGTCGCCGGTCTCGGCGAGCCGGCCGGTGTGGTGCAGGAGCGCGTTGACGAGGGTGCCGCCGGCATGGCCGGGCGCCGGATGCATGACCAGATCCGGCGGCTTGTTCACGACCAGGAGGTGAGCGTCCTCGTAGACGATGTCGAGCGGGATCGCCTCGGGCTTCACGTCCATCGCGACCGGCGCCGCCGTCGCCAGCCGGATCTCGGCCCCCGCGGCGGGACGGTACGACTTGGGGCGGGGCTGCCCGTCCACGACGACCGAGCCGGTCGCGAAGGACTTCTGGAGCTGGCTGCGGCTGAGTTGCCGCAGGCGGCCGGCCAGGATGACGTCGAGCCGCTGGCCGGCCTCCGCGGGCGAGACCAGGAAGGAAACGGCGGGCTCAGGCATGGTGCTTGCCGCGGGCGCGGCGTTCGCGAATCTCCTCGATGGCCAGGCACAAGAGGAGCAGGCAACCGCCGCAGCTGACGCCGATGTCCGCCACGTTGAAGGTCCAGAACCGGTGCGGACCGATCCCGAAATCGAGGAAGTCCACCACCAGGCCGTCGTAGAAGAGGCGGTCGATCAGGTTGCCGAGAGCGCCGCCGAGGATCAGCCCCATGGCGAGCCGGCGCGCGCGCTGCCGGCGGTCAGCGACCAGCAGGAACCAGATCAGGAGCGCGGCGGCGCCGGCGGAGATCGCGACCAGCATCCAGCGACCGAACGGTGTCAGGCCCATCGCCGCGCCCGGATTGCGCACGTAGGCGAGCCGGAAGAAGTCGCCGAGGATCTCCACCCGGTCGGAGCGCAGGAGGTCGGCGTTGGCGAGCACCAGGCGCTTGGTGACGAAATCCGCCACCCAGATGCCGGCGGCCCAGAGCCACGGTTCGCGTCTCTGCATCAGCCTTGACCGTCCTCCTCCTTCTCCTTGCAATCGATGCAGAGGCGAGCGTGAGGGACGGCCCGGAGCCGTTCGAGTCCGATGTTGCCGCCGCACTCCTCGCACTTGCCGTACGAGCCGTTCTCGATGCGCGCGAGGGCTTCCTCGATGTGGTAGAGGTAGCGACCCTCCGTGCTCGCGAACTGGATCGTGGCCTCGTACTGGAACTCGTCGGTGCCCTGGTCGGCGAGGTGGTTCGAGTGCGCCTTGCCGGTACCAGGACCCTCGGCGCCGTCGAGGCCGCGGATGACCTTGTGGTGCTGGGCCATCGACTGCATGACCCGCTCCTTCTCGTCCATCAGGAGCTTGCGAAACCGCTGCAGGTCGGCCTTGCGCATGCGTGTGCCCCTTCCGCCGCGCTCAGATCCTGGCGAGCATGATGGTGACGTCCGAATCGTCGATCCGGAACGTGTCGCGGTGCGGCAGCTCGCCATCCGCCGCGAGCGACTCGGCGAGGGTCTCCTGGCGGATCCTCTCCGCATGATCGGCGACCGCCGCCCGCGCGGACGCGTCGCCGACGATCACCAGCCGGATGCGGTCGCTGACCTCGAGCCCGCTCTTCTTGCGCAGGTTCTGCACCTTGTTGATGATCTCGCGGGCGACGCCTTCGGCGCGGAGAACCTCATCGACGGTCGTGTCCAGCGCGACGGTCAAGCCGGCCTCGCTGGTGGCGGCGAACGGCTCGATTCCTTCCTCGCGGACCTGGATCTCCGCGAAGCCGAGCACCTCTTGCCGGTCCGCGAGGACCAGCGCGATCTCGCCGCGCTCCCTCAGCCGGCTGATCTGCTCCGCGGTCATGGCCTCGATGACCCGGGCCCACTGCGGAGCCTGCTTGGCGAAGCGGGGACCCAGCGCCCGGTAGTTCGGCCTGGCCGTCACAACCACCACCTCGCGCGGATCCGCGAGCGCGCCGATTCGCTTGACATTGAGCTCGTTGGCAACGTAACCCACCAGCGTGGGATCGTCCAGCAGAGTCGCCGCCCGGTCGTCCGCGCTGTGCACGAGGAGCTGCCCCAGCGGCTGGCGGACCTTGAGCTGCGTGTCCTGCCGGAGGCTGCGCCCGAGGCTGACCACGTCCTGCGCCGCCCGCATGCGGCGCTCGAGGTCGGCGTCCTGCCGCGCCGGGTCGGCGACCGGGAAGTCCTGGAGATGGACCGAGACGTCCGCCTCGCCGTGCGCCCGCAGGCCGCGGTAGAGCTCTTCGGCCGTGAAGGGTACGAAGGGGGCCAGCAGGCGCAGCACCGTCTCGAGCACCGTGTCGAGGACGGTGTAGGCCGTGTGCTTGTCGGTGTCGACCGCGCCGTGCCAGAACCGCTTGCGGCAGAGGCGGACGTACCAGTTGCTCACGTCGTCGCAGACGAACGCGCCGAGGGTCCGGCCCGCGCGCGTCAGGTTCATCGCCTCGAGATCGTCGCGCACCGAGGCCGTGACCGACTGCAGGCGGCTCAAGACCCAGCGATCGAGCACGGTCGGGGCGACCGGGCGCGCCGGCTCCGGCGTCCAGCCGTCGAGATTCGCGTAGAGCGCGAAGAACTTGTAGGTGTTCTCGACCGTGCCGAGCAGCTTGCTGCGCGCCTCGGCGATGCCCTCCTCGTCGAAGCGGGTCGGCAGCCACACCGGATTGGCGGTGACCAGGTACCAGCGAAGCGGATCGGCCCCGTCGCGGCGCATGATCGCCATCGGGTCGACCGTGTTGCCCACGCTCTTGGACATCTTCTTGCCCTGGCGGTCGAGGACCAGCTCGTTGACGAGGCAGCGCTTGTAGCTGCTGCGGCCGGTCAGGAAGGTGCCGATCACCAGCATGGTGTAGAACCAGCCGCGGGTCTGGTCGATGCCCTCGGAGATGAAATCCGCCGGGTACTGGCTGGCGAACAGCTCCTGGTTCTCGAACGGCCAGTGGTACTGCGCGAACGGCATGCTGCCCGAGTCGAACCAGCAGTCGATGACCTCGGGCGTGCGGCGCATGGTGCCGCCGCAGCCGCCCGCGGCGCACGAAAAGACGATCGCGTCGACGTGCGGGCGATGGAGATCGAGCCCGGACTGGTCGCGCCCGGTGAGTTCGCCCAGTTCCGCCCGGCTCACCGGCAGGTGCAACCGTCCGCATCGGTCGCAGACCCAGACGTTGAGCGGCGTCCCCCAGAACCGGTTCCGGCTGAGCGCCCAGTCGATGTTGCCCGCGAGCCAGTTGCCGAAGCGGCCCGCCCCCACCTCGGGCGGCGCCCAGACGATGTCCGCGTTGGCCGCCACGAGCTGGTCGCGCATCCGGCTGGTGGCGATGAACCAGCTGGGCGTCGCGTAGTAGATCAGGGCGTTGCCGCACCGGTCGTGGAACGGGTATTCGTGGCGGTAGGTCGCCTGCGCGTAGAGCTGACCGGCGGCTTCGAGGTGCCGGATGATCAGCGGGTCCGCCTTCTTCACGTGCATCCCGCGCCAGGGCTCGACCTCGGCGGTGAACTCGCCATTCTGATCGACTGGCTTGAAGACGGCGAGGTTCTCGCGCTCGCCGGCCTTGAAGTCGTCCTCGCCGAAGGCCGGCGCCAGGTGCACGATGCCCGTGCCGGTGTCGAGCGTCACGAAATCGGCGGCCACGACCTTGAACGCCTCCGCCCCCGCCGGGACCCGGCAGAACGGCAACAGCTGGCGGTATCGTCGGCCGAGCAACGCCCGGCCCTTGAACCTGTCCACGACCTCGACGCCCCGCTCGCGGTCGAGCACGTCGAGCCGCGCCTCGGCGAGGATCAGGACCTCGCCGCCGTGCCGCACGCGCACGTAGTCGAAGTCCTCGCCCACGGCGAGCGCGACGTTGCTCGGCAGGGTCCAGGGAGTGGTCGTCCACGTCAGGAACGACTCGTCGGCGTCGGCGGCCTGCAGCCGCACGTAGAGCGACGGGTCCTGCACCGTGCGGTAGCTGTTCGCGAGCTCGTGGCTCGACAGCGGCGTCGCGCACACCGGGCAGTAGGGCACCACCTTGTGGCCCTGGTAGAGCATCCCCGCCGCGTGGAACCGCTGCAGGATCGCCCAGACGGACTCGATGTAGTCGTTCGTGTAGGTGATGTAGGGATCCTCGAGGTCGATCCAGTAGCCGAGCAGCTCCGTGAACTCGTCCCACTCGGCCTTGCAGGACCAGACGCTCTCGCGGCACTTGTCGTTGAAGGCGCCCAGACCATAGGCCTGGATCGCCTGGGCGCCCTGGATCCCGAGCTGCTTCTCGACCGACCGCTCGACCGGCAGGCCGTGCGTGTCCCAGCCGGCCTTGCGCAACACGCGGTGACCGGTCATGGTCTTGTAGCGGCAGATGATGTCCTTGCAGAGCCGCGCCATGGCGTGGTGCACGCCGGGCCTGCCGTTGGCGGTCGGCGGGCCCTCGTAGAAGACCCAGTCGGGACAGCCCGCCCGCTGGGTGATGCTGCGACGGAACACGTCGTGCCGGCGCCAGAACTCGCTGACCGCGTGCTCGGAGGCCGCGTCGTGGTATGGGCTCGCCGGCAATGGGTACAGGTCGGCCATCAGCGCGGCGCCTTTCGCAGGAAGCCGGTGACGAGGGCTTCCAGCCGCGGCTGGGCCTCGCTGGCGGTTCGCAGGATGTCCTCGACCTTCGCCGGCTGCAGGTTGTCCGGGAAGCAGGCGTCCGTGATGACCGACAGGCCCAGCACCTTCATGCCTGCGTGCACGGCCACCAGGTTCTCGGGGACGCTGGACATGCCGACCGTGTCGGCGCCCAGTTGCCGCAGGAATCGATACTCGGCGGCAGTTTCCAGGTTCGGGCCAGCGACCGCGACGTAGACCAGATGCCGCAGCGCGATCCGCTCGGCCAGCGCGACCTCGTCGCAGATCGCGATGTAGCGCCGGTCGTAGGCTTCGCTCATGTCCGGGAACCGCGGTCCGAGCCGCTCGTCGTTGGGGCCGATCAGCGGATTGGCGCCCATCAGGTTGATGTGATCGACGATCACCCCGATGTCCCCCGGGCGGTGCACGGGATTCATGCCGCCGACCGCGTTGCTCATGATCAACGAATGGGCGCCGAGAGCGCGCATGACGCGCACGGGCAGGGTGACCTGCTCCATGGAATAGCCCTCGTAGTAATGGACGCGACCCTGCATCACGCAGACCGCGCGCCCTTCCAGGGTGCCCAGGACCAGATTGCCCGCGTGGCTCGTGGCCGTCGACTCGACGAAATGCGGGATCTCCCGGAACGGGATCGACACCTGCCCCTGGATCCTGCGGGCGAACTCGCCCAGCCCGGTGCCCAGGATCAAGCCGTACTCCGGCTCCAGCGAGGTCCGGCTGCGGATGTGGTCGGCGGCCTGGCGTATCCGCGTGTAGAGATCACTCACGTCGAGCCTCCACGCCCAAATGAAGACAGTCCCCGGCCGTCGCGAGGCCGGGGTGACGGGATTTGCAGCGAGCAAAGTAAGTTAACACGGCCGCGGGCGCCAAAAAAGCGTAAAAGAACGCGGATCCGGGGACCCCGCTCTCGGCGACGCGTGCCCGGGGCGGATCAGAGGTGCGGCAGGTCCTCCGGGCGATCGCCCGCGGCGTCGAACGGCAACGCGGCCACCTGCCCGGCCTGCTGGAGCGCCGCCGCGATCCGCGCGCTCTCGGCGGCCTTCTCCGCCTCCCGGGCGGCGATCGCGTAGTCCCGCCATTCGTCCTGGCCGCGGTCGATCCGGGCGGCCGGAGTCGGTTCGCCGGGCGTGACGACCGGGCCCGCCCAGGGCGGATCCGCCGGCTGGTCGGCGGCGACGTCGCCCGACTCGAGCATGCGACCGTCCAGGTCCCGGAAGTCGCTCCGGTGGGACTCGACGAACTGGATCTGCGCCTCCGCCAGGCTGCGGAAGCGACCCAGGTAGGTCTCCTTCTCGCGGTGGACGGCGAGCGCCTCGCGCCGCAGGTCGTTCAGCCGCGTGAGGCCCTCGGCCAGCACCCGGTCGACCCGCTGGCGAGCTTCCTGCACCATCAGCTCGCCCTGCTTGCGCGCGGTATCCCGGGCTTCCTGGGTGACCCGCTCGGCCGTCATCAGGGTGTCCCGCAGGGTCCGCTCCAGGTTTCGGTACTCGCCCAGCTTCTCGTCCTGCTCGACGACCCTCTCGCGCAGTTGCTTGTTGTCGACCAGCACGGCCTCGTACTCGTCGGCGAGGTTGGACAGGAAGGCGCGGACCTCATCGCAGTCGTAACCGCGCATGCCGCGCTTGAATTCCTGCTTGCGGACGTCCAGGGGCGTGATCCTCATCGTGCTTCTCCTTGCCAGTGCGGCCAGCTCGCGGGCGCGAACGACCAATTCCCGACCACTCGAGCCGGAAAAATCCGTTCTGTCCGGCGATGCATCAAGACCGGTGCCAGCCCCGCCTCACCCGGGGCGCGGTCCGAAGATGGCGGTCCCGATCCTCACCAGCGTGGCACCCTCGAGGATCGCCGCCTCGAAATCGTCGCTCATCCCCATGCTCAGCTCGGGCAGGGGTAGCCCGCAGGCCGACCGGGCGCGGTCGCGCAGCTCGCGCACGGATCCGAAGGTCCGCCGCAGGTCGGCCTCGCCGTCCCCGTACCGGGCCATCGCCATCAGGCCGCGCAGGTCCAGGTGGCCGAACGCGGCCACCGCGCAGGCTACGTCCACCGTCTCGTCCGGGGCAAGCCCGTCCTTCTGCGGCTCGCGCGTTGCGTTGACCTGCAGCAGCACGGGCTGGCGCAGGCCCAGCTCGGCGGCCCGCCGATCGAGCCGCTCGGCCAGCTCGGTCGCGTGCACGCCGTGGATGAGCGCGAACCGGCCGGCCGCCCTGGCCGCCTTGTTGCGCTGGAGGTGGCCGATGAAGTGCCACCGGACCGGCGCCGCGGCCCGACCCAGCTGGCCGGCCAGGGCGTCCTGCCGCGGCAGCGCATCCTGCAGGCGGTTCTCGCCCAGATCGAGCTGGCCGGCCTGGACGACGGCCGCCACCAGCGGGAGCGGGATCCGCTTGGTCACCGCCACGAGCCCGACCGAATCCGCCGGTCGTCCCGCTCGCGCGCACGCGGCGGCGAGGCGTTCGCGCACGCGGGCGAGGTTGGTCGCGACGTCGACGTCGGGCACGGCGGGCCCTCCGGTTAACGCCAGCGCAGCAGGCGAGTGTCGGGGTCGAGCTCCAGCGAGACGCTGGCTGGCTGCTCGGTGTCGTGCTCCTTGAGGATCTGCAGGCGGATCCTGCCGCCGACGGACGCCAGGCTCAGGATCACCGCGAGGTGCTCCTCGTGCCAGGCGACCTCGCGAGGCACGCCGCGGTCGTCGACCTCCTGACCCTCGCGGTGCAGGTTGCCGCAGGTCCACACCTCGGCGTCCATCTCGCGGGCGAGGTCGCGCATGCCCTGGATCTCCCAGTCCTCGCTGTACTCGAACCGCGGCGTGCCGTCCATGATGAGCATGTCCGGCTGGAAGTCCGCGCCCTCGCGCAGGAAAGCGATCGACTGGCGCAGCTTGGCGAGGGTGAACGTCTCGCGGTTGAAGACCAGCACGTGCCGGCCGCGTTCGACCGCCAGGCGCCGTTCCAGCAGGTTGTCGAGCTGGAGCAGCTCGGCCGTGGCGTGCAGGAGCTGGTCGTAGTAGGCGATGACGTGCTCGACGGTCTCCTTGGTGGAGATGTGCAGCACGCGCTGATTCTGCAGGAGCTTGTCGATGGCCAGACCGATCAGGAAACCGGTCTTGCCGGCGCCGGTGCGCGACAGCACGACCCCGATGTTCCCGCGCCCGAGGCCGCCGCCGAGGGCGCGCTCGAGGATCCGCACCGGGCTCTTCTCGACGATGCTCTTGGTCATGGTCATGCTCCCCGCAGTCTACTTGCCCTTGGCGCGCTTTTCCAGATATTCCTTGCGCAGCTGCTCGGCGACGTCCTTCGGCGCCGGCGCGTACCGCGCGAACTCCATCGTGAACTCGGCTTTGCCCGCCGTCGCCGAGCGCAGGACGCTGGCATAACCGAACATGTCGCCCAGCGGCACGTGCGCGTCGATCCGCACGAACCCCGTGGCCTCCGTCGTACCCATGATGATGCCGCGCCGCTGCATCAAGGTCTTGAGGACCTCGCCCTGCTGCTCGCTCGGCCCCTCGACCGACACCAGCATCAGGGGCTCGAGCGCGATCGGCGCGCCCTCGAGATAACTCTCCCGGAACGCCATGCGGCAGGCAGTCTGGAACGCCATGTCCGACGAATCCACCGCGTGGCTGTCGCCATCCTCGAGGACCACCTTCAGACCCTGGACCGGCGCGCCGATCAGCGCGCCTTCATGGATGCAGTCATGGAAACCCTTCTCGCAGGCGCCGATGTACTCGGTCGGGATGCTGCCGCCGACCACGGCGTTGACGAAGTGGTACTGCCCGTCGTCGCTCGGCTCGATGCGCCCCATGACCCGCGCGTACTGGCCGGAGCCGCCCGTCTGCTTGCGGTGCGTGTAGCTGAAGGCGACAGCCCGGGTCATGGTCTCGCGATAGGCCACCTTCGGCTGCCCGGTCGTCACCAGCGCGTTGAACTCGCGGCGCATGCGCTCGACGTAGACCTCGAGGTGCAGCTCGCCCATGCCGCGGATGAGCGTGTCCCCGGTCTCGGGATCGACCGCGGTGCGGAAGGTCGGGTCCTCGCGCGTGAAGCGGTGCAGCGCCTTGGCCAGCTTGGCCTGGGACTTGGCGTCCGCCGGCGCGATCGCGAGCGAGATCACCGGTTCCGGGACGTGCATGCTGGTCAGGCTGACCTGCCGGCCGCCGGTGAAGGTGTCGCCGCTGGCGCAGTCGATGCCGAAGAGCGCGACGATGTCGCCCGCCTGGGCGGTCTCGATGTCCTCCATCTGGTCGGCGTGCATGCGGCCGAGCCGGCCGACCTTGACCTTCCGGCCCGTCCGCGTGTTGACGATCTCGCTGCCCTTGCGGACGTCGCCCTGGTAGAGCCGGATGTAGGTCAACTGGCCGTAGAGGCCGTCCTCCAGCTTGAACGCGTGCGCGATGAGTTCGTCCGCCGGATCGTTGGACAGCACGAAGCCCCGCTCTTCGCCCCCCCGCAGGATCTCCAGCGCCTCGTTGCGGACCTCGGTCGGATTCGGCAGGTACCGCACGACCGCATCCAGCAGCAGCTGCACGCCCTTGTTCTTGTAGGCGCTGCCGAGCAGGACCGGCGTCAGCTCGTTGGCCAGCGTGCCGCGGCGGATCGCGTCGTGGACCAGCGCCTCGGTGACGGCGCCCTCGAGGATCGCCTCGGTCAGCTCGTCGCTGTACATGCTGGCCGCGTCGAGGAGCAGCTCCCGGCGCGCCTCCGCCTCCACGCGCAACGGATCGGGTATCTCGGACCAGGCCACGGTCTCGCCGTGCGGGCCCTCGAAGCGGGCGACCTGCATCCGGACGAGATCGATCACGCCCTCGTGCTCCGCCTCCAGGCCCAGGGGCAGCTGGAGCATCACGGCGTTGTGCCCGAGCTTCTCGCGCAGCTGGTCGGTCACGCGCATGGGATTGGCGCCGGAGCGGTCGCACTTGTTGACGAAGGCCAGGCGCGGCACCCGGTACCGTCGCATCTGGCGGTCCACGGTGATCGACTGCGACTGCACGCCGGCCACGGCGCAGAGCACCAGGACCGCGCCGTCGAGCACGCGCAGGGCTCGCTCCACCTCGATCGTGAAATCGACGTGGCCGGGCGTGTCGATGAGATTGATGCTGTGGCCGTCCCACTCGCAGTGGGTCGCGGCGGACTGGATGGTGATGCCGCGCTCGCGCTCCAGATCCATGGAATCCATCGTCGCGCCCACGCCGTCCTTGCCCTTGACCTCGTGGATGGTCCGGATCCGGCCCGTGTAGAAGAGGATCCGTTCGGACAGCGTGGTCTTGCCCGAATCGATGTGGGCACTGATCCCGATGTTCCGGACCCGGCTGAGATCGGTCGCCATGCTCGTCCAGTCCCTTTCGCCCGCCCCCGCGGGCGAGCGGCCCGGCCGCCGGCGCGGCCCAGATAACAGAGGAGGTTGGCCGCAGCCAACCTCGCAGCGTTCGTAGCGGTGGCGGAAGCCGGCGGGAAGGTAAGTCGAGGCGGACCGGTCGGCAACCTCGCGCGGCGATTCCGGCGGGATTTCCGCCGGCGCCGCCGCGGTTCAGATGGCTCCGTGGCGCCGGCCGACGAGCGCGAAGGCGTCCAGGAGCTTGTCGATGTGCTCGCCCGTGTGCGCTGCCGAGGCCTGCAGCCGGATGCGCGCCTGGCCCCGCGGCACGACCGGGAAGCTGAAGCCGATGCAGTAGATCCCCTCGGCGAGCAGGTCGCGGCTCATCCGCTGGGCGAGGATCGCGTCGTTGGCGAACTTCCGGAAGTGCACCGGGACGATCGGATGGTCGCCGGGATCGATGTCGAAGCCGAGCGCGGTGAGCCCCGCGCGGATCCGCTTCTGATTGCGATCCAGCGTGTGCAGCGGCTCGGGATCCTGCTTGCAGATCCGCAGGACCTCGAGGGTCGCGCCGCAGACCACCGGCGGCAGCGAGTTGCTGAAGAGGTACGGCCGCGACTTCTGGCGCAGCCAGGCGATGATCTCCCGCGGGCCGGCGGTGGCGCCGCCGAGCGCGCCGCCGAGGGCCTTGCCCAGGGTCGTCGTGATGAGGTCGACCCGGTCCATGACGCCGAATTTCTCGGGGGTGCCGCGGCCGGTCGGGCCGGTGAAGCCGGTCGCGTGGCTCTCGTCGACGAGGACGAGCGCGTCGTAACGGTCCGCCAGGTCGCAGATCGCCGGCAGGTTCGCGAAGTCGCCGTCCATCGAGAAGACGCCGTCCGTGACGATCAGCCGGAACGGGGCGCCCTGAGATTCGCGTAGCCGGTGCTCGAGGGACTCCATGTCGGCATGCCGGTAGATGAGGCGATTCGCCTTGGCCAGGCGGACGCCGTCGATGATGGACGCATGGTTGAGCTGATCGGTGATGATGGCCGAGCCTTCGCCCAGCAGCGGCTCGAACACGCCGCCGTTGGCGTCGAAGCAGGCCGCGTAGAGGAGCGCGGCCTCCATGCCCAGGAATTCGGCGAGTTCCTGCTCGAGCCGCGTGTGCAGTTCGGTGGTCCCGCAGATGAACCGGACCGAGCTCAGACCGTAGGCCCAGCGATCGAGCGTCCGCCGCGCGGCCTCGACCACCCGCGGATCGCTGGCGAGGCCGAGGTAGTTGTTGGCGCAGAAATTCAGCACGGTCTTCCCGCCGACCCTGACCTCGGCGCCCTGCGCGCCCTCGAGGACCCGCTCGTCCTTGAACAGTCCCTGCTCCCGGAGCGATTCCAGTTCGCGGGCCAGGACCTGCTTGATCGCTCCGTACATCGCGCGCCTCCGCGGCAAGACGCCGGCGGTCGCCGCCAGGCGACCGCCGGCCTGGAACACGGTCCCGGTTACTTGGCGTACTTCGCCGCCATCTCGACCAGGCTCAGGCACCGGATCTTGTCGGCCCAGCCGGCCTGCCCGAAGGCGACCATGCGCTCTTCGACCACCTTGGCCATCGCCTCGCGCGCGGGCTTCATGTAATCGCGCGGATCGAATTTCTCCGGAGTCTCGGCGAAGACCCGGCGGATCGCGCCCGTGATCGCCAGGCGGTTGTCGGTGTCCACGTTGATCTTCCGCACGCCGTGCTTGATTCCCCGCTGGATCTGGTCGACCGGCACGCCGTAGCTCTCCTTGAGGGCGCCGCCGTACTTGTTCACGATGTCGACCAGCTCGCGCGGCACGGAGCTCGAGCCGTGCATGACGAGGTGGCAATTGGGCAGCTTCCGGTGGATCTTCTCGATGACGTCCATCTTCAGCACGTCGCCCGTCGGCTTCTTCTTGAACTTGTAGGCGCCGTGGCTGGTGCCGATCGCGACCGCGAGCGCGTCGCAGCCGGTGGCGGACACGAAATCGCCGGCCTGCTCGGGATCGGTCAGGTGGGCCAGCGCGTCCTCCCCGGACAGGCCGGCTCCGTGACCGTCCTCGAGACCGCCGAGGCAGCCCAGCTCGGCCTCCACCGTCACGCCGAGCGAATGGGCGACGTCGACTACCTTCCTCGTCACGTCCACGTTGTACTCGTAGCTGGCCGGCGTCTTCCCGTCCGCCTGCAGTGAGCCGTCCATCATGACCGAGGTGAATCCCTGCTGGATCGCGCTGTAGCAGGTCGCCGGGCTGTTGCCGTGGTCCTGATGCATCGCGATCGGGATCCGCGGATTGAGCTCGGCCGCCGCGAGCATCAGGTGGCGCAGGTAGTTGTCGTTGGAGAACGCCCGCGCGCCGCGGCTGGCCTGAACGATGACCGGGCTGTTGGTCTTCGTGGCGGCCATCATGATGGCCTGGATCTGCTCCATGTTGTTGACGTTGAACGCGCCGACGCCGTAGTCGTGCTCGGCGGCGTGGTCCAGCAGGATTCGCATGGGGACGAGTGGCATGGCGGTTTCCTCCACGGTCTTCGGGTCGCTACCGAACTCGCGGCGAGGGTCCACAGCGCGGTCGCCCGAGCCGTAGGCGAAACTGCCGCAACGTGGACCGGTCGCGGCAGCGGAGGTTTGGTGGTGGAGGCGGCGGGAATCGAACCCGCGTCCGTAACCGGTGCCCTGCAGGCATCTACATGCGTAGTCGTCTGTTGATCTCGTCCGCCGGCAGGTCAGTCGACACACCTAACGGCGGACCAGTCTCACTGAAATCTCACCCTCCGCCAGAGACCTGCTTCGGGCCAGTCGCCGGTGAACGGCGCCCCCATTGGCCAGGGCCGGTGACCCCCCCGACCGGGAACGGGCGGCTACTTAAGCCGCCAGCGCGAAGTTAGCTTCGTCGCTTGTTGGTTTTCCACCGTTTTACGGGAAGGGTGGGATCCCGGCATGCAGCCCACAGTCCCCCGACCACGTCGAGACCATGTCGCCCCCACCGGACGGTTGACCGCAGGGGTACAAGGTACCGCCACCGAGCCGCGACTGTCAAACCGGATAAGGAACGGGGCGGCCCGCAGCGGACCGCCCCGTTGCTCGCGCAGCCTGCGGCCGCTACCAGTGACCCTGGGCCAGCATGGCGTCGGCGACCTTGACGAAACCGGCGATGTTCGCGCCGGCGACGTAGTTGCCCGGGCTGCCGAACTCCTTCGCCGCCTCGACGCAGCTCCGGTGGATCGCCTTCATGATGCCGTGCAGGCGCTGATCGACCTCCTCGCTGGGCCAGCTCAGCCTCAGGCTGTTCTGACTCATCTCCAGCCCCGAGGTCGCGACGCCGCCGGCGTTCGCCGCCTTGCCGGGGCCGAAGAGGATGCCCCGGTCGAGGAACTGCGCGACGCCGTCCGGCGTGGTCGGCATGTTCGCGCCCTCGCTGACGAGATAGACCCCGCCCCGCAGCAGGTTCGCGGCGTCCTTGCCGTTGATCTCGTTCTGGGTCGCGCTGGGGAACGCGCACTGCGCCTTGTGATTCCACAGCGGATTGGACTCGGCGCCGGACTCGATCGGCGTGTACACGGCGCCCTTGAACTTGCTCGCATACTCGCTGATCCGGCCGCGCTTGACGTTCTTCAGCTGCATCACGAACGCCAGCTTCTCGCGGTCGATGCCGGCCTCGTCGTAGATGTGGCCCGCGCTGTCGGACAGGGTCACCGGCTTGGCGCCCAGGTCCAGCAGCTTCTCGACCGTGTACTGGGCCACGTTGCCGGAGCCGGACACGAGGCACGTCTTGCCCTCGAGGGTCTCCTTGCGCGTGGCGAGCATCTCGGCGGCGAAGTACACCGAGCCGTAGCCGGTGGCCTGCGGGCGGATGAGGCTGCCCCCCCAGCCGAGGCCCTTGCCGGTCAACACGCCGGTGAACTCGTTGACGATCTTCTTGTACTGGCCGAACAGGTAGCCGATCTCGCGGCCGCCGACGCCGATGTCGCCCGCCGGCACGTCGGTGAACTGCCCGATGTGGCGGTACAGCTCGGTCATGAAGCTCTGGCAGAACGCCATCACCTCGTTGTCGCTCTTGCCCTTCGGATCGAAGTCGCTCCCGCCCTTGCCGCCGCCCATGGGCAGCGTCGTCAGACTGTTCTTGAACACCTGCTCGAACGCGAGGAACTTGAGGATGCCGAGGTTGACGCTCGGGTGGAACCGCAATCCGCCCTTGTAGGGACCGATGGCGCTGTTCATCTCGATGCGGAACCCGCGGTTGACCTGGATCTGCCCGCTGTCGTCGACCCAGGGCACGCGAAACATGATGACCCGTTCAGGTTCGACGAGACGCTCGAGGATCTTCGCGGTGCGGTACTCGGGGCGCTTGTCGAGGACGGGCCAGATGGATTCGACGACTTCCTCGACTGCCTGGTGGAACTCGGGCTGCGCCGGGTTCCGGGACTTGAGGGCCTCCATGAACTGGGCAACGTTCTGGGCCATGGCGGATTCTCCTTCGCGGTGGAGCGGCGACGTTCGGGCGGCCGATCCCGGGGGCCGGTCGGCTGGCACAGGCGGAAATCTAGACCGTCTCGTTGCCAAAGCAAAAAAAATCAACCGTTGGACTTGGAGATTTTCGGCCGCCGGGCGGACCCGGAGCGTCCCTGGCGGGCGCGCCCGGCCAGAGCGGCGGCCGACCCGCCGCCGCGAGGTCGCGCTAGGACCTCAGACCTCCGGATCGGAAGACCCAGTCCCACAGGGGTTGGCTGACTCCGAACCGCCGGTCCATGTCCTTGAAGTGATGCGCCAGATGGTATCGTTTCAGGAACAGCAGCAGGCCGCCCCGGCACGGCGCGTGGTGCCAGGCGTAGTGGCCGAGGTCGTACGCGAGGTAGCCGCCGAGCAGGCCCGACATCGCGAGCATCGCGGGACCGGGCGCGAGCAGCGCCCGCAGGGCCGCGAAGAGCGCCGCGGCGATGGCGATCGCGCCCAGGATCGGGAACACGAGACGGGTCTGGTCCCAGGGGTCCTTGTGATGGATGCCGTGCACCAGGAAGTGGAACTGGCGTCCGCCGAGGCTCCGCGGCTCGTGGTGGAAGATCCCGCGGTGCAACCCGTACTCGACGAGGGTCCAGAGCAGGAAGCCGGCGACCCACCAGCCGCTCGCCACCCACCCTCTCGCGGCCGTCGCTCTGGCGCCCGCGACGGCCAGCGCGACGAGCGTGGTGCCCCAGAGCGCGAGCACGGCCTGCCACCGGATGTGGGTCTGGGCCTCGAGCCACGTCCGCGCGAAGATCGGGAAGGAGTCGGGCCAGCGCTCGCCCGCGCGGGCTGCCGCCAGCTGTTGCCTGAACTTCGGCGACAGATGGCGGTGAGCCCACTCCCAGTAGCGGTCGCCCAGCCCGGCGATCTGTCCGAAGACCGGAAGCGTGTAGTCGACGCCGAACTCATCGGTGATCCCGGCACGGATCGGCGGCAGCTCGTTCACGTGGTGCCTCCGCTCGGTCGGTGGTGTATCTTGGGTCGCTGAAATGCCGACAACCTACCACAAACCGGCCGGTCCGAAAGATACATGGTTCTTTACGTCCGATCTCCACGGCCGGACGGGACGGTACCGGGCGCTCCTGGCGGCGGTGGCTGAGGAGTCGCCGCGGGCGGTCCTGCTGGGCGGGGACCTCCTGCCGCACCCGTTCGCGGAGGCTGCGGACGCGGCGCGCTATCCGGACTTCCTCGCCGATTTTCTCGAACCTGCCCTCGCCGAGCTGCGCGACCGGCTGAAAGACGCCTTTCCCCGGTTCGTGGCGATCGCGGGCAACGACGACCCGCGGGCCAGCGAGCCGCGCTGGCAGCAGATCGCGGCGCGCGGCCTCTGGGAATATCTGGCCGGTGGCTGGACCGAGATCGACGGCGTCCCGGTGCTCGGGTATCCCTACGTGCCGCCGACGCCGTTTCGCCTCAAGGACTGGGAGCGGTACGACGTCAGCCGCTTCGTCGATCCGGGCTGCGTGGCGCCCGAGGATGGGGTCCACAGCACGCCGATCGACCGCCAGCGCCTCCAGCACGAGACGATCGCCGCGGACCTGCGCCGGCTCGCCGACGGGCGCGACCTCGCCGGGGCGATCCTCCTCTGTCATTCCCCGCCGTACCAGACGGTGCTCGACCGCGCGGCGCTCGACGGGCGGCTCGTCGACCACGTCCCTCTGGACCTCCACGTCGGGAGCATCGCCCTGCGGCGCTTCATCGAGAGGGTCCAGCCGGCGGCCGGACTCCACGGACACGTGCACGAGAGCGCGCGGCTCTGCGGAGCCTGGCGCGAGCAGCTCGGCCGCACGTGGTGCATGACCGGCAGCTGCGACGGCCCGGATCTGACCCTGATCGCGCTGGATCCGCGCTCGCCAGAGAAGGCGACGCGGCGACTGCTGCCGGTCCGCTCCGCCTAGCGGCCGAGCGCGAGCGGTCGCGCGGCGTCGGTCACCGCGCCGATCTTCGCGGCCCAGCTCGTCTTGCGCTCGATGTCCTCGTCCGAGATCAGATGCACGTCGAGCAGACCGTCGCAGCGGACGCCGGTGTCGAGGTAGTTCATCTCGGCCAGGCAGCGGCTCCAGCCGTCGAGCCAGGCCAGCAGCTCCGAGCGCTGCCGCGGATTGCCCCGGAAGTGGACCAGCAGATCGATGTCGCTGCCCGGACCGGCGTTGGCGTTCTTCGTCGAACCGAAGACGTACATCGCCGCGACGCCGAACGCGGCGGCGTCGAGTTCCGCGGCGATCTTCTCGGCCATGCGCAGCCGCCAGAACCAGTGCCGTTCCTGCGGATGGGCGACCTGACCCGGCCGCAGGGCCGGCCGGTCAGCGGGCACCTCGTCCGGCTCGGCCAGGAACGCGACCGCCCGCTCGAGGTCGGCGTTCAACAGGACCCGCAGGATCCGGCCGCCGCTGTGCCGGGGCACGTCGATCACCCGGACGCACTCGGCCAGGTTCGCGAACTCCGGCGCGAGCTCGGCCAGCAGGTTGTGGCCGTCGCGGAAGAAGGACGCGCGGAAGACGGTCCGGCCATCGTCCGGATAGAGCGGCAGGTACCGGATCCGCGATTCCACCAGATCCTGGAAGAAGTGGGTGCCGAAGGAGAGATCCGGCATGGTCTTGCCGGGTCCCCAGGCCATCTCGACGAGGAGCGACGTGTTGCAGATGTCCGCGTAGGTGACGTTGACCCCGAGCTTGAGGTCGCCGCGGCTGCCCCAGCGCCCCGGTCCCATGAGGACGAACTTCCGCTTGGGCAGCACCTCGTTCAACCGGCTGACCGCCCGGCCGATCGCGCGCAGGCTGGCCTCGTCCGGCAGGGCGGCGTACGCCGCCGGGTCGACGAAGACGACGTGGCTGAGGTCCGGCACGAAGCCGTTGGACACGTGGCGATGCGAGTCGAACACGACATCCGCGTTCGGGATCTCCTGGGGGATGGGCGCCGCGGCGACGTCCTGGGCCTGGCTCTGCGGCCGGCACTGCAGCAGGTAGAGGTCCTTGCCGTCGTGGGCGAATTCCACGTCCACCGGCGTGTGCATCGACTCCTCGAGCACCGCCAGCATCGTCTGCATGTCGCGCATGAACGGCGTGTCGTCGACGAGTCCGTTGAACGTCGTCACGACCTCCATCTGGCCCGGTTCGAAGAGCAGCGGCACCGGCTTGCGCAGCATGTCGCGCGACAGCACCGAGAAGACCTGGTCGAGCAACGGGTACTGGCCGTCGGCGTCGCGCAGCAGGGACTGGATGTCGAGGGTCTCGAACCGGTTCGTCTCCAGGTTCAGGACGTCGATCATGCGCGCCGAGTAGCGGATCATCTCCTCGGTCACCACGTTGACCCGCAGGTTCGGCTGCCCGGGAACCATCAGAGTCGGGTAATCCTCACCGACCCGGTCGACGGCGCGCGTACCGAGGCCGGGCACGAGGCGCACCAGACCGTCCTCGCGCCGGATCCGCGGCGACCAGCGGAACTCGTTGCGGCTGAACGCCACGCCCGCGAAGGCCGGCAGCCAGTACTTGCCCACGCGCTGGCCGACGACCGCCTGGACGAGGATGCCCATCTGCTCGTCGAATTCGAGCAGGCCGCGCTCGCGGCGGTATTCGATGGGATCGGGTCCGAGCAGGGACGCGTAGATCTCGGCGATCGCGTCGAGCAGCGCGGCGAGCCGCTCCTCCTTGCTGCCCTGGTTCGCCAGGAACAGGCTCTTGTACTTGCCCGAGAACGCCGTGCCGAGGCGATCCTCCAGCAGACTCGAGCTGCGGACCACCAGCGGCACCTGCCCGAGGTCGTCGAGCGCCAGCGAGAGCGCCTTCACGAGATCCGGCGGGAACGTCGAGTTCTTGAAGAGCTGGATGATGTTCGGGTACTCGCGGCGAATCGTCGCCAGGTCCTTGAATTTCTGCTCCCAAACGTCCTCGAGCTCGTTGTAGTTGATGAAATCGAGGACCGCGTCCGAAGCCATGTACCAGGTATGCGGGATCTTCAGGCGCGCGACGCCGGCCTGGCCGCTGCGCGAGAGGATCCAGCTCGCCAGCAACAGGCCGGCGGCCTTGCCGCCCAGCTTGCCGTGGGATTCGGCGGACATCACCACGCGCTGCAGCACGTCGCGGAAGTCGGCGACGCGCGCGACGTCGCGCGCGACCTGGCAGAACTCGAGCTGCTCGGTGAGCAGGCGATGGGTCAGCATCACGCGCAGGCTCTTGCACGAGCTCTCCGACATGGGGATCTCGTCGCTGAGCACGTGGTGCATCCGGTGCATCGCGTCAGCGATGTCGCCGAGCGTGCTGCGCGGGCTGTTGATCACCTTGAAGAGGAAACCGGCGCGGTCCTCCTGCATCCACTTCTGGATCCGCGCGAGGATGTCCTCGTCCGGGAGATAGGCTGCCGCCAGGGTGAACGGCCGGCCGGGCAGCACGACCTCGTCCATCTGCAGTCGCACGACGGGCGCGTTCTCCCGGCCTTCGCCGCTCTGCGGCTCCATGCGGTGGAGCACCTCCTGCGCCTCGGCGACGCCCATGGCGCAGAGGTGGTTGAGCATCTTGCGGCCCATCCGGTTCGCGAGCTGGGGATCCGTGTCCTTGAGCATCTGGATGACCACCTGCCAGCCCTTCTCGCGCGACGGGCTGGAATCGCTGGCCATCGCGTCGATGCGCTGCCAGAGGCTGCGGACCCGGTTGTAGAGCAGGTAGTGGCCGAGCCGGTCGGCGACGCTGCGCAGCAGCCGCTGCTCCTCCCGGAGGAAGGGGCCGACCGCCTCGTGCGGGCGCTCTTCGAGGTAGGAGACCCGGACGAAACCGACCTGCTCGTCGTGGATGAGGATCGGCGCCTCGATCTGCCAGGGCGTCACGACGTACTTCTGGCCGCGGCACGACAACCCCTCCAGCTCGATCGACACCGCGCAGATGTCCGGGTACTGCATCCCGGAGGGGAGGATCTCGGCGACCTGCTGGAGCACCCACTCGCGCGGTTTCGTCTCCTGCGCCAGGAGGTTCTCGATGCCATAGACGCAGTTGAGCTCCTTGGCTCGCTCGCGCAGCTCGCTGAACAGCAGTCGATCCGCCGGATCAGGCATCATGGTACGTCACCACCCCACGGCCGCGCCGGCCGTCCACCCGCACCGAGAGCGGACGGTCCAGGCGCACGTGTCGCACGAGTCCAGTATCGTCGATCGCCGGCAATCGGTCGAGCCGTTCCCAGGCGATGCGGCGCGGTCCCCGGTGGGGCACCGAGAGGTAGAGGATCCGCAGCCCGATGAGATTGTGGAAGAAGTGCGAACCCTGGCTCAGTTCCGGTTCCAGGCCGGGCAGGGTCGCCTCGACGATCACCCGCGCGCCGCCGATCTGGGGCCAGGTCACGGGGACCCCGAGCCAGGGATCGCTGCTGCCCCACCGCCCGAAGCCAAGCAACAAATACGGGCGGCCAGCCGCCACCAGGCCGCGGTTGAGCGTCTCCAGCTCGGCGGCGATCCGCGGCGTGTGCCTCGCGTCGAAGACGTCGGGCCTCAGGTAGACCACGTCCCGCAGGTCGTCCCGCGTGCCGTTGCCGAGGACGTGCTCGCTTGCGAGCAGCAGGTCGGGCGCGGCCAGGTCCGCCTCGCTCACCTCGACGTCGCCCTCGGCGACGGCCATCGGCCTCATCTGCAGCAGGCCCAATCGCGGCGGCGCGCCCTCGGCCAGCGTCACGGCGAACTCGAGCTCGACGGCCTGGCCGGCGGCCGCCTCGGCCGCGGCCAGCACCGCGCGGACGACGTCGTTGAGCGGCAACAACCGGTGCTGCAGCAGGGGTGAGAAGTCGAGCAGCCGCGGACCCTGGCCCTGGACGCCGGGGCGCAAGCGGCCGGTCTCGCCGTCGAACGTGGAGACCAGAAGCGGCAGGACGCCGTCCTCCTCCGCGGCGGTGAGGTCCGCCTGCACGAGGTGCTCCTCCTCGCGCAGCGGATCGGGCAGCGGCGGCGGCCCCATGTTGACCGCCCAGAACGTGGTCTGGCTGTTGCGCAGGAGATCCTGCGGACCGGCCGCCGGCGGCGGCGCCTGGGGCCGGTTCGGCGCGTAGGTCCAGCTCAGCCCGCCGTCGACGATCTGCTTGCCGAGCCCGAGCGCCAGGTTCACGACCCCGTCCTCCGGCCGCGACCGGCCCATCGGGTAGGGGTTCCACGACCGAGCCACGCCGGAGATGTCCGGGTAGAACCGCGCGCCGTGCCGCCGGCCGATGACCTCCTGCACCACCACCGCCATGGCTTCCGGGTGGTCAGCCACACCGACCGCCTCGCGATAGCTGCGGGCGCCGGCGAAGAAGGTCGAGGCGAACACGAACTTGAGCGCCGAATCGAGCTGGCCGAAGCGGTAGTCCGGGTCCAGGCGGCGGTTGGGAATCATCTTCGTGGCGTAGACGCCGGCGAAGGGATGGGCGAGCGCGTCCTCGAGCAGGCTCGACGACCGCACGGCGAGCGGCTGATGCACGGTCTCGGTGAGCGAGCGAAGGTCGCCCAGGCAGATGGGCGGCAGGTGCGCCTGCTGGCAGATCCCGGCGATGCGCCGGTCGGACAGCTCCGACCACTCGGCGTCCGCCAGGCCGTTGTCGTGAATGAAGGAGGTGAAGACGTCGGTCGCGACGACCACGAGCCGCGGCACGTCGATGACGAACTCCGCAGTGGCCGCAGGAGGCAAGCTGTGGATCACGTCCTCGTGCAGGGCCACCAGGCCTGACGCCTTGCCGCCGAGCGCCCCGGCGCCGATGCGGGTCGGTCCGGCTACCGGGTCGAGCAGCTGCCGGCGAAAGGCCGGTAGCGTCCTGGCCGCCATCGAGGACCTCCCCGCAGGCGGGGGCCCGGCGCTCGCCGCCGGGCCCGCGCACTGCTCGGTTCGCTCAGACCCAACCGCGTTCGCGGCAGGCCTCGGCCACCCGGTTGATCGCGACGACGTACGCCGCGTCGCGCATGTAGAGCTTGCGCTTGCGAGCGAGGTCGCTGATCGCGTGGTAGGCGGCCGTCATCTTGAGGTCCAGCTTGCCGAGAACCTCGTCCATTTCCCAGAAATAGTTCATGTTGCACTGGACCTGCTCGAAGTAGCTGCAGGTCACGCCGCCGGCGTTCGCCAGGAAGTCGGGAATGACGAAGATGCCGCGTTCCTCGATGACGGCGTCGGCCTGCGGAGTCGTCGGTCCGTTGGCGCCCTCGGCGATGATCTTCACGCGCTTCGCGATCTTCCCGACGTTGTCCCCGGTGATCTGGTTCTCGAGGGCGGCCGGGATCAGGATGTCCACGTCCTGCTCGATCCAGGCCTCGCCGGGCAGGACCTGGTACTTGAGCGCGCGCGCCTTGACCTTGTCGATGCCGCCGAAGCGGTCGGTGATCCCCCGCAGCTCGTCGAGATTGACGCCGGAATCGCGCTTGAACGAATACGACTTCTGGTCCTCCTGGTCCCAGCAGGCGACGCAGATGACCTTGCCGCCGAGCTGCTGGTACAGCTGGATCGCGTACTGCGCGACGTTGCCGAAGCCCTGGACGCTGGCGGTCGTCGCCTCGGGGGCGAGGTCCTTCTCCCGGAGCGCTTCGCGCAGGCAGTAGACGACGCCGTAGCCGGTCGCCTGCGTCCGGCCGAGCGAACCGCCCATGCCGACGGGCTTGCCGGTGATCATGCCGGGATAGTGGCCGCCGGCGAGGACCTCGTACTCGTCCATCATCCACAGCATGTGCTGAGGGCTGGTCATCACGTCCGGCGCCGGCACGTCGGACACCGGACCGATGTTCCTGGCGATCTGCCGGATGAAGCCGCGGCAGATGGCTTCCTGCTCCCGCTGGCTCAGGTGGTGCGGGTCGCAGATGACGCCGCCCTTGCCGCCGCCGAGCGGGATGTCCACGACCGCGCACTTCCAGGTCATCCACATCGAGAGGGCGCGAACGGTGTCGACGGTCTCGTGCGGGTGGAAACGAATGCCGCCCTTGGCGGGGCCCCGCGCGTCGTTGTGCTGGATGCGGAATCCCTGGAACACCTTGACGTTGCCGTCGTCCATCCGCACCGGGATGCTGAAGTGGTATTCCCGCAGCGGATTGCGCAGCAGTTCCCGCGTGGCCCCGTCGAGTCCGAGCAGATCGGCGATCTTGTCGAACTGGGTCCGGGCCATCTCGAACGCGTTGTAGGCAGTGCTGGTCGCCATGGCGGCCCCTTTCGGTTAAAGATGGGCCAAAAACGGTGCCCGGCGAGCGCGTTGTCAACCGGATATATTTATTTCCGCTCCTGCGATCGAGTGGTTAAATTGGGGGATTCGGCCGGCGCGAGCCGGATCAGGCCTCGCCGGCTCCTGCCATCGATCCGCACGTCCAGCGGCGCCGCGAATTGCAGGTGGCGCACGTACGTCCCCTCCCAGGCCGCCGCCGTTTGATCCAGCCGATCCCAGCGACAGACCGTGTGCGCTCGCCCGTGATTCACGGTCAGATAGCCCACCTGGAAACTCGTCAGGTTCTGGAAGAAGTGCGTGCCCTCGCTCGGCGTCACGAGGAAATCCGGGAGATCGGTCTCGACGATGACCTGGGCGCCGGAGATCTGCTCCCAGCGGACCGGGATGCCGAGCCAGCGGTCCGCGCTGCCCCAGCGGCCGGAGCCCACGAGCACATACGGCCGTTGCGCGCGCTTGAGCCGGCCGTTGATCTCGGCGATCTCCGCCGCGATCGCCACGGTCGCGCCGCGATCGAAACGGGCCGGCGGCACGTAGACGATGTCGCGCAGATTCTCGTAGCGCCCGTTGCCCAGGGCGATCTCGCAGGACACCAGCGTCCGGGCTCCCTCGAGATCAGCCGGCGCGAGCGAGACGCCGGCGCCGGCGACGGCGAGGGGACGGATCTGCAGCAGGCCGAAACGGTGCGGCCGCTGCGGCGCCGGCGAGAGCGTCACCGCCCACTCGATCTCCACCGGCGCGCTCAGGCAGTCCTGGCCGAGCTCGAGCAGGAAGCTCAGGATATCCGCCAGCGGAAAGAGATTCGACTTCAACACGTGGGCGAAGGTCACGAGGCGCGGCCCCGGCCGGCTGATGCCGTCGTAGATCGCGCGGTTCTCCACCGAATACGTGCTGCCGACCGCGGCCAGGGTCCCGTGCCGCTCGGCGACCTCCAGATCGAGACTGGCGACGTTGTAGGTCTCGCTGGCCTCGGGACAGGCGTCGGCCCGCGAGACGTCGACGGCCTGGAAGATCCGCTGGCTCCCCTTGAGCCAGGCCTCGATCGTGCCGAATTGCGGCAGCTTGCCCGGCCGGCGCGGGTTGAACCGCAGGACGTTGCCGCCCTCGACGACGAGGCGACCCAGGCCCAGCGCGGCGCAGACCACGCCGTCGGTCGACGGCGTGCCGGGCGCCGGATAGAAGTCCGTCGAGTACGCGACGCCGGCGAAGTCGGGATAGACGTAGTGCTCGTGCCGCCGTCCAACCACCTCCTGGAGGATGACCGCCATCTTCTCTTCCTCGACCCGGCTGCCCGAGGCTTCGAGATAGGCGCGCGCGCCGGCCTGGAACACCGACGCGTAGACGAGCTTGACGGCGTCGCCGAGCTGGGCGAGGCGCACGGCGAGGTCCGCGTGGCTGTTGGGCAGCATGTAGGTGGCGTAGACGCCGGCGAAGGGCTGGAACTGGCTGTCCTCGAGCAGGCTCGACGATCGCACGGCGATCGGGCAACGCACCTGCGCGAGGAACGCGCGCAGATCGGCCATCACGCCGTCCGGCAGCCCGTTGTCGAGAAACAGGCGCACGACCTCCTGATCGGCGAGGCCGCCGCCGAGCAGGCGTTCCCGCAGGCGATTGCGGTCGAGGTAGGCGTCGTAGACGTCCGTGCCGAGGACGGCCGTCGGCGGCACCTCGATCTCGACGCCGGGGAAACGGTCCGCGACGTGGGCGCGGCTGAACAACGTGTTCATGAAGGCCAGCCCGCGCGCCTTGCCGCCCAGCGAGCCGCCGCCGATGCGAGTGAACGCCGTGCTCGCGTCGAACGTCTCACGCGAGAAATCGGCCACGATGCCGCGCTGAGATTCGGTGCGGAAGCGCTCCAGGCTGCGGACCAGCCAGGCCCGCAGGTCCTCGGCGCTCGCGAACTCGTGGGTCTTGTGCGGCCGCAGCATGTCCGCCAGCGCGAACTCGGTGCGCGCGCGCATCCAGGTCGAGAAGTGGTCGTGGCTGGCGTGGTGCAGGATCGACTCGGCCGGCACCTCGTGCAGGAGCTTCACCAGCTCGCGGAGATCGCGAGCGCGGCCGAGCTCGCGGCCGTCCGCGAGGCGGAAGACGAAGTCGCCGAACCCGCAGTTCTCCGCCAGGAAATGCCGCAGGTCCTGCAGGAGCTGGGGGGAATTCTTGTCGATGAACCCCGCGCCGGCGGCTGCCGCCTCGGCCCGCAGCGTCGGATCCGTCGACTGGAGCACCGCCGGCAGGTGCGGATCGGCGGCCTTCGCCTGCCCGATGAACGCCAGGCCGGCTCGGTCCGCCAGCTCGCCGTGCCACGGGAAGCGGCCGTCCGCGATGACGCCCAAAAGCGACTCCGCGTACCGTTCGTACCAGCTCCACGCCTCCTCGAAGGTCGTCGCGAGCAGGATCTTCGGCCGGGCGCGCATGCGCAGGAGCCGGTGGCTGAGGTTGATCCCCTCGTCCATCAGGTTCTGGGTCTGGCGCATGATCTCGGTGTAGAGCAGCGGCAGGTACGCCGAGTAGAAGCGCACCGAGTCCTCGATCACGAGGATCACCCGCACGTCGCCGTAGCGGGTGTCGTGATCCAGGTTGCGTTGGTCCTCCCAGTTCTTGATCCCGGCGAGGAGGACCCGCACGTCGCCGTTCCAGAGGAAGACCCGGTCGACGCGGCTGGCGCGGTCCGGGCTCTGCATGACCTGGAGCTCCCGCGGGTTGAGCACCAGCGCGTAGACCGGCAGGTCGGGCCGGCGGTCCTTCACCCGGCACGAGAACTCGCCGGCCGGGAGATCGCCGAGACGGGACATGGTGAGGACGAGGTCGAACCGCCGCGTCTCCAGCAACTCGAGCGCCTCGCTGGCGCTGGTCGCCTTGGTGATGCGCGGGGCGAAGCTCAGGTTGAGCTCGCGATACTCGTTGAGCAGGAGCTCGGTGAGCCGGCCGCCTTCCTCCAGGGTGAAGGCGTCGTACATCGACGCGACCAGGAGGACTTCCTGGATGCGATACGGCATCAGGTGCCCGAAACCGCTGAACCGCTCCTCGCCGCCCGTGCGGAGCCGGCTCCAGAACGCGTCACTCATCGCGCGCCTCGACGGCCACCAGGAGCGCGACCGCGTGAACCGTGAGCGCCTCGCCCCGCCCTTCGGGCCCGACCTCTTCCCCGCGCGTGGCCTTGATCGAGACGTGGTCCGGCTCGATCCCGAGGGCGCGCGCCAGGTTGGCCTGCATCGGCGCGCGCGCCGGCGACAGGAACGGCTGCTCGGTCATCACGGTCACGTCGACGTTGCCGACCGCCCAGCCCCCGCGGCGCGCGAGCGCCGCCGTCCTGGCGAGCAGCGCCACGCTGTCGGCGCCGGCGTACCGCGGATCGGTGTCGGGGAAGTGATGGCCGAGATCGCCCAGGCACGCGGCGCCCAGGATCGCGTCGGCCACGGCGTGGCAGACCGCGTCGCCGTCCGAGTGGCCAGCGGGGCCGACGGGACAGTCGGGGAACTCGACGCCTCCCAGGATGCAGCGCACGCCTGCGACGAGGCGGTGACGGTCCAGGCCGAATCCGATGCGCATGGTCCGCGAGGTCCTTTCGTTGCGTCGCCCGGAGGCAGGATAGGTCAAGACGCCGCCGAGAGGAAGCCCGGCGGTTGAATGCCGGCATTCATCATGGACTCATGGACTCGTGATTCCGCCGGCCGCGGCCGCGGGATTCCGATCTTGGCCCCCCGTGCCGGCCCGGTTACGCTCCGCACCGGTGTCCGCGCACCTGCAGCCCGGGACCGGTGCCCATGCAGCTCGACCGCCTCGACGCCCTCGTCATCGGCCTGAGCCTCGCCGCCGCCTTCGCGCCGGCCGTCTTCTTTGCGCGCAAGGCGAGCCGCGGCACCGCCGAGTTCTTCGCGTCCGGTCGCGACGCGCCCTGGTGGCTGGCCGGCACCTCGATGGTCGCGACCACCTTCTCCACGGACACGCCCAACCTGGTGACCGACCTCGTGCGCAACGACGGGGTCGCCGCCAACTGGGCCTGGTGGGCGTTCCTCCTGACCGGCATGCTCACGGTCTTCGGCTTCGCCCGCCTGTGGCGGCGGTCCGGCACCCTCACGGACCTCGAGTTCTACGAGCTGCGTTACAGCGGCCGCGCCGCGGCCTGGGTGCGCGGCTTCCGGGCGGTCTACCTGGGCCTCGCGTTCAACGCCGTCATCATGGGCACGGTGACCCTCGCGGCCGTGAAGATCGCCAACGTGATGCTCGGCTGGCAGCGGCTGGAGACGGTCGTGTTCTGTGCCGCGCTGTGCATCGGCTTCTCCGTGATGTCGGGCCTGTGGGGCGTGCTGGTGTCGGACCTCGTCCAGTTCGTGATCGCGATGGCGGGCGTCACCGTGGCCGCGGTCTTCGCCCTGCGGCACCCCGCGGTCGGCGGGCTCGCCGGCCTGCTGGCGCAGCTCGACCCGGCAACCATCAACCTCCTGCCCGCCTGGTCCGACGGCGAGGCGCTCGTGACCCTGCTCGTGATCCCGCTCGCGGTGCAGTGGTGGGCCGTGTGGTACCCGGGCGCCGAGCCGGGCGGAGGCAGTTACGTCGCGCAGCGCATGCTCGCCGCGCGCAACGAGAGGCACGCGCTCGGCGCCACGCTCTGGTTCAACGTGGCCCACTACGCGCTGCGGCCCTGGCCCTGGATCATCGTGGCTCTCGCCTCGATCGTCGTCTTCCCCGACCTCGCGGACATCAGCGTCGCCCTGCCCGACCTCGACCCCGCCCTCCTCGGCCACGACATCGCCTACCCCGCGATGCTCACGTTCCTGCCGCACGGCCTCCTCGGGCTGTTGGTGGCCGCGCTGCTCGCCGCCTACGTCTCGACGATGTCCACCCACCTGAACTGGGGCGCGAGCTACCTGGTGCACGATCTCTACCGGCGCTTCCTGCGACCGGGGCGCAGCGAGCGCCATTACGTCCGCGTCTCGCGCTGGACGACCGCGCTGCTGATGATGGTTGCGAGCTGCGTGGTGTTCCTGATCGACACCGCCGGCGAGGGTTTCCGGTTGCTGCTGTCGATCGGCGCCGGCACCGGGCTGCTCTACCTGCTGCGCTGGTACTGGTGGCGGGTCAACGCCTGGAGCGAGATCGCGGCGATGGCGACGTCGTTCGCGACGGCGACGGTCCTGGCCACGACCGCGCTCGCCGCGCACTGGGCGCTGCTCGTCACCGTCGCGGTGACGACCGCGGCCTGGCTCGTGGTCGCCGTCGCGACGCCGCCCACGGATCCCGCGCGGCTCGTCGCCTTCTACCGCCGGGTGCGGCCCGCCGGACCCGGCTGGCGAGAGGTGCGCGCCGCCGCCGGCGCGGCCGCTCCCGCCGACAGCATCCCTCTGGCCCTGCTGGGCTGGAGCCTGGGCTGCCTCGTGGTCTACGCCGCGCTCTTCGGGACGGGGAACCTGCTCTTCGGGCGGACCGGGGCGGGCGTGGCGATGTTCGCCCTGGCGGCCGCGGGAGGCGTCGCGCTGTGGCGGGTGGTCCGATCGCTGCTGCGGTAGCGATCGCTCAGAACTCGAACTGCACCCCCTGCGCCAGGTGGATCTCGCGGTCCCAGTTGATCGTGTTGGTCTGCCGCCGCATGTACGCCTTCCAGACGTCCGAGCCGCTCTCGCGGCCGCCGCCCGTCTCCTTCTCGCCGCCGAAGGCGCCGCCGATCTCCGCGCCCGAGGTGCCCACGTTCACGTTGGCGATGCCGCAGTCCGAGCCGCGGTAGCTGAGGAACGTCCCGGCCTCGCTCACCGAATCGGTGTAGATGGCCGAGCTGAGGCCTTGCGGCACGTCGTTGTGGATCCTCAGCGCCTGCGCGAGCGTGCGGTATTTCATCACGTAGAGGATCGGCGCGAACGTCTCGCTCTGGACGATCGGCGCCCGGTTCGCGATCTCGATGATCGTGGGCTCGACGAAGGTGCGCCGCCGCTGCCGGCTCGCCCGCTTGACCTTGCCGCCGTACAGGATCGTCCCGCCCTGCGCCACCGCGGCGGCGACGGCGTGTTCGAAGTCCGCGACCGCGCCCTCGTCGATCAGGGGCCCCATCAGGGTCCGCGGATCGAGCGGGTCGCCGATGTTCACCCGGGCGTAGAGGTCGATCAGCCGGCGGAGGAACCGCCGGTAGATCGACTCGTGGATGATGAGCCGCCGGGTCGACGTGCAGCGCTGGCCCGCCGTGCCCACGGCGCCGAAGAACGCGCTCGCGAGCGCCCCGTCGAGATCGCAGCGCTCGCTCACGATCAGCGCGTTGTTGCCACCCAGCTCGAGGATCGTGCGGCCGAGGCGCGCGCCGACGACCGCGCCGATCCGCTTGCCCATGCGAGTCGAGCCCGTGGCCGAGACGAGGGGGATCCGCCCGTCGGCGATCAGCCGCTCGCCGATCATCGCGCCGCGGCCGATCACGACGGCGCTCGTGCCCTCGGGCAGACCGTTCCGGGCGAAGACCTCGTTGACGATGTTCTGGCAGGCGATCGCGCACAGCGGCGTCTTGCTCGACGGCTTCCAGACCGTCGTGTCCCCGCAGACCCAGGCGAGCGCCGTGTTCCAGCCCCACACGGCCACCGGGAAGTTGAAGGCCGTGATGATGCCGACCGTGCCCAGCGGGTGCCACTGCTCCATCATCCGGTGGCCCGGTCGTTCGCTCTGCAGCGTGGGGCCGCTGAGGAAACGAGCCTGGCCGACCGCGAAGTCGCAGATGTCGATCATCTCCTGGACCTCGCCGAGCCCCTCGGTGAGGATCTTGCCCATCTCGAGCGACACGAGCGCTCCGAGCACGTCCTTCTTCTCGCGCAGGGCCACCCCGACCTGGCGCACGATCTCGCCGCGGCGCGGCGCGGGCAGGGCGCGGAACTCCGCGAACGCCTTCTGGCTCGCCCGCAGGACCCGCTGGTAATCCGCCGCGGACGCCTGGGTCACCTTGCCCAGCAACTCGCCGGTCGCGGGGCTGCGGACGGTGATCACGTCCCGGCTCGACGCGAACCACTCGCCGCCGCAGTTGGCGCCGGGCATGGTCGCGCGCAGTCCGAGCTCGCGGAAGATCCTCGCCTTGGTCACCCGTGCCTCCTAGTACGCCTCGGCGTGTTCCCGGCATTCGATGTTCATGGTCGCGAGCTCGTCGAGGACCGGGCCGTAGATGGCGGGCTGCACGGGGCGCAGGACGCCCGTTTCCTTGATCGCGCCCGAGAGGACCAGGTGGGCGCCGATCGCGGCCGGCAGGGACACCGTGCGGCTCATCGAGCTGTCGCCGCCGGGAATCCCGTAGTCGACGAGCTGGGACGTGATGTGCTCCTTGTGCCCGTCGGGGAAGGCCGCCTGGAAATCGTGGTAGAGGACGAGCAGGTCGAGCTCGCCCGGCTTGAACGCGAGCTTCTCGAACATGAGGTCGCCCATCGCATCGAGCATCGTGGTCTTCTCACCCTTGACCCGGCGATCCGAGAACATGCCGAGCCAGTGCAGATTCCAGGCCGGCAGCGCGTCGGCCGGCAGGCCGGCCCGCCGCGCGAACGCCCCGCGCAGATCCTCGCCCGGCCCGGCCTTCAGGTGGTCGCGCATCAGCTCGGCGTAGGTCCGGCCCCGCACCGGGAACTCCTCGAGCTCGAGCAGACCCTGCTGCCGGTAGTGGAAGATGCAGTCGCACCAGCCCATGTTGCGCAGCGTGCCGCGGTACAAGGTCGCGATGCCCTCGAGCCCATACACCGACTGGTAGCTGATGCTGTCCCGGTTCGGGTACGCCTCGAAGTCGCCGCAGCCGGGCACCGCCAGGATATGCATGTCGCGGAACAACCGCTTGGGCTCGACCACGATCTTGCGCCCGTCGAGCAGGTACTGAGCGCCGTTGCGGCTCGCCATCAGCACGCCCCGCGGCGCCCAGCTGAACTTGTAGCCGAACGGGTTGTCATTGTGCTGGGGAGCCGGCAGGCCGCCGCAGTAGCTCCGGAACGCGACCACCTTGCCGCCGCGCCGCTTGACGTCGTCGATGATGCGCATGGCCGACATGTGATCGAGCCCGGGGTCGACGCCGATCTCGTTGAGGATGACCAGACCGCGCCGCCGCGCCTCGGCGTCGAGCGCCGCCATCTCGGGCGAGACGTAGCTCGTGGTCACCATGTTCTTGCCGTTCGCGAGGCAGTGGCGCGCCACCACGGGATGGAGCGGCGGGGGCACCAGGCTGATCACGAGGTCGGCGGCCTTGATGAAATCGACCAGCTTGCGCTCGTCCGCCAGGTCGAGCGGGAACGCCTTGCCGTGCGGGTGCTCCGCGACGAGCGCCGCGGCCTTGGCGACGGTCCGGCTCGCGCAGATCACCTCGTGACCCTTGTCCAGCAGATAGCGCACCAGCGGCCGCGCGACCAGGCCGGCGCCGAGAACCAGGACCTTCTGCATGATGTCGTCCTCCTCTGGGGATCGTGGCGGGCGTCAGGCACCCAGGTAGCGTTCGAGATATCGGTAGGGGGGCGTGAGCTCGCCGCGGTGCGTGATGACGGCCGTCTTGAGCTCGGGCGGCAGGTCGAGATCGGCGTAGTCCGCGGACCAGTCGCACCGGGCGATCAGCGGCACCCGGGACCGCAGGACCTTGCTGAAGTACTCGCTGGCCTCGCGGGACAACTCGCACGGCAGGTTGTCGACCGCCATGATCGCCGGGCCGCCGCCGCTGACGCCGAGCGTGATCGAGTCCGTGTCGGGGTCGTACGTGAAACTCGGCTCGTCCGGCAGCGTGGCTTCGAGCGTGAGCTCGATCCCGCCCTCGATGTCGCAGCTGATGTCGCCGATGGCCTGCAGCCGGGGGTCGCGGTTCTCCCGCGCCCACTGCCGGGTCACGAGGCGCGGGTAACGCGCGGTCCAGTAGGTGGCGTTCACGAGCACGTCGAGGTGGGGCAGGAAGCGCGCGAAGACGCCGCGGTAGCGGTCGGGGTGCGCGTAGTACTCCTGCAGGTCGAACGGCTGACCGGCGTTCGGCTCGACCATGTGCTCCTCGCGGAACTCGACGCACCGGATCGCCGGCGCGGCAGGGTCCCGCGCCGCCTTGGCGGCGAGGTCCGCGGGTTCGATCCACTCGACCGGCAGGCAGCCGAGCACGTCGCGGCAGCCGCGCGCCACGTTGCCGTATCCCGCCACGCCGATCGTCAGGGGACGCAGGCTGGCCGGCAGCTCGGCGGCGAGCCGGTCGCCGATCGCGCGCAGGTGCGCCTGGGCGTCGGCGAAGCTCGCGTACTCGTGGGTGAGCCGGACCTCGGCGAGCGGAGTCGCGATCCCGCGCGCCTGCAGCTTCTGGCCGAGGGTCCACAGGGTGTCGATCATGCCCGCGTGCCCGGCGTGGACCGAGAAGAAGATCAGCCGGCGGCCGTTCGCGTCGACGACGCGCTCGTAGTCGATCAGCGTGCATTGCTGGTCGAGGAGGCGCCGCAGCATGGGCATGTTGTAGTCCTGCCCCTTGATGACGTGCGCGAAGAAGACGTAGACCATGCCCGGCTCGAGCAGCCGCTTCGGGATCTCCTTGACCGCGAACACGACCTCGCACGGACGCAGATCCTCCGCGACCTCGATGCCGCGCGCCGTGAACTCCTCGTCGGCGAAGATCCGATTGGGTGACGGCTGGACGCGAAACTGCAGTCCGGTCCCTTGCAGCTCGGCGAGGTCGGCGGGCACGAGCGGCACCCGTCGCTCCCAGCGGTTCTTGTCCTCGCGGCGGATTCCGATCAACACGGCGGTCGCCCCCTCGCTGCTGCCAGGTCCAGAGGTCAATCCCCTAAGCTAGGTGGGGCGCCAAGGCGAGTCAAGTCACGCAAAAAAGCGGCTCAGAGGTACTTCGCGAAGACCACGTACACCACGGGCAGGAGCACGCCGAGGGTCAACAGGACGCCGCCGCGGCCGGCCAGCCCTCGCCGGCCCTTCACGAGCATGATGCCCGTCACAGCCAGGATCGCGAGGACCACCGCGTACGCATCGGCGATCCAGGTCCAGGCGCCCTTACCCTGGTTCAGGTGCAGGAAGTTCACGTCGCGCAGCAGCGGCCGCGGGGCGACCTGCACCGCGACGGCCTCGCCCGTCGTCAGGTTCACGTCGATCGTGCCGCTCTCGACGATCAGCCGCAGATCCTCGTCGCTCGCGCGCCAGATGTTGCGCACCGGCTCGGCGAGCGCGAGGCGCTCGATCACGACCGGCGCGACCTCCTCGGTCGGGCCTGTGCCGGGCGCCTCGATGGTCCGGCGGTCGACCGTCTGCTCGTAGCTCGGATTCCAGCTGTCGACGTGATTGACCGCGACGCCGGAGATGGCGTACGCCAGGGTCAGGCCCACGGCGAGGAAACCGAATTCCCGGTGCAGGAAGCGGCATACGCTGCGGAACTTGCTCACGGCGGCTCTCCCGGGAACGACGGCGGGCCCGACCACGCCGGCCGGGCCCGCCCGCGAACGCGTGCGCTAGCGGGCGGCCGACGCCAGGACGACGGCGCCGGTGCCCTTGATGCGGTAGAACGTGATTCCCTCGGCCGGCACCTTGGTCTTGTCGAACGTCTCGCCCTGGCACGTCGCTTCCTGCTCCAGGTACGCGCAGGCCTCCTCGTAGGTCAACGGGATGCCCTCCAAAACGCCCTCGACGATCGCGGTCTCGCCGAGGATCTCGGGCGGGAACACGATCTCGCCGTCGTTCACCTTCAGCATGATCTTCTGCTGCTCCCGGTCCGAGGCGAGCTCGAGCCAGCATCCGCGGGCCTTGCAGACGTTGACCACGGGACCCTGCACCCGCACGGTTTCGCCGAGGTGGACGGCCGGCGCGGCCAGCAGCGCGCTGACCAGCGTCGTGTCGCCCGACGAGACGCCGGCCCCGTAGATCTTGCCCGCAGGAACCGGGACGGAGGGGGTCGCGGCGGCCTGCTGCCCGGCGCCGGTGTCGCCACCGCTGCAGGCGGCCAGCGACAGCAGGGCGGCGAGGCCGAGGATCAGGGTCACGAGGCGCATGGTCTCCCTCTTTTCGTTCGGGGTCGGGACGGATCGGTCGCTCCGAAAAGTGGTCGCGGGCCGTGCGGATTTCAAGGCCGGATCGGCAGCGCGAAACGGAACCCCGCCGCGAGCCCGTCGCGCCAGTTGGTCCAGTTGTGCCCGGCGGTCCGCTCGACGTACTCGACGTCCAGGCCCGCCGCGTCCAGCGCCCCGGCGAGATTCCGGTTCGGCCGGTGGAGCCACTCGAGCACCCCCGTCTGCACCTGCCAGCGCAAGGGGCGCCAGGCTTCGGTCCGCACGCGGTCGGCCCACCACTCACGGCCGCCGTAGGGACCGGCGCCGGGCGATCTGCCCGGCGCGAAGAGGAACGCGCCCGACTGCGTCACGAGCGTCTGGAAGGTGAGCGGGTAGCGCCAGCCGAGTTCGGCGCTGCAGAGACCGCCCAGGCTCGCCCCCCACGCCGCGCGCCGGCCGTCGCCGGGCGCGCGCTCCTCGACGGCGGGCACGGCCTCCTCGACGAGGAACTCGAGATAGGCGTCATTGAACGCGTACTCGCGATCGCGATCGCTCGGCGGTACGAAGACCAGATGCGCGGGCGCGCACTGGCCTGCCGCGATCAGGCGGTCGAGGACCTGCGGCGCCTTGCCCCAGCCGTAATACGCCTTGCCGTCCTGGAACCAGACCTGCGGCAGCCGCGCGCCGGCCGTCCCCGGCGGCGAGTAGACGAGGAGGTGACGCGGCTGCCGCAGCCGCCTGCTCGCGAGCTTGAGCCTCGCGACCGTGCCCAGCGGGCCCGTCCCGTCGGGGACCTGCGCCCAGGGATCCGGCCGGTACCCGGGTCCGGCGAGGTAGCGGGCGTAATCCCACCAGGGATTGTTCGGCGGATTCGGATTCGCAGGATCGGGGCGGCGCCGGCCGTCGGCGTCGAGGTACGCGTACTCGAAGTAGGCGTCGTCCGGCAGGTCGAACGGCGCGACGGCCGCGACCGGCCGCGGGGCGCGCAGCCAGTCGTCGCGATCGCTGATCAGGTGGGTCGCCCAGGGCGGAGGCGCGAGGTCGACTCTCATCGTTCCCGGCAAGCCTTCGTTCGGCGGTCCAGACGCGGCGGCGCGTCGCACTCAGGTCCTGAGGTCGCGCCCCGTTCGCGCCTTCACCGCCGCGACCTTGCTCTCGAGGCGACCGCCGGGCCCCCGGCGGTAGTCGACCTTGATCGTGACGGCGACGCGCTCGCAATCCTGCCGCATCCGCTCGAAGCACCGCGTCACGACGGCGAGGACCTCGTCCCACTCGCCCTCGAGCGTGGTGCCCATCGGGCCGAGCCGGTACGGCAGGCCGCTGTCGTCGATGATCTCGAGGGAGCGCCCGACGTACTCGCTGACGCTGGCGCCCCTGTCCGTCGGGTACATGGAGAACTCGAGCAGGACCATGGCTCAATCTTCCTCCTCGGACAGCCGCCGTCGCTTCTCCTGCCGCTTCCGCTCGTTCTCGTCGAGGATCAGCTTGCGCAGGCGCAGGCTCTTCGGCGTGATCTCCACGCATTCGTCGCGAGCGATGTGCTCGAGCATCTCCTCGAGCGACATCCTCACCGGCGGCGCCAGGTTCATCTTCCGGTCGCTGCCCGCCGCGCGGATGTTCGTGAGCTGCTTCGCGCGCTGGGCGTTGACCGGCAGATCGTCGTCGCGGATGTGCTCGCCGATGACCTGGCCCGGGTAGAGATGCTCGCCCGGCCCGACGAAGAAGCGGCCGCGATCCTGCAGGGCGTCGAGCGCGTACGCGACGGCCGTGCCCTCGTGCATGCTGACGATGCTGCCGGTCTGGCGCTGCGGGATCGAGCCCTTGAAGAACTCGTACTGGAAGAAACGATGGTGCATCACGACCTCGCCGCCCGTGGCCTTGAGCATCCGCGAGCGGAACCCGATGAGACCGCGGCTCGGGATGTGGAACAGCAGGCGCGTGCGGCCGTCGCGCGGCGCCATCTCCCGCAGCTCCGCACGGCGCTTGGCGGCGGCTTCGATGACCGTCCCGGCGAACACGTCCGGCACGTCGACGGTCAGCTCCTCCACCGGCTCGGCCTTCCGGCCGTCGATTTCGCGGTAGATCACCTGGGGCTGGCCGACCATGAACTCGTAGCCCTCGCGGCGCATCGTCTCCATGAGGATCGACAGGTGCAGGATGCCGCGGCCCGAGACGCGAAAGGTATCCGGTGAGGCCGTGTCCTCGACGCGCAGGGCGACATCGCGTTCGAGGCCGCGGATCAGGCGTTCGCGGAGCTGGCGGTTGGTGGAGAAGCGCCCCTCGGTGCCGTAGCCGGGACTGTTGTTGGCCATGAAGGACATGCTCAGGGTCGGTTCGTCGACCGCGATGATCGGCAGCGGCTCGGGATGCTCGGGGTCGGCCATCGTGTCGCCGATGTCGACGTCCTCGAGGCCGACGACGGCGCAGATGTCCCCGCACTGCACGAGCGCAGCCTCCTGGCGGCCGAGGTTCTCGAAGGTGAACACCTGCGCGGCCTTCGTCCTGACCTGGCGGCCGTCGCGCTTGATGAGCACCACCGCCTGCCTCGCGCGCAGCTCGCCGCGCACCACGCGGCCGATCCCGATGCGGCCCACGTAGTCGTTGTGATCCATGGCGGCGATCAGCATCTGCAGGGGCCCCGGCCGGCAGGGCGGCGCCGGGATGTGGCGCACGATCTTCCCGAGCAGCGGCTGCAGGTTCTCGCGCGGGTCAGCGAGCTCCTCGACGGCCCAGCCCTCCCGCCCCGACGCGTAGACGCCGCGGAAGTCGAGCTGGCTGTCGCTGGCGCCGAGATCGACGAACAGGTCGAAGACCTCGTCGAGGACCTCCTGCGGGCGCGCGCCCGCCCGGTCGACCTTGTTGATCACGACGAGCGGGACGAGGTCCAGCTGGAGCGCCTTCTGCAGGACGAACCGCGTCTGCGGCATCGGCCCCTCGAAGGCGTCGACCAGCAGCAGCACGCCGTCCGCCATCTTCAGGACCCGCTCGACCTCGCCGCCGAAATCGGCATGCCCGGGAGTGTCGATCAGGTTGATGCGCGTGCCCTGGTAGGTGATCGCGAAGTTCTTGCTCGTGATGGTGATGCCGCGTTCGCGCTCGAGGTCGCCGGAATCGAGGAAACACTCGCGGACCTGCTGGCCCTCGCGAAAGACCCTGGACTGGCGGAGGATCTGGTCGACCAGCGTGGTCTTCCCGTGGTCCACGTGCGCGATGATGGCGACATTCCTGAGGTCCATGGTGCCGCCAAGATCAGGGCGCGCGACCGCAACGTCAACTTGACACGGGCCCGCGCCCGGGGCAATCTGGGAGTGTTGTCATCACACAACAAGGGAGACCGGCCATGGACCGAGAGCTCGCCGCCGACCTCGCGGAACTCGGGCTGACCGCCACGGAGGCGGAGATCTACCTCGCGCTGCTCGAGCAGTCCGCCGCTGGCCCCGTGAGCGCCTACAAGCTGGCGCAGGACATGGGGCGCGACCCCGCGAACATGACCAAGACGCTCGGCGCGATGGCCAAGCGCGGCGCCGTGCAGGCCACCCGGGGCAAGCCGCGATTGTTCGCGGCGGTACCGCCGGCCGATTTCACCGGCGCGCTGGTCCAGCGCCTCCAAGCGAAGCAACGCCAGGTCGTCAAGCGTCTGGAGACGATCGGCCATCCGCCGGGCGACGAGAGCCTGCACCCGCTGGACACGCGCCAGCAGATCCTGGAGGTCGCCCGCCGTCTGCTCGGCGAGGCCCGGCGGATCGTGCTCGTCGACGCCTCGGCGGATCTACTCGGCGAACTGGCGCCGGAGCTCGCCCGCGCCGCGTCGACCCGGAGCGCGACGGTCCTGGTCAAGAGCGCGGCCCGCGTCGCGATCCCCGGCGTGCGGGTGTGGATCGACCCGGGCGAGGACGCCCTCGTGGGCGCGGCGCCGGGCCCGTGGCTCCGGCTCGCCGTCGACGGCCGGGGCAGCCTCGAAGCGCTCGCGCATCCGGGTGACGCCGACCAGCTCCTGCACGGCTTCTGGACCCGCAGTCCGGCCCGCGCCTTCCTCGCCCACCGCGGTCTCGCCGCGGAACTGATCCTCGCCGATGTCGGGGAGCTCCTGCGCGCGGGCGCGAGCGCGGATCTCGTGAGCCGTCGTGCCGCCGACCAGGCGGCGCTCCTCCTGCGGCAGGTCGACTGGCGGCAACGCTGGCGCGAGGCGGGGCTGCCCGACTACCCGCCGGCCGCCGCGGCCGCGGCGGCCGAGGGCGAGGGCTTCCAGCCGGCCACGCCGGGCGCCGACGAGTCCGGCGGCGAGTCGCTGCAGTTCATCTTCCGGAAGCCGCGGCGGCCTTAGCCCGGTACCGCGGACCGACCACCAGGCGCACGGCCCGGGGCAGGATCTCGGCCGCCAGCGGCGTCGTGCCCGCCATCTCGCCGTCGATCTGAACCGGCAGGGGCGGGTCGGACTCGATGGTGACGCGCTCGGCCTTGAAGTGCTTCATGCGGGCGACCTTCGGGCTTCGCCAGGTGAGCATGCGGAAGATGATGACCGCGACGTCCCACAGGGAGCGGCTCGAGATGATGGTCACGTCGAGGCGGCCGTCCTGCGGGTCGGTGTCCGGGGTCACGCGCAGGTTGATGTCCGGCACCAGGCCGATGTTCGTCAGGAGCACCGTGTTGGCCTTGCGCCGGTGCTTGACGCCGTTGCTCTCCACGGTCACGAACGCGCTCTGGCGGCGGAAGAGATTGCTCACGGCGGCCCAGACGTAGGTGCCCAGCCCGAAGAAGTTCTTCAGCCGGCGCGGGCTGTCCTTGATGATGTTGGCCGGGTACCCGATCGCGGCCATGAGGATGAAGTACCGCTGGCGTGACGCCAGGTAGCCGACATCGAACTCGCGGACGGTGCCCTGGAACACGGCGCTCACGGCGGGGCCGGGGAACCAGGGCAAGGCGAGGGTCAGCGGGACCACGTTGGCCGTCCCGCTCGCGATGTGGGCGAGCGGGACCTTGCGCGGGGACTGCACCTGCCCCACGACGGCTTCCTGCAGGCTGCCGTCGCCGCCGAGGACGCAGATCAGATCGAAACCCTCGTCCGCCGCGGCGCGCGACCAAGCGATGATGTCGTCAGGACCGCGGGAATCCCGGCGCGTGACCCGCAACCCGCGGCGTTCGAGATCGCCGACCACGCGGCGGGCATACCGCGGGGCGAACCCCGGTCCCGACGCCGGATTGACGATGACGAGCGCGCTGGTGAATTCGGGCATGGCCCAATACTAGCCGCTGCGCGCGCGATGACCAGCCTTTATCACGGGACGTCGCGGTCCCAGGTGCCCTTCCACGAGCGGATGCGCAAGGTGACCCCGGCCTCCTTGTCCTGCGGGGGAACGGAACCGTTCTCCACCCGCACGGTCCAGGCGCCGAGCCACTGATCGCCCTCCGACGCGGTCACCAGGACCAGGCTCTCGGCGACGAACTCGCGGATGAAGTCGAGAGCGCGACGCCGGAAATCGTCCTCGCCGGGCTGACCGTTGACGCCGAAGCGGGCGTGGAAGTTCTCGCCGAAGCCGACGGAGACCTCCCACTCGCTGGTCGTGATGAACAGGCCGTTACGGCCGTCGCCGACCGGCCGCGGCACTTCGACCAGGAGCGCTTCGGGTTCGAATTCCTCGTAGGGGTCGAACCGCGCGTAGCGAAGCCAGTCGGGGAACTCGCGGAACAGCTGCTGGGCGAAGGTCCGGGAGTGGTCGTTCAGTCGGGACACATCGAGCATGGCAGCCTCGCAGGGATCGGCGGTGACGGACCGAGCCGTGATCGTACTGGGCCCGGCTCCGCGGGGTTCCGGCGCCAATCCCCTTGCCCTGAAGTTACGCCGAGAACGGCCGCCGAGGCCAGGGCCATTCGATCGCGACGGCCCGGCCGGCCGCGGTCTGGTCCGCCGGGCGCCGGCGGATCGGCGCGTCAGCCGAGGGTGAGCTGAGTTTCGCTGCCGCGCCGCGAGAGCAGGAGGCGCTGCTGAGTCATGACGTACTGGCGAATGCCCTGCGTACTCTGGCGGTCGCGCAGGGTCCGGACGAGGAACTCGATCCCGAGATTCGTCACGCAACGACCGCGGCCCCGCGGCGAGGTCGCGAGCCTGCGCACGATGCCGGTCAGCTGCAGCGGCTGGCTCAGGTCGTTGCCGGCGAGCCACAGGCCGACCAGGCCGCCGCGCTGCAGCTCGCGCGGCGGCTCGCCCGCGAACACGAGTCCCGCCCCCGAGAAGGAGAGGTCCTCCACCGTCGCCTCCAGCGCTTCGGCGGGCGGCTCGGCCGGGATCTCGACGGCAGGCGTCTCGGGCGGGGCGCCGGGATCGCCGGCGGCCTCGGCCGGCAGCGGCAGGTAGCGCACGGACAGCGGCTGCTGCGGGCGGATGCGGAAGTAGCGCCGCCGCTGATCGAGATGGAAACGCGCCGGCAGCTCGAACAGGTGGCATGGCAGTTCGCCGGCTGCGTCGAGGTTCAGGCCCTCGGTCCCGGCGCACGTCGTCCGGAAGCGGAAGACGCGCCCGGCCGCGCCGAAGGATCCCTCCAGCTCCTGGCCCGCGCCGAGCGCCCGGCGCAGGTCCTTGTCCAGGTCCAGGCTCAGGACCATCCGGTACCGCTGGTCCTGCTTGACCAGGCGCAACAGGACGCCGTTGCAGCTGTAGACGTTGCCGTCCGCGCCGGGGATCAGCAATTCGAGGTCGTGCTCGAGCCGCACCAGGAAACTGGCGAGCCTCTGCAGCGCCGCCGGCTCGTCCACGCAGTCGATCCGGCCGATGTCGGGCGGCAGGAGGTGAGCCGCCAGCTCCTCCTCCCAGGCGCCGCGGCGCAGGGACTCGAACTCGCCCCGCGACGCCACGTCGGCCATGAGATAGAGGTTGCCCGCCGCAGTCTGCTGGCGCAGGATGAAGCTGCGGACGCCTCGCAGCACCCGGACGTCGCCCTCCGGAGGCAGGATGTCCCAGGCGCCGATAGGGCGATTGGCCGGGACTCGGGCGACCAGGGCCTGCTTGAACTCCTCGAGGAGCGCTTCCTGGCCGGCTGGCAGGGGTCCCAGGATCCGACCGACCTGTCGCGCAAGCGGTTGGGACAGGCCCACGTATACCTGGTGGATGGGACTGTTGGCCACGGTCACGCGGCCGAGGTTCGGCATCGCGAACGACCATTCTCGCACCTGGGTGACCTGGGTCTTGACGGCGAGCCGGGGCGACAGGCGTTGCAGCGCTTGTTGACCGGCCAGGGCGATGGCTGTCAGGGTCTCCCGGATCATGCGGTCCTCTCCGCGATGGCGGTGCGGATATCGTATCGGCGGAAGCGAACGGATCTTGACTGGAATTCGACCCCAGCCGGGAGGCGGATCCCGATGACGCTCGGAGGTGACCCGCGGCCCGGATCGCCGTCCCCGCTCGGCGCGACACCGCAGTCGGCGGGCGTCAACTTCTCGGTCTATTCCCGGCATGCCGAGCGGGTGGACCTCCTCCTGTTCGCCGGCGCCGACGAGGACGTCCCGGCGCGGGCGATCACGCTTTCGCCGGAGACCAACCGCACCGCCGACTACTGGCACGTCTTCGTGCCGGGCATTGGTCCGGGCCAGGTCTACGCCTACCGGGCGCACGGGCCGGCCCGGGCGGAGGAAGGCCACCGGTTCGACCCCGCCAAGGTGCTCCTGGACCCCTACGGCCGGGCCGTCGTCGGCTATCGGCGGTACGATCGGCGCGCCGCGTCCCGGCCGGGTGACAATGCGCCCTGCGCGTTGCGGTCTGTCGTCGCCGACGACGGCGATTTCGACTGGGAGGGCGACCGCCCCCTGGGCCCGGCGTCCGGACGGGGTCTCGTCTACGAGCTCCACGTTTCCGGCTTCACCAAGCACCCGGACTCGGGATTGCCCGAAGACGTCCGCGGCACCTACGCCGGCCTCGTGGAGAAGATCCCCTACCTCGTCGACCTCGGCGTGACGGCCGTCGAGCTACTCCCCGTCCAGGCCTTCGATCCTCAGGATGCGCCGGCGGGCCTGCCCAACTACTGGGGATACTCGACCGTCGCGTTCTTCGCGCCCCATCCGCTCTTCAGCCGCGACCAGAGTCCGCTCGGGCCGCTGAAGGAGTTCCGATCGCTGGTCAAGGCGTGCCACCGCGCCGGACTGCGGGTCTATCTGGACGTCGTCTACAACCACACCGCCGAAGGCGGCGAGGGCGGCCCCACCCTCAGCTTCCGGGGCCTGGCGAACCGGTCCTACTACATCCTCGAGCGGGACCGCAGCCGGTTCGCCAACTACTCGGGCTGCGGCAACACGTTCAACGGCAACCACCCCGTGGCGCTGCGCCTGATCCGCGACTCGCTGCGCTACTGGGTCGAGGCGATGCACGTCGACGGGTTCCGGTTCGACCTCGCGAGCGCGCTGACCCGCGACGCGCGCGGCAATCCGCTGCTGCGTCCGCCGCTCCTGCTGGGCGTCGAGACCGAGCCCGCCCTCGCCGGCACCGACCTCGTCGCGGAAGCATGGGACGCCGCCGGGCTCTACCAGGTCGGGGCGTTCCCCGGCCAGCGCTTCCGCGAATGGAACGGTCGGTTCCGCGACGACGCGCGCCGGTTCCTGCGCGGCGACGAGCGCACGATCGAGCCGCTCATGGCGCGTTTGATCGGCAGCCCCGACCTCTACCGCGGCGCGCGGGATCGCCCATGGCGCAGTGTCAACTACGTAGCCTGCCATGACGGTTTCACGCTGGCCGACCTCGTGACCTACAACTGCAAGCACAACCAGGCCAACCTGGAGGCGAACCAGGACGGCAGCGACGTCAACCTCGCCTGGAACTGCGGCGTCGAGGGCCCCACCCGGTCGCCGACGGTCCGCGAGGTCCGCCGGCGGCAGATCCGGAACTTCCTCGTGATCCTGCTGCTCGCTCACGGGCGGCCGATGCTCTGGATGGGCGACGAGGTCGCGCGGACGCAGCGCGGCAACAACAACGCCTACACGCAGGACAATCCGCTGGGCTGGTTCGACTGGTCCGGCGTCCAGCGCCAGGCGGACCTGCTCCGCTTCACGCGGGAGCTCGTCCGCTTCGCGGGCAGCGTGCCCCAGCTGAACCGGAATCGCTTCTGGACCATCACGAGCCACCTCGAGCGCGGTGACCTGAGCTGGCACGGCGTGGAACTCGGCAAGCCCGACTGGACGCCGCAGTCGCACAGCCTGGCGTGGACCCTCGAAGGCGACCGTCCCGAAGATCGCGTCCACGTGATCGCCAACGCGTGGTGGCGGGACCTGACGTTCGCGCTGCCGACGCTGCCGCCGAATCTGCGCTGGCACCGCGTGGTGGACACGTCGCTGCCCGCGCCTGCCGACATCACGCCCGGAGCGCAGGCGCCGCCGCTCGACGCCGCGAGCCATCGCGTCTCGTGGCACAGCCTCGTCGTCCTCTCCGCCCGCCCGGCCTAGCTGCGGTCGGCGTGCCTGCGGCGGACTGGCTCGCGACCGGGTCCGCGCTTACGATTTCCGCCAACCCGCGCCGGAGGATCGCCATGGGCCCCGTCTACCTCGACTACAACGCCTCGACCCCCCTCGATCCTCGCGTCGTCGACGCCATGCTGCCGTGGCTGCGCGACGGCGCGGGCAATCCCAGCAGCCGCCACGTCTGGGGCCGCCAGGCCCGCGACGCCGTGGAGACGGCCCGGCGGCACGTCGCCGATCTCCTCGGCTGCGACCCGGACGAGATCGTCTTCACGAGCAGCGGCAGCGAGGCCAACAACCACGCGATCAAGGGCACGGCCTGGGCCCGTCGCGAAGCGGGGCGCCACCTCGTGGTGTCCGCCGTCGAGCATCCCGCGGTGGCGGAGCCCGCCGCGTGGCTCGCTCGCGAGGGCTGGCGCGTGACCACCGTGGCGGTCGACGCCGACGGGCGCCTCGATCCGGACGCCGTCCGGCGGACCATCGGCTCCGACACCGTGCTCGTGTCCGTCATGCTCGCCAACAACGAGACCGGCGTCCTGCAGCCGGTCGCGGCGATCGCGGAGCGATTGCGCCCGCGCCAGGCGTGGCTGCACTCGGATTGCGCCCAGGCCGCGGGCAAAGTGCCGGTGCGCGTTCGCGAGATCGGTCTCGATCTCGCCAGCCTCGCGGGCCACAAGCTCTACGCGCCGAAGGGCGTCGGCGCGCTCTACGTGCGGCGAGGATTGCAGCTCGAGAACCTCGTTCACGGCGCCGGCCACGAGGCGGGGCGGCGCGCCGGGACCGAGGCGGTCGCCCTCGTGGTCGCCTTCGGCGAGGCTTGCCGGCTGGCTGCCGAGAACCTGGCGGAGGAGAGCCAGCGGCTGGCCGGTCTGCGCGACGACCTCGCCGCGCGGCTGCGCGCGCTGGCACCCGGCGTGGTGGTCCACGGCGAGCGGGTCCCGCGCCTGCCGAACACGCTCAGCATCGCGTTTCCCGGCCGGCGGGCGCTCGCCGTCCTCGCCGCGCTCGAGGACCGCCTGGCGGCGTCGCCAGGAGCGGCTTGCCACGGGGCGGACGGCCGGGTGTCCGGCGTCCTGGCCGCGATGGGCGTTTCGGCCGAGATCGCGCGCGCGACCATGCGCCTGACGGTCGGCCGCTTCACGACCGTCGCCGAGGTGGCCCGAGCCGCGGACATGCTCCGCGCGGCGCTCGACCAGCCGGACCGCGCGGACGGCGACTGATCGCCCCTAGTGTCCGCCCAGCGCCACGCCGGCGCGCACGACGAGGTAGCTCCAGTCGTACTCGGTGTCGTAGACGCCGCCGGCGCGCGGGAGCATGCGGTTGTCGGTCTGGTTGTAGGTCCACACGGCGCTCAGCTCGAGCGGACCCATGGCCACGCCGCCGCCGATGCCGAAGGCCAGGTTGTTCGAGGCCGTGGTGAAGGTGCCCGCGAACTGCAGCCAGTCCTCGTAGCGGTCGTGGCAGAAGGCGGCGCCCACGGTGACGTACGGTCGGACGACGGCGCGGCGGGGCGCGAGATACTGCTGGAGGTCGACGCCGTAGCGGTACACGGACGTCCGGACCGCGTAGGCGTCACCCACCGGATCGGCCGAGACGTCTTCCCAGTCGCCGAAATTCGCGTAGTGGAAGGTCGGGCCGACCGCGGTGACGTCGCTCAGGAAGTACCGCAGCCGGATCCCGAGGTCGTAGCCCGTGCCGGCGCCCAGGCCCATCTCGGTATTCGCGAAATCATCCGCGAGGTCGCCGGCGGGCACGGCGGCGCCGGCTTCCAGCACGAGCTGCAGCGGCGACGGGGCGAGCCGCGAGGGTCCGGGGCGATGGACGAGCACGGTGTGCCGTTGAGCCAGCACCGGCTGCGCCGCCAGGGCCGCCGACCAGACGAGCCAGAGTACGCGTGCGCGCATGATCGATTCTCCTTTCCCGCCGACGTCGCGATCGCAGTCCTGGCCCCCTCCTGCACGACCGGTGCCAGGGCCGACGCCGGCCCGTGAAAGTCAGGATCTTCCATCATGGCAATTGTTTGCGCTCACAGCGCGAGAACGGCGCCGGTCTGGCGCCGTGTCCCTTTCCGGCGACAGGCGGTCTCCGGGAAAGACCTAGGCCGTCGCCCGCCGATCGAGCAGGGAGCGGACGCGCTGGAGCAGATCGGTCACGCGGTACGGCTTGCTGAGCAACGTTCCGCCGACCTCCAGCATGTACTCGGATTCCAGGATGTCGGCGCTGTAGCTGCTGCAGAACAGGACCGGCACGCCCGGACGCAGCTCGCTGATGTTGTCGTAGAGCATCCGGCCGTCCATGCGCGGCATGACCACGTCGAAGATCAGGAGTTCGACCTCGGCCGCGTGCGCCATGAAGAGTTCCATCGCGTCCTCGCCGTCGCGTGCCTCGAGCACCTTGTACCCCGCCCGCTCCAGCATCTGGCGGGTGAGGCTGCGCACCATGTCGTCGTCCTCGACCAGCAGGACGAGCTCGCCGCGCCCCGACGCGACGGGCGCCGCTCCGGCGGCCGGGGACTCGGGCTGGTCCACGGTGGCGGGGATCGGCAGGAAGACGTGGAACGAGGTCCCCACGTCCAGCTCGCTCTCGAAGTCGATGTAACCCTGGTGCTGCTTGCAGATGTTGTAGGTGGTCGCCAGCCCGAGACCGGTGCCCCGGCCGAAACCCTTGGTCGAGTAGAACGGCTCGTAGATGTGCTCGCGCGCATCGGGCGGGATGCCGCAGCCGTTGTCCCGCACCGTGACCTGGACGTAGCGGCCGACGCGGGCCCAGGGACGCGTGGCCCGGAACTCGCGGCCGAGGTCGCAGATCGCCGTCTCGATCTCGATCCGACCCTCGCCCGGCAGCGCGTCGCGCGCGTTCAGGACCAGGTTGAGGAGCGCCTGCTCGATCTGCTGGGGATCGGCGCAGATCTTCGGCAGCTGGTCCGCCTTGCGGACGACGAGCCGGACGGACGCCGGCAACACGCCGCGGCTCGTCGCCACGAGCTGATCGACCACGCGGTTCAGGTCGACCATATCCGGTTGCAGCACGTCGTAACGGCTGTACGCCAGCAGGCGCTGGACGAGTTCGCGCGCGCGGTCGACGGCGGCGAGCACCATGCCCACGTCGTCGCGCTGCCCGCTGTCGCGATCGAGACCGTGCAGGATCGTCTCGGCGTAGCCCTGCACGACCTGCAGCAGGTTGTTGAAATCGTGACCGACCGCGCCGGCCAGCCGGCCGACTGCTTCCATCTTGCGCGATTGCTGGAGCCGGGCCTGCAGCTGCTTCTGCCGCGTGACGTTCTCGACCAGGCTGAAGATGCGCACGACCTGGCCGTCGGCGTCCCGCACCGGGACCTTGACGATGTGCACGTCGAGATCGCGGTCGCGCAGAACGAGGCGGATCTCGCCGAGATCCTGCGGCAAGCCGCTGGTCGCCGCCAGGTGATCCTGCCGGCGCATCTCGGCGGCGATCTCGGCGGAGAAGAGATCGCTGTCGCACCGGCCGAGCGCCTCGGCCTTGGTCACCCCGAGCTCCTGCTCCATGTAGCGGTTCCAGACCACGTAGCGGAGATCCTGATCGAGGTCCTTGGCCACGATCCCGAGCGGCATTGTCTCGATCAGGGCGACCAGGATCTCCTGTTGGGCGGCGATCTCTTCGCCGAATCGGCGGATCCGGGTGAGGTCTTTGATGACGGTCAGCGTGCTCGGACCGGTGGGATCGGCGAGCGGCAGGCTGGTCACGGCGGCCGGGAAGAGCGTGCCGTCGAGGTGCCGCAGCCAGACGTCGTCCGGACCGCGCACGAGCCCGTTCCCGATGAGCCCCTCGGGAAGCGCGAGGTAGGCCCGGCTCTCGGCGGGGACGAGGGAGTCGAGGCTGGTCGCGGACAGCGCACGCCCTCCCGCTCCGAAAAGTCGCGCGCAGGCCGGATTGGCGTAGATCACGCGACAGCCGTCATGGACGAGGACGCCATCGGGCAGGAACTCGACGAGCCGCCGGTAGCGTTCTTCGCTGCGACGCAGCTCGGCCTCGGCGCGCAGGCGTTCGGTGACGTCTTCCAGGATCGAGACGAGCTCGGCGCGGCCTGATTCCGGGTTGACGGACAGGCCACACGAGACGTGGAGCTTCACCAGGGTGCCGTCGAGCCGTTGCATGTCCTGAATGCCCGACAGGCGCCCCCGCGCGTCCGCCTGCAGGGACGCCGCGAAGCGGTCGCGATCCTGCGGGTCGCGATAGAACGCGCGGATCCCCCCATGGCGACGCCCGTGCGAAAGGAGGTCCCGGACCGTGCCGCAGCCGTAGAGCTCCGCCGCGGCCGGATTGGCGAAGAGCAGGTTGCCGGCCAGGTCGGTGATCGTGATGCCGACATGGGCGGCTTCGAAGAGCGACCGGAAGCGGGCGGCCGTCTCGCGCAACGCATCCTCGGCCCGCCGACGGCTCGTGATGTCCGCCGCCACGCCGACCGCGACGGGCCGGCCGTCCGATCCGGTCTCCTCGTGGACCGTCCGCGCGTGCAGCCAGCGTACCTGGCCGTCCGGCCGGACGATCCGGAACTCCTCGTCGAGCGGCGCATGGTGCTCGATCGATTCGCCGACCGCCAGCCGCACGCGCTCTCGATCGTCCACGTGCAGCCAGGGCAACCAGTTGGCCAGGCCGCCGCCGCGAGCGACCTCGCGCGGCACGCCGAAGACCCGCTCGAAGGCCGTGTTCAGGTAGCGCAGCTCGGTGCCTTCGCGCAGCCAGAGGATCTCCTGCATGTTCTCCGTGATCAACCGGAGCCGCTGCTCGCTCGCGGCCAGCGCTGCTTCGGTCCGCCGGCGCTCCGTCACGTCCCGGGAGATCACGATGACCTCCGGCTCGCCGCGGCCGCCGGCCGTCGCCACGCGGCGGCCGATCGATTCGAACCAGAATTCGCGCCCGTCGTCGTGCCGCAGGCAGAAAGCCGCCGTGGCCGGCTGGTCGCTGTGAGCCATGCGCTGCCAGGCCAGGTCGAACTCGCCGGTGTTGACGACCCGCCACCCGGGCAGACCGCGCCGGCCGCGCAACGCCACGGGATCGGCGCCGAGGATCGCCTGGAATCCCGCCGACGCGTAGAGGAAACGACCGTCCAGGGCGTGGCGCGAGAAGAGGTCGCCCGCGCTCTCGAGCTGCCGCAGCAGACCGGATTCCCGGCGCGCGGCGCGGCCCAGGTAGAGCACGACCACGGTGGCGGTGATCACGAGCACCGCGAGGAACGTGGCGCGGCCGAGGAGCGAATGACGCGGGATCTCCGTCACCAGGGTTCCCAGCAGCGACGGTCCGGACTCGCCCGGCACGACCACCTCGCCGGACTGGAAGCTCGTGTAGAGGTAGACTGCATCGAGAACCCAGTGCAGGGCACCCAGGATCACGACGAGGATCACGGCGCGACGGGCGAGCGTGCTCATGCGGTCTCCGGCGGCGACGGTTGTGGCGGCGCTCTGTCAGAGATAAGCCGCAATCGCCGAACCGGCAACGCGACGCCGGCTGTCGCCGGCCCGCAGGCCCGGACCGGCGGAGCGTGGATTCACCCGCGGCCGTGTGTTATGATTGAGCGTCGCCTGTCACCTGCCGCCGTTGTCGGTGCGCGCTCATCCGGGGAGGCCCTGATGCTTCGTCTGATCATGGTATCGCTGGCCGTCGCGGCCCTGGTCGCGGCGGCTCCTGCCGCCGATCGCTCGCTCGTCTACCTGCGTACCGCCGGCGAGAACGGTCCGGTCTTCAGCGGGGTCGGGCTCGAGCTCGCGGCGGAGGTCCCCGGTGGCTTCCTCGCGTTCCTCGACGGCGCCGATCTCGCGCGGCTCGCCGCGTGGGGCGTCCCCCACGCCGTCATCGCGACGGACGACCCGGCGACGGACGTGCTCGTGCAGTACGAGGTCGCCGCCGGCGACCGCCGGACTATCGTCGGCCCGCCGGTGGAGGTGCTGCACCGCGAGGCCGGCTTCGCGGTCCTGCGCATTCCGCACGACGAGACGCGGATCCTGTCCTGCCTGCCGGACATCCAGCGCGTATTCCGGCGGCCCCTGCGGTTCGTGACGCGACCCTGGGAAGGCCCGGACCCGATCAGCCTGCGCGCCGTCGATCCGGACATCCAGGCGATGGTCGCCACCGTGAACCAGGCCTGGCTGCAGGAGCAGACGCAGATCCTCCAGGATTTCGGCACCCGCCACAGCCAGTACGCGGCCGGGGCGCAGGCCAGCTACTGGATCCGCGACCAGTTCCTGTCGTACGGCTACACCGACGTGACCCTCCACGACTACAACAGCTGGAACGACAACGTGGTCTGCGTCAAGCCCGGCAGCGCGTTCCCGGACAAGTACGTCGTCCTCGGCGGGCATTACGATTCGACGACCAGCAATCCCGCGGTCGCGCCCGGCGCCGACGACAATGCCACCGGCACCGTCGCCGTGCTCGCGGCGGCGCGCGCCTTCGCGTCCTACGAGTTCGAGACCAGCATCGTGTTCATCGCGTTCAGCGGCGAGGAGCAGGGTCTCTACGGCAGCGCCGCCTGGGCCGACCAGGCCGCCGACCAGGGCCTGGACATCATCGGCGCGATCGCCCTGGACATGCTGGGCTACCGCGCGGGCGGCGACGCGGCCGACATCGACATCATCTTCAACGGCGCGAGCGAGCCGCTGCGCGACCTGGTCGACGCGGCTGTCGCCGATTACGTCCCGGGCTACGTCGCCGTCGACGGCTCCCTCCCCGGCGGCGCCGGCAGCGACCACTCGAGCTTCTGGAACGCCGGGTACCGCGCCATCCTGTTCTTCGAGGACACGGGCAGCTACAGCCCCTACATCCACACGGCCAGCGACGTGGTCGGCACGAGCGCCAACGATTTCGCGTTCATGGCCAACAACGTGCGAACGGCCCTGGCGACGGGCGCCCTGCTGGCCCAGCCGTTCAGGATCGCCATCGAGCACGAGCCGCTCGCGCACTCGACGCAGTCCGGACCCTTCGCGGTCACCTGCCAGATCATCGCCGCCGAACCGCTCGACCCGTCCGCGTTGCTGCTCCACTACCGGACCAACGGCGGCGCTTTCACCACGGACGCCCTCACCGCGACCGGCGCTCCGGACACGTTCGCCGGCGAGATCGCCGCTCAGACGCCGGGCACCCTCATCGAGTACTACCTGACCGCCGCCGACGCGGCCGGCCACGCCGCCGCCGATCCCGCGGGTGCGCCGGACGCGCTCCACACCTTCCGCGCCGGCATTGAGATCGTGCTCGACGACGATGTCGAGACCGATCAGGGCTGGGCGCTCGCCGCGGCGGGCGACAACGCGACGACCGGCCGCTGGCTCCGCGCCGATCCGGTGGGCACGACCTACCAGCCGGAGTCCGACCACACGCCGGATCCCGGCGTTCTCTGCTTCGTGACCGGCAATGGCTCTCCCGGCGGCGCGGCCGGCGACGCGGACGTCGACGGCGGCCACACGACGCTGGTGTCGCCGGTCTTCGACCTCGCCGGCGCGACCTGGGCCGAGATCAGCTACTGGCGCTACTACGTCCTGGCGACCGCATTCGACGACGACTTCCGCGTGGACATCAGCAACGACGGCGGCGTCACCTGGACCAACCTCGAGACGGTGACCGCGACGTCCGGCTGGTCGCAACCGCGGTTCAACCTCGCCGGCTCGCTGGATCTGACCGGCCAGATGCAGCTGCGCTTCATCGCCGAGGACACCGGTACGGGCAGCCTGGTCGAGGCGCTGATCGACGATGTCCTGATCACCGCGACCCGCGGCGATCCGACCGCGGTGTCGCCGTCGCCGGACTTCGCGGCCTCGCTGCGGGCCCAGCCCAATCCGTTCAATCCCCAGACCACGCTGGGCTATACCCTGCCACGAGCCGGTTTCGCCGAGATCGCCGTCTTCGATCCGCGCGGACGACTCGTCGCCCGGCCGCTCGCCGGTCCACGCCCGGCCGGCGCCGGCGAGGTCCGCCTGCCGGCGGCGGATCTCGCGAGCGGGGTGTATCTCGTGCAGCTGCAGCTCGACGGCGAGGTGCTGACGGCGACCAAGTTGACCCTGGTGCGTTAGGCATCGCGCCGGAACGAGCGAGGCCCCGGACCGCCGGTCCGGGGCCTCCGCATTCCGCCGCCGACCATCCGGCGCATCATTTCAGCAGGGTCAGCTTGCGAGTCTCGCTGCCGGCCGGCGTCTCGAGACGATAGAAGTAGGTGCCCGACGGAACGGCGCGTCCCTGCGCGTCGCGACCGAGCCAGGTCACCTCGTGACGACCGGCCGCCTGCAGGCCGCCGCAGAGCTCGGCCACGAGGCCGCCGCGGCTGTCGAGGACCTGCAACCGGGCGATCAGGGGATCGGGCAGCGTGAAGGCGATCGTCGCGGCGGGATTGCAGGGGTTGGGCCAGCTCGGCGCCAGCTGCGGCGCTCCGGGCGTCGCGGCGACCGGCGTCTCGACGCCGGGCCAGCCGGCGAGCCGCGCCATCATCCACCAGAACGCCCGACCCTTGCGGTAGCAGTTGAAGCAGTGGGAGTGGGCGCAGCTGCCGCAGAGAGGGCAATCGGCGAGACTGCACCACGTCGTGCACCAGTTGCAGCCGTCGTCGTCGTCGGGGTACCAGTCGCCGTCCGGGTCGTAGCTCTCGACGTCCGCGAAATCGAACAGGACCTTGCCGTTGGCGACGCAGTACTCGCGAATCTGGTCGTTGCGGACGTAGAGGTTTCCGTCCGGACCGGAGCCGTCGAGGTGGCCGGTCATGTAGACGAAGACCACCTGCGGGTAGTCCTGCTCCAGGTCGGTCATCGCCGCGAGATACGACGCGATCCCCTCGGCGGTATTGCTGCTCACGCCGCCGCACCACGACCAGAGCACGCAGTTGCATTCCGGATGGCCGTCGAGGTAGGCCCGCGTCGGCTCGACCCAGCTCAGATCGCCGAGGCTGCCGAGATCGTCGCCGAATTCCTCCATCGCGACGTCTGCGTAGAGGATCGGATCCGCGTCCTCCAGCATCTGGATTCCAGTCACGATCTGGCTGCCGTGGGACGTGTGGCCATAAAAGAAATTGAACTCCGCGCGCACCTCGCCGAACAATGCGGCAGGCACCGCTGCGAATTGATCGGCCGCGTGGTGATCCGCAACGATGGCCTGGGCCAGCAGGGGACTCGTCCAGCCCGCGATGAAGAGCAGCAGGATCGCGTGGAGATTCGGGCGAGACATGGTTCCTCCTCCGGAACGTCGAGCGTCGTGGACCGCTCTCACGGGATGACAGATTCGAGCGGGCAATGATAGCAGATGATCAGGTCCGATTCGAGGACCGTCCTTAGCCGTCAATTCAGCAAAGATGTAGACTCCATTCAAACCCGTTCGGGGCCACCGCCGTCCAAAGTGCGTCCCGAACAAAGACCGTCGAGGTGCACCGATGCCGTCCGCAGCGCTTTCCGCGATCCTGCTTCCGAGCGGCGAGGCCGACCTGGTCAGCGCGGCGCGGGCGGGCGAGCGGCTGGCGTTCGAACGGCTCTACCGTCAGCACGTGGGGCGAGTCCACGGTCTCTGCTGGCGGCTCGTGGCGGACGCCGACCTCGCCGAACAGCTGACCCAGGACGCCTTCGTGCACGCCTGGCGCAAGCTGCACGGATTCCGGGGCGACTGCGGATTCGGCACCTGGCTGTACCGTGTGACGGTCAACGTGGTCCTGGACTGGCGGCGGGCGCAGGCGCGCCGCCAGCAGTGGGAGACCGTGCTGGATCCGGTCGAGCAGATGGATGCCGCGGCCGCGCACCGGCCGACCGCCCCCGCCCGCGTGGGCGATCGGCTGGATCTCGAGCGCGCCATCGCCGCGCTGCCGGACGGCGCCCGCACGGTCTTCGTTCTGCACGAGATCGAGGGCTATCTGGTCAAGGAGGTCGCCGACCTCCTCCAGATCGCCGAGGGAACGGTGAAGGCCCAGTTGTTCCGGGCCCGCCAGCTGTTGAAGGAGGCACTGCGATGACCGAAGGCGATCCGCTGCGCGACGCTCTCGACGGCCTGCCGCGCGAGATCCCGCCCCGGCGGGACCTCTGGCCCCTGATCGCTGCCCGGTTGAACGAGCAGGATCCGGCCTCGCCAGCTGTCGCCGCCTGGCGGCAGCGGCTGGGCCGGAAGATCGTGCCCGTGGCAGGTCTGCTGGCGGCCGCGTCGCTGGCGGTCGTGATGATCGCCAGGGAGGGCCGGCAGCCGGGCTCGGTCCACCAGCCTCTCGACCTCACGTCCCTCGAGCAGGACTACGACCTCGTCCGTACCGACGTCCTGGGCGTCCTGGCCACGACGTGCGGCCAGCGTCCGTCGGCGGGCTGCGACGGTCTGCGTTCGGGCCTCGATGAACTGGACAGCTCCGCCACCGAGCTGCGCCGCGCGCTCTCCGAAGCCCCCGCCGGCTCGCCGGAGTCGCGGTGGCTGGCGGTCCAGTTCCAGCGAACCCTCGAACAGGCGCGCGGCCTGGCCGGCCACGCGACGCGACTCTGAACCGGAGGTCCCATCATGACACGCCGCCTTCGCACCGTCGGTTTGCTGACCCAGGTCGTGGTCCTCCTCTGGACCCTTCCCGCCCTGTCCGGCCAGCCGATCGCCGAAACCCGCAAGGTCGACAAGGACGCGACGATCAGCATCGAGAATCTGGCCGGCGAGGTCACCGTGACCGGCTGGGACCAGAATGAGGTCAAGATCACGGGCACGCTCGACGAGAAGGCGGAGAAGCTGGAGATCGTCGGCGGCGGCGCCGAACTCTCGATCGAGGTCCGCTATCCCGACCGGGTCCGGAATATCAAGGAAGGCTCGGATCTCGCCATCATGGTGCCGCGGGGCGCCGACGTCGAGATCAGCACGGTCTCGGCCGACGTGTCGGTGGACGCGGTCAGCGGGGAGCTGGAGATCGAGACGGTGAGCGGCGAGGTGAGGTTGCGCGGCAAACCCGCCGCCGTCGAGGCCGAAGCCGTGAGCGGCAGCTTCGACGTGGACGTCGCGACGGACTCCGCGACGCTGACCTGCGTGTCGGGCGACATCGTCGTCCGCGGCGCCATCGGCGAACTGGAGTGCGGCGTCGTGAGCGGTTCGATCGACGTGGCGGCCGGGAAGGACCTGAGCGCGCTGGAATGCGAGACCGTCTCGGGCGACGTCACGGTCACGGGCGAGCTGCCGCGCGCCGCCGACTGGAGCCTCTCGGCGCACAGCGGCGACATCACGGTGAACCTGCTGGGCAAGGTCGACGCCGAGTTCAGGATCGGGACGTTCTCCGGCGAGATCCACGACGTGTTCGGCCACCAGGCCGAGCGGACCTCGCGCTACGCGCCCGGACGCTCGCTGGAGTTCACCGAGGGCGAGGGCAGCGCCACGGTCGAGATCGACGCGTTCAGCGGCGACGTGCAGGTCTTGAAGAAGTAGCGCGGCCGGCGGCGGATGTCGCCTAGCGCGCGGCTGGAAGCCGGCCTCCGGCGAATCGGACAGGGCCCGGGCGCTGAGCCCGGGCCCCGTTGTGGGATCCGAAGGCGACAGGGAATCCGCCGAGACTACCGGAACAGACCCTTGACGTCGGTCCAGGAATGGGCCTCGGTCGGGACAGCGCCGGCGTACCAGGTCCGGAAGGCGTAGTCGAAGTCCGGGAACGGATTGAAGCCCGCGTTGGCGAACACCATGCCATAGGGATACGGGTTGTTGACGTCACCAGCGATGCCCAGCGTCATGTTGCCGGTGAAGACGAGGTAGTAGGTCGTCGCGGGGTTGATGACGGTGTAGTCCCAGAAGACGTCGACCCACTGACCCTGCGTGCCCATGGCGCTCCCCGTGGCCAGGATCGAGCCGCCTGCGTTCGGCAGGGCGGTCCACAGCGTGATGGTCACGTTGTCGGTCCCGCCGATGTTCGGCTGCAGGAAGATGCCGGCGCCCGTGATATTGCCGTTCGTCTGCTGGAACGACTGGGCGAGATCTGTCTGCGCGAATCCAGCCATGTAGACGAACGCGTTGGGTTGATTCTGGTCGATTGAGTTCTGGGCGACGGCAGGCATGGCGATGCAACACGCGCAGATCGCCGTCAGAGCGAGCAGTAACATTTTCCGCATGGTCGAAACCCCCTATTCCGCGAGTGATGGCGTTCGAGCGCGACCAGAGATCTCGGACGATGACCTGGCGCGCCTCGAATCCCGCGTGCGAGGTGTCTATGTTCGCACAAAATCGTAAGAGTTTTGCAATAATTTTGGGAGTCTTCCGGAATTTTTCGCGGCGCCAGTCGACGTTGCATACGTAAAAACCGTAGTTGCGTTGACACTGCGATCGTGGCGACGGCTCGAGGGAGGATCGTCCTTTCAGCGGCGAATGGACCCGGGAGCAACGTCGTGGGAACGACTCGCCGCCAGGGTGCCAGCAGAGCCCGTCGATCTGCTGCCCCGGGACAAAACAACGGGTCACGCAGATCGCGTGACCCGTTGATCTTGTTGGTACGCCGCCAGGGACTTGAACCCCGAACCCGCTGATTAAGAGTCAGCTGCTCTACCAGTTGAGCTAGCGGCGCACCGTTGGGACGAGCTTGTGCCGGGGCGGAGGTCCGCGTATCCTGACCTGCGGTCCGGGACGCGGAATCTAGTACGCTGGCAGGAGACTGTCAAGACGCGGCGAGGTCAGGATCCCTTGGTTTCCCTGCGTGCCCGACGCCTGCGCGCCCGGCGCGTCATCGCCGAGCTGAGGCGGGCGTTTCCCGACAGCGGCTGCAACCTCGAGCACCGCGACGCCTGGCAGCTGCTGGTCGCGACCATCCTGTCCGCCCAGTGCACGGACGCGCGCGTCAACCAGGTCACGCCGGCGCTCTTCCGCGCCTTCCCCACCCCGCGGGACTTCGCGACCGCGCCGCTCGCCGCGATCGAGGACGCGATCCGCTCCACGGGGTTCTTCCGCACCAAGGCCAAGAGCCTCCAGGGCGCCGCCCGGGCGATCGTCGAGCGGCGCGACGGCGCGGTCCCGGACACCCTCGCCGAGCTCGTCGAGCTGCCCGGCGTGGGACGCAAGACCGCCAACGTGGTCCTCGGCGAGATCTGGCGACGTCCCGAGGGAGTGGTCGTCGACACGCACGTCAGCCGCATCGCCCGCAAGCTCGGCCTGACGGACACGACCGACCCCGGCAAGGCGGAACGTCAGCTCAATGAGGTCGTCCCTCGAGACGACTGGCGGGACTTCACCCACCTGATCATCGATCACGGTCGCCAGACCTGCCGTGCGCGAGCGCCGCGTTGCGACGAGTGCCCCCTCTATCGCTGGTGCGAAACCCGCGCGTGACGGCAGGAGCTCGGGGCTCGACTTCCGCTTGGCGCTCCCGAGTTCGCCGTGCTAACCTGGGCCTGGATGGTAGCGGCGCGGCGGTCTTCCGGGGGCGAAGACGCGCGGTCAGGCAGGAATCCACATGAGTGGCGGCAGGGAACCGGGCGCGAATCCGCACCGTGCTCCCGCGGGACTGGGTGACCCCGCCGTGCGGGTGACTGTCCAGGACCTCAGCCGACTCGCCGTTCTCGGATACGACGCGGACGGGACGCTTCGCTTCTGGAACCGCGGCTGCGAGCGCCTCCTGGGCTGGACGACCGCCGAGGCGCTCGGCCGGCGCATCGGGGAATTGGTCGCCGATCCCGCGGACCCGACGTCGCTAGCCGCCCTGCTCGGAGGGCAGGACCGCTTCCCCGGAGCCGGGATCTGCCGGTTGAAACAGCGGAACGGACAGCGGCTCGCCGCCGTCTTGCTCCCTGCGTCCGCCGCCCCGCCGGGCGGGCCCGGCACGATCCACTACGGCATCCTGACGCCGCTGTCGGGCGGCGACTCCCCGCCTGCGCGGACCGCCGCGCATCACGTCCAGTCGCACACGCTCGAGAGCTTGGCCGTGCTCGCCGGCGGCATCGCCCACGACTTCAACAACCTGCTCTTGGGCGTCGTCGGCAACGCGGACCTCGTGCTCACGGAACTCGACGCCGACCATCCCGCCCGCGGCTGGGTCGAGCAGATCGCGCAGGCCGGACTGCGCGCCGCCGATCTCTGCCAGCAGCTGCTCGCGTTCAGCGGGAAAGGGAAGATCCGGGTGGAGCCGCTCGACGTGACCGACCTCATCCGGAGCGTCGCGCCGTTGCTCCACCTCGGCCTCGGCACTGCGCGCCTCCGTCTCGATCTCGCGCCGGACCTGCCCATCGTCGAGGCGGACGCCGCCCAGATCCGGCAGGTTGTGATGAATCTGGTGACCAACGCCTCGGAAGCGCTGCCGGATCGGACCGGAACGATCGAGATCCGGACCCGGCTCTACGACGCGGCGCGGGAGCCGCTTCACGATCCCGTGAATCACCAGCCGCTCGCGCCGGGATCGTATGTGGCCATCGACGTTCGCGACGACGGGGTCGGCATGACGCCGGAGCAGGCCGCGCGCGCGTTCGAGCCGTTCTACACGACCAAATTCATGGGACGCGGGCTCGGGCTCGCGGCGATCCAGGGGATCGCCCGCGCGCACCACGGCGCCGTGGCCGTCCAGACTGCCGCCGGCGAGGGGTCGACCTTCACCGTGTTCCTGCCGACGCTGGGTGTGCGCTCGCGGCAAGCCGGCGCGGTCGCCGTGCCGCGCGCCGCGGTATCGCGTCCGGCCGGACGCCTGCGCGCGCGCATCCTGGTCGTGGACGACGAGCACAACATCCGGCAAGTCGCCGGCAACCTGCTCGCCGCCGCCGGCTACGAGATCCTGCTCGCGGCCGACGGCAGCGAGGCCCTCGCGGTCCTCGAGGACGATCCGCACGCGATCGACCTGGTGCTCCTGGACATGACGATGCCGGGTCTGCACGGGCTGCAGGTCCTGGATCGCATCCGCGGCCTGCGCGTCGACCTGCCGGTGCTCCTGTCGAGCGGTTACGGGCGCGAGAACGTGGACCACGTGCTCGGGACGGACGAGGCCAGCGGTTTCATCCAGAAGCCATATCGCCGCCACGAGCTCCTGCGCTCCACGGCGAGCCTGCTCGAGCGCCGCGCGCCGGGGCCCGAATGACGGAGGCCGCCCCGCGGGCGGCCTCCCGGCTCATGACGGCGATTGCGCGATCAGAACGGCAGGTCGTCGTCGTCCATCGGGCCGCTCTCGAGCGGCGGCGGCGTGAACGAGCCGCTGCCGCGCGCGGCGTGGTCGTCCTCGCGGGCGCCGGCACCCGCGCCCTGGCCGCCGTCGCCCTCCTCGCGCCGGCCCAGGATCATCAGGTCGCGCGCCACGATCTCGGTCGTGTAGCGGTCGTTGCCGTCGCGGTCCTGCCACTTGCGGGTTTCCAGACGGCCCTCGATGTAGACCTGCTTGCCCTTGCTGAGGAACCGCTGGGCCCGCTCGGCGAGGTGCCGCCAGGCGACCACGCGGTGCCACTCGGTCCGCTCCTGCCATTCCCCGGTCGACTTGTCCTGCCAGCGCTCGCCGGTCGCGACCCGCAGGTTCGCCACCGGCACGTTGCCCTGGGCGGTGTACTTGACCTCGGGATCGGCCCCGAGATTCCCGATCAGGATGACCTTGTTCACGCCAGCCATCGGATCCTCCTGGATGATCAGTGGCGGCCGGAAACGGCCGCCGGACTCGTGGGAGGCACCTTAGCAGAAACGGCCTGCGGTTGGAACAGGCCGTTGCGCGGGGCTGTCGTTGTCTGAGCGAGTCAGCCCGCGGAGAGCGATGGGGTGGATGGTGGGATTCGAACCCACGACCGCCTGGACCACAACCAGGAGCTCTGCCAATTGAGCTACATCCACCACCAAGAACCTGCCGGTGGCACGCCCGGCAGGACTCGAACCTGCGACCTGTGGATTAGAAGTCCACTGCTCTATCCAACTGAGCTACGGGCGCACCGTCGTATCCAGGCCAGGCGGAGAGCGGAATAATGGCGGCGTTGCCCGGCTGTGTCAAGCGTCCGTGACCAACCTGCCTGCATGGTCGGGGCGACAGGATTTGAACCTGCGACCCACGGCTCCCAAAGCCGTTGCGCTACCGGACTGCGCCACGCCCCGACCCGGGCAGGCATCGTGCCCGTTCCCGCCGGCCGGTCTGGACGCCCCGTGGCGACCCCCGGACGGGACCGAATTCATAGGGGCCCCACGACCGGCTGTCAATGCCCGCGACCGGCCGACCGTCGCTGTCGCCCGCCGCTGACGGCGGCCGTCACCTGGCGCCGTAGACCCGCGAGACCGCCGCCAGCAGCCGGCGCATCGCTAGCCCGCGGTGGCTGATGGCGTGTTTCTCGTCCGGCGCCAGCTCGGCCAGCGTCCGTTCGCCGCCGGCCGGGATGAAGATCGGATCGTAGCCGAAGCCGCGAACGCCCCGCGGTTCGCGGCCGAGACGCCCGAGCAGGCGGCCGGCGGCGGCGAGCTCGAGCCAGTGCGGCGCGTTGACGGCGCGTCCCGGCGCGTCCGGCGGCAGCCCCGACGGGGCGACCAGAGTCGGCGGATCGCCGCCGGTCGGCCCGTCCGCGGTCCACAGCCCGGGATCCGGCAGGCTGATCGCCGCCAGAGGAGCGCCGGCGGGCCGCCGGCCGTCCAGGAACGGCGCCACCAGCCGGTCGATGGTCTGGACCAGCCGCTCGCGATCCGTGCCACCCCCGGAGGGCACGGTGCGGATCCAGGCATGGTAGTCGTGCCAGATGCGCCGGCGGTCGCTCAACTCGTTCCAGAACGCGTCCTCGTCCTCGTCCGGCGCGAGGGCGATGGACCGGGCGAACGGATTGTGCAGCCACCGTTGCGCGGCCGGCGCCGCCGCCGCGGGCGCGAGGTCGGGGTCGGGCCGCGGGTCGATCCAGACGATCCCGGCCTCGAACCGGGCCTCCCGAGCGTCGTTGGGCACGCCGTCCATGAGCGCGAGCGCGAGCGCGACGTTGTCCGCGTACGTCGCCGCCGGTCCCGCGAATCGCGAGGCGAAGATTCCCGGCATGTCCCCGAGCGCCCGGATCTGGAGGCTCGTGTCGTCGGCCACGGCGATCTCGCCCGTGTAGGCGGCCGCGACGAGCGCCTTGCGAGCGGCGTTGCCGAGCGCGGTGGTCCCGTCCTCGATCACCTCGGGCGCCTCGGGGTAGTCGGCCAGCGAGGTCACTCTGAGCGGCAACCCCGCGCACAGCTCGCGCAGCTCGCGGAGCTTGTCCTCGTTGCGGCTCGCCAAGACGACCGTCCGTGCCGTGACGCCCATGATCGCCTCTCGCCGCGCCGGCGCCGCGTCCGACTCAGGTCGCGAGCACCTTGCGCTGCAGTTCGTTGATCTTCGCGATGGCCGCGGCCGAGAGATCGAGCATGCGCGCGAGCTGTTCGCGCGCGAACGGCTCGCGCTCGGCCGTGCCCTGGATCTCGATGAGGCCGCCGCCCTCCGCCATGACGACGTTCATGTCGGTGTCCGCGGTCGAATCCTCGCGATAGTCGAGATCGATCAGGACCGCGCCCTCGACCAATCCCAGGCTGATCGCGCCCACGAGCGAGCGCATGGGATGACGGCGCAGGCGCAGCCGGTCCAGCGCGTCCCAGAGCGCCACGGCGCTGCCGTTGATCGCCGCGCAACGGGTGCCGCCGTCGGCGCGGATCACGTCGCAGTCCAACGTCACCGTCAGCTCGCCCAGGGCGTTCAGATCGGTGACCGTGCGCAGTACGCGTCCGATCAGCCGCTGGATCTCCATCGTGCGCCCGCCCTGGCCGCCGCCGCCCGTGGCCTCGCGCCTCATGCGCTCGTCCGTGCTGCGCGGGATCATGCCGTACTCGGCCGTGATCCAGCCCTGGCCCGCCGTCTTCAGCCAGCGCGGGACGCCGTGGCTGATCGTGGCGGTGCAGATCACGTGCGTGTTGCCCATCTCGATCAGACAGGAACCCTCGGCGTGCGGCAGATAGTCGCGGGTGATGCGAGTCGGTCGGATCTGCGTCTCGCCACGGCCGCCGGCGCGTGCGCTCATGTGTCATCGCCCTTCCGGGCGAGGTCCAGCCGACCCTCGCCCTCGAGTTCGTCCAGGTTCACGGTCGTGACGTCGGTGATGGGCTTGCCGAGGAAGCGGGCGCCGACCTCGGTGAAGGTCCACGGGATGTCGCTGAGATAGAAGTCGAGCCGGCCCTGGCCGCCGCCGCCGCGGAGAAGGCCGGCGGAGCGCAGCGCGGACTCGGCGGCGCCTGCCAGCGTCTCGGCAGAGTCGACGAGCTCGACCTGGGGGCCGAGGAACGCGGCGATCGCCGGCTTCAGCAGCGGATAGTGCGTGCAGCCGAGGATCAGGGTATCGATCGACGCGTCGCGCAGTTCGGTCAGGTACTCCCGGCAGGCCATCTCGGTCAGGCGGTGATCGACGAGACCCTCCTCCACGAGCGGCACGAAGAGCGGGCAGGGGCGGGCGACGATCCGGTCCGGCGCGACCCGCGCGGCGAGCCTGGCCTGGTAGCGACCCGAGGCGATCGTGCCGCGGGTCCCGATGACGCCGATCCGGCCGCCCCGGGTCCGCGCGAGAGCGGTCGCGACGCCCGGCTCGATCACGCCCAGGACCGGGACCGGCAGCCGCGCGGCGAGGTCGTCAAGAGCGAAGGCGCTCGCCGTATTGCAGGCGACCACCACCAGCTTGACCCCGAGGCTCACCAGGAAGCGGCCGTCCTGCCAGGCGAATGCCTGCACGGTGCGCGCGCCCTTGGTCCCGTACGGCACGCGGGCGGTGTCGCCGAAATAGACCATGTCCTCGGACGGCAGTCGTCGGTGCAGCGACCGCAACACGGTGAGTCCACCGAGGCCGGAATCGAAGATCCCGATCGGCCGGCTGGCATCCGCCACTAGAGCCACCTCCGCAGTTCGAACACCTCGTCGAGCGAGAGGTGGCCGTTGAGCGTCTCGGCCGGCGCGCCAGCCACGAGGATCCGGCAGGACCGCACCTCGGGGAAGTTGAGCGCGACCGTGCGGAGGATCGAGGTCAGGGTCGCCGCTTCGGCGGCGCTGCCGCCGGGATGGCGGACGACGAGCTCGGCGCTGAAGTCCAGGACCGCTTCGCGTCCCTCGCGGTCGAGGAAGACCGCGAGGATCCTGGTGCCCGCGGGCAGGGCGCCGACCGCTCCGCTGCGGGTTGGTCCCGAACAGAGCGCGTCCAGCACGGCCTGCAGGTCCTCCTCGGGGTGACCGCGGCTCGGAATGCGCCGGCGCTCGACCACGTAGCCGGCGGCGTCCCATTCCGGGAAGACGAGGATCACGGCGCGGTCTCCCGCCGCCTCGTCTTCGGCGGCCCGGTCGCGGCTCACGACGAGATCCGGCGTTTCCGGCCTCCGGTCGCGCCCGACCTCTCGCAGGAGCCAGGTGGCGCCGGCCACGACCAGCGGGATCGCCAGCCAGAACAGCCGGCGCGGCACGCGGCGGGCCAGCCAGGATCTGGCCCCGGCGGCGGCGGACGGCGGACGACGGTCGCGTTCATTCATCGCGCGCCCTCCCCGGCCGCCGCCGCGCCGGCCCGCGCGACCTGGTCGCGATAGACGAGGATCGCGTCGCCGAGCGCGTGCGCGAGATCCCGCTGGTACCGGCGGTTGCTGAGGTCCTGGGCCTCGTCCGGGTGGGTCAGGAATCCCATCTCCACCAGGACCGCCGGCATCCAGGCGCCCACCAGCACGCGGAAGCCCGCTTGCCGGACGCCGCGGTCCGGCACGCGCAGGGCGCGGCAGACCTCCGCCTGGACCACCTCCGCCAGGTCGCTGCTGGCGCTGATGTAGCGGTTCTGGACGAGGTCCCAGACGATGAACTCGACGTCGCCGGGCGCAGCCTGGTCGCGATTCTCGACCGCCTCGACGCTCTGGCTCCAGTCGCTCTTGGCCGGCGAGAGGAAGTACGTCTCGAGCCCGCGCGCGCCGTGGTTGAACCAGCCGTTGCAGTGCAGCGAGACGAAGAGGTCGCCGCCGGCGGAGTTCGCGATCTCGGCGCGCTCGGCCAGTCCGAGCGTGCGATCGTCGTCGCGCGTCAGCACGACCTTCAGGCCGCGGCCTCTCAGGTGGTCGGCGAGTTCCTCGGCGACGGCGAGATTCACATCCTTCTCGAGGATCCCGCCGGCGCTCGCCACGCCCGGTTCGGTGCCGCCGTGGCCCGGATCGACGACGACCGTGCGGATCTCGAGCTGGCGCGTCACGTCGACCGGCCCTCCGCCCAGCGCGATCTCGGCCTGACCGCGCGGGACCGGCTCCGGCAGCGCGGCGACCTGTTCCTCCTCGACGATCAGGACGATCTCCCGGCCGGAACTCGCCGTCTCGGTGCGGTAATGCGTCACCAGCTCGTCGACCCGGACGGTGACGACCGCGTAGTCGGCGAACTGGCGCGTGGCAGCGCCGCGGATGAGCCCCTGCGGCTCGTCCAGCCGGACCTGGGCGAGATCGGCCTGGGCGCCGTAGATCTTCAGCTCGATCACGCCCGGCTCGGGGCTGCTCGCGCGGAAGCTCAGCGCCTCGCGGCAGAGCAGGCGAAGGCTCGCCGCCCGGGTCATCGGGGTGACCCGCAGGTCGGTCAGGTTGACCTCGGCCTGACCCGTCGTCAGGCGGCGAAGGTCGCGATCCCAGGCCAGGTACTGGCCCGCCTCCGGAGCCAGGATGTCCGAGACGAAGCCCAGGGGCAGCCAGAGATCGCCGTCGGCGAAGAGCACCGGGACCGGCAGCAGGATCTCCCGGTCGCCGAGGCTGACGAGGCGGCTCTGGTCGGTGAACCGGGCCTCGCGGGAGCCGATGCGCAGCGCCAGGCGGCGGCTCACCGCCTGCCACAGGCGGTTGGCCTGGAGGAGGTCCGCCGCATCGGCCGAGCGCACGTAGACTTCCTGGGATCCGAGCAGGAGCAGGCGGCCGGCGATCTCGCGCGTCCTGCGGGTCGCGCGGTCCTCGACGGCGATGGCGAGGTCCGCCGCCGCGGGATCCCGGCGCCGCCACGCCAGGGGATCGCGATCCTGATCGCCAGCCGGCGCCGCGGTCTGGGCCGAGACCGCCGGCGCGATCGACCCGAGCGCGAGCGCCACCGCCAGCCACCGCCAGCGTTCGCGGGCTCGCCGGGTGTGTGACCTGTCGCCGGTCGCCATGGTCCTCCTTCGCCTCCGCCGTGCTCGCGTCAGCCGCGGCGCCCGGTGATCTTCGCCATCTGCCGATCCGCGTCCCGCCGGGCGGTGTCCGCGCGCTTGTCATAGAGCTTCTTGCCGCGCGCGAGGGCAAGCTCGACCTTCACCAGGCCGTGCTTGAAGTAGATCTTCAGCGGGATCAGCGTGCGCCCGCCCTCGTCGAGCTTGGGAGCGAGCTTGCGGATCTCGCGCCGGTTGAGCAGCAGCTTGCGCGGGCGAAACGGGTCGTGGTTCTGCCGGTTGGCCATCTCGTAGGGACCGATGTGCAGCTTGAGGAGCCAGACCTCCCCGCGCTTGAGCTCGGCGTAGCCGTCTCCGAGGTTGACCCGCCCGTTGCGCAGGGCCTTGACCTCGCTGCCCAAGAGGACGATCCCCGCCTCGACGGTCTGCAGGATCTCGTATTCATGGCGGGCCCGGCGGTTCTGCGCGATCAGCTTGATGCCGGCCGGAGTCTTGGCACTGGCCATGGTCCCTCGGTTTCCGGTGCGATCCAGCGGGCAACCTAGCACGCGGTCGGTCGACCCTCAAGCCCGGCCAGCGCCGAGACGCGCCCCGGCCTCCGATCGGAACTCGCCAGTTGACAGTTTCCAGCCAGCAAACTAACTTCCCTCCCCGCCTCCGGATCGGCGGGCGTCTCGCAAATACGGTGCCCAGGTGGCGGAACTGGTAGACGCGCTACGTTCAGGTCGTAGTGGGGGTTACCTCGTGGGAGTTCGAGTCTCCCCCTGGGCACCAGGCCTCTCCCCGGATCGGCGAACTTCCCCCTGAATCCCGAGCACCACCGGCTCGAGCCGAGCGGACCCCGCCGTCGCGCGGCACGCGTCCTGCAGGACTCCAGGCAACGGAATCCGTACCTGACGGCTCGGCGGGACAGGCCATGCCGGCCCCGAGCGCCTGGAGGGCACGATGCTCTGGATCGATATCCCCCTGCCGGATGCGGGCACCTGTCCGGAAACTGATCGCTTGCTGGCAGAGGCCAGGACGCTCATCGAGTCGCTCCCGGCCGTCCAGGAGCGGCACGGGCTGGACACGCCGGCAGTCACGCGGTGCATGGAGCAGGTCGGCGGCCTCCTGTTCCGGGCCGTGACGGCCCACGATCCGGAAGCGTTCCACCCCGATCGCGAACGCGCCGGGGCCGTGTCGACGGACCCGGAATCGCCGGCGGACGACCAGACCATCGCGTACCACGTCGTCGCCGATCGCGACTTGGCCGGCCTCCCGTGGCACTGGCTGCACAACGGCGTCGCGTTCCTCATCGAGACCAGCGGCATTGAAGCCGCGAGCCACGGTTCCCGCGTCCCTCGCGACGACCCGCCCCGGCTCTGGATGCACAGGCACCGGAACCTGCGCGTCTCATCCGGCGAACGCGCCGACGACCAGCGGGTTCGCCCCGAGGTCCTCTTCGTGCCGGGTCACGGGCGGGACGAGATCCGGCGCTTGATCTTCCGCGAGGCCGAGGGGATCGACCGGGCGCTCGCGGCCTCGTCCCCGGCGCTCGCGCGCCTGCGCATCCCGGGAGCGGTGACCCCGGGTCTGCTCGCCTCGCGCGCGATGCTCTACCAGGCCCTGCACTTCGCCGCTCCCACGAGCCAGCCGCCCGAGGTATCGCAGGCTGGCGAGAACCGGTGGCTCGCGGGGCTGATCGCCGCCGCCGGTCAGCCCGACGCCGACCCCGACACCTTGGACGACCTCGTCGGCCTCGATCTCGAGGTCGTCGGCGTCGACCCGATCGAGGCGGCGCTCGACCAGGCCGTCGCGACCTACGCGCGGCGAGGGGTGCCAGCCGCGGTCGGCCCGGGCGTCCCGGCCGTCGAGGTCGCGTGGTGGCTGGATGACGGTCCGGTGCGGCCGGAGCGGCTGGGACGCGACGGCTGTCTGCCTCCCCTGGTCTTCTCCAACAGCTGGTGCAGCCTGGGCTGGCTCGGCCGGCGTTTTCTCGCCGCGGGCGCCTCGACCTTCATCGGCACCGCGATCCCCCTCTACAGCCGCCCCGCCCGCCACTTCGCCGCCCTGTTCTACGGCGCGCTCGGGGCCGGCCTGTGCGCCTGCGCCGCGCACCGCGAGGCCTCGCTCGCGCTCCGCGAACGGCTGGGGCCCGAGCATCCGAGCTGGCTCGCCTACGGGATCCAGGGCTACGGCTGCCTGCGGCTTGCCGATCTCTGACGCCTTCCTCGACCCGGGCCGGACCTCGCAGCGGCGCAACCCCATGCAACCCGTCAGGGGGTCCGTGCGTCTAACCAGCGACTGCGGCCGGCACCACGGGTCTTGATCAGACACAAGTCCGCCGTTACCCTGCTGGTATGGAACACCTTGTCGCGCCGTGCGCTGCGTAGATCGAGGAATCCGATCGGACGGGATATGCAATCGGACGCTATCGGGGAAACCCTGCTGGAACGCGCCGCGCGACTCGTCTTCTCGCGGCGGGTCTTCCTCGCACTGGGCGCCCTGGCCGTCGTCTTCTGTGGATTCGCCGCCGTGGATGCCACCAAGGTGCGGCCCAACGACGGCACGGTCTGGGTGCTCGGCCGTCCGACCGTACAGGTGCTCGAGGTCGTCCCCCGCGGCCCGGGCATACCGCCGACTCCCCTGCGCAAGGGGGACGTCATCACGGGCATCGCCAACCACGTCGTGACGACCCCCCAGGAAGCCGCCGACGTGCTCGGCGCCCAGCGCCCCGGCGCCACGGTCCCCTACCTGGTGGAACGGAAGGACAAGGCGCTCCTGCTGGACGTCCCGCTCTCTGGCTTCCGGGTGGCCGACCGGTCCTACGCGGTCAACGTCATCCTGGCTGCGGTCTACCTGGTCATCGGGACCCTGGTCTACCTCAAGAGCGGGAACGACCGGCCAGCGCGGCTCTTCTTCCTGCTCTGCCTGGCGTTCGCCATCTACTTCATGACCAACCTGGAACGGTCCAGCTACTTCTGGGGCGACATCATCACGCGCAACGGCGGCGCGTTCGCGCGGTTCATGCTGCCCGCCCTGTTCCTGCAGTTCTTCCTGGTCTTCCCGGGGAAGAAGCAGGCTCTCGCCCGGCATCCCTACCTCTCGCCCCTGCTCTACCTGCTGCCGCTGATGTTCTACCTCCGGTTCACCCTCGACCAGTTCTTCGGCGACCGCGCCGCGCACATCAACACGGTGACCTGGATCATCCTCGGTCTGTACTACGTCGCGGGGCTGGCGGCGCTCGTCCACAGCTACCTCAGCTACCGCGACCCCCTGCTCCGCGAGAGGGTGCGGATCCTCACCTGGGGCACGCTGGTCGGGGTGCTGCCGTTCCTCGTGTTCAAGATCGGCCTCGAGGAGATCACGGCGCGGACCGATCTGGCGCAGCTCGGGGTGATCCCCCTCGTGGCGATCCCGATGAGCTTCGGCTACTGCGTCGCGCGCTACCAGGTGCTGCAGATCGAATTCCTCGTCAAGCGGAGCCTGCTGTTCAGCATCCTGACCGGTCTGCTGGTGCTCGGCTGGGCGATCGTCGTCTTCTGGGCCGGCAGCCAGCTCGTGACGCTGATCGGCTCCGCCAACCCGCTGATCGCGGTCGGTGTCACCCTCGCGGTCGCCGGCGTGCTGTGGCCGGTGCGCAATCGCCTGCAGCGGTCGCTCGAAGCGCGGCTCTATCGCTCGCGCGCCAATCTCGCGGTGCTCCTCGAGCAGTTCAGCCGCGAGATTCCCGGCCTCATCCAGCAGCAGGCGCTGCTCGACCGGATCGGCCGCGGACTGCAGGAAGCGCTCGAGTTGCCGCGCCTCTGGGTCTACCTACCGGATGCCGGCGGCGACGCCGCGACCTGGACCCGCGCCTGGCCCCAGGCTCCGGCGGGCGTCCCGCCGGCGCTCCCGCGGCAGATCGAGCTGGGTGCGACGCTCAAGACCATCACGCAGCGCCTCGAGCCGTTCTGGATCGACCTCGAGGACGCTCTGCCCGAAGCGCAGCACCTGGCCATCTCGAGGGAACAGGTCGAGCTCGCCGCGCGGCGTCGCGAGCAGCGCCAGCTGGCCAGCGCCGGCGTCAACCTCCTGGTCCCGCTGGCCGCGTCGGGTCGCGTCATCGGCCTGATCGCCTTGCCGGCGAAACCGGGCGAGGAAGCCTACCAGCTGCACGAGATCCAGCTGTTGACGATCGTGGCCGGCCAGACGGCGACCCAGCTCGAGAACGCCCGCCTCTACGAGGAGGAGGTCGCGAAGCAGAAGCTCGAGGAGGAGATGCGTTTGGCGCGCGAGATCCAGAGCAGGCTCATGCCCGCCGCGCTGCCGACCTTCGCAGGGATCCAGTTCGACGCCGTGAACCTCTCGAGCAAGACGGTTTCCGGCGACTACTACGACGTCATCCCCCGCGTCGATGGCCAGGTGGCCATGGTCATCGCGGACGTGTGCGGCAAGGGGATGCCCGCGTCGCTCCTGGCCTCGAATCTGCAGGCCTCGCTGCGCGCCCAGTGCGACATCTGCGATTCGCCCGGCGACATCCTCCTGCGCGTCAATCGCCAGCTGCACGCGGCGACGGACAGCCGGCACTTCGCGACGGTCTTCCTGGCCTTCTTCGACCCGCGGACCCGCCGGCTGCGCTACAGCTCGGCCGGCCACGACGCGCCGGTCGTGATCGACGCCGACAACCGGATCTCCAGGCTCGCAGAAGGCGGCCTGCCGCTCGGCGCCTTCGATTTCGGGGACTACGACGAGGGCGCGGTCGAGCTCCGCGACGGCGATCTGCTGCTGCTCTATACCGACGGGCTCACGGAGACCAAGAGCCCGGACGGCGAGGACGAGTACGGCACGGCGCGCCTCGACCACTTCCTGCGCGAGCACCGGCACCTCGACGTCGGAGCGCTCCTGCCGCGCATCGATCAGGAACTGCAGCTCTTCCGCGGTCGCCGCGACGCCGAGGACGACATCACGCTCCTGGCGCTCAAGATCGCGCCGCCCTCGCGATCCGCCGCCGGTTCGGCCCGTGCCGCCGGTTCGGTCTTCGCCACGAACATCACGCCCGAGGAGGCGTCATGAAACGCATCGGACCGCTCATCCTGGTCGCCGCCGTCGTCTTCATCGCGGCCGGCCTGGTCCTGCGGCATCGTGATCCGGCGACCGCCTACACGGCCGACAAGGCCGCCTGGGACCTCTACGACCAGGGCGAGTTCTACCTGCAGGCGTTCCGGTACCGCGAGGCCGAGCAGAAGCTCGAGCAAGCGCTCGCCCTGGACGGGAACCTCGCGATGGCGCACGTGGCCCTCGCTGAGCTCCACTATCGTCTGGGCAGGAGCGAGCCGTCGAAGCGCCAGTACGCCATGGCCGACAGCCTGGCCGGGCTCGTCACTGACGATCGCGCGCGGCTCCTCCTCGAGGTCCGCCTCTCCCAGTCCAGGTCCTCGCGTTTCTTCGCGGACGCCGATTCCCTGCTCGCCGCCGCGCAGGCCGAATCTCCCGACGAGCTGATCGTGCTGGTGGCGCAGGCTCTCGCGGCCGACCGCGACCGGGACCTGGATCTCGCCGAGCGGACCTGGAAGCACATCCTGGAGATCAACCCGAACTACGCGGGGGCCTACAACTTCCTGGGCTACCTCTACCTCGGCCGCGGGCGGTACGACGAGGCCGAAGCGGCGATCCGGAAGTACGCCTTCGTGGCGCCAGACCTCGCCAATCCTCACGATTCCCTCGGCGAGGTCCTGATGACGGTCGGACGGTACGAGGAAGCCGAGGAGGAATTCAAGGCGGCCCTCAAGAAGCAACCGGACTTCTTCTATTCGCTCCGGAACATCGGTCGCATCTACATCGAACGCGGCGAGGTCGACCGCGCCCTCGCACTGGTGGACACGCTGGCGACCGTCGACGCGATCAAGGGTACCGCGATCCAGAAGGAGACGGAGCTGGATCTCATCCACCGCCTCTTCATCCACCGGGTGCAGGCCGATTTCGAGTCCTACGCGACGCGCTTCCTCGCGACCTACCCCACCGACGACAACGTCCCGTCCGTGCGGATCCGCCTGCTGCTGGCGCACGGCGAGACGGATCTCGCGCTCGCGCTCCTCGATTCGTTCCGCCGCGTTCGCGAGCAGGATCCCCAGTTCCTGGAGAGCGAGGCCCTGAGGGCCCGGCTCCGCCTCAGCGTCTCCCGGTGGCGAGGTCTGGCGGCGGAGCAGGCCGGGGACGCCGCCGCAGCCGCGCGGTACTTCCAGGAATCGCTGGCGCTCGCGCGGGATTTCCCCCCGCACGAGAGCTTGTTCGAGCGGATCCACCTGGCCTACAACCTGATCCCGCTGCGCGGATATGACGAGGCCCGCATCCAGGTCAGGGAGGCGCTCACGGTCAATCCGCGGATCGCGGAGGGCACGCTGGTGGCGGCGAGCATCGAAGCGGCGGCCGGACAGACCGCCGAAGCGCATCGGCTGCTGGATACCGTGGAACGGATCCTCGAACGCGCCGATCCGGATTATCCGGTCCTGCTGGACGCGAAGCGCCTACGCGAGGAGTTGCCCGACCGCGACGGGATCTGACGGGGCTTGCGGCCGCTCGGGGAAGTGATCGAGGACCCTGGTCCGCCAGCTCTGCGCGTTGTCGTGGAACCCGAGTTCCTCGAGGAGGCTGCAGCCTCGCTCCCAGGCGCGGACGTTCCACTCGCTGGCCGTGACGGCGCGGAGGTAGAGCCGGAGCGCCCGCTTGCGATCGCCGGCGACGCGCGCGCACTCGGCGAGCCCGACCCAGGCGGCCGAGTAATCCTGGTCTCGGCTCAGCGCCTGCTCGTAGGCCTCGGCTGCGTCGGCCAGACGGCTCTCGGCGAGGGCGAGGTCTCCGCGGCAGACCAGCGGATAGAGGTCCCGGATCCGCGAACTCTTCGGCGTCGCGGCCGGCGGCAGCGCCTCGATGGCGGCGAGATCCCGGCGGACGCGGCCGGCCAGCTCCAGGCGACGCGCGGCGACGTCGGTCGCGACCAGCTGGTCGAGCGCGGCGCGAGCCGCCAGGAAGCAGAGCCGCGCGGTGTCTCCCCACTCGCGCCGAGCGACCTCGACGATCGTGGCGGCTGCCGCGGGCTGGCCGATCGCGAGGTGGACGGCGGCCAGATCTCCCGCCAGAAATCCGCCGAACGCCACGAGCCGGCGCATCTCCGGCGGCAGCCCGGTCACCCTGCGCCAGGCGGAGTCGAGGTGATGCAGGCTCGTGCGCAGGCCGGCGACCGGCAGCACGTCGTCGTCGAGCCGCAGCAGCATCTCGCTCCCCAGCTGGTACTCGAAGTAGGGCTCGTCCTGGCAGTCGCCGACCGCCTTCCGCAGCAGGCGGAGGTTGCGGTCGCGCTTGCGCGCGCGCTGGTCGGCGCCTCCGCCGTCGTGGACGATCACGAGCGGCGAGTCCGCGATGACGAGCCCGGTCGATTCGGCGTGGACGGTCAGGCTGGGCACGATCTGTTCGTGAACCGGATACCGGTACCGGAGGTCCGGGTGGCTGCGGAACAGGCGGACGTCGGGGAACGCGCGCGAATGGTCGCTGCCGTGGGCGCCGAACAGGCGCACCCGGTAGCCGGCGACCCCGGGGTCCGCCAGGAGCCGCTGGAACTCGACCGGCCGGATGCTCTGGAGCTGCTCGTCGCAGTCCAGCACGAGGATCCAGTCGCAGGCGGCCGCGGCGAGGGCGGTATTGCGCGCGGCGGCGAAGTCATCGTGCCAGGCGTAGTCGAGCACTCGCGCGCCGTAGCCCTCGGCGATGATCCGGGTGTTGTCCCGGGAGCCGGTGTCCACGACCACGATCTCGTCGACGAGCGCCAGAGCCGACTTGATCGCCTTCCCGATGTAGGACTCCTCGTCGCGCGCAATCATGCACAGGCTGATCGTCTTGCGTTTCATGGAGCCGTAGGGTTCCTTTGGTCTGGAAATCAGCGGTCCCGACCGGTATCGGCCCGAACGGCCGCCGATTTAGGGCCGACCGGCTCCGACCCGCGCCCGCACGGGGCCTCAGGCCGCCCCCGGAGCGACGATGCCAGACCCGACTTCCCAGCAACGCTGCCCGATCTACGCCTTGCTGGACAACGTGCGGAGCGCCTGGAACGTGGGCTCCATGTTCAGGACCGCCGACGCGGCCGGTCTTTCCGGGCTCTACCTGTGCGGCATGACGGCCACCCCGCCGCGGACCGACCTCGAGAAGACCGCGCTGGGCGCCACCAGCACCATGCCCTGGGACTACTGGACGGACACCCTGGCGGCGATCCGGACCGTCCGGGAGCGCGGAATCCAGGTCGTGGCGCTGGAGTGCGCCCCCGGGGCGGCGCCGTTCGACGCCTACCCGTACCGCTTCCCCTTGTGTTTCCTGGTCGGGCACGAGGTCCGCGGCATCTCGCCGGCGGTGCTCGCCGCGTGCGACGCGGTCGTCGCGGTCCCGATGTACGGCGGCAAGGAGTCCCTGAACGTGGCCGTCTGTTTCGGAATCATGGCCTACGAGGCGCGACGCCGCTGGTCCGTTCAGGCGACGAATTCCAGCCGCCAGGCGTAGGCCCGCAGCAGGTGGTTGCTCGCGGCGCACACCCTGGCCGCCGTCACCGTCCGGTACACCACGGACCGTCCGACCTTGACCCGCAGGCCGGCTTCCGGGTACCGCCGGTCCTCCTCCAGGGCCCGCAGGGTCCGCAAGGCCAGGTAGTACGGGACCAGGCAGAACAGGCGCAGCTGGTACTCGGTTCGCGGCATGGCCAGGCAGTACTCCCGGGCGTGCTGCAGGCGCTCGCGGGCCCGCCGGGACAGCCACGCGAGCGCCGCGCGGGCGCGAGGGCGCTGGGATGGCTCGAGCAGATCGGCGACCGCCAGCCCTTCGGCCCGGCAGACGGTCTCGGGAACGTAGCTGACGCCACGCTGCCGGTCGCGCGCCACGTCCGCCAGGATGTTCACGAGCTGCAGACCGGCGCCGAAATCCTCGGCCAGCGCGTCGAGCCGGGCAGCGGCGCGGGCGTCGATGCGGGGACGCACGGCGGCGAAGACGGCGGTCAGGAGGTGGCCGACGGTGCCGGCCACGTAGTAGCAGTACCGGTCGAGGTCCGCCTCGTTGTCCAGACCCCGCAAGGTCCCGCCGTCACCGAGCTCGCGCACGGGTCTGCCCGCGAACTCGGCCATGCCGTGGCACATCTCCTGGACCCAGGGGACGACCGCCGCAGCCACCGCCGGTGGCTGCTCGCGGAGGAGTCCCAGGACGCGGCCGGCGCCGGCCGCGAGCCTGGTATCGGCGTCACCGCCCGCAGGCAGCGCCGTCTTGAGCGGCCCCACGTCGACGGACGGATCGGCGAGCGCTCGTCCGAAGAGGTCGAGCAGGCGTCGCTTGGTCGCCAGGTCCACGTCTGGGGCATCCTCGACGGTATCGGCGACGCGGCACAGCAGGTAGCTGAGCAGGACCGGCCGGCGGACGTCGTCGGGCAAAAAGCGGATGCAGAGCGCGAACGTCCGCGACACCTGCGTCAGCATGTCCTCGCACCACTCCCAGTCGTCCTCGAGCGGGCTCTGCATGCGATCGCCTGCCATCGGTTCAGATGAGGAGCCGGCGACGCCGGGCGATCTCCCCGGAGAACTGCGCACCCAGCGCTTCGAATTCCGCCAGGACCTGCTCGATCAACCGCTGCTTCTCGGCCAGGGGCAGGAACGCCGCCTTGAATCCGTTGAGCAACAGGCCGAGCACGTCATCGAGATCGAGGTCGAACGCCGCGACCGCCAACTCGTACTCGCGCGTGACCGTGGTCCCGCTGACCAGGCGGTTATCCGTGTTCAGCGTAACCCGCAACCCCTCGGAAAGGAAGCGTCCGATGGGGTGTTCCGACAGCGAATTCACCGCCCGCGTCTGCAAGTTGCTGGCGAGGCAGACCTCGACCGGGATGCGAAAATCGTTCACCCAGGCGAGCAGATCCTCATCCTCGGCCAGGCGCGTGCCGTGGCCGAGCCGGCGCGCGCCGGCGAAATGCAGGGCCTGGTGGATCGACGCGGGGCCGTAAGCCTCGCCGGCATGGACGGTCACCGAGACGTTGGCGGCGCGGACGATGTCGAACGCCGCCAGGTGCTCGCGGGCCGGGTTGTCGCGCTCGGCGCCGGCCAGATCGAAGCCGACCACGCCGCGGCCGCGCCAGCGCGCGGCCAGCCGCGCCAGCTCGACGCTGCCGCTGGGGTCCAGATGCCGGATCCCGCAGATGATCTGGCCGCAACGGATCCCGTACCGCCGCTGGGCCCTCGCGAGGCCGCGCTGGACGGCGGCGACGACTGCGTCGAGGTCCAGCCCCGCGCGCTGATGCAGGATCGGCGCGTAGCGGACCTCCAGGCACCGCACGTTCTCGAGGTGCGAATCCTCGGCCAGCTCGAAGGCAATGCGCTCGAGAGCCGCCGCATCCTGCATGACGGTCAGGGTCACGTCGAAGACCTTCAGGTAGTCCTCGAGGGAGGAACAGGCGGCAGGCGCCCGGCAGAACGCCTCGACGTCGGGTTCGGCCTGCAACTGAGGCAATACGCCGCGCTCGCGCGCGAGCTCGAGGACCGTCGCCGGGCGCAGAGACCCGTCCAGGTGGACGTGGAGGTCGGTTTTCGGCAGGGCATGCAGGAGGTCGTAGGGCGGACGGTCCATGGAGAGTCCTTCCCGGCGGCGTGAGGGAGAATCTCAACCTCGTCAAAAAATATCGATGCGGGCGAAGCCGGCCAGTGCGTGGCGGGAGCGACTCTTTCCCACCGCTGCTGGCGCGTCCTCGATTCTCCCCCGACGACTAGCCAGGAGGCCGGAGGAACCCGCATCGAAATGACCACGGTCAACGCACGCGAAGCACCGCGGCTAGCTAAGTATACAGATCCTGAACCGGTTGTTCAAGTCGCCGCAAACATTGGACATTGCATTTCCCAACCCATATATTCCAGCAGGCTTTCCGGAGCATCCCGACCCGGAAGGGAAGCGCGGGCCAGGGGCCGGGCGATCGCGGCCGGTCCAGCTGGCGGCGCAACCGATACGCAGGTATCCGTGCCGGACGACGACGAGGAGAACAGGCATGAACGTGGGTATGCGCCCCGGGACCTGGTCCATCTTGCTCTTGACCGTACTCGCCGTCCTCGGGGCGGCGCTGGTCGCCCGCGCCGCGGACCCGATCGCGGGAAAGTGGCGGACCGAGGTCGTCGACCCCGCGGGCAAGCTCGTGCTGATCATGGACCTGCAGCAGGATGCCACCGGCCTCTGGATCGGCTCCATCAAGAACAGCCGGTCCAGCGAGATCGATGAGCTGAAATCCGTCACGGTGGACGGCGGCAACGTCACGTTCTTCACGGACACGAAGATCCCCAACCAGGACATCACGGTCCGGACGACCTTCGAGCTGCGGCTCAGCGCCGCCGCCGACCAGCTTCGTGGCACCGCGTCGGTCAACTTCCAGGGGACCCGGCGCGAGACGCCGATGGAGTTCACGCGCATGGTCGAGAAGGCCGGCGCCGGCGGCATCTCGTTCGTGCCCGGACGCCCGATCATCGGCGCCTGGAGTGCGCGGCCCGACGACGACGACGAGGCGCGGGAGATCCAGCTCGAGATCGTGGCCGCCGGAGACGCCAGCACCGGCACGCTCACCGATACCGGCATCGACCAGACGGTATCCCTGCGCGACCTGGTGATCAACGACAGGGACGGGTCGCTCTCCTTCAACTTCCGCTTCGAGGGCGCGCCGTTCATGTCCTCGTACTGGGGCCGCTACGACGAGGAGCAGGACCGGCTGCGCGGGAGCATGTCGATCGGCGGCCGCAGCCAGCGCCTCGACTTCCGCCGAACGAGCGCCGGTCCCGAATCGCTGCGCGACGAGTTCGCGACCGAGAAGAAGCCGCTGGTCCGCAAGCACGGCAGCCGGTTCGCGGGCACGGCCCGGCTCGCCTACTGGCAGCCGCTGTACGTGCTCAAGGAGAAGGTCCGCAACATCAACGACATCACCAAGAGCAGCCTCGGGTTCGATGTCGGCGCGCGGTACCACATCCTGGATTACTTCGCCGTCCAGGCGCGCTACGCCCGCAACGGGCTGGGCTTCGACACCAACGAGACGAATCTCGGGCTCTTCGATCCGGCCGACGGCCCGCAGGGGGACGGCATCTCCAGCCCGCTGACGACCGAGTCCTACCTCACCCTGGACGGGCTCGAGTTCTCGCTGATCGGCTACCTCGGCCAGAACCTGTTCCCCACCAGCAGATTCAATCCCTACCTCATCGCCGTGGCCGGGCGCACGAACTGGGCCCTGACCGAGAGCGGACGCGGCAGCGACGCGATCGCCATCTTCGAGACGCCGCTCGAGGGCACGGACTGGACGTTCGGCGCCGGACTCGGCACCGAGTACGCCCTCGGTCCGCGGTTCGGGATCGAAGCCGAATGGGTCTGGGCCTACACGTTGACCGAGGACGAGACGAAGTGGCAGGACATCGTCGCCCAATGGACGAGCCAGCACGTGTTCCGCTGGAGCCTGGGGGGCGTCATCTGGTTCTAGGACCGCTGACCTGCCCGTCACGCCGGCGCCGCCTCCTCACGAAGGCGGCGCCGGCGTCTTCCGGACGATCACCGGGCGGCGCTCAGGTTCCGGCCGAGTAATCCGTGAGGTAGGCGGCCTGCTCCGGCGTCAGCACGTCGAGGCCCGCGTCCACCGTCGCCAGCTTGATGCGAGCGATGTCCTGATCCTGGTCCTCGGGGATGTCGTGGACGCCGATCGGGAGACGCTTGCCGTCGCGGGCGAGGCGGACCATGCTCAGGAACTGGTTGGCGAAGCTCATGTCCATGACCTCGCTGGGATGGCCTTCGGCCGCCGCGAGGTTGACCAGGCGTCCCTGGGCCAGCACGTAGATGCGGCGCCCGTCCCGCAGGGTGTACTCCTCGCAATTGGCGCGGATCTCCCGCTTGCCGACGGCGAGCGCCGCGAGATCGGGCAGGTTGATCTCGCAATCGTAATGGCCGGTGTTGCAGACGATGGCGCCGTCCTTCATTACCTCGAAGTGCCGCCGCGTGATCACGTCCTTGCAGCCGGTCGCGGTGATGAACACGTCGCCGACTTTCGCCGCCTCGTCCATGGTGCGCACCTGGTAGCCGTGCAGGGTCGCCTTGAGCGCGGCCGTGGGCTTGACCTCGGTACAGATCACCCGCGCGCCGAGCCCGGCCGCGCGCATAGCGCAGCCGCTGCCGCAGTGGCCGTAGCCGGCGACCACGAAGTTCTTGCCGGCCAGCAGCACGCTCGTGGCGCGCAGAATCCCGTCGATGCTGCTCTGGCCCGTGCCGAAGACGTTGTCGAAGTCCCACTTGGTCTCGGCGTCGTTGACGGCGATCACGGGGTACTTGAGCGCGCCGTCGGCGGCCATCGCGCGCAGGCGGTGCACGCCGGTCGTGGTCTCCTCGGTACCGCCGATGACGCCGTCGAGCAACTCCGGGCGGCGGTTGTGCACCGAGAAGATCAGGTCGGCGCCGTCGTCGAGAGTGAGCAGCGGCTTCAGGTCGAGGGTGCGGTCGATGCACCAGTAGAACTCGGCGACGCTCATGCCGTGCCACGCGTAGATGCTGACGCCGGCGGCGGCGAGCGCGGCGGCCACCTCATCCTGCGTCGACAGCGGGTTGCAGCCCGACCAGCTGATCTCGGCGCCGGCTGCCTTGAGGGATTCGACCAGGACCGCGGTCTCCTTGGTCACGTGCAGACAGCCCGCGATGCGCATGCCCGCGAGACTCCGCTTCGCCGCGTGCTCCTCGCGGAGCCTCATCAGCACCGGCATGCGCGATTCGGCCCAGTCGATCTTCAGCCTGCCCCTGGCCGCCAGGCCCATATCCCGCACCTGGTACCCCTGTCCCTTGCTGAACGTCTCGGACATGCAGTCACTCCTTGTCGGTTGCGCCCGTGGCGGGCGATGGGTGCGGCCCTGCGGCCGCGCGCGTCTCGGTGAAGGACGGTCGATCCACCACTGCGAGCAGCACGTCGGGCCAGGTGAAGCCCTCGCGGCCCGCAACGGCGGGAAGCTCGTCGGCGGCGGTCACCGTCCGCCGCCGCTGCAGCCAGCGCGCCGGCCCCAGACCGGCCGCCGCGAACCAGGATTCGAGTTGCTCGCGATCGAAGCCGAGCCAGCGGTGCGCCAGGCTGTCGCGCATCCAGGTCAGGTTGTGGCGCGTGAACTCCAGCACCACGACCCGTCCGCCAGGCTTCACGACCCGGGCGAGCTCCCGCACGGCGTCGAGCGGATCGGCGACATGGTGCAGGACCATGCTCGAGTAGGCGGCGTCGAACGAGCCGCTGCTGAACGGCAACGCGCGAACGTCCGCCCGCTGGAACGTGACGTTGGCGCAGCCGGCGTCGCGGCACCTGCGTCGCGCCCTCCCGAGCAGCACGGCGCTGTGATCCACGGCGACGACCGCGGCCGCCGCGGACGCCAGGATCGGCAGCAGCGCGCCCGAGCCGGTCCCCACGTCGATCACGCGCCGATCCGGCGGCACCAGCGCCGCGAGCACGCCGGTCTGGAGATCCACGTGCTCGTATTGGCCGCGGATCCGGTCCCAGTGGTCCGCGGCCCCCGCGAAGAGTTCGCGGCTGCGCGCCTCCCGGTCGGCGACCACGGCGGCGACGCGCCGGTCGTCCGCGGCAGCGCCAGGGACGCGATCGGCAGCCTCCGCGACGGCGATCTGCAGGGCGCGCCCACCCGCGAATCGGTCCGCCGGAACGGCGCGGTACCAGCTCCAGGTGCCCTCGCGGCGCTGGTCGATCCAGCCGGCGTCGCGCAGCACCGCCAGGTGGCGCGAGACGCTCGGCTGGCGCAACTCTAGGATCGCGACCAGCTCCTGGACGTTCAGCTCCTCCCTCTCCAGCAGCCTCAGCAGGCGCAGTCTCGTCGGATCGCTGATGGCCTGGAAGGCCGGCACGGGATCGATCCCTTCAATATTCATGTATTGGAATTTAGAGATATTTTAGGTGTCCGTCAAGGTGTTTCTCGACCGGGGCGCGCGCGACCCGGTCCGCCAGGCGTACCAGAGCAGATCGGTGAGCGGCAGGACGGGGACCGTGGGCGCGATGATGGCCAGGCTGTCCGCGATCTGTCCCAGGCACCCCGGATTCGTCGTCACGACGAGGTCGCAGCCGGTTGCGACCAGGACCCTCGCCTTGCGCAGGCCGATCTCGCGCGACAGCGCGGCGTGGCGCACGCCGTACACGCCGGCACTGCCGCAGCAGACCTCGGCCTCGGCCGGTTCCACGAGCTGCAGGCCGGGGATCCTCCCCAGCAGGCGCCGCGGTTCGGCCACGATCCCCTGGCCGTGTCGGGCATGGCAGGGATCGTGGACGGCCACCTTCAGCGGAACGGCGCCCAGCCCCGCCGGCGCGAGCCGCTCGAGCAACACGACGGCGTCCACGACCCTGGTCGACAGCTCCGCCGGGTAATCGCGCAGTTCGAGGCCGCAGCCGGCGGCGGCGACGACGACGTGGTCGCAACTGGCGAGTTCGGGCGCGAACGCGGCCAGGTTGCGACGGCGGAGACTCCGGACCCGACCGGCCCGGCCGGCATGCGTCGCGATGGCTCCGCAGCAGTCCTGGCCGTTCGGGTCGACGATCTCGCAGCCCAGCTCGACCAGCAACCGGCGCAGGCGCCCGGCCGTCGACGGCAGCAGCGCCGCATCCGCGCAACCGCGGAACCACCCCACCCGCGCTCCGGCTCTCGCGCTCGCGCCGGATGCCGCGGGGAGCGGTGACGCGGCAGGCAGCCCGCTCTTCGCGATCAGCTGCTCGATCAGCCTCTCGAGAGCCCGATCGGTCGGCGGCGCCGCCGGCACGGTCCCCAGGAGCCGTGCCACCCGGGCGACGAGCGGCTGGCCGTCGAGGCGACGCCGCCAGTGCATGCCGAGGGTCTGACCGAGAACGCTTGCCGCGACGTGGCCGACCCGGCGCAAGGCACGCAGGGCCGCGCCCCGGTCGAGCAGGGCGAGCGGATCGCACCGCCTGGCCCGCGTCGCCGCCCCGAGGTCCTTGAGCTGCCGGATCAGGACCGCGTCCGCGCCGCTCGGGCAGGCCGCGGTGCAGGCGAAGCAGCCGAGGCAGAGGTCGAATGGGCGGGTCACGTCCGGCGCCGCGGCCGGCAATCGGCCGTGGAGGACCTCGCCGAAGAGCAGCAGCCGGCCGCGGGGCGAGAGGGTCTCGTTGCCCGTGACGAGATAGGTCGCGCAATGCGGCAGGCAGAGACCGCAACCCACGCACGCGCGCAGCAGTCCGTCCAGCTCGACGTTATCGCGCGGGCCCGTCATGCCGCCGCCGCCTCCAGGTGCCGCTTCAGCCAGTCGGGACACGGCAGCCTGCCCTGGGGATCGAACAGCCGTTTGAGGCCGGCGAGCAGCGGCAACGGCACGCCCGCGGCCGGCTGCGGCGGCAGCTGCAGGCGACCGTCGCGGAAGATCCCGTCGGCGAACCAGCCGACCGGCTCCTCGGCGACGATCTCGGGCGTCCAGAGCATGACCGGCCGGCTCTGCCAGATCAGCCGGCGCGGCCGCGGCCAGTCCGGCTGGCGGTCGCGCGGCGTGAGCAGGGTCCAGTCCGCGGACGCGACGGCCCAGGCCGGCAGGTCGGCCAGCAATGCGGGCGAGGCCAGGGCCGCGCCGGTCCGGCGAACCGCGACGGGCTGGGCGAGCCCGTGGTCTTCGCTCCAGGCCGCGAGGTCGGCGCCGAGGCGGCCGAGGTCCCACTCCCTGTCCCGGCCAGCCGCCGCCACCCAGAGCGACGGACCGCTGGCCGCGCGCTCGCGGACCACGACCGCGGGCTGCGGATGGCTCCGCAACACGCGTACGAAGTCGCGCCGTTCCTCCGCGGTGAACGCGCCGGGCACGTCGGACCACGTCCACAGCTCCACGCACTCCGGCGCCGGCTTGAGCTGCAGGGTCGCGGCGAGGGGCCGCGCCAATATCCCTCCGCTACCCACGATCAGGCGGACCAGGTCGTAGCCGGCCACGTTCTTGAGCACCGGAGCGCCGGCGCGCAGGATCTCGCCGTCGCCGGTTCCCGCCCACAACTCGAGGACCGCGTCGGCTGGCCACAGATGCCCGAGCAGCGACGGCCCGCTGGTGCCGGCTTCGATCACGTCGCCGACCGTGAGGGCCCCGCCGAGTCCAGGACCCACGGCCCGCGAGCGCGACGCCGCGCCGAGCGGGATCCAGAGGCCCCGGGTCGCCGCTTCGGCCTGGAGCTCGGCGAGCGGGGTACGGGCAGGCGCGGTCACGGTCAGGCTGTCCCACCGGAAGCTCACCTCGCCGGGCACCTGGGCGGTGATCGCCGCCGCCGCCGCGAGCTCGCGCCGCGGCAGCGCCTTGCCGGGATTGCAGAGATCGTCGGGGTCGAACAGGTCCTTGATGCCCTGCATCAGGCGCAGCGAGGTCCGATCGAGCTGGCGGTGGACGAGGTGCCGCTTCTCGAGCCCGACTCCATGCTCGCCGGTGCAGCTGCCGCCGCGGGCGAGTGCGCCGAGGACGATCGCGTCGGCCGCGCTCTGGGCTCGGGCGATGAGATCCGCATCGCGATCGTCGTAGTGCACGCCCGGATGCAGGTTGCCATCGCCGGCGTGGAAGACGGTCGCGATCTCGACCCGATGCTCCGCCTTGATCGCCGCGATGTCCTCGACGAGCCCCGTCAACTCGCCGAGCGGCACCACGACGTCGATCGCGACGTAAGCCGGCGCGAGCCGGCCGACCGCGCCGAAGGCCCTCTTGCGACACTGCCAGAGGCGCGCGCGCTCGTCCGCGTCGCGAGCGGCCCGCACCCGCCGCGCGCCGGCCGCCTGGAGCAGCCGTTCCGCGCGCGCGGCGTCCTCGGCCGCGGCCGGGGCGCGGCCGGCGACCTCGCAGATCATCACCGCGTCGACGTCCGTCGCAAACCCGAAGCGGAAGGCCGCTTCCACCGCCTCGAGCATCACCCGGTCGACGATCTCGCAGGCCTCGGGCAGGACGCCCGAGGTCATCAGGTCGACGACCGCGCGCGTGGCGTCGGACAGGCGCGGGAACTCGGCCAGCAGCGTGACCGTCGCCTCGGCGAGCGGCAGCAGGTCCAGTTCGGCGCTGGCCACCACGCCGAGCGTGCCCTCGCTGCCGCACAGGAGCCCGCGCAGGCCGATACCGCGATCGAGGGCTCCGCCGCGACCGGTCGACCAGAGCCGTCCCTGCGGATCGATCCACTCCAGCCGCCGCACGTGCTGGGCCGTGACGCCGACCTTGAGGCAATGCGGGCCGCCGGCGTTCTCGGCGACGTTGCCCCCGATGGTGGCTGCGGCCTGGCTGCTGGGATCCGGCGCGAAATACAGGCCGCACGACGCGGCGTGCCGGCTCACGGCCTCGTTCAGAACGCCCGGCTCCACCCGGACGCGGCGTCGATCCGGGTCGACCGGGTCCAGGCGCTGGAGCCGGCTCGTCGCGATCACGACCGCACCGTCCGCGGGCAGCGCGCCGCCGGACAGGCCGGTGCCGCCGCCGCGGACCACGAACGGCCGCCGGTGCCGGGCGCAGGCGGCGACGACTCGCCGCAGGGCCTCCGGCGTCTCGGGCAGGACCACGCACAGGGGCCGCCCGTACGCCTGGTGCGACGCGTCGCGGGCATAGACCGTCAGGCTCGCCGGGTCGACCAGGACCGCTGACGTCCCGACCTCGCGCTTCAGGTCCTTGACGAGGTCCGCTCCCGCCATGTCACGCTCCCGGCCGCGCGGCGGCAAGCGCCGCCTGGATCGCCTCCAGGCGCTCGGGAGCGCGCGGGCCCACGACCTGGACGCCGAGCGGCCGGCCGCTCTCGGCGTCGAGGCAGGCGATCGCGAAGCCGTCCTCGGCGCCGCGGCCGTCCGGCGCAGCCGACGCCGACAAGCCGACGCGGCGTTCGCTCACCAGGTGCCCCTCCAGCCGCGCCTGCTCCGCGCTCAGGCCGACCATCGCCACGGGCGGCTCCGTGGCCAGGCAGCGCGGGATCTCGCGGTAGCGGATCGGCCGGCGCGGTCGGCCCGCCGCGTGGTCGACGGCCTGCACCGCCTCGCGGTCGGCCGCTTCCGCCACGCGCGGCGACACCATGTCGCCGATCGCGTAGAGGCCGTGGGTCGCGGTCTCCTGGTTGGCGTCCACGAGTAGGTGGCCGAACCGATCCGTCTCGACCGTGACCGTCTCGAGGCCGAGGTCGCGCGTCTTCGGCCGGCGGCCGATCGCGATCACGAGCGCAGCCGCGGCCAGGGTCGCCTCGGTCCTTGCCGCGAGGTCGAGCACCTTGCAGGTGACGCCAGCGCCCGCGGGGGCGGCGCGGATCGCCCGGGTCGCGGTGCGCACGGCAACGCCGGCGCGGCCCAGCCCGTCCAGGACGGCCTGCGCGATCGCCGGCTCCGCCTCGGGCAAGAGCCGCCCGGACATCTCGACGAGGGTGACCCGGGCGCCGGCCGCCGCGCAGGCGGTCGCCCATTCGAGGCCCGCGGCGCCGCCCCCGACGACCACCACGCTGGGCAGACGGCTGCCGGCTGTGAAGCGGCCGCGCCCGTCCAGGAATCGATGGCCGTCGACGGTCGCGCCGGCGAGCGCGACGGGCCGGGACTCCGCGGCGAGGACGATCCGTCCGGCCACGACGAGCGCTGGGCCGCCGCCCGCGCCGGTCGCGATGAACCGGCCAGGACCGGCGAGCCTCCAGGCGCCGGCGACCTGGGCGGTCCGCAACCCGAGGTCGACACCCCGGCGCGCGGCTGCGGCCGCACCGGGACCGGAGCCGAGCACGGCGAGATCACAGGTCGGCGACAAGGCCATGGAAACGGCTCCCGGAAAGTCGCGCGGCGGCGGTCAGGGCGGACAACATAACGGCAGGCGGGATCCGGCTCAAGTCGGACGGCCGCGGCCGGCCGCCGCCGGGTCGCACGGCACGTCGACCGTATCCAGGCGCGGCAGCAGGAGGGGATCGTCGCGGCCGATCCGCGCGACCCGGACCTCGACGGTGAAGCCGAGGCCGTAGCCGAGCTCGCGCGCCACCGCGACCGTGGTCGCGTCGTAGCCGCCGTAGGGATAGGCCACGACGAACTCGCCGTCCTCGTACCCCAGCTCGCGCAGCCAGTCGCTGCTCGCGAGGAGCTCGGCGTGCTGTGCGCTCTCGTCGAGGCCGTCGAGCCAGCGATGGCTCTGGCCGTGGGCGCCGAACCACATGCCGCCGCGGCGCATCGCCCGGACCTGGTCGACGTCGAGGTAGAGCTCCTCGGCGAACGCCGCCTCGTCGGCGGTGACGAACCGGCGGAAGAGCTCGTCCGCGAGACGGGCGCGGGCCGCCTCGGGCAGTCCGCGCTGCAGCAGCCGCTTGACGAAGAGCGTGCGCGGGTCGTCGAAGCGCGAGGCGCGCGGCAAGCCCGCCTCGTATTGCGCGGGCGCCTCGAGGCCATACTCGTCCCGCCAGTCGGCGATGCGCGCGAGGCAGTGCGCCGCGAGCAGTCCGGGATCGCCGCAGGCCGCCAGGGTGAAGTGGATCTTGTGGACGTCGAGGACCACGCGATCGCGCACGGCGCGCACCGGGGCGAAGAAACAGCCCTGGACGCCGCGCTCGTCCAGCAGCGGGAACACGTACCGCCAGTGGTCGGCATAGCCGTCGTCGAAGGTCAAGAGGACCGCGTCCGGCGGCAGATCATCCTCGCCCCGGCAGGCCGCGAGCACGTCCTCGACGCCCACGAAGCGGCCGTGCTGCTCGAGGTACGCGAGCTGGCCCCGGAAGCGGCCGACGTCGAGGCCCTTGATCGCGGGATAGCGCGAGCGCGCGAGCGCGCGCACGTAGTGGTACATCACGACGGTGAGCTCGTTCATCGCGCTGCCCTTTCCGTCACCAGGCCGTCAGTCCGCCGTCCACGACCAGGGTCTGGCCGGTGACGTAGCTCGACGCGTCGGAGATCAGGTACACGAGGGCGCCCACCAGCTCGTCCGCCTGCGCCATGCGGCCCAGCGGAACTCGCGCCGCGTACCGCTGCTGGAACGTCTCGTTCTGGCCGCTCTCGACCCCGCCCGGCACGAGCGCATTGACGCGGATGCCGGCGTCGCCCCAGTAGGCGGCGAGGTACCGGGTGAGGCCGACCACGCCAGCCTTCGACGCGCTGTAGACCGGGGGATTGCTGATCTGCATCCCCAGGTACCGCGACCCCTCGTAGATCCGCTTGTCCGAGGCCACGATCCCGTAGATCGAGGCGGTCTGGACGATGCTGCCGCCGCCGCCCTGCCGCTTCATCTGGCCGCCGACCGCCTTCGCGACGAGGAACAACCCGTCGAGGTTGACCGCCATGACCTTGCGCCACTCGGCGAGCGAGTAGTCCTCGACCGGCGCGAAGAACGCCGCCAGGTTCTCCGACTTCGACGCGGCGTTGTTGTGCAGGCCGTCGATCCGGCCGAAGCGGTCGACCGTCCGCTGGACGAGCTCGGCGACCGAGGCCTCGTCGGCGACGTCGCAAGCCACGCCGAGCGCGCCGGTGGCGTACTGGCGGGCGAGCTCGTCCGCGAACTCGCGCGCGAGGTCGCCGCGCACGTCGGCCACGACCACGTTCGCGCCGAACTCGGCGAGTCCCCGGCAGAAGCCGCGTCCGAGGATGCCGACCCCGCCGGTGACGACCACGGTCTTGCCGGCGAGTTCGAAGAGACGCCTATATCCCGAGCTCATCGATCGTCACCCTCCTGCGTTCATGCCGCGACATCCGTCCGGCGATCAGCACCCGCACGACGTCGAGGGTCCGCTCGGGCGGGATCGGCGGCTCGCCGCTCTCGACCATCCGCGCGAAGTGCCAGAGCATCCGGCGGAACATGCTGAAGTTGTCCGCAACCTCGTGGGTCGAATTGCGCCCGGAGCCGAAGAGGTCGATGCGAAAGCTCTTGGGCACCGCGCCGAGGGCGTCCACGAGCGCGAGGCAGCCGTCGTCCAGCTCGATCGCGACCGACGCGTGGTCGCAGCGGTGAGCGGTGACCGCGACCGGGCGCGCCGGCAGAAGCCCCAGGATCGCCTCGACCATGTGCACGCCGTAGCGCTCCCAGTCGAGCACCACCGCGCCGCGCACCAGCGCGAGCCGGCCGTAGGCGGCGAGCTCGGCTCGCGGCTCGTCGAGCTCCCTGGCGAAGCGCAGGCCCGACCCGGTCATCAGCTTGCCCGCCTCGAGGTACGGGCGGAAGCGGCGCACGTCCGTCGCGTCGAGCGAGAGCGGCTTGTCCAGGAAGACCGGCAGACCGGCCTCGAGGAACGGGCGTGCCAGCTCCCAGTGCCGCTCGTGATCGTCGCGGGCGATGATCACGGCCTCGACCGCGCGCGGCAGCGTAGCGAGATCGGCGACCGCGTGCGGGATTCGGCAGGCCGCGCACAGCTGCGCCGTCAGCGCCTGGTCCTGGGTCCAGGCGTGGGTGATCCGCAGCGGCGGCAACCCGAACTCGGACCGATCGCGGCGGCGCAGGTAGTCGTGGATGCCGGCCCAGCCCGCGGCGGCCATGCCGTGGTCGTCGTAGCCGTTGACGATGGCGGAGAACGAGAAGGGATGGCCGTTGCCCTCGGTCACGCCGAGCACCGCAGTGGAGATCTCGCGCACGTCGTTCCTTTCGCCTCAGGCGATGTTCCGGTACCGGACGTGGTCGGGGTCCGCGATCACGCCCGCCAGGATCGCCGCGCGGACCTCGCGGATGCCGTCGGGCACGCGCTTGGTGATCGCGAACCCGAGTTCGGCGCGGATCCGGCTGAAATCGACCCGGTAGTCCCGCGGATCCTCGATCCGGGGCACGTACTCGATGCGCGCGTCGGGGACCTGCGCGCGAATCTCGTCGGCGAGCATCCGCTTCTGGTAGTTCTCCGCGGTGTCGCCCACGCCGAAGACGCGCCGGCCCACCCGCTCGGGCGGGCTGGCGAGCACGAGCCCACAGGATCCGGCGAGGTCCTCCACGTGGCAGTAAGGTCGCCAGAACTGCTCGCCGAAGATCCGCAGCGTACGGCCGAGCGTCACGTCGCGCACGAACTCGTTGACCGTCAGGTCGAAACGCGGCCGCGGCGAGAGTCCGTGGACCGTGGCGAAGCGCAGCGCGGTGGGAGCGAAATCGGATCGCACGGCGGAACCGAGCAGGCACTCCTCGAAGCGGACCTTCAGGCGCGCGTAGAGCGAGACCGGATTCAGGGGCGACGTCTCGTCCACGAACTCGCCGGGCGTGGCGCGACCGTAATTGCTGCACGTCGAGGCGAAGACGAAACGCCGCACCGACGGGGTGGCGAGGCACCGCTCGAAGAGCGCCACGGCCGCGTCCAGATTGACCGCCTCGGCGAGGTCCGGCTGCTGCGCGCAGGCCGGATCGCCGACGATGGCGGCGAGGTGGACCACGGCGTCGATGTCCGCCAGGGCGGGGGCGAGAGCCGCCGGGTCGCGCAGGTCGGCGCGCTGGAATTCGAACCGCGGGTGCCCGAAGACGCTCAGGAGCGAATCGCCGCCGAAGAAGAGGGCGTCCAGGCCGCGCACGCGGTGCCCGGCGACGAGAAGCTGGCGGACGAGGACGGAGCCGATGTAGCCCGCGGCGCCGGTCACGAGGATGTTGCGTGCCACCAATGCAGCCTCCGGGACAGGGCGTGGACGCGCCAATATACCACGGACGCGGCCGCCGAGCGAATCTCCCGGGCCTAGTCCAGCGCGATCAGGCCCTTCGCCGCCCAGCGCTCGAGGTAGGCGGCGACCTCTGCCTCGGGCAGCCCGACCCGGACGGCGAGCTCGCGCGTCGTGGTGGGGCGCTCGAGGCCCGGCACCAGGTCCATGAGCCGGCGCAGCCGCAGGACCTCCTCGCCCGCCGCGGTGCCGAGGACCGCCTCGCCCGGGTCGACATAGAGATCGTAGTCGGGATGCGACAGGCAGACCGTCCCCGTGAAGCGCCGAGTCACCAGCCGAGTGGTCTCGAGGTCGTCCACGCCGGACACGAGGACCGCCGCCGCCTCGGCGAGCGCCTCCTCCGTGATCGCGCCGGCGTCGTCCAGCGAGCAGTGGTACTGGGGGTACGGGAACCGGGAGAGCGAGCACATCGGGATCCCGTAGGCCTCCCAGACGTGTTCGTCATTGATGAGGACCGACTCGAAATCGCCGATCCGGTGGCCGGCGCCGGTCGCCGCGAGCGCACGGGCGAGTCCCGCTCCGAACGCCCCCGCCCCGCCCCGCGCGCGCTGGAGCGCGAGCGGGGTCGGCGTGCCCAGCATCTCGAGGAAGACGCCCTCGAAGAGCGGCGCGCGGCGGCGGGCGGGCGACCGGCCGAGATAATACTCCGAGCCGATCGTCCCCGGCACGAGCACGAGCCGGTAGCTGAACTTCGTCGAGCGGCCGCGCAGTCGTTGCATCAGTTCGATCCCGACCGCGCAGCCCGACACGCCGTCGTTCGCGACGCCGGGGCGATCGAGATCGGCGCCGATCACGATGGTCGCGTCCAGCCGGCCGCGGTGCTCGTACTCGAGGACCTTGAGCCGGCCCGGCGCCTCGACGGTCTGGATCCTCACCTCGTACTCGCCCTCCGCCAGGCTCTCGTACAGCCGGCGCGGGACGCAGAATCCCCAGTCGCGCCGCCAGCTGCGGAATTGCTGCCGGTAGTGGAACGGGATCGCCTCCGGATGCCCGTGATGGTAATGGAGGTGGGATCGCAGCTCCGCGAGTGAGACGCGGCCGACGAACGGCGCCGACAGCGCGATCACCCCCAGCGGATGCTGCAGGCCGTCGTAGACGACCTCGCCGCCGCGCCGGATCACCGCCTCGGTCGCCTCCCACCGCGGCGGGATCACCCAGCCGTTGTGCGGCCGGCCCGCCTTGTACTCGCGCACCTCGAACGGCAAGAGGTTACGCAGGTGCGCGACCGCCTTGTCGTAGTCCGGCGCCGCGATGATCCGCCGCAGCGGCGCGAGCTTGCGAATCAGGCCGAGCATCGAGCTCATGGCACCTACCAGACGGCCCACCCGCCGTCGACGCAGAGATTCTGCCCCGTGATGTAGCTCCCCGCATCCGAGCAAAGCAGCGCGACCGCTCCCTTGAGGTCCTCCGGCTCGCCGAGCCGCCCCAGCGGGTTCTTGGCGCAGAGTCGCTCCACGAAGCCCGTGTGCGCGCGTGTCGGCGGGTGCGGGTAGGCGCCGGGACTGAGCGCGTTGACCCGGATGCCGTGCGGCGACAGGAAGCTCGCCAGGTAACGGGTGAACTGGAGCACCCCCGCCTTCGCCGCGCCGTAACTCGGGGGGTTGGCGAACTGTTTGCCGTCGTAGAGGCGGTAGTCGGGCGCGACGTGCCCGTACATCGAGGTGATGTTCAGGATCACGCCTCGCCGCTCCTTCAGCGTCTCGAACGACGCCTTGATCATCCGGAAGACGCTGTTGAGCGACATGTTGATGTCGTACTCCCAGTCGTGGTCGTCGATCGACTCCCAGGTGTTCTTGTTGCCGGACCAGGCGTTGTTCACCAGGATGTCGATGCCGCCGAACTCGTCGACCACGGCGGCGACCAACCGGTCGATCGAATCGCGGTCGAGCAGGTCGAGCTGGTGGGCAGCGAACCGGACGGGCTGCTCGAGCCGAGCGGCGAGTTCCTCGCAGCGCCGCCGGCACTTGTCCTGGTCGCGGCTCGCGATCACGACGTTGGCGCCGAGCTCCGCGAAGGTGGCGCTCATCGCGGTGCCCAGGAAGCCGGCGCCGCCGGTCACGACGGCCGTGCGGCCGCCGAGGTCGAGCAGTTGCTGGATGGTCTTGGGACTGGTCATCGGTTCGACTCCTTGAGCAGGGCTTCCGCCACGTGCAGGTCGCGGACCGTGTCGATGTCCAGCGACCGCTCGGGCGGCAGGATCACGGCGCGGACGTCCCCGCAGAGGACCTCGTTGCGCGGGTCCCGCAGGTTGTCGCGCCAGAACGCGTACGCCGCGCCGGTGAGCTCGTACGCCGGCGGGAGCTGCTGCCGCGGCAGCCAGGGATTCGCGCCGGCGACGAAGTGCTCCGGGCGTCCGTCGGTGATGCGCCAGGCGCGCCAGGGATTCGTCGCGGCCGCCGTGAACGTCGCGACCGCATCGCCGCCCGCCGCCAGCGTCTCGACGCACCGCGCGACGTCGAGAGCGGTGCGCAGCGGGCAGGTCGGCTCGAGCAGGACGAGCAGCGCATTGCCGGCGCCGGATGGGTCCAGCAACGTGTCGCAGAGATGGCGGATCGCCTCGATCACCTTGCTCGCGTCGGTCGCCAGGCGAGGCGGTCGCTCGTGGATCTCGGCGCCCGCCGCCCGCGCGACCCGGGCGATCTCGGCGTCGTCGGTCGAGACGACGATCCGGTCGACGGCCGGTACCTCGCGCGCGACCGCGATGGCGCGTTCGAGCAGCGTGACCCCGCCGAGGCGCGCGAGGTTCTTGCGCGGGATGCCCTTGCTGCCGCCGCGCGCCGGGATGATGGCGACGACCGGCCGGGATGCGATCACGGTATCCTCTCCTTGGCGCCCCGGCTCGGCGCTCAGCGCACGAGCCGGCTCTCGAAGTGTTGCAGCGTCGCGCGATAGGCCGCCCACTCGCCCGTGTCGAGCCACGCGCCTTCGCCGATCGGATAGACGCCGACCCGGCCGCCGGCCGCGCGCACGTCCGCGATCAGGTCGGTCATGTGATAAAGCCTGCCGGCGGGGACGTGCGGCAGGGCCGCCGGAGAGACCACGTACATCCCGGTGTTGACCATCAGGTCGAACTCGGGCTTCTCGGTGAGGGCGGTGAGCTGGCCGCCGGTGGCGATCTCGCAGACCCCGTAGGGGATATGGTACTTCTTCAGCGAGACGACCAGGGTGATCTGGTTGGCCTCGCGAACGTGGTGCTCCACGAGATCCGCGTAATCGGCCTCGATGACGATGTCGCAGTTGGTCAGGATGAACGGCCGGTCCAGCTGCGCCGCGAGCAGGCCGAGCGCGCCCGCGGTCCCCAGCGGCTCGTCCTCGTTCACGAAATGGACCGCGTACGAGCGGGTCAGCTCCTGGAAGAACGCCCGCATCAGGTTCGCCTTGTGGCCCAGGGTCAGGTGGAACTCGCGGATGCCGTGGGCCAGGAAGCGGTCGATGATGACCTCGATGACGGTCTTGTCGCCGACCGGCACCAGCGGCTTCGGCAGGACCTGGGTGAACGGCGCGAGGCGCGTGCCGCGGCCGCCGGCCATGATCACGACGGGCACCTGGATCTGGCGCGGGACCGGCGCCGCCTGGTCGCCGAGGAAGAGGTCCTCCCAGAAGACGAGATCGACGACGCGCCCATGCTCGTCCAAGAGCGGGACGCACGTCGCGCCGAGCTCGACCAGACGCCGGCAGAGCTGGTCGCGGTCGTAGCCGGGGCCGACCGAGAGCGGATGCGGGTTGACGGCGTGCCGCAGCGCCGCGCCGATGTCGCCGCCCTGCAGGAGCCAGCGGCGGATGTCGCCGTCGGTGACCGAGCCCAGCAAGTGCCGCTCCGCGTCGATCACGAACAGGGTCCGCCGCTCGGTCCGTTCGATCTGCTCCAGCGCGGCGCGGATCGACAGGCCATCGTCCACGAGGTAGTCCTCGATGGGATACTTACGCATGCTGACCGTCCAGTCTGCGGAACCGCTTCTTGACCACGTCCCCTCCCAGCGACACGGTGGCGAGGATCTCCTTGATGCGCTCGCCGCAGGACTGCGGTCCGGACGCCGCGTAGGGGTTCACGGCGAGCCGGCAGCGCGCCCGGAATCCGGCGTCGAGCGCCGTTGAGATCGCGGCCGCCAGGGACGCGTCGGCCGGCGCCGCCTCGAGGACGTTCGCGGCGCGGAGTCGCCCCCGCTGCCGGTCGCCGACGTTGACCACCGGCAGACCGAACGACGGCGCCTCGATGATCCCGCTCGACGAGTTGCCGATCATCAGGTCGAGCCGGCGCAGGCAGTTGACGAAGAGCGTGCGTCCCAGGTGCGGGCGGAAGCAGTAGCGGTCCGGCTGCGCGGCCGCCGCGGCGGCGAACCGCGCGTCCACGAGGCCGCCGTGCGCGTCGGCGCCCGCGCCGGTGAGCACGGCCTGCAAGCCGGCCTTGGCGATCGCCGCAAGGATCGCGTCCGCCTGCGCGGCGGCGCTGGCGCGCCCCTCGGTCGTGACCGGGTGGAAGCTGACGAGCGCGGTCGGCCGTCCGGCGTCGAGCCCGAATCCCGCCAGGAGCTCGGCGCGCGACAGCTCGGGCAGGTCGTCGAGTCCGTCGAGCCCCGGCGCGCCCACGGTGAAGACCCGCGCGGGATCCTCGCCCAGCTGGATGACGTTCTCGGCGTAGACCGCGGTCGCCACGAAATGGTACGTCGCGAGCTTCGTGAGGGCGTGGCGGATCGACTCGTCGATGGCGCCGCCCGTGACCTCGCCCCCGTGGATGTGCGCGAGCGGGATCCGCAACATGAGCGCGGCCAGCCCGAAGGCCAGGATCTCGCTGCGGTCGCCGAGCACGACCAGCACGTCCGGTGGATCCTCCGCGAGGATCGGCGCGACCGCCAGCACCGCGTTGCCGACCGTCACGAGCGCCGCGCGTTCGTCGTCGCCGCCGGCCTGGATCGGCAGCCGGCGCCAGATGGGCGCCCCGTCCGCCTCGATGTCCCGCACGGATTCGCCGCGCGCCGGATCGAGGTGGCTGCCGCTCACCAGCAGGCGCAGTTCGAGGCGCCGGTCCGCCTGGATCGCCCGGATGAGCGAGCGCAGGTGACCGTAGTCGGCCCGGCTCGTGGTCACGATGGCGATGCGGCGTTCACGACTCATGCCTGAAGTCATCCCAGCTGAGGACCGTGTCGCGGGCCACGGCCCGCGCGAGCCGCAGCCCGATCACGCGATCGCGATGCCGCGGCGCGATCCCGCCGCCGGGCCGCTTGACGACGAGATCGCCGGCCGCGATCACGGCGCCAGCGGCGAGGTCCCGGGCCGCCACCAGACTCTTGCGCGCGACGACGCGGTTGGGCAGCTCGCAGGCGGCGGGCCGCTTGACGCCGTCCCCCAGCGCCGCCTCGACGTTGCGGATCGCCCGCACCAGCGCGGCGAACTCGGCGGGCGCGCTCGACGCGGCGTGGTCCGGCCCCGGCGCGGTCGGATCGAGCGTCAGGTGCTTCTCGATGACGACGGCGCCGAGCGCCGCGGCGGCCACCGCCACCTCGATCCCCGGCGTGTGGTCGCTGTAGCCGACCGGCAGCCCGAACGCGCTGCGCAGCGTCGCCATGGCTCGCAGGTTGACCTGGTCGATCGGCGTCGGGTACTGGGTCACGCAGTGCAACAGGACGAGCTCGCGGCAGCCGGCGTCCTGGAGCGCGCGGATCGCCCGCTCGACCTCGCCCAGGGTGCTCATGCCCGTCGAGAGGATGACGCGCACGCCGGCCGCGCCGAGCCGTTCCAACAGCGGCAGGTTCGTGAGCTCGCCGCTGCCGACCTTCACCGTCGCCAGGCCGAGGGAGAGCAGGAACTCGAGGCTCCCGGGGTCGAACGGCGTCGAGAGGAAGCTGATGCCGACCTCGCGGCAGAATGCGCGCAGCTCCCGGAACGCATCCTCGCCGAGCTCCAGCCTGGACAGCATGGTCTGCTGCGGGCCGGCATGGTGGACGCGCTGGTAGGCGGCCGTCGGCGCCGTGTCCGTCGCGAGCTGGGCGGCCTTGAACGTCTGGAACTTGGCCCAGTCCGCGCCACAGTCCCGGGCGACCGTGACCAGCTGGCGGGCCTTCGCGAGCGACCCGTCGTGGTTGACCCCGATCTCGGCGATGATCTCGATCACGCTGGCCCGCCTCTCCGCAAAGGGACCGCCGGCGCGCCGGCGTAGGCGCCCGGCCGGTCGAGGTCGCGCACGACGACCGCGCCAGCGCCGACCGTGATCCCGCTCGCGATCTTGACGGCCGGCAAGACCACGGCGCCGGCGCCGATCAGGCAGTGGTCACCGACAACGACCTCGCCGCAGAGCGTGGCCCGCGGCGCGACGTGGACGTTGCGGCCCAGGCGGCAGTCGTGCTCGACGACCGCGCCGGTGTTGACGATGCAGAGCTCGCCGAGCACGGCGCCGGCATTGACGGCGGCGAGATCGAGGACCACGGTCCCGGCGTCGAGCCGCGCCTCGGCGGCCACGCAGGCGCGGCTCGAGACCAGCACGACACTCCTCGCGCCGGCCGCGCGGTGCTCCGCGTAGAGACGCCAGCGGTCCGCGGCGTTGCGCACCAGGCCGACGCCGAAGAGCAGGTCGACGCCGCCAAGGTCGCGGCGAATGGCCGCGTCGTCGCCCAGGTAAGGCAGGTCGTTCCAGGGGCCGCGGTCCTGCCGGTCGACGTATCCGATCAGTTCGCCGATCCGGTCCCGGCGCGCGATGCTCACGAGCACCCTCGCGTGACCGCCGCTGCCGATGACGACGAGCCTAGACATGGGCGAGCACCTCGCAGACCCGGTCGACGGCGGCCGGTGTCAGGTCGACGCTGCACGGCAGGTTCACCGTGTTCGCGACGAGGTCGCGCGCGCGCCGGTCGCCGACCACCCGGCAGCCACGGTAGGGGCGTTGCAGATGGTTGAGCATCCACAGCGGCCGGGTCTCGATCCCCTCGGCGCCGAGCGCGGCGACCAGCTCGCGGGCGCGTCCGCGCCACTTGCCGTCCCTCAGGTAGAGCGGATACATCCAGTGGTTGTTGCGGGCGTACGGCGGGGCCGGCGCGAGCTCGCACCAGGGCAGGTGCGCGAGCCGCTCGCCGTAGCGCGCCAGGTTCGCGCGCTTGCGCGCGACGAAGTGCTCGAGCAGCTCCAGCTGGCCCACGCCCAGGGCGGCCGCGAGGTTCGTGAGCCGGTAGTTGTAGCCGACCTCGTCGTGACGGAACGCGATCGGGTCGTCCTTGGCCTGCTGGGTCAGGTAGCGCGCGCGGCCGGCGTGATCCGCGCGATCGGTGACGATCGCACCGCCGCCGCCGGTCGTGATGATCTTGTTGCCGTTGAACGAGAAGCAGCCGAATTCGCTGTTGGTGCCCGCGTGCCGGCCCGACCAGCCGCCGGAGGTATAGCGCGTCCCGAGCGCCTCGGTCGCATCCTCGACGACGGCGAGGCCGCGCTCGCGGCACGAGGCGTAGAGGTCTTGCCAATCGCCGGCATGTCCGAACACGGCGACGGTCAAAAGCGCGCCGATCCGCCGGCCGGTCGAACGGTCGTGCAGGCTCCCTTCGCGCTGCTCCGTCTCGGCGTCCAGGAATTGCCGCAGCGGTTCCGGATCCAGGTTGTAATGGCGGTCGCAATCGAAGAAGACGGGATCGGCGCCCAGGTAGCGGATCGCGTTGATCGGCGCCACGAACGTCACCGTCGGCGCCAGCACGAGATCGCCGCGTCCTACGCCGGCGAGGCGCAGGCTGACGTGCAGGGCCGCGGTGCCGCTCGTGCACGCGACGGCGTGGGCGGCGCCGGTCGCGCCGGCGAGTTCCGTCTCGAAGCGGGTCACGAAGGGACCGGCCGACGACACCCAGCCCGTGTCCAGGCATTCGCGCACGTAGGTCCACTCGTTGCCCGCGAGGACCGGGACGGAGAGGGGAATGAAATCAGGACTCATGGCCCAGGTCCGATCGTTCACGATCCAGGTCGCCGGTTCGCCGCACCAGTGGACCGAGTCGGGCGACCTCGCCGGCGCGGGCAGCCGCGACGCCAGCGATCCGCTCGCGCAAGGCCGCGCCGGCGGCGAGCCGGTTCGCGGCCAGATCGCACAGCCGCCGCACGTCGTCGCTCCCGGGAACCGCCGGGAAGATCTCCTCGCTGCCGTACTCGAGCACGTCCGCCAGGCTCTGCATCTTGTGGGCGCCGGTCGCCAGGAAGATACAGGGGGTCCCGCCCAGAGCGGCCATGATCGTCGGGTGGTAGCGCCCGGACACGAACAGGCGCGCCCGACCCAGGATCGCCGCCGCCAGGTGGATCGGCACCCCGACCGGCACGACCGCCAGCTCGAGGTCCCCGGCGACCTCCTCGAGGAAGCTGTCGCGGCCGTCCGCCACGACGACGTAGACAGGATAACCCAGGTCGCGCAGGCTCGCGCAGAGCCGCCGGTAGCCGGCGGTCAGCTCGGCCCGCGCGCCCGGCCGCGTCGCGAGCGAATTGCCCCCGACGCAGACGTAGTGGGCGCTCAGGTCGAGCCGGCCGAGGTAGCGCTCGTGCTCCGGCGCGGGCAACACGAAATCGCCGTCGGCCGGCAGCTGCGCCCGCGCCGCGCGCTGGCGATCGTACCAGAGGAAGAGCGAGTCGGGGACCAGGTGGACACGATCGAGGCCCATGTCCTGCTGCGCCACCGCGAGAGACCGCCGATCGCGAACGGCGACCAGATGGCTGCGGCGGAGCGCCTGGGCGGTCAGCGCGAAGGCGACCGGGTCCCGGCCGGTCTGGGCGCAGTCGGAGAGCATCGTGTTGACGAACACGACGCGCTTGTCCAGCTGGCGGCCCAGTTCCGCCATCGCCGCGAAGAAACGGATCTGGCGCCGGACCGGCCGGCTGAAGACGACGTCGCCCTCGCCGTTGATCACGACCGTGTCCGCGGCCCGGACGCGCTCGTAGAGCCCCTGCAGTCCGGGGTCGCGCCGCCGGCGCCGTTGCAGGTTGCGGACGGAGGCGACCGGGTCGTCGACCAGGAAATCGCCAGCTCCCAGCAGGCGATCGAGTCCGCGCACCGCCACCACGAGCGGATTGCGGGTGGCGCGCCGCGCCAGCGAGCGCGCGAGCCACTGGCGATGCGGCGGGAACAACCGGCTGTGGAACCCGTAGTCGGCCGCGGTCGAGGACATCTCAGTCCCGAGCACGCTCTCGCCCGGTCCGAGCGATTCCTTCAACAGGGCGAAGAGGGCCAGGCTGCCGGCGCGCCCGCCCCAGTTGACGTTGGACCGGTTGTCGCCGACGAGCAGGAATGACATTCGCGTGGGCGGCTGAACGCCGGATGCCTAACTCGAAGAACTCCGTGATGTCAGACAGGATAGGACGGGACCGCCGGGAGCGTCCAGCGGAGAATCCACGCCCGGCGGCAGTCCGGCGCGAGCGACGAAGCGGGCGCCGCGCCGGCGGACATTGCGCCCGATCCGAGCCCGGGGTATCATCTTGGCGCCCTCGACGGAGTTCGTCGGCGCGACTCGGCAACCCAGGGACAAGACCGGTGGTCGTTCATGCCGAAATCCCGTGAAGCCGCCGCCAGTTTCGACGCCCTGGTCGTGGTCAAGACTCCCCTGCAGATCCTCAACGCGCTGGAAGCCCGCCACCACTTCGGATTCGCGCGACCCGCGCTCACGCTCCTGACGTCGCGCAAGTTTCCCCGCGAGATGCTGCTGCCCCTCGTCGACCCCGCGGACTGGGCCGCGATCCGCTGCTTCGAGCTGGACCCGTACCGGCGGCCGGTTCGACTGCCGCTCGTGCCGGCCGGGGCGAACGAGGAGCTGGCGGAGATCCGGTGGATCGCGCAGCAGTGGCGCCTTCGCCGCCGTTACACGGCCTTCTTCCGACCCTGGCGCGGCGCCGCGGATCTCGTGATCGGCAATTACCACCAGGCCCACTTCCGGCATCTCGCCAACCTGTTCCGCGATTCGCGGTGCATCCTCGTCGATGACGGTACGGACACGTTCCGGGTCGCCCAGGCGCGTCGCGAGCTCGCCGCCGGCGCCCTCGCGACTCCGGCGCCGAGCCCCTGGCGAACGCCGAAGAAGTGGTGGCTGGCGAGCGAGGTCGCGTGGAACGTCCGTCCCCGCAAGAACCTGGTGTTCTTCTCGACGTACGACCTGGACCTGGCCGCTGCCGACACCCTCGTGCGCAATCGCTACGAGCACGCCGGCCGGCAGATCGTCGCGAACGCCAGCGACGGGCGCGTGCTGTTCCTCGGCCAGCCCCTGGTGGAGGACGGCTACCTCGGACGCAGCGACCTGCGGGCACTCCTCGGCGACGTCCGCCGGTCCCACACCAGTCAGCCGCTCGCCTACGTCCCCCATCCGCGCGAAGACCGCGCCGCGCTCGCCGGCGTCCTCGGCGATTGCGGGATCGCGATGTACGAGATCGGCAAGCCCTTCGAATTCCACCTGCTCGATTCGACGTCCCTGCCGGGCACGGTCGCCTCGTTCTTCTCGTCCGCGCTGGACAACTGCCGCCTGATCTGGGGCAACCGGATCCGCTTGCTCGCGTACCGGATCGCGCCCGAGCGGTTGCGCACGAGCCGCGAGTTCGTCGCGGAGGTCTACGCCTACTTCGCCTCGCACGGCCGCGGCTCGATCGAGATCCTCGAGCCGGGGCAGCCCGCCTGATTGACTCGCCTGCGGCCCCTGCCTATCATGACCCGCTGAGCAGCGTTCGGCGCCCCGTCCCGGGGCGCCACGGCCATCAGCCACCGTCGCCGTCGCGCGAGGATCGCTCCCGCCGCCGGCAGGAGGAGTCCATGAAGATCGCGGTCTGTGTCAAGCAGGTGCCGGATTCGGAGACCCGGATCAACCTGCCGGGGCCGGTGCCCGACCTCGACCGGTCGGCCTTCACCCTGGTGATCAACCCGTATGATCAGTTCGCGGTGGAAGAGGCCGTGCGCATCAAGGAGAAGCGCGGCGCCGGCGAGATCACGGCCGTAACCGTCGGGCCCCAGGCCAAGGTCCGGGAGATGCTCAAGAAGGACTGCCTCGCCGTCGGTTGCGACAAGGCCGTGATCGTCGACGACGCGGCCCTCGCCGGCGCCGACCCGTACGCGGTCGCCCAGGTGCTCGCGTCCGTGCTGAAGCGCGACCGGTTCGACCTCGTGCTCTTCGGCATCAAGGCGATCGACGACGACGCGAGCCAGGTCGGGGTGATGGTCGCCGAGCTGCTCGGATTCCCGCACGTCAGCTACGTCGGCAACCTCGTGATCGACGGCGACCGGCTCACGGCCCGGCGCGAGATCGAGGGCGGGGTCGAGGTCGTCGAGAGCGGGACGCCCTGCGTGCTCACCTGCGGCAAGGGCCTGAACGAGCCGCGTCTGCCGAGCCTGCCCAACATCATGAAAGCCGGGATGAAGCCGGTCGAGGTGCTGGACTGCGCCGGGCTCGGGCTCACCCCGCCCGCGTCGCTCACGCGGGTCAAGCAGTACAGTCCGCCGCCTCCCCGCGGCGGGTGCACGCTGATCCCGGCTGACGATCCGGCCGCGGCCGCCCGCGAGCTCGCGCGTCGGCTCCACGAGGAAGCCAAGCTCATCTGACCGGCCCGCAAGGAGGCACGACCATGCCGAACATCGCCGTATTCATCGAGCAGCGGGCCGGCCAGATCAAGCAGGTCGCCTGGCAGATGCTCAGCGAAGCGCGCCGGCTCGCCGACGCCCAGGGGGGCGAGGTCTGGGGCGTTTTCCTGTCCGAGGGTGGCGAGGCGCCGCTCGCGGCCGCCGGCAAGTACGGCGCGCAGACGGTGTTCGCCGCCGCGGCGCCTCAGTTCGCGCGCTACGACAGCGAGCTATGGACCCAGGCCGTCGCCGCGTTCGTGAGGGATCACCACCCCGACGTGTTGCTCGTCGGCTCGACGGCGATGGGCAAGGACCTCGCGCCGCGCCTCGCCGCGCGACTCGGCGCCGCCTGCGTCAGCGACGCCGTCGGGCTGAGCTGGGACGGCGGGCTCGTGGTGCGCCGGCCCGTGTACGCCGGCAAGTGTTTCGCCGACGTCGTCGTGACGGGCGCCGTCGCGATCGTGGGGATCCGGCCCAACGCCTTCGCGCTCGCCGAGCGGCCGACCGTCGCGAAGGCCGTCACGTTCGCGCCCGTCCTCGACGGGAGCGCCGCGAAGGCGATCGTCACGAAGATCGAGACCGCCGCCGCGGGCGAGGTTTCGCTCACCGAGGCCGAGATCGTGGTCTCCGGCGGGCGCGGCATCAAGGGCCCGGAGAACTACAAGCTCATCGAGGACCTCGCCGCGGCGTTCGGCGCCGCCGCGGGCGCGAGCCGCGCGGTCGTCGACGCCGGCTGGGTCGCGTACAGCCATCAGGTCGGCCAGACCGGCAAGACCGTGGCGCCGAATCTGTACGTCGCCTGCGGCATCTCGGGCGCGATCCAGCACCTGGCCGGCATGAGCTCGTCGAAGTGCATCGTGGCCATCAACAAGGATGCGAACGCGCCCATCTTCAAGTTGGCCGACTACGGCATCGTGGGCGACCTCTTCGCCGTCCTGCCGGCGCTGGCCGAGGCGGTCCGGGAGATCCGCAGGCGCTAGGCGGCCGCCGCACGAAGAACCGGGGGCCGCCGCGGCGTCGCTGCCCCCGGTTCTCGCTGGCCGGATCGGCTCGAATCTACTCTTGCAGGAGACTCCAGACGTCGGACATGTCCAGTCCGGCCTGCTCGGCCTTCACGGCGTGGCTGTAGGCGCTGAGGAAGTCCTCGCAGTGGGCGCTCGCGAGTCCGAGCCACCCGTGGGCCTCGGCGTGGTCCGGATCGATGTCCAGCGCCGCTCGGCCGGCCTTGACGGCATCGCCGTACTCGCCCAGCCGGCAGAGCAGACCGGCGCGATGGCTGTGCGCGTCGGCGGAGCGCTCGTCGAGGATCAGGGCGCGGTCGTAAGCCGCCATGGCTTCCTGGTACCTTTCCAGCTGCTCGAGCGTCTCGCCGAGCGCGAGGTAGAGCGGCGGATTCTCTTCCTGGGCCAGGAATGCGCGGCACTCCTGCTCGGCGGCGCGCAGCCGGCCTGCCCGCGCGAGACAGGAGACGAGGCGATAGCGGGCGGCGGCCGCGTGCTCGTCGACCTTCAGCGCGGCCCGGTAGTTCTCGGTCGCGGAATCCAGCCAGCCGAGCTCGAGGTAGATGTCCCCCAGCTGCAGATGAGCCGGCGCGAAGGCCGGGTCGACGGCCAGGGCGTCCTCAGCGGCGGTGGTCGCCGCCGTCAGTCGACCCTGCTGCCGGTAGACGTCGGCCAGCATGGTGAGCAATTCCGGCGTCGGCTTCGCACGGGTCAAACCCTCCTCCAGGATCGCCGCGGCCTCGTCGAGATCGCCGGCCTGGAGCGGGATCGCGGCCGCGCACAGGTAGCTGGTCGCGACCTCGGCGGTCGAGGATTGACCGGCACCGGCCGGGAAGGGACCGAACAGGGCCGCGAAACCCGAAAGAAGGGTGAGGACTGCCAGATCGCGTCGGACAGCAAGCATGGTGAATCTCCCCGTAGCAGTTCATGACGGGCATTGTGCATGCCCGATCGCGTGCTACGGGAGACGGATCAAGAAGCGTACCGGACGCCCTGCGGGGCTCGGGTCAGGCGCGTTCCGCGTACTCGCCCCCGACGAGCCGCCCTTCGGCCCGGGACACCGCCAGGTCGGCGTCGCGCACCAGCTCCGCCAGGATCTCGCGCAACGGCTGGATCCTGTGGACCAGCCCCACGGACTGGCCGGCCATGAGCGATCCCGTCTCGACCTTGCCCTCGACCGCGCCCTCGCGGAGGCTGCCCACCCAGAAGTGTTCGACCTGGTACTGCGCTTCCTGCCGGGTGATCTCGCCCGCCTCGAGCCGCTTCAGCAGCGCCAGCTGCAGCTGGCCGAACTCCTCCATGGCGGGGTTGTTCAGCGCGCGGACCGCGACCACCGGCAACTTGCTGCTGTACTGCGGCGTGGAGATCGCCTCACGCGCGCGGGCCTTGATGAAGACCTCCTTGAACCGCGGATGCGCGGAGCATTCCTCGGCCACCACGAAGCGGGTGCCGAGTTGCGCGCCCGCCGCGCCCATCAGGCCGAGGTGCCCGATCATCCCGCCGTGGCCGATCCCGCCGGCGATGAAGATCGGCACCTCGTCACCGAACTCGAAGAGCACGTCCTGCAACAGCACGACGGTCGAGACGTGGCCGATGTGGCCGCCGGCCTCGCTTCCCTCGAGGATCAGCCCGTCCGCGCCGTAGTCGAGCATGCGGCGGGCGATGCTCGGGTTGGACGCGAAGCACAGGACCTTGGCGCCGCTCGCTTTCGCCTTCTCGACCTCGGTTCGGCGGGGAATCGAGCCCGCGAACACGATGTGGGTGAGCCTGGCCTCGCAGAGGATGTCCAGGTGGGTCAGGTAGTTGGGCGCGATCGTGATGAGGTTCGCCGCGAACGGCTTGCTCGTGAGCTCCTGCGTCTTGCGGACCTCGGCGGCGAAGAGATCGGGTGGCATGTTGCCGGCCGCCAGGCTGCCGAACGCGCCGAGATTGCTCATGAGCGATACGAGGCCCGACTCGCTGATCCAGGTCATGGCGCCGCACATGATGGGCACCTCGACGCCGAGGAACTCCCGGCCGCGGGCGAAGAGGCGGGCGAGGCGCGGGGTCAGGATCACGGGCTCGTGGTTGCTCATGGCTGGCTCGCTTTCACTGGAGGTGATCCAGGAATACGTCGATCAGCGCTCGGTCGCAAGCTCCCGGGCGCCGGGATAGAAGTCGTCGACCACCGGGAAATCCGCCAGCCGCCGCTGCAGCGCCGCTTGCAGGAAGCGGTCGACCCACCAGAACACGTCCTGCTTGTGGATGTTCTGACGGAGCCGGCGCATGCGTTGCCGGCGCTGGGGCTCGGGCAGATCGAGCGCGCGGCGGATCGCCTCCGCCATGCCCACGATGTCATGCGGATTGAAGAGGATCGCGTGGCGGTGGAGCTGGGCCGCGGCGCCCGCGAACTCGCTCAGCAGGAGCACCCCCCGCTCCTCGAGGTCGCAGGCGCAGTACTCCTTGGCGACCAGGTTCATCCCGTCCTTCCAGGGAGCGGCGATCAGGATCTCCGCCGTCCGGTAGTAGGCGAGCAACTCCTCGCGACCGAGCGAGCGGTAATGATAGTGCACGGGGACCCAGTCGGGCCGGGAGAACTCGCCGTTGATCTCGCCGACCAGCCGTTCGATCTGCCTCTTCAGCTGCTCGTAGTGCGCGAGCTCCCAGCGGCTCGGGATCACGATCTGGACCAGAGTGACCTTGCCGGCCAGCTCCGGCCAGCGGCGCAGGGCGTGCCGGTACGCCTCGAGCTTCTCGGGGATGCCCTTCGTGTAGTCGAGGCGGTCGACGCCCAGGACGATCTGGCGCTCGGGATAGTGCTCATGAAGGTACCACGCACGCTGCGCGACCGACGCGGCCGCGGTGTCGCGGACGAAGCCGTCATAGTCGATCCCGATCGGGAAGACCCCCGCGAAGGTGCGCCGGTCGAGCTCGCGATCCTCGATGACCGTGGTCGAGCCGCTCGTCTGGACCCGGTAGCGATCGTTGCAGAGGGCGTGCACGCAGCGCGCGAAATGGCGGCGGTCCCGCTGGGCCTGGAAGCCGACGAGGTCGTACTCGAGCAGGCCCTCCAGGAGCTGCCGCCGCCACGGGAGCTTCAGGAAGAGGTCGACCGGCGGGAACGGGATGTGCAGGAAGAACGCCAGCGGCTGCCCTCCGCGCTCCCGGCGCAGGTGCCAGGCCATCCGCAGGAGGTGGTAGTCGTGGACCCAGACGAAGTCGTTCGGCTGCAGCAGCGCGGCCGTGACGCCGGCGAACCGCGCGTTGACGGCCTCGTAGACGTCCCAGGCCTCGGGAGCGAAGGAACAGCGCGAGGCGAAGTCGTGGAAGAGCGGCCACAGGATCTCGTTCGCGAACACTCCGTAGTAGTAGCGCTTCTCGCGCCTGTCGAGGAAGACGGGCGCGAGGTCGTAGCCGGTCTCGCGCACGGCCGCCTGGATGCTCTCGCGGAGCCGCGCGGTCGGCGGTTCGACGGTTCCCGGCCAGCCGACCCAGACGCCGCCGCGGTCGCGCAGCACCGGGGCGAGGGCCGTCACGAGCCCGCCGGATCCCGGCGTCGCCCGCCAGGCGTCCTGCGTGCGCTCCATGACCACCGGCAGCCGGTTCGAGACGATGATCAGACGGGTCGTGTCCTTCACGGCTGCGACCTCCCGCGCACCTGCGACCATCGAACCAGGAATGCGCGCAGCTCGCCGGGCGGGACGAGGCGGCAGGCGGCAGCCGTCGGCCGCGGCGTGGGCGCCACGAGGACCGGCAGGCACCGCGGTCGCGCGACGAGCTCCCGGAACGCGTCCTCGTCCGTCGCGTCGTCGCCGAGGTAGGCGACGACCGCCCCGGGCTCCTCGCTCAGGAGCTGCTTTAACACGTGGCCCTTGTGCCACCCGCGGCAGCGCAGCTCCAGGCCGGCCGCGAACTCGAGCACCTCGAGCCACCGGCCGTCCGCGTACGGGGCCAGGATCGCATGACCCGCCGCCGCCGCGCGCGGCGGGTCCCGGTCGCCGCGCCAGTGGAGCGCCACGCTGGCGTGCTTGACCTCGAGCCGTTCGCGCCAACCGTCCGCGGCCGCCGCGCGCGCTGCCACGTCGAGCGCGGCCCGAGCCGCCGGCGGCACCGGCCGGCGGTCGATCGCGCCCGACGCGTGGAGCCGCTCCCAGCCATGACTGCCCCAGACCTCCGGCGGCGACGCGAGCCCCAGCAGGCCGGCCGCCTCGCGCGGCGGCCGGCCGCTGACCACGACCACCCGCGTGCCGGCCTCCCGGCTGATCGCGTCGATCAGCTCGCCGACGCCCGGGTAGGGCCGGGCCGCCCGGCGCTCCGCTCGAAACGGCGCGAGGGTGCCGTCGTAGTCGAGGGCGAGGAGCGCCCGCGGCGCCGCGCGCAGCTCGTCCCAGAAACCTGCGGGCACGTCCATCAGCCGACCTCGATCCTCTGCGCGCGCCCCTTGAGCAGGCAATGGAACAAGGCCAGGTACTCGACGAGGTGGCGGGTCAAGAGATAGTGCTCCTGCACGAAGGCCCGGGCCCGCTCGCCCATCCGCTCGCGAATCCGCGGGTGCGACAGGAGGTAGCGGATGCGCAGCGCCGCGCCCTCTGGCGTGTCCACCAGGAATCCCGTCTGGTGATCGTGGACCTGGAGCCGGATGCCGCCGACGTTGCCGCCGATCACCGGCTTGCCTTTCCAGAGTCCCTCGGTCACCGTGAGCCCGAACCCCTCGCGGGTCGACTTCTGCAGAATGAGGTCGCTCGCCCGCTGGAGCGCGTTGATCGTGCGGTGCGCGTCGGCGGGCAGCAGCAGGATCCGGACATCGGGATCGTCGCCGACCGCCGTCTGGACCTCGCGCAGCACCTCCGCGCCTTCGGGATCGTCCGCAGCCTCGCCGCCGGCGAGGACGAGCTGCAGGCCGGGCACGTGGAGCTTGGCGAGACGGTAGGCCCTGACCACGCCGAGCGGATCCTTGAAGCGGTCGAACCGGCTGACCTGCGTGACGAGGTACCGCGCGGGGTCGAGGCCGAAGCGCTCGCGGACCGCCGCGATCTCGGCCGGCTCCAGCTCGATGTTCTTGGCGGAGAGCGGATCGATGCTCGGCGGGATGAGGTAGCACGGGTGGGGGAGCCGCTGCACGAAATCGGGCAGCGAGAAGATGCTGGCGTCGAACCCGGCGACGCGAGGCAGCAGGTAGCGCCAGACCGGCCGGTGTGGATGGCTCAAGTCGATGTGGCAGCGCCAGACCCAGCGCCCGCGGCGTTCGGGAACGCACTCGCGCAGGTAGGCCGGCTGGGGATCGTGGATCACGACGACGTCGGCGTCGCGCAGCGCGGGTCGCAGCGACTCGGCGTTGTCCCGGTTCGTCCGTTCGTACACCGCCAGCTGTGCCGCTGTCGGCGTCAGGGGGAACCCCTGCAGCGCGTTGTGGAACAGCTTCGTGCACGCGTAGAACCGCTCGTCGCCCTCGATCACCTCCCACGTCGCCCGCAGCCCCAGCTCCGCGAGGAACGGCACGAGCTTCACGAGGATCTCCGCGACGCCACCGCCCACGCGGGTCGAGTTCACGTGCACGACGCGCAGGCCGGCCAGCGGCCGGGCCAGGCCCCTCAGCTGCTCGATCACGTCCTCGCCGGCGACCGCGGCGTATCTCGCGAGCAGGCCGCTCATCGCGCCACCTCCGCGAGCCCCAGCTCCACCGCGGCGATGACCTGCTGGCGCAGCCGCGCGAGCGACGCCTGGAAGGGATCGACCGCCGCGAGCCGCGCGGCCACCGGCGCGTAGGTGTCGCCGTCGTGGTCCTCGATCCAGGCGCGCAGGTCGTCGCGGTCGTCGTCGCGGCGCCGCCGCGCGTCGACGAAGTGATAGAAGATCGCGCCACGGCTGAAGAGCGCGAGCGCCGCCGGGAGGTCGTCCGGCGAGGCGACCGAGCGACCCGTCGGGATCACGACGATGTCCGCCGCGAGGAAATAGAACCGGCGGCGCCGGTCGACCCACGCGGGACCGTCGAGCGCATCGAGGCGATCGTCGCACAGGTCGACCAGCTCGGCGCGCAGATCCTCGAGGGTGGGGTGGACGACAGGATCGACCATCGCGAGGCGCTCGGCGAGCTGGCCGTCGCGCAGATCGCGTCCGACCCAGACCGCGAAGTCGTTCATGTACTCGGGATCGTCGAACGTCGGCCGCAGCAAGCCGCCCCAGAAGTGGTAGTAGAGGCTGGCGGGATCGACCGCGAGCAACGCGTCGCGCAATTCGCGCAAGCTCTGCGCCTCGAGGCCGGTCGTGCGGGCGAGGATTGAGCAGTCCATCACGCAGAACGGACCCGGTCCGGTAGTGCCGGCGGACATGACGCTCCTCCCGGTGGGATCAAGGGCGGATCGTCCCTGAACCCAACGTAGTCGATTCACCCGGGACGACAACTTGAAGCGGCCGCTTCAGCGCCGTGAAGCGGCCGCGGGCCCTCGCCGGCAGGCGCTCAGCCTTCGACCAGGTTGTCGGCGATCACCTCGGCGATGTCCCGCACGCGGAGCGTCTCCTGGCGGTCGGTCTCCTTGACCGCATCCTCGAGCATCGTCAGGCAGAACGGGCAGCTCGAGCACACCTCGGACGCGCTGGTGGACGCCGCCTCGGCGATCCGGTTCTGGTTGATGCGCGTGCCGAGGTCCTCCTCCATGAACATCCTCGCGCCGCCCGCGCCGCAGCAGAACCCCTCGCGGCGCGAGCGGGGCATCTCGACGCGCGTCAGGCCGGGCACGGCGGCCAGCACCTCGCGCGGAGCTTCGTACTCGCCGTTGTGCCGCCCCAGGTAGCACGAGTCGTGGAAGGTGACGTCGTGGGCGGCCTCGGCGCGCACCCGCAGGCGGCCGGCGCCGAGCAGCTCGCGCAGAAGCTGGCTGTGGTGCCAGACCTCCACGCCGGCGAGTCCGAAATCAGGATACTCGTTCTTGATCACGTTGTAGCCGTGCGGGCACGCGGTCACGACCTTCTTGACTCCGTACTTCTGCAGCTGCCGGATATTCGCCTGGGCCTGGGTCTGGAACAGATACTCGTTGCCGGCCCGGCGCGTCGCGTCGCCGCAGCAGCCTTCCTCGAGGCCGAGGATCGCGAAGTCGACGCCCGCGGCGTTCAGGCAGCGGACCAGGGCCTTCTGGACCGTCTGGTTGCGCGCGTCGAAGCTGCCGGCGCAGCCCACGAAGAGCAGCCACTCCGCCGACGTCTTCTCGCGCAGCTTGGGCACCGGCAGCCCGGCACACCAGTCCTCGCGCGCCTGGGCGCTGATGTTCCACGGATTGCTGTTGGTCTCCATGCCGCGCATCGCGTTCTGCAGGCTGGTCGGGAGCTTGGCCTCGGTCATCGCGAGGTAGCGCCGCTGATCGATGATGTTGGGCACGTGGTCGATCTGGACCGGGCAATGGGCCATGCAGTAGCCGCAGGTCGTGCACGCCCACAGCACGTCCTCCTCGATGATGCCGCCCGGCAGGATCGGCCGCGGGATCGCCGCCGCCAGGGCCTTGTACTCGGCGAGGCTGCCGCGGCCCTTGAGCCGCCCCATCGCGGCCAACTGATCGCCGATGGCGTAGACGTGGTCCCGCTCCTCGGTGATCAGCTCCCGCGGGTGCAGCGGCTTGCCGGTCACATGGGTCGGGCAGCCCGTGTTGCAGCGGCCGCACTCGGTGCAGGTGTACATGTCCAGGATCCGGCGCCAGCTGAAGTCCTCGACCCTGCCGACGCCGAAGCTCTCGGCGCCGGCGGCCATGAGCTGCTCGAGGTCCAGCTTGTCGACCTTGCCGGAAGGGGTCAGCCGTTCGAGGAAGACCGCGGGCAGCGCGGTCAGCACGTGGAAGTGCTTGCCGTACGGCAGGTAGTTCAGGAACGCCAGCACGAGCGTGACGTGCAGCCAGTAGTTCACCTGGTGCCAGATCCGGAGCGTCGACTCGGGCACGCCGGCGAAGAGCCCCGACAGCAGCGTCGCCGCCCACGCCCAGCCGCGCTCGGGCTGAGGACCGGGCAGCTGGAACTTCGCCGCGTCGCCGGCCAGATCGGTGATCATCAGAAGGCCGATCCAGGCGAGGATCAGGACCGCCTCGCCGCTGAACCTGAGACGTTCGGGTCGCGACACCAGACGCCGGAAGATGCCGTAGCCGACCGCGCCGAGTACGAGGAGCTCGCCGAGATTGTGCACGAGGAGGTAGGCCTCGTTGAGTCCGGGGATGCGCCAGCCCTCCGCGAAACCGCGGACGATCATGGTCAGCGTGCGGAACGCCACGACCAGGAAGCCGGCGAAGATGGCGGCGTGCATCCACCCCGGGCCCCGCTCGTAGAGCAACTTCCGCTGGCCGAAGCCGATCTCGAGCAACGATCGCAACCGCCGGCCGACCTGGTCGAGCCGCGGGTCGGGCTGGGCGGCGCGCAGGACGTCGATGCGGCGGATCATGGTCGAGGTGAACAGCGCCAGGCTGGACACGAGCAGGATGAGCATCGCCAGCGGATTCATCGGATTCCTTTCGGACACATCGGCGCGCGCGGTCGAGGCATGGTGGTCCACTATACCATGGGGCCGGCGGCGAGGAAGGGCAAACTGTTCTGCTGAAAGCGTCTAGCCAGCAGAGCCGGCGCGCGCGAGTTCGGCCAGCAACGCGCGGCAGACCGCGAGGCCGGCCGGGCCGTCGGCCGCGACGGCCTCGGCAGGCTCGGTCTCCAGCGGTGCGCTGCGGCCCCCGTGTCGGCTCCGCGTGGCCGCGAAGGTCGCGGTCGCGAGCAGGTAGAAGCCGCCGTCTTCGTTGAGCCACGGCAGATCCTCGGCCGGAGCGCCGAGATCAGGCCGCCGCGCCGGATCGAAGCAAGGCACGAGGCCCATCGCGGATCGGTGCCACAGCAAGGCGGACTCGCGGTGGCAGGAAAAGACGCAGTCGGCGCCCTCGCGCGCGGCCAGGGCCAGGGCCTGGGCCAGCCGCCCGGAGCGGCGCAGCGGCAGGACCGGATCGACGACGAGAACATGGCTGAAGTCGCCCCCGGCGAGCTCGAGCGCGTGGGCCGTGGCCGCCTCGAGCGAATCGGCGCCGCGCGGCCGGACCAGGGACTCGATCCCGGCCTTGCGCGCCAGGCTCACCGGACCGCCGCTCGGCAGCGACGCCACGAGCCGGTCCCCGCCGGCCTCCTGGACCTGGCGCGCCGACCGCGCCAGGAGCGATTCCCCGTGCAGGGTCTGACCGACGAGCTCCCCACGGCGTCCGTCGCAACCGGCGATGAGGGTGACCAGCAGCCGGCGCACCTCGCCTCCTCGTTCCCGCCGAGTTCCGGCCCCCGCCCGCGGCGGGGAACGACTGGACAATCCCGGCGGCTACCGGTACATTGGCGCCGATTCGCCGCCGCCGGCGGCAGAATCTGCCCGCCCCGATCCGCGACCGCCGCCGGCGTTCGCCGTCTTCCGGCGTCGGGGAACCCCCCGCGAACGGCCGGGCTGGCGGCGCCTTGCCGGTTCCCGACGGTCGCCTCGCCGCGAAGCGCCCCTCGGCGCCGGATCGCGCCATGCGCTCGAGTCGAGCTCGGTCCAGCGTGTCCGCCTCCGAGCAAGAATGGGCCCAGGGCCCGGGGTATCGACCATGGACGACCTGCAGATCCGACGGATCCTCACCGGCATGCGCCGCGTCGCCGTGGTCGGACTGAGCCCGAATCCCGAGCGAGCGAGCCACGGCATCGCCCGGTGGTTGGCCGGTCGCGGCCTCGAGGTCGTCGGGGTCAATCCTGGACAGTCGGAGATCCTCGGGATTCCGGTCTACCCGAAGCTCGAGGACGTGCCCGGACCGGTCGACGTCGTCGACATCTTCCGGCGCAGCGACACGGTCGGACCCGTGGTGTCCGCCGCCGTGGCGCGCGGCGACGGCGCGATCTGGATGCAGGAAGGCGTCGTGAACGACGCGGCGGCCGAGACGGCCGCGGCGGCCGGCATCCCGGTGGTCATGGATCGATGCATCTACAAGGAATGGCTGCGGTTGTTGAACGGTTGAGCGCCGGCGGAAGCTGACCAGCGGACATGACGATGCGACGCGTCCTCATCACCGGGGCCCGCGGCTTCGTGGGCCGGCACCTCGCCGCCGCTCTGGCCGCGGACGGGATCGCGGTCGCCGGCCTCGACGTTCCGCCGCCTGCCGCGGCCACGCGGTCCGATCCCCCGTGGATCGTCCACCATCACACGCTGGGCGCGCTGGAGACCGAGGCCGGAGCCCGGCGGCTCGCCGACCTGCTGCGCGCCGGCGGCCATGACGCCGTCGTCCACCTGGCGGGACAGAGCTCCGCCGCCGCCAGCTTCGGCGACCCGGCCGGCACGTTCCGCGCGAACGCGCTCGGCACGCTCGAGCTCCTCGAAGCCCTGCGCCTGCTGGCGGCGCAGGGATCGCCGGTCCCCCGGCTGCTGTCCGTCGGTTCCGGCGAGGAGTACGGGGCCGCGGCGACGCCGGCGCGGCCGTGCCGCGAGGACGACCCGGTCGTGCCCGTCACGCCCTACGGCGCGAGCAAGGCCGCGGCGACCCTCCTGTGCCGGCAGTACCACCGCTCGTACCGCGTGCCGGTGGTGGCGACCAGGTCGTTCAACCACACCGGGACCGGCCAGGACCAGCGCTTCGTCTTTCCCGGGCTCGCGGCCCAGATCGCGGCCGCCGAGGCCGGGCGGCGGGCACCCGTCCTGGCGACCGGCAACCTCCAGATCACGCGGGATTTCCTGGATGTCCGGGACGTCGTGGCCGCCTACCGCCTACTGCTCGAGCGCGGCGAGCCCGGCCGCGTGTACAACGTCTGCTCAGGCTCCGCATTGACGATCGGCCAGGGTCTGCAGATACTCCTGGGGTTTTCCACCGCCGCGATCGCCGTGACGCCGGATCCAGCCCGCGTGCGACCGGCGGACATCCCGCATCTGGTGGGAGACCCGGCGCTGCTCGGCGAAGCCACCGGGTGGCGACCTCGGTTCGAGTTCTCGGCCACGCTCCGCGACCTCCTGGAGGACGCGAGGAGGAATCTGGCATGATCCGCATCTGCATGATCGGCACCGGGTATGTCGGGCTGGTCTCGGGCGCCTGCCTTGCCGATTTCGGCCACCGGGTGACCTGCGTCGACATCCTGGCCGACCGGATCGCAGCCATCGAGCGCGGCGAGATGCCGTTCTACGAGCCCGGCCTGGACGTGCTGGTCGCGAAGAACGTCCGCGAGGAGCGCCTGTCCTTCACCACGGACCTCGCCACCGGAATGCGCGGCGCGGACGTCGTGTTCATCGCCGTCCAGACCCCGCAGTCGGAGAACAGCGGCGAGGCCGATCTCACCTACGTCTGGGAGGTCGGCAAGCAGATCGGCCAGCTGCTCGACAGCTACAAGGTCGTCGTCACCAAGAGCACCGTGCCGGTCGGTACCGCCCGCAAGCTGCAGGCGATCATCCGCGCGGCGCTGCCTGCGCCCGTCGAGTTCGACATGGCCAGCAATCCGGAGTTCCTGCGCGAAGGATCGAGCATCGAGGACTTCATGCGGCCGGACCGGGTCGTGATCGGGACCGAGAGCCCGCGAGCCGAGGCGCTCATGCGCGCGATCTACCGGCCGCTCTTCCTGCTGGACACGCCGATCTTCCACTGCCCGCGCATCGAGACCGCTGAGCTGATCAAGTACGCCAGCAACAGCTTCCTCGCCGTGAAGATCAGCTTCATCAACGAGATCGCGGCCATCGCCGAACGGGTCGGCGCGGACGTCTCCCAGATCGCCAAGGCCATGGGCCTCGATCGCCGCATCGGCGGCAAGTTCCTCCACGCCGGGCTGGGCTACGGCGGCAGTTGCTTCCCGAAGGACACGCACGCTCTCTGCCACATCGCGCGGGAGCACGGCGAGCGCATGTCCATCGTCGAGGCCGCCGTCGCCGTGAACGCCGGCTTGCCGGAACGCGCGATCGCGAAAGCCCGCGACCTGCTCGGCGACTTCGCGGGCAAGACCGTGGCCCTGCTCGGGCTCAGCTTCAAGCCCAACACCGACGACATCCGCTGCGCGGGCAGCCGGCCGATCGCGCGCCGGCTCCTCGACGGCGGGGCCCGGTTGCGCGTGCACGATCCGGTGGCGATGGACAACTACCGTCGCGTGTTTCCCGAGCCGACCTACTGCAAGAGCGCCTACGACGCCTGCGAGGGGGCCGACCTCGCCATCCTGGTCACCGAGTGGAATGAGTACCGGCAGCTCGACTTCGATCACCTCGGCGAGATCATGAAGGCGCGCCGCTTGCTCGATTGCCGCAACGTCTATTCCCGGGAGCTCGTGGCTCCGTTCGGCTTCACATACCGCAGCTTCGGCCGCCCCGAGCTCGCCGACCACGAGGTGAAAGCATGATCGACGGCGTCCACGTCAAGCAGCTCAAGGTCATCCCCGACGAGCGCGGCTTCCTCTACGAGATGCTCCGGGCCGACGATCCGTTCTTCCAGCAGTTCGGCCAGTGCTATCTGACCGCGGTCTATCCCGGCGTGGTCAAGGGTTGGCACTGGCACGAGCTGCAGACCGACCACTTCGTCTGCGTCAAGGGGATGGCCAAGGTCGTCCTCTACGACCGCCGGGAGGAATCGCCGACCCACGGCGAGGTCAACCAGTTCTTCATGGGCGAGCGCAATCCGATCCTGGTCGTGATTCCCAAGGGCGTCCTCCATGGCATGAAGGGGATCGGCACCGAGACGGCGATGATCATCAATCTCCCGACCCATCCCTATCGGCACAGCGAGCCTGACGAGTATCGCGTCGACCCGCACGACAACGATATCCCCTACGCCTGGGACCAGAAGGATTTCTGAGCCCGCACGGCCGAAAGGACCCCATGTCCGACCCCCAGAAGCAGCTCGTCCAGCGCTATGACCTCGTGACGCCGATGCTGCCGGTCAAGGACCAGATCCTGGCCGACTTCGAGCGGATCCTGATGTCCGGCCAGTACATCCTCGGCGACGAGGTCCGGCTTCTCGAGCGGGAGATGGCCGAGCAATGCGGGGTGGCCGCCGCGGTCGGCGTGGCCAGCGGCTCGGAGGCTCTGTACCTGGCGCTGGCGATGGCCGGGGTCCGCCCGGGCACGGAGGTGATCACGACCCCGTACACCTTCGAGGCGACGATCGAGGCGATCATCATGCTCTACGCGCGACCCGTGCTCGTGGACATCCGGCCGCACGATCTGAACATCGACCCGTCCCGGATCGAGGCCGCGATCACGCCGCGTACGCGCGCGATCCTCCCGGTGCACATCTTCGGCGCGCCGGCGGACATGGACCCCATCCAGGAGATCGCCAAGAGGAACGACCTGCAGGTCATCGTCGACATGGCCCAGGCTTGGGGCACGCTGTACAAGGGGCGTCCGTGCGGCAGCATGGGTCGCATGAGCACCCTCAGCTTCTACCCGACCAAGAACCTGCCCGGGATCGGTGACGGCGGCCTGATCTTCTGCCGCGAGGCCGAGGACGCCGAGCGCATCCGCCAGCTGCGCGGCCACAAGGCGCTCTGGATCAACAAGAACCTCTACTGCGGTTGGAACAGCCGCCTCGACGAGGTCCAGGCGATGGTGATCCGCCACCGGCTGGCGCGCTTCCCCGAAGAGCAGCGCGATCGGGACCGGGTCGCCAAGATCTACGACGACCTGATCCCGAAGGCCAACCGCCTGGCGGTCGAGGACCTGGACCGCGGCACGCAGGTCACCTACCACCAGTACTGGGTGCGCTGCAAGGCGCGGGACCGCCTGCAGCACCGCCTCGCGAGCGAGGGCATCGACACCGGCATCTACTACGACCCACCCTTGCACCATCACCCGTTGATGGAGTACTGTCGCTGCGAAGGCAGCCTGAACCAGGCCGAGGTCGCGGGTCGCGAGGTCCTGACCCTGCCGATCCACGCTGCCCTCCCCTTCGCCCAGGCAGAACGGATCGGCAAGTTGGTTGCCGAGTTTCTCGTGCGTCAGGAGGAGGCCGTCGACTGACGAACGCGGCCGCCTCGTCCTTCCCGTGGAGGCTTGGTCGTGAACGCGAGGGTCGTCAGTTTCGGCTGCCTGAACACCCAGCTCGCCAAGGACCAGACGAACGTCGTCGTGGACCGACTGCAGGAAGTCAATCCGCGACTCGCGTGCCGGCTGCAGGTGATCCCGTCGCCGGTGGCGGCGGAGGTCCTCGAGAACGAGTCGTTCCTCGCGGCGAGCACGCCCGAGGTCGAGTATCTCGAGACCCAGCTCCTGGCGGGAGACTTCCGTCTCGCGGTCATCCGCGCCCAGGATCTCGTGCTGCCGCTGCGCGACGGCCTCGCCTACGCCGCCATTCCGCAGCGCGACACGCCGTTCGATGCGTTCCTCACCCGTCAGAACGCCATCATCGACGACATGCCGAACGGATCGCGGATCGGCGTGCTGAACCTGCGCTCGCGGACCCAGATGCAGGCGTTGTGGCCGCACCTCGAGTTCCGGCTCCTGCGGGGAGGCGTCCAGGCGGCGCTCGAGGCCCTGCTGCGGCGCTGCGAGCTCGACGGCCTGATCGCGCCGGCGGCCGTGGCCGAGCATCTCGGGCTGCAGGGCGTCGTCGCCGAGATCTTCAATCCGGAGCTGATCCTGCCGAGCGGCGGCCAGGGCATCCTGGTCGTCCTGGGCCGCGCGGAAGACGCCGAGATCCGCGAGCTCCTGGCACCCTTGCACAGCGACGCGACGCAGTACGAGATGGAGGCCGAACACGCGTTCCTGCAGAGGTTCGCCAGCGATCTCGAGCTGCCCGTCGGCGTGCTCGCCCGCTGCACCGGCAACCGACTCGTCGTCACCGGCGCGGTCGGCTCCTCGCACGCCGCGACGGTGGCCTGGCAGCAGCGGGAGGGGCCGGCCGAGCAGGCGGCGGTCCTGGGCACGGCGCTCGCCGAGGACATCCTCAGCAGCGACGAAGCGTTGATCGGTCTGCTGGAAGCCGAGTTCCCCGAGGGGCTGCCGGCGGACGAGGACGAGTTCGAGATCGATCCTGACCTGGCCACGCTCCAGGAATTCCCCGAGCTGGACGACGATCGCGACGGATGATCAGCGCCGCAGCTCGGCGGCCAGGCGCGCCGCGGCGAACGGATCGCGCATCTGGGCCGTCCCCACCTGGACCGCGACGCAGCCGAGGGCGAAGAACTTGAGCGCATCGCGCGCGTCGACGATCCCGCCCACCCCCACGACCGGCACGCCGACCTCGCGGACGATCTCGTCGACCTTCGCGAGAGCGATCGGCTGGATCGCGAGCCCCGAGTAGCCGCCGAACCGGCGGGGCAGGACAGGCCGACCGCTCGCCGTGTCCACGTCGAGCCCGACCACGGTGTTGATGGCCGCGACCGCGTCGCAGCCGGCCTGGGCCGCGGCGGCGGCCAGCGGGGCGATCTGCGCGACATTGGGCGTGAGCTTGGCGACGAGGATGCGATCCGGGAGGTGCGGTCGCGCCGCCGCGACGCAGGCCGCGACCGTGGCGGGATCGCTGCCGAAATCGTGACCGCCCTCGGCCACGTTGGGGCAGCTCAGGTTCAACTCCACGCCGTGCCAGTGCCGGAGGCCGCGGCCGACCTCGTAGAGTCGCGCCGCCATCGTGCCGAACTCCGCCGGCCGGGTCGCGGCCAGGCTCACCACGTTGGGCACGCCACGGGCTTCCAGCTCCGGCAGCACGTCGCGCAGGAACGCGGCGAAGCCGACGTTCTCGAGACCGATGCTGTTGATGGCGCCGAACGGCAGCTCGACCAGGCGTGGCATCGGGTTTCCCGGCCGGGGCTGCGGCGTGACCGTCTTGGTCACCACGGCGCCGATCCCCTCGTACGGCGTCGCGAGGTCCGGGGCAGCGATGTCGTGGCCGTGCAACCCGTAGCCGAAGCAGCCGGACGCGGTCCAGATCCGGCCGGGCAGGGTGCGCGGGCCGAGCGCGAACGGCGCGCAGGGATCGAGACGCCACCAGCCTGGTCGATTCATGCGGGTCCTCCGGCAGCCGCGTGGCCGAAGCGGTCCCAGTCGATCAGGGCGGCATCGAAGACGGGGCCTTCGGTGCAGCTCGTCGCATGGCGCCAGCCCGGCGGCCCCGGATCGCGCACGGGGACCACGCAGCCCTTGCACACGCCGTAGCCGCAGCCCATGTGCTCCTCGAGCGACACCCGACAGGGCCAGCCGCGCTCGCGCGCCAGCCGCGCCGCGGCTCGCAGCAGCGGGGTCGGCCCGCAGGCCAGGACGAGTCGCGGCGTCGCGTCGCCGGGCTCGCCGACGCACGCGAGCGCGAGCTCGGTGACCAGCCCGTGAAAGACCGATCGCGCCGCCGCGCCGTCCAGACGATCCACGCTCACCTGCCACGGCGGCGGCACCAGGTCCCAGGGCACGTCGTCCAGGTCGCGTCCGCCGAAGCAGGCGAGGTCGGCCGGACGACGGTACCTGGCGAACCAGGCGTAGAGCGGCGGCAGGCCGACACCGCCGGCCAGGATCAGGACGGGAGGCGTCGCAGCCGCCGGAGCCGGGAACGGCTGGCCGAGCGGCGCCAGGCATTCCACCGCGGCCCCCGGCGCCAGACCGGCCATCAAAGACGTCCCGCGCCCGATCGCGCGATAGAGGAAGGAGATCGTCCGGCCCGCCGTCGCGAGGATGCTGAAGGGGCGGCGGAACACGAGCCGCGCGGGACCGGTCAGGTTGAGCATTGCGAACTGGCCAGGCAGGAAGTCGATCGCGCGCGGGAGCTCGACGTCGAGCACCCGCAGCCCCTGCGAGACCGGACCGTTGGCGACGACGCGACCCGCGAGATCCCAGGTCGCGGCCGGTGGTCGCGGTGCGGCGCCTAGAGGTCCCACCGTTTCGGCTTCTCCTTCTGCGGCGGTTCGGTCGGCTCGCGCTCGACGCTCGCCGAGTCCACGGGCGCCGGCGCAGTGCGCGGTACGGTCTGGCTGTCGGCCGGCGCCGGCACGATCGCCGGCGGAACGAGGCTGTCGGCCGGCGCCGGAACGATCGACCGCGAACTGAGGCTGTCGACCGGCGCGCCCTGGACGCTGCCGGGCGGGACGGATCGCGCCGGTGGTTCCCGGAAACCGAGCGTCTCGGCGGGGGCCGCCTGCGGCGTAACGGCGTTCCGGACGTCCTGTCGGGCCTGGGCCAGATCCCGCCGGCGGAGTTCGAGTGCCTCGACGGCCGCCGCAGGCGGCGAGTAGCGGAGATTGGGCCGTCGCTGCAGGTACACGAGCTGGCGGCGCAGGCCGAGGGCGCCGCCGCCGTCCATGGCGGCCGCCAGCTCGCCGCCGGCCGCGGCGAGCGCGCTGTCCCGGCCGGCCGCGCGCATCGCGGCCTCCTCCTGCGCCAGCAGGAACTCGAGCAGGTCCGCATCGACCCCCGCCGACACCTGATACGCCTGGGGCGATCCGGGATACCGCGCCTTCAGCTCGTCCCGGTAGATCGACGCCGAATCCGGGTGCCCGAGGTACTGATCCTGGACCAGCATCGCCCCGTAGAGCGCGCGGGACGCCACCGTGCTGTCCGCGGCCGTATCGGCCGCGACCGCGGCATACAGCTCGAACGCCGCGCGCGGGCGATCGAAGCCGAAGAGCAACGCGTTGGCCTGCGACAGGCGCAGCCGGGCGGCGCGGTCCGGCTGGGCGTCCGGCAGCTGGCCCGCGGCCGCGAGGTAGTCCCTGATCGTGTCGAGCAAGAGCCGGGTGCCGTCGGGGTCCTCGAGGAGCTCTCCGCCGGGGATCGCCTCCTGGAAGTAATCCCGCGCCTTCTCCAGATCCTCGATCTCGAGGCTGCCACCGGACAGATAGGAGTAGCCCAGCATGTCCGCCCTGACCGGCTTGACGTCGCGGCTGAGCTGTTCCGCGGGCATGTTCTCGAGCATCGCCTGGGCGCTGCCGACGTCCTCGCGGGCGATGAGATTCTCGGCCTCGACCAGCACGACGTCGCCCTGCTTGCTGTAGATCTCGGCCTCGGTCTTCAATTCCGGCAGCATCGCCTCGACTCTCGCCTGATCGCCTGTCCGCACCAGGCACCGGGCCAGCAGCAACCGGGCGCGGAAGACCCGGTCGGCGAGAGCCGAACCGGCGATGATGCGCTCGAGAACAGGGATCGCCTCGTCGAACCGGTCCAGTTCCCACAGCGATTCGGCCAGGCGCTGGCTGCTGTCGTCCCAGTCCTCGGCGTCGGGGTGCCGATCCAGAAAGAGCCGGAACGCCGCGACGGCTTCTTCCCAGTCCCGCAGAGCATAGGCGCTGTCGCCGCTCGCGCGGAGAGCTTCGGACTGGAATCGGCTCTCGGGGAACTGGCGCTCCAGGGTATCGAGCAGGTCCTGGCTGCGTTCCGCGTCGCCGAGCATGAGGTAATTGACGGCCTGCACGTACAGGCCCTCCTCGGTGAACGGGGACTGCGGGAAGTTGACGAACAGGAGGTCCAGCTTGCGGATCGCCATGCGGTAGCTGCCCAGCCGGTGATACGCCTTGCCCTGTACGAACAAGGCGTCGTCCGTCAGCGAGTGCCCCGGGTACTCGTCGAGGATCTTCTGGGCCTTGGCGATCGCGCGCTGGTAGTTCTGCTTCTGCGCGGTGGTGGCGCGCTCGACGTCCTCGCCCTTCTCGAGCGCGTCCTCGCGGGCGCGCTCGGCGTCAGCGAAGGCCTTCTGGGCGTTGTAGAACGTATTGTATTTCGCGCAGCCGCCCGTCACCAGCAGACCGGTCGCGACCACGACCGCTACCCGCGCCCAACGGCGCCGGCGCGGCCACGGCCGCGATTCCCCGCCGCGACGATCCGAGAGGTTCAAGACACGCTGCCTTTCCGCCCACAGGATTCAGGGGGTTCCTGCAGCGTCGTGTGCTCCGGTCCAACCCGGGTGCGGCTCCGTGGTTCCCGGAGCCTACCCAAGGCTAGGCTCCTCCTGGTGCCAGGTCAACCGGCCGCGCAGGAAGGTCGCCACGACCTGACCCTTCAACGTCTCGCCGAGGAACGCGGAATTGCGGCTGCGCGAGCGCAGACTGGCGGGCGTGACGACCCATTCCCGGTCGGTCGCGAGCAGCACGAAGTCGGCCTCGCCTCCCTCCTCGAGCCGGCCGAGCGGCAAGCCGAGGACGGCCGCCGGGCGCTCGGTGAAGCACTGGATGAGCCGGCCGAGATCGAGCTTGCCGCCCTCGACGAGGTAGGTGACCCCGACCGCGAAGGCCGTCTCGAGCCCGATCACGCCGAACGGCGCCTGGTCGAACTGCAGTTCCTTCTCGGTCGCGGTGTGCGGCGCGTGGTCGGTCGCGATGCAATCGATCGTCCCATCGGCCAGGCCGTCGGCGACGGCCGCCACGTCCTCGGGTTCGCGGAGCGGCGGGTTCATCTTGAAGAGCGGCGAGTAGTCGCGGCAGCGGCTGTGCTCGAGGCTGAAATGGTGCGGCGTGGCCTCCGCGGTGACCCGGACGCCCTCGGCCTTGGCGCGCCTGATGATCGCCACGGACCCGCGGGTCGACACGTGCGCCACGTGCAGGTGCGCGCCGCCGGCGCGCGCGAGCTCGATATCGCGGAACGTCGCCGCATCTTCGCTCGCCCGCGCCATGCCAGGAAGTCCCAGCCGCGTCGACCAGTAGCCGGCGTGCATGCAGCCGTCGCCGACGATGGTGAGGTCCTCGGCGTGGGTCATGATCGGCACGCCGAGCAACCGCGCGTACTTGAGCGCATTGCTCATGAGCTTGCCGCTCGCCACCGGCGAGCCGTCGTCCGTGAAGGCGACCGCGCCGGCCTCGGCCATCGCGCCCAGTTCGGCCAGGGTCTCGCCCTTGCGGCCGACCGAGATCGCGCCGGTGGGCAGCACCCGGCAGAGCCCGGACTCGACGCCGCGGTCGATCACGTAGCGCACCATGCCGGCGTTGTCGATCGGCGGGTCGGTGTTGGGCATCGTCACGACGGTCGTGAATCCGCCCGCCGCCGCCGCGCGGCTGCCGCTCGCGACGGTCTCCTTCTCCTCCTGGCCAGGTTCCCGGAAATGCACGTGCGTGTCGACGAAGCCCGGCGCCAGGACGAGCCCATCGGCGGCGAGGGCCGGCACGCCCTCCACCGTGGGCGTGCCGGCGCCGATGCTCTCGACCCGCCCCTTCTTCACGTGCAGGAACCCCTTGCGCGCGCCGATCTTGCCGCCCTGGGCGAGCTTGACGCCCGTCACGAGGTACTCGGCGGGGATGCGCTGCCAGCTCCACTCCATCGTCGCGTCTCCTCGTCTCGTCAGGCCGCCTCGCCGGAGGCCAGCGCGCCGGGGTCTCCCCCGGACAGGAGGTAGATGAGGGCCATGCGGACGGCGACGCCGTTCGCGACCTGGTCGAGAATCACCTGGCGCGGCCCGTCCGCGACCTCGCTCGCGATCTCCACGTTCCGGTTCATCGGCCCGGGGTGCATGATGAACGCCGCCGGCTTCAAGAGGCGCACGACGTCCTCGGTCACGCCGAACATGCGGTGATACTCGCGATTGCTCGGGAATCCGGTCCCGGCGCCGCGCTCGAGCTGGATGCGGAGCACGTTCAGGACGTCTGCGTTGGCCACGGCGCGCTTCAGGTCGTACTCGACCTTGACGCCCAGGCGCTCGATATGGCCGGGGACCATGGTCGGCGGACCGCAGACCGTCACCTCCGCGCCGAGCTTGCCCAGGCCCCAGATGTTGGAGCGGGCGACGCGGCTGTGCGCGATGTCGCCGATGATCGTGACCCGCTTGCCGCGCAGGTCGCCCAGACGCTGGCGCATCGTCATGATGTCCAGCAGCCCCTGCGTGGGATGCTCGTGGCAGCCGTCGCCCGCGTTGATGACCGGGCAGGTCAGCACCTTCGCCAGGTACTGGGCCGAGCCGCTGCTCTTGTGCCTCACCACCAGCATGTCGATCTTCATGGCCTGCAGGTTCTCGGCGGTGTCGCGCAGGGTCTCGCCCTTGGTGAAGCTGCTGTTGGCGACCGAGAAGTTCACGATGTCGGCGGAGAGACGCTTCTCCGCCAGCTCGAAACTGATGCGGGTCCGGGTACTCGGCTCGTGGAAGAAGTTCACCACGGTGCGGCCGCGCATGATCGGCACCGACCGGACCGGCCGGTCGAACACGGCACGGAACCGCTCGGCGATGTCCAGGACCATCAGGATCTCTTCGGCCGACATCTCCTCCAGGCCCAGGACGTCTTTGCGCAGGGAGCTCATCAACCCTGGACCTCCCCGACCACGACCTCCTGCTTGCCGTCGAACTCCATGACGCGGACCTTGATGATCTCCTTCTGCGAGGTCGGCACGTTCTTGCCCACGTAGTCGGGACGGATCGGCAGCTCGCGGTGCCCGCGGTCCACGAGGACCGCGAGTTGGATCGCGCGCGGGCGGCCCCAGTCCATGATCACGTCGAGGGCGGCCCGCACCGTGCGGCCGGTGTAGAGCACGTCGTCGACCAGGATGACGACCTTCTCGGTGACGTCCATCGGCATCTCCGTCGTCGCCACGCGGGGCGACGGCCCGAGGCGGGAGAGATCGTCGCGATAGAAGGTGATGTCGATCGCCCCCATGGGCACCGTGACGCCCTCGACCGCCTTGATCGCCTCCTGGAGCAGTCCGGCCAGGGGCACCCCACGCCGCTGGATGCCCAGGATGACGAGGTCGCGGGTGCCGTTGTTGGCTTCGAGCACCTCGTGGGCCATGCGCTTGACCGCGCGGCTCACCTCGCCCTGGTTCATGATGACGGCTTTCTCGGTGAAGCTCATGACTCTCCTCGCCGGCTGCGGGCCGTCCGGTGTGGACGCAGGCACGAAAAAACGGCTCGAGCGCCCGCGCGCATCAAGCCGCCGTGTCACCTGCGCCTCCTCTTCGGGCCTCGCGGGACCGCGTTAAAAAGGACCGTGGACCCGCTGAAGATAGCAGCGGCCGGCCGGCCGTGCAAGCGGCGTCGGCGGCTCAGCCGGCCGTGGCGGCCGGGGCGGCGAGACCGGTCGCGCCGAGACGCAGCAGGCGGCAGCCGCAAGCCCGCAGGAACGCCTCGTCGTGGGAGGCCACCACGAGCGCGCAATCCTCGTCGCGGCCGCGGACGAGCCGCGCCACGCGGTCGCGGCCGGCCGCGTCGAGGGCCGCCGTCGGCTCGTCGAGCAAGAGGAGCGGCCGGCGCGAGCGCAACGCGAGGGCGAGCGCCAGGCGGCGCCGCTGTCCACACGACAGGTCGTGCGGATTGCGGCGCGCAAGCGCGGCGTCCAGACCGACGTCGCCGAGGAAGCGATCGATCCCGACCCGGTCGAGGCGGGGATCCAGGCGGATCTCGCCGGCAACGTCGGCGCAGGCGAACAGGTACTCCGGGAACTGGGGCGCGAGCGCGGCCGCGCCGTGATCGAGGTCGGTCGGGCCGCGCCGGTAGAGGCGCCGGCCCGCGAGCACGACCGATCCCTCTTCGGGTCGCCGCAGGCCGGCGAGCACGCCGAGCAGCGTGCTCTTGCCGCACCCATTGGGTCCCGTCAATCCGATGCGATCGCCGCGGCGCAGCACGAGGTCGACCCCGGCGAATCCGCCGCCGTGGCCGAATCGGCAGCCGACGCCCGTGAGCGACGCGACGACCTCGCCGGCCCGGGCGCCAGCCGCGTCGGCCCGTTCGGCCGCGCCAGCCGCCGGAGGGTAGCCGGGCTCCAGGAGCGACCGGACCTCCGGTCGCGCCATCACCTCGGCGGCGGTGCTGCAGGCGATGGCCCGTCCGGCATCCAGCGCCAGGACCCGGTCGCAGAGCGAGGCCTCCTGGGGCCGCTGCGTGGCCCAGATCAGCGCACCCGGCCAGGCGGCGAGGCGATCGCGCAGCCAAGCCCCGTGGTCGCGGTCTTGCAGGCTGGTCGGCTCGTCGAGCAGCAGCAGGTCCGGCGCGCGCGCCAGGACGATCGCGACCTGCAGGCGCTGCTTCTGCCCCGCCGAGAGCACGCGCGGATCCTCGCCCTCGCAACCGCCCAGGCCCCAGGCGGCGAGATCCGGCGGCGGCGCGCCCGGCGGGCGACCGAGGTCGATCTCGTCCGCGACGGTCCCGGCGACGAACTGCTCGTCCGGATCCTGGAAGACGAGCCCCGCCCGGATCCCCGGCAGCGCGCCGGGCGTCGCGAGGTGCCGCAGCAGCGACGACTTGCCGGAGCCGTTGCCGCCGACCAGCGCGAGGCGCTCGCCGGGACCGAGGCTGAGCGTGAGATCCCGGAGCACCGCGAACGGCCCGTCGGCGCCGTCTCGCTCCAGGCACAGGCCGCGCAGGTCGACCAGGTCAGCCACCCTGCAACTCGCGCAGGTGGCGGCGAGCCTCCCCGGCCCAGGTGCTCGAGGGATCCAGCTCCAGGTACCGACGCCAGGCCTGGACCGCCTCCGGCCGGCGGCCGGCCTCCTGCAGCGCGCGAGCGTGGCCGAACGCGGCGCGGCGATGGGTCGGGTCGAGCGCCAGGACCTGTCCGAAGGCCGCAGCCGCCTCGAGGTAGCGGGTCTGCTGGAAGAGCGCGTTGCCGAGCGCGAAGCCGAAGTCCGCCTCGTCCGGCCGCTTGCGGACGAGGTCCTCCAAGAGATCGGCGGCGACCTCGGCCTGCCCCCGTTTCAGCAGCACGAGCGCGAGGTTGTACTGCGCGTCGGGCAGATCGGGAACCGCCCGCAGCGCCAGCCGGAACTGGCGCTCGGCCTCGTCGAGATCGCTGCGCTCCAGCGCGACGACGCCGCGGTTGTACGGCTCGAGCGCCGCGGCGCGGCGCTGCGCGCGGTCAAACTCGCCGGGCTCGAACTGCAGCCGCAGGATCGAACCCGGCGCGAGTCGCGCGGTCTCGCTGATGGTGTTGTCCCGCGCGATCGAACGGGCGCGGTCGGGGTCGCCGTAGTAGAGGTCGGCCAGCCGCCGCAGCGTCTCGCCCTCGCGGACGGTGTGCGTCAGCACCCGTTCGCCCGGACGCAGCGAGACGTCGCGCTCGGCCGGACTCTCGACGATCGGCGCGGCGCCCGGCTCGTACACTGGGACCAGGCGCTTGGCGCAACCAGCCAAGAGGCCGACCAGGACGATCGCGACGACCTGGATGGTCCTCACGACGCGAGATCCTCCAGGGCCAGGGTTTCCGGCGCGCCGAGGCCCGGGTCGGCACTGCGCGCCGCCTCGGCCAGGACCGCGATCATACCCGCGCTGGTCGTTTCGGCATAGAGGCGCCTGCGCAGGTGCGCGGCGCCGGGGTAGCCCCGGAAGCACCGGGCGATGTGCTTGCGTACGACCAGGCAGCCGGTCGCCTCGCCGCGTTGCGCGACCTCCAGCCGGATATGGCGGGCCGTGGTCGCGCACATCTCGGCGAACGAGGGCGGCACGTGGCGGCGACCGGCGTCCGCGGCCTTCATCTCGGCGAAGAGCCAGGGATTGCCGATCGCGCCGCGGGCGACCATGACGCCATGACAACGCGTGTGCTCGACCAGCGCGCGGTAGCTGGCGCCGTCCACCACGTCGCCGTTGCCGACCACGGGGATGTCGAGCCGATCGACGAGGTCGGCGATCGTGTCCCAGTCGGCGCGGCCGCCGTATTTCTGCGCGCGGGAGCGGCCGTGCAGCGTGACCCACACGCAGCCCAGATCCTGCAGCATGGCGCCGACCTCGCCGTAGTTGATGCTGCCTTCGTCCCACCCCGTGCGGATCTTGGCCGACACCGGCACGGGCGCGGCCGCGGCCACGACCTGGCGCGTGATCTCCGCGAGCAAGGGCAGATCGGCCAGAAGCGCGCTGCCGCCGCACTTGCGGACCACCTTCTTGGCCGGACACCCGAAATTGAGGTCCAGCACGTCCATCCGCCGAGCGCGAAGCAGCGCCGCCGCCGCCGCCATGTGGTGAGGATCGCTGCCGAAGATCTGGATGCCGACCCGCCCCGTTTCACCCTCGGTATCGATGAGGCGCCAGGTCTGCTCGTTCTCGTAGTAGAGGCCGCTCGCCGAGGTGAATTCGCAGAATCCCAGGTCGGCCCCGTGGTCCCGGCAGAGGGTACGGAATGGGCGATCGGTGACGCCGGCCATGGGCGAGAGCAGGTGGCGGACCGTCGCGAACCAGGCGATCCGGGGGTCGAGGCGGACGGGTTTGCGTTCGAACAACGAGCGGTCCTCCAAGGGATTGCCGTGACCGCGATCAAGATAGCACATCGGCTCCCGGCGCCGCCAATCAGATGATGTAATGTGATTTCTATCGGACATCAGATCATCCCCTCTTGCATCCGACACATGAGTTCCTGTAGTATCGTTTTCGATGCGGTGGCCCGCTCGTCGCCGCTTGGTGTCCATGCCTCGGAAAGGAGCTTCGCGTGATGAAAAAACTAATGATTTGCCTGGGCATCGCCGCCCTCGCAGCTGCGCCCGTGTTGGCCGCGGAGGGGATCTGCGGCAAGCATGGCGAGACTCTCCCCGTGATCGACAACCCGATCCCGCCGGTGAACAGCGGCATGCGCGCCGACGTCGAGTACAACACGGCCGGAGCCATCGACGCGCCCGCCACCCTCGGCGGCTCCGCGGACGGCTGGGGCTACTATTTCATCACCGCCTGGACCAACACCACCGGCCAGGACGTCACCCTCGCCGAGTTCGGCTGGCCCTGCGGCGGACCCGGCCCTGTCGACTGGGTGGTCTGGATCACCGCCGGCATGCCCGGCGCGCCCGGCACGGAGACCTTCGGCGGCCTGTGGACGCCGGCCAACCCGGACGGCGTGACCTATCCGCCCACGACCTACAGCTACATCGACGTGAGCGCCTCGGCGATCACCATCCCGGCGGGCGCGACGTTCTACTTCGGCTACGAGAACCCCGGCATCGGCGGCCAGGTCAGCTACAACGGCGTGATGACCTGGGCGTGGTACATGGGCGCGTGGGATGCCGACGACGCCTGGGGCCGCACGGCGGTCCTGCAGTTCAAGGGCAACTTCGGCGGCGTCGCCACCCAGTCGGCGACCTTCTCGCAGGTCAAGGCGCTCTTCGACTAGACCTGCTTCGCGCGGATGCGACTCATCTGGCGACGAGGGGCCCCGCCCATCCGGGCGGGGCCCCTTCGTTTGCGCGGCGGGACAGCGGACCGGCTAGCGGAACCTCTTCAGCAGCTCGGTCAGGTCCTGGTAACGGCCGACCCGCTCCCCGATGGCGTCCAGCCGGTCGTGGATCGTCTCGCGCTCCTCGCGATAGACGAGCCCCGTCCAGAACGTGCCGGTGTCCATCGCCTTCTCGAAGGCCGCCAGCTTGTTGGTCGGATCCCAGTCGTCCGGCAGCGGCTTGACGATCTCGTTCATCGTCTTGAACGTGATCTCCTTGTTCATGGAGACGCACGGCGAGAAGATGTGCAGGACCGAGAACCCCCGGTGCCGTATGGCCTGCACGAAGAGGTCCTTGAGGTCCTTGGGCTTGCCGCTGTAGCCGCGCGCGACGAAGCTCGCATTGTACGCGAGGAACATCTGGAGCGGATTGAGGGGCTCCTCGACGTAGGCATACGGCGCGGTCTTCGATTTCATGCTCAGCGGCGACGTCGGGGAGCTCTGGCCTTTGGTCAGGCCGTAGATCGAGTTGTCGATCAGGATGTACGTCAGATCGACGTTCTTGCGGGCGACGTGGGGCACGTGGCCGCCCCCGATCCCGAGACCGTCGCCGTCGCCGCCGACCGCGATCACCGTGAGCTCCGGTCGGGCGAGCTTGACCCCGGCCGCGGTGGGGACGGCGCGACCGTGCACGCCATGGAAGCCGAAGGTGTTGCAGAAGTACGGGAACCGGCCCGAGCAGCCGATGCCCGACACGATGACCGTGTCCTTGGGCACGGCCTGGACCTCGACGAGCGCCTGGTAGAACGGCGTGATCACGCCGTAGTCGCCGCAGCCCGCGCACCAGATGGGTTTGAGGTCCGACTTGTAGTCGGCGACCTTGAGGGCGGTGTCGCTCATCACAGCTCCTCCTTGATGGCCACGTAGAGCTCCTCGGCCGTGAAGGGAACCCCGTGGGCCTTGTGGATCTCGATCGGCTTGATGCCGAACTTGCCCTTGAGGAAGTGCGCGTACTGCCCGGTGTAGTTCTCCTCCGGCACGATCAGCTTCTTCAGCGGACCGAGGAACTGCCGGATGCGCCATTCGTTCAGCGGCGATAGGATGCGAGGGTGCAGATGCGCCACGTGGATGCCCGATTCGGTCTCGATCTGCTCGAGCGCCTCGCAGATGGCGCCGTAGGTGCTGCCCCAGCCGATGACGCCGACCTCGCAGCCCTCGGGCTCGTCCTCCTCGACCTCGGCCTGCTGCACGATGGCCTGGCCGAGGGTCTTCAGCTTCTGGAAGCGCTTCTCGGTCATCTTCTCGTGGTTGAGCGGCGTGTAGTTGGGCGCGCCCGACTCAGTGTGTTCCAGGCCGGTCGCCATGTACGGCAGGTCGTGGACGCCCGGGATCGGCATCGGGCTGATCCCGGTCTCGGTGAAGGCGTAGCGCAGGAAGGTCTCGCGCGTGGCGCCGGCCGGCGGCGCGAGGCGCACGCCGAGCTCGGCCCCCGCGAGGTCCGGCCGCGGGATGTTCTGGCTGGTGTAGGCCAGCGCCTGGTCCGTGAGCACGATCACGGGCAGCTGGTATTTCTCGGCGATCCGCACCGCGCGGACCGTCTGCCAGAAGCAGTCGTAGATGTCGAGCGGCGCCATGATGCACCGCGGCGATTCGCCGCTGGTGCCGTAGATCGCGAACTTGAGGTCGGACTGCTCGGTCTTGGTCGGCAGGCCGGTCGACGGACCGCCGCGCATCACGTTGACGATGGTGATGGGGCACTCGGTCATCGCCGCCAGGTTCAGCGTCTCGCTCATCAGGGAGAGGCCGGGGCCGCTGGTCGCCGTCAGCACCCGCGCCCCGGCGTAGCTCGCGCCGATGCCGGCCGCGAGCGTGGCGATCTCGTCCTCGAACTGGATCGCCTTGCCGCCGAACTTGGGCAGCTCGCGGCAGAGGAACTCGAAGATCGGCGTCGCCGGAGTGATGGGGTAGCCGGGCACGAAGTCGACTCCGGCGGCGATCGCGCCGAGCGCGACCGCCTCGTTTCCGGTCACCAGGATGTGGTCGCGGTCCGGCTGGCGCTTGAACGGACGCTGGACGCGGGCGAGGTGCTGCTCGCCGAAGCGGTACCCGGCCTCCACGGCGGCGAAGTTCAGCCGGATGACGTCCTCGCCCTTCTTGCCGAAGTGGTCCTTGATCGCGTCCTTGCCGAACTCGATCGGCGTCCCGAAGCAGTAGAGCAGCGCGCCCAGCGCCACGATGTTCTTGACCCGGTTCGAGCCGGCGATCTCCTTCGACAACGCCTCGAGCGGCAGCTCGATCCGGCTGCGGCCGCCGATCCGGTCGTCGAGCTGGACGACAGCGGGATCGTAAAGGAGCACGCCACCGTCCTTGATGTTCTCGACGTAGGCGTGGTAGCCGCAATGGTTGATGGCGCAGAGCACGTCGACGGACTGGCTGAGCGAGCGCGCCGCGCGGTCGTTCGCGCGGAGCTGGAACATCGCGAGCCCGCCCCGGATCTCCGCCGGGAACGTGCGGAACGCGTGGATGTTGAGCCCTCCGCGCGCCACGGCCTTGGACAGGATCTCGCCGCACGAGATGACGCCCTCGCCACCCTCGCCGCCGATCCTGACGACCAAATCCTGCGTAGCCAACGTGAACCTCCACGGTCGTTGCCGGCGCCGGGAGCCCGCCGCGCAAGCGAGACGCGCCGCGACTTCCCCCGGCACCCGAGTTCGGCTAAAGTAAGTACCGTCGTTGCCCGGTATCAAACAAAAGGTTGCGAATCCAGGCATGAGCTCGTCCCAGCTCGCGCGCCGGCCGCACGTCTGCTTCGTCAATTCGCTGCGAGGCCTCGGCGGCGCCGAACTCTGGTTCCTGGACGCGGCCCGGGGCCTGCAGGAGCGCGGGATCCGCACGAGCCTGGTCGCGCAACCTGGCAGCCCCCTGCTGGACCTCGCGCGGCAGGGCGGCCTCGACGCCGCGGCGGTGCCGATCCGCTGCGACGGCGCTCCCTGGACGCTCGTGCGCCTCTGGCGACGCTTCCGCCGGACCGGCGTGACCGCGATCGTCTGCAACCTGACCAAGGACCTCAAGGCGGCAGGCCTGGCCGGGCGGCTCGCCGGGGTCCCGGTGCGCCTCGCGAGCCGCGAGAGCGACTTCCCGCTGAAGTCGAAATTCTACTATCGCTGGTACTTCGGCCGGGTGGCGACCGGGGTGCTGGCCAACAGCGAGGCGACCCGCTCGACCGTCCTCGCGAGCGCGCCCTGGCTGCCCGGCGATCGCATCCACTTGTTGTACAAGGGCATCGATACGGACCGCTTCCGTCCCCTGCCGCCCGCGCCGTCGGCGCGCGGGCCCTCGGTGGGCTTCGTGGGCCAGCTCGTCGCCCGCAAGGGGCTCGCGACCCTGATGGACGCGTGGCGGAGGCTCGAGGCGGCCGACTGGCCGGTCCCGCCGCGACTGCGCCTGGCCGGCGTCGGTCCGCTGCGGCAGGACCTCGAGCGCTGGCGAGCCGGCCTGCGCCGGCCGGCGGCGGTGGAGCTGGCCGGTTTCGTCACGGACGTGCCGGGGTTCTGGGCAGCCTGCCGCTGCGGCGTGCTGCCCTCGCTTGCCGAGGGATTCGGACTCGCCGCCGCCGAGGCCGCCGCGTGCGGTCTGCCGATCGTCGCGACGCGCGCGAGCAGCCTGCCCGAGATCGTCCGCGACGGCGCCACCGGCCTGCTGGTCGCCCCGGGCGACCCGCGGGCGCTCGCCGCCGCGCTGGACCGCCTGCTGCGCGACGGCCCGCTCGCGGACGCGCTGGGCGCCGCCGGCCGGAACCTCGTGGTCCAGCGCTTCGATCGCGAGCGCTGCCTCGATCGCCTCGTCTCACTCACCTGCACGGAGGTGTCCCCGTGACCATGATCCGCGCGGCCGTCGTCCAGACCGACCCCGTCTTCGGCCAGGTCGCCGCGAATCTCGAGCGCGCCCTGGCGCTCGTGCCCCGCGAATGCGACCTGGCCGTCCTGCCGGAGCTGTTCGCGACAGGCTATCAGTTCCGCGAGCGCGCCGAGCTCGGCGGGCTCGCCGAACCGGTCCCCGACGGCGCGATCTGCCGCCGGTTGCGCGACCACGCCGCCGCGAGCGGCACGACCCTGGTCGCCGGCCTCGCCGAGCGCGCCGGCGACCGGGTGTTCAACACCGCGGTCCTGGTCCGGCCCGACGGATCCACCGACCGCTACCGCAAGGTCCACCTCTTCTGGGACGAGACGCGCATCTTCGACCCCGGCGACCTCGGGTTCCCTGTCTTCGCCGCCTGCGGGACGACGGTCGGCCTCCTGGTCTGCTTCGACTGGCTCTTCCCCGAGGCCGCCGGCACGCTCGCCCGGCGCGGCGCGCGCGTCCTCTGCCACCCGTCCAACCTCGTGCTGCCCCATTGCCCGGACGCGATGCCCGTGCGGGCGTTCGAGAATCGCGTCTTCACCCTGACCGCGAACCGGGTCGGCGCCGAGCGGCGCACCGGCAGCGAGCTGCGGTTCATCGGACGCAGCGTCATCGCCTCGCCGCGGGCCGAGCGGCTCGTCGAGTGCAGCCGGACCGCGGCCGAGGCCGGCAGCGCCGTCCTCGACCTCGCGCTCTGCGATCCCTGGATCACGCCCCTCAACCACGTGACCCGCGACCGGCGCCCGGAATACTATGCTTGAGGTAAACGCCGCGCCGCCCGTCTCCGTCTTGAAGGGCACACCCCGGAGGAGGTGACGGCGATGGCGACCGCGACCCATCGGCAGGATCGGGACCTCGTGCGGCGCGCGGCCCAGGGCGACGAGCAAGCCTGGCGCGCGATCTACGAGGACACCTGCCAGCCGCTCTTCAATTTCCTCTGCTTCCAGGCCGGCGATCGGGAGACCGCGCGCGACCTGCTCCAGGACACGTACCTCAGGGCGCTCCGCCACCTCGACGGCTACCGCGGCGACGGACCGCTCCTGTCGTGGTTGCGCGGCATCGCCCTGCGGCTGACCCTGGACTGGCGCCGCGGCCTGGGTCGCCGCCTCCGCCAGATGGTGGCGCTCCAGACCGAATCGGGCGACCTGGACCTGGCGGCGCCGGACCGCAGCGACGCCCGCGAGGCGGACCTCGGCGTGTCCGGTCACGTATTCCAGGACGCACTGCGCCAGCTTTCGCCGAAGCAGCGGGCTTGCCTGGTGCTGCACGAACTGGAAGACCTGCCGTTCGCCGACGTGGCGCGCGAAGTCGGCTGCGCCGAGGCCACGGCCCGGGTCCACCACCACCGGGCGACGCAGAGGATGCGGGAGCTGCTGGCGTACCCTGTCGACGAGATGGGAGGGCAGCAAGCATGACGAGGCAAGAGTACCGCAAGGCCTTCAGGCTCACTGATCGGGAGAAGGCCCAGGTCTGGCGAGAGATCAGCTCCACCTTCCGGCCCGCTCGCGCGCAACCCCGCCGCTGGCTGCCCGCGCTCGGCGGCGTGGCGGCCGTGGCCTGCGCGATCGCCGCCGCAGTCCTCCTGATGGATCCCGATCAGGGCCGGGGACCCCAGCTGGCGGCTCAGGACGACGCCGTCCACCCCTCCGCGCCGCCAGCTGCGGCGTCGCCGGCCCCTGACGCCGCCTCGCGAACCTCGACGGCAACGCGTGACGAGGCAGCCTCGCCGCCGACCCTCGTCGAGGATCCACAGGCTTCGCAGGCTCCACAGATCGCGGCCGGCCAGGCCGAGGCGAGTCAGCCCGCGCTCGCGCAGGCTGCGAAGTCGCATCCGGCCGGCGGCCCCACGACCCCGGCTCGCGCCCAGACCACGGTGCGCGACGTCACGACCGGCGACGGCGCGATCCGCGGCGTGGTCCGCGACGCGGTGACCGGCGCGCCGATCGCCGGCGCGACCGTCATCGCCGACGGCGGCAGCCGCGGCACGATCGCCGACTCGCTCGGCGTCTTCGTCTTCACCGGGCTCGTGCCCGGCGAGCACACGCTCGAGGTGTCGTTCCTGGGATACGAGACCGTGACGACGGCCCTGACGGTCGTTGCCGCCGACACCGCGACCACGGTGGTCGCGCTCGTCGAGCGGACCGGCGGGATTCGCTCGCCGATCGACGTCGACGCCGGGGGGCCGGACGTGGCGATCCTCGGCACCGGCGCCGCTCGCGATCCGGTGAAGGAGACGTTCGACCAGTACGCGATCGCCCCCGGCAAGGACGCAGCGTCTCGCGATCGCGCCGTGGCCAGGCCCAGCGGCCAGCCATACGTGGACGGCGGCCGCGGCGGCGAAGTCGAGTCCCGGATCGACGGGAGCGGAGTCAAGCCTCTTGGCGACCCCGCCGCCCCGGCTCCCACCGTGGGCCACGAATCCGGCGGCACCCGCAATCCGAACGACCGCCCGTACGACCTGGTCTACCACCAGCACTACGGCGTCAATCCGTTCGTCGCGACGGACGAGGATGCGCTCTCGACCTTCGCGGTCGAGGTGGACGACGCGAGCTGGACCGTGGCGCGGCGCTACCTCACCGACGGCCACCTGCCGCCGGCCGAGGCGATCCGGCTCGAGGAGATCGTGAACCGGCTCGCTCCCGGGTTCGCCGCGGACGGGCGCGACGATTTCACCCTCCACGCCGACGGCATGCCGAGCCGCTTCGGCGAGGGCTACCAGCTCCTGCGCATCGGCGTCCGCGCGCGCGACGTCGCCGCCGCCGAGCGCCGCCCCGCGCATCTGGTGTTCGTGATCGACGTCTCCGGCAGCATGCAGCGCGAAGACAGGCTCGAGCTCGTCAAGCGCGCGTTGCGGGTCCTCGTCGCCGAACTGCAGGAAGGCGACCGGGTCGGCATCGTCGTCTACGGCAGCGAAGCCCGTGTGGTCCTCGAGCCGACGGCGGCGGAGGACCGCGTTCGGATCCTCGCCGCCATCGACGCGCTGCAGCCGAGCGGCTCGACGAACGCCGAGGCCGGCCTGCGGCTGGCCTACGAGATGGCCCGCCGCAGCGCGACCCGCGGCGCGAACGACCGCCTGGTCCTCTGCAGCGACGGGGTCGCCAACGTCGGTGCGACCGGCGCCGAGTCGATCCTCGCCGCGGTGGGCCGCGAGGCCGACGAGGGCATCACGTTGACCACCGTCGGCTTCGGCATGGGCAACTACAACGACGTGCTGATGGAGCAGCTCGCGAACCAGGGCGACGGCACGTACCACTACGTGCAGCGGCTCGAGGACGCCGAGCGCGTCTTCCGCCAGAACCTCACCGGCACCTTGCAGAACGTGGGCCGCGAGGTGAAGACCCAGGTCGAGTTCGATCCCGCGGCGGTCGTGCGCTGGCGCCTGCTCGGCTACGAGAACCGCGACGTCGCCGACCGGGACTTCCGCAACGACGCGATCGACGCGGGCGAGATCGGCGCCGGCCACACCGCGGTCGCGCTCTACGAGATCAAGCTGAGCGAGCAGGCTGCGCGCGACCTCGCGCGCGGCGACCGGCGCGTACTCGGCGTCGTTCGGCTGCGCTGGGCCAAACCGCGCTACCACCCGGACGCCGGCGAGGTCACCGAGATCGAGCGCCGGCTCACCTCGGCCGACCTCGCCCCGAGCTGGGACCAGGCCGGACCCCGGCTGCGCGCCGCCGCGCTCGCCGCCGAGTTCGCGGAGATCCTCCGCGAGAGCTACTGGGCGCGCGACAGCCGGCTCGCGGACCTGGTCGATCCCGCCACGGCGCTGGTGAGCGAGTTGCCGGCCGATCCGGACGTCCTCGAGCTGGCGCAGATGATCCGCCGCGCCGCCGATCTCGACGCGCGGCGCGAGCCCGCGCGACCGGCCGGCCCCGACAAGGACGAGTGATCGCGCCGCCGCGCCTGGCTCAGTGCATCCGCGGCGGCGGACTCTCCGCCGAGTCGCCGCCCTCGAGCGCGTCGTCGGCGCCGCGGAACTCGGGGAACGGCTCGGAGTCGGGGTCCAGCTCGAGCCCGTGTTCCCAGAGCTTCAGCAGACCGTCGAAGGACAGGCGCGGCAGGACACCCATGACCTCGTCCTCGAGGAACGCCGTGAGGTACTCGATCCGGCGATCGCGGTCTCGCAGCTGCTCGACGAGCGGCAGGTCGCGGCGACGCTGCTCCGGCGTGACGCGCGGTCCCTGCAGGTAGTCGAGGTACATGTCCCAGTCCCCGCGGAAATACCGGAGGCAGATGAGGCTGACCTCGACCTCGGCGTCGTTGAGATTCAGGCCGTCGTCGCCGGCCGGCGCCTGTTCGATCCGTTCGCGAGACTTCTTGCCGTCAGCCATGACTCCTCCGGACGCGACGGGGCCGGCCGCCCGGTCGGCCCTGGCGACAATGTGGTCGCGCGCGGTCCGCGCGTCAACCGCCGCCGTGTCCGGAGAGGTCCATCTCCTTGGGGATGACCACGATCCCGTTCTGCGTGACGGTGAAGAGGCTGCGGTCCTTCTCCGGGTCGCGGCCGATCACCATGCGCTCCGGGATCACCACGTCCTTGTCGCAGATCACCCGGTGCAGCTCGGCGTAGCGACCCACCTGCACGCCGTCCATCAGGATCGAGTTGGTGACCTTCGCGAACGAGTTCACCTTGACGCCGCGATGGAGGATCGACTTCTCGACCCGGGCGCCCGAGACGATCGAACCGCCGCCGATGATCGAGTTGGCGAGGATGCCCGGCTGCGGTTCGTCCTCGTTGAAGCTGTGGACCGACTTGGCCGGGGGCACCGGCGGCTGCCAGGCGCGGAACGGCCAGTCGCGGTCGTAGAGGTCGAGGGGCGGGCGGCGCGACAGGAGGTCCATCGCCGCCTGGTAGAAGCTGTCCAGGGTCCCGATGTCGCGCCAGTAGAGCGGCGCCAGGGTCTGCGGATCCCGGAACGGGAACGCATAGACCTCGCCCTGCTGCACGAGGCGCGGGATGATGTCCTTGCCGAAATCGTGGTGGCTGTCGCTGCGGCGGGAGTCGTGGGACAACTCCTTGACGAGACACTGCGTGTCCACCAGGTACACGCCCATGTTGACCAGGCACCGCTCGGGATCGCCGGGAATGGTCTTCGGTTGCGGCGGCTTCTCCTCGTAGCCGATGACGCGCCACGACTCGTCGACCTCGAGGATCCCGAATTGATGCGCGCCCTCGCGCGGGACGACCGCGGCGCAGAGGGAGAACGCGCCGCCGTGGTCGAGATGGAAGACCATCAGGTCGGCGTAGTCCATCTTGTAGACGTGGTCGCCCGAGAGGAGGAGCACGTGCTCGGGTTTCGCCTTCTCGAGCAGGTAGATGTTGTGGTAGACCGCGTCCGCCGTGCCCTCGTACCACTTGGTCCCCACGCGGTGCTGCGGCGGAATCCGGTAGAGGTATTCATCGGCTTCGTAGTTGAAGATGTTCCAGCCGCGCTGCAGGTGCTTGTCCAGGGAATAGCTCTTGTACTGCGTCAGCACGTAGATCCGGCGCAGGCCGCTGTTGAAGCAGTTGGAGAGCGTGAAGTCGATGATGCGGTAGTTGCCGCCGAAGGGTACGGACGGCTTCGAGCGGTCCTTGGTCAGGGGGTAGAGGCGTTCTCCTTGACCGCCCGCCAGGATGATGGTCAACGTCCGACGCATGCGCTCGAGCATGTCCAACGGCCGTCACTCCCCGCGCCCCGCTGGCTCCTCTGCCGGCGCCGCGAGAACCGGGGGGTCAGCTCTCGACCATCTTCGCGTCCAGCAGTTCCTTGACCTTGACGAGCAACTCGGTGGTGTCCGACGACTTGGTGATGTACGCGTCGGCCGACCAGGTCAGGTAGTTCTCCCGGTAGCTCGAGTAGGCCGTGTTCAGGATCACTGGAAGGGTATTATCCATATCCAGGATCCGTTGCAAAGCCTCAATTCCATCCATTCCGGCCATGCGAATGTCGAGGATGACCAAATCCGGATGCATGGTCTCCACGTACTCGAGGCCCTGCTCCGCGTTGCTTGCGGTCATGGTCTCGTAGCCAGCCCGGCGGAGCTCCGTCTCGTAGAGTAGGCGAAGATGAGGTTCGTCGTCGACGATCAAGATCTTGGCCATCAGCGACCCTCCTGTGTCTCTGTCCGCGTGTCCTCGAGCCTAACGTACCAGAACGCGCCACGCGATGAAAGGGATAAAGTTTACTCCCCATTCTCGCCTTCCGGTTTGGGCCGCGGCAGGATGAAGCTGAAGCAGGCTCCACCTTCCGGGAGGTTCTCGCCCCTGAGGACCCCTCCGTGGGCCCTGATGATCTGGACGCAGATGGTCAGCCCGAGACCGGATCCCGCCGTCTTCGTGGTGAAGAACGGCGAAAACATCTTCTCGGCCACGTCCTTCGCAAGTCCCGGGCCGCGATCGGCGACCTGGATCAGGACGCCTCCCTCGAGGACGCGGCTCGAGATACGGATCCGCCCTCCGTCCGGTTGCGCCTGGATGGCGTTAAGCGTGAGATTCTGCAGGACCTGCTGGATCTCGCCCGGGTGACAGTTGACCTCGACGTCGCCGGCCTTCAGGTCCAGATCGAGCGCGACCGAGGCGTGTTCGAGGGTCAGGTGCATCTTGCGCGCGATTTCCTGGACGATCTGATCCGGTGGCAAATTCCTGCGCATCATCTTCTGGGGGCGGATGAAATCCAACAGGTCGTGGATGATGCGCTCCAGCCGGCCCACTTCCTCGGTGATGATCTGCGCGAACTGCCGGTTGGGGTCGTCTTCGGTCAGGTTGCGCAGGAGGGTCCGGGCAAAACCCCCGATCGCGACCAGCGGATTGCGCAGCTCGTGCGCGACGATGGCCGAGGTCTCGCCCATGACCGAGAGGCGTTCCATGCGCAGCAGGGTCTGCTGGTCCTCCTTCTGCTTCTGCTGGGCCTTGCGCAGGTCGAGCACTTTGCGGGCGAGCTCTTCGGTCAGGCGGGACGACTCGATCGCGTTGGCGGACTGGTTGGCGAAGAGCTGCAAGAACTCCAGGTCCAGCTCGGTGATCTCCAGGCCGCTGATCGCGTTGTCGGCGATCAGCACGCCGATCGAGCCGCGCCGGGTCGCCAGGGGCGCGACGGCGAAACGACCGACCCCCAGCCAGTGCCGCACGGCGTCGAGCCCCGGGCCGGAATCCTTCTCGGACACGTGGAGCACCCGCCGCGAATGCATCGCCTGGATGAGCACGTGATCGTCCTCGGCCAGATCCACCTTGAGGTTGCGGACGATGTTGTTGACGGCGACGTCGGTCTCCTTGAGGGACAGGTCGTAGCTGGTCATCATCTCGTACAGGTCGGTCGGCTGATCGGCCAGGTCGCGCCAGATGCGGTCGGCTTCCTCCCGGCTGCTCGGGCCGATCGCGATCTCGCCGCGCAGCGTCCGCGTGCGCTCGTCGACCAGCAGCAGGAACGCCCGGTTGAAGCGCAGCCCCTGGCCGGCGGTCATCGCGATGAGGACGGATTCGAGGACCTGGGGCAGGCTCAGCTGAGCGCCGTAGAGCGCCTCGCTGACCTGGTTCAGGAGGCCGAGCTTGGAGATGCGCGCCGTGCGCATGGCATCGCGGGTCGCCAGCTCGCCGGCGTCGTACAGGACCAGGTTCAGGAAGGGATGGCCCGCCGCGTCCCGGAACCGCTCGCAGTGAAGCTCGACCGCGGTGGTGGCGTTCCGCAGCTTGAGGTCGAGCTGGCGGAAGCACCCTTCGGGCGGACAGGTCCGGTGGCCGCAGCCCGCGAAGACGTCGAGGCTCGAGACGAGGCTCTCGAGCGCCGTCCCTTCCATCTGTTCGCGGGACCGACCGAACAGGCGGCAAGCGCCCTCGCTCACCAGCACGACCGTCCATTGCTCGTCGACGATCAGCTGCGGCACGCGGCAGGCAGCCAGGCCGCGCCGCGCGAGATCCGCCACCTCTTCGGTCGGCCGGAGCTTCGTCATCGTGTCCTTTCGGGAGCCGCGACGGCGGGGCTCAACCGCGCGTAGAGCGCCTCGTAGCCCGCCGCCGTGGCGTCCCAGCTATAGTCGCAGGCCATGCCCCGCCGCTGCAGCGCGCGCCAGGCGGCCGCGTCGGCGAATAACCCACGCGCCCGCTCCAGAGCCTCCCAGAGCGCTTCCGGGTCGTACTCGTCGAACACGAAGCCGGTTCCCGCCGGATCCAGCGCGTCGGCGACCGTGTCGGCGAGGCCGCCGGTCCGGCGCACCACGGGCGGCGTCCCGTAGCGCAAGGCGTAGAGCTGCGACAGCCCGCAGGGCTCGAAGAGGCTCGGCATCAGGAACAGGTCGCTGCCGGCGTAGATGGCGTGCGCCCACGGCTCGCTGAACTCGGGCACGAAGGCGATCCGCCGCGGATGCGCCGCCGCCGCCGCGCCGAGGGCCACGTGGAACGACCGCTCGCCCGTGCCCAGGACGACCAGCGTGAATCCGCCGGCCACGAGCCGGTCCAGCAACGGCACGACCAGACCGAAGCCCTTCTGGGCCACCAGGCGGCCGACCATGCCGACCACCGGCCGCGGACCGGCGTCGAGGCCGAGATCGTCGAGCAGCCGGCGGCGGCAGGCTGCCTTCCCCGCCAGATCGTCCGGGCGGTACGGTGCCGCGATCCAGCGGTCGTGCGCCGGGTCCCACGTCCCGTAGTCGACCCCGTTCAGGATCCCGGTGAAATCCTCGCCGCGAGCGGCCAGCACGCCCTCGAGTCCGCAACCGACCTCCGGATCGGCGACGACCTCGCGCGCATAGGTCGGGCTCACGGTGTTGACGAGATCGCACTCGACGATCCCGCCCTTGAGCAGGTTCAGGTGGCCGAAGAACTCGAACGGACCGGGGTAGCGGCCGAGCGACTGGGGCAGGCCGGTCCGGAACAGGCGCTCGGCGCCGTGGATCTCCTGGTGGGCCAGATTGTGGACGGTCAGCACCGTCCCGCCCGCGCCAGGCAGGTCGCGGCCGGCGTACCACCGCCGGCGGTAGACGGGTGCGAGGGCGGCCTGGACGTCGTGGGCATGGACCACGTCGGCGGGCCAGTCCAGCATCTCCGGCAGCATGAGCGCCACGTGACAGAGGCAGCTCGCCCGTTCCAGCGCATCCTCGAATCCGCGGCCCATCTCGTCCGCGTAGATACCGGGGCGTCCGAACAGGGCATCGCACTCGACGAGATCGATGGCGACGCCGTCCGGCGCGCCCCGCCAGACCCACAGACGGACCGTCTGCATCCGCTGCCCGATCCTCACCGGCAGCGAACGGAACTCCGGTCGCGGTCGCAGGCCCGGCGTGTCGCGATCGATCTCGCCATAGAGCGGAAGGACCACCCGCACGCGGTGCCCCCGTCGCGCGAGCGCCGCCGGCAGGGCTCCCAGGACGTCGGCCAGTCCCCCGACCTTCACCAGAGGCGCCAGCTCCGCCGCCACCATCAGGACGTTCATGACGTTTCCTCGGGCGCCGCCGCAGCGACCGCGCGACGCAGCGCTTCGGCTGCCGTCTCGGGGCCGACCGGGTTGATGTGGAAGCCCGTCCCGGTCTCGAATCCGGCCAGCGGCGCCAGTCTGGGTAACAGTTCCAGGTGCCAGTGGAAATCCTCCACCGCGACCGGCGCCGTGTGCAAGACCAGATTGTAGGGCGGATCGCCGGCGACTGCCCGCAGGGCACGGCAGACCCCGCCCAGGGTCCGCGCGACGGCGCCCAGCTCGTCGGCCCGAGCGCCCGCGAATCGGGCCTGATGACCTCGAGGCGCGACCAGCAGCTCCCAGGCGAACCGGCTCGCTCTCGGCGCCCAGGCCACGGCCAGGTCATCCCCGAGCACGATGCGCCGGTCGCGCTCCGCATCGACCGCCAGGTCGCACAGAAGGCAGCGGCCGGTCTCGGCTCGCCAGCGGCCGGCTGCGGCGAGTTCGGTCCTCAGGACGACGGGCACGACACCAGTCGCCAGGATCTGCCCGTGCGGATGGGTCAGGCTCGCGCCCGCCCCCGCCCCGGCATTGAGGAAGAAGAGGACCGAGGCCAGGGCCGGATCGCCTTCCAGCGCCGTGAATCGCTGCTGGAGCGCCGCCAGCGCCTCTGCGATCTCACCGGGCGACAGCGCCGCCAGGCCGCGCCCGTGCGCCGCGCCCAGGACGATGACCTCGTGCCGCCCCTCCTCGCCGGTCACGGCCGGGTATCGGTTGGGGAAGACCCGGACGCGCCAGGGCGGTCGATCGGGCGGCTGGTCGGCCGCGCGCCCCGTGGCGAGGATCTCGGGCGGGGTCTCGCGCTCGTTGCCGGGGCAGAACGGGCAGAGCGCGCCGGGATCCGGCACGACTTGCAGGCGGACGTCCTGCGGGCGCCGCTCCCGGTCGGGAGCGATGATGACCCAGGTGTCGTGCAGCGGATCGTGCCTTAGCCGTGACATCGCCATCCCCGGAGAATCGTGACGCCGGCGGGAACCTTCCGGACCCTCCGGCGTAGGATACAACGTCCCGACGAGAGTGCGAGAGCAATCCCCCCTTCGGACACCTCCAAGGATGCGAGCGACAGGCGCCGCGGGGTCCCCAGCCAGGGACCCCGCGGTCATTCAGCGGACCAGGGTGAGCTTGCCGCGGCGGGTCCCGGCGTCGGTCCGCAACACGTGGACGTAGACCCCCGATGCGCAGGGCCGCCCGGCGCCGTCGCAGCCGTCCCAGACCGCGGTCGACGGACCCGCCGGCCGTTCCGCCTTCACGAGGGTCCTCACCAGCCGGCCGCGCAGGTCGTAGATGGCGAGATCCACGCGGCCCGCGGCGGGCAGCTCGTAAGCGATCGTTGCCCGCGGATTCGCAGGATTCGGGCGAGCGGAGAGCGAGAGACGGTCAGTCACGGGTGCGGCAGTCGCCGTCATGTCCCCGATCACGGCCAGGACGTCGCCCAGGAGCAGGATGTGCGCGGCGACGCCGCCGGGCGGATCCTCACCCGGGACGGCTTCGTCCACCGCGACCAGGGAATAGGGCTGGTAGATCACGTCGCGCGACGGCGACACGGAGATCCGGCGCGTCGCGGCGGCGTAAGGATAGACCCCGCCGGAGCCGTCGACGGTCGTGAACTCGGCCAGCGTGGTGGTCGTGCCGGCCGCCGTCACGAGGTCGAACGTGCGCAGTTCGGGACACGCGCCGCGGACCGACCAGAGATCCAGCGAGACGAAGACACCGGAGCCGGAAAGGACCGCGATGGCCGGCGACCGCTGGCCATCCAGGAACGGCGCCGCGTCCGGGCCCAGCACGTCGACGCCCAGGACGCTGCCCAGCAGGAGCGATCCGGTCGCGCCGCCGCCGGCGAGATCGCTGGCCAGGTTGTCGCCGGCGAGGAATCCGTGGTGGCCCGGGCTGCCGAACCACTCGAGCAGCAGCGCCTGGTCAGGCGACGGATCCGTCGCCCAGTCGCCGCCGCCGAGGGTGTGGCGGACCGCATCGCCGCAGTCGTAGAGCAGCACGGAGTAGCCCCCGATCTGGCGCGCGACCGCCCGGGCGCCGAGCCCATTGCCCGCGCCGTCGCCAGGGGACCGGGTGCGGAAGACGTCATAATCGAGTCCGGCTTCGAGATCCAGGGCCGCGAGCGCCTCGTCCCAGGGGTCGAGCGCTCCCTCGCGCAGCGGGTAGTCCCGCCAGAAGAGGATGCTGGGCTGATCGCCGCTCGCGTCCGAGAAGACGGTCGGCAGGGCGCGCATCGTGGCGATCGTGGGCCAGACCGTCTGGGCGGAGAAGTCCGCGAACCCGCTCGTGTCCGCCGGCCACGTGACGAGCACGGGGTTGCCGGCGAACACGGCCTGGGCCTCCAGGAAGAAATGGACGACGTCGCCGGGGAAGATCAGGCCCGAGTCCGGCAGGTCGAACGCCCAGCGCGAGGGCAGGACGGCGCCGGCGGCGTTGCGGCACGAGTCCGCCTGGCCGGTCACCGTGTAGGTGCCGTCCGGACCGGGCGCGATCAGGCGGACCGGATTGAAGAGCGGATTGGCCCGCCCGCGCGCGACGAGGCGAGGGACGTCGACGAGCGCCGATCCCGCGCCGGCAAGGTGAACCTCCGCCACCAGGGAATCGCCAGGATCGATGCGCTGGTGCTCGCGCGGGCTGATGTTGCGGGCCATGTCGAACCTGCACGCGTTCCGCGAGAGGTCGTGCAGGTCGAGGATGCCGCCGGGCGGGAACGTGTCCTGCGCCAGGAGCAGGTCGTCGACCACGACGCGCGGGCCGGCCGCTGGCATGGCCTTGATCGCGACGTTGTCGAAATAGGGAGCGGGGGTGCCGTCGTCGCCCGGCAAGCTCCACGCCGTGCCGACGTCGATCACGGCGAGCTCGACCTGGATCCAGCTTGGCGCCTCGACCAGCAGATCGCCGCAGGGCTCCCGATGGCGCCGGTACGCCGGCCCGCCGGCGAAGACCTCGTTGCGCATCCGCCACGGCGCCTGGCCGAGGGCGCTCGAGTCGGGATCCGCGGTCGAGCGGACCCGCCACGCGTAGACGATGCCCGGCGAGGTCGGGCCGAGCGTTTCATGCACATAGACGTCGAACTCGAGCAGCAGGTCGTCGACACCAGCCGGCCAGGCGAGCGGCGGCGAGACGACGCCGTTGTCGAGAACGACGCCGCCGCCCGCCAGGCCGCCCGTGTGGTTGACCACGAAGCCGCCTGGGCCATAGCACCAGGTGAGGCACGGGGAACCGCCGGTCCCGGGCACGACCTCGCCGTCGTCCACGAAGACGACCTGCGGCGAGCCGTTGTCGAGGCAGGGATCGAGGTCCTGCAGACCGCTCGCCAGGTGCGCGAAATCGCCGGCCGAGTCGAAGAAGCGCGGCCACCAGGTCAGGGGACTCTCGGGTTCGAAGTCGTCGAACGTGGCCTCGGCGCCGTCGACGTAGACGCGGATGTCGTCGAGCTGGCAGGCGCCATCGGTCGGGTACAGGCCGTCCTCGTCCGACCACGTCTCGTCGGACGCGAACGAGAACCGCAGGCGGATCTCGTCGCCGGTCGGTCCGCCGAGATCCGCCGGCGAGACCACGACGGTCTCGTCGACCGCCCGATCGACGCGCCAGCCGGTCCAGGCGACGACGGTCTCCCACGCGCTGCCGCGCCAGACCTGCAACGACACGTCATCGAACCCCGGTTCCGTGTCGTGATTCAGCCGCGCGAGGACCTGGACCGTGATCGCCGCCGTGTCGGGCACGGTCCACGACCAGCCCAGATGCTGGTGCCACCCGTTGCCGTAGCCGGCGTCGCCGCCAGGAAACGTCGTGCCGCACCACATGGCATGGTTGCCGGGTCCGTGTCCGCCGAGAGCCTCGGCGTTGAAGGTCGAGATCGACCAGAAGGTGTCGACATCCGCCGTGTGGTCGACGCTCGTCCAGCCGTGCCACGCCGGCAGGTCGAATTCGTCCTGGAACCGCCCGTCGAGGCGCCCGGGGCCGCCGAGCAGGACGACGGTATCGCGGCTCGCGCCGGCCGGCGCGCCGGCGGACCAGTCGGCCGCGGGAGCCGTGCGTACCTGGGGTCGGGCGGAAGCCGGCAGCGGCCGCGCGACGAGCGGCTCCGCGCACAGCAGGACGGCGAGCAGGAACAGGATCGGCCAGCGGCGCGGGTCGAACATGATGCCCTCGTGGATAGATGCCCTCGCGCGAATTCAAAGGATTATTGTAGACCAGATCGTACGCCCCGGTCAAACGCGCGCCGCTGGTCGCGATGATCGGACGGATGCCCGGCCGGTCGGCGCCGCCGGGCGGCGTCAACCGCGTTGATCATTCATCTTATTATCAAATAGACAGATACAGAACCGCCGCGGCGACTGTAAACGCCGTTGACATCGCGCCGGCTGGCGATGCGCGCGGCCGGGGCGCCATCCAGAGCATCTCGAGTTCTATCAATGGCTTGGATCGATCGGCCGCCATGCGGGCGCATGGCACTCCCCTTGCAAATGATCGGGTGGCGAACAATCAGAACAGAACGAATCGCTTCTGCGACCGGGTTTCGCGTCCGGAAGGTAGGGGCGGCGCTCGCGGCCACGATCGCCGCGCCTCCTCCGGGCGCCGACCTGGTGTCCGGGCGCGCGCCCCGCTTGCCTCCCCTCCCCGCCGTCGCCGGATCCCGGAGGCGCCGGACCCCCGCGTACCTCTTGCGAACGAGGAAGCCCCGGGGCCAGGGACCCCGGGGCCTCGTCAGGTCCGCTGGACCTGTCACTTGATCATGGCGAGGCGCGTGACCCGGGTCTGGTCGAGCGCCCTGGTCTCGGCGAAGTAGACTCCGGACGCGCTCTCTGCGCCGGAGCCGTCGCGGCCATTCCAGACCAGGTCGTGGCGACCGGACTGGAGCAGGCCGTCGTGAAGCGTGCGCACGAGTTCGCCGCGGACACTGTAGATCCTCACCGACACCCGGCCGGCGCTCGGCAGGCTCAGCGTGAGCGTGGTCTGCGGATTGAACGGATTCGGGTGAGCCCGGACCGCGAGGACCGTGAGTTCGGGCGGGTCGACGCCGATGGGACCTTCGAGGATCTGGCCGAAGAAGTTCAGGACATCCCGCAGCACGATGGAACGCGCCGCGACGCCGCCCATGCCGACCGGCGGGACGTAGTCCGGCGCGTTGTACAAGAACATCAGGTCGTACGGCAGCAAGACCGCGTCGGCATCGCTCGCGGCGTTGTGGTAGTACGACGCGGCTGCGTAGGGGTACACGCCGGTATTCCCGTTCGCATCCGTGAACTCCGCGAGCCGGACCGCGCTCCCGATGGTCTGCACCGCATCGAAGGTGTTGATGCCCAGGCAACCGCCGAACGCGATCCACCGGTCGCAGGTCGCGAAGACGCCGTTGCCGGGCGCGGCCCGGACGAGCGGCGCCGTCTGGCCGCCGATGTTGGTGCGCACGTCGCTGTCGATGAGCTGCACGCTCAGGTACGAGTTCAGGAACGCGTGGCCCTCGGCTCCCTTCTGGGTCAGGTCGAAGACCAGGTCGTCGCCGCAGAAGAGCGCTTTCTTGTCGCCGTGCTGGAACCACGAGGTCAGCACCTGGATGTCCTGCGACGGATCGCTGGTGAAGTCGCCGTTCGACAGCGTGTAGGCGAGCAGGTCGCCGCACGTGTAGAGCAGGACGTCGTAGCCTCCGAGCACCACGCTCGTGGCGCGCCCGCCGAGCCCGTTGCCCTCGCCGGCGTCCGGAGCGTTGGTGTAGAAGAGGTCGTAACCGACACCCTCCCGCAATCCCGCGTGCCGCAACGCGAAGGACCACTCGTTCTCGCCGCCCCGATCCGCGAAATCGTTCCACAGCAAGATCTTCGGCTGGTCCCCCGGCGTCGCCGAGTGCAGCGACGGCAGGCCGCGGCAGATGAAGTCGCTGGGGAAGTCGAGATCGTGATCGAAGCTGGCGAATCCGGCCGTGTCGCCGGGCAGCATGGTGTGACCGATGTTGCCGCCGAGGTTGTCCCAGGCCTCGAAGAAGTAGTGGATGATGTCGCCCGGGTAGAAGAAGCCGGTATCCGGCAGGTCGAAATGGTACCGATCCGCGACGAGCGAACCGGTCGACGTGTACGTGGAGTCGCCGGCGACGGAGCCCGTGACGATCGCGCCGACGCGGGAGAAGCCGGGCGGCAGCGTGCGGACGCCGTCGAAGAGCGGATTGGCCTTCATGCGCACCACCATCTGCGGCATCTGCTGCAGGGTGGAGCCGGCCCGTACGGGCACGACGTCGACGAAGAGCGAGTCGCCCGGATCGTTCCGGAGGTGATCGTTCGGGCTGATGTTGCGCGCCATGTCGAAGCGGATCGAGTTGTTCGCCAGATTCAGCAGGTCGAGGTCGCCCGAGGCCGGGAAACCGTCCTGGGCGACGAAGAGCGGGTTGTAGCTGATGGCCGGTCCGCCGAACGGATAGGTCAAGACCCGCACGTTGTCGAAGTAGGGATGCGGCGTGCCATCGGACCCTTCGATGCCGAAGAGGTAGCCCGCTTCCCAGACCTCGAGCCGGATCTGGAACCAGCGCCGTCCCGGCACCAGGTAGGTGGTCAGGTCGACCGGATGGTTCACGTAGACCGGCGGCCCGTACCACACCGTGAGATCGTTCACCCAGTCGGCCCACTGCAGCATCGCCGGATCGTCCATCGCCGTGCTGCGGACCCGCCACACGTACATGATGCCGCCGGAAGACTGGGTCATGGGCTCGTGCATGTAGACCCCGAAGACGAGCTCGGCGGCGTCGCACGTGTCGTTCCATTCGAAGGGCTGCGAGTCGATGCCGGTCTGCAGATGGTAGGTCGGGCCGAGCAGGCCACCGCTGTTGTTCACGATGTAGGCCTCGGGTCCGTAACACCAGGTGATGCACGGGGAGCCGCCGGTGCCGGGGACGACCACGCCGTTGTCGACGAACGCGACCTGGACCGAGCTGTTGCTCCGGCATGGGTCGAGGTCCAGGAGGCCGGAGTAGAGCGCCGCGAAATCGCCGACGCCGGGCACGAGCTCCTCTTGCCAGCGCCCCGGGTTGCCGTCCTCGAAATCCTCGTAGTCGACCTGGATCCCGCCGACCCTGACCGTCAGGTTGTCCACCCAGCAGGCGCCGTCGGAATCGAAGAAGCCGTCCTGGTCCGACCAGCCGACGTCGGATTCGAAGTAGAACCGGATCCAGATCTCGTCGTCGCTCGCGCCGGCGTAGTCCGCGGGATGGAACGTCGTGGTGTAGTCGACCACCCACGTTCGCGTCCCGTCATAGACCGCCAGGTCGTCGATGAGCTGCCATTGGCCGCCCTGGTAGACCTGGATGTAGACGAAGTCGTAGTCCGGCTCCGTGTCCACCCGCATGGTGCCGGTCAGGCGGACCTGGCTGTCCGCGCCGGGATTCGCGACCGGGTAGGTGAACACCAGGGAGTTCTTCCAGTCGTTGCCGTAGCCGAAGTCGCTACCGTTCTCGGTCGGCAACTGGAGGCCGCAGACCATCGAGCGAGCGCCGCTCAGGACGTACGTCGTCGAGATGTGCCACGCTGCGACGCTCTCGGTGGTGATGTCGTCGTGGGTCCAGCCCTGCCAGCTCGGGACGCCGGTGGCGGATTCGAACTTGCCGTCCTCGCGGTCGGGGCCGCCCATGAGGTAGATGGTGTCGCCGGACGCTTTGGACAGGCTGGTCACCGCGGCGGGCGCCGGGCGATGCCCGAGCACGGTCCGGTGCGAGTACCTGTCGAGATCCGTCTCGATGTCGGCCACTGCGGCGCCGGCCAGCGCGAGAGAGGCCAGAATGATCGCCGTCTTGTGCTTGCGCGCCATGATACCCTCCAGCCAAGGTAGAGAGTTCACGGCCAACGCGGGGGGCGCCTGACGATACGGATGACGGTGGCGAGGTCGCAAGGCCGCTGCGGGAAAATCTCACGCGGAACCGAGCGGGAGACGGCGCCGCGGCAGCCCGCCCGCGCGGAGGAGGTCCGCCACGTGGTCGCCGAGCGTCCGGAAATTCCCGCGGCCCAGCAGGTCCGCGAGTTTGCGCGGCACGGACGCCTGCCCGACCAGGCTGCGCCAGCGCAAGAGCACGCTGCCGCCGGCGTCCGGCCGGAAGTCATCGAGCTCCCAGGGATGCAGGTAGATCACGCACGGCTGACCCTGGCGGCGCGCTCCCGCGCGTACGAGCCGGTACGCCCACGCCGGCAACAGGCGCAGATAACCGCCGCCGCTGAACGGCAGGTTGACGCCGGCCACCCGCCAGGTCGGCATCGGCACGACGACGAACGGCGGCGCGCCGGGCATCTGGATCGAAGGTTCGAGGATGAACGGCGACCGGGGCGAGTGCGGCTGTCCGTAGCGCGGATGCCTGATCGGGAACAGCGAACAGTCGTAGGCGAAGCCTCGGTCGCGCAGGAGCTCCAGGTAGCCATGGACCGGCGGCGTGATCGTGAAGCTCGGGGCGCGATAGCCGCGCGGCCGCACCCCGCAAGCGGCGAGCGCCGCCACGGCGCGGTCCAGATCGGCCAGGAACTCGCGGCGATCGAGCCGATGCACCTCGGGATGGCCGAACGAGTGGCAGCCGATCTCGTGACCCGCCGCAGCGATGCGCTCGATCAGGCCGGGATGGCGCTCCGCGGTCCAGCCGAGTACGAAGAAGGTCGCCCGGATCCCCTGCCGGTCGAGCAGGGCCAGGAGCCGGTCGGTATTCGCCTCGACCCGGGATTCCTGCCCGGCCCAGGCGGCCGGCGGGACGGACTCCAGGTAGTTGTGCCCGTGGAACCACTCCTCCACGTCGATCGTCAGGATGTCCGGCACGAGGGTCACGCGGGAGTCTCCGGCTCGGGAATGGCCACGCAGGCGTACTGGAGGAACTGCATGTCCCGCAGACGGCCCAGCGCCAGCGCGTTGGCGAGCCGGAAACGCCAGGACCTGGTCGGGTTGATCCCGGCCTGGGTCACCACGCGATAGCCGGAGCGGGCGAACAGCCCGCGCATGCTCTCGCGGGTGTAGAAGCGCAGGTGAGTCCGATCCAGGATCCCCTCCTCCCGGTATTCCCAGTCGCCGCGGACCGCCAGGTCCCAGACGTTCGGGAAGTGGCGGACGTTGGGGATGCTCGCGACGAGGCAGCCGCCGGGCGCCAGGACTCGCCGCAGGCTCGCGAGCAACGGCTCCGGCCAGGCCAGGTGCTCCACCACGTCGTTGAGGATGACGCAGTCGAAGAAGCCGGCGGGCAATCCGCGCACGAGGTCCTCGGCGTCGCCGACCAGGACGCGGTCCATCCTCTCGCTCGCCCGCGCCGCGGCATCCGGGTCCAGCTCGAGGCCCCAGACCTCGAGGTAGCGGCCCCGCTGGCGTCTCTGCTCGCGCAGTCCGTCGGCGAAGGCGCCGTCGCCGCAGCCGACGTCGAGGAGCGTCCGCGCCTGGTCCGGGACGAACGCGCGCATCTGGGTCCGCGGATGGCTGTAGTAGCCGGGGGCGACCACCTGGTTCACCTGCTGTTGGAGTCACGCAGCGCGGCCGCCCTCGCCGGACAGCTCCGTTCGCGCCGAGTCGAGCCGCCGATTCAGGTGCGGACCGGGTAGCGGGCGGGATCGTCCGACATGTCCACCACGACCGTCCGCTTGCTGAACACCGTCCGGTGCCTCACGCCTTCAGGAACGTGGTAGTGGTCGCCGGGCAGGTAGAGATTCGTACGTCCCTCGATCTCCATCACCATCTCGCCGGAGATGACCGTGCCGCGCTGGGCGCAGTGCGAGTGATCGGGGAAGGAAACGCCTTCCTCGAACACGAAGAACACGACCTGCTTCTCGTCGTCGTTGAGGGCGAACCCGGTGACGCCGTCGATCGGCACCTCGACCCTGGGCAGGGTGAGCACCTCGTCGGGCAGAAGTCCCGAGAACTGGCTGGTCCGCGCTGCCTTCATGGACGCCCTCCTTAGGTTCAGCCGGTATGGCCGCCCGCCAGGCGAGTAGCCCCTCGGTTCCATTCTAGCGGACGGCGGCCGAGATGCAACCCCCCCGCCGGAGAGGCATCAGGAAGCCAGGCTGAATTCCGCCAGGACCGGAAAGTGATCCGACGGTGGCAGGACGGCGCCGTCCAGCAGGCGGTCGAAATCGATGCGTTCGACCGAGTGGACTTCCAGCTGCGGCCGGAAGAACACGTAGTCGATCCGGCGGTGTCCCAGGAGCCAGTTGCCGATGCGGTCGCGCAGGTCCAGGCCGCGGAAGGTCGCGCCGCGCCGGCCCTCGGTCCCGCCGGCATGGATCCACGCGTCGATCAGGCCGGCCCGGTCGCGGGTCTCGCGGCCGAGGTCCCGGATCTCCGGGGCGTCGGCCTCGGCATTGAAGTCGCCGGTCAGAAAGACCGGCATCTCCTGCCCCATCTCTCGCAGCTTGCGGCTGACGAATTCCTGGATCAACCGGGCGCCGTGCCGGCGGTGGCCGGGCACGAAGGCCTCGAGGTGGGTCGTGCCGAAGAGGAACGGGCGTCCGGTCGCACGGTGCTCGAAAAGCGACCAGACCGCCACCCGCGGCCGAGACGCGAGGGCGAACCGGCTGGCCGGCTGTTCGGGCTGCGGCGACAGCCAGAACGCCTCGCCCGGGGTCGGCAGGCGGCGAACTGTCTCGCGGCGGAAGAAGATCGCGCTGTACCAGCTGTCGCCGTTCTGCGACTGCGCCGGACCGAGGTTACCCTCGCCGGTGAAGTCGTACTCCGGCAGCCGTTCGCGCAAGTCCTTGAGCTGCTCCAGGTTGGCTTCCTGGGTGCCGACCACGTCGGGCCGCAGCGCCCGGAAGACCTCGACGATGCCATCCCGCCGCTGGTCCCAGGGGAACTGCTTCCGCTTCTTGGAGGCCGAGAGCAGGTTGAACGTCATCACTCGCAAGTTGTTCTGGATCAAGCGTGGCTCCGGAGTATTCGATGCGAAGGGGCCGGTGGGGCGGCACGATGCAACGGGTTCCTGGTGTCTGGTCGCGGACCTGATTGCAAAACCCGGACCCAGGAAGGAGTTCCTGCTCCGCGAGCAAGATCGGGTCCGGATTCAGGTCGGGACAATATGGCTCGCGAATCTGCCGCCCGCAACTCCGATGTTGTCGCCACCGGAGCGCCGCCGGCCCTGGTCGCGGCCGTCACCCGCCGTCGTCAGAACAGATCGAGCTGCGGCGCGCGGCGAGGCAACGCGAGGGCGTCGATGACCGCCGGGACCCAGCCGGACCGGTCCGTCGGGGGCAAGCGCAGGCAGGCGAGCCGATAGTCGGCGAGCAGCTTGTCGATGACCTGGTCCACGGCGCGCTGGAATGCCACGGAGACGTCGCGCGTGCCGTCGAAGCTCGGCGGCGCGACCACGGGCACCTTGACCAGGAGATGATAGGTCCGCATCCAGTGGCGGACGAGGTCCTCGAGCTCCGGCTGCCGGCCGATCGCGTTGACGAGGTACGCGTAGTTGTCGAGGACGGCCCGGTCGCAGACGATGTAGTCGAACGACGGCTCGAGCGCGATCTCCTCGGCGATCTGCGTGTGCAGGATCCACTGCTGCGCCGCCCGAGTCGTCTCTCGGTTGATCGGCAGCGGACAGCGCCGCGCGACCTCCTTGACGAGATCGACACTGAGGTCCAGCCGCTTCAGGCTGGCGGCCAGGTCGTAGCAGAGCGTGGTCTTGCCCACCCCGTGGGTGCCCATGAACGCGATCTTCATGCGAGCAGGTTAACCCGGCGCCGCCGGCAAGTCCAGCCGGCGCAGCGCGCACGATCCGGATGCGCGCCGCGACCGCGTTCCGCCGGCCGGTCGCCCGGACCGACTACGGCCGGCGCGCCGCGTCGGGCCGGCGGTCCCCGCGGCGCGCCCGGAGCCGGCGCCGCTCGTCGAGCCACGCGGGCAGCGTCAGGCTCGCCACCGCGCCCGCCAGGATCGGCAGCCGCGCCCCCACGCCCCAGCGCTCCGCCGCCGCGAGGTAGACCGGGCCCAGGTGCATCTGCAGCAACGACTGCCACGTGAACACGGCCAGCGCATGGCGTCCGAGCAGCTCGAGCCAGCGCGACCACAGCAGCCGCGGCCAGCGATGAACGACCTGCGCCGCGACCCAGGCGACGAGCGCCACGTCGATCAGCCGCAGCCACCCGAGATTCACGCGTCCGGTCGCGAGGCGCTCCTCGCCGAGCTGCGGCAGGCCGACCCCGTGCCGCAGCCCGAAGCCGACCGCGACGCACGCGAGCGCCGCGCCCACGACCGGCCACGGCGCAGGCCGCGCCAGCGCGAACGTCCCCTCGCGCGCGCGCCAGCCGCACCAGGCGCCGGCGACGAAGAGCAGCTGCCACGCCAGCAGGTGGAAGTGGTTCGGCTGCCAGAACACGGGGACGCCGGCGATCGTGAATCGCAGCTCGACCGGATAGCCGGCGAGCGGCGTCAGCAGCTGGTCGAGACCCCAGAGCGCGCCGCTCGACGCGAGCAGCAGCCCCGCGCGACCGCTCTGGAACGAGCGGATCACCAGCGGCAGGCTGGCGACGAAGAGCAGGTAGAGCGGCAGGATGTCGAGCGGCGGCTCCTGGTTCACCAGCAGAGCGCCGCCCAGCGTGTTCCAGAGCGCCGCCGCGACGCCGCCGGCCGGACGCTGGCCCCGATCGAGCAGGTAGTAGGCACCCAGCCCCGCCACGACCACCAGGTGGTAGCCGTACAAGGTGACGAGCCGCCGCCGCACCTTCGCTCCGAGCAGGCCCGGCGTGGCCGCGTAGCCGCCGTAGACGACGCCCGCGACCATGCCCGACAGCAGCACGAAGCCCTCGGCGGCGCTCGCGAAGCCGATGGTCTCGTAGGTGAAGCGGTAGATCGGCCCGAAGAGGTCGAGGTGGTCGACCGTCATGACGACCAGCATCAGGCCGCGCAGCGTGTCGAGGGAGCGAAAGCGACCGGTGGCCATGGGTCGGCAGTAAACCACGTCCGTGCGCACGCGGCCACTGGAAATGCGGGCCGGCCCGAAGGCCGCCCCCGGAGGGAATCGGCGATCGGGCCGGATCGAGCAACGAGGACCGGACTACTTGACGAGGGACATCTTGTGTCCCGTCACCGTCCGGTCCGCGGCCAGCCGCGCCTCGTAGACCCCGCTCGGCAACGGGCGTCCCGCGTCGTCGCGGCCGTCCCAGACCACCGGGTGCCGTCCGGCGACGAGGTGCGCCCGGAGCAGGGTCCGCACCAGGCGACCCGCGCCGTCGTACACCGAGAGCTGCACGTCGCCGGCCCGCGCCAGGTCGACCGTCAGGGTGGTCTGCGGATTGAACGGGTTGGGGTGGCAGCCGGCGATGCGGGCGGCGCGCGGCACGGCGTCCGCGCCGCGGATCACTGCCAGCTCCTCGCTCCGGCCGATCTCCACGCCGCCCTGCACCAGCGCATAGGCGTAGAAGAGCCGGGTGCCGGGCGCCACGTCGGCTGCCGGGTCGTGGAAGCGCACGCGGCCGTCCGGGCTCGTGACGAGACCGCCATCCAGGCGCTGCGGCCCGGCCTCCGCCGTGCGGCGGTAGAGGTGGCAGCCGTCGAGCGCGTGCTGGTTGTAGGTCCAGCCGAGCGTCACGCCGTTCACGGTGTCGATGATCTCGAGCGGCGTCGCGAGCACCGGCACGACCCCGCCGCCGAGCGAGCCGTCCGGGTTCAGCTTCTTGGCCGCGATGTCCGGGGTGCCGGCGCGCTCGTCCTTCCAGATCGTGCGCACCGTACCATCGGCGTACCCCGCCACCACGAGGCTGCTCTTGACGCTGGGGGTCGAGCAGACCGGCGCCGTGGCGGGGGTCCAGACCGCGTGGCCGTCGCCGTCGACCAGCAGGGCGGTCAGCAGCTCGTCGCCCCAGACGTTGCCAGGGCTGTCGACCCAGACCAGCGTGACGCCGGCCGGAGTCAGCGACGCGCCCAGGAACTCGATGCCGGGCGTCCCCACCGCGACGATGGTGCGGCCGATCGCCTCCCAGAGGCGGGTGCCTGCCGGGGTCAGGCGCTGGCCCGAGATGCCGAATCGATCCTGATCGCCGTTGGTCTTGCGCCAGAAGCCGAGGACGTCCCCGGTCGCCACGTCGTAGCAGTACTCGGGGTCGACGTCGGAGTAGTTGTCGTCCGTGCTCAGGCGGACGCCGCCCGCCGCCATGAGCGGGACGCCCGCCGCGTCGACGTGCTGCGCGAAGGCGTGGATCGCGAGTCCGATCGACCCCTCCCAGCCGACCACCGCGCCGGCGGCCGCGTCGGCGAGCATCGTGTAGTTGTGGCCGAAAGGCAGGGAACCCGAGCTGAAGATCTGGACCGGCTGCGCCCAGACGCCGTTGCCGGCCGCGTCGAACTTGCGGATCGCCACCTGCCGGTTGCCCATGTACGCGTCGTTGATCACCCATGACACGATCACGTCGGAGCCGCCGGCCTCGATCACCTGGGGCCGGCCCGGCGATTGGTCCAGCGAGGAGTGGATGGCGAGCCCGCCGGCGGGATAACGCAGAGTTCCGTCCGGCGCCAACCGCTGGAGGCGGATCGCGTTCTCGCCCGTGTCCGCATGCTCTTCCCAGACCACGACGACGTCGCCGTCGCCGCACACGGCGAGGTTCGGGGGCCCGATGAATGCCGGAGTGGCGGCCACGGTGATGCCGTCGTCCCCCCAGGGGAAGGCGCCGGCGGCGGTCACCCGGACCACGCTGACCGACGGGTTGCCGCCGCTGCGGATATCGCGCACGACGACGACGGCGTCGCCGTCAGCCGTCGCCACGAGATCCCAGTCCATGACCCAGGAGTCCTGCGGCTGGTCGGAAACCAGGAGTCCGTTGTGAGGCCAGACAGCGTTGCCGAGCAGGTCGACCAGCTGCAGGGCGACGTCGTAGTTGCCGGACCGGTTGTCGTACCAGCCCGCGTAGAATCCGCCGTCGGGCAGCGCGGCGACGTGCGGGACGGTCTGTTCCCCGGGGCCGTCACCGATGAAGAAGTCCACGCCGGGATCTTCCGGCCAGATCGCGTGAGAGAGCTGGGGCACGACGAGGGCGAGCGTCGCGACGAGCGTCGCGATCGCCAACCGGGGGCGATGGCAAGAGAACATGGCGGTACCCCTTCGTTAGCAACCACCGTGGGACGGGACCGCCCTCGATTCTACTCCTCGCAACCGGCAAACGTCCATGGGGTCGGGCGCGGCGAGACGTTCCGCAACTCCCGGAACGGAGCGAGGGCGGACCTCGCGATCCGCCCCCTCCGGCGATACCCGCGCGCTGGCGAGCTCGGCTAGGCCGTGGCCTCCTCCTGGCGCAGCAGCGCCGCCCACTGCCTGTCCACCCATTCCTGGGCATGGACGAGGATATGCTCGTTGCCAGGCTTGAACAGGTGCTTGAAGCGCGCCTGCGGCTTGAGCCACTCGACGATGGGCACCCGGTCCTTGGGCTTCTTGTTGATGATGTACCGGCCGTTCTCCACCTCGAAGAGAGGCCAGAAGTTCGTCTCGACCGCCTGCTTGGCGACCTCGACGCCCAGCTCGGGCGGGAAGCCCCAGCCCACCGTGCACGGCATCAGGACGTTGATGAACGCGGGGCCGTCGACCGCGAGCGCCTTCTCGACCTTGGTCGCGAGGTCCTTCCAGTGGTACGGGGTGGTCTGGGCCACGTACGGGATGTTGTGCGCGACGAGGATCTTCGTGAGGTCCTTGCGGTCCTGCTCCTTGCCCTGCTTGACCTTGCCAGCCGGCGCGGTCGAGGTGTGCGCCCCGAACGGGGTCGCGCTCGAGCGCTGGATGCCCGTGTTCATGTAGGCTTCGTTGTCGTAGCACACGTAGAGCAGGTTGTGGCCGCGTTCCATGGCGCCGGACAGCGACTGCAGGCCGATGTCGTACGTGCCGCCGTCGCCGCCGAACGCGATGAAGTTCATCCGCTCGGCCTTGGCCGCCGCCGGCGGCAGCTCGCCGTGCTTCCTGAGGGACCGGTAGGCGGTCTCGACGCCGCTGACCGTCGCGGCGGCGTTCTCGAACGCGCTATGGATGAACGACGTCTTCCACGCGGTGTACGGGAAGATGGTGGTGATCACCTCCATGCAGCCGGTCGCGCCGCCGACCACGGTATTGTGGCCCGCGGTCAGCATGACCTGGCGCAGGATGTTCGCGCCCGTGCAGCCGGCGCACGCGCGGTGGCCCCCGGACAGGAGGTCGTCGTTCTGGACGAGCTGCTTGAGACTGACGTTCATGGGGTCCTCCTTCCTAGGCCCGGCAGCCGAGCAGGTTGAGGGTCGGAAGCTCGTGCCCTGCGGCGATCTTCTGCAGGGACTCGATGACCTCGGCCGCGTGGCCGAGCTCGAAGTCGCGACCGCCGAGGCCGTAGAGCCAGTTGTGGATCGGCGCCGGCTTGGCGTTGCCGTAGAGCGCGCTGCGCACCTCGTTGAACACCGGGCCGCCCCAGCCGCCGAAGCTCGCCGAGCGGTCCAGGACCGCGATCGCCCGGCGGCCCGCCAGGACCGGCCGCAGCTGCTCGGCCGGGAAGGGCCGGAACATGCGCAGCTTCAGCAGACCGACCTTGACGCCCTTCTCGCGGTACTCGTCGATCACGTCCTTGGCCGTGCCCGCGCTCGAACCGAGGACGATCATGACGAGATCGGCGTCGTCCAGGCGGTACTCCTCCCACAGCCCGTAGTGGCGGCCGGTGAGGGCGCCGAACTCGGCGAAGACGTCCTTGGCCACGTCGAACACGCGCGGGTACGCCTGCAGCTGCGTGAACTTGTGCTCGAAGTAGTAATCGGTCAGATCGAGCGGCCCGACCGTGATCGGGTGCGCGGGGTCGAGCAGCGTGTACTTGTGCCGGTACGGGCCGATGAAGTCGTACGCCGGGCCGTCGTCCAGCAGGTACAGGGCGTCTTCCTTGTGGCTGACGATGAAGCCGTCGTAGTTGACCATCGCCGGCAGGCGGACGTCCATGTGCTCGCTGATGCGGAAGTTGATGAGCGCGGTGTCGTAGGCTTCCTGCGCGTTCTCGCAGAAGTGGTGGATCCAGCCCGCGTCGCGTCCGCCCATCGAGTCGCTGTGATCGCAGTGGATGTTGATGTTGCCGGACAGCGCGCGGTTCACCAGCGCCATCTGGATCGGCAGCCGCAGCGACGCCGCGACGTAGACGATCTCCCACATCAGCGCGAAGCCGGCCGAGCTGGTGGCGGTGATCGTGCGCGCGCCGGCGGCGGCCGCGCCGACGGCGGCGGACATGGCCGAGTGCTCGCTCTCGACGAGGATCATCTCGGCCGTCGCTTCGCCGTTCGCGACGAATTCGGCGAACTTGTGCATCATCTCCGTCTGAGGGGTGATCGGGAAGGCGGAGGCGACGTGGGGCCGCGCCTGCTTGAACGCATAGGCGACGGCCTCGTTGCCGCTCAGCGCCACGAGCTCCTGTGCGATGGTCTTGCTCATCTCGGGCGCCTCCTTATTTCTCTTCGCGGACCATCACGAGCGCGGCCTTGCCCTTCGCGGCGGGCGGACACTCGTGGGCGCAGATTCCGCAACCCTTGCAGTGCTCGAGGTCGATGCCCACGACTTGCGGCTTGTCGCCGCTCGTGTCCACCTTGATGGAGGAGTCCGGGCAGTAGATCCAGCAGAACAGGCAGTGGATGCAGTTCTCGGCGTGGAAGACCGGCACGTACGTGCGCCAGTCGCCGGTATTGAAGGCCTCGGCGTTGCCTGCCTCGACGATGAGGCCGGCCTCGGGGAGGTCCTGGGCTCGCTTGAGAGTCATGCGGACACCACCTCGTTGTAGGCCTGCTCGACGGCGCGAAGGTTGCCCTCGACCACGGCCTGGGAGAATTTCTTGCCGAACTTCTCCTTCACGGCGCTCAGGAGCTCCGCCAGGGTGAGGACCGGCTTGGCGGCCATCAGCGCGCCGGTCATGGGCATGTTCGGGATCGGCTTGCCGAACGCGTCGAGCGCGATCTTCGTCGCGTCGACCGTATAGACCTTGGCCCCCTTGACGCCGAGTTTGGCCTTGATCTGGGCCGGGGTCAGCGACGTGTTGACCAGGAAGATCGTGTCCTTGTCGGTGCCTGCGGTCACGCCCGCCGCCGGCGAATCCAGCAGGGTCGGATCGAGGACGACCACGATGCCGGGGTTCTCGATGCCGCAGTGCCGGCGGATCGGCGTCTCGGCGATCCGGGTGTAACCGCGCATCGGCGCGCCGCGGCGCTCCGGACCATACTCGGGGAATCCTTGCCCGAACTTGCCCTTGGCAAGCACGGCGTGGGCCACGAACATGGCCGCGGTCTTGGCGCCCTGTCCGCCGCGCCCGTGCCAGCGGATCTCGACCATCTGTGCAGCCATCATCAACCTTCCTTGTGGCAAGATTCGGCACAATCGGAAGTCTTCGCGGGATCGTGCAGGCTACGCACGACCCAAAGTAGCCAGCGGGAACACGGGAAACAAGAACGAAGGGGCGTCGATATAGACGACGCCCCCGGTATGGTTTTCGGCGGTCGCCGGCCGCGCGGACACAGTCTACTTGGCCAGGACCGCCTTGTTGGCCACCGCTTCGCGGCCATCGTCGAGCCGGACGAAGTACACCCCGGCGGCCGCGTCCCGGCCGCGCGTGTCGTCACCGTACCACACGGCGACGTGATGGCCGGCGGCCAGCGCACCGTCGTGCAGGGTCCGCACCAATCGGCCGCGCAGATCGAACACCTGCAGGCGCACCGGACCCGGTCGCGGCACGGCGAAGCCGATCGTCGTCCGCGGATTGAACGGATTCGGCACCACGCCGGTGATGGCCAGGGATCGCGGCAGATCGTCCGGTGCGACCGGGGTCGAGCTCCCGGACACCACGAAGAGTTCGCTGAATCCGCCGGCATGGCCGGACGCGTCGACGGCGCCGACGACGTAGTACCACTCGCCGGCCGGCGGCGAGTCCTGGCAGGCGCAGGTCGGGGCCGCCACGGTCGCGCACAGGTTCGCGGGATCCGGGCTGAAGGCGACCGCCGAGTCCCGGTACACCGCGTAGAACGCGGCGCCCTCGACGGGGGACCAGGTGAGGCTCACGACGTCGGCGGCCACGCTGCCCTGCAGCCCTGCGACCGCCGCCGGACCCACGACGAGACCGTCCGGACCGCCGTGCAGCCCGCGATCGGCCTCGCTGCCGTCCCAGTCCGCTCCCGCGGCCGCCGAGCCGCTGTCGATGAGCGGGGAGTGCAGGCCGGGGGCGAAATCGCCGCCGGCAGCGTCCGCGAAGCGGGGATCGGCGATGCGGTCGTGCGCCTGCGCGGCGGAGACGAAGTCGGCGCCGCTGTTGCCGAACGCGAGGTTCCAGTCCGTCTCGAGACCGGCGCCGCTGAAGAAGAAGCCGCCCCCGGCGTTCGCGGTCGCGACGTTGTTGAAGATCGCGAACGGCCCCGCCGCCACGACGAAGGCGCCGCCCGCGCTCAGGGCGCTGTTGCCGTGCAGGACGCAGTTGCGCACCGTCCCGGCGCCGACGCTCTCGACGTACAGGCCGCCGCCGAGACCCGGCGTGCTGTTGCCGCTGAACCGGATGTTGCAGGCGTCGAGGGAACCCCCCACGACGCGGAGACCGCCGCCGCCGCCCGTCCAGCACGCGTTGTCGGCGATCGTGAGGCGCTCGCAGGCGAGGCTCGCGCCGTCCGCGTGCACGCCCGCGCCGCCGGCGACCGCGCGGTTGCCGGCGACCGTCAGGTCCTCGGCGTGGACCACCGCCCCGGCCGCGACCGCCAGGCCGCCGCCGACGCCGGCGCCGCCGCCGCGCACATCGCAGTCGAGGATCGTGGCCGCGCCCCCGGCGACGTAGATCGCCGCGCCGGGATTCGCGGCGGTGCTGTCGCTGGTCGCGTTCCGCAGGAAGGTGCAGGCTTCGATCCGGGCTTCGGCCGGCGACGACAGCGCCACGGCGCCGCCGTGGCTCGCGACGTTGGCGACGAAGACGCAGTCCCGGATCACCGGCGCGCCGCCGTGGGCCAGGATCGCGCCGCCCCAACCGATCGCCGCGGTCGGTTCGGCGCGGTTGTTCTCGAAGCGGCAGTGTTCGATGACGGGGGACACGTTGATGCAGATGATCGCCGCGCCGTGGCGCCCGTTGACCGGCACCGCGCCGAGCGAGCCCTGGCAGTCGTGGAAGGTCATGCCCGAGACGCCGCAGTAGTCCGCGGCATCGCCGCCGAATCGCAACGTGCCGTTCACGCCGCGCAATCGGGTCGGATAGACCTCCGGATCGCATACGGTGAACGCGTCGTTCCAGCCGCCCTCGAGGTGGCAGGGCGAATTGACCGTGATGCCGCTCTCGAGATAGTCGCCGCCGGCCACCCGGATCGTATCGCGGCCCGCGCCGGCGAGGACGGCATCGGCCAGGCTGCGCGCGGCCTTGGCCGGCGTGTCGTAGGGCGGCGTGTCGCTGCCGACGAGCGACACGTAGCGGGTCTGATGACCGACGATGGCGAACTCGCCTTCGCTGAAGCCGAATCCCCGGGCGGTGCCCTCGCTCGGGAAGACGACCAGGGTCGCCCGGTCCGTCGTCACGTTGGGGAGCAGCCACGTGTAGGCGCCCGTGTTCGGCACGTTCTCGGCGATCAGCTCGGTCTGGCAGCCTCCGGCGGTCCCGAAGTAGAGGTCGACCAGGTCGACGGTCTGGTTCTGCGTGTACCACTGGACCGTCACCTCGGCGTCGCCGAAGTACGCGACGTCGGGAGCGGGCACCGAGACGCCCACCTCGACCGGCGGCGGCGTGTAGTTGAGCGAGGTCACGCCGCTGCCGATGTTGCAGGCGCCGTACGCCACGTAGCAGTAGCCGCCGTCTCCCCAGCCCGCGCCCCAGGAGTTCTTGACGATCCAGGCGCCATCGCTGCCCAACCGGTCGTCCCAGCCCACGATCAGCACGAGGTGGTTCGTGCCGCTGCCGGGCGCCGTGATGACGCCGCCCGAGTAGCCGTCCCACGCGCCGTTCGCGTCGACCGCCGTGCAGACGGGGCCGTTGTTCTGGATCGCCGTCTTGATCTGGTCGACGTTGTTCATCACGTTGATCCAGTTGTCGAGATCCGCGAACTTCAGGTACTCGTCCTGCGTGCACGGCACCGCGCTGCTCCCCTCGTACGGCATGCAGGCTTCGAGCACCCCGCCGAAGTGCTGGAAGACGTAATAGGCCGCGCCGGCCCAGCCGCCGTTGCAGTCCGAGCCGTACGGGTTGCAGGAGACGACCTGTTGCTCCGAGAGGTCGAGGGAGAGGTGGTAGTAGATCCGGATCTTGCTCTCCATCTCGCCCGTCGCCGCGAACGCCCAGCACGACCCGCAATCACCCTGGTTCTTGACCGGGGTCGTCCCGCCGAGGGCGCGCCAGTCGAAATTCGACGGCAGCGGGACCTTGTCCATGGGCAGCAGGACGCGGTGCTCGGCGAGGATCCGCTCGTAGTCGGGCGGGGGGACGAAGCCGCGGGCGTGCACCTGGGCCAGGGCCTGCCCGGCGAACCCGAGGAGGCCGGCGGCGACGAACGCGGCGGCGAGACGCGAGGTGCTCGCGGAGCGTGCGCGCTTCGCGATCTCGGCGAGAGACAGAGACATGGATCCGGCCTCCTGGAACTGGAACCGGCAGGGCGCCCCCGGCTGCGGGCAACCTGCATCACGAGGACGGCCGGAGTGGGCATCCGGCACGCCCCGAGTATAAACAAAAACCTGACTCGCTATCGAATCAATTTCTGTGCCGAAACATCACCAAGATGCGCGGCCGGCGGCGACAATGCCAGGATTACCAGACTCCGACGGGGTCGATGTCGACGATGACCTCCAGGCCGCGATAGGCGTCGCGCAGCGCACGACAGCAATCGGCGACCCAGGCCTTCTCGCCGCGCGAGAGGTCGCCCTTCACGAGCAGATGCTCCCGGAACCGACCTTGCAGGCGGGCGAACACGGCCGGCGCCGGGCCGAGGACCGTGCGTCCGTCGCCGGCGAGCTGGCGGGCCAGCGCCACCTTGAGCTGCGCCGCGGCCTCGCTCGTTTCCCGTTGCCGGGGACCGCTCAGCCCGAGGCGCAGCAAGCGCTGGAACGGCGGGTAGCCGGCGACGCGCCGGTGCGCCGCTTCGAGCCGCGCGAACCCCACGAAATCGTGCTCTGCCGCGCAGAGGATCACCGGGTGGTCGGGCTGCCAGGTCTGCAGCAGCACGCGGCCGGGATCGTTGCGGCCGGCGCGGCCGGCGACCTGGGTCAACAGCTGGAAGACGCGTTCGCCGGCGCGGAAGTCGGGAAGGGAGAGCCCGTCGTCCGCGGCGAGCACGCCGACCAGGCTCACGCCAGGGAAGTGGTGCCCTTTGGCCACCATCTGCGTGCCGACGAGGATGTCGGCCTCGCCGCCCGCGAACGCGCCGAGGATCCGGCCGTGGCTACCGCGCTGCCGCGTGGTGTCGTGGTCGAGGCGCAAGAGGCGCGCGTCCGGAAAGGCCGCGCGCAGCGCCAGTTCGGTCTTCTCGGTCCCGCCGCCGGCCGGCAGGAACGCCGGCGAGCCGCACGCCGGGCAGGTCGCCGGGACCTCCCGCTGGAACGCGCAGTAGTGGCAGAGCAGGCGCCGCGGGCGCAGGTGCCAGACGAGCCCGATGTCGCAATGCGGGCACATGACGACCGCGCCGCAGTCCCGGCACTGCAGCTGGCGCGCGAAGCCCCGCCGGTTGTGGTAGAGGATCGACTGCCGGCCGGCCGCGAGGGTCTCGCCCACGGCCGCGAGGAGCCGCTCGCTGAATCCGTCCCGCGGCGGCTCGCCCCTGAGGTCCACCAGCTCGACCGCCGGCAGCGGACCGCCGAGCCGGCCGGAGAGGCTGTAGACCGTGTGGCGCCCTTCCGCGGCGCGCTGCCAGGTGCCCAGGTCGGGCGTGGCCGAGCCGAGCAGCACGACCGCGCCCGACTCGCGGCCTCGCACGAGCGCTACGTCGCGCGCGTGGTATCGCGGCTTCTCGTCCTGTTTGTAGCTCGCGTCGTGCTCCTCGTCGACGACGATCACGCCGAGGTCCGGCAACGGCGCGAAGAGCGCCGACCGCGGCCCCACGACGACCTTGATCTCGCCCGCCGCCGCCGCCTCGTGCACGCGACAGCGCTCGCCCGCGGACAGACCGCTGTGAAGCGCCGCCACGGCGTCGCCGAAACGGACCGTGATGCGAGCGAGCGCCTGGGGAGTCAGCGCGATCTCGGGCAGGAGGTAGAGCGCGCCGCGCCCGAGGCCGAGCGCCGCGTCGATCACGTGCAGGTAGACCTCGGTCTTGCCGCTGCCGGTCACTCCGTGCAGGAGCAACGAGCCGAACGCGCGCGCGGCGAGCAGGCGGCGCGCCGCGTCGACGACGGCCGTCTGCTCGGCGGTGAGGGAGACGTCCAGCGGATCCTGCAGGGGATACGGCGCCGGTTTCGTGCGGGCGCGGCGACCGCGCGTGCCCGGATTCGGCGGATGGAAGAGCGGCACGACCTCGCCCAGCGGCAGCGCGTAGTAGCCGGCGAGCCAGGCCGCCAGGCGCTGCCGGTCGGCGCCGAGCCGGTAGGCCTCGGGCAGGACAGCCTCGAGGTCGCGCAGCGGATACCCGGCGACCTCCGCGGCCCCGTCCGGCGCCTCGCGGACGTCGACCACCAGGCCGACGAGTCCGCGGCGCCGTCCGAACGGCGCGCGCACGAGGTCGCCGCTCGCGGGTCGTCGGGTCGAGAGGTCGGCCGTCCAGCGATAGGTGAAGGCGCCGGGCAGGGGAACCGGCAGGACGACGTCGACGAGCAGAGACGGCACGAGCGACCTCGCGGCTCGCGTGACGGAGCGGTCCGGACGGGGTCATGGTAGCGGGTCGCGGCCGTCGAGACAAGCCGCGCGCGTCAGTGCCGCACGCCCAGGATCCCGTGGACCTTGTCGACGAGCCGCTGGGGGCTGAACGGCTTCGTGATGTAGTCGTCCGCGCCCGCCGCGAGGCCCGCCTCGCGGTCCTTCTTGCCGGCGCGCGCGGTCAAGAGGAGCACCGGCAGGTGCTTGGTGCGCGCCTGCTGCTTGAGCTCGCGGCACACGGCGAGGCCATCGCTGCCGGGCATCATGATGTCGAGGATCACGAGGTCCGGCTGCTCGCTCGCGGCCAGGCGCCGCGCCTCGTCTCCGTCGGCGGCCGACACCACCAGGAAGCCCTCGGCTTCGAGGCTGAATTCCATGATGTTGCGAATGTTCGCGTCGTCGTCGCAGACCAGGATCTTCCGCAAGTCGTTCCCTCCGGGGGTAGGGTCACGATCGCACCAGCTGCACCGGGTGAAGCGGCGCGGGACGCTTGAGGTCTTCACCGTCGTCGGCGCGCTGCCAGAGGTCCTCGATGAGCTCGCGCCGCTTCTCGGTCTCCGCGAGGAACACCGCGGTCAGGCGCGGGCAGTAGCGCGTGCCGGCCAGGGCCTGGATCTCCGCCAGCGCGTCGCCGAGCGGCACGGCCGGCCGCCACGGCCGCCTCTGCAGGAGCGCCCGCAGGCTGTCGGTCAGGGCGATCAGACGCGAGCCGACGGGGATGGTCTCGCCGGACAGCCCCTTCGGATAGCCGGATCCGTCGTAGTTCTCGTGGTGGTGCAGGATGATCTGGCGCACCTTGGGCGGCGGCTGCAGCGGCGCCAGGGTCACCAGGCCGACCTGGACGTGGCGCTCGAGCTGGACCCGCTCCGCGTCGGTCAGGATCTCGACCTTGCTCAGCAGGTGCGGCGGGACGCAGCCCAGGCCCACGTCGTAGTACTGGAGCGCGAACGCCAGGTGGCGGAGCTCGCTCTCGGGCAGGCCCAGGCTCCGTGCGGTCGCGAGGCAGATCGCCTGGCAGACGCCCGCGACGTCCGCGTGCGGCAGGGTCCCGACCCGGGTCGTCACCCTCAGTGACGACTGGATCGCCGCGAACTCGCGGACCAGGTCCTCGTGCCCTTCGTACCGACCGATCAGGTGGACGAGCCGGGGCGACACCGCCTCCAGGAGCACCCGGTCGTCGTCGGTGAGCGGGCGACCGTCGACCCGGTCCCGCACGGCGATCACTCCCACGGCGTCGCTCTCGGTGAGCAGCGGCACGCACAGCACCGGCGAGTCGCCCGCGAGCGGCACATCGCCGGCCGACGGCGTCTCCAGCCGCGTCGTCTTCTCGAGCCAGACCTTGCCCGCGAGTCCCACGCCCGGCGCCAGGCGCAGGTCCTGGAGCTGGCCGGCCGAGACGCCCGTGGCGGCCAGGACGCCGAGGTGGGCCCGGTCGCGGTCGGCCACCAGGAGGATGACGCTGCGGACGCCGAGATTCTCGCCCACCCAGTGGACGAGCCGCTGCAGGAAGAGTCGCGGCTCCTGGAGGTTCGGGTTGACGGGCTGGGGCGGCTCGGGCATGACCACGTGCGGGCGCCGCGGGAGCAGCACGGTGAAGCGCGCGCCGCCGCCGGCCACGTTCTCGGCCCAGATGCGGCCGTCGTACCGGCTCACGATGTCCTGGCAGATCGCCAGGCCGACGCCCTGGCCGCCCACCTCGCGCGTGCTCGACCCGTCGACCTGGTAGAACTGCTCGAAGATGGTCTGGAGCTTCTCCGCGGGGATGCCGATGCCCGAGTCCTCGACCACCAGCCGCACCGCCGTGCCCTGCTCGCCGAGCCGGACGCTGATGCGGCCGCCGGCGGGCGTGAACTTGAGCGCATTGTCGACGAGGTGGCTGAACAGCTGCTGGCAGAGGACGGGATCCGCCTCGACCGCGAGGCGCGGGGCGCCCGTCTGCACCGTGAGCTCGCAGCCGCCGGCCACGGCGCGTTGACGCCAGTCTTCACCGAGCCGCCGCGCGATCGCGGCCAGGTCGCACTCCGTGCGCTCGACGCGCGTCGTGGCGTCCTCCATGCGATCGAGGTCGAGCAGGTCGTTGATGATCCCCTTGAACCGCTCGCCCTGCGCGCGGATCACGTCGAGGAATTCGTGCCGGATCTGGGGCGACATCTCGTCGCCGCGCTCGCGGAGGACCTCGGCGTAGCCGATGATCGACGTCAGCGGCGTACGCAGCTCGTGGCTCACGTTCGCGACGAAATTGCTGCGAAGGTCGCCCAGCGCCTGCAACCGCTCGGTCGCCAGCGCGAGATCGGTCCGGCTGGACGCGAGCCGCTCGCGCATGTCGAGCACCTCGAGGATCGCGGCCACCTGGCGCGCCAGCAGCTCGAGGTAGCGGATCCTCAGGAGGTCCGGCGCGCGTTGCGATTCGGGCTGCAGCAGCTCGAGGAAGCCGTGGACCGCGCCGGCGGGGTCGGTCAGCGGGACGATGAGACGCTGGCCCTCGGGCCAGGCGACCTGGTCGGCCGGCGCCGCGGGCGGCCACGTCGCCGACGGCGGCGGCACGAGGTAGCTGTCGGAGACGCGGAAGCGCGAGTGCACGAGCTGGTCGTAGGCCGCGCGGTCGGTGTGGGTCCCGCGCAGCTGCTGCTCCACCTCTGCGGGAACGCCGACCACGGCCTGAACCTCGAAGGCGGCGACCGTCTCGGACCACTGGTGCAGGAGAACCCGGCGGAAGCCGAACAGCGAGCTCGCGAGTTCGACCGCGTACCGGTGGAGCTCCTCCTGGCCCCGCCGCGCCTGCAGATCGACGGCGCCCGCGATCAGGTGCTCGAGCAGGCGGGTGCGGCGGCCCGCTTCGCGCGCCAGGTCCAGGCTCTGCGCGGTCTTGGCCAGCGCCTCGTCCCGCTCACCGCCCGCGACCGCGGCGGCCTGCCGCAGGCCGATCGTCTCGGATTCCCGGGCCCGGCACCGCGCCTCGGCGGCGTCGCGCTGGCGACGGAGGTCGAGCACGAGCTCGCGGAGCAGGAGGGTCGCCAGGGTCGCGAGCGCGAGCAGGTGGCAGGCGGCGGCCGGCAGGTTGCGCGAGAGCAGCGGCTGGGCGAGGTCTCCGCCGATCAGCCCCAGGAAGACAGCGGCCAGCATCGGCAGGTAGAGGAGGACCTTGTCGCGGCGGCGGCGACCCTGCGGCAGGTCCCGGGTCGCCAGCGCGATCGCCGCCAGCAGCGCCAGGTCGAGCAGCGAGAGCGCGGCGGTCACCACCGGCTGCGACCCTCCGAAGAGGCTGCCCGCCAGCGCCCGGCAGAAGCCCTCGGGGAGCAGCACGAGCCCCACGAAGCGCAGGCGGCGCCAGGCGTCCAGATGGACGTCGCGCCACGCCAGCTGCGCGAGCAGGGCGATCGCCCCTCCCAGCACCCCGACCGCCGCGAGGTAGACCGCGATCAGCCGCTCGCTCGCGAGCGGCAGCAGCAGGTCGGTCAGCGCCGGGATACTCGTGGGGATCTCCATGCTCACGGTCCGGTCTTCGCCCTCGCATCCAGGAGTTCGCGCACCCGCTCGACCAAGCGCGCGATGGTGAACGGCTTGCGCATGTACAGATTGGCGCCCGCGTCGCGCATGGCGTCGCGGGCGGCGTCGTCCGTGCGCGCCGAAAGGGCGATGATCACCGTCTCGGCGTAGTTCCGGTTGCGACGCAGCAACCGCGTGGTCTGGACCCCGTCGAGGCGCGGCATCATGATGTCCATGATCACGACGTCGGGCTTGAACGATTGCAGCCGGTTCATCGCGTCCATGCCGTCGGCGGCCTTCGCCACGTCGTAGCCCTCGTGGCGGAGCGCGTGCTCGAGGAGTCCGGCCACCGGAGCCTCGTCGTCGACGATCAGGATCCGCTCCCTCATGGCCTCACCTCCGCGCGCCTCCGCTCACCGGACTCTCGTTGGCCGCGTCCGACAGCAGGCCTTCCGCCGACAGCACGCCGAGGAAGGCGACGACGACCCGTTCGTCGAACTGGGTGCCGGCGTAACGCCGGATCTCCGCGACCGCCGCCGCGACCGGTAGTCCCTCGCGCCACGGACGCGAGCGGATCATCGCGAAGAACGCGTCCACCACGGCCAGGATCCGCGCGCCCAGCGGGATCGCCTCGCCGCTCTGGCCGTCGGGATACCCCCGCCCGTCGACCCGCTCGTGGTGGTGCCGGATCACGGCTTGCAGTTCCGGCAGCGCGACGAGGGGACCGAGGAGATCGATGCCGCGCTGCGGGTGGCGGACGACGTGGTCGCGTTCGTCGACGTCCAGCCGCTCCGGTTTGAGCACGACATCGGGGTCCAGCAGCACCATGCCGGCGTCGTGGAGCGCGCCAGCGTATTGCAGCAGGCGGATCTCGTAGGACGATAGCCCCAGCCGCCGCCCGGTGCGCGAGAGCACGCGGAACGCGAGCGGGTCGGCGGTCGGCACGCCGCTCTGGCGCAGGCCGGACAGGGCCGCGAGCGCCTCGGCGACCGCGTCGATCTCGCGCCGCTCGACGCCGGCGGCGAGGGACGCGGACCAGGCCTTGCCGAGGATCTCGGCCAGGATCTTCAGCAGGCCGAGATCGTCGACTCCGAAGATGCCGCCGCCGAGCCGCCGCGCGGCGAGGATCAGTCCGCGGTCCCCGGTCGCGCCCAGCTCGAACGGCGCGAGCATGACGGAACCGGCCGGCTCGCTCCCCTCGATCGCCAGGTCGTGCAACAGGCCGGTCCCGGCGACCAGCATGGCCGGTTCCTTGACCAGCTGCGCCAGCCGGCCGCTGGCGGGGATCTCCAGGCCGGCGGCCCGCGGGTCGAGGCCCATCGACCCGCCCACGACGAGGCCGCCCGGTTCGACGGACGGCAGCAGCACGCCGACGCCCCGCGCCACGGCCAGCTCGCCGACCAGCCGCAGGGTGTGCCGGCACAGCCGTTCCTGCAGGAGCGGATCGAAGCAGCGCGCGGTGAGTCCGGAGTCGGTCCCGGCATAGCGCCGCTCCTTCGGCAACAGCGCGCCGAAGGTCGAGCCGCGACCGAACCGGCTGTGCACGTCCACGTGGCCGCCGTGCAGGCTCGCGATCTCCTTGACGATGCTCAGGCCCAGGCCGATGCCCTCGGTGTGCGAGGCGGCCCGGGTGCGGTAGAAGCTCTGGAAGATCGCCCTCAGCTCCTGGGGCGGAATGCCGGGACCGTTGTCGGACACGGCCAGGCGCACCATGGTGGCGTCCTCGCGCGCCGTCACGACGACTCGCCCGCCCGGCGGCGTGAACTTGAGCGCGTTGCCCAGCAGGTTCAGCAGGACCTGGCGGATCAGATCGGGGTCGCCATCGATCCGGGGCAGGTCCGCCGGGACGCGCCCCACGAGCTGCAGGTCCCGCGCGGCGGCCTGGGGCGCCATCGTCCGCAGGACCTCTTCGACGAGCGGGCCGGCCGCGACCGGCGCGAGGTCCGTGAGCGCCGGCAGGCGACCGCGGCGGGACGAGTCGAGGAGGCGATCGACCAGGCGCAGGAGCCGGTCGGCCTCGCTGCGGATCACGCGCAGGAATTCCGGTCCGTGCGAGAACGCAGGATCCTCCCCCTGCTGCTGCAGGACCTCGGCGTAGGCCGTGATCGAGGTGAGCGGCGTCTTGAGCTCGTGGGCCGTGACCGCGGCGAGCCGCGCGCGGAGCTCTCCGAGCCGCGACAGGGTTTCGCATTCCGACCGCACCGCGGCCACCTCGGCGCTCAGGTCCGCCAGACGCCGGTGCTGGCCGAGCAGGGGGGCGAGCAGTCCGATCACGAGCGCGAGCTCGACGCCGAGCGCCCTCGCCGCCGCGCGGTCGTCGAGATCCGTGGCGAGGCCGACGACCAGCGCGAGATGGTACGATCGTCCGCCGGGCACCCCCTGCGCGAGCCAGCTGATCGACCGTGGTTCGGCCGCCGAGAACAGGCTCGAGTTCAGCGCCGGTTCGCCGCGGCCCTGGAGCTGACCGTGGGGAGAGTCGTCCAGGGCGGCCCAGAACGCCGGCGCGAACGGCTGGGTGCGCCAGGCGACCCGCCCGTCGGCGGCGACCCAGACCGCCGCCTGGTCCCCGACGTCCTCGCCGCCCGCCAGCCGTCCCAGCCCGCCGCGAGCCGCCACGGCGGCCCAGCGGACGCCCGGCCAGCACCGCCAGACCGAGGCCGTCTCCTCGCAGACGGCCGCCCACGCCGCGGGATCCTCCCAGCGACCCTCGAGCCTGCCGTGGGCAGCCGCAAGGATCCGGTGCACGACGCCGGCCTGCGAGTTCGGGGTTTCCGGCTGCTGATCCATGGTCCTCCCGTGGTTCAGGTCTGGCTGTCCGAACTGCTCGCGTCGAGGTACCGCAGCTCGGACACCCCGCTCGCCGAGCGCCGCTCCGACACGACGACCGATCCGCCGCGGCTCTTGCCGAAGCACTTGAGCTCCGCGAGCGCATCGCTCATCTCGGCCGGATGGCCGTAGCGTCCACGGACGTCCACGATCAGGGCGACGGTCAGCGAGATCAGCGGCGACCGCTCGACATCACCGGTGCGATTGCGGGTCTCCAGGTAGCCGCGGGCGAGGTCCTCGGTGTCGTGGAGGTCGCCGACGCCGGCCGCGAACTCCTGGACGACCGCGCGGGCGATCGGCTCGGCGCGGTCGCTGCGGCAGACCACTACGAAGTCGTCGCCGCCGACGTGGCCGACGAAGTCGCCGGCGTCGCCGAGCCGCGCCACGGCGTCGCAGAGGACATGGGCGAGGAGGCTGATGGCGCGGTCTCCGCGCGCGTAACCGTAGTGGTCGTTGAAGCTCTTGAAGCGATCGATGTCGAGGTAGAGCGCGCCGAAGGTCGCCCCCGCGGCGAGCCGGCGCTGGACCTCGCGCTCGATCGCCAGGTTGCCCGGCAGGCCGGTCAGGGGATTGGCCTCGCGCTGGATCTGGAAGGTCTCGAGCATGTTGGCGATCCGCACCATCAGTTCTTCGTGGTTGAACGGCTTCGCCACGTAGTCGTTGGCGCCGCCCCGCAATCCCTTGACCCGGGCGTCGCTCTCGTCGCGGGCGGTCAGCATGATGACCGGCAGCCGCTGGGTCTCGCGGTCCTGGCGGATCCGCTCGAGCACGGCGAATCCGTCCAGGCCCGGCATCATCACGTCCAGCAGGACCAGGTCCGGCCGGTCCCGGGCCAGCGCCTCGAGCACCTCGCGGCCTTGGCAGGCCGTGGCGACCCGGTAGCCGGCCTGGTCCAGCAGGAACTGGAGGATCCGCCGGATATGCGGATCGTCGTCGGCGACGAGGATTTTTGCGGGCTCGACCATCTCCCCATCCCGGTGATGGAGTGCAGAATGGCATACGGCTCCGGCCGGGAGCCGTCTGGCGTCGGATTCGCAAAGGTCGTGCCATCATGAGGAATCCGCGGAAATAGCCGTGGATCGGGAGACGTTCCGGTGCACCCCCGGCCAGCGGTCCGGACAGGGTGTCAGCGCCAGGATGTCAGGTCGCCACGGGCAAAGCTGTCGAGGCCCAGCCCGTCGCGGCGGCCCAGGCGGAGATGTTCCCAGCCGGCCCGGGCGATCATCGCCGCGTTGTCCGTGCAGTAGACCCGCGCGGGCGGGATGAAGTGGAGCCCGCGCCGGTCCGCCTCGGCCGCGACCGCAGCGCGGAGGCCGCCGTTCGCCGCGACGCCGCCCGCCAGGTAGACGGCGCGGACGCGCGTGCGGCGCGCCGCCTGGAAGAGCCGCTGGACGAGGATGTCGACGATCGCGTCCTGGACGCCGCGGCTGAGGTCGCAGACGTCCTGGTCGCGCAACGGGCGCGGCAGCGCCTCGGCCTCGATCTTCACCGCGGTCTTCAGGCCGCTGAAGCTGAAGACCAGCCGCGGATCCCTGGCCAGCGGCCGCGGCAGGACGAAGCGGGCGGGGTCGCCGGACGCCGCCAGCCGGTCGATGTGCGGTCCACCGGGATACGGCAGGCCCAGCAACTTGGCGCTCTTGTCGAAGGCCTCGCCGGCGGCGTCGTCGAGGGTGCCGCCGAGCCGCTCGTAGCGGCCGACCTCGCGCATCAGGATCAGTTCCGTGTGCCCGCCCGAGACCACGAGGACGACGGCCGGCAGCACCAGCTCGGCGCTCAGCGCGTTCGCGAGGATATGCCCCTCGAGGTGGTGCACCCCCACCAGAGGCAGGTCGGCGGCGCGCGCCAGCGCCTTGGCCGTGCTCAGCCCGACGAGCAGGGCGCCGATCAGGCCAGGTCCACTGGTCACGGCGACGCCGTCGAGGTCGGCCGGCGCGAGGCCCTGCCGCCGCAAGAGGTGGTCGACGAGCGGCAGCAGGTTCACGAGATGGGCGCGGCTCGCCAGCTCCGGGACGACCCCGCCGAACTGCTCGTGCAGGTCGACCTGGCTCGAGATCAGGTTCTCCGCGGCCGCGCGCTCGCTGTCGAAGAGGGCGACCGAGGTGTCGTCGCAGCTGGTCTCGATGCCGAGGATCTTCATGGGGCGGAGCTCTCCTGGCGGCGGCGGATCTGCGGCCAAGCTACTGGCCACGGGTGGCGAGGGCAAACGGATCGCCTGGTTCAGGCGTCGTCCAGGAGGGCGAGCACGGCCGACACGGCCGCCGCGATCTCCCGCGCGAGGACGCCCCGCCGCCCGCGGCGCTCGCCGGCACGTTCACCGGCGAGACCGTGCACCAGAGCGCCCAGCAGGGCGGCGTCGCCTGCCGGACAGCCCTGCGCGAGGAATCCCCCGATCACCCCCGTGAGGACGTCGCCGGAGCCGCCGCGCGCCAGGCTCGAATCGCCGACGGGATTGAAGAACAGGCGCCCGTCCGGCAGGCCGATGATCGTCGGGGACCCCTTCAGGAGCAGCACCGCGCCCCAGCGGTCGGCCAGCTCGGGCACGAGTTCGAGGCGCCGCTCGGCGATCGCGCCGGTCTCCAGTCCGGTCAATCGCGCCAGCTCGCCGGGGTGCGGCGTCAGGACGACCTCGCGCGAGCCGAACGAGGGCGCGCGGCCGAGACGGCCGAAGGCGGACAACCCGTCGGCATCGACGACCAGCGGGCGATCGAGGTCGCGCACCAGATCGCAGACCCAGCGATCGGTCGCGGGATCGGCGCCGAGTCCGGGGCCGATCGCCACCGCGTCCTGACGGACGAGCAGATCGGCCAGCACGTCCGGCTCGAGCCGCTCCAGCGTGCCCGCCGCGGTCTCCGCCAGCGGCCGCAGGATTGCCTCGGGCAGGCCCACGCGCAGCGCCGTCTCGAGGCTCGCGGGCGCTCCCACGGTCACCAGCCCGACCCCGCTGCGCAGCGCCCCTAGGCCGCAGAGGTGGACCGCGCCGCCATACGCGCGCGAACCGGCGAGCACGAGCAGGCTGCCGATGGCGTACTTGTGCGCATCGCTCGGCCGAGGCGGCAGCAGCGCGGCGTACTCGGCGAGGTCCAGGAGGTGCCAGGGAGGCGCGTGCTTTGCGACGGCGTCGTCGGACAGGCCGAGGTCGACGACCGAGAGTCGGCCGACGTGGTCGCGCCCCGGGGGCAGCAGCAGGCCGAGCTTGGGCACTCCGAGGGTGACCGTGACGTCGGCGCGAACGGCGCCGGGATCGGCGCGACCATCATCGCCGGAAACGCCCGACGGGAGGTCCACGCTCGCGAGCGGCGCCGCGAGCTCGTTCATCGCCGCGCACAGCTCGCGGTAGGGCGACCGCAGCGGCGGCTCGCTGCCGGTGCCGAACACGGCGTCGATGGCGAGGGTGCAGCCGGCGGCCAGGTCCCGCAGGCCGGCCACCCACTGGTGTGGCGGCGGAGCCACGACCGATGCGCTGCGCGGCAGGCGGTCGTAGTTGGCGCGGGCGTCCGGGCTGAGGTCGTCGCGCGCCGCGAGCAGGAGCACGCGCACGAGGATGCCCGCCTCCGTCAGCCGGCGCGCGATCACGAGGCCGTCGCCGCCGTTGTTCCCCTTGCCGCAGACGATCACGATCGGACCGCCCGCGTCGAGCCAGCCGCCCGCGTCCAGGGCGTCGCAGATCCCGGCCCCGGCGCGCTCCATGAGGTCGAGGCTCGCCGTCCCGGCGGCGATCGTCTCGCGATCGATCGCGGCCATCTGGCGGGCGGTACAGACGCGCATCTCAGCTCTCCCTGCCGGCCGCGTTCAGGCGGTCGAGGACCTCGAGCAACTGCGCGAGGTCGTCGATCACGAACTCCGCCTCGGCCGCGGCCAGCTCCTCGGCTGCCGCGCCGGAGCGGTCCTTGTACGGCACCGCCTTGTCGCCGTAGCGCGCCCACACCGTGTGCAGGCCGAGGTCCTTGGCGCCGCGGATGTCGCGCGTCGGCCAGTCGCCGATCATCACGGCCTCGCGGGGACTCACGCCGAGGTCGCGCAGCGCCAGGTTGAAGGGCAGCGGATCCGGCTTGCGGACGCCCGTGTCGTCATACGTGAAGACGCGGTCGAACGTGTGCTGCAGGCCGAGGCTGCAGAGGCGCAGCCACGCCTCGAACCGGGGCGCGTCGCTCACCACGGCGAGACCGTAGCCATCGCGCAGGAGACGGTTGAGCACCATCTTGGCGTGCGGGTACAGCACCAGCGAGCCGTCGCGGGCGCGGCGGTAGGCGACCACGGCGGCGGCGAGGATGCGGTCGTCGACCTCGCCGGCGAACGTCTGCAGGAAGCGGTTGAACACCTTCTGGTACTCGATGCCCTCGCGCCGGTAGATCTCGTACAGGCGCTGGTGCGCGGTCGCCGCGTCCAGGGGCAGACCGGCGTCGATCATCGCGTCGATCGCCGCGCGGATCGCGTCGTCCTTGGCCTTGAGGAAGTCGGTCAGGGTGTTGTCGAGGTCGAAGATCACCGCGCGGATCGGTCGCTGCTGCATGGCGGCCCCTTTCTTGCCGGCGCGCACCGGGCGCGATATTAATGGTTCGACGCCGACCCGTACAGGGAGGATCGCTTGCCGTTGATCACCCCCCCGCCGCGCCGACCTCGCCTGTGGCACGCCTGGACGCCGATCCAGCTCTCGATCTTCGCGGCGCTGCTCGTGGTGGCCGACGCGTTCTGGCGGCTGGCGCTCTACCAGCTGATCCAGGACGCGTTCGCGACCGTGATCGCCGCGTCGTTCCTGGCGGTGGTGCTGCCGTGCCTGGTACTCGCGCGATGGCACGGCGAGACGCTCTCGGGCGCGTTCGAGCTGCGGCCGCGGTCTCGCGCGGTGATCGGCGGCGTCGCGGCCGGTCTGCTCGGGTGGGCGCCGGCCGGTCTGCTGGCCGACTGGTCGGCCACGCTGCGGCCGCCCACGCCGGAGCAGCTCGAGCTGCTCGAAGCGCAGCTGCCCACGGGCACCGCCGGCATCGTCACGGCCGCGCTCGCGGCGGTGATCGTCGCGCCGTTCGCGGAGGAACTGCTGTTCCGCGGCCTGTTCTTCCGACTCGCGCGCGATCAGTGGGGCTTCGCCGGCGGCGCGGTCCTGACGGCGCTCTTCTTCGGCGTGCTGCACGACCAGCCGTGGAGCCTCTTCGGCCTGGTCGGACTGGGACTCCTGTTCGCCTGCCTCTACCAGTGGACCGGTTCGCTCGTCGCGCCGTTCGCCGCGCACGCGGCGCACAATGCGGTCACCCTGGTGGTGCTGCTGAGACTCGACGGGGATCTCGAGGCCGAGGTCTTGACCGGTCCCGCCGGCTGGGCCCTCCTGGCGGCGAGCGCCGCGCTCCTCGCCTGGCTGCTCGTCTGGCTGCGGCGGCGGGGACCCGTGCCGGCGGCCGCTACTCCTGGAGGCGACCGAGGCTGATCTCCCCGTTGTCGATCCGCATCGTGTGTCCGCAAGCCGGGTTGTGGCAGACCCAGGCCTTGTAGCGGATGGTCGCGCCGTCGCGGCCGTAGTCCGAAAGGGGCAGCAAGAGACCCTTGCCGCATTTCAGGCAGGTCGGGAATTCCATCGTCGCACCTCTGTGAGCGGTCGCGCCTCCGCGTCCGCCTCGCCGACAACTCCACCCGGCGTCCCCACCCGGGGCCACCCTCGGTCGCCGTCAACACAGAGTAGATCAATCGTGTATATTCTCAACCACCCGCCGCCGGAATGGCCGCCTCGCGCCGCGCCCCCTGCACCATGGCGAGCAGACCGGTTTCCATGGCCCGGGCCGTGGCCGCCGGGCCGGTCAGCTTGAAGAACAGGCTGCCCTGCGGACCCTCCAGCACGACCCCGACCAGCCGGTAGCCGGCCTGCGGTCCGCCGCTGCCGCCCGCCGGCATGCCCATGCCGCCGGCCTCGTAGGTGCCGTCGACCGCGACCACGTGCGCGGGCATGCCGGCCACCTCGAACGAGCGGCGCTCGGCCGTCGCGGCCGGATCGCCGCCGTCAGGCAGGCTCATCTGACCGATCCAGCGCTGCAGGTTCGCCTCGGTGCCGCCGCCGGAGGCAGGTCCGAAATAGAAGACGTTGACCTCGGCCGGCGCGGGGTCGCCGGCGACGGGCGCCAGCTGGTACTGCGCCTGCCGCATGCCGCTGGGTCCGAGGTCTCGCCATGCGGCCGGCGGCTGGAAGGTGACGCCGGCGAGGGCGACGGCGCCGGTCGCCGGGCGCGCGGGCGCGTCGGCCGGCGGCTGGACCGCAGGGCGGGGTGCGTCGGCCGCGGCGGCCGTCTTCTCGCCCCGGGTCCGGTCACCGCCGCCGTCGCCGCAAGCGGCGAGCAGCAGCAGGCCGGCCAGGCCGAGCAGGACCGCGCGCGACCTCGCGAAATCTTGCTGGGTGCTCATGGCCCGACACGCTACTCGTGGTCGGCCGGTTGGGCAACTGCCGGCGGCTCGCCGCCGAACCCGATGCCGGCCTGTCGCAGCAGGGGATACGGCGGCTCGCCGCCGGCCATGACGAACACGTAGTCGTTCGGCAGGCTCAACGCCTCGCCGCCGACCGTCAGGTCGACCACTCCGTCGCGGATCGTCCGGACCAGCGAGTCGCCGATGAAGCGGACCGTCCCTGCCGCGAGGAGCGGCTCGAGCCTCTCGGCGTTCCGCCGCTTGATGCGGACCAGCCGCGGCTTGCGATAGCTGATGGACACGCGGTTGCCCGACTCGCGCCCGAGCCCAATCGCCGCCTCGACAGCGCTGTCGCCACCGCCGACCACCAGCAGGTCGAGGTCCCGGTAGCCGGCGGCATCGACGAGCTGGTACGAGACCTTCGCCGCGTCCTCGCCCGGCACGCCGAGCCGGCGCGGCGTTCCCCGCCGGCCGAGCGCCAGGATGACGCGGCGCGCCGCATGATGGCCTCCCGTCGTGACCACGGCGAAGCGGTCGCACGATCCGTCCAGGGACGCGAGGCGTTCGCCCTTGCGGACGTCGAGCCGGTGCGCCCCCACCAGCTCCCGCCACAGCGCCAGCAGGTCCTCCTTGGCGTACTCTCCCGCCGACAGCGTCCCGTAGAGCGGGATCTCGAGCGGCTGGACCATCGCGAGCTTGCGGCGCGGATACTGCAAGATCGTGCCGCCAGCGTCTTGCTGGTCGACGACGACGCAGCGGAGCCCCTGTTCGCGAGCGGTCAGCGCCGCGGCCAGCCCGGCGGGGCCGGCGCCGACGACGACCAGGTCCCAGGGAGCGGCCTCCCGCCGGCCCTCCAGGGACCGCGCCACCGCGAGCGCCGCCCGCCGGCCCTGCGCGACCGCGTTGCTGATGAGCGCGTAGCCGCCGAGCTCGCCGGCGATGTAGACGCCGCGAACGGTCGTCTGGAGGTCGGCGTCCAGGCGAGGAATATCGTCGCGCCCGCCGAGATCGCCCAGGCCCACCGTGATGGCGCCGACGGGACAGGCCTCGGCGCACAGGCCGTGGCCGATGCACCGCACGCCGTTGATCACGGTCGCGCGACCGTGGACGACCCCGAGCACGTCGCCCTCGGGACAGGCCCGCACGCAGGCGCCGCAGCCGATGCAGGAGTCCGCCGCGATCAGCGGATACTGGCCGAGCGGGCGGTCGATCCCGAGGCGGGTCGCCTCGGCGAGCCGCGCGACGTCCTCGCGGCGCGCCCGCCTGAACCGGGCGGCGTACGGCAACCAGATCGCCAGGGCCACGAGGGCGGTCACGAGCCAGATGAGCAGCGGTTCCACGATCGCCGAACCTCCCGGGCGGACCCGCGCGTCAGAATCGCCGTCCGATCTCGGCAAACAGCCGGTGCCCACCGGGGTCGTCGCCCCATTCGTATCGGTAGTCGACGGCGGCGTAGGTCTTGCGGGCCAGCGCCAGATCGATCCCGCCGCCGAACCAGGCCGACCGGCGAACCTCCCACCAGCCCGCCGCGTCGTAGGCGTGCAGGCCGCCGGTCACCCGCAGGGCATTGCCGAGCCCCCAGGGGCGATGGGCCGCGAGACCGGCGCGCCAGCCGCGGGCCAGCGGTCCGTCGTAGCCGCCGGCGTCCGCGGTGACGTTCGCGATGGCAGCCTGGTGGGTCACGGCGAGGCTCCACGACCGGGTGTCGCGCCCGTAGGCCGGATGACGGCGCAAGCCGCCCTGCACGGTCAGCGCAGCGTGGCGCCCGGCCTGGATGCGACCACGCAGCCGCAGTCCCTGCCGGAGGGAGTCGTTGAACAGGCTGTCCGCGAGCGACCGGTTCTCGGCGGTCCGGGGCGTGCGCCGGCCGTCGTAGTCGAGGTTGATCCCGACGGCGCGGCCGGCCTGCCAGCGCAGACCGACGAACGCGCCGGTCAGGGAGATCGGATCGCCGCCGAGATCGCGGCGCCAGCGCCGATTGACCTCGATCTCCCACCCGGTCTGGACGCCGACGCGGCGGTCGAGCTCGCCGCGAGCCGCCACGTAGAGGAACTCGCGGCTGACCTCGCCGGCCCGATAGAGGCCGACTGCGGCCAGCGAGCCGGCGAGATAGCGTGCGCCAGGCCGACCCGCCTGGTGACGGACGAAGAACCCGCCCTTGCGCGTCTCGTCGCTGGGCTCGCTGCTATGCCAGTCGGGCTGCCAGCCGCCGAAAGCGCCGATCCACGTCCCGTCTCCGAGGCGCGCCTCGCCCAGGACACCGTCGACCCAGCCGGCTCCCGCGACCGCACGCGGCAGAGCGCGCCCGAGCGACCAGCGGTGCCCCGCCGCATCGGGCGCGTAGGCGAGGGCCGCCTCGTGGACCCGGCTGCGCCACTCGGATCGCGGGGCGACGCCGCCCGGTGCGTGGGCGCGATCCTGATGACGAAGGGTGCCCTCGAGGCGCAGCTCGAGTCCCTTCGCGACGAGGTCGGGCACGGTGAGCCGAGCGCGCAGCGACGGCTCGCTCGTCCAGCCGGACCGGCTGTCCGCGGCGCGCGCGTACGACCAGCGCAGGGCGACCAGGCCGCGGATCGGCTGCGCCGTCGCGCCGCCGGTCCGCGGTGGGGAGGCCGGCGCGTCCGTCGCGACCGCCGCCGGCGCGGCGGCGCCGGCAGCCGCCCCGGCGGACTCGCCTCGCGCCGCGCGCGCGACCACGGTCGCCAGGTCTCCAGCGGCGATCGACTCGATCTGGTCGATCGGCCGGCACGCGGTCGAATGGTCGGCGACATGGACGGCGACCAGGCGGGCGATCAGCCGTCCCTCCCTCTCGACGTCCAGCGAATCGCCGGTCGCCAGGCCGTCGAGCCGACCACCGTCGAGATAGACGTGCTCGGCCGACAGGTACCGCACGGCGAACGGTCCCGGCGACGTGGCGCCGGCCGCCGCCGCGAGCAGCGGCGAGACGGCCAGCGCGAGCGCCCAGCCGTGGAGACCTCGGGCTGGCGGTCCAGCGCGCATCAATCCTCCTCCCCGCGCGGATGGCACTCCAGACAGGCCGAGCTCAGATACGCGTAGCCGGAGACGTCCCCGTGATCCTGGTCGGTGTCGGCCTGGTTGTGTTCGTGACAGAAGATGCACTCGAAAATCGAGAAGTCGCTCGGCTGCACGTGGCAGTCGACGCAGGCGTTCCACTCGTCGCGATGCCGGCCGGAATCGATGGGGAACAGGGTGTCGTGGTCCCAGGTCGACGGGACCCACGCGCTCGTCGTGTGGCAGCGCTCGCAGTCCGTCGGGAAACCGGCCGCCGGGTGAGGGGGATCGCTGGTCGCGTCGTACTCGAGCTGGTGGCAGGCGACGCAGTCCCGGGGCGTGCCGGCATAGCCGGACTGATGGCAATCGCTGCACAGCGCGCGGGCGTGCGCGCCGGTCAGGGGAAACCCGGTCAGGTCGTGCCGGTACTCCGCCGGCGCCCAGGCGTTCTCGTCGTGGCAGACGCGGCAATCGGTGGGGAACGCGGCGGCGGCGTGGTCGGGATCCACGGTCGCGTCGTACTCGGCGGCGTGACAGGCGTAGCAGTCGGTCGGCAGCGAGCCGAGGCCGTCGGCGTGGCACGCGGCGCAGCGCGCCGCGGCATGAGCGCCGCGCAGCGGGAAGGTCGGCGGGTGCTGGAACGAGGAGGTCCCCCAGGAGGTCGCGAAGACCGCATGGCAGTCCTGGCAGGTGGTGGGGAAGCCGGCCTGGACATGGTCGGGGGCGCGCGCACCGAGGTAATCCGCTTCGTGGCAGGCCACGCACTCGGCGGAGACCTGCGTGTACTCGGCGCCAGGCTGGCCGCGGTGGCAAGCGCCGCAGTCGACCCAGGCGTGCGCGCCGCTCAGGGGGAACGCGAGCCCCTCGTGGCGCTCGATCATGTCCGCACGATTCTCCCAGGTCCCCACGCGATGGCAGGCCTCGCAATCGAAGCCCAGCTCGCCGTGATGGACGTCCGCGTGGCAATCGGCGCAGGCGACCCCCACGTGGGCGAAGACCAGCGAGCGGTGGCAGTCGCGGCAGGCAACGCCGGCGTGGCCGCCGAGCAGCGGGAAACCGACGGCGGCGTGGTCGAACCGCAGGGGCGCCGCCGGGACCACCCAGCTCGCGGTGTCGTGGCACTCGACGCACTCGCGATCGAAGTCGCCGTGCGGCGAGTCCTGCGCGACGCCGACCGCCGGCGCCGCGGCGATCAGGATCCCGAAGCAGGCGAACGCTGTGCGCCGTGAGTCGGCCGGCCTCATCATCCTTGCTCCTTGGCGGTCGACGGGACCGCGGTTCCGTGGCAATCGGCACAGTCCGTACCGCGCGGGCGGTACCGGGCGAACTCGCCGGCAGCGTCGCGCTCGAGGGGGTGGCAGCGCGCGCACGCGACCTGGCGGTGGGCGCCGGTCAGCGGGAACCGCGACTGGCGATCGTGGTCGAAGCGAGCGGGCCGCCAGGCGTCCGGCGCGTGGCATCGCGCGCAGTCATCGCCGGCAACCGGCGTCGCGTCGCCGCCGAACTGGCCGCGGTGCGGATCCACGTGGCAGCTCACGCACGCTCGCGGAACGCCCGCAAAGACGAGCGCCACCGCACTCGTCGGCGCAGCGACCTGTCTCGCGACCGCGGGCCCGGCCGACGAGGCGGCCGACAGCCCAACCGGCGTGTGGCAATCCCGGCAAGCGATGTCCGCATGACGTCCGGCGAGCGGCCAGCCGGTGCGGTCGTGCGCGAATCTGACGTCCCGCCACGAGTCCTCGCGGTGGCACGCGCGGCAGCCGTCGCCGCCGGACAGTCGCGCGAGCTCGGGCCCGTGAGGATCTCCGTGGCAATCCTCGCACGTCGCGTGGGGAAGGGCGAGCGGCGGGGCCCCCGGGGCGGAGCCAGAACCGGACGCCGCCCGGTGACACGCCACGCAGGGTTGCGCCCGGTGCGCGCCGACGAGGGGGAACGCCGTCGAATCGTGTTCGGCCAGGGTGAATCGCGCCGGCTGGAAGCCGGACTCGTCGTGACACTGCTCGCAGCGCAGCCAGCTGGCTTCGCCGGCCGTGCGCGCGGCGTGCGCGTCGCGGTGGCAATCGATGCAGGCGGCGTGCGGCAGCGGCTGACCGCGCTGGCGGCCGCCGTGGCACGCGGCGCACGCGAGCTGCGCGTGGCGCCCGCGGAGCGGGAATGCGGTGCGGGCGTGGTCGAAGGAGTCGCGCGCCCGCGCCGACCACGCCGCCGTCTCGTGGCAGCCGTTGCAGTCGGCGCCGAGGCGACCGCCGTGGGGATCCGTGTGGCAATCGACGCAGCCGCCGTGCGCGACGCCGCGATACCGGCGCGCGCCCGGTACGGTCCCGGCGCCATCGAGCGCGGGATGGCATCGCTCGCACGTCACCGCCGCATGAGCGCCCACAAGCGGGAACGCCGTCCGCGAGTGGTCGAAGGTCGCGGCGAGGCGCCACTCGGTCTGCCGATGGCAGCGAGCGCAGTCGCCGCCGAACTGGTCGCGGTGGGGATCCGGATGACAACCCGCGCAATCGGTCGAGAGGCCGAGGTAGGTCCGCTCGAGGTCGACCTTGCCTGAACGGAGGCGCTCCGGCGTCTCGATGCGCGCCGGCCGGTGGCACTCGCGGCACGCGACCGTCGCGTGCCGACCTTCCAGGACGAAGCCGACGCTGGCGTGATCGAAATCCGACGGGCCACGATCGGGCCACGAGATCAGCGCGAAATCGCGGCCGAGGTGCTCGTGGTGGCAGGTCTCGCAGGCCGCGTAGTTCTCGCCCGCGTGCAGGCCGCGTCCCTCGGCGACGCGCGCGGCGACCGCGTGGTGGCACGCGAGGCAACCCGCGCGCACGTCCTGGCGATCCGCATCGTGGCAGCTCGTGCAGTGGCGGACGCCTTCGAGATCGGCGTGCGCCTGGCTCAGCGGCCCTGGCGAGAGCTGGGCGGCCGACGGTTGCGCGAGGCCGGCGAGCGCCAGGACGAGCAGCGCCGGCAGGGCCAGCTGTCGCGTTCCGTCGCGCGAGGTCAGAAGATCCAACGATAACCGAGCCACAGCGCGACTCCGACGTGAACGACCATGACGAGGAACATCAAGCCTGCGAAGGGCTTGTGCACGACGTGCCAGTAGTGGAAGGCCTGCTGGACCTGGAACCCCAGGACGCGCCTGCGCCGCAGGAGCACGCGCTCGCGGGCCAGCGCACCGATCAGCCTGCGCTCGACGCCGCGGTCGAGCCCGCTCGCGCCCAGCAGGCGGTCCAGATCCCGTCTCAGAGCGAGATTGCGGCGGAACAGCCACACCAGGCCGGCCGACGCGGGACCACCGGGCGGTACGGCGAGACGGTCGAGTCCGGCCAGCACGGCCTCCGGGGCGGGCAGGTGCGCGGCGAGCTCCGAGCGGAGCTCCGCCTCGCGCAGGTCCATGTCCGCCGCGCTCAGCTCCTGGCCGGCGATCGTGCGCGGGATCTGCCGGTAGAGGAACCGACCGAGCACGCCACTGAGGGCGACCGCGACCATGCTCCAGTAGCTCGCCGCGACCAGTCCCTGGACCTTGAATGACGTGTGGAGCGTGATCAGGACCGGTCCCCAGATGCCCAGGAACACGTGGGCGCTCAGCCAGCGGGACATCCGGCCCAGGCGCCCGAAGAGTCGCGTGCGTTTGCGGACCGAGTACAGCTGCATCAGCAGCAGCGCGGCCGTACCGGCGAACCCCAGGCCGTGGCCGACCGAGCCGGTCGGGCGCCAGGTCGCGTAACCGTCGTGAAAGGGCCGATCCTGAAGCGGGGCGAGGTAGTAGGACCGCGCCCGCCACAGGATCGCGAGGACGCCGGCGACGGCAACGATGTGCAAGATCAGCATGACGGCGCGAAAACCGCCGTCGGCTGTGGCGCGGTCTCGGTCGTGACCCATCGGCCCAGGATACGACCGATATGGCTCCGAGACCAACAGGGCGCCGGCGCGCGGGATCAGCGGCGACTGGTTGACATGCCGCCGCGGTTGGGCCAGGCTGGGGATCGCTCGGGAGGCGCCGCCCATGACGCGCTGTCGCTCGCTCGCTGGTCTCGGCCTCGCCGGTGCAGTCGCCGCGGTCGTGGCGTTTCACCTCGGCGCTGGGGCGACGGCCGCCCGGGCCCAGGTCCGCGCTCAGGTCGACACGGTCGGCTTTGCGACCACCTGGACCGACATGCAGGCCGTGGTGGCCGCGAGCCGGGCCGCCGAGGGCCTCGCCGCGATGGGCGACGCGGGCCGTACCGCGTGTCTCGCCGCGATCCTGCCCCACGACGACTACCTCTATGCCGGCCGCACGGTCGTGCACGCCCTGCCGTACCTGCAGGCGCCGCGGTGGGTGATGATCGGAGTCTGCCACGCCTGTCGCCGGGCCGGCGTGCGCGACCAGCTCCTCTTCGACGCGAGCGAGGCCTGGCGGGTCGCGGGGCGCGACTGGCTCGTCGACGAGGCGCTGCGCGACGAGCTGCGCGACCGCCTGGGCTCGTGGGCCGTCGAGGCGGCGGACCGCCACGCCGCCGAGCACTCGCTCGAGTCGCTCTTGCCGTGGATCGGCGCCGCCGTCGCCGAGCCGCGGTTCGTCCCGATCCTCGTCGCGGGCATGGAGTTCGACACGTTGCGCGAGGCTGCCGGCACGCTCGCGGCGGCGCTGGCCGCGATCTGTCGGGAACGAGGCTGGCAGCCGGGGCGCGACCTGGCGCTCGCGATCTCGGCCGACGCCGTCCACTACGGCTGTGAAGGCTGGGGCGCGACGGGCTACGCGCCGTTCGGCTGCGACGAGCGGGGTCACGCCGCCGCCCGGCAGCAGGATCTGACCCTGGCCGACGCCACGCTGGCCGGTCCTCTCGACGACGCGGGCATCGCGAGCTACGTGCGCCTCGTCTGGAATCCCGCGCGTCCAAGCGACCCGGCCGATCCGTACCGGATCACCTGGTGCGGCCTGTACTCGATCCCGTTCGGCCTGACCGTGCTCTGCCGCTGGCTCGACGCGACCGGCGCGGCAGCGTGCCGCGGCGAGCTGCTGCGCTACGGCGACAGCGTGAGCGACGGGCGCCTCGATCTTCCCGCCGCTCGGCTCGGCGTGACCGCGCCGGCCACGCTCGCGCACTGGGTCGGGTATCCGGCGCTCGTCTACCTCGCGGACGAGTGACGCCCGGCCGGCCCTACCGCAGCAGGACCAGCCTCTGGGACCGGGTCGTCGCGGCCGCCGTCAGGCGGACCACGTAGGCGCCGGACGGGACCACGCGCCCCGCATCGTCGCGGCCGTCCCAGCTCACGAGGTGCTCGCCGGGCGGTTGCTGCTCGTCGACGAGGGTGCGCACGAGCCGGCCGCGAGGATCGAAGACGCTCAGGACCACCCGACTCGCCACGCCGATCCGGTAGGCCAGCTCGGTCTCGGCGCGGAACGGGTTGGGGCGGCCGGGCGCGAGCGCCGTCGGGAGCGCCGCGAGCGAGAACGTCACCGACCCGGAGCGGACCTGGCTGCCGTCCCCGCGGACCGCGGCCACGACGTAGCGGTAGACGCCGCCCGGTTCGACCCCGCCGTCCAGGAACGACTGCGTGGCGGGGTCGAGCGGACCGGCCGGATTCATCAGGACCTCGGCGGCGGCGCCGGCTCGCCGGTACACGTTGAATCCCTCGATCGGCTCGAGCGACCGGAAATCCCAGCTGAGCACGACAGCGCCGTCCTGCGGGGCGGCGCTCACCGACACGAAGCTCCCGCTCACGCCTGGATCGACGGGCCAGCCGACGTCTTCCAGCACGAAGATCGCCAGGCCAGGGTCGTGAATCGGGCCGGTGAATACAGGCTCCATGATCTCGTCGGGGGTCACGTCGCTCGTGAAGTGCGCGACGGACGAGCCCACGGCGAGAGGGTCCGGCGCGTGCAGCCGGACCCGGTCGCCGCTCAGGCCACCGGTGAGGTCGAAGGACGGAAGCAGGCCGGTCGTGTGTTCGCCGGTCCAGCGCAGGTCGGGATCGGCGATGTTCGCCGCGACGCGCTGGGCGTCCGTCATGTCCGCGTAGCTCGCGGGGCTGGCGCCCGCCCGTTCGAGGTGCACCAGGTACGCATCGTCGCTGCCCTGGAGCTTCGCCCCCGTCTCGAGGTCCGCGAACGTGATGAAACCGAGGCCATGGCCCAGCTCGTGCAGGACGACCGTGATGAAGTCGTAGTCGCCGGCCGGCGGATTGCCGTCGAGCCCGTAGTACCAGCCGGCACCGCCGAGGCAGCCCGCGTCGCCGGTGAGGGCGCTGTTGAACCGGGCGTCGACATCGCTGTCCGCCGGCGCGATGTCGGTTCCCGCCAGGGCATTCGCCAGGGCCTGCGGATACCAGGTATCGGCACGCGGCGCTCCGGCGAAGTTGCGATGGACGGTATTGGGCCCGGCCGAGCCGAGGACCGCGAAGTCGGGCGTGCAGGTCAGGGGATTCATCTGCGCCGCGATGCGGATCGTCACCTCGCTCGCAAGCAGGCTGCCCCAGACGTCCGCCGCGTGCTGGAACGCGACGAGGCGCGCCTGGCCCAGCGTCGTCGCAGGGTTGCCGCCGGCCGGCGTCCAGGGCGCGGGATCGTTGAAGCCCTCGCCGGGTGCGTCCCGGTTGACGATCTGGATGGTGGCATCCGCCCGGGACTGGCGGGACGCCGCCACGCAGCCGAGGGCCGCCAGCACGACGAGCACCGGGATCCGCAGGCGTCGTCGCCGGCCCCCCATCATGGCTGATCGTCCCCGCCGCCCCGCAGCGCCGCGTGCGGCGGCACGGCAGCCGGCCGGCACGCCGCCCCCGCGGTGTCGCCGCGCGCGACCGTGACGACGGCGTACTGGAAGCGCCCGCGCAGGTCGACCATGGTCCCGCCGCCGGGAACGGGGCTCGCAACCTCCACCAGGCCCGCGGCGGACGCGCTGAACGCACTGTCGCCCGCCGCCACGCCGGTCGCCGTCTCCGCGCCGCCGGGGCCTCGCCGGGCCACGAATCCGGCCGCCGGCGCCGGCGAGACCGTCGGGTCCGCCCGCCGGGGCGCCTCGGGACGATGGCCGGCGCCGAACGCCCAGAGGAGGGCGCCCGCCAGCGCGCCCGTCACCGCGATCGAAGCGCCTCCCAGGATCCAGCGGATTCTCACGATGTCTCCCGTCGCCGCCGGCCGTTCGCCGCGTCGTCGCACGCGCGTCCTCGCGCAATAGCTAATGCCGACCGGCGAGGACGGCCACGCGGCGGCGTCACTCGGCCCGCAGAGCCTCCACCGGGTCCAGCTTCGCCGCGCGGTTGGCGGGGTAGATCCCGCAGACCACGCCGACCGCGGCCGAGAAGACGACGGCGATCACGGTCGTCACCGGGTCGATCCGGAAGGGGAACAAGAGGAGCTTGGTCGCGGCCCACGACAGGACGTAGCCGAGCACGATCCCGACCACGCCGCCCAGGAGGGTCAGCGTCCCCGACTCGAGCAGGACCTGCAGGAGCACGTCGCGCCGTCGCGAGCCGAGCGCCATGCGCACGCCGATCTCCTTGGTCCGTTCGGTGACCGAGATCAGCATGATGTTCATCACGCCGATGCCTCCGACCAAGAGGCCGATCGACGCGAGCACGGTCAAGACGACGGCGATCGCGCCGGTGATGCCGTCCACCATCTCGCCGTAGGTGTCGCTCGAGACGATGTCGAAATCGTCGGGCTGGCTCGGGCGCAAGCGGCGGCCGGCGCGCAGGGCGCCCGTGACGCCCTGGCGGACCTCGTCGACGGTGCTGCCCTCCGCGACCGTGGCGGCGATCACGCGGTCCTCCAGGCCGCGGTCGAGGAAATCCTTCTCGTAGGTGGTCCACGGCAGGACCAGGTAGTTCTCGCCCATCGAGCCGGTGATGCTCTTGCGCTCGGCCATCGTGCCGACGATCAGGTAGGGGCGGCCGCGGATGCTCAGCGTGCTGCCGATCGGATCGAGCCGCGGGAAGAGGTCCTTGCGCGGGCCGTAGCCGAGGACCACCACGCGCTCGCGCGCGTCGAGCTCGCGGCGGGTGAAGAACCGGCCCTCGCCGACCTGGTAGCTGTACATGATGGCGAAGTTCTCGGTCGCGCCGACGGTCGAGACGAACTGGGTCCGCTCCTTCCCGTAGGTCAGCACGTCGCCGCGGTGGGTCTGGATCATGTAGTCGACCCGGTCCACTCCGGGCACCGCGGCGACGAGCGGCAGCAGCTCGGGGTCGAGCTGGCGCCGGCGCAGCTTCGCGTCGATGTCCTCGCCGCCGAGCCCGGTGTAGCGGGCGATGTAGAGGTAGGGGCGGGTCGCCGAGACGATGTCCTCGCGGATGCGGCCGCTCAGGCCCGAGACGATCGTCACGATCGCGAGGAGGGTCGCGACGCCGATCGCCACGCCGAGGATCAGCAGCAAGCTGCGCAGCTTGTAGCCGCGCACCGTCTGCCAGGCCTGCCGCCAGGCCTCGCGGGCGGAGAGCCGCACCAAGGGGACGCTACTCATGGCGCAACGCCTCCACCGGATCGAGTCCCGCCGCTTTCCAGGCCGGCCAAGCGCCGAAGAAGGCGCCGATCAAGAACGTCGAGCCCAGCCCCAGCCCGACCGACCACAGCGGGATCGCGAAGTTCAGGTCGCTGATCGCGCAGATGAGCCAGGTGATGCCGCCGCCGATCAGGATGCCGACCATCCCGCCGGTCAACGACAGGGTGACCGCCTCGACGAGGAACTGGCCGGCGATGTTGCGCCGCGTGGCGCCGAGCGCCTTCCGCACGCCGACCTCGCGCGTGCGCTCGGTCACCGAGACGAGCATCACGTTCATCAGGACGATGCCGCCGATGACCAGGCTGATCCCCACCAGGGGAGTCATCGCCGCATAGATCGCTCCCGCGATCCCCTTCCAGATCTGCAGCAGCTGGTCGGCGGTCATGATGCCGAAATCGTCGTCGACGACCGGCCGCAGGCGATGGCGCACCCGCATCTGGAACGCGGCCTCGTCTTTGGCCTCCTCGAATCGCTCCAGCTCGGCCACGGCGACCTTGATGTCGATCGACTCGCGGGCACCGAACACCTTCTGCCAGGACGTGATCGGCACGATCGCGAACGTATTCTGGTTGCTGCCGAGGACCGTCCCCTTGTCCGCGACCACGCCGACCACCGTGAAGTGCCGGCCCTGCAGCCGGAACTCCTTGCCGACCGGGTCGAGGCTGCGCGGGAAGAGATCGCGCGCGACGTCCCAGCCGAGCACCGCCACCTCCGCGCTCGTCCGCAGGTCGGCCGGCGTGAGGTGCCGGCCGCGGGCCAGCGGCAGATCCTCGAGCAGCGGGTACTCCTCGGTCTTGCCGCGCACCTGGCAGCCGCGGTAGGTGGCCGTGCCGGCGCGCAGGTCGGCCGCGGTCTCCACCGAGGCGCCGACCGCGCGCGCCAGGGTCAGCCGATCGGCGAGCCAGTCGCGGTCCTCGAGGGTGAGCTCGGGGTTGTTGAGCGACTCGAGGAACGCGTCGAAGTCCGTCAGGAAATTCACCGGGTTGACGCGCACGATCGTGAACACGTCGGTGCCCTCGTCGAGGACCTTGCGGCGCGCGTACTGGTCGGCGCCGTAGATCAGCGAGACCACGGCGATCACCGACATCGTGCCGACGATGTTGCCCAGCAGCGTCAGGAACGTACGCAGCTTGTGGCTCCGCAGATTCGCCAGCGCGATGCCGACGCCGGTCAGGTGCGCGCGGATCACGGCGTCACCGATCCGTCGCCTCGGCGTCCGCGCCGCGGTCCTGGGCATCGTCCTCGGCCTTCTCCTTCTCGTCGGTCTGGGCCGGCCGCACCTTCGCGCCGTCCTTCAGCTCGCGCAGGATCCGGAACGGACCGCCGACGACCGTCTGCCCCTCGGCAAGCCCGGTGGTGATCTCGAAGTGCTCCTCCCCGGCGATGCCGAGCGTGACGGGCACGAATTTCGCGTATCCGTCCTCGACCACGAAGACGCCCTCGGTCTCCTCGCGCTCGGCCTCGTCGTCCGGGACCTCGCTCGTGAAGCCCAGGTCCGCCAGCGCCCGGTCGCGCTTCTTCGCCTCGTTGCCCTTGAGCTGCTCGATCGCCGACTGGCGCAGCGGCCAGTCGCGCGCGGTGACCGCGCCCAGCGGCACCGCGAGGACGCTATCGCGCTCGGCGACGTGGATCCGCGCCTTGGCCGACAGCCCCGGGCGGATCGTCGCCGGCGCCTGGTCCATCGTCACCTTGACCTCGAAGTCGACCGCCTGCTGGCCGGCGCCCGAAGTGATCGGGCTGTTGCCGATCTCCGTGACCGAGCCCGGGAATTCCTCCCCCGGAAACGCATCGATCTCCACCACGGCCTTCTGGCCGAGCGCGACCTGGACGACCTCGGTCTCGTCCACCTCGACCACGGCTTCCATCGTGCCCATGTCGGCGATCGTGAGCAGCACGGTGCCCGGATTGTTCAGCGTCCCCATGATCGCGTTCTCGCCCTCCTCCACGTTGAGCCGGGTGATGAGGCCGGTCATGGGCGCGGTGATCGTGACCTTCTGCAGGTCGTGGCGGGCCTTCTCCAGGTTGGCGCGGACCTGGGTCAGGCGGTGGCGGGCGGCCTCGACCCGCGCCTGCTCGACCTTGGCGGTGGTGCGCGCCGCGAGGAGCGCCTCGTCCGAGGTCAACCCCTGGTCGAAGAGCTCGGCCGCCCGCTGGTAGTCCTGCTCCGCCTTCTCGAGCGACGCCTCGGCGAGACGCAGGTCCGCCTCGCCCGACTGCACGGAAGCGACGAGCGCCTCGACGGCGGCGCGATACTCGGTCGGGTCGATCTCCAAGAGGAGCGCGCCCTCGTCGACGTTCTGCCCCTCCGCGACCGCGAGCCGGGTCACCGTCCCCATCGCGTTGGCGGACACGTCGACCTTCTTCTTGGGCTCGATCGTGCCGGACGCGCGCACCTGCGCGCTCAGGTCGCGGCGTTCCACCGTCGCGACGTCCACGCGGAGCGAGCGGTCCCGACGGCTCAGGCTGAAGCCGATGAGCCCGCCGATCACGACCACGACGAGGACGATGGGGATCCAGATCTTCACGTTCCACCTCCGGCGTCCCGGACCCGGGTCGCCCAGTCGGACGAGCTAGCCTTGAGAGAAGAGCTGCCCCAGCAGCGTGAACCCGATGGGGAAGACGGACAGCAGCGCGAAGGTCGCCGCGACCACGATCACCGACCGGCTGACCGGCAGCCGGTGGACCTGGCTCACGCCGAGCACGACCACCCAGAGCATCCAGTACATGAACGGATCGCCGTAGAGGCTGGCGATCGTGTAGCTGACCGACTGGGGATTGGCGTCCGGCAGCAGCGAGGCCGCGGTGAGCCCGGCGCTGCGGCCCGATCCCGTCCCCACGAGGATCACCCAGCTCAGCACGGTCCGCAGGACGTACGGGATGATCGCAGCCCAGCAGACGACGCCGATCGTCTGCCTCGCCGCGCCCTGGCCCGAGGACAGCCTCAGGAACAGGTGCAGCACCCACGCCGGGACGAGGATGGCGAAGAGCACCACGCCCAGCCCGGCGCCGAGTCCCATGACGATCCGCAGCCAGATCGGCGGATCGCTGTACAGTTCGAGCTGCTTCTCGAGCGCCTCGGCCTGGGGACCGGTCGCATGCTCGAGCTGCGCTTCGGTCTGCTCGGGCATGAAGATGTGCATGTTGACCGCGGTGTAGAGGAGCATCAGGATCGCGATCACGAGGGCGGGAACGAGCCAGGCCGGCCGCGCGGCGACCGCCGCCATGGCCCGCGCCGGCGCAGTGAAGACCTGCACGAAGCGCTCGCTCACTGGTGCCGGCGGGGCGGCCGGAGGCGCGGCGGCAGGAGTCGGCGGCGTCGGTTCGAACGGCTCGGTCATCGGCGTGTCTCCTTTTCACGGTGCGGCCCATTCGCAGCGTCGAGCGCGGCGAGCCGGGCCTGCAGGTCACGGCCGGCGCGCGCGAGCGGGGTCGCCGCCTCGCGGTCGGCCAGGGTCCGGGTGCCCGCCGCCGGATCGGCGTGGCGGGACAGGTATTCCCGGGCGAAGCGTCCGTCCTCGATCTCGTCCAGGATCGCGGCCATGCGGTCCCGGACCGCGGCGTCGATCAACCGGGGTCCGCGCGTCAGGCCCCCGTAGGCAGCGGCCGGGCTGATGCGCTGGCGCAGCCCGTCGACGCCGTACCGCTGCAGCAGGTCCGCGATCAGCCTCAATTCGTGGACGCACTCGAAATAGGCGTTGACGCGATCGTAACCGCGCGCGGTCAGCGTATCGAACGCGGCCTGCAGCAGTTCGATCACGCCGCCGCAGAGCACGGCCTGTTCCCCGAACTGGTCGGCGATGCACTCGGCCGCGAAGGTCGTGCGCCATCCGCCGCCGTGGAGGCAGCCGACAGCCGCGGCATACGCGGCGCAGAGCGCCCAGGTTCCCGGCGGAGAGCCGTCCGTGACCGCGAGCAGGCCCGGCGCCCCGCCGCCGCCCGTGAACGCCTCGCGCAGCATGTCGCCCTGCGCCTTCGGCGCGACGAGGAAGCAGGGGCGCGATCCCGGATCGATCTGGCCGAAGGCGATCGCGAAACCGTGCGCGAACGCGAGCGCCGCGCCGCCTCGCAGGTTGGGCGCGATCTCCGCGGCGTAGACGGCGGCCATGGCCTCGTCCGGCAACAGCAGGGCCACGACGTCGCTCGCCCTCACCGCGTCCGGGACGGTCGCAACGTGCAGACCCTCGCGTCGGGCGAGGTCGCCCCGCGGAGAGCCGGGACGCGCGCCGACCATGACGGCGATCCCGCTGTCGCGCAGGTTCAGGGCGTGGGCGCGGCCCATGGTCCCGTAGCCGATCACGGCGACCGCGCGGCTCGCGAGGGCGTCGCGAGGCGCCTCGGCGAGTTCGAGCGATCGGTCGGACGGAGGCTGCCAGTCTGTGGCCACTTGCATCTCCTCGGAGCCGGGAGTCGGTGGTCTATCTGCCGCGTTCACCCGGACCTTAGGGCTCGGCGGCCCTCTTGACAAGATCTTGGGCAGCGCCTAGATTCCGGCCCTGCCCGCGAGGGCGGCGGGTTCGGCCCGCCCGCTGATCCCGGTGGCGCCTTAGCTCAGCTGGTCAGAGCAGCGGAATCATAATCCGCGTGTCCGGGGTTCGAATCCCTGAGGCGCCACCAGTTCGCCTGCCTTGCCGAGCCGCGCGAGCGGCTTTTTTCGTGCGTCGTGGAGGCGCCATGACCAGCAGCGACCTCGCCGGCCGCGTGCACGCCCGCCTGGCGGACCTGACCGCCGAGGCCGCGCGAGCCTTCGGCGAGGAGCCGCGGGCTGCCGGCCTCCTGGTCGCGCTCTCCGGCGGACCCGACTCGGTGGCGCTGCTCGCGCTGGCACGCGACTGGGCCGCCGCGGCGAACCGCCCGCTCGTCGCCGCCCACTTCAATCACCGGCTGCGCGGCGACGCCGCCGATCGCGACGCGGAGTTCTGCGCCGCGCTCTGCCGCGACCTCGGAGTGCCGCTCGCCGGCGGCGGCGGCGATCCCCGGCCGCTCGCCCGGCTGCGCGGCCGCGGCGTCGAGGAGGCGGCGCGCTGGCTCCGCCTCGCGTTCCTCGAGGACGCGCGGGCCGCCCGCGGTCTGGCCGCGATCGCGACCGGCCACCACCGGGACGACCAGGCCGAGACGGTGGTCATGCGGTTGTTTCGCGGCACGGGACTGGACGGGCTGCGAGGGCTGCGCCCGCGGAGCGGACGCCGGATCCGGCCGCTCCTCGACGAGTCGCGCGCCGATCTCCTCGCCTGGCTCGCCGGACGCGGGCTCGCCTGGCGCGAGGATCCCACCAACCTCGACGGCAGCAACGTCCGCGGCCGCGTGCGCCGCGAGCTCCTGCCGCTCGCGCGCGACATCTTCGGCGACGGCGCGGCGCTGGGCCCCGCTCGCCTGGCCGGACTCGCGGAGACGGATTCCGCTTTCCTCGACGCGCTGGCCGAAGCGGCCTGGGCCCAGCTCGGCGGACCGCCGCTCGAAGGCCACGCCGGGGCGAGCCTCGACGTCGCCGGCACGCTCGCGCTGCCTGAAGCGCTGGCTCGGCGGGTCATCCGCCGGTGGCTGCGGGACGCGCTCCCGGTCGACCTCGCCCTCGCTCACGTGTCCGGCGTGCTCGCGTGGCTGAGGTCCGGCCGGTCGGGGTCCAGCCTCGACCTGCCCGGACGTTTGCGGCTGGAACGCGTCTTCGCGCGGGTCGGCTGCGCGGCCGCCCCGCCGCCCCTCGACGACGCGGCCCGGTGGCGGGTGAGCCTGGAGCCTCTCGCGACGATTCCCGATCCGCCGGGCCCCCCGCGGCGCGACGGCGGCGTCTGGAGGCTGGTCTCGGCCGCCGATCGGCTCGACGGCAATCTCCGGGTGCGGCATCCGCGGCCCGGCGATCGCCTGCAGCCGTTCGGCCTCGCAGGACGGAAGAAATTGAGCGATCTTATGCAGGAACGGAGGATCCCGGCCGCCTGGCGGCCCGGCGTCCTCGTCGTGGAGGATCGGGCCGGCCCCCTCTGGGTCGTCGGGGTAGCCCAGGCGGAGCGGACGCGGTTGTTGCCGTCGACCCGACAGGCGGTTACCATCGTTCTCGAACGGCGGCGCGCGGATCCCTGCGATTAGCGCGGGAGGCGTGCTGCCGTTTATTCGCCTCTCGCCGCGCTTGGAAAGGACCTCGATGTCGAACAAGCCTCAGCGGAATCCGATTCGTCCCCCCCAGGGACCCGGCACGCCGCGACCCGGCTTCACCGGCCGCGGCGTGGCCTTCTGGCTGCTCCTGCTGCTGCTGTTGCTCGTGGTCTTCCGCTGGTACAGCGGCGAGCACACCGCGACCAGCACGATCAGCTTCAGCGCCTTCGCCGAGCAGGTCGAGAAGGGCAACCTGCAGGAGCTGACGATCGTCGGGCCCAACGGAATCGGCCGGCTCGCCGAGCAGGCGCCGATCACCCTGCTCGACGGGAGCATCCGGCCGGTCAAGGACTTCAAGGTCGGACTGATGCAGAAGGAGAACTTCTACGACTGGCTGAAGGAGCACAATCCCGAGGTCCGCGTCGTCGTCGAGGAGGCGCGCGATCCCTGGCTCACCCAGTTCCTGACCGTCTACATGCTGCCGATCCTGCTGTTGATCGCGGTGTGGATCTTCTTCTTCCGCCAGATGCAGAGCGGCAGCAACCGCGCCTTCAGCTTCGGCAAGAGCAAGGCCAAGCTCGTGAACATGGACCGGCCCGAGGTCACGTTCGAGGACGTCGCGGGCTGCGACGAGGCCAAGGTCGAGCTGCAGGAGGTCATCGAGTTCCTGCGTTCGCCGAAGAAGTTCCAGCGCCTGGGCGGCCGCATCCCCAAGGGCGCCCTGCTCGTCGGGCCTCCCGGTACCGGCAAGACCCTGCTCGGCCGTGCGGTCGCCGGCGAGGCGGGCGTGCCGTTCTTCAGCATGTCCGGCTCGGACTTCGTCGAGATGTTCGTGGGCGTCGGCGCGAGCCGCGTGCGCGACCTCTTCGAGCAAGGCAAGAAGAACGCCCCCTGCATCATCTTCATCGACGAGATCGACGCGGTCGGCCGCCACCGCGGCGCCGGACTGGGCGGCGGTCACGACGAGCGCGAGCAGACTCTCAACCAGCTTCTGGTGGAGATGGACGGGTTCGAATCGAACGAGGGCGTGATCCTGCTCGCGGCCACGAACCGTCCCGACGTGCTGGACCCCGCGCTCCTGCGTCCCGGCCGCTTCGATCGACAGATCGTGGTCGACCTGCCCGACCTCGGCGGACGCGAGGCCATCCTCAAGGTCCACATGAAGAAAGTGCGGCATGCCGCCTCGGTCTCGGCCAAGGTCCTCGCGGCCGGCACGCCGGGACTCGCCGGCGCGGACCTCGAGAACCTCGTGAACGAGGCCGCCCTGCTCGCCGCGCGCCGCAATCACGAGGAAGTCGTCATGGAGGACTTCGTCGAGGCCCGCGAAAAGGTCATGATGGGGCCGGAGCGCCGGAGCCGGGTGCTCACCGAGGAAGTCAAGAAGATCGTGGCCTACCACGAATCGGGCCACGCGATCGTCGCGGAGCACCTCGAGCACGCCGATCCGGCGCAGAAGGTCACGATCATCCCGCGCGGTCAGGCGCTCGGCGTCACGTTCACGCCGCCGGCCGAGGATGTCTTCCTGCACTCGAACGAGAAGCTGCTGGCGCAGATCTGCAAGGGACTCGGCGGCCGCGCCGCCGAGGCGCTATTCCTCGGCGGCATCACCGACGGCGCCGGCAACGATATCCGCCAGGTCACCGGCATCGCCCGCTACATGGTCACCCGCGCCGGCATGAGCGCGACGCTCGGGCCGGTCGCCTACGAGGAGGCGACCGAACAGGTCTTCCTGGGGCGCGACTACTCGCGCCGCCAGACCCACAGCGAGCGCACCCTGCACGAGATCGACACCGAGGTGCACCGGATCATCGACGAGCAGTACGCCAGGGCGCGCAACCTCCTCGAGCAGCACCGCGACGAGGTCGAGACCATGGCGGCCGCCCTGCTCGAGCGGGAGACCCTCGATCGCGCGGAGGTCGAGATGATCATCCGCGGCGAACGCCTGCCGGAACGGACGATCCTGAGCAACGCTCCGTCGGTCACCCAGGAGCACCCGGCGGATCTGCCGCTCGACCTGGCCGAGCTGGCCGAGACGGTCCGCAAGCAGCGCGAGGCGGAAAAGGCGGCCGAGCGGGACGGGACGTCCGGCGAGGCCGCCCCCGTGGACACCGGCGCGGAGTCTGACGTGGACGTCGATGATCGCCCGGGCCGATGACCGGGGGTGATCCCCACCGGCACCCCGCGGGCTCGCCAGGCGCGCGCCGCCCGACCCCGCGCTGGGACCTCGGCCGACTCGTCCTCTGCGCCGAGACGCGGCCGCTGGTCATGGGCATCTTGAACGTGACGCCCGACAGCTTCTATCCACCGTCCCGCGCGTCTGATCCAGCGGCCGCCGTCGCCGCCGGTCTCGCCATGCTCGCCGCGGGCGCCGACCTGCTCGACCTGGGCGCCGAGAGCTCGCGCCCCGGCAGCCGTCCGGTGTCCGCCGCCGAGGAGCAGGACCGGCTGATGCCGGTCGTGACGGCCCTGCGGCGCGAGACGGCCCGTCCGCTGAGCGTGGACACGGCTCGCGCCGAGACCGCCCGGCTCGCGCTGGCCGCGGGCGCGGACGCCGTCAATGACATCGCCGCCGGGCGCGATCCCGACATGCTGCCCCTGGTCGCCGAGCGGCGCTGCGGCCTGGTCCTGATGCACATGCGCGGACAGCCCGCCAATATGCAGGACAGTCCCCGCTACGCGGACGTCGTCGCCGAGGTCGCCGCCTGGCTGGCCGGCCGAGCAGCCGCCGCCGAGCGCGCCGGTGTCGCCGCGGCGAAGATCCTCGTGGATCCGGGCATCGGCTTCGGCAAGCGGATCGAGCACAACCTGGCTCTGCTCGCCAATTTGGATCGGCTGGGCAACGGCCGGGCCTTGCTCGTCGGGGCTTCCCGCAAGTCCTTCATTGGCGACCTCACGGGCGCTCCCGTCGACGCGCGGCTCTCCGGCAGCCTCGCGGCGCTCGCCGCCGCCTTCGCCGGCGGCACGACGGTGGTGCGGGTCCACGACGTCGCGGCTTCCGTGCAGTTCCTGGACGTGCTCGCGGCACTGCACGCCGCGCGCCGACCAGTCGTTGAGCCGCGGGCCGCCACGTGATATCGTGCACCGGCGGTCGCAGGGTCGCGGGCCGTCGCCGACCAACTTCTTCGGGGAACGCCCATGTGGGATACGATCGTCAAGGGCCCGATCATCGATCTGCTGGACATCCTGATCGTCGCCTGGCTGCTCTACCGGCTGCTGCGCTTCGTGCGCAACACCCGGGCGGTGCAGATGGTGGTCGGTCTCGCGCTGCTGTTGATCCTGAGCTGGGTCGCCAGCACGCTCGGGATGATCGTGGTCGGCCGGATCATCCGCTCGCTCCAGACCGTCTGGGTCGTGGCCTTCATCATCCTGTTCCAGCCGGAGCTGCGGTCCGCGCTCGCGAACTTCGGCATGCAGCGCCGGCTCCATCTGCTGCGCGGCCGATCCGACGAATTGCCGGGCGAGGGCGAGATCCTCAAGACCGTTGAACGGCTGAGCCGGCGCGGCCTCGGCGCCCTGATCGTGCTCGAACGCGAGATCAGCCTGGATCGCTGGGTCAGGACCGGCACCGCCCTCAATGCCGAGATCCACGCCGCCACGCTCGAGACCATCTTCACGGTGCCTGCCCCGCTGCACGACGGCGCCGTGATCATCCGCGACGGCAAGATCGCGGCCGCCGGCTGCACCCTGCCGCCGACCGAGCGCGAGGCGATCGGCTACACTCTCGGCCTGCGCCACCGTGCCGCGATCGGTCTGAGCGAGGTCTCGGACGCGATCGTGATCGTGGTGAGCGAGGAGACGCGGTCGATTTCCCTCGTCTACGGCGGCGAGATCAAGCGCGGTCTGACCATCGAAGACCTGCGCACCGAGATCGGCCGCGTGCTGTTCGCCGGCGGCCGCAAGCGCCAGCCGGCGGAAGTGCCCGCCTAGCCGCCAGGGCGGCAGGCCCCCGCGGGGCGCCAGCGGAGGCGCGGTTAGGGAGGGCCGCCGGGCGGCGTTGGCGCCCTGCCGCCGCGACGGCCCTGCCCGGCCCGCTGCCGCAGCCTCCCATTCCACGACCCCGGGCCGACCGCTCCGACGCAAGACCCCTGCCACGAACCGGCGCTCTGTCCGTCGGCGCCGGGATCGGCCGGTAAGCATCGGCCGGAAAACGACTCCATCGTCCGTTCGCGTGCGTCCAGGCGGCCGGCGCGCGGTGTCTCGCCCCCGCCGCGAACCCGCCGCGACCCCGCCGCTCGCAGCGCCGCTGCCGCCGCCGCGACCCGCGCCGTCGCCCGGAAGCGTCGTTTCCGGCGGAGGTGTCGCCGCCGGCACGCCGTCGAGACGCCGGAGACACTGGAGACAGGGTACGCTCAGACGGAGACGGGCGAGTGATCGGCCCGCTGGATGGCCTTGCTGAAGATCTCCACGAGGTCGGGATCGAGGGACTTGCCGGCCTCCCGGTGGAGGGCCTGGTGCGCCGCCGCCGCATCGTTCGCCACGAGGTGCAGGGCGTAGAACTGGGCCACCGCCACCAGCCGCGCGACCAGGGGGATATCCCGTCCCTTCAACCCGAGGGGGAAGCCGCGACCGTCGAACCGTTCGTGGTGGTGCCGGACGGCGTCGCGGACGGCCACCGGCGCGTTGAGGACCGCGAGCTTCCGCTCTCCCGTGTCGGGATGCGCGCGGAAGACCTCCCACTCCTGGCCCTTCAGCCGATCGATGGCCAGCTCGTCGACGCCCGGCTGGGCCTGGCTGTGATTGCGCAGCAACGACCCCAGGACGAGGTCCCGCTCCTGGTCGGGCCGCAGGCCGAGCTCCCGTGCGAGCAGGCGGACGGCGCGCGCCGTCTCGTAGGTCACGCGGTCGGGTTCCTGACCGGGCTGGCTCTCCCCGACCACCATCTGCTCCAGCAGGCGCAGGCTCAGGTCGGCCCGCCGCTGATTCTCGCGCAGGCGCAGGAACGCCTCGGCGGTGATCTCGGTCAACTCCTGGATCGCCTCGTGGAAGTCGCCCGACTGGCAGCGCCACCGCAGGCCGAGCGCGAGTGCGCCCAGAGGGGTCTGGTCGTCCGCGCGCAAGGCGATCAACCACTGCAGGCCGCGCGTCAGGAAGACGTCCCTCACCCCCGCGAAGGACGCCGGCATGTTGGCGACCTCCACCGGTTGTTCGAGGGTGCGGAAGAAGGTCCGGATCCGCTCGCCGCCCAGCGTGGCGCCGTCCAGGCCACGCCGCGCCTCGCCGGCCAGGAACGGCTCCGCCGGCGGGTCGTCGCTGTCGATGTAGACGAGGCTCGTGACCTCCGCCGCCTCGCGGAGACGCGAGACGAAGATCTGCCAGAAGTGGGGAACGTCCTGCGCGGCCTGGAGCCCGCGGGCCAGCTCGAGCTTGACGCCGAGAAGCGTCTCGGGACCGCGGCCGCCGGTCGGCACGACCACGGTGGCGCCCGGGTCCCGTGCGAGCCGGGGCGCCGGTTGCGCCCCGCAGGCCAGGAGCCGCTGCAGCAGCTCCAGAGCGAAGATCTCGGCGAGACCGTACTCCCGCGCGTCCCCGCCGCGCCTCAAGAACGCGATCCCGGTGAGCGCGTCGTCGCGGATCAAGGGCAGGAGGAGGTCGGGCTGCATGTCCTCGAGCAGCTGGGTCTCTTCGTCCCAGAGGGCGTTCTCCTCCAGGTCCAGCAGCGTGAGCGGACGACGGGACCTGATCAGCGAGCTGACGATGCCGCCCTCGGCGGGCAGGCGCCAGGGTCCTTCCACCGCCACGAACTGATCGCCGCGCGGATAGCAGTAGACTGTCTCGGTGGAGAGGTCGTGGCTGTCCAGCAGCATCGCCAGGGCCCCGCCGAACACGGTCGGATTGCTGTCCGCACCCGCGGCCTGGAGGGTATCGTCCAGCGACACGTAGACCGCCGTCACCAGGTCGGCGGCACGGCGCGCCGAAGCAGTCGCGGTGACGCCGGTCGCCTCGACGTCGTCGAGCAACGCGTCCAGGTTCGGCGCGTTCGCCGGCGCGGGCTGGACCGCGGGATTCGTCCCGAGAGCACGGGGCGATCGCTCGCTGCGAGCCGTGGCCGCCGCCGGCGATCCCGGTGCGAGCGCAGTCGCGGCGTCGCTCACGGAATCGAAGCAGCGCATCGGCAGATCCGTGAACTTCTTCTGCAGGAATCGGTGGATCACCTGCCCGACCGAGACGAAGACCACCTCGCCGCCGCGCGCCAGGAGCTGGCGCTGCAGATCGGCGAGGACACCCGCGCCGCCGCCGCCCAGCGAGTCGAGCCCGGCACAGTCGAGGATGAGCCGCGTCTTGTCCTTGTCGAGGCAACGCTGCTCCAGCTCGAGCAGCCGCTGCCGGTCGCCGCGGCCGAAGGCGCCCTGGAGGCGGATGCCGAAGAGACCTTCGGCGTCGAGAGGGAGGGATTCGAAGCGGGTGGCCAACTGCGCGCCTCCGGTCAGACCACCGTCGCGGCCAGCCAGTTGTCGAGGACCGAGCGCAGGAACCGCCACTCGCTGCCGACCTTCTTGGCGGGGATCTTCCCCTCCTTGGCCAGCCGGCACACGGTCTTCACGTGCATCTTGAGGTATTCCGCCGCCTCGACCGAGGTCATCACCTGGTGGGTGTTGTCCTCGGCGCCGATGACGATGTTGGGGCGGTCCTTTTGGTCGAGCATGAGGTGCGCTCCTCGGCCACGCTGACAAAGCTCCCGGTGCCACGTCGGTGAGCCCGAGTTCAGCAACTCCCATGCCTCGATGGACGGCCGCTGGCGGCGCGGAGGTAAACGACCCCTGGCGGGGAATCATCGGATGCCCGGTGACGGACGGCGTTCGGCGGCGGGACGAGGTCGATTGCGTTCTGCACGCTCGCAACCTGCCGTGTCGCGGATAACGCCCAGTATTCCGAAGAAGCCCGCCCTCAATCGCCGAGCAGCCGCAGGAGGTCCTCCGCGCGGTACGGAGGGGTCCAGATCGCCGGTCCCCCTCGCTGCGCGCCCAGGCTGCTGGAGACCTGGATGACCGGCGGCGCCGACGGCGGCAGTCGGCGACGCAGTCGACTGCAGTGCCGCATCGGCGCCGCGTCGTCGCAGATCAGCGCCGCCGGCGGTCGCTGATCGAGGCGAGCGAGCGCCGAGTCGACGTCCGCGTGGCACTCGACCTGCAGTCCCGCCGCCCGCAGCCGGCGCTCGAGCAGACGGCGCCGCAGCGAGCCCGCCGTGAGCAACCAGACCACGCGGCTCGGACCGACCGCCGGCGTGGCGGAACGGTCCGGAGGCCAGAGACGGTCACCGGCGCGCCGCACGGCCTCCCAGGCGTCGCCAAGCGCGCGCTCCTCGCCGCGGTCCCACTTGGCCGTCAGCGACTCGAATTCGCTCGCGAGCAGCCCGAGCTCCGTTTCGAGGGCGCTGCCTGGCAATGGCGGGGGCGACGCCGCGAGCGCAGCCGCGAGCATCGCGAACGCCGTCGCAGTCGCGCCGGACGCCGGCTCCTCGCGCGCGCCGAGGACCACCGAGAGCAGGCGCGCAGCCAGCGCCGATCGACCCGCCGGTCCCAGCGGGCCCGGTCCGCTCGCGGGCGTCGCGACCGCACCCGGTGGTCCGGCGTCGAAGTGGCGGAGCCGCTCTCGCAACTCCGCCACCAGCTCGGTCAGGCTCGCGTCGGACAGGGCCGTGACTCCGGAGTTACCCGATCCGCACGGCGCCGAACTCGCGCAGTTCATGGATTCGTTCGACCTGCGATTCGGCGACCCGGTCGGGCGGCAAGCGTCGTGCATCGAACTCCGCCAGATCATAGACCTTTTCCGCGACCGGCGGAAGCGGCGACGCGCCCAGGTCGGCCACGCGGCGCGGCGGCGGCGCCGGTCGCGCCTCGAACGCGGCGGCTCTCGGCGGTTCGGGCGCCGCCGCCGGTTCGGCCCGCGGCTCGTCGACGGCCCGCACGAGATCCTCCTGCCCGGGCAGGAACGTCCGCGCGAAGTCGGTCGTCCCGGATTCGGGCCGCACGTCGAAGAGGGATGCGCCGGTCGACGCGAACGGATCGGCGACCAGCCCGCCCTCCGGCAGCGCGCCGCTCCCGAACGGGTTGAAGCGATCGACCAGGAGCCCGCTGCCCGGCTCGGCCTGCGGATCGCCGGAGTCGTCGACCTGGATCCCCGTCAGCGCCGAGGCGAGGTCCAGCCCCTGCGCGAGCCGCGCGGTCTGGACGGGGAAGCACTGCGCGAGCCGGGCGAGTCCCGTCGCCGCGTCGGCGATCGCCGGCGCGAGGCCGCCGACCGCCGCGGCGAGGTCTCCCGGACCCCTGGCCGCCAGCGCGTCGGGATCGAGCTCGGCCAGCCGGCCGCGGACGTTCTCGAGGACCCGGATCCGCGGATCCTCGGCTCCGGGCTGGAGCTTGCCTTGATCCGCGGTCGCCCGCAGCTCTGTCGTCAGCTCCTCGAGGTCCTGCGTGAGCGGCAGCAGGCGCTCGCCCTTCGCGCCGAGCCGCGCCACTTCCATGGCGATCTGGAACGCGAGGCGGCTCGCGCGTTCGACCACCGCGGCGAACGACGCCGGGGCGCCGGCCGCGTCGCGGTCGCCGGCTCGCGCCGGCACCGACGCGATCTCGTGGCGCACCGCCTCGATCGCCTGGCGGAGCCGGTCACGCCGCAGCGACACGGCGTCGTCGGAATCCCGCGCGGCGACGAGCTTGCCGAGCTGGCGAGAGATCGACTCGACGGCTGCGCCCTGGTGGTTGAGTTGCTCGAGGGTGGCGTTCTGCCAGCTTCGCGCGTCGCGCAGGTTGGCGACGAGGTCCGCCCCCTGCTCCACCAGCCCCTGTTGCTGCTTCGCCGAGGAGTCGGCGAGTTCGTCCCTTGCGACCAGGAGGCGCAACGCCTGGTCCGCCAGGCTTCCGGCGACGGGATTTTCCCAGTCGCCGTTCAGCCCGTTCGCATCGTTGTCCGCCATGGCCTGTTCGAGGCGGTGGAGCTCGCCCTCCAGCCCCACGTAACGTTTCAACCTGGCCTGCTGCAGGCTGAAGTGGCCGACCACGCCGGTCGTCAGGGCGGCGAGGTCCGGATCGGCCTGCAGGTCCTCGCGCCGCCAGGATTCGAGGTCGTCGGGGTTCAGCCCGCGGTACTTCCCGAGCAGCGCGTCGCGCGCCTGGATGGCCCTTTGCAGCGCGCGCTGGGACCGGGCGACCACCGCCGCCGCCACGATCGCCGCCGCCAGCGTGACGAGCGCGCCGAACCAGAAGGCGTTCGCCGGGTGCGCGCGGACATCGCCGATGGTCCGCAGATCCCGGAATCCGGAACCGTCGATCAACGATCCGGGGGTGGCGCCGAGCGCGGCCAGCAGACCGCCGCCGAGGCTCGCTCCCACCAGGAGCACGAGCAGGAACACGAGCCAGCTCGCGCCGGTCGGGCGACTCCGCTGCCGGCGCTCGGTCGGGCCCGGGACCTTGGTCCGCGCCGCGGCCGGCGCGGCGACCTCGGGGACGTCCACCTTCGCAGGACGCGCCGGCACCGGGTCGAGCGCCGCGGGGTCGTCGGCCGGGAAGTCCTCCAGGAGGTCCTCGTTCCACTCGCCCACCGGCGCGTCGGAATCCTCGTCCAGCAACAGATCGTCGTCCAGATCCAGGTCATCCCGGTCGCTCATTCCGCATACCTCTCTCGGGCAGCAGTGAGATCGGAGCAGGCTACCCGAGGCATATCGGCCGACCGACCGGAAACCGTAGCAGGAATTGAGGCGGGGGCGGCGGGTTCCCGTCCGCCCGCCTCCCGGCGCGCCATCGCCTGCGGCAAGAAACCGTCTCAATCCCCAAGAATGACCGGGCACGCGGCGTGCTTCCGCCAGCCGGACCCTGCCGGACCAGGAGGTCGCCATGCCCGTCGCCGTCACGCCAGCCGCCGCCATCCGTTACCGCCGCCTGTTCCCCGATCCCGAGGGCGCGCGGCCGCTGGGCTGGTTCTTCGCCGAGCAGCTCCTGGAATCGCGTGCGGATTCCGCGTTCCCGACCAACGCCGCGGGCGGCGACGAGGACGTCAACGCGTACCTCGTCGGCCTGCTCAGCGCCTGGGCGACCGGTCCCGGCTCGGCCGGGATCCAGCCGGGCGACGATCCGTCGCTGCTGCCCCCGGACCCGGCGATGGGATCGCGAGCCCGCGCCGAGCACTTCCGCCGCCAGGCCGATCACCGGCTGCTCGCCCTGGGGCTATTCGACCGCGAAGACCTCGTCAGGCGCCGCCGCGGCGCCTGGTGGCTCGCGGACGGGGACTCTCGCGTCCGCGCCGCCACGGTGGCCCGCTGCGCGTACGAGCAGGCGGCAGCCTCGCTGGCCGCGCGGGCCGGCAACGAGGACGGGCGGGTCGTGGTCTGGCGGAAGCTGGCCCGGAGGCTGCCCGACTACGTGCACGTGCTGCAGACGCTGGCGCGCCGGCGCCTCGGGCTGGGAGCCCGCCTCGCGGACGCGGATCTCGCGCGGCTCGGGTTCGCCGGCTAGACGATGTCGCGGATGAACGCCAGGATGTCCCGTTCGAGTCCGGCGGACCCGTGCGCCGCCAGCACGTCGTGACCCCCGGTCGGGAACGCCTGGAAACGGCTCTGCGAGTGGTGGGCCCGCTTCTGGAGCAGGCGCAGCGACTGGGGCGAGACCTGGTCGTCGTCGTCGCACTGGACGCCGAAGATCGGGACCTTGACTTTCGCCGCCAGATCCTGGGCGTAGAGCATCCCTTCGCTGGCGTCGACCAGCATGCCGAGGCGGCGGCGCACCGGGCTCAGACGCAGGAGCCGCAGGGCGCGCAAGATCCTCACGCCCGGGCCGACCCGCGGCACCAGGGCCGGAGCGACGAGCACCAGGCCGGCGACCGGTTCGCGCGCGGCGAGGTGCAGCGACAGCGTCGCGCCGAATCCGACCCCGACCACGAAGACCCGCCGGCAGGTGTCCGCCAGCAGGCGATACCCCAGCCGCACCTGCTGGAGCGACGCGCGCCAGCGCGCTTCGGGGCGGTCCGTCACCCCGTGCCCGTAGTCGGCGAGCAGGAGCCCGTGCACCGTCAAGCCGGCCTCGTGCAGCGTGCGGGCCAGCGGCACGAGGTTCGCGGGTCCCTGATCCGCGCCGTGAACCAGCAGGACGCCCGGCGCCCGGTCGGCCCCCACCTTCAGGAAGGACCGCTGGTGCTTCGGCACGCCGAGCTCCGTCTCGGCGAGCTGGCGGAGCCGCTCGTGCGTCTTGAGGACCATCAGCCGCGTGCGCTCGTCCTGCGAGCGACCGCGGCGGGTCCGCTGCAGGTCCCACGCGGTGAGCGACAGGTTCACCATGCGCTCGCGCCGCTGCTCATTGCGGACGATGTCTTCGGCCGGGTCGTTCTTCACGGGCGCTGATCCCTCACTCGCTGGCCGAACCGGTCGCGGACCGGATCGGGCTCGGGTTCGTCGCTGATAGATAGCGTCTCGACCGGCGAGGCGCCAAGGGATTTGAAGCGCGGGCCGATCAAGTCCTGCCGCCGGCGGCGGCGGCTTCGCCCAGCAGCACGTCGTAACGAGGCGCCAGGCGGTCCCAGCAGAACTCGTCGAGATCGCGAGCGAGCGAGCACACGTGGCCGCAGCCCTCGCCGCGGATCAGATCGGCCAGGAGCGCCACCAGCCCGTCCTCGGTCTCGTAGAAATGGCGGCCGCGGCAGCGCGAGCCGTACAGGCTCGGATAGACCTGCCGGCGCGGCAAGACCGGGTAGCACCCGGCATGGACCGCTTCCGCCACGGCGATGCCGAAGTACTCCTGCTCGGCGCAGCTGACGACGATGTCGGCGCGCGCGAGCCAGCCGTCGTAGCGATCGCGGTCGGTCGCGAATCCCACGTCGAGGCACCGATCCCCCAGCCGGTCGACCAGCGGCTGGAACACGGCCTCGCGGTGACGGCAGTCGCCGAGCAGGACGACGGCGAAATCGAGGTCGAGGTCGAGCAGCTGCAGGACGGCCGCAGCGAACACCTCCGGCCTCTTGTCGAACTCCCAGCGGTGGTTCCAGAGGATCAGCGGGCGCCGGCCGTCCCGCGGCCAGCGAGGTCCGGCGTCGTCGTGGCAGGGCCCGCCGCTCCAGACCGCGCGGCCGTCCGCGCCGTGCGGTCGTCGCGGGATCCCCACCGGCAACACGCGGCAGCGCGGCTCCAGCCGCGGCCGGATCCCGCGCGGCACGGCTTCCGGCATCCGGCCGAGATAGTCCGGCAACGAATCGAGGAAGAGATCGCGGTGGAACTCGGAATTGAACACGACGAGGTCCGCCGCCAGGCAGCTGATGATGTTCGTGAAGCCGAAGTGGAAGTCGAACTCCTCCTGGGGCGACAGCGGGTAGGTGAGCTGGTTCTCGTGCATGTAGAGGACCAGCGGCCGCCGGTCCAGGGGCGGCCTGAGGAGGCCGCGCAGGTCGGCCGCGTTCAGGAGGCTGGTCACGAAGAGGAGGTCGCACGGTTCGGGCTCGGCGGCCAGGCGATCGGCGAACCAGGCGGCGGCGCCCCGCATCCGCCACTTCCAGAATCGCGGCGGCAACGTCAGCGACCGGAACCGGTGCGCGGAATGGCGGATCAGGCCCGCCCGGAACTCGCGGTGGGAGCCTCCGTCGTGGGACTCGACGAACACGATGTCCAGGACGCGGCGCTCTGCGGCCATGCCCGCAACCCCCTTCAATTGATCTTTCGAGCACTTTATGGTAAAATCATTGGCAGTACCAGCGACAACGTCCGGACGCGAGGTATGGCGCCCCGCTCGGATTTTCCGTGCCAAGATTGGAGTCGGCAATGAACCTGAAGATGTCTGCGATGATCGTCGCGCTCGGCCTCGCGCTCGTCTGCGGCATGCCCGACCAGATCGCCGCGAGCGAGACCGGCGCGGCGGCCGGCCGGGTCGTGGTGAGCTTCGAGTCCGGCCTCGCCCTTGCGGTCGACACGGTCGCCGGCGCCCCCCGCACCGGCATCGCGGCGCTCGACGCCGTGCTCGCGCGCCACGGCGCGGTCCGACTCGAACCGCTGTTCGGCGGCATGATCGAATCGTTCGCTGACCCCGCGGTCCGCGAGGATCTCGCGCGCCACTACGTGCTGGTGCACGCCGACAAGGCGGGGAGCGAGGCGTTGAATGCCGAACTGCGGGCGCTCCCGTTCGTCGAGGACGCGGTGACGGACGTGCCGATGCGGCAGCACGGCACCGCTTACCTGCCGAACGACATCCAGTCCAACCAGTGGCACCTGCGCAACCTCTCGCTCGGCGGCGGGGATACCCGCGCCGTCGGCGGCTGGGCCGAGTCTCTCGGCGACTCGAACGTCGTCGTGGCGGTGCTGGACAGCGGGATCGACTGGCATCATCCCGACCTCGGCGGCACGCATCCCGACGAGGTCAACGGGTCGATCTGGACCAACTGGACCGAGTACCACGGCACCGCGGGCGTCGACGACGACGGCAACGGCTACGTCGACGACATCCGGGGCTGGGACTACGTGAACGTCACGTCCGTCGAGGTCTTCCCGGGCGAGGACTACGGTCCGCCCGACAACGACCCCATGGACTTCGGCGGCCATGGCACCCTCGTTGCGGGCTGCGTCGCGCCGATCACCGACAACGGGACCGGCATCGCCGCGATCGCGCCGGGCTGCAAGATCATGGCCGTCCGGATCGGCTGGCTGACGCCGGCCGGCGAAGGAGTCGCCTACCCGAGCTACATGGCGCAAGCGTTCGTCTACGCCACGGCCAACGGCGCGGACATCATCAACCTCTCCTATTCCACCGGCTACACGCCGGCCTTCGCCAGTGCGATCACGGCCGCACTGAACGCCGGGCTCGTGATCTGCGTCTCCGCCGGCAACGACGACTCCAGTGACGCCGGTTACCTGCAGGGCCTCGCCGACGACCGCATCCTCGCGGTCGCCGCCTCCAACAGCGGCGATGCCAAGGCCGACTTCTCCAACTACGGCACCTGGGTCGATCTGACCGCCCCGGGCACGAACATCTACACGACTTCGTACTCGTACCAGTCGGGTCAGAGCGGCTACCTCGCGACCCAGGGCACGAGCTTCTCGAGCCCCATCGCCGCCGGCGCGTGCGCGCTGATCTGGTCGGCGCACCCTGAATTCAGCTCGGCCCAGGTCGCGGCGCTCGTCCAGTCCTCGTGCGACGACATCGATTCCGTCAATCCCGGCTACGAAGGACTCCTCGGCGCGGGGCGCGTCAACCTGCTCAAGGCGCTCGGCGACAACGTCCAGCAGGTGCCGGCCGAATTCCTGGTCCTGCAGGACGCGGTGCAGGAAGCCGCGCCGGGCGACACGATCAAGGTGCGCGCGAGCCACGCGCTCGGGGCCGCCACCCTGCTCGGCAAGGGCCTCCAGGTCCTGGGCGGCTATGCGGACGACTACTCGGCGCGCGACCCGCTGGGCACGCCGACGGTCATCACCGGCAACCCCAACAATCCCGGGCTGCAGTTCGTCGGGCCGGTCGACCAGACCTGCGTCGTGGACGGCTTCCGCGTGCAGGGCGGCGGGGGCCGCATCTTCTCCGACATCCCCTATGCCGGCCGGTATGGCGGCGGCGTCATGCTGAACACGACGTCGCCCACGCTGCGCAACCTGTTCGTCACCGGCAACAGCGCCGGCAGCACGAACGAGCTGGGCCTGGGGGGCGGCATCGCCCTGCACAACTCGCAGGCCGTGCTCGAGAACGTCACCGTGACCGCCAACACGGCGACGTACGGCGCCGGCGTCTTCGTCTACCGCGGCGCCCCGACGTTCACCGGCGTCGTGGTCGACGGCAACACGCTCATCACCGACGACCTCTCGCACCCGCCCCTCGGCGGCGGCCTGCATGTCATCGACGCCGACGTGACCTTGACCGAGGTCTCCGTCACCGGCCACCTGAACGCCGACAAGGGCGGCGGGCTCTACCTCGACGGCATCAACTCGGCCGCCAGCCTGACGATGAACGGCGGCTCGGTGAGCGGCAACACCGCCCGGGTCGCCGGCGCGGGCATCTTCATGGACGGCGGCTCGCTGGACCTCGCCGGCGTCGAGCTGACCGGCAACGTGCGCTCGCCGGCGGCCACGTTCCTCAACGGCGGCGCTCTGGCCGTCACGGGCGCGACGGTGACCCTCGACGGCGTGACCTGCGACCAGAACGAAGCCCACGCCGGCGCCGGCGCCCAGTTCGGCGGCTGTCCCAGCGTGGCGATCACGGGCTCGGTCTTCACGCGCAACACCGGCGCGCTGTTCGCCGGCAATCTCTATCTGTCCGCGTGCACGATCGCGACCATCACCAACGTGACCATCGCGGACAACCAGTGTCCGAGCGGCGGCGCCGGTCTCTACGCGGTCACCACGCCGATCACGGTCAGCAACACGATCAGCGCGTTCAACACGGGCGCGGGCGCGACCGCCAACGGCATGTACATCTCCGGAGGCGCCGCCACGCTCAGCTGCAACGACGTGTTCGGCAACGCGGGCGCCGCCTACGGCGGCGTGGCCGACCCGACCGGCACGAACGGCAACATCGCGCTCGATCCGCAGTTCTGCGACCGGGTCGCGAACGATTACCGGGTCAACCCCGCCGGTCCCTGCGCGCCGGCCCAGAGCGGCGGCTGTGACCTGATCGGCGCGCTCGAGGCCGTCTGCGGCGTCGTGAACGCGGTCGACGATCCGGTCGTCCCCGTCGCGTTCCGGGTCGACGCGAACTTCCCGAATCCGTTCAACCCCACGACGACGATCCGCTTCGCGATCCCCGCCAGTGCGCGAACCCAGGTCGTCGTCTACGACGTCCGGGGCCGGCTCGTCAAAACCCTGATCGACGAGGTGCTGCCTGCCGCCACTCACAGCGTGCAGTGGCGCGGCGACGATGCGAGGGGCCGCGAGGCGGCGGCCGGCATCTATGTCTACAAGGTCACGAGCGGCGAACACGCCGCGGTCGGGCGCATGGCGCTGATCAAGTAGCGTCTCCGCGGGACGTCCCTCGCGCGGGCCGGGCGGCGGTCGCCCGGCCCGCGGCGCGCCGGCGGCAGGCGGCCGGACGGGGGCCCCGGCCGTTGCCGGCCGGGGCCGAGGGGATCATCCGTTTCCGGGCTCGACCCGCCGCCGCGGATCACTTCACGAGGGTCAGGCGCCGGCTGAGCAGCTCGCCCCCGGCCTCCAGCCGGTAGACGTAGGTTCCCGAGGCCAGCCGCTGGCCGTCGTCGCTCCTGCCGTCGAACACGACCTCGTGCCGTCCCGCCGCCAGCGGGCCGGCGAGCAGCGTGCGCACGAGGCGCCCGCGCAGGTCGTGGATCCGCAGGCGGACGTTCGCGTCGCGCGGCAGCGCGAAGCCGATCACCGTCTGCGGGTTGAACGGGTTCGGCACGTTCTGGCCGAGCGCGAGGTCCGCGGCGACCGCGGGGACTGGCGTCACCGTGCCCACCACCAGGTGCACCGGCACCACGACCGGCGCGCCGCCATTCGACATCACGACCAGATCGAGATCGTAGACGCCCGGCGCGAGACCGTTCGCGTCGATCGTCAGCGGGATCTGCGCCGCCGATCCGGCGGGCGTCTCTCCAGCCACCTGACCGGGAATCACCCAGGACACCTCGTCCTCGATCGCGAACACGCCGTCGCTCACGTCGTTGATCAGCACGTCGACCTCGTCGAGCGCGCGGACGCGGCAGGTCGCGCTGGCCGGACCCGTGACCGGCCACGTCCACGACCCGGTCGCGGCGGCCAGGTTCGAGGCGAGCGTCTCCCAGCCGCCGCCCAGACCGCGATCGAGCTGGAGCGTCACCCGCTCCACGCCGCCGGCGGCGGACCAGGACACGATACGGTTCTGCCCGACGCCCCAGACCTCGCCGCCATTGGGCGCGAGCACGGTGATCGTACGCTCGCGTCCCCCCGCGCCGCGCGCGGCGATCCCCCCGTTCTCCTGCACGGCGAGCTGCCAGACGAGGATCGATCCCGCCTGGCCCGTGTTCTCGATCGTCAGCGTGCGCTCGCTCGTCTGATCCGGCTCGAGCACCACGCTGAATGAGGCCGGCGAGACGGACATCGCGGCCGGGATGGCCGGCGCGGCCGGCACCCACGCGATGGCGCGGCCGGCGGCCAGGGAGCGCGCGCCGGTCGCGTAGCGGTTGAAGTAGGTCCAGGTCAGACCGTCGGGGCCGTCCTGGATGCCGGCGGTCGCGTAGCCGCGCGAGCTGTCGTTGTTGGTGACCTGCTGGTACTGGAAGACGATCAGCCCGTCGCCGGTCGCGGTCGGGTGGACGAGAGGATCGTACAGGAGCAGCTCGAAGTTCTGCTGGCCGTTGACGTCGTTCCGCATGCGGCTCCACTGAACGACGTAGACGCCCGCAGCGGCGTCGTAGTCGTGGTAGACGCGGTTCGTCCCGCTCTGCAGGAGGTCGTCCCAGAAGGGAGCGAGCAGCGGGTCCGGCGCGCCAGCGGCCGGCAGGCCCCAGTTGCGCCAGTCCTGGAAATAGGTCTGCCCGAGCGCGGCCCAGCCGTTCGAGCAGATCGAGATCCGGTCGTAATCGGCGCCGTGGTAGCGGAAGGCGAAGGGCAGGTCGAACGTCCGCGTATCGTCCTGCGCGGCGCCGAAGTCCGTGAGACCGACGTCGGTGCCGGCTCCGCCGTGGTTGGGATCGATCTCGCGCCACCAGAAGACCGGCGCGTCGGGCGACGGGTCCTGCTCGTCCCAGGCCAGGTAGCCGAGCGTGCCCGGACCGACGGGGCTGTCGAGAGAGCCCACGCCCACGGTCAGGGGCAGCTCGATCACCTGCCGCGTGCCCGTCGCGGTCGTCACGGTCAGCGCGCACGGAGCCAGGTAGCCGCCCCAGGCGTCCGCGGAGACCGCCAGCTGGAACGGCGCGAGGGCGGTGCCCGCCGTCGGCACGTTGCCGAGCGCCGCCGCGACCGGGCCGGTCAGGATCAGGAAGCCGCTCGCGGTCGTGAAGGTCGCCACCGCGCCCACCGCCGGCGTCGAGCCCGCGTTGCGGAGCGTCACCTGCAGGGACCCGCTCCAGCCGGGCGCGCCCGACCACTGGATCGCGTCCACCACGAACGCCGGCGCGCTCACCGGCAGATCCACGCGCGATTGCCAGGTCTCGCCGCCGGCCACGGCCGCGAGGCTCAGGATCGCGTCCTCGCCGTCGGGAACGTCGGCCGCGAGGCTCACGGTCCACGGTCCCGCCGGCACGACGGCGCCCGCTGGCACACTGTCCACGACGACGTCGCCGCCGGCGACCTGCACCCCCGCGGACGCGGCGGCGAGCGAGGTCACGACCGCGGTGGCCGCCTGGTCGCCCAGGTTCCGGATCTGCACGGTCAGGTCGGCGGTCTCGCCCGGATCCGGCATGCCGTCCGCGCCGTCGCTCCAGATCCAGCCGTCCTGGACGCAATAGGTCGTCACGGCACCGATCAGCAACGAGCCGCGGTGAGGGAACAGATCGTCGCCGGTCACCGTGACCTGGACGGCGCCGGCGCCGGCGCCCGCCGGCAAGGGCAGCAGCACCTCGCCCGCCTCGCCGGTCACGCCGGACGACCTCAGCGAGCTGTCGCGGTACAGCGCCACGCGAGCGCCCGCGAGCGGCTCGCCACCGGGGCGCGTCACCGTCACCGGGATCGTGCCGGCAGCCGCCGGGACCACGGCGGGGTAGGTCACGACCGGCACGGTCGGCAGCGCCTGGCGCATCTCCGTCGCGGGGTCGCCCATGAGGTTGTTCCAGACAGACCAGATTTCCGGGATCGACGGTTCGCCGACCCCGTACTGCCGGAAGAGCTCGAGCTTGCCGCGAGTGTGCGCATAACCGAGGTGGCGGTCGCGCTCGTTGACGGCGCCTTCCCAGGCGCCGTGGAAGTAGCAGTTGTTGTAGCGGGTGTGGGTCCCGGACGTGGCCGTGCCGATCGCGCCGATCGCCGCACCCGTGGGGTTGCGCAACATCGCCTCGGAGTAGGTGTGGGTGGCGGCCGCAAAGCTGCCCGAGCCGCAGGTCGGCATGATCGCGAAGGCCAGCTCGCCGGCGTTGGCCAGGTTGTCGATGTAGCCGGTCGAGAAGCCGCTCATGCCGATGTAGCCGCGGTAGGCATAGGCGGAGATGCCCTGGTTGAACTTGGCAGTGATCTGGCTCGCGAAGGGCGAGGCGAACACGGTGTCGATCTGGGCGTAGCCGCGGTGCTGCAGTTCTTCCTTGAGCCACTGGTTGACGTAGATCGTGGTCTCGCCCGAGCTGGACTGGTCGCCGACCAGCAGGGCGCGCGAGTACCAGCCGGGGTCGGTCGCGAGGTCGGGCTCGCGCTCGTAGCGCAGGATCTTCTGCACGATGTTCGAGAGCTCGACGACCGAGCGGGCGCTGAGGCGGCCGAGGTGCACGTCGGACAGGTCGTCGCCGCCCTCCAGGGTGGTGTAGTAGTGGTCGCCCTCGCCGTTGTAGCCTGACACGCTCTCGTGCCAGGTCGCGACGGGGCAGGTGCCGTTCGCGTCGCCCGCGAGGCACACGTACGCCAGGGGATCCTCGGCGGTGTCGTAGACCTGCTGGATGTAGGCCAGGATCTGGGCGGTCGAGGTGCCGGTAGTCTGCGTGGTGACCGCTTGCACGGTATAGCCCTGCTGCCGCCGCCACTCCAGGAGCGGCTCGACCGCGGCGGCCGCGCCCGTCGTCGACGTGATGATCATCAGATAGGTGCCGGGAACCTCCTCGAACTCCTGCCGCACGGCCGCCCCGCCCAGGGCCTGCGACTCGATCAGTCGCGCGAACGTGGCCGCGATGCGCTGGCGCTGCGGCCGCGGGGCGCCGGGATCGGCGACGAACGCCAGGTCGAGGTCGAGGCCGCGGGGCGCCGACTTGTCCGGCTGGACGACCAGAGGCACGACCTGGACGCCGTGCATGACGGCCGGCGAGCCCAGGCTGACCCCGGTCGCGGCCGTCGAGAGCTCGACGCGCTTGCCCGCGGGCACGGCCACGAGGGTCTGCCACGGTTCGACCGCGGCCGGCAGCTCGACCCGCAGACTGAGGCCGCCGGCGCCGGCGGCTTTCGTGGTCACCGCCGGGGAGTCCTTGGCCAGGACGTTCCCTGCCGCGAGGACGAGGACGAGCACGAGCACGAGCAGCGCGAGGCCGGCTGGCACGCGAGCGGCAGCGCGAGAGCGGATCATGGTCACCTCCGGGATTACGGGAGCCTGCGAGAACTCATATTCTATAGCATCTCTAGGCCAAAAAGCTAATGAAATGCCTCATTCATGCGGCGATCTGCCGATGAGAGCCCGCGCGGCGCGGCTCAGCGCGCGTCGCCGATCGCCGAGAATGCGGCCCAGAGGTTCGGGTGAGCGAGCGGGATGCCGGTCGCGGCGACACCCGGATCGCGCGCGAAACCGCGCTTGGTCGCCGCGAGCGCCTGCGTCCGCGAGCTGGTCGCAGACGTGGTCAACCGGGCATAGTACCCGGCCATGAATTCGGCCGCGCCGTCGCCGCCGACGTCCCACAGAGCGGCGACGACGCTGTGCGCGCCCGCGTAGAGGAACGCCTGACTCAGGCCAACGAGACCCTCGCCCGCCACGAGCTCGCCGAGAGCCGACGAACAGGCCGACAGGACGACCTGGTCGCAGGCCAGGTCGAGGGCGAAGATCTCGGCCACGTCGAGGAACCCGTCGTCGCCTCCGGTCGCGGCCAGCACCAGGCCGGAGTACTGCGGCCGTTCCTCGTTGAAGAGTCCGTGGGTGGCCAGGTGCACCGACCGCCAGGGGACAGGCCCAGCAGCCGCCGTCCGCAGGCGATCGGCCGTGGCCGCGACACCGGTGTAGACCCGGGCCCGTTCGCCGTACAGGTCGGCCAGGCGCCGCGCCTCCGCGGTCGCGCCGGGAACCGGCGCCAATCCAGCGGCGCCGGCGACCCGCACGAAGACGCTGGCCTCGGCGGGGCTCGGCAACGCGGGATCCGCGAGCAGGAGCAAGGGCGCCGCGGATCCCGGCAGCGGCGGCAGCCGGCGGAGCTCGGCGAGCGCGCTCACCGAGGGCGTGGTCGCCAGCTCGACCAGCTCGACCAGCCACGGCAGCCGAGCGAACTCTCCGGCGTCCGAGTCGCGGACCGGCAGCGCCTCCAGCGGCAGGTAGTGGAGCAGACCGTCCGGCACGACGATCACCCGGCGAACACCGGCGAGCTCGCCGAGGAACGGATCGAGGAGCGCACGCGCCGCAGCGCGGGCAGCCGGCACGTACCAGGCGGCGTCGGCGCCGGTCAGGGAAGGATCCTGCAGCAGAGGCACCAGGGCGCGCACGAGGGACTCGATCTCCGCCTCGGCCGGCAACCGGCGGACGATGAACCGGTCGTCGGAGATCAACCAGGCGTGGGAATGGCGCGCGCCCAGCTGGAACTCCAGGATCGCCTCTCCCGGCTCCAGCACCGACTCGCGCAGCTCGGACAGGGTGACCGGCTGCGGGTAGCGCAGGTTCGCGTAGCGCGGGTCGGCGGCGCGCAGATCGGCCTCCAGCACCTCCAGGCGGGACTCCAGCCGGCGGATCGCGGCGTCCAGCGCAACCGCGCTGTCAGGCGCGGCAGCGCGCCGTTCCTCCAGCCCGGCAATGCCGTCGAGGATCGCGGTCTCGCGCTCGCGGAACGATGGATCGGCGCGCAGGCGCAGGTCGACCTCGGTCTCGGCCAGCAGGTCGAGCAGCCAGCGACCCCGCCCCTGCTGGGCCACCTCCCAGGCGCGCTCGGCGTGGCCGGCGGTCGGTTCCCCCACGTGGCGATCGTAGAGCACGTCCACCAGCGCATCGAACGAGCGGCCGACCTGGCTGAAGTAGCCGCTCTGCACGCTCGCCGAGCCGCCGCTGCGCCGGCGCACCTGCAGGACGGTGGCCACCGCGTGCTCGAGCTGAGCCTGCGCCACGTCGAGGCGGCCCTCGCGACGGGCGATCTCCGCGAGTCCCGCCCGCGCCGATTCCTGCAGGTCGAAGTAGCCGAGCGCATCGGCTCGTTCGGTGGCCGCCTCCAGCAGCGGCCGGGCCGCGGCGAGCAGATCCTCGTCGATCAGCGCGTGCCCCTTGACCTCGAGCGCCTTGGCCTCGTCCAGGGGAAGCTCGAACTCGCGCGCGTACGCGACGGCCGAGTCCAGATCGGCGAGTCCCCGCGCGAGGTCGCCCAGCACGCAACGGCTCTGGCCGATCGCGAGCAGGATCGTCGACTCGGTACGCCGGTCGCCCGACGCCCTCACGAGCGCGAGGGCCTCTTCGTAGCGCGGCAGCGCGGCCGCGTGCTGGCCCTGGAACGCCAGGATGGACGCCAGATTCGTCAGGTACCAGCCCTGGCGCCGCGGATCGGTCGTCAGGTCCCCGGCCTCTCGATACTGCGCCTGTGCGCGGGCGAAGTCGCCGGTCAGGAAGTGGATCCCGGCCTGGTCGCCCAGGCACCCGGAGAGCACCTCGGGATCGCCGCAGGAGCGCGCGAGGTCCTCGGCGGCCTGCAGCGTGACCATCGCCCGCGTGAGCTCGCCTCGCATCGCGTGGGTGGTGCCGATGAAGTGCAGGGCCCGCGCGCGTCCCGGCTGGTCGCCCGCCTCGGTGTACGCCGCATAGGCCTCCTCGCGCAGGGCGAGCGCGCCGTCGAGGTCCATGCGCAGCCGCTGGATGACGGAAAGGGACAGTGCCGCGTCGCCGCGCCAGCGTGGCAGGCCGAGGGCCATCGCGGCCTGGCGGGCGGATTCCAGGTGCTCGGCGGCACGGTCCATCTCGCGGGTGCGGACCAGGACGCGGCCGAGGTTGAGCCGGGCCAGCGCGAGGGCCATCGGCTGATCGAGCTCGGCCGCGAGGCGCTCGCACCGTTCGAGACGCGGCTCTGCCGCGGTCTCCGGTTGCGAGTCGAGCTCGAGGACCACCAGGCGTTCGAGGGCGACGAGCACCGCCAGGCTATCGCCCCGCGCCTCGCCGGCGGACAGCAGCTCGGCGTAGGCCGCGGCGGCCCGCGCGGGGTCCGCCGATTCCAGTTCGCGCAGCCGCGCATCGGTCCCGCCGACCCAGCGGGCGCGGGCCGAGCCCTGCGCTGCGGCCAGGTTCTCGAGCGGGACCGACTGGCCCAGCTCGAGCGAGCGCCAGGCTCCTTCCGCCAGATCGAGGTCGACGGCGCCGGACCGACCGGCGGCCGCGAGCAAGCCCACGAGGACAACGATCTTGCCATTCCTCACGCCGGCGGGGGATGATCTGTCGCGGAGCTTCCACATGGGCCACCTCGGTCCCTGGGTAGCGAATGTCAGCACGAGCCCCATAGCAGCAGTATCGCACGACCGCGTCGACCGGCAACCGACCCGGGAGCTGTCGTTGGACGAACCGCGCTTGCAGGAATCGCTCGATCAACTCCGCCGCCGCGCGCTCGACGGCGACGCGCGGGCCGAGGCCAGGCTCTTCACCGAGCTGCGCGTAAGGTTCCTGACCATCGCCAAACGCAGAGTGCAACCGGACCACGCCGAGGACATCGTCCACGAGGCACTCGGGATCGTCCTGGCGAAGAACCAGGACCTCGGCCGCGACCGGAGCATACTCCTGTGGGGGCTGACCGTGTTGCGCAATGTCATCGGCAATCACTACCAGGCCCGCCGCCGGGAAATCGCCCAGACCGTGCAGGTCGACGACTGGCGGACCATTCCCGAGGCGGCGATCGCCGCCGACCCCGTCGACCTGCTCGGCACCGCCGAGTCCGCGGCGCGGCTCGAGGCCGCGCTCGCCGAGCTGACCCGCTCGGCGCCGCGCTGTGGCGCCATCTTCGCGTGCATCCTGGAGAGCCTCGAGCGCGGCGGCGGCGCCCGCGAGATCAGCCAGCGCGCTCTCGCAGCAGTGCAGCGCCTCTACCCGGACCTGACGCACAACGCCTTCTACGTCACCCTCCATCGCTGCCGCGCGCGGCTGCGCAGCCTGCTCGACGAGTCCGAGGTGGCCAATGGCTGACCGATCGTCCGAACGCGAGATCCGCCCCGCCGACCTGCTCGCGGCCTACGAGCTGGGCCTGCTCGACCCTGCGGATTGCGCGCGATTCGAAGCGGCCACGACGGACGACCCTGACCTGCTGCTGGATCTCTATGACTCCGCCGCCGATGCGCAGGCGCTCGCCCGCGACCCCGGCCGCTTCGCGCAGGTGATGCGCGCCGCGCTGCGGCCCCCTCGATCCGGGCTCGTCGAGCGGATCCGCCAGCCGTTCCGCCGCGGACCGCGCCGCTGGGTCCTGGCGCCCGTCGCGGCGGCGCTGGCGCTGGCGGTGTTCCTCCTCGTGCCGGGCGGGGACGAGTCGTTGCGGTCCCTGGCCGTCCTGGAGCCCCTGCCTGCCTCCCGCGTGGAGGTGCGCGCCGGCGAGTCCCAGGCCGAGGTCGCGTATGGAGCCGCCCTGGACCTCTACCGGGCCAGTCGCTGGCGCGACGCGACCGGGGCGTTCCAGCGATCGCTGGACGCCGCCGACGCGACCTGGTCGCGCAGGGATCAAGCGCGGCTGTACCTCGGCAGCAGCCTGCTGCTGGCCGGCCGGATCGAGGCGGCCATCCCGGAACTCGCGGCCGCCGGCGCCTCTCCCCTGCCGCCGGTCCACGAACGCGCCGCCTGGCAACTCGCCCAGGCGTACCTGCTGCTCGACGACCTGGCCCGGGCTCGGGAGACCCTCGCCGGCCTGCGGTCGAGTCCGGTCTACGGCGACCGCGCCGCCGCCTTGCTCGAGACCCTCTCCGCCCGAGACTGACCGGCCGCGGCGGACGGCGAGCAGCGCGGCCGCCCGTCTGCCCGGTTGATCGGGGGGCCCGCCTCTGATACAATCGAAAATGACTCCAGAATCACCCACCAGACTGAGGAGACCGCCATGACCCTCGCCCGCTCCCCCGCGTTGACCGTCCTGGTCGTCCTCGCACTCGGCGCCGGCGCCGCCCTCGCGCAGTCCGGCGGCCGGATCGGCAACCTCAACGACCCCGTCCCGCCTTCGGTGCCCGGCCTCCTCGTGGGCAACCAGGTGTTCGCCTACTTGGTCATGCCCGACGAGCAGGTCGCGTGCCCCGACGGCGGCTTCATCCTGCAGACCGTCGCGATGACCCTCGACTTCACCGCCGAGCAGGTTCCCGCGACCATCACGGTCAATGCCGGGCTTCTGGACGCGCACCTCGAGGACAACGGGTTCTACGTGCCGGGCGGCGAGATCGGGACCTCGCCCGAGATCACGGTGACGATCGATGCGCCGGGTCTCCACGTGATCCCGGTCCCCCTGCAGGGCGCCTGCGGGTGCGAGCCCACGGACGCGCCGTACTTCCTGTCCTTCCGGTACCTCGGACCGGCCGTCGCCAACCTCGCGATCGACGACCAGCCGGCCCCCGGCATCGTCTATCTCGACAGCGGCAACGGTTACGTCGACATGTACGAGCTCGGCAAGACCTCGGGCGGCAAGGTGATCATCTGGGGCGACATCGTGTGCTGCATCGCGGTCGGCGCGGAGCCGACGACCTGGCAGGACGTCAAGTCGCTGTTCCGGTAGGATCGGCCGAGGCAGGCGACGAACCGCGACGAAGCTCCCGCGACGAAGCCCGGCGCTCGCGCCGTGAAGACGCGAGCGCCGGGCTTTGCGCCCTTCCGGACGGTGCTACTTCACGAGGGTCAGCTTGCGGCTGAGCACCTCTCCGTTCGCGAGCAATCGGTAGACATAGGTCCCTGACGGAAGCGCGCGCCCTCGCTCGTCACGGCCCGGCCAGACCACCGAGTGGTCGCCGGCAGGCTGCTCGCCCTCGACGAGCACGGCGACGCGCCGGCCCGTCAGGTCGTAGATCGCGAGCTCCACCGGACCCGCGGCGGGCAACGCGAAGTCGATGCGCGTCAGCGGATTGAACGGGTTGGGGCGGTTCTGCGCGAGCGTGACCGCCGCCGGCAGGTCGCCGACCGGCGTCACCGACCCGACCAGGAAGAGCACCGGGACGGTGAGCGCCGGGCCCGCGTTGTGGCTGATGATCAGAAGTTGCTGGTACACGCCGTCCGCGAGGCCCGCGGCGCTGGCGATCGCGGTCAGCGTCACGGCGCTGCCGGCTTGAACCTCGCCCGACCAGGCGTCGAGCTCGAGCCAGCTGAGGTCGTGCTGGATCGTGAAGTAGCCGTCGCTCTGGTCGGTGGCCTCGAGATTGACGCGGTCGGTGACCCGCGCGAGGCACGCGCCGCTGACCGGACCCGTGACGATCCAGTCGTGGTGGCCCTGCGAGGCCGGGACCGCGGCGGCGATGGTCTGCCAGTTCGCCCCGGCGTCGTGCGAGACCTCGACCGTCACGGAGTCGATATCCGGCGTGGCATGCCACACGATCTGCCGCGACTCGCCTTCGGACCAGCGTTCGCCGCCGTCGGGGGCCAGGAGGTCCACCGTCTCGACCAGGCAGGCGAGCGAGATCTCGCCGGTGAGCGTGTGCGGCGGCGAGCCGTACTGATCGCCCTGGAGGATCCAGGGCAGGGTGAGGTCGCCGACGCCGACGTCCACGACGATCGTGACGGTGCCCACGGCGGTGCGGCCCTCGTGGATCAGGTCGTAGCTGCTGCCCTGCCAGAAGGCGTCGGCGCCGTCGCCGCTGTGGTTCTGCCAGACGAGGTCGCCGTAGTCGTCCAAGAGATCCGTGCCGCCCAGGAGATCGACGCCCGGCGGCAGGGCGAGCGTCGCGTTCAGGATCCACTCCCAGTCCGGGCTGCCGTTGTGCACGGAGACATGCAGTGTGATCGGTTCGCCAGGGATGTAGCCGCTCTCCTGCACGGCGAGCCAGCTGCCCGTCAGCGACTTGTCGGGCTCCGCGGGCACGGTGGGATCGGTCTGGCTGATCGCGTAGAGCAAGGTGGTGCCGGGGACGCCGTTGTTGGCGATGTGCAGGGTCCGGCTCTGCTGGCCGCCGGGCGGGACCGTGAACGTGAGGTCGAGTGGGTCGACTTCACAGGTGGCGTCCGAGACGAAGCCGGCCGGTACGTAGGTCACCGCGAGACCGGCGGCGAGGGTCGCGGCGCCTGGAGCGTACAGGTTGGAGTAGGTATAGAGTACGCCGTCGGTCCCGGTCGGGTTCTGGATGCCGGCCGTGGCGTAGTTGCGGGCGTAGTCGTTGTTGGCCACGGTATGGTACTGGACGACGATCGTGCCGTCGCCGCTCGCGGTCGGGTGGTGGGCGGGGTCTTCCAGGATCACCTCGAACGTCTGCTCGGAGCCCGAGTCGTTGCGCACGCGGCTCCACTCCACGATGAACCGGTGCCCCGCCGAGTCGTACCACCGGAACACCCGGTTCGCGCCGTTCTGGTAGAGGTCGTCCCAGAACGCGGCGATCATGGCGTCCGGACTGCCGGCCGACGGGATGGTCCAGTTGCGGTAGTCGCGGAAGGTCGTCGCGCCCGGGGCGATCCAGCCGTTGGAGCACACGGCGATCGAGGAATACTCGCGACCGTAGTAGCGAAAGACGAACGGCAGAGCGACGACTTCCGTGTCGTCCTGCTCGTAACCGAAATCGGAGAGCCCGACGTCCGTGCCGAACCCTCCCCGGCTGGGGTCGATCTCGATCCACTCGTACGGCCGGGCGTCCCCATAGCCGGTGTCGCCGCTGTCGAAGGCGTAGTAGCCGTAGGCATCCGGTCCGGCGGGGTCGCCGTCGCCGACCGCACCGACGGCGATCACGAAGTCCACGCGGCGCCGGGCGCCGTCGGTCTCCGTCACCCGCAGGGTGAGCGGCGCCAGGTGACCGCGCACGCAATCGTCGGTGAACGTGACGCCGAAGGGGTCGCCGGTATTGGCGGCCTGGCCGTCGATCGGCAGGGCGTTCCAGGCGCCCAGCGAGTCGGTGATCGCGATCCAGGGGCTGCGCGAGGTGAGGACCGCCGTGGCGCCGGCACACGCGCGATGGCCGAGGTTCGCGAGCGTGACGGCGAGGGTCCCGGTCGCGCCGGGGAGCGGATCGCCGGCGGAGAACTCGGTGCCCACGACCTCGAGCCGGCTGCCGATCGTGGTCAGCGTCAGCTGCGAGACCCAGGCGCCGCTGTCGCCGTCGACCGCGATGCGCAGGCGGCACGGCTGCTGGTCCGGCGCGTCGGCGGCGACGGCGACCACGACCGGCTGGTCCCCGGCCTCGGTGCGGCCGGCGCCGATCGGCGGAAACGTCGCCTCGGGTTGCACGACGGCGATCCAGGGACTCTCGCTCGTCACCGTGGCCACGAGGCCGCTGGCGGGCCCCGAACCGAGGTTGTGCAGGACGAGGTCGATCGCGAGCGGCTCGCCGGGGTTCGCGACCCCGTCGCCGTCGCCGCCGGCGTCATCGAGCGTCCAGCTCTCGAGGGAGACCCAGGTCGCCTGGTCGCCGACCGTGATCTCGCCGCGGTACGGCAGCAGGTTGTGACCGCTCGCGGTGACGAGCAGGCTGCCGGCGTCGAGCACCGGTAGCGGCAGCGTGATCTGACCGGTCTGGTCGGTCAGGCCGACCACGCGGACCGACGTGCCCTGCACGGCAGCCACGCGCAGGCCCGCGAGCGGCGCACCGTCGCGGGTGATCGTGACTGGCAGGGCGCCCGCCGCTGGCGGCAGCTGCGCGGGGTGGCTCACGACGAGATCGGCCGGTTCAGCCATCCAGACGTCGGTGGCCGGATCGCCCATCAGGTTGTTCCACACCGAGAATCTCTCGACCGTATGCAGCTCGGTCAACGCGTAGTTGCGGAACAGTTCGAGCTTGCCGCGGGTGAGAGCCGGGCCAGTCCGGTGGTCGCTGCCGTTGATCAGGCCCTCCCACACGCCCTGGAAGAAGCAGTTGTTGTAGCGCGTGTGGGTGCCGCCCGTCGCCGTCGCGATCGCGCCGATGGCGCCGCCGTTGGCGTTGCGCAGGAACGCCTCCGTGCGGCACGACGATTCAGATTTGAAGTTGCCCGTGTTGCAGGTCGGAAACAGCGCGAAGGTCTGCGCACCGCCGTTGCTGAGAACGGCCGCGTGGCCGGCCGTGAAGCCGCTCATGCCGGCGAATCCGCGATAGCCGAACACGCTGCAACCCTGGTTGAGGTAGCTGATCATCGACGCGGTGAAGTTGCCCCCGAAGACCGTGTCCACGTGCGTATAGCCGACCGCGTCGAGCTGCGCGCGCAGCCACTGGGCGCAGTAGATCGTGGTGATGCCGCTGCTCGAGGGGTCGCCGACCGCCAGGCCGCGCGTGAACCAGGCTGGATTCTGGCGGGGTGGATCCGTCTCGTAGGCGACGATCTTGGCGACGATGGTCTGCAGCTCGGCCAGCGAAGCGCAGCTCAGGCGACCGACCTGCACGTCGGGCAGGATGTCATTGTCGGCGAGCTGGGTGTAGTAGTGGTCACCCTCGCCGCTGAGGCCCGAGACGGTCTCGTTCCACGTGGGCACGGCGACCGAGCCGTTCGCGTCGCCCACGAAAACCACATATTCGAGCTGCGGCTCGAGGGTCTGGTACTGGTTCACGAGCCAGTTCTTGATCGCCGAGTTGGTCGTGCCGGTCTGGGTGAGATCGGCGACCACGACGTGGTAGCCCTGGCGCCGCCGCCAGTCGACCAGGGGCTGCAGCGACGGGCTGACGGTGCTCAGGTTCGGACAGATCGCGAGCCAGGTGCCGGGTACGTCGTTCACGGCCGTCTCGCCGATCCGCGCGGCTGCGTCGCCGTTGATCGCCGCGGCGGCGACGAGCCGGAGCATCGACGGCGACACGGGGCGCGACGGCGCCGCCGCCTTGCTGACCTGCCAGCGCAGGTCGATCTCGACGGTGCCGGCGACCGTCGCCCGGCGCGCCGCCGCGTCGTAGCTCACGGGCCGCACGACGATGGGCGCCACCGTGACGCCGCCGAGGCTTGCCGGAGCGCCGACGGACACGAGCTCCGCGCCAGTCGGAGCGGCCTTGCCGTACCAGCCGGCGTCGATCGTGAACTCCGTCGCGCCGTCCGGCTGCACCGGCAGCAGGTCGAGATCTCCGAGCACGCGCTGGTCGCTCGCGATCGCCGTCGTCACCGCGGTCGCGCCGGCCGGCACCACGACGAGCCCGGTCCAGACCGGGACGCCGGGACGGCCGATCTCCCCCTCCACGCTGCAGTCCGGCAAGGTCAATGCTTGCCAGGTGCGGCCTCCGCCAGCGACGGTCTCGTGCGCGAGCGCGCCGACCTCGACGCGCAGCACGAGTCCGCCGGGCGTCTCCTCGACGACGGTCGCCTGGATGGCGGGACGCTCGGGTCGCGCGGGGTCGAGCGGCTGGACGACCGGAGCGGCCTGGGCGGCAACCGTCAAGGCGATCAAGATGACGAGCGGCAGACGACGCAGCGGCATGGCAGGATCTCCAGGCTGGCGAGATTCGACGGGGCGGTCCGCTCAATTCTAATCGATCGCGGCCTGAAGCTGAAGCGTGCGCGCGTAAATATCCCGAATAATTGACATTTGCCGTCGCCCTGGCTGGCGAGCGGCCGCCGGCTGGGCTAGGATTCCCGCCGGACCCTCGCGCGAAAGGACCTCCAATGGCCAGCGAACCCACCCGGAATCTCGAGACGTTCGACAATCCGGCCCCGGAACGGGACTACGAGATCGAGTTCGATTGCCCCGAGTTCACCTGCCTGTGCCCGCTCACCGGTCAGCCGGACTTCGCTCATTTCCACGTCACGTACGTGCCCGATCGAACGTGCCTCGAGCTGAAGTCGCTCAAGCTCTACCTGTGGAGCTATCGTGACGTCGGTGCGTTTCACGAGAAGGTCACCAACCAGGTCCTCGACGACCTCGTGGCGGCGGCGCGGCCGCGGATGATGGAGGTCGTCGGCGACTGGTTCGTCAGGGGCGGCATCACCACGCAGGTGCGTTGCACGCACATCGACCCCGCCTGGCACGCGGAGTGATCCGCCCGCGCCGCGAATGCGCGAGCGGACATTCGCGCCGCGGGCGGATCACTCCGCATCGCCGCGTCAGGTCGCTGTGCGCGGCGCCGGAGTGAGGATGATGGGTAATGCGGCGTCGCAGGCGGGACACTTCGGAGCGGTGAGGCGACACTCGGTCTGGTAGCCGCGGCGAGCGATCACCGCCTCGCCGCACGCCGGGCAGCGGGTGTCGTTCCAGGCGGGCAGGCGGACGTTGCCCGCGTAGACGTAGTGCAGCCGCTCGGCGCAGAGGCGGGCGGCGCGGTCGAGCGTGGCCGGCGGAGTGGCCGGCGCGTCGAACTTGTACTCCGGGCGATACGCCGACAGGTGCAAGGGGATGTCGGGCGAGAGATCCGCCACCCAGTCGCGCAGCCTCGCCAGCTGAGGGTCGCCGTCGTTGTGGCCGGGAATCACCAGGTTCGTGACCTCGACGTGGACGCCGGCCGCCACGAGCGCCGTGATCGTCGCGAGCACGGGGGCGAGCCGGGCCTTGCAGACCTCGCGGTAGAAGCGCTCGTCCATGCTCTTGAGGTCGATGTTCGCCGCGTCCAGAAGAGGGATCAGCTCCGCCAGCGGTTCCGGATTCAGGTACCCGTTGCTCACCACGACGTTGACGAGGCCCGCCTCGCGCACCAGGCGCGCGGTGTCCCGCACGAACTCGAACCAGACGAGCGGCTCGCTGTACGTGTAGGCCACGCCCATCGACCCGTGGCGGCGCGCGAGCCGGACGATGTCGGCCGGCGCGAGGTTCTCGCCCGCCGCGCCCTTCTGCTGGCTGATCTGCCAGTTCTGACAGAACGCGCAGTGCAGGTTGCAGCCCTGGGCCGCCACCGAGAGGATCGGCCGCCCGGGCAGGAAGTGGTAGAGCGGTTTCTTCTCGATCGGATCGAGGCCGGCGGCGACGACCTTGCCGTACTGGAGCGGGACCATCGCGCCCGCGCGGTTCCCGCGCGTGCCGCAGGGTCCGTCCTGGCCCTCGCGGAGCTGGCACGCGGTGGGGCACAGCTTGCAGGCGACGCGGCGATCGGAGATCGCGTCCCAGTACGCGGCGGCGACGCTCACGACCTATCCTCCAGTCGGGCGGCGGCCCAGGCGGCGACCGCGCGGGTCTCGGGATCGGGGTCGGTCTCGGCGAGGCGCCGCGCCACGTCCAGAAGATCGACGCGACCGGTGTTCGCTGCCACCACGAGGGCATTGCGCCGCAGCCCGGCCGGGTGGGCGCGCCACAACGGCGTGCGGCGCAGGCGCGCCCGGAAGGTCGCTTCGTCGAGCGCGAGCAGGTCGCCGAGGTCCAGCTCGCCATGGGCCGCGAGCGGCGCGTAGTCCGCCGGCGGCGCCGGCCGCGACGGCGAGAGCCGCAGCGCCTTGTCGTTCCAGGGACAGACCTGCTGGCAGACGTCGCAGCCGAACAGGTGGTCGCGCTGCCGCTCGCGGTCCGCCGCCGGCGCCCGCCCTCGCCACTCGATGGTCCAGGTCGAAAGGCAACGGCCGGCGTCGAGCACCCGCGGCGCCGCGAACGCGGCGGTCGGACACGCGTCGAGGCAGCGGGTGCACGTACCGCAGCGGTCGGAGTCGACGCGCGGCAGCCGCCCGCGCGGCGACACCTCGTACAGCGGCCGCGGCGGCGACGGCAGATCGACGAAGAGGAGGTTGGTGGGCGCCACGGCGAGGAAGAAGCCGGACCCGAGGGTCTCGTGGATCAGGCAGGTATTCTTGCCGACGAAGCCGAGCCCGGCGGCGGCCGCCCAGTCGCGTTCGAGGTACGGCCCGGTGTCGACGGCGGGATGGGCGACGAGCTCGGGCCAGTCCGCGCGAAGACCCGCGAGCACGTCGCGGACGTCCGCGAGCAGCACGTCGTGGTAATCGCGGCCGCGGGCGTAGCGCGCGACCCCGGCGAGCCAGCCGGGCGCCGGATCCGCGGCCGGCCAGCCGTCAGTGTATCGCTGGGCGAAGACCACGAGCGACCGCGCCCACGGATTGCGGCGTCGCGGGTCGGACCGCTCGTGGCGGGTCGCGGCGAGGTACTCGAGACCGGCGTGCCGCCCCGCGTCGAGCCAGGCGCGCCACGCGGCCGCGTGGGGCGCCTCCGCGTCGAGCGGTGCGGCGCCGGCGAGGTCGATCCGGTGGCGGGGGCACAGCTCGGCGAGCCGCGCGGCGAGGTCGGCGGTGCGGATCGCGATGTCCACGGCTAGCCCAGCCGCCCGGCGGCCTCGGCGTAGCCTGCTTCGAGCCGCGCCACGACCTCGGCCACCGTCGGGACGTCGCCGATCATGCCGGAGACCTGGCCGATCTCCAGCTCACCCTCGTCCAGGTCCCCCTCCAGCATGCCGCGCCGCGCGCGCCCCTGGCCGAGCAGCTCGACGAGCTCGTCGCGGCTCGCTCCGCGCGCCTCGAGTTCGGCGACCCGCTCGGTGAAGCGGTTGCGCAGCAGCCGCACGGGGATGTGCTTCTTCATCATCAGCATCGTCTCGTCGAACGCCGCCGCGGCGACGCGCGCCTTGAAGGCCGCATGCCCGCTCGATTCCTGGGTCATCGCGAAGCGCGTGCCGATCTGGACGCCGTCCGCGCCGAGGGCCATGCAGGCCGCCCACTGGGCGCCGGTCGCGATGCCGCCGGCCGCGACCACGGGGATCGTCACGGCGGCCACGCACTGCGGCACGAGCACCAGGGTCGTCAGTTCCTCGCGACCGTTGTGGCCACCGGCCTCGAAGCCCTCGCAGACGACCGCGTCGCAGCCGGCGTCCTCGCACTTGACGGCGAGCGCCGGGCTCGCCACGACGTGCAGCACCGTGCACCCGCGGTCCTTGAGCCGGCCGATCGCCCGCCGCGGCGAACCCGCGCTGGTGACGAAGAGCCTCACGCCCTCGGCGAGCGCGATCTCCAGGATCTCGGCGCTGTGCGAGTACAACAGCGGCACGTTCACGCCGAACGGCCGGTCGGTGAGCGTCCGGCACTTGCGCAGCTGGTCGCGAAAGAGGTCGGGGCGCATGCTGCCGGAACCGAGCAGGCCCAGGCCGCCGGCGTTGGCGACCGCGGCGGCCAGCCTGGCTCCGCTCATGTAGATCATCCCCCCCTGGATGATGGGCAGCCGGGTGCCCAGCAAACGGCAGAGTCGATTGGTCGACCAGTCCATCGCGTGGTCCTCGCTCGGGTTCCCGCAGGGTGAGCGGCCGCGTCACCCGGGTGCGGCCCTCGACGGTCAGGGTAGCGCGGGCCGACCCCGAATCCCACCCCCGATTCACTGGAATCGGGAGGAGCGACGGGGAATCCTGCTCCGCAGGCTGGAAAAGTCGACCGACTTGGTTGGCAAATAATCGCGGTGAACTGACGAAATCCGCCTTTGAATTCCTGGCCTCCCATCGACTATCGTACGCTTGTTGCGAATCCCTACCGATCGCCTGGAGGTGTTCATGCGGGGTCTCATCTGCCTGGTCGGCTGCCTGGCAGTCCTGCTTCCACTGCGGGCTGCGCGCGGCGGCGATTACCTGGGACGCTTCGAGGTGCCTGCCGGCGCGATCAACGCCGGCCCCGACGCGTGCGCCACCTGCCACGAGGACATCGCCGCGTTCTACGAACACTCACCCCACGCGCCGGCGCGGGGCCTCGCGGTTCCCGGAACCGGCACCACCGCCTGCGAGGCCTGCCACGGGCCCGGCAGCCTGCACGTCGACGGCGGCGGCGACGGCTGGATCCTCGGCGTCGAGGCGCTCGGGCGACTCGACGCCGCGGACAGGGCGGCGATGTGCACCCAGTGCCACGTCGACAAGGACCTGCACTTCGCGACCAGCGCGCACGCCGGCACGGAGGTCTCCTGCGCCGACTGCCACGTCGACCAGGCCCACTTCGCCGCCGGCGCGCGGCCGCCCCGGGACTTCCGCAACCGCGCCGAGTTCTGCCTCCAGTGCCACACCGAAGAGGTCGCCGACTTCCGCCAGCCGCACCGGCATCCCGTCCTCGAGGGCGACCTGTCCTGCAGCGCGTGCCACGATCCCCATCGGGGTATCGACCAGGCATCGTGGGACGGAGTGAACTCGACCTGCCTCGGCTGTCACGCCGAGATCGCCGGCCCCTTCGTGTTCGAGCACAACGGCGTCGACGGCGAGGCTTGCCTGAGCTGCCACCGGCCGCACGGCTCGCCGCACGACAAGCTGCTCACGCAGGATGGCAACGGGCTGTGCCTGCAGTGCCACTTCGAGATGACCTTCGCGGCCGGGGACGACCTCCAGCTCGGCGGCGTCAACCATGCCGGGCTGCTCGCGGGCGAGGCGCGCTGCTACGACTGCCACCGCGAGATCCACGGTTCCAACGTTTCACCCACCTTACGGGACCAGTGAAGGAGGCCGGGCCATGAGAGTACGTTCGACCACGACCGCGCTGAGCCTGGTCCTGGCGTTCCCCGTGCTGGCGTCAGCCGCGGAGCTGCCCGCCCAGGCCCAGCGCATCTGGGCTCCCACCGGCGACCAGATCGGCCTCTCGACGCACGCCACGGCGACGCTGGTCGCCGTCGATGACCAGGGCGACCGGACCAAGGCGGCCGAGGATCGGTCGATGCGCGGCGAGACGTTCGGGTCCGGCGTGTTCGGCTGGCAGTGGACCGCCGCCGGCGGCCACCAGCTCGTCGCGCGCGGCGCGGGCGGCAACGTCGAGGGTTCCGGCTTCGCCGGCAATGCCGGACTGTGGAGCACGGCTCCAGGCAGGTACAGCGCGACCTTCACCGCCAGCGCGCACGATCGCTTCTACGATCGGGACAGCGAGCTGCGCGCCCCGGCCTTCGCCTACCCGCCCGCGCCTCCCGCCCTCGGGTTCGATCCCCACCTCGCCTGGCGATCGGGCCGTGGCGAGCTGCGCTACCACGTCGCCGACGGCCTCGACCTGAACCTGGGCGTTGCCGGCATCCGGCGCGATGGCGAGAAGGGCAGCCTCCTGCGCGGCGCCGCCGGCGCGGCGGCGCCGGCGCGATCGACGGTCGATACCCGGCAATACGAGGCCTGGCTGGGCGCGGCCTTCCGCGCCGGCGCGCTGGGCTCGACGCTGCGCGTCGACGTTCGCGACAGCGACGGTGATCGTGACGTCGCCGGCCGGCACGTCTACGCCGACGATCGCCGCCAGTACGGCGGTCGCCTCGACCTGTCCTACGACGTGTGCCCGGCGACCCGGATCCTCGCCCACGGCGCGCTGGCGCGGCTCGAGTCCGGCGGCAGCGAGACGTGGAGCGCCGGCACGTCGCCGATCGACGGCGACACCGACCGCGCCGCGGGCCAGCTCGCCTTGCTCACCCGGCTCGGCCAGTCGACCACGCTGCGCCTGTCGGCCCGCGTCCGCGGACTGGACACCGAGATCCGCGCCGACCAGGGCAGCGGCGTGCTCGCGGCCACCGAGCGCGACGGGGACGGCCGGGACTTCCAGGTGATGGTCGACAACGGGTCGATCCCCTCCACGCGGCTGCAGCTGCAATACCGCTTCGGCACGGACGACCTGAGCAGCGTGACGGCCCAGGGCGGCCTGCCCGGCTCGGCGGACGCGGGCGACCAGCAGAGCCTCGACAAGGAGACCAGCCGCGAAGAGTTGTCCCTGCGCGCGCGCACGCGCCTGAGCCGCCAGGCGAAGCTCAGGGCCGCGATCCGCTGGACCCGCAAGAACGTGGACGAGGAGAGCAGCTGGACGACCGCGTCCGGCGACCCCTGGTACGGCACGCTCGGCGACCACGAGATCGAGCGCCTGGCCTGGGACGTCGCGCTGCAGACGCGGCCGCACCGGAACCTCCCGATCGACCTCGGCTACCAGGGTCGCGACCAGACCCTCGACCGCACCGTGGACGAGGCCGATCCGGACGATGGCGTCGCGACCACGTGGCAGGCCAACCGGCTCTTCCTCAACGCGAACTGGCTCGCGCACCAGCGCCTGTCGGTGTACGGCATGGTCGCCTACGGACTGGAGACCTACGAGCTCGTCGGCGTCCAGGAGCCCGCGGGCGGCCTGGGCGCCTTCGACTACGACGGCGCCACGTTGCGGTTCATCCCCGGCGCGGTCCTGCAGCTCGGTCACGGGATCCAGCTCGAGGGAATGTACGAGGCCGTCTACTTCGAGAATACCGGCGACGAATCGAGCAGCCTCGCCGCGGTCCAGTCGGACCGCGACAACATCCTGGCGCGGGCGCGGTGGCAGGCCCGGCCGGCGCTCGCGCTGAGCCTCGCGTACCGGCGCCACGAGCTCGATGAGAACCGCTGGGACGACTACATCCAGGACGTGTACTCGGTGTCGGTCAGCGCGCAGTTCTAGCGAGCGTGCGAGAGGATTGCTTGAGGATGGCGACTTCGATGTTCGAATCGGTCGTCGATTGAGTGACCAGACTGGACAGGAGCCTGGTGGCCGCGACGTTCGCCAGCAGACCCTGTCCGCGGAGAGTCCGACTGACGAGACGCCGCCGGTCGCGCTGCGAGCGGCCTGCGCCAGCCTGGGACCGGCGAGACGCCTCGCTCGCCGCCCGAACCGGGGAGATCCAACATGACGCCGCGCTCGATCCTTGGCCTGCTGATGCTCGTGGTCCTCGCGTCGATCTGGGGGTGCGACAACGACACCACCAACGACGTGGGCAGTCCGGCCGCGGGCACCGACAAGACGTGTCTCGGCTGCCATTCCAGCGAGGATCTGCTCAAGGAAGCCCTGGGCCTGGCGAAGACGGCGCCGGGGGAAAGCGCCAAGGGGTCCGGGCAAGCCGGCGACCTGCCGCCGCTCGAGCCGTGGGAGAAGGTCCTCATCGCCGGTGCGAACGGCGCCGCGTTCCTCGCGAGCGTGCACGGCCCCTTCTATGACGGCGATGCGAACCCGGCCCCGCACGTCCTGACCTGCCAGCATTGCCACGCCGGGCGCGCCGACGACACGTTCCTCACGATGGCCGAGGCGCACGAGGGGATGATCGCCGATCCGAGCGTTCCCGGCCAGTCCGGTTGCACGGGCTGTCACGCGACCGATTTCGCGGCGTCCGCCTGCGACGCGTGCCACGCGGACCAGGTCGCGGACGGGGCCACGAGCCTGCACACCACGCTGCGGGGGTTCAAGACCGCGATCGAGGAGCGCTGCCCCGCCTTCGCGAGCGGCGACTTCGACGGGTTCTTCACCGAGAGCTGCGCGAGCTGTCACGGCTCGTGCGGCCAGTGCCACGTGAGCCGGCCCGACGCCGTGGGCGGCGGCTTCGCGCGGCTCGCGGACCTGTCGCTCTCCCACCGGTTCGCCTCCGAGCCGTCGATGACCGAGCAATGCACCGCGTGCCACGGCGCCACCGTGGGCGCCGATTTCCGCGGCGAGCTGCCGGGCAACGCGCCGGACGCGCACCACGAGCGCGGCCTCGATTGCGCGTTCTGCCACACCGCGGCCGAGCTCCACGGCGACGGGACCGCCTACGACCACCGCTACGAGGTCGAGGAGATGCCCCGTTGCCGCGATTGCCATGAAGCCGACGTCGCCGTGAACGCCGGCACGAGCGACTGCGCGGTCTGCCACCCGGGCGGCGGCGTGACGGTCGTCCCGGCGGCCCGGCTGAACCACGCGCACCACGCGGGCGTCAGCGCGAACTGCATGCACTGCCATGACCCGGTGCCGCACGTGGCGCTGCCGACCGCCCAGTGCCAGGTCTGCCACTCCCAGCCCTCGACGGGCTGCACCAACTGCCACGATCTCGGCGGAGGACTCGACGCGTACGCGATCGATCCGAGCGCGATCCAGTTCAAGATCGGGCGGAACGCCAATCCGGCCCGCAGCGAGTACGACATCGCCGTCGTGCGGCACGCGCCCGTCGATCCCGAGACCTACGCGAACTGGGGGCTGGACGCTCCCGACTACGACAGCCGGCCGACCTGGCAGTACGCGTCGCCGCACAACATCGCGCTCGCGACGCCGCAGACGGCGGCGGTCGCCGGCCAGAACTGCGCCTATAGCTGTCATCGGTCCCCCAGCGGACCGGACGGATTCCTGCTGCGGGAGTCCGACCTGTACGAAGCGGACGGGACGACGCCTCTTCCCGACTACGAGGCCAATCTCGGCGTCGTGATCCCCGGGACCTTCCCGGGGGATCGGTAGGCGGAATCGGACGGAGACCCCGGGCGAGCGCCGGCGGAGAGCCGGCGCTCGGCGTTCGCGTCAGAGACCGAGGTCGCCGCCAATCGGCACCAGCGCTTCGAGCACGTGCTCGACGACCGCCTCGACCTCGAGTCCGAGGTCGGCCGCCCCCTCGGCGATCTCCTCCCGGTTCACCTTGGCGGCGAAGTCCTTCTTCTTGAGCTTCTTGAGCACCGACCTCGCCTGGACCTGGGCGATCTTGCGGTCCGGCTGGACCATGGCGCAAGCCATGCAGAATCCGCAGAGCTCGTCGACCGCGAAGAGCCAGCGCGCGCAGTCGTTCTCGCGCGGCACGCCGGTGTGGCTCGCGTGCGACAGGACGGTGCGCACGAATTCCTCCGGGTAGCCCCGCGCGCGCAGGATCTCCGCCCCCCGGAACGGATGGTCCTCCGTGGTCGGAAACCGTTCGTAGTCGAAATCGTGGAGGAGGCCGACCGCGGCCCAGTAGTCGGGGTCGTTGCCGGTTCGCGCCGCGGCCGCGCGCAGCGCGGCCTCGACCGCGTAGGCGTGGCGCCGCAAGGCTTCCCCTTTGGTATACTCATGCAGCAACGCGAGGACGGTCTCGCGGCGGTACAGGTCGGACATGGAATCGCCTCCGGTGGATGGGTCCGGGCCGCCAGTATCCCACGCCGGGGCGAGCCGACCAAGCTGGCGGTTGCGGAACTCTCGCAGTTCGGTTAACTCAATGCATGAGTTTACATATCCGGTTTCGCGACGGACCGCCCCGCCCCGGATCGAGGGCAGGCTGACCGCTGGCCCCCGTCGCGACCGGACCGGTCCCGGGCGGACGCGGAAGCCGTTGCCGACACGGAGGTTGCCATGCCAGACCACCTGATCCTGATGACGCGCTATCCGCGAGTCGGCCAGAGCAAGGCTCGCTTCATTCCCGCCCTGGGCGCCGACGGCGCCGCCCGCCTCCAGCGCAAGCTGACCGAACGGGCCGTCGCGACGGCCCGCGCCTGGAGGTCTGCCGGTCCCGCCCGCCGCGCCTGCGTCGCCTGCGAGGGCGCCACCATCGGCGAGTACCGCGACTGGCTCGGCGACGACCTCGATTACGAGGCGCACAGCGGCGGCAGCCTCGGAGCGCGCATGGCCGTCGCGTCGGTCCGCGCGTTCAGCCAGGGCGCGGATCGCGTCGTGCTCGCCGGCGTCGACTGCCCCGAGCTCGACGCCATCCAGCTCGCGCGCGCCTTCTTCGCGCTCGACCACGCCGACTGCGTGATCGGCCCCAGCCGCAACGGCGCGTACTACCTGATCGGGCTGGTCGCGCCCGCTCCGGCGCTCTTCGCGGGCATCCCGTGGGGCACCGGCGCGGTGCTGTCGCGCACCCTCGCCGCCATGCGGCAGGACAAGCTGCGCGTCGGCGTGATGCCGGAACTGCCGGTCCTCGGCGGCCCTGGCGATCTGATCCACGCCGCGTCCCTGCTCGAGGAGCATCCGCTCGCCGACCCGGTGCGCTGACGCCGGGCTCACAGCTCCAGGGCTCCCCCCTGCTCGCGCAGCCAGGACATCTGCGCGTCGTGATCCGGACAGTGCCGGCGCACGAGCGCCCGCCAGCGGGGCCCATGGTCGCCGTGCGCCAGGTGGCAGAGCTCGTGGATGACGACGGCGTCGACGACCGCCGGCGGCGCCATCACCAGCCGGTAGCAGAACGACAGCGTGCCGCGGGAGCTGCAGCTACCCCACCGGCTCGTCCGGTCCCCGACCAGGACGCGGCGCGGCTGCAACTGCAGCCGGTCGCCCAGATCGGCCGTGCGGGTCCGCAGGTGGACGCCTGCGAAGCGCCGCAGCCAGCGCTCCACGGCGGGTCGAGGATCCAGGATCTCCTGTGGCGGCAGCTCGAGGCGAAGGATCGTGTCCCGCACCGCGGCGCGCGGCCGCGAGCGTCCCTCCGCCAGCGGCGCCAGCTCGAGCCGCAGCCGGCGGCCCAGGACCGCGAGCTCGCTGCCGGTCGCCCACGCCAGTCGGCGGGGACCGTCCCAGACGCCGTGGCGATCCGCCTCGCGCGCGAGCCACTGCTCGCTCGCGGCGAGCAGCTCCTCGACGTCCCGCAGCGTGGCGCGGCGCGGGACCACCACCGCCACGCCGCCGCGCACGCTCACCTCGACGCGGACGCTGCGTGCGCGCGCGCTGCGCCGCAGGGACAGGCGCAGCGGACGGCCGCCGACCATGCGGACGAGCTCGTTCATCGCGGGGGCCGGCGCGCTGGCGCCATCCTCGAGAAATCGCCAATCGAGTGTTGATCTGCGCCCGCGAGCCGTGATAATATAAGATGGAAATTGTCGTAGTTTCTGCTGGAACCTACGGCACCGCCGGGCGGGGCCGAACCGCCCGTCTCACTCGCGAAAGGACCACCAATGAAGCGATCGATCAGGATCTCGTCCGTCAGCGCCATGCTGGCGATCCTCCTTGCCGGTGCCGTCCAGGCGGCAGATTACGACGTCACTCAGATCAACACCACCTTCAATCCCGCCAACCTGATCATCCAGGCCGGCGACACCGTGAACTGGATCTGGACCTCCCTCGATCACACGGTCACCAACGGCTTCGGCCCGGCCGACCCCGACGTCGGCACCCTCTTCGACGACCCCCTGAACGCCGCCAACCCCACGTTCAGCTACACGTTCAACGTGGTCGGCACCTATCCGTACTTCTGTCGGCCTCACTTCACGATGGGGATGACCGGCACCATCACGGTGGAGCCGGTCGTCGGCGTCGAGGCCGCCACCTGGAGCAACGTCAAGAACCTGTTCGACTAGGGTCGCGCCCCCCAGGGGTCGATCAGGCGGCGGCTTTCCGGGGCCGCCGCCTTCGTTTGCGCGCTTGCCAGCCCGGTCGCGCCTGCGGCACCATGGACAGTGTCCGCCGTCGAATTCCTGATCTTGCGGAGGGTTCCCATGTTCTTCCTGCGCGGACGGCGCCGCCAGAAGCTCCTGCGCACTCCGCTCGACGAAGCGCAGCGCCGCTCGCTCCACGAGACGGCCCCGCTGTGCGCCGCGCTGCCCGCCGACCTGCGCCCGCGCCACGAGGGCGTCGTCCAGGTCCTGCTCGCGGAGAAGCACTTCGAGGGCGCGGGCGGCCTCGCGCTCACCGACGCCATGCGCCTGACGATCGCCGGACAGGCCGCGCTGCTCCAGCTGCGCGCGCACGCCGACTACTACCCCGGGCTCGACACCGTCCTCGTGTATCCCGACACCTTCGTCGTGACCGAGCCGGAGTGGGACGACAGCGGCGTGGTGCACGAGGCTCCCGACGAGCGCGCGGGCGAGTCGTGGCAGCGCGGCGCGATCGTGCTGAGCTGGAAGGACGTCGCCCACGAGTCCAGGCGCCGCGACGGCTACAACGTCGTCCTCCACGAGTTCGCCCACCAGCTCGACGAGCAGGACGGCGGCGCCGACGGCACGCCCCTGTTGCCCACCGCCGACCTCACGAACCGCTGGCCCGAGGTCTTCCAGGCCGCCTTCGAGAAGCACCAGAAGGCGCTGCGCCGCCGCCGCGAGGTGCTCTTCGATGCCGACGCGGCCGAGAGCCCGACCGAATTCTTCGCGACCGCCGTCGAGGTGTTCTTCGAGTTCCCGCGCGACCTGCGCCGCGAGTTCCCCGACGTCTATGCCGTGCTGGCGGAGTATCTCGAGCTCGACCCCGCGGGGTGGGGGGTTTGAACGGTCCGCTGTCCGCGGGTGCTGCGCAAGCCCGCGGACAGCGGACCGTTCAAACCCCTGAGTGATCACCAGCAACGCTTACGCTGCGAAAACGACGCCGTCGAGCTACCTGCCTTCCGTCCTGAAGAGCGCTTTCACCTCGGACCAGGTGTAGGACTCGACGGGCATGGGGCCGCCGGCGAACGGCTCGTAGCGCACGATGACGTAGTGGGCGTCATCCATGGGATGGTGGTCGCGGTAGTCATCGATCCAGGCCGCGATCTGCGCGGGGTCGGTCGTGCCCCAGTAGTTCCCCGTGAGGTCCAGGTCGTAGGGCTGCTGCAGGCCACCGCGCCCCCAGAGAGCCCGGACGGACATGCCGCCGCCGTTGATAATGTGGTTGCCGTGGAAGTCCAGCGGGGAGTAGGCGACCTCGATCGAGGTGTAGCTGCCGCCCAGGAAGATGCAGTCCGTGACGGTCGTGACGGTACCGTTCGTCGCGAAGAACCCCGCCCAGCCATTGCCTTCACCGTCGAACACATTGTCCTGTAGCGTAAATACGGAACCCGTCAGCAATCCAATCGCTGGCGGATTCGCGCCGGTGACGCGGACATGGCATCTCTCGACGATGCCATGGGCCTGTTGTTCGAATTGGAAGCCGCCTTCGTAATCGTGGACGTTCGTGTCTCGAACGACCCACCCCATGCCCCCGACACCGGAGACCGCATAGCGCAGGCCGTCGGCGAACTCGCATTCGGTAATTGAGATGTTGTTTGCGCGGAATGCAGCAAGGCCTAGCTGTTGGGCGCCAAGAAACCGACAACGATCAAACGTGCTGCTTTCTAGCGACCATGTTGATACACCGATTTCGACGTCAGAGAACGCGCAGTTTTCGGCGCTGAGATTGGGGCCCTCGAAATGGACGCCTCTGTGCAGGCCGTTAACGGCCAGGTCCTTGACGTCTAGGTCGTCATTGTTGCAGGAGATGCCGATCACGAAGATGGGGTAGTGGGGGTCGAAGTGATCCAACCCAATGACAGTCGCTTCAGGACCGCTACCCAGGAGGGTCAATCCCGGCGTCGTGATATGTGCGCAGCACCATGTCTCCGAGACGTAGTCTGGCTCGAGCCGGTACTCCTCGAACCGGCCCGCGCCGATCCGGATCGTGTCCCCGGCTGCCGCTGCGTCGATCGCCTCGTAGATCACCGTGAAGTCGCCGCTGCCGTCCTTTTCGACCCGCCAGGTGCGCGCCGACGCCGGAGCTGCCGCCAGCACCCCCAGCACGACGACGATCCACCTGGCACTCACGGGATCCCCCTCTTCGCGGCTCCGGATCCGATGGCACGCCGATTCTACCACGCCTGCGGTACGACCGGGTGGCGATACTAGCAGACAGCATCGAGGATGATCCGGCGCCGCCCTCGGCCCCCTCGAAGCGCCCGCATCCGGCGAGCGGCGCGCCGGCCCCGACGAGGTGGGCGGCCGGTCAGCGCTCCCCGACGCGAGCAGGCTTGCGCAGCACCTGAGCGCGTCGGGGAGCGCTGACCGGCCGCCCACCTGGCCGCGGCATCACCGCCGCTTGCCGTAGTTCGGCGCTTCCTTGGTGATGTGCACGTCGTGCGGATGCGACTCGGCGTTGCCCGCCGTCGTGACGCGCACAAGCTGCGCGCGCTGGTGCAGGTCGGCGATGGTGCGGCAGCCGCAGTAGCCCATCCCCGAGCGCAGGCCGCCCACGAGCTGGTAGAGGACGTCGCCGGCCGCGCCCTTGTAGGGCACCCGCCCCTCGATGCCCTCGGGCACCAGCTTCTCGTGGTCCTCGACGTCCCCCTGGAAGTAGCGGTCCTTGCTGCCTTCCTTCATGGCCGCGAGCGACCCCATGCCGCGATACGCCTTGTAGACGCGGCCCTCGAAGAGGACCTTCTCGCCGGGCGCCTCGTCGGTGCCGGCCAAGAGACCGCCCACCATGACGCAGTCCGCGCCCACGGCGAGCGCCTTGGCGACGTCGCCGCTGTAGCGGATGCCGCCGTCGGCGACGATCGGCACCCCGGCCGGCCGCGCGACCGCGGCCACGTTCATGATCGCGGTGATCTGGGGCACGCCGACGCCCGCGACGACGCGGGTCGTGCAGATCGAGCCGGGGCCGATCCCGACCTTCACCGCGTCCGCCCCCGCGTCGATGAGCGCGCGCGCCGCGTCGCCCGTCGCGATGTTGCCCGCGAGGATCGGCTGCTGCGGGTACTTCGTCTTCAGCCGCGTCACGGTCTCGATCACGTTGCGCGAATGGCCGTGCGCGGTGTCGACGCAGAGCAGGTCGACGCCGGCGTCCACGAGCAGCTCGGCGCGCAGCGGCGTGTCGACGCCGACTCCCACGGCCGCCGCCACGCGCAGGCGGCCGAGCCCGTCCTTGCTCGCCAGCGGGTAGTCCAGCTTCTTCTGGATGTCCTTGACCGTGATCAGGCCGCGCAGTTCGCCCGCCTCGTTCACCACGAGCAGCTTCTCGATGCGGTGCTGGTGCAGCTTCTCGGCCGCCTGCTCGAGGGTGGTGCCGACCGGCACGGTGATCAGGTTCTGGCTGGTCATCACCTCGCGGACGGGCCGCGACGTGTCCTTGACGAAGCGCAGGTCGCGGTTGGTGAGGATCCCGACCAGCTTCTCGCCCACCGTGATCGGCACGCCCGAGATCTTGTAGCGCGCCATCAGGGCCAGCGCCGCATCGATCGGCTCGTCGGGGCCCATGGTGATGGGCTTGGTGATCATCCCGGATTCGCTGCGCTTGACGCGCTCGACCTCCGCCGCCTGCGCGCGCGGCTGCAGGTTCTTGTGGAGCGCCCCGATCCCGCCGGCGCGGGCCAGCGCGATCGCCATCTCCGCGTCGGTCACGGTATCCATGGCGGCCGAGACGAACGGGATGTTCAGCCGGATCGTACGCGTGAGCCGGGTCGAGGTGTCGATCGCCGACGGCACTACCTCGCTGTAGGCCGGCACGAGCAGCACGTCGTCGAAGGTCAGGGCCTCCGGGAAAGCGCCGCGGGCCGGCGTCCGCTCCTGGTTCGAGTCCATCCCGATCGCTGTCCCTTCCCGCCGGCAGGGCCGGCGCCCGTCGCGTCAGGGCCTGAGCACCCCGATGAACGGCAGGTTCCGGTACTTCTCCTCGTAGTCGAGGCCGTAACCCACCACGAACTCCTTCGGGATCTCGAACCCGCGGTAGTCGACCCGCACGTCCTTCTGGCGCGCCGCCGCCTTGTCGAGCAGCGTGCAGACGCGGATGCTGCGCGGCGTGCGCGTGTGCAGCAGCTCGACGAGATGGCTGAGCGTGAGGCCGCTGTCCACGATGTCCTCGACGATGATCACGTCGCGGTCGGTGATGTTGGTCCGCAGGTCCTTCTCGATCTTCACGACGCCGGTGGACTGCGTGCCGCCCTCGTAGCTCGAGACCGCCATGAAGTCGATCTCGTGGTCGGCCGCCACGCAGCGCGTGAGATCGGACAGGAACATGTAGGCGCCCTTGAGGATGCACACCAGCACCGGCAGCGAGCTGCGGTAGTCGCGGCTGATCTCGTTGCCCAGCTCGCGGACGCGCAGGCCCAACTCCGCCGAGCCGATCAGCACGCGGTCCAGGTGCGGCAGGCGGCGCAGGTAGTCCTGGTCATCGTAGGTCACGGCGTGTCTCCGTTCACCTCGGCCACGGCGGCCGGACGCTCCTCGCGTCCGCCGTGCCGCGCCCGGAGGATCTCGTTGATCTTGCTGACGATCAGGTCGATGGCGACCCGGTTGTGGCCGCCTTCGGGGATGATCAGGTGGGCGTGGCGCTTGCTCGGCTCGCAGAACTGGAGGTGCATGGGGCGAACGACCTCCCGGTACTGCCGCACGACCGACTCCAGGCTGCGGCCACGCTCGCTGATGTCGCGCGTCAGACGCCGGATGAGCCGCTCGTCGGCGTCGACGTCGACGTACAAGCGGATGTCCATCAGCTCCCGCAACGCCTCGTTCTCCAGGACGAGGATCCCCTCGACGAACACGATGTCGGCCGGCTCGACCCGGCGCGTGACGGCCGTGCGGCTGTGGGTCGCGTAGTCGTAGACCGGGACGTCGACCGTCTCGCCGGCGCGGAGCGCCTCCAGGTGGCGCACCAGGAGCTCGGTCTCGAACGCCTGCGGATGGTCGTAGTTGATCTGGGTCCGCTCGGCGGGCGGCAGGTGGGAGTTGTCGCGGTAGTACGAATCGTGGTGCAGGATCGCCACCGTGCGTCCCGGCGCCTGCTCGCGCACCCGCTCGGCCACGGTCGTCTTGCCGGAGCCGGAGCCGCCGGCGATCCCGATGACGACCGGCGGGAGCGGGTGTGCGTCTGGACGCGACATGGCCGAACAATATCCAGGCACCCTGCGACTGTCAACGCGCCGCGGGATTTCGCAGCCTCCGCCGCGATCCCGTCCGCGTCCGCCCGCCCGCCGGCGCCATTGACCGGCGGCGCATTATAGCGTACTAATTTGGTCCGTATTAGACGATGCGCTCGCCGGAACTCGTCCGGACAGGCAGGTCGATCATGATCACGTCGTCCCTTGCCGTGCTGGGACCCTTCGAGGCCATCCCCTACGTCGGCACGCCGCTCGCCCTGATCGCCTTCGTGGTGGCCGTCGCGGCGTCGGTCTACCGCGCCCGCCTCGCCGAGCGCCGCAAGCTGATCGAGACCGCCCCGGCGGAACAGCGCGGCGAGCTCATGGTCGCCGCGATCCGCGACTTCTCGACCGTCCCGCTCGAGAACCTGACCAAGGAGCAGCGCTTCCAGCTCGCGCTGCGGCTCATCGAGGAGCGCCAGGCCCGGTTCCGGGTCACGACGATCGTCGCCGTCACGGTCGCGGCCGCCCTCGCGGTGGCGGTCCTGGTCGCGGGCCGCGGCGAGGCATCGACGAACCTCGTCGTGCGGCTCCACGGACCGGGCGGCGAGGTCGAGATCGTGGACGAGGGCCTGGTGGTCCTCGACGCCGGCGGACTGCGCCTCGAGAGCGCGGTCGGACCGGACGGCCAGGCCCGATTCGAGAACCTGCCGGAGAACGCCTACGAGCACGGGGTGACGATCCTCGCGTCCGCGCCCGGCCTCGAGCCGGTCGCGCCGATGACGCTGCGGGAAGCGCCGGCGGGCGGCGCCGTCTACGTGGCGATGCGGCCGCAGTCGACGGTCCTGCGCGGCACGGTGCTCGCCGCGGACACGTCCCGGACGCCGCTGGCGGACGTGGTCGTGAACGTCGACAGCGGAGCCGCGTGCGACACCACCGACGCCCAGGGCAATTTCCGGCTCGTGGTCGCCCGGGCGCCCGGGACCCGCGTCCCGCTGCAGCTGGTCCGCGACGGCGAGCTCGGTTTCGACGACGCGGTCACCCTCGCCGCCGAGCCCGCCCTCGTGCTGCGCTTCGATCCGGGCGACGAGCGATGATGCGCCGCGCGCTCGTGCCGTGGCTTCCGCTGCTCGTGGCCGCCACCGCCGGCGCCCAGACGGCGATCCTGCGCGGCCGGGTCGTGACCCTGGACGGCCGGCCGGCGCCCGAGGCGCGGCTCGGGATCGTGGGCCACGCGGCTCAGCTGGCGATCCGCGCCCCGAGCGGCGAGTTCGAGCAGGCGCTGTCCGGAGCGCCGCCGCAGGTCTCGGTCACGAGTCTCGACGACGAACTCGCCGTGCTGTATCCGCTCGACGGCCTGGTGCCGGTCCCGCGCGACCCGGCGGTCCTCGTGACGCTGGTCGTCGGTGAGCCGGAGCGCGAGTCGATCGGCGACCTGCTCGCGGAGCGCCTCGTCGCGCTCGAGGCGACCCTCGCCGCGAACGGGGTCCGCTTCGACGCCGCGAGCGACAGCCTCAGCGCGTCGCTCGCGCGGGTGCTCGGCATGCTGCAGCTCGACGAGGCCGAGCTGCGGGAAGCGGTCGTGTTCCAGCGCGAGCAGGCCGCGACGCGGCCGGAGATCCTGCGCACGGTCGACACCTACCTGCGGGCGCTCGCCGACCTGCGGGACGGCTTCCGGACGTTCGCGCCGCTGGCCCGTAAGGAACGTCCGGCGCTCGACGCCCTGCAGCGGACCATGGCGGCGTACGACGCCGCGTTCACCGCCCTGCACGATAACCGCCACGCCTACGAGAGCCAGATCCGCAGCTACTGGCCCGCCCCGCGCGCGGACCTGCTGGCACGGTCCCTGGCCGACGTCTACCTCGAGGCGGTCGAGAACATCCACCGGGCGCTCGTCCTGCCCCTGAACCCGCGGCTCGTCGACCTGCAGCGGGTCCACGGCGCGGATCCGCCGCCGCGCGCCGCGGTCGAATCGGCCGTCGGCGAGATCACCGCGGCCGCGGACCGGATCGAGGTCCGCGAGGCTGCGCTCCTGCAGCGCGTCGGCGAGCTGCGCGAAGCGCTCGCGCGCGAATGACGCTGCGCCAACCCGGCAACGAGGTGACGATCATGACCATTCGGACCTGCGGCGCCGCCATCCTCGCGGGCGCGCTCGCCTTCGCCGGCTGCCAGGGCGAGGACGGCGCGGGCGAGCCGGCCCCCCTGTTGACGATCACCAACTCCTGGGCCGACGAGACGGACTCCGCGCACACCTTCGACCTGGTCGCGGACGACGAGGACGGGCGCGCTGCGGGGACGTTCACGGGCGTCGAGACCCTGCCCGACTTCACGCAGTTCAGCCTCGCCGGCTCCTGGGCGGACGGCGCCGTGCGCTTCACGGTCTTCCGCCTGGTCGAGGTCGTCTACGAGGCCGAGTATGCCGCGGACAATCCGACGCGCCTCGTATTCTCCTCGGCCGAGGGCGACCTGGTCCTCGTCCGCGACGCGGGCCGCATCCGCGCCGGCGACCCGGCGCCTTGACGCCCGCGCCGGCCGTCCGCTAGCATCTGCGGCCGAGGTCCGAGCGTGCGCGTATCTTCGAGCGAACCCGACGCCGACGCCGGCCGGCGCCGATCCGGCGACGGCGGGCCGGCCGTCCCGATCCACGGCCTCGGCGTCGACCTCTGCCGCGTGGATCGCCTGGCCCGCGCGCTGGCCGCCGAAAATTCGGAGTTTATCACGACCGTATTTCGGCCCGCGGAGATCGCCCGCAGCCGGCGCAGCCCCCGGCCGGCAGGCTGGCTGGCCGCCTGTTTCGCCGCGAAGGAAGCCGTCATCAAATCCCTTGCCGGAGCCGAGGGGCGAGGCGCATTTTGGCAGGACATCGAGATCGAAGACCGGGGCCGCGGCCAGACGATCGCGGTCCTGCACGGCCGGCTCGCGGCGATCGCAGATCAGCTCGGCGTGCGTTCGATCGGCGTCGCCTGCGCGCACGACCGCGACTATGCCACGGCCTGCGCCATCGCATCGGGCCCGTGCGGCCTGCCACCGGAGGTCGGAACATCGTGACCGTCACATACGCGGAGAGGCTCCAGGGATTCGACTGGTCGCTCGCGGAGAAGGACCTCGGCATTCGCCGCGGCGACCCGCTGAACATCGGCTGGCACTGCAGCGACCGGCTCTGCGAGCTGGGCCTCGCCCGGAAACCCGCCCTGATCTGGGAGGACCACACCGGCGAGAGCCATACCTACACCTTCGACGACGTCCGCCGGTACTCCGACGCCATCGCCGCGCACCTCCTCTCGGTCGGCCTGAAGCCCGGCGACCGCATCTGCCTGTTCATGGATCGCCTTGCGGAGCTCTACATCGGGTTTCTCGGCGTCCTCAAGATGGGCGGCATCGTGCAGCCGCTGTTCTCGGCCTTCGGCGAGGACTCGCTGTGGACCCGGCTCGACAACGCCGGCACCGCCGCGGTCATCACGCAGATGAAGCACGTCAAGAAGGTGCGCCGCATCAAGGAGCGGCTGCCCCAGCTGCGCCACATCTTCGTCGTGGACGGCGCGGGTCAGGCGCTCAAGGCGCCCGAGACGGCCCTGGCGATGCGCGAGCTGCCGCGGCCGGCGGGCTTCAAGGTCCACCCGACCACCGCCGAGACGCCCTCGGTCCTGCACTACACCTCGGGCACGACCGGCCAGCCCAAGGGTGCGCAGCACGTCCACTACTCGATCGTCTCGCAGTACCTCACGGCGAAGTGGGTCCTCGACCTGCGGCCCGACGACATCTACTGGTGCAACGCCGATCCGGGCTGGGTCACCGGCACGTCCTACGGCATCATCGGCCCCTGGGCCAACGGCGTCACGCAGGTCGTGCTGGACGCCGGGTTCAACGCCGAGGCCTGGTACCGCTTCATGGCGAAGCACCGGGTGACCGTGTGGTACTCGGCGCCGACGGCGATCCGCCTGTTGATGCGCGACGGCAACGAGCTCGTCCGCCGGTTCGACCTCTCGAGCCTGCGGCACCTCTGCAGCGTCGGCGAGCCGCTCAACGCCGAGGCGGTCATCTGGTCGCAGGAGGTGTTCGGCAAGCCGTTCCACGACACCTTCTGGCAGACCGAGACCGGCTGCATCGTCATCACCAATTTCCCCGGCATGAAGGTCAAGCCCGGCTCGATGGGCCGGCCGTTCCCCGGCATCACCGCCACGGTCGTGGACCCGGCGACCGGCGAGCCGCGCACCGGCCCCGGCCAGGTCGGCGTGATCGCGCTGCGACCTGGCTGGCCCTCGCAGATCCGGGGCTACTGGAACAATCCCGAGGGCTACCGCAAGAAGTTCGTCAACGGCTGGTACCTCTGCGGCGACCGCGCGAGCATCGACCCGGACGGCTATTTCTGGTTCGTCGGCCGCGACGACGACGTGATCAACACCGGCGGCCATCTCGTCGGACCGTTCGAGATCGAATCGGCGCTGCTCGAGCATCCGGCCGTCGCCGAGTCGGCGGCGGTCGCCACGCCCGACAAGGTGAACATGGAGGTCGTCAAGGCCTTCGTGGCCCTGAAGCCGGGCTACGAGCCGGACGACGACCTCGAGCTCGAGATCATGAACTTCATCCGCAAGAAGCTGTCTCCGCTCGCGATGCCGCAGTCCATCGAGTTCGTCGACTCGCTGCCGAAGACCCGCAGCGGCAAGATCATCCGCCGGATCCTGCGCGCGCAGGAGTTCGGCGAGCCGGTGGGCGATATCTCGACGCTCATGAACGATTGACGCCGCGGGCCGCCGGCCCGCCGACCGGAAACCGAAACCCGAACCGGGAGCGACCCATGGACGACCAGAAGAAGATGATCCTCGACTACGTGGTCCGGGAGTACCTCGAGGAAGACGACGACACCGAGATCACCTACGACACCGAGCTGATCAGCGGCGGGATCGTGGACTCCTTCTCGATGGTCTCGCTCAAGCGCTTCCTCGAGAAGAAGTACAACATCTCGATCCCGGACGCCGACGCCTCGCCCGAGGCGTTCGACACCGTCAACAGCATCTCGGCGCTCGTCGACCGGTTCAAGAAGGCTTGATCGACCACAACGGCAAGGGGACGCCATGGCATTCTCGACCACGATCCGCGAATCGTACCGCCAGGAGCTGAACGGCCTGCGCGCAGCCGGGCTGTACAAGGAGGAACGCTTCATCCTCGGCAACCAGGGGGCCGACATCGAGGTCGAGTTCCCCGCCGGCGCCGCCGGGCGCAAGGTCATCAACTTCTGCGCCAACAACTACCTCGGGCTCTCGAGCCATCCCGACGTGGTCGCCGCGGCGCGCGAGGGGCTCGCGAGCCACGGCTACGGCATGTCCTCCGTGCGCTTCATCTGCGGCACCCAGGACATCCATCGCCGGCTCGAGGATCGCCTCACCGCGTTCCTCGGCACCGAGGACACGATCCTCTTCCCCTCCTGCATGGACGCGAACGCCGGCGTCTTCGAGGCCTGCCTCGGCGCGGACGACGTGATGATCGCGGACCGGCTGGTGCACGCCTCGATCGTCGACGGCATGCGCCTGTGCAAGGCGATGAACGACACCTACAAGCACTCCGACATGAACCATCTCGAGGAGAAGCTGAAGGAGCACCAGGACAAGCGCATCCGCCTGATCATCACCGACGGCGTCTTCTCCATGGACGGCGACATCGCGAAGCTCGACGAGATCGTCGCCCTGGCCGAGAAGTACGACGCCCTGGTCTTCGTCGACGATTCCCACGCCTCCGGGTTCATCGGCAAGACCGGCCGCGGGACCCACGAGCATTGCGGGGTCTTCGGCAAGATCGACATCATCACCACGACCCTGGGCAAGGGCCTCGGCGGCGCCTCGGGCGGCTGCGTGTCCGGCCGCAAGGAGATCGTGGAGATGTGCCGCCAGAAGGCCCGGCCGTACCTGTTCTCGAACACGGTGGCGCCGATGATCGTCGCCGGCGCCCTCAAGGTGCTCGACCTGGTCTTCACCAACACGGAACGCCGCGACACCCTGGAGTGGAACACCAAGTACTGGCGGCAGGGCCTCGCCGAGGCCGGTTTCGACCTCAAGCAGGGCGACAGCCCGATCGTGCCGGTCATGCTCTACAACGCCAAGCTCGCGCAGGACATGGCCCGCGACCTCTTCGCCGAGGGCATCTACGTGGTCGGCTTCTTCTTCCCGGTCGTGCCACAGGGCGCGGCGCGGATCCGCACCCAGCTGTCGGCGGCGCACACCAGGGCGCACCTCGACAAGGGCCTTGCCGCGTTCCGCAAGGTCGGCGCGAAGCACGGGATCCTCGGCAAGGGCAAGAAGGAGATCACCGAGATGTTCGGCAAATGACCGCCGGCGGCTGCCAGCAAGGACGGTGACGCGATGACAGAGTCCCGGCGCACCATCGAGGTTGAGCTGCCGGACTGCCTGGCGATGGCGCCCGACGACATCGAGGTCCTGCGCACGACCTTCCAGACCATCATCACGCTCGCCAGCGGCGGCTGCGACGGTCCCGACGAGCACCTGCGCGCCATGCGCGACCAGCAGTGGGCGGTCCACTGGCGGCTCACCTGGGTCGCCCAGGCCCGGCGGGATTCGCAGTTCGAAGAAGCCAAGGGCGAGACGAAGCAGCAGGCGCTGGCGCAGCTGCGCCGGCTCACCAGCTTGCACGAGATCGAGGGGACGCCCTGACCCGGACGCGGCCGGCCGGCGTCCGTCCTGGCGCCGGCCGGTCCGCTCGCAGACGGCGCCGCGGCACGGCTGCAAGGCGCGGTGCGCCGCCGAGGTCATGGCCGCGCCGAACCCTGCGCTCCCCGACGTTTGCCAGATCTTTCCACGGGAGGACTGCATGCCGCGCTTGCAATTGACCCCCCGTTCTGCTTACCCTTTCAGTATCGAACTGGTCGTCCGGGTCACCGACCTCAACTACGGCGGACACCTGGGCAACGACCGGGTCCTGGCCCTGCTCCACGAAGCGCGCGTGGCGTTCCTGTCCGATCACGGCTGGAGCGAGATGGACTGCGCCGGCACGGGCCTCATCATGACCGATGCCGCGGTTCAGTTCCGCGGTGAAGCCTTCGCCGGCGATCGCCTGCTGATCGCGGTCGCCATGGGGGAGGCAGCCCGTACGGGCTTCCGCTTCTTCTATCGGATCACCCGCCGCGGCGACGACGCCGTGATCGCCGTGGCAGAAACCGGCATGGCCTGCTTCGACTACCAGCGCAGGCGCGTCGCCGCCGTGCCGGAACCCGTCCGCAGACTCTGCGAGGAGGACCGATGACCCCGCGCCCACAAGGCAACGACCCGGACAACCTGCCGGGGAACGAGCGTTCGCTCGAGATCGACATCAACGGCGGCGAGACCGGCGAGCGCCCGGGCGACCGCTCCGGCGGACGGTCCGGGCGGTCCGGCCGCCGCAACAGCGGCCGCGGCGGCCGCGGCGGTTCCCGCCGCCGCCGGAACCCGACCAACGGCGCCGACCCGGCGGCGAGCGCGGAGAAGCTCTCCAGCCCCCAGAATCCGCAGATCAAGGCCCTGGTGCGGCTCCGCAACCGGCGGACCCGCGACCAGGAGGGGCTGACGGTCATCGAGGAGCCGCTCGTCCTGCGGCGGGCCTGGGAGTCGGGCTACCCCCTGCTCGCGGTCTACTACAGCCCCGAGCTGATGACGGCCGAGGCCAAGGAGTTGCTCGAGGACCTGCGGGCCGCGATCCAGGCGGGCCAGACCAGCGTCAAGCTCGTCGAGATCAACGGCGGCCTCCTGCGCAAGGTGGCCTATCGCGATCAGCCCGAGGGCATCCTCGCGGTCGCGCCCCAGCAGCGGCGCAATCTCGAGGATCTCGTCCTGCGCGACAACCCGCTGTTGATCGTGCTCGAGAACGTCGAGAAGCCCGGCAATCTGGGCGCCGCCCTGCGCATCGCCGACGGCGTAGGCGCGGACGCGGTGCTCGTGACTGGCGAGGGCACCGATCTCTTCAATCCCAACGTCCTGCGCGCGAGCCGGGGCGCCTTCTTCACGGTGCCGGCCGTGCATTGCCACATCGGCGAGGCGCGCGATTTCCTGCACGAGCGCGGGCTGAAGGTGCTCGCGACCACGCCGACCGCGACGGACACCTACCTCAAGGCCGACCTGACCGGCCCGCTCGCCGTGGTCCTCGGCTGCGAGCACGACGGCCTGAGCGAGGCCTGGCTCAAGGACGAGGGCTGCCAGCCGGTCCGCATCCCCATGCGCGGCCACAGCGATTCGCTCAACGTGTCGACCGCCGCGGCCGTGATTCTCTACGAGGCCCTGCGACAGCGCGCGCTCGCCTGACGCATGCCGAACGCGTTCTACAACGAGTTCGACATGGCTCAGCCTGAGCCGGCGTCGCGCGACTACCGGACGCCGTTCCGGCGTAACCGCGATCGCCTGATCCACAACGCCGCGTTCCGGCGCCTGCAGGGCAAGACCCAGGTCTTCCTCTCGGGCGAGTACGACTTCTACCGGACCCGCCTGACCCATAGCATCGAGGTCGCCCAGATCGCCGGTTCGATCGGCCAGTTCCTCAACCACTCGTCGGCGGCGCTCGGGCCGGATTTCCACATCGACCCCGACCTCTGCGAGGCGATCGCGCTCGCCCACGATATCGGCCACCCGCCCTTCGGTCACGCCGGCGAGGGCACGCTGCACCGGCTGATGGTCCCGTACGGCGGGTTCGAGGGCAACGCCCAGACCCTGCGCCTGGTGGGCTCGACCATCTTCACGAGCGGCGGCGATCGCCGCGGCTTGAACCCCACGCGGGCGGTCGTCGATGGCGTCCTCAAGTACAAGACGCTCTGGGGCGAGGTCCCCGACCAGCGCCGCCACTTCCTCTACGCCGACCAGCAGCCCTTCCTCGACTTCGTCTGCGGCGGCCGCCCGTGGCCGGCCGACCTGCCGCCGGGCCCGGCCCGCAATCAGTTCCGGAGCCTCGAGTGCCAGATCATGGACTGGGCCGACGACACCGCGTACTCGCTCAACGACGTGGTCGACGGCGTGCACGCGGGGTTCATCTCGGTCGGCCGGGTCGAACGCTGGGCCGAGACCCACGCTGAGCCGCAGGACCGCGAGTCGATCCACTACCTCGCGGCCGCCCTGCGCCGCGGCGACGTCGAGCGAGCGCTGAACCGCCGGATCGGCCGCATGGTCGAGGCGGTCACGCTGGTGGAGCGCGAGAACTTCCTGGCCGACCTCTCCAACCGCTGGCGCTTCGGCATCGCGGTGGCGCCGGACGCCCGCCGCGAGCAGGCGTTCTACAACCGCATCGCCATCGACCTCGTGTTCCGCTCGCCGCAGATCTGCCAGCTCGAGCACAAGGGCGGATTCATGCTGACGCGGCTCTTCGAGACGCTCGCCGCGAACTACCTCGCGACCGGCTCGCCGCGCCAGCCGCTCCTGTCGGCGGACTTCGAGCGGGAGATCGCGCGGGCCGATCTCGACGAGCGCGGCCGGGCCCGCGTGCTCTGCGACTACCTCGCCGGGATGACCGACGGATTCGCGAGCCGCGTCTACAAGCGGATGTTCGACGCGGATTTCGGGAGCATCGTCGACCTGGTCTAGACCGCTTTGTGCGGGCAGACCGGATCCGGGGCGACCGAACGCTCGGATCGCGAACGGCCTGCCCGGATCACCGCCGCAGCGCCGCCTCGATCCGCAGGAACTCGCCCACGTTCTCCATAGTCACCATGCCCACGAGCTCGCCGCGGCCGTTGGTCACCGGGAGCGTGCGGCAGTTGCACTCGCCGAGGCGCCGGAACACCGACTCGACCATCTCGCCGAGGTTTGCGGTCAGGAACTCGCGCTGCATCGTGCTCGCGACCCGCGCTCCCGGCCCCTGCTCGTGCAGACCGCGCAGCATGTCCTCCTGGCGCAGCACGCCCACGAGCTTCCCGGCGTCGACGACCGGGAAATCCTTCTGGCTGCCGGCGAGCGTGAGCTGCACGGCGCGCAGGAGCTGGTCCTGGGCGTCGAGGGTCTGGAACTCGGTCAGCATCACCCGCTGGAGCGGGATCCCGCCGAGGGCCCCCTTCATCTGGACCATGCTCGCCTCCTGCGCCGCGCCGATCCAGACGAAGAACGCGATGAACAGCAGGAAGGGGTTCCAGAACAATCCCACGAACCCGAACACCAGCGCCAGGGCCTGGCCGATGTGCGCGGCGATCTGCGTCGCGCGCGTGTACTCCATGCGCATCGCGAGGAGCGCGCGGAGCACGCGACCTCCGTCCATGGGAAACGCCGGGATCAGGTTGAAGACCACGAGGACGACGTTGACGACCATCAGGCGCTCGACGAAGTCGCCGCTCGCCCAGCCCAGGGAGGCGACGGGCTCCACCGACCCGGCCAGGAACAACCAGGCGAAGAGCGCCAGGGCGATCACGACGTTCACGGCCGGGCCGGCCAGCGCGACCTGCAGCTCCTGGCGCGGGTCCTCGGGCATCCGCTCGAGGCGCGCGACGCCGCCGATCGGGTAGAGCACGATGTCTCGGGTCTTGATGCCGTAGCGCGCCGCCATGAGCGCGTGGCCGAACTCGTGCAGCAGGACGCACCCGAACAGCAGCAGGATGAAGCCCACGCCTGCCAGCACCGCGTCGAACGAGCGGCTCGCGAGCCAGTAGTTCACCGCAAGGAAGCCCAGCAGGAGCAGGAACGTCACGTGGATCGAGACCTCGATGCCGCGGAACGAGCCCAGACGCAGGGACCAGCGCATGGCCATCGGCCTCCGTTATCTCGGCGAGAGCCCCGGCCGCCACCAGGCGGCCGGAATTACTTGAGTGTTATAGTATGAATTGAATTCTGGGTTCCGGCAAGCAGAATGGTCCCTGGTGGCGCCTCGCGGACCCGATCACTATAATTAGTATCATGTTTGTCCGAAATCTAGCCGGCGTCGCCCTGCTTCTGGGTCTATGCCAGTTCCTGCCGGCGGCGGCCTCGCGCGCCGCGGCGGCGTCGAATGCGGTGACGGTCTCGGCCCAGGTCGTCGCCTCGGCCGACAGCGTCGTCGTGGCCTGGCGGTTCGACCTCGCCGAACGCTGGCATCTCTACGCCCCCTACTGCAATGATTCCGGTTTTCCGCCGTCCGTACGGCTCGACCTGCCGGCGGGCTGGTCCGCCGGTCCCCTCCGGTGGCCCGTCCCGGAACGCCTGGTCCTGCCCGGCGGGATCCTCGATCACGTCTATCACGACGAACTGGTCCTGGTTCAATCCCTCCATCCGCCGCGAGCCGCGGCCGGACGGACCGCGATCCCGGCGACGCTCAGCTGGCTGGCCTGCCGCCAGACCTGCGTTCCCGGCGACACGACGCTGACGTTGATCCTGCCGCCCGCGGATGGCGGAGCGGACGCCGTCCTGGCCGCCGAAGCGGCCATCCCTGGTCGTCTGCCCCCGGCGTCCGCGCGGTTCGTGCGCGGCGCCTCGACGGTGCGCGTGCGCGCTCCGGGCGCCCGCGGCCTCACCCTGATCCCCGCCGCCGACGGACCGGCCCTCGTCGACCTGGCGGCCGACGGCACGGTCCGCGGCGACGAGCTCGTGCTGCGCCTCCGGCCCGGCGCCGGCGCGTCGGCCCCGCTCAGGGGCTTGTTGATCATCGACCACACGAACGGAGCCCGTTCCAGCGGTTCCTTCGTCGTTCCCTGACCCGAACCCGCAGACACCTGGAGGTCGTCCACATGAAAGTCCTGAGCACCCTGGCCCTGCTGCTCGTCGCTGCCGCCGCTCTCGCGGGCGTCGTTCCCGGGGATAAGGCTCCCGATTTCGTCCTGCCGGACCTCGACGGCAAGGAGCACTCGCTCGACGAGTACCTCGACCAGGGCAAGATCGTGGTCCTCGAGTGGTTCAACCCGGACTGCCCCTTCATCAAGAAGCACCACCTGCAGGCGCACACCATGAACGAGACCTACGAGCGTTTCCGGGACAAGGGCGTGGTCTGGCTCGCGATCAACTCCGGCGCCGAGGGCAAGCAGGGCGCGGGCCGGGAGCGCAATCTCCAGGCGCGCGAGGATTACGACCTGGCGTTCCCGCTGCTTTTGGATCCGGCGGGCACGGTGGGCCAGAGCTACGGGGCGAAGACCACGCCGCATATGTTCGTCATCAAGGCCGACGGCACGATCGCCTACACCGGAGCGATCGATGACGACAACTCCGCCGGCACGTTCGGCAAGACCAACCACGTCGCCGAGGCGCTCTCCGCGGTGCTCGCCGGCGAACCCGTGGCCCAGCCGGAGACCCGACCCTACGGCTGCAGCGTGAAGTACGCCGACTAGCTCTCATCCACGCGGAAGCGGGAGCTCCGCCAGGGGCGGGGCTCCCGCTCCGCCGCGCGCCGCGACGTTCAGACCAGTTCCACCAGCAGGGCCCCCTTGGCCACCGTCTGACCCTCGGTGACGGCGACGCGCGCCACCTTGCCCTCCCAGGGAGACTGGACCTCGTTGCGCATCTTCATCGCCTCGAGCACGACCACGCCGTCGCCGCGCCGCAGGCGCTCGCCCGGCCGCACGAGCACGCGGACGACGAGGCCGGGGATCTCCGTGGTGATCCGGCTGCGGTCGATCGGCCGCCAGGGCCGGCGCTCGCGGAACTTGCGCGTGAGCCGGGTCTCGTACTCGGTGCCGTCGATGTGCAGGGGCACACTCGGCTGATCCGGAGGCGGGACGGGGACGTCGGCCATGGCCTCTCCTCGCAGTCAGGAGTCTAGAACGGCGGGATGCCGTGCTTGCGCGCCGGACGCGTCTCGGTCTTGGCAGCCGAGACGTGGATCGCGTGCATCAGGAAGTCCCGGGTCTCGTCCGGCTGGATCACGGCGTCGATGTGGCCGTCCCGCGCCGCGATGTACGGATTGGCGAACTTGTCCTGGTACTCCTTGATCTTCAGCCGGCGCATCGCGTCGGGATCGCGCGCCTCGGTGATCTCCTTGCGGAAGATGATGTTGGCCGCGCCCTCGGGTCCCATGACCGCGATCTCGGCGGTGGGCCACGCGCAGACGAAGTCGGCGCCGAGGTGGCGCGAGCACATCGCGATGTAGCCGCCGCCGTAGGCCTTGCGGAGGATGACCGTGATCTTGGGGACCGTGGCCTCGCTGTAGGCATACAGGATCTTGGCGCCGTGACGGATCACGCCCGCGTGCTCCTGGTCGACGCCGGGCAGGTAGCCGGGCAGGTCGACGAAGCTGACGAGCGGGATGTTGAACGCGTCGCAGAAGCGGACGAAGCGGGCGGCCTTGTCCGAGGCGTCGACGTCCAGCACGCCGGCTAGGTAGGCGGGCTGGTTGCCCACGACGCCGATGGTCTGCCCGTCCAGCCGCGCGAAGCCGATCACGAGGTTGCGCGCCCAGAACTCCTGGATCTCGAAGAAGTCGCTGTCGTCGCAGACCGCGCGCACGACGTCGCGGATGTCATAGGGCTTGCGCGGATCCTCGGGCACGATCGCGTCGATGTCGCGGCCGGGCCGCGGGGGCTTGCTCGGGAACGGGTCGCTGCGCTTGCGGTTGTTCCACGGGATGAAGGTCACCAGGCGCTTGATCTGCTCGACGCACTCCTGCTCGCTCGTGGCGAAGAAATGCGCGTTGCCGGAGATCTCGGCCTGGACGCGGGCGCCGCCGAGGTCCTCCATCGAGATCTCCTCGCCGAGCACGGTCTTGATGACCTCGGGTCCGGTGATGAACATCTTGCTGATCCGGTCGACCACGAACACGAAGTCCGTGAGGGCCGGCGAGTAGACGGCGCCGCCGGCGCACGGGCCGAGGATGACCGAGATCTGCGGGATCACGCCGGACGCCAGCGTGTTGCGGTAGAAGATCTCCCCGTAGCCCGCCAGCGAGTTCACGCCCTCCTGGATGCGCGCGCCGCCCGAGTCGTTGATCCCGATCAGCGGCACGCCCATCTTCATCGCGTGGTCCATGATCTTGGTGATCTTGCGCGCGTGGGCGAGGCCGAGCGAGCCGCCCGCGACCGTGAAGTCCTGGGCGAACATGCAGACCGGGTGGCCCTGGACCGTGCCGGTGCCGGTCACCACGCCGTCGCCCGGCAGCTTCTTCTGGTCCATGCCGAAATCCTGGCAGCGATGCTCCACGAAGAGGTCGTACTCGTGGAAGGACCCGGGGTCGCAGATGGCCGCCACGCGGTCGCGGGCGGTGAGCTTGCCCTGGGCCTGCTGTTTCTGGACGGCCTGCTTGCCGCCGCCCTGCATCAGGGACTGGATGCGCGAGAGGAACTCGGTGAGTTTCTGGCCGAGCGACACGGTCGGGACCTCCCATGGTCGGCGCCGGTCAAAGACGAAAACGACCGGACTTGCGCCCGGACCGCCTGTGAACCGCTTAACCGCCTGTCAACCTTGCCCTACCGGGCGCCGGCCGTCAAGTCATTCTGCGCGAGATCTCCTCTCGCGCCAGTGGGTGATCGAAATGATAGCCCTGGACGAGCGGACACTCGAGGGTTCGCAGGACCTCGGTCTGCGCCGCCGTCTCCACGCCCTCGGCCACGATCTCGATGCCCAGGCTGCGGCCGAGGGTGATGATCGAGGCCGCGATCGCGGCGTCGCGGCGGTCGCGATCGATGTCGCGGATGAATTCCCGGGCGATCTTGAGCCGGCTCACGGGCAGGTTCCGCAGGTTGACCAGGGACGAATAGCCGGTGCCGAAGTCGTCGATCGCCAGGCTCACGCCGTCCTGCCGCAGCGCCTCGACCGTGGCGACGGCGACGGCCTGATCCTGCATCAGGACGCTCTCGGTGATCTCCAGCTCCAGGTGACGCGCCGGCAGGTCGGCCTCGGCGAGGATCCGGCGGACCAGATCCACGAGCCCAGCCTCGGCGAATTGCCGCCCCGACAGGTTCACGGCGACCCGGAGGTCCGGATACCCGGCGGCGAGCCACTCCTTCACCTGGGCGCACGCCGTGCGCAGGACCCACTCGCCGATCGCGTGGATCATGCCGGTCTCCTCGGCGAGCGGGACGAACCGCTGCGGCAGGACCGTCCCCTGCTCCGGATGCCGCCACCGCAGCAACGCCTCGACGCCCACGAGCCGGCCGGTCGCGAGCTCGTATTGCGGCTGGTACACGAGCCGGAATTCGCGACGCTCCAGCGCCTGGCGCAGCCCCGCCTCGAGCTTCATGCGTTCGCTGGCGCGGCGGTGCATGTCCTCGCTGAAGAACTGGTACCGATTGCGGCCGCGGGTCTTCGCCGAGTACATCGCCATGTCCGCGTGCTTGAGCAGGGTGCTCACCGTGTCGCCGTCGTCCGGATAGAACGCGATGCCGATCGACGGCGACGTGTAGACCTCGTGGCCGTCCAGGTCGAAGGGCTGCGCCAGCTGTTCCTGGATCTTGCGGGCCACCATGACCGCGTCGCGATCGGCGGTGACCACGGGCAAGAGCAGGACGAACTCGTCGCCGCCGAGGCGGCTCAGGGTATCGCCCTGGCGGATGCAGGCCGACAGCCGCTCGGCGATCCCTTGCAGCAGCAGGTCGCCCTTGTCGTGGCCGAGCGAATCGTTGACGTCCTTGAAGTTGTCGAGATCGCAGAAGAGCAGGGCCGACCGCCGCGCGTTGCGCTTCGCGGAGGCCAGCGTGCGCCGCAGCTGCTCGAGGAAGAACGCGCGGTTCGGCAGCTTCGTGAGCGCGTCGTAGTAGGCGATGCGCCGGACCTCCTCCTCGGTGCGCTTGCGCTCGGAGATGTCGGTGACCGAGCCGACGTAGCCGCTCAGCTGCTGGTGGTCGTCGAACGACGGCTCGGCCTGGACGAAGACCCAGGTCGTGAGGCCGCGCGGGCGGCGGAAGCGGCATTCGGACCGGAAGATCTGGCCCTCCGTCACCGACTGCTGCCAGTTCCGGGCGACCGTCTCCTGGTCGTCCGGATGCAAGGCGCTCAGCCAGCCCTCGTCCGCGGCCTGGGCGGTCGTCAAGCCGGTGATCTCGCGCCAGCGGCGATTGACATACCGGCAGCGGCTGTTGCGGTCGCAGCGGAAGATGCCGACCGGCGACGACTCGGCCATGATCTGGTACCGCCGCTCGCTCTCGCGCAGGGCGTCCTCGGCGAGCCGGCGGTCGGTGACGTCGTGGACGGTGGAGATCATGAGACCCTGCTCGGGCAGCGGCGTGTTCACCGCATTGATGATCCGCAGCGCGCCGTCCCGGCCGCGCACCCGGATGTCGTCCCACTGCATGCGCTTGAGACCGCCCTCGCCGAGGTCGCGCACGAGGCGGCGCTGGAATTCGCGGCGCTGGTCCGGGTCCGGGCAGAGGCGGTCGAGGAATCCCGCGAGGTCGCCGGCGCCCGGCTGCGTCCAGGGTCCGTAGATCTCCTGGAACCGCGAGTTGACGAAGCCGACGGAGGACATGTCCAGCGAGTTGATCGCGAGGCCGATCGGCAGGTTCTCGAGGATCGCCTCGATGAGGGCGTTGCGGCGGCGCAGCTCGGCTTGCAGGGCGCCATCGGACAGGTCGGCGGGCAGCAGGAATCCCACCAGGCCGCGGACGTCGCCGGCCGGCGAGCGGAAGGTCGCGCCACGGCAGGAGAACGGCACGATGCCGCGCTCCGGCAGCGCGAGCTCGAATTGCCGCCACGCGGTCTGATCGCCGTGTTCGAGCTGGGCGAGCAGGCCGTGCAGCGAGGCCCGCTCCGCGTCCGCGAGGCCGGGCAGCGGCTGGCCGCGCAGCTCGGCGGCCGGACGGCCCAGCAGCCGGCCCAGCTCCCCGTTCGCGAGGAGCACCCGGCCGTCCCGGTCGAGGGCCAGCACGCCGAGCGGGATCTGCTCGACGACTGTCGACACCAGATCGGTACCCTCGTTTTGCTCTTCACGCCGGAGTCTGGGATCCAAGGTCAAGGACCTCCATGGCGGCAGCTCGCGGTCATCGGTAACTGCAGAGAGTACCATACTCGCAACGAAATCGTTCCGCACATCCGGTTCGGCGGCGGCGGGCGCGAGGCACGGCGGGATGGCCATCAAGGTCGACGTCGCCGACGCCCACGCGCTGGCCGGTGCCGGTCGAGGCCAAGAGCTGGAGCGAGGTCAAGGACCTGTTCCGGTGACGCCTCCCGGCCAGGGGCGCTCCCGGTCAATGACCGCGTTGGACCGGCCGATCCGCGGCTGCAGCTACCGCCCCGCCGACGCCCGCCGCGGCGCCGGCGCGGGCTCGCGGCGGACCGCGGCCGCCGCCGCGCGCATCAGCTCGACGGCCTTCGCGAGCTGCGGATCCACGTTCGCGAGCACCTCCGGCGGCCCGAGCGGCACCAGGTGGTCCGGCACGCAGCCGCCGTGCTCCTGGTTCGTGTCGTTGCGGCCGGGCTCGCGCGCGTCGCCCCAGACGTACCAGCCGCGGAACGGCAGCCGCACGTGGGCGCCGTCGAGCGTCGTCCAGCCGCCGGTCGAGATCACGTTGCCGCCGGTGGTCTGGCCCACGACCGGGCCGCGGCCGATGGTCTTGACGGCGTGGCTGAAGATCTCGGCGTTCGAGTAGCTGGACTCGTCGCAGACGACCGCGATCGGCTTGTTCCAGCGCTGCAGCGGCAGCCGCTCGGAGTCCGGATAGCCGGCCTCGCCCCCGCGCGGGATCGTGTACGCGTGCACCGGCTGGGTGAGCATGGTGAGCAGCAGGTCGGTGGTCCAGCCGCCGCCGTTCCAGCGCACGTCGATCACGAGGGCGTCCTTGCCGCTCGCCGCGGCGTACAGATCGCGCTCGAACAGCTCGACCTCGCGCTGGCCCATCCCCTGGATGTGGATGTAGCCGACCGTGCCGTCCGACATCTCCTCCACCTTGGCGCGATTGGCCTTGACGTCGGCCTCGTAGATGGCCTGGCGGAGCTGGCCCCAGGCGACCGGCCGCAGGGTGACCTCGCGCTCCTCGTCGCCGCGCCGGTAGGCGACCCGCACCGGATCGCCGCCCGCGGCCACGATCGGCGCATAGAGGTTCGCCGTACGCCCCACCGGCGTGCCGTCCACGCGCAGCAGCACGTCACCCGCCGCGAGGCCGACCTCGGCGAGATCGGCGGGTCCGCCCGGAACCACCCGGGAGATCCGCAGGTCTTCGCCTTCGTGGCCGGGATCGAGCTCGACGCCGAGCCAGGCGGCGGCGCCGCGCTCCCCGCGTCCGCCCGGGTAGTAGCCCATGTGGGATGCATTGAGGCTGCGCAGCATGATGTTCATGACGTCGGCGAAGTCGGCGTCGTGGTCCACGCCCGCCGCGAGCCGCAGCGCCTTCGCGCGCTGGGCCGGCCAGTCAATGCCGTGCAGCTCGGGATCGTAGAAGCCGTCCCGCAGGCGGCGCCAGGCCTCCTCGACGACCTGTCGGCGCTGCCCATCGCGGTCGGTGGTCAGGCGGGCCCGGAACGAGACCGTCTTGACCTCGCCGCCCTCGAGCGGCACGCGCGCCGGCCGGCCCTCCTTGAGCAGCCAGACCGTCTCGCCGTCGTCCGCGAGGAGCGCCGCGCGATCGCCGGCGCCGCCCTTGGTGAGCGCCTGCCGGTCCTCGCCGAAGCGGTCGACCGTGTAGAGGTCGCGCTGTTCGCCGATCTCGGCGCTGAACACGATGCGGTCGCCCTGGGGGTGGCTCGCGATCGCGCGCTCGTCACCCGGCAGATCGGTGAGGCGGCGGATGCGGAGGTGGATGTCCTCGAGGTCGATGCGGATCGGCTCGACCTTGCGGGCCTCCTTCCGTTCGTCCCGGTCGCGGTCGTCATCGTCAGGATCGCGCTTGCCGCGCCCTTTCTTGCCGGCGGCCTTCTCCTTGCCGTCGTCGCGCGTCTTCTCCCAGATCTGCCACTCCTCCTTCGACCGCTCGTGGTCGGCGCGCGTCAGGTAGCAGAAGACGACGTCGTCCTGGTTGCCGTAGCGGCGGCTCGTCCAGGCGAGCAGGGATCCCGACTCGTTCCAGACGGGACCCGAGTCGACGTCGGGATGCTGGCTCACGTTGACCGCCCGGCCGCCCGCGGCGGGCACCAGCCAGACGTCGGTGTTGAAATCCGGTCCGCCCGCCGCCGCGTAGGCGAGCCAGCGGCTGTCCGGCGACCAGGCGAACTCGGGATCGTCCCAGCCCTCGTAGACGACCGTGCGGCCGCCGCCGTCGGCGTCGATCACCGCGAGGGTGCCCGGGCCGTGGCGGTACGCGATCCGCTCGCCGTCGGGCGACCACACCGGTCGCGAGCAGACCACGCCCGGCGGGGTGAGCCACACGATGCGCAGCCGGCGCGCGGTGCGCAGGAGCGCGGACTCGGGATCGTCGCTCACGAGCAGGCCGATCCGGTCGTACGGCACGTCGCCGTCCCGCTCGCGGTCGCTCACGAAGACCAGCGTGTCGGCGGAGCCGGGCCGGAACGCGACGTGCCGCTCGCGCCACGGGGACGGCACCGCCACGGCGGCGCGGCCCTCGATCTGGCGGTTCACGAGCACGATCTCGCCGCGCACGACCATGGCGATCTCGTCGCCGCCGTCGGCGATCGCGAGCTCGTCGGCGTCCGCGGTCACGTCGGTCTGGACGGCCGGCTTCGCGATCTCGTCCGCCGCGACCTCGATCGCGAGAGCGCGCAGCTCTCCCGTCGCCGTCTCGAGGATGAAGAGGCCGTCGTCCGCCTCGCACACGATGCGCGACCCGTCGCGGCTCGCGCGCGCGTTGCGCACCCCCTCCTCGCGGAAATCGGTCAGCCGGCGGCGGCTCGCGCCGTCGGCGTCCCTGCGCCAGAGGTTGAACGCGCCGGTCTCGTCGTCCTCGGCGCGCCAGTAGATCGAGCCGTCGGGGCCCCACATCGGATCGGTGTCGTAGCCGGCGCCGTCCGTCACGCGGACCGGCGCGCGGCCGGGCTCGTAGAGCCAGAGGTCCGCCTGGTAGGTGCCGCGATAGCCGACCCGGCCGAAGGTCCGGTCCCCGACCGCGAGCAGCAGGCGGCCGTCCGGATGGACCGCGACCTCGTCGGCGAACAGGTCGCACAGCCGCAGCGGCGTGCCGCCTCCCACCGGGACCCGCTGGATCTGGGCGCGGACCGGATAGCGCCAGGGCCGCGCGGAGGCGAAGTAGACCTCCCGGCCGTCGGCGCTGAAATCCTGCGGCAGGTCCGCCGAGGGAGCGAAGGTCAGCCGCTCCGGCCGGCCGCCGGCGGCCGGCATGACGTAGACGTCGGCGTCGCCTTCGCGGTCCGACGCGAACGCGAGGCGCGCGCCGTCCGGCGAGAACACCGGCTCCTGATCGTAGGCCGGGTTGGCCGTGAGCCGCTCGGCGCGCCCCCCGGCCGCCGGCACGCGCCAGAGGTCGCCCTGGCAGGTGAAGACCACGGTCTGGCCGTCCGGCGAGATCGCCGGCCGCCGCGGGAAGAAGGCGGACTCGGCGGTCGCGGTCGCCGCGACGGCCAGCCCCAGGACGATCGCAAACAGGCTGCGCAAGGGCATGGACTCTCCTCGGGTTCCCCCGGTCGCGCCCGGCGGGGCCTCAGCGCTTCTGCCGGATCAGGTTCAGCGCGGAGCCCGCCCACAACCAGCCGATCTGCTCGGCGGTCAGGGAGTGCCGCAGGACGACCTCGTCGGTCCCGCCGCCGGCGTGGCGCAGCACGAGCGAGACCGTGCTGCCGGGCGCGAGATTGGCCAGACCTTCGAGGTCCAGGGTGTCGGTTTCCTGGACCGTATCGTAGTCGGCGGGATCGGCGAAGACCAGCGGCAGGATGCCCTGCTTCTTGAGATTCGTCTCGTGGATGCGGGCGAAGCTGCGCACGATCACCGCCGCGCAGCCCAGGTGGCGCGGGCTCATCGCGGCGTGCTCGCGGCTCGAGCCCTCGCCGTAGTTCTCGTCGCCCACGATGACCCAGCGGCGGCCGGCGGCCTTGAGCGCGCGCGCGACGGCGGGCACGCGCCCCGGCTTGCCGTCGAGCGGGTTGCGGGTGGTGCCCGCGTCGCCGCCGAACGCGTTGACGCCGCCGAGCAGGAGGTTGTCGCTGATGCGGTCGAGGTGGCCACGGAACCTCAGCCAGGGACCGGCCTGGGAGATGTGGTCCGTCGTGCACTTGCCCTTGACCTTGATCAGGAGGTCGAGCCCGCGGAAGTCCGAATCCCGCCAGGGCGCGAAGGGCTCGAGCAGGGCGAGGCGCCCGCTGCCGGGCTCCACGCGGACCGCGAGCCGCCGGCGATCGGCGGGCGGCGCCTGGTAGCCGGCGTCGGCGAACACGAAGCCGTCCGGCGGCAGGTCGTCCGCGGGCGCGGGCGGGGTCAGCCGGACCGGGCGACCGTCCGCGCCCGGCAGCGCGTCGACGAGCGGGTTGAAGTCCAGGCGGCCGGCGAGACCGTAGGCCAGCACGATCTCCGGGCTGCCCATGAACGCGTTGGTCTCGGGGTTGCCGTCGTTGCGGCGCCGGAAATTGCGGTTGAACGACGTGACGATGCTGTTGCGCTCGCCATCCTGGATGTCGTCGCGCTTCCACTGGCCGATGCACGGGCCGCAGGCGTTGGTCAGCACGGTCGCGCCCAGCTCCTCGAGCACGGCGAGCTGGCCGTCGCGCTTGATCGTCTCGTAGATCTGGTCCGAGCCCGGCGACACCCAGAGCGGCGCCCTCATCCGCAGACCGTGGGCGAGCGCCTGCCGCGCCACGTCGACCGCGCGGTTGATGTCCTCGTAGCTGCTGTTGGTGCACGAGCCGATGAGCGCGGCCTTCAGCTCGACCGGGAACTCCTCGCGCTCGCAGGCCTCGCGCATCTCGCTGACCGGACGCAGGACGTCCGGGCTGTGCGGGCCGACGAGGTGCGGCTCGAGCGTCGAGAGGTCGATCGTGACCAGCCGATCGAAGAACCGCTCGCAGTCGGCCTCGACCTCGGGGTCCGCGCGCAGGAGGTCCAGGTTGGCGGCGGCCAGGTCGGCGAGCTCGCCGCGGCGCGTGGCCCGCAGGTAGTCCTGCATGCGCCGGTCGCAGGGGAAGATGCTGGTCGTGGCGCCCAGCTCGGCGCCCATGTTGGTGATCGTGGCCTTGCCGGTGCAGCTGATCGCCTCGCAGCCGGGGCCGAAGTACTCGATCACGTGGTTCGTGCCGCCCTTGGTGGTCAGGAGGCCGCAGAGCTTGAGGATCACGTCCTTCGGCGCGGTCCAGCCGCTGGGGGCGCCGACCAGCCGCACGCCGATCACCAGAGGATGCAGCACCTCCCAGGGCATGCCGACCATCACGTCGACGGCGTCGGCCCCGCCCACGCCGCACGCGGCCATGCCCAGGCCGCCGGCGTTGGGCGTGTGGCTGTCCGTGCCGATCATCAGCCCGCCCGGGAACGCGTAGTTCTCCAGCACGACCTGGTGGATGATGCCGGAGCCGGGGCGCCAGAAACCCATGCCGTAGCGCGCCGACGCGCTGCTGAGGAACTCGAAGACCTCGCGATTGGCGTCCAGCGCCGCCGGCCTGTCCGCCGCGGCGCCGCGGTGAGCCAGGAGCAGGTGGTCGCAGTGGACCGTCGTGGGCACCGCGGTCTCCTCGCGCCCGGCCATCATGAACTGGAGGATCGCCATCTGGGCCGTCGCGTCCTGCATGGCCACGCGATCCGGCGCGAGCGCCAGGGTCGCCTTGCCGCGCTCGAGCAGCTGGCCGGTCGGGTCCACGAGGTGCCCGAAGAAGACCTTCTCGGTCAGGGTGAGCGGCCGGCCCATCCGGCGGCGAACGATCTCGAGGTTGCGGCGGCTGCGAGCGTAGGTGCGACGGACGAGATCCGGCGTGGTCGCGATGTCCATGGCGTCTCCTTGACGACTGGTCCGGTGCGGTCAGTGCGCCAAGAATAAGCGAATTCAGCCGGTTCGCATCACGCGGGCCTTCCTCGCGCCGGCCGCGACCGGACGAGCGTCACGCGGCGCCGTCCGCCGGGATCCGCGCCAGGCGATGGATCTCGAGAGCCGTCAGATCCCGCCACTGTCCCGGCGCGAGCCCGTGCAACGTCACCGGACCGATCCCGGTCCGCGCGACCCAGAGCACCTCGTGGCGCAGGGCGGTCAGCACGGGGCGGATCTGCCGGTGGTGGCCGCCGCGCAGCACCAGCAGCAGAGAGGTCCGGTCGTTCGCGGCGGCGACGACGTCGACGCGCAGGGGCTTGAACGGCCCTTGCGACGGCAGGTTCATCCCGCCGCGCAGCACGTCGAGCTCCATCGGGGACATCGGCCCCGTCACCACGACTTCGTAACGCCGCTCGAGGTCCGGATTCTCGGCGACCCGTGTGTTCCACCACTGGTCGTTCGAGAAGAGCAGCAGGCCCCGGGCCCGGGCGTCGAGCCGGCCCGCGGGCTCGAGGCCGACCGCGGAAGCCGGCAGATAGTCGAAGACCGAACGGCAGCCCCGGCTCGCCTGGCACTCCGTGCCCGGCGGCTTGAACAGGATCAGGTAGCGGCGTTGCGCCTCCCGCAAGACTTCGCCGTCGAGCCGGATCTCGTCGCCGGGCTCCACCGCGAGGGCGGGGTCGCGCACGACGAGACCGTTCACGGTCAGCCGCCCGGCGCGCACGAGAGCCTCCGTGCGGGGACGCGCGCCGAAGCCCGCCTTCGCCAGGATCCGCGCCAGACCTTCGGGGCGCGGCGGGCACCAGGCGCCGTCGGGACGGCGGTACTCGGCAAGCCGCGGGTTCGCGGCCGGGCGCCGGCGATCGGACACGGCGACAACCCCTAAAAGCTGGGGAACGAATCCAGCCTGACCTCTCGCCGGAGGTCGGCCACCTCGAAATCGCTGGCGAAGATGACTCGTTCCGCGCCGGCGAGCAACTCGTCGAGCCCACTGCTCGTCGCCGCCACCGCGCCCACGGCGAGGAAGGCGCGCTGGTGCAGAGCCGCGGGACCGACCTGCGCCACGGCCAGATGCCGGTTCAGCAGCCGTTGCACCAGGGACCGCAGCGCGCGCCGGCGGTCCTTGACGCTCTCGGCGTGCGGCAGGATCAGGTCCGCGATCAGCGTTCCGCTGTGGATCCTCACGTCGTCCATGGCACCTCCGGATCCGCGCCGGAATGTAGACGATCGCCAGCCTTCTGTCACCCACCCTCGCGGGGACGCGAGCGGGCCCCGACCTCGCGGTCGGGGCCCGCTCCACCTGCCTGAACCGCTCAGCGGATCACTTGGCGAGCACCAGCTTGTGGCTCGCGACGTGATCGCCGCTGGCGAGCCGGGCGATGTACGTGCCCGACGGGAGGCTGCGGCCCGCCTCGTCCTGACCGTCCCACATCACCGTGTGCCGGCCGGCGACCATGGTCGCGTCGACCAGGGTCCGCACCTGGCGGCCAGCCAGATCGAAGACGTCGAGCGTCGTGCGCCCCGTCGACGTGAGCGCGAACTCGATGCTGGTCGTCGGGTTGAACGGGTTGGGATGGTTGCCCGCGATCGCAAAGGCCGGCACCGCGTCGCCGACCGCCGACGGATCGAAATCGACCAGCTCGATCGTCACGTTGAAGGACTGGACCGCGCCGGATTTGGCCCCGTTGCCGACGATCAGGCCGATGGAGTACACGCCGTTGAGGTCGTACGGGATCGTGTAGACGACGTCATTGGTCGCGTTGAGCGGGATGGTGTAGAATTCGCCCACGTGCGTCACGTAGGAGTAGTTGACGACCGCGGCCAGGGTCAGTTGGGCCGCGTCGGCGCCGTTGAACGTGACCTGCATGCGCTTGTTCACGGCGGAGACGTTGAGGCACCGGATGAAATTCGCAGCCAAGTGCGCCACCGACGCGCTGTAGGTGTGCGGGTAGGTGTTCGGAGTGCGCTGGGCGCTGCCGGCAGGGTACTCGAGCGCGTCCTCGTACCCGCTGTCGAGGACGGTGCGCGCGCCGGTCGCGAAGTTCCACATGCTGAACTCGTTCCACGCGGTGCGAATGGAGCTGCCGTAGTCGGTGAAGATCTGCTCGTACGAATCGAGCATCGCCTGGCCCGTATGGGTCTTGCGCCAGGTCCAGAGGTCGACCACGAACTGGATCCCGTGCGTCTGGCTCTGGTAGTGCTCCCAGACGGCGCTCTCGTAGCCGCCGCCGCTGAGCAGGTCGAGCGAGGTGGTCGGCGCCGTGATCGGGCTGCCGATCTGGATGTAGTTGACGTAGTCGTTGGTGAGCGGGTAGGCGATGTCCTCCATCCACGTCGCGTCGACCTCGCCCCAGGCGCCCTCGGTCCAGCGGCTGCCCGCGTACTGCGACGAGTGCTTGAACTCGTGCGCGCAGGTCACCTTGGCCGCGCCGAGCGCGTCACCGTCGGGGTCATCGTTCGGCGGGAAGCCGGCGTAGTCGTTGTCCAGCGTGATGCGAGTCATGCCCGGAGGATTGGTCACGATCGAGGTAAAGCCGTACACGCCGGAGAGGGCCAGGATGTTGATGTTCATGTATGGGTAGCTGATCTGGAACGGCGGCGACTGGAAGCCGAGCGTGGTGCATTCGTAGTCGAGGCAGTAGTCGAGGTAGGCGCCGATGTTCTCGACGTAGTCGGGCACGCCGTTGCTGTTGCCGTCGGCCAGCGGCACGGCGTCGCCCCCGGCCACCTGGTACGTGATGTGGAAGCGTCCGCTCGGGCTGTCGTAGATGACACGGGAACCGTCCTGGGGCTCCGCGAGGTAGCCCTCGATCATGGCGGCCATCTCGGGAGCCATGCCCCCGCGGACCGCCTCGAACTCCTGGATCAGCGGCGTCGCGCATTTCATCGGGGCGAGCCAGGTCGGCTGCAGCTCCGTGGGGAGCTTCTCCCGGTCGAAGCAGTACTGGAACTTGAGCAGCAGGGCCTCGTCGGCGGTCACCTCGCCGCGGTCGACCATCTGCTGGACGCGGGCGAGGAATTCCGCAGCGCTATCGACCGCTGCCGTGGCCGAGACAGCGACCAGCAATGCCGCGACGATGATCCCGATCCTGAACCTGGATTTCATGTCAACTCCTTGCGGGACACGCAGGTGAACGACCAACCGCGACCGCCGGGCGAGCCTAACCAGGGACCCGGCCTCGAGCGCCGCCCCTCGGTGCGCGCTTGCAAGTTGTCGCGATTATATCACAAAACGTGAGGGCTTTTCATCCCTTGAAATCCCTCAAGACGATCTCGTGCTTTCCAGGCGGGGCGCGTTATGGTACAGCGTTCTTCGACACCGTCCTTTCCACCTCGAGGATGATGCCCATGGGTCCTGGTCCTCGCCGGCTGCACCCCAGCCTCGCCGCCGTCCTCGGGGCGGCCGCGGTGTCCGCCCTCGCCGGACTTGCGGCCTGCGAACGGATCGAGGATTTCGGCCGGTACGACGGACCGAACCGGCTGGTGCCGGCCGTGACCCACCCGGCGGTGGAACGCGACCTGGCCGAGATCCGCGCCACCGGCACGATCCGCATGCTCACCCGCTACAATGCGACCAGCTACTTCGTGCACCGCGGCGGCGAGGCGGGGTTCGACTTCGAACTGTTCCAGCGCTTCGCCCGGAGCCTCGACCTCGCGCTCGAGGTCGTGATCCCCGAGCCGGGCGAGGACCTGGTGAGCCTGCTCAACAGCGGCGCGGGCGACGTGATCTGCGCCGGCCTGACCCAGTCCCCGGACCTCGAGCGGTACGTCGCGGCAACGAGACCGGTGGGGTTCGTGCACAAGGTCGTGGTCCTGCCGCCCGCGGATACCCGCCCGGCGACCCTGGAAGGGCTGGCCGGCCTGACCATCACCGTGCCCGCCCACGATCCGTTCCTGATCGAGCTGTCGAACCTGCGGGATCGCAGCGGCCTGGACTTCGCCGTCCAGCCAGGCCTGCCGCTCGTCGAGTCCGAGGAGCTCGTGGCGCGGGTGGCCCGCGGCGAGCTGCCTGCCACCGTGGCGGACGACGCCGTCGTCGAGGCGGTGCGCTCGTACCTCGAGAGCGAGGTGAGGATCGGCCCGGTGTTGAGCGAGAACCAGCCGGTCGTCTGGCTGGTGCGGCGCAACTGCCCGCAGCTGCGCGCCGCGCTGAACGGCTACCTGAAAGACAACTTCCAGCTGCTGCCCGGCGGCCGCGAGAACCGCAGCCAGGATTACGGCATCATCTACGATCGGTACTTCCGCAACCCGCACACGATCCGCACCTTCCAGCAGGAGATCGACCGGCCCGACAAGAGCGGCCGGATCTCCCGATACGACGCCCTCGTCTTCCGGCAGGCGCGGCGCCACGATCTCGACTGGCGCCTCGTGTCGGCCCTCATCTACCAGGAGTCGCGCTTCTACCCGCGCGCGGTCAGCAAGGCCGGCGCCCAGGGCCTGATGCAGGTGCTGCCCTACGTCGCGGGTCCACAGGCGGACAGCCTGTTCGTGCCGGCCGCCAACCTCCGCGCCGGCCTGCGCCTGCTCAAGGGGACCTGGGACGGCTTCGCCTATCTCGACAGCCTGGAGCGCATCCGCTTCACCCTGGCCGCGTACCACGCCGGCAACGGCCACGTCACCGACGCGCGCCGCCTGGCGATGGAGATGGAGCGCGACCCCAATCGCTGGGAGGGATCGCTCGCCGAGGCCTTGCCTCGGCTCGCCCAGCGCCGCTGGTACAGCGACCTGCGCCATGGCTATTACCGTGGAGACGAGACCGTTCGCTACGTCGAGGAGATCGTCAACCGCTACCGGATGTACACGCGCCTGGTGCCGCTCGAGCTCGACCTGACGGCGATGGACGCCGATCCCCTCGCCGCCGGGGAGGTCGACAGCGTGGCGTTCGCGGCCCGGCCGGAGCCGGACTAGCCGGCTGACGCCAGCAGCTCGTCGAGCAGCTCGCGACCCCGCCGCACGTGAGGAATCACGATGCTGCCGCCCACGAGGAGCCCGATGTCGAAGGTCTCCATGATGGCGGCCTCGCCGGCCCCTTCCTCCAGCGCCCGGACTACGTGGTAGGTCACGCAGTCGTCGCAGCGCAGGACCAGGCTCGCGACGAGCCCGAGCAGCTCCTTGGTCCGCGCGTCGAGGGCGCCGTGGCGGAAGGTCGCCGCGTCCAGGTTGAAGAAGCGCTGGGTGGTCTGGGTGCCCGTCTCCAGCAGGCGGGCGTTCATCTTCTCGCGGTAGGCCCGGAATTCCTCGAGTCGGCCCATCGACGTACCTCCGGTCGGAACAGGGAAGCCAGCAGCACCGTTCCCGCATGATACCGCCGCGGCGGGCCGCGGCTACCTCCGGTGTTGTGCGGCGCGGGCGCACCGCGCATCTTGGCGCCATGCCCGAGCTGATCTTCTCCGGTTGGTGGCAATTCGCGGCGACGTGCGCCATCCTCGCCGCGGCGCAGCTCGTCTACGTCGTCGTCGGTTTCGGATCCGGCCTGATCGCGGTGGGCTCGCTCGCCCTGATCTTCCCCGAGGTCCGCGACGTGGTGGTGCTCCTGCTCCTGGTGAACCTGCCCGCGGAGGTGGGCGTCGCCGTGAGCGCCCGGCGGGAGATCCGCTGGCGATCGGCCAGCGGTCTGCTGCTGGGGATCGCGCCGGGGGTCGTCGCCGGCGCGTGGTTCCTCAGAGTCGCCTCGCCGACCCTGGTCCTCGCGGCTCTCGGCGCGTTCCTCGTGGTGATCTCCCTCGTCTTCTTGCGACTGCCCGCCGGCGCTCAGGTGCACTGGCCGCGCTGGGTCACGCCGCCCACGGGCCTGGCGGCCGGGCTGCTCACCGGCCTGTTCGGCGCGGGAGGACCGCCGCTCATCATCTACTACCACCTCTCCGACCTGCCCAAGAGCGCATTCCGCGGCAACCTGATGGCCCTGTTCCTGGTCATGACGCTGTGGCGGACCGTGAACTACGCGGCGCAGGGCCTCCTCACGGCGCCGCGCCTGTGGTCGAGCCTGGCGCTCCTGCCCGCCGCGGTCGGCGGCGCCTGGCTGGGCCAGCGGATCCACGTCTGCCTGCCCGAGCCGGTGTTCCGCCGCCTCGTGGCCGGCCTGCTCGGCGTGTTCGGGGTGCTGCTGCTGCTCCGCGATCTCGGCTGACGGCGAAATCGTCGAGGGCCCGTCGCGCCGCCACTGCGGCATTGACCTCGTGGCGCCGGGGCGTCAACGTCCAGGCGGGAACAATGCCCAGGAGGTCACCCATGCGCCTCGCCGCCGCCCTCGCCGTGATCCTCGGCCTGCCCTCGCTGGCTGCGGCCGCCGACCCCGTCACGCTCGCGTCGGGTCAGAACGCCGGCAGCGTCGTCATCACCCACGGCGGCGTCGGCTCGCCGCCCGAGTGGTCGGCCGATTGCAGCGACGCCGCCCTGGCCGGCGCGTCGGCGCCGGGCACGGCGCTGGACGCGGTCTGCGCCGCTGTGGTCCACCTCGAGGATCTCTGCCGCTTCAACGCCGGCACGGGCGCCAACGTGCGCCTCGACGGCAAGACGATCCAGATGGACGCGGCGGTCATGACCTCGGACGGGCAGTTCGCCGCCGTGGCCGCGATCGAGAGGGTGCTCAACCCGGTGCTCGTGGCGCGCGAGGTCCTCGCCACGCCGCACCGGCTGCTCGTCGGCGACGGCGCGACACGCTTCGCCCACGTGCGCGGATTCGCGGACCAGGTGCCGATCTGCGACGAGGCCGTCGCCAAGTTCCGCGAGCGCTGGGCCAAGCTGCTGCGCGGCGAGGCCGGGGGCGGATTCGACGATTTCGACTGGCGCGCAGCCTGGAATTACCCGACCGCGCTGCCGGCCGAAGCGGCGGCGACCGGCGCCGCCGACGAGTCGGCGGGCGACACCGTCGGCGCGGTCGCGGGAGCGGTCGACGGGACCTTCGCCGCCGCTCTCTCGACCGGCGGCACGAGCATCACCCTGTACGGGCGGGTCGGCGACGTCCCGATCTACGGTTGCGGTTGCTTCGCCGGCCCGGCTGGCGCTGTCGCCTGCACAGGCCACGGCGAGGAGATCATCCGCCTCGCGATGGCGCGGCTCGTGTACGAGCGCATGGCGAGCGGAGACACGGCGCGCGAGGCGGTCCGCGCCGGCTGCGAGATCTTCGGCCAGGAGTGGCCGCTGGGACTGATCGCCGTCGGACCGGTGGACTGGGCCGTGGGCGCGAACGCGCCGATGGCCTGGGGACAGGCGGCGCCCTGAGGTCGCGGCCGGCGCCGGATCGGCTCGGCCCGCGCCACGATCGATGGTCAGCGCGGGGCGCCGCTCAGCAGCTTCTCCCCCGCCTCCACCCGCATCGGCAACGTGTTCTCGGCCGGGGGCAGCGTGCAGTTCCACCGCTCCGGATCGTAGGCGCAGAGCGGGTTGTAGGCCTTGTTGAAGTCGACCTCGAGCGTGCCATCGGCGGCCAGCTCGAGATCGAGGTAGCGTCCGCCCGGGTACGTGGTCTCGCCATTGGTCTTGTCGTAGAACGGCAACCAGAGGTCGCCCTCGGGTTGGCCGGCGAGGCCGAAGACGGTGAGCAGGCAATCGCGGCCGGCGTGGCGGAACCGCACCGTGCCGCGCGGGATGTACGCATCCTGACCGCCCTTGCGCCTGGCGAGCCGGACCGTGTCGGCGCTCGCGGGCTGCTCGAGTGTCAGCCGGTAACGCAGCTCGGCGACGGGGAAGTAGTAGTCCAGACCCTCGAATCCGTCGACCATGGCCGCCGGCAACGGGCTCTGCGCGGCGTCCATGAACCGCTCGTTCTTCTCGATCCGCCACTCCACGAGCGCGATCTCCCACCGCTCGGTCTCGGCGGCGTCCATGGCGAGCGGTCCCGGGGCGTGCGCGCGCTCGCACCCTCCGAAGAGCAGGATCGAGCCGACAGCGAACGACACGGCGGCGGCAGGCAGTCTCGACGGCATGGACGGTCACCTCGCCGCGCCCGGGCAGCGGGCGCACGGAGTCGGGGTTTGCATCGCGGGAGCCAGACCCTACCATGGTGCCGGCCGGCGGGGCCGCCGGCCGCTGTTCGCGAGGCCCCCGAGGACAGTCATGCAAGATAGCAAAAGTCGCCCTGCGACAGGAGAGAAATTCGCCGCGGACGGCTGGACCGCGGCGTTCGTGACCGCGCTCGTGGCGTTCGCCTGTCGCCTGCCGGCGCTCGGCGCCTGGTGGAACCAGGACGACTGGGGTCTGCTCGGGCGCGCCGCCGGCATCGCGCCGCAGCCGGCGATCCCGGCGCGCTGGCTCACCCAGACCGCCTACTGGCGGATCCTGTGGCCGGTGGCCGGACTCGACCCCGCGCCGTACGCGTTCACGCGCCTCGGGCTGCACGCCCTCGCCGTCGCGGGCCTGGTGCGGCTGGCGGCCCGCCTCGGACTCGGCCGGCTCCAGCAGTGGGTCGCCGGCCTGGTGCTGGCCGCGTCCCCGCTCGCCTTCGGCCCCCTCTACTGGGCCGCCGGAATCCAGGACCTCGCCGCCGTGACCCTGATGGTCTGGGCGCTGGAGCGGTGGCTCGCTCCAGGACGGCTCGCGCGACCGGCGGCGGCGGCCCTCGCGGTGGGTGCGCTCGCCGCGAAGGAGACGGTGATCGGGCTGCCGGTGCTCCTGGCGATCCTGCTCGTGCGGGATTCGACAGCGCGCCGGGATCGCACCGCCTGGCTCCTGATCGCCGGGATGACGCTCGCGGCCGCCGCCGCCGCCGTTCTGGCACTGCGCAGCTTCTCGACGGGACCGGACGACCCGTACGCGCTCGCCGGACCGCTGGCCGGCCTCGGCCGCCTGCTCGTCTACGGATGGTGGCTGATCCTGCCGGGTCCGAGCTACCCCACCGTCCTGGGCCTCGGGATGGGGCTGGGCGGCGCGCTGGTCTGGCTCGCCTGGGGCGGCTGGGGCGCGCGACGCTGGCGCCGCGGGGACCGGACGCCGGCGTTCACCCTCGCTGGCGCGCTCCTCGTGCTCGCGCCACTGTTGCCCCTCGCGCGCCACGTGGCGCCGGACCTGGCCTTCCCCGTCGAGCCGTTCGGCTGCCTGGCCCTGGCCGCGCTCGTACCCGGGCGCTGGCGCCCGCGTGCCGTCGTCGTCGGCGCGCTCGTCGCGGCAGCGGCAGCCTGGGGCCTCTTCGGCATGCTCGCGCGCCTCGGCCTGCGGGACGCGACGGGCCTGCCGGCCGATCCCCTGGTCCGCCGCACCGCGGTCAGCGCCGAGGCCTGCCGGCAGCTTGCCCGCTGGCCGGTGCCCGCGGCCGGCCTCGTCTTCGTGCAGCCGCCTCTGACCGGCGCGACCGCGGCCATGGCCGCCGAGCTGGGCGAGAACTGGGTCACCGGATCGGTCGTCTACCACGGCCTCGGCGGAACCCTCGGCCCGCGCCTCGTGCTCGGGCCCGAGGTGCCCGTGGTCTGGGCCAACGGCCTGCGCGAGACCCCGGAGGGCGCGTTCGTGCTCCTGGACGCGGGCGGCGTGATCAAGCCCTGGGGTCTGACGGATCAGGCGCTGCTCTACCAGACGCTCACGGACGTCGGGCTGGGTCTGTACGACCGCGCTCGCGCGCATCTCCTGCGGGCGAGCCTGGTGTCCGGCCAGACCCTGAGCGTCTTCTTCGACCCGCAGCTGCTGCCGATCCGGCTGGAGCGCGTGCTCGCCAACGAGGAGGCGTTCTACCGGCACCTGGCCGCCGGCCGCCGGCCCGGTTCCGGCTCGCGGGTCGATGACGGACTGCAGACCAACTTCAGACGGCTGCTCGACGCGTGCGCCGGCCGTCAGTGACCGCAGCCGTGTCCCCGGCCGTGGCCGCCGCAGGCGGTGTCCGGCGTCAGCTCGGGCAGCTCGCCCGCCTCGAGCGCGGCGAGCGCCTCGGCGACCGTATGGCCCGCGAGCTGGAAGACCCGGATCCCCCGCTCGTTCATCAGCTGGACGGCGCGACGCCCCATGCCGCCGGTGAGCACGGCGTCGATGGCCTCGCCCGCCAGGGCCTGGAGCGGTTGACACATCCCGTGCGCGTGGTCGTGATCGCCGTTGGCGACCGTGCGGACCTCGCCGCTCGCGGTGTCGCAGATCGTGAAATACGCGGCGCTTCCGAAGTGTCCGGCGAGCCTCTCGGCCGTCCCGGCGCCGCCCATGGTCGGCATGCAGACCTTCATCGGTGGTTCCTCTCGTCGTCGTGGATCAGGAGCGCCTGCCCGGAGAGCAGGGCGCCGATCACGGTCTTTCGCCCGTGTTTGAGGAGTCGCTGGACGGTCCCCCGCGAGACGCCCATCGCCTCGCCCGCCGCGGCCTGGTCACGACCTTCCAGATCGCAGAGGCGCAGGGCCTCGAACGCATCGAGGCCGAGCTCGACGACCGTCAGGGAATCCATCGGCACCGCGCGCGGCTTGAATAGGCGTTCGCCGGGGTCGAGCGGGCGGCAGCAGCGGTGTTTGCGACAGCGGGGCATGGCGGCTCCATTTGTGCATATGCACAAAATAGGTCGCGACTCGCGGCGCGTCAAAGACGAATACCCGGGTCGTCAGCCGGCCGGGCGCAAGAAGAGGATCGCCCCGCCGGCGATCGCCAGGACCACGCCCGCCAGGGCCACCGGCGACGGGCGGTCGCGGTAGACGAGCCACGACGGCAGCAGGACGAACACCGGCACGGCGCCCAGCAGGACCTGCGCGACTCCCGCCTCGGCGTGGCGGATCGCGAGGATCGAGACGTAGACCGAGAGGTACGGGCCGAAGAACGTCGCGATCGCCAGGGCCTGGGTCCCCTTGCGGTCGCGCAGCGGCCGCAGCAGCGCGCGCAGCTCGTGACGCGGAACGATCACCGACCAGTAGGCGGCGAATGCGAACGCCATGCGCACGAAGGTCGCCGATAGCGGATCGACCGCGACCGCGCCTCCGGCCATCCCGATCTTGACGAACGCCGCGCCGATCCCCTGACCGGCCGCCCCGATCGTGGCCAGCGCGTAGCCGCGGCAGACGACGGCGCGGTCGAGATCGCGGAAATCGCCGCCTCCGGGGTCCTTCCCCAGGACCGCCAGGGCGATGCCGCCCATCACGACCGCGATGCCCGCGAACGCCTGCGCATCCAGCCGCTCGCCGAGCAGCGACCAGGCGGCGATCACCGTGAAGACGGGCGCGGACGCCATGCCGAGCGCGCTACGGCGGGGTCCGATGAGCGTGAACGCGCGCAGGAGCGCCGAATCGCCGATCGCGAGGCCGGCGATGCCGCTCGCGCCGATCCAGAGGATGCTCGATAGCGGCGCGGCCGGCCAGCATCGCCCCACGACGACGAGATGGGTCGCCCCCAGCAGGACGACGCCGCCCAGCAGGCGCATCAGGTTCAGCGTCGTCACGCCGAGGCGCTGGCCCGCGGTCGTGAAGACGATCGAGGTGCCGGCGAAGATGGCGGCGGCCAGGATCGCCATCGACTCGCCGAAATGCGGGAGGGCGGTCACCCGGCGCGCTCCGCCCTCAGATCGCGCGCGTCGCGCGCTTGAGCCAGGCCCGATGCGCCCGGTCGAGATGCGGCGACAGCGCCCGGTAGACCCGCTGGTGATAGGCATTGAGCCAGCCGACCTGGTCTCGCGACATCAGGTCCCGCTCGACCAGCGCGAGGTCGAACGGACACAGCGTGACCGTCTCGAACCTCAACCAGGTCCGGGCCGCGGAGGTCAGCCGCTCGTCGCGGACCACGAACGCGAGATTCTCGCAGCGGATGCCGAACTTCCCATCCTCGTAGCAGCCGGGCTCGATCGAGAACAGGTTGCCCTCGCGCACCGGCGGCGTGTCGAGGTCCTTCAGCGAGTGCGGACCTTCGTGGACGCCGAGGTACTGGCCCAGGCCGTGGCCGGTGCCGTGGTTGTAGTCGAGGCCGCCGAGCCAGAGGTTCCGGCGCGCGGAGATCTCGATGCGCCGGCCCGTCGTGCCGGCGGGGAACGGCGTCCGCGTGCAGTCGATCGTGCCCATGAGCACCCGCGTGAAGCACTCCTTCATCCGCCGCGACGGCGGGCTCAGCGCCACGGTGCGTGTGATGTCGGTCGTGCCGTCGGGATACTGCGCGCCGCTGTCGATCAGGTACAGGCCGCGCGGCTTGATCCTGGCGTTGCTCGTGTCATCGGCCGAGTAGTGGATGATCGACCCGTTGCCGGCGTACGCGCTGATGGTGTCGAAGCTGAGGTCGCGGAACTCCTTCGCCTCCGCGCGGAACTCGCGCAGGCGGTCGGCCGCCGAGATCTCGGTGACCCCGCCCGCGGGAACGGCCTTCTCGAGCCACCTCAGGAACTTCACCATCGCCACGCCGTCGCGGACGTGCGCGGCGGTGACGCCGGCGATCTGCGTCGGGTTCTTGACGGCCTTCATCGCCATGATCGGCGACGGCGCGCTATGGCACGCGCAGCCCTTGAGCTGGTTCTGGATCCAGCGGTTGGTCGTGGCGGGGTCGAGCCAGACCCGGGGCCGCTTGCGCGCCAGCGTCCTGAGGTCCGGTCCGATCTGCCGGTACTCCTTGATCGTGCAGATTTTGCCGAGATGCTTGAGGACCTGGTCGGTGACCTTGCGGGCGTCGAGGTAGAGCGTGCACTCCCGGGGGGTCACGACCACGTAGGAGATGGCGACCGGCGTGTAGAGGATGTCCGCGCTGCGGATGTTGAGCAGCCAGGCGACCGCGTCCAGGGCGCCGACCACGTGGACCGCGGCGCCGGCGGACGCCAGTTCCGCGCGCACGCGCTTCAGCTTGCTCCCGACCGTCTCGCCGGCGAACCGCGCCGAGTGCACGGCGACCGGCGCGAGCGACGGCGACGGACGGTCGGCCCAGAGCCGATCGACGAGGTTGCGCGCGAGATACTTGACCTTGACTCCGTGCGGGGCCAGCTCGCGCTCGAAGCGATCCGCCTGGGCGACCGACATCACGGTGGGGTCGACGCCGACCGCCGCGCCCTTGCGCAACCGCGCCGCGAGCCAGGCCGTCGGGCTCGGGGTCTCGGGCTGGCCCAGCTTCATCAGGTCGATGCCCGTGCCGGCGAGCTGGAGCGACGCCTGGTAGAAGTAGCGCCCGTCGGTCCAGAGGGCGGCGTCGCGCGCGCCCACCAGGAGCTCGCCGGCCGAGCCGGTGAAGCCGCTCAGCCAGGCCCGCCGCTTCCAGCACTCGGGCAGGTACTCGCTCAGATGCGGGTCCGCGCTGGGCACGTAGTAGGCAGCGACCTGCTGCTGCTTCATGAGATCGCGCAGGGCCTTCAGCTTCGCCACCGTGGTCATCGTCAGCCTCCGCAAGGTTGGGTGCTCGTCGGGTTCCGGCCGGCAGCATAGCATCGGCGCGGAGGTGCGCCAAGAGGGAGGGTCGGCGTAGATTGTGACGGCCTCGGATCGAGGCTCGCGTCCCTTCGCTCCCGGGAGCGTTGTCCGATGGACCGTCGTCTCCGGTGCGCGCGATGAAGACCTCGCGCGCGCTCGACCACATCTACGCGGTCGTGCTGGCGATCCCGCGCGGGCGCGTCGCGACCTACGGGCAGGTGGCCGAGCTCGCGGGCCTGCCGGGCCGCGCGCGCCTCGTCGGCCGGGCGATGCGCGAGCTGCCCGACGACAGCGCGATCCCCTGGCAACGCGTGATCAACGCGCGCGGGGCGATCAGTGCCCGCCGCGGCGAGCGGGAACAGCGGCTTCTGCTCGAGGACGAGGGTGTCGAGTTCGACGCGCGCGGACGGGTCTCCCTGGCTCGTTTCGGCTGGTCGGGCTGACCCGCGACCGATCGACCCCGGCGCCTTCCCCCGCGCGCCTTGAGATGCCGGCCGGAAATCGGTTACAATTCGTCGACTCGCACGCCTCGCTCGCCCCTCACGCTGGAGGTCCCGACCATGCGCCCCGTCCTGCTCGTCACCCTCGTCGCCGCCGCGCTCGGCACCGCGCTCGCCCAGACGCCCGCGGAGCTCTGGCGCTTCCAGGGCATCGAGGACGTCAACGCGTTCGCCATCCTGCCCGACGTCGACGGCGACACCATCGCCGACGTGCTCGTCGAGACCTATGACGCCGGCGCGGTCGGCGATCACCTCTACCTCCTCTCGGGAAGCAGCGCCGGAGCGCCCGGCGTCCTCTGGTCGATCCGCCCGTCGAGCGGCGCCAGCGACGGCGGCGGCTACGGCCAGGAGTGTCTCGTGTCCTGCGACGACCTCAACGGGGACGCCTTTCCGGACGCGTTGCTCGGCACCGCCTGGGGCAACCGCTCCGTGCATGCGGTCGACGGGATCACCGGCGCCGTGCTGTGGACCTTCGACACCTACGACGAGCCCGCCTCGGGCTGGATCTATGCCGTCCGCTCCCACCCCGACCGCACCGGCGACGGCCGGCCGGAGGTGGTGTTCGGCGCCGGCAGCGATTGCCATCGCGGCTATCTGCTGGACGGCGCGACCGGCGCGGTGATCTGGCGGTTCATCGGCAGCAGCGACGCCATCGGCCACACGGTCTCCCTGCCCGACGTCAACGCCGACGGGATCGCCGACGTGCTGTTCTGCGGCTGGGACAACGAGCACCGGGTCTTCTGCGTCTCGGGCGCGGGGAGCGTGGCCGGCGCGCAGCTCTGGGCGTACGACACCGGCGCGAGCAACCACTCGGCGACCGCGATCGACGACGTCGACGGCGACGGCGTCCCGGACGTCGTGGTCGGCACCTGGCAGGGCGCGAACCAGGTCAAGTGCCTGAGCGGGCGGACCGGCCAGTTCCTGTGGGACTTCGACAACGGGTCGTCCAACTACATCATGCGCCTCGTGACCGTCGGCGACCTGGACGGCGACGGCCTGCGTGACGTGGCCGTCGGCTCCTGGTCCAACGGCCTGGCGACGGTGAGCGCGCGCGACGGGTCCCCGATCTGGATCTCCTACGCCGGCGCCCTCAACGGCGGCGACTTCTGGACCGTGGCCGGGACCGACGACCTGGACGGCGACGGGGTCGGCGAGGTCGTGGGCGGCTCATTCGACTACAAAGTCTACCTGTTCGCCGGCGCGGACGGCGACACGCTGTGGACCTACGACACCGGCAACCGCCTGTACTGCGTGGCCGGCGCGCCGGATCTGTCGGGCAACGCGGTGACCGACGTGCTCGCCGGCACCCAGTACCTGAGCGGCGGCGGCCGCGCCTATGCGCTCGAAGGCGGCGAGGACGCGACCGGCGTCGGGGACCTGCCCGAAGCCGCGGGCGTCGCGGCGTACGTGCCGGAGGGCGTCGAGCTGCGGTGGCGCTGCGCGGCGCCGGTCGGCTGCGTCGTGGACCGCGTCGTCGACGACGGCGGCAAGGCCCGTGGCGAGCGGCTCGCGCTCGCGGCCTCGTTCGCGCGCGGCGAGCTCACGACTCGCGACGTGCTCGCGGCGGTCCACGCGGAGAAGGCCCAGGGCGTCGAGCGCCTCACGGCCGCTCCGGTCGCCGCCGACGGAGTGGTCGACGGCGCCTGGACCTACCGCCTCGTCGATGGCGAGGTCCCCGGCGGCGTGCGCGTCGCCTACCGGGTGTCCGCCGTCGACGACGGGGGCGTCGAGCGCCTGCTGCTCGAGCTCGTGCCCGGCCGTGCGGCCCCGCGACCGCTCCTGCCGCAGGCGGTGATCGTGCCGAATCCGTTCAACCCGCGCGCCGAGGTGCGTTTCACGCTCGACCGGCCCGCGGCGGTCTCGCTCGCGGTCCACGACATGCGCGGGCGCCAGGTCGCGGCGATGCCGCCGCGGCCGTTGGGGTCCGGCGACCACGTCCTGAGCTGGGACGGTCGCGGCCACGACGGCCGCGCGTTGCCGGCCGGCACGTACTTCTTGCAGCTGCGGGCGGACGGCGAGACCCGGACGCTGAAGGCGGCGCTCGTGCGCTGACCGGCGCGCGATCCCGAAGCTGGCGGCCGGGGAGCCCTCCCCGGCCGCGCCGCGCGGCGGGGTGGCGAAGGCCCGCGCCGTCGCGTAATCCCAGATAATCAGTATCCTATTGGCGCCAGTCTGCGGGACCGGCGCCGGCCGGTCGCCGCGCGGCTTGACCCCGGCAGGATCGAACGACCGTGGATGACGAGCGGACGCAGGCGTTCATCGCGCGAGACGACGGGGTGGACGCGGCCGTCGAACCGGACTGCGGCGTCTCCGAGCGGATGGGACCCTACCGCCTGCTGCGGCGGATCGCCGAGGGCGGCATGGGCGAGGTCTTCGAGGCCGAGCAGCTGGAGCCGCTCCGGCGCCGGGTCGCGCTGAAGATCGTCAAGCGCGGCCTGGACACCCGGGAGTTCGTCGCCCGCTTCGAGTCCGAGCGCCAGGCTCTCGCGCTCATGGACCACCCCTGCATCGCCAGGGTCTACGATGCCGGCGCCTCCGCGCGCGGCCGCCCGTACTTCGCGATGGAGTACGTCGAGGGCGTTCCCGTCACCGACTACTGCGACGCGAACCGCCTGGATCTCCGGCACCGGCTCGAGCTCTTCATCCAGATCTGCGAGGGCGTGCAGCACGCGCACCAGAAGGCGATCATCCACCGCGACCTCAAGCCGTCCAACGTCCTCGTGTCCGAGGTCGACGGCAAGCCCATCCCCAAGATCATCGACTTCGGCGTGGCCAAGGCCATGGACCAGACGCTGACCGACCTGACCATGCAGACCAGCCTGGGCCAGCTGCTGGGCACGCCGGCCTACATGAGCCCCGAGCAGGCGGACCTCGACGGCAAGGGCGTCGACACCCGCACCGACGTCTACGCGCTCGGCGTCCTGCTCTACGAGCTCCTGGTCGGCGAACGGCCCTTCACCCAGCAGGAATTCCAGAACGCCGGATTGCAGGAGGTGCTCCGCAAGATCCGCGAGGACGAGCCGCCGAGGCCGAGCGCCCGGTTGACCACGATGGCGGCGTCGCTGGACGGGATCGCGCGGGCGCGCGGTTGCGAGCCCGCGGCGATGCGCCGCCGCCTGCGCGGCGACCTGGACTGGATCACGATGAAGGCGCTGGAGAAGGACCGGACCCGCCGGTACGAGTCGGCCAGCGACCTCGCCGCGGACATCCGGCGGCACCTGCAGGACCAGCCCGTCCAGGCGGGACCGCCGAGCACGGCGTACCTGCTGCGCAAGTTCGTCAAGCGGCACCGCACGGGCGTCGCCGCCGGCGCCGTCGTGGCCATCGCGATCGTGCTGGGGATCGCCGGCACCGCCGTCGGCCTCGTCCGCGCGGTCCGTGCCGAGCGCACGGCCACCCTGGAGGCCGCGACCGCGACCCAGGTCTCCGACTTCCTCGTCGAGCTCTTCGAGGTGTCCGACCCCGACCGGTCCCGCGGCAATACCATCACCGCTCGCGAGATCCTCGACAGCGGCGCCGCGCGCGTCGCCGACGAGCTGGCCGACCAGCCGCAGACCCAGGCCAGGCTGATGAGCACGATCGGCAAGGTCTACCGCAACCTCGGCCTCTACGAGGACGCGGGGCCCCTCCTGCGCACCGCGCTCGACCTGCGCCGCCGGGTCCTGGGCGCCGATGATCCGTCGGTGGCCGCGAGCCTGATCGAGCTGGCCGACCTCGAGGTCCTGCTGGCGCGCTACGACCAGGCGGAGGTCCTGCTCCAGGAAGCCATGGCGGCCATGGAGCACCGGCCGGATGCGGATCGGCTCGCCCTCGCCGCGAGCATCACCGATCTGGCGAGCGTCTACCGCCGCCAGGGCCGGTACGACGCGTCGCGGCCTCTCTACGAGCGAGCGCGCGACCTCCGCGTCGCCGCCCTCGGAGCAGACCACCCGGAGGTCGCCGGAAGCCTGAACAGCCTGGCGATCCTGGCCTGGAACGACGGCGATTATGCCGCCGCCGAGGACCTCTACCGGCAAGCGCTCGCGATCTGGGAGAACGCGTATGGCGAGGATCACGCGGACGTCGCGAAGGGTCTGAACAACCTCGGCCTGCTCTATCACCAGATGGAGCGGGTCGCCGAGGCGGAGGCGTGCTACCGCCGGGCGATCGCGATCTACGAGAAAGTGCTCGGGCCCGACCATCCCCGGCTTGGCACCGCCGTCAACAACCTGGCCTTGCTGGACCAGTTCCGCGGGCGCAACGACGAGGCCGTGACGCTCTACCGGCGGGCGCTCGCGATCCGGGAGAACGCGGTGGGCCCGGACCATCCGGACGTGGCGCAGACGTTGAACAACCTGGCCAACGTGTTCCGGGATCAGGGCGATTACGATCAGGCCGAGCCGCTCTATCGACGCGCCCTCGCGATCCGCGAGAAGACCCTGGGCGAGGATCACCAGGACGTCGCCTGGAGCAAGCGGGACCTGGGCCTGCTCATCAGCCGGCGCGGCGATCCCGCGACAGCGCTGCCGTACTTCGAGAGCGCCCTGGCGACCTTCGCGAAGGCTCACGGACCCGATCATCCCGAGATGGCCGCGATCCTCGAGGACTACGCGGACGCGCTGCGCCGCCTCGGACGTCGCGCCGACGGCGATCGGGCGGCCGCGGAAGCGGCCCGGATCGTCGCCAGGGCACGATGATCGCGCCGGATCGGCCGGAGCGCTGAAGGTCTCCCTGATTGCCGATAATAATAGTCGTTTATACGTTGCCGGCTCGCGCGCGGGACGATCGCGACGTCGCGGCCCTCGCGCATCCAGAGACCGGCAACCCCGGCTACCCTCGTCATCACCCCCGACAGGGAGTTCGTCCATGAGGTCGATCCAGTTCATCCCGGCGGTTCTCGGCTGCCTCCTGCTCCTGGCCAGCTGCTCCCACGAGCCTCCGACGCAACCGGCGACGGATGACCTGTCCGCGCCCGGGCCGGCCTTTGCCGCGATCCAGTCGGCGGCGCAGGCGCTCATCAACAACTTCGTCGTGCAGTACGACGGCCGGACCTTCGACGGCGAGGCGACCACGTTCCGTTACACCGTCTTCGGCAACGGGGTCGAGCCCGACCTGAACCACTTCAGCCTCGAGCTGCCCGATTGCGCTCCCCCCCTGGCCAGCTACGACCCCACGGCGGGCGCGGTCATCCGCTACAACTCGCCGCCCGGGTTCTTCGGCATCAAGTGGCGCCTCACGATTCCAGCGGACGATCCGGTCGGCCGCCAGTACGCGATCAGCTTCCCCGGCGACGTGCCCGAAGGCGAGATCCGCGGCGCAGTCAAGGCCGGCACCAGCTGGGGCGTCGGCCTGGTCCCCGGCCCCTGCGCCGGCTACCTGATCTCCGGCGCGGTCTACGTCGACGCGGACCGGGACGGCGCGCGCGATCCCGACGAATGGGGCATTCCCGGAGTGGTCGTCGAGCTCCGGCAAGGCGATGCCGTCGTCGACACCGCGCGCACCGACGGGACCGGGGACTACAGCCTGCTCCAGGGAGCGGGCGACTACACGGTGCGGATCGGCCCCGGCGCTTATCCGGACGCCTTCAACGCCGAGCTGTTCGCCTCGTTCGACGCCACGACGATCGCCGAACTCGACGTCACGGTCGGGCCCGACTCGCCGGGCAACGACTTCGGCTTCGCGCCGCAGTCCGAGGAGATCGTCGAGGAGCTCGAGAGCGGCGTCCTGGTCTCCGACGGCGAATCGGCGCTGTTCTGGAAGCACCAGCTCCGCGCGATCCTGCGCGGTCGACCCCAGGACTCGATCTACGATCGCGAGACCCTCGAGGCGTTCGTCGCCCAGATCCAGGCGATGTATCTGACCGAGGTGTATCACTTCACGCCGGGCAACGAGCTCCAGGAGGCGTTCGCCATCCTGAAGTCGCAGTCCGAGGAACCGATCGACATCCTGCTGACGGAACTGCTCGCGACCGAGTTCAACGAGGTCAGCGGGCGAGGCCTGACCGGCGATGACGCCGCCCTGCAGGACATGCTGATCGCCTGGGGCGAGGCCGTCGTCGTCGAGAACGTCACCCTGGCCCGCGCCGGGGCGGCGAATCTCGACCTCGGCGCCGGCGGCCCGCAGATCGGACTGGCCGTCGACGTGAACGTTCCGATCGCCATCCAGCTCTTCCACCTCATCAACACCGGCGGCGGCGGCGGCGTGGACGAGAAGCGTTGACCGCGTCCGCGCGCCCTGCCATCCTCGCCCAGGAAGCGCCCCGCCGAGGGGCGCTTCTTTAGGCGGCCCGGACGCCGGGATCGGCACCGTCGCGCCGGCCTCCGATCGACGATATCATGGAGACCGCCGACCCCGCCGCTGGTCTCGCTCCTGGACCCCTTGGGAGTCGCCGTGATGGACCCCACCGAGCCGGTTCCCGCCCTGAGCCACGAGTCGATCGCCGGCGTCCACGTCGAGCGCGTGGACCTGCCCGGCGACTTCCTGGACGCGGCGGCCCGCTTCGCGCCACTGCGCGGCACCGTGATCCTCGCCAGCGGCGGCGACCATGACTGCGCGCGCCACCACGTGCTGGGATCGCTGCCCTGGCTCACCTTGACAGCGCGCGGAGGCGGCGGCGAGCTCGAGGTCGACGGCGGCAGGACGGCGTTCACGGGCGACCCGCTGTCAGTCCTGCGGAGGGTGCTCGACCACCACCGCCTGCCGGGCGCCGTGGGCCGCGGCGACGCGCCGATTCGCGCCGGCCTCCTGGGCTACCTGTCCTACGATCTCAAGGACCACCTCGAATCGCTGCCGCGCAGCTGCGTGGACGATCTGGAGTTGCCGACCATGCTGCTCTTCGCGCCGTCGGTGCTGCTGGTGCAGGACCGGCGGACGCTCGCGACGCACGTCGTCGCGCCATCCTTCGCGAATCAGCCGGGCCGCGCGGCGGCATCCATCGCCCGGTGCCGGGAGATCCTCGCCGGCCCCTTGCCGCTCGCCGACCCGCCGGTCGCCGGCGTGCCGGTCTCCAACCTGACCCGGTTGGACTACGAGCAATCCGTGCGCGAGATCCTCGGCGCCATCGCGGCCGGCGACGTCTACCAGGTCAACCTCTCCCAGCGGTTCCGGTCGGCCTTCGCCGGCGATCCCTACGCGCTCTTCGCCCGCGCCTTCGCCGCGAATCCGGCGCCCTTCTTCGCCTACGTGCAGGGCGGCGACCACCAGGTGATCTCGACCTCTCCCGAGCGGTTCCTCCACCGCGCGGGCGACGTCGTCGAGAGCCGGCCGATCAAGGGCACGCGCCCGCGGGGCGATACTCCCGCGGCCGACCGGGCACTGGCCGACGAGCTCCTGCGGAGCGCCAAGGACGACGCCGAGCTCACGATGATCGTCGACCTCGTCCGCAACGACCTCGGAAAAGTCTGCCGTCCCGGCTCGGTTCTGGTGCCGGAGCACCGGCGCCTGGAGTCGTACCGGAACGTCCACCACCTGGTCTCGGTCGTCACGGGCCGGCTCGAGCCGGGGCGCGACTCGGTCGATCTCGTCCGCGCGGCGTTCCCCGGCGGATCGGTCACCGGCTGCCCGAAGATCCGCGCGATGGAGATCATCGACCGGCTGGAGCCCCACCGCCGCCACGTCTACTGCGGCAGCATCGGCTACCTCGGGTTCGACGAGACCCTGGACCTGTCGATCGCGATCCGCACCGCCACCGTCGCCGGCGGCACCCTGACCTGGTCGGTGGGCGGCGCCGTCGTGCACGACTCCGATCCGGGCCAGGAGTACGAGGAGAGCCTGCACAAGGGACGCACGCTCGCGGAGGTCTGCGCGGCGCCGGCCGCGACCGCGGCGACCGGGCCGATCGCCTGGCACAACGGTCGCCTCGTGCCGCTCGGCGAGGCGTCGGTTCCCGTCACCGACCTCGGCCTGCGCCGCGGCTACGGGTTGTTCGAGACCCTGCGTGTCGATCGCGGCCGCGCTCCGCTGCTCGACGACCACGTCGCCCGGTTCAATTCGTCGTGGCTCGCGCTCATGCCGAGCCGGCCGCCCGACCTCGGCTGGGCCGACGTGATCGCCCAGGTCACGGCCGCCAACCGGCTCGATGACCGGCCGACCCTCGTGCGGATCCTCGCGACCCGCGGCAGCCGCGACCAGGCGCCGTGGGACCACTCGCTCACCGTGACGGCCGAACCCTACACGCACCGGCTCGCCCTGAGCGGCGCTCGCGGCCTGCGGCTCGGCTGCTACCCCGATCGGCGGCAGAATCCGCTCGCCGCCCACAAGACGCTCAGCTACATCCTCAACGCCCGGGCCGGCCTGTGGGCGCGCGCGCACGATCTCGACGAGGCGCTCATCCTCAATCCCGACGGCACGGTCTCGGAGGGCAACAGCACGGGCGTGCTCGCGATCTCCGGTCTGCGCGCCATCCGCCCCGAGTCCCCCGCGGCGCTGCCGAGCGTCATGGCGGCCGCGGTCTGCCGGCAGCTCTCGGCGTGGGGTTACACGGTCGAGACCGCTCCGCTGCGGCCCGGCGATCTGATGCGCGCGGACCATGCCCTGGCGATGAGCGCGCTGATGGGCGCCGTACCCATCATCGCGATCGACGGCCACGAGCGGCCCGACGACGACGGGCTCTGGCGCCGGCTCAACGACGCGATCCTCCCCGGCTGGGACGCGGGCGTGCCGTGCTGATCCGACCCGAAAGCCGGACCTCGCCGCTCTCCGCCGCCCTGCGGCGTTGCCGGACCTAGAGCGCCCAGGCCATCTGCCACCGCAGGAAGTGGACGGTGCCGACAAGCGGCGGCAGGTCGTGCCGGCCGTCGTGATACGCGCCGGGAACCAGCATCTCCCACAGGAGATGACCGTCCAGGCCGTGACCGAGCCCGATCTTCAGCTCGGCCTGCGTCAGGAGTCCGCGCGACTCCCAGGACGACGCGGGAGCCACCAGGCAGGTCGCGGCGAGCCGCGCGGTCATCCGCTCGCCGAGCGCGCGGCTGCAGGCCGCGCGCGGCGCGGCGATGTTCTCCCAGGCGGCCACGTGCGCGCGGCCTTGGGTGCTCTCGCCGAGCAACGTGTAGATGTACAGCTCGCTCCACTTCGGCCAGCGGCCCCAGGGGGCGCGGAACGGGCGCAGGCTCGCGGACTGGCCGGAATAATAGAATGCGCCGACCTCGAGGGTGTAGCCGTCGCCGAGTGGCGTGGTGAGCGAGCCCTCGCCCGCGAGCGCGTAACCCGTCTCGCCGGGATCGCGGTCCGTATAGGCCGCGGCGGCGGCGCCGTCCTGCCGCTGCAGCGCGGCCTCCACTCGCCAGGCGCCGCCGGCGCCGACCGTGCCCTGGCGCCGGCACGCCAGCGTGAGGGTCGCGAGATCCGCCAGGAGAGCATCGGGATCGCGTTCGAACTTGTAGACGGCGGTCCAGGCCCACGCGTCGTGCTGGACGAGGCAGGCCAGGGCCGTCTCGTCGGCGTCGGCCTGGGCACGATCCAGGTCGCCGGCCAGCACGAAAGGATCGCGTTTCTGGTTGCGGAGGACGGCGAGCTCGATCGAGCCCCGCTCTTCGCGCAGCTCGCAGCGCACGGCGTCCACGAACTGGCTGCGGCTGCCGTCCAGCGGATTGCCGTCCATGACCAGGAAACCGCCGAGCCAGACGAGATCCTGGCGACCGACGGTGATCCGCGCCCGGTCGTCGCCGCTCCACGACCAGAACGCATGGTCGACGAAGAGCTCGTCCCAGTCGAACTCGACGTCCTCCGGGTCGAGGACATGCCGGTGCTCGTTCCCGAGGCGAACCTCGAAGCGATGGGCGCCGGCGTCCAGACGCCCGCCGCCGCGCGTGCGGACGCGAAGCCAGTCGCGGTCGGGGTCGTCGGCGAAGTGGTACACCCCGTCGAGGAATTCCTGGCGCACGCGCAGGTCCAGAAGCGGCGTCACGACCAGCTCGCCGGCCTCGGCCGCCGCGGCGGCGAGGGAGGCGGCGAGGGAGGCGACGAGAACGAGGGCGAGCATCGACCGGGACATGGCGGTCCTTTCGCCGGCGGCGGGACGAGGAGAAGCGAACCGGGTCGCGCCAGGAGATGAGATGCGATCGCCACCGGAGATGGCAACCGGATTCTACGCTGCGATCAGCCGCGCGGCGCCGAACGGTCGACCCGATCGGCGACCTGATCGAGGAGCGCGGTGCTCTCGGCGAGGAACGCCGGCGCGAGCGGCCCGAACCAGTCGCGCGTGGCGAGGAACTCGCGCCGGAAACCGTCGCGGTCGCCGGCGCGGTAGAGGTCGACGGCAGCGGCGAAACGATCGCGATAGCGCTCGGCGAGGGCGAGTCCTTCGGGCGACCCGAAGATGATGTCGGCGTAGAGCGTGGGGTCCTGGGCGAAGAGGCGGCCGACCATCGCGAGCTCGAGCCGGTAGATCGGCGAGCTCAGCGCGAGCACCGCCGGGAGGTCGACGTCCTCCGCTCGCAGATGCAGGCCGTAGGCGAAGGTCGTGAAGTGGCGGAGCGCCTGCACGACGGCCATCGCGCGGTCGTGCGCGGCGGGCGCCGCGTCGACCACGATCGCGCCCCAGATGCGCAGCTGGTCGAGCAGCCAGGCGCAGGCCGCCGGGTCGCGGCCCGCGCAGTGGACGACGACTTGCTTGGCCAGGGTCGCGACCGTGGGACCGCACATCGGATGGAGTCCGGCGACGGGTCCGGGATGCGCCGCGAGCATGGCCGCGAGCTCGGCGTCCTTGCGGCTCGTGATGTCCGCCAGGACCGCGTCGCCCGGCACACGGTCCCGCAACCGCTCGATCACCGGGATCGTGACCGCGATCGGTACCGCCACGAGCACGAGTCCCGCGCCGGCGAGGATCTCGTCCGCGCGGTCCCAGTCGCCGGCCTCCAGGATCCGGACCGGGAAGCCCGACTGCGCGAACAACCGCCCGAGGAGCCGGCCCATGGCTCCGCCGCCTCCGACGATCGCGACCGGCCGCGGCATCGCGCGCGCGCAGCGATAGCCAGCCTCGCCCTCGGTCCGGTAGGACTCGCGCATGATGCGGCGCAGGAGATCCTCGATCAGATCCGGAGGCAGCCCGCGCGCGGCAGCCTCCTCGCGGCGAGCGCGCAGCAGGGCCGCCTCCCGCCCGGGATCGTACACGGAGGCGCCGTGCTCGGTCTTCCAGCGGGCGACCCCGGCGACGGCGTCGCGACGCTCGGCCAGCAACGCGACGAGGCGGCGGTCGAGGTCGTCGATGCCCGACCGCAGGCGGGCGAGATCGTGGTCGCGGTCGTCCATGGGATGGTTGCCTCCGCCGCTGCGCGCCAGCTCCTCACGCCGTACCCGGCCAGGCGAGCCCCGTCGAGCCGGACCGGCACCCTTCATATAACGTGCCGGACCGGGGGCCGTCTACCGGTACCGTCTCGATCCGGGGTGGCGGCGCCGCCGTCGAATCTCCATAAATCCCCATTGAAATAGTATGATAGATGAATACTTTTGACAATTAGTATCGTTTATGACTCTTGATTATCATCATTCCGATTTGGTAGGATCGCGCACCACGCACTGCCTCCGTAGGCTTGAGAGAACGATCTACCAGGAGGTCCGTCATGCAGCAGCGAGCCCCCATCCTCGCCATCGCTGCGCTTGCGGTCGCCGGCCTCGTGGCCGCCGCGTGCGCCCAGGAACTCACACCACTCGAACAGCTCGGGAAGATCCTCTTCTTCGACACCAATCTCTCGACCCCGCCCGGACAATCCTGCGCGGCTTGCCACGCGCCGGAGGTCGGGTTCACCGGACCCGACGAGACCGTCAACCAGTACCTGGTCGTCTACCACGGCGCCGTGCCCACGCGGTTCGGCAACCGCAAACCGCCCACGAGCGCCTACGGCGGCCAGAGTCCCGTACTCTTCTATGACGAGTTCGAAGACCTCTGGATCGGCGGCATGTTCTGGGACGGCCGCGCCACCGGCTGGACACTAGGCGATCCGCTCGCCGAGCAAGCCCAGGGTCCGTTCCTGAACACGTTGGAGCAGAATAACCCCAACGCCCGGCAGGTCGTTCGCAAGGTGAGCGAGTCCAGCTACGCCGAGCTCTTCGAACAAGTCTGGGGTCCCGGCTCTCTCGATCCCGTCCACGATGTCGACGGGTCCTACGAGCGGATCGCGCGCTCGATCGCGGCCTACGAGTCGTCGGCCGAGGTCAATCCCTTCACCTCGAAATACGACTACTACCTGCAGGGACTGGTCGACCTCACTCCTCAAGAGACCTGGGGTCTGGAGCTCTACGAAGGCGTGGCGATGTGCAACGCGTGCCACCTCAGCGAGCCGGGCCCGAACGGCGAACCTCCGCTGTTCACGGACTTCACCTACGACAACCTCGGCATCCCCCGTAACGAGGACTTGCCGTTCTACTCGATGCCGCGGAAGTGGAATATCGAGGGCTACGACTGGACCGACTACGGTCTTGGCGGTTTCCTGGCCACCGTGCCGGACCACGCCGATCATGCCGACGCGAACCGCGGCAAGCACAAGGTGCCGACGCTGCGCAACGTCGACCAGCGACCGTATCCCGAGTTCGTCAAGGCGTACGGCCACAACGGCTACTTCAAGTCGCTCGAGGAGATCGTCCATTTCTACAACACCCGGGACGTGGAAGACTGGCCCGCTCCGGAGGTACCGGAGAACGTCAACACCGACGAACTCGGCAACCTCGGACTGTCCCCGGAAGCGGAAGCTGCCCTGGTGGCCTTCATGCGAACGCTCACCGACGGGTACGTGTTGCCCGCGCCGCGGACTGTCGCGCCGCCCGCGTCCGTCCAGCTGAGCGCGATCCAGACCGGAGCGCGTGGCGTGGCGCCGCAGCTGGCGTTCAAGCTGCCGCGCGACGGCGATGTCCGGATCGAGATCTTCGATGTGAGCGGCCGCCGGGTCGCCACTCCGGTGAAGGGCTGGTACGCCGCCGGCGAGCACCGGCTCAATCTGCCGGTCGACGACCTCGCGAGCGGCGTTTATCTGGCGCGGCTCGCTCTCGGACCTCAGATGAGCACGACCAAGATCGCTGTCATTCGCTGACCAGGCAGAGTTGAAGGCGAGACGGCCGACTCCCGGCAGGGGGTCGGCCGCTCGTATTCGGCCGGCGTGCCAACGGCGACGTGGCTCAATCCCGGCGCCGGCTCGGGCTCAGCTTGAACGCCGTGCGGTTCTCCTCCGACCGGCGGTTGAACGCGAGCGGAACGACGGCCTCGGGATCCTTGAACTTGAACGCGTCCATGTGCAACCGGTGATTGTGGGCCGCCTCGTTGTTGCAGCCCTTGCGCCAGGCGCAGACCTTGCAATAGGGGAAGTAGGGATCGTCGCCCTCCATCGTGGAGCGGATCTTGCCGTAGGCCTCCCCGCGCCAGATGTCCGCGAATCCGTCGACGAAATTGCCGACGGTCTGGACCCACGCCATGTAGCAGTGGCGGACCGAGCCGTCGGCCTCGATCTGGGCGAACTCCCAGGGGAAGTCGCAGCGCTGGTTCTCCTTGTCCTCGCGCGGCAAGGGCGGCAGGACCATCTTGACGCCGTGCTGCGCAGCGGCCGCGCGCGCGCGCGCGAAGACGTCCGCCGCGTAGTCCTGGTCGTAGTAGAGCGAGTCCTGCGGCGACATGTCGTTGGCGAAGTTCACGTAGGAGACCAGGACCTCCTCGACGCCCATCTGCCCGGCGAGCGCCGAGATGCCGACCAGGTCCTCCGCGTTCGACCTCATCACCGAGAAGCGGATGCCCAGGCGCGGCAGGCGCTTGCGCGCCGCGTTGCGCAGGCGCGAGAACTCGGTCACGTTCTCGACGATCGTCTCGAAGCGGGCGCCGCGGCGGATCCGTTCGAGGACCTCCTTCGTGCTGCCGTCCAGCGAGACGTAGTAGATGCCGAGGGTCTGGTCCGCGACCAGCCACTCGCGGACGTCCTCCTTCAGCAGCATGCCGTTGCTGACCATCAGCGTCTTGACCCCGTAGTCGGACGCGATCCGCAGCACGTCCCGGATCCGCGGGTACAGGAGCGGTTCGCCGCCCGAGCAGATCGACAGCCGCGACGCCGTCGGGAAGAGCTCGGCGGCGATCCGCTCGTAGACCTCGAACTCGAGCCAGCGCGCATTCTCCAGGGTCGACGAGATGCAGAACGTGCAGTTCAGATTGCACGCCTTGGTCAGCACGATGTCGAGCGAACGCGGTAGGCTGCGCGGGGTGGGGACTCGCAACTTCGCCTCGAGGTGGTTCAGGGCGATGTTGGCGACGCGCCGGGGAGTGAGGTATCTTCCCACGGAGATTCTCCGGTTCTTGCCGCCGCGAGGGCGGTCGTCGATTCCCAGGTTGGCGGGGTCCAGTATCGTCGATCCGTAGCGACGATGATACCTCGTTGATCCCTCCAAGACAATGTGTTAAAATTTGTCTCTACATATTAAATTGATCAACCGGTTTTCAAAGAGGTCGGGCGGATGAATCGTACCTGCCGCGCGTTCCTCCTGTCTAGCTGGCTGCTTGCGCTCGCCGCGACGCCGGCGACAGCGACGCGGTTCCACGTGAGCATCGGCGGCACGAGGACTGCTTCGCCCAGCGATCCGGGCGACTGGTCGGCGGGCAACTGCTACTCCAGCCTGGCCCTGGCCCTCGCCCAGGCGGCGGCTGCCGATTCGGTGCTGCTCGACGATCAGATCCACGAGCTCGCCGACGCGGTGACCTTGACGGCCTTCCTCGGCAATCGCCAGCTGTCGGCCGATCCGGGTGACGCGCTGGTCCTGTACTCGGCGACCGGAGCCATGGCGACCAATCCCGCCGCGGCAGCCACGCGGCTGCAGGGCGTCACCCTCCAGGGCGGCGTCGCGCAGGCGCTCCCGGCCCTGCGGGTCCAGGACGCCGACGCCGCGCTCATCCTCGCCGGTTGCGATTTCCTCGACTTCGTCGCCGCCCCTTCCGGAACGGTCGGCGGCTCCGCCCTGCGCGCGACGGCCCTCGACTCGCTCGTGGCGACCGCCTGCCGCTTCGACGGCAACTCCACCACGGGCAGCGGCGGCGCGATCTACCTCGCCGGCGGCCTCGTCGCGGAATTCTCGGGCTGTGAGTGGGCGAACAACGTCGCACTCGGCGGCGGCACGCCGCGGGGCGGGGCGATCATGGTGAACGCCGCGACGGCCCTCAGCTCGCTCGCCTTCCGCGATTGCGAGTTCCGGGACAACGCGAGCGGCAGCGCCGGCGGCACGCTCTCCGCCCAGAGCGCCGACTTCCTGTTCGAACGCTGCCTCGTCGCGGGCAGCCGCAGCCATCTCGACGCCGCGATCGACTGGGGCGAGGGCGCCGGGATCCATCTGCGCCGCGCCGTCGGCGACCATGCGACCCCCGTGTCCGCGACCCTGCGGTCGTGCCATTTCGAGGACAACCAGATCGCCAATCCGATCGGCCTGACCGCGGGCGACGGCGGCGCCTTCTACGTGCGCGGCGAGGGGACCGCTCGCCTCTACGTAGGCGTGGTCGAGGACTGCACCTTCGTGAACAACTTCTCGCTCTGGGGCGCCGGCGCCCACTTCGCCCGCTGGGGTGTCGGCACGGTCCGCCGTTGCCGCTTCTACGACAATACGGCGTATTACCAGGGCGGCGCGGTCCTCAACGGCGGCGACGGCGCGCTGAACGACGGCGAGACCGTGGTCATCGAGAACTGCCTGTTCGTGCGCAACCAGGCCGGCTACCTGCCCGACGGCTCGCCGGGCGGCAGCTACAGCCTGGGCGGCGCCGTGCTCTGCCGCCAGCACCCGCGGATCGAGCTGCGCCACAGCACGTTCGTGGACAACCGGACCCGCGCCAGCAACTGGTACTTCGGCGACGCCTTCGCCAAGTACTTCGAAAGCGGCAGCTGGAATCCCAGCAACCTGTGCGTGATCCAGAACTGCGTCTTCTGGGGCAGCCGTGGCAACCACGTGCAGATCTACTCGAGCGACGGCGGCATGTCGGCCGTCGAGAACTGCGCGTACCAGCCGGGCGAGATCGCGATCGGCAGCCTCCTGCCGGTCGACCCGGTTCTCCTCGTCGCCGTGCCGTTCGAGAACCTCGAGACCGGCTTCCCCGCTCCCAGCGGCGTCCTGCTGGACGCTGGCCTCGCGACGGGGATCGACCACGACATCGACCTTCGCCCGCGGCCGGCCGGCGACGGTCCCGACATCGGCTGCTACGAACGCCCGGTCGTCACGCCGGTCGAGGTCCCGCTCGCCGCCGATCCCGGCTTGACGGTCAGCCCCAATCCGTTCAACCCTCGCACGACCCTGACCTGCCGCCTGGCCGCGAACGCCGAGGTGGCGCTCACCGTCTACGATCCGCACGGCCGCCGGATCCGGACCCTGTGGCGCGGCGCCCGCACGGCCGGCGAGCATGCCTGGACCTGGGATGGCCGCGACGAAACCGGACGCCCGTGCCCGACCGGCGTCTACCTGGCGCGGCTCGTGATCGCCGGCCATCAGGCGGCCATGCACAAGCTGTCCCTCGTCCGCTGAGGGGCCGGCTGCGAGGCGATGAGACTATGGCAAGACCGCTGGTCGTGTTCCTGCACCTGGCGAAGACAGGGGGCAGGACCGTGGACACGGTCCTGCGCTCGACCTACGGCGCGGGCTACGTGCAGGCTGAACCGTGGCAGCCGCTGCGGCCGATCGGCGGCCATTACCCCGACTTCATGGCCGTCACTTACGGTCCGGACGACCTCCGCCGGTGCCGGCGCCTGTTCCCGTGGCTCCGCGCGCTCGGCGGGCACACGCTGACGCTCTGGTCGGATCTGCACGCGGTCGAGCCCGTCCGCTACGTGGCGTTCCTGCGCGAGCCGCTCGCGCGGGGCGCGTCGCACTACCAGTACCACGTGGCCAATGTCCGGGACGCGCTCGACTGGCCCGCCTGGTGCGCGTGGCCGGAGCACCACAACCACCAGGTGCGGTTCTTCGACCGCGGCGGCGATCCGCTGGCGGCGATCCGCGCCATCGAGCGCCACGGCGTCTTCGTCGGGTTGCTCGAGAGGTTCGAGGAATCGCTCCTGTTGATGCGCAGACTCGCGGTCCCCGAGCTCCGCTGCGGCTTCCGGCGCCGCAACACGGCCGAGTCGAACGGGGTCGCCAGCGCTCTGCTCGCCGATCCTGTCCGCCGCGAGGACCTCCGCCGGATGTACGCCGCGGAATTCCCGCTCTACGATTGGGTGACGACCGAGCTCTGGCCGAGGTACGAGGCGGCGTACGGGCCCGGCCTGGCGGAGGACGCCGCCCGGCTGCGGGCCGACCCCCTGGCCGGGTTCCGCCCCTGGCACGACCGTGCCGGCCGCGCCGCTCACCGGTTCTGGGTCGAACCGTGGAAGCGCGCCGCGTGGCGGCGGTGGCGGACCACCGGCGCGGCGAGGTCGGGCGCCTAGCCGGCGCCGCCGGCGACGCGCGGCGGTCCGCGAAAACGCGAAACCATCGTCAATCCCGCGGAATTCCGGGGAATTCCCGGCCCGAGCGCAATCCGCGCGGCTGCATCGGCACGCCGAATATGTTACAATCACGAGCGATTGTGAACCGTCGGCCGCTCACGCGGAAGGTGACCCGATGCAGCGATTCGTGCGCCCGTGCCTCTTCGTTTTCGCCGTCCTGGTCCTCGCCATGAGCGGGCGGGCCGCCGGGCCAGCGTCCTTTCCCGCCAGCCAGCCCGAGATGCAGACCGCCGTCCCCACGGGACGCGTCGTGGTCCGGTACGCTCCGGCCGCCTCCGCCGCGGATCACCGGCGCGTGGCGGCGCTGGCCGGCGCGCCAGGCGAGCCGCGGTTCGCGGCGGCCACGCTGGCCGCGGTGGCGGCGAGGAGCGCGCGGTCGCCCGCCGGTCTCGCCGGCCTGGCCCGATACGCGCAGTTCGACCCGCCGGCGGCCGGCCGCGACGACCTCGTCCGCCTCGTGCAGCGCCTGGCGGCCGACCCGGCGGTCGAGCTCGCGTTCCTCGAGCCGCGCGCCGTCCCGGCCGCGCTCGGCTTCGACGCCTTCACGGGCGCGAGTCCCGCCGCCGCCGACCTGGCGGCCCCCCTGCCGACGCCCGATTTCACGAGCTACCAGGGCTACCTCGGGAACGCGCCGCAGGGCGTGGGCGCCTGGTCGGTCTGGGGAACACCCGGCGCGCGCGGCGGCTCGGTCCGCATCGTGGACGTCGAGGGCGCGTGGCTGTGGTCGCACGAGGATCTGCCGGCGCCGTTCGTCGACCTCGGGCAGCACTTCGACGACCTCGGCTGGCGCAATCACGGGACGGCGGTCATGGGCGAGATGCGCGGCCACGACAACGCCTTCGGCGTCGACGGCATCGTGCCCGACTGCCAGGTCGGCAACTCGAGCATCGGCGACCAGTCCGTCGCGGGCGCCCTGCTCAACGCCGGCGCGCACCTCGACGCGGGCGACCTGATCCTCATCGAGCTGCATGCGCCCGGTCCGAACAGCTACGAGGGCGGCGGCCAGTACGGCTACCTGCCCATGGAATTCTGGCAGGACAACTTCGACGCGATCCGCGCGATCACCGATCTCGGGATCCTCGTCGTGGAGGCCGCCGGCAACGGCCAGCAGAACCTCGACGACGCCGTCTACCAGGGCCTCTTCGACCGCGACGTCCGCGATTCGGGCGCCATCATGGTCGGCGCCACCGCCGGCAGCTCGCTCGACCCGGCCTGGTTCACGAACCACGGTGCCCGCGTCGACCTCTGCGGCTGGGGCCTCAACGTCGCGACCTGCGCTTACGGCGACCTGCAGGGCGGCGCGGAGACCGAGTGGTACACCGCGCAATTCTCGGGTACGAGCAGCGCCTCGCCGATCGTGACCGGCTCGGTGGCGTCCTTGCAGGGCATGATCGAGGCCGCGAACGGATTCAGCGTCGACGCTTCGCTCGCCCGCACGATCCTGCGCCAGACCGGCACGCCGACCAACGGCCCCCAGCTCATCGGCCCGCGGCCGAACCTCGTGGCGGCCTGGACGCTCGCCGCGCAGGGCGTCTGCCTGCTGAGCGGCACGGTCACCGAGCAGCTCAGCGGCGACCCCCTGGCGGGCGTGGAAATCCGCGTGCAGCCCGACGGGCCGCGCACGAGCACGGCCGCCGACGGGTCCTACAGCGTGAGCCTGCTGCCTGGCACCTATGACCTGATTTTCACCTCCTATTTCCACGCCGCGCGCACCGACGACGTGACGGTCACCGCGGGCCTGAACGTCCACGACACCGCTCTGGCCGTGCTGCCGCTCGAGGTGATCGCCGGCACGGTGCGCGGCGAGGACAGCTCCACCCTGGCCGGCGCGCGGGTCGAGCTGATCGACGAACCGGTCGCGCCGGCGGTCGCGGACGCGAACGGCGAATTCGCCTTCGCGCCGGTCCCCGTCGGCCTCGCCCATCGCCTGCTCGGCGGCCTGGTGCCCGGATACGGCGGCTCGTTGACCGAGCTCGCCGCCGGAGCGCCGGCCGGCGCGGTGAGCGTCGTGCTGCCGCCGGTCGATCACACGTTCGAGGCCGGCGCCGAGGGATTCACCACCGTCGGCTCGCTCTGGGTGCGCGGCAATCCCGGCCAGACCGGCTTCGGTCCCGGCTCGGCCTTCGACGGCGCGTGGTGCTGGGGCGTGGGCATCAACGACGGCGGCTACCCCGACGAGACGACCGCCGAGCTGCGCAGCCCCTCCTACCTGACCAGCCAGTTCCCCGGCGACCGTCTCTTCCTGAGCTTCCACTACTGGTGCGGCACCGAGGCCGGCTTCGACGGCGTGAACGTGGTCGTGAACCCGGTCACCGGCCCGGTCGTCGTCCTGCCGGTCGACGGGTACTCCGATCTCTCGCTCAGCGGTCTCGGCTACGGACCCGGCTGGTCGGGAGACAGCGGCGGCTGGCGGACCGCGGTCTTCGACATCTCCGACCAGCTCGGCTCGGCGTCGTTCGCGTTCGGGCTGCGCTTCGGCTCCGATCAGGCGGTGACCGCGGCGGGGTTCCTGATCGACGGGGTCTCGCTGCACTCGGTCGACACCAGCGTGGGGGTCGGCGAACCCGTGGCGGATGCGCGCGCCGGCGAGCTCGCGACCTGGCCGAATCCGTTCAATCCGCGGTTGAACCTGACCTGGGCGCTGCCGGCGGCGGGGCGGCTCGACCTCGCCGTCTTCGACCTGCGCGGCCGCCTCGTGCGCGAGCTACTGCGGGACGCGACGGTCGCCGATCGCGGGCAGGTGGCGTGGGACGGGACGGACCGCACGGGTCGGGCCGTTCCGAGCGGCGTCTACCTGGTGCGGGCCACCGTGGCCGACGGTCGCGAGCTGGTCCGGCGCGTGACGCTCGCGCGCTGAGACCGGGGCGGCTTCCCGCAGGTGCTGGTCGACCGGCCAACCTCCGGACGCTATATTGGGGCGTCCCGGGCGGCAGGACGCCGCCGCGCGGACTCGTCCTCAACCGTCGGAGGTCTCCCGTGATCCGCCGCTGTCTCGCGCTCGCGCTCCTCGTGGCCGCCGCCGCGACCGTCGCCCCCGCCGGCGAACCCCATCCGTTCTCGGTCCACGACCTGCTCGCGATGCGGCGCGTCGGCGATCCCCAGGTCTCGCCGGACGGCACGACCGTGGTCTTCACCGTGCGCGAGACCGACCTTGCGGCCAACCAGGGTCGCACCGACCTCTGGCTCGCGAGCACGGACGGCGCGACGCCCGCTCGCCCGCTCACCCGCAGCGAAGCCGGCGAGTCGAACCCTCGCTGGTGCGTGCGCAACGGCGAGATCCACTTCCTCTCGACCCGTTCGGGCAGCTCGCAGATCTGGTCGATCGATCCGCGCGGCGGCGAGGCCGTCCAGGTCACGCGCGCGCCGCTCGACATCAACGCCTTCGAGCATGCGCCGGCTCTGGGCGGCTTCCTCGTGGCGATGGAGGTCTACCCGGGGCTGAGCCCCGCCGAGACGGTCGCCCGCGACGAACAGAAGGCCGCGACGGCGCGCACGGGCCGGACCTACGACGAGCTGCTCTTCCGGTCCTGGGACACCTGGGAGGACGGCAAGCGCAGTCATCTGTTCGTGCTGTCGCCGGACGGAGCCCTGCGCGACCTGATGCCCGACCTGGACGCCGACGTGCCGACGCGGCCGTGGGGCGGGATGGAGGAGGTGCAGGTGGCCGCCGACGGCAGCGAGGTCCTCTTCACCGCGAAGCTCCTGCCCGGCAGCGAGGCCGCCTGGAGCACCGACTGGGACCTCTACGCCGTCGTTCCGGACGGGTCCGGCCAGATGCGATGCGTCACGGAGTCGAACCAGGCCTGGGACACCCAGCCCCTCCTGTCGCCCGACGGCAAGACCCTCGCCTGGCTCGCCATGGACCGCCCCGGCTTCGAGGCGGATCGCCACCACGTCGAGCTGCGCAGCTGGCCCGACCTGGGCGACCCGCGGCGCCTCGACCTCGATCACGGCGGCCTCGCGCTGAGCCCCCAGAGCCTGCTCTGGGACCGAGCCGGGACCACGCTCTACGTCTCCGCCGGTCACCTCGGCCAGGTCTCGATCTTCGCGATCGACGTCCGCAAGGGATCGACGCGCCTGGTCGTGCGCGACGGCAGCAACGGTTCCGCGACCTGGGCCGGCGATCGCCTGCTCTACGCGAAGCACCACCTGCGGTCGCCGGTCGAACTCTACACCGCGAAGCCGAGCGGTCAGGACGAACGCCGGCTCACTCGCCTGAACGACGCGCAGCTCGCCGCCTGCCGGCTGGGCGAGCCCGAGCAGTTCACGTTCGCGGGCTGGAACGACGAGACCGTGTACGCCTACGTCGTGAAGCCGTACGACTGGTCGCCGGAAGCGGCCGCCGACGGCAGGACGTGGCCGATCGCGTTCCTGGTGCACGGCGGGCCGCAGGGCAGCTTCGGCAACGACTTCCACTACCGCTGGAATCCGCAGACCTACGTGGGCGCGGGCTTCTGCACGGTCGCCGTCGACTTCCACGGCTCGACCGGCTACGGCCAGCCGTTCTGCGACGCGATCAGCGGCCACTGGGGCGACCGGCCGCTCGAGGATCTGGAGAAGGGACTCGACGCCGCGCTCGCGAGGTACGACTGGATGGACGGCTCGCGGGTCGTGGCCGCCGGTGCCAGCTACGGCGGCTACATGATCAACTGGATGCACGGCCAGCCGTTCGGCAAGCGTTTCAAGGCGCTCGTCTGCCACGACGGCAACCTGGACGAGCAGATGGCCTACTTCGACACCGAGGAGCTCTGGTTCCCCGAGTGGGAGCACGGCGGCACGCCGTGGACGAATGCCGAGGGCTACGACGAGCACAATCCGATCAACCACGTCGCGAACTGGAGCGTCCCGACCCTGGTCGTGCACGGAGCGCTGGACTACCGCGTCGTCGATACGCAGGGGCTGAGTACGTTCACCGCGCTGCGGCGGCGGGGCGTGCCGGCGCGGCTCCTCTACTTCCCGGACGAGAACCACTGGGTGCTGAAGCCGCAGAACTCGATCCAGTGGCACGAGGAAGTCATGGGGTGGTTGACGCGGTGGATCGAGTAAGGCCCCGGAGGTCCCGGCGGGCCGACCAGCGGACCCCCGAGCAGTTGCGCGAGCACTACGCCGTCGAAACGGAGCTCGCCGCGAGGCTCCGGAGCGCCTCCCGGGACGAGCGGCGCACCCTGTACGCGGCGGTGTACGACGAGCTCTACCGCCGGGTGCCTCACCATCCGCAAATGACCCGCAAGGCGAAGGCGGCGGACCGCGCCCGCTCGCTCGCCTCGCAGCTCGGGTTGCTGCGGCGGTTCCTCGGCCGGGATTCGACCTACCTGGAGATCGGGCCGGGAGATTGCGCCCTGTCGTATCTGGTCGCGAAGCGCGTGAAGCGCGTCTACGCGGTGGACGTCTCGGTCGAGATCGCCGGCGCGGCCGAGACCCCCGACAACTTCCAGCTCTTCATCTCGGACGGGAGCTCGATCCCGGTGCCGCCGGGCTCGATCGACGTCGCGTACAGCTACCAGCTCATGGAGCACCTGCATCCCGACGACGCGGTCGAGCAGCTCCGCAACATCTACACCGCGCTGGCGCCGGGGGGACGGTACGTGTGCGTCACGCCCAATCGGCTGAGCGGACCTCACGACATCTCGAAGTACTTCGACGATCGACCCACCGGCTTCCACCTGCGGGAGTACACCACGACGGATCTTCGCCGCCTCTTCCGGCAGGCCGGTTTCGCCAGGTGCGAGGTCTACGCCAGCCGCGGCGACCGGCCCTACCGCCTCCCGCTCGCGGGCCCGGTGACCTGCGAGTTCCTGCTGAGCCGGCTGCCGCTCCGCCTGCGGCGGACCATCGCGCGGACCCGGCCCGTGACCCTGATGCTGAACTGCCGGTTCGTCGGGATCAAGTAGCCCGGTGACCCCGCGGCGTGGCCCGGCCGTCGCGTCACTCGCCGCTTGCCCCCCCGCGGCCAGGTCCCGGCACCTCGATGAGGGCCGCCGACCCCGAGCAGGCGATCAGCTTGGCGGGTACGCCGACCACGACGCCGTTCTCCGGGACGTGCGCGGCGACCAGCGAATTGGCGCCGATGACCGCGCCGTCGCCGATGCGGACGCCGCCGGTGATGACCGCGTGCGGCCCGATCCAGACGCGATCGCCGATGGTGGGCCAGGCGGCGCGGCCGGCCGTCGTCCCGGCGCGCCCGATCACGACGCCCTGCGAGACGTGGCAGTACGCACCCAGGCTGGCGCCCGGGTTGATCCAGATGCCGCCCCGGTGCGCGATGTAGAGCCCCGGCCCGATGACGGCGCGCGGCATGATGTGGGTGTCGAAGAAGTTCGAGGTCAGGAAGAACAGGGGATGCCACAGGGCGCTGTGCAGCGGCCGCCACACGCGGGGACACTTCCGCTGGATCCAGGACCCCCAGCGGTAAAGGCACAGGAGGCCGATTTCGGGCTGGTCGAACCAGCTGCGCAGCTTCCGCCACCACGGCCATTCCGGCCGGAAGTACCACGCGAGGTCCGCGCGGAGCGCGTCCCGCGTGCGGACGCCGCTAGTCGCGGGCATGGCGGCGGATGGCCGCAGCCATCGTCGCGACCGATTCGAAATCTTCCAGGTTGCCCGTCACCATCAGGTCGATGCGCCAGCGTTGCTGGATGAAGCCCAGGATCAGCATCAGACCGAAGGAGTCGATGCGTCCGCTCGCGATGAGAGGCTCGTCGCGGGCCGGCGGCGCCGCTCCGCCATCCTGGAGGACCTCCTCCGCGATGAAGCGAATCAGCGTGCTCTCGATGTCCACAGGCGACTCCGTTGCGTTGCCGGATTGCGTGACTCGGCGAGGTCCCACGATCGCCGCGGCTGCCGCGCGGACCGCCGGAATCATGGCCGACGGAACCGGCGAGGTCAAGGCGAGGCGCGAGCGGACAAGGTCAGGCGCGCGCGTGCCGGCGGATGGCCGTGGCCATCGCCGCGACGGAGATGAAGTCGTCCGGGCTGCCCACGGCCATCAGGTCGGTGTGCCACCGCTGCTGGATGAAGCCCAGGACCTGCAGGAGGCCGAGCGAATCGACCCGCCCGCTGGCGATGAGCGGCTCGTCGACCGCCGGCGGCGCGGCGTCCGCGCCCGGGAAGATCTCGTCAGCGATGAAGCGGATCAGGGTGTTCTCGATATCCATAGAAGGCTCCCTCGGAATGACGAGACCGAAACGCGCACGACCAAGCGTCAGCCGGCCGTGGCCGCGAGCGCGACGCGGTCGATCTTGCCCGTCGACGTCCGCGGCAGCTGCGGCACCACGGTGATCTGTTCGGGCACCATGTACAGGGGGACGCGCTCGGTAAGGTGGGAGCGGATCGTCCCCACCTCGAGGCCCGCGCCGCCCGCGATCACGACGTAGGCGAGCAGGCGGTGGCCGTGGCCGTCGTCCGGGACCGCCACCACGGCGGCGTCGGCGATGCCGGCCAGGCCGTGCAGGACGCTCTCGATCTCGCCCAACTCGACCCGGTAACCCCGGACCTTGACCTGATGATCGCGCCGGCCGAGGAAGATCAGGTTGCCGTCGGCGCCGGCGCGAACCCGGTCGCCGGTGTTGAACAGGACGCCCGCGCGTCCGGGCCGCGGGTCCGCCCGCAAGCGGCGCGCGGTCAGAACGGGGTCGCCCCAGTACTCGGTCAACAGGTTGTCGCCGCCGACCAGGAGGTTGCCTTCCTCGCCCGGGGCGACCTCGCGGCCGGCATCGTCGCAGATCGCGCCGTCGAGGTGCTCGCAGATGCGGCCGATGGGGATCGGTCGCGTCTCGTCCGGCGACACGTCGCCGACCTCGTAGTAGGTGCAGACGTTGGTCTCGGTCGGGCCGAAGAGGTTGAACAGCCGCGGTCGCGGCAACGCGCGGCGCAGGCGGGCCAGCCATGGCGTCGGGAAGACCTCGCCGGCGAACAGGACGACGCGGGCCTGAGGCCACGATTCGCCGCTGAGCGCCCCGTGCTGCAGCATGCCGATGAGCGCGGACGGTACCGAGTACCAGACCGTGATCCCCCAGGTGGGCAGCATGCGGACGAGGTACGGATAGACCATCGATTCGACGGATCCGAGCAGCCGGACCGAGCCGCCGCTGCACAGGGTCGCGAAGAGGTCGAAGGTCGAGAGGTCGAAGTGGAACGGCGCGTGGCTCGTCGCGCGGTCGTCGGGGCCGAGCGAGAAGGTCGCGATCGACCAGTCCACGAAACCCAGGGCGGCCCGGTGGCTCAGCACGACGCCCTTGGGCCGGCCGGTGCTGCCCGAGGTGTACAGGATGTAGGCCGGATCCTCGGGCGACAACGGCGCGAGGTCGCCGGCCTTGGCGCCTGCGGCGATCGCCGCCGCGGCGCCCGGTCCCAGGGGATCGACGCCTTCCTGCAGGATCAGCAGGCCGCCGTCGATCTCGTCCCGGTGAGCCGCGATCTCCCGGGCTCGCAAGGCGTCGACCGCCAGCGCCGCCGGCCCGCAGTCGCCGAGGATCGCCGCCGCCCGGAGCCACGGCGCTCGCGGATCGATCGGCACGTACGCGGCGCCCGCGAACAGGGCTCCGAGCAGGACCGCGAGCGCGTCGAACGACTTCTCCATCCAGAACGCCACGCGATCGCCGCGCCCGATCCCGGCCGCGGCCAGATGCGCGCGCACGACCTCGGCGCGCCGCGCCAGGTCGGCGTAGGTGAGCAGGTCGTTTCCCGCGTACACGGCGGGCCGGTCGGCGTGCGCGGCGAAGGCCTCCTGGAGCCTGGTGCTGAGGGTTGCTGCCACGGCGGACCTCGCGTGCCTGGTCAGAGTTTGAGGTGGGCGGCGATCAGCTTGCGCTGGATGTCCGACGTGCCCGAGTAGAGGCGCGAGGCCACCGCGTCCCGGTGCTCGCGCTCGATCTCGTACTCGACCGTGTAGCCGTAGCCGCCGAAGATCTGGATCGCGGCCAGGGTCGCGGCCACGTATGCCTCCGACACCACGAGCTTCGCCATGGCGGCCTCCAGCGGCGCCTGTCCGCCGGCGTCCTTCAGCCGCGCGATCTTCGCCAGGAGCAGGGCCCCCAGCTCGATGTCGACCGTCATCTGGACCAGGCGGTCGGCGACGGCCGGGAACTTGCTGATCGGCTGGTCGAACTGGCGCCGCGTCCGCGCGTACTCGGTGCTGCGCCGGAGCACCCGGCGCATCGCGCCGAGGTGGGACGCGAAGATGAAGGCGCGCTCGTATTCCATGGAACTCTGGAAGAGCCGCAGACCGCCGCCCTCCGGCCCGAGCCGCAGGTCGGCCGGCACCCGCACGTCCTCCAGGACGACCTCGCCCATGGGCGACGTGCGCAGGCCCATCTTCTCGATCGGCGGACCGAAGGTCACCCCGGGCAGTCCGCGCTCCACGAGGAACGCCGTGATCCCGAGCGACCTCAGCTCGGGGCGGACATTGGCGAAGACCAGCGCGAAGTCGGCGATCGGAGCGTTGGTGATGAAGGTCTTGGTCCCGTTCAGGAGGTAGCCCCCGTCCCGCCGCTCGGCGCGGGTCGCCAGGGCCATGGCGTCCGAGCCCGACCCCGGCTCGGTCATGGCGTGGGCGCCGATCCGCTCGCCCCGGCAGAGCGGCTGCAGGAAGCGCTGCCGCTGCTGGTCGGTCCCGTAGTGGAGGATCGGCATGGCGACCGACCACAGCTGGGCGTTGAGGGAGAACACGAGGCCGTTGTCGGCGCAGGCCTCGCCGAGGGTCTCGAGGATCGCGAGGCTCGTCGTGAAATCGAGGCCGAGCCCGCCGTGCCGCTCGGGGACGGGCAGGCCGTGCAGGCCCATCGTGCCGCACTGCCGCCAGCCGTCGCGCTGGAACCGCCCCTCGCGGTCGTTCTCGATCAGCGCGCCGTTGAGCTTCTCGGCGGCGAGCCGGCGGACCGCGTCGCAGAGCATCGTCAGGTCAGGACTCTTGCCGGTCTCGAGGGACATCGTTCGGGAACCCCGGTCTGCCGCAGGTGTCGCCACGGGTGCACGCAAGATACCGGATGTTAATTCTATTGTATAATCGACGCAATCCCCGCGACGGCGCGCGGCGGCGATGACGGCCTGCGGGAACCAAAATCCACGTATTGCGGATTAATTTAATCGTGATTATTGCCTAGGCAGATTTTCGCCCGATCCAGCCCACCGCCACCAACCGAGGAGTTCGACATGCACTCGCCCAGGTTCCTCCTCGCCACCTCGGGGTCGATCTGCCTCGCCGTGGCGCTCGCCCTCGCCCCCGCCTCCGCACGCGCGGACGAGACCTGCCAGTCGCCGTACCTGCCGAAGATCACCGGCCAGGAAGAATTCGTGTACGTCTGGACCCTCGGCGTCGAGGGCCTCGGCGACGGCGAGGACAAGCTCGTGACCATCGACGCGCGGCCCGGCTCGAAGACCTACGGCAAGGTCGTGCACACGGCCTCGGTCGGCGGCCGGTTCGAGGCGCATCACGGCGGCTTCAACGACGACCGCAGCCAGCTGTGGCTCGGCGGGCTGGACACGAGCGAGATCTTCGTGTTCGACGTCCGCACCGATCCCGGGCGGCCCCGCCTGGTCAAGACGATCCGCGACTTCACCCGGGCGTCGGGCGGCGTCGTGGGTCCCCACGGGATCTACGCCCTGCCCGGCCGCCTGCTGATCTCCGGCCTGTCGAACGACCGCGACCACGGCGGCCGGACCGCTCTCGTGGAGTACAGCAACGAGGGCAAGCACATCGCCACGCACTGGAACCCGACGAGCGACAAGCCCTTTGGCGCGGCGCGCGGCGAGGTCGCCGACGGCTACGGCTACGACGTGCGCGTGTTGCCGCGCAAGAACGTCATGCTGTCGTCGAGCTTCACCGGCTGGTCCAACTACATGATGGACTTCGGCAAGATGCTGCAGGATCCCGAGGCGATGAAGCGGTTCGGCCAGACCGTCGTCCTCTGGAACCTGCACACCCGGCAGCCGCGCGAGGTCTTCCAGGTGCCCGGCGCGCCGCTCGAGATCCGCTGGGCGCTCGGCCCCACCCACGACTACGCCTTCACCGCTGCCGCCCTCACCTCCAAGCTCTGGCTGGTCCACGTCGACCGCGACGAGAAGTGGCACGCCACGGCGGTGGCCGACATCGGCGATCCGGAGCAGATCCCGCTGCCGGTGGACATCAGCATCAGCGCCGACGACCGGCTGCTGTGGGTCACGACGTTCATGGACGGCAAGGCCCGCGCGTTCGACATCTCCGATCCCTTCCACCCGCGGCAGACGTACGAGAAGGAGATCGGCCGCCAGCTCAACATGGTCTCGCAGAGCTGGGACGGCGCGCGAGTCTACTTCACGAGTTCGCTGCTCGCGAACTGGGACAAGAAGGGCGACGACAACGAACAGTTCCTCAAGGCCTACGCCTGGAACGGCAAGGAGCTCGACCAGGCCTTCGCCGTCGATTTCAACGCGGAAAAGCTCGGGCGGCCCCACTTGATGAGGTTCGGCTCGGCCAGCCTGTACCGATGAGGCGGAAGGGCATGACGATCGTCGCCATCGTCCGCAACGCGTCGATCGCGCTCTTCGCGCTCGGGATCGCCGGCGGCGGGACGGTCATGGCCGCCGTCGCCGGCGACCACGGCTCCGCGCCGCGGACCGACCGCCCCGAGCTCTCGCTCGGCCGCAGCGAGCAGTTCGACTTCGATCCGCCCGAGCCGGGCAGCTACTCGCTGCCGATCATCAAGGACGCCGGCGACGGCGACGTCCTCACGGCCGACGGACGGTCCCGTCGCCTACGCGACGTCCTCGCCGGCCGGATCTCGCTCGTGAGCTTCATCTACACGAGCTGCGCCGATCCCGCCGCGTGTCCGCTCGCCTCCGGGGTCCTCTACCGCATCAAGGCCGTCTCCAAGCAGGACCCCCTCCTCGCCGAGAACCTGCGCCTGGTGACCTTCAGCTTCGATCCCGAGCGCGACACGCCGACCGTCATGGCCAGCTACGGCAAGGGCCTGGCGCCGGACGTCGACGGCGCGGAGTGGATCTTCCTGACGACCGCGGGGCCGGCCGCGCTGCAGCCGATCCTGGCGGACTACGGGCAACGCGTCGACCGCAAACGGGACCCTGACGACCCGCTGGGGCCGCTGGCCCATCTGGTGCGGGTCTTCCTCGTGGACCGCGGCGGTCGCCTGCGCAACATCTACAGCTTCGACCAGCTCGACCCGCGGCTGGTCCTGACGGACGTCCGGACGCTGCTGCTGGAGGAAGCCGCGGTCGCTGCCGGGAAGTGATCGTGAGGCCCGCCCGTTCGTTCCTCTGGGTAGCCCCGGCGATCGCGGCGATGGCCGGGATCGCCGCGGGCCAGGCGGCGGCCGCGGAGATCGGCGCTGCGGGCGCCGGCGCCGCGGGCGCCGATCCGCTGCGGGACGAACGCGCCGTCACGCGGATCGTGGCGGGAGCGCTCGGCCTGCCGGCGATGGCGCAGCCCCCGGGCGGCCCCCCTGCCGCCGGACTCGTCGCCCTGGGTCGGAGGCTCTTCTTCGACCGCCGGCTCTCGCCCAGCGGGACCATGTCCTGCGGCATGTGCCATATCCCCGAGCAGGGGTTCACGAGCCAGGAGCTCGCGACTCCGGTCGGCTCCCACGGTCGCAGCCTGCGCCGCAACGCCCCGACCCTGCTGAACGTCGCCTGGGTGACGCCGCTGTTCCACGACGGTCGCGCCGCGTCGCTCGAGGGCCAGGCTCTGTCACCGCTCTTGGCCCCGGACGAGATGGCCAATCCGTCGGCCGACGCCCTCGTCGCGCGCCTCGCCGCGGACCCTGATATGCGCCAGGCGTTCGTCGAATCGGGGTCGGAGATCGCGATCGACGCGGTCGTGAACGCTCTGGCGGCCTGGCAGCGGACGCTCGTCGCCGGCGGGTCGCGGTTCGACCAGTGGCGGTTTGCCGGCGACGAGAACGCGCTCACCGACGAGGAGCGGCACGGGTTCGCGCTCTTCACCGGCGCGGCGAACTGCGCGGCCTGCCACACCGTGGCGCCCGATCACGCCCTGTTCACCGACCTGATGTTCCACGACACGGGGATCGGCGTGCGCGCCGACCTGGCGGCCGCGAGCGGCCTGCAGGTGCCCGTCGAGATTGCGCCCGGCCGGACGGTCCTGGTCGACCGCGCGCTGGTCGAGAGCGTCGCCGAGCCTCGCGCTTCGGACCTCGGCCGGTTCGAGGTGACGGGCGACCCGGCCGACCGCCATCGCTACCGCACGCCGTCCCTGCGCAACGTGGCCCTGACCGCGCCCTACATGCACGACGGCTCCCTCGCGACCCTCGGCGAGGTCGTCCGGTTCTACGCCAGCGGCGGCGTGCCCCACGCCGGGCTCGACCCGCGAATCCGGCCGCTCGACCTCGCCGAGAGCGATGTCCTGGCGCTCGTCGCCTTCCTGGAGAGCCTCACGAGCCCCGACGTCGCGGCGCTCGTGCGCGACGCCCGCAGCGTTCCGGTCGGCAATGCGGGGCCCTAGCGGCCGGCCCCGCCGGCCTTCGGCGGCGTGTCGTCGACGGGCGGCGCGATCGGCTCAGCGCGGCAGGCACCGCCCTTTCCAGTTCCACCACTTGCACAGCTCGGCATCCGGTTGCGGCGTGGACGCCTGGTAGACCGCGCAGCGGAATGCGTAGAGCACGCAGGGATCCTGCCGCCGGCCGGTCGCCTCGCAGAGGTCGTCGAACATCCGCTCCGGGTCCTGGCCGTGGAGGTCGGCCGGTTCGCGGAAGCCCAGGGAGCGCAGGTCTGCGGCCAGGCTCGGGCCGATGCCCGCGAGGCGCTGCAGGGGATCGCGCGCGCGCTTCGTCATGAGCGCTCCGCCGATCAGAGCCGGTCGACCGCGAAGGTGTCGCCCCGCGAGAGGTCGCCGGTCTCGAAGCCGAGACGGAACCAGCGGACGCGCTGCTCGCTGGTGCCGTGGGTGAAGCTGTCGGGGACCACACGGCCCTGGGTCTCGAGCTGCAGCGTGTCGTCGCCGATCGCGTTGGCCGCCGTGAGCGCCTCCTCGATGTCGCCGGGCTCGAGGATGTCGAAGCGGCGCTGCGCATGGTGAGCCCAGACGCCGGCCAGGAAATCGGCCTGGAGCTCGAGGCGCACCGAGAGTTCGTTCTGCTCGCGCTCGCTCACGCGACCGCGCTGCGCGTCGACCTGGCCGGAGATCCCGAGCAGGTTCTGCACGTGGTGCCCCACCTCGTGGGCGATCACGTAGGCCTGAGCGAAATCGCCGGAGGCGCCGAAACGCTGGCTCAGCAGGTCGTAGAACGAGAGATCGATGTACACCACCCCGTCGCCGGGGCAGTAGAAGGGCCCGACGGCCGCGCTGGCGAATCCGCAGGCTGACTGCACCTGGCCGCTGAACAGCACCAGGCGGGGTTCCCGGTACTGGTCGCCCATCTGCGCGAACAGCTCCCGCCATACCTCCTCGGTGTCCGCCAGGACGACGGACACGAACCGCGCCCCCGCGTCCGACGCCTCGTCCACCGCGACGCCGCCGGGGGCGCCGCTGCCCGCGCCGATCCCCTGCTGGAGGTTGAGCTGCGTCGGATCGCCGCCCATCAGCAGGTAGACGACCACGATCACGAGGCCCAGACCGCCGAGTCCGCCGCCCACCGCCGCGCGGCCGCTCAGGTGGCGTCTGTCCTCGACATTGCCGCTCCCGCGGCGACCCTGCCAGCGCATGTCAGGCGCGCCTCCCTCACTTCCGGTTCGGGTTGTACCGGGTCGGCTTGCCCTCGACCTTCTCGACGGGGTCGTTCACGTAGACCTTGCCGAGCCCGATCGGCGACGTGATGACGCCGCCCTTCTTGTCTTCGCGGATGCCCTCCGTATAGCCGAGGTCGACCGGCGTCTTGCCGCGGCCGCCCAGCGCGTCGATGACGTAGGTGGGCCGCAGGAAGCCGGTCGTGGCCCCGCACAGGTCGCGGCAGATCTCCCTCCCCCGGTAGACCTCGGTACGGAAATGGCCGGTGCCCTCGACGAAGTCGGCGTAATAGAGGTAGTACGGTTTGACGCCCATGCGGCCGAGACCGTGCATCAGGTCGCGCATGACGTCGGTATCGTCGTTGACGCCCTTCAGTAGGACGGTCTGGTTGCCGATCGGGATGCCCAGATCGCGGAGGATCTTGATGGCCTGATAGCTCTGCTCCGTGACCTCGTTCGGGTGATTGAAATGGGTGTTGATGAAGAACTGCGGCTCCTTCAGCGATCGGGGAGTGTGCCGGCGGAGCATCTCGACGAACTCGGCGTCCTCGAGGATCTTCTGCGGCCAGACGCAGGGGACGCGCGTCCCGATCCGGACGATATCCAGGTGCGGGACCTGCCTGACCTTGGTCAGGATCTCGTCCAGACGCTTCGTGCCGAGCAGGAAGGGGTCGCCGCCCGAGATCAGGACGTCGCGAATGTCCTCGTGGGACGCGATGTACTCGATCCCCTTGTTGATCTCCTCGAGGGATGGGTTCTTGAGCGTGTCGCCGACCTTGCGCTTGCGCGTGCAGAAGCGGCAATACATGGCGCACTCGGTCGACACGAAGAGCAGGACGCGATCGGGGTAGCGGTGGATGATCGTCCGCGGCCCGCCGAGGGGGATGTCGCCTTCCTCATCCAGCGGGTCGGCGGTCAGGTCCCGGTAGTGCTCGAGCTCCTCGACGTCGGGAATGGCCTGCTTCCAGATCCCGTCGTTCATCTTCTCGATCAACCCGAGGTAGTACGTGTTCACTCGCATCGGGTACTTGGCGATCACGTCCCGGAGCCGGGGATCGACGCGCGCTTTCTGGCCGATGAGCCACTTCTCGAGGTCCTCGAAGCTCTTGATCGAATTCCGGAGGACGTCCTTGTAGGCCATGGTCGATTCTCCTTTGGACTGCCGGGAATCTAGCACCTGGCGGATCCGAAGACTAACCGGAAAAACGGACACGAGAATCAACGGCCGGCGCGCCCGCACATCCGGCTCGACGGCGGGCGATGGGCCGCCTATGATCCGTCCCATGCCACCGACTCCCGGCTCGCCGCAACCTCGGAATCCGGTGCAGGCCCGCCTCCACGAGATCATCTTCGAGGCGGATACCCGCGCCGGCAGGTTCTTCGACCTGGCGCTGATCTGGAGCATCCTGATCAGCGTGGTCGCGGTCATGCTCGACAGCGTGCGCGAGATCCGGGCCGCCCACGGCGAGCTGCTGGCCGCGATCGAGTGGTTCTTCACGATCCTGTTCACGATCGAGTACGTCCTGAGGCTCGCCTGCATCGGCCGCCCGTTGCGTTACGCCACCAGCTTCTTCGGCGTGGTCGACCTGATGGCCATCCTGCCGACCTACCTGAGCATCCTGTTGCCGGGCAGCCGGTTCCTGCTGGTGATCCGCATCCTGCGCGTGCTGCGCATCTTCCGCGTGCTCAAGCTGGCGCAGTTCCTCGCCGAGGCCAACGTCATGGCGCGCGCGCTGCGCGCGAGCCGTCGCAAGATCCTGGTCTTCCTGTGCACGGTCGTGGCCCTGGTCGTGATCTTCGGCTCGGTGATGTACCTCATCGAGGGCGAGGCTCACGGATTCACCAGCATTCCTCGCAGCATCTACTGGGCCATCGTCACCATGACGACGGTCGGCTACGGCGACCTGGCGCCGCGGACGGCGATCGGACAGGCGGTCGCCTCGCTCGTGATGATCCTCGGCTTCACGATCATCGCCGTGCCGACCGGCATCGTCGCGACCGAGATGAGCCGGGCGACCGACAAGCCGGTGAGCACCCAGACCTGCCCCCAGTGCGCCAGCCAGGGCCACGAGCACGGCGCGCGGTACTGCAAGGACTGCGGCGCGCCGCTCTGAGCGCGGGCAGCGCGTTGGTCGTCGGCGCGCGGTCGCGCCGCGCGCCGGCACTCTTCCGGCCCCGATCTTCTGCGGCAACGAAATAAGACAATCATGCGTAAATTTATCGTATCGTTGATTTTTTAGGCCGACCGATCTGATTGCTACTTGAAATTCATCCTATCAACGTGCTATAAGTACTGCCATGTCGTTCAGTCGACGATCCTGCCCACCCCGCCCTGGAGGTGCCGCAATGACCTCGCGTTGCCGTGTCCTGCTGCTTCTCGTCCTCGCGATCGCAACCCTCGCCTCGGCGCCCGCCGACGCACGCAACCCCTACCGGACGGCGTTCTTCAACGTCTACCCGCAGGCCCTCGGTTCGCGGCTCGCCACCCTGCCCAGCGCGCCCAATCACTGCGGCGTCTGCCATTTCCAGTTCGGCGGCGCGGGACCACGCAACGACTACGGCCTGGCGGTCGAGGCCGGCATCCAGCAGTATGGCACCGCGACGGCGGCCATCAATGCGATCGCCGGGCTCGACTCGGACAGCGACGGCTACGCGAGCCAGGTCGAGATCACCGACACCGTGACCTACGCCAACACGCCGACCTTTCCCGGCCTGCGCGACGATGACCTCGGCCAGGTCTCCGGCGTGAACACGGCCGACCTCATCGGCTACCTGGTGCCGACGACCGGCGTCGACACCGACCCGCCCGCCGTGACCGTCCTTTCGCCGGCGGGCGGCGAGACCGCGACCCCCCGGACCCAGTTCGTCGTCACCTGGACCGCCGACGACCCGTCGGGGATCATCGACATCGCCGTGGACGCCAGCTTCGACGGCGGCGCGACCTTCAAGCCCATGGCGCGCGGCTTGCCCGACGGCGGATCCTGGTCCTGGTTCGTGCCGAACCGACCCGGACCGTCCGTCATCCGCGTGACCGCGCGCGACGGGGCCGGCAATTCAGGCAGCGACGACAGCGCCGGCTTCACGATCGCCACCGTGGCGGGCGGCGTGGTCCCCACCACGATGCGCGATTTCGATCTGCCCGGCAGCCAGCCGTTCGAGGCCGGCGAGCTGGAGGACCCGTCGACCACCTGCATCTCCTGCCATGGCGATTACGATACGAGCCACGAACCGTGGCACAACTGGATCGGCGGCATGATGTCCCAGGCCATGCGCGATCCGCTGTACCTGGCCACGCTCGTGATCGCGGAGCAGGACGCGCCGTCGGTCGGCGACCTCTGCCTGCGCTGCCACTCTCCGGGCGGCTGGCTCGAAGGCCACAGCAACGACACGAGCGGCGGCATGATGAACGCCAAGGACCGCCAGAGCGTGCAGTGCGACTTCTGCCACCGCATCGTGGATCCCGAGTACGTGCCCGGCCAGAGCCCGGCGCGCGACGAGGACATCCTTGCCGGTATCACGGCGGTGCCGCCCACGAGCGCCAACGGCATGTTCGTCGTGGACCCGGACCTGTACCGCCGCGGCCCCTACGCGGACGCCGTGGCGCCCCACGAGGTCATGCAGTCGCCGTTCCACCGGTCGGCTGCGCTGTGCGGCACGTGCCACGACGTGTCCAACCCGGTCTTCGTCCGGGCGGGCGACCCGGCGACCTACGTGCCGGGAGCCCTGGACGCGCCCCACCCCGACGCCGACCTGCGCAACATGTTCCCCGTCGAGCGCACGTATTCGGAATGGACGCTGAGCGAATACGCGACGGTCGGGGTGTACGCGCCCCAGTTCGCGGGCGCCCGTCCCGACGGCATCGTCTCGACGTGCCAGGACTGCCACATGCCGGACGTGGTCGGCCAGGGCGCGATCGACGGTCCGGTGCGCAACGACCTGGCCAAGCACGACCTGACGGGCGGCAACCACTTCGTCCCGGACATCCTGGCCGAGTACTATCCTGACGAGATCGACCCCGTCGCCCTGCAGGCCGGCAAGGACCGCGTGGTCGCGATGCTGCAGCTCGCAGCCACGATCGAGGCCGACCTCGCGACGGTGGATGGTCAGCGGCAGCTGACGGTGACCGTGACCAACGAGACCGCCCACAAGCTGCCGTCGGGCTACCCCGAGGGCCGGCGCATCTGGATCAACGTGAAGGCCTACGACGCGGCGGACGGCCTGGTCTACGAATCCGGCGCCTACGACGCATCGACCGGCGTACTCAGCCACGACGCTGCCGTCAGGATCTACGAGACCAAGCCGGGCGTGAGCCATCGTCTGGCCGCGGCGCTCGGAGTGACCGCCGGCCCGTCGTTCCACTTCGCGCTGGCCGACACGATCTGGCGAGACAATCGCATCCCGCCTCGCGGCTTCAACAACGCCGCCTTCGCGGCCGCGCAGTGCGCGCCGGTCGGCGCGGTCTACGCGGACGGCCAGCATCACGACCTGGTCGAGTACGGCCTGCCCCTCGCGGCTCGCCGCGCGGTGGTGACCCTCTTCTACCAGTCCACGTCCAAGGAATACGTGGAGTTCCTGCGCGACGAGAACACGACGAACGATCTCGGCGACCAGATCTACCAGTCGTGGGTCGACCAGGGTCGCGCGGCGCCGGTCGCGATCGCGACGGTCGAAGCGCTGCTGGACCCGTCCGCGGTCGACGAGGTCCCGCAGACCACCGCGCTGCTTCCGGCGGCGCCCAACCCGTTCAATCCGGCCACGACGCTCCGCTTCCGGCTCGCGGCGAGCGGTCCGGTCAGTCTGGCGATCTTCGACCAGGCCGGCCGCCGGGTCCGCACGCTGGCCGCCGGCCCCTGGGCGGCCGGCGAGCACGCGGTGCGGTGGGACGGGCGCGACCAGCGCGGCCGCGGCGTGGCTGCCGGCAGCTACCTCGCGGTGCTCGATACCGCGAGCGATCGACACGTGACGAAGCTGGCTCTGGTCAAGTGACCAGCACCGAGATGGCGGGGAGCGCGACTCCTGGGTCGCGCTCTCCGCTCGTCAAAACCAGCAGTTCAGGTTCGACGGAGGAATAGCGCTTCCGCCACAACCTGCAATCCCAGCAGCAGCCCGAACACGCAGACGATCGCCGCCCCGGTCGGCAGGTCGAGCCAGTAGCTCGCGCCCGCGCCCAGGACAACCGCCAGAACGCCGACCATAAGCACGAAACCGAGATGGCGGATCCTACCGACGCAACCGCGGCGGCAGGCCATCACCGTGGGGACGACCAGTAACGTGAACACCAGCAGCACGCCGGCAATCTGGACGCTGCTCGTGACAACCGTACCGAGGACCGCGTAGAACAGCAAATCCCAGCACGCCAGCCGCAACCCGCGCGCGCGGGCCGCGTCGGGGTCCTCGCTGATCAACGTGAGCCGCCCGTGCGCCCACCAGAGCACCGCGCCGAGGACCGCGTAGAGCAGCGCTGTCTTGGCGACCTGGTGCCAGGTGACCCAGAGAATCGTGCCCACGAGCAGGTGATGGATCTCCTCGCTACCGTGGGGCACTTGCGTAAGCACCAGGATCATCGCCGCGGAGAATACCGCGTAGATGATCCCGATATACGCCTCCTGGGGAACGGACGCCCGGAGGTTGCGCGTCGCTGAGATCAGAAGGGCGCCGAGAAAGGTGGCGCCGAGGCCGGCGAGCCAGGCGGTGTCCGTCCCCACCTCCGCGCCGAAGAACAGTGACAGCGCGACCCCGAACGCCGCCACCTGGGCGAGCGCGATGTCGACGAAGATCACACCGCGCCGCACCACGTGACCGCCCAGGTATCCGTGCATCACGACCAGCACCAGCGCCACGACGACGGGCGCGGCCATCATACCGATGAATCCGGCCATCGACGCCTCACTCTCCGGCCGCGGCCAACAGGCGCGCCAGGATCAGGTCGAACATCGCGACATAGTCGACGGCCTCGGGCAACGCGCCGACCGCGGCCGGGAGTTCCACGAGGACCGCGCCCATGCGGTCGGCGGCCTTCCTAGCCGCGTCGAGGTGGTTCCACGGCGCGGCGATCAGCTCTCGCACACCGGTCGCGCGGCCGCGCGCTTCGAGCTCCTCGACGTGACGCGGCGATGGTGAGATGCCAGGGCGGTGCTCCACCGCGCCGAGCAACTCGAGACCGAGCCAGTCCGCGAGGTACTCCCACTGCGTGTGGTACTGGACCAGCGGCCGCTCGCGCACCGGCGCCGCGGCTTCTCGCCACGCGGCAATTCGGGGTGTGAGGTCCGCGGCCAGCCGGTTTGCCCGGTCCTGGAACCGCTCCGCCGCCTCGGGCCGCAGCTCGCTCATCCGAGCCGCCATCAGCTTGGCCACCAGGACGCCATTACGCGGGTCGAGCAGATAGTGCGGATTGCCCAACGGATGAACATCGCCCTGCGCGCGGCTAACCGGGCCGGTCGGCACGTCGAGGACCCGGGAGAGCGCCTGCGAACAGTCGAGGTCCCCCGCCGTGCCCGGACGGATCCGCGGATTGCGCGCCTTCTCGAGCAGCGCCGGCAGCCAGCCGATCTCCAGCTCGAGCCCGTTGTAGCAGAGCAGGTCGGCCTTGCCCAGTTCGCGCGCGAGGGACGGGCGCGCGGGCAGGAAATGCGGATCGTACTGACCAGGGCAGAGAACGGCCACCTCGGTATCCTCGCCACCGACCTCGGCCGCGAGCCAGCCGAGGTCAGTCAGCGTGCAAACCACCTTCAGGGGCGCCGCGCCGGCCGCCCCGACGACGAGGCCGGCCACCAGACCGGCGATCACCGTTAATCGCGGCATGCTCCGACCTCCTAGTACAGATGCGCCGGGTGCGACCCGATCGTGACGTTGACCTGCAGCGAGACGAGCCAGTCGTCGTTGTCGCCGATCTGGTCGTCGAAGCGAGCACCCTCGAGACGCACGGCCGAAAATTCGCTCGGGACCCAGGTCAGGTTAGCTTTGTACTCGCGGACCTCTTCCCAGGCGAAGAGGCCGCCGTGCTCAGGCCCGGATTCCTCCTCTTCGGCTGGCTCGGGCAGGTCGCGGTCCAGAACGCCCGCGCCGAGGCCCAGCCACCAGTTGCGTGCGAAGCGGTACTGCGCAAGCGCATACCAGCCAATCGGATCCTGCGCGCCCTGGTCGGGTCGCGGCACAATCACCTCGCCTGTCATTGTCAATGCGGGACCCTTGCTCGCCGACGCGGAGATCCACTTATAGGTCAGGTCGGCGCCCCAGACCGCGAGGTCGCCGGCCAGGGTCACGTCGGGGTCCAGCAGCAGATAGTCGGCGGACAGCGGCCCCTCCAGCCACGAGCCGCCCACCTCGACGGTCGATTCCAGCGAGAGATCGAAGAGGTTGGTCCAGCGCGCGCCGTAGACCAGGTCGCGCGACGCGCCGTCGAAGATCTCGGCCTGGCCGTCGACGCCGTAAGCCGCGAGGTCGCTGTACCAGGGCAGCGGCAGGTCGTGCGACAGCCGCACGCCGACCTCGGTGAGGCCATGGTTGCCGAGGCAGGCCTGTATGGCGACCGGCGAGTCGACGAACGGGAACTGGTGTGTATGCAACGGCACGTGCTTGCCGAAAGGCAGGTAGTCCTTGCCCAGACGCAGCCCGAACCCGCCCGGGAGAGCCTGACCATCGACGTAAGCGACCTCGACGTCGCCCTCGTAGCCGCCGTGCGACTCGGTTTCGCCGCCCTCGGCGTTGTCTTGCGCGTGATCGTGGGTCGGATGGACGGCGAAGACCACGTTGGCATTCCAGTAGGGATCGACCACGGAGGTGAACTGCACCTCCGCCTCCTGCAAGTCGCCGCCGTTGTAGGCACGATCAGTCGACCGTTCGGCCACGCGGCCGATCACGAGGGTGTTGACGCTGATGGCAGGGTTGAACTCGGGGGAGATGCCGGTCGCCGTGGACTGAGCCAGCACCGGTGCCGCGGCTGCGGCGCAGAACGCCGCGAGCAAGCAGCATTGACGAGCACGCATGGCAGCCTCCTCGGGTCAGGAGTGTTGCGGATTTTCAGAAAGGATCCGAGTCAGGAATGCGCAACGATCCTCGGAGGCGAGCGGCTGCGGCAGGCGGGAACCGTTCGGCGGACGGGTTCCGGTGCCGTGGCGGGAGGGAGATCGACCTGAGCCGGCACGTTCGCCGTGGTCCAGCCCGCCACGAACGCCACCGGGTTGCCGTCCAGATGGCGACAGACCGCGCACTGGTCTCTCGAACCTGTGGTATCCGCCGCGTGAGTGCAAGCGTGCGCGCCGGCGAGCAGCCCGCCCACGATCAGGGCGAGAACGCTGGCCATCAGCAACAGCTGGCGCGTACGCGCGGGAATGGGGACGATATACGCCATGATTTCACCAGGCTAAGGTCGAACGCGACAGGCGCAAGCGGGTGCTCGCGAAGATCATCGACGAGTGACCGGGTCGCGCGGCCGCCGGGATTCAACCACCGGATCCGCTCGTCCCGCCGCCGGTCCGCTTGATCTCGCTGCCGCCCAGTCCGCCACCGCCCGACTGCTCGGGAACGTCCCCCTCGGTCGTCTTCTCGATCTGCTGGGTTTCTTTCTGCGGCTCGGGATCGCGTTTGGCCATCAGTTCATCCCCCTGGGGTACGGGTCGGGTTCGGCGATCCCCGACGAACCGCCATCCGACCCACGATAACATCGTCCGCCGGCTGGGCCAACTGTCCGGTCAGCCGCGCTCAGATCACCAGGTAGGCCACGAACGTCGCCAGCGCGGCCGCCCGCGCCGCGGGTGCGAGCCACGACGGTCGCGTGGCGGCGGCGGAGCTGCGCCAGACCCCGACCACGCAGATCAGGTTGAACGGCACCGCCGCCAGGTGGGCCACCACCGCAAATGCGCCCAGCAACGTCACGGCGCGCTCGCCCGCGGCGTCGCGATCCGTGTCGACGGCCAGAATGCCCAGCGCGACGAACGTGCACATCAGGTTGACCACGAGTCCCTTGACGACCAGCCAGCTCCAGAAGGCATCGGCCAACGAGAGGCGACCGTTCCAGAGTTCGCGCAGTCGTCTCATCGCGGATCCGTTTCCCGGTGGAGTGACGTCGGCTCGCCGGCTTGAGAGGTTCCGGTTCGTGATCCTAGCACACTGCCGGGGCCTGTCCCACGACTCGTCCGATCGGGATCGAGGCAGCGCCGCGCGACGACTCGACACGCGGCAGACCCCGCCTCCAGCGGGAGACGGAGTCTGCTCCAGGGTCCCGGTCGCCGGCGACCGCGGCCGCTAGCGCACGAGCACCAGCGGCTTCACGCTGCTCAGTCCGTCCGCTTCGAGCCGCGCGAAGTACGTCCCCGACGCCACCGACCGGCCGGCCTGATCGCGGCCGTTCCAGTCGACCTCGTGCGATCCCGCCGGATACAGGCCGCCGGCCAGCTCGCGGACGAGCCGCCCCTGCAAGTCGTACACGCGTAGCCGGATCGACTGGGCCGCCGGCAGGCTGAAGCCCAGCCTGGTCTGCGGATTGAACGGGTTCGGCACCGCCCCGAGCAGCGCGAAGGCGCGCGGCGCCTCGGCGACCGGGGTCGAGACGTCGCCGACCGTCAGCTGCACCGGCACCATGATCACCGGCCGCGCCGGATCGTTGCTGGTCAGGACGAGGTCTGTCTGGTAGGCGCCCTCGGCGAGCCCCGTCGCATCGAGCGCGAGCGTGACGATCGCGTAGCCGGCCCCGGCCAGCGTGCCGCCGCCGGGGTCCAGCGACAGCCAGGCGGCCGACTCGGCGAGCGTCCAGACGAGGTCGGTCACGCCCTCGTTCAACACGAGGACCTCGGCCGCCGCCTGGTTCTCCGGCGCCAGCTCGACCGCGATCGCGTCCGGACAGGGCACGGCCCGCGGCGCCGGCGCCTCGCCGCCGGGCAGGGTCACCAGGTCGACGAAACCGTGGTCGCCGTTGCCGCCGCCGCTCGACGTGCTGAACCGCCAGCGGAAGGTGTGCGCGCCGGCCGCGGCCGCGTAGGTGAAGGGCGTCCACTCGGTCGCGCCGTTCCACGACGCGATCGTGGCGAGTCCGTCCCAGAACGCCAGCGTGCCGCCGCCGCCCTGGGTCCGGTACCAGAAGGTCACGTCGCCGGCCTCGGCGAGGGTCACGGTCAACACGAGGATCGAGGTCTGCCCGCCGGCCAGGTCACCTGAACGCGCGGAGTACAGGCCTTCGTAGGCGTCGGCGCTCGTCACCGTCCAGAGCGCGTTACCGGAGCCGGTCCAGGCGAAGGCGTCCAGCGCGCCGGACTCGAAGCCGTCCTCGAGGTTCGCGCGCAGGTAGAGCGGGCAGGTGCGGTCGCGGTCGGCCGGCACGGCCTGCACGCACGTGGCGACGCCGGGAATGCCGGCCCGGAGGGTGTACTCCTCGCTCTGGGGCACCGTGATCGACCAGGCGCCGCCCGCCGCGGTGGCGACCGGCGGCAGCGGCGTGTCGGCGACCTGCACGATGACGCCCTCGGCCGGCAGACCTCCGGGACCGTACGCGATGCCCTGCAGGATCACCGGCGGCAGCGCGACGAGACCGACCTCGTGCGCGACCTCGTCGCCGGCCGGGACCTCGACGGTCTCCGTCGCCGTCGCGTAGCCGAACGCGCTCACGTGGAAGGTCAACGAGCCGGCCGGCGCGGTCAGCCGGAACTGCCCCGCCGCGTCGGTCACCAGGCGCTGGCTCGTGCCGTCGACCGTGATCTCGGCCCCCGCGATCACGGCCTGGCTGGCCGCGTCCACGACGGTGCCGGCGATGGTGCCGTAGCCGGCGAGGGCAGCCGAGACCGCCGCGAAGGCGTCGATGAAACCGTGGCCGTAGAGGTTCTCCTCGCCGGGAACGCCGAGATCGACGGCGGAGTCCATCAGGATCTGCTTGATGGTGATGCCGTCGAGGTCCGGGTTCGCTCCGCGGATCAGGGCGATCACGCCCGCGACGTGCGGCGTCGCCATCGACGTTCCGTCCATGTAGGTGTAGCCCCCGCCCGGGATCGAGCTGTAGATGCCCGAGCCGGGCGCCACGACCTCGGGCTTGACGAGGTTCTCGGCGGGGCCGCAGTTGGGGCCGGCGGGGCCGCGGCTCGAGAAGCCGCTGAGCTGGTACGGCGGATACCGCAACGTCGAGCCGACGCTGAAGCTCGAGTAGAGGGTGGAGGCGCGGTCGGCCGGCGAGCGCACGGTGCTCGCGCCGGGGCCCTCGTTGCCGGTGGCCCAGACGTGGATCACGCCCGCCGCCTCGCACGCGTCGATCGCGTCCCACCAGCCGCTGTAGCAGTCCGGGTAGCCGAAACTCTCGTTGACGCCCCACGAGTTGTTGGCGACGTCGGGCACGTCGTCGACGGTGAAGGGGTCGCCATCGGGGTCGGCGAGCCACTGCATCGTGGTGAGGACCTTCGCATCGAGGGAACCGCCGACGATCGTGTTCGCGGCGATCCACTCGGCGCCGGGCGCGACGCCGATCGTGTCGTTCGAGGCGACCCCGCACATCGTCCCCATCGTGTGCGTGCCGTGGCTGTTGCCGTCGTTCGGGAACGAACTCGGCGCGCCGTCGAGGTCGAGCCAGCAGGCGGCGGCGGGCGCGTGCGTGCCGCGCCAGCGGGCGGCGAGGGCGGGGTGGTTGCCGTCGACGCCGGTGTCCAGGTTCGCGACCAGCGCGCCGGTGCCGTCGATGCCGAGGTCGCTCCAGACCCGGCGGGCGCCCACGGCGACCACGCCCGGGGTGATGCCGATCGCGAGCGCCGGGCCTCCGGGAGCGCCGCGCTGGACGGGTTCGATCAGCTCGATCGCGAGCGGCGGCTCGATCACGGCGACATCGGCGCGAGCCGCCAGCTCGCGCAGCGTCGCCTCGTCACCGCCGGTGACGAAGACCGCGTTGGCGATCCAGAATTCCTCGTAGGATTCGATCTCGCCGAGCTGCCGGCGGACCTCGAGGTCCGCGAGCAGCGACGCCTGAGTTGCGCGGGCGCGGTCCTGCAACGCCGTCACGACGGCGAGGTGGCGTTCGGCGCGCCGGGCGCCGGCCACGTGGAGCTGCCAGTCGAGGGTCGCGACGTCGACGCGGTCGTCGAGGACGACCAGCGCCTTCAGCGGCTCGCCGGCGGGCCGGGCAGCGAGATAGGTATCCATGGTCGGCGCGAAGGAGCCGGCCAGGGCGACGCCGGCCGTCAGCACCAGGCCGAGGCCAGACAGGAGCGTGCGGATGGTCATGGGGTTCACGTCCTCGTGAGGAGAGTCAGGAGGGTACGACGACCGGGTTGTGCCGAGCCGCGGGACCAGCAATTTATATCATTTTCATCGTGTTTCTGCCAGCCCCCCGCTCACGACGACGCCGCCGGCAGCTGCGAGGCCACCGGCGGCGTCCGGAGCGAAGCGCGTGCAGGGCCCTAGCGGACCAGCACCATGGATCTCACACTCCGCTCGCCTCCCGCCTGGAGACGCGCGAAGTAAGTGCCCGAAGCCAGGCTGCGGCCGCTGTCGTCGCGACCGTCCCAGCGGGCTTCATTGAGGCCGCCCGGGCGCACTCCGCTCACGAGGGTCCGCACCAGCCGTCCCTGCACGTCGTAGAGGTGCAGGTCCACGTGCCCCTCCACGGGCAGCGTGAACAGGATGGTGGTCTGGGGATTGAACGGATTGGGGACCGCGCCCACGAGCGCGAAGGCCTGCGGCGCGTCGCCGACCGGCGTGGTCTCGCCGGTCACGTGCAGCAGGGCCTGGATCGCCAGCGTGGGGTTGGCCGGATCGTTGCTCGCGATCGTGATATCGGTCGTGTGGTCGCCGGGCAGCAACCCGTCCGTGTCCAAGGTCGCCTGCACGGTCTGGTAGCCGTACGCGGGGATGGTGCCCGCAGCGTTCGCCAGGCTGACGAAGGCGCCCGCCGTGGCCGTGAAGATCAGCGGCTGCAGACCCTGGTCCATGACCACCAGCGGGAGCGTCACCTCCTGCCCGGCGTCGAGCGTCGCCTCGAGCAGCCACGGCATCGCGACCGCCAGGGGCACCGGCGAGGCGCCGCCCGGGAAGACGATGTCGTCCACGTATCCGGAGTCGGTGCCGTTGGACACCGACCAGTCCTTCGTGTAGTTCCAGCGGAAGGTGTGGTTGCCGCCCGCGACGTTGGTCGAGTACTGGGCCCAGCCGACCTCGCCGGACCAGCGTTCGAGGCGGGCGCCGTCGACGTAGAACTCGAGGAAATCGTAGCTGGACTCGCTGGAGACCTTGTACCAGAAGCTCACCGCGCCGCCAGCGCCGCAATTGACGGTCACCTGCAGGTTGGAGCTCTGGTTGTCGCCGACGTCGCCGGACCGCGCCGCGTAGGTGCCGGTGTGGACCGTGGCAGTCTGGACGTACCAGACGGCGTTGCCGTTGGTCACCCACGACAGGCCGGACAGATTGCCTGTCTCGAAGCCGTCCTCGATCAGCGCATTGAGGTACAGTTCGAGGTCCAGGTCGTCGTGGACCGGCACGGTCTGGCTGATGGCGCCGGAGCCGGACTTGCTCGCCTGGAAGACGTAATCGGAGCCGACCGGCAGCGTGAAGCTGAACTGGCCGTTCGCGTTGGTCGTCGCCGCGGGGAGCGGAGTGCCGGCGACCATGACCGTCGCCCCGGCGGACGGCGTCCCGCCCGGAGGCGCCTGGCCGGACGCGTACACGACGCCGCTGACGGTCGCCGTGGCCAGCGGGCTGAGCCGCAGATCCTGGAACGTGGTCACGTCCTCGGTCACGTTGACCGTGATCTGGAGATCCGCGTAGCCGAAGGCCTCGGCGTTGAGGGTGGACTGGCCCTCGGGCAGGGTCAGGCGGTAGTGACCGTCGGCCGCGGTCGTGGCGCTCTGGAAGCCGCCCGCGACCGTGATGTGGGCATTGGCGATCGGGAAGCTGGTCGAGCGGTCCATGACCGTGCCCTCGACCCAGCCCAGGCCGCCCATGACGGCCGACACGGCCTCGAACGCATCGAGGAAGCCGTGCCCGTAGGTGTTGTCGTCACCCGCCTGGCCGAGGTCATTGGCCGTCTCCATGAGCACCTGCTTGATCGTGATCACGTCGAGGTTCGGGTTGGCCGAACGCATGAGCGCGACCACGCCAGCCACGTGCGGACCGGCCATCGAGGTGCCGTCCATGTAGGTGTAGGCACCGCCGGGATACGAGCTGTAGATGCTGACGCCGGGCGCCGAGATCTCCGGCTTGACCCGGTTCTCGACGGGGCCGCAGTTGACGCCGGCGGGGCCGCGGCTGGAGAAGTTCGCGATCGTGTACGGCGACGAATGCTGCGTCGCGCCGACGCTGAAGCAATTGTACAGGGTGGTCGCGCGGTCGGCGGGGGAGCGCAGGGTCCCGGCGCTGGATCCCTCGTTGCCGGCGGACCAGGTCACGACGACGCCGGCGGCTTCGCAGGCGTCGATGACGGCCCACCAGCGGCTGTCGCAGTCGGGATATCCGAAGCTCTCGTTGACGCCCCACGAGTTCTGCACCACGTCGGGCACGTCGTCGAGCGTCGCCGGGTTGTCGTCCGGATCGGCGAAGAACTGGAAGCAGTTCAGGATGTCGCTGTCGAACCCGGAGCTGGCGCCCTGGTTGATCGCGTTGGTCGCGATCCACTCGGCTGCCGGCGCGACGCCGATCGTGTCGTTCACGGCGAGGCCCGTCATCGTGCCGGTCGTGTGGGTGCCGTGGCCGCCGCCGTCGTTGGGGAACTGGGTGCCGCCGCCCAGGACGTCGAGCCAGCAGTGGTTCCACGGCGCGTGCGTGCCGCGCCAGCGCGCGGCGAGTGCGGGGTGGTTGCCGTCGACGCCGGTGTCCAGCGAGCCGATGAGCGCGCCCTCGCCCCGGATGCCGAGCTGATCCCAGACCCGGCGGGCGCCGATGTTCACGACGCCCGGGGTGATGCCGATCGCCCGCGACTTGCCGGGCTCCGCGGTCTGATCCGGCTTGATGAGCTCGGGCACCACGTCGACCTCGACGACGTCGACGTCCTCGCGAGCGGCGATGTCGCGGATCGCGTCCTCGGTGCCCACCACCACGACGGCGTTGATGAGCCAGTACGGGGTATAGCCGTCGATCCCGGCGCCCTTGCGGCTCTCGAGATCGGCCAGCAGATCGGCTTGCGTGTCCTCCGCCATCTCGCGCAGCGCCGTGATGACCTGGAAGTGGCGGTGCGCCAGGTCGGCACGCTGGTAGTGCAGATCGAGGTCCATGCCGGTGACATCGACCTGATCGCGCAGGATGACCAGCGCCTTGATCGGCTCGGAGTCTGCCCGGCCGGCGAGGTAGGCCTCGAAACCGGGGGCGAACTGGCCTGCCACGGCCGTGCCCGCCAGCACGATCGCTAGCAGGGTGAGCATCATCTTGACAACTCGCATGGGATCGCCCTTCAGGGATGGGGTGGGACCACGCAACCGCGTGCGGCCGACCTGGACGTCGGCCCCACGGCGCACACGATGCCAAGCATCATTGTGCCACCAACATGTTGCGAATTTGTCACAATTCTAGTGCCAATTACTGATTATTCCAAACCAGTTGCGTCGGCGAGCTGCCCGTTCGAGCGGCGCGTTCGGCTCGTACCGCGGGTTTCGCGGCCCGCCGCCCCGGGCGCGCGCCGTTCGGCGCGCCCGCCGGCAGGGTTGGCGGCCCTGGCGCCGTCGAACCGTCGCGTGGTATCGTCGCCATCTCCATCCGCAACCAGGCGCGAAACCGGGAGGATCCCATGCTGAAGGACAAGCTCGTGCTCGTCACCGGGGCCAGCAGCGGCATCGGCCGCGCCTGCGCCGAAGCGTTCGCCCGCGCCGGCTGCCGGTTGATCCTCGCCGCGCGGCGTCGCGATCGCCTCGCCGAGGCGGCGGCGCACCTCGGCGCGCCCGCTCACCTCGTGACCCTCGACGTTCGCGATCGCGCCGCCGTCGACGCAGCCATCGCCGGGCTTCCGGACGCCTGGCGGAACATCGACATCCTGGTCAACAACGCGGGCCTCTCGCGCGGCCTCGACAAGCTGCCCGGAGGTCTGCCGAGCGACTGGGAGGAGATGATCGACACCAACGTGAAGGGCCTGCTGTGGGTGAGCCGCGCGGTCCTGCCCGGCATGATCGCGCGGGACCGTGGCCACGTCATCAACATCGGCTCGATCGCGGGGCACCAGACCTACCCGGGCGGCGCGGTCTACTGCGCGACCAAGCACGCGGTGGCCGCGATCAACCGGGGCCTGCGCCTGGACCTGCTCGGCACGCGCGTCCGGGTCTCGAGCATCGACCCGGGCATGGTCGAGACCGACTTCTCGCTCGTGCGCTTCCACGGCGACCGGGCGCGGGCCGACCAGGTGTACCGGCAATTCCCGCCGCTGCAGGCCGCCGACATCGCCGACTGCGTCCTGTTCTGCGCGACGCGGCCGCCGCACGTGGCGGTGATGGAGATGATCGTGATGCCGCAGGACCAGGCGTCTGTCTACGCCTCCCACCCTCGTGGGATCGCGTAGTGCGCCTCACCGCCGTCCCCGGCACCGCAGGCGGGCGGCGCTTCGCGAGCCCGACTACGAGATGCCCGGAGCGATGGACAGGATCTCCCACTGGCGGCGGTCGGGTCCCTCGCCGTAGGCGACGGTCTCGCCGACGCGGCGGCCCATGAACTCCAGCGCCAGCGGCGCCAGGTAGTTGAGGATGCCGCGCTCGCTGTCGGCTTCCCAGGGGCCCAGGAAGGTGAAGGTCTGCACCTCGCCGGTCGCGAACTCGCGCGCGGTGACGCGGGTGCCGATGTTCACGAAGTTCGACTCCGCCATGTCCAGGTCGATGAGCTTCGCGCGCTTCAGGTCGTGCTCGAGCGTGTTGGCCCGGCTGAAGAGCTGGTCGCGCTTCTCGAGCGCCGCCGTGTACTCGCTGTTCTCGGAGAGGTCGCCGTGCGAGGCCGCCTCGCCGATCTGCTTCGCGACGGCGGGGATCTCGACCGCCGCGATGTGGGCGAGCTGCTCCTGCACGCGCGACCGGCCCGCCTCGGTCGTGTAGACCGCCGTCTCGTCCTCCCAGGGCCAGGCCTGATCGGTGAACAGGGAGGGGTGCTCGGAGCGGAGCATGAGCTTCAGACGCGAGCGCAGGGCCGGGTTGAGGCCGTCGTTGTCCTGCATGAGCGGACGCAGGCGGTGGAGCTGCTCCGGCGACGCCTCGCGGATCACCGCGAGCAGGGGTTGAGCCTTGCCGCTCGTCAGGTCGGCGCGCGCGGCCTCGAGCACCTTGAGGTGCCGCTCCTCGCCGCTGACGGCCAGCAGGTGCCCGACGGCGTGGGTCATCGTGAGCAGGGCCTCGAGACAGCGGTCGAGCGCCAGCTCCGGGATCTCCTGCAGCGCGCGGGCCAGAGGTCCGCTGCCGCCGCGGCTGCGCCACAGCCAGCTCACGAGATCGGGGCTCGCGGTCGGCCGTTCCAGGGCCTGGACCAGCGAGGCGCGCAACTCGGCCATCTTGCCGCCGTCGACCAGGCCGCGCGCCAGCAGGTCGCACTGGCGGCGGCCGGCCCGCAGGAGCACCGCGCACCAGACCTGGGCCCAGACGTCGGGCTGCGTCTCGCGCAGGTACTCGAGCGCCGGGTTGAGCAGGACCTCCGGCAGATCGGCCGCCAGGCTGCCCCTGTCGGGGATGCGCTCGAGCACGGCGAGCGCGGCGCGCGGATTCGGCCGGGCGATCGCGACGCCGCGCGCGGCCACGCGGGCGTGAACGGCGAGGCCTGCGAGCGCAAGCGCCGGCCGCCCGGCGAGCGCGGCGACGGCGATCTTCGCCGCGCAGTTGCCGTAGTGCACCAGCAGGTCCGGGTCGGCCGCGAACTGCGCATCCTTGCGCGCGGTCTCGTCGAGGTAGGCGAGGATGAGTTTGAGCTTCTCGGCCGGATCGTCCGTGCGGTCGAAGCGGCGCCGCAGGCGCGCCTCGTAACGGTCGGCGAGGCGGCGGATCGTGAACGTCGGCTGCGAGCCCGCGCCCACGCCGAGCAGCGGATCGTGGCGCAGGACCTCGCGGGCGGCGCGCCACCAGGCCTGCCAGCCCTTCTCTCCCAGCAAGCGCGTCACCTGCTGCTTGAGATTCTTATAGGTCAACTCGCCGTCGAGGTCCGCCTTGATGGCGAGCTTGACGAACGCCGACGGATCCCGGCCGGCGAGGGCGCGCAACCGCTCGGGATCGTAGAGGACGAGAGCGGGGAAGAAGTCCGCCGGCTTGGGAACGGCCTTCTCGAGCGTGGCCGGTCCATATTCGGCGTGGCGATCCTCGAAGCGGGCGTGCACGACGCCGTTCTGGGGATTGATCGACTCGACCACGCCGGGCATCACGAAGTTGTAGTCGACGAGGTAGCCGCCGGGGCGCAGCGCGCAATAACGGTCCAGCTTGCGGGCGGCTTCGGCCTGATTCGCGTCCTTGCCGCCCAAGAGCGAGATCAGGCCGGGCAGCTCGGCGAAGTCGGGTTGCGTGGCCAGGTACAGGCGGTGCAGGTGCCGGCGGACCTCCGGCGCGGCGGTGGGCATCTGCCGGGCCGCCTCGCGGGCCGCGTCGAGCGCGGCCGCCGCGCCGTCCCGGGTCTCGACCTGCTCGATCAACGTGCTCGCGAAGGTGTCGGCCTTCTGCTTCTCTCCCAGCCGGTAGACCTGTCCGGCCAGCGCCAGGAGGTCCTCGACCGGGTAGTCGGGATTGGCCACGGCTTCGGGCCAGTGGTCCGCCAGCCTGTCGAACTGCTTGGTGTTGGCGAGCTTGCCGAGCTTGATCAGGCTTGGCGGTTTGACGGCGGCTTCATCCTGCATGGGGTCGTCCTCGACGGCTGGCGGGCGCGTCCCGGTCGCTCGGGCGGATCTGGCGAGATCGCGCCCCAAGATAGCGTCTCGAGCCGCGATGCGAAAGACGGCGTTCGCGGTGTCGATCGCGCACGGTCGGCCAGTAGGGGCGCCCGCCGGCGAGAAACGGACCCGGCGGCCCCCAACGGCCGCCGGGTCCGTCCCGCTCGTCGATCGCGACGAGGCGCTACTTCACCATCGTCATCTTCGCGACCTCGACCTGATCGCCGCACACGTATCGCGTGAGGTAGGTGCCGGTCGACTGCGGCAGGCCGCGATCGTCCAGGCCGTTCCAGGTCACCTCGTGCCAGCCCGGCGTCGCGTCGATCGCGAAGGTGCGGATCCGCTCGCCGCGCAGGTTGTAGATCTCGAGCGCCATGCGGATCGTCGCCGGCGTATCGGCCGGCACGCCGTAGGCGATGTTGGTCTCGGGGTTGAACGGATTCGGATAGTTCGGCAGGAGCGCCGGCTGGGCCGGCGGCAGCCCGTCCGGGTTGCCGTCCGAGCGTTCGGGCTCGAAATAGACGGGGTCCGACCACTCGCTCGGGACGGACAGACGCCCGAGGTGGTCGACGCCCACGACGCGGATCCGCTGCACGATGCCGCGCTCGGCTTCGAGCGTGTAGGTCGTGTCGCCCTCGACGATCGCGATGAGCGCTTCCTCGCCCGAGGCCCGCTGCAGGAAGACCTGGTAGCGGACGGCGCGCGCGCAGGAGTGGCCGTCCTGGTCGGTCGCCGGGCAGCCGGTCCAGATGAAATTCACGGGTACGACCTCGTCCTGCGCCTGAGCCGCCGGGACCCCGGCGATCGCCAGGAACGCGCCGACCAGGATGAGTGCGGTCGTGCTGATGCGATTCATGATCGACACCTCTGCCGTTGGATATCCGCGCGGGCCGAGCGCGACCCGTCGCGGAGCTCGTGCAAGGCCGGGACCAGGCCTGGCTCGGCCCGGGTGCCCGACAAAGCTCGCGCAATGACAGCAGGTTACTAATTCAGATGATTTAAATCTTATAGAATTCCGACCGGCTTGTCAGCTCCGGTCGGGCAGGCGGCAAAAGAAACCGGGCGATCATCGTGCGGGTTGCAAGGAAGCTCGGGAAACCAGGAGCCGCGGCGGGACACGCCGCTCATCCGGCATCGAACGGCCCGCCATCGGCGTCCTCCGGCGGCTCCTCCTGGAGGCTGCGCCGGGAGCGCGCGATCTTGCGCGCGGCGCCGACAGCAAACGCCAGCGCCATCACGACGAACAGGGTCGGCCAGCGGAACAGCAGCAGGATCCAGCCGTAGCGCAGCCGCATCGCGTCGGCGAACCGCCCGGCGAACCGGCCGGCATCCTCGCCGGTCGCCGCCGAGAATCCGGCGTCGAAGTCCGCGAAGCGGCGCGACTCGGCCGCCACCCGGCGCACCGCGTCGGGCCCGTGTTCCTTCTCCAGCCAGTTCACCGCGAGCAGGCTGGTGCGGTAGGCGCGCTCGGCGGCGGCGGCGCCCCGCGGAAACGGTCCCTCGAGACTCGCGAGCGAGGGCAGGTTTCCCGACAAGAGGACGCCCACCGTGTCGGTGAATCGCCACTCGCCGCTCGCGCGCATCGCCGCGCCCTCGTGCAGCCAGGTCGGCAGCCGCGCCTCGCCGGCGGCCTGGAAGAGCAGGGCATGGGCCATCTCGTGCAGGAAGACCGCCTCCGTCCCGGGCCCGATCGAGGGCACGCGCTCCCAGTCGATCGCGATCAGCCGGCCGGGCGGCAGCGCCACGCCGACCCCCCAGTCCGGCAGCCGGTCCGCGAAGTACTGCGTGAACCGCTCGGTGCCGAGCACCAGGCAATGGACCGTGTCGGGGGCGGCGCCGGGCGGCAGGATCGCCGCCGCCGCCGCCGCGCCGCGGGTGGTCCAGGCGCGTTCGCACAGCCTGGCGACCGCGAGCCCCGCCTCGTCCTCGACGCGGAAGCGGACCGGCGGCGGCGCGGCGCGCGCAGGGACCGGGCCGTCGCCGGCGAGCAGGCCGAGCAGGCAGAGCAGCCAAGGCAGGCGACCGACCGGCACCGCGGGCGCTCCCGGTTGCAGAGTGACCGTGCAGCGGCGATCATGCCCGAGGACGGCCGGCTCGGCAAGCCGCCGTCGATCGCCGGCCCCGGAGACGCCAACGTGGACGACCAGACCCGCCGCCAGCTCGCCGACCTCCGCGACCGCCTCGGCCCCCACACCCCCGTGGCCGTCCTCACCGGCGCGGGGGTCTCGTCCGCGAGCGGCATTCCCACCTTCCGCGGCCGGGACGACAGCCTCTGGTCTCAGTACCGGCCCGAGGACCTGGCGACGCCCGAGGCGTTCGCCCGCGACCCCGAGCTGGTCTGGCGCTGGTACGACTGGCGCCGCGGCCTGATCGCGGCGAACCGCCCCAACCCGGCGCACGCGGCGCTCGCGCGGCTCGGCGAGCGGATGCTGCTCACGGTGATCACGCAGAACGTCAACGGCTACCACCAGCAGGCCGGCAGCCGCGACGTGGTCGAGTATCACGGCAGCATCTGGACCACGCGATGCACCCGCTGCCATCGTCGCGCCGAGGACCGCCGGGTCCCGTTGCCGATCCCCCCGCGGTGCCCCGATTGCGGCGGACTCCTGCGGCCGGGCGTCGTCTGGTTCGGCGAGGCCATTCCCCCCGAAGCGAGCGACGCGGCGACCGCGGCGACCATCCGCTGCCGCGTCTTCCTCGTGATCGGCACCGCCGGCGCGGTCTACCCGGCCGCCGGCCTCGTGGGGCTCGCCCGATCCCACGGCGCCTACGTCGCCGAGTTCAACCTGGAACGCAGCGCCGTCACCGCCAGTGCCGACCTGTTCGTCGAGGGCAACGCCGCCGACACCGTCCCGCTCCTGCTGGGCGCCTGACCCACGGCCGGCGGGTCGCCGGCGCCGGCGACGGAGGTCCCGTTCACTCCGTGGCGATCGGCACCTCCAGCACCAGCCGGCCCGCGGTGTCGCCGGGCCGCTTGTCGCTGGTCTCGCGATCCAGGAAGCGGACCCCGCCGAAGTAGGCCATCCCCTCGGGAGCGGCCGGCCAGGGATCGCGGAAGCGCAGCTCGAGCTTCGCCGGAACGCCGCAGTACAGCCGCACCGGCCCGGCGCCCGCACCTTCGATGGTCCCGGCGACCGCCGACGCGAAGCGATAGCGCTCCTCGATCTCGAAGCTCCACTCCTCCATGTCGGCCGCGACCGCGAAGGCGCCGACGACCTGGAGCGTGAAGCTCGCCTGCGCCGACCCTTCCGGCAACGACGCCGTGACCCGGGCCTCGGCGCCGTCGAACGAGTCCTGCACGATGGCCCGGCCGTCCTCGTCGAGGATGTTGACCGCGCAGTCGGTGAAGAGGTTCGCCGTCTTCTCGGCCATGGTGAGCGAGAACTCGGCGACCGGCGTCGTCGCGTCGAGCGTGAACGGCAACGTCCACTCGTCGGACTTCGCGACCGTCTCGGTGCGCTCCTTGCGCCACCCCTCGACCGCGGCCGTGACGTCGCCGCGGAAGACGCCGGGAAACGCTCGCGTGACCGTGAGCGCGGTCTTGGCCGGCTCGCCCGCGCCCGGCCGCTCGAGCGTCGAGAGCGCCGCCGGCTCCGTCAGGTAACCGTCACAGCTCGCGGTGAGGCGGTACGACCCGGTGTCGAGCGCGGTGATCGAGCTCGTCACGTTGATCTCCCAGGTGCCCGGGTAGAGCTCCGGGGCGAGCACCGTCATGTCCCGGATGGGATCGCTGACCGGGCTCGCGTACCCCGCGAAGCCGCCGCGGACACGGCCTTCGGGGTCGCAGATCTCGGTGAGCACCCGGGCGCCCTCGCCGGCGCCGGTGTCCTCGCTCGCCTCGAGCCTGATCCGCAGGGCGCTCGCCCCGGCCGGCACGTCGACGTAGTACCGGTGGACCCAGCTTGGCGGCAGGTCTCGGTCGGACCAGGTCGCCCGGTAGCCGTTCTCCGGGGTGAGCGGCACGCCGACGACCACGGTGTTCCAGAGGGCGAACTCGCGCGCGGCCGGCCCGCCGAGGTCGCCGCCGTCCAGGCTCGCGACCACGCGCGCGGCATAGAGACCCGGTTCGGCCAGCTGCTTGCCGTCGTACTGCAGGGAGACGGTCAGCGGACCGTCGCCCCGCAGGTAGTCCTTGCCGGTGACGAGCCGGAGCCAGCCGGCGTCGCTCTTGAAGGAGAAGCTGCGCAGGAAGCTGTCGCGCTGGTCGGGCGAGAGATCCGGATGGAAGATCGGCGTGACCGCGAACTCGACGCGGTCGGGCGCCACCGGCGCGCCGCCCGGCACGCGCCAGTACGCTGCCGAGGCCTTGCCGTCGTCCTGGAAGGGGCATCCGGTCTCGACGCGATACCAGAGGACCTGGTGCGCGGACCTGCTGCGGGCGAGGTCGACCAGGATCGGCCAGCTCGCCCCGACGTTCACCAGGCCGCCGCCCTGATCGACGAGCGAGAGGCCGTCCACGCGCGTGGCGCCGGCGATGAGCGCGCGCTTGACCATGCCCCAGTGCGTCGTCAGGCCTTCCTGGCGCGCGGCGGACAGGAGGAGCGCGACCGCGCCCGCGCACTCCGGGCTCGCCATGCTGGTCCCGTTGTACCGCCCGGAACCGTCGTCGAAGCCGGGCACCGTCGACAGCGCCGACCCCGGCGCGATCACGTCCGGCTTCGGCGTCTCGCCCCCGCGGCTGGAGAAGGCGAACATGGTGTCGCGGCCGAGGCGCGCGTCGTAGAGGTCGCGCGCGGTCGCGATCGAGAGGTAGGCGCCGACCGAGATCACGCTCTCGCAGGTCGCGGGCAGACCGATCGTCGAGAGGCCCGGCCCCTCGTTGCCCGCGCTGGTGCAGACGTAGACGTCCGGGGTGTCGGCCAGCAGCTCGTCGAGCCACCGGCCCATCGCGTCGTCGCCCTCCTCGACCGAGGCGACGCCGAAACTCATGTTGACCACGACCGGCACGCCCCAGCGCTCGCCGAACGCGACCGCGTGCTCGTAGGCCTTCTTCATCGAGGCGGTGCGCGTCGCGCCGCCGGACAGCCGATTGTCGCCCAGCTTGCAGCTGATCACGAACGCGCCCGGCGCGGCGCCGTCCAGGGATTCCTGGTTCCAGACCTTGTGGCCGGCGGCGATGCCGGCGCAGTGCGATCCGTGGCCGCCGCCGTCGAAGTGGAACTCGGCGACCGGAGGCTCGGGCGCGCCGAGGAAATCGGCGTCCTGCCGCACGTTCACCGACCAGGCCATGAGAGTCCGGCTGTCCGGCGCGCTGGGATTCCGCAGCCCGAAGCTGTCGTAGTTCACGTGGTAGTCGCGCAGGACCTGCTCGCCGCCGAGGTCGCCGTCGCCGTCGGTGTCGACCGCGACCAGCCAGACGCGAGCGCTCGCGCGCTCCTCGGCCACGGACTTGCTCGCGGCGTCGCCGAGCGCCTGGAGTTGCGCGTAGCCGCGCCCGACGCCGAGCGCGGACTCGACGGCAGCCCGTTCGGCCTGCCAGACGAGGAACGCGAAGACGTCCCCGGTGTCGCCGTCGTCGTTGAGGTCGTTCACGTCGGCGTTGTTCCGGAACTGCAGCTCCCGGATCGCGCCGATGAAGACCTCGCCGCCCGCGGGCGGGACGACCGCGAGCGCGCCGGCTCCCTTTAGCCGGCGACCATCCTCGGCCTGCCAGACGCCCGCCGCGGTGTCCCATTCGGCCGGTTCGGTCTCGCCGTCGCCCTCGCCCGAGAAATCCCGAACGTCGAGGACCTTCACGAGGCCGGTCGACGTGGTCTGCATGCCGGGGGCGAAGAGGTCGACGCCCGTGTCGAGGATGGCGACCACGATCCCGCGCCCGTCCCACTGGGGATGGGCCTCGCGCCAGGCCACGGCGCCGATATCGTTGTTCGGCAGGTAGTTCCAGGCTTCGGCCGCCGAGGCCGCCGCCGGCGCGCAGAGGATCGCGGCCAGAGCGATCAGGTGGTTCGCTTGCACGACGTACCGCAGAGACATTGCGCTCCTCCAGTGAACACGTGGTCGGACGAATCCGCGAGGCAGCGGCGGCGGCCTCTCTCGATTGCCGCGAAGGTACGCTACGGACCAGATCAAGTCCACTTGCGGCGACGACGGCCGGGCGCGGCCTGCGGCGTCGCGATACTCTGTGTTGGTCCGCGAAGCGGATCGATTATATTTGCCGGCAGGGTCCCGGGGACGGATTCTCCGTCCGGCCGAGCCGTGTCGGTTCCAGGCCGTGGACCGCAATCACTCCAGCGAGAGAAGGAACCGCCGTCATGCACGATTTCGAGAAGAAGGGCTGCCAGACCCGGATCATCCACGCCGGCCATCGTCCCGACCCCGCGACCGGCGCGGTGTCGACCCCGATCTACCAGAGCAGCACCTTCGCGTTCAAGAGCGCCGACCATGGAGCAGCGTCCTTCCGCGGCGATCCCGACGGCGGCTTCATCTACACTCGGCTCGGCAATCCCACGATCATGGCTCTCGAGGAGAGCCTGGCCATCCTAGAGAAGGGTTGCGGCGCGATGGCCTGCGCGACCGGCATGGCGGCCGTGAACCTGGTCTACTACGCGCTCCTGTCCCAGGGCGATCACGTGGTCTGCACGGAATCGCTCTACGGTCCCAGCCGCATGGTCCTGGAGACCGAGTACCCGCGCTTCGGCATCGCGGCGACGTTCGTCGACTCGGCCGATGCCCACAACGTGGCGGCGGCGATGACGCCCGCGACGAAGCTGGTGTATCTCGAGACGCCGGCCAACCCGACCCTGAAGCTGGCTGACCTCACGGCCATCGCCGCGATCGCCCACCGGCACGGCGCCCTCGTCTGCGTGGACAACACGTTCGCCAGCCCCTACCTGCAGAACCCGCTGGAACTCGGGGCCGATCTCGTCCTTCACAGCATGACGAAGTTCATCAACGGGCACTCCGACGTGGTGGCGGGCATGGTCGTGGTGAAAGACCGGGATCTCCACAAACGGCTCCTGAAAGTCCATCGCAATCTCGGCGGAACCATGGACCCGCACCAGGCCTGGCTGGTCCAGCGCGGCATCAAGACCCTCGGGCTGCGCATGGACCGGGCCCAGGACAACTGCCTCAAGCTGGCCCACTTCCTGGAGAAGCACCCGAAGATCGCCTGGGTGCGGTATCCTTTCCTCGCCAGCCACCCCCAGTACGACCTCGCCCGCCGGCAGATGCGCGGCGGCGGCGCGGTGATGAGCTTCGGCGTCAAGGGCGGGCTCGCGGCCGGCAAGAAGCTGATGGACAACCTCGACCTCTGTACGCTCGCGGTGAGCCTGGGCGGCATCGAGACCCTGATCGAGCACCCGGCCAGCATGACCCACGCCGGGATACCGGAGGCCGATCGCCGCGCGGCGGCGATCACCGACGACCTCGTGCGGATCGCCGTGGGCTGCGAGGACTACGCCGATCTGGAGGCCGATCTGGCCAGGGTCCTCGCCACGATCTGAGATCCGCGGGGAGCCGCCGCCCGGCGGCTCCCCGCCGGGGAGCGCGATGAACGAGCAGTGGATCCGCGCCGACAAGATCGTCGACCCGTCGACCGACATCCGCTGGGACACGGACATCTCCGCGCACCCCCTGCTGGATCCGGAATTCCTGCAGGGTCCCTCGCGCCTCTACCGGTTCCTCCAGCTCACCCTCGACCAGATCCGGGCCGACGAGACCATCTACCAGCGTGAGGCCGCACGCCTGGTGCGACCCCTGCGGGGCGGCTCCGCGGAGATCCCGCCCTGCGCCGACGACGTGTTCATCGTCGCCGAGTTCCTCCACGAGGCTGACGTCTACCTGCAATCGACGATCGAGCTCCTGCCGGACGCGGCCCGCGCCCACGTCGCCCCGCTGCCCGCAGTGGTCGCGACGAACGACCTGCGGGAGCTCCTCGGCCTCGCCTTCACCGGCGGCGATCGGCGGCTCGGCTTCGAGGCCCTGCGCAAGATCCACCTCGCGAACCTGCTGCTGGACATCGACCACTCCCGCCACGTGCAGGACGGTCCCTTGCACCTGGCGTATTTCCAGGAGCTGCTCGATCGCTGTCTGTGGCGCTACAAGACCCAGGCCTACCCGGTCAACGTCGGCTTCCACATCGACCAGGACGGCGAGACCATCCGCTACTCGACCAAGCCGCGGCCCGACGACCAGGTCTGGCACTTCGACTCGGCGTTCCTCGAGAAGCGCGGCGGCAGCCGGCCCGTCTCCCTGGACGTCCTCTACCACAGCTGCCGATTCAAGCGCTCGGTCGACCGCGTCAGCTACGAGATCGTCGACGGCCAGCACCGGGTGATGGAAAAGGTGCGCTGGCAGGAGATGAAGCAGCACCGCAGCGGCTCGATCCTCTCGAAGATGCTGCGCAAGGGGATCAACAATCCCGACGAGATCGGCGACATCCTCGGCGCCGTGTTCATCGTCCACGACGAGGATGCGCTCGACGACCTGATCTGGCTGCTCGACTCCGGCATCGGCAATCCCTTCGGCTGGCGCAACATCAGCGACACGCTGGGGCCGGAGCCGGCTGGCGCGCGACTGAACCTGGACAGCGGGCGCGGCTTCCGGGTGTTCAAGGGCGACGTGGACATCCTGTTCCCGGGCCGCTTCCCCGGGCAGGCGCCCTACCGCTTCACCGTGGAGATCCAGGTCCACACCCTTGAGAGCTTCCTGCGCACGGTCTGCGGCGCGCACCAGGCGAACCACGTCGCGCTCAAGCTGCGCCAGTTCCTGCTGGGCCTGGTCCCCGTGCTGTTCCCTGCGGCGATCTACGGCAAGACCTGGCTGCGCCTGCCCTAGGCGAGCTCAGTCCGCGAGGACGCTCCCCGGGCCGAGCGCGAGCCGCGCCAGCGCGACGGCGTGCCGGCGGTCGCTCGCCGGGTCGGCCGGACGCGCGGCGGCCGCGATCCGGGTCAGCCGCTCGTCGGCCGGCAGGTCGGTGAGGCGCGCTTGCCGCACGGCGATCGCGAGCCGGGCCCCGGTGGCCGCTGCCAGCTCCTGCAGCTCGCGGATCCGCATCAGGTGCTCGATCCGCTCGGGCCAGGTCTCGAGGTGGCCCACCAGCATGACCGGCGACAGCGCCGCGCCACCGCGCAGCGCGGCGACCAGAAGGCGCCAGTGCTCGGCGAGGGGCGGCTGCCAGCCCAGCGCCGCCCACACTCGCGGGCTCAGCAGGCGTGGCGCGACGAGCAGCGCCAGGAGCGGGTCGGGTTCCACCGCGGTATCGACAGCTCGGGGCGCCGCCGGCGAGACCGCGGCCGCCGCCTGCTCGAGATCCCCGAGGCTCGCGTCCTCGCTGATCAGCAGGAGCTCGCCGCTCTCCAGCCGGCGCTGCGCCGACTCGGCGAGCAGCGCCCGGGCGAGGTCGCCGGTTCTCAGCGCCGGTTCCCGCACCGGCACAGGCTGGAGCGGATCCGGCGCGCCGGCAGCCCGCCGGCGCTGGACCAGCTCCGCATATCGCTCGGCAGGCATGGGCAGATCGAAGGGATCGCGATCGCTGGGCACGTCGAGCCGCCTCGCGTACGCCGCGACGCCTAGTCGTTGAGGACTCGATGGAACGTGATCAGCCCCAGCGCTTCCAGGCGCGCGGCGGTGGACTCCGCGTCAGCCTCGACAGTATAGGGGCCGAGAAGCACGCGCAGCCAGGGCTCGCCGTCCGGCAGCACGACCGGGCGCAGGGTGGCCGAGCTGCCGGCATCGCCCAGGATCGCCTGATAGCGCGTCGCGCGCGTGCTGTCCTGGAAGCTCGCGACGTGCAGCCAGAGCGTCCCGGCCGGGTAGGCTCCGCCGTCCGGAGGCTCGACCGGACCGGACGTGGTTGCGGTCTGGCTCGAACCGTCCTCCGCGCCTGACGTCGCGTCGGCCGCGCTCTCGGCCGGCGGCCCGCCCGCCGGTTCCGTCGCCGGCGCCGCGACCGATTCCCGAGAGGTTTCAGCGGCCGCCGGCGTCCGCCGCCCGGCCGCCGAGGCCCGGTCGCCCGGATCGCCCCGCAGGAGCGCCCAGGCGCCGATCGCTCCCAGGCACACGATCGCGAGCCATATCAAGACGAAGATCCGGGACCGCTGTCGCGATTCGGCCTCGCGCCGCGTCAGGCGAAAGTCCCTGGGCGGTGTGCGCATCGCCGCGGACGGCGGCGGCGGCGCCTGTGGCGCCGCCGCGGGCCGTGCCTGCGGCGGCGCTGCGGGCGGCGCTGCGGGCGGCGCCGCGGGCGCGGCGACGATCGGTTCCACGTCCGCGGCCGGATGCGAGCGCGCGGCCTCCGGCGCCGCCGGCGCCGCCGGCGCGGGTTCGTCCACCGGCAGGGGAGCCGCGGGCAGCCCTTCCGCCGCCACGTGCGACGCCTCGACCTTGGCATCCTCGTCCACGTACGCGGCCAAGAGCGCCTGGCTCGCGAGGTGGTTCACGAGCCGGGGCACGCCGCCGCTCAGCGCGTGGATCCTGGCGATCGCCGCCGGGGCGAAGAGCGCATCGCGCCGCCCCGCAACGGCCAGGCGATGGTTGATGTACTCGACCGTCTCCTTGGCCGTCAACGGTTCCATCCGGTAGTGGATGCGGATCCGCTGGCGCAGCTGGGCGAGCTCCGGCTGGGCGATGACCTGTTCGAGCGACGGCTGGCCGGAGAGGACGATCTGGAAGATCTGCTTGCCGGGTTGGCCGATGTTGGTCAACAGCCGGATGCCTTCCAGGGTCGCCGGCGCGAGGTCCTGGGCCTCGTCGACCACGAGCAGGAGCTTCTTGCCGTCGGCGTGGACCTTCTCGGCGTGGTCCTTCAGGATACAGACCAGCTCGGCCGTGTCGGCTCCTTCGGGCCAGGTCTCGCCGAGCTCGTGCAGGACCAGCTTGAGGAACTCCGGAAACGTGACGTTCGTGACGTTGACCAGGACCTGGCGGAATAGCTGCGACACCTTGGCCTGGAGGTTCTGGAGGGCCAGGGTCTTGCCCATGCCGATCGCGCCCGAGATGAGGATGATGTCCTCGCCCTGCTCGAGGCCATAGCCCAGGTGAGCCATGGTCTCGGCGTGAGCATGCGAACGGAAGAGGAACCGCAAGCTCGGGCCGAGCGCGAATGGATCCGAATGCAGTCCGAAATGGGCCTGGTACATGAAACTCCTGCCCGCGGTCGCCTGGGTCCAGGCAGCCGGCCGCACGACCGTTGACGCCAGGAAGATCGGCCAATCCGGCGCCAAACTCAACTGCGATTGTGGAATCGACAGCCCAGATGCTGGTTGCCGCCCCCTCAGGGCGGGGCTAGTATTCCGACGCTGACTGCGCCCGCGAGACCCCCGGCTCTGACCCGGACAGGCCCCCAGGATGACCGACCAGTTGAAAGCGAAGGTTATTCGCGGGGTGGGCTGGAGCGCGTTGCAGAACTGGGTCATCCGGATCATCTCGTTCGCGATCTTCCCGGTCCTGGCCCGGTTGCTCGGCCCGGAGGCCTACGGCCTCATCGCCATGGCCGGCATCTACGTCGCCTTCCTGGAGATCTTCTCGGACACGAGCTTCGCCGCTTCGATCGAACAGCGGCAGGATCTCGAACCCGAACACCTCGACTCCATCTTCTGGACCTTCGCCGGCGTCGGCCTCCTGTTGACCGGTGTGTCCATCGCGACCGCCCCCCTGATCGCCCGTTTCTTCGGGGAGCCGGAACTCTCGGCGGTCATCCGGTGGCTCTCGCTCGGCGTCATGATGCTCATGGTCAGCGGAGTGCAGACCTCCGTCCTGCGGCGCGACCTCGAGATGCGCAAGCTCGCCACCGCCAACCTCGTCGCGGTGATCGTGGGCGGCGTCCTCGGCATCGGGATGGCGCTGGCGGGATTCGGCGTGTGGAGTCTGGTCGCGCAACGCCTCGCTCAGCGGGCGATCGTCCTGGTGATGGTGTGGCGGGCGAGCGCCTGGGCGCCCCGGCTGCGTATCTCGCCCCGCCACCTGCGCGACGTGTCGGGCTTCGGATTCTCCGTGATGGGCAACCGCGTGCTCGTGTTCCTCAACGGCCAGTTCGACCGCCTGGTCCTGAGCCGGACGATGGGCAAGGAGAGCCTCGGCTTCTACAGCGTGGCGAGCCGCCTGGCCCAACTGCTGATCGACGTCCTGATCGGCGGCAACACGCAGGTCGTGATCCCGGCACTCGCCAAGCTCCAGGACGACCTGCCGCGATTCCGCACCGCCTTCGACAAGGCCTGTCGCTTCACCTGCTTCCTCGCGTTGCCGGTGTTCGCCGGCGTCAGTCTCTTGGCCGGCGAGGTCGTCGCCGTCATCTTCGGGCCGCAGTGGACGCCGAGCGTGCCGGCGGTGCGGATCCTCGCCCTGCTCGGGTTCATCCAGGCGCTGCAGTACATCAACAGCGCGGCGATGCTCGCGCTCGGCCGCGCGAACCTGCGTCTGGCCATCCAAGTCGTGCATACTGTGGTCAACGTCGTGTTCTTCCTGATCGCGGCCCCTTACGGCTTCGTCGCGGTGGCGGCCGCCTACGTCATCCGGGCCTACCTCGTGGGACCGCTCGATTTCCTGGCGCTGAAACGCCTGCAGGTGATCGCTTTCAGGCGGACGCTGCGCGCGATCCGGGCGCCCGTCGTGGCCACCGCGATCATGGCGGCCGGGGTGTACGCGCTCGACGCATTCGTGGCTGACGGCTGGTCCGACCGGGGACGGTTGCTGGCGGGTGTCGCGCTGGGCGCCGGGCTGTACCTGGGGGGAATCGCCCTGATCGAACGCCGGCTCCTCGGGGAATGCCTGGAGCTCGTGAGGTACCTGCGGCCGGCCGGCGCCGCCGACAAGGCCGGAGCGCGATGAACATCCTGGTCGTCAACGTCCAGCTGCCATGGCCGGTCGAGGACGGCAATGCGCTACGGGTCCTGGAGCTGGCCCGCCACCTGCCGTCCGGATACCGATGCCAGCTCGCGTACTTCCCTCACCGGGGCGAGCACCGTGACGCGCTCGCGGATCTGGGAGTGTTCGACCGCCTCCACGCCCTGCCGGCGGCGCCCGACGGCAACAGCTGGCGGCGGTGGTTCCGCCTCAGCGACCGCGACTACTACCGGCGAGCCAAGCCGGAGTACCTGCGGCGGGTCACCCGGCAACTGCAGGAGATCGTCGAGACCGAGCGCATTGACGTCGCGGTCGCGATGCTCGCCCCCTGCGAGGAGTTCACGCGTTCGCTCCGCGGCGTCCGGCGTGTCGTCGACCAGTACGACTGCCTGACGCTGGCCCGCGAGCGCGAGCTGGTTTTCCGCTACGCGTCCCTGTCGATTCGCGAGCGTCTCGCCGCCCGGCTGCGCATCGCGATGGCGCGACGCACCGAAGAGGATCTCGCCGCACGGAGCGACCTCGTCACCTCCATCAGTCCCGCGGACGTCGCGCGCCTGCAGGAACTCAATCGTCGCGGCGCGCCCATCGAGCTCGTTCCCAACGGGGTCGACGCGCGGCTGGTGGGACGGCCGCTCGGTGATCTGCCGCGCTGCCGCGGCGTCGCCTTCTGGGGCAACCTGAGCTTCCCGGTCAACATCCAGGCGATCGAGTACTTCTACTCGCAGGTCTGGCTGCCCCATCTCGAGCCGCTGGGCGTCCGCTGGGCGATCGTCGGTCCGCATCCCGGAGCGGCCATCCTCGCCCTGGCATCGCAGCACTCCCTGATCGAGGTGCCGGGTTACGTGTCCGACCTGTTCGGGTACCTGGACCGCTACCCCCTGATGGTCAACCCGATGGTCACCGGCAGCGGGCTGAAGAACAAGGCGCTGGAAGCATTCGCCGTGGGCCTGGCCGTCGTGTCGACGCCGATCGGCGTCGACGCCTTTCCGGTCCACGACGGTATTCACTGTCGCATCGAGGCCCGGCCGGAGCGATTCGCGGCCGCAGTCCTGGAGCTGCTCGACCAGCCCGAGTCACGCCGTGCGATGATCGAGCGCGCACGGGCCCTCGTGCGCGCCGACTACACCTGGGAGGCGGTCGCCTCGCGCTGGGCGCGCAGCCTGTCGAAATCGGGCGGCGTCCAGAACCGGAAGTGATACGGCTCCGGCGGGTGGACCGGCACCTGATAACCGTAGAGGATGCCGGCCATCAGGTACGGCAAGGCGTTGACCAGGTCGAAGTACCGGTAGTCGATCGCCATGCCGCCGACGAGGTAGCAGACGAAGACAGCGGCGAACACGGCCAACCCGTCCCGGTTCAGGAAGTCCCGGTCGCTCACCCGCGCCCAGAGGTACCGGAAACGGAAGTAGACGATCGCCGTGGCGGCGAGCAGCAGCGAAACGCTGACCAGGCCCTCCTCGGCGAGCCGGCCCCAGTAGATGTCGTGGACGACGATCCCCTTGCCGGCGTAACGGCTCACGTAGCCGTAGAGTGGGATCTCCTCGCCCCGGCGGTAGAGCGGGTAGACGTCTTCCCAGTTGTAGTAGCCGATCCCGAACAGCGGATTGTCACGCCACATCCGGAGGGCCGCGGACAGCGCGGCCAGCCGGTTGTCGAGGGTCTGGGTATTGCTGACCCGGTTCTCCAACAGCTCGGAATCGGCGAACTGCAAGGCGCCCAAGAAGGCGGCGACGGCCAGAAGGACGCCGAACGCCGCGATGAGCTGGCGGTAGCGCGGTCGCATCACGGCGAGCAGGATGATCCCCATGGCCGCCGCGATCCAGGGCGCCCGGGTGTACGTGAAGAGCAGCGCCAGGCCGCTCGAAACGATCGACCCCAGGATGAGGATCTTGGCGGGCCGCATCCTGACGCGGAAGAAGAAGTAGAACTGCACGAACATGAAGATTGCGATCATCTGGCCGAAGAGCGGCGGGTGCAGGAACGGCCCCCGCGAGCGGCCGGCCGGCCAGAGGCCCTTGTCGAGGTTCAGGATGGCCTTCGGCCAGATCAGGAAATGGAGGTCGTATTTCTGGGCGATGCTCTGGAGATTGTAGTAGAGCGTCACCAGGAACATGAAGATGAACAGGACCCGCACGTCACGGTCCCGGTACATGATGTTTTTTCCGACCAGGTAGCCGAGGAACGGCGAGGCCCCGCTGATGGCCCACTCGTGCAGCCGGATCTTGTTGCCGATGTACACGACGTTGGCGAGGACGTACAGCGTGTGCGCCAGCAGGATCACGTCGAGCGCCCACGGGCCGTGCAGCTGGTCCCGGCGCATCAACAGCCGCAACGCGAAGAGCATCGCGATCCAGAGGATGACGATCCGCTCCAGCGACACGTCCGGCAGGAACGGCATGTAGATCATCGCGTACGTGCGGAAGCCGGACATCGCGAAGAGCCAGATCGCCACCAGGTACGCGAGGTTGCGCCAGGAGATGTAGCTCATCACCGAGCCGACCACGACGGTGCCGAGCAGCGTCATGACGGTCGTCAGACCGGCGCGTCCGAGCAGCAGCCAGGAGAGTACGCCGAGGATCACGCCGAAGACGATCGCGATCGCGGCGCCAGCCTGCGAACCGCCGACGCCGGTCGGCGCCGGCATGAACTGGTACGGCTGGTGTCCCCGGCTCTGGTCCATCAGGCCCTGGTCTTGGTCGTGGTGTCGGGCAGGCTGCCGAGCACCGGCACCTCGAGGTAGAGCTCCGCCCGCCGCCGGTCATAGATCCGATGGTCGTTGCTCTCCACGAAGAACGCGGCGACCAGACCCATCGCGATCGCCAGCACCACCGAGATGATCAGGTAGAGCATCTTGCGACCGCGTCCGACCGGCACGTCCATCACCGGCTCCTCGATCAAGAGGACATCGCTGACGCGCAGGTCGCTATCCGAGGACATGCGGACCTCGCCGCGCTTGAACTGCAGGTTCTGGAGCAGCTTCTTGAGACCGTCGATCTGCAGGTCGAGCACCTCGATGCGACCGTTGATGTCGGGATACTCGTTGAGCGAGTGTTCCTGGGCGATCTGGGCGCTGCGCAGGGATTCTTCGACACCGCGCGCCTGCGCGAGCTCGATCTCCAGCGACTCGACATAGCGCGCGCGTTCCTTCGTGAGTTCCGTCCGGGCAGCCTCGATCTGATCCAGCGCGCGCTGGACGAAGTTGGAATCGTCGGTGTAGCGCAGCCGCAACGCGGCGAGCTTGGTCAGCTGGTCGTCGAGCTCTCCCTTGAGCCGGAAGAGGCTGCCGGCGTCGTTGAACGAGACCGACGGCACGAAATCCGGGTCCTTGGCGACGGCAGCCTTGAGACCGAGCAAACGCGCTTCCAACCCCTCGCGGCGCGAGCGCGCGGCGAAGTACTGACTCTCCAGGTCGCGGATCTGCGCGAAACTCACGCGCAGGTCGGCGGCCAGGCCGAGCATGCCGGTCCCGTCCAGGATCGCGGTACGCACGGCCATCAGGCTGTCGATCTCGGCCTGGGTCACGCTGATCTGCTCCGTGAAGTAGCTGACCGCGGGCGAATTCCGCTTGGTCGAGATGTTGAACTCGATGAACGCCTGGGCCAGCGCGGCCGCGCCGATTATGGCGAACTGAGGATCGGGGTGGGAAAAGCTCAGGTTGAGCAGGTTGCTCTCGCCGACGTGGCTGCAGTTCGCACCGCCGTGAATGACGCCCTGCAGATCGGCGAGGGTCTGGACCGGGCCGAGGTACTTCGGCATCCGCTCCCGGAAACTAGGCAGCGAATCGATGAGCGCCCGGGCCGCCTCCATGGCGACCGGCGCGCTCATGCCCAGTTCCGCCGCGGCGGCGAGCACGACGTCATAGTTCGGCGCCGGCCGATAGAACGAGGTGTTCGCTGGACTCGATACTTCGATCATCAGCGTCGTCCGCGCGCGGTACATCTGGGTGCTGCGCATCGTGCCGATCACCGCGACGAGGACCACGGGCAGCGCGACGGACAGGATGATCCAGCGCCGGCGGATCAGCACTTCCATCAGGGAGCGCATGTCCATGCGCTCCTCGGTCTGGTGCGCTACGGGATGGTGGATGTCTACCATGATCGTCGCTCCCTATCGCCAGATGGTCTCGACCCGACCGATGTTGGCGATGGCGTAGATGTCCCAGAAGATCTGCGAGACCTTGACCAGCCCCTCGAGCACCGACCGCGAGAAGTAGCTGAAATCGCCGATGGCGGACCGCGGAACGTAGATGACGTCGTACGGTTGCAGGTCCAGCGCGGCCATGTCCGGAATGCCGCGACGCTGGAGGTGCGAGAGGTCGATCTGGCGGAGCAGGAATCCGCCGGGAGTCACGCGCATGACCACGGTCTCGTGGGGTCGGGCGTCGTCGTCGAACCCGCCGGAGTACGCGATCGCCTGCAGGACCCCCATCCCGCCGGGCGGCAGGACGACCTGGCCCGGCTGCTTGACCTCGCCCATCACGTAGACGTGCAGATCGCCGAGGTTCTCGACGATGACCGAGAGGTCGGGGTCGCGGTAGTCGAGGGCGTAACAGGCGGTCAGCGTGCTGTCGAGCTCGACGACGGTCAACCCCCGCGCCAGGACCGGGTCGACGCCGCCGGGCAGGGTCAGGCGTCCATCCGGCAGGATGACCAGGTTCGTGCTGTCCAGCTCGTCCTCGTATTTGAAGTCGATGGCGAGCTTGTCGCCGTTGCGCAGGCGGTACTCGGCGCTCTTCGCACGGGCGAGCTCCGTCTGCTGCTCGGGAGTGAACGGCACGAGGTCCGTGCGGACGACCGGCGACGGCGCGGAGCCGCAGCCGGCCGCCAGGCCGAGCGCGAGCAGCAGCAGGCTGCAGCCCGCCGTGCCCGAGAATCGTGAGATGCGCGCGGGTGCGATTCCATTCATGTGACAACCGTCCTGCCGGTCGTGGGGAACGCGCATGTCTACAGCTTCCGGTAGAGGAAGCCCGGAATCTGGAACGTGCGCTTGTTCAGCACCGTCCCGAAGATGTGTCCTCCCTGAGATCGCAGCTGCGTCAGGCCGTGGCGCACGACCTCGTACTTGAGGCGGCGCGTCTCGACCACGAGGACCGCGCCGTCGCAGTAGCGCGCCATGTGCGCGGTCTCCATCGCGCTGAGGATGGCCGGACCGTCGATGATCGTGAAGAAGAACCGCCGGCGAAGCGTGTCCAGCATCCGCTCGTAATTGCCGCAGGTCAGCAATTCGGTGTGCTTGATGTCCTGGTCGCCGTGGCCGACGACCGTGAGCCCGGCGCCGCTCGGCAGATCCTCCGCCAGCTCGGGCTGCAAGAGCAGCGTGCGATAGCTGGGCTCGCGTCCCTGCAGCCGCGGATGCGGCGAGATGTAGTTCGAATCGATCCAGGCGACGCGGCCGTCGAGCAGATAGGCCAGGTGCCGCGCGACGCAGTAGGAGACGAAGCTCACGCCCTCGCCGCTCGTCGCGGACGTGAAGACCAGGACCATGCCGATATCGGAACTCCGCCGGCTGATGAGCGAGCCGGTGATGTGGTCCAGCTCCAGCAGCAGGCTCTCCGGCGGCGGCGGGAAGAGTCCCGCCTGATCCATGGTCCCGAGCTGGTACTCGATCCGCTCGCTGCGCTCGCCGAACTGACCCTGCATCGCGTCGAGGATCTTGCTCATACTACTCCAGCCTCGCGGTGCGATCGCCCGGGGCCGCCGCCGACTCGCGCCGAACGGCCGGTCGCGTTGACGGCGTCGATATCAACGGCTTGGCGAAGTCCTTGCTGAACCGCCCGTGGTTGGCCATACTCCGGTTGTCCAAAGGGTTCGGTCTCTACCGAAAGAACTTTAACAATCGTCCGTCTGGCCGACCTCGGTGTGGAGGGGGAGGTACGAGAGGGCATTAACCATCTGTCAAAACAAGCGATAACATTATACTCTGCTCTCTCGTCAGATGTCAAGCCTACGCACGATTGCCTGTTCTGGCAAGCTGGAGTCGAAGGAGAAGACCGGTGCAGATCGTGGCCTTGACCCTCGCCGACGGCGTGGTCTCCGTCCTGGAGGCGCCGGCGCCGGCCCTCGCCCCCGGTTGTCTGCGGGTGAGGACGCTGCACTCGGCGGTGAGTCCCGGCACCGAGGGCAACAAGATCCGCACGGGGCGCCGGAACCTGCTGGAAAAGGCGCGATCGCGCCCGGATCAGGTCCGCCAGGTCCTCGAGCTGAGCCGCCAGGTGGGCTGGAAGGGCACCATCCAGAAGGTCCGCGCCAAGCTCGAAGGCGCGCAGCCGCTGGGCTACAGCCTGTGCGGGCGCGTGACGGAGGTCGCGCCCGGCGTCGTCGACTTCCGCCCGGGCGACCTTGTCGCCTGCGCCGGCGGCGGGTACGCGAATCACGCGGATGAAGTCGTGGTCCCGCTGAACCTCGCCGTGGCGGTCCCCGCGGCGGTCGCGCCCGACGCCGCCGCGATGGCCACACTCGGCGCCGTCGCTCTGCAGGGCCTGCGGTTGGCCCAGCCAGCCGTCGGCGAGAACGCGGTCGTGATCGGCCTGGGCGTGGTCGGGTTGCTGGCGGGCCAGCTGCTGAAGGCAGCCGGCTGCCGGGTCATGGGCGCCGACATCGCGAGGCCGGCGCTCGAACTGGCCGCGCGCAGCGGCAGCGTCGACCTGGCGATCGACTCGCGCGCCGAGTCGCTCGAGGACGCGGTGAGCGCGTTCACGCGGGGCTACGGCGCCGACCTGGTCCTGATCTGCGCCGCGGCCGAGAGCAACGAGCCGGTCGCCCAGGCCGGCCGCATCTGCCGCAAGCGCGGCCGCGTGGTCGTGGTCGGCGCGGTCGGGATGGACCTGCCGCGCGACGACTACTACACCAAGGAGATCGCGTTCGCCGTCTCGTGTTCCTATGGTCCGGGCCGCTACGACCCAACGTACGAGGAGGGCGGGGTCGACTACCCGCTCGGCTTCGTGCGGTGGACGCAGAAGCGCAACCTGGAGGCGGTCCTGGACCTGATGGCCGCCGGCAAGTGCAATCCGCTCACGCTCGTGACCCATCGCTTCCCCTTCGTCGAGGCGCCCCGGGCCTACGCGCTGTTTGCGGGGGGTGGCGAGCCTTACGCCGGCATCCTGCTCGACTATCCCGCGGAGCCCGCCCCCGGCCGCCGCGAGATTCCCTGCGGCGGCGTGGCGGCGGGGCCGGGGGATCTGGGCGTGGGCTTCATCGGTTGCGGCTCCTACGCCCAGTCGTTCCTGTTGCCACCGTTCCGGAGCGCCCGCGGGGTGCGCCTGACCGCGATCCACACGCGGAGCGGCCTGAGCGCGGCCGACGTGGGTCGCCGCGCCGGCTTCCAGCGCGCCGTCGATTCGGCCGCCGCCGTGATCGAGGATCCGGACACGGTCGCCGTGGTCATCGCCACCCGGCACGACCAGCACGGTCCGCTGGCGCTGGCGGCGCTGGCGGCCGGCAAGCACGTGTTCGTCGAGAAGCCGCTCTGTCTGACCCTGGACGAGGCGCGCGCGATCGCCCGCACGCTGCGCGAGCGCGTCGCGGGCGGCCGCTCGCCGGTCCTGCAGGTCGGCTTCAACCGCCGGTTCTCGCCGGCGGCCCGCGCCGCCCGCGGCCACCTCGGCGCCGCCTGCGGGCCGTTGACCATGGTGTACCGGATCAATGCCGGTCCGGTCCCGCCGGAGCACTGGACGCACGACCCGGCCGTCGGAGGCGGCCGGATCCTCGGCGAGGTCTGCCATTTCGTGGATCTGCTGCAGTTCTTCTGCGGGGCGGACCCGATCGAGGTCCACGCGGTCCGCGTCGAGGGAACGGGTCCCGAGACGAACCCCGAGGACAACGTGATCCTCACGCTGCGATTCGCGGACGGCTCCATCGGCACCGTCGCGTACTCCGCCCGGGGCGGCAAGACCATGCCCAAGGAGGAGCTGCAGGTCCTGGGCGCCGGTCGCAGCGCGATCATCGACAATTTCGGATCGGTCCGCCTCTTCGGGCGAGGGCGTCGCGTCCAGCGGTGCGCCGGCAAGGGCCAGGACCAGGAGGTCGCCGCGTTCCTCGCGGCCGTGCGCACCGGCGAGCCGGCGATCCCGCCGACGAGCCAGCTCGCCACGACCCTGGCCACGCTGGCGGCGCTCGAGAGCCTGCGCACGGGACTGCCGCAGCCGGTTCGTGTCGACTCGCTGCTGGACGACGCATGAGCGCGACGCCGGGTCAGGCCGCCTGCGACCTGCAGTCCGTGGCCGACGCCGTCTGGCGTCGGTGCCGGGACGCTGACTTCGCCGGCAGCGACCCCTACGACGGACTGAAGAGCCGCCTCCTCGCGCCGTTGTTCGATCGCTCGCGGTTGTTGCGGCTGGCGGTGATCCAGGGAGTCAAGCGCAGCCCGATCGACCTGCGCCCCCTCCTGCGGATCCCGCGCGGCCGGAATCCGAAGGCGCTGGCGCTCCTCCTCCTGGCGGGAGGCGCCCTGCCTCGCCTCGTCCCGGCGGCGGATCGCCGGCGGCTCGCCGACCTGCTGGCCGGCCAGGCCTCCCTGCCGGACGGCTCCCCCGTATTCGCCGATCGACCGGCGCAGCCGGGCCAGGCGGACCGGCTGATCGCCGCGGCGCCGGCTGCGGCGGGCTGGGGTTACGACTTCCCGTGGCAGGCCCGGGCGTTCGAGCAGCCCGCTCATTACCCGACGGTGGTCTGCACCTCGTTCGTGGTCGATGCCTTCGCCTCGGTCGGGCATCCCGCGGCGGGAGCCGTCACCCGCGCCGCCGCGGGTCTCGTCGCGGACTACCTGCACCGAGGCGAGGACACGACCGGCGTCTGGTACAGCTATTCGCCCCGCGACCGGACCCGCGTCTTCAACGCGAGCCTGTTCGCCGGCAAGATCCTGGCGAGGTCCGCGGTCACGGCGATCCCGGACGAGTCGGCGCGCCTGCGCGGCGAGGCGATCCGCGTCGTCGACTACGTCGCGGCGCGGCAGCGTCCGGACGGGAGCTGGTTCTACGGGGAGGCCGACCACTGGCAGTGGATCGACAACTTCCACACGGGCTTCGTGCTCGAGACCATCGCCGGGATCGCGGAGCTGATCGGCGAGCCGGCGCGCTGGGACGACACCCTCGCCCGCGGCCTGACCTACTACCGCCAGCATTGCTTCGCGTCCGACCTCACGCCGTACTACTACGCGGACCGCCCGCTCCGCCTCGACAGCCACACCGTCGCCCAGTCGGCCCTGACCTTCCTCGCCCTCGCGCGCTTCGACCCGGCGCTCGACGCCGCGGCCCGGCGCGTCCTGGAGATCGGCGTCGCGCGGCTCTACGACCCCGCTCGCCGCGGCTTCGTCCACCAGCGGAGCCGCTGGCTCTCCCATCGCGCGATCCACCTGCGCTGGTCGCAGGCCTGGATGCTGCGCGCGCTCGCGACCTGCCTCGCCCACGAGGAGCATTCCGCGTGAAGATCTGGTTCGACGCCGACAACGGCCCCCACGTGCTGATCATGAAGCCGCTGGTCCACGAGCTGGAGCGCCGCGGCCACGACGTCCGGTTCACGGCGCGCGATCGCGCGGGCACCTGCCAGCTGCTGGACCTCTATGGCCTGCGCTACCGCCAGGTGGGCGGCGTGTACGGCAAGGGGATGTGGAACAAGGTGCGCGGGACCCTCGGACGGGCCGCCGCCCTGGCGGCCGCGATGCGCGGGGAGCGCTGCCAGGTCAGCTTCGGCCACGGGTCGCGAGCGCTGCCGCTGGCGAGCCGGCTGGTGGGTGTGCCCAGCGTGACCATGTACGATTACGAGTGGGTCGATCCGCACCTCTTCAACCGATTCTGCCGGACCATCCTGATGCCCGCCGCGATCGGCGCCGCGCGCTGCCGCGAGGCGGGCATCGCCGCGACGAAAGTGGTCCACTACGCGGGCTTCAAGGAAGAGCTGTACCTCGCCGACGCGCCGCTGCAGCCTGACGCCGTCGCCGCCGACCTCGCGCTGCGGCCCGCGGCGCTCAAGGTCCTGCTGCGGCCGCCGGCGACGGACGCCCACTACCATAATCCCGAGGCGGAGGCGATCCTCGCGGCGGTCCTGCAGCGTCTGGCGTCGCGACGTGACCTCGACCTCGTTTACCTCGCCCGCAGTCCCGACCAGCTCGCGTTCCTCACGCCGTACGACCTCGAGCGGGTCATCGTGCCCCAGAAGGTCTACGACGGACCGAGTCTCGTCGCCGCGATGGACGTCGTGATCGGCGGCGGCGGGACCATGACTCGCGAGGCCGCCGTGCTCGGCGTGCCGGCGTGCAGCTTCTTTCGCGGCCGCGACGGCCGGGTCGACGATCAGCTCGAGGCGGAGGGTCGCCTGCTCAGGGTGCGCCAGGCCGCCGAGGTCGCGCGGATTCCCCTTGCCCGGCGCACGTCGCCCCCGGTCGCGCCGGACAACACGGCGCTCGTCCGCTTCATCTGCGACCAGATCCTGGCGGCGGCTCAGGCGTAGCGGGCCTGCAGGACCTCGGCGATGCGCTCGGCGGTGCGGCCGTCCCAGAGGTCGGGCACGCGGCCGCGCTTCCAGTTGCCCGCCCGGATCGTCTGGACTTGCCCGGGAAGGGTCGCGAGGGTGGCCAGCTCGTTCGTCCCCTCGGTGATCGTCACCGGCCGCTCGGTGTTCGGACGCATCGTCAGGCACGGGATGCCGAGGTACGTGGTCTCCTCCTGGATGCCCCCCGAATCGGTGATCACGAAGCGAGCGTGGACCGTGAGGTTCAGGAAATCGTCGTAACCGAGCGGATCGCACAGGCGCAGCGGGCCTCCCTCCGTGAAGAGGCGCGCGAGCCCCGCCGCCGCCATGACCTTCCGCGTCCGCGGGTGCACCGGGAAGATCAGCGGATAGTCGAGCGCCCGCAGGCCGTCGAACAGGCGGCGCAACAGCGCCGGCTCGTCGACGTTGGCCGGCCGGTGGAGCGTCACCAGGCCGTACTCGCCGGCGCCGAGGCCGAACCGGTCGTGGCACGCGCGGTCGCGCACCCGTGCCAGCGCGTGGACGAGGCTGTCGATCATGATGTTGCCCACCCGGGCGATCCGCGAGGCGTCCACGCCCTCGCGCAGCAGGTTCCCGTCGGCGTCCGGCGAGGGCGTGAAGAGCACGTCGGCGATGCAGTCGGTGAGCACCCGGTTGATCTCCTCCGGCATGGTGCGGTCGCCGCTGCGCAAGCCAGCCTCGACATGCGCCACGTCCAGGAGCAGCTTCTTGGCGGCGATGGCGGCCGCCATGGTCGCATTGACATCGCCCACCACGATCACGCAGGCCGGCCGGTGCTCGCGGCAGGCGGCCTCGAAGCGGAGCATGACGCCGGCGGTCTGCTCGGCGTGCGTGCCCGACCCCACGCCCAGGTGGACGTCCGGCGCGGGCAGCCCCAGATCGGCGAAGAACACGGCGGACATGTTCTGGTCGTAGTGCTGCCCCGTGTGGACCAGCAGCGGCGCGAAGGCGTCCGGACGCGCGGCGAGCGCCCGCCACAGCGGCGCGATCTTCATGAAATTCGGGCGCGCGGCGGCCACGAGCAGGATCTTGGCGGGCACGGGCGGTCACCTCGTTTCGAAACCGGCAGTTGGTCGGCGACCTGCCAATGTAGTATCGTTCCCGCCGCTCGAGCAAACCCGGGGCCAGCGAGGTGATATTGGCCGAGTCGCAGCGTATCAAGGTCTGTCAGGTCCTCAATGCCTATCGGGTCGGCGGCGCCGAAACGGTCGCCCTCGACCTCGCCCGCAGCCTGGACCCGGACCGTTTCGAGTCGCTTGCCGTCGCGCTCATCGAACCGCGCGACCAGCGCGAGCCGGAGATGCGCCGCCGCTTCCGGGAAGCCGGGGTCGCCGCCTACGCGCTGCACGGCCGTTCGTTCCGCGATCCGCGCACGCTCTGGCGGATCGTCCGGTTCCTGCGCCAGCACCGGCCTCAGGTCGTGCACGGCCACAACCGTTTCGCCGACCTGTGGGCCGGCCGCCTGGCCCCGCTGGCCGGCGTCGGGGCGGTCCTGTGGACGCGCCATTCCGTCTACAAGGACATGCAACGGCGGCACCGTTCGAGCTACCAGCGGCTGGCCCGACGCGCGGTCGCCGTCGTGGCCGTGTCCGACGCGGTCCACCGCTACTGCCTCGAGGTCGAACGGCTGCCGGCAGCGAAGGTCCGGACGATCCCCAACGGGATCGACACCGAGCGGTTTCGACCGGCGACCGCGACCGAACGGCAGGACGCGCGCGCGCGACTCGGCGTGGCCGGCGACGAGCATGTGCTCCTGTTCGTCGGTCGCCTGTCGGAACAGAAAGGGCCCGACGCGTTCGTGGCGCTCGTTCGCCGCCTTCGTCAGCGAGGTCTGCGAGTCCGCGGGTTCGTCTGCGGGCACGGCGAGCTGGCCGCGCGGATGCAGGCTCTCGTCGCCGGCGAATCCGGCGTCGAGCTGCTGGGGTTGCGGCAGGACGTGCCGACCCTGCTGGGCGCGTGCGACCTGTTCGTGTCGACGTCGCGGAACGAGGGCCTCCCGCTGAACGTGATGGAGGCCATGGCCGCCGGCGCGCCGATCACGGCTCCCGACCTGGCCCAGATCGAGCAGCTCGTCGCGGGTCATCGGGAGCTGGAATCAGGATTGTATCCGAGGCCGCCGGAGCACGGCCAGGTGCCGGCCGGTCAGATCGACGCCTGGGCCGATGTCGTGGCGGCCAGGCTCGCCGATCCGGATCTGCGGCATCGCTGTGGCGCGGCCGGCCGCGCGGTCATCACGGAGCGGTTTCCGCTCACGCGCATGGTCGAGGAGTACGCGGCCATCTACGAGTCCATATCAGCGGGCAGGTTGGTCGGGCCCCGTGGCTAGGCAGGTCGTACCGGTGCAGAAGACAGTCGTCATGGCCGAGTCCTCGGACATCTATCATGACTACCGCGTGCAGAAGGAGGCCGCCTCGCTCGCCGCGGACGGCTGGAAGGTCGCGGTCTTCGGTTTCCGGAACGGCCGGCGCCGCCCCGACCGGTCGCCTGGCGCATTCGCCCTGACCACTCTGCCGCTGTTCCCGCGCACGCGGCGGCGCCTGCGCAACCTGTCGATCGTGGTCAACGCCGCGCTGATCAACCTGCGCCTGCTCGTCGTGGGGGCTCGCGTCTATCATGCCCACAACACGATGTTCCTGTGGGGCATGTGGCTCGGCGCCCGGCTCCACCGGGGGCGATTCGTGTACGACGCCCACGAGGTCCAGTGGGAGCACGGCCGGCTACTCGCCTGGCTGGAGCGGCAGTTCATCCATCGCGCCGACGCGTGCATCAACGTCGCGCGCGGGCGCGCCCGCGCCCAGGCCGAGCGGTACGGGCTGGCGGCGGATGCGATCACGATCATCGCGAACTACCCCGTCCTGGACCCGGGCGCGCCGCCGCCGATCAGCGTGGCGGCGGGCGGCCCGATCCGACTCGTCTACAGCGGCGGCTACGACCTCGCGTCGAACCGCCTCGACTTGCTGGCGCGCGCCATGCAGCGCGTCCCGGCGATCGAGCTCCACCTCGTCGCCTTCGGTTATCGCGACTCCGAGCAGGTCCTGCGGCGGCTGGTCGGCGAGCTGGGGCTCACCGAGCGGGTCCACTTCCATCCCCTGGTGCGGCCGGACGAGGTCATGGCGACGGTGGCCAGCTACGATGTCGCTGTCAACATGCTGACCAATCCCGGAGGGCACCTCTCGATCCGCCACTGCAGCGTCAACAAGATGTACGAGTACCTGGCGGCCGGACGGCCGATCCTGTGTTCCGACCTCGAGTCCTTCGTGGAGGAGTTCGTGACCGGCGGGGCCGCATTCGCCGTGGACGCGACGGACGTCGACGACATCGCCCGGGGCCTTCGCCAGCTCGTGGCCGAACGAGAGCGCCTGGCGGCGATGGGCGCGCGCGCCTGGGACCTGGCGCGCACCCGCTACAACTGGGCAAGCCAGGAGGCGCGGCTGCTCGAACTCTACGCCGGGCTCGCCGCCGGCGGAGGTTGACGGTGCGCCTGCTCTACCTCACCACCAACTTCCACAGCCTGACCCTGACCTTCGTCACGCGCGAGGTCGATCAGCTGCGTCGACAGGGCCACCACGTCAGCCTCCTGTCCCTGCGGCGCCGGAGCGCTCACGAGGCCGATCGCCCGGAGTGCGATCTGACCGGCTGCCTCTACCTGTTCCCGATCCCGCCGGCGCGCCTCGTGACCGGCACGCTGCGCACGCTGGTGATGCGCCCGCGCCGTTCGTGCCGCGCGCTCCGCCTCGCGCTCACGTCGCCGGCCGAGCGCTGGCCCACCCGGATCAAGCTGATCGGACAGCTCGCGGCGGCGACCACGATCGCGCCTCTGGTGAGCGCGCTCGAGGTCGAGCACCTCCACGCCCACCTGGCCAGCCCGCCGGGCAACTACGCGCTCTTCCTGTCGATCTTGACCGGTGTCCCGTTCAGTTTCACCGGCCACGCCGCCGACCTTTTCCGGAAACCAGAGGCGATGCGGCTCAAGCTGCGGCACGCGGCCGGCGCCGTCGCGATCAGCGAGTTCAACCACCGCCACTACCTTCGCTGGCATCCGGAGCTGGCCCGCGCGGCGGTGATCCACTGCGGGATCCGACTCGCCGATTTCCCGTTCCAGGCTCGCCAGCGGACCGGCGGTCCCCTGCGCATCCTCGCCGTGGGACGGGCGGCCGAGAAGAAGGGTTTCACGCACCTGCTCGACGCGCTCGCGATCCTCTCGTCCCAGCGGATCGACTGGACCGGCCATCTCGTCGGCGGCGGACCGCTGCTCGACGATCTCCGCCGCCAGGCGGCATCCCTGTCCTTGCGGAACCTGGAGATCGCCGGTCCGCTCCAGCAGGCCGAGATCCGGAGCCTCCTCGCCGCAGCCGACGTCTTCGTCCTGCCGTGTGTCGCGGCCCGGGACGGCGACGTCGACGGGATCCCGGTCGCGCTCATGGAGGCGATGGCGAGCGGCTGCCCGGTCGTCTCGACCAGGATCTCGGGCATTCCGGAACTGGTCGTGGACGGCCGGACCGGTCTGCTCGCCGAACCCGGCGATGCCTCCGGCCTGGCCGCCGCGATCCGCCGGCTCGCGGACGAGCCGGAGCTGGCCGCGCGTCTCGCGGACGCGGGTCGCACCCACGTCGCGCAGTCGTTCAACCTCGAGACGGAGACGAGTCGACTCGCCGACTTCTTTCGCGACTTGATCGCCGCGCCGCGACCAGGCCGAGGACAGTGACCACAGACGGCGGCGGATCGAGCGGGTCCGCGGCGAGACCTGGGATGCGCGCACGGACCAGATGCTGGCGTTCTACGAGGACGCCCGCCGGCGCGCCGCGAGCCGCCAGCAGCCCAGCACCACGCCGTAGGCCGCGACGACGATCGCGGCCTTGATCGCCCCCGCCGCGACGGCCCCGCCGAACCCGCGATCCGCGAGGTCCGCCAGCGACCGCTCCAGCGGCAGCGCCCAGTAGACCGCCGCCGCCAGCGCGCCCACCACGTAGCTCTGCCCCACGACCGCGAGCAGCGGCCCCGTGTACAGCCCCGACCGCCGCCGGTGCAGGACCCAGAGCGAGAGGAGCAGGTGCAGGTTGATGGCGAGGCTCGAGGCGAGAGCCAGTCCGCGCACCTGGAGCGGGCCGATCAGCGCGAAGTTCAGCAGGGCGTTCGTGACGAGGAACTGCACCGCCAGCCAGACCTTGTCCCGCAACAGCTGCAGGGAATGGAAGATCCGGGCCACGAGGCCGTTGATGATGAGGGCCGGCAGGCCGAGCATGTACATGACCATGGCGCCGGTCGTGCGGACCGTGTCCGCCGCGTCGAAGGCGCCGCGCTCGAAGAGCACCCGGACCAGCTCGGGCGCCGCGAAGGCGATCCCCAGCGAGGCCGGCACCACGAGGTGGCAGAGCCTCACGAGGTTGTGCCGGATGTACTCGCTGCAGGCGGCGAACTCGCCGGCGGCGATGGTCTCGCTCATGTGCGGGTACATGACCGTCACCAGGCTCGTCGAGAACAGCATGAAGCCGAAGGTGACCAGGGTGTAGGCGAAATTCAGCGAGGCGACGCTGCCCGGCTCCAGGGCCGTGGCGAACCACCGGTCGACGAATGCATTCCCGGTCAGCAGGACCTGCCCGACGAACATCAGCCAGATCAGGTCGCGGATGCGGCCGAGGTCGCGGCGGTCGAGCCCCGGCCGCACCGGCCGCAGGGCGCGCACGGCGAACGCGCGCAGGTGGATCACCGGCCACTGCAGGACCTGGCCGATCGCGAAGCCCAGCGGCAGCGACCAGATCCCCAGGCGGTCGTGCCAGAGCACGAGCGCGGCGAGCATGGCCGCCGCGTTGAGCACCGGCATCGCGCCCGCGACCCGGAAGTACTGGTACAGGTTGAGCACCGACATGCCCAGGTTGTTCACGACCAGGAGCAATCCGGGCAACGCCATGGCCACGGTCATCCTGATCGTGAGGTCGCTGGTGATCGGCGGCAGGTCCGGCCAGACCAGCGGCAGCACGGCGGCGACGAGGGCCGCCAGGCCCAGCAACCAGGCGGCGCCGCCGCCGATGAAGAGGCCGAGCACGCCGTTCTGGTAGCGGTGGAAGGTGTCGATGTCGACAGCGTGCTTGAGCTGGATCAGGTAGGGCGCCATCGCGCCGCGGAAGACCTGGGAGAGCGTGCCGTCGCCGAACGTCACGAGGAAGAGCGCCAGGCCGTAGGCGTCCACGTCCTCGCCGGCCCCGAACCACCGCGCGACGAGCACCTGGCTCAAGAGGCCGATCGGCTTCACGAGCAGGCTGAGGCCCATCAGCCCCATCACCTCGCGGTCGAAGAGCAGGCGGCGCGGATCGAGACGAATCATGGGCCGCATGATGCGCCGCGTGCCGCGGCCTGTCAACGAACCCACGGCGGTTGATGCGCGGGGCGGCACGGGTTACCATGGGGAGGCCACCCCCGATCGACCCGCGGCCGGCTTTCACCAGGAGGACCAGCTTGCCCAGGCGCTCCCGTCGCGGCGGCGCGATCCTCGCGCTCACCGCTCTGGCATCGCTCGGCTTGCCGGCGCTCGCCGGCGATCGGGCCGTCACCGGCAAGGACCGGCATCCCGACGGCCGCGCCGCGGACTACGCGCGCGACGTGGTCCCCTGCGACGCGCCCAGGCAGGAGCTCGACCTGTCGCCCGGCCTGCAGCTCGCGTTCGCGGACACGACGAGCGGCGCGGGCGCGGTCGCTGGCTACGCCTGCGAGCCCGGCTGGGTCGAAGCCGGCCCCGAGCACGTCTACGCGCTGACCGCGACCGACGACCTGGTCCTCGACGCCTGGCTCGCCGGCAACGAGCCGGACCTCGATCTGGTCCTGCTGTCCGCCTGCGACACCGACAGCTGCCTCGCCCAGGCGAACACCGAGGTGAGCGCGCTGCTCGCGGCCGGCCGCACCTACTACCTGGTGGTCGACGGCTTCCAGGAGGCGGCCGGTCCCTACCTCCTCAGCCTCGAGACCCGCCACGCGGGGCTCGCCGACCTCGTCTGCGAGCCGGGCGGCGCGGTGCCGGTGGCCATCGACGGCGCGGGACTGGACCTGCTGCAGGGCGACCTCTTCGGCGCGCCCAACCTGGTCTCCATCTTCGACTGTGCGGAGATCGCCGCGCGCGGCGGCGAGGTCTGGTACGCCCTGACCATGGCGGCCGCCGACACCGACACCACGGGCGCCGGCTACGGCGAGTACCTGAGCGTCGCCTGCACCGTCGCTCCGGCCGCCGCCACCCTCGACGTCGCGCTCTGGGTCTTCGCCGGCTGCGGGCCCGACGCCGAGTGCCTCGCGTTCGTCGACGGGGCCAACGCGGGAGGCGACGAGTCGTTGATCTGGGCGAACCAGGATCCCGAGCCGAGGACCGTCTACCTCGCGGTCGACTGCCTGCGGCCCGCCGGCGAGAGCGGGGGCGCGTACGACCTGACCTTCAACGCGACGGTGCCGGTCGAGCCGCGGACCTTCACGGACGTCCGCCGGCTCTTTCGCTGAGGCCACGACCAGCCGGGCGGGCAGGCGAGGCGCGGTCAACCTGCCCGGCGCCGCCGCGGGCCGCGTGCAGCGTGCACGGCGCGCGCTCGTCGCCACCGACTGCTCGATCGACCGGGCGAGGCGTCACGCGCCGTCATGGCACGCCGTCCGCCGTCTCGGCCCCGCCGCGCGGAGCGGGTCCGCGTCCTGCAGGACCGGAGCGACGCCTCCCGGGGCCCGATGCCCGCTGATCCTGCCGACGCTTCCGCTGGTCCTCCGGTCGCCGTCGGGAGGCGTCACCCGCCAGGGGCCCCGCGTGGGCGGCAGTCCGTAGAACTTGATTCTCCCGGCCGCGAACCTATAATCTGAGCGTGGCGGCCGATCCCCGCCCGGCACGGACGCACCTCCCGGAAGGAACCCCGGCATGCCCCCGCGGTCCCGCACCAACGGCACGGCCGAGACCCTGGCCCAGAAGCAGCGCGAGATCTCGATCAGCGAGTTCTTCACCAAGAACCGCCACCTGCTCGGCTTCGATTCGCCGGCCAAGGCCCTCCTGACGACGATCAAGGAGGCCGTCGACAACAGCCTCGACGCCTGCGAGGAGGCCGGACATCTGCCCCGCCTCCACGTCGAGATTCGCCCCGAGGAGGACAAGTTCAAGGGCCTGGACCTGCCGAGCCTCGCCGAGACGGCCGCCACGGGCGCGACCGCGACGGGCAACGGCAACGGCAACGGCAAGAGCAAGGGCAAGCTTCCGGTCGTCCGCGAGGAGCGCTACCGGGTCGTGGTCGAGGACAACGGCCCCGGCATCGTGGCCGCCCAGGTGCCCCGCATCTTCGGCAAGCTGCTCTACGGCTCGAAGTTCCACTCCCTCAAGCAGAGCCGCGGCCAGCAGGGCATCGGCATCTCGGCTGCCGGCATGTACGGCCAGCTCACCACCGGCAAGCCGGTCACGGTCTACACGCGGACCGCCCCCGACCAGCCCGCCCGGCGCATCCAGCTGCACCTGGACATGAAGCTGAACGAGCCGGTGGTCCAACGCGACGAGGAGACGATCTGGGAGAAGGACCACGGCACGAGGGTCGAGATCGTCCTGACCGGCAGCTACAAGCGCGGCCAGCACTCGGTCGACGCCTACCTCGCGCAGACCGCCATCGCCAATCCGCACCTGCACCTGACCTATGTCGACCCGAAGGGCGAGGCGCACGTCTATCCCAACACCGCCGACCAGCTGCCGGCGGAGGCTCGCGAGATCCAGCCCCATCCCTACGGCGTCGAGCTGGGCCTGCTGGCCCGCCTGCTCAAGGACACGGCGTGCCGCAACCTGGGCAGCTTCCTCAGGGAGGAGTTCTGCCGCGTGGGGCCCAAGACCTGCGAGCAGATCCTCGGCGCGGCGGATCTGCCGGCGAACAAGCAGCCGAAGCGGCTCTCGCAGGACGACTGCCGGCGCCTGCTCGACGCGATCGCCGCGACGCGGATCCCCGCGCCGCCGACCGATTGCCTCTCGCCGATCGGCGAGTCGCTGGTGATGGCGGGCCTGAAGAGCGGCGTCGCGGCCGATTTCTACACCAGCGTGACGCGCCCGGCCGCGGTCTACCGCGGCAATCCGTTCCAGGTCGAGGTCGGCCTCGCGTACGGCGGCCAGCTGCCGGGCGACGAGCTCGCGACGCTCATGCGCTTCGCCAATCGCGTGCCGCTGTTGTACCAGGCGTCCGCCTGCGCCATCCACAAGGCGGTGCTCACCAGCAACTGGCGCGCCTACGGCGTGCAGCAGAGCAAGGGTGCCCTGCCGACCGGCCCCCTGGTCATTCTCGTCCACATCGCCTCGGTCTGGGTCCCGTTCACGAGCGAGAGCAAGGAAGCCGTGGCGCACTACCCGGAGATCGTGCGCGAGCTCAAGCTGGCCCTGCAGGAGGCCGGCCGGCAGCTGGGCCGGTTCTTGCGGCGGCGCCAGCGCGAGAAGGACGCGAACCAGAAGCAGAGCTACATCCAGAAGTACATCCCTCACATCGGCGACGCGCTGCAGGACATCCTCGCCCTCGACGCCGCCGACCGCGCGAACGTGATCACGGTCCTGACCGAAACGCTCGAGAAGAGCCGCAAGTTCTGAGCCCTGTCGCCACCGGAGCCGCCATGCCCGACGCCTACGCGAGACTCCTGGGCCACCTCCAGCCGATCCAGCGCCTCAACGGCGCCCGGGCCCTGCTCGGCTGGGACCAGGAGGTCATGATGCCGCCCGCCGGCGCCCGGTCACGGGCCGACACCTGCGCGGCGCTGGCCGAGGTCGTCCACGCCAGGCTGACCGACCCCGAGCTGGGCTCGCTGCTCGCCGACCTCTTGCCGGCCGACGGCCTCGCCCCGGCCGCCCGCGCCAACGTCCGCGAGGCCCGCCGCGCGCACGAGCGGGCCGTGCGCCTGCCGGTGACGCTCGTGCGCGACCTCGCGGAAGCCGCGTCGCTCGCGCAGCCGGAATGGGCGCGGGCCCGCGACGACGACGACTGGGATCGCTTCGCCCCCCACCTCGCTCGCGTCCTGGACCTGAAACGCCAGGAGGCGGCGGCGCTCGGGATCGGCGACGAGCCCTACGACTCGCTGCTCGACGAGTTCGAGCCGGGAGCCCGCACCGCGGATCTCCTGCCGATCTTCCGGCGCCTGCGCGTCGCGCTCACGGCCCTGCTCGACCGCCTCGGGCCCGCGCTGGCCGCCCCGGTCGAGCCGCTGGTCGGTGATTTCCCGGTCGGTCGCCAGGACGAGCTCAACCGCCGGGTCCTGTCCACCGTGGGTTACGATTTCGACGCCGGCCGCCTCGACGTCTCCACGCACCCCTTCACCGAGTCGATGGGACCCGGGGACGTGCGGATCACGACGCGGTACAGCGAGGACGACGTGCTGCCGGGCCTCTTCTCGACGCTCCACGAGGCCGGGCACGCGCTCTACGAGCAGGGCCTGCCGGCGGAACACCGCGACACGCCCGCCGGCCAGGCGGTGAGCCTCGGCATCCATGAGTCGCAGTCGCGCCTGTGGGAGAACCACGTGGGGCGCTGCCCGGCATTCTGCCACTGGCTCGCGCCGGTCCTGCGCCAGACCTTTCCCGAGCGGCTCGGCCGTCTCGCGCCGGACGAGCTCGTCCGGGCGGTCAACCGCGTCCGCTCGACCCCGATCCGCATCGAGGCGGACGAGGTCACCTACAACCTGCACATCGTCCTGCGGCTGGAGATCGAGCGGGCGCTGCTCTCGGGCGACCTCGAGGTCGCCGGTGTCCCGGCGGTGTGGCGGAGCCTGGCGCGCGAGTACCTCGGCCTCGAGATCTGGGACGAACGCACGGGACCGCTCCAGGACATCCACTGGAGCATGGGGAGCCTCGGGTATTTCCCGACGTACACCCTGGGCAACCTGTACGCGGCGATGTTCTGGAACGCCGCCCGCAGCGCGCTGCCGGATCTCGACCGGGACCTCGCCGCCGGACGCACGGCCGGGCTGCTCGGCTGGTTGCGCGCGCAGATCCACGGCCGCGGCAGCGTGCTCGCCGCCGCCGATCTCTGCCGCGCGGTGACGGGACGTTCGCTCGACGCCGGCGACTTCATCGCATACCTCGAGGTGAAGTACGGCGAGTTGATGGGCCACTGACCAGCGGCGCCGGGACCGCCGGCCGCCGGGTGAGGATCGAGCCTTGGCCAAGCGCAAGACCACGAAGAAGACGGCGCGCACGACCCCGCCGAGAACCGCCGCCGGCTCGCCGGCGCGGGCGCAGGCGCGGTCGGCCGCCGGCCAGGGCGAGCTGGTCTTCGGCGCGCCGCGCGGCCGGACGACCGGCAGCGAGTCCGGAACACCGCCGGCGCCCACCGCGACTTCGCCCTCGTTCCGGCCGGTCGCGCGCAGGATCCGCAGCGAGTGCGGCCTCATTCACCAGACGATCCTGCTGGGCCAGAAGCCGAGCCTGAAGTTCCCGCTGCGCTCGCTCAACAACGTCAGTTACGATCCGCGCACCGGCTACTTCAAGCTCAAGGGCAAGCGCAAGGAGCGCGCGCTCACCGTCGGCACGGTCAAGACCTTCGCGCAGACGCTGAAGATGATGGCCCTCGCGAAGACGCTCGTCGAGACCGACGACATCGCCACCAAGCGAGAAGCCTACTACGTCTCGAAGAACTGGGCCGAGGCGCGGTTCAGCGAGCAGCCGGAATCCGACACGGTCATGGAGGACGTCGAGGCATTCTTCGGCGTGAACCGCGAACAGCTCGGCTTCGTGCCCGAGGAGAAGGGCGGCGACGTCGCGGGCCGGCTCGTGGTCGTCGACCATGACCGGGAGACCGGCGAGATCCTGCGCATCGACTGCACGAAGTTCGGCAGCGGCGCCTACTCCGTGCCGATCTCGGTCGAGGAACTCCAGTTCGAGACGGACGCCCAGTTCATCCTCTGCATCGAGACCGCCGGCATGTTCCAGCGGCTCGTGAAGCACAACTACTGGAAACAGGCCGGTTGCATCCTGGTCTCGATGGGCGGCGTGCCGACGCGCGCCTGCCGCCGGTTCGTACGCCGTCTCGCGGATGAAAAGGGCCTGCCCGTCTACGTGTTCGTCGACGGCGACCCCTACGGCTACAGCAACATCTACCGCACCCTCAAGGTCGGCTCGGGCAACGCCGCCCATCTCAACGAGTTCTTCTGCGTCCCGCAGGCCCATCTGCTCGGCATCACGCCGCAGGACATCGTCGACTACGAGCTGCCGACCCACCCGCTCAAGGACGTCGACATCAAGCGCGCGCGCGATGCGCTCAAGAACGATCCGTTCATCCTGCACTACGCCGCGTGGCAGCAGGCCCTCGAGCAGATGATCAAGATGGGCGTGCGCGCCGAGCAGCAGGCGCTCGCGAGGCACGGGCTCAACTACGTGATCGAGGAGTACCTGCCGCGGAAACTGGCGGATGTGAAGGCGTTCCTTCCCTAAACCCGGAGCCATTCCATGCGCGCCATCCTGGTCATCGACCGCCGCCATCTCTTCCCCGGCCTCAGCCCCCAGGGCTTCCTGCCGACTCCGGCCATCGACCTGGGCGCACTCTCGGCCCACCTCTTCTTCGCCGAGCGGGAGTACATGGAGACCTGCTCCCACTACAAGCAGATCATCCCCTACCTCGTGCTGGTCCGCGGCGACGGCCGCGAGCGCCGGGTCCTCGCCTACCAGCGCCAGGTGAAGCACAGCGAGCGGCGGCTCGGCGGCCTGTGGTCCGTGGGTTTCGGCGGGCACATCGAGCCGATCGACCGCGCGGACCGCGAGGTCGCGATCCGCGGGCTCGTCGAGGCCGCGGCCCGGCGCGAGCTGGCGGAGGAGACGGGTCTCGACCCGGCGCAGGCCGTCCTCGAGCCGGCCGGCTACATCAACAGCGACCGGGAGGACGTCTCCAGCGTCCACCTCGGCGTGGTCTACCGCGTGGACGTGGCGGCGATCGGCGGCAGCGACGCCGCGTTGCTCGCCACGGTCAGCGCGCAGGCCGAGCCCCACCAGGCGCGATGGCTGCCGGTCGCCGGCCTCGCGACGCAGCAAGGTCCCGCGCGCGGGCCGGACTCCGGCACCTTCGAGGACTGGACCCGGATCGTGGTCGAGGCCGGCGCGATCTGAGCGGCCCCCGGCTTGTCGGGAAGCCCGAGTTCGCTTATCCATGGCGTTCAGCGTGTGAGCTCACCCGAGCGGGACGCGGGCCGAGGCGAGGCCGGCGTCGAGCGGCGAGGAGTCCGGCATGGTCGGCAAGATCGGGATCATCGGCGGCGGCAACATCGGCGGCGTATGCGCCGCGGAGATCGCCTCGAGGCGCCTGGCGCGCCGCGTGGCGCTGGTCGACGTCAAGCCGCCGGAGTTCGCCCGGGGCAAGTGCCTGGACATCGCCGAGGGCACGCCCGTGATCGGCACGGACACGGTCCTCGAGGGCAGCAAGGGCTACGAGGTGCTCGCCGGCGCCGACTTCGTGATCAACACCGCGGGCGTGCCGCGCGCGATGCGCGCCGACGGGACGTTCCCCTCGCGCGAGGAGCTGCTCGCGACCAACCTGCGGATCACCGACGCCGTGGCCGCCGGTATCCGGCAGTACTGCCCCGACGCCTTCGTGGTCTCGATCGCCAACCCGCTCGACGCGATCGTCTACCGCCTGCATCAGCAGCTGAAGGACCGGCTTCCCGTGCGCAAGCTGATGGGCATGGCGGGCGTGCTGGATTCCGCGCGCTACAAGTACTTCGTGGCGCAGGCCGCGGGAGTCTCGGTCGAGAACGTCGAGGCCGTCGTGCTCGGCGGCCACGGCGACACGATGGTGCCGATCCGCAGCGCTTGCCGCATCTACGGTCTGCCCGTCACCAAGTTCATCGACGAGGATGAGCTCGCCGCCATCGAGGACCGCGTCCGCAAGGCGGGCGGCGAGGTCGTGAGCCTCCTCGGCAGCGGTTCGGCGTTCGTCTCGCCGGCATGGTCGGCTCTCGAGATGATCACGAGCATCGCCTTCGACAAGAAGAAGATCACGTCGGTCTGCGCCCACCTCGACGGCGAGTACGGCGTGACCGGGCTCTTCGTCGGCGTGCCGGCGATCCTCGGCCGCGAGGGCGTCGAGAAGATCATCGAGATCGATCTCTCCGACGAGGAGAGGACGGCGCTCGCGAACTCCGTCGCCGCCGTGAGCAGGACCTGCGCCGAGGTCGACAAGGTGGGCAAGTAGAGCGCCGGCGCCGCGCGCTCAGGCGCGCCGGCCGGCCAGGCGGATCAGGGACCAGCCCACGATCCCGGCCGTCAACGAGGCGCCGAGGATCCCGAGCTTCGCCCCCGCGACCAGATCCGCGTCCGCGAAGGCCAGCTCGCTGATGAACAGCGACATCGTGAAGCCCACGCCGGCCAGCGCGCCGGCGCCCCAGAGCTGGATCCAGGAGACGCCATCCGGCAACCGGCCGCGCCGGCTCCGTACGGCAAGCCAGCTGAACAGACCGATGCCCAGCGGCTTGCCGACCACCAGCCCGAGCATGATCCCCAGCGGCACCGTCGCCGGCGCCGTGCTGCCGCCGGCGAGGTTGACGCCTGCGTTGAAGAAGGCGAAGAGAGGCAGGACCAACCAGGCCTGGACCGGTTGCAGGCGGTGCTCCAGCGCCAGGCCGGGCGGCACCATGTCGCCGGCCGCGTCGTGCAGCGCCTCGAGGCAGGCGAGCTGGCGATCGTCGCCGAGCATGCTCTCCCGGGTCAGGTCGCCACGTTCGAGCTCGGCGAGCGCAGCGGCGCTCGTGGCCCGGAACTCCGCGGGATCGCGGCGCGCCCGGACCGGCACGGTCAGGGCGACCAGGACGCCGGCCACCGTGGCATGGACGCCGCTCGCCAGCACGGCCGCCCAGACGCCCAGCCCGAGGGCGACGTACACCTCGGGCCGCCGCACACCGGCCCGCGCCGCCAGCAGCAGCAGTCCCAGCAACGCGGCCGCCACGAGCAGCGCCACGACCGCGATCTGCTCGGTGTAGAAGAGCGCGATCACGAGGACGGCGCCGAGATCGTCAGCGATCGCGAGCGCGGTCAGGAACACCTTCAGGCCGAGGGGCGCCCGCCTGCCGAGCATCGCCAGGATCCCCAGCGCGAACGCGATGTCGGTCGCCATGGGCACGCCCCAGCCCGGCGCGCCCGGACCCCCGGCATTCAGGAGCGTGTACAGCGCCGCCGGCACGACCATGCCGCCGAGCGCCGCCGCGACCGGCAAGGTCGCCTTCTCGACGCTCGACAGCTCGCCGACGAGGACCTCGCGCTTGATCTCCAGGCCGACCACGAAGAAGAAGAGCACCATCAGCAGGTCGTTGACCCAGTGCTGCAGGCTCAGCGTGAAGGCGGCCGATCCCCAGGACACCCCGAGGGGCGTGTGGGCCAGGTCGTCATACCAGCTGCGCCACGGCGAGTTGGCGAGGGCGAGCGCGAACGCCGTACAGGCGAGCAGGACGACGCTCCCCGACACCTCCGAACGCACGAAGTCGAGGAAGAAGCCGGGTATCCGGCCGCTGCGGTCGCGCTGGTCCATGCTCGACCCTCCGTGGCGTCGATGTGCTCTCGCCGGCGGCCGCCGCCGACCCGTGGACTGGGAATGTAGACGACCTGGTCGCCGATCGGCAAGACGGCGACGTCGGGACCGGCACTCCGGGCCGGCCGGTCGCGCTCGTCTCGGCGATCCCCGGTTGCGGTGCGGATCTGTCACGAAACCGGGATTCTTGTCGATTTGAGCGCGGCGGGGATTCCTGTTACAATGGAGGGTGCCCGTCGCCCCGGACGGTCCGTCCGTCCGCTCCTCATGCCCTTTCCGGGAGGATCCCATGCATCCCGTGTCGCGCTTCGCGGTCGGCCTCGTCCTGCTGCTGGCCCTCGGCGCCGCCGTCGCGACGGCGTCCGACTACTCGCTCGTGCGCGTCTGGTTCGACGGCGCCGACCCCGCCGCGTTCTTCAAGGCCCATCCGGAGCTGGACGTGGCGACGGGCAAGGCCGGCGTCTGCGCCGACATCGTCGCGACGCCGGCGACCATGGACGTGCTGCGCGCGAGCGGTCTGCGCCTCGAGGTCCTCCACAAGGACCTCGTGGCCTTCTACGCGTCGCAGATCCTCGACAAGGACACGAATTTCGGCGGTTGGCACACGTACACCGAGAACATCGCCTACCTCGACAGCCTGCGGATCGAGTACCCGGACCGAATCAGCGCCAAGTGGTCGATCGGCCAGACCGCCCAGCTGCGCAACCTGTGGTGCGTGCGCCTGTCCGACAACCCGGACGCCGACGAGACCGGCGAGCCGGAGATCCTCCTCGACACGATGCACCACGCGCGCGAGATCATGGCCGGCGACTTCGGCCTGATGTTCGCCGACCACCTGTGCCGCAACTACGGCAGCGATCCCGTCGTGACCTGGCTCATGGACAATCGCGAGCTCTACCTCGTCTCGATCGTCAACCCCGACGGCATGGTCTACAACGAGCTGACCGACCCCGCCGGCGGCGGAATGTGGCGCAAGAACCGGCGCAACAACGGCGGCGGGGTGTACGGCGTCGACCTGAACCGCAACTACACCTACCAGTGGAACGGATCAGGCAGCAGCGCCGACCCGTCGGACGAGACGTACCGCGGCCCCTTCGCCGGAAGCGAGCCCGAGATCCAGGCGCTCATGGGTCTCATCAACAGCCGCCAGTTCGTCACGCACCAGTCGCTGCACACCTTCCACAACGCGACGCTGTTCCCCTGGGGCTATACCACGACGCTGTGCCCCGACCGCGCCACCTACGACCACATGGCGGCGCTGATGACCAGGGACAACGGCTACGTGGCCGGCACGGCGCCCGAGATCCTCTACCTGGTCAACGGCGGCGCGAATGACTGGGCCTACGGCGCCCAGACCGAGCACGCCAAGATCTTCTCGTTCTGCAACGAGGTCGGCACCACCGGCTTCTGGCCGAGCTTCGCGGAGCGCGACGGCCTGTTCCACGACAACCTGTGGCCGATGCTCTACCTGATGATGGCGGCCGGCGGCTTCGCGCACGTGACCGACGCCGTGGCGACGGACGCGGCCGGCGGCCTGCTCGAGCCCGGCGACAGCGGCCTCTTCAGCTGCACGGTCACGAACCAGGGCGTCACCGAGCCCATCTCGGCGGTCCAACTGACGCTGCGCTGCGACGATCCCTACGTGCAGTTCACGAGCGCCGAGCGGTCCATCGGGAGCCTGGCGCCCACCGCCGGCGTCGCCGTCGATCCGGCCCTGCCCTTCACGGTCGACCCGGCCTGTCCCGACGGCCACGTGGTCGGCGTGACGGTGACGGTGAGTTTTACCGGCGGGACGATCGCGTACCCGCTCACGTTCATGGTCGGCGAGCCCGCCCAGCTGTTCTTCGACAGCTTCTCGTCCGGCACCGGCAACTGGACCTTCAGCGGTGGCCAGTGGGGCCTGACCTCCACCGCGCACACGGCGCCCTACGCGCTCACCGACTCGCCGAGCGGCGAGTACGGCGACAACTGGAACGCGTCCGCCACGCTCAACGGCTCGTTCACCGCGAGCCAGCTCTCCTTCTGGCATCGCTACGTCCTCGAGGAAGGATACGACTACGGCCGCGTCCAGGTCTCCGCCTCCGGCGGCAGCTGGCAGACCGTCGCGAGCTACGACGGGACGCAGTCGCCCTGGCAGCAGGTCGAGGTCGACCTCGCGCAGTTCGCGGGTCAGAGCCTGCGCGTTCGCTTCCTGCTGCAGTCCGACGTCTGGGTGACCGAGGATGGCTGGTACCTCGACGACGTCCAGCTGCTCGGCGACGGTTCCGACAACGAGGCGCCGCCGGCGCCCGCGCTCGTGGCGCCCGCCGACGGCGCCGTGATCGACGGCGCCGTCCACCTCGTGGTCGCGAACGTCAGCGATCCCGACGGGGATCCGGTCACCTATGGCTTCCGGGTCTACGGCGACCCCCTCCTGACCGAGTTCCTGGCCGGCGCCGACCAGCTGGCGGCCGGCGCGGGCGGACAGACCGGCTGGACCGCGCCCGCGCTCGGTCTGGGCACCTACTACTGGCGGGCGTACGCAGCGGACGACCTCGAGCGGGGACTGCTCGGCGAGACCCGGAGCTTCACGGTGGGAACGACGACGCCGGTGGATCCGGTGGTCCTCGGTCCACGCCTGCTCGTCGTGAACCAGGGCGCCGACCGCGCCGAGCTGCAGCTCTCGCTGGCGCAGGCCGGCGAGGTCGCGGTCAAGATCTACAACGCGCGCGGCCAGCTGGTCCGCGACCTCTTCGACGGCCGCCTGGAGTCCGGCTCGCGCGTCCTCGTCTGGGATGGCCGCGACGGCCAGGGCCGGCCGGCGGCGTCGGGCGTGTACTTCGTCCGCGCGACGACCGCGGCCGCGACGCTCGGCGGCCGGGTCGTGCTGGTGCGTTAGCCGGGCGACCGGGTCGCGCAGGCAACGGACGGGGCCCCCGCCAATCGACGGCGGGGGCCCCGCGCGTTCGCCCGCCAGCCCAGGCGGCCGGCGGCGAGGTCGTTCGCGAACCGCTCACATGGTCCGCCAGTCCTTGGGCTCCGCCGGCCGGTTGCCCGCGAAGGCGTCGATCCGGTCCATCACCTCGGGGGTGAGCTGCGCCGCCACGGCGAGCGCAGCCAGGTTCTCGACCACCTGGGCGGGCCGGGACGCGCCGGTGATCACCGACGAGACCTGCGGATTCTTGAGGCACCACGCGAGCGCCAGTTGCGAGGGCGTGCAGCCGAGCTCGGACGCGAGCGCGGCGAGGTCGCGCGCGACCCGCAGTCGCCAGGCGCCCTCTTCGCCTTCGAGGGTCCGGCGCAACCAGGCGTACCGTTCGTGGCCGAGGCGGCTGTCCGGCGGAATCCCGTCGTTGTACTTGCCCGAGAGGATTCCGCTCGCGAGCGGGGACCACACGGTCGTGCCCAGGCCGAGGTCGCGATACAGCGGCGCATACTCGGATTCGACGCGCTCGCGCACGAGCAGGTTGTATTGCGGCTGTTCCATCGTCGGCGCGACCAGATGCTCGCGCGCGGCGATCTCCGCGGCGTGGCGGATCTGCTCGGCCGACCACTCGCTGGTGCCCCAGTAGAACGCCATGCCGCTGGTCACGACGTCGCTCATCGCCCGGACGGTCTCCTCGATCGGCGTGTGGAGGTCGGGCCGGTGGCAGTACACGAGGTCGACGTAATCGAGGTCGAGGCGGTCCAGCGAGGCGTACATCCCCTCGAACACGTGCTTGCGCGACAGGCCGCGATCGTTCGGACCGGCGCCGCCCCAGAAGACCTTGGTCGAGACCACCAGATCGCTGCGGGCCCAGCCCGCGCGCTTGAGGACCTTGCCCATGATGGTCTCGGCCTCGCCCATCGCGTACGCCTCGGCGTTGTCGAAGAAGTTGACGCCGGCGTCGTAGGCGGTCTTCATGCACTGGTACGCGGCGTCCTCGCCGAGCTGATCGCCGAAGGTGATCCAGCTGCCGAAGCCGAGCGCCGAGACCCGCAGACCGCTGCGGCCGAGGTGACGGTATTCCATGGAGGTCCCTTTCCCGCCGCCGGCCCGCGGGCGGCGACGGCCCCGCAACGCGCCGGGGCCATGCACGCGGCGGTCGTCCGGTTCACTTCTGCAGGACGGCCTCGATCTCCAGCTCGATCTGGACCTCGTTGCCCACGGCGAGGCCGCCGTTGTCCATGACGGTGGAATAGCTGACGCCGAAATCCTGGCGGTCGATCGCGCCCGTCGCCATGAAGCCGACCCTGACGTTGCCCTGCGGATCGGCGACTTGGCCGATGAACTCCAGGTCCAGCGTGACCGCCTTGGTCACGCCGCGGAGCGTGAGATCGCCGACGAGGGAATAGGTCCCGTCGTCCTTCGCCGTGACCTGCGTCGACTTGAACGTCATCGTGGGAAACGTCGCGACGTCGAAGAAGTCCGAGCTGCGGAGGTGATCGTCCCGCTTCGCGTTGCCGGTGTCGATCGACGTCATCTGGATCGTCGCCTCGACCGACCATGTCTCGGGCTTGCCCTCCTCCCAGACGAAGCTCCCCGCGAAGTCACCGAACGAGCCGCGGACGTTGCTCACCATCAGGTGCCTGACCTTGAATCCGACCGAGCTGTGGACGGGGTCGATCGTGTACGTGGCGGCCGACGCGGCGGCCGCCAGCGCGAGCGCGAGGACAGCGACGAGCGGAATCAGCTTGCGCATGAGCATTGCCTAACCTTCCTGGAGCGTCTTGTGGGTCCCGTCGCAACGCGGCTGGTTGCGGCTACGTTTGCACTGGCAGAATGCGATCCTGGCCGGATCGGCCAGTTCCACCTTCAGCGGCCGGAACTCGCCGCCCTTGTGACTGCCGTCGCAGAACGGCTGCTTGGCCGAGCCACCGCAGGCGCAGAACCAGTAGGTCCCGGCCGCCATCTCGAGCACGGCGGGTTTCCGGTCCGCGATCTTCGGTTCGGTCATCACCACACCCCCCGGAACCGGGCTTGCAGTCCCCGGCCCGCGAGCGGCGGCATCGCCGCGCCCGCGAGCCGGCACGTCCGGTCAATATACCAGGATTCTTCAGGCCCGCATGCGGGATCCCCGCGGTCAGATCCGGGCGGGCTCGCGCGAGAGACCGGCCAAGAGCTCGATCAGCTCCTGCTTGCGGATGGGTTTCGTGAGGTAGCCGTCCATGCCGGCGTTCAGGCACTCGGTCCGGTGGGACTCCAGGGCGTTGGCGGTCAACGCCACGACCGGCACGCGGGCGAGACGGCCACCCATGCCGCGCAGGCGGCGCACGGTCTCGGGGCCGTCCATGCCGGGCATCATATAGTCCATGAGGATGAGGTCGAAGTCCTGCCAGCCGAGGAGGGCGAGCGCGGCGGAGCCGTCGTCCGCGACGGTGGCCTCGCAGCCGAGCGAGGTGAGGAGCTTGCGGGCCACCACCTGGTTCATCGGATTGTCCTCGACGATGAGGACCCGGCAGCCAGGGGCGATGTCCGGCCGCTCGGCAGCCGCGGTCGCCAGGTCTCCGCCGCCGGGCTGCGCCGCCACGGCGACGACGTCCAGCGGGACCTCGAGGGCGAAGACCGACCCCTGGCCGACCATGCTGGCGACCGCCAGGGTCCCGCGCATCAGGCCCGCCAGGCTGCGGCTGATCGCCAGGCCGAGGCCCGTGCCGCCGTAGAGCCGGGTCGTCGAGGCGTCCGCCTGGGTGAAGCAGTCGAAGATCGTCTTCAGCTTGTCGGCGGCGATCCCGATCCCGCTGTCGATGACCTCGAAGCGGATCCGCATCTCGGCGCCGCCGGCGCCGGCGGCGGCGACCGGCGCGACGGACAGGCAGATCCCGCCCTCGTGGGTGAACTTGACCGCGTTGCCGAGCAGGTTCGTGAGCACCTGACCGATCCGGGCCTCGTCGCCGCGGACCACTGCGGGCAGATCGGACGCCAGGTGCAGATCGAGGACCAGGTCCTTGGCCTCGACCTGCGCCGTGAACATCCCGATCGTGTTGCGGAGCAGCCGGGCGAGGTCGAAGTCCTCGTGCTGGATCTCGATCTTGCCCGCCTCGATGCGCGAGATGTCCAGGACGTCGTTGATCACTTGCAGCAGCACATCCGCCGAGTGCCGGATCATCTCCAGGCACTGCCGTTGCTCCGGGGTCGGGCCCAGGTCGTCGAGGTGCTCCGACAGCCCCACCACGCAGTTGAGCGGGGTGCGGATCTCGTGGCTCATGTTCGCCAGGAACTGGCTCTTCACGCGGCTGCTGGCCTGGGCTTCCTCCATGGCGGCGTGGAGCGAGATCTCGGCCTGATGCCGGCCCCAGGCGCCGCTCATGACCTCGGCCACGACGCGCAGCAGGTGGATCTCGAGGTCGTTCCAGCGGCGGCCTTCGCGCCGGCTGTGCACGCCGGCGGCGCCCCACATCAGGCCGTGGTCGAAGACCGGCACGAGCAGCAGCGATTGCAGTTCGATCGGATTCCAGACGAAAACGGCCGCCTGCCGGCCGGCCAGGAATTTCCGCACGCTGTCCAGGGTCACCGGTTCGTCGGCCTCCAGCTGCGGGATCGCGTCGGCGAACACCGCCTCGAGGATCTGGTCGGGGATCGGCGGCGCGCCGGACTCCGTCGCGCAGGCGATGACGCTGACCCCGCCGTCCGGCTCGTGCCGGCAGAGGAATCCACATTCCGCCTGGCAGAACGCCGCGGATCGCCGGAGCGCTTCCTGCAGGTCGGTGTCGAAGGATTGCTCGCCGCCCCGCACCAGCAGCTTGAGGATCTGGGTCTGGATCCGCTCGGCCTCGAACCGGCGGTTCAGTTCGTTCAGCGCGTCTCCCCGCGACCGCAACAGCCCGAACCCCAGCCCGGCAATGACCAGCGTGATCATCACCCGCACGGCGAGCCCACCGCAGAGCTGGGAGCCCAGGATGAGCACCAGGAGCGCGAGGAGCAGGCAGGTCCGCCGATCCAGAGCCATCATCTCCCTCGATCCCAACCCATCGCCGGCGCGCGGGAAACCCGGTTCCGGGAATCGCAACAGAGGAATTCGGCCGGCCGGATCCGGGCTTGAGAGAGTATATCCATGTCCCCTGTCAGTAGTCCGAGGCCAGGCTGCGGAATCGAGCTGCGCCCGCCAGCCGCGACCCCTACCAGGGGTGCCAACCCCAGCCCGGGTACCAGCGATTGGCGATCCAGTAGAAGAGGATGCTGTCGATCGCGAGGTGCAGGACGACGACGTAGAGGAGCGAGCGGGTCCGGTGGTAGGTGATCCCCTGGATGAGGGCGAACGCGAAGATCACGACCGGTCCCCAGCCCACGAACGCCATCTCGTGGAGGAAGCTCGTGAAGAACACGGCCTGGGCGAGCAGCGCCGTGATCAGCCCGACGCGGCGCGCGAGCAGCACGAAGACGAAATTGACGAAGCACAGCTCGTCCCAGAAGCCCACGAAGTTGCAGCCCCAGAACAACCGCCACATCTCCTCGGTCCGGCGCGGATCGTCGGCGGGCGGCAGGGGCCAGGACTCGTGCAGACTCGGGGTCCAGCTCGTGAAGTACTGGCCGAGGATCGCGTACGCGAGCAGGAAGCCGACGCCGAGCCATACCCACATCCGCAGCGACCAGCGCCCGGTGATCCACTGGTAGTCCAGGGGCTCGTCGAGCCAGCGCCGCGCCGCGAAGGCCGGCACCAGGAGCGCCCCCACGCCGAGCTTGAGCAGCAGCTCGACGACGTGGGCGTCCCGGGTGTCGCCGTCGATCCGCGTGAAGAAGAGCAGGACGATGAGGTACGCGAGGAGCACCGCGGTCCGCCACCAGCGCGGGTCGGGATCCCGGCGGGCGAGGACGAGCCCGGATCCGAGGGCGGCGAGCGCCGGCAGCGACCAGGGCACCCCGAGGTATGCGGGGTGGGACTTGAGGCCGATCGCCAGGACCATGCTCGCGACGAGGCAGAACACCGACCCCGAGCGCCCGGCGGGGACGATCCCGGCCGGATTGGCCGGCGAGCGCCAGGGTCCCGCAGGCTCAGTCATGGACGCCGGCCCCGAGCACGTGGCGTTCGAACCAGGCCAGCAGCTGCTCCAGGTAGAAGACCTGGTTGGCGCGATCCCGGATCCCGTGGCCCTCGTCATGGAACCGCAGCAGGCGCGTGGGCACGCCCTGGGATTGCAGCGCCGAGTACCAGATCAACGACCCGCTCTCCGGGCAGCGGAAATCCCGCAGTCCATGGCTGATCAGGGTCGGCGTCACGACCCGCGCGACGTCCCGGAACGGATCGTTGCGCAGGTAGGCCTCGCGGGCGCCCGGATCGAACGGCCGGCCGCCGAATTCCCACTCGGGGAACCACTTCTGATCGGTCGCGCCCCAGAAGGACTCGAGCTGCGGGTACATGCGATCGACCGCGGCCGCGCGGAAACGGTCGGTCTGGGTCGTGAGCGCGGCCGCCAGGTGGCCGCCGTAGCTGCCGCCCATCACCGCGAGACGGTCCGGCTCGGCCCAGCCCTCGGCGACGGCGCGGTCGACGACAGCCAGCAGCTCGCGCGCGGGACGACCGGTCCAGTCGCCGCGCACGTCGTTCATGTGCTCGCGGCCGTAGCCCGTGGACCCGGTCGGATTGGCGGCCAGGACCGCGTAGCCGAACGTCGGCAGCACGTGGAACTCCGGCAGGAAATAGCCGCCGTACATCCATTCCGGTCCGCCGTGGATCGAGAGGACGGTCGGCAGCCGGAGGCCGGGTTCCCAGTCGTCCGGCAGGAAGATCCAGGCGTCGATGGTCCGTCCCGCGACCGCGACCGTGAAGTGCTGCGGATCCACGAGGCCGACTCTCTGCGACCAGCGCTCGTTGGGATCCAGCAGCAGCGCACGCGAGCCGCTCTCGAGGTCGAGATCGAAGAGCGCGCCGGGCGACGTCTGGCTGGTCGCCAGGACGATGGCGCGCGTTCCGCCGAAACGGATGTCCGAGCAATTCCAGCCGAGCTTGCCGAGGAGCCGGCCCTGTCGCCCCTCTGCGCGGAAGATGGCGGCGCTGCCGCGCGCGGCGCCGCGGACATAGTACGCACCCTCGTGGCGCCAGAGCCCCCAGACGCAGTTGTCGAAGTCCTGCAGGAGGCGATCCGTCTCGCGGCCGCTGGCCACGTCGCGGATCACGATGGTCGCGGGCTCGCTCTCGTGAAGGCTGTCCGCGTGGCTCTGGCAGGCGATCGCACCGTCGTCGAACCAGATCGGGTGCTCGTCGGGCCCGGGATTGTCCGTGAAGCGGCGGAGGGTCCCGTCGCCGCGCAGTTCCAGGAGGTAGAGGTCCGTGTTCAGCGTGCGGTTCAGGTCGCGCCGATGCTTGGCGCTGATCGCGAGCCGCAGGCCGTCCGGCGACCAGACGACCTCGCGCACATCCAGGTTCGGGGTTGCGAGCGCGCGGTCTTCGCCCGTCGCCAGGTCCAGCACGTGCACCTGCCGCAGGCGGCCTTCGCGCTCGCCGCGGTCGAGGGTCCGCCAGCCGAGATCGTCGGCCACGGTGATCTCGCCGGGCACGCCTTCGTAGCGGGGATCGCGGTCGTCCACGACGTGGGCGACCGCCGTGCCGTCGGGGGACCAGACGAGCGCGCCGAAGTCGCCGGGGCCGGCGACGCGGCGGCGTTCGGTGCCGTCGGCGTTCATGAGCCAGACCTCGGTGCCGGCCTCGGTGTCGCGCGTGAAGGCGAGCGCGAGGCCGCCCGGCGCGAAGACGAAGCCGCCCGCACGATCGTCCGGCGTGAAGAGCACCTGCTGCACGCCGGTCTCGAGGTCGCGCAGGCGAACGGTCTCGAGCGTACGGCCGAGCTCGCGATCGTAGACCCCGACGGAGTACACGAGCAGGCTGCCGTCGGGGGAGAGCGCGCCGATGGCGCACGTGCGTTGATCGAAGAGATCGGTCGGGACGAGGCCGCAGGCGGCGGTCGCCCACGCGCCGAAGAGGGTGATCAGGAACGGGCGGGCGCAGGAACGCATCGCGCGGCTACCCTCCAGGTGGGATGCGCGGGTCCTCCTCTTGGCAATCGCGAACCATCCCATGGTAGGGCTCGGACCCGCAGAGGAGCAAGCGGCAGCTCGACCGGCACCCCCGGCGTTCCCTTTGACGCCACCCACTCTGCAAGGTAGCCTGGGTGCATGATCGTTCGCCGCCACTGCGGCCGGTTCGCCGGCCTGCTTCTCTGGCTGCTCGCTGGCGCCTGCAACCGCGACGTCCCGCCGGTCGAGAGCGGTCCCGGCGAGCCGGGGGAATCGGCGCCCTGGGCCGACGCGCCCGACTGCGCACCGATCCCGGGCGACCCTGACCGCGGCGGCGACCTCGTCGTCGTCCTCGGCGAGCCGGTCGACCCGTCCCGGGCGCCGGTGCCGTCCAACCCCGGCGAGCGCACGGTCTTCGCGAACCTCTACGAGACGCTCACGCTCGTCGGCTGCGACGGCGAGTTGACGCCGGGCCTCGCGGACCACTGGCGGCGCCTCGACGACGGCCGTCGCTGGCAGCTGCGCCTGCGCGACGGGGCGGTATTCTGGGACGGCACCCCCGTCACGGCCGGCGACGTGGTCCGCGCCTGGACCGAGAACGAGACCCTCGCCCGCGACCTCGGCCGCCCCTGCCCCGGCCTGTGGCTCGCGGCCGGCGGCGGGCTGTTGACCGTGGACCGCCGCACGATCGAGATCCGGCTGCCCGAGGCGCAGGACGACCTGCCCCATCTGCTGGCCCATCCGGACCTCGCGGTGGCTGCGCACCGCGAAGGTTGGCGGTGGCCTGTCGGCAGCGGTCCCTGCCGCCTTGCCGCGGACTCCGCGGCGCCGGCGCCTGACCTCGTCTGCCGGCCGAATCTCCATCACCCGCAGCCGCCGGCCTGGGCGAGCCTGCGGTTCCGTTGCCTGCCCGGGCGCGACGCTCGCGAGCTGCTCGGCCCCGGCACCGACCTCGCCGTGATCCGCGATCGACGCGCGGCGGAGTACTACGATCAGCTCCCCGGCGTTCGATCGGCGCCGCTGCCGTGGGACCGCCTCTACGCGCTGCTGCTGCCGCCGGGTCGCGAGATCAGCGACGCCGGACTCGCCCTCGCGGCCCAGGGCGCGGCCACCGTGGCCGAGAACCGGCCGTGGCGGTCCCTCGATTTCCACGGCTGCCGGGCGACGCCTTGTCCTCAGCTGCAGGGTCCGACGCTCGGTGGGCCGGCTCGGCCCGAGGGTCCGGAACCTCCGCTCCTCGCGGCGCCCGGGGCCGGGAGGCTCGCGTATCGCGACGACGACGCGGACGCGCGCGCCCTCGCCGAGCGCGCCGCGGCGTTCCTCGGCGCCGGCTTCGCGCTGGGGCCCTGCGATGGCCCGGCGCTCGCCGGCGCCCTGCAGGCAGCGGACGCTGCGGCATACGTGGTCCGCCTCGACGCGTGCTATCCGACGGCGTGTCTCGCGCTCGCGTCGCTGCTCGCGCGGGCTGACTGGCTGCAGCGGGAGGCGGCCGGGACCACGGACGCCTGCGCCGCGGCCGCGCGACTCGTGGCGAGCCGGCGGGTGGTCCCGCTGGTCGTCACGCGCAACCGCCTCGTGTGGCAGGCGCCGCTCGCCGGTCTCGCCTTGACCCACGACGGAGCGATCCTGGTCGGCCACCTCGGCCGGGCGCGTCCCGCGGAGACGCCGTGAGGACGACGTGAGCACGCGCTGGCGCATCTTCCTGGCCGCGGTGGCGCTGTCGGTCGTGCCCTTGGCCGGCCTGAGCTGGGCGCTGCGCGGGCGGCTCACGACCCAGTACGAACGCGAGTTCACCGCGCGCGCCGGCGCGCAGCTCGCCGCGGCGATCGCCAGCCTGCAGTCCGACGGACAGCGCATCCGCGACACGCTGGACGGAATCACGACCGCCTTCGTGAACGACAACCCTCTGCGCCTCGCGATCCTCGGTGGGCGCGACGACTACCTGCCGCACCTGCGCGATGCGGCGGGCGAGGCCATGCTGCTGGCCGGACTGCAGGTGCTGCAGCTCCAGGACGCGGACGGGGTGATCCTCAGCTCCGGCCACTATCGGAACGAGTTCGGTCGCGCCGAGCCGGAGCTGCCGGCCCTGCTCCGGCAAGCGACCTGGTCCCGCGATCGCGCGAGCGGCGTCAGCCTCGCGCTCGTCCACGATCGCCTGCCCGAGGCGGACGTCCTCGCCATCGAGGTGGCGGTCCCGTTCACGATGGCCGATCGGCAGTTCGCCCTGATCGGCGGCGAGATCGTCTCGCCGATCCGTCTCGCGAACCTCGAGAACGGCCAGGCCGCCCTCGACATCGTCGCCGCCGCCGGGCCGCAGCTCGCCGCCGGCTGGTACGAGGAGCACCTGCCCGGGTTCGCAGCCTGGTCGGATCCGGTCGCGCTCGTCGGCGCGCTCGAGGATGCCGGCTACCTGGTCCGCACCGACGCCGTGCCGCTGATCACGGACGGGGAGCTGACCGACGCCACGCTCGTCGCGAGGGTCGACACTGCGTCGCTCGACCGCGCGCTTCGCGACCTCGACGTCACCGTCGCCGTCGCGCTCGCCGCCGCGCTCAGCGGCGCCTTCCTGCTCGCCGCGTGGCTCAGCGCCCGCCTCTCCCGTCCCCTGCGCGATCTGTCCGCGCGCGCTGCGCGGATCGACCTCGACCAGCCGGCGGCGGACTTCGCGACCGCTCGGCAGGACGAGGTGGGCAAGCTCGCCCGCGTGCTCGACGCGATGGTCGCGCGGCTGCGCGACGATGCGCGCCGCCTCGCCGACCTCGAGCACCGCGCGACCCTGGGCGAGGTGGCGCGGCAGGTGAACCACGACCTGCGCAACGGGATCACGCCGGTACGCAACGTATTGCGCCACCTCGGCGAGACGGCCGAGCGCGAGCCCGACCGCCTCGCCGCGGTCTTCGCCGGGCGCCGGGCGACCCTCGAGCAGAGCCTCGCCTACCTCGAGGAACTGGCCGGCCGCTACGCGCGACTCGCGCCGGAAGGTCGGAGGCTGGCCTGCGATCTGGGCGCGGTCGCGCGCGAGGCGGCCGCCGGCGCGCCGGACGTGGTGGTGCAGGCGGGGGCCGACGCTCCGCCGGTCATCGCCGATCCGGTGGCGCTGCGGCGCATCGTCGACAACCTGCTGCGCAACGCCCGCGAGGCTCTCCCTCCGGCCGGCGGTGCGATCACGGTCACCGTCACGCGGGCGAACGACCCGGACCTCGGCCCCCAGTGCCTCCTCGCCGTTCGCGACGACGGCGCCGGGATGACCGCCGAGGTGGCGGCGCGGATCTTCGAGGATTTCTTCACGACCAAGCCGGGCGGCACGGGCCTCGGTCTGAGCATCGTCCGCCGGCTCGCCGGCGACGTGGGCGGCCGGCTGCACGTGGACAGCGCGCCCGGCGCCGGCACGACCATCACCATCGCCTTTCCCGCGGCGGAGGCCCACGCATGAGCCTGGTCTTGATCGTCGACGACATCGCCGCCATGCGCGAGCAGTACGCGTATGACCTCGCCCGTCTCGGCGGTCACGAGACCCTCACGGCCGCCGGCGGCCGCGCGGCGCTCGACCTCCTCGCCGACGAGCCGATCGACTGCGTGATCCTCGACCTGGAGATGCCCGACCTCGACGGCTTCCAGGTCCTCGCCGAGCTCAAGCGCCGTGGTCTGCGCACGCCGGTGATCGTCTACACCGGCACCGGCAGCTACGATCGCTGCACCCGCGCGGTGAAGCTCGGCGCCTACGCGTTCCTCGCCAAGGACGAGCCGCTCGAGCGGGTCGTCCAGGAGGTCGAGAACGCGGTCCAGTGGGCCCGGTTGCGGGACGAGGTCAGCCGGCTGCGGCGGGACTCCGGCAAGGACTCGCCGCTCGTGGGCCAGAGCCGCGCCATGCAAGAGCTGCGGACCCGGATCGACCAGCTCGCGGCCATCCCGTCGGCCGTGCTCGTGGTCGGCGAGAGCGGCACGGGCAAGGAGCTCGTCGCCCGCCAGCTCCACGATCGGGGGCCCCGCGCACGCCAGCCGCTCGTCGCGGTCAACGGCGCGGCACTGCCGGAGTCGCTCGCCGAGAGCGAACTCTTCGGCCACGAGAAGGGCGCCTTCACCGGGGCCGACCGTACCCGGCGCGGCGCCTTCGAATCGGCCGATGGCGGGACGCTGCTCATCGACGAGGTCGGCGAGCTGCCGCTCGCGGCGCAGGCCAAACTGCTGCGCGTCCTCGAGACCGGCCGGGTCACGCGCGTGGGCGGCAGTCGCGAGCTCAGGGTGGACGTGCGCACCGTCGCGGCAACGAATCGCGATCTCGACGCGGACGTCCACGCCGGACGGTTCCGCGAGGACCTGCTCTTCCGGCTCAACGTGCACGTGATCCGGGTGCCCGCGCTGCGCGAGCGGTTGAGCGACGTGCCCCTGCTCTGCGACCATTTCCTCGCGGTCGTCGCGGATCGCTTCGGCCAGAAGCCCAAGACCCTGCTGCCCGAGACCCGCGAGCGCCTCGCCGCCCACGACTGGCACCGCAACAACGTGCGCGAGCTGCGCAACGTGATCGAACGCCTGGTGATCGCGAGTCCCGGCGACCTGATCGGCCCCGAGGCGATCCCCGTCGACCTCGGCCCTGCGCCCGCCGCGGCCGGCGGGCAGGCGGGCGGCGGCACGCTCCGCCAGCAGAAGGCGCAGGCGGAACGCGCCATCGTGCTCGCGGCCCTCGAGCGCCACCAGTGGCACATCACCGGCGCGGCCGCCGATCTCGGCCTGGCCGACCATAGCTCGCTCCTCAAGATCATGCGCCGCCACGGCCTGAAGAGGTGATACCGGTGCACCGCCTGCCGACACTCTCGCTGCTGCAGGTGTTCGCGCTGGCCGCCTGGGCCGCGCTCTTCAACGTGGTCGGCCTCGAGACCTGGCGGCACGGTCGCCAGACCTTCGGGCTGCTCCTCGTCGCCGCCGCTCTCGTGCTCGTCCTGCCGCGGGCGCGGCGGTGGCGGACGGCCTGGCTGTGTCGGCCGCGTCGCGGGGTCGGGGCGGTCGTCCTGGTCGCGACGCTCGCGATGGCCGGCCACCTCCTCTGGGGCGCCGGACGCGCCCTGGCCGAGCGCTCGAGCATGACCGACATCCCGCGCAACACCTGGCACGCGGGCACGGTCCTGCTCCAGGGGAAGAACCCCTATGCGACGCGCTGCCAGCTGTGGGCGGATCTCGACCGCGGCGATCACGTGCGGCACACCGGAGCCGGCGTCGAGCTGTACGGCGTGCCGTACCGCTACGGCTTCCCCTATTTCCCGGGCATGCTGCTCGGGTACCTGCCGGCCCGGCTCTGCGGCCTCGGCGAGGAGGGTCTGCGGCTGTGGAATCTGCTCCTGACCGCGGCGACCGGCTGGATCCTGTGGCGCCTCGTGCGGCGTCTCGCGCCCGACCGGTCCGGCGCGCCGCTCGTCGCCGTCGCCGCGTTCCTCTGCGTGTGGGTCTACCCGCAGGAGATCTTCGAGTTCGCGGTCGTCGACATCCTGATCGCCGGCCTCCTGGTCGCCGCGTTCCTCGCGCTCGACCACGATCGCTGGGGGCTCGCCGGCGTGCTGCTCGGCCTGGCCCAGGGTTGCAAGTTGCTGCCGGCGCCCGTCGTGGTCCTGGCGCTCGCCGCCTGGGCCGGTGGCCGACCTGGCTGGCGACGCCTCGCGCTCGGCTTCGTGCTCGCGGCCGGCCTGGTGATCCTCCCGTTCGTCCTCTGGGACCCGGCGGAATTCCTGTCGGCGACCGTGCTCTTCTACCTCGTGCACCACGCCCGCGGCGACACGACCGCCCTCTATCCGTACCTGCCCGCCGCACTCCGGCTGCCGCAGCAGATCCTGGGCTTCGCCTTGACGATCCTCGCAGCGGTCCTACCCGTGCGGCGTGAGGACCGCGACCTCGCCGCGCCCCTCGCCGCGGGCTTCGCGGCCTACCTGGTGTTCATCGCGTTCGGCCGCATGTCGCACCTGAATTACCTGTGGTCGGTCTGGCCGCTCGGCTGCGCGGCGCTCGCCGTGTCCGTCGCGCGCGCGGCGCCGGCGAGCGAGGTCGGATCTTGAACCGCCGCGCCTCGCTCGGCGCGGCGATCGCGGTGATCGCCGTCACCGGCCTTCTCTGCGCCTGGCCGCTTCTCGGCCAGGGGGGCTGGCGGACCTACCAGGACAACCCCTGCCACCTCGCCACCCTCGCCGACCTCGCGCGCGGCGAGGGAGGCTGGTGCGACGCCGCGTTCCTCGGATTCCCGGCGACCGCCATCCACTCGCCTCTCTGGTACGGAATGCTCGGCAAGCTGGTCAGCCTCGGCGCGCCGCCCGGCGCGCTCGTCGCGCTCTTCGACCTCGCGGGCTTCCTGGCGCCGGCGTTCGCGGTGCTCGCGGTCGCTCGCCGCCGCCACCCGCTGTGGGCCGCGACGCTCGCGGCGTGGCTCCTGCTCGTGCAGCGGCCGTGGCTCGCCGGCTTCGAGTCGCCGCTCGGCGGCATGGCGCCGTTCGGGCTCGCCGCCGCCTGCCTGATCCTGATCGTCGGCGAACTCGCGCGGGAATCGACCGCTCCGGCCCGCGTCGCGCTGCTCGGCGCGCTCTTCGGAGTGCTGGGGCTCACCCATCTGTTCCTCGTGCTGCCGTCGGTGCTGGCCTTCGCGCTCGCTGCGGTGTCGGACCTGCAACGGGCCCCGGGGCGCGCCCGGACCGCGCGGAGGCTGGGCGCGGCCGTGCTCGGCGCAGCCGCGTCGGCGCCGTACTGGCTGCCGGCCTGGCTCGACCGCGCGCACCTGGTGGTTCGCGATGAGGCATTGCCGCCGCACCTGGGCGTGCTCTACCTCTTGCTGCCTCTCCATCCGCTCGCGCTGGCGGACGGACGGCTGGTGTGGCAGACCGAGCTCGCCTTCACCGACGTGATGCCGATGGCGCTGCTCGTCGGACTCGGGGTCGGCGGCGTGCGCGCGGCGCGGCGCGATCCCGCCGCGCGGCTCGGCCTCCTCTTGGCGGCAGCTCTCGCGGTCCTCGTACTGGTCGTGATCCCGGCGAGCGGGCAGGCGCTCGCGGGACCGCACTCGTGGCGGCGGCTGTTCCTCGTCCGTTGCTGTCTCGCCCTGGCCGCGGTGCCCGCGCTGGCGTCGTTGCCGCGGATCTCGAGGCTCGCGACGCGGCGTCGCCTGGCGGCGGCCGGCGCCCTGTCGCTCGTCCTGTCCGGCCTCTGGTGGCAGCGACCGCTCGCGCGCGAGACGCCACGACCGGACTCGGTGGAAGGCGCGCAGCTTGCCGAGGTCTGGCGCTGGCTCCGCGACCACCGCCCGCCGGATGGCGGACGACTCTACGTCCAGGACACGTTCTACCTGGCCGGCGACTCCCGGGAGCTCTTCCATTCGCACCTGCCCGCCCTCACCGCGCGCGAGACCGGGTGCTGGCAGGTCGGCGCGTGGTACGGCGGCATGCCGCTTCCGACCGAAGACTGGACGTCGAGCCAGTTCGGCGAGGTCTGCGGCGAGTCGCTCCTGGATACCGACCAGCTCCTGCGCGTCGGCCGCTTGCTGCCGGCCGCCGCCGTCACGCGCATGCTCCTCGCCAATCCGGTGCTCGCCGACAAGATGAGCGCGACCGGCCTCTACCGTGAAGTCTACCGGCTGGGCGGCTTCCGGGTGCTGGACCCGACCAGCCCCGGACCGGGTTGGGTCGAGGCCAGCGCGGGCGTCGCGGCGGCGCTGACGCCCGCCGGTCCGGGCCGGTGGCTCCTCGAGGTCCGGAGCGACCGCGCCGGCGGCGTCGCGCGGCCGAGCGTCGCGTGGTCGCCGGGGTGGCGCCTCGAGGGAAGCGCCGGCGTTCACGTGGCTCGGGCCGCTGACGGGCGCCTCGAGCTCGCCGAGTTGCCGGCTGGCAGCGCGCGCCTCGTCCTGGAGCACCGGCCGGCGCGGTGGCCGTGGTGGCTGGCTGGCTGCGCGTGGCTGGGCCTGGCGGCGATCGCGCTCTCGCGCCGCCGCTGAGCCAGGTGGACCGACGGACACGACCGCCCCGTGTCCGGCAGGACACACGGCGCGGAGCCGTGGCTCCATTTTCCATTACAAAATATTGATAAATAACAACCTATGAAATCGGCCCGGCATGGCGTCTTCCTTGCGGTGGGTCGGACGATCGATGGATCCACCCGGCGCAAGGACGCGCCAAGCCAAGGAGGCCGACCATGAACGACCGCAAGCAGATCATCGAGAGCATCACCGGTGACGAGAACCGATCCCGCCGGGCCAGGCTGGCCGAAGGGGCGGTCGTCTTCGTCCTGGTGCTCGGGCTGTGCATCTACCTGGGCGTCCGCTTCGCCCACGACCCCGGCGACGACCCGGTCGCGGCCGGCACCTCCGCCGCACAGCAGGCCTCGAGCGGGCTAGAGACCATCGATCTGATCGCGCCGGCCGGGACGGAGCCCGCCGGCGTGGTCTCATCCGAGATCTCCGGCGCCACCGGCGAGACACCGCCGCTCGAGGAGGTCTTGCCGGGAGTTCCGCTCGCCGTGACCTTCGCGAGCGCCGAACAGACCTATCGCGCGGGACGCTTCGGCGAGGCCGCGCGGATGTTCGCCGTGTACTGCGACGAGCACCCCGGGAACGCCTGGGGCCACTACCTGCGCGGCCTCTCGCTCTGGAAGGCCGACCGCGATCAGGAGGCGCGCGCGGCCTTCGACGAGGCCCTGGCCATCGCGCCGGACCACCTCAAGAGCCTCGTCAACCTGGCGCGGGTCGAACTCGAACTGGCCGAGCCCGACGCTGCCCTCGCGACGATCGAGCGCGCCCTCGACCTGGCGCCGCTGGACGTCGACGCACGGCGCGTGCTCGGCCGCGCGTTCCAGAACCTCGGCCGCCCGCTGGACGCGATCGCGGCGTATCGCGAGGCGCTCCGCACGAAGCCTGACGATTGCTGGACCCTCAACAACTTCGGCCTCGCGTGGATCGAACTCGGGCAGTTCGAGCGGGCGCTCGCGCCACTGGCTCGGGCCTGCGAGCTGGCGCCCGACATCGCCCTGATCCACAACAACCTGGCGACCGCGCTCGAGCGCACGGGCCATCTGGCCCAGGCGCGCGAGCAGTTCCAGACGGCGGGCGAACTGGGTTCCGAGCGGGGCGAAGCCGGCTACGCCCGCCTGGCCGGGGTCGAGATCCCCGCCGGCGATCTCACGGTCGACCTCGCCGTCCTCGCCGCGGCGTGGACCGTGCCAGCCGCGGAGAGCGAGGGGGAGAGCGAGACGGTGGCCACGGCGTCGGCCGAACCGGCCGCCGCCACCGACGCGCGCTGAGCGACGCCGCGGAACGAACGAACCGCCGGGTCCCCGTGGGGATCCGGCGGTTTCGTACGCCTCGATTAGGCGAACCGCTCAGGCCAGGCGATCCCAGTCCACCCCGGCGAGGGTCCGCTGGAACGTGGTGAACTCGGCCCGCAAGCGCGCGAAGATCTCCGCCGCTCCGGCCAGCCCGCCGCCCTTGGCCAGCATCTCGAGCTCGCGCGCCGTCGCCGAGACCTTCACGGCGCCGACGTTCGCCGCGCCGCCCTTCATCGCATGGGCTTGAAGGTCGACCGCTGCGACGTCGCCGGCGTCGACGACGGCCTGGAGATCGTCGAGCTGCTTCGGCGCGAGCTCGAGAAAGAAGTCGATCAGTTCCCGGAGCAGCGCCAGATCGCCACCGAGATTGTCGAGGGTTCCTTCGACGTCGAGGACGCGCGCGAGATCGGGAGCGACATCAATCGTTGCCATGCCGTTCTCCTGGGGACCATCCGGTTCGAGCGGTCGCCGCGGCGCGAACGCCGCGGATCCGACTTCTAGACCCCATCATCGGCAGACTTGCCGTTTTTCTTTAGTCCTTGTCGCCCGCACCCGATACCGGCGCCCCGCTCGCCTTGTCGGGCATCCGCGTTCCCGCGGACTTCTTGGCGGCCTTCTTCGCGGACTTCTTGGCGGATCTGCCGGGGGCCGCGGTCCTGGGCGCTTTCTGGTCGCTCTCGGCGGTTGCGCGACGGGGTCCGGTCTTCCTGCCACCTCGCTTGCCGGCCTTCTTCTGGGCCCTCGACGCCGCTGGTTCGCCGCCCCCGGCTCCGCGCGGCGCGCCGCCGGTCTCCGCCGGGAAGGCAGGCGCCGCCGGCGGCGGAGCAGCCCGGTCCAGAGCGCCGGGGTCTCCGCTCGCCGGCGCCGACGTCGCGGCGGACAGCGGCGCGACGCGCGGCTCGCCTCGGTCCTCGCGGCGCTGCCGGTCGCGCCGCCGCCGCCGCGTCTTGCCGGACGGCGACTCGACGCCGGGCTCGCCCTTGCCGAGGCCGATCACGACGAGCGTTCCGCCCGCGCGGCTGTCCCGCTCCACCTCCAGGAGACCGCGATCCCGCGCGTCCTCGAGCAGCTCGCCGAACGTGGTGTAACCGTACTTGGTCTCGTTGAACTCCGGCTGCTTCCGCTTCATCGTGTCCTTGATGAGCGACGAGTACAGGACGCCGCGGCTCTCCTGGAGCAGGCTCTGCGTGGTCTGCAGCAGGAAGTCGAAGAGGCGGCGCATGTCCTGCGGGACCGAGGACACCTTCTCGCTCAGCTTGGTGACGGCGGTGTGGTAGATGTCGTCGTAGAAGATGAACTCGTCGCAGTTGGCGATCAGCAGATGGCTCGAGCTGCTGCGCACGCCGATGCCGATCACGCGCTTGTCGTTCTCGCGCAGCTTGGACACGAGCGGCGAGAAGTCCGAATCGCCGGAGACGATCACGAAGGTATCGATGTGGCTCTTCGAATAGCAGAGGTCGATCGCGTCGACGACCAGCCGGATGTCGGCGCTGTTCTTGCCGCTGATCTTGGGAGCGGGCACCTCGATGAGCTCGATGGCGGCTTCGTGCAGCGGCGTCATGTGCTCCTTGTAGTAGTGCCAGTCGGCATACGCTCGCTTGACGACCACCTTGCCCTTCTCCAGCACGCGCTGCATCAGCAGGCGCACGTCGAAGCGCTGGCGCGAATCCCGGGCGCCGAGCGCGACGTTGTCGAAATCGATGAAGAGCGCGAGATTTCTCTCGCCCGATTGGCTCATGAATGACTCCTTTGCTGGACTGCCGGTCGGACCTCGGGGTGGTTGCCCGGTCCGGCGCGGCCACCATAGGCCATAATCCGGCACGCGACTAGAAGAACTGTGGCGCCGCCGGCGCCGATCCCGCGGAGCGAGTGGCATGCCCGAGAACCTCACGGGGGCCGACCTGCGGCTCCTGATCCAGCGCGTCTTCCGGCCCGGTCCGGCCGACCGGGGACTCCTGATCATGGTCGACCTGCCCGACCCGCACCGCCCCGACAACGAGGGCTGGCGGACCCGCCGCCGGCTCGCTGCCGACTGGGCCGCCAAGCTGGCGGCCGAGCGGACCGCGCTCGGCCTCGAGCGGGTGACGCTGGCCTGGTATCCCAATGTCGGGGGGAACAACGCCGATCTGCCGGGGGCGGCGGTGCCGGGCGACCCCCACTGGGTTCCCGACCTCGCGGAGGACCTCGCCGGCCGCCCGGCCGAACCGTTCCGCGACCTCCTCGCCCGCCATTCGCTCGTCCTGGCGCCCACGGAGCTGTCGGCGACCGCGCCGCTCAAGCTCGCGGCGCGCGACGGCGGATTCCGGGCCGCGACCATGCCGGGGTTCTTGCCGAGCATGATCCCCGCGCTGCGGCTCGACTACGACGAGATCAACCGGCGCGTCAAGCTGCTGAAGGACCTCTGCGACGCGTCCGAACGCTGCGTCGTCGTGACCGAGACCTCGGCCGGCCTCCATGAGCTCGTCCTGGATCTGCGTCACCGTCGCGGGCATGCCTCGGGCGGATTGTTCCTTGCCAACGGCGTGGCCGGCAACCTCCCGTCGGGCGAGGCCTATATCGTCCCGTACGAGGGTGAGATCCCGGGCGACCCGAGCCTGACGGCCGGGGAATTGCCGGTGCAGCTGGGCGGCGAGCTGGCCCTGCTGGAGATCTCCGGCAATCGAGTTCGAGACGTCCGCGGTCGCGGCCGGCTGGTCGACCTGGAGCGCGAGCACTTCGCGCGCGAGCCGGCCTACGCCAACCTCGCGGAGCTCGGTCTGGGCGTGCTCGGCGACTTCGGCCTGCAACCGACCGGGAGCATCCTGCTGGATGAGAAGCTCGGACTGCACATCGCCTTCGGCCGCAGCGACCACTTCGGCGGGTCGGTCGGTCCGTCGGCGTTCTCCTCGCCGTCGGCGGTGGTCCACCAGGATCGCGTCTACATCCCGGAAACCCAGCCTCTGGTGCAGGTCCGCGAGGTCCGGCTGGAAGGGGAAGAGGATGCCCGAGCGATCATGGTCGACGGGAGCTACGTCGGGGTCTTCTGAAACCACGGACCGAGAAAAGGGCCGGGGTCCCACCCCAGTAGCTCTCGCCCAAAGCTACCGAGAAATCTGGGACCCCAGTCTGAGATGGGTGGCCGGGAACCAACCCTCGACGACTCTCGCCCAAAGTCATCCGGGTTTTGATGGCCCCGGCCATGGACTCTGATTCAAACACATAATCTTCAGATCGATTCCGGTAAAGATATATTTACTAAAATCGCGAGGTCAGAGCCCGGTCCGTTCCGGTGGAATCCGGCACTGCGATTGGTCGATCTACTGAGTCAAGATATTGTCAATAAATATGATATACCAATCCGTCAGGCGCTGGCCGGCCTCGTCGGCGACCGGCGATCCGGGGCCGGCGGACCCAGAAATCTCGCGATGATCGGGCAAGGTCCTTCCGCATTACCCTGCCGGAGAGCCCGCACTCAATCCGGTCCCTGACAGACAGAGGGGGTGGGAGCTGCCGCTCCCACCCCGCCGCCCTCTCGCAAAGCCGCGTTCGATACCTATCGATAGAGGCTCTTGACACTACTCCACGTCGTGGATTCCGTCGGGACCACGGCGCAGAAGAAGTCGACCGCGGTGGTCAACTCGGATTCCTCGATCGCGCTGCCGAACGGCGCCGCCGTATGGAAGGTGACGTCGACGTGATACTGGCCCGGAGGCGCCGTCACGGTCCACTCGCCGTAGAACTGGAATCGCTGGGTGGGGTAGGTGTCCTGGGCCCGCGTCAGGGATCCCGCCCAATCGATGACCTCGAGGGGATTGCCGCGATCGTCCGAGAGGACCACGGTGTAGTCGAGGTCGAGCTGGAACACCGCCGCGCGGAACCGGACGATGATCTCGGCCGACCAGCCGAGACAATCGGCGGAGGCGTCGAGATCCGTCAACCTGGTCGCGGACGCGGCCGCCGGAAGCAGGAGCGACGCGAGCAGGGCCGCAAGGAGCATCTTCTTCATGGCCGGATACCTCGTTCTCCGAATCGTTCTGTGGAGCGAACCGGACTCGTGTTGACCGGAAACCAGGGAATGATATTAACATTCGAGGCACAGAAACGCAAGAATATAAATAATCCGTTTTCGCTCTCGTAATTAATCCTCGCTCGTCAGCGCATCCCGTCCAGGGCGAGATGGATGGTCGAATCGAGTTCATTATCGAGACCGATCCTCAGCAGGCGCCAACCGCCGTGACCGGCGCGCAGGGCCACCAGGGGACCTCGGCGCGCCGGACCGGCCAGAAACGAATCGAGGGCATCGCCCGCGCGGGCCGGCGGAGTCGGGGGCAATCCGGCATCCCGGAGACGCTCGGCCCACGGCGCGGGGTCGGCTGGCCCCGCGAGCCGGACTTGCAGCATCGCCTGGTCGTTCGCCAGCCGCGGCCACACCCGGCCGAGCGCGGTGATCAGGCGCGCGAGATCCTCTCCGGGCGTGGCCAGCAGCATGACCGTCGGCCCCGCGCCGGCGACGCTCCCGTCACCGGCGCCAGCGGCGAGCGCTCGTTCCAACGGTTCGATCAGCGCGGTCTCGACGAGGACGGCGGGGTCCCAGCCGGCGGTATCGACGTCGAGCGGAAGCGACACGCGGGTCGTGTCGCCGGGCTCGACGCGGAAGGACCGCAGCCGGCCGCACGCGCTGCCGCCGGGAACCCGCGTCACCGCGCCGAGGACGTAATCGCCGGCGTCCAGCGGCTGCAATCCGAGGTGGAGGTCCCACCACCGGTGCTCCAGCACGCCGTCGCCGGGCTCGGCCACCATGAAATGGCGGTAGGGCTCGGCGTTGGCGACCGGCAGACCGCCGCGAGTCAGCGACACGTGCAGCCACCCGCGGCCGGCCGGGCCGGCTTCGTTCGGCCGCTGGGGATCCGGCGCGAGCGGATCCACCTCGCGCCAGTCGCCGTCCCAGATCTCGACCCGGCCGAGACGCCAGCGGGCCGGCACCCCCGCGCGCCGGCACAGGCCCACGAAGCAGACCTCGAGGTCGGTTCGCCGGGCGGCGCGGAGGCGCCACGTCTGGTGCGGCGCGAGCGGCTGGCCCAGCGGTCCGTCGGGCGCGACCTCCAGGCGCGCGGCGAAATCCGCGATCCACGCGGCGAGCGTCGCGTCGGCGCTCGCGGCGAGACGCCAGACCGGCAGCGCGGTCCGCCAATCGCACCCGGGCTCGTCGGCGATCCGGCCGGGCAGCACCCCCTCCCGCCAGATGCTGTCGGGGACCGCGCGGCCCCAGGCCTCGTGAACGGCGTCGCGGACGGACAGCGCGGCCGTCACCTGGGCGCGCACGTCCCGCTCGCTCCACTCCAGCAGGTCCTTGTCGTCGGCCGCGGCGAGGAACGCCGTCAACGCCTCGCGCTGCTCGGGATCGTCGGCCCAGGACAGCATGCGCACCCAGACCGAGGGCGAGTCGAGCGGTTTCGCGAGGATGGCGTCCCACCGGGACCGCAGCGGCGCGGGCAGCGAGTCGACCAGGGCCTTCTCCTCGGCGTCGAGCTCCCTTACCTTGCGGCGCTCGGCGGCGCGGACCGCGACGAGTTGCCGGTGGCGCGCCAGCTCCGCGCCGGACACGAGGTCCAGCGCCCGCGCAGGCGGCGCCGGCGGCTCCGGATAGCGCAACCAGAACGGGGCCGAGGCGACCAGATCGTAGCGGTCGTCCCGGCCGAGCTCGACCGTCACGGCGCCGCCGGCCTCGCCGCGCACCACGCGAAGCAGCATCTCGCCGTCGGACGCCGCGGTCAGGGCGTACTCCCCCGGACCGAGATCGAGGCAGGCCCCGGGCTCGAGGCGGGCGATGGCGCGCAGAGTCCCGTAGTTGAGCACGTTGACGTGGATCGGAGCGTCCGGCGCGCCGGCCACGGTCGCCCGCAGCGTGAACGGCCGCGTGTAGACGGCGGTCGAGTTGACGATCGTGGCTCCGTCCGCGGCCCGGTACAGCGGTTCGCCGGCCGGCGTGAATTCCCCGTAAGCCTGGCTGCGCACGAAGCCGGCGCGGCTGGCCGGCCCCGAGAACCAGGCGTCGTCCAGGCAGGCGCGGTCGTCGCAGCTCTCGGCATAGTGCCAGCGTCCGTCGGCCCAGACCTCGACCCAGGCGTGGTTGTCGTCGGTGAAGGTCCAGTACGGGGTCGAGCAGGGTCGCGCCGGCAGCCCCGCCGCGCGCAGCGCGCAGATCGTGAGGATCATCTCCTCTTCGCACCGGCCGAGACCGTGCGCGAGGGTCGTCAGGGGTCCCTGATCCCGGCTGCTGGTCGGCGTGTACGTGGCGTGCTGGCGGCACCAGCGGTTCACCGCGAGGGCGACCTCCTCCATCGAACCGCAACCGGCGACGAGCGGCGCCAGCTCCCGCGCGAGGCGCCCGCGCCACGGCTGGACCGGCTCCTGCGACACGCGATGAGGCACCACGTAGTGCAACCAGAGGTCGTCCGAGAGCTGGTCGCGCCAAGGCGCCTGGCGGCGGGCGGCGCAGGCGAAGGCGACGTGCTCCTGCAGGGTCACGAGGTCGAGCGTGACGAGGTCGGACGGCGGCAGCCAGGCGAGCAGCCAGTCCGCCGCCGCGCGCTCAGCCGAGGTGTCCGGCAACGTGGCGTGCCACGCCGCGAGTGGCCCGGCCTCGACGTGAGCGGCGATCGCCGCGCGGACCCGGTCGCCGAGATCGTCGCCCGGGCCCGGCGCGTCGCCGGCGGCGAACCCGGCGGCAGGTATCGCGAACGTGCAGGCTGCGAGCAGCGGGAGCGCGAGGCGCCTGGCGAAGCGATGCCGCACGGCGGGTCCTTTCGGCAGAGGATGGCCGGCGCCTACCGGCGCGCTCGGCGCAGCGTGGCGACCGCGACGGCGATCAGGCCCAGCACGACGAGCCCCGCCACGACCGGCACCAGGATCGCGAGCAGGCCGAGCCCGGCGGAGCCGCCGGTCTCGCCGGCCGCCACCGCCGGATTGCCGAGACCGCCGGTGGTCGTGGTGGATGCCAGGCGGACGCCGACCGTCGCCGCCTGGACCAGGCTGGCCACTCCGCCGCCCGCGATGATCGCAAGCGGCCAGCGCACGGCTGGGCCGAGATCGAGCAGGGTCGCCGCCATGATCAACGTGCCGGCGACCGCGGCGAGCGGCGTGGCGATCACATCGAGCAGATGATCGAGCCAGGGGATCTGGTAGGCGGCGATCTCCAGCACCGTCGCGCCCGCGAACGCGACCAGCGCCGGCGTCGAGGTCAGCCAGGCGAAACCGCCCGCGAGCTCGAGATGGCCCAGGCGAGCCGCGAGCCCGGCGATGAGCAGCGGCAGGAAGACGCGCAGGCCGGCCGCCGCCGCGAGGCCGAGTCCGAGCAGACCGGCCGCCAGCAACTCGAAGTTCATCGCACCTTCCCCGCGATCGCTCGCTTTCCTCTGGCAGGCGGACCCGCCCCGCGATACGCTCGCGACGCCCGGGTCGGACCGCCGTCGCCAAACGTATCGCACGGCATCACGCGGGTCCAGCCCGCAGTGGGAGATCCCATGGACGAGTTCGTGCGCCCGGCGTCCGGAACGCCGCCGACCCTGCCGACGATCACGCTCTGGGCGCTCGCGGTCGCCCTGACCGCGGCGATCGCCATCGTGGTCGCCAGGTTCCTGTCCGGCGTCCTGGCCGGGCTCGCGCTTGCTCTGTCGCGCCGGAACCGCGTCGGCAACCTCGTGCGGATCGGCGGCAGGTTCGGTCGCGTCACCGCTCGCGGCTTGCTGGCCAGCGAGGTCCTGACGGAGGAAGGCGACCTCGTCACGGTCCCGCATCGTGCGGGCGCCCTCGCTCCGCTCCTGTCGGGTCGGTCGGCGCCGGTGTCGATCGCGACGGACGTCACGCTGGGGCACGACGTCTCGCGGGCCGCGGCCGAGGCCCTGCTGCGCGCCGCCGCCCGCGACGCCGACCTGGCGGCTCCCGCCGTCTTCGTCCTCGCTCTGGGCGATCGCGCGGTGACCTACCGCGTCGCCGGGTCGCTGGCCGACCTGACGCTCGCCCTCGACGCCCGCGCCCGCCTGCGTGCGGCGGTGCTCGACCGGTTGCAGGGCGGCGACGTCGCGACGACGGCGCCCGAGATCGCGGCGCCGTCCGCCGCGGTCGATGGCGCCGCGCGATCGGCTACGGACGAGGATCTGGACGCGGCGACCGTCGAGCAGCTCCGGCAAGCCCACGAGAAGACGCGGGCGGCGATCGCGCGCCTCGCCGACCCGCCCGCCGACCAGGATCTCGCCGAGGCCAGGCGCCGGCAGGAGACGTTGGTTCGCCGGCTGGCGCGGATCGAGAAGCTCATCTCGGCGCGCCTGGCGGCGTCCCCGGACCGGCGGTCCGACGAACGGGCCGGCCGGCCGGGCTGAGGCAGATCCTACGCGTCCAGCACCTTCAGGATCTCCGCGGTCCGGCGGCGCATGAGCGCCGCGTCGCCGCGGCTCTCCACATTCAGACGCAGCAGCGGCTCGGTGTTGCTCTGACGCAGGTTGAAGCGCCAGTCGGCGAACTCGCAGGACAGCCCGTCGGTGCGATCGACGGCGACGGCGGCCCCAGCGTAGCGGGCCTCGATGCGGGCGAGCGCGCCGGCGGGGTCGGCGAGGCGGCGGTTGATCTCGCCGCTGGCGGGAAACGCGGCCTGCATCGCGCCGACCAGCTGCGACAGCGTCCGCCGGCTCGTGGTGATCTCCTGCAGGACATAGAGCCAGGGCAGCATCCCGCTGTCGCAGTAGGCGAACCCGCGGAAGTAGTGATGCGCCGACATCTCGCCGCCGTAGACCGCGGTCTCGGCGCGCATCCGCTCCTTCATGAACGCGTGGCCGGTCTTGTTCATGAGGGGGATCCCGCCCGCCGCGCGCACGACCTCGATCGTGTTCCAGACGAGGCGCGGATCGTGGACGATGCGCCCGCCGGGCTCGTCGCGCAGCGCCGCGCGCGCCAGCAGGCCGACGAGATAGTAGCCCTCGACGAAGTCGCCGCGCTCGTCGAAGAAGAAGCAGCGATCGAAGTCGCCGTCCCACGCGAGGCCCAGGTCGGCGCCGTGGCGGCGTACGGCTTCGGCGGTGGCGGCGCGATTCTCCGGCAGCAGAGGATTCGGGATGCCGCTCGGAAAGGTCCCGTCCGGGGTCTCGTGCAGGTGGTGCCACCGTCCCGGCACCTCCGCGGCGAGCGCGCGCACGACCGGGCCGGCGCAGCCGTTGCCGCCGTCGGCCACGATGGTCAGCGGGGCGAGGCCTGCGACATCGACCATCGCGAGCAGGTCAGCGACGTAGGCCTCCTGAATCTCCTCGCGCGACACGCGGCCCCGGTTCGGCGCGACCGCGAGCGCGCCGCCGGTCGCGAGGTCGCCGATCTCGTCGAGACCGGAGTCGCCGCTGATGGGGCGCGCGGCATCGCGCACGAGCTTCATCCCGTTGTAGTCCATCGGATTGTGGCTGGCGGTGACCATGATGCCGCCGTCCAACCGGCGCCGGTCGGTCGCCCAGTAGACCATCTCCGTGCCGCAAAGGCCGATGTCCAGGACGTCGCAGCCGGCGTCGCAGACGCCCCGGATCACGGCCTCGGCCAGGCCGCGGCTCGTGAGCCGGCAGTCGTGGCCGACGCAGAACGACCGCGCGCCGAGGAAGCGCGCCGCGGCGAGCCCGACCCGGTACGCGAGGTCGGCGTCGAGCTCGTCGGGCACCCGGCCGCGGATGTCGTAAGCCTTGAAACAACTGGGCCTCGTGCCGGCCATGGTCGACTCCTCGCGCCGGCGCGCCGGCGCCGCGCTCGTGGTTTGCTGCAGACACAATCTGGCACACGCGCTAGATTCGAGCCAGCAGACAAAACCCGACCGGCCCCGGACCCGGCGCCGGCTCCCCGTTCCCGGCGGAAGGAATCGCGATGCGCACATTGTCGGTCCTGATCGTGGCGGTCGCCCTGGGTCTCGGCACCGGCTGCGTGAAGATGCAGATGGAGACGGTCATCGAGTCCGACGGATCCGGAACCTGCACCGTCGCCTACGGCATGAGCCGGGAGGTGGCGGACGCCATCGCCAAGATGAGCGAGCTCGATTCCGGCACGATGGGCGGCAGCGCCGAGATGCCGTCGCTCGAGGACATGACCCGCGACAACATGGAAGCTGCCTGCCGAGAGGCCGGTGTGAAGCTGGTCGACCATCAATACACCGACGACGCGAGCGGTACCCACCTGACCATGAAGCTCGCGTTCGACGACGTGGCGAATCTGTCCGGCGCCCTCGACGCCCTCGGCGCGAATGAAGACGGCGGACGGGAGCATCTCGGCATCTTCCAGGCCGGCGACGGCAACCTGATCCTGAAGGTGATCGCGGCCTCCGACGAGGAAGCCGCCGAGGAGCCGGCCGAGGAGGAAGAGACCGCGGACGAGGACGAGGCCGGCGGCGAGGAGGATATGGCCAAGATGCAGGAAGCCATGCAGTACATGGGCGTCCTGATGGCCCACAGCAACGAGCTGGACGTGCGCATGACCGTCACCGTGCCGGGCGACGTGGTCAGCAGCAACGCTCCGGAAGTCGAGGGGCGGACCTCGATCTGGGCGATCAACGCGTCCAACATGATGGCGGCCCAGTCCATGGACATGGAGCCGGAAATCGTGTTCTCGGGCAAGGGGCTGAAGATCAAGGCCGGCGAGGAAGAGTAGTCGTCGCTCGGGGCCAAGCGCGAGCCCCGGCCCGCGGGCCGGGGCTCGGTCATGCCGGCGGGGACGCCCCGACCAAGGTCAGCCGCCCCGGCCCGGGTCCGCGAAGGCGCGAGCGCCCATCTCCCGATCGATCATGAACAGGCCGGGCCCCTGGGCGCCGACCATCCGCAGCTTGCCGACCAGCGCGACGACGTTCGCTTCCTCCTCCACCTGTTCCGAGATGAACCACTGGAGCATGGCGTGCGTGGCGTGGTCCTTCTCGCTGATCGAGAGATCGGCCAGCGCATTGATGCGGCCGGAGATCATCCGCTCGTGCGCGAGCGCGGCCTCGAACGCGGCGAGCGGCGACGGCCAGTCCCGCTGCGGTTTGCCGATCGCTTCCAGCTCGACGCGGCCGCCCCGCTCGGCGATGTAGCGGTAGAACTTGAGCCCGTGGAGCTGCTCCTCGCGAAACTGGACGGTCATCCAGTTCGCCATGCCGACCAGCCCCTGGTCCTCGAAGTACGCCGCCATCGCGAGGTAGAGGTAGGCGGAGAAGAACTCTGCCTGCAGCTGGTCGTTGAGAGCCTTGTGCATTCGTTCGGTCAGCAAGATGGTCCTCCTTGGGGTACGCGGCAGTCTAGGCTTCGAGAAAACCGTCGAGAGCCGCGAGCAGCTCCTGGTGCTTCTCCTCGTCGCGGCGCAGGAAGGTCATCAGGATTTCCTGGATCATGAGCTCGTGGCCCGCGAGCGCTGCCAGGCTGGCCTCCGCCAGCCTCACCGTCTCCTTCTCCATCGCCAGGTGGGCCGCCAGCTTGTCCCGCACGAGGTCGACATCGGCCTGGGTCAGGCCCACGACGGTGGATTCGAGGCTGTCGATGATCAGTTGCTGGACCCGGTGATGCATCTCGCTGTCCCGCTGGACGATCTGCATGATCAGGGTCACGATGGGATTGCTCGTCAGTTCCATCACGCTGCCCGTGAGCGTGATCTGCGCGTGCTCGAGCTTCTGCCACTCCCGCAGGTTCTCGATCAGCTGCCGCTGGAGTGCCCTCGTCGACATGGCCGTCCTTTCGCCGCGCGATCGTCCGGACGGAGCATCCCGTCGTCCAAAGAGTAGAATGAGACGCGCGGTTTGCAAGTGGCGTCCGTCCGTCCCGGGATGATGCCACGCCCGGTTCCGGTTTGCGACGGCTTTTCCTGTCCGTATCATGTGTCATCGGTACGGCCCGCCCGCCGCCAGGGCGGGCCTCCCGTCTGTCTACGCCGGGCGGGTCGGCGATCGCGCCGCGAGCTGGAAAGGACGCGCCCATGCCCAGGAAGACCCTCGCCGAGTTCACCGTCGAATTCCTGCAGATCCTCGACGAAGACGGCAACTTCGACGCCGACCTCGAGCCAGATCTGCCGCCCGCCGAGTTGCTGCGCCTGTACCGCGGCATGGTTCGCGCGCGCGAGCTGGACCAGCGGATGCTCAAGCTGCAGCGCCAGGGTCGAATCGGGACCTTCGGCCCGTGCACCGGGCAGGAAGCGCCGAGCGCGGCCGCCGCCCTCGCGATGCAGAAGGACGACTGGTTCGTCGGCGCGTTCCGCGAGCTCAGCGGCCGGCTCCTGCGCGGCGAACCGCTCACCAACCCCCTCTACTACTACAACGGCTGGGAGGAAGGCAATGTCCAGCCGCCCGAGGTGGGGCGGCGCATGCTGCCGCTCGCCGTCGTGGTCGCGAGCCAGGTGCCGCAGGCCGCGGGACTCGGCTACGCCGTCAAGTACCGGGGCGAGCAGTCGGCAGTGGTCTGCTTCCTGGGAGACGGCGCGACCAGCGAGGGCGATTTCCACGAAGGCCTGAACTTCGCCGCCGTCTGGCAGGCGCCCGTGGTCTTCGTCAGCCAGAACAACCAGTGGGCCATCTCGATTCCCCGCGCGCAGCAGACCCGGTCGCGGACCCTCGCCCAGAAGGGCATCGCCTACGAGATCCCGTGCCTGCAGGTGGACGGCAACGACCCGCTCGCGTGCTACGCGGCGATCAAGGAAGGACTCGACCGCGCCCGCGCCGGCGGCGGTCCGACCTTGATCGAGGCCGTGACCTACCGGCTCCTGATGCACACGACCGCCGACGACCCGCGGAAGTACCGCGACGAAGCCGAAGAGCAGGAATGGTGGCGGAAGGAACCACTCTTGCGGTTCCGCAAGTACCTCGAAGCCAAGCGGCTGTGGGACGAAGCTCGCGAGAACGCCCTGCGCGACGAGGTGCGGGCCGAGGTCGACGCGGCCGTCGCGACGTTCGAGGAGACCGCCCCGTGGCCGCCGGACCGCCCGTTCGAGCACGTGTTCGCCCGCAGCGAACCGCACCTCGACCAGCAGCGGCGCGAGTTCCTCGCCGGCCTGAAGGAGGACGCCGATGCCTAAGCTGACCATGGTGCAGGCGATCAACCTCGCCCTGCAGCAGGAGATGGCGAAGGACGATCGCGTGCTCATCCTCGGCGAGGACGTCGGCGTCGACGGCGGCGTGTTCCGCGTGACCGAGGGGCTGCAGGACGCGTTCGGTCCGACGCGGGTACTCGACACGCCGCTCGCGGAATCCGCCATCCTCGGCACCGCGATCGGCATGGCCGTGGCGGGCCTGCGGCCGGTCGCCGAGATGCAGTTCTCCGGCTTCAGCTACCTGATGGTCCACCAGTGGGAGGGCAACGCGACGCGGATGCGCAGCCGCACCCAGGGCCAGCATACCTGCCCGCTCGTGGTCCGCATGCCGTACGGCGGGGGAGTCCGCGCGCTCGAGCACCACAGCGAGAGCCGCGAGGCCGTGTACGCGCACATTCCCGGCGGCAAGGTCGTGATCCCGAGCGGCCCCCGCAACGCCCGTGCGCTGCTCGTGGCGGCGATCCGCGACCCGGACCCGGTGGTCTTCATGGAGCCCAAGCACAGCTACCGGAGCTTCCGCGAGGAGGTGCCCGAGGCCGAGGAGGTCATGCCGATCGGGCAGGCCCAGGTGGTCCAGCCCGGCAGCGACCTGACCGTGGTCGCCTGGGGCGCCATGATGCGGCCGTTGCTCAAGGCCGTGGAGCAGGTCGGCGGCGAGACCGGCGCGAGCATCGAGGTCATCGACCTGTTGACCGTCAGCCCGCTCGACAGCGCGACCATCTGCGACTCCGTGCGCAGGACGGGCCGCTGCGTCGTCGTCCAGGAGGCGCCGCGCAGTTTCGGCGTGGCGAGCGAAATCATCGCCCGCCTCAACGACGAGGTGCTACTGTACCTCGAGGCTCCGGTCAAACGGCTGACCGGCTACGACGTGGTGACGCCGTACTTCGGGCGCGAGAAGGCGTACATCCCGCCGCTTCCCCGCATCGTCCGCGGCCTGCGCGAGACCCTCGCATTCTAGGAGGCGAGCCGTGTTCGAGTTCAACCTGCCGGACCTGGGCGAAGGCATCGCGGAGGGCGAGATCCTCAGGTGGCACGTCGCCGTCGGCCAGACCATCGCCGAGGACGCCCCGCTCGTGGACGTGGAGACCGACAAGGCCGCCGTGACCATCCCCTCCCCGCGGGGCGGCAAGGTCACGGCGCTCAGCGGCAAGGTCGGCGACGTCGTGAGCGTGGGCGCGCTCGTGGCGGTGATCGACGACGGCGCGGCCGTGGCGCCGGCGACGCCCCGCCCGCGGGGTGCGGCCAGGCCGCCGGCCGGTGTCGCCGCGCCCGCCGCCACCGCGCCCGCCGCGGCGGCGTCCTCGCCGGCGGCCGCCGCGCCCGGCGGCGGCCGGCGCCCCGTGCCCGCGACGCCGGCCACGCGCCGGCTCGCGCGCGGGCTGGGCGTCGACATCGATGCCGTGCCGCCCAGCGGCCCGGCCGGGCGCGTCCTGCCCGAAGACGTCCGGCGTTTCGCCGCGGGCCCGTCCGCCGAGGTCGCGAGGCCGGCGCGCGCCGGCGCCGCCGGCGCCGCCCCAACGCCCCCCGCGCCCGCCGAGCCGCACATCCCGGCCAAGGCGGTGCGCGACGACCAGGCGTTCGCCGAGTTCGCCGCGCACGCGTCGGCCACGATCCCGTTCCTCGAGCTGGAGCCGATGCCCGACTTCGCGGCGGACGGCCCCGTCGTCAGCGAGCCGCTGCGCTCGATCCGCCGCAAGGTCGCGCGCAAGATGGTCACGAGCATGGCGCTCGTGCCGCACGTCGCGCACATGGACGACGCCGACGTCACCGCGCTCGAGAAGTTCCGCCGCGCCCAGAAGGCCGCGCGCAGCGACGACCCCGGCATCGGCAAGCTGACCTTGATGTCGTTCGTGATCAAGGCGGTGACGGCCGGCCTGCGCGCCGCGCCCGCGTTCAACGCCAGCCTCGATCCGTTCAAGGAAGAGATCATCTACAAGAAGTACTACAACATCGGCTTCGCGACGGACACCGGCCGCGGGCTCGTCGTGCCGGTCATCAAGAATACCGATCGCAAGAGCATCCGCGAGATCTCGGCGGAGATCGCCGACAAGGCCGCGCTCGCCCGCGAGGGCAAGCTGCCGGCGGAGGACATGCGGGCCGGCACCTTCACGATCACGAACGTCGGACCGCTCGGCGGGACGGCGCTGCTCGCGACGATCAACTACCCCGAGGTGGCGATCCTCGGCATGGGCAAGGTCCAGGAGAAGCCCGTGGTCCGCGACGGCCAGATCGTGATCCGCCAGATCCTGCCCCTGACCCTGGCCTTCGACCATCGCATCGCCGACGGCGCCGATGCCGCCCGATTCGTCGCCGAACTGATCCGCCAGCTGTCCGATCCCAACCTCCTGCTGCTCGAGACCTGAGAGGTGCCGACATGGTGATGGGGAGCTTGCGCCAGGAGACCCAGGTCGCGGTCATCGGCAGCGGACCCGGCGGCTACGTCGCCGCGTTGCGCCTCGCGGACCTCGGCAAGGAGGTCGTGCTCGTCGAGGAGCGCGACCGGCACGGCGGCACCTGCCTGCTCGAGGGCTGCATCCCCTCGAAGACGCTGATCCACGCGGTCGAGGTCAAGGAAGCCGCGCTCGCGGCCGTCAGCTTCGGCCTCGGCTGCACGGGCACCAGCATCGATCTGGACCGCCTGCGAACGCACACGGACGAGGTCGTGCAGGGGCTCAGCCAGGGCGTCGCCGGCCTCTTGAAGCGGCGCGGCGTCACCACGGTCCGCGGCCGCGCGAGGTTCAGCTCGAACCACAGCCTGGAGATCGAGAGCGGCGAGATCAGCGGCGTGGACTTCGAGCACTGCATCATCGCGACGGGTTCGAGCCTCAACCGCCTGCCGCCGGGGATCACGAACAAGGTCTGGTCGAGCGCCGACGCGCTAACCCTGCCGCGGGTCCCGTCGACCCTGCTCGTGGTCGGCGGCGGCTACATCGGCCTCGAGCTCGGACTCGTCTATCAGGGCCTGGGTTCGCACGTCTCGGTCGTCGAGTTCAGCCCGCACCTCTTGCCGGGCGCGGATCACGATCTCGTCGAGGTCATGGTGAAGTCGGTCAGCCGGCGGCTCGACGAGGTCCTGCTCGAGTCGAAGGTCGTCGCCATCAGCGAGGAGGCCGCCGGCGGGTTCAAGGTGCGGATCGCGCACGATCTCGAGGAATCCGAGCGCACCTTCGACATGGTCCTGGTCGCGATCGGGCGCCGGCCGAACACCGAGAACCTCGGCCTCGAGCACACGGGGATCGAGGTCGGTGTGCGCGGCACGATCCGGACCAACCAGGAATGCCGGACGACCGAGCCGAACATCTTCGCCATCGGGGACGTCGCCGACGGCCCGATGCTCGCCCACAAGGCCAGTCGCGAGGCGAAGATCGCGGCCGAGGTGATCTGCGGGCAACCCGGGGCGTTCGACAACCGCGCCATCCCGGCGGTGGTCTACACCGACCCCGAGATCGCCTGGACGGGGCTCACCGAGCGGGAGGCCGCGGCGGCGGGCACGGAGATCCGCGTCGGTCGTTTCCCGCTCGCCGCGCTCGGCCGCGCCCGCACCCTCGACCGCACCGACGGGCTCGTCAAGATCATCTGCGATCCCGCGACCGGGTTGATCCTCGGCGTCGGCATCGTCGGACCGCACGCCAGCGAGCTGATCGCCGAGGGGACCCTCGCGATCGAGATGGGCGCCACGCTCGAGGACCTGATCGCGACGATCCACCCCCACCCCACCCTGTCCGAGGCGGTGCTGGAGGCGGCCGAGGCGGCGCTCGGGTCGGCGATCCACATCCACCCGCCGCGCCGGCCGTGACCCGGCCGACTGGCCGCGGCGACCCGGGTCCCTGGAACCTGGACGACGGCCTGATCGCCGCGGCGCGCGCCGCGGCCGCTGCCCGGGTCGCGGTCTACGCCCATCCCGGCACGGCCGTCGTCCTGGGTCACGGCAGCGACCCGGACCGCGAGACGCGCGCCGACCTCGTCGAGCGCGACGGCGTCGCCCTCCTGCGCCGTCGCGGCGGGGGGTGCGCCGTGGTGCTGGATCCTGGCAACCTGGTCTGCTCGATCGCGTTGCCCGTACCGGGGCTCGGGGGGATCACCCGCGCGTTCGCGGCTCTCTCGGACCTCGTCGCTGGCTCGCTCGGCGACCTGGGCCTGGCTGGCGTCGGCCGGGCCGGCGTCAGCGACCTCGTCCTGCGCGACCGCAAGGTCGGCGGTTCTTGCATCTGGCGGACCAAGGGATTGCTCTACTACTCGACGACTCTCCTCGTGGATCCCGACTGGGATCTGATCGATCGATACCTGCCCCACCCACCACGGGAGCCGGCCTACCGGCGAGGCCGACCGCATCGGGATTTCCTCACCAGCCTCGTTGGGGCCGGCCTGGACGGCCCGCCCGATCGTCTCGCCGGCCGGCTGCGACCCCGGATCGAGGCCGGCGTCGCGGCGCTGGCGCCGATACCGGGGTGATCCGCACCGACTCGTCGGTTGATTCGGATAGAATTAACTGTATACTGGGTCCGGGAATCGCGACGCTGGGACCATCCCAAGAGGCGAATACCATGGACGCATACCGTATCCTGATCGTCGACGACCACCCGCTCGTTCGCTCCGGCATCTGCGCGATGCTCGAACTGGACAAGGATCTGGCCGTCTGCGGCGAGGCCGAGGACGTCCCGAGCGCGATGGCCGCCATCCAGACCCTCGACCCCGATCTCGCCCTGGTCGACATCTCCCTGAAGGGCGGCGCCAGCGGCCTCGAGCTGCTCAAGACCATCCGCCAGAAGCACCCCGACCTGAAGACCCTCGCCGTCTCGATGCACGACGAGGAGAGCTACGCATTGCGCGCGCTCAAGGCCGGCGCCCAGGGCTACGTCATGAAGCAGGAAGGCACCGAGAAGATCCGCGAGGCGATCCGCTGCGTGCTCGAAGGTCGGACGTACCTCAGCCAGACCATGACCCAGACCGCGGTCGACCACCTCGGCTCCGGCGGCGTCCCTCGCGACACCACGCCCTCCTCGGTGCTCAGCGACCGCGAGCTCGAGCTCTTCGAGCTGACCGGCCAGGGCCGCGAGATCGCCGAGATCGCCCGCATCATGAACATCAGCCCGCGGACAGTCGAGGTCCATCGCTCCCACATCAAGAAGAAGCTCGGCCTGAAGACCAGCACCGAGATTTTCCAGTGCTCCTACGAGTGGTTGCGGGAACGCGGCATGAAACCCTGACGTCCGGTCGTCGAACGACTCGATCGGCGGGCGGTCCGACCCCGGGCCGCCCGCCGCGTTGTCGACTCCGCGCCTTCAGCGCTCGAGTTGGTCGAGCAGGATCGCCGCCACGAGTTCGATGCCGACCTCGAGGCTCCGCTCGTCCGGGTCGAAGCTCGCCGAGTGCAGCGACATCGCGCGGTCCGGGCGGCCGACGCCGAGCCGGAACTGCATTCCCGGCACCTCGCAGGAAAAGCGGCCGAAGTCCTCGCCGCCCATCCCGGGCAGGTAGGTGAGCACGTTCTCAGGGCCGAGGATCCGGCGAAGCACCGCCTCGACCTCGCTCGCGACCGCCGGGTCGTTGTAGCCCGCGGGCGTGCCGAGCTGGTACTCCAGCAGGGGCGCCGGCGCCCCGGCGGCGGCGGCCAGCCCGTGGACGGTCCGCTCGATCTTGGCCTGGATCGCCGCCCTCGCCTCGGCGTCGCGCGTCCGCACGGTGGCCTCCACCACCACCTCGTCCGGGATGACGTTGCTCTTGGCGCCGCCGTGGATCGAACCGATCGAGACGACGGCCGGATGGTCGGGATCCACCTCCCGCGCCACCACGTCGTTGAGCGCGAGCACCATCCGGGCGGCGAGGCTCACGGGGTCGACCGTGCGGTGGGGATAGGCGCCATGGCCGCCAGTCCCGCGCACGGTGAGCCGGAAGCCGTCGACGTTCGCGGTCGCCGGTCCGGAGCAGACCGCGGCCTGGCCGGCCAGCAGCGTCGGGTGGTCGTGGAGCGCGAAGACCCGGTCGGGCGCGAACGGCCCCGCGAGGACCCCCGCCGCGATCATCGCCTCGGCGCCGGCACCCGTCTCCTCGGCGGGTTGGAACACGAAGACCACGCGGCCGCGCAGCTCCCGGCGCAGGTCCGCCAGGATCCGCAGCGCGCCCAGGGCGACACTCATGTGGATGTCGTGGCCGCAGGCGTGCATCACCCCGGTCACGAGGCCCGACTCGAGGGTGTCGGCCCGGATCGAGCGGAACGGCACGGCGACGTCCTCGGCGATCGGCAGCCCGTCCATGTCGGCGCGCCAGAGCACGGTCGGACCGGGCCGGTCGCCGGCCAGGACGTAGACGAGCCCGAGGCCCCAGTCGCCGGGCACCGGCACCGGCCCGTCGATCGCGGCGACGCGCCCGGCCAGGTAGGCTCGGGTCGAGTCCTCGCGACCGCTCAGCTCGGGGTGCTGGTGGAGCCAGCGGCGATCGGCTACGGTGGCGGGCAGGTGGCGCTCGACGAGCGCGGACAGGTCCGGCGGACCGGCGTGCGCGCGAGTCGCCGCCGCGGACAGGAGAAGCAGCGAGAGCAGCAGACGGCAGGGAGCGGGACGGGGCGCCAAGCTGGACCTCCGTTCGGGTTGAATCGGCAGTCTAGCGCCCCGGCGCCGGGCGCTCAAGGCGTTCTCCCGGAGACATCAGGGCCCGGGCCCCCCCAGTCCCCCGCGGGGCGCGCCCGGGCACGTGGCGCGCATTCGCGGCTGCGTTGACGCCGTCGTGAACGCGCTTATCCATGACAGGGACGCAACCCTCGCCGGAACCACCCGACTCCGTCCGATTGGAGAGGATCCATGGCTGACAATCCCGCCCCGGATCGCGACGCGCTTCGCCAGGTCGAGGACCGCGAGTGGCGCGAATCCCTGGACTACGTGCTCGCGGCGCACGGGCCGGACCGGGTGCGCGAGCTGCTGCGCTCGCTGCAGACCCGCGCCCAGGAACAGGGCGTCAGCATCCCCTTCACGGCCAACACGCCCTACCTGAACACGATCCCGCGCAGCCAGCAGCCGGTCTTCCCGGGCAACCGCGAGATCGAGCGCCGGATCAAGAGCCTGATCCGGTGGAACGCGATGGCGATGGTCGTGCGCGCCAATAAGGAGAGCCCGGGCATCGGCGGCCACATCTCGACCTACGCGTCGGCGGCCACGCTCTGGGAGGTCGGCTTCAACCATTTCTGGCGCGGCCCCCACCACGAGTGCCTGGGCGACCAGATCTTCTTCCAGGGCCACGCCTCCCCCGGCGTCTACGCGCGCGCCTTCCTGGAGGGCCGCCTCGGTGAGGGCGATCTCGCCCGCTTCCGCCGCGAACTGGACCCCGCCGGCGGCCTCTCGAGCTACCCCCACCCGTTCCTGATGGGCGATTTCTGGGAGTTCCCCACGGTCAGCATGGGCCTGACGCCGCTGCAGGCGATCTACCTGGCGCGCTTCAACCACTACCTCGTGGACCGCGGCCTGCGGCCGCGGTCCGGCCGCAAGGTCTGGGCGCTCCTGGGCGACGGCGAGATGGACGAGCCGGAGAGCCTGGGCGCGATCACCCTGGCGTCGCGCGAGCAGCTCGGCAACCTCATCTTCGTCATCAACTGCAACCTGCAGCGGCTCGACGGCCCGGTCCGCGGCAACGGCAAGATCATCCAGGAGCTCGAGGCCGCCTTCCGCGGCGCCGGCTGGCACGTGATCAAGGTGATCTGGGGCAGCGACTGGGACACCTTGCTCGAACGCGACGAGGCGGGCTTCCTCAAGCGACGCATGGAGGAGGTCCTCGACGGCGAGATGCAGCGGTACACGGTGTCGGACGGCGCCTACATCCGCCAGCACTTCTTCGGCAAGTACCCCGAGCTGCTCGCGATGGTGGCCGACTACAGCGACGAGCAGATCCGCAAGCTCGCGCGCGGCGGCCACGACCCCGTGAAGGTCTACGCGGCCTACAAGGAGGCCACCAGCCACGGCCGCGCGCAGCCCACGGTGATCCTGGCCCAGACGATCAAGGGCTACGGCCTCGGCGAGGCCGGCGAGGGCCGCAACGTCACCCACAGCCAGAAGAAGCTGAACCTCGACGAGCTGCGCGCCTTCCGCAGCCGGTTCTCGATCCCGATCTCCGACGCGGATCTCGACGCGACCCCGTTCTACCGTCCGGCCGCCGACAGCCCGGAGATCCAGTACCTGTTGCGGCGCCGCCAGGCGCTCGGCGGCGGACTGCCGCAGCGGAAGGTCGAGCTGAAGCCGCAGGCCTGCGACACGTCGGCGATGTTCCAGGAGCTCTACGACGGCAGCGGCGACCGCGAGGTCGCGACCACGATGAGCTACGTTCATCTGCTGTCGCGGCTCGTCAAGGACCCCGAGATCGGCAGGAACATCGTACCGATCGTGCCGGACGAGGCCCGCACCTTCGGCATGGAGGCGTTGTTCCGGCAGTCGGGCATCTACAGCCACGTGGGCCAGCTCTACGAACCGGTGGACAAGGGCAACCTGCTCTTCTACAACGAGAAGAAGACCGGCGCGATCCTCGAGGAGGGCATCAGCGAGGCCGGCAGCCTCGCCAGCTTCATCGCGGCGGGCACGGCCTACGCCAACAACCACGTCAACACGATCCCATTCTACACCTTCTACAGCATGTTCGGATTCCAGCGCTTCGGCGACCTCGTCTGGCAGGCCTGCGACCACCGCGCCAAGGGCTTCCTCGTCGGCGCCACGGCGGGCCGCACGACCCTCGCCGGCGAGGGACTCCAGCACCAGGACGGCCACAGCCACGTACTCGCGCTCCCGTCGACCACGATCAAGGCTTACGATCCCGCGTTCGCCTACGAGCTGGGCGCGATCATCCACGACGGCATCACGCGCATGTACTGCCGGGGCGAGGTCTGGATCTACTACCTGACCGTGACGAACGAGACCTACCGGCAGCCGCCCATGCCGAAGGACCCGCTCGTGCGCGAGGGCATCCTGCGCGGCCTGTACCGCTACCGGCCGAGCCCGCTCAAGGGCGCCAAGGCGAAGCTGCGCGCGCACCTGCTCGGCTCGGGCGCCATCCTCAACGAAGCGATCAAGGCCCAGGAGCTACTGCACGAGCGGTACGGCGTGGCGGCCGACGTCTGGAGCGTCACGAGCTACAAGGAGCTCTACCGCGACGCCATCGAGGCGGAGCGCAAGCACCTGCTTGACCCCTCCGCCACCGACGTGCCCTGGGTCCAGCAGGTGCTCGGCGAGGAGACCGGGGTGTTCGTCGCGGCGAGCGACTACCTCAAGGCGCTGCCGGCCACGGTCGCCCGCTGGGTGCCCGGCCGCTTGCACCTGTTGGGCACCGACGGCTTCGGCCGCAGCGACAGCCGGGCGCGACTGCGCGACTTCTTCGAGGTCGATCACCGGTACATCGCGCTGGCGGCACTGCACGAGCTGGCCCGCGACGGCGCGCTGGAGCTCGCGGTCGCGCAGCGGGCGATCAAGGACCTGGACATCGACCCCGGCAAGCTCAACCCCCACGTCGATTAGCGACGGCGTGAAGGAGACGACATGACGCAGGAGATCCGCGTGCCCGAGGTGTCCGACGGCGTGACCAAGGGCAAGGTCATCGGCCTGAGCGTCGCGGTGGGCGACCGGGTCGAGGTGGACCAGACGCTGCTGGAGCTGGAGACCGACAAGGCCGTGGTCGCGCTGCCCTCTCCATTCACCGGGACGATCACGGCGATCCTGGTCGGCGAGGGCGACGAGGTGGCGATCGGCCAGGTCGTCATGGCGGGACAGCCGGAGAGCGCCGCGGACCCGGCGGCGCCACCGGCGGCGGCCGCGCCCGCGCCCAAGCCCGCGCCGGCTGCCGCGCCCGCTCCCAAGCCCGGGCCGGCGGCCACGCCCGCTCCCGCGCCGGCGGCGCCGGCGGCGGTCAAGCAGGCGGCCGCAGCCGCGCCGCCGCCGCCGCGGACCGAGAGCTTGCCCCCGGGCGAGGTCGCCCCCGCGTCGCCGGTCGTGCGCCGCATCGCGCGCGAGCTGGGCGTCGACATCGGCCGGGTCACCGGCAGCGGACCCGGCGGGCGCATCTCCGAAGAGGATGTGCGCGAGTTCGTCAAGCGCGTCATGACCGGTTACGGCGCGGCGGCGGGCGGCGTCGCCGCGGTCGCGCGTCCGCTCCCCGCCTTCGCGAAGTGGGGCCCGATCGAGCGCCGGCCCCTCTCCCAGGTGCGCCGGATCACCGCCGACGCGATGGCCTACGCCTGGGCGACCGCCCCGCGCGTGACCCAGGACGACCGGGCCGACGTGACCGGCGTCGAGGCGTTCCGCGAGGACTACAACCGCAAGGCCACCGCCGAGGACAAGCTCACGATGACGGCGATCCTCGTGGCGGTCGTGGCCCGCGCGCTGCGCCTGTTCCCGCAGCTCAACAGCAGCCTCGACCTCGCGGCCGGCGAACTCGTGCTCAAGCAGTACGTGCACATCGGCGTGGCGGTCGACACGCCGGCCGGTCTGCTCGTGCCGGTGATTCGCGACGCCGACCGCAAGGGTCTCGCCACCATCGCGCGCGAGCTCAACGCGATGGCGGCCAGGACTCGCGAGCGACGCATCGCGCCCGCCGACCTCGAAGGCGGCTCGTTCACGATCTCCAACCTGGGCGGGATCGGCGGCACGCACTTCACGCCGATCGTCTACGCGCCGCAGGTTGCGATTCTCGGCGTCTCGCGCGCCGAGATGGAGCCGGTCTGGGACGGCCGCGAGTTCCAGCCCCGCCTGCGCCTGCCGCTGTCCCTGAGCTACGACCACCGCGTGGTCGACGGCGCCGACGGCGCGCGCTTCGTCCGGTGGCTCTGCGCCGCCCTCGAACAACCCCTGCTGCTCGCCGTGGAGGACCGCTGATGACGAAGACCCTCGACAAGGCTGCCCTCGTCGTGATCGGCGGCGGGCCCGGCGGCTACGCGGCGGCGTTCAAGGCCGCCGACCTCGGCCTCGACGTCACGCTCGTCGACCCGGCCGAGAACCCGGGCGGCGTCTGCCTGTATCGCGGCTGCATCCCGAGCAAGGCGCTCCTGCACGCGGCGAAGCTGGTCCGCGAGACCGAGGAGGCCGGAGCGATGGGGCTCGCCTTCGCGCCGCCCGCGATCGACGTCGACAGGCTGCGCAGCTGGAAGGACGGCATCGTCGCCCAGCTCACCGGCGGCCTCGGCGGCAAGGTCAAGCAGAAGAAGATCCGGCACGTGCGAGGTCACGCGCGCTTCACGGGGCCGCGCGAGCTCGCGATCGAGCTCGTCGAGGGCGGTCAGGCGACGCTGGCCTTCGACCAGGCCATCCTCGCGAGCGGCTCGCGGCCGGCGCTGCCGCCGTTCGCGGGCGAGCTGAGCGAGCGCATCCTCGACAGCACCGGCGCCCTCGCGCTGGGTTCGGTGCCCGGATCGCTGCTCGTGATCGGCGGCGGCTACATCGGGCTCGAGCTGGGGTCGGTCTACGCGGCGCTCGGCTCGCGCGTCACCGTGATCGAGATGCTGCCGCAGCTGATGACCGGCGCCGACCGCGACCTCGTCTCCCAGCTCAAGCGCCGCCTCGACGCGCAGTTCGAGACGATCCTCACGAGCACGAAGGTCCTGGCGCTCAAGGAGCAGAAGAACGGCGTCAAGGTCACCTTCGCGGACAAGAAGGGCGAGGAGACCAGCAAGCTCTTCGAGCAGGTGCTCGTCGCGGTGGGCCGGCGGCCCAACGTCGAGAACCTCGGGCTCGAGGCGGCCGGGGTCGCGCTCGAAGGCGGGTTCGTGAAGGTGGACGCCTTGCGCCGCACCACGGCGGACGGGATCCTCGCGATCGGCGACGTCACGGGTCAACCCATGCTGGCACACAAGGCGACGCACGAGGGCCACGTGGCGGCCGCGGTCGCCGCGGGCAAGCCGGCGGCGTTCGAGCCGCGCGGCATCCCCGCCGTATGCTTCACCGATCCGGAGATCGCCTGGGTCGGCCTCACGGAGACCGAGGCCAAGGAAGAGAAGCGCGCGGTCAAGACGGCGAAGATCCCCTGGCGGAGCATCGGCCGCACGCTCACGCTCGGGCGCGACGACGGACTCACGAAGATCATCATCGACCCCGAGAACGACCGCGTGCTCGGCGTGGGCCTCGCCGGCCCCGGCGCGGGCGAGCTGATCGCCGAGGCGGCGCTCGCGATCGAGATGGCGGCGCGGTGGCAGGACCTCGCGCTGACGATCCACCCGCATCCGACCCTGTCGGAGTCGATCATGGAGGCGGCGGAGACGTTCTTCAGTTAAAGAGCCGCTTGACCGCGGTCCAGCTGTGGGGCTCGACCGGGGTCGTGAGGTTCAGGAAGAGCACGTAGTCGTATTCGTAGGTGGCGCCGTCCCAGAAGGTCTGGGAGCCGACCCAGATCCACACCAGCGAGCCAGGCCCACTCCAGGTGATGGACATCGTCGTCGGGCTGCATGGTAAAGTACTCACCACCTGGATTACGCCCAAACCGCAGTATTGAGGGCCAATCTCGACGATGTACGAGCGTTCCTCGGCGTCTCCCGTGATTTCGAGTTCGCCGCTCTCCGGGATGATGACGTGGAACCAGTCTGTGTCGCGCGAACTCTGGCCGCTGGCGTTCAGGTAGTACCCTGACTTGCCGCAGAAGATCGGGCTCGTGATGTCCTGGAAGGGGTAATCAGGCGGCGTATTGCACCCACCGTTCCAGTGGTCGACGTAACCATCGACGATCGGCGGCTCCCCCTCCAGCGCGGCGCCAGCAGGGCACTCGAGGACGCAGGGAACGAACTCCTCGACGTAGCCTGTGTAGATGCCGTGGTCGCCTCCCCACCCGTCGATGACCAGGAAGTACTGCACGCCGCCGAAGACCGGGACGTTCTCGAGCCGCGACGTGTAATCGCCGTAGTAGAAATCGTCGTTGCAGGCGACCAGCGCGAGGTCCGAGTCGTAGATGTAGATCTTGGTGTCGAGCTCGGAACCGAACGTGTCGACAGTGATCCCGAAGTCGTCGTCGGGCGTGAACGTGTAGACGACGTCCGGCGACGTCGAGCCGGCGTACGGGCAGACCTCGTCGTAGTCGTTCGTGTAGCCCGTGGTCGTCCCGTCGAATGTTGCCGGGATCGTGACCGCGACCGCGTCCGCGATGGTGTCGCCGCCCTGGCGCAGAACGTCACGATCGGGCGATGGCGGCGTATTCGGCACGGCCGGCTTGGCGGGACGCGTGACGCCGAGATCGTGGGCCGCAAGCGGCCAGGCGAGCGCGAGCAGGACCAGGTACAGCGCAGCGGCGCGCATGGTCGGTCTCCTCTCGAGCGGCAACACGACCGGGCGATGCAGCACCGGGCCGCAGGTCCCGGCGGCACCGTGGAACGCCGCGACCGCCGTGCGGCTCCTCCCCACAGCCGAGTGTACACCGTCCCGGCAGCGAGGTCCACGACGCCGCCTCTCCTGCCGGTCGGTCCGGCGCGGCGTGGTTGAGTACCCCCGTGACCACGCGCCCTCGGCGACGAACGTCCACGTCCGCTCGCTGTACGTCCGGGCTGACTGGTCGCTAGCTCCGATCGTGACCCCCGCGCCGGCCGCGCCTTTCATGATCCTCGCGGTCCGCAGGCTCGCCCTGCTCGCCGCGTGTCCGCAGCCTCGGCGCCTTCTCGTGCGTGAACCGGTGGCAGCGCGAGCAGAGCGTCACCAGGTTGTCCGGCGCGTTGGTCCCGCCGCGATCGCGCGGCACCCGATGATGCACCTCGAGGAAGCGCGTCGCGCCGCAGCCCGGGGTCGTGCAGCGGTGGCCGTCGCGCGCGAGCACCTGCGCGCGCGTCGCTGGGGGAATCGACGAGCGGTTGGGCTTGACGCCATCGTGAACCCTGGCGTCGCAGGCCAGCGCCTCGGCCTGTGCCGTGGACAGGACCTTCTCCCCCGCGCTGGTGATGACCGCGGACCGCCCGCAATCGGGGCAGCGGCGCACGATGATCTGAATACCCGGCAATGACTTACGAGAGTTGCGCCGGCGCAACTCGGGCTCCGCGGCGGACCTCGGAGCACTGGCCTCGGCAGCAGATCCGGCAGCCTCGATACCGGTCGCGTCATCGGCATCATCATCGACATCGGCAGCGCCCTCGACCAGCGTCGCGAGGCCGGCGAGCAGGATGTCCTCGCGGGTCGCGTCGCTCGGTACGAGGCGGAGCTTGCGCACGCGCTCGACGAGTCCCTCGAAGCGCGCGCGCTGCGGGCCGTCGAGACGCAACGTGAGGGTGGTCGGCGGGTCGGCCACGGCCGGCGCACCGGCGGGAGCCGGTGTCGCGTCCGGACCCGTCTCGCCGCAAGCAAGCCCGAGCGACGGAGCCGCATTCGCGTCTCGTCGGCGCCTGGCCGCGGCCCGCGCCTGGCGGACCCGGACCTCGAGCTCGCGGCGGCCGACCTTGCTCGCGGTCGCGATCCAGCGCGTCTCGCTCGCCGACGTCGCCACCCGGGCGACCTGCTGCGCCTTGGTCCAGCCGAGCTCGCCCCGGACGACGGCCGCGCGCAAGCGCGGCAGACGCTCGAAACCGTCCGCGAGGCGCGCGAACTGGAAGTAGCGGTTGCGCGAGAAGCCCAGACCCTGGGTCGCGTAGAGCTCGAGGCTCGCGAACCCGAGATCCCGGAACAGAGAGCGGCGGGCGACCTCGGCGAACCACAGGACCGCGCATTCCTGCGCACGGTCGGTCGCCGCGATGGCCTGGCGGAGGGAGGCGTCGACCTTTGCCGCGGCGAGGCCGGGCGTGAAGGACGGGTAGTCGATGGCGGCCATGGTGGGACGCGCATTCTGGGAGGAGGTCGGGGGAGGACGATGGCGAATATAACGCGAAAACCCGGCCGGCGCAAGGTCGATACTCAGTGGTCGATGGATCTGCCCTCCGCGAGTGCCTTGGCGTCGAGCGCAGCGCCGGGAAAAGGTTCTAATCGAAGAGCCGCTTGACGCTGGTCCAGGTCTGGCGCTCGACCGGGACGGGCAGGTTCAGCCAGAGGACGTAGTCGTACTCGTAGGTGGCGCCGTCCCAGAAGTGCTGCGGGCCGACCCAGTACCAGATGAGCGAACCGGGAGTGCCGGTGATGGTCATCGTGGCCTGGGTGCAGGGTCCGATCAGCACGTTCTCGTATACCCCCATGTTGCAGTTCAGCGGAAGTTCGAACGTATACGAAGCCTCCTCCGCATCGCCCGTGATCTCGAGCACGCCGCCCTCGGGGATGAGGATGTGGAACCAGTCCGTGTCGCGAGAGAAGCCGCCGCTGGCGCTCAGGTAATAGCCCGACTTGCCGCAGAAGACCGGGCTCGTAATGTCCTGGAAGGGGTAATCCGGCGACGTGTTGCAGCCGCCGTTCCAGTGGTCGACGTAGCCATCGACGATGGGCGGCTCCCCCTCCAGAGCGGCGCCGGCCGGGCACTCGAGGATGCACGGCACGAAGATCTCGATGTAGCCCGTGTACGTGCCAGCCTCGCCGCCGTACCCGTCGATGACGAGGTAGTACTGCACGCCGCCTGCGACCGCGACGTTTTCGAGCCGCGACGTGTAATCGTCGTAGAAGTCGTCGTTGCAGGCGACCAGCGCGAGGTCTGAATCATAGATGTAGATCTTGGTGTCGAGCTCTGAACCGAACATGTCGACCGTGATCCCGAAGTCTTCGTCGGGCGTGAAGGTGTAGACGACGTCCGGCGACGTCGAGCCGCTGTAGGGACAGACCTCGTCGTAGTCGTTGGTGTAGCCCACGGTCGTGCCATCGAAGGTGGCGGAGATCTCGATCGCGACGGCGTCCGCGATCGTGTCGCCGCCCTGGCGCAGGATATCGGGGTCGGGCGGCGGCGGCGTGAACCGCGCCGCGGGCTTGTCCGGACGCGTGGCGCCCAGATCATGCCCCGCGACCGCCGACGCGAGGGCGAGCATCGCCAGGATCACCGTGACGTCGCGCATGGTCAGCCCCCTCTCGACCGGCGAATCAACCGGGCGACGCAACACCCAGGTGCGGTTCCTGGCGGAACCGGGAAGACGCGCGACGATCGTGCGGCTGCTCGCCTCCGGGATTGTACACCCTCGCGACATGAGAGTCCATGGCTCCGGTCTTCCCTCTTCGCCGGACCGCGAGTTCCCGCCTGGCGCGGCGCACGCGGCGTCCGTTTGCATCCGCCTCGCCCCCGCGCACACTCCAGCGCCGGCAATCGTCCTCGCACACGCACGACGGGCCCGACCGTGGTGGTCGGGCCCGTCGTGTGTGTGCGAGGACGGTTCCGCGCTATTGCACGATCACCATCTTCTTCGTCTCCACGAATCCGCTACCCGTCAGCTTGTAGAAGTACAGGCCCGAACTCACCCGGCGGCCGCTGTCGTCGCGGCCCTCCCAGGTGCGGGAGTAGCGGCCCGCCGGCAGGCTGCCCTGCGCGAGCGTGCGGATCTTGCGGCCGCTGACGTCGAAGATCGCCAGGGTCACCGTGCCCGCGTCGGCCGGTACGTCGAACGCGATCGTAGTGGCAGGGTTGAACGGATTCGGCGCGTTCTGCGCGAGCGCGAAGCGCGTCGGCGCCAGCGCGTCGGGCGCGCCGGTCACGTCGAGGTCGCAGTCGAAGTCCGCGATGTCGTAGAGGGCCCAGTAGTTCAGGCTGCCCGTGCCGTTGGCGCCGCCGTCCCGGATCCGTAGCGTCCAGTCGCCGTCCAGCGGCTCGCCGATGAAGCGGTCGAACGACTGGCCCGGGGTGAGCGTGAGCGGGTAGTTGCCGATGATGTTGTCGGCCGACCCGCCCGAGAACAGGTGCAGGTAGGCGAGCGTACCCGACGGCGAGACCAGGATCAGCACGAGGTCGCCGATGTACGTATGCGTGACGTTGATGTCCATGTTGAGGCCCGCGGACACCGTCGCGCCCGTGCCGGCGATGGTGATGACGCTGTAGATCGTGGTCCCGTCGTTATCGGGCAGCGGGACGTAGGGCGTCTGGATGCCGTACCCGCCGACCGGCACGCCGGTGAAGAGCTGCAGGTGACGGTTCACGACCGCCGGCGAACCGCCGGCCGTGTAGCTCACCTGCAGGTTGAAGGTGATCAGGGTGCCGCACGGGACGTCCGCCGCCACCGAGAACTCGTAGTCGACGTTGCCGGTCGCCACGCCGCTCACCGGCAGGTCGGCGAACGTCGCCGAGTTCTGCGTGACCGTGACGCCGTCGATCGCGGTCGAGAGGACGGCGCTCACGTTGGTCGCGCCGGCGAGGCCGCTGTTGCTGAGCGTGACGCTGACGTCGACCGACTCGTTCGGGTCGGCGGCGCCGTTGCCCGACGGCTCGGCCGTGATCGTGAAGGCGTCGACGCCGATCGCCGGCAAGGGCGCGAGGATGATGTTGTGGACGAGGAACTTCTGGACGAGCACCTCGGCGTGCGGCCCCGACGGCTGCAGCTCCTGCGCGGTGGCGATGATGACGTTCGCGAGGTCGCGCATCTTCAGGCCGCTGCCCAGGCCGAACTGCGATTCGAGCATGATCTGGTCGACCGATTCGCGCGTCTGGCCGTGCGTCTCGACGAGCGTCCGCAGCGACTGGTAGATCGGCGTGCTCCACAGCTCGTCCGACCAGTAGCCGCCGGGGATCTGCTGGTGGGCCTGGTAGTAGGTCGAATGGACGTACTGCGCGCCGGTGGCGTTCAGGATGCGGCCGGCCCAGCACTGGTTGCCCGAGCCGTGGCCGTCCCAGCTGTAGATCCAGTCCGGGCGATACAGCGGACCGTTCGGTGTGGAGTAGCTGTACGAGGCGCCCCAGTAGTCGCCGAAGCCCTCGCCCATGGCGCCGGTGTCGCCGCCGGACCAGCTGTTGTTGATGTCGTGGTTGATGGCATGACCGTACTCGTGCAGGATCACGTCGGCGTCCTCGTTGTCGTCGACGCAGCCGTGGCCGAAGGTGAGCCGGTTGGTGCCGGGATAGTAGGCCGAGTTGTCGGCGCCGCCGAAACCGTCGGTGTCGGCGCCGATCGAACCGTACTGGATGCCCGTCGCGCCGACGAAGCCCAGCGACTGCATGTAGCGCTGGTTCTGGTCGAGCTGGAAGTAGGTCATCGCGTCGTTGAACGAGTTGTTGCCGCGCAGGCGGACCCAGTTGCCGTCCGGCGTGGTGCTCGGCGGGGTGGCCGGCGAATCCCAGTCGAGGATGTTGACCCAGGGACCGTTCAGGCGATAGACCGTTCCGTCGAATGCGATGTCGAGCAGGGTCCGTGTGTAGTAGGCGGCCGTGAAGGCGGACGCCGGCGACCCGTCCTGCAGGCTGTCGAGGCGCAAGGTCGTGCGCGGATCGGGATCGAAGACGACGCCGCTGCCGGTGGCGCGGCTCGCGGGAGATGCGAGGTCGCCGGCGCGCTCTAGCTCGCGCGCGGCCACGGCGGCGAAGGCAGCCGGCCTGTAGGCGAGGGGACCCTGGTGCTCGGCGATGCGCTCGGCGAGCGGCCGGTCCGTCTCGTCCGTCTTGAAGCGGACCACGCGGGTATCGGCGAGCTCCACGACCTGGCCCGTCTGGGCGTCGACGCGCACCTGCCAGGCGCCGTCCGGGCCGTCGAGGTCCAGGTCCACGAGCCAGTTCAGGCGGAACGCAGCTCCCTCGGGCGTGTACACGAGGCGGGCGCGCGGCGCCGACCGCAGCTCTCCGTACGCGCGGACGTGGCGCCAGGCCACGTCGTAGGCCGCCTCCTGGTCGAGGGTCGGCTGCGCCAGGGCCGCGTCCTCGTCGGCCACCGGGTACGTGTTGTTGAAGGCCCGCAGGACTCGCCCGTCGCGCTTGGCGATCGAGACGATGGCCTCGGCCTTGTCGACCGGGATGCCGCCCAGCATCTGCTGGAACCGGACATGGCGGGCGAGGAGGCTCTCGCGTTCGCCCGCGAGGGTCAGGTTCGCGAGGTCGGCGGGCAGACCGAAATCGGCCGCGCGCGCCTCGAGGAACGCGCGCGCGGTGCCCTCGGTGGTCGTGCCGAGAATCGCCGGCCATTCGGGGTCGACCACGATCTTGAACGTGGTCCGGTGATCCTGGTGCCGGGTGTCCAGCGGGACGTCGACCGCGAGCGCGGCGCCCGCGCCGGCGGCGAGCGCGAAGAGCGCGGCGCAGAGAACGGCGGTAATGAGGCGATTCATCGGCTTCTCCTTAGCGCGACAGGTTACGGACGCGAACTCGCGGGGTCGGCGGGTCGCGGACAGCCCGACGAGCGCCGCCGCTCAACGAGGCGGCGGCGTCAGATCAGCTAATATGATATCACAATTCGGTAGATTCTGGCACGCACTGTCGAGAACGTGCGCCCGGAACGGCCTCAACGAAGACTGAAACGGTAGGGGACCGCGACCCAACAGGGGACGGGCTGTTCCCGCTGGGTTCCCGGCTCGAAGACCAGCCTCCGGGCGGCGGCGAGCGCCGGCCTGTCCACGAGCGGGTGCACCCCTTTCAGGAGCTCGACCCTGGTCACGGTGCCGTCGACGTCCACCAGCACCTTGACGATCACGGTCCCCTGCAGACCTGCCAGGCGCGCCATCTCCGGGTAGTCGGCGGGGGCGCTGCGCACGAGCCGCGGCGTCCGGGAGCTCGCCACGAACGGCTCGGGCGGGGCGGGCTCGGTCCAGGATCCCGCGCCGGTCGGGATCGCGATGAGTTTCTCGTACTCGGTCACCTCGGGAGCGCCCGGGTCGAGTTCGGCGACGGGAACCACCGTCAGCAGGGGCGGGGGCGCCGGCTGCTCGTTCAGCGGAGCGACCGGCGGCGCCTCCAGCTCGATCTCGACGACCCGGATCTCCTCTTGGCGCAACCGGTAGGGGGTGGGCCGGTACTCGGGGACGACCAGCGCGGCGACCACGACCACGGTCAGGGCCCCGATCACGGACCAGCGCAGGGTCTCCGCATACTGTCGCTTGAAGAGATCGTTGGCGGTCGGTGCGCGAGCGCAGGCGAGGGCGGACACGGGCATCCTCCCGGAGATGTGGGGAGGCGGAGCCCGCGGCGCCGGCAGGGATCGCGACCGGCTGGGAGGCGACGGCGCCGGGGCTTGCCTGACGCAAAGGAATCCGCGTCCCGCAGTCAAGTTCCCCGCTCAGGTCGCGTTCACCGGACCTGGGCCACCGACCAGCCGCGCCTCGCGATGAGCGCCGGAACCCCCTCGTCGCCGCACAGATGGAGCGCGCCGACGACCAAGAACCAGGTGCCGCGGCGCCCCGCCAGACCGTCCGCCATGCCGCGATTGCGCTCGACCAGGAGCTTCTCGTGGAAACGGACGAGCCGCGACTCGTCGCTCCAGTCCTCGCGGTAGATCCTCTCGAGGGTCGCGGGGTCGCCGTCGCGCCAGGCCGCGAGCAGCCGGCCGAACATCGCCTGCATCTCGGCCGGATCCTCGGCGAGCGCCTCGTCGAGCAGGAGCCCGTCGATGACCGCGTCCGGACCGACGATGAGCGCCACCTGTTGCGCCGGCGTCTCCAGCGCGACCACGGGTTTCTCGAGCTCCTTCGCCCGTTCGAGCAGGTGCTGATCGACGCCCCGCGCCGGATCCAGGCCCAGGGTCGACAACATGGACTGCACGACGAGCAGCGCCGCGAGCCCGGGCCGCAGCCGATCGAGCATCGCCGCCGGGACCGGCAGTCCCGGCAGGGTCTGGAGCCGCTCCCAGGTCGCCGCCGCGACGTGCTGCCGCAACGACTCGCCGGGCGGGTAGGTCCCCTCCCTCATCGCGAGCGCCGACACCTCGAGCGCGACGGTCGGGTTGGACACGTCGATCTCGCAGGCGACGGTCTCGGCGGCCGCGAACGCCGCCTCGATCCGCGCGTCGAGCGGATACCAGGCGTCCCGCCCGGCATGGACGGTCCCGAACAGGTAGAGGGTGGCGCCGTCGCGGTCGGCCCGCCACATGAAGAGAGGCTGCGCCGTGCCGAGGGCAGGCACGAGCAGGACGGCGACCATCAGCACGGCGACGAGCAGCCGGCCACGCGACACGAGATGCCCTCCTGGTCGCCGCGCGGCCCGGCGCGACGCCGGGCCCCCGCGGCGCGCTCGCCCTAGCGGCTCTGCTTCAGGTACTTGTAGAAATCCGCGTCGGTCGAGAGGATCAGTCGGCTGCCCGGATCGATCGCGACCTCGTAGCTCTCCATCGTCTTGAGGAACGCGTAGAACTCCCGCGCCTCCGGATTGCGGTCGTAGGCGTCGGCATAGATGCGGGTGGCCAGCGCATCGGCGCGGCCCTTGATCTCCTGGGCCTGCTTGTACGCGCCGGACTGGATCCGCTGCAGCTCCCGCTCCCGTTCGCCGTTGATGCGACTGGCTTCGCCCTCGCCCTCGCTGCGGAAGCGGTCGGCGATGCGCTTGCGCTCGGCCACCATCCTCTCGTAGACCTTCTGCTGCACGTCCTCGACGTAGTTGATGCGCTTGAACTGCACGTCGAGGATCTCGATGCCGAGATCGGTCGTGCGAGCCTGCGCGTGCTGGAGCACCTCCCTTCGGATGTCGCCGCGGCCCGACTGGATGGCCTCGAGCAACACCTCGTCGTCGGCCTCGGACTCGGTCGGCTGCGCCTCGCGGTTGATCGAACGCACGACCTCCATCACGTCGTACTTCGCGATGGCGTTGCGGGTCTCGCCGTCGAGGATGTCGTCCAGGCGTGTCTTGGCGCCCCGCTCGTCGCGCAGGCGCTGGAAGAAGAGCAGCGGATCGGTGATGTGCCACCGCGCGTAGGTGTCGACCCAGATGAACCGCTTGTCCTTCGTGGGCAACTGGTTGGGGTCGCCGTCCCACTCGAGGAACCGCTTCTCGAAGCGGTGGACCTTCTGGATGAAGGGCAGCTTGGTCTTCAGCCCTGCCGTGTTGACCGGCTTGCCCACGGGCTTGCCGAACTGGGTGATGATGACCTGCTCGTATTCCCGCACCACGTAGAACGTGCCGGAGAGCGCGAGCAGCACCAGGATCCCGACCACCAGCCACAGCATGCGGTTCATCGCGCACCTCCCTCGGTCGGGGCCTTCGCCGCGGGCGCGTCGAGGTTCAAGAGCGGCAGCAAGCTCCGGAGCTCGGCGTCGACGATCACCTTGCCCTCGATCTGCGGCAGGACCTCGGCCATCGTCTCGAGGTAGATCCGTTTGCGGGTGACCTCCGGCGCCTTGCGATACTCGTCGTAGAGAGCCACGAACCGCGCCGAGTCGCCGCGCGCCTGGTTGATCCGCTTGAGCGCGTAGCCCTCGGCTTCCTGGATCGTCTGCTGCGCCTCTCCCAGCGCCCGCGGGATCACCTTGTTGTACTCGCTCTGGGCCTGGTTGATCAGCTTCTCGCGCTCCTGCTGGGCTTCGTTGACCTCGTTGAAGCTGGGCTTGACCGCCTCGGGCGGGTCGACGTCCTGCAGCACGACCTGGTCCACCGAGATGCCGATCTCGTACTGATCGCACAGCTCCTGCAGCGCCACCTGGACCTCGTTCGCCACCTCGGCGCGGCCCACGGTGAGCACCTCGTTGACCGTGCGGTCGCCGACCTTGGTGCGCATCACCGCCTCGGTCATGGAGCGGAACGTCCCCTGCGGATCGCGAATGCGGAACGTGTACTTGTAGGGGTCGACCACCCGGTACTGCACGACCCACTCGACCACGGCGGCGTTGAGGTCGCCGGTCAACATGTTCGATTCCTCGCCGAAACCGCGCGTGGCGAACTGCGAGCGGGCGGTGGTCGCGACGGTACGGAATCCGAACTCCTCCTTGAGCTGCCGCTGCACGGGGACCTTCTGGATCGACTCGATGCCGAACGGCAGCTTGAAGTGCAGGCCCGGCTCCGCGTCCCGCACGAACTTGCCGAAGCGGAGCACCAGCGCGACCTCTTCCGGGTCGACCGTGTAGAAGCTGGTGAGCGCGACGACAACGGCGGCGACGCCGACCAGCACGTTGCGGACCAGGCGCCGGTTGGGCTGGGGGAACCGGATCTCCGGCCCCTGCGGCGAGCCATCGAATTGGCGTGGATCGGTCATCATCGTCCTCCGCGGTCCAGGGGGGTTCGCTCGCACCGGACTCTACCGCGCGCGCCGGCGTGCGGCCAGCCGTAAGTCGGGCGCCCTCCCTTGGCGGCCCGGCGTTCGTCTTCCTATCATGGGCGCGCCCGAGATAACCGTCGAACCAGCGATCTATTCGCTCCAGCCCGAGGAGGAACTCCATGACCCACGCGCTGCCCGCCCTGCCCTATCCCCATGACGCGCTCGCGCCGTACATCTCCCGGGAGACCCTGGAGTATCACCACGACAAGCACCACGCGGCCTACGTGAACAACCTCAACGGGCTCGTGCCCGGCACCGAGTTCGCGGGCATGTCCCTCGAGGACATCGTCCGGAAGGCGCCCGCCGGCGGCATCTTCAACAACGCGGCCCAGATCTGGAACCACACCTTCTACTTCAACGGCATGAAGGCCAAGGGCGGCGGCGAGCCCGGCGGCGCGCTGGCCAAGGCGATCGACGCCAAGTGGGGCACGTTCGCCGCCTTCAAGGACGCGTTCACCAAGGCCGCGGTCGGCCTCTTCGGCAGCGGCTGGACCTGGCTCGTCCGCACCAGGAAGGGCGACCTGGACATCGTCTCGACCAGCAACGCCGGCTGCCCGCTGACCGACGGCCACACGCCGCTTCTGTGCATCGACGTCTGGGAGCACGCCTACTACGTGGACACGCGGAACGCGCGCCCGAAGTACGTCGAGAACTGGTGGCACGTCGTGAACTGGGACTTCGCGGCGAAGAACCTGGCCGGCTAGGGCCCCTGCCGAGTGCGACCTCGCGGCCCCCGCCCTTCGGCGGGGGCCGCCTCATTCGCCGGCGAGCAGGTCGGCCGCCGCCGCGGCCAGCGCGAAGCCGAAGATCCCCGGCAGCATGAGATTGCTGGGCTGCCGGCGCGTCCCCGGCGCCTCGTCCGGCGACGCGGAATCCGGCGTCCCCGCGACCGGTCCAACCGGCGGTTCCACCGACCACACGGCCGAGACCTGGCCGGGGCCGACCCCGATCTCCCGCAGCCCCTGCCGCACCTTGCGCGCGAGCGGGCAGACCTCCGACTCGAAGATGTCGCCGCAGCGAAGGCAGCCAGGGTCGCGCTTCCCGGCGGCGCCGAGACTGCTCAGCACTCGATAGCCGATCTCGACGCCGTGCGCGAGGAGCGCCACCTTCGCGGCCACGCTGTCGATGCAGTCGACGAGCACCGGAAACAGCTCGCGTTCGCCCGACGGCACCAGGTCGGCGACCGTATCGGGCTCCACGCGCGCGACCACGCCCTCGACCCGCGTGTCCGGACACATCCGGGCGATCCACGCCGCGAGGATCTCGGTCTTCGGGCGGCCCACGTCGGCCGGACCCGCGATCGGGTGGCGGTTGAGCGAGCTCGTGGTGATCCGGTCGAAATCGATCAACTTGAGCCTGCCGATGCCGCTGCGGGCGAGCGCCACCACGCAGTGGGCCCCGACGCCGCCGAGCCCGACCACGGTCGCGCCGCCGCGACGCAAGCGGCCGAATCCCGCGGGGCCGTAGAGATCGACGGTCCGCGTGAAGCGGGGCGGGAAACTCGCGGCCATGCGCGACCTCCGGCTGCAGAATGGGCTCGTCGCGCGACGGAGTCCCCGGTAGCATGCCGTAAGACGCTCCCGTTCGCCACCCGCTTTCGCGGGCCGGTCGCGCCGGCTAGCCGGAGGTCCCCCATGCGGTCCCTGATCTTCGTCTGCGCACTGCTGATCGCGAGCCTCATCGCCGGCGGAAGCCGGTGCGCCCCCGCGCCCACGGACGGGCCGCCGGACGATGCCGCGATCCGTGCGGCCGCCGCCCTGATCGGGCTCGACTTCGACCGCGCCGAGCGCGATTCGCTCGCCGTCGACCTCGCCGACCAGCGCGAGAGTTACGACGCGCTGCGGGCGAACGTGCCCGACAACGCGATCCCGCCCGCGCTGCGTTTCGACCCGCTGGTCGCGTGGCCCGGTGCCGCCGACAGCCTGGCCGCGGCGGCCCGGGCGCCCGGCGCGGCGCCAAACTGGCGGCGGCATCTGCCGGCCGGGGTGGAGCGACCCGCGGATCCGGCCGAACTCGCCTGGCTGCCGCTGCCCGACCTCGCCGCCCTCCTGGTGTCGGGTCAGACCACGAGCGAGGAACTCACGACCCTCGCTCTCGCCCGGCTGCGCGAACACGGTCCGCGGCTCGAGTGCGTCGTCACGCTCCTGGACGATCGGGCGCTCGCGCGAGCCCGCGCCGCCGACCGCGAGCTGGCCGCCGGCCGGTGGCGCGGACCGCTCCACGGCATCCCCTGCGGCATCAAGGATCTGCTCGCAGTCCCCGGCCACCCGACCACCTGGGGCGCCGAGCCGTACCGCGATCAGGTCCGGCCGGAGCTCGCGACCGTGGTCGCCCGGCTCGATACCGCCGGCGCCGTGGTGGTCGCCAAGCTCACGCTCGGCGCCCTGGCCTGGGGCGACGTCTGGTTCGGCGGCAGGACCCGCAATCCCTGGAACCTCGAGGAGGGCAGCAGCGGCTCCTCCGCCGGCTCGGCCGCCGCCGTCGCGGCGGGCCTGGTGCCGTTCGCGATCGGCACCGAGACCTGGGGCTCGATCGTCTCGCCGTGTACGCGCTGCGGCGCGACCGGCCTGCGCCCGACCTTCGGCCGCGTGAGCCGTCACGGGGCGATGTCCCTGAGCTGGTCGATGGACAAGATCGGCCCGATCGCCCGCACGGTGGAGGGCTGCGCGATGGTCCTCGACGCCATCCGGGGACCCGACGGCCACGACCCGACGGTCATCGAGGCGCCCTTCGCGGTGCGCGCGAACGTCGATCCGCGGTCGATCCGCGTGGGTTACCTGGCCGCGCTCTTCACCGACCCCCCGGACTCCGCCGCCGACGCCGATTGGGACCTCGCGCTCGACCGCGCGGCCCTCGACGTGCTGCGCGGGGCGGGATTCACGCTCGTCCCCGTCGCGCTCCCGCCGCGCGATCCCTACCCGCTGGCGTTCATCCTCTCGGCCGAGGCCGCCGCGGCGTTCCAGGACCTCACGCTCACCGGCCGCGACGACCTCCTCGTGCGCCAGGTGCGCGACGCGTGGCCCAACGTCATGCGAGCCGCTCAGTTCATCCCCGCGGTCGAGTACCTGCAGGCGAATCGCCAGCGCCTCCTGCTGATGGAGGACTTCGCCGCGCTCTTCGCCGCGGTGGACGTGTACGTGACGCCGTCGTTCGGCGGCGACGGCCTCCTGATGACCAACCTGACCGGCCACCCGCAGCTCGTGCTGCCGGACGGATTCACCGCGAACGGCTCGCCGCGCTCGTTGAGCTTCGTGGGCCGGCTCTACGGCGAGGCGGAGCTGGTCGCCGTGGCGCGCGCGTACCAGGACGCCACCGACTGGCACGTCCGGCGGCCGCCAGGATTCTAGAGCCCGAAGAGCTGCGCCGCGTTCCGTGTGGTCGCGTCGGCGATCCGGTCCGGCTCGACCCCGCGCAGGTGCGCGACCGTCTCCGCCACGTCGCGCACGTGCCGGGGCTCGACGGCTTCCGGAGGGATTCCCTCCAGTCCGATCGACGGCGCGTCCGTCTCCAGCAGGAGTCGCTCGAGCGGCAGCGTGTTCGCCGTCGCGCGCGTGTTTCGGGCTCGCGGCCGGGTGACCGAGCCGCCGATCCCCAGGTGCAGGCCGAGGCGCAGGAACCGGCGCGCGAGCTCGGGGCTGCGCGAGAACGCGTGCAGCACGCCCTGCAGGCGGGGCGAGAACCGCTCGAGGACGTCGGCCAGCTCGGCGAACGCGCCGCGGCAATGCAGGATCACGGGCAGGCCGAGGTCGCGCGCGAGCTCGAGCTGCTGCTCGAGCGCCGGAATCTGCACGAGCAGGTCCGGCGATTCGATCCTGGTGTCGAGGCCCACCTCGCCGATCGCCACCGCCCGGCAATCGCGCAGGCGGTTGGCGAGGTCGCCGAGGTCGAGCCGCTGGTCGGCGACCCAGGGGTGCAGGCCGAGCGCCGGGTAGATCGTGCCGGGATTCGCCGCGGCGAGGGCCTGGACGAGCGGCCAGGACGGCGGATCATACGCGGGTACGACGATGCGGGTGACGCCGGCCCGCGCGGCGCGGTCGAGCACGGCGGCCAGCGACTCGCACAACGGCCGTTCGGTGAGGTGGCAGTGGGTATCGATCAGATCCATGATCCGCGCCCTTCACTCGGCCCGCAGGTCGCTTCCCGGCACCGTCGAGCGGCGTCGCGCTCGCCGGCAGCCGCTCTCATTGAACAGGGAACGACCCCCGGCTGACAAGCGCGGATGGCCAGCCGGAGCCGGCGCCTCGAGCGGATCCCGGCGGAACATCACGACGGGACCCCCGCAGGAGTCCCGTCGCTGCCTCGTCCGTTCTCGCCTCGCCGCCTTGCCAGTGCCTCGTCCCTGAGTGCTTGCTCGTCCACCTAGTCGAAGAGACCCTTGACGTGGGTCCACGTCTCGGCGTCGACGCCCACGATCACGAAGGCGAAGTTGCCCCGGATCGCACCGCCGGGCCAGTCCTCGCTGTAGATCTGGATCGCCAGTTCGTCCGCGTCCAGGGCGTCCGCCAGAGCGGTCGTGAAGTCCAGGGTCAATGCGAGCGGCGTGCCGGTCGGCAGCGGGATGATCTCGACTCCGACCGCGTCCGCGGCCGCGCGCAGGAGGTTGGCTCCGGTCTGGGGCGTATCCAGACCCGCGAAATTGACGGTCAGGTACGCCAGGGTCCGGGAATCGTTGATGATGAGAGTGGCTTGCCCGTAGGCGGTCGCGCCGCTGCCGGGCTGGACGGATTCCGGAATCAGTTCCGCGTCGTAAACCGTTGCGGCCAGGGCCGCGCCAGATCCGAGCGCCAGGACCGCGAGCATGAGACCCATCGTCAGCCTGCGCACCATACGTCAACCTCCCGAACGATTGGTTAATCCAGGGTGGCCACGATCATACCAGACAGAATCATCTCAATCAACAAAAAATCAAACGATAACTTCAAAACTCAACCGACTCGGCCGTCATTGAGCAGGACCCCGAGTTGCGCCGGGTCGGCGGACGGCGCCAGGCACGTCCCCTCCAGGCAGACGAACGCGGTCGCCCGACCGGATTCGGCCCTCTTGCCGGCGACGAGCGGCGCCAAGGCGAGCAGTTCGCTTGCCGCGCCGTCCGCGGGCAACGGGACGACGACCGTCGCCGGCGAGAGCGCCGACCATGCCGCCGCGAGCAGCTTGCCACGATCCGGGTCCCGGGGATCGCCCGCGATGACCGCCGCCCGCAACGGACTGGCGAGCCGCAGCGCCGCGGCAAGCCACCCGGCCATCTCGAGGCCGGCCCGCTCGAGCAGGCCTGCATGCCGGGCCACCTCGGCGCGGGCTTCCGCCAGCGGCTCCGACTGGCCCGTCACGGTCCCGAACGCCACGAGGGCGTCGACCGTCGCGGAGGCGCCGCCGGGCGTCACGCTGTCGAAGAGGTCCGCGCGCCGGCCCAGGGGCGACTCCGACCAGTCCGCCGTCGCGTACCACCCGCCGGCCGGCCGGCGGAAGTGATCGCGGATGGTCTGGAGCAGGATCCGCGCCCGTTCGAGGTGGGCGGCGTCTCCCGACGCCTGGAAGAGATTGAGCAACCCCTGCGCGAGCAGGCCGTGGTCCTCGAGGATCCCGTCGCCGACCGCCCGGCCGTCGTTGCTCGCGCGGCGGAGCCGGCCCACGTCGTCACGGTGGACCCGCCAGACGTAGGCGGCGATGCGCTCGGCCTGGTCGCGGTACCGTTGGTGGCCGGTCGCCATGAATCCGTGAACGAACGCCGACAGCGCGAGAGCGTTCCACGCGGTCACGACCTTGCGGTCCAGACCCGGCGGCGTGCGCTCGGCGCGCACCGACCGCAAGCGGTCGCGGTGGCGATCGAAGAGATCCGCGAGGGACGCCGGCGCCAGCCCGTGGCGCGCCGCGACCGCGGCGTGGTCCGCCCGGCGCGTCACGACGCTCGCGCGTCGCTCGAAGTTGCCCTCCGCCGTCACGCCGAGCAGATCCGCGAGCGGCGGACCGTCGGCCGGCCCGACCGCCGCCACGAGCTGCGCCCGGGTCCAGACGTAGTAGCTGCCTTCCTCGCCGCCACTGTCGGCGTCGAGACTGGCATAGCAGACGCCGTCGGCGCCGCTCATCTCCCGCGCCAGGAAGTCCAGGGTGTCCACGCCGACCGCGGTGAAGTCAGCACGGCCAAGCGCGGCTCCGGCCGCCAGGAAGAGGCTGGCGAGCTGGGCGTTGTCGTACAGCATCTTCTCGAAGTGCGGCACGGTCCAGGCGGGGTCGACGGTGTAGCGGTGGAAGCCGCCGCCCACATGATCGCGCAGGCCGCCCGCCGCCATGGCCTCGAGCGTGCGCACGACCATCGCCAGGGCGTCCGCGTCGCCGGTCGACCGGTACCAGTCGAGGAGGAAGCGCCAGCGGATCGGCACCGGGAACTTCATCGCGCCGGCGAAGCCGCCCGCCCGCTCGTCGAATCGCGCGCGCGCGCCGGACACGTGCCTGGCGAGCGCCTCGCGGGCGACGCTCGCCTGGGGATCGCCGTCCACGGCCGGCTCGACCAGAAGCTGCTGCGCGATCTCGCCGGCTTGGCTCGCGACGTCCGCGCGGCGGGTCGCCCACAGGTCCCGGATCCGCGCCAGGATCGCGAGGAAGCGATCGCGCGGGAAATAGGTGCCCCCGAAGAACGGCTGCCGGTCCGGCGTCAGGAAGACTGACATCGGCCAGCCCCCGCCGCCGGTGAGCAGTTGAACGGCTTCCAGGTACGCCGCGTCCACGGCGGGCAGCTCCTCGCGGTCCACCTTGATCGCGACGAAATGCCGGTTGAGGATCTCGGCCACGCTGTCGTGCTCGAAGACCTCGCGCTCCATCACGTGGCACCAGTGGCACGAGGCATAGCCGCTGCTCAGGAAGATCGGCAGATCCTCGTCGCGGGCGCGCTGCAGGGCGGCGGCCCCCCAGGGATACCAGTCGACCGGATTGGCGGCGTGCTGCCGCAGGTAGCGCGAGGCCTCGTCCCGCAGGCGGTTGCCAGTGCGGCGCACCTCGCCGGGCGCGCGGTAGGCGCTGGGCATCGCCGGATCTCCTCTCGGCGGGGCTTCACGGCTCCGACGTCGAAACGCTCGCCGGCTCGGCGCTTGCGGCCCCGGCGGGATCAGATTTAATTAGTATACACTTTTGGTAATGATTCAGCCAGCAGTGCGGCGCCGGCCTCGGTCGCCGCACGGACACAGGAGTTCGAGACGATGATCCATCTGAGCGACAACGCCGCGGCCGAGTTCCGTCGGTTGATGGCCGAGCGGGGCCTCGACCGCGCCGTGATCCGCATCGGCGTCGAGTCCGGAGGCTGCTCGGGCCTCCAGTACAACCTGGACTTCGACGAGACCATGCGCGAGAGCGATCAGGTCTTCGACCAGGCGAGCGGTCTGCAGGTCGTCTGCGACAAGGAGTCGCTTCCGTACCTGGACGGCCTGAACGTCGATTTCTCGAAGAAGCTGATGGGTGGGGGATTCCGCTTCGAGAATCCCAACGCGGCGCGCAGCTGCGGTTGCGGCACGTCCTTCCGCCTCTAAGGCGCGGACGCGCGGCCGGACGAAACGACCTGGCGATTCCTCGCGATTGGCAGTTACATGGACCGTTGACCGGGCGGTATCACCCCGCCCGGTCGCCGTGCCGGCCCTGTCCGCGAGCGATCCGGACTGCGTGGTCCATCTGGCCTCCGGAAGGACGTCCCTCTTGGCTGACCGAAATCGACAGCATTCCTCACACCGTTCGGCGAGGCCGGCGCAGGGGAACCGCGGCGGCGACCGGTTCACCTTTCCGCGGTGGACGAACCTCATGGGTCCCGCCACCGCGGTGGCCGCGGCCGGCGGTCTCGTGTACGTCACCGTGCTCGTGACCGCGGTCTTCAACCCGCACAACTCGGCCATCGGCTACGCGCCCACGCAGCCCGTGCCGTACAGCCACGCGCTGCACGTCGGCGAGCTCGGGCTCGACTGCCGGTACTGCCACACCACGGTCGAGCACACGGCCCGCGCGAGCATCCCGCCGGCCGAGATCTGCATGAACTGCCACAAGTCGATCTTCACCGAGAGTCCCAAGCTGCTGCCCGTGCGCGAGGCCTTCGCGACCGGGAAGCCGCTCGCCTGGGTCCGGGTCCACGACCTGCCGGACTTCGCCTACTTCGACCACAGCGCCCACGTCAACGCCGGCGTCGGCTGCGTCACCTGCCACGGTCGGGTCGACCGCATGGAAGTCGTCTCGCAGCAGGCGAAGCTGACGATGGGCTGGTGCCTGGAGTGCCATCGCGATCCTGACCGGAACCTGCGGCCGGCTGCCGAGGTGACCAACATGGAATGGGTCCCGGACGAGGACCCCGCCAGCCTGGGCCGGCGGCTCCGCGAGCAGCACGACGTCAATCCGTCCACCGACTGCACGACCTGTCATCGCTAGTTCGCCTGGCCACGCTCGGCGACGACGGAGGGATCCATGACCACCGCGAACGACGCCCCGCTCGGCGGCCGCGGCTACTGGCGCAGCCTGGAAGAACTGGCGCAGAGCGAGGAGTTCCGGCGGCAGCTCGAGAACGAGTTCCCGGGCGGCGTCGACACGCCGATCGGCGGCGTGAGCCGCCGGCGCTTCCTCCAGGTCATGGCCGCGTCGGCCGCGATGGCGGGCCTCGCGGGCTGCCGGTGGCCGCAGGAGAAGATCGTCCCCTTCGCCCGCCGCCCCGAAGGCTACGAACCCGGCGAGACGCGCCTGTTCGCCACGACCAGGGAACTCGGCGGGATCGGCTTCCCGCTGCTCGCCACGAGCTACGACGGCCGGCCGATCAAGATCGACGGCAACCCGGATCATCCACAGAGCTTGGGAGCCGCGAGCGCCCTCATGCAGGCGAGCGTGCTGGACCTGTGGAACGTCGACCGCAGCCGTTCGGTCCTGCGCCGCGAGCGCGGCCAGGAGATCAGGGCCACCTGGGACGACTTCGCCGCGTTCGCCGGCGAGCATTTCGCGACGCTCGCCGGCGGCGGCGGCCGCGGCCTGGCGTTCCTGAGCGGCGCGACCGGCTCGCCCAGCCGCGCCCGCCTGCGCCGGGAGGCGCAGGCGCGCTTCCCCGAGGCGCGCTGGTTCGAGCACGAGCCGGTCGCCGCGGACGCAGCCCGGGAAGGATCCCGTCGCGCCATGGGTCGCGCTTATCGCGACGTGCCCGACCTCGAGCGCGCGCGGATCATCGCCGATTTCGACGCCGACCTCCTCCAGGCCCACCCGGCGGCGATCCGCAACGCCCGCATGTTCGCGCGCGGGCGCCGGCCCGAGCGCCACGGCATGAACCGCCTCTACGTCTTCGAGCCCGGCGTGTCCCAGACCGGGACCGTCGCCGACCACCGGCTGCCGGTCGCGCGGACACAGGTCGTCACGGCGCTCGCCGCGCTCGCGGCGGAGATCTTCCTGGGCGGCCGCGTGCCGGTGCCGGCCGGCGCGGGCTTCGCGGCCGGCGACCTCGCCGGGTGGCGCGGCCAGGGACCGCGGCCGGACGTGATCGCAGCTCTCGCCGACGACCTCGTCGCGCATCGCGGCGAGGGCCTGGTGGCCGTGGGCGCGCGGCAGCCGGCTGCAGCGCACCACCTCGCGATCGTGCTGAACGCCGCCCTCGCGAACACGGGACGCAGCGTGGCCTACCTGCCCGTCGAGGAACCGGCGGCCCGTCTGCCGGAGCTGCTCCGCGAGCTGGCGACCGGATCGATCACGACCCTGGTGATCCTGGACGGGAACCCCGTGGCCACCGCGCCGGCCGACCTCGACGTCGCGGCCGCGTTCGCGCGGGCCGGCGTCACGATCCACCTCGCGGACCAGGTCGACGCGACCAGCCGCTGCTGCACCTGGCACCTCCCGCGCGCGCACTTCCTCGAGACCTGGAGCGACGCCGTGGCGGCAGACGGCAGCGTGCTCTCGGGCCAGCCGCTCATCGAGCCCCTGTTCGGGAGCCGTTCCGACCTCGAGCTGCTCGCGCTGTTGCTCGGCGACCCCGCGCCCCGCGGTCACGACCTCGTGCGCGCGACGTTCCACCAGTTGACCGGCGGCAGCGGCCAAGCGCCCCAGAACAATCCGCGCTTCGAGGAGCGCTGGCGCCGGTTCCTGCACGACGGCTTCCTCGCGGACGCGCCGCCGCCCGAGACGCCGCCTCTCGCCGGCGGAGCGCTCGACCTCGGGCCCGGCCCGGCTCCCGCGGCGGGCGATCTCGAGCTGATCATCGCGCCCGACTCCCGCCTCCACGATGGGCGCTTCGCCGACAACGCCTGGCTGCAGGAGCTGCCGGATTTCGCCACCAAGGTCGTCTGGGACAACGTGGCGGCGCTGAGTCCCGCCACGGCGGCCGCCCTGGACCTGCGCCACGGCGACCTCGTCGAGCTCGAATTCTGCGGCCGCCGCCAGCTCATGCCGGCGTACGTATTGCCGGGGCACGCCCCGCATGCGGTCACGATCACGCTCGGCTACGGCCGCCGGGACTGCGGCCGGGTCGGGCGCGAGGTCGGCCACGACGCCTACGCCCTGCGCCCGAGCGACGCTCCGCACGGCGGACCTGGCCTGGCGGTCCGCAAGACCGGACGCACGTATCCGCTGAGCTGCACGCAGGATCACCACGCGATCGATCCGCGCGGGTATCAGGAGCGCGAGCAGCGCGTCGGCTCGCTGGTGCGCGAGGCGGAGCTGGAGCACTACCTCGCCGACCCCGAATTCGTCGACCACCTCGGCATCCACCACCCGCCGCTCGTGTCGCTGTGGACGGAGAAGGAGTACACGGGGCACAAGTGGGGCATGTCCATCGATCTCGGCGTCTGCACCGGCTGCAATGCCTGCGCGGTCGCCTGCCAGGCCGAGAACAACATCCCGGTGGTCGGCAAGGTCGAGGTGGGACGCAGCCGGGAGATGCACTGGCTGCGGATCGACCGCTACTTCCAGGGCGACCCCGAGCAGCCGACGATCGCCGCGCAGCCGGTCGCCTGCGCGCACTGCGAGCTGGCGCCGTGCGAGAGCGTCTGCCCGGTGGCTGCCACGGTCCACACCGAGGAGGGCCTCAACGCGATGGTCTACAACCGCTGCGTCGGCACCCGGTACTGCGCCAACAACTGCCCCTTCAAGGTGCGGCGGTTCAACTTCTTCAACAATCTCGACGCGCTGACGGAGCTCGACAAGATGCGGCTGAACCCGGAGGTCACGGCTCGCTCGCGCGGCGTGATGGAGAAGTGCACCTACTGCGTACAGCGGATCCAGAAGGCGAAGATCAAGGCGAAGAACGCGCGGCGACCGCTGCGCGACGGCGACATCGTGCCCGCCTGCGCCCAGACCTGCCCCACCGAGGCGATCGTCTTCGGCGACCTCAACGACCCGGCCAGCCGCGTGAGCCAGGCGCGCGCCGACAAGCGCAGCTACGACCTGCTCGCGTACCTGAACATCAAGCCGCGGACCAGTTACCTGGCGCGCATCCGCAACCCGCATCCTGCGCTGGCCGCCTCGCCCGATCAGGCGACCGGCCACGGAACCGGAGCTTGACGCATGAATCGCGCGACGATCGCTGCGGAGATCGACAACACCGCCTACGACCCCGCCCGCCCGACGGAGCTGGTGCTGGGGGGCGAGACGTTCACGAGCGTGACCGACAAGATCTGCGGCATCGTGGAGAAGCCGCGCCCGCCGCGCGCGTGGTACATCGCCATCACCGTGACGGGCGGCCTGACCGCGGTGCTCCTCGCCGCGGTGTTCCACCTGATCACGACCGGCATCGGCATCTGGGGCGTCAACAGCACGGTGGGCTGGGGCTGGGCGATCGTGAACTTCGTGTTCTGGGTCGGCATCGGCCACGCCGGCACGCTGATCTCGGCGATCCTCTTCCTGCTGCGCCAGAAGTGGCGGACCTCGATCAACCGGTTCGCCGAGGCGATGACGATCTTCGCCGTGATCTGCGCCGGCCTCTTCCCGGCGATCCACGTCGGCCGGATCTGGCTGGCGTACTGGCTCTTCCCGCTGCCGAACTACCAGGGCATGTGGCCGAACTTCCGCAGCCCGCTCTTGTGGGACGTGTTCGCCGTGGGCACCTACGCGACGGTCTCGGTGCTGTTCTGGTACACGGGCATGGTGCCGGACCTGGCGGCCCTGCGCGACCGCGCGACGACCCGGTGGCGACAGATCGTCTACGGCGTCTTCGCGATCGGCTGGCGAGGCAGCCATCGCCACTGGCACCGGTTCGAGAAGGCGTACCTGATCCTGGCCGGGCTCGCGACGCCGCTGGTGCTGTCGGTGCACTCGGTCGTGAGCTTCGACTTCGCCGTGAGCAACCTGCCAGGGTGGCACACGACGATCTTCCCACCCTACTTCGTGGCGGGCGCCGTGTTCTCCGGTTTCGCCATGGTGGGCACGCTGCTCGTGCCGGCGCGGCAGTGGTTCGGCCTCAAGAACTTCGTGACCCTGCACCACCTCGACAACATGAACAAGATCGTGCTGGCGACCGGCAGCATGGTCGGTTTCGCCTACGCGACGGAGTTCTTCATCGCCTGGTACAGCGGCAACCCGAACGAGACGTTCGCCTTCGTCAATCGCGCGTTCGGCCCCTACGCGTGGGCCTACTGGATCATGGTCACCTGCAACGTGGTCTCGCCGCAGCTGTTCTGGTTCAAGCGGATCCGGCGATCGCTGCCGGCGATGTGGATCATCTACATCTTCGTGAACATCGGCATGTGGTTCGAACGCTTCGTGATCACCGTCACCTCGCTGAGCCGCGATTTCCTGCCATCGAGCTGGGCGTACTACCGGCCCACGATCTTCGACGTCCTCACGTTCGCCGGCAGCGTCGGCCTCTTCCTCACCCTGGTCCTGCTGTTCGTCCGGTACCTGCCGATGGTCGCGATGGCGGAGGTCAAGACCGTGATGCCGGCCGCCAGCGTCCACGGCGGTCCCGCTCACCCGGTGGGCGATTACCACGGCGACATCCCGCACGGCGCGGCGCCGGCCCTGGGCCAGGAGGTGCGGCCATGATCCGGGACGGCCTGTGGGGCCTGCTGGTCGAATTCGAGGACCCGCGGCGCCTGGTCGCCGCCTGCGCCCGGGTGCGCGACGCCGGCTACCGGCGGTGGGACGCCCACACGCCGTTTCCGATCCACGGCATGGACGAGGCCATGGGCCTCCGCGGCACGCGCCTGCCGTGGATCATCCTCGGCGGCGGCGTGACCGGGCTCGGCGCCGCGCTCCTGATGATCTGGTGGATGAACGCCGTCGACTATCCGTTCGTGATCGCCGGCAAGCCGCTGTTCGGCCTGCCGGCGGCGGTCCCGGTCGCGTTCGAGCTCACGGTGCTGCTGAGCGCGTTCGCGGCGTTCTTCGGGATGTGGCTCAGCAACGGGCTGCCGCGCCTCCACCACCCGCTGTTCGGCAGCGAGCGGTTCCGGCGCGCGACCAGCGACCGCTTCTTCATCGTGATCGAGGCGGCCGACCCGCAGTTCGACCGCGCGCGGACCCGGACGCTCCTGGAGTCGCTCGGCGGCACCGTCGTGGAGGAAGTCACCGACGAGGCGGAGGACTGAGATGCCCCGACCGCTGATCTACGTCGCGGCGATCCTGCTGGCGCTGACCGTCGTCCCGATGGCCTGCATCGTGAAGAACTGGTACAGCCCGGTGAAAGCGGCCACGCGGATCCAGATCGTCCCGGACATGGACGACCAGCCGCGGTTCAAGGCGCAGACGGCGAACCCGTTCTTCGCCGACGGCCGGGCCATGCGCCCCTGGCCCGCCGGCACCGTCCCGCGGGGAATGCTGCGCGAGGACGGGCGTCTCTATCGCGCCATCGAGCCGGACAGCACCTTCACGACGGCGTTCCCGCTGCCGGTCACCGAGTCGCTGCTCTCCCGCGGCCGGGAGCGCTTCGACATCTATTGCGCCACGTGCCACGGCCTCGGCGGCGCCGGCGACGGGGTGACGCACCGGCGCGCCGAGGCGCTCCAGCAGGGCACCTGGACGCCGCCGACCGACCTGGCGAGCGAGACCGTGGTCGGCCGGTCGTCCGGCCACCTCTACCAGACCATCACCAACGGCTTGCGGACCATGCCGGCCTACGGCCACCAGATCCCGCCCGAGGATCGCTGGGCCATCGTGGCCTACGTCCGCGCGCTGCAGCGGGCCCGCAACGCCACGCTCGACGACGTACCCGAGGCGAACCGGCGCCAACTGCGCTGACCGAAGAGAGGACGATTCGTGAACGAGCAAACGACCGCGACCCTCGGCGCCGCGCGCATCGATCTGGGCGACCTGGGACCTCGCCTGTTCCGCGGCGGGCTGGTCGTGGGCTTCGCGGCCCTCGCGGCCGCCGTCGCCCTGGGCTGGCGGGACGGCGACCAGCTGCGCCACTTCTCCTTCAGCTGGCTCGTGAGCTTCGCGTTCTTCCTGAGCATCAGCCTGGGCGCGCTGGTCTTCCTGCCGATCCAGTACGTCACCCGCTCGAGCTGGTCGGTCGTCGTCCGACGTCTGGCCGAGGTCATCGCCATGGCGTTGCCGTTCCTGGCGATCCTCGCCCTGCCGGTCCTGCTGAACCTGGGCCGCGTCTACGACTGGGCCAGCCCGCAACCGCGCCTGCTCACGCCTGATCTGGCGGCGCACAAGGCGCCGTTCCTCGATCCGACCTTCTTCGTCGTCCGGTGGGTGTTCTACTTCGCGGTCTGGACCTGGCTCGCGCTCTTCTACTGGCGCACCAGCCGCCGGCAGGACCGCACCCGAGACGCCGCGTTGACCCGGCGCCTGGTGAACCGCTCGGGCGCGGCGATCCTCATCTTCGCCCTCACCTGCTCGCTGGCCGGCATGGACCTCCTGATGACCCTCGATCCTGCCTGGTTCAGCACGATCTTCGGCGTCTACTACTGGGCCGGCGGCTTCGTCGCCTTCAGCGCCGTCCTGACGCTGATCACGGTCGGCCTGCAGCGCAGCGGCCGCCTCGTCGGCATCGTCACGGCCGAGCACTTCCACGACTACGGCAAGCTGATGTTCGCGTTCACGTTCTTCTGGGCGTACCTCGCGTTCAGCCAGTACATGCTCTACTGGTACAGCAACATCCCGGAGGAGACCGCCTGGTACCTGGTGCGCCAGCAGTCGGGCTGGCAGCGGCTCGGCCTGCTCCTGGTGGTCGGCGCCTTCCTGTTGCCCTTCGCCGGCCTGATCTCCCGGTTCGCCAAGCGGAGCCGGCCGTTGCTGGTCTTCTGGGCGGTCTGGATCATCGTCCTGCAGTGGTTCAACCTCTACTGGGTGGCGATGCCGGTCTTCAGCCCCGACCATGTCCCCCTGGGACCGGTCGACCTCAGCTGCTTCCTCGCCGTCGGCGGATTCTGGATCGCGAGCGTCAGCCGCCTGGCGGCCGCCGATCGCCTGGTGCCGGTGGGCGACCCTCGCCTGCAGGACTCGTTGAGCTTCGAGAACGCCTGAGCCAAAGGACTTTCGTCGATGACCGCCGCGAAGGACAGCCTCGACACGGGATTGATCGTGACCATCGGCGCCCTGCTCGTGATCCTGACGTTTGCCCTGATCCTGCTCGTGCAGGGGTGGTTCTACCAGGCTCAGACCGAGGAGTACGTGCGCAAGGTGGTCGAGCCGCGCAGCGCGCAGCTCAGTTCGGCGCTCGCGGACATGCAGGAGTCCCTGCACACGTACCGGGTGCTCGATCCGGAGGCGGGCCGCGTCGGGATCCCCATCGAGCGCGCGATGGAGCTGGTCGTCCGCGAGGGTCTCGAGACGGCCCGGTGAGACCGCCGCGACCGAATGCCGGTCGAACCCGCGCCCGACCGCACACGAGGAGATGATGATGCAGCGATGGCTGCCCATCCTGGCCGCGTGCGCCCTGGCCATGCCGGCGTCCGCCCAGGATCACCTACGGAACACCGACCCGCGCGGCGAGCCGCTGCCGGACGAGCTCGCGGGCGTCGGGGTCACCGAGAAGCTGGCGGGCCAGGTGCCCCTGGATTTGCGCTTCCGCGACGAGGACGGCCAGGCGGTCGCGCTGGCCGCGTACTTCGACGGCGCGCGGCCGGTGATCCTCAACCTCGGCTACCTGGGCTGCCCGATGCTCTGCGGCCTCGTGGCCAACGGCCTGGTCGACGCCCTGCGCGCGATCGACCACACGGTCGGCGAGGAATTCACGGTCGTCTCGGTGAGCATCGATCCCACGGAGACCCCGGTCCTGGCCAAGGCCAAGAAGCAGGGCTACCTGCGGGAGTACGGCCGGCCGGCCGCGGCGCAGGGCTGGCACTGGTTGACGGGCGACGAGGACCAGATCCGCGCGCTCACCGACGCGGTGGGATTCGGCTATCGCTGGAACGAGCGGCGGCAGGAATACGCGCACGCCGCGGTCCTCGTCGTGCTCTCGCCGGACGGCCGGGTCATGCGGTACCTCTACGGCATCCAGTTCGACCCGCGCACCCTGAAGCTGTCCCTGGTCGAGGCCGCCGACGGCCGGACCGGCAACAGCCTCGACCGGTTCCTGCTCTTCTGCTTCCACTACGACGCCGAGACGGGCCGCTACGGTCCCGCCGCGCGCAACCTCATGAAGGTCGGCGGTGCCGTCACCGTGCTCGTGGTCGGCGCCTCGATCCTGGCATTCCGCCGCCGCGAGCTGCGGGCTGCCCGCAGCGGGTAGTCGGCGGACAGCCTGTCCGCGCCGGCCACGGGAGTTGCTAATTGGAGTTTTTTAGTCGATATTCATCGGCGTTTCCATCGCCCCGGGAACGCCGACCTCGAGGAGAACGCCGAGTTGAATGCCCTCGCTCACGCCGCCGGCGGTAGCACGCCCGCCTCGCTGCGACCCTTCCTGGCCCAGCTGCCGGATTCGTTCTGGATGCCCGCGCAGGCGTCGTCCGCGGCCGGGGACGTCGACACGGTCTTCTACGCCATCTACTGGCTCTCGGTCTTCTTCTTCGCGGTCATCGTGGGATTGATGGCCTGGTTCGTCGTGCGTTACCGCCGCCGCGGTCCCGACGACGTCGCAGGCAGGACGCCGAGCCACAACGTCGCCCTGGAGATCACGTGGACCGCGATCCCGGTCATCGTCTCGGCCGTGCTGTTCGTGGTCGGATTCAAGGGTTTCCTGAACCTCGCGACGGCGCCGCGGACCGCCTACGAGATCAGCGTCACCGGCCAGAAATGGCAGTGGTTCTTCACCTATCCGAACGGACACGTCAGCAATGAGCTGCACGTCCCGGTCGCCCAGCCGGTCAGGCTGACTATGACCAGCGAGGACGTGATCCACTCGCTGTGGATCCCCGCCTTCCGCGTCAAGAAGGACGTCGTGCCCGGCCGCTACAACCGCACCTGGTTCCAGGCCGAGACCGCCGGCACCTACCCCCTGCTGTGCACCGAGTACTGCGGCACGGGGCATTCGGACATGCTGACCTCCGTGACCGTGCACGAGCCCGGTCAGTTCGAGGTCTGGCTCGACCAGGAGAGCAACCTGCTCGCGGACCTGCCGCCCGCCGAGGCCGGCGCGGCGCTGGTCAAGCGCAACGGTTGCCTGCAGTGCCACAGCCTCGACGGCTCGGCGCAGATCGGTCCGACCTTCCGGGACCTCTTCGGCTCCTCGGTCGCGATCCGCGACGGCGGGACCATCATCGCCGACGAGAACTACATCCGGCAGTCCATCCTCGAGCCTGCGGCCTCGGTCGTGGCCGGCTTCGAACCGGTCATGCCGACCTACGCCGGCAAGCTGAAGGACCAGGACATCACGACCATCATCGCGTTCCTGAAGACCCTCTCGGGTCTCGGCGGAGCCGAACCGGAGGCCCAGGCCGGACCTGGCCCGGACGACAGCGGCAACGACGGCGCCGCCGCCGTCACGGAGGTGCCCTAGATGACCACGATCCCGACCACCGCCGACAGGCCGATCCACGCGGCCGAGCCTCACCACGGCGGCAACTACCTGAATCATGCCGCCGGTTTCCGGTCCTGGCTCTTCACGCTCGACCACAAGCGCATCGGCGTGATGTACCTGGCGGCGATCCTCTTCTCGTTCCTGCTGGGCGGGATCTTCGCGCTGCTGGTGCGGACGGAGCTGCTGACGCCGGGCCGGACGATCATGACCGCCGAGGACTACAATCGCCTCTTCACCCTGCACGGCGCGGTCATGACCTTCCTGTTCATCATCCCGGGCATCCCGGCCGCGCTCGGCAACTTCGTCCTGCCGCTGATGCTCGGCGCGAAGGACGTCGCCCTGCCCCGCCTGAACCTCGCGAGCTTCCACATCTACGTCGTCGGCGCGCTGCTGTCGGTCGCGGCGATCCTGCTGGGCGGCGTGGACACCGGCTGGACGTTCTACACGCCGTACTCGACCTCGACCGGCGGCCCGGTCATCCTCGTGACGCTCGGCGTCTTCGTGCTCGGTTTCAGCAGCATCTTCACCGGCATCAACTTCATCGTCACGATCCACAAGATGCGGCCCGCGGGCATGGGCTGGTTCCGCATGCCGCTGATGCTGTGGGCGCTCTACGCCACCGCGATCATCCAGGTCCTGGCGACGCCGGTGCTCGCGATCACGCTGCTGTTGCTGATCGCGGAACGGGCGCTCGGCATCGGCATCTTCGACCCCGCGCTCGGCGGCGATCCCATCCTCTTCCAGCACTTCTTCTGGTTCTACAGCCACCCGGCGGTCTACATCATGATCCTGCCCGCGATGGGCGTGATCTCGGAGCTGGTCTCGATCCACAGCCGCAAGACGATCTTCGGCTACAAGGCGATCGCCTACTCGAGCATCGCGATCGCGATCTTCAGCTTCCTCGTCTGGGGCCACCACATGTTCGTCAGCGGCCAGAGCGAGCTGGCCGTGGTGATCTTCTCGGCCCTGACCTTCTCGGTGTCGATCCCGTCGGCGGTCAAGGTCTTCAACTGGTTGAGCACGATGTACAAGGGGTCGATCAAGCTCGAGACGCCGATGGTCTACGCGCTCGCCTTCATCGTCCTGTTCGGCATCGGCGGCCTGACGGGCCTGTTCCTGGCGACCCTCGCGACCGACGTGCACCTGCACGACACCTACTTCGTGGTCGCCCATTTCCACTACACGATGGTGGGCGGGGTGATGATCGCCTTCCTCGCGGGGCTCTACCACTGGTGGCCGAAGCTGTTTGGCCGGCTGTTCTCGCAGAGGTGGGGCAACGTCGGCGCCGTCCTCGTGTTCATCGGCTTCAACCTCACGTTCTTCGCCCAGTTCGTCATGGGCGCCAAGGGCATGCCGCGGCGGTACTTCAACTACCCGCCAGAGTTCGAGATCTACCACCAGATCTCGACGGCCGGCAGCTACCTGCTCGCGGTCGGCCTGTTCGTCGCGGCGGGCGTGCTCGTCCACAGCCTGCTCGCCGGCCGGCACGCGCCGGCGAATCCGTGGGGCGGCGCCACGCTGGAGTGGCAGGCCGCCTCCCCGCCGATCCATCACAACTTCGACGGGCCGCTCGTCTTGACCGACCCCTACGACTTCAGCGGCCTGGTCTGGAACGACGCCGAGCAGGGCTACGATCGCCGCGACCGGGACAAGGAGACCGCGAACCCATGAGCGCCACCGCCACCCCGCGCTACGAGGGCAAGGCCCGCCTGGCGCATTATTTCGACACGCGAGCCCAGCAGTACGACAGCCACAAGCTGGGCATGTGGCTCTTCCTGGTGACCGAGGTCCTGATGTTCGGCGGGCTCTTCTGCGCGTACGCGATCTACCGCGCGAACCACCCGGAGATCTTCCTCTACGCCCACACGCTGCTGGACAAGAACCTCGGGGCGATCAACACCGTCGTGCTGCTGTTCAGCTCCTTCACCATGGCCTGGTCCGTGCGGGCCGCGATGCTCGGCCAGCGGCGCCTGCTCGCGGGCCTGCTCGCGATCACGCTCCTCTGCGGATTCGCCTTCCTCGGCATCAAGGGCGTCGAATACAACCACAAGTGGCAGCACGGCCTCCTGTGGGGAGACCGTTTCGACTACGCGGCGCTGCAGGAGCACGGCGCCGGCGCGGGCGCGGCAGCAGCCGGCGGCGCCGGCGCGGAGGGCCAGGCGGTGATGTCCGAACTCGACCGCGCCGCCGAGGTCACGGTCGCGCACGGCCACGAGCCCGCCGCGATCCCCCGCAACGTGCACATCTTCTTCGGCATCTACTTCGTGATGACCGGCCTGCACGGGATCCACGTGATCGCGGGCATGGTCGTGATCGGCTGGCTGCTCCGGCGCGCCGTGCGCAGCGACTTCGGCAGCCGCAACTACACGGCGGTCGACCTCGGCGGCCTGTACTGGCACCTGGTCGACCTCATCTGGATCTTCCTGTTCCCGCTGCTCTACCTGATCCACTGACGGAGGACGCCATGGACGAGCCCGGCACTCCCCGCGACCCCGCCGCGACCGACAGCGTCCTCGACGAGCCGGGCGGCGGCGACCTGCGCCCCCATCCGGTCCCGCTGCGGCTGCTCGCCGCGACGTTCGGCGCCCTCATCGCGCTGACCGTGGCCACGGTCGCCGTCACCTACGTCGACCTCGGGCGTCTCAACCTGATCCTCGCGCTGTCGATCGCGACCGTGAAGGGCGTCATGGTCGCCGAGATCTTCATGCATCTGCGCTGGGACCGCCCGTTCCACCGGTTCCTGCTGCTGAGCGCGCTGTCCTTCGTGGCGCTGTTTATCGGGATCCTGCTCCTGGACTCGACGAGCTACCAGGCGGACCTCATCCAGGGGTTCGCGCCGGGGGTGTCGCAGTAAGGGCTCGCCGGTCACGGCAGCCAGGCGTCCACGCCCGGCGCCAGGGCCGCGCGGCGCCAGCCGCGGGCCCGCGCGGCGTCGACCAGCGGCCCGTCCCACGGCGCCGCCGCCTCGACCACGATCGCGGCGGGCGGGCGCTCGGCGATCAGCGCGGGCAGGGTCCGCGGCGACACCAGGCGAAACCGCCGTTGCGCCTCGTCGTCGACGAGGTCGCCCACCCGCCAGGCGAACTCGCCCGTCGCGAACGCCGATTCGAGCGGTCGCCCCGCCGCCAGGGCGTACAGGGGATGCGTGGTCGCGATCGGCTGGTCGGGCCGATCCGCGGTCAAGGCGGCCAGCGCTTCGCCGGCCTCGTGCAGTCGCGCGACCGGCCAGGCGGCGGGCCGCGCGGCAGCGCGAAGGAGCCGCAGATCCGCGGCGCCGTGATGCGCGACGGCCACCAGGCAGGCTGCGGCCGCGACCATTCCGAGCGCCCGGCGGGCGCCGCCCGCCAGCCGCGCGGCGCACGACGCGGCCACCGCCGCCGCGCCGACCAAAAGGGGAGCGTAGTACGCGGGCTGCACCGGGCTCGGCACGGCCACCATGACAACTCCAGCGGCGACCAGCAGCCAGCCCAGGCGGCCGCCCGAATCGCCGCGAGGACGACCGCGCCACCCGGTCAGCGCCGCCGCGACCAGGGTCAGGACGGCAAGCGCGGCGTGGTCGGTGTCACGGTAGAGGCGCCGCGCGTCGTGGACCCGGCCGGCGAGATCGAGGCCCTCGCCGGCGCCCGCGCGGACATGCCACGTCCCGTTCAGCAGGTGATAGTCGAGCAGATTGAAGCGGAGAACGGCGGGGTCGACCCCGAGGCAAGCGCCGCCCAGCGGCAACAGGCCGGCGACGCAGCCGATCGCCGTCCACGCGAGCGCCCGCCGGCCCGCGACGAAGCAGGCCGGCGCGACGAGCGGCCAGCCGACCGCCGCCAGCGCCAGGGGCGCGTAGGTGAGCTTGCAGCCCACGGCCGCCCCCGCCAACGTCCCCGCCAGCACGAGCCGGAGCCGCCCCTGGGGATCGGTCCGCCGCAGCGGCAAAAGCAGCAGCGCGCCGAGGATCGCGAGCTGAGCGAGGTCGTAGTTGCGCGCCAGCCCGACCATGCCGCGCACCACGCTGTCGTGCACGAGCAACGCGACCAGGAGCGCCGCGAGCACGGGGTCGCTGGCGAGGCGGCGCAGCAGCCGGAAGAGCGCCACGAGCAGGCCGGCGGCGACGAGCGCCTTGAAGAGCCTCGCACCGAGCAGCACCCGGTCGCCCGGCGTCAGCTCCTGCACGCCGGCGTAGATCCATACGGCGTAGGGCGGCTGCAGGAACGCGTAGTCCGCATAGAGCCGCTCGTGCGCGAGCAGGGCGGCGGCGGCCTGGTACATGTGCTCGTCGCGGTTGACCTCGCTGGTGAGCGCGGCGCAGAGGCACAGCAACCAGCACAGCGCGAGCGCGCCGGCGACGAACCGGCGATTGCCGATCACTGCGCGCGGCCTCGCGTCAGATCCCCGTAGATGGCGAGGAATCGATCCGCCTGGCGAGCGAGCGTGTAGCGATCCGCCTCGACGCGCGCGGCCAGGCCCTGGGCGCGGCTCAGCGTCGGGTCGGCGGCATACCGCCGGATCGCGGCGGCGAGCGGCGCGGGCTCGGGCTCGACGAGCGCTCCGGTCTCGCCGTCGCGCACGACCTCGGGAATCCCCCCGCGCCGCGAGCCGATCACCGGCCTGCCGTGCATGTAGGCGTCGAGCAGCGTGCGCGGGAAGTTGTCGTGCCAGACCGAGGGCACGACGACGAACGCGCAGTCCCTCAGCAGCGCCTGCTTGGCGTCGCCCTGGACCATGCCATGGAACCGCACGCGGTCCGGATGCCCGGCGGCGAACGCCTCGACGTCGGCCTGGAGCGGACCCCGCCCGGCGAAGTCGAAACCGAAATCCGGCGGCGGGTCGGCGAGGACAGACCGGAGCGCCGCGAGCAGCACGCCGACTCCCTTGTGGTGGTCGAGTTGACCGAGGAACAGCCCGCGCCGCGACCCCGCTGGCGGCTCGCGGTAAGCGGGCGGTTCCCCCTCGCAAGCGTTCGGCACGACCTCGCGGCGGATCTCGCGGAAGAACCCGAAGGCGGCGTGCCGGTCGAGGACGTAGCGCGACGGCGCGGTCACGAGCGAGACGCCGTCGGTGTGCCGGCGCTTGAGGTACCGGAGCATCTGGCACGGCAGCGGCCCGCCGGCGCACTGCGCGCCGCTCGAACGCTGCAGCGTGGTGCGCGGGCAGAGCAGGTGGTAGTCGCGCAGGGTGTGCACGACCGGCACGCCCCGCGCGCGCGCGGCCTCCCACACCGCGGCGCTCATGCCGACGATGGTGTTCGTGTGGACCACATCCGGCCGCGTCCGTTCCAGAGCGGCGAGAGCGAGCCGCCGCCAACGCTGGTCATGGACCTGCTGGAAGTGGTGCAGCCCGCGGGTCACCAGGCCGGGCGCCGCCTCGCCGGGCCGGGCCAGCAGGTGCTGGCGGCCTCCGCTCGCGGCCTCGAGGATCTCGCCGGCGATGCCGTCGAGGCGCCGCGACGCCAGCGTGTCGCGCGGCCCGGCGTCGAGGAAGCCCGTGGTCGCGAGCGCGTCGACGTGCACGCCACGCGCGCTCAACTCGCGCGCCAACAGCCAGGTCGACATCTCCGCGCCGCCGACCACCTGCGGATAGAACGTGCTGTTGGCGATCAGGACGCGCAGGCTCACCGGCAGGCCTCCGGGTCGACGACCACGACCGCCGCGCCGTCGAACCGGCCGCGCCGCAGGTCGTCCAGCGCCGTGTTGACGTCGGCGAGCGGGTACGTGGTCACCGTGGTCGTCACCGGGATGCGGGGCGCGAGCGCGAGGAACTCCTCGCCGTCCTGCCGCGTGAGGTTGGCGACCGAGACGAGCGACCGCTCCTGCCATAGATCGCGGTAGGGGAACGAGGGGATGTCCGACATGTGGATGCCGGCGCAGACCACGCGTCCGCCGCGATCGACGGCGCGCAGCGCGGCCGGCACGAGCGGGCCGACCGGCGCGAAGACGATCGCCGCGTCGAGCGGCACGGGCGCCGGCGCGTCGCTCGGCCCGGCCCAGACGCAACCCAGCGAGCGGGCGAACGCCTCGCCGCGCCGGTCGCCCGGGCGGCAGAACGCGTAGACCTCGCTGCCCGCGTGACGGGCGACCTGCGCGAGGATGTGGGCCGCCGCGCCGAATCCGTAGAATCCGACCCTCCGCGCGCCACGGCAGAAGCGCCAGGCGCGGTAGCCGATGAGCCCCGCGCACAACAGCGGGGCGACCTGCAGGTCGGAATAGCCGGGCGGCAGCGCGAAGCAGAACCGGGCGTCGGCCACGCAGCGCTCGGCGAAGCCGCCGTCGCGCTGGTAGCCGGTGTAGACCGCGCGCTCGCAGAGGTTCTCGCGCCCCGCCGCGCAGAACCTGCACTGGCCGCAGGCGCCGCCCAGCCAGGGCACGCCGACCCGCTGGCCGATCGAAAGACCGGTCACGCCCGCGCCCAGGGCGAGCACCGATCCGACGATCTGATGCCCGCCGACGAGCGGCAACCTGGGTTCGGCGAGCTCGCCGTCGACCACGTGCAGGTCGGTGCGGCAGACGCCGCAGCAGTGGACCGCGAGCAGGACCTGGCCCGGCCCCGCGACGGGATCGGGAAGGTCGGCTGGTTCGAGCGGAGCGCCTTGCCGGCGCAGGATCATCGCGCGCATGAGTACGATCCTAGGCGGAAGGCCCAGGGCAGGCAAGCCGCGGATCGGGACCGGTCGCGGCGTCAGATCAGGCCGGCGGCCTCGAGCGCGAAGCGGAATCCGTGCACGCGCGCGAAGACGAGTCCCTGCCGCTCGGCCGCGCCGACCAGGAGCGGGTCCTTGAGCTGCGCGCCGGCGGGCAGCGGCGGCAGCGGCCCGATCGCAAACCGGATCCGGTCGCTGCTGCGATAGCTGCCGTAGGGGTCGCGCTGGTAGGCCGCGCGCCGCGCCGGAACCGGCCAGGGGACGGTCGTCGCGGGAAATGCCGCGCGCCACGCCGCCCAGTCGACCAGCGCGCTGGGAACGACGGCCAGCGTATCGCCCGCGGCCGGGCCCGCGACCGCCGCGCCCAGCAGCGGCGCCCACAGCGCGCCGTCCCCGTCGTGCAGCAGGTGGTGGGAGTTCCAAACCAGACCGCTGACCCCGAAGGACTCGACCTCGTCGCCGCGCCGCCGGTCGAGCACGACGGCCGAGCCGCTCAGCGGGTGCCAGCACACCGCCACCGGGACGCCGCCCAGGGTGTCGTTGGCGACCTCGTGCCAGTCGAGCACGCGCACCGGGTAGGCCCGGGCGGCGCCGCCGACCGCGACGCCGATCACGAGGTCGCGCGACACGAGGTACTTGCCGCGCTCGGCGCGGTTCAGCGAGTCGACGCCGGCCGCGGTCAACAGGCGCGGAGTATCCAGCGGTTCCAGCGAGTCGCGCGGCAACCCGGCCGCGAGCCAGGACCGCTCCAGCGTGAACGAGTCCAGGTCGAATCCGTAGGACGCGGGGTCCTTGCCGTCGCCGACCACGGTCCGCTCACGACTGCGCGCGACCTCGCGGATCTGCACCGCGGCGACGGCCACGAAGAAGACGCCCGCCGCGAGCGCGACCCACCAGGCGCCGCGCAGGCCGCGGCGCGGCGCCGCCGACGGGTCGAGCCTCGTCACGGGACGATCGCCGGCGGGTCGGCGCTGACCACCGAGGCGACCGGCGACGCGCGCAGCCAGACGTCCTCGGCACGACCGGGACCACGGTCCGCGACCATGAGCAGGAGCACGAGCGGCAGGTAGGCGAGGCTCGCGAGGAAGACGCGGCGCGCATCGCGGTCGCTGTGACTGCGGTAGAGACGGAGCCCAAGCCACCCCCAGCCGATTCCCAGACCGAGCGAACCGAGCGCGAACCAGGGACCCGCCACGCCCGCGAGCGTGACCATCAGGCCGAGCGGCAGGTGCAGCGCGGCGAAGAGCACGGTCACCGGGAACGTGAGGCGGCCGTCCGCATCCACGACCGGCAGCATGCGCAGGCCGCCGCGGGCGTAGTCGGCGCGGTACAGCCACGCGAGCGAGAGGAAATGCGGCATCTGCCAGACGAAGAGCAGCGCGAACAACAGCCAGCCGCCGACGGCGAAGGCGCCCGTGGCGGCGGTCCAGCCGATCAGGGGCGGGATCGCGCCGCATACCGCGCCCACGAGCGTGTTCACGGTCGAGATCCGCTTGAGCGGCGTGTAGACCAGGACGTACAGGAGGATCGTCGCGGCGGCGAGCGACGCCGGCAGAGGTCCCGCAAACGCGAGGAGCACGAACGCGCCGAGCGTGCTCACGCCGGTTCCGTAGGCCAGGGCGACGCCGGGAGCGATCCGGCCGGCCGGCAGGGGCCGGCGCCGGGTGCGCTCCATGAGCGCGTCGACGTCGCGCTCGCGGTACTGGTTCAGGGCGGCCGCGCCGAACGCGGTCAGGCCGGTTCCGAGCAGCGTGAACGCCAGCCGGGTCCACTGCGGCTGCGGCGCTCCCAGCAGGAATCCGACCAGGGTCGTGAGCACGACCATTCCGGAAAGCCGTGCCTTGGAGAGCTCGAGGACATCGCGCACCATCGGTGGAACCGGTCCCAGCTGGAGGTCGGGTCGCCGCGCGGGCGGACTGGTTGAATTCGGTTATCATTAGTAATCTATTGTCGATTCGAATTTTCGCCGGTGGATTTTCCGCGGGAGCGACCGACGCCATGGAGATTCGGGAACCAGACGCCCTCGGTGTGCCTGGACGCGGCAGCGACCTGCTGGCGCTCGCCTTCGGCACGACGGTCGCGATGTGGGCGGTGGGCTACGTCTGCCGCTTTCCCGGGGTCGCCACGCCGCCGTGGCTGCTCCTCGCGCTGCTTCTCGTCTGCCTGGCCGCGGGCGGCTGGGCAGCCGGACGTTTCACCGCGCGCGGCCTGCGGGGCGGGCTGGAGGTCGGGCTGCTGGTCGGGCTGCTGAACCTGCTCGTGCTCGGCAGCGTGCTTTCGAGCGGGGACGATCCGAACCGCCTCGTGCCGGCGGCCGCGTGGTGGATCCCCGGTTCGCTGCTGCTGGCAGGCGTCGTCGGCGGACTCGGCGCCCTGGTCGGCCGCCGCCGGACGCCGGCCACCCCGCAGCTCGCGGACCACGGGCTGGCGGGCTTCGCGGTGGTGGCCGCCGGCGCCACCTTCCTCTTGCTCGTGGCCGGGGGCATCGTCACCGGCAGTCGCGCGGGGCTCGCCGTCACCGACTGGCCGAATTCCTACGGGTACAACATGTTCCTGTACCCCCTCTCGCGGATGACCGGCGGGATCTACTACGAGCACGTGCACCGGCTGCTCGGCTCCCTCGTGGGGCTGACGACCCTGGTGCTCGCCGTGCACCTCCAGCGGGTCGAGGACCGGCGCTGGGTGAAGAACATGGCGCTGGTCGCGCTGGCTCTGGTCGTGATCCAGGGCGTGCTCGGCGGCCTGCGGGTGACCGGGCGCTTCACCCTGAGCGACGACCCGGCGGCGACGCGCCCCAACCTCACCCTGGCGGTGGTCCACGGCATCGCCGGCCAGCTCTTCTTCGCCACGGTGGTCGCGATCGCCGCCTTCGTCACGCGGCGGTGGCGCGACGGCCCGCCGGCGATCGCGCGCGCCGGCGCCGGGCTCGACCACCGTCTCGGCGCGTGGTTCCTGGGCGCGGTCGTCCTGCAGCTCGCGCTCGGCGCGCTCCTGCGGCACGCGGACGCGGCGTTGCACGCGCACCTGACGCTCGCGGTCGCCGTCCTCGTCCTGGGCGGCCTCAGCGGCAGCCGGCTCTTGCTCAAGCACCGCGACCTGCCCCTGCTCCGCCGGCTCGGCCGGCTCCTGCATGCGGGCCTCGGCCTGCAGCTGGTCCTGGGCTTCGCCGCCCTGGTCGCGCGCAACCTCGCGGGTCCGGGCGGCGGCCCGCACCCCGCGGACGTCGTCGTGACCACGTTCCACCAGGCCGTCGGCGCGCTCCTGCTGGCGCTGGCGGTCCTGTGCCTGCTCTGGTCCCGCCGCCTGCTGCAGCCGGCGGACCGCTGACCTGGCTTGATCGTGACCTCGAGCGAATGGTGACCCGGATCGGATGGGAGGCGTCATGCGCGTGCAGGATCTGCTGAACGAGAAGGCGAACGCGGCCGTCTACAGCGTCGCGCCGGATCAGAGCGTGTTCGAGGCCGTCACCGAGATGGTGAAGAAGAACGTCGGCGCGATGCTGGTCGTGCAGAACGACGAGCTGGTCGGCATCATCACCGAGCGCGACTACCTGCGCCTGGTGACCGTCCAGGGCCGCACCGCGCGCGACACGCCGGTCCACGAGATCATGACGCGCAGCGTGATCTACCTGACCCCCGACACCAGCGTCGAGGAGGCCATGGCGATCGTGACCGAGAAACGCATCCGCCACCTGCCGGTGCTCGCGGACGACCGGATCCTCGGCGTGCTCTCGATCGGCGACCTCGTCAAGGCCACCGCGAAGACCCGCGAGATGCACATCCGGACGCTCGAGGCCTACATCGCCGACGATTATCCCGGCCCGGTCAAGTGACGCGCCGTCGAGACGCGAGCCGGCGCCGGCTCGTCCCTTGCCACGGCGGCTCCCGTTGACCACCTTGGACGCTCTGGCGACCGCGCGGACCACCGTCGAGGACGAGGCCAACGGGATGCAGATCACAGCTCTCTCCGACGTCGACAAGGCCTGGGTCCGGGAACGGACCGAACTGCTCTTCAGCGGCGCCTTCCTCGTCAGCCGCGATCTGGTCCACGACCCGACGCAGTTGCCCGGTTTCATCGCCGTGCAGGACGGCGAGCGCGTCGGCCTCGCGACCTATCACATCGCCGGCGACGCCTGCGAGATCGTCAGCCTGGACGCGCTCTGCCAGTACATGGGGATCGGCAGCGAGTTGTTGCTCGCGGTCGAGGCCGTCGCGCGCGCCGAGGGATGCACGCGCCTGTGGGCCATCACGACCAACGACAACATCGACGCCTTGCGCTTCTTCCAGCGCCGCGGCTTCACGATCACCGACTTCCGCCTCGACGGGATGGCGAAGATCCGGATGCTCAAGCCGAACATCCCTCTGGTCGGCGCCCACGGCATCCCCATCCGTGACGAGATCGAGCTCGCGAAGCCCCTCGATCCCGGCAAGGGCTGGCGCGTGGTCTAGGCGGGAACCCGCGGCCGGTGTTCGGGGTTCACGGCCGACACACTCGACCTGGAGGCTGTCCATGACGGAATTCGATCCTGCGCGAAACCGCACCGCGACCGTGGGCGTCGAGCAGCTCGCCAGCATGCGCGGCGCGTTCCTGCAGCGCGTGTACGGCCACCTGGCCGCGGCTGTCGCCGTCTTCACGTTGATCGAGGTGTTCCTCTTCAAGAGCGGCATCGTCTATCCGTTGACCAACGCCCTGGTGGGGGTCAACTGGCTCATCGTGCTCGGCGGCTTCATGGTGACGGGCTGGCTCGGGCGCAGCTTCGCGTACCGCGCCGGCTCGGTCGGCAGCCAGTACCTGGGGCTCGGCCTCTACATCGTCGCCCAGGCGATCATCTTCGCGCCGCTGCTCGCGGTCGCGAACGTCTACGTGCCGGGCGCGATCCAGAATGCCGCGCTGATCACCCTGCTCGGCTTCACGCTGCTGACCATGCTGGCCCTCTCCATGCGACGCGACTTCACGTTCCTCGGCGGGATCCTCCGCTGGGCCGGGATCGTGGCGCTGGCGGCGATCATCGGCAGCGTCGTCTTCCATTTCTCGCTCGGCACCTGGTTCTCCGTCGGCATGGTCGCGCTGGCGGGCGCCGCCGTGCTGTACGACACCCAGCGCATCCTCGTGACCTTCCCCGACGATCGCCACGTCGGCGCCGCCCTCGAGCTCTTCGCCAGCATCGCCCTGATGTTCTGGTACGTCCTGCGCCTGCTGATCGGGTCGCGCCGCTGACCCCGGCGCGTCGCGACTCGCCCGCCGCCCCCGCGCGCGCCCGCGCCGGGAGCGGCGGTTTCGCGTGACGGCCCCCGGATTTGCGCTATCTTGATCCAGCGCGAGGGAGAGCGGCTCCGGCCCGATCGAAAGGCAACCATGCTCGCGGAGAACCTGGTCGAGAGCGTCGCCGCCGCCATCCGGGACAACTGGGATCGCGAATGCTACAGCGACTGGGAGGGCACGACCCTCACCTACGCCGACGTCGCCCACCGCATCTGCCAGCTCCACTACATCTTCAGCGAGTCGGGAATCGAGCGGGGCGACAAGATCGCGCTCGTCGGCCGGAACAGCTCCCGCTGGGCCGTGACCTACTTCGCCGCCCTCACGTACGGCGCGGTCGCCGTGCCCATCTTGCCGGACTTCACGGACGAGGAGATCCATCACGTCGTCGGCCACTCGGACGCGCAGCTGCTCTTCGCGTCCGATCCGCTCTACGATCGCCTCGAGAACACCCGCATGAGGGGCCTGCGGGGGATCCTGCGGATCGAGGATTACAGCCTCCGCCACCACAACCAGAAGCGCCTGCCCGACATCGTGGCCACGGCGCCGACGGCCTACCGGAAGCGCCACAGGAACCGGCTGGCGCGCGGTGAATTCCAGTTCGAACCGGTGCCCGGGTCAGACCTCGCCACGATCGTCTACACCAGCGGAACCACCGGTTTCAGCAAAGGCGTGATGCTCAATCACCACTCGCTGATGGTCAATGCGCGTTACTACCTGGACAACCTCGACCTCTCCCGCAACCGGCGGATCGTGAGCTTCCTGCCGCTCGCCCACAGCTTCGGCTGCGCATTCGACCTGATCGCCCCGACGGTCGGCGGCTGCCACACCACGTTCATCGAGAAGACACCCACGCCCAAGGTCCTGCTCGAGGCTTTCGCGAGGGTCCGGCCGGTCGTCGTGCTGTCGGTGCCGCTCATCATCGAGAAGATCTACCGCAACCGGATCAAGCCGCAGCTCGAGTCGCCGACGCTGAAGACCATGATGAAGATCCCCGCCGTCAACCGCCTGGTGTACAAGCGCATCCGACGCCGGATCCGCGACGTGTTCGGCGGCCAGTTCCAGGAGGTCGTGATCGGCGGCGCCGCGTTCAACCGGGAAGCGGAGCAGTTCTTCCGCCAGATCGGCTTCGACGTCGCCAACGGCTACGGCATGACCGAGTGCGGCCCGATCATCAGCTACTCGGTGGTGCGGGACCGGCCGCCGCTGGGCTCGGTGGGCAAGATCATCCCGTACCTCGAGTGCCGGATCGACGTCTCCGACCAGGCGCACGGCGTCGGCGAGATCCTCGTGCGCGGCGAGAACGTCATGCTGGGCTACTACAAGGACCCCGAGGCCACTCGCGCCGCGATCGACCAGGACGGGTGGCTGCACACCGGCGATCTCGGCCGGATGGATGAGAACGGTATCCTCTTCCTGACGGGCCGCAGCAAGAACATGATCCTCTCGCCATCGGGCCAGAACGTGTATCCCGAGGAGATCGAGGCCCGGCTGAACGAGCTGCCCTACGTCATGGAATCGCTGGTCATGGAGAGCGGCGGCAAGATCTGCGCGCTGATCCACCCGGATCTCGACCGCACCGACCAGGACGGCATCGGGGAGAAGGAGCTCGAGGCGATCATGGAGAGGAATCGGCTCGAGCTGAATCGCCAGGTTCCCGCCTACGCCGCCGTGTCCCGCGTCCGGCTGATCTACACGGAGTTCGAGAAGACCCCGACCAAGAAGATCAAGCGACGCCTCTACGACGCGTTCCGCTGAGATTCGACGACGGCCCGGGCCGCGAAGGCGCGGGTCGGGGTCTCGACGGTCGCGAGAGCTAGTCGAGCTCGAACACGATCGGCAGCTGCGCCCACATCCGGACCGGGCGGCCATTGACGGAGCCTGCGGCGAAGACGCACTGCTTCGCCGCCGCGAGAGCCGCCGCCTCCAGCTCGACGTTTTCGGACACGCCGCGCGCGACCTCGGCCGTGACGATCGCGCCATCGGCGTCGATCAGCAACCGGATCAGCACCGCGCCCTCGATGCCGTCTCGGCGCGCCGCCTCGGGGTACTCGGGCGCCACGTACTCGACCAGCCGCGGGGGTACCGCCATATCCGCCTTGCCCGGGTCGGCCGGCCGGGGCGCCTCCGCGCCGGTCGCCGGGGGCGCCGGATCCCCCGCCGCGAGATCCACGGGCACGAAGCCGGCCGCGACGGCGGCGAGCACCGCGGCGGGCAGGAACCAACGCTCGAGCTTCATGGACGGCCCTTCCTCTCATCCGGTGGGGACGCTGACATGATGCGAACGCGAAGGTCCCCTGGCAAGCTCCCGCGTCAATCCCGCGCCGCGTACACCGCGTATCCCCGCGGCGGCGCCCAGAACTGCGCCCGGCCGTCGCGAGCGCTCCAGCTCGCGAGCGGCGCGTTCAGGTCGGCGCGGCCGCGCCACGCCACCGGCTCCCAGAGCGCGTCGCCGCGCCGGGTCGGCACCCAGCGGCCGTTCCAGCCGCCGAGGTTGTTGAGCACCAGGACGAGGCCGGGCTGCCCGCCCCACCCGAGGCGCTCCATGATGTAGAGGTCGTCGTCGAGGTAGCGGGTGACCGCCGGTCCGGCGGCGTACCTCTCGTGCGCCGAGACCAGCGCGTCGATGCCGCTCGGCTCGCCCGGCAAGGCGAGGCCGTGAACGAAGTAGTCCTGCCAGAACACGCACGGATAGCCCGGATGCGTCAAGACGAAGGCGTACGCGAGCATCTTGTCGTTGACGATCGGCGGGGCGTCGCCGCCGCGGAAGTCGTGGTTGTCGACGAAGGTCACGGCCTCCAGCGGGCGGTCGAAGGCGAGCGCGCCGGGCGCGACCAGCTCGCGCAGCGAGAAACCCGGCCGATCGCACAGGTCCTTGAGCCGGTAGCGGAGCGGGAAGTCGAACGCGCAGACCGGATTGTCGCTCCAGGCCTTCGCCGAGTCGAGCCACTCCGCGATCTCGCGGTCGCCGGACCACGACTCGCCGCAGCCGAATGGTCGGAAGAACCGCCAGCCGCCGTCCTCCCGGTTGCGCCGGCCGTCGCGCGGCTGGTAGCGCAGCTCCAGCAGCGCGGTGACGATCCAGGTGCCGTAGCCGTTGACGAGGTCGAAACGGAAGCCGTCGAAGCCGACGTCCTCGATCAGGAACCGCGCATGGGCGACCAGCCAGCGATAGACCTCGGGGTTGCGGTGGCAGAGATCCGGAAACCCGCCGAAGCGCTGGTGGCCGTCATACGATTCGAAGCGGCTGGGATTGAAGCTTGCGAAGTCGCGCGGGAACCGGCCGCTTGCGGGAGCGAAGCGGGTCCAGTACTCGCCGCCCGTGTCGGGGTTCGCTTCGAGCTCGCCGCCGCTGCAGTGATTGTAGACCACGTCGGCGTAGACCTGCAGATCGTGCGCGTGCGCGGTCGCGACGAGCGAGTCGAGCTGGCAGCGGGTGCCGAAGCCGGTGGCCGCGCCGCCGCGCTGGTCGAACTCGCCGAGGTCGAAGTAGTCGAAGGGATCGTAGCCCATGCCGTGGCGCGCGTCGCCCTTGTGCGCGGGCGGCAACCAGAGCGCCGTGAAGCCGGCGCGGGCGAGGTCGGGCACCTTCGCCTCGACGTGGGGCCACCAGCGTTCGAGACGATTCTCCGCGCGGTGGCAATCCCAGTAGAAGGCCTGCATGAGGACACCCATGGTTCACTCCCCGTTGAGGGCGGCTGCCTGGCCGGCGCGCGCTCCTCGATCGCGAGGCGGGCGCTGCGCCGGTTCCTAGGTGTCCTGGTCGCAGATCAGTCTGCCGAGGTATTCCTCGAGGCGGTCGAGGCTGGAGTTCCAGCCGGCGACGACCCCCAGGTCCTCGTGCTTGCGGCGATCCTCGGTCGTGGGGTGCGCAATCTCGAGGGTGACGCGCGTCCGGCCCGGCTCGCCGGCGACGTCCGCGAAGTTGACGGTCATGACGATCCCGCTGGGCAGTTCGGCCGGCGACGGCAGCGCGAACCCCTCGTCGAACTCGTCGGTGGTCACGATCCGTCCGCCGGGGACGATCTCGCGAAACTCGCCGACGGACGGATACTCGGCGCCGTCCGTTCCGCTCAGGAGGTACCGCCAGCGGCCTCCGGGTTCGAATTCCAGCTCCGTCACCCGGGTCGTGAATCCGCGCGGGCCCCACCACCGGCAGATGTGCTCCGGTTCGGTCCAGACCTGCCAGACGAGGTCGCGCGGCGCCGCGAAGACGCGCGCGATCTCGAGCCGGAGTTCGCCCTTCTTGTCGACCGGCTGGCGCTGGGGTTTCACACCGCCGCTCCCTTCCTCGCAACGCCAGGACGCGCCGCCAGCCCGGCGGGTCGGGTCCGCGAGCGCCGCGAATATCGGACTGCACTGGCCGGTCGGCAGGGCATCCTAATCCCGTCCAATCTCGGCCAATCGGCAGGATACGACGATCCAGCCGCCGTAGCAAGAGTCGTTATGTCCGGTATTTGGCCGCTCGCGCCCGACCAGCCCGGCGGCGAGCGGCCGGGCGGCCCCACGGCCGGACGGCTAGCGATGGACCCCCGCCACCTCGCTCCCGGTCCGCGCCACGAACTCGGAGTAGGAGCCGTCGTACACGAGCGGCGACAGCGGCGACTCGCCGTCGCGGTCGCCGGGCCGCAGTTCGAGCACCCGGTTGCTGAGGCCGCGCAGGAACGCGCGGTCGTGGCTGACGAAGAGCATCGTGCCCGCGAAGTCGCGCAACGCGCCGACGAGCATCTCCTTGGTCTCGAGGTCGAGATGGTTGGTGGGCTCGTCGAGGATCAGGAAGTTGGGCGGATCGAACAGCATCTGCGCGAGCACGAGGCGCGACCGCTCCCCCCCCGACAGGATGCGGACCGGCTTGTCGACGTCGTCGCCCGAGAACTGGAAGGCGCCGAGCAGGCTGCGCAGCGCGCCCTGGCCCGCGGCCGGAAACGTCTTCTGGACTTGCCCGAAGACCGTGAGGGCGGGGTCGAGCTGCTCGAGCGACTGCTGCGCGAAGTAGCCGATCTTCAGCCCCACGCCCAGCCTGATCGATCCGGCATCGGGCTGCAGGACGCCGGCCACGAGCTTCAGGAGCGTCGACTTGCCGGCTCCGTTGCGCCCCATCACGCACCAGCGTTCGGCGCGGCGGATCATCAGGCTGAAGTCGTCGTAGACGACGCGCGCGCCGAAGGCCTTCGTGAGGCCCTTCAGCTCCGCCACGTCGTCGCCGGAACGCGACGGTTGCCGGAACTCGAAGTCGACGACCCGGCGTCGCCGCGGCGGCTCCACCAGCTCGATCTTCTCGAGCTTCTTGACCCGGCTCTGGACCTGGGCGGCCTTGGCGACGTGCGTCTGGAACCGCTCGATGAACCGCCGCTCCTTCGCGAGCATCGCCTGCTGCCGCGCGTAGGTGGCCTCCTGGTTCGCGGCCACGAGCGCGCGCTGGCGCACGAAGTCGTCGTAGTCGCCGGTGTACGACACGAATTCGCCGGCGTCGATGTCGAGGACGCGGCCGACGACGCGGTTCAGGAAGTCCTTGTCGTGGCAGGTCAAAAGAACGGCGCCCGGGAACCCCTTGAGGAACCGCTCGAGCCACAGGATCGACTCGATGTCGAGGTGGTTGGTGGGCTCGTCCATCAGCAGCACGTCCGGACGTCCGAGCAACACGCGCGCCATCCCCACCCGCATCTTCCAGCCGCCCGACAGCGCGCCCGCGTCGCCTTCGATCTGATCGGGCGCGAACCCGAGGCCCTGGAGGATCTCGCGGGCCCGCGCCTCGAGCTCGTAGCCTCCGCGCGTCTGGTAGGCGTCCTGGACCTCGGCGTACCGGCGCAGGATCTCCGTCAGGTCGCCGGCGCGCTCGGGGTCGGCGAGCGCGTGGCCCAGCGCCTCCAGTTCGTGGTGCAGCTCCCCGAGGTCGCCGCTGCCCGCGATCGTCTCGTCGAGGACCGAGCGGCCGGACATCTCGGCGATGTCCTGGCGGAAGTAGCCGATGGTCGTTCGCTTCGGCACCGAGACCGTGCCCTCGTCGGGTTCCTCCTCGCCCACGATCAGGCGGAAGAGCGTCGTCTTGCCCGCGCCGTTGGGGCCGACCAGGCCGACCTTCTCGCCGGGATTGAGCTGGAACGACGTCTCGACGAACAGGATCTGACGACCGTGGCGCTTGGAGATGTTCGCGAGGGTGATCAAGCCTGAGTACCGCCGCCGGGTCGATGGAACGGAGGAAGCGCGACGGCGGGGAATATAGTCCGGCGGCGGCGCGGGCGCCAAAGCGCCGGCGAACCGCGGCAAGCGCGGCGGCGGTCGCGGATCATCGCCGCTAGCGCTTGAGACCGGCGAGCGAGCTCAGGACCATCGACAGCAGGCTCATGACGATCGCGCCCAGGAACGCCGCGCCGAATCCGTGGACCGTGAACCCGGGCACCAGCGCCGACGCCAACCCGAAGAGGATCGCGTTGAGGACGAGGTAGAAGATGCCCAGGGTGAGGATGGTCAACGGCAGCGTGAGCAGCACGAGGACCGGCTTGAGGATGGCGTTGAGGAATCCCAGGACCAGGGCCGCGACGAGCAGCGCGCCAGGCGACGTCACGTCGACGCCGGGCAGGACGTAGGCCGTCAGCCCGAGCGCCGCCGCCAGGACCAGCCAGTGCAGAAAGAACTTGGACATGCGAAGAGTCCTCCCGCCGGCCGGCGTGCCGGCGCCGGCGCGTTCGCGGTCACCGTGCGATGAGACAGCGATATTCCTCGATGCCCCCCCCATCCTGCAGGATCTCGTCCGCGAAGATCACGTGCCGCTCGTGGCACGCGACGGGCCCCACCTCGGGGACGAACACGGTCGTGCCGTAGACGTACGGGTGGACATAACCGATCACCTCGCCGCCCTCGTCTGTCGCGGTCTGAACCCCGAGATCGACGACGTAGAGGTACTCGAGCGCGTTCGGCCAGGCGATCCCCGAGATGTCGCGGTCCTCGACCGACCAGACCCGGCCATGGAGCCAGATGTCGTCGGCGATTTCCGGGACCAGTTGCAGCGAGAACTCCGAGCCGACCGAGAGATCGCCCTCGAGGTACGTCCAGGCGTGCTCGGTGTCGAGATCGCCGTAGGCGTAGTATCCGGAATCCTCGAAGGCGAATGCGTAGGCGCCGAGGAAGAATGGTGAGCGGGCGTCCGCGAGGTCCTTCGACCAGTCGGCCGCGCCGCCGAGCCTCTTTAGGATCGCCGGCCGCAGGTCGGGCCGCGCGCGCGCGAGCGTCCGCAGGAGGCGCTGCTCGCAGGACCGCGCATCACCAGTCTCGCGCAGGAGCGGGTCCACCTCGCTGTAGAACGCCTCGACGAGATCCTGCCCGACGACACCGGTCTCCGTGGTCACCTGGCCGTCGAACAGCAGGCGGTAGAGACCCACGTCCAGGCCGAGCTGATCCGCGTCGACGGGCTGCTGCAGCGCGGCATGCAGATCCTCCATCGACGGCAGCGGCGGCGGCTCTTCGCTCACGTCCGGACCCTCGAACTGGCCGTACTCCAGATCGTAGACCCACTCCGTCCCGTCCTCGTGCGGCCAGATATTCGCAAGCGTCGGTTCGGGATCATCCGGAAGGTCCGGACACCGAGCGCATTCGTCGTCCTCATCGCAGCCGGCGGCCACGAACAGGAGCACGCACGATACGGCCAACAGCTTCGACACGGTCGATCTCCTTTCTTCTCGGCGCAGGCGCGCGGCGAACCCGCGCTGGCGAACGCGATGATATCACTTCAGGCCGGGCCGCCACAGCCGAAAGCTGAGCAGCGCCACGCCGCCCGCGTCGCCGACGGCGCGGTTCGCCCCGCCGAGCCGCGCCGGGTCGCGTCGCGCAGCCGGCATTCGATCGATCCAGCGGAGGGGGCTTCGCGTGAACCTCATCGCCGCCTGCGGCCTCGCCTTCGGCGCCGTGATCGTGCTCTTGGGCGCGCTCGCCGCACTCATGCGCGTGATCACGGCCGTCCTGCCGGTCGCCCGGCCCGGCCTGGACCCCGTCGTGGCCGCCGCCATCACCAGCGTCATCACCGCGTTTATGCAGGGAGCCCGCGCCACCCGCATCGAGGAGGAGTTGTGATCTCCACCACGCAGTCGAGGTCCATCCGGGTGCTGTTCACCCCGTTCCGCGATGGACTACAGAGCTCGTTCGGCGGCAAGGTCCGCCGGGACGACGTCCTGCCCGCCCTGACCTACGCGGCCAGGCAGGCCGGGATCCGCCACCTCGAGTTCGGCGGCGGCGCGCGCTTCCAGGCTCCCTACTTCTATCTCGGCGAGGACCCGTTCGCGACCATGGACGCCATGCGGGACGCGGCGGGCCCCGAGGTCGACCTGCAGATCCTCACCCGCTCGGTATCGGGCGTGACGCTCACGACGCAGCGCCTCGACGCGCTCGCCCTGCAGGCCCGGCTCATGGCCCGCCACGGCACGACGTGGGACCGCAACTTCGACTACATGAACGACGTCGACAACCTGATCAGGACGGGCCAGCCCGTCGTCGACGCGGGCCTGCATCACCAGGTCTGCGTCGCCCTCATGGGTCTGCCCTTCGCCGACGATTCCGTCCATACCCCGGAATTCTACATCGACGTGGTCCGCCGCCTGCTCGCCTCCGGCCTGCACTTCGACTCGGTCTGCCTCAAGGACGCCTCGGGCACCACCGATCCGCGGACGTGCTTCGAGACGGCCAAAGGGATCAAGGCCATCCTGCCGCCCGAGGTGCTGCTGTGGCAGCACACGCACGACACGGCGAGCCTCGGCGTCGCGCAGTACCTCGCCGGCATCGAGGGCGGCGTCGACGGCGTCGACCTGTCCTGCCGTCCCCTCGCGTCGGGAACGGTGCAACCGGACGTGCGCTCGCTCGCGCACGCGCTACGCGGCACCGGCTACGCCCTCGACCTCGATGTCTCCCGCATCCAGGCGATCGAGGACCTCCTCGCCGAGGGCCTGCGCGACTACGAGTTCGACCCCACGACGACCGCGGCGGACGCCCGCGTCGTGAACTTCCCGATGCCGGGCGGCGCGATCGGACCCAACGTGCTGATGATGAAGGACGCCGGGATTCTCGACCGCTACGGAGACGTGCTGGCCGAGTTCGCGGTCGTGGTGAAGGCCGGCGGCGCCTGGACCAGCGTCACCCCCGGCAGCCAGCAGTACTGGTTGCAGGCGTTCAACAACGTGCGGTACGGACGCTGGCAGAAGATCGACCCGGGGTACGGCCGGGCGATCCTCGGTTACTTCGGCAAGACACCCCTGGCGCCCGATCCGAAGGTCGTGAAGATCGCGTGCAGGCAGCTCGGCCTCGCGCCGTTCCAGGGCGATCCGCTCGAGGCGGCCCCGGACAACCTCGAGCTGGCGCGGCAGGCGCTGGCCGAGCGGGGGCTGCCGTTCACCGAGGAGAACGTGTTCCTGGTGGCGGCCGCGATCGTGCCGGGCAAGAACCTCGAGCTCAACGAGGGCATCCGGCTGCTGACAGGCAGGGCCAGGATCTCGCTGCCGCTGAACAAGGGCGAGAGATCGGCGACGGCGTCCGCGCCGGCGCCGGCGAGCCCGGCGGCGCCGGTCGCGCCGGCATTCCTCGGCCCCGTGACCACCCACTGCACGGTGGTCGAGGGCAGGACGACGCGCCGCTTCAAGGTCACGATCGAGGCGCCGGCCGGCGCACCGGCGGTGCCGGTGGCCGCCCTCGCGGCCGCGCCGATCGTCCAGGCGACGATGGCGCCCGCCGCCTCCGCCTCCGCCCCCGCCCCCGCCCGGGCCGGCGCGACGACCGGCGCGACGACGGCAGTCTACTCGCCGTTCCAGGGCAAGACCGAGCTCGTCGAGGTCAACGTAAAGGTCGGCGACGCGGTCCAGGAGGGCCAGGTCGTGGCCGCCGTCGAGGCGATGAAGGCGAAGCACGACGTCATGGCGCCCGTCAGCGGCACGATCCGTTCGGTCGACGCCGCGCCCGGCGACGCCGTCGGGTCCGAACAGCCGATCCTGACCATCGGAGGCTAGGCATGGAGGCGCTCCAGTCGCTCTTCGAGACCTCGGGCTTCCCGAGCCTGACCTGGCAGAACCTGGTCATGTTCGGGGTCGGCGGGCTGCTCATCTACCTGGCCGTCGCCAGGCAGTACGAGCCGCTCCTGTTGATCCCGATCGGGTTCGGCGCGATCCTCGCGAACCTGCCGCTCGCGTGCCTCGGGGCGGCGCACGGCGCCCGGGCGAGCGCCGACTCCGAGATGCCCCACCTGCTCCAGCTGATCTACGACACGGGCATCCGCACCGAGTTCCTGCCGCCGGTCGTGTTCCTCGGCGTCGGCGCGCTCACCGACTTCCGGCCCCTCCTCGGCCGGCCGATCACGTTCCTGCTCGGCGCCGCGGCGCAGTTCGGGGTCTTCGCGGCCGCGATCGGAGCCTTCTACCTCTTCGGCGACACGTTCAACGCCCAGGAGGCCGCGACGATCGGCATCATCGGCGGCGCCGACGGCCCGACCTCGATCTTCCTCGCGGCGAAGCTCGCGCCCCACCTGCTGGGCGCGATCGCGGTCGCGGCCTACAGCTACATGGCCCTCGTCCCGGTCATCCAGCCGCCGATCATCCGCCTGTTGACCACCAGGGCCGAGCGCGCCATCGACTCGGGCAACCCGCGCGAGGTGTCGCGGGCGGCAGTGATCCTGTTTCCGATCCTGACCGCGACCGTCACGATCCTCGCCGTGCCCTCCTGCGCGCCCCTGCTCGCGATGCTGATGTTCGGGAATCTCCTGCGCGAATCCGGCGTCACGGAGCGGCTCGTCACGACCGCGGGCGGCCCCTTGATCAACGTCGTGACCATCTTCCTCGGGCTGACGGTCGGCGCCACGATGGAGGGCGCCACCTTCCTGAGCCCGCAGACGTTGTTCATCCTCGCCCTGGGCGCCGCAGCCTTCGCGTTCTCGACGCTGGGCGGCGTAGTTGCGGCGAAGCTGATCAACACGCTGCTGCCCGCGGGCAAGAAGATCAACCCCTGCATCGGCGCGGCGGGCGTGTCGGCCGTGCCGATGGCGGCCAGGGTCGTGCAGACCCTGGTCAGCAAGGAGACGCGCGGCCGCGTCAACCCCCTCATGATCGCCATGGGGCCGAACGTGGCCGGGGTCGTCGGGACGGCGGTGGCGGCGGGAGTGTTCCTGGCCGTGCTGAGGTAGGGCCGGGCCCTCCGGACACGGATTCGCCAGGCAACGACCGCGGACGCCGTCATTCGATGACCACGAGCCGCCCCGTCGACAGCGCTCCCGCCCCCGCCGGCGAGAACTGCAGGAGATACACCCCGGCGGCGGGGTCGCGACCGCAGAGCGCGCGCAGCGGCACTGTGGCGCTCGGTCGATCGCCGACCGTGGCCGCGCCCACCCGCCGGCCTGCGAGGTCGAAGACCGCGATCCGACCGCCGCGCGCCCCCGGCAGCCGCAGCGACAGCGAACCGCCGCGCGAGACCGGATTCGGGAACCAGCGCAGCGGGGCCGCCGGATCCGGATCCAGCGCGACCCCGGTCACGACCGGCGCCGGGCAGAAGCCGGTGTTGTGCGGATCGCGCCGGATCTTGGGCCAGTCGCTCCGCTCGTGCTGGTCGTGCCACTGGCTGCCGTCGACCTCGTAGACCCGGACCTGCCCCGCGCCGAAGGTGCCCCCCTGCGCGCAGAGGTCGAGGTCGCCGTCGCCCTCGAGGTCGGCGAGGTGCGCCGAGGTGTGCGCGTCGAGCTCGGAGCTCGCGAACAGGAGCTTGGGGAAGCCCGCGAGCGTGGTCCCCTCGAGCCGCCAGCCCGAGACCCACTGGCTGCCCGCCTGCCAGTAGCAGAGGAAGAACTCGGCGGTCCCGTCGGCGTCCATGTCGGCCACCTGCACCGACGAGACCGCGCCGCCGCCGGGCACCGTGCGCGGGAAGCCGGGCCACTCCTGGCCGGTGGCGTCGATGACGTGCAGCTTGCCGTCGCCGGACTGGATGACGATTTCGAGCGTTCCCTCGCCGTCGACGTCGGCGATGGCCGGATTCGAGCGCGACGATTCCCACTGCGGCGCGATCTCGAGCGGGAAGCCGGCGGCGTCGGTCCCGTCGTGGTGCCAGACGTACAGGCGATTGCCGTACCAGGTCGAGTCGCCCTCCTGCAGGACGATCTCCAGGTCGCCGTCGCCGTCGAGGTCGCCCAACGCGGGCGACGCGAAGATGTTCTCGGTGGAGCGGGGCCAGCCCGGCCGGGCCGTCCCATCGGCGCGGATCACGTGGACGCCGCAAGCGCCGAGGTTGTTGTTGCCGACCACGACCTCGGGCGAGCCGTCCTGGTCGAGGTCGGCAACCGCCGGCGCGGACCACGGGATGTTCTGCGTGGTCTGCCAGAGGTACGGCCAGCCCGGCAGCGGCTGACCGAAGCGATCGAAGAACGCGACGCCGGGCTCAGCCTGGGCGCCGACGTCGAGGTGGCCGTCGCGATCGAGATCGGCGACGACCGGCGCCGTGACGTTGAGCCAGTACGCGTACGGGAGAAGGACCGGGAACCCCGCCTGGACGCTGCCGTCGACGTTGAAGCAGCGGATCTTTCCCGGCGCGCCCGGCGACGCGACGAGGATCTCCGGCGATCCGTCCTCGTCGAGGTCGGCCACGGCCGGGATGTTGTCGCTGCCGCCGGGCCGCGGCCAACCTGACCACGGCGTGCCGTCGGCAGCGAACACGTACGTGAACTGGCGGTCGGTCGCGATCACCTCGAGCACGCCGTCACGATCGAGGTCGAAGAACATCGGCGAGGAGAAGTTCTCGCCGATCGCGGCCGGCCAGCCGCGGCCGCCCGGCGGTGGCGCCGGCCGGTCCAGCGTGTCCGCGACGACCGCGCCCCCGGCGAGCTCGGGAGCCTCGCCGCAGCGGACGAACGGATCGGCGACCGACGGCACGGCCAGCGCGACCGACGCGGTCACGGTCGCGACCAGGAACCAGAAGCGAAGAGTCATGGTGCCCCCCTTGTCCGGTCCGCGCGGGGGCGCTTCCATCCGCTCGCGTGGCTCGTCCCGCGCGGAGCTCACAGGATCATGATCATAACATGACGGCAGCGCGGCCGGCGCCGGGAATTCGGATCCCGGGCGGCGTCTAGAACTCCGCCAGCTTCGGCGCCCGCGGAAACGGGATCACGTCGCGGATGTTCTTCATGCCGGTCACGTAGTTGACGGCGCGGTCGAACCCCAGGCCGAACCCCGCGTGGGGACAGGTGCCGTAGCGCCGCAGGTCGCGATACCACCAGTACGAGCGCTTGTCGAGCCCCATCCCGTCGATCCGCGCGTCCAGCACGTCGAGCCGCTCCTCGCGCTGCGAGCCGCCGATGATCTCGCCGATCCCCGGCGCCAGCACGTCCATCGCGGCCACGGTCCTGCCGTCGTCGTTGAGGCGCATGTAGAACGCCTTGATCTCCTTGGGATAATCCATGACGACGACCGGCGTCGTGCACAGCTCCTCGCACAGGTAGCGCTCGTGCTCGCTCTGCAGGTCGCAGCCCCACTGCACCGGGTATTCCCAGGTGCGGCCGGCCTTCTGCAGGTGCGCGATGGCCTCGGTGTAGGTCATCCGCTCGAAGCTCGAATCGACGAAGCGCTCGAGCCGCTCGATGCAGGTCGGCTCGACGTGCTCGGCGAAGAACGCCATGTCGTCGCCGCGCTCGTCGAGCACGGCCTTGAAGATGGACTTCAGGTACGCCTCGGCGAGGTCGGCGTCGGCCCGGAGGTCGGCGAACGCGATCTCCGGCTCGATCATCCAGAACTCCGAGAGGTGCCGGCTCGTGTTGCTGTTCTCGGCGCGGAAGGTCGGCCCGAACGTGTACACGCGCGTGAGCGCCTGGCAGTACGTCTCCACGTTGAGCTGCCCCGACACCGACAGGAACGCCTGCTTGCCGAAGAAGTCCTGGGACCAGTCGATCGTGCCGTCCGGGTTGCGCGGCGGGTTGACGAGGTCCAGGGTCGAGACCCGGAACAGCTCGCCCGCGCCCTCGGCGTCGCTCGCGGTGATGATCGGCGTGTGGATCCAGTAGAAACCACGCTCGTGGAAGAAGCGGTGCGTGGCCTGCGCGAGGCAGTTCCGCACGCGCGCCACGGCGCCGAAGGTGTTGGTCCGCGGTCTCAGGTGCGCGACCTCGCGCAGGTACTCCAGCGTGTGGCGCTTGGGCTGGACCGGATACGTCTCCGGGTCCTCGACCCAGCCGACCACGCGGACCGCTGCGGCCTTCAGCTCGACGGACTGGCCCTTGCCCTGGCTCGCCACGAGCTCGCCGTCGCATTCCACGGCGCAGCCGGCGGACAGGCGCACCACCTCGGTCGCGTAGTTGCCGAGGTCACCCGGCGCCACGACCTGCAGGGCGTCGAAGCAGGTCCCGTCGTGGACCCCGACGAAGCTCAGGCCGGCCTTCGAGTCCCGGCGGGTGCGCACCCAGCCCTTCACGGTGACCTCGGCGCCGACCGTCACGCGGCCGCCGAGCAGATCGGCAATTGTTTCCCAGGCCATGGTCGATCCTCGCGTTCCGCGACGTTGCGAGCCGCGATACAGGCCGGGAAGATAACACGTTGCGGTGGTACGGACAATGCATCTCGTACGCAGCGATCCGGCAGTTCGGGCTCAAGTCCCGCCGGGCCCGGACGAAGATCCATCAAGGCAATGGCCACTTTCACTTCCGGGAGGACCGAACCATGCGCAAGTTCTTGATCACGCTCGCCTCCGCCTGCCTGCTGACGATGCCGGTCCTGGCGGAACAGTCCTACTTCTACGACTGGTACGACAGCAGCGCGGATTACCTGGGGTGTTTCGGCTTCGACCTCGTGGCGCAGGTCACCGCGGCCGCCGATTACCCGGAGATCCGCAAGGACGCCAACGGCGGCAGTCGCGAAGACTGCGGCCTGGAGCTCGTGAAGAACACCTCCCTGGCGGACGGCGTCGCCCTGGGCTTCCTGGCCACCGTCTGGAACCTGCAGGAGGGCGATCAGGTCACGGCCAGCATCTGGCGGTACGACCCCTACTCCGGCATGCCGTATTTCCGGTTGTGGGCGCACTACAACGACGCTCTGGTCCAGGCAAGCGACGCGCGCGGCCAGGACATGGAAGCCTATGACGGCAATTGCCAGGGCAACAACAGCTTCGGCCTGCAGAACGGCTGGGAGTACTTCGAGCACACGTGGACCATCGAGGCCGGCCATACGGGCCTGGTGATCGACGCCGCGATCTTCGGCGACCTCTACGCGACCGTCTACGTCGACGACTTCTGGATCTGGGTGCCCGACCACGCGGATGTCCGCCTGCCGGACGCGGTCTACTCGTCCGGCGGCGAGGTGACGCCCGTCGAGGCCGCGACCTGGACCTCGGTCAAGGCGATCTTCCAGTAGGGCTCGACAGCTCGTCAGCGATCTTGCGCAGGGAGCGGAGGCCAGACGCCTCCGCTCCTGCGTAACCGGTGAGCTCGGCGTAACCGCGGCAACCAGGGCCCGCGACCGCGCCTTCCCAGTACCGCAGGCCGGTGTGCGGTCCCACGTTCTCCTGATCCTCGACGAGTGCCGCCAGCACCAGCTCGATACCCGCCTCGGGCAAGCTGAGCCGCCATTTCACCGGGTAGCCCCGCCAGCGCTCCAGCGCCGTGAGAACGGGCGCTCCGGGCTCGAGCCAGCTCACGGCTCCGGACGGCTCGACCACGGTCGCGCGCGTCACGTCGCCCGCGCCGTCCCGGCCGCGAAGGCTGAACACCATCACGTCGCGGCCGTCGGCGAGCTGCAGGCTCAGCCAGTCCCAGCCGACATGGCGCGCGGCGAGCTGGCTCGTGAAGATCTCGCGATCGAGCCAGGCTCGACCGGCCACGACGCGACCATCCAGCGTGCCGGTCGCCGCCAGCCGCGTGACGCTGTAGTAGAGGCTGCCCGCTTGCGAGGTCGGGTCCTTCACGCTGAATCCGCCCGGTCCGTGGAACACGAGCGGCCTCTCGGGCGCGAGTCCGAGCGCGAATGCCAGCCCCTGGGCGCTGTCGACCGCCGCGATGGCGAATCCCTCCGGCGTCGTGCGGATCTCCCAGCGACCGGCGGTGCCCGCGGGCGCGCGGCACCACGCGAGCACGCTGTCGCCCACCGCGGGGAAGCCGCCGAGCCCCGGACCCGTGCGGGTCAGGACCTCGCTGAAGCGGTGGCCGCCTCCGCGCAGGTCGGTGACCGCGGCGTGGCCGAGCACGAGGTCGCGAGCCGTCCAGCTGCTGTCCCACGGCGGACGCTCGGCCAACAGCCCGATCCTGAAGAGCGTGAACTGGAAGCCGTGGGTGGGCTCGCTCGCTCCGTCGACGCTCAGCTGGCCGGTCACGTACCACCACTCGTGGCGAAACTCGGGGTGGGCGTGATGATCGCGCGGGAAGGCCCACGCGTGACCCGGCGCCGCTTCCCGCCACGCGGTCAACGCGAACGCCGCCAGGATCGCGAGCCAGGTCACAGCAGATCCTCCCGCGTCAGCTCCGCAACCGGCGTGCGGCTCGACCGCAGAGCCGGGTAGACCGCGGCCGCCAGCGCGCCGGCCAGGATCCAGGCGGCCTGGACGGCGAGGTCAGAGGCCGGCAGCTCGAAGCGGATGGTCCAGCCGAACCAGTCGCGGTTGATCAGCAGGATCAGGATCGCCGCGAGGACCGCGCCGCCCGCCAGACCGAGCGCGAACCCGAGCAGGCCCAGTCCGGCGCCCTCGCCGAGACCGAGTCGCACGAGCTGCCGTCGAGTGGCGCCGAGCGACCGGTAGAGCGCGAACTCCGTCGCGCGCTCGCGGCCCATGATCAGGAGCGTCAGCGAAACGCCGGCGACCGCGATCACGAGCGCCATCGCCTGCAGGATGCGCGTGACGGCGAACGTCTGGTCGAAGATGTCGAGCACCTCGGCCCGCAGGCGCCGGTTGCTGCGCAGCTCGACCGCGCGGCCCGCGAGCGCCGCGCGCATGGCGTCGAGCGTGGCGTCCACGTCGCGATCCCGCGCGAGCGTGAGGGCCAGGCTCGAGGTGCCGCCCGGGCCGTAGACGGCGTCCAGCGTCGGCCAGCCGAGGAACACGAGGCCGCCTTCGGTGCTGTAGTCGTACCCGATCCCCGCGATCGGCAGCGGGACCGGGCCGTCCGCGCCGGCGAGCCGCAGCGTATCGCCCACCGCCAGGCCGGCGTGGCGCGCCAGCGGTTCCGTGATCACGCAGGCGCCGTCGTCGCGCAGCGCGCGCTCGACCCGTTCGGGGTCGCCGGCCAAGAGCGGCACCCGCGACAATTGGCGCGGCCCGGCCTCGCCCGTCCGCCGGAACGCCGCGAGCCGCAGCGCGCGCCCGTCCGTCGTGCGCCCCGAGATCCGCCGCTGCCGGTCCGCCGCGCGCACGCCGTCGAATCCGGCGAGCAGCGCGACCACCTCCTCGGACAGCCAGGTCGCGCCGTGGTCGCGGTCCCAGCTCGCGCCGGTCACGTAGATGTCGGCCTGGAGAGTGTCCTGGATCCACGTGTCGAGCGTCGCGCGGAAACTGCCGATGAGCAGCGTGATGCCCACGAGCATGGCGACGGTGACCGCGAGCGCAGCCACGGCGAAACTCGTCGACTGCAGCCGCGACGCGAGCCCGCGCAGCCCGAGCCGCCAGCCGAAGCCGCCGGGCGGGAGGCGGCCGCAGAGCTCCCTCAGGAACAGCGGCGTCAGGAGCGGCAGCACGACCATCAGGAAGAACGCCAGCACGAACCCGCTCTCCTTGAGCCGCCGGCCGCCGCCGGCGTACCAGGCGACCACGGCCGCGACCAGCACCAGGCCGGCCAGGGCGAACCGCGGCGCCAGGCGCGACAGCCGTTCCGGCAGCCCCGCCGCGCCCAGCAGCGCGACCGGGTCGCGGCGGGCGATGTCCAGCGCGGGCAGGAGCGCCCCGAGCAGCGCGCCGCCCAGGCCCACGGCGACGGCGATCGCGACGAGCAGGGGCGGCAGCGTCAGCTGCTCGATCTCGCTCAGCAGGTAGATGCTCGTGAGCGTGGCGCTCACCGCGTCGACGTTCTGTCGCGCGGTCACGAAGCCCAGCGGAAGGCCGAGCGCCGTGCCGGCGAGCCCGAGCAGCGCAACCTCCAAGAGGATCATCCCGAGCAGCTGACCGCGGCTCGCGCCCAACGAGCGCAGGAGGCCGAAGTCCCGTCGCCGGCGCACCAGCGAGGCGTGTACGGCGCTGAAGATCAGGAACACGCCGACCAGCACCGAGATCAGGCTCAGCGCCGTGAGGTTGAGGCGGAAGGCCGCAAGCAGCCCCGTGGCGTCCTGGGCGCGCTGATCGGGCGTGAGCACGCGCACGCCGGGGCCGAGCGCCCGCTCGAGCGCGGCCGCGACGTCGGCCGGCCGGCGCCCCGCTGCGACCTTCACGTCGATCTGGCTCACCCGCCCGCGCCGGCCGAACCAACTCTGCGCCTGGGAGATGTCCATGAGCCCGAGCTTGGCGCTCGCCAGGGGCGCGTGGGCGCGGAAATCCACGAGCGCGCCGATCACGAGGCCGACCGTGCGATCGCCGGTCGCGACCGATAGGGTGTCGCGCACCGCGAGATCCAGCTCGCGCGCGAATTCCGGCGTGAGCGCGATCCAGCCGGGCTCGGCGAGCAGGCCGTCGAAGCGCGCGAGGCCCTCGCCACCGAGGCGCACGGGGAAGCTCACGGGCGCGAACACGTCGACGCCCAGGATCTCCAGGTACGTCGCGGGCCGCCGTTCGACCCTGACCCACGCGCGCACCAGCGGCCACGCCGCGGCCACGCCGGACTCGGCCAGGACCGCCGGGTAGACGGATTCGGCAAGGTCCGGCCCCTGGCCGAGAACCACGAGATCCGCCTCGCCGGAGACGGCCTTCACCCCCCCGCCGAACGCGGCGAGCGCCCCCAGATTCAGGGTCTGGATGCACACGACCGAGGCCACGCCGAGCGCCACGCCGCACACGGTCAGGAGAGTCAGCGTGCGGGCCTGCCGCCAGTGCGCCAGGCCGGCGTTCAGGAGGCGGACGTTCACGCGACGGCCTCCAGGCGCCCGTCGCGCAGCCGCAGGACCGTGCCCGCCAGCGCCGCCTGCTCGCGACTGTGCGTGACGAAGAGCAGTCCCGCGTCCGCGTCGCGCGTGAGCTGGCGCAGCAGGTCCATGACCTGCCGCCCCGCGGCCTCGTCGAGGTTGCCGGTCGGCTCGTCGGCGAGCACCAGCGGCGGCCGCCTCAGGAGCGCGCGGCACAGCGCGACGCGCTGCATCTCACCGCCGGAGAGCTTTCCGGCCGGATCGCCGGCGCGATCGGACAGCGCGACCTGCGCGAGCAGCTCGCGGGCGCGTTCGCGCGTGGCCCGCGGCGGGTCGCCGGCCACCCAGCCGGGCAGGCAGACGTTGTCGGCCACCGAAAGGTGAGGCAGCAGGTGGAAGAACTGGAACACCAGACCGACGCAGCGGCGCCGCAGCAAGGAACGGTTCCGATCGCTCAGCGGACTCAGCGGCGTCCCGTCGAGCACGACCTCGCCGCGGGTCGGCAGGTCGATCCCGGCTGCGAGGTGCAGGAGGGTCGACTTGCCGCTCCCGCTGCGGCCGACCATCGACAGGGATTCGCCGCGGTCGAGACGGAAGCTGACGCCGGAAAGGACCGTGCGGCCACCGAAGGCCCGCGCGACGTCGCGGAACTCGAGCAAGGGTCTCTGCATGCGCGCCATGGTAGCATGGGCCGTCGGCGCCGGCATCGCAATCCGCGACCGCGGTCGGCGATCGGATTCCGAAATGGCTAAATCCGGGTAAAGCCCGCCCGAACAGCCGGTTGCCCGCGCGCTCCCCCGCCCGGCCGTTTTGCGGATCGACTCGCGCCGGTCCCGAATTCGGCACAAAGACGGCCGGAGACGGCGCGCGAGCCGGACGAACGAGCAAAAATTACACACTTTAACGGTCTTGTTTGTGGCGCGAGATGCGTCTAGCCTTACTAGGTTGCCTGCCGAGCGATCACCGACGACCAGCAACAGGGAGTTCGCATACCATGATCATGCCCAGGCGGATCCCCGACATCGCCGTGATCGGCGCCGGCGTCGCCGGCCTCGCGTGCGCCGAGCGACTGGCCGAGAACGGGCTCCAGGTCGTGGTCTTCGACAAGGGACGCCAGCCGGGCGGCCGCGTCGCGCACCGCAGTCGGTTCGGCCTGTCGTTCGAGCACGGCGCGCCTGGCCAGCGCCCGCTCGTCGAGCGGCTCGCGAGCCGCGTGCCGGTCATGAACCGCTGCCGCGTGACGTCGGTCGAGCAGGTCGCGGGCGGTTGGCGCCTGTTCCTCGACGGACGGCCGCTGCCGCGCGTTCATACGGGTCTCGTCCTGGCGATGCCCGCGGTCCAGGCGGTGTCGCTCGCCCCCGAACTCGCGGACGTCCTCCGGGATGTCGTCATGCAACCGACGCTGTCGGTCCTCGTCGGCCTGCCGGGGTCGCTCGGCCGCGCCGTCGAGCGCATCCAGTTCCGCACCGGCAGCCTCAAGCTCGCCATCCGGCAGCACAACGACCGGCCGGGGTCGTCCGAGGCGTGGGTCCTGCACGCGGCCGACGATTTCAGCCGCGACAACCTCGAATGCGATCCCGACGCGGTCGCGCGGCACCTGTGGGACCGCTTCGTCGCGGCCCTGGGCATCGCCGCTCCCAACCCCGTCTACCTCCGCGGTCACCGCTGGCGGTACGCGCGGACCGAGAAGCCCCTGGGCCGCAACTGCTGGCAGGATCCGGCGCGGAATCTCGGCGTCTGCGGAGACTGGTGCCTGGGCCACGGCGTCGACGAGGCGCTGGCCAGCGGTCGGGCCCTCGCCGCCCGGATCCTCGGCATCCCGGAACGGCCGGTCCGCCAGCCGCTGGCCCTCACCGAACGCCGCGTCTGAGACGTGGCCGGTCAGCGCGCGCGGGCGCCGACCCGCGCCTCGATCTGCGCCCGGAGCGCGCGCAGCGCCGCGGCGCCCGCGCGCCGCAGCCGGGCCGCGCCGTCCTCCGCCAGCATGGCCGTGGTCGGCAGCAGGACCGTGGTCAGGAACGTCGACAGCAGCAATCCCCCCATGATCACGAGCGCCATCGAGTAGTAGTAGACCCCGCCGAGGCTGGGCCTCTGCACGACGATCGGCACCAGACCGAGCAGGGTCGTCAGCGCGGTCATCATGACCGGGCGCAGGCGCTCGCGACCGCCCAGGAGCATCGCCTCGTGGCGGGGCATGCCGCCGCGGCGGTACTGGTTGATGTGCTCGAGCATCACGATGCCGTTGTTCACCACGATGCCGATCAGCAGCAACAGGCCGATGCTCGCCGGCTGGTCGAAACCGGTGCCCGTCGCGAACAGCGTCCAGAAGGCGCCCGCGATCGCGAACGGCAGCGCCACCATCAGCGCGACCGCCTGGGGGACCGACTCGAACAGGCCGGCCATCACGGCGAACACCAGGAGGAGGGCGAGCAGCACGTTGTCCCGCATCTCGCGCGACTGCTCGCGCCGCTCCCGCTCCCAGTCGCCGTACGTCCAGCCGTAGCCGAGCGGCCAGTCGAAACCGTCGAGGATCCCGGCGACCTGCGCTCGCCACTGGTCGCCGGTCGCGCCCTCGTAGCGCGCGAAGACGCGGACGTTGGTCAGCCGGTTGTTGCGCCGGATCTCGAGCGCGCCGGGCACGATCTCGAGCGCCGCGACCGAGGCCAGCGGCACCTGCTCTCCAGCGTCCGTGAAGAGCGGCAGGTTCGCGAGGTCCTCGACGTTCCGCTCCTGCCGCTCGTCGAGCGCCAACCGCATCTCCCGCTCGCCGTCGGGGGTACGGAAGCGCGGCAGGCGGCGGCCGCGAAACGTCAGGCCCACCATCTGGCCGACCTGTTCGGGGGCCAGGCGGTAGCGGCTCGTGAGCTCGCGGTCCACGGCCACATGCATTTCCTGCGCCGCGTCCTGGCCCCAGGAGCTGACGTCGGTGAGCCCCGGCTCCTGTCGCAAGCGGTCGACCACGCGCTCGGCGAGCTCCGTGAGCACGGCGGTGTCCTCGCCCACGAGGTTCACCATGAGCCGATCGCGGCCGGCGTGGCGCCAGCCCATCGCGTTCTCGTCGATCGTGATCTCGACGCCGGGGTAGACGGGCAAGAGGCCGCGCACCGCGTCGCGCATCCTCGCGAGGGTGGCCTCGTCGGTCGCGCCCTCGGGCGGGTAGAGCCGCATCATCGACCAGTCGTCGGACCAGAACGAGTAGACGGCGCGCGCCCCCAGCTCCTCGCGGTGCGGCTCGAGGTGCTGCTCGATCCGGGTGATCAGGTCGCGCTTGCGGTCGAGACTGGCCTCCTCGGTGAAGCGGATGCGGAGCTGGACGAACAGCTCGGCCTCGCTCACGCCGAAGTTCTTGTCCACCCGGGAGAACGGATACCAGGTCGAGGCGAGGATCCCGAGGCCCACGACCGGGGTCAGCCAGCGGTGGCGCAGGTTGAACGCCAGGATCCGCGCGTAGCCGGCCTCGACCGCGAGCAGGAGCCGCGACTTGGGGCGCGGCCGCGAACGGATGAACCGCGTCATCGCGAGCGGGATCAGGGTCTGCGAGATGAAGAGCGAGGCGAGCAGCGTGAGGCACACCGTCATGCCCAGCTCGCGCAGGATCAGGTTCATCTCGCTCGGCTTGTTGAAGATCAGCGGCAGGATCACGATGACCGACGTCATCGTCGCCGCCGTCACCGCGACGGCGACCTCGCGGCCGCCGCGCTGCGCGGCCAGGCGGCGTTCCACGCCGTTCTCCCGGTGCCGGAAGATGTTCTCCATGATCACGACGGCATTGTCCACGAGCATGCCCACGCCGACGATCAGCCCGAGCAGGACCAGCGTGTTGAGCGTTCCCCCGCGCGCCCAGACGACCGCCAGGGCCGCCACGATCGAGAGGGGGATAGAGAGCGCCACGAACACCGTGCTGGCGATCCGCCGCAGGAACACGAACAGCACGAGCGACGCGAGCAGCGCGCCGTAGATCCCGGTCGTGACGAGGTCCTTCAGCGCCTTGGTGATCTCGTCCCCCTGGCTGAACCAGGTGATGAAGCGGACGCCCTGCAGCTCGGGGTCCTCGTTCATCGTCGCGATGCGCTCCTGCAGCGCCTTGCAGACGGCGACGGTGTTGGCCTTGCTCTCCTGCGCGACGGCGACGCCGACCGCGAAGTCGCCGTCGAGGTGGCGTCCGTACTCGAGGGGCGGTTCGGCGTAAAGGACATCGGCCACGTCGCGCAAGCGCAAGCCGTCGGCGCGGAGCGGCAGCGCGGCGATCTCGTCGGCGGTCCGGAAGGCGCCGACCGTGCGCAGGGAGTACCGCAGCTCGCCGGTGTCGATGCGGCCGAGGGACTGGTCGAAGTTGCTCCCGCGCAGGATCCGGCTCACCTCGCGCACGTCGATCGCGTGCCGCTGCAGGTCCTCCGGCCGCAGGTTGATGCGGACCTCCCGCGGGTTGACGCCGTCCAGACTCACGGTCGCCACGCCGGGGACGCGCTCGAGCGGGCGCAGGATCTTGCGCTCGATCAGGTCGTAGCTCTCCGAGAGGTCGCGCTTGCTCGAGAGGCGGCCCTCGAGGATCGAGACATCCTCCGCACCCCCGCCCCAGGACCTGCTCACCACGATGTCCCCGAGGTCCTCCGGGAGGTCGTCGCGGATCCGGTCGATGCGCTCCCAGATCTCGACCCGCGCCAGATGCAGGTCGGCGCCCCACGCGAACCCCAGGCGCAGGCGCGCGCCGTCGGCGTCGCAACTGGCCCAGAGATCATCGAGCCCCTTGACCGAGCCGACGGCGTCCTCGAGCGGGCGCACGATCATGCGCTCGACCTGCTCGGGCGAGGCGTTCGGATAACCGACCTGGATGAACAGCTCGGGCTCCTGGATGTCCGGCATGAACGCCAGCGGCAGCCGGGAGACGGCGACCGCGCCCAGGGTGAACAGGCTCACCAGGGCCATCATGGTCGTGACGGGGCGCTTGATCGCGAGGTCGGGCAAGGACATCGACGGGCTCCCGGGCGCGAGGGTAGGGCCAAGATAGGGGGGGAATCCCCCGGCGTCACGCGACGGATCGTTGTCGGCCGGCCCGCGGCGCATTCGAGGCGCAGCGACGCGTTCGCGACGTGACGCTGCCACTGCTCGTCGGCGGCGGTCGCGACGCCGAGGGCGGAATCGCCGCTTGCGTGCGCACTCTTGCAAGAGCAATTCCTGGTTGGGTTTCCGGGAATCTATCCGGAAACAAAATCCTCCGGATGGTGTATGAACGCCTCCGCTTCGATCCACGAGCCACCGACCATTGAGAGGAAGGAATCCTCGTCATGACGCGCGAGATTGGCGACCGCCCGGCAGACAACCTCGAGGTTTCATCGTTCCTCCACGTTCACCGTCGGCCGGTCATGCGAACGCGGGGCACGCAGAGGCCGTGGGTCCTGCTCGCGATGGGCCTCAGCCTCGTCACGGTGTCCGCCGCGCCGGCCGAGACCGGGACGGCGGCGCCGGGCCGCAATGCGCCCGCGAACGCGCTGCGCGTCGACCCGCTGCTGATCGCCGAGGCGGCCGAGGTGTGGGCGCTGATCGCGTCGCCCGACAATCCCGTGTGGCCGGGGTGGGATGCCGCCTCGACGCCCCTGCTGTTCTACCTGCCGGGCGTGCAGGACGTCCTGATCAACCACCCCAGTCCGCCCGAGGGATTCCTCCCCTACGACGGTCCCGTCGCGTTCCCGGGCGGGCGGATCTACATCCGCGGCGAGCCGACCTTGATCGAGTGGGACGGGCAGAACACCTCGTACGACATCGAGGGGACGACGACGCTCGTGGTCGCCGACCCGCTATCGAATCTGAGGGTCCAGGTCTCGAGTCTGCTGCTGGACGAACGGGCGGCGGACGAGAAGATCCAGGGCCTGGAATTCGCCGACCTCGCGACGGACCCTTACGACCAGCTCGCCACGGTCGCGCACGAGGCGTTCCACGTGTACCAGTCCGAGCGGGCGCCCGACAAGGGAGCCAACGAGATGCTGCTGCTGCAGTACCCCGTGCTCTCGGTCCAGAACAACGTCGGCTTCGCCCTGGAAGGAACTGCTCTCGCGGAGGCTCTGCGCGCCCGTGACGACGCGGCCTTCCGCCGCGGCGCCGTGCGCTGGCTGGCCGTGCGGCAGGACCGCCGCGCGAGCCTGCCGCCCGCGGCGGTCGAGTACGAGGACGGCGGCGAGTTCACCGAGGGCCTGGCGAAGTACGTCGAGTACCGGTTGTTCCAGGTCCTGGAAGGCCGGCCCTCGGGACCGGCCATGGCCTGGGCCCAGGGGTTCGAGGGCTACGCCGACCTGACCCGCCAGCGCGAGTCCCTGATCGACCAGCTGGTCGCGCACATGAGCGGGGCGGCTCTGGTCAACAACGACCCCTACGGAACGGCGCCGCTGCGGATGCGGCTATACTACTCGGGAATGGCCGCCGGCGTCCTGCTCGACCGCCTGTCGCCCACGTGGAAGGAGCGGATCCTCCAGCCGGAACCGTCTTTGACCTCCCTCGCCGAGGAAGCGCTGCAGCCCACGCCGGCCGAACTCGAGCAGGCCCTCGCGGCCGCGCGAGCGGACACGGGGTACGCGGCGCTCGTCGGCGCGAAATCGCGGCTGGCCGAGGCGGGTCGGGCGCGAATCGCGGCCATGCTCGCTGCGATCGAGGACGGCCCGGGCATCGCGCTGGTCGTCGACTATTCGCAGCTGGGGTCCCCCCGGCTCGGCATGGCCTTCACGCCCTTCGGGATCACGGCCGTGGACGACCAGCGCACCATCTTCGGACAGGCTCCCGTCGCGGTCGCGTTCGGTGAGGACGGCCAGGTGCAGCAGACCGCGCCGTCCCCGCTGCTGCGGGACACCGGCCGCCAGCAGGTGCGGTTCCGGCTGCCCTCGAACGTGACCCGGACCGAGGTCGCCGCCACGCTGGGCGCCACGCCGGTCGGCGGCGAGCTCGTCGCCGACCTGGCCGTCGAGCTTCCCGGCGCGAGCCTGACCGCGGCCCTCGCCCGGGTCACGCTGGGCGAGCGGGAACTCGTGGTCGTCCTGCACGAAGCCGGCAGCGACTGACGAGCGGTTTTCGACGGGCTCGGTGACTCAGATCACAGACACAGCGCCTCTTTTATAAGATAATAAATATCCTGTATTATCGTCCCAGCGCCGATCTTCCGAAATCCAATCCCGGAAAGAGGTTCCACCATGTTCACCGAGAGACGATCGATGTTCACGCAACCGCCTCCGCGCAGCCAGGTTCATGTCGCCACGCTCTGCGTGGTCGTCATCGGCCTGATGGCCCTGCCGGCAACCGGCATCGCCCAGATCCACCCGGGCGACATCGTCATCGAACTCATCCCGCTGGTCGACGGCCTCGTGTCCCCGCTCGGGGTGACCCATGCCGGCGACGGCTCCGGCCGGCTCTTCATCTGGGAACAGACCGGACAGATCCGGATCGTGGAGAACGGGGTGCTCCTGCCGGCTCCGTTCCTGGACATCTCCGACCACCTGCCGGCCCTGAGCAACATCTTCGACGAGCGCGGCTTGCTGGGCCTCGCCTTCCACCCCGACTACGCCAACAACGGTCGCTTCTTCGTCCGCTACAGCACTCCGCGCGACGGCGATCCCGAGGAGCCCTGCAACGACCCGGGCGGCTTCATCGTCGGCTGCCACAAGGAGGTCCTCGCCGAGTTCCACGTCTCGGCAGATCCCGACGTGGCCGATCCCACCTCGGAGATCGTCCTCTTCGAGGTGGACGAGCCCCAGTTCAACCATAACGCCGGCGCCGTGGCCTTCGGGCCCGACGGCTACCTCTACTTCACGCTCGGCGACGGCGGCGGCGCCAATGACGGCCTCGCCGACGTTCCGCCGTCGCACGGGCCCATCGGCAACGGCCAGAACATCGAGACGGCGCTCGGCGGGCTGCTGCGCATCGACGTCGACTCACCGCCCGAACCGGGCCTGCCGTACGCCATCCCGGACGACAATCCGTTCGTCGCGCTGCCCGGGCTCGACGAGATCTACGCCTACGGCATGCGCAATCCGTTCCGGTTCTCCTTCGACGACGGCGCCGGCGGAGACGGCCGGCTGTTCCTGGCCGACGTCGGCCAGGACCTCTACGAGGAGCTCAACATCGTCCAGCTCGGCGGCAACTACGGCTGGGTGATCCGCGAAGGGTTCCACTGCTTCGACCCCTTCAATCCCGGCACGCCTCCCGATACCTGCGCATCCACCGGACCGCTGGGCGAACCGTTGCTCGACCCCATCGTCGAGTACCTACACAGCGACGGCGGCCTCTCGATCATCGGCGGATTCGTCTACCGGGGCACGGAGTCGCCCACGCTCACGGGCACGTACGTCTTCGGCGACTGGAGCATGGACTTCTCGACGCCCCAGGGCCGCCTCTACTATCTCGTGGAGACCGGGCCGGGCGCGTACGAGATCCGGGAGTTCCAGATCGCGCCGAACAACGAGCCGTACGGCCGTTTCCTGAAGGCGTTCGGCGAGGATGAGAACGGCGAGATCTACGTGTGCGGGACCACGGCGCTGGCGCCGAACGGTACCACCGGCGTGGTCGAGCGATTGCAGGTGCAGGCGTCGGTGCCGGCCATGGCCGCGCTGCTGACGGCGGCCGACGGCCAGGAGGGAATCCTCCTGACCTGGGAGTTCGCCAATTTCTATCAGGTGAACGACGTGCGCATCCAGCGCTGGACCGACGGCGGCGCGCCCCAGGACGTGGCCTCATGGTCCGGAGCGGCTGCAGCCGAGCGGCGGTCGTGGATCGACCAGGACACGGCCCCCGGCCGCCATTACAACTATCAACTCGTCGCCGCGGGCGGCGGCATCGAGCTGAAGTCCAACGAGGTGGGGATCGAGCGGGCCACCCCGGCGGCGATCCGCAGCAAGCTGCTGGGCGCCGTGCCGAACCCCTTCAACCCCAGCACCGAGATCCGCTTCCTGGTCGCCTCGCCTGGGCAGGTCGTGCTGAGGATCCTCGACACCCGGGGCCAGGTCGTACGGACCTTCACCTGGGATGCGGTCCCCGCCGGCGAGAATTCCGTCCAGTGGGACGGCCGCAGCGACGCCCGGCAGGCCGTGCCGAGCGGCGTCTATCTCGTCCGCCTCGAGACCCGGCAAGGGAGCGATTTCCGGACCGTCACGTTGCTGAAGTAGCGCGCGGCGATGTCGACCTGCGGCAGCCCGGCCGTCGAGTCCACGTGGACCGAGGGCCGGGCTGCCCGGCCTGCCGGTGGTCCCTCTCGGCCGCTCATCTGGCCAGGAACTCTCGGGTCCAGGACAATCAACGCACCGTTCCCGAACTCCCGGCCCCTCTCTCCCCCCTGATCGCCGTCACTCCGGGCGCCAGGATTCGCAGCGGATCGCCGCAGCGGGAGCACTGCAGCGGCCGGTTCTCGTAGATCTGCGCCAGCAAGAGCGCCCAACTGCGCGACGCCGGCCGGCGGTGAGCTTCCCGGCTGGCAAGCCCCATCGCCCCGCGCGCCGACTCCGTTTCCTGCAGCACCGTACCCGCGGGGCCCGCCGTCGCGGTCACCGCCGCCCGCAACCGGGCGCTCGGCGCCAGCACCTCGCGGTACCGGTGACGGTGCCGGCTCAGGCGGTACAACACTGTGCCTCGGTTGCCATTATCGCCACGCAACGGGTCGACGTCATTCGGGGACACCCTGAACGGCGGGACTGAATGCCGGCTAGCGGAGTGGAACTTCCCAGTGGTTGGTGCCCGCCTCGAGGGCGCGGATCTCGCCGCCCGGCAACTGAGCCCGGGCCTCGACACTTTCGGGAATGGTGGCGGTGATCGCGACGCTACCCTCGACGTGGCGCCAGGACACCGAGACGCGTCCAGCGGGGCTCGCGAATGAGACCTTACCACTGGCGAGCGGGCCCGGGTCCGGGGCGATCAGGATGTTGCGCCAGCCGACGCTGCCCGGTTGTTGCCGGATCCCCCCTACGTACGCATAGTGCCACTCGACCAGGTGCCCAAACATCAGGTGATTGAGGCTGTGCGTTGACCCCGGCGCGGCCTCCCAGCTCTCGGGCAACGTCGTGAAGCCCTGGTCGACGAGGTGGCCGTAGCTGGCGAGTTCGCGGCGGGCGAAGACGCGGTGCAACACGTCGCCGCGTCCATGCTCGGCAAGCGCGCGGATAAGGAAGACCTGCGTCACCTCGCCGACGGTTTGCTGCCAGGCGCGGCGTTCGAGGTCATCGACTATGGCCTGGACGACCGCGCGCCGGTCCGCGTCGGGAATCAGACCCGCCGCCAGCGCGAGGCTGTGGGCGCCCTGGCAGGAGCCGCGATTGCGGACCATCTTCGTCGCGGCGTCGTAGAATCGGCGCTGGAATCCCACCGCGATGGTCGCGTGGAGCGCGGAGTATGCCGCGGCATCCGCGGACCGGCCGAGGACCTCGGCGGCGCTGGCGACCGTGCGTGCGCCGAGCGCCCACACCGCCGTGGCTGTCACCTCGGGCGACGTCCACCAGGACGGGCCGCGCTTGTAGGGATGGCCCCAGTCGTACCAGTCGCCGAAGGGGCTCTCGAGGCTGCCGTCTCGCGCTCGCGCGGTGAGGTAGTCGACGTAGCGCCGCATGCTGTCGAAGTTCGCCCGCAGCGCGTCGACGTCGCCGTACCACTCGTAGAGGTGCCACGGCACGAGAACTCCGGCGATCCCCCACTCCGGCGCCTCGTTGAACGACTCATGGGGGCCGACACCCACCAGATACCGCGGGCAGTTGGTCGGGATGTGCCCGTCGGGCAGTTGCGCGTCGCGAAGGTCACGCGTGACCTTCACGAGCAGTTCATGGGTGTCGAAACGGTAGCTCGCGGACCGCGCCATGTGCCAGACCTGTTCCTGCCAGCCCAGCTTCTCCCGGTGCGGACAGTCGGTCACGACGTAGCTCAGGTTCGAACGCAGCGACCAGTCGACGAGGCGGTGCGCGCCGTTCTGCAACGCGTCGCTGCACGCGAAGGCGCCGACCTCGGCGCATCCCGCGCGCACGTGCACCAGCTCGAGTGACACGATCGTCGGTAGGCCGCGCGGATTCGGCACCCCCGCGGGGACTGCCCCCGCCACGCCGACGTACTGGCCACCGACGTAGCAGAACCGCGTCTGGTGCGTCTCGGGCGCGTTGCCGCCGAGCGTGTAATCGAACCAGATCTCTTTCGCGTCCCGCCCCGTGTGGCGAAAAGTCGGGCGACCGTCGGGACCACGGGCCTCGCTGGGCCGTAAACGGATGGTCTGCCCGGCCGTTCCCACGACCGTGAAACGCAGCAGTGCCGAGCAGTTCTGGGGAAATGCCCAGGTGTATGTGTCGTCGCCGGCGACGTCAACCCGTTCGGATTTGAACACGCCCGCCGCAACCAGGGGCGGTCCGGCGAAGTCCTCAACCGCCGCGGGCGGTGGCAGCACCACCGTAACCGGTCGCCACGCGCGATCGTCGAAGCCGGGCTCCGCCCAGCCAGCGGGCAGGCGGCGTGCGTCCCAGTCCTCGCCTCCGTGGACGTGAGAGAAGACGAGGGGGCCATCGATCCAGCGCCAGCTGCCATCCGACACCACGCTGACCGTGCGGCCGCCCTCCAGGGTGATGGTGGCCTCTAGCCAGAGCAGGAACGGGTGGCCGGCCGAGAAGTCGGGCATCGCGTTGAGCTTGAGGTGGCGGCGCGGATCATTCGACGGCCCAACGCTCCAGAAGCTATTGCCGAGCAGGATGCCCCAGGCATTCTCGCCAGCGCGCAGCTGGGGTGTGATGTCGTACCGTTGCCGGTAGAGGGTGCGGTCGTACTGCGACCAGGGCTGGCCGACGAGCGCGTCGCCGATGCGCCGGCCGTTGAGCCACACCTCGTGGTGACCGAGGCCGACGACGCTCACGGTGCCGCGGATCGGCGTCTCTTCGAGGACGAACGTGTTCCGCAGGAGTGGGCACGGCGCCGCCGCGTGCGGGCCTTGTGTGGCCGCCGGCACGATCCAGGCCGCTGCCGGCATGGCGCGGCGAGTAGCCAGGAGAACCACGCCGGCAACGACGACCATCACGGTCAGGAGCAGGAAGAGCAGGCGGCGCACGGTCGGCAGTATCCCCGATGTGGGTCGACCGGGCTAGAAAAAGTGCCATCGCAACGCGCCCGCGTGAACCTCGGAGGCCAACCGACCAGCGATCGCAGCCGTCCACGTGGTATACGTTGTAGAGCTATGTATAATACAACAACGTTCAACGGATCCGGGCTTGTGAGTGCCGACCTGCAGGTGAATCGCGAGGTCGACGACAGCCGCAATGCGAGCACTGCAGCGGCCGGTTCTCGTAGATCCGCGCCAACAGGAGCGCCCAGCTGCGCGATGCCGGCCGACGGCGCGCCGCGTCGCCGCTGAGCCCCACCGCCACGCGCGCCGACTCCAGCTCCTGCAGCACCGTGCCCGCCCGGCCGGCGGTCGCGGTCACCGCGGCCCGCAGCCGGGCGTTCGGCGCCAGCACCCCGCAGGACCGGTGCCGGTGCCGGCGCGGCGGCGCCAGCAGATCGACCAGCCTGGCGAGGAACTCCACCGGGCTCAGACCGGCCAGACGCTGAGATGACCATGATCGGGAAGCGATTCGCGCCGAGGGCCCTGCCCGGGGAACCGGTGTTTGTTCCAGGGGAATCCCGCGGGGCGGAACGTCACCGGCTGGGCCGCACGGGAGCGAGCAGGTCAGGGCTATAAACTCCTGGTATTGAATGGTTAACGACGATAATCTCCCGATCGATACGGACCCGGATTCCGAGGACGGTCCGTCCCGTCGGACGCGCCGCAGCCGCCCCCTGGTCTCACCCAGTTTCGCACGTCTTCTGTCGCAGTTCCTCGAAGGGTGAAGCGCCGATATCGGATGCCCCGACGATTCGAGGTGGCGAATTCAGAAGTCCACGGGGCGCGACTGGGATGTCGTCCTTGCCGCCAGTCGGTCCGCGACCTAGTCTCCTGGGCAACGCTCCCGAATGGAAAGCTCGAACATGCGATCATCCGTCTACTACGACGAGATGAGGATTGCCGGCGCGCTGCCGGCCGGGGGGACGCTTCTCTACCTCGCCGGAGCCTGGATCGATCCCGGGCGGGACGTTCGGGTCGGCGTGGGTGTCGCCCTCGCCATGATCCTGGCCGGGCTCGTGACCACACGCCGCCCGCTCGTCGGTCGCGTGCTGGCGTCTGGAGCGCTGGCGATCTGGGTCCTCGTCACGGTTCAGCCGCTGTCGACCTCCCCGGCGGCTGCGCTCGTGGTCTGGCTACCTGTCCTCTGGTTCCTGACCGCACTCTGGATCATACCGGGTCTGCCGGGTTCGCGACGCACGCCATCGAATGTCTCCGATAGCGGAGCGCGGCTGGCCAGGCTCCGCGTGTCGCTGCGGATCACCGCCTTGTTGGTCATCGCCGTTGCCTTATCGCGCTCCGAATCGGACGCGGACGTTCACGCGGCATTGATCGCGTCAATACTGATGACTCTGTTCTGGGCCGTACGGGCGACGCTTCTGCAGACCGTCCGACGCCGATGGCTGGCGCTATTGGTCGCCGCACCATTACTGGCCGCGGTGGCGGTATTGGGCGGTCAGGGCGTCGGCGATATGGCCAACGTCCTACTCATGCTGGTGGTGCTCTTTGCCTCCGTCGTGGTGCGCGAGCGCAGGCGTCCGGGGCAGGTCCAGTCCTTCTGGTGGGAGCGTTTGTTCGATCATCCCGCGCGGCAACTGGTCACGACTTTCCTCTTCCTGATCCTGACGGGCACGCTGCTGCTGGAATTGCCCCTTGCCGCCGCTGGCGACGAGCCGGTGCGAGTCGTCGACGCCGCCTTCACGTCGGTCAGCGCAGTCTGTGTGACGGGACTGATCGTGCTCGATACCCCGGTCGACTGGAGTATCTGGGGTCAGGGAATCATCCTGGTCCTCATCCAGCTGGGAGGACTGGGGATCATGAGTTTCGCAACGGCCTTTCTGAGCGCTCTCGGACAGCGCCTGCCGGTACGGCAAGAAGGTGCTTTCGCCCAGCTCACGAGTGGCGAGGACCGACGCGAACTCTACACGGCAGTCAAGACTGTCCTGTACGTGACCTTCACCGCGGAGTTGGTCGGTGCGGCGCTCTTGTTGCCCCGGTTTTTGATCGCCGGCGACGCGTTCCGGCATGCCGTGTGGAGCAGCATCTTCACCGCCGTCTCGGCCTTCTGCAACGCGGGATTCGCATTGCAGTCGGACAACCTGGTTGGTTTCGCCCGCGATCCGTGGCTGCTGCATATCGTGGCGATTTTGATCGTTCTCGGAGGGCTGTCGCCAGCGGTGATCGTCGCCTTGGTGCGCCGGCGCGGTATCTCCTCTCTCCAGTTACGGCTTGTCCTCTGGACGACGGTTGCTTTGCTCGTCGTCGGCGCGATGCTGTTCGCGGCCTCCGAATGGAACAATACCCTGGCCGCGCTCGGGCTCTGGGACAAGCTCCATAATGCCTGGTTCCAGTCCGCGACCCTTCGCACGGCCGGTTTCAACTCGATCGATTTTGCCGCCTTGCGTCCGGCGACCGTGACGCTCTGTCTGCTGTGGATGTTCATCGGCGGTAGCCCCGGCGGTACGGCCGGCGGGATCAAGACCACGACGTTCGCCGTGCTGGTGCTTGCTGTCGTTGCGACCGTCCAGGGGAGGCACACGGTGACGGTATTCGGCCGCACCATCTCCCAAGCCTCTGTCTTTCGCGCGGCGAGCGTGGCGACGATCGGCTGCCTCGCGCTCATCATCTTCGTCCTGGCCATTCAGCTGACCCAGGTGACCGAGATCATTCCGGGCATCTTCGAGGTCGTATCGGCCCTCGGCACCGTTGGCCTGTCGATGGGCGCGACGGCGACCCTGGACACGGTCGGCAAGATCATCATCATGGTGGCGATGTTCGCCGGACGTGTGGGCTCGCTCACCCTGATCATGTTTCTCATTGCGCAACGAGACTCGGCCCCGTGGCGCGTGCCCGAGGAAACCGTTGCCGTCGGTTGAGCGAAAGGAATCCTATGGCCAAGCAGGCACTGGTGATCGGACTCGGTCGTTTCGGCGTCTCCGTGGCGCGGGCATTCGTCGCGCGCGGAGTCGAGGTCCTGGCGGCCGACATCGACGCGAACCGCGTGCAGGCAGCGGCCGACGCCGTCACCGAGGCCGTGGTGCTCGATGCCACGAACGCGGATTCGCTCGGTCAACTCGCTCCCGACCGCCGCGACCTGTGCCTCTGCGCCGTGGGCGACGATTCGATCCGGGCGTCGATTCTCTGCACGGCGTTGCTACGCGAGATGGGAGGCAAGCGGGTGGTGGCCCGAGCCTCCGATCCGCTGCATGCGAGGATCCTGCACTGTGTCGGCGCGCACGAAGTCGTCGATCCCTTGCGCGATTTCGGAGCGCGCTTTGCCACTCATCTCCTGCACGACAATGTCCTCGGCGAGTTGCCCTTGGGCCCCGAACTGGTCATCACCGAAATGCGTCCCATCCCGTCTATGATTGGTCAGACGCTGATCGACCTCAATCTGCCGAGGCGGGCGGGTATCACGGTCGTGGCAGTGCGCACCGGCGATGCGAAGGTCACCCTACCCGAGCCGCAGCGACCGCTCGCCGAGACCGACGTCTTGATCGTAGTATCCCGGCCCGAAGCTGTCGGGATACTGATCGACGGGGGAAAGAAATGACGTTACGAGGGAGTTACCTGGCTGGCATCGGGATCCTGGTATTGATTCAACTCGTGACCGCATTCGGGGCGATCGGACTGTTGATGCGCATGAGCCCTGCGGTCCAGGACATTCTTGCCCAGAACGTGTACTCGACCGCAGCCGCCGAGGATGCCATGTCGGCGATGTTGTTGGCCACCGCGAGCGATGAACGCGACCAAACGATCCGGCTCACGGACGCCCTGAGCAGAGCCAGGCAAAACGTGACCGAAGCGGATGAAATCCCGGCAATCGACGATCTCGAGCGCTTCAGTCGGCAAGCAATCGACGGTGATCTCGCGGCGATCGTCGGAGCCGTGGAGGCCGCGGAGCGGCTCACTGCGATCAACCGTGCCGCGATGCAGCGTGCCAATGCGCGAGCCCTGCGTCTCGGTAGCACTGGGGCCTGGGCCGCAGTGACCCTTGCGCTCGTCGGTTTCGCGGTCAGCATCCTGGTCGTGCGGCGAACGATCTTCGGCGTCGTCGAGCCGGTCGAAGAGCTCGAGGCTGTCGTCGCCGCGTACCGCGGGGGTGACCACTATCGCCGCTGTCAGGGCCGTGCGGCATCCCGGGAAATGAGACACGTCCTTGATGCTGTCAACGACCTGCTGGATCGTGCTCATCGGACCCAAGGTGACGAGCTGGCTTCCCGTAAGGACTGACCGCCGCTCGAGCTCGCGTCGAGAACCTCTTGATCTCCCAGACGCGCCCCACGGCACTCAAGGTCTGCGAAGGACCGTGAACGGTTCGTGGGGGACGGTTGCCCAATGGATGACCTCACCCCAAGGGTTCGCTTATGCTATGATCCGGCCGTCGTAGCACGATCGATCTGACACCGCAGGGCATGCCGTTCTAGGGATAGGACGGACAAACCACCTTTCCCCCGGCCCGCTCCGTCGCCCAGGACCGGCGCGAATTCGTCTTACCACATCGGCGCCTCCGATTTCGCGGCCGACCTCGCCGGGGTCGCGATAGCGGGGCCGCTTTCGACCACCTCGCAAGCTCGCGGCGCCCCCCGAACCCACATCTCGGCGCCTTCGACACGCACTCCGCCCTCCGGCCCGCTCATCGCGGCCGCTGGCACGTTCCTCGACTGACCGGGAACCCTCTCAGACCTCGTCCAGCAGCCCCGCCGTCTGGCCCATGTCCGCCCACTCGCTGCGGCCGGCGGCCTGGTCGAACTCCAGCTCCCCCTGCGGCGGTCCCCGCGCCGGCAAGAGCGCCTTGCTGCGCGACGCCGGCCGGCGGCGAGCCTCCTCGCTGGCAAGCCCCATCGAGGTGCTCGCGCACGGCGCGGTGCAGGACCGTGGCGGCGGGGCGGCGCGGGCGGTAGACGGCGGCCGCGCCTGGGCGCGAGGTGACGTGGCACGTCGGATTCGCGAGGCTTGGCGGCAGGGCGACTCCCTGCGCACGGTCGCGCCGGGAGGTCGTGAGCAGGCAGCGTGTCAACCAGGAGGGACGGAGCGATTCCGCAAGCGCCGGCCGCAGGCACCGGCATGCAAGGACGAAGCCCGGCCGAGGAAGGGTCGTGCCACGTCTTCTCGCGGGACCGTGAGTCTCTCCTGCCGGCGCCTCGTTGCCTGCCCCGCGGTCCGCCGGGAGTTGCTCCGCCGGGGCCGCGCGCGTTACCTTGGCGCGGTCCTTCGCAAACCGGAGAGGAAGCCGATGTCCAAAAGCAAGGTCGCCATCCTGCGCACGGCGCCGGCCACGGTGCGGCGCGACTACCACGAGCTGTTGAACCTGGCCGACTATCAGCAGACCCTCAGCAAGACCGTCGACACCGCGCTGAAGATCAACATCAGCTGGCACTTCTTCTTCCCGGCCAGTTCGACCACGCCCTGGCAGCTCGACGGCGTCGTCGGCGCCATGCTCGCCGACGGCTACCGGCGCGACCTGATCCACGGCTGCCACAACCGCACCGTCGTGATCGACGCGCACCTCGGCGAGCGCGAGAACAAGCAGCTCGACGTGATCGAACACCACGGCCTGCGCAACGTGCACCTGTACGAGGGCGAGGAGTGGATCGACATCCGCGAGGCGGTGGGCGACCTCGCCCGGCAGTTCCTCTGCCTGAACGAGGTCTACCCGCGTGGTTTCGCGATCCCGCGGCGCTTCCTCGGCGAGAACATCGTCCACCTGCCGACGATCAAGACCCACGTGTTCACGACCACGACGGGCGCGATGAAGAACGCGTTCGGCGGCCTGTTGAACGAGCACCGCCACTGGACCCACCCGGTGATCCACGAGACGCTGGTCGACCTGCTGCGGATCCAGCAGCGGATCCACCCCGGCGTGTTCGCCGTCATGGACGGCACCTTCGCGGGCGACGGCCCCGGCCCGCGCTGCATGACGCCGCACGTCAAGAACGTCATCCTGGCGAGCGGCGATCAGGTCGCGATCGACGCGGTCGCGGCCACGCTCATGGGCTTCGACGCGCTGCGCGACTGCAAGTACATCCGGCTGGCTCACGACGCCGGCCTCGGCTGCGGCGACGTGCGCGAGATCGAGCTCGTGGGCGACCTCGCGGCGGCGGCGGAGCGCTGGGATTTCGCCGGTCCCTTCCGCAACATGACCTTCGCGAGCAGGATGCAGCACAAGATCTACTGGGGACCCTTGAAGCGCCCCGTCGAGTGGTCGCTCAAGACGTGGCTCGCGCCCTGGTCCTACGCGGCGAGCGTCGTCTATCACGACCTCTACTGGTATCCGCGCTTCAGCCGTCCGAGCATGCAGCGAGCGCTCGCCAGTCCCTGGGGCCGGCTCTTCCAGAACTGGAACGAGGCGGTCGCGCGCGCCGACCATGACGGGTTCCCCTGGGTCGGCGACGCGCAGCCGGACTTCCAGCGCAACCTGTCGGCGATGCTGAAGCAGGGCGGCCGCGTGCTCGGGACCTGCCTCAAGGAGGCGCCGGAAGCGCACGCGCGGCAGCGGCGACCCGTGGTGGGGATTCAGGAAGCGCCGCCCGCCGATCTCACTCCTCGGCACGATCCGTCGCGAGCAGGAGCACGCCCGCGAGATCGCCACGGGTGATGTGGCCGTTCTCCTCGAACCAGGTGATACGCTCGATCTGCAGGGTCGCGCGCACCGTCGCCGACTCGCCGGCGACCGCGAGCAGCGCGGTGGGCACCGCCCGTTCGCCGTCCAGGCTCTCCCGCTCGCGGAGCGCCGCCAGAACCGACGCGAGCGGCAGCACGAGCGCCGGTTCGCCGCCGCGGGTCACCGTCACCGCCGCCGGATCCCAGCCGACCGCCACGCGGCAGCTGTCGCCGGCGAGCGTGAACGCGACCGCGCGGTCGCCGAGGCCCGCGAGTCCGACGAATCGATCGTAGCCGCGGATCGCCACGGCCTCCGCGCCCGTCTCGCGTCGGAACGAGTAGTTGCCGCGCGCCAGCCGATCCCAGCCCGCGATATACGGCACGTTCACCTGAGCCGTGACCGCGCGCGTCAGCTCGCCGGCCGGCGGTCGTCGCGGCGCCGACCCGGCGGCGATCGCGGCGAGCGCATCGCGCAATCCGCCATCGACGCGGCCGCCGAGCGCCGCGGGGCCGAAGTGGTCGAACAGGTAGTCGAGCACGGCGCTGATCTCCCGGCGGTCGTCGGCCGAGATCGGCGCCTCGCTCGCCACGAGCACGCCGCCGGCGAGCCGCGCGTTCGCCGCCAGCAACGAATCCAGGCGATCGAGCTGGCCGTGCCGCGAGACGCTGAACGCGCCCCACGGGCCGAACGCGGTCACGAACGCGAGCGCGCAGAGGCTGGCCGGGATGGCCTTCAGGAACACCTCTCGGCGCAGGCAGCCGGCCACCGTCAGCGCGGCGAGCCAGACCGTCAGCACGATCAGGTAGTAGCGCGGCTCGGTCACGCCGTACTGGTCGGTCCGCTTGAAGATCGCGAGCGCGAGCATCGCGACCGCCGGCAGCATCAGCGCGTGAAAGGTCCGCGCGTAGCGGCGGACCCAGCGGTTGTCCGGCCGCTCGGACAGCGGTTTGAGCAACAGGAGCGAGAGCAGACCCGCCGCCGCCACGCACGAGACCAGGTAGCCGATCCAGCCGCTCGGCCACTCGGCCGTGACGACCACTTTCACCAGGTAGACGAACAGGATCGCGAGGTAGACCCCGACCAGCGGCGCCAGGATGTACTGGGCGAAGATCCTCACGACCTTCGGGTCGTCCCGCTTCTGATCCAGCGCCGCGAGGTCCTGCGGGACGCCGCCGAGGAAATATGACGTGTTGAAGACGAACGCGATCAAGCACCACAGCTGCAGGTACACGTCATCGTCGATCCGGATGTCGAGCAGCGTCTTGAGCGCCACGATCGCGACGCTCAGCCCCGCGAACAGCACCGCCGAGAAGAACGCCGCCGTCAGGAAGCGCAGCAGGAGAGCCAGGTTGAACTGCCACATGCCGTTCGACTCGCCCCGCCGCGCGAACGGCAGGACGGCCACCAGCAGGTGAAGGCCGACGTTGAGCTGGGTGAAGCGCAGCATCTGCGCCGGGTCGACGTCGCGCGGCAACATCAGGTAATAGGCGACGAGCAGGGCGGCGCCGATCGCGCGGGCCACGATCCCCGTCGCCGCCGGCAATCCCAGGCGGGCGCGGCGCTCCGCCAGGAGCGAGGCCGCCAGGAAGAGGGGAATGCCGAGCTGGGCCGCCAGCAGGACCCTGGGCAGTTTCGTGGAGTCGTGATCGTCGACATAGGCCGCTGCCGCGATCCCGGCGACCAAGGCCGAAAGCAAGGTCAACGGGAAGCGGCGCAGCGAGCGTCGCGTCGATTCGCCGATCCGCCGCAGCGAGAAATGCAACATGGCCGACCTCCCGTCAAGCCGGCGGTCCCCCGCGGCGGCCGCCGAGTCCGCCGGGGAGGATACCACCGAGGGGAGCGTCTGCCTAGCGGGCGCCGGCCGCCGGTCAGGCCGCGTCCTCAGTGCGCACCCGCGAAGGCACCGCCAGGTACGCCGCCGGGATCACGACCAGCGTCAACAGGGTCGACAGCGTGAGGCCGCTCGCGACCGTGATCGCGAGGGGCGATCGCAGCTCGCTGCCCTGGCCGAAGCTCACCGCCATCGGCACGAGTCCGAGCACCGTCGTCGCGGTCGTCATCAGGATCGGCCGCAGGCGGCTGTGGCCGGCCCGGATCACGGCCTCCTCCTTGGCGAGTCCTCCCCGCCGGAAACGGTTGACGGTATCGATGAGGAGGATCGCGTTGTTGACCACGATCCCCACGAGCATCACGGCGCCGATCAGGACGATCACGGTCACCGTGGTGCCGGTCGCCAGCAACGCCGCCACTACGCCGATCAGGGCGAGCGGGATCGTGAACATCACGATCAGCGGGTGCAGGAAGCTCTCGAACGTCGCCGCCATCACCAGGTAGACGAGGAACGCGGCGAGCGCGAGCGCGAACCGGAGGCTCCGGAAGCTGACCTCCATTTCCTGGTTCTGCCCCCCCAGCTCGACCGTGAGGCCGGGCGGCGGCGGCGTGTCCCGGAGCTCGGCCCACACGTCCTGGACCGCGCCGCCGAGGCTTCGCTCGTCCAGGCTGGCCGACACCACCGCCGCGCGCTGCTGCTGGAGCCGGTGCACCTCGGCGGGACCCCGGTCGAGACGGACGTCCGCGACCGTCACGAGGCGCAGCGGCTCGCCGTTCGGGCCGGGCACGACCAGGTTCGCCACGTCCTCGAGGCTCCGGCGATCGTCCTCTCGGTTGCGCACCCGGATGTCGATCTGGCGGTCCTCCTCGCGGAACCGCGTGGGAACGGCACCCTGGACCCGGTCCTGCAGCGCCTGCGACAGCGTGGCCATGTCCAGCCCGAGCGCCGCCAGCCGGTCGCGATCGAAGACCACCTGCAGCTCGGGATTGCCGGCCTCGAGGCTCGAGCGGACGTCGACCAGGCCGGGGATCCCGGCCAGCCGCCGCGCGACGTCGAGCGAGTAATCGCGCAGCAGCTCCAGGTCCTCGCCGAAGAGCTGGACCTCGATCGGCGTCTTCAGCGTGAAGTAGGCCGGCCGGCCGAACTTCGGCTGGAGATCGGGGATCGTCGCGAACTCCCGCCGCAGGCGCTCGGCGACCGCCAGCTCGAGCTCGGCGTCGGCGCGGTCGGTCACGACGACGTTGAGCTGGCCGAGATTCTCGGCCTTCGTGTTCGCGGACACCCCGCCCGCGCCCGACCGGCTGCCGACGGTGGCGTAGTAGAGCGCCACGCCGTCGTCGCGGGCGGCGGCCGCCTCCATCTGCTGCACGACACGGTCGGTGGCGGCGAGGCTGGTGCCCTCGGGCAGCTCCGCCTCGAAGTAGAACTCGCCCTCGCTCAGCTCGGGGATCAGCTCGACGCCGAGCCCCAAGACGCCCGCCACGCTGGCGGCGAACAGGCCGAACGCGAGCAGCAGGGTGCGCGCCCGGTATCGCACCGCTCGCACGAGGAAACGGTCGTAGAACCGGCTGAGCGCGCCGAGCGTGAACAGGACGCTGCGGTCCTCCGTGTTCAGAGTCTCGTCGTCGGCGGGACCGGCCGCCGCGCTCTCGCCGCCGCCCCCGACGGCGCTCAGCATCGGGATCAGGGACACCGCGACCGCGAGCGACGCGAGCAGCGAGAAGGTCACCGTGAGCGCCTGGTCGCGGAAGAGCTGGCCGGCGATGCCCTCGACGAAGACGATCGGCAGGAAGACCGCGACCGTGGTCAGGGTCGAGGCGGTGACCGCGGCCGCGACCTCGCTCGTGCCCTCGATCGCGGCGCGCGCGGCCGGCTGCCCTTGCTGCCGGCGGCGCGCGATCGCCTCGAGCACCACGATGGAGTTGTCGACGAGCATGCCGATCCCGAGGGTGAGCCCGCCGAGGGACATCAGGTTGAGCGAGATGTCGAGCTCGTAGAGCAGCACGAACGTGGCGACCACCGACAGCGGGATCGACAGCGCGATGATCAGCGTCGAACGCAGGTGGCGCAGGAACGCGAAGAGCACGATCACGGCCAACAGTCCGCCCAGCAGCGCCGAGTCGCGCACCTCCGCGAGGGCGCGGGCGATGAACACGGACTGGTCGAAGAGGACATCCAGGCGCAGGCCGGGCGGCAGCTTGCCGCCCTCCCACTCGGCCAGCCGCCGGCGCACCTCGCGCGCCACCGTCACGGTGTTGGCGTCGCCCTCGCGGTAGATCGCGATCTCCACCGATTCGCGGCCGGCGACGCGGGTGATCTCCTCGCGCTCCCTGGCGCCCAGGTAGACGTCGGCCACGTCGCGGACGCGCACCTGGCCGCCGGCGCCGGCGCTGACCACGATGTCGGCGATCTCGGCGACGTCGTCGTACTCGTTGATCGTGCGCACGAGGAACTGCTCGTCGCGGCCCCGCAGCGCGCCGCCCGGCAGGTTCAGGTTGCCGGCGCCCACGGCGTCGCGGACCTGGCCGAGCGGGATCCCCAGCGCAGCCAGGCGCTCCTGGTCCACGGCGACCTGGATCTCCTCCTCGAGCCCGCCCCTGACCTGCGCCGAGGCGACGCCGAGCACGGTCTCCAGGTCGGGCTTGAGCTGGCGGTCCGCCACGCGGCGCAGGACCGCGAGGTCCTCGTCGCCGGAGAACGCCAGGCGCAGGATGGGGTCGAGGCTGGGGTCGTAACGCAGCACGAGGGGATTGCGGGCGCCCTCGGGCAGGACCAGGCGGTCGAGCTTCTCGCGGACCTCGAGCGAGAGCAGGCCCATGTCGCTGCCCCAGTCGAACTCGAGGGTCACCTCGCTGAAGCCGGCGCGGCTCACCGAATGCACGGTCGTGAGCCCCCGCAACACGCCCACGACCTCCTCGATGGGGCGCGTGACCAGGTTCTCGACCTCCTGCGGCGCCGTGTCGGGGAACTCGGTCTGGACGACCAGCGACGGGTAGCTGATGTCGGGCAGCAGCTCGAGCGGCAGCCGCTGCAGGGCGACCCAGCCGAACGCGACGACGGCGATCGCGGCCATGATGACCGACACCGGCCGGCGCACCGACAGCTCGACGAACGGGCGCATCAGTCGCCGCCGTCCGCGGCGGGAGCGCCGGCGTCCGCCCCTTCGAGGATCTTGAGCGGCTGGCCGTGCTCGAGCGAGCGCTGGCCCTTGACCACCACGAGGTCGCCGACGGCCACCCCCGAGAGGATCTGCGCGCGGTCGTCGTCGGTGAAGCCGACCTCGACGACGCGCCGTTCGGCCGAGGCGGCCTCGCCGCCCACCGCCACGAAGACGAAGGTCTCGCTCTTCTCCGTCACGACGGCGGCGCGCGGCACCAGCAGGGCGCTCGGCCGCAGCTCGGTGACGATGTGCACGTCGACGAAGTCGCCGGGGCGAGTCTCGGGCGGGTAGCTCGGCACCTCCACGGTCACCTTGATGGTGCCGCTCGCGGGATCGATGACCGGGCTGATCAGCGAGATGCGCCCGGCGAGCGTCTGGCGCGAGCTGTCCAGCACGATCTCGACGTCCTGGTCGAGCCGGAGATGGCGGAACTCGCGGCTCGGCACGTGGACTCGCGCCAGCAGCGGGGTCACGTCGACGACGGTGAAGACCGGACTGCCCGCGCTCACGTTCTGGCCCGGATCGACGGAGCGCCGCGTGACGACGCCGGCGAACGGCGCCGTGACCGTGGTGTACGAGAGCTCGAGCCTGGCGAGCCCCTCGTCCGCCTCGGCGTTGGCGAGGCTGGCGCGAGCGGTCTCGTACTCCTGCTCGCTCGCGAGCTCCTCGGCGCGCATCTGGCTGAGGCGCTCGTAGGCCGCGCGCAGCTGGGCGGTCGTCGCCGCCGCCTGCTCGACGCGGAGCCGGTACTGGTCGTTCTCGATGCGCAGCAGCGGCGCGCCCTGGACGACTTGGTCGCCCTCTTCGGCCAGGATCGCGGCCACCACGCCCTCCACGCGCGCGAGGACCTCGGCCTGCTTCTGCGCCTCGAGGCTCGCCGTGGCGTTGTAGTAGCTCGCGATCGGGCCGACCGTGACCGGCATCACCGCCACGGGGGCCGGCGGACGGCCGCCCGGCTGGCTTGCGCCCGGGATGCCGGCGCTGGCCGCCGGCGCCGCGTCGCGATCGCCGCCACATCCCGCCGCGCCGAGGCACGACAGGACCAGGAGCCAGACCGGGATGCGCATGGAATGCCTCTCGCCAGCGGATCGAGGATGCCGGCAGCAGGACCGCCCGGCACGTCACGGCGTAGAATATCGCGCACGTCGCCGATCCCGCCAAGGTCCGCGAGGATTCAGATGTCCCGCAACTCGACGACGTAAGCAGCCCAGCCGAACGGGTGCCGGACCCGGCCGCCGGGGTCGACCATGACCGTGCGGCACGCCGCCGCCAGCGCGGCGACCGGACTCTCGCCACCCAGGCGCCAGCCGCTCAGGACCAGGGCGGGAATTCGCGCTGCGTCCTCGTCGCGGACCCGCCAGAGCGTCTGCAGCGCCGCGCCGGCGCCGGCGTCGAGAAACGCGTCCCCGAGGCTCGGCGCCCAGACCCGCCCGGACACGTAGGGGGCGCCGCTCGCGCAGCTCGCGAGCACCACGAGCTGGCAGCCCGAGAAGTCGGCCCTGCGGATCTCCGCGATATCGAGGTACGCCCGCTGGAGCGGCGACTCGGCGCCGTCGCTGAGCGGCAGGAAGGTGCGGAACGGCGATTCCGGGCTTCGCACGGTGTGGCAGGCGAAGTAGAGCACCGCGACCTGCTGCCAGCGCGCCTGGAGGTTCGGAAGAGTCGCCGCCTCGCCGCACAACACGGTCGCGCGGGGCAGGAGACGATTCACGGCGTCCACCTCGCCGTCCGTCGCCGCGAGGTCGGTCAGGCCGGGGTGGCGGCGGCGCAACCGCAGCGACACGATCGGATCGGCGACGATCACGCCGGTGTCCGCGTCCATCCTCGACGCCGCCCCGCCGGCGTCGCGCACCGTGGCCGTCGCCACGGTCAGGGCGAGCGGCGAATAGCCGGGGCCCGCCTCGAGGTCGAGCACGCCGAACGGGAGCTGGGCCAGCGCGCCGTCGCCCGAGACCAGCAATTCCCGGGGACGCCGCCCATCGCGCCACGGCGCCGGCAGCAGCAGCCCGGCCAGCGCCTCCGCCTGCCGGGCCAACGACGGTGGGACCCGCGCTCCGGCACTGCCCGGGTCGCGGGCCGCCTCGCCGATCAGGCTGTCCACGCGAGCCTGCAGCGCGACGGCCGAAACAGCAAGCGTGTCGCAACGCAGCACCCGCTCGTCGACCTGCCACCGCACCACCCGTCCGCGGTGTTCGGTGAACAGCAGGTGGACCCGATCGGCGCCCAGCGTGGCGCGACGCGCCCGGGTGAACTCCCGCGCCAGGCCGGCCGGGTCGGCCGCGAAGGCGTCCGGGAGCGTCCGGTCGCCGAGCCAGGCCGGCAGCCGGCGCCACAGCAGCTCGAGCCCGTAGGCGACCTCGGGATCCTCGCCGACGACCTCGCGCAGCGCCCGGCGCAGCAGTCGATTGCGCTGGAGCTCGAGGTAGGCCAGCCCGCTGCCGTCGCTCGCCGCGGTCGACGCCGCGAGCTGGGCCAGGCCCGCCGAGAGCGCCGCCCGGGCGTCCGGTCGTCCCTCGCGGTGCCCCAGGATGGCGCGCAGGGCGTGCGCGTCGAGCTGCAGATCCCGCGCCCATCCCGGTTGGCGGGTTGCCACGGTCTCGAAGCGGACGAGCGCCGCACGCGCCGCGTCGAGCCGACCCAGCTCCAGGTTCGCCTCGACCTCGGCAAGCAGCAGGTTCAACAACTCGGGCTGCTCGCGCGCCTCGGCATGCGCGAGGGCGGCCGGCAGCACGGCGAGCGCGGCGTCGGAGCGGTCGACCGCGAGCAGCGCTCTCACCAGGCGGTCATGGATGTAGGTCACCTCGGCGAACGGCAGGCGGCGCGCGGATTCGATGAGATCCGGATAGCGGGCCAGCGCGGCGTCCACGTCGCCGGTCTGCAGCCGGAGCCGCAGCCGGAGCTCGCGCAGCCGCAGGCCTTCGCGCTGGATCATCAATGCGTCGGCGCCCGCGTTCTCGGCCTCGCGAAGCAGGACCTCGGCCCGGGGCGCGAGGACGGCGACCTGGCGCCAGTCGTCGAGCCCCGCGTGGAAGCGCATCAGGTAGACCAGGTAGGGCAGCCCTTGCCAGGCCTCGCCCATCTGGCCGCAGGCCTCGACCGCTTCCTCCATCAGGTCCATGGTCCCCGCGAAGCGTCCCTGGTCGCGAGCCTGGATGCCGGCCACCGTGAGCGCCCGTCCGACGCGACCGGCCAGGTGGGACCGGCGCGCCAGCGCCAGCGCCTCGACCAGGTAGGCCTCTCCGGCCGTGTCGTCCTCGATCAGCGCGAAGAGCGCCAGGCTGTTGAGCGCGTCGCAGATCTCCGCCGTGAGGCCCCACTGCCGCGCCTCGTCGAGGACCTCGGCGAACCAGCGACGGGCCTCCGCGAGGTCGCCGAGCGTCAGGCAGATGTTGCCCAGATTGTACCCGGTCTGCGCGATGCCGAGGCGATGGCCCGCCGCCCGGAACGCCGCGTGATGGTCGAGCAGCAGCACCTTCACCGAATCCGCGGGCAGGCTGCCGTCGCCGAACCCGCCCTGCAGGCCGCGCCAGTGCTCGACGAGGTCGGCCGTGGCGGCCGGACCGAGCCCCCGCCAGTAATCCGCGTCGATCACGTATTCGGGCAACTCGTGCGCGGCGGCCAGCGCGCCGGCCCAGCGTTCGAGATGGGGCAGGATCGCCGCCCGTCGCCGCGGCGCGTCGCGGCCATCCGGGTCCGCGAGCGCGTCGCGCAGGTGTTCGTAGATCCGGATCGCCGTCCAGGAGCCGCAGTCGGTCGCGAGCCGGACCAGGCCGGCGTCGTCGTCGTCGCGCAGGGCGCGCGCGATCTCGCGGTCGAGGCCGGGGACCAGCGACGCCAACGGGTCCTGGGGCCGCAGCCGGAACCAGACCGACAGGACGAGTCCGGCCACGAGGACGAACGACAGCACGGCGGCGCGACGGCTCATGAGCCAATAGTACCGAACAGCGCCCGGCCGGGAAAGCCGACCTTGTTCGCCGCGGGGATGGCTGCTAGCATGCGGCCGGGGTACCGCACCGATGGACCGTGACCACGTCCCTCACGAACCGAGCGAGCACGCCGCCGATCTGGAGCTGGCCGAGGCCGTGCTGCGCGGCGACGTCGCCGCCTGGCACGAATTCATCGAGACTCGCAGCGGCGTGATCCTGGCCGTGCTGCGGCGGTACCTCTTCGATCACGATGAGGTCCGGACGGTCTATGTCGACGTCCTCGCGCGCCTGCGCCGCGGCCAGCTCGCCACGTACGAAGGCCGCTCCAAGCTGACCACCTGGCTCACCCTCGTGGCGCGCGGAGCGGCTGCCGATCACCTGCGGCATCGGCTCGGCCGACGCGACGAGCCGCCCGGCCTGTCGGCGCTCGACGAGCGCGCCCGCGAGGTCTACCGCCTCTATTACGTGGAGGGGATTCCCTACGAGGACGTGCGCCTGCGCTTGCGCGAGAGCGGGCGGCTGGCGCCGGACGAGAGCCTCGCGGAGATCCTGGCCGGGATCGAGGAGCGGCTCTCCGACCGGACGCTCCGGCGCATCGCCTGGGACCTGCACGCCGCCTCGGTCGGCGCCGCCTCGGGCCGCCTGCTGGAATACGCCCAGGCGGCGCAGGACGACGCGCGGCGCCGGCACCGCGAGACCGGGCCCGAGGCCGAGTTGCTGGCTGCCGAGGCAGCGCGCACGCTCGCGAGGCTCCGCGAACTCGTCGCCGAGCTGCCGGGCGAGGAACGGCGCGTCCTCGAGTTGCGGTTCGACCACGGCTGGACCGCGGACGACATCGCGGTCGAGCTGGGTCTGGATGGCCGCCGCCGGGTCTACACCATCGCCGAGCGGGCCCTGAACCGGCTGCGGCGCTGGCTCGGCGGCGCGGCCGTGCTGGGGTTTTTTTCGTAATCCGGGGGCCGCCTCCGACCAACCTTGACCGTTGGCGAGGCGAACCGGGCGGAGGCGCCACAGGAGGCCGCGGGTGAACTATCGTGACGGGCATCCGGACTGGAACGATCTGGCCGCGCTCGCGGAGGGGCGCGCGCCGGCGAGGGTGGCGGACCTGCACCGCCACCTCGCCACCTGCCGCAACTGTGCGGCGGCGTACGCCGAGGCGGTGCGCCAGGAGACCCGGCTGATCACGGCTCCCGAGAGCCTCGGCGTCCCGGCGTCGCTGAGGGCGGCTGCGCGCGCCGCCGGCGGCTCGACGCCGCTCGCCGCGCGGCGGGCGCGACCGTCCCTGCGGGTCGCCGGCGCTCTCGCCGGCGTCGCGGCGCTGGCGCTGATCGCCGTGGCGCTGCGCCCGGACGCGCCCCTGTCGGCGCGCTATCCGGCGATCCAGGCCGCCCTGCTCGCCCAGGCGCCCTCGGGCATGGTGCTGCCTGGACTGACGCCGGCGGCCGGCAGCGAAGCGACCGTCTATCGTGACGGCGGCGCGATCGACCTGGATCTCGAACTCGAACGGATCGCGACGAGCTATCGCCAGCGTCCCGAGCCCGCCGTGGCCTTCTGGCTCGGCGCCGGCTACCTGGCCGCCGGCCGCCTCCAGGCGGCCGAGGCGCTCGTGCGCGAGGCGCGCCATCGCCACCCCGACGACCGGCGGCTGCAGCTCCTCGACAGCATGGCCAGCTACCGCCGCAGCGATCTCGGGCGATCCGAGACCTTGCTGCGGGAGATCCTGGTGAAGGAACCCGCCGACCTCGCCGCCCGGTTCAACCTGGCGCTCCTGCTCCAGGAGACCGGCCGACTCGGCGAGGCCCGCCAGTTGCTCGACGCCGGATCCTGGAACGGCGACCCCTGGCTCGCCCGGCGCGCCTCGGCGATGCGCGACACGCTCCGCTGATCCGCTCCCACGGCTTTCCTGGCACCCGACCGGGGTCTCCGCTATGCTGAGCGGCGTTTCCAACCGCCCTGCCCCGGAGGTCGCCAATGCCGCGCCTGATCCTGCACCTGCTCGCGCGTTCCGCCCTAGCGTGATCACGATCGCGCGGCGGCGGCTGTCGGCCTGGCCCCTGGCCATCCTGCTGGCCCTGCTGCTCGTCCCGCTCTTCCTCGGGATCCCGGCCGAATGGCGGCACGATCCGCTGGTCGGGCCGCTCGGGGACCGCTATCACATCGTGCTGTTCCTCCTGCTGCCGGTGATCCTCTACCGGCACGGACCGCTGGCCGGCCGAGGGGCCGTCACGATCCTCGTCTGCGTCGCCCTCGGCGGCGCGACCGAGCTGCTGCAGATCCCCGCCGGCCGTTCGGCCGCCCTGTGGGACTGGTACCAGGACGCGCTCGGCGTCGGTCTCGGCGCCTGCTGGCTCTGGTTTCGCGAGACGGGCCGCCGGCTGTGGCCGGGGCTGGTCGCCGCGATGCTGGCGCTCCTGGTCGTGTGGCCGCTGCGCCAGCTGCCGGCCGTCGTTCGCGAGTGCCGGCGGGCCGAGGATCGCTTCCCGGTGCTCGACGACTTCGAATCGCCGAACGCGCTGATCCTCTGGTCCGGCCACGATGGCGCCGAGCTGGCGCGCACCCCGGTCGCCGGCCGGGGCCACGCCCTCCAGATGCGCAGCGGCGGGACCGAGCGCTGGCCGGGCGTGACCACCAATCGGCTGCCCTGGGACTGGCGCGGTCATTCGGTCCTGAGGCTGGCCTGCCGCGCCGTGACGCCGAGCGACAGCCTGCGCGTCTCGATCTGGCTCGAGGACCGTGCGGCGGGACGGGATCGCGACCGGGCCGTGCGGACGTTCCTGGTCGGCGGCGAGTGGCAGGCGCTCGAGATCCCCCTGCGGGACCTCCTGACCCGCGAACGGGAACGACCCCTCGCCCTTGCCGAGGTGACGGTGATCGCGATCTACGCGAGCCGCCGCCAGCCCGGTCCGATCGTTCTCTTCCTGGACGATCTGCGCCTCGACGACGGTTGACGCGCTCGCCGCGGCCTGCTATCGTGCCGGTGATCCTTTAAGCGTGGCCCGTGAGCCCGGAAGGAACCAGCCATGGACAGCACCGCCGATTCGATTCCCCGCAGCGTCAAGTTCCAAGCCCCCGGCCGACCCCTCGAACCGCCGCTTTTGGCGCGCGCGCGCCGCGCCCTCCTCGACGATCTCCACGCGCACGTCGCCGCTCATGGCTTGCGCCTGGAGGCCGGGGCCGATCCCGACGAGTACTCGTTCCGCCGCGCGGGCTCGGCCCTGCCCTGGTTCTGCGATTTCGCGGAGACCGGTCTGAAACACGCCGTTCGCCGGCTTTCGGCCGACCTGATCGGCGGCGCCAACGTGACGCGTCTCGATCGGACCATCAGCCATCACCATCCCCGCCTGCCCTATCGCCGGGCCTTGCGGATCGTCGGCGGCCGCGGGTGGCGGCTCGCACTGGGCGACGACCTGCCAGCCGAGGCGCAGGCCTCTCTGGTCCGTTTCTGCGGCCTGCTCCCGGTCCAGGTCATCGTCCTGCCGGGACGCCCCCGGCCGGCGACCTTCGCGGCCGATCGTCAGGGTCTGGCCTATCTCCTGCCGTGGGCCGGCGAGACGATCCGCGCCGAGCTGCCGCTGCCGGGCGGACCGGGCGCCGGGGTCTGCCGCTTCCGGATCGACCGCCTGCTGCAATTCTGCCTCGGCCTGGCGGATGCGGCGCCGGTCCGGTCGCCGGCGCCGTGATCCGGCGGCAGCCGGCGTGAATCGACCGGGCCGGCGGGCGGTCTTTTCCGGAAACCAATTCATGGCCGGTTCGTATCACCATCTGGCTTTTCCCGGTATCCCCCGTTGACGTCCGGTTGCGAAAGGCACCGCCATGAGCCGCCAACCCTCCCGCGTTCTCCTCGCCGCCGTCGCCGCGGCGCTCGTCGCCGGCACGGCGACCGCCGGCGACGTGTACCTCGGCATCACCATGTCCAGCCTCTCGGCAAGCATGTCCCGCGCCCTGCAGCTCGACGAGAAGGAGGGAGTCCTCGTGGACTCCGTCGTGGACGACTCGCCGGCTTCGGCCGCCGGCCTCGCCGCCGGCGACGTCATCGTCGCGATCGAGGGCGACCGTATCGACGGGACCGCCGGCCTCTCGCGCGCCATCCGGAAGTACGAGCCCGAGCAGAAGGTCGCCATCGAGATCCTGCGCGACGGCAAGCGGCAGCGACTCGACGTGACGCTCGGCGAGCGGCCCGAACGCGTGATCCGGATCTGGGGCGACGGGGACGATCTCAGCAAGGCCTGGAAGGACTCCGCCAAATCCTGGCAGGAAGCGGCCAAGTCGTGGTCGTGGCAAGACGAGGACGGCAACCCGAAGATCGTCATCGAGGGGCTCGCTCTGGACGGCCTCGATCGCGGCTTCCTCGGGATCGTCCCCGAGGACGCGGGCGACGGCAAGGGCGTCGAGGTCGCCGAGGTGATCGAGGACGGTCCGGCGGAGTCGGCGGGGATCGAGGAAGGCGACATCATCATCGCCCTCGACGACGAGGAGATCGGCGATTCCGCGGATCTGCACGACTTCCTGGCGGATACCGAGGCCGGGCAGGACATCGAGGTCCGCGTCCTGCGCGACGGCAAGAAGCAGGAGTTCGCGCTTGAGCTCGCGGAGGCGCCGGACCGGGTCGGCCTCGCCGAACTGTTCATGCCGCATGACTCGCGGCATCCCGCGATGCCCCGCTTCTTCGGGTACCACGGCGCCCCCGTGCCGCCGGACGCGCCCCAGCTCGAGGCGGAACGCGAAGACATGGACGAGATGAAGCGAGAGCTGGAGGAGCTCAGGGAGGAACTGGCGAAGCTGCGCGAGGAGCTCGAGAAGAAGAAGTGACCGGACCGGTCAGGTTGCTCGGACGCGGCCCCGTCGCCGGCGGCGACGGGGCCGCGGTCATGAGCGGTCGCCGCGGCATCCCGCGTCACGCCCCACGGGTGGACACCGTCAGCCCCTCGAGCCAGCGGCGCAGCGCGTCGACGTAGCGTGGTCCCCCTTCGACGCAGCCTCGCGCATGCGCGCCGCGGATCCTGAGCAGGAGCCGAGGCGGCGCCGCGCGTTCCACCAGTCGCCGCGCGTGGCCCACCGGCACCGTGGCGTCGTCGACACTGTGAACGATGAGCTTGGGACAGCGGATGCGCGCCAGCCGGTCGGCATTGGCCAGGTCCAGGCGGATCACCTGGCGGACCGGGAGCCAGGGGTATCGGCGCGCCGCGACGTCGGCGGCGCAGGTGAACCCCGCCTCGAGCACCAGGGCGGCCGGACGCGCCGCCAGCGCGAGGTGCGTGGCGAGGCTCACGCCCAGACTCTCGGCAGCGATCACGATCCGGCCGGCGGGCACGCCGCGTGCGGCGGCGAGCCAGTCCCACGCAGCCCGCGCGTCGAGGTACAGACCCTTCTCGGAGGGCCGGCCGGCGCTCCGGCCGAAGCCGCGATAGTCGAGGGCGAGCACGTCGAAGCCCAGATCGTGCCAGAATCTCAGGGCGTCGACGCGGTCGCCCAGATTCGTGTTGGCGCCGTGCAGGTAGAGCAGGGTGAACGGCCGGCCGGGCAGGGTCGCCGCCGGCTCCGGCGGCCCTGGCACCCACCACGCGTGCAGAGCGACACCGTCCGCGGCGACGAGCGCGAGGTCCGTGAACGCGAGGCCGGCCGCGGCGGGCGTCGCCGCCAGGCCGCGCTTGGGCTTGAAGAAGAGCGTGTCCTGCCGGACGGCGAAGGCGAGGACCAGGGCGAGGTAGCCGAACCCGATCGCGAACAGCGCGACCAGCCCCGCCGTCATCCGGTCACCTCCGTGATGCGGTCGCCGGCCCGGGCCGGGTCGGTCCAGACCAGCCAGCAGCGGATCTCGCGATCGGGATAGAGCACGGCGAGCGCGTCCCGATAGGCCCTCAACTGCGGGCGGTAATGGTCGACGAGGCTCGAGAACTGCTCGGGCGCGACCCGGTTCGACTTGTAGTCGATGACGTCGACCCGGCCGGGACGCAGCACCAGCCGATCGATGTAGCCCGTCACCCGACGCTCCGGTCCAGCGCCGCCCAGCCGATGCATCACCGGGACCTCGCTCAGTCCCCGGCCGCCCTGATCGGCGGGAGCGAAGATCCAGCCGAGCGCAGGATCCTCGTAGACCGCGCGCGCCTCCTCCCAGTCCGCGCGGAGCAGCGGATCCGCCGGCGGCTGCGTCGGCAGTCCACCGAGCGCGCAGGCGCGTTCGAGCCAGACGTGGACGCGGGTGCCGCGGCGGATCGCCGGCGTGTCGCGGCGAGACGGCGGCGACGGCGGCGTGTCCGGCTCGTCGGCATCCTCGCGGCGCGCCGGCGACGCGGCGCGGTCGTCGTCGAGGTCCGAGGGCCGGACGAGCTGGTACCGCGGGGCCAGCGGCGGCGGCGTCCAGACGAAGACGCGGTCGAGGGTGGTCCGGGCGCGCGTCTTTGGGTCGGCGACGGGCGCCGAGGCGCCGTCCGATGGCTCGCGCGCGGACGTCTCGGCCTGGAACGCCGCGACGGTACGCCAGCGGCCATTCCGGCCGGCCTGGCCCTCGTCGGCCTCGGCGAGCCAGTCCAGGTAGCTGCGCTGCTCGGCGTCGCCGCCGGCCCGATCGCCGCGACCGCCCAGGACGTAGAGGCGGTCGCGGGCTCGCGTCATCGCCACGTAGAGAACGTGCGCCTCCTCCTCGCGCAGGCGCGCGAGCGCCCGCTCGCGCGGTCGGGCGAGGGGAACCGGCAGCGCCGCGCCGCCCGCGAGCCGGGGCCCCGAGTAGTCGGGCGTTCGCACGTCGTGGAGCCACGGGCCTGACGACGACGCGGGTCCCAACAGCAGCGCCTCGGTGGTTTCGCGGACCGGGACCGCGGCGTCGACCAGGATCACGACCGGTCCCTCGAGGCCCTTGGACGCGTGCACGGTCATCACCCGCACCCGGCCCGTCGTGACGTCTCCGGGCAGCGAACCCTCCTCCTCGCCGCCGAGCCGGTCGGCCAGTTCCAGTTCCGCCACGAAATCTCGCAAGCTGCCGCCGCGCGCCTCGGCCGCGAGTGCGAGGTCCAGGACCCGCAGCAGGTTGAAGCGCGCCTGCTCGCCGCCCGCGGTCTCCGCCCGCTCGAGGAGTTCGCCCTCGCGAAAGATCCGGCGCAGGAGGTCGTGCAGCGGCAAGAGGCCCGCGAGCCGGAACCAGCCGTCGAGGTGTGCGGCCGCGGCGCCGGGCGGCGGCGCCTGGCGCAGGACCTCGCGCAGGCTCCGGCGGCGGCCGCCGAGCCGCGCGGCGAGGAGCGCCTGGACCTCGGACTCGGGCACGCGGCAGAGCGGCGAGCGGAGGACGGTCGCGCCGGCGGTGTCGTCGGCGGGGAAGGTGAGCCAGCGCAGGAGCGCGAGCAGGTCCTGGACCTCGCGACCGCGGGCCAGCAGCCCGCGGCTGGCGGGCGTGAACGGAATGCCGGCCTGGCGAAGCGCCGCCTCGTAGGTCGCGAGGTGGGTCTTCGTGCGCGCCAGCACGAGGATGTCGCTGTAGAGCAGCGGCCGCGCGACGACGCCGGCCCCCGCGGGATCCTGGCTCCAGGTCGGGACCGAGCCGTCGACCAGCCGGCGCACGAGGTCGACCACGGCCGCGGCGGCGCGTTCATGGCCGCTCTTGTCCTCGTCGGCGGTGAACGGCTCGACGAGCCGGACGGTCCCCCGATCCTCGCCGCGGCTCCAGCTCTGGCGCACGCCGGCCGCCGCCGCGCCCAGGAAGCCCGCCAGCGGCTCCCGAGTGAAGAGATCGCCGACCGCCTCCACGATCCCGGGCAGGCTCCGGTAGTTGATCGGCAGGCGCTGGACGGCCTGCTCGCCGCCGGCGTGAGCGCCCGCCGCCTGCGCGACCAGGTCGCAGGCCTCGGCGAAGACCGCCGGCTCCGCGCCGCGAAAGGCGTAGATCGACTGCTTGACGTCGCCCACCACGAAGGCCGTGCGCGGCGGGACGCCGCCGGCCAGGAGCTCCGCGACCAGCGGCCGCAAGAGGTCCCACTGGTTGCGATTCGTGTCCTGGAACTCGTCGAGCAGGATGTGGTCGAGGCGCGCGTCGAGCCGGAAGTGGATCGTGTCGCCGATCGCGGGATCGGACAGCAGGCGCAGCGCGAGCTCCTCGAGGTCCTGGAAATCCACGACGCGGTCGCGCCGCTTGGCGAGGGCGTAGAGATCGAGGGCGCGCAGCCCGTGGCGAAGCAGCGCCCGGTTGCGCTCCAGCAGGTCGAGCAGGCGCGCGCGGGCGATCAGATCGAGCACTGGACCGGCGACCTGCGCGAAGACCGCGTTGCGGGCGGCCTTGGTCGGACCGCGCCCGTTGACCGCGCGCAGCTTGCCGTCGTCCGTCACCAGCAGCGACCACGCCTCGGCCGCGACCTCGGCGAACGCGGCGGGATCGGCCGCCAGGCGCGCCGCCGCGGCCCGCGCGCCGTCGCGCAGACCGTCCGCCTGCCGGCGCAGGCCGTCCGTGACGCCAGCGGCGGCATCGACCGCCACGATCGCGCCGACGCCGGATCCCGCGAGGTCGCGGAGCGCCGCCGCGAGCTCGGGCGCGATCCGCTCGGGCCGCGGCTCCGCCTCGTCCTGCCACGGCGTGCCGGCGAGCAGCGTGCGCTGCAGGTCCGCGACGAGCGCGCCGGCGCACGCGGCCAGCGGCCGTCCGAGCGTGGCCGCGACCGGACCCGACGGCGGCGCGACCCGGTCGAGCCAGCGCTGCAGGTGCACGCGCCGCGCGAACAGCGCCGCGACCCTGGCGCGCGCGCCCGCCGCGGTGTCGGCAAGGCCGGCATAGCTCGCCGCCGCCTCGGGGTCCCGCGCCAGCTCCAGCTCGAGACGGTCGAGCGCCTCGGCGCGGTACTCCGCCTCCTGCCGCTCGTCGAGGACCGCGAACCGCGGATCGAGCCCCGCCTCGACGGCGAACCGGCCCAGGACCTTCTGGCAGAACGCGTGCATGGTGTCGATGCACAGGCCGACCGGGTCCTCGAGCAGGACCTCGTGGAACCAGGCGGCGCGCTCGCGCTCGGCCGGCGTCGGCGAGCGGCCGAAGAGCTCGGTGAGAGCCGCCGCGAGGCCCGGACCGTCGAGGCTCGCGAGCCGGCCAGCCTGCGCCTGCAGCCTCGACTGGATCTCGACCGTGGCCTTGCGCGTGAAGGTGATCGCGAGAACCGCGCGCGGGTCGACCCCGGGATCGGTCAGGCAGAGCCTCAGGAACCGGTTGACGAGCACCGTGGTCTTGCCGGAGCCGGCGCCGGCCTCGAGAGCGAACGACCGCCCCGGTCCGGCCGCGAGGCGGTGGACGTCGGCCGCGGATCGCTGCTGGTCGCTCACGGCTCCCCCTTCCGGGTCGCGGCGAGCATGGCCGCGACGCGCGCGGCGAGCGCGGACCCGCCGTCGCGCTCCTCGAGGCGGCAGACGCCGCGGAATTCGCAGGCGCGGCACGGCAGCTGGCCGGCGGCCTCCGCCTCCTTCCAGTCGGGGACCAGCGCGTACGGCACGGCCGGGTCGAGGATCGCCAGGGCCTGGTCGAGGATCGCGCTCACGCCGGCCTGCAACTCGTCGCCGGGCTGGAGGTGCGGCCGGGCGGGCAGGCCGAGTCCGCGGCGGCTCAACCCGTAGAATCCGGCGTGGTCCACCCGCCAGCCGCCGCCGCCGGACGGTGCCGGCAGGCCGGCCACGGTGCCCGCCTCGACGGCGAGCGCGTAGAGGGCCAGCTGCAGATCGCGACCGTCGCTGACGCGCCGCCGCGCCGGGATCGCGCCGGTCTTGTAGTCGACGACCGCGGCGAACGGCGTGCCGTCGACGCGCACGTCCACGCGGTCGATGTAACCGCGGAGCTGGACGCCGCCGAGCGCTTCCGGCACGGCCGGCGCGGGGACGCCGCGCGTCGCGAGCCACGCCGCGGCCGCGGCGAGGGTCACCGCGAACTCCGCCTCGAGGGCGAGCGGGCGCCACACGGCGGCCCGCGCGCTCTCGAACGCGACCAGCTCGGGCCCGAGCGCGAGGAACGAGCGGAGCGCGACCGCCGCGCCCGGCAGATCCCCGCCGCAGCGCTCGAAGACCTTGACGGCTCCGGCATGCAGGAGATCGAGCGCCTCGCCGGGCTGCCCGGCGGCGAGGACCTGCTGCGCCGGTCCGGCCGGCTCGAGCCACCGCTTCATCGCCGCGTGAGCGAGGTTGCCCAGGGTGAGCGGCGTGAACGCGGCCTCGAGCGGGTCCGGCCGCCGCAGCCCGAGCGCGCTCGCGAGCAGGAACCGATACGGGCACTCGCGATAGAGCTGCATCGCGCTGTGGCTGAGCCGGGCCGGCGGTCGGACCGCCGGCGCCGGGATCGGTTCGGGTTCGGCCCGGAATGCCGCCTCCGGCGCGGCGAGCTCCGCCGCGTCCGGCACGCGCCGGCGCGGCAGCGGCTCGTCGCCGGCGTCGGCGACCGCTCCTGGCGCCACCATCTGCAACCGCTGCACGAGCGGCGACGGCAGCGCGTCCTGCGCCTCCCTCGTGCGGGACCAGGTCAGCGTGACGCGCGGCGCGACGTGCAACAGGCGCAGGAAGAGCTCGGCGTCGCGCACGGCGCGGTCGCGCCAGGTGTCCAGCTCGAGCGCCCGCCGGAGTCGGTCCCCCAGAAGGAGCGGCCGCGCGAGCCGCCCCGGAAAGACGTCCTGGTTGAGGCCGGCGAGGATCACGTGGTCGGCGTGCTCGAGACGCGCCTCCACGAGACCCATGAGACGCACGGGCAGGTCTCGCTGCCGGTGCGGGCGGACCTCGAACGCCGGGTCGGCGACGAGGGCGGCGAGCGCGGCCGAGAACTCCTCGATCGTCGCACGCTGGAGGCGCGCCGCGACCTGCTCCAGCGCGCCGAGCAGGCCGTCCACGGCGCCGAGGTCGGCGAAATCGCCGCGCGGCTCGCGGTCGCCGCCGAGCGGGTGGTCCGGAGCGAGGCGCGACCACGCCGACCTCAGGTCCCCGAGGAGGACCGGCCATTCGCGGCGGATGTCGTCCGTCGCGGCGAGCGGCGCGAACGCCGCCGCGAGGTCCGACACGAAGGTCCTCAGCCTCCAGCGCCGCTGGCCCCGAGACAGCTCGTCGTCGTCCCGGGCGATCGCTTCCAGCGCGCCCAGCCCGCGCCGCGCGGTGCCGGCGCGGCGCACCGCCGCCTCGAGGACCTGCACCTTGACCGCGTGGCCGGGGCGCTCCGCGGTGGTCCCGATCCGGACGTACGGATGCGTGAGCACCTCGAAGAGCGCGGTGAAGGACCAGCCGCCGGCCACGGTGGCGACGAGGTCGCGCAGCAGGCGGCCGGCCGCAAGACTCGCGAGGGGCCTGCCGCGAGTATCGTCCACGTCGACCCCGGCGTCGCGCAGCTGCGCCGCGATGCGGGCCGCGAGGCCGCGATCCGGGCAGGCCACGAGCACGGTCGGGACCCTGCCCGGCTCGGCGCCGGCGAGGGCGCGACACACGGTCCGCGCCACCTCGCGGCTCTCGTGCTCGGGCTCGCGGCACCGGCAGAGCCGGATCGGGCCGCCGGCCGCGAGCTGCCGGCCCGCGGCCGCGAGGCCGCCGAGGCGCGCCGGCAGATCCGGGGCGGCGAACGAGCTCTCGAGCGGCGCGCGCGCGCACAGCCGCTCGGCGAGGCGGCGGATCGCGCGCAGCGGATGAGCCGGCGAGTTCGCGTCGCGGTACGTCGCCAGCAACAGGCGGGACCGCGGATCGTCCGCGCTCGCGGTGAGCCAGTGCGTGGGGACGCCGCGCTCGACGAGGCTCGCGAGCAGGTCGGCCGTCATCCGGTCGAGCCGGCCCAGGTGCGCGGCCGCGACCAGCGCCGGCAGTCCGCCGGGCCAGTGGCGACCGGCGCGCTCGGACGCCTCGCGACGCCGGTCGACGTGGTCGTGGGGCAGGATCTCGCGGTACAGGCGCCAGGCGACGCGGACCTTGTCGAGGTCCGCGAGCAGAGCGTCCTCGCCGCCCTCCTCGGCGTGGCCGAGCACGCGGGCGTCGTCGCGCCCGGCGAGCACGAGGTCCTCCTGCCGCGCGAGGCGCACCTCGTCGAAGAGCGCCAACAGCTCGCCCGCGATCCCGGGCGCCGCTTCCGGGCGGCCGCGCAGCCAGTCCAGGCACGCCAGCCGCGGTCCCAGCAGCAGCGGCCGCAGCGCGGGGTCGGGCAGGTCGCCGCCGTCGAGCCCCAGCAGGTCGGCGAGGTGATCAGCGAGCCGCGCAGGGGTCAGGATCCGCGGCAACAGGAGGGCCGCCGTCGAGGACGCCTCCCCGAGCGCGTGCGCGAGCTGGCCGCAGGCGCGACTCGACGGCAGCAGCACGAGCACGCTCGCCAGGTCCTCCGGGGCCGGACCGGGACGGTGCGCGAGCAGCCAGCGGGACAACGCCGGCAAGATCGGCTCGCCGAGCGGCAGTGGATCGAGCTGCAGGGGCATGATCGGATCCCCGGTGCGGGCCACGCGTGGTCGCCATCGTACCATGCGCGGCGAGGCTGGACACCTGTTGAATGCGCGCGCCTGCGCCTGCTGCAGCCGTCACCCCCCGCGCGCAGATCTTGCCGGTTCCGGGTCGATCCTGCCCACCCGGCAAGATTGTCCTCAAGGTCTCGCGCGGTGGTGCCGAACACACTCGACGACCAGGTCAGCGGCACCCGGCTCTCGAACGGCATCGGCAGCGAACGGAGCAACCCATGCGTGCCATCGTCGCGTTCCTCGCCTGCGTCTTCGCGGTCGCCCTGCCCGCCTCCGCGGTCGACCTGGCGACCAACGCGGTCGTCGACATCGTCCTCGGCATCACGATCACCCAGACGACCTCGCTCAATTTCGGCGTCCTCGTGCTCGACAACGGCGTCGTGACGGTCTCGCCCGTCGACGGGACCTACACCGACGCCGACAACCTGATCTTCGACGCCACGGACATCAACCAGGGCGTCTTCGACGTCGCCACGAACCCCGGCGTCGACATCACGGTCATTTGCACGGCCGGCGCCCTGCCGCCGGGCCTGATCATGGGGTCGTTCACCGCCGACTGGGCGAACGGCGGCGCTCCCGGCCCCGTGCCGCGCCCCCGCACCACCGCCGCCGCCACCGAGGTCCTCGAGATCGGCGCCAGCCTGGCCATCGACCGCACCGTCGCCACCCCCACCGGTGGCACGCCGGCCCTGCTGCCCTACACGGTCTCGGTGACCTTCCAGTAGTCTCCGGGGTCGGGCGTCCCCGGACGACGCCGGTCCGCAAGGATCGGGAACGCGAGACCGGACCCGGCCGCTCCGCGGGGAGTTGGTCGGGTCCGGTTTTTCGGATGGGCGCACGCACGATTCGGCACTATGCTCTGGCCGGTCACCGTGACAAGGAGAAGCCCATGAACCAGTCGTCCACCGGTCTGAGCGAGAACGTCGCCGGCGCCCTCTGCTACTCGCTGCTCTGGATCACCGGTCTCATCTTCCTGCTGGTCGAGCGGAGCAGCGGCTACGTTCGTTTTCACGCCATGCAGTCGCTGCTGGTCTTCGGTCTGATCTCCGTCGCCGGCGTCGTGGTCCAGCTGCTGCCCGGGGTCGGCGCGTTCCTCGGCGGCGTGCTCGGCCTCCTGGCCGTCGTGCTGTGGATCGTGCTCATGGTCAAGGCCTGGCAGGGCGAGCGCTTCAAGCTGCCGCTGATCGGCGACGAGGCCGAGCGGCAGGCCGCGCGCATGGCGCCTTGACCGGAGGCGTTCGGATCCGCTGCGGCTGGTGCGGCGACGACCCGCTCTACGTCCGCTACCATGACGAGGAATGGGGCGTCCCCAGCCGCGACGACCGCCATCTCTTCGAGATGCTGATCCTCGAGGGCGCGCAGGCCGGGCTCGCCTGGATCACGATCCTGCGCAAGCGCGAGGGATACCGCCGGGCGTTTCGCGGCTTCGCCGTCGAGCGCGTCGCGCGGCTCACCGCCGCCGATCAGGCGCGCCTCTGCGAGGATCCAGGCATCGTGCGCAACCGCCTCAAGATCGCCGCCGCGGTCGGCAATGCGCGGGCCTGGCTGAAGCTGACGGAACAACGCGGGTCATTCGCCGACTACCTCTGGGATTTCGTCGACGGCCGGCCCATCGTCAACCGCTTCCGGTCGCTGCGGGACATCCCCACGTCGACAGCTCTGTCGGACCGGCTCAGCAAGGACCTCAAGCAGCGCGGTTTCGGCTTCGTGGGCTCGACCAGCATCTACGCCTACGCGCAGTCCGTCGGACTGGTGAACGACCACCTCGTCGATTGCTTCCGACACGCCGAGGTGGGACGGCTCAGCCGGGCGAGCCCGTGACCGTCGCGCGGCGACGGACCGCCGGCAGCACCAGGGACGCGGAGACCGCGAGCCCCGGGAAGATCGCCTCGACGCCGAGGTACGGACCGCCCCGGCCGGCCAGGAGCCAGCCGCCGGAAACGAGGCCGGCGAGCGCCATCCCCCACGCGACCCGCCGCCGGGCCGCCGCGTCGTTCGCGACCCAGCCCAGGTGCGCGAACAGGAGCGGCAGAAGCAGCACGGGCGTGCCGAGCGAACCGAGGGTCTTCCACAGGGCCACCACCGATTGCGACCACAGGGCGAGGGCGGTCGCCACGAGCGCGGTCGCCGCGAGCGACCACCGGACCGAGCGCAGGTTGCCCGGATCCTCCTGACCGAGCAGCGCGCCGGGCGGCAGCCGGCGCCGGCGCAGCAGGTCGCGGCCCAGGGTCGCCGCCGCGATGAACGAGTAGCTGTCCACTGTCGACATGATCGTGGCGAGGAGCGCCACGATGAAGAGACCTTCCCAGAGGTCCGGCAAGGCGATCGAGGCCAGGGCCGGGAACGCCGCCACGGGGTCGGCGAGATCGGGCACGAGGGCGCGGGCGTAGAGCGCCGCCGACGTCGTCAGGAAATCGAAGAGCACCCAGAAGCCGATCGACACGAAGATCCCGGTGCGGGCCGTGCGCTCGTCGACCGCGGCGTAGCAGCGCTGGTAGAACGCGGGTTCGGCGAGCGTGGCCGCGGCGATCGCGTACCACACGGCGACCGCCTGCCAGCCCAGACCGCCGTCCGCGGTGAAATGGGCGGGCGGAATGTGGGCCCGCAGCCAGCCGATCCCCCCGAACTTGACGGTGCAGACCGGCACGATCATCAGGAAACCGGCGAACATGAGCACGAACTGCACCTGGTCCGTGGCGACCACGGCGCGCAGTCCGCCGCGGAACACGTAACCCACCGAGAAGGCGGTGCCGACCGCGACCGCGGCCCAGAGCGGCCACCCGGTCGCCATCCGGATCAGGACGCCGAGCATGAGGACGTAGGCGGCGGGCGCGGTCATGACGAACAGCATGCCGGCGCCGACGAGCGCCGCGGGGCGGCCCCAGGCCGCCTCGAGCTGGTCGCAGGGGCTCAGGGCGCGCGTCCGCCGGGCGCGACGCGCGAGCACGAGGGCGAAGATCGCCGCGTAGAGGTAATAGGGAACTCCGAAGACGAGCCAGTTGCTCACCCCGTGCGACCAGCCGTACTCGCCGACGCCGAGGATGCCGCCGTACCAGGTGGCGACGAGCGTCGCCACGAAGGCCGGCAGCGTGAGGCGCCGGCCCGCGACCAGGTAATCGGCCTCGCCGCTCGGATAGCGGCGGAACAGCCGGACGATCACCCACAGCAGGTACAGCCCGTACGCCGCCGCGACGGCCATCTCACTCCTCGAACGCGCGGTGCTGGCCGGCCGGTTCGCGATCCACGAGCACGAGCAAGGGGCCGTCGCCGGCGCGGATCAGGAGCGGATCGTAGGTCACGCGATTGCTGATGCCGCCGACCCCGTCCGGCCCGAGGTCGCCGTCGAGCAGCGGGTACTTGGCGCCGTCGATCGTGACGCCGCGGCTCTGGCCGCGGAGCGGCAGCAAGCTGAAGTTCGTGCCGAGGTCCAGGGACCACGACACTGTCTGGCCCGGCGCCAGGCGCACGCCGTCCGCGCGCAATCCCGCGATCGCCAGGCGCATCCGGCCGGCGAACCGTTCGAGCAGCATGGTGTTGTAGAGCGTGTGGTCGAGCCGCCAGCCGACCGCTCCCACGAGGACCGCTTCCGTGAACCCCTGGTCCAGGAGGTACAGGAGCGCCTTCTCGCTGTCGGTCGTCTCCTGCTCGTCGACGCGCAGGAACTTCGGGCCGGCGCGGCCGTCGAGGACCCGGCCCGCCAGGGCGTCGAAATCGCCGATGACGATCTGCGGCGGAACCGGCAGTTCGTCGTACGGATGGCCCGCCGCGTCGGTGCAGACGAAGAGGTCGGCGCCCCCGAGCCAGTACTCGAGCACGCCGGGCGGCGGCGGCGGACCGTCGCAGAGGATCACGGCCCGGGGTCCCTTCTTCGGGAAGATGGGGCACGCGGCGCCGCCGGTCTCGAGATCGTACAAGGACATCGCCAGCCTCGACCGCGCCGCGTCTCGCCGGGCGGTCCGTCAGAAGTCGTAATCGACGCCGGCCAGGAAGCTCCGGGGCGCGCCCGGAATGTACATGTTCTCGCCGTCGCTGTCATACCATGGATCGTGGTAGCCGGCGGTCTCGTACGCCTCGTCCAGCAGATTGAGGATCCGCAGGTGGGCGTCCAGGCCGGCGAGCGCGTGCGCGCCGGCGCGACCGAGATCCAGCGATACGCTCAGATCGACGACGGTGGACCCGTCGATCGTGCGGCCCTCGTCGCCCGTGTTGTCGAGGTACTGCCGCCCCACGTGGCGGAGGCGCAGGCCGCAAGTCGCCGCGCCGACCTCGCTCGTCCAGGCGGCCGACATCAGGATGTCGGGGAACAGGGCGATCGGGTTGCCCGAGAAATCGTCGCGCGTCGTGTCGGACGTGGCGTAGCTGAAGCTGTCGTACTCGTTCCAGCTGCGGCTCGCGCCGACACTCAGCTGGTGGTCGGGGTGAGGCCGCCAGCGCAGGCCGAGCTCGACCCCGCGGTGGAGCGCTTTCTGCGCGTTCGCGCGCAGGTAGCCGCGGTCCGGATCGTACACGCCCGTCGGCACGATCTCGTTCGTGAAGTCCATCCAGTAGCCGTTGACGGTGACGCTGAGGTCCTGCGCGCGGACGGCGACTCCGCCCTCCCAGTTCACGACCTTCTCCTCGTCCAGCAGCGGTCCGGACCACTCGACGTACAGCGGCGCCCCCTCGCCGTCCCGGACGACCTCGCCGTGCGCGAACAGCGGCGCGCGACCGAGCTCGTCGGGGCCGCCCCAGGCGTCCCAGTAGTCGCTGTCCGCGGGTTCGCGGTGGGTCACGCCGGCGTGTCCATAGAGGCCGATCTCGCTGCCCGCCACCCGCCACGGGGTCTGCCAGAAGAGGCCGCCCTTGGGGTTGAGGAAATCGTGCGCCACCGAGTACGCGCTGCGCGCGGCGCCCGAGAAGTTCCCGACGTCGGCCTGCAGGAAGTCGTACTCGCGGTGCTGGTACTGCAGGTCGGCGAGCAGGGTGAGGCCGGGCACGAACTCCCAGCGTTCGTTGAGGTAGAGAGACCAGGCGTCCTTGTCGCCGGTATAGGCGTAGTACTTCAGTCCGCCGGGGATCTGGTCGGGGGTCAGCGCCTCGCCGCCCGTGCCGGCGCCCGCGGAGAGCACGTCGCCCCAGTGGTCGCTGTGGAACCGGTAGGCATCGCCGCCGGCCACCAGGCGGCCGCCCGGGTGGCTCCATTGCAGCGACGGCACCCACCCGGTCTGGTCCTTGCGGACCGATTTCGTGCGCACGAGATCGACCTCGTCGCCGGGCTGGTAGAGGTCGGGACGGTAGGCGTCGAGGCTGAAGGACGCCGCGTCGCGGTCGCCCCGGAAGTTCTCGTAGAACCCCTCGCCGTGGATCGTGTAGACGCTGTTGCGCAGGAGCAGGTCCGGCGCGAGGTCGAACTCCCAGTGCAGCTCGTAATGCGGCTGGCGGAAGTCGTCGACGGCGTTCCAGTAGGTCTCCGGGTTGAACCGGCGGTCGACGGCGAGGACCGACGCCGGCGCCGGGTCCCAGGCGTGGTGCGTCAGCTCGTGGCCGGTGTAGACGTTGGCCTGGAGCCGATGATGCCCGTGTCGCCACCGGCCCGACCAGAACACCGCCCACTGCTCGCTGCCCGAGCGGGCGCGGTAGCCGTCGCTGGCGAGCTGGCTCAGGCGCAGGCCGGTCGACAGGCCACGGCCCAGCTCGCCGGTCTGATAGCGCACGACCCGGCGGCTGGTGCCCCAGCTGCCGGCCTCGAGCGTCGCCCGCCCCTCCGGCTCCTCGCCGAGCACGTCGGTCACCAGGTTGATGGTGCCGCCGATCGCCGTGACCCCGCCCACCCCGTTCGAGACCCCGCGCTGCACCTGCACGTCCTGGAGGCTCGACGCGAGGTCCGGAAGGTCGACCCAGTAGACCTGGTGGTCCTCGGGATCGTTCAGCGGGATGCCGTTGACGAGCACGCCGACTCGGCGCTGGTCGAAGCCGCGGATCTTCAGGTAGGTGTAGCCGATGCCGTTGCCGGCGTCGCTGTAGGCGAAGACGCCGGGGATGTCCTGCAGGAGCAGGGGAAGGTCCTGAGCCGACTGGCGGCGCCGGATCTCGACCTGCGGCAGGTTCGTGTGGCTGAGGTGGACGTCGCTGCGGTAGCGCGACGCGGTGACGACGACCTCGTCCGCCTGGTAGACGGGAACGGCCGTCGTGTCGGGCGCCGCCTCCTGGGCGGAGACGGCGGCGGTCCCGGCCGCGGTCAGGACGAGGAATCCCGCCGCCGCCACGGTGAGCAGGTGTTCGGACATCGCGAACCTCGCTCGTGGATCGGTGGTCGGGAGCCGACGAAAAAACCGGCTCCTGGTTCAGGGCCGGTGGCGGAAGAAGAGAGATCCTGCGGTTTCCGTTTCCCTACGCCGGTATGATCCGGGTCAGGTGCGGAGGGTGTGATCTCAGGCTTTCCAGCCACCCCTAACGGACGCGCCCACGCTAGGCGCGCGAGTCGCGGTTGTCAAGCGCGATGGCTCGACTCGCGGCCCGCCACGCATTATCATGCCCGCGCCGGAAACGCGGCGACGTGCCCGGGCGAACGACCGGAAGGTGGTGCCGTGCCGAACGAACTCGACGACCTGTCCCGACCGCTCGAGCTGCCGCAGGGCACCGTCGCGTTCGACCGCGATGCGCGGTTCTTCGTCACCCACCGGCAGCGCGCCGACCGCCTGCGCGAGGAGTGCCGCGTGGTCCGGCTGGTTCCGGACGAACTCCTGCACCCGGCGCCGCCCTGCGACTTCGTGCTGCGCCGGGGCAACCTGCGCGTGAGCGAACTGCTCGCCGACGGCCGCGAGGTCGCGCGCGCCGTGCTGCAGGCGGGAGCCGTCTGCCAGGTCCGCGAGGGGGCGCCGGCGGGCGTTGGCGACGACGGCGGTTCGCCACTATATAGCCTAGGGAATACGGTGTTTATGGCGCTCGGCGAGACGGAGATCTGGTACCTGCCGGCCGGCAGCCTCGACGCCCACTGACCTCGCGACGGGATCCCGACGATCCACCAGGAGTCCGCCAGCATGCCCGACCAGCCTCGCCCCCGCCTCGTGCTCTGCATCCTCGACGGCGTCGGCTACCGGGAGGGTCCCGACCGCGAGCGCGGCAACGCCGTGATCGCCGCGCGGCCCCGGTACCTCGAGAGCCTCTTCGCGCGCTTCCCCCACACGACCCTCGACGCCTGCGGGCTCGCCGTCGGCCTGCCCGAGGGCCAGATGGGCAACAGCGAGGTCGGGCACCTGACGATCGGCGCCGGCCGCGTGATGTACCAGGAGCTGGTGCGGATCGGCCGCAGCCTCGAGAGCGGCGAGTTCGCCCGCCAGGCGGCCTGGCGCGATTTCGTGGACCGCGGGCTCGCGGGGACGCGACGCCTGCACCTGATCGGCCTCGTCTCGCCGGGCGGGGTCCACAGCCACACCGATCACCTCTACGGGATCGTCGCCACGGCGAAAGCGGCTGGCTTCACGGACATCTTCGTCCACGCCCTCCTCGACGGCCGCGATACCGACCCCCGCAGCGGCCTCGGCTACCTGCGCGACCTCGAGGCGAAGCTCGCCGGGATCGGCGCCGGGCGCATCGCCACGGTCATGGGTCGTTATTACGGCATGGACCGCGACAAACGCTGGGACCGCAGCGCGAAGGCCTGGGACGCGATCGTCGACGCCGTCGGACCGCGGGCCGGCGATCCGCTCGCCGCGATCCAGGCCAGCTACGACGACGACGTGACCGACGAGTTCGTCGTGCCGGTCGTGATCGCCGGCCCCGACGGCGGTCCGCTCGCCCGCGTCGAGGACCGCGACAGCGTCTTCTTCTGGAACTTCCGCGCCGATCGCGCCCGCCAGCTGACCTGGGCGTTCATGGATCCGGCGTTCGAAGGGTGGAAACCCCCGCGGCGGCCCCGCGTCAATTACCTCACGATGACGCCCTATGACGAGAAGCTCGCGAACGTGCCGGCGGTCTTCACGCCGGAGCAGCCGCACCGCTCGCTCGCCGAGATCTTCGCCGAGCGCGGGATCCGCAACCTGCGCACGGCCGAGACCGAGAAGTACGCGCACGTGACGTACTTCCTCAACGGCGGTCGCGAGGAGCCGTGGCCCCACGAGGTCCGCAAGCTGATCCCCTCGCCCAAGGTCGCCACCTACGACCTGCAGCCGGAGATGTCCGCCCCCGAGGTCGCCGAGGTCGTGGCCCAGGCGTGCCGCAGCGGCGACTACGACGTGATCATCGTCAACTTCGCGAACGGCGACATGGTCGGCCATACCGGCGTGTTCGACGCTGCCGTCCAGGCCGTGCGCACCCTCGACCGGCTCCTCGGCGAGATCATGCCCCCGAGCCTCGACGCCGGCACGATCTGGCTCGTGACCGCCGACCACGGCAACTGCGACGAGATGGTCGACCAGGACGGCAAGGTCCTCACGCAGCACAGCCTCAGCCGGGTGCCGTTCATCGTGGCGGGCAAGGCGTTCGAGGGGCAGGTCGACCGCATCCCCGCCGCCGACTGGGGTCTGACCGACATCGCCCCGACAATCCTCGGCCTGCTGGGCCTGCCGAAACCCCAGGAAATGACCGGACGATCCATCATCAAGCCTGACGAGTACTTGTAAATCGTCAAGGAATTTTAACGCCCGGCGTCTTGGAATTCCCCGGTTCCTTGTGCTATAATGCGGACGTTCTTGGCAGCTGGACCGGTCGTGACCAGTCCGCGATGGGTGTCCATACGTCTCGAGCAGCGGTTCTCGTCCCGAACCTCAAGGAGTGCCCAGGATGACGAAATTCTTAACGTGCATGCTCGCCGTGCTCATGACGGCCGGTCTGGCTGCGGCGCAGACCATCGACGACATCCAATACTACAACCCCGTGACCGGCGCGCCGGAAAGCCCGTACGCCGGGCAGGTCGTGACGGTGTCCGGCACGGTCTACGTCGTCGCCGGCACCTACAACACCGGCACCCAATACATCCAGAACGAGACCGGCGGTATCGCGTTCTTCCTGGCGTCGACCGGCCTCGAGATCGGCGACGTCGTCGAGGTCACCGGCACGGTCGGCCTGTTCCAGGGCGAGATCCAGATCAGCAGCCCGAGCTTCTCCCTGACCGGGTCCGCCCCCGAGCCGACGCCAATCCCGCTCACCCCGGCGGCGCTGCTCGCCGACTACGAGTACGTGGGCAGCTTCGTGGCCGTCACCGGCGTCGTCGCGTCGAAGACCACCGGCCAGTTCACCCTCGAGGCCGGGACGGACGACCTCGTGGTATACATCGACGCCGACACCGGCATCGACATCGGCGCCGTGGCCGTCGGCGACGAGTACCTCGTCAAGAGCCCCGCCGTGGTCTTCAACGGCCTGATCGAGCTGAAGCCCCGCATGCAGAGCGACCTCGTCGAGGATCCGAGCGGCGACACCGTGCCCGTGATCAGCGGCATCCGCGCCGAGAACTACGTGCCGATGGCCAACGAGCCCATCGTGATCCGCGCCACCATCGAGGACAACAGCGCCGTGGCGAGCGCGATCCTCCGCTACCGCAACAGCGACGGCACCACGCCGGGCGCCTGGAACTCCGTGGCCATGGTCGCCCAGGGCGGCGACCTGTACCAGGGCACCATCCCCGCCAACCATCCGCAGAGCCAGGTGGACTACTACATCGAGGCGACGGACGACGGCGCCCAGACCGTCACCAATCCGGGCGATGCGCCGGACGGATTCTACAGCATCGCCGTCGGCCTGACCTCCATCTACGCGATGCAGTACGCGCATCCGGACAGCACGAGCCAGAACACGCCGTACCTCGGCAAGGTCCTGAACATCGCCGGCGTGGTGACGGCGGGCACCGGCGAGGCCGGCGCGCCGAGCAAGTTCGTCGTCCAGGCCCAGAACACCGGTCCGTACGGCGGCTACGCCTTCGGCGGCGTGCTGGTCTACGAGGGCACCGCGGCCAACGAGTTCTACCGCGGCGACGTGGTCGAGGTCGGCGGCTACGGCAACGAGTACTTCGGCCTCACGGAGATGGAGCCGCACAACGGCGACGCCATCAACCTGCTCGCCTTCGGCGCCGACCTGCCCGTGCCGGCGCGCGTCAAGACCCGCGTCATCGCGGACGACGTCCTCACCGACGGGACCGGCAAGCTCGGCGAGGCGTGGGAGAGCGTGTGGGTCAAGACCTGGGCGTCCCAGGTGCTCGGCGTCTCGGCGTTCGACGAGTACTACATCAGCGACACTGCGGCCTGGTCCGACAGCTGCGAGGTCGAGCCCGCGCTCGAGCTGACCTACGTGCCGACCGTGGGCGACGTGATCCTCGTCGAGGGCTACGTCGACTACGCCTTCGGCGCGTTCCAGGTCACCCCGCTCGCCGACGAGTACGTCATCCTGACGGACATGGTCGGGGTCGACGACACGCCGACGATCGAGGCGGCCGGCGGCTTCAAGGGGATCTACCCGAATCCCTTCAATCCCGCGACCAAGATCAGCTTCGTCCTCAACCGCGACGAGCTCGCGCAGCTGAACGTCTACAACCTGCGCGGCGAGCTCGTGCGCACGCTGGTGAACGAACGGCTGCCGATGGGCGACTACGAGCTCGCCTTCGATGGTCGCGACCAGTCCGGCCAGAGCCTCGCGAGCGGCGAATACTTCGCCAGGTTGCGGATCGGCAAGACCGTGATGCAGGTGCGCAAGCTGAGTCTCGTGAAGTAGGACCACCGGCGCCGGTCCTCGCGAACGGCGAACCTCGGCAGGGCCCCGATCGATCGATCGGGGCCCGCTTCGTTCCCGCGCCCGTCCGGCGACCCTGGCGGAATCGGCCGATCTGGCAGACCATTATCGGTCAGGATCGCTCGCATCTCGGTCTCCAGCGCGGAGAGAGCCATGGCCGCCCGATTCCACGAACTCGACTTCGCCCTGGGCGAGGACATCGACCTGTTGCGCGCCCACGTGCGCGAGTTCGCCCGGCGCGAGATCGAGCCGCTCGCCGAGCGCCTCGATCGGGACAACGAGTTCCCCCAGGCGCTCTGGCGCAAGCTCGGCGACGCGGGACTCCTGGGCATCACCGTCAGCGACGAGTACGGCGGCGCCGCGATGACCTACCTGGCCCACGTGGTGGCGATGGAGGAGATCAGCCGCGCCTCGGCCTCGGTCGGCCTCAGCTACGGCGCGCACTCCAACCTCTGCGTCAACCAGATCCACCGCAACGGCACGGCGGAGCAGAAGCGCCGCTACCTGCCGAAGCTCGTCTCGGGGGAGCACGTCGGCGCCCTCGCGATGAGCGAGACCGGCGCCGGCAGCGACGTCGTCGGCATGCGCCTGCGCGCCGAGCCGCGGGGCGACCACTACGTGCTCAACGGGACCAAGATGTGGATCACCAACGGGCCGGAGGCGCACACGCTGGTCGTCTACGGGAAGACGGCGCCCGAGCGGGGCGCCGGCGGGATCACCGCGTTCGTGATCGAGCGGGGGATGCCGGGCTTCTCGACCGCCCAGAAGCTGGACAAGCTCGGCATGCGCGGTTCGCAGACCTGCGAGCTGATCTTCGAGGACTGCCGGGTGCCCGCCGCCAACGTGCTGGGCCCCGCGGACGAAGGCGTGCGGGTCCTCATGAGCGGGCTCGACTACGAACGCGTCGTCCTCGCGGCCGGACCCCTGGGCATCCTGCGCGCGTGCCTCGACACGGTCGCCCCCTACGTCCACGAGCGCGAGCAGTTCGGTCAGCCGATCGGCGAGTTCCAGCTCGTTCGCGCCAAGCTGGCCGACATGTACACGCAGGCCAACGCGGCCCGAGCCTACGTCTACACGGTCGCGCGCGCGTGCGACCGCGGCGGCACCACGCGCAAGGACGCGGCCGGCGCGATCCTCTTCGCCGCCGAGACCGCGACCCGCATGGCGCTCGAGACGATCCAGATCCTGGGCGGCAACGGCTACATCAACGAGTTCCCCGCCGGCCGCCTCCTACGGGACGCCAAGCTCTACGAGATCGGCGCCGGCACGAGCGAGATCCGCCGCCTCTTGATCGGGCGCGAGCTCTTCGAGGAATCCGCTGCCGAGGGCGCGGCGGCGGCGCGCGCGCGCCGGCCGGCGGGAGGTGGCGCATGAGCGTCCTGCGCAGCCAGATCGTCGCCCGCAGCGACCGCTTCCGCGAGAACGATCGCGCCATGCGGGAACGGGTGGCCGACCTGCGCCGGGTGCTCGATACCGTCGAGGGCGGCGGCGGCCTGAAGGCCCAGGCGCGCCACCTCGCCCGCGGCAAGTTGCTGCCGCGGGACCGCATCCAGGCGCTGCTGGATCCGGGGTCGCCGTTCCTCGAGCTGAGCCAGCTCGCCGCCCACGAGGTCTATCCCGAGCCCGTGCCGGCTGCCGGCCTCATCACCGGGATCGGCCGGATCGACGGCCACGAATGCATGGTCGTCGTGAACGACGCCACCGTGAAGGGCGGCACGTACTATCCCCTGACCGTCAAGAAGCACCTGCGCGCCCAGGAGATCGCGGCGCGCTGCCAGCTGCCTTGCGTCTACCTGGTCGATTCCGGCGGCGCCAATCTGCCCTACCAGGACGAGGTGTTCCCCGACCGCGACCACTTCGGCCGCATCTTCCGCAACCAGGCGACCATGTCGGCGGCCGGCATCCCCCAGATCGCGGTCGTCCTCGGGATGTGCACGGCCGGCGGCGCCTACGTGCCGGCGATGGCCGACGAGGCGATCATCGTCAGGGAACAGGGCACGATCTACCTCGGCGGCCCGCCGCTCGTGAAGGCGGCGACCGGCGAGGACGTCACGGTCGAGGAGCTGGGCGGCGCCGATCTGCACACCCGCACGAGCGGCGTCGCCGACCACTTCGCCCTCGACGACCGCCACGCGCTGGCCCTCGCGCGCCGGGCAGTGCGCAACCTGAATCGCCGCAAACCGGTGGACCTGGTGCTGCGGGAGCCCGCGGCGCCGCTCTACCCCGCCGAGGAACTCTACGGAGTGGTCGGCACGGACCTCAAGAAGCCGTTCGAGATCCGCGAGGTCGTCGCGCGGCTGGTGGACGGCTCGGATTTCGACGAGTTCAAGACCCGCTACGGAGACACGCTCGTGACGGGGTTCGCCCACCTGCACGGGTATCCGGTGGGCGTCCTCGGCAACAACGGCATCCTGCACAGCGACTCGGCCCTGAAGGGCGCCCACTTCATCGAGCTGTGTTGCCAGCGCCGCCTCCCGCTCGTCTTCCTGCAGAACATCACCGGCTTCATGGTCGGCCGGAAGGCCGAGGCCGAGGGCATCGCGAAGCACGGCGCCAAGCTGGTGACCGCGGTCGCCTGCGCGCGCGTGCCGAAGTTCACGGTGCTCGTGGGCGGCAGCTACGGCGCCGGCAACTACGGGATGTGCGGGCGCGCGTACGATCCGACGCTGCTGTTCATGTGGCCCAACGCCCGCATCTCGGTCATGGGCGGCGACCAGGCCGCCAACGTGCTGGCGATGGTGAGAGCCGAGAGCCTCGCGCGCGAGGGCAAGACCTGGAGCGACGCGGAGGCCGAGGCCTTCCGCCAGCCGATCCGCGACCGCTACGAGCTGCAGGGACATCCGTACTACGCCAGCGCCCGCCTCTGGGACGACGGCGTGATCGACCCCGCCCAGACCCGCGAGGTGCTGGCGCTGAGCATCTCGGCCGCACTCAACGCGCCGATCCCCGAGACCAGGTTCGGCGTCTTCCGGATGTAGGAGACCGCATGCAGGAAATCCGCTCCACCTGCCGGGCGACCGCCGACGAGCGCGGCGTGGTCGAGCTCGTCCTCGACCGGCCCGACAAGCACAACGCCCTCTCGGCCGGGATGGTCCGTGAACTCGACGAGCTGTTGCGGTGGGGCGCGGCGGTCCCCGGGCTGCGGGCCCTGGTCGTGCGCGCGACCGGCAAGGTCTTCTCGGCCGGCGCCGATCTGGCCGACATGCAGCTCATGGCCGGCGCCGAGCGCCAGGAGAACCTGGACGACGCCGTGCGGCTGGCGAAGCTGCTGCGCCGGCTCGACACCTTCCCGCGCCCGGTGCTGGCGGTGGTGCAGGGCTCGGCCTTCGGCGGCGCGGTCGGACTGTGCTGCTGCTGCGACACCGCGATCGCGGCACCGCAGGCGCGGTTCTGCCTGAGCGAAGCCCGGCTCGGCCTCGCGGCCGCCGTGATCTCGCCGTACGTGGTGCGCGCCCTCGGGCCGCGCCTGGCCCGCCACTGCGCGCTCACCGCGGAGATGGTCGACGCGGCCGCCGCCCTGCGCTATGGCCTCGTCCACGAGGTCGTCGACGACGTCGACGCGGGCGTCCGCCGCTGGCTCGCCGCCGTGCTCCAGGGCGCGCCGGGCGCCCAGGCGGCCGTGAAGGACCTGGTGCAGCGGGTGCACGGCCACCCCGTGAACGACAGCCTGATCCGGGAGACCGCGCTGGTGATCGCCGATCTGCGCGCCCGCCCCGAGGGTCGCGAGGGGCTCGAGGCCTTCCTCGCGAAACGACCGCCGGCGTGGGCGCCGCGCAAGGAGTAGGTCGTGCTGCGCAAGCTCCTGATCGCCAACCGGGGCGAGATCGCGTGCCGGGTCATCCGCACCGCCCGCCTGCTGGGCATCCGCTGCGTCGCCGTGTACTCGGACGCCGACGCGGAGGCCCTGCACGTGACGATGGCCGACGAAGCGGTCCGGATCGGACCGGCGCCCAGCGGCGAGAGCTACCTGAACCAGGAGCGGATCCTCGCCGCCGCGAAGCAGACCGGGGCCGACGCCGTGCATCCCGGCTACGGCTTCCTCTCCGAGAACGCCGGCTTCGCGCGCCGGTGCACCGACGCGGGACTGGTCTTCGTGGGACCGCCGCCCGGCGCGATCGACGCCATGGGCAACAAGAGCCGCGCGAAGGCGATCATGGCCGACGCCGGCGTGCCGATGCTGCCCGGCTACTACGGCGAGGACCAGGCTGACGAGACCCTGTCCGCCGCCGCCGCCGCCGCGGGCTACCCGATCCTGATCAAGGCGGCGATGGGCGGCGGCGGCAAGGGGATGCGCGTAGTCGAGAGCGCCGATCACTTCGCCGACGCGCTGCGCCTCGCCCGCGGCGAGGCCCGCAGCGCCTTCGGGGACGACCGCGTGCTGCTGGAGCGCTACCTGGCGCGGCCCCGGCACGTCGAGGTGCAGGTCTTCGCCGACCTCCACGGCCACTGCATCTACCTCGGGGACCGCGATTGCTCGATCCAGCGCCGCCACCAGAAGATCATCGAGGAAGCGCCGGCGCCCGGCCTCGCCGACGCGCTGCGGCGCGAGATGGGCGAGGCGGCCGTGCGCGCCGCGCTCGCCGTCGGCTACGCGGGCGCCGGAACGGTCGAGTTCCTCCTCGGGGAGGACGGCAGCTTCTCGTTCATGGAGATGAACACCCGCCTGCAGGTCGAACACCCGGTGACCGAGCTGGTCACCGGACAGGACCTGGTGAAGTGGCAGCTCCTGGTCGCCGCAGGCTCGCCGCTGCCGCTGGCGCAGGACGAGGTGCGAGTTCACGGCCACGCGATCGAGGCCCGCATCTACGCCGAGGACCCGGACGACGACTTCAAGCCCGCTCCCGGCCGGATCACGTTCATGGCCGAGCCCGAGCCGTCGCGCCACGTGCGCGTCGACAGCGGCGTGCGCGAGAACGACGTGATCTCCAGCCACTACGATCCGATGATCGCCAAGCTGATCTGCTGGGACGAGGACCGACCGCTCGCGATCCGGCGGATCAACCGGGCGCTCGACGATTTCCGGATCGTCGGCGTCACTCACAACCTGAATTTTCTCGCGAACGTCCTCGACTCGCGACCGTTCATCGCCGGCGACCTCTCGACCCGGTTCCTGGCCGACCACGCCGGGTTGCTGGTCGGCACCGCGGGACTCTCGCCGATACGCTTCCAGGCCCTCGCCGCCCTCTACCTGGTGCTCTGCCAGGGCCGCCAGGCCCGCACGGCCGACGAGCTGACCAGCGATCCGCGCTCGCCGTGGTCGGCCCTGCCCAACTGGCGGCTGAACCGCCCCGCGCGTTGCACCATCCGGCTGCTCGATCACGAGGGCCACGAGATTCTCGTGGGCGTGGTGTGCGAACCCGACGGCTCGTTCCGGCTCGACGTGGCCGAGCAGGAGATCCGCGCCACGGCCCGCCTGCACGATCGCGACCTCTTCGCCGAGCTGGACGGCCACTCGCTCAAGGCGACGGTCACCGCGTCGACCTCCGCCGTGACCGTGCACTTCCGCCATCACGTGCACACGTTCGCCTTGCCGCTGCCGGCCCTGGCCGCCGAGGAGGCGGCCGCCGGCGGCCAGCTGAACGCCCCGATCAACGGCATCGTCGTCGGCATCCACTGCCAGGAGGGCGACGACGTCAAGCGCGGCTCGACCCTGGTCGTGGTCGAGGCCATGAAGATGCAATACAGCATCTGCGCGCCGGAGGACGGCACGGTCAAGGCCCTGCTCTACGCCGTGGGCGATCAGGTGCAGGAAGGCCAGCCGCTCCTGATCCTGGAAGGCAAGGCGTGATGGGCCGCCGGCCGCGGCACGCCTTCGTCGTCGAGAGCTGCCTGAGCGGCCTGCGATCGCGCGCGCTGCCGATGTCCCTGGACGACCGCGTCGAGCTCGTCGAACGCCTGCTGCACGCGGGCCTCTGCGACGTCGAGGTCGGAGGATGCCGGCCTGGCGCCACCGCGCGCGAGCTGCTGGCGCACCTGCCCCGCCGGCCGGACATCCGGCTGCCCGTGGTGGTCACGGACCCCGCTGAGCTCGCCGAGACGCTGGCCGCGGACATCGACGGGCTCACCGTCACGGTCCCGAGCACGGAGAGCGCCGCGCGGCATGAGTTCGGCTGCTCGACCGAGGACAGCCTCCGCCGCCTGGAGCCCGTGGCCTTGCTCGCCGAGAGGCGCGGCGTGCGCCTGCGCGGGATCCTCAGCGGCGCGGTGGCGTGTCCGCACGAGGGTCCGGTCGAGCCGCGCGCGTGCGCCGAGCTGTGCAGCGAGCTGCGCAACCTGGGCTGCTTCGAGGTGAGCCTGGCCGACACGACCGGCGCCGGCGACCCCGCGAGCGTGCGCCGGCTGTGGGACGCGTGCGCCGGTCGCATCGGCCCCGACCGTCTCGCCGCGCGCTTCTGGGACACGCGCGGTCTCGCGCTCGCGAACCTCGGGACGCTCCTGCCGCTCGGCCTGCAGACGATCGACGCCGCGCTGGGCTCCGTTCGGGGCGGGATCGGCCCGATCGCCACCGAGGACGTCGTGGCGCTCCTCGATTCGCTGGACATCGAGACCTGGATCGACCGGGAGCTGCTCGCGGAGACCGCGTGGTGGCTGGGCGCTCACACGGGGCGCGGTCCGGCGGGCGCGCGCCGGTGGGACCACCGGAGGTCGGCCATGACCCGCCGTCCTTCCCGGCAGTTTACACGGCACGTTTCCGTGGATTATCCTCGCGGCACCTAGCAACCGGGACGACGTGGTGTTCGAGCCGCGGCACCGACCGCGGCCAGGAAAGGGGACGATCCGTGAAAATCAACCGCAACCCCCACGAGAAGGCCATGGTGCTTCAGCTTTCAGGCGACATCCTGGGAGGCCCCGATTACGAGCTGTTCACCCGGACGATCAAGGAGCTGATCGACGAGGGTCACGTGGATCTGGTCCTGGACATGGGCAAGGTGCGCTACATCAATTCCACCGGTCTCGGCGTCCTCGTGAGCGGGTTCACCACGTTGCGGAAGAACATGGGCCAGATGAAGATCTGCAACCTGAGCACGCGGATCGACCGCCTCTTCTCCGTGACCAGCCTGACCGCGGTCTTCCCCACGTTCGAGAGCCTGGACGACGCGCTGGCATCGTTCGAGGAATGAGCGCAGAATCGAGGGCCGGTCCCGCGGGACCGGCCCCTCCACTCGCCGCCGATTCGCTCCGCTAGAGTCCGTCGCCGAACCGACCCCACCGCGGTCCCCAGTGGCGATCGCGGTCGAGGCTGAAGGCGACGCCTTCCACGCGACCTTCCAGCTGGTCGCTCGGCACGAAGCCGAAGACCCGGCCGTCGGCGCTGTTGTCGCGATTGTCGCCGAGGACGAGCACGCTGCCGGCGGGAACCTCCACCGGTCCCCAGTTCCGCAGCCTGGGGCCCCGGTCCGTCGTCATCACCGGGTGCGCACGACCGGCGAGGTCCTCGGTGAACCAGCCGTGCTCGTGGCCGTCGTCCGGGCGCAAGGGCCACGCGGGCGCCGGCGCGGGCGTGTAGACGAGCGGGGTGCCGTCGAGGACGAGTCGCCCGTCGCGCATGGCGACGACGTCCCCCGCAACGGCGACCACGCGCTTGACGAGGCGCTGGCCATCGGCCGGGGACGGGAACGTCACGATGTCGCCGCGGACCGGCTCCGCCCAGGTCGCCACGCGCAGGCGCGTGAACGGCACCTTGAGGCCGTAGGCGAGCTTGTTCACCACCACGCGGTCGCCGACCAGGATCGTGGGCTCCATCGAGCCCGAGGGCACGTCGTACCAGTCGGCCAGCGACGAGCGAAACGTGAACAGGACGCCGATCATCACGAGAGTGATCGACCATTCGCGCGATTGGCGCCGCACTTTCGGGGAAATTCGCATGGCGCTCCTTTCGGCCCGGGCCGTGCGGTTGAGAACCCCGCCGGGCCGCGCCCGTTCCCGCTCGATGGCGGGTCGAGGAATGAAACGATATATTCAATGTTCGCCGACGATCGGTCGTTGGATCCACGGTACTCAACGGAAAGGACACCCGTTCCACCGCCGCAGGAGCTGGTCGCGGCCCCTGTGCGGCGCCGGGGTCTCGCGGAGGCCGCCATGACGACGTCCACGCTCGACACGACGACGCTCTATCGGATTCCCTGGACCCTCGCCGACAACGGCATCTCCTGGCTCGAACCGACCGCGCTGTGCAATCTGCAGTGCGACGGATGCTACCGCCGCCAGGCGGAGGATCCGCACAAGTCCTGGGACGAGGTCATGGGCGAGCTGGACACCCTCCAGCGCCTGCGGCGTTGCGACTGCATCTCGATCGCCGGCGGCGATCCGCTGCTCTACCCGCGGATCGTCGACCTCGTGGCCGACATCGGGCGGCGCGGCCTCAAGCCGATCGTCAACACGAACGGCGTGGCCCTCTCGGGCGGGCTTCTCGCCGACCTCAAGCGCGCCGGCGTCTTCGGCTTCACCTTCCACGTCGACAGCCGGCAGGGCCGCGGCGGCCGCTGGGCGGGCAAGAACGACAGCGAGCTGAACGACCTTCGCCTGGAATACGCCGAGATGGTCGGCCGGGCCGGCGGCATCGCCTGCAGCTTCAACGCCACGGTCTACGCCGAGAACCTCGACCACGTCCCGTCGATGCTCGCCTGGGCCCACCGTCACATCGACCTGGTCCAGACGATGGTGTTCATCTGTTTCCGCCACGTCGTGCCCTCGCTGCCGTTCGACTGGTACGCAGGCGATCGGCGAGTCGAGTGGGACGACATCTGGTACAGCAGCGAGCAGGACCGCGAGATCGAGATCGACGCGCGCACGCTCGTCGCCAAGGCCCGCGAGCAGGACCCCCGCTTCCAGCCGGCCGCGTTCCTCAACGGCACCCACGACACCCAGGCCTGCAAGTGGCTGCTCACCGAGCGAGCAGGCAACCGCCGGGCGATCTTCGGCTACCTCGGCCCTCGGTTCGTCGAGGCGGTCATGGGGACCCACCACCTGCGTCACGGCAGGTATCCGAGCTACATCGCGCCGGCGGTCGCCCGCCACGGCAGGACGGCGATGCTGCTCGCCGGCGCGGTCGACCGCGACGCCCGGCAAGCCTGGCGGACCTATCTCGGCGCCGCACTGCGGCGCCCGGCGCACCTCCTGCGTCGCGTCCACCTGCAGAGCGTCATGTTCATCCAGCCGGTGGACTTCCAGAGCGATGGCGAGCAGAGCATGTGCGACGGCTGTCCCGACATCACCGTCCACGAGGGCAAGCTCGTCTGGTCGTGCCGCCTCGAGGAGATCAAGCAGTACGGTAGGTTCCTGCGCACGGTGCCGCGCGAAGGCCCCGGCAGGTGCCGCCCGGCGAGCTGCCGGAAGGCCGAGGGATGAATCCGGCGTGCTCCCGGCTCGGGCTCGGTGAAGATGAAAAGCGAGGATTAGAACCTCGATTTCTTGAACATAACTGTCCAACGCGGTAACATCGATCAGCGCTCCAGTGCCGAACCAGGGAGGTCGGACCATGTCCCGCACCGTATCCTCTGGACGGACTCGCCCCCGCTGGTGGCTCTTGCCGACCCTGTCCCTTCTCTTCTGGCAGGGCCCTACGCTCCCCCCCGGGACGGCTGCGGCCGCGACCTGGCGGGAGGGGGATTCCGTCATCATCACCCTCGACGAAGCTGCCGCGGCGCTCGCCGCGCACCTCGACGCCGAACCCGGCGCCGACGTGCCCGGCGACACGCCGATCCTCCTGTCGGGGACCGGCCTGCGGCCCTCCGCCAAGGAGTGGCGCCGCGCCCTGATCACGAGCGGGCTCGCCCTGCGCGACGACGGCGGCCGCCGGGTCGTCGTGGCCCGCTCCGATCTGCGCGAACGCCGCGAACTCCTCTCCACCGCCGCCTCCGCCGCTGGGGCGTCCGCCCTCCCGCGCGGCGGCTCCGGTCGTCTCACGACCGGGCTCGTGGGGGTGGGCGGGCGGATCCTCCCTGCGCCCTACGACGTCGAGATCGCCGCCGGCGAGGTCCGCGTCAACGGCGTCAGGGTCTTCCCGGCGCCGGAGATCGACCGGCCGCTGGCGAGCCCCGACGCCGCGAGCCGGCGCCGCGACGAGGTCATCGCGGGCGCCGCGCGACAGTATCGCGAGGACTTCGACCGGGCGGCGGTCCTGGACCGGCTGAGCGCCGCGCCCGGGCTGACCGGCGCCGAGTGGATCAACGAATCGCGCCTGCGACTCGACTGGCAAGGCGAGGATCCCTCGTACCTCGAGCTTGCGCCCTCGAGAGAACCCGAGCCGCCGGATCCCGGGGCCTGGCTCCGCGTGATCGAGCAGTACGCCGCGACCGTGCGCGATCTGCTCGCGGGCGACGGCGTGCTGCTCGCGGGCGTGGGGTACTGTCTGCAGCTGCCGGACGCCGAGGCGGGCCCGTGGCGGTCGCGCGTCGAGGCGATCCTGGCGGCCGGCGAACCGGTCGCGCTCACCGTCGTCCGCCTGCAGGCCCACACCTCCCACCGCGACGCGGCCCTGGACCTGTTCCTGGCCGCGGAAGGGAGGTAGGCCATGCGCACCACCGTGTTCGCCATCGCCGGCGCGGCGATCCTCGTGACCGCGGTCGCGGCGGCGCCGAACCGGACCCCCGGCCGGGACGGCGGCGTCCGGACGTTCGGCGCATACGCCGCGAATCTCTGGGAATTCGGCGCGCCGGAGATCGCGATCTTCCAGGAGATCGTGGTCGGCCACCAGCATTACCGGCAGGGACCGATCTACGTCGACCGGGACGACGACGGCAATCCCGACGGCGCGGGAATGATGAACTTCTTCGCCTTCTGCAGCGACTGCGCCGCCGACGTGATGTTCCTGTCGACCCACGGCCGCCAGGCCGCGACGACGCTGGTCGAGAAGTACCCGATCGGGGGTCGCGCCGCCCGCGACTCCTCGTATGCCTGGTTGCGCACGATCTTCCCGGCCAACGAGGTCATCAGGGTGGATTACGCGGACGGCACCTACGGCATCGAGGTCACGCAGCCGTTCTACACCAGCTACTTCCAGACCCGCCAGGCCATGGCCTGGTGGTCGCACTGCTACAGTTCCCTGCTGGACCTCTCCGGCCCGGCCGAGGCGCGCGTCCAGCTCGGTTACGACGGCGCCGTGTCCGTCGGCAAATGCAAGTGCGACGAGCGGACCATCCTGCGGCGCATGGACGGCCAGTCGGGGATCCCGCTGCGACCGCTCCGGGCAGCCGCGGCCGGCGTCAACGCCACCTGCCCCGACGGTGGCACCAACCTCGTCATCCGCGGCGCGGACAACACCACGCTCTCGCCCGCCGTGCTCGCCGAGGACCCGCACGGCATCGTCTGCACGACCACGCCGGGCTTCATCCAGTTCGACACCGCGCTGGACACGTCGGTCGACCCGGCCTCGGCGATGGTCGCGCTCTGCGACGCCGACCTCGTCGCCCACCGCTGGACCGGGGACGACCGCATCGATTTCACCGTGGTCCCGAACGTACCGGATCCGCACATCGCCTACTGTGCCAAGCAGACCCTGCTCGCGAGCGAGGCGAACCGCTCGCACCTCGACGGCAACACCGATCCCAACGGCAGCGACGGTCTGGGCCCGAACGAGGACAATTACCTCTGGTTCACGACCTGCCCGTCGCCGGCCATGCCGGTCCGCGTGGGCTATCCGGCCGGACCGCCGACGCGCGCCGCCCGGTCCGGTCGCACGACGACCATCCCGGTCACCGTGACCAACAGCGGCGGCACACCGGTCACGGTGACCTCGACCGCGTCGGACCGCCGCGGCTGGGTCGACGGCATGCCGGGCACGGTGACCGTCCAGCCCGGCAGCGGCCAGGTCATCTACCACAACATCGCCGTACCGAACGGCGTCTGGCCGGGCACCGCCGATACGGTGTCCGTCAGTGTCGACACGCCGGAAGGGGTGCAGCTGACCGAATGCATCTTCGCGGTCGCGTCGTGGTTCGACGCGTGGTGGTGGGAGCAGCCGGTTCCCGCGCCGGGGCAGCTGCTCGCCGCCACCGTCGTCATCGACAACGAATCGGGCGACGCCGTCACGGTCGACGCCGCGACCCTGCTGATTCCGGGCGCCGGCCCGGCGGTCTGGACCGCGGGTGCGACCGTCCCCGCGGAGACCGGCGTCGAGCTGGCCTTCGTGATCCCGCTCCCGCCGGAACTGCCCGCGGGGATCCCGCTCGAACCCGTGCTCACCGTCACCGTGGGAGGCGTCGACGTGCCGCACGAGCTGCCCGCGATCCTGGCGGGACTGCCGCTCCAGGCGCTCGACACGGCGGCGATCGACGTGGCGCCCGGCTGTCCGCTCGCCCGGGTCGTGGCCCGGATCGTGAACCGGGGTTCCCAACCGGTCGAGGTGACCTACACGGCGCTCGACGTGAGCGGCTGGCCGGCCATCGCGAGTGGTCCGCCGCTGGTCTCGCCCGGGGAGATCGTCGAGGTCGTGACACAGCTCGAGCTGCCTGAGGATGCCAGCCTCGTCGGCGGGGATGGCCTCGTGATCCTGAGCGCGAACGGGCTGGGCCCGCACGCCGGCCTCGTGCGCGAGTTCCCGCTTGCGTATCGCGTGGAGCCCGTCGTCGCCCTGCTCGGCGACCCGGCGCGACCGCTCGTCTTCTCGGACTGGACCGGCTCCTCCGCGCCGCGGCTGCTGCCGGTCCACTTCGACCTGCGCAGCCGGCTCGCCCGCGCGCTCGAGGTGACGGCCGCGGTCGAGAGCGAGCAGTACGAGCCCGAGCCGCCCTACCAGTCGGTCACGATCCCGCCGCTGGGAACGACACCCGTCGACTTCGTGGTCGAGATCCCGCCCGACGCGCCGCTCGGGACCTTCGCCGGGGAGCTCTCGCTCGACACCTTCGACGGGCTGGGCGATCAGACCGTCCCGCTCATGTTCGAGGTGACCTCGCCGGTGGTCGTCGATTTCGAGGTCAAGGGAATCGGCGGCGTGTCGGGCGACACCGTCTCGTTCGAGGCGCGCGTCCGCAATCAGCGCGCCGACGCGCCGATGGCGGGCGAGTTCTCGTGGGAGCAGGATCAGCCCTGGTTCGACCTGCCGCCGCTCGCGCCGTTCGCAGCGGCCCCCTTCGAGACGATCCACTTCGCCGTCGGCGGCCGCCTGCCGCCGGGGCGCGCGGTGATCGATTCCAACCGCGTCGTCGCGGTGGTCTCCATGGTCTATGACACCGGCACGCTCGTCACGGTGAGCGACGAGCTGTGGATCCAGATCGTGAGCGGTGAATCGTCGGCGGTCGAAGGCCCGAGCCTCGGCACGGCGACGCTCGACCGGGTCGCGCCGAATCCATTCAACCCGACGACCACGATCCACTACCGGCTCGACCGGGACACGCGGGTCGACCTCGCGGTCTACGACCTGCGCGGCCGCCGCCTGGTGACCCTGCACCGGGGCTGGACCGTCGCGGGGATGCACGCGGCGAACTGGACCGGCGTCGCGGAGGACGGCAGCCGGCTGGGAAGCGGGGTCTACCTCGTCCGGCTGGGCACGGACGACCGTGTCCTGTCGGCCAAGGTCACCCTCGTCAAATAGTCTCCAGCGGCCCGCTCTCCGCGTTGAGCGAGGAGGCCCGCCTCGATCGAGGCGGGCCCTCCACTGCCGGTGTCCGGCAGGCGTCCGGGCGGACCGCCGCTCAGCGCGCCAGCGCCAGCTTGGTCGTCGCGGACGATCCCGCCGCCGCGACCCGGACCAGATAGGTGCCCGCCGCAACCGGCCGGCCCGCGCCGTCGCGACCGTCCCAGGACACGGCCCCCGCGCCCGCGGGTCGCGCGACATCGAGCAGCTCGCGGACGAGGCGGCCGCGCGCGTCGTACACCCGCACGCCGACGCGGCCGGCGCGCGTGGTCGTGAACCCGATCACGGTGCGGGGATTGCAGGGATTCGGCCAGGCGCGGACCACGAGCGGCGCGATCGCCGCGGGCGCAGCGGGCGCCGCGGTCGCCGGCGCCGCGATGTCCACGACGACGCCCTCGAAGACCGTCAGCTCGTACGGCAAGCCGGACGGCAGGAGGTACCAGCCGTCGTAGGAGCCGCCCCAGCCGAAGTTCACGTGGAAGTAGCCGTCGGTGTTGTAGCCGTCGACCACGACGTTGTGGCCGGCCTGCCAGTCGGGCGTGACCACGGCCAGGTGGGCGGGCCGCGCCCCCTGCATGTCGGCGGCGAGGCGGTCGAGCAGATCGGGAGCGTCGGGCGCGATCAGCTCGCAATCGGCGAAGCCGAATCGCTGGTACGCCAGGTAGGCCTGATCGACGCCGTACGTGCCGGACCCCGAGGCGCTGTAGACCTGGTGGGCGGCGACGCCGCACGCGTACACGAGCGCTCCCGCTCCCGCCGCGTCGGTCGCGAGCCCGGCCTCCCACCGCGCTTCGAGGGTGGCGAGGTAGGTGTCGAGCTGCGGCCACGACGGGAAGCCGTAGGCGAGCCAGTCGTCGTCGATCCGGAAGTTGTTGCCGTAGTAGTTGTGGTTGTAGTCGTCGGCGTCGTCGAACCGCACTTCGGCCCCGGCGCGCAGGTAGTCGAGGATCTGGCCCATCGCGACGGCCGGACAGCCGGCGAGGCTGCGGGCGCCGCCGTGAGCGAGGTCGCGCGGACAGTACTGGTTGTAGGGACTGCCCTGGCTCCAGCGAACCTCGACCCAGCCGCCGGTCGCGGTCGAGCCGGCGGGCGGCCACTGCTCGAATCGCGCCCGCGCCGGCGGCGCGTCCCAGGCCGGGTACCGGGCCGTGGCCTGGCCGGCCGCGAGGCGGGCCGCCACGTCCGCCCGCAGGAGCGCCCGGAGCGGGTCGCCGTCCGGTCGAGGCGGCGCCGCGGCTGCCGTCGAGTAGGCAAGCACCGGCGGCAGGCCATCGTCGCCGGCGACGGCGACGTAGCCGGTCGGCTCCAGCGCCACGAGGTATCCGAGGACCTGGCCGCGACCGTCGATCAGCGGCTCGATGGCCGGCTCGGCGCCCAGCGCGACGCCGAGTTCGCGGGCGTGCCGCCAGGCGACCTGCCAGGCGAGGTCGGCGGTGACGGGGGCGGCGGCTGCCTGCGCGGCCAGCAGGCCGAACGCGCAGCCGAGCAGGACGGCAGCGGGGCGATGACGCATGTGCGGACTCCCGAGGCAATAGGGTCAGGGACCGCTCGCGCGGTCTGTCGCGATCGATGATACGCCATATTCATCCCGTTTCCATCACCGTTTCGAGCGGCCAGGCCGCGGTCCGGTCCCCGCGCCGGCGTATTAAGGTTGCGCAGAATTGCAACAGTGACGATCTTGAGGGCGCGAGCGAGCACTTCCGCCGCGGGCGATCCTGGCGGACTGGCACCAACGGGAGACCTCAAACGTGAGCAGTACCCAGCTGATCCAGGTGACCGAGGCCGCGAATGCCGCGTTCGGCGCCTTCGACTTCGCCGCCCACGGCAGCAAGGGCGTGCGGGTCTTCGTCCAGGGATTCGGTTGAAGCGGTCCGGCCCTGGGCATGGCTCTGGACGAGCCGAACGAAGACGATTCCGTGATCAACCAGACCGGCTACACCATCCTGGTCGACCCGCAGACTCGCGACGTCGTGGACCAGTCGGGCGGGCTCACGATCGACTACGTCGACGAGGATCACCAGAAGGGGTATCTGCTGCGCTTGAACAAGACCGCCGACGGCGGCTGCGGCACGAGCGGCGGCGGTTGCTCCGGTTGCGGCTAGCGGGAGCGCGCGCGAATCCCGGCGCGATGACGATCGGTGGGCCGGAACCGCACGGTTCCGGCCCTTGACACGCCGGGTCCTCAGAGATCCTCTTCGTCATCGGGAAGAAAATCGTCATCCAGCTCGTCGTCCTCCAGCTCGTCGTCGTCCAGGTCCTCGGCGTCGAGGTCGAGATCGTCGTCCACCACCTCGCCCTCGGCGAGATCCGTGGGATCCGGTTCGCCGCGGACGAGGAAGCTGTCTTCGAATGCCTCGCAGCACTCGTCGCTGCAGAAGAGTCGGCGGCGATGGCGGATCTCTGTCTCGCCGAGCTCGCCGCCGCAGTAGGCACAGATCCGGGATTCCACGGCGTTCACCCTCCTCGGGGGATCGAGGTCAGCGCTGGTCGGGTTGCTCGGAGGCGCACTCCGGTGGACCGGCTCGCGAACGACTCTCGCTTTACCGGAAACCGGTCGCGATCTCAAGCGGTAAATCACCGGCTCAGCCGCCGCGCCTGACGAGCTGCGGCAGCAGCGCGAGGTCGTCGCGGTCCACGACGCGCAGGACGTACGCCGCGACGGCGTAGAACACCAGCCAGAGTGCGGTTCCGCCGCCGAAGGCGAGCCAGCCCCGATCGGTTGCGAGGCCGAACCACCCCTGGGTCCACCCGGGCTGGACGAGGCGGAGCACCGCGACCGCGGCGAACCAGCTGACCGCCAGGACGGCTGCGGGCAGGACCAGAGCGCGGCGCACGGGCGTCCGCAGGCCGGTCCGGTTCACGTTCCAGACGTGCAGGACCATGGTCTGGGCGAGGCAGACGACCGTGGCGACCGAAGCGCCGTAGTACCCCCAGCGCGGGATCAGGAGCAGGTTGAGAGCCACGTTGGTCACGAGCGCCCAGAGTCCGATCCCGATGAAGACCCGCTCGCGCCCGGCGGCGATGAGCGTCCGGTTGAGCAGGTTGCTCGCCGACTGGAACGGCACTCCCCAGATCACGAGCTGCAGGACCACGATCGAATCCGCGAACTGGCTCGGATCAGCGGCGTCGGTGCCGCGGGCGAACCACTCGATCACCGGCCGCGCGGCGAGTCCCACCAACCAGGTCAGCGGCAGCATGACGACGACCATGTAGCGCAGGCCGCGCTCGCTCAACCGGCGCGCGTCCGTCTGGTCGCGTTCGGTGTAGCGCATGAGCGCCGGGAAGATCGCGGTCGCGAACAGGTTGGGGACGATCAGCATGATGTCCAGGGCGCGGTGGCCGAGCACGTAGATCCCGGTCGCGGCCTGACCCATCATCTCGGTCAGCATGACCGTGTCGATCTTATAGCTGATGATGCCGAACGTCGTGGCCATGCACAGCGCGACACCGAGCTTCAGCATGGCGCGCATGCCGATGATCGGCTCGCCCGGCAGCGCCCGCCGCCACGGTCCCGTCTTCCAGAACATGAGGGGCGCCATCACGCCGAGCCGCACGATCCGGCTCACGACGTTGGCCCAGATCACCCCCATGATGCCCCAGCCGAGATCGAGCCACCAGTACGACAGCCAGAAATAGACCACGGCGGAAGCGAGCTGTCCCCAGGTCTGGTACTCAACCTTCTCGTGAGCCTGCAGGACGGAGTCGCAGGCCATGGCCGTGGTCTCGGCGAACAGGCCCAGCGCGGTCACGAGCACCGCGGTCGTGGTGAGGGCGTCCTTCGCGGTCGTGTCCAGGTAGAGCCAGAGGAGCAGGAAGCAGCCCAGTCCGAGCAGCCAACGGAGGCGCAGCGCGGCCCAGAGCAACGGCCAGCTCGAGCCGCGGTTGCGGGTGACCTCGCGGGTGAGCAGGACGCCGAGCCCGAAGTTGACGACGGTCAGGACGATGATGCCGAGATCGTTGGCGAAACCCCAGATCCCCAGGCCCTCGGGCCCCAGGATGGGCGTCATCTTCTTGGTGACGAAGACGGCGAGCACCCGTCCGCCGAGCAGGCCGAGCGTGAGCAGAAAGGTGTTCTTGGCGACGCTGCGCGCGGCGGTGGGCGGCACGGGGGCTCCTACACGCTGGTGGGCTCGTGGCGCGTCGATCATGGCACCGGCCCGCGCCGCCCGCTAGAAGAAACCGCGGGCGACCGTGGTGATCACCAGACCATCCTCACCGGTCAGGTCGTACGTCAGGTCGACGCGCGCGAGGTCGCTCGTGCCGGCCCGGGTGGGGCCCAGGCGCAGCCCGCAGCCGATCTCGTGCCGCAGGCCGGCGAGGTCGCGCGCCTCGTCCTGCCAGCGGGCGAGGCCGCCGCCGTAGTACACGCCCCAGCCCGTCCGGACCATCCCCAGCGCGACCCACGGCAAGGTCCGCCCGAGTTCCGTGTTCCAGCGCACCAGGCGGTCTCCCGCCATGCCGTCGACGTCGAGGGTCCGCAGTCCCCGATCCAGGCCGAGCACCGGCGCCGCGTCGCCCCGCAACCCGTCGCCGTGCACGACCTCGCCGAAGGTCTTGAGGAGCCAGGGGCGTTCGGGCTCGCCGAACCTCACGTAGCTGCCGAGGAGCGCGCCCAGCACGTGATTGCGGTCGGCCGCCTCGCCGAGAACGGCCTGACCGGTCACCTGCTGGAACCAGAAGCTGCGGCCGAGCCGGTCCCAGTTGGCTCCTGAGAATTCCAGCCTCCAGCGGTCCGCGGTGCCCCTCGTCGAGCCGACGGCCGGACCGGCGGGGCCCGCCCTCAGCTGCCACGAGGGATCCAGCGCCACATCCTCCTCGTCGCCGTAACGCACGAGGTACCGGGTCTGGATCCAGCGGCGCCCCTGGCTCGAGACGATGAGCTGGGGCCACACCTCCGTCCCGCGATCCCGCGCCAGCGGTTCGCCGGGTTCGCCGAGGAACGAGAGGTCGGCGAAACGCCCGTCCGAGAGCTCGAAGATCCCGTCGCCCAGATCGAAGTCCAGCCAGAAGACCGCGAGGCCGAGACCCGCGCGCCAGATCCGCCCGCCGCCGGACGCGCTGATCCGGCGATGTCCCTCCAGCCGGACATAGGAGTCGGTATAGGGCAAGACGGCATGGAGGCTCCGGTTGCGGGCCGGATCGGCGCCCGCCGGCCCGGCGTTGCTGAGGTACCAGCGCGTGCCGAGCGACCGGCTCCCGGCGCGCGACGCCCAGGACCAGAGCTGGTCGTCGGCGCGAAACGGCGCCGCGACGGCCACCCAGCGGTCGTGACCGTCCGACCGGATGTCGACGTTGAGCTCGCACGTCAGCGGCGAACGGGCGACGCGGTTCCAGCCGAAGTACACCCGGCCGTAGCCGGCGTCCAGCCCGCGGCCGCCACCCACGCGCACCAGCAGCCCCCGGCCCAGGAAGTTGCGCTCGCTCGCGGTCAAGCTCCACCGCAATCCGCCGCCGGACGCGAGCGCGAAGCTCAGCGCGGTCGACAGCGTCCAGGCGTCATGGGCGGACACCCGGATCCTGACCTGGCCGTCCCGGGTGGTGTCGACCGGGGCGATCCGGACATCCCGGAAGATGCCGAGCCCCCGCAGATTCCGTTCGGACTCGGCGAGCTTGCCCGCGTCCACGGGGTCGCCGGTCGCGAACAGGAGTTCCTGCTGCACCAGCCAGGGCCGGCTGTTGACGTGGAGCGTATTCACCGCGCGGCGCAGGGTGCGGTTCAGACCGGCTGCGTTCGCGATCTCGCCGGCCGCGAAGACGTCCGAGAGATCGAGCTCGATCTCGCCGATCCTCAGGGCCGGATCAGCCGCAACCGGGGTCTGGTCGCCCGCGGGCGCGGACGAGGCCAGGACGGCGAGAAGACAGGCTGGCAGCGTGAATCTGCCAGCCGTGCGGAGACCCATGTCAAGTTGACAGCTTATGCCTGCCAGGATCGTCGGCAGCTGCGTGACGATCACGACCGCCACTCTTCGGGCATCCAGCATATATCCATGTTTTCATTGAAGTTACTGTTTCTCACGGGGACCGCCGCCGGGCTGGCACACGGGTTGTATAGGAGTTGGTACAAGACACCAACAGGAGCCCGGCTCCTCGAACCATCCGATGACGATGGACCTAAACCCAGGAGGAAGAACCATGTACCCGATCGCTCAATTCATCAACGCGGCCCTCGACGCGAACCCGGCGGTCTGCAGCCCGCTGCCCTACCGCGAGCACCTGCCGCGGACCAACATCCTGGAGGGCGACAAGGACTACCGTATCGTCATGGATCTGCCCGGCGTCCGCAACGAGGATCTCGACATCAGCGTCGAGGACACCACGCTCACGGTCAAGGCCGAGCGGAACCTGGAAGCCCCGGAGGGCTACGCGAGCCGCCGCAGCGAACTGACCGGCAAGATCAGCTGGCGCCGGAGCTTCGACCTCGGCGCGGCAATCGACGCCGAGAAGATCGGCGCCAAGCTCGAGCAGGGGATCCTGACCGTGACCCTGCCGAAGAGCGAGAAGACCATGCCGCGGCGCATCGCCGTCCAGTAGCCCGGACCGGCCGGGCCGGCCAGCAACCTCCAGACAGTCAGCGCGTCCCGGCGAGTCGACTCGCCGGGACGCGCTGTGCCCGGGTCCGGTGCGCGCCGACCGCCGGGCGCGGCGACCCCCGCCGAGATCCCTGCAGACACGCCGCCCGCCGTGCCCCATCATGGACGCCATGAAACTCATCACCTTCACGCAGGGGGCGAACCCGCGGTGCGGCCTGGCCCTGAGCGGCACCGTCGGACTCGATCTCCTGGCGGCCGATCCGACGTTGCCGGCGAACTGGCACGCTCTCTTCGGGGAGATGGACCGCATCCGCGAGCTCGGCGACCGCTTCGGCCCGCGCGCCGAGGACGCGGGCGACCACCCGTCGCTGCCGTTGTTCCGGCTGGCCGCGGCCCGGCTGCTGCCGCCGATCGTGTTGCCGTCGAAGATCGTCTGCGTCGGCCTCAACTACCGCGATCACGCCGCCGAGCAGAACAAGCCCTTGCCGGACCTGCCCATGCTGTTCAGCAAGGCGCCGAGCTGCTTGCAGACTCACGACGGTCCGATCGAGCTGACGCCCGACCTCACCGAGGTGGATGCCGAGGCCGAGCTGGCGTTCGTGATCGGCCGGCCCTGTCGCGCGGTCCGCCGCGAGGACGCCGGCGCGTACATCGCCGGCTATATGTGCTTCAACGACGTGTCGAACCGCGAGGCGCAGCGCCGCGACAAGCAGTTCTTCCGCGGCAAGAGCATCGACACCGGCGGTCCCTGCGGCCCCTGGATCGTGACCCCGGACGAGTTGCCGCCGGAGGCCATGGGCCTGCACATCCGGTGCCGGTGGAACGACACGGTCATGCAGGAAAGCACGACTGACCAGCTCGCCTTCGGCCCGCGCGCGCTCGTGGAGCACGCGAGCCGCCACATGACCCTGTTGCCGGGCGACATCGTCGCGACCGGCACGCCGGGCGGCGTCGGGGTGTTCCGGGAACCGCCGGTCTTCCTGAAGCCGGGCGACCTGGTCACCGTGGAGATCGAGGGGATCGGCAAGCTCGCCAATCCGGTCGTCCGCCGCTAGACGCGGCGGCCCGGGGGGCCGGTGCCGGATGGAGGACCTCGGGTGCATTTCGCGCCCCCGAGGGTTCCCGGGTTGCAAAGCGCACCTCGACGCGGGCCGTCCGGCCGCGGGGCTCCTCGCCCTGTCGCGCCGCAACGTCCGGTTTCGCCGGTCTGCTCGCGCCATCTCGCGCCGGCTCCGTTCTCCCGCCACGTCCGGAACATTCCTTGATGTTTCCTCACGCAGATGCTGTCCAGCCGGGCAGACCGCACGTCGGGAAGCCCGCTCCTCGGCCACCGCAACACCCGGGAGTCCACCATGCCGGCCGCCAGCGTCAGCCTCAACGAGATGACCAGCCTCATGGCGCACCTGCCCCGGTACGCCAGCTACGGGTCCGGCGGCAGGGCCGTCGACGCGGAGAGGATCTTCCGCCGCAGCCTCGGCAGGCTGCTCAAGGACTGCGGGGACCACCTGCTCAACGTGGCGGAGCAGCGCGCCGAGGTGCTGAGCACGGAGCAGGTGGAGATCATCGACCTGCTCGTCGACCACATCAGCTCCATCTTCCGGCGGCTGGATCGCGAGGGGATCGTGGCCATCGCCGGCGACCCCCTGGTGACCGTGCCCGAGCTCGAGGAGCTCGACAACCGTCTCCTGCTGCTCGCCGAGGCCTCGCTGAGTCTGACCCGCGCGCTCGACGTCGATCAGCCTTCCGAGAACTGGTTCCGCAACCAGGCCATCCAGCTCAGCCAGATCCTGGCCGACCTCAGCCGGACCGCCGAGGAGCGGAACTACCTGCTCGGGCTCGGCTGGGAGTCGGAGTTCGCGCGCATGCGCCGGAGGTAGCCCATGCGTGACCACCGCAACGAATGGCAAACGCGCGAGCCCGACAGCGTGGTCGTCTGGCGCCCCGCGAGCCCCCCGCGACTGGTGGAAGGTCCGCTGGCGCTCGACTTCTTCGCGGACAGAACCCTCGTCCTGGAACTCGCCGAGTCGCAGGTGGCGTGCCGCGAGGTGGGCGGCCGCCTCCAGCAGATCTACCTCGGCGGCAGGCACGAGCTCTCGGTGGGCCACGGTCCCGGCAAGGTCGATCCCGCGAGCCTCGTCTACTTCGTGCGCACGGACGTCGAGGTGTCCTGGCGCTGGCGCGAGCGAACCGTGCTCGAGGTCGCGACCGGCGGGCGCTCGCCGGCCAGCCTGCCGATCCGCGGCGCCTGCCGCCTGCGGATCGCCGACCCCGCCTGTTTCCACGCCGCGGTCCTCCAGGGCCTGCCGGCCGTGGACACGACGACCTTGACCCGCGTCCTGGACACGATGGTCCGGAACCAGCTCGAGGTCCGCCTGGAGCCGCTCGGCGACCGACGCGGGGTGGATCCCCTGCGGGCCCAGGTCTTGCTTGCGGACCTGCAGGCAGCGGACCTCGCCGAGGAGCTGGCGGAGATCGGCCTCGAATGCGTGCGCCTGGCGGTCTACACCCCGGCCGCTCAGGACGAGGTGCCGGAGCCCGCGCCCGCGGCTGGCCCCGGGATCGGGTCGTTCGACGACGTCATCTGAGGTCGGGGTCGCGCCTGGACAATTCCGCCACCGCCGCCATAATAGCCGGGGATGGGCCGCCACAGTGGCGCGCCGCCGCGGTTTCCGCAAGGGAGTTGCCATGGTCCGCATCCACGCCGGGCTCTGCGCCCTTCTGCTGGCCTGCACGGCCGGCGAATCGATCCTGGCGCAGGAACCGACGCCTGTCCTGGGCGAGATCGTCCTCGAAGGCAACACCAAGACGGACCGCGGCGTGGTCGAGCGGGTCATCGACCTCGGGCCGGGCGATCCGTGCGATTTCGCGGCGATCGACGCCGTCTGGGATCGCCTCGAGGACTGCGGCTACTTCGCGTTCGTCGATATCGAGAGCGAGGAGGACGAGAACGGGCTGGTCACGCTCCACATCTCCGTCGAGGAGGAGAAGACGACGCGCTATACGCCCTACGTCCGCTACAGCCGGCGCCACAAGTTCCTGCTGGGAGCGATGCTGACGGACCACAACCTCGGCGGTCGGGGCGAGATCCTCGAGCTGCAAGCGATCGTCTACCGCATCCAGCGCGGTCGCGCGACCTGGACGAAGCCCTGGCTCTTCGGTCAGGACCGGTTGAGCCTGACCGCGGATGCGCTGTGGGAGCGGGGAGGATTCGTCTGGCGCCCGTTCGACTATGCGCGATGGCACACCAAGCTCTCGGCGCGGTCCGAGATCGCCGGACCGGTCTACGCCGAGGCAGGTGGCGGATTCGAGAGCTTCGACCAGAAGGACGACTACCGCTGGGACGAGGGCGCGGGGCTCACGACCTTCGCCGCCGGCCGCCGCGATACCTGGCTTCTCCGCGGCCTCGTCGGCGTCGACACCCGCGACAACCCCTATTACCCGGGACGCGGCGTCTTCGCCACCTACGCGCTCGACTACCGCGCCGGCCTGGACATCGACGGCCAGGTCACGCACGAGGTCGATCTGCGCGCATTCGTTCCGCTCCCGGGCGCGCCGGTCCTGGCCCTGCGCGGCTTCGGCACGCGCAGCGACCCGGTCCGCGCGACCGAATACGTCCTGCGCTGGGGCGGTCCGGAGACCGTGCGCGGCGCTCCCTATGCCGGACGGGAGGGCGACACGGCGTACCTCGCGACCGTCGAGCTCCGCTGGCCGCTCGCCATGATGCCGGTCGCGACGACCGGTGAGAACGTCGGCGTCGGCGTCCACCTGTTCGGCGACGTCGGCGACGCGTTCTACGCGGATGCTCCGGGGGCCGATCCTCGCGCGCTCGCCAGCTTCGGCGGCGGCGCCCACTTGAACCTCCTGAGCTGGCAGCTCCGCTTCGAGGCGGCCAAGGAGCGCGACCACGACTGGACGTTCGAGTTCATGGACGTCTTCAACTTCTGATGAGCCGGTTCCACATCGACGACTCGGCGCGCTGGCCGCTGGGGAGATTCGGGGCGCTCGCCGGCGTGCCGGGCGTGGCCCACGCGGTCACCACGCGGGCCGGCCCCCACTTCGGCCCGGACGCGCGGGCGGCGCCGACCGCCCGCGCGGCGGCGGCGGTCGCGGCGGAGCTGGGGCTCGCCGGAGCCGCGTGGGTCAAGCAGGTGCACGGCGGCACGGTCCTGCGGGCGCGCGAACCGGGCATCGCCGGCGAGGCGGACGCGCTGGTGTGCGACACGCCCGGCCTCGCCGTGCTCGGCCGGAGCGCCGACTGCCCGCTGGTGCTCCTGGCGGGGCTGCGCGCCGACGGGACCCCGGCCGTGGGCGTCGCCCACGCATCCTGGCGTTCGACGGTGCGCCGGATCACGGTCGCCGCAGTGGAGCGAATGCGGGACGAGCTGGGCGTGGACCCGGCCACGATCAGCGCCGGGATCGGCCCCAGCGCCGGGCCCTGCTGCTACGAGGTCGGGCCCGAGGTCCGCGACGAGGCGCTGGCGCGGCTGGGCGGCGGCGGGTCGCGGTTCTTCGCGCCGGCCGGCGACCGGTGGCATCTCGATCTCTGGGCCGCCAACCTCGCCCAGCTCGCGGCGGCCGGCGTGCCGGAGAGCCGGGTCTGCGCGTGTCGGATCTGCACCATCTGCCGCGGCGAGCGGTTCTGGAGCTGGCGGGTCCAGCGCGAGGCAGCCGGGCGGTTCGCCGCCGTGATCGGCCTCGTCGCGCCATGACGGCGCTCGACTGGCTGCCCGTCGCCGGCATGCTGGCGATCCTCGTCGCCGGCCTCGGGCTCAGCCGCGGCCAGATGCGCAGCGTCGCGGACTTCCTCGCGGCCGGACGCAGCGCCGACCGGTACCTCGTGTCCGTGGCGAGCGGGGTCGCGGCCCTCGGCTCGATCACCATCATCGGAAACCTGGAGATGCACTACGTCTCCGGGTTCACGCTCGTGTGGTGGGGCCTGAGCCTGAGCATCGTGGTGCTCGGCGTGCACCTGAGCGGCTGGGTGCTCTACCGTTTCCGGCAGACCCGCTGCTTGACGGTGGCCGAGTTCTTCGAGCGCCGCTACGGCCGCAGCTTCCGCGTCTTCGCCGGATCGCTCGCCTGGCTGTCGGGAATCGTCAACTTCGGGATCTTCCCGGCGGTCGGCACCCGCTTCTTCATCCACTACTGCGGCCTGCCCGCGACCGTGGCGGTGGCCGGCGAGCCCGTGTCGACCTTCGCCCTGCTGATGGCGGCGCTGCTCCTGCTCACGCTCGGGTTCGTCTTCCTCGGCGGCCAGGTGGCGGTGATCGTCACGAATTTCCTGCAGGGCACGCTCGTGAATCTGATCTTCCTCGCGCTCGGCGCCTACCTGCTCGTGCGGGTCGTATCGTGGGACCAGATCGCGGCCGCGCTCGGGTCGGCGCCGGCGGAAGCCTCGCTCGTGGATCCGTTCCGGGCGAGCCGGGTCGAGGACTTCAACGTCTGGTACTTCGCGATCGGGGCCTTCGGCGTGGTCTACGGCCAGATGTCGTGGCAGGGCACGCAGGCCTACAACGCCTCCGCGTCGAGCGCGCACGAAGCCAGGATGAGCCAGGCGCTGGCCCTGTGGAAGACCGTGCCTCAATCGCTGTTCCTGCTCGTCGCCGCCGTCGCGATCTACACGATCCTGCACCACCCCGACTTCGCGCGTCTGGCGGCCGAGGTCAACGGCGTCCTCGCCGGCCACGACCGCGAGGCCCTCCGCAGCCAGCTGCGCCCGGCGCTCGTGCTGCGAGCAGTGCTGCCGCCGGGACTGCTGGGCGCCTTCGCGGCGGTGATGCTGGCGTGCTTCCTCTCGACCCACGAGTCCTACCTGCACTCGTGGGGCAGCATCTTCGTGCAGGACGTCCTGCTGCCCCTGCGCCACGACCGGCCGCTCACGCCGCGCCAGCACCTGCTCGCGCTGCGGTTGTCGATCCTCGGCGTGGCCGCCTTCGCCTTCGCCTTCTCGCTGCTCTTCCGGCAGAGCCAGTACATCTTCCTGTTCTTCGCGATCACCGGCGCGATCTTCGCCGGCGGCAGCGGCGCGGTGATCATCGGCGGCCTCTACTGGCGGCGCGGCACGGCCCGGGCGGCGTGGTCCGCGCTCGCGGTGGGCGCGCTGATCTCCGTCGGCGGGATCGTCCTGCAGCAGCTCGACCCGGATTTCCCGGTCAACGGGCAGGTGTTCTGGGGGATCGCCATGGGCGTGTCGTCGGTCGTCTACGTGGTCGTATCGCTGGTCGGACCGCGGGCGCAGGCGCCCGTGGACCTCGATCGCCTGCTGCACCGCGCCGCCTCGACCGCGGCGCCCCCGGCGCCAGCCGCGCACGCCGCGCCGCGCGGCTGGGGCCGGCTCGCCTTCACGAGCGAGTTCACTCGCGGCGACAAGGTCCTCTACGGAGTCACCGGCGCCTGGATCCTCGGCTGGTTCGCCGTGTTCATCGCCGGCACCGCGGCCGGTTGCGCGGGTCGGCTCGACACCGCCGCCTGGCTCCGCTTCTGGCGGGTCTACCTCGCGATCCAGTTCGTGGCCGCGCTCGTGGTATGCGTGTGGTTCACGGCCGGCGGCACGCGCGACCTCGCGCGGATGCTGAGGCGACTCGGCGCGCAGGTCCGCGATCAGGGCGACGACGGGATCGTGCGTTGAGCGGACGGCGCGCGCTCAGTACCCCAGGCTGCGCAGGGTCTTGCGCTCCTGCTCGGAGAGCGTGCGCCCCGTGGCCGAGACCGCGTGGCGAGCGCCGAGGACCGCACGCATCCGGCCGATGAGGTCGCGGTACAGCTCCGGGCGCTCCGCGCGCAGGTCGAGCGTTGCGCCGGGGTCGGCCGCCAGGTCATAGAGCTCCTGGCCGCGCAGCCCGTCGAAGACCGCCAAATAGCGTTCGGTCCGCAGGCCGAAGGTATGCGCGTGCCAGTTCGTTCGCAGCACGAGGGTCGCGGGTTCGGGGACCGCGCCGGCCAGCAGCGCGCGGGTGCGACCGGTCCACTCCAGCTGCGGCGGCACGATCACCCCCAGACGCCGCACCAGGAGCGGGAAGACGTCGGCCAGCGAGAGCAGCCGCGTCCGCGCCGGCTCGAGGTCGGCCCACGCCGCGCGCGGCCAGAGCACGAGCGGCACGTGGAGCATCTCGTCGTAGACGGTGCTCAGGTGCTGCCACCAGCCGTGCTCGCCGAACGCCTCGCCGTGGTCCGACAGCACGAGGACGAGCAGCTCGCGGTCGCGGTCCAGCGCCTGCCAGCCGTCCAGGATCCGCCCCAGGGAGGCGTCGCTGCGGTGGAGGTTGCCGTCATAGAGCGCGACGATGCGCGCGCGGTCCGCGGCCGAGAGCTCCGGGTGGCTGGCGTCGATCTCGTCCAGCTGCTCGGCCGATCCGTCGTAGGGTCCCGCGTAGGCCGGGTCGCTCCACAGGTCGTGGTCCGGGCCCGGAAAATACGGCGCGTGCGGCGGCATCAGGTGGAGGTAGGCGAAGACCGGCCGGTCGCCGAATCCCTGCCGCGCCCTCGCCAGGAAACGCCGTTCGGCCAGCTCCGGGGTGAAGCCGGGGCCGCCGAACTCGGGATCGGTCCACATCTCGCTGAACTCGGCGAAGCCCTGCGACGCCCCCGTTCCGTGGGAGACGAAGGGGTTGTCGCTGTAGGCGACCGTGTGGTAGCCGGCGGCGGCGAGGACCTCGGCCAGGGTGACGAACGAATCGGCCAGAGCCTGACCCTTGCCGTGCACGCCGTGCTCGCGCCAGCTCTTGCCGGTCAGCAGCGAGGGCACCGAGATCTGCGTGAAGGGAGCCTCCGCGAAGCAACGCTCCATCACCAGGCTCTCGGCCGCCAGGGCATCCAGGCGCGGCGTGGTCTCGCGCTCGTAGCCGTAGCACGAGACGTGGGTGGCCCGGGCGGCGTCCAGCAGGATCATCAGCACGTCGGGCCGGTCCTTGGGATCGGCCGGCTCGGCCGCGACTCCGGCAGGAGCCAGCGCGAATTCGGCGGGAATCTCCGGCACGGCCAGCAGCTTTCGCCAGGACTCCCGCTGGCGACTCGAGAGCTGAGCGACGACCTGCAGCTCGCGCAGGTACACGGCGTTCGGCGCGCCTGCCTCCGCCCACCGGCTGGAGCGCAGCGTGAGCAGGTTCTCGCCCTGGCGCAGGGCGCCTCCGGGGATGCTCGCGGTCAGGACGTGGTCGGACCAGGCCCTGTCCACGGCGACCTCGCCGAGCAGGCGGTCGTTCAGCAGGACCTCGCAGCGCTGACCCGCCCGCGAGAGCTCCGGCGACGTGCTCACGACCAGCCGCAAGGTGGCGTCGCGGCCGACCAGCTGCAGGCGAGCCGTCGCCTCGGGGCCGAAGGCCCACACCCCCTTCGCGGAATCGGCGTCGGCGTCCCAGTGGTCGCTCAGCCAGTGCAGGACCCAGCCGGGTTCTGCCAGCGGCACGGGAGCGGCGGGGTCATCGGTGAGCTGCCGCAGGTCGAAGTCGACCAGCGTCACGGGCTCGGTGTCCTCCGGACCGCAGCCGACCAGCACCGCGGCGGCGAGGCAGCCGGGAAGGAGGATGGCGGTCAGGGCATGGCGCATGGTCGTGGTCCTTTGCGGGAAGGCCCGCATCCGCGCGCGGCGGGGCGCTCCCGGCGGGCACGTCGCGATGGCGACGGCCGCCACTGCGCGCTGCAGCCTCCGGACGAACACACCGTCACCTCCGCTGGCCGACGATTTCCAGCCACGTCGGCTCGAATAGCAGGATCGTGCCCGTCGAGCCGTCGCCGCCGCCGATCCGGACCGTGAACTCCGACCCGTCCCGCGCGGTGGGTGGAATCGCGACACTCAGCTCGGTCGCCCGCCCGCGCGCGAGGTCGCGCGGATCCCGCGCAGCGACCACGGCCCGCGACAAGAGAGTGTCAGGCCGGCTCGCCCCGACCAACCAGAATTCCACGGTCCAGGGTTCGCGACCACGCGCGACACCGACTCGCAGCTCGGCGGCCTCGTGCGGCCCGCGGTGATCGAACGCGATCGTCCGTCGGCCCTCCACCTGAAGCGCTCCGTCACGGTTGGATCGGACCTTGCCATCCGTGGCGATATGGCCGCCGGCGACCGGCACCGCGACCCTGACGGCCCCGTCGCCGTCGGCGCGGCGGCGGAACACGCGCCAGGACGTCCGGCCGTCGCAGGACCGCCCGAAGAAGCTGACCTGCAACTCGTACCGTTGCGCGGTCTGGAATTCCGCGGTCCACAACCCCGGTCGGATGGACCACTCGGGCCGGAGCTCGGCGATGGGACTCTTGCCCTCCCGGCGCAGGTCGGTCACCACGGGGGAGTTGAGGCCGGAGTAGTCGAAGGTGTAGAGGCCCGCGGCACGGGCGGTGTAGCCGTGCCCGGTGTAGAGCCGATCGCCCGGGGCGGCATGGTCGCGGACGAACTCGCCGACCGCCGCGCGTTCCGGTTCGGTGTTGCGGATGGTCAGGATCGCCGCGCGGGCCTGGACGAGGGTGTGTCTCCAGCAGACCGGCATCAACGCGCCGAAGACCGCGACGCCGAGCGCCAGGCCAACCCAGAGGCGCCGGCGCAGCAGACGGGCTTGCAGATCCAGAGCGGCCACGAGCGCCGCGACCACCAGCAGCACTTGCGGGAGCACGTAGTACCACGGCATGCGCTCGGCGGGATTGTAGGCGCTGTAGAGAACGAGCAGCATCGCGCTGCCGAGCGGCAGCCCGAGAGTCGCGAGCCGCGAGCCGCCGAGAGCCGGCGGGCGGACGGCGGACACCAGCGGCAGCGCCAGCGCCGCCGCAGCCGGCACGACGAGCAGCCAGCCATCGACCCGCCACCATTCCTGCACGAACGCGAGGCGGCTGGCCGGATGATCGTGGTACATCAGCTTGGCGTAGGCGGACTGCGGAAACGGGCTGCCGAACAGGACGATGGTCGAGCCGACCCAGGCCAGCAACGGCAACCCGCACCAGACGAGCGCGCGCCGCGCCTCCCGCCGCCAGGCCCGCCGTCCGTCGGGCGCGAACCGCTGCCCGAGGATCCGCAGGAGACCGAGCACCGCCACCACGGCGACGGCGTCCAGCTTGGACACGACGGACAGCGCGCAGCAGAACCACAGGGCGCGCGAACGCCGGGCGAGGAAGGTCCAGCTGGCGAGCAGCACGAGTCCGAGGTGCAGCGGCGTCTCGAGCCCCTGGAACGCGGTCACGATGAAGTAGTGGGATGCGACGAGAGCCAGCAGCCACGCCAGCAGGATCGACATCAGCGACGAGGAGTACACGCGGAAGATCAGCAGCAGCGCCGCCGAGGTCACGACCACGCCGAGCGTGTTGCTCGCGAGGACGCTGGCCTGCGGCGACATCGCCTGCGATCGGGCGAGCCCGCCGGCCAGGATCCCGTGGATGAACCCCGACATGCCGTACACCGGCGGATCCTCGAGATTGTACTGGTAGAAGCCGCCCTGGGCGAACACGTCCATGTACCGCAACACGATCGCGCCGTCGTCGAAGAACCACTCCGTGGGCCAGATCGACCGCGCGGCGAGAGCGCAGACCAGCGAAAGGCCCAGGACGGTCCCCTGCCAGACCCGACCGGGCCACCGTTCCAAGTCGTCCCACCGGACACTCCGGCCGTCTGCCATCGACTGCGACCTCGCTGGGATCGTCCCGGCCCGTTCCTCGCGGGCCTCAGGATCCCAAGGAACACCGCCGTCGTCGAGGCAAAGGTTTCGCGCACCCAGCCGCGATCCAGAAGCGGCGAGAAGGCAGCCGCTCCGCATCGTTCGCCGGCTCGCGCTAATGTGTGCTACAGAATCACTTATCGCAAAATCCTGCGTCGGCACCACGCGCTCGTGCCCGGCAGCCGGTCGCTTTTGACGCCGGTTCGATTCGTGCCTAGCATGTCGGCCATCGAGCAACACGCGGAAAGATCGAATCCCCTCGATCGCCATGACGCACAGTATCCTCGCCCGACTGGCGCGCTCACTGCTGGAGGAACCGTTGTTCGCCGTCGAGCCGCGGTTGCGGGGTGGTCTGAAATGCGGCCGCCCGGACGCGGGCCTCCTCCAGGACTTCACGGCGCGCGCGCTCCACGTCCCCGCGGATTGCCAGATCATCGCGGAGAATCCCCACAAGTGGGTCGTCGCCGCCGGCCGCACGGAGTACGTGGTGCGTGACCGCCGGCGCGAGCTCGCGGTGTCGCGCCGCAAGTTTCCCCGGATCTCTCACCTGGTCCATCGCGCCGAGCGGCTCGCGCACATCGCGCCGACTCGCGTGCGCCAGACCATCCGGTGCGAGCTCGCCATGGTCCGCAAGCGCGTCTTCGAACGACCGTCGCGAGTGATGGTCAACATCGGCGCCGGCCGCTGGCAAGCGCGCAACTGGCGCGTGCTCGACCACCAGGGCACCTGGTACCGCTACGCGCCGTTCTTCGTCGATTACGACCACGACCTGACGAGCCCCCATCCGCTCCCGTTCGCCGACCACAGCGTCGATCTCTTCTATTCCGAGCACGTGTTCGAGCACCTGACCGACACCTGCTGCGCGGCGGTCTTCCGCGAGCTTCGTCGGTGCCTGCGCGACAGCGGCGGCTTGCGGATCGTGGTGCCCGACGCCGAGCTGATCCATCGCCGGTTCGCCGAGCGCAACGCCCGGTTCTTCGCGCCCTGGATGCAGATCCACAACGCGACGTTGACCGAGGCGTTCCTGATCCTCGTCGCGCACCCGCGCGAGCCGTTCGACGAGGACGAGGTCGCCCGCCGCCACGCGACGATGCCACGCGGCGCGTTCCTCGACCACTGCCGCAGGAACCTGGCCTACGACCGGGACCGCGCCGGCGAGCACATCAACTGGTTCGACGAGGACAAGCTCGCGCGAATGCTGCGGGATGCCGGCTTCCGTCGCGTCGAGCGGTCGGCCGGCCAGCGCAGCTGCTTCCTCGAGATGCGCGGCCCTGCCTTCGACCGGCGCGCCTGGTACTCGCTGCACGTGGACGCCTGGCCATGAGCGGGAGCCGCCGGCCTGCGGCCCGTCGCGGGCAGCTGGTCCCCGTCCTCGTCGGGCTGCTGCTCGGCGGCTGCCAGGCCGATCGGATCCCGGCGCCGGCGCCCGGCGCCCTCGTGGAGCAGACCCTCTTCACGAGCGGCGAGGGCGGCTACGACACCTACCGGATCCCCGCGCTGCTGACCACGCAGGCCGGCACTGCGCTCGCCTTCAGCGAGGGCCGGCGGAACAGCCGGCGGGACCACGGGGACATCGACATCCTCCTGCGCCGCTCGACCGACGGCGGCCGGACCTGGTCGCCGCCGCAGGTGGTGGTCGATCTCGGTCCCGACACCTGCGGCAATCCGACCGCCGTCGAGGATCGGGAGACGGGAACGGTCTGGCTGGCCTTCTGCTGGAATCTCGCCGACGACGAGGAGAATCTGGTGATCCGCGGCGACTCGCGCGACACGCGGCGCGCGTTCGTCACCGCGAGCGCCGACGAGGGCGTCAACTGGTCGCCGCCGCGTGAGATCACCGAGGGCGTCAAGTCGGCGGAGATGAGGTGGTATGCCACCGGCCCCGGGATCGGCATCCAGATTCGCCACGGCCCCGACCGCGGCCGGCTGGTGGTGCCCGGCGACCATAGCTATCCCGCTTCGGACGGCGATCTCCGCGGCGCGCGCGCGGCTTTCGGGGCGCACGCCATCGTCAGCGACGACCACGGCGCATCCTGGCGCCTGGAGGGCGTGATCCGCCCCGGAGTCGGCGAGCCGCAGGTGGCGGAGCTGGCCGATCCGCCCGGCCGGCTGCTCGCCAATCTGCGATCCTACGCCGGCCGGTCCCGCCGCGCCCAGGCGACGAGCGACGACGGCGGCGCGAGCTGGACCGCGCCGCGCGACCAGCGCCGGCTCGTCGAGCCGGTCTGCCAGGCGAGCCTGCTGAGGTACTCGTGGCCCGGGGAGCCGACCGGCGATCTGCTCGTGTTCAGCAACCCGGCGAGCCGCCGGCGCGAGAACCTCGTCCTGCGCGCGAGCGCGGATGGCGGCGCGAGCTGGCCGCGGGCGCTCGTGATCCACTCCGGCGCCGCGGCGTACTCCTGCCTCGCCCGATTTCCCGACGGCCGGATCGGCTGCCTGTACGAGGGCGGCGACACGGATCCCTACGAGCGCATCGTCCTTGCCACCCTGCCGGTCGCCGCGCTCATCGGGGACGGATTGCGCTAGGTCATATTGACATGATGGGATATCATCCCGCGGCGCCGACCGCGAACCCGGTCCCCCGCGCGAAAGGATCAGTGATGCCGGAAATCGCCGCCGCCGGCCGAATCCGCAGCCTGACCCATCTGGTCGGGAACACCCCGCTGCTCTGCGTCGAGTTCCGCTACCGCGGACGCGGCCGGCGGATCTTCGCCAAGGCCGAGAACCTGAACATGACGGGCAGCATCAAGGACCGCATGGCCCTGCACATCCTGCGCCAGGGCCAGGCGCGAGGACTCCTGCAGCCCGGCAGCCGGATCGTCGAGGCCACGAGCGGCAACACGGGCATCTCCTTCGCGGCGATCGGCAGGGCGCTGGGGCACCCGGTGTCGATCTTCATGCCCGACTGGATGAGCGCCGAGCGCATCGACCTGATCCGCTCGCTCGGCGCCGAGATCCGCCTGGTGAGTCGCGAAGAAGGCGGATTCCTCGGCAGCATCGCCCTCGCCGAGGAGCTCGCGGCCTCGGTGCCCGGAGCGTTCCTGCCGCGGCAGTTCTCCAACGCCGACAATCTCGACGCCCACGCGCTCACGACCGGCCCGGAGATCTGGTGGCAGCTGCGATTCCTGTCGCTTCGCCCAGACGCGCTCGTCGCCGGCGTGGGGACCGGCGGGACGATCATGGGCGCCGGCGCGTACCTGCGGCAGCAGCATCCGCAGATCCGCCTGCACCCGCTCGAACCGGCCGACTCCCCGACCCTGTCGACCGGCCGCAAGGTCGGCAAGCATAGGATCCAGGGCATCTCCGACGAGTTCATCCCGCCGATCCTGGACCTCGCGGCGCTCGACGCGGTCATGAGCGTGCACGACGGCGACGCGATCCTCATGGCGCAGCGCCTGGCGCGGGAGCTCGGCATCGGCGTGGGCATCTCCTCCGGCGCGAATTTCCTGGGCGCCGTGCTGGTCCAGGACCACCTGGATCCCGACGCGGTCGTGGTCACCGTGTTTCCCGACGACAACAAGAAGTATCTGAGCACCGATCTGCTCGGGCGCGAGCCGGTGCGCGACGAGTACCTCTCGCCGGCGATCGAGCTCTGCGGTTTCCGCGCCTACAAGCGGGTCTGCCACACCTGCTGCGATCCGGTCGATTGCCTGCCGGACGGAGGGCGCCCGCTCGGCGACGACGAGCGGTTGCCGCCGTGCTCCCGGCGCCCGTAGCCTTCCTTTGACTGCGGCCCCGGTTGCGATTAGCCTTCCCCCACGTTGGCCACACCGCCACTCGTAGACGCGAGGACAGACATGAACCGTCCCGACGATCCTCCGCTGGGCACCTCCGGCGACGCCGCCGAGCCGCTGAAGGAACGCGACTTCATCCGTCAGATCGTGGCCGACGACGTCCGGGCCGGCCGCAACGGCGGCCGGGTCCATACCCGCTTCCCGCCCGAACCGAACGGATACCTCCACATCGGGCACGCGAAGAGCATCCACCTGAATTACGGGATCGCCCAGGAGTTCGGCGGCAAGTTCAACCTGCGTTTCGACGACACCAATCCCGAGACCGAGGAGACGGAGTACGTCGAGGCGATCAAAGCCGACGTGCGCTGGCTGGGCGCCGACTGGGAGGACCGGCTCTTCTACGCCAGCGACTACTTCGACACCCTCTACGCGTGGGCCGTCCACCTGATCGAGAACGGCAAGGCCTACGTCTGCTCGCTGAGCGAGGACGAGGTCCGCGCGTACCGCGGGACGGTGACCGAACCCGGCCGGCCGAGTCCCAACCGCGATCGCCCGATCGCTGAATCGCTCGACCTGTTCGCGCGCATGAAGGCCGGCGAGTTCCCCGACGGCACGTACACCCTGCGCGCCCGGATCGACATGGCGCACCCCAACATGAAGATGCGCGACCCTCTCCTCTACCGGATCAAGCACGCGCATCACCACCGCACCGGCGACGCGTGGTGCATCTACCCGTTCTATGATTTCACGCACGGCCAGAGCGACGCCATCGAGGGCATCACGCACTCGATCTGCACGCTCGAATTCGAGGTCAACCGACCGCTCTACGACTGGTTCATCGAGAATCTCCCGGTTCCGCACGAGCCGCATCAGTACGAATTCGCGCGGCTGAACCTCACCTACACCATCATGAGCAAGCGCAAGCTGCTGCGGCTGGTGCGCGAGGGTCACGTCACCGGTTGGGACGACCCGCGCATGCCGACGATCTGCGGCCTGCGGCGACGCGGCTACACGCCGGAGGCGATCCGGGAGTTCAACAACCGGATCGGCGTCGCGAAGGCCGACTCGACGGTCGACTACTCGCTCCTCGAGTGGTCGATCCGCGAGCACCTCAACCGCGTCGCGCCGCGCGTGATGGCGGTGCTGCGGCCGCTCCGGGTCGTGATCACGAACTACCCGGAGGGCCAGGTCGAGTCGATCGAATGCCTGGACAATCCCGAGGATCCGGCAAGCGGCACGCGCCAGGTTCCCTTCTCCCGCGAGATCTACATCGAGCGGGACGACTTCCGCGAGGACGCCCCGGCGAAGTTCTTCCGCCTGACGCCCGGCCGGGAAGTCCGGCTCAAGCACGCGTACTACATCAACTGCGATCAGGTGATCAAGAACGACCGCGGCGAGGTCGTCGAGCTGCGCTGCACCTACGACCCGGCGACGCGCGGCGGCGATTCGCCGGACCACCGCAAGATCAAGGGCACCCTGCACTGGGTCAGCTGCGCGCACGCGATCGATGCCGAGGTGCGGCTCTACGACCACCTCTTCAACCGGCCGCTGCCGGAGGAAGGCGACGGTTTCCTGGCGAACCTCAATCCGGGCTCGCTCGAGGTGCTCACCGGCTGCAAGCTGGAGCCCTCGCTCGCCGGCGCGCAGCCCGGCGACCGCTTCCAGTTCCTGCGCAATGCGTACTTCTGCGTGGACACGCGGGACTCGCGGCCGGGCGCGCTGGTGTTCAACCGCACGGTGACCCTGAAGGACACCTGGGCCAAGATCGAATCGAAGGGCTAGCGGCCGGTCACGGCGCGACCGGCAGACCCTGGCGGCGCCATTCGGCGAATCCGCGGCGCAGATTGGCCACGCGCTCGAACCCGGCCTCGATCAGCAGCTTGGACGCGACGGTGCTGCGGTTGCCCGATGCACAGTAGACGAGCAGCGGCCTCTCCTTGTGCGCCGCGAGCTCGCCGAGCCGATCCTGCAGCTCCTGGATCGGAACCAGGACGGCGCCCGCGAGGTGGCCGGCCGCGAACTCGCGCTCGGTCCGCACGTCCAGGATCAGGGGGTCGACTGTCTCGATCATCGCCGCGGCGTCGCGCGCCGAGACCTCGCTGTAGCTGGGCGCCGAGTACTCGATCGCCTCGATGACGCCGCCGGCGGCACCGATCCGGAAGGCGAAGGCGCCGGCATCCGGGACCTTGAAGTAGCCGGGCTCGCCGGCAGGCGCCGGGAAGGTCCGGGACAATTCGAGCGCCGGGATCTCCAGCGCGAACGATCCGCCGCCGGCCAGCTCCGGCAGCACGTAGTCTCCGCGGTAGATGGTGAGGCGCTGGTCGGTCGCGACCGGATCGAAGGTCACGACGCGCAGGCCTGCCTCGAGGCGGCCCGAGACGACCGGCCCACCGCCGGCGGCGCCGGAATCCCGGGTCGACGATCCGCAGGCCGCCAGTGCGAACAGGAGCAAGCCGGGAATCAGCGATCGGCAAACGGCCATCATCACGGTTCTCCCTCGATTCGAGATGGGTCACGTCGCGTGCACCCAAGTAAGCGCGTCGGCCATCGCCAGCGCAACCACTCCGGGCGCGGCGGCGCCGACCGTCGCGGGCCGGCGGCCGCCGGCCGGGCGGTCGGCCGCCGGGTGGGGTGAATCGCGAATCCACCCTAGATTGAGCGAAACGCCGGCTTCATTCCCCGCCCGAGGAAGGCCCATGCCGAGGATCCGCTCCGTCGCGACCGCTGTCCCGGCCCACCGGGTCGATCAGGATCTCGCGCGCGAATTCGCCCGCCGCCAGTTCGGCGGGAAGATCGCGGGGATCGAGCGGCTCCTGCCCCTGTTCGACCATGCCGGCGTCAGCACGCGGTATTTCGTCGCTCCGCCCGAGTGGTTCGAGTCCGCGCACGACCTCGCCGATCGCAGCGCGCTGTACGCGGCCGCGGCGACCGAGCTGTCCGCCCAGGCGGCTCGTCAGGCGATCGGCCGGGCCGGCATCACGACGACCGACGTCGACTACGTGATCTACGTCAACACGACCGGGCTGGCGACCCCGTCGATCGACGCCCGCCTCATCAACGCGCTCGGCCTGCGCCGCGACGTGTACCGGACGCCGATCTGGGGCCTCGGCTGCGCCGGCGGCGCCGCGGGCCTGTCCCACGCCTACCGCCACGCGCTGGGCCATCCGCGCGCGCGAATCCTGCTCGTGGCGACCGAGCTGTGCGGGCTCACCTTCCTCGCCGACGACGCCTCCAAGTCGAACCTCGTGGCGACCGCCCTGTTCGCCGACGGCGCCGCGGCCGCGGTGGTCTGCGGCGACGCCGTCGAGGGCGGCGGCCTCGCGATCCTCGACACGAGCAGCCGCTTCTACCCGGATTCGCTCGGCGTCATGGGCTGGACCGTGCTGCGCGACGGCCTGCAGGTCGTGTTCGCCAGGCGCATCCCGGACATCGTGCGGGACAACGCGGCCGCCGAGGCGGCCGAGTTCCTGGGCGGCCACGCTCTCTCGGTCGCAGACATCGACGCGTTCCTGCTCCATCCCGGCGGAACCAGGGTCCTCGAAGCCTACCAGACGGCCTGGAACCTGGAGCCGGCGCAGCTCGAGTGGTCGCGCGGGGTCCTGCGCGACTACGGCAACATGTCCTCGACGACCGTCTTGTTCGTGATCGAGCGGTACCTGCAGGCCCGCGGCAGCGGCGGTGGCGGCTACGGGCTGATCTCGGCGCTCGGGCCCGGCTTCTGCTCCGAGTCGCTGCTGGTCGCCCTGTAGTCCGCGCGACCGGTCACGGCGCTCGTCGCCGCCCCCCGCTATCCCTGCGACTGACCAGCCTCCACGCCGAGACGGTGCCGGTTCGCGGCGAGCCACGACCGGAACGTCTGCAGCCCCGGATAGAGAGCGCGCGCGATCTCCGTCGTGCGCACGCCGCAGTAGTAGTCCTCGAAGTCGTGCTTGAACTGGAACATGTTGGCGAGGTCGTCGGCGCCCGGAAAACCGAAGCGGCGATACGCCTCCGGCGACACCGCGTGATAGCGCACCTCCTGGCCCAGCGCCCGGCCGAACTCGGCCGCCATCTGCGCGCCGGTCAGATGCTCGCCGGCGATGCCGACGGTCTTGCCGATCGCCCGCTCGCCCTGCTTGAAGACGCCGAACGCGCAATGGCCGATATCCTCGGCGGCGATCCCCGGGAGCTTGCGGCGGCCCATGGGCAATGTGATGGCGAGCTTGCCGTCGACGCCGCGCCGGGGTCCCATGCCGAAGTTGATGAAGTTGTCCCAGTAGAAGGACGTCAACAGGAACGTCGTCGGGACGCCGAGGCCAGTGAACACGTGGTTCGCCTCGCCCTTGGCGTCGAAGTGCGGCACCTTGTAGCGGCCCATCAGCGTGGGCATCCGGTCGTCGTCGAGCGGCACCCAGCGGCGGGTGTCCTCGAGTGTGGACCAGACGACGTGAGCGGTGCCCGCGGCCTTCGCCGCCTGGGCCAGGTTGCGCGCCTGAGCGAGCTCCCGCTCCGGTGAGAGGTGGTCCCAGTAGAACGTGACGAAGTAGGCCGCGTGCGCGCCGTCGAGCGCACGCTCGAGACTCGCCTGGTCGTCGAGGTCGGCGGCGGCGACCTCGGCGCCGAGCGCGGCGAGCGCTCGGGCCTTGTCGCTGCCGGGGTCGCGGGTGATCGCGCGAGCTCTGTATCCTGAGCCGGGATCGGCCTGGATGGCGCGGACCAGGCCGCCGCCCTGCGCTCCGGTGGCGCCCACGACCGCGATGATCTTGTTGGCGTTCATGATGTTCGTCTCCTTGCCCGTGATCGGTGGTTGGGATCTCGGTCGCGGCACTCCGCCGCGAACGAGGTGATCGACGTTGGCGGCGCACGGCGGCGAACGCTGGTTCAGCCGCGGGCCCGGCGCGCCCCGGCCAGGGCCTGGCGCGCCTCGGGAGTCCCGATCCGGTCGAGCGCAAGCCGCACGGCCTCGACGAATCGCCGGTCCGCATGCTGCAAGTGGCGCGCCAGCGCCGGCACGGCGGCCGCGGCGCGCAGGTCCCGCAGCGCGCCGACGTAGGCGCGCAGGACGCCGTCGTCGGTCTCGCGCGCGAACGCCTCGACGATGCTGGGAACCGCGGCGGGATCGCCGCGCTCGGCGAGGGCGCTCACCGCGAGAGCCCGCGTGTCGGCGTCCGCGCCGTCGAGCAGAGAGGCCAGCGCGCGGGTCGCGGCCTCGCCGGCGAGTCGACCGAGCCCGCGGACCGCGTGGCGCCGGACGAGCGATTCCGGGTCGCGCGCGAGGTGGAGCAGCGCCGACGCCGCCTCGGGGCGCTGCGACTCCGCGAGCGCGTCGGCGCAGCGGCGGCGCCGATCGCCGTCCTCCGTGTCGGCCACCTCCGCGAGGACCTCGACCGCGCCGCCCGAGCGGATCTTGCCGAGCGACGCGATCGCGGCGATCCGCACATCGTCGCTCGCGTCGGTCCGCGCCAGGCGGGAAAGCGGCGCGAACGCGGTCGCGGCGTCGACATCGCCGAGCGCGTGCGCGACGGCGAAGCGCACGTTCGCGGCGACGTCGGTCGCCCGGTCCACGAGCGCGGCCGCGGCGCGCGCCTCGTTCGCCGCGCCGAGCAGTCCGCGGACCGCTCGCTCCCGCACGTCTGCCGCCGGATCGGCGCAGGCGGCGACGAGGCGGTCGAGCTGGCCGCGCGGGTCGATCGCGCCGAGAGCCGCGACCGAACTCGCGCGGAGCGCGTCATCGGGATCGTCGCAGAGCCGGACGAGCTGCGGCACCGCGGCCGGGCCGAGCCAGCCGAGCGCGGCCTGCCACAGTCCGTGGCTCTCCCAGGCCTCGGGATCGCGCAATCCGGCCACCAGGACGTCGAGGGCCCGCGGGTCGGCCCGGCGCGCGAGGACCTCGGCCGCACGCCGCCGCACCGCGACCACCGGGTGCGCGAGCGCTCCGGCGAGGGCCTCCACGGCGGCTGGGTCGGTCATCTGCTCGAGCGAGTCGAGGGCTGCGTCGCGTTCCTCGGTCCGGACGCTGTCGAGGGCGCTCGCCGCCGCCTGGACAGCCGCGGACAGGCCGGGCCGCAGCTTCCCCCGCGACTGCTGGACCTCGTCGGCCGCGGCCTTCACGGCGTCCACGAGCTCGGACCAGGGGCGCGCCTCGTCGTCCGAGAAGTCGAGCACGTCGAGGTTGCGCAGCCGCGCGTGGAGATCGCCCGCGCTCAGCTTGCGCAACAGGGGGATCACCCGGACGCCGGCGCCGAGGGCGAACGCCCACTCGTAGTTGACGTAGGCTGACTGGGTCGCGCCCGGCGAGAGGATCACGACGAGGGCGATCGCCTCGCGGATGGCGGCGTCGATCCGGTCCTGCCAGGCCTGGCCGGCCTGGATCTCGTCGTCGGTCCAGACGGCGAAGCCGGCCTTCTCGAGCGTGCGCTGGACCGTGCTCGTGAAATCGAGGTCCGTGCGCTGCTGGTAGGAGATGAAGACGTGTGGCACGGCTTCTCCCGGCGAGTCTCGGCGCGGCAGCGCGCCGCCGCGGACCGCGCGCTCGTGGATCGATCGGTCCCCCGCGCCCGGGCACGCGATCCGGCGCGCCCCGGGCGCGGGCACCGTCTCAATAAGATTGAAATACTATGATTTCGCATCAACCGATTTCGGCGGGCCCCTCGCGCCGCGGGCGTAAGGATCGGCGCCCGAGCCAGAGCGCGACGTTGACGAGGCCGATGAGGACGGGCACCTCGACGAGCGGCCCGATGACCGCCGCGAAGGCGGCGCCGTGATCGATGCCGAAGGTCGCGACCGCGACTGCGATCGCGAGCTCGAAGTTGTTCGAGGCGGCGGTGAACGACAGCGTCGCCGTCTGGCCGTAGGTCGCGCCGAGCTTCCTGGACATGACGAAGGAGATGGAGAACATCACCACGAAGTAGATGAAGAGCGGGATCGCGATGCGGACGACGTCGAGCGGGAGCTCGACGATCGTCTGGCCCTTGAGCGAGAACATCACGATGATCGTGAAGAGCAGCGCGATGAGGGTGATCGGGCTGATCTTCGGGATGAACCTCGTGTGATACCAGATCTTGCTCTTGAGCTTGATCAGCGAGAACCGGGTGATGATCCCCGCCAGGAACGGTATGCCCAGGTAGATGAACACGCTCTTCGCGATCTCGCCGATCGTGATGTTGACGGCGACACCAGCCAGCCCGAACCAGGTCGGCAGGACCGTGATGAAGACGTAGGCGTAGACCGAGTAAAGGACCACCTGGAAGATCGAGTTGAAGGCGACCAGGCCCGCGCAGTATTCGGTGTCGCCCCTGGCCAGATCGTTCCAGACGATGACCATGGCGATGCACCGCGCGAGCCCGATCAGGATCAGACCGACCATGTACTCCGGTTTGTCGTGCAGGAAGACGACGGCGAGACCGAACATCAGGATCGGGCCGATGACCCAGTTCTGGACGAGCGATAGCGCAAGGACCCTGGTGTCGCGGAAGACCCGTCCCATCTCCTCGTAACGGACCTTCGCGAGCGGCGGGTACATCATCAGGATGAGTCCGATCGCGATCGGGATGGAGGTCGTCCCGACGTTGAACCGGGTGATGAACGGGACGACGCCAGGAACCAGGTAACCCGCGCCGACGCCGACCGCCATGGCGATGAAGATCCACAGCGTGAGGTAGCGATCGAGGAAGGACAGGCGCTTCGCTACGCCGGGGTCCCGGGTCCGGCTCGCGCGACTCGCGGGGGACGGTACGCTGCCCATGGATCGCCTCCTGTCAAGGGTCGTGCGCGGGGCTCGTCACCGCTCCGGTCCCATGAACGCAACGATCTCGCGCCTGATGTAATCCTGGAATTCGTCCTTGGCCTGGAGCAGACCCCAGACGTCGTCGAGGCTCTTCCAGCGCGCGACCTCGCCGTCCCGCCAGGCGGCCAGGATCACGGCCTGACTCGTGAGCTGGTATCGAGCGGCGTAGTGGGCATTGGCGTCCTCCTGGGCGTCGATCGCCAGCCAGTCGACCAGGCCGGACTCGATCTCGCGCGCGAATTCCCTGCGCACCGCTTCTTCGGTCCAGGCCTCGATGCGCAGGCAGGACTCGCAGCGATAGGTCCCGTGGAAGTAGTAGATCGTGAACGCCGGCGCCGTCGATGCGGCGCTGTCGGCGGCGGCCGCGGCGCCGTCGGCGGCGGCTGCGGCGCTGTCGGCGGCGGCCGCGGCGCCGGGCGCCGTCTCTCGGGCGGCGGCCAGCACGGCGAGCACGAGCGCGAGTCCTGTCTGGACGACGGCGAGACGCAGGCGATGAGCACAAGTCATGGTCGCGGTCCTCCGTTCACGTCAGGGTGCCGTGTAGATCATGTAGATCCCCGCGGCCAGGACGAGCACGCCGCAGACCCGACGCAGCATCACCGTGCCGCGCGACCGCTCGCTCCAGGCGAGATACCGCTGCACCAGCTCGGTGCTGGTCCCCGCCAGGACGATCACGGAGCAGTGGCCGATCCCGTAGGCCAAAAGCAGGGCGGCGCCGAAGACCGGGTTGTCCGCGGCGACCTTGAAGGTCACGGCGAGCATCGGGGCCATGAAGGCGAACGTGCAGGGACCGAGGGCGATCCCGAACACGAGTCCGAGAACGAACGCCGCGACCAGGCCCCGCCCCTTCGTCCGCGCTTCTCCCGGTCCCGAGCCCGGCATCGGGATCACGTCGAGCAGGTGCAGGCCGACCACGAAGAAGACGAGGGCGACGAGATAGTTGCCCAGCGGCCCGATGTCCCCCGCGATGCGGCCCGCCGAGGCGGTGACGATCCCGATCGCCGCGATCGTGACCAGGATCCCCACCGCAAACGCCGCGGCCAGCGAGGACGCCCGCCGCGCCGGCATGGGACCCCGGCCGCCGATGAAGCCGACGATCAGCGGGATGCTGGCCAGGTGACAGGGACTGAGCAGGATGCTGAGGATGCCCCAGGCCAGCGAGGCCACGAGGGCGATCGCCGGAGATCCGCCGACCGCGTTCGTGAGCGAGACGAAGACGTCGTGGAGCACGCTCAGGACTCCGTCTTGGCGGCGGCCGGCGCCGGAAAGTCGTAACCGTGGGCCCGCCAGGCGGCGAGGATGTCTTCCTTGGCAAAGAAGCCTTCATGCCGCATCAGTTCCCGGCCGTCCGCGCCGAAGAAGATCTGGGTCGGAATGACGCGGATCCCGTACTCCTGCCCTTTGGTCTGATCTTTCCAGACGTCGATGAAGACGACCTCGAACCTGCCCTCGTACTCGCTCCGCAGTTCCACCAGGATGGGAGCCATCATCTTGCAAGGGACGCACTTGTCTGCGCCCAGATCGACCAGACGCGGGAGCGCGGCCTGGACGCCGGCCGGCGTCGGCGCGGTCTCGACCGCCTCGTCCTTGCCGCCGCCCCTGAGGGCGAATGCAGCGATCACAGCCACGGCAAGCGCGCCGGCCACGATCAGGCGCCTGCTCCCGTTCCTGAACTTCGCTCGCTCACTCATTGCGTACTCCCGTTCCGGTGTTCACGCCTGCGCGAGGACGTCCGCGCAGTGGGCCGTGAGTTGATCGAGGGGGTCGCTGACCTCACCGGGTCGTCCAGGGTCAACTCAGCATCCTCTTGATCTCGTCCAGGGACGGCACCTTGCCGACGCTCTTGACTTCGCCGTCGACGACGAGCGCCGGCGTCATCATCACGCCGTGACTCATGATCGCGTTCAGGTCCGTGATCTTCTCGAGTTGGTAGTCGAGCGCGAGTTCGCCAGCGGCCTGCTTCGTCAGTTCCGCCAGCTTGGTGCACTTCGGGCAGCCCGTGCCCAGGATCTTCACGATCTTCATGTCCCGATCCTCCTTGTGTCCTTCGCGATCGCTCAGCCGGCGAGCGAACCGAAGATCAGTCCGGTGATCGTCGCCATGACCACCACCAGGCTCACGAACGTGAGAGTCTTACGCCAGCCGAAAATGCTGCGCAGGACCAAGATGCTCGGCAGCGACAAGGCTGGACCCGCGAGCAGGAGCGCGAGCGCCGGCCCCTTGCCCATGCCCGAACCGAGCAGGCCCTGGAGGATCGGAACCTCGGTCAACGTGGCGAAGTACATCAACGCGCCCGCGACCGAGGCGAACAGGTTGGCGCCAGGCGAGTTTCCGCCGACGGCCTTGGCGACGACCGACGACGGGATCAACCCCTCGTGATCCGGCCGTCCCAGCAACAGTCCGGCAACCAGAACGCCGACGAGCAGCAGCGGGAGGATCTGCTTGGCGAATCCCCAGCTCGCTCCCAGCCACTCGTTCAGTTCGCCCTTCTCCGTGGCCAGAACGGCGGCGAGCGCCAGCGAACCGGCGGCGAACGCCGCCAGATGTCCGGCGCCGGGCAGGATGGCGACGACCGCGGTGACCGCCGCTGCCAGCAGGATCTTCCACCAGGTCAGCCCGAACCACGCGACGAGCAAACCGCCGAGCAGCATCGCGGCCAGCGACGTGATCGGCCACTTCACGCTGTAGACGGCGTTCCAGAACCCGACCGGCTGCGCGGGCTGGCCCCAATTCGCGAAGACCAGCACCGCGATCATCGTCGCGAAGTAGGCTGCCGTGCGGCCCAGAGAACGGCCGTCGGGAGCCTCTGGCAGCGCCGCCTGCGCTGCCGCTTTGGCCGCTTCCTCCTTGCGGTAGATCACGTGCATGAGCAGGCCGATGACGATGCTGAACGCGACCGCGCCCACGGCCCGCCCCACGCCGATGTCCATCCCGAGCACCCGCGCCGTGAGGATGATCGCCAGCACGTTGATCGCCGGGCCGGAGTAGAGGAACGCGCTGGCGGGCCCCAGGCCTGCGCCCATCCGGTAGATCCCGGCGAACAGCGGCAGCACGGTGCAGGAGCAGACTGCGAGAACCGTGCCCGACACCGAGGCCACACCGTACGCGGCGACCTTGGGCGCACTGGCGCCGAGGTGTCTCATGACCGACGCGCTGCTGACGAAGACTGAGATCGCCCCGGCGATGAAGAAGGCCGGCACCAAGCAGAGCAGGACGTGCTCGCGCGCGTACCATTTCACGAGGGCCAGGGACTCGGTCACGGCGCCGTCGAAGCGCTGCTGACCCACGGGCAGGTAGTAGACGATCAGGAATCCAGCGATGATCCACAGCGCGGGTTTCCATTCCTTGCGCCAACCCACGACGTCACCCCACCAGATCGATGCTCTGCCGCGCTGCGGTTTGCAGCACGGTCTCGATGCAGCTGAAGAAGTTCATCACGCACGGCACCGTCAGGGTGCAGAGGACCTGGTTCCCGCGCCGGCTGCGGGTGACGAGACCCGCCTCGCTCAGGATCGCCAGGTGCCGCGAGACCGTGGAGACATCGGCGCCGACGATCTCCTGCAGGTGACCGACGCAGCGCGCCTCGCGAGACAACTCGTCCAGGATGAGGAGCCTCGTCGGATGAGCCATGGCCTTGAGAATCCGAGCGCGCGCCTCGAAACGACTCTGGGTTCTTGGATCCACTCGGGAGCCTCCTCGCCGTAGCATCTATTTGCGTATTTGCCAAATTAGCCAAAATGCGTATCAGGTCAAGAACATTTCCTCGCATATTCAGCGAGCCCGCCGGTCAGTGGATCTTCGCGAGCAGCGCCAGGTGGTGGATGGCGAGGACCCCGTACACGACGACCAGCAGAATCAGCGCCGCCCGCACCCAGCGGAAGTAGCGGTGGATCGAGAGCAGCAGGAACGCCACGGGCAGCGGCGCCAGCTTGATCAGCAGGAACCAGCCGACCCCGCGGTCCAGGGCGTTGGCCATGAGCGGGTTGACCTCGCTGCCGCCGCGCTCGAGGATGTAGAGGGTCGAGGCCGCGTCCAGCACGATGAAGATCAAGAGCAGGAGGATCGATCCCAGATGACCGCCGGTCGAGCGATCCACGTACCTCCCGCGCGCGAAGTCGGCCCGGCGCCGGATGCGCGCGCGATGCCCCCGCAGGGTGAAGCGTGAGAAGATGGGCGTCGGGACGCGGCGGCGATCGGCGGGAGCGCGGCGCTGCTCCTCGGCGGATTCGCGCAACGGGTCGGGTCGTCGATCATCAAGGGTCAAGGCGCCGGTCCTCGGGTCGGGCTCGGTGATCGGGATCTCGGGACGACCGGATGGTGATCGGCCGCGGCCGCTCGACATTGACACCCGCGTTGCCCTGGCGGACATTGTCCTGTCGGATCGCGGCCCGTGCAAGACGCAACCGAGAGGTATCGGCATGTCGGCTGCCGAACAATTCCAGCTGACGAAGTTCGCGAAGAGCGCTGGCTGAGCGGCGAAGCTGGGTCCGGGGGACCTGGACGGACTGCTCGCCTACCTCGGCGGCGCTCGGCCGCCGTCGCTCCTGGTCGGCTTCGAGACGGCCGACGACGCCGGAGTCTATCGCCTGGACGCGGAGCGCGCGCTCGTGGTGACCGCCGACTTCATCACGCCGGTCGTGGACGACCCCCGCACGTTCGGGCGGGTCGCCGCCGCCAATTCGCTCAGCGACGTCTACGCGATGGGCGGGACGCCCCTGGTGGCGCTCAACCTCGCCGGCTACCCCCAGAAGCTGGTGCCGGGCGAGGTCCTGGGCGCGATCTTCGCCGGGGCGGCCGAGGTCTGCGCCGAGGCGGGCTGCGCCGTCGGCGGCGGCCATACCGTGCGCGACGACGAGGTGAAGTTCGGCCTCGCCGTGACCGGGCTCGTGCACCCGGACCGCATCCTCCGCAACAGCACCGCCCGCCCCGGCGACCGGCTCGTGCTGACCAAGCCCCTGGGCACCGGCGCCCTTGTCGCCGCGAACCGCGCCGGCGCGCTCGCCCCCGCCGAGTACGAGGCGCTCGTCGCCAGCATGACCACGCTCAACCGGTGGGGCGCGCGGGCGATCGCGTCTGGCGCCACCGCCGGCACCGACGTGACGGGCTTCGGGCTGACCGGCCACGGTCTCGAGATGGCCCGCGGCGCCGGCGTCCAGCTCGTCGTCGAGGCCTCGGCGATCCCGCAGCTGCCGCGCGCCGCCGAGCTTTGCGCGAGTGGATTCACCTGCGGCGGGACCAAGGCCAATGCGACATTCACGGACCCGTGGACCAGGTTCGCGCCGCACCTCGACGAAGGCCTGCGCGGCCTCCTGCACGACCCCCAGACGAGCGGCGGCCTTCTGCTCGCGGTCCCTGCCGACCGGTGCGGGGAGCTCTGCCGCGGCGTGCTCGCCGACGGCGCACCGTGCGCCGCCGTGATCGGCGAGGTCCAGGCCCGCGCGGCCGCCAGCGACCCGTATCTCGTGTTCCACTGAGCGGTTTCCTGCTCAAGCTCCTCCGCCGGCGACCGATCGAAACGGTGGGCAGAGTCCGTTGGGTCCGCGCGTCCGGAGGCCCGCCGTGTCCGAGATCGTCCAGCTTCGCTCCTTGACGGAACTCCAGCCGCGCGAGCTGAAGCAGTTCGCGAGCGACCTGCCGACCCTGCCGGTCGTCTTCCAGGAACTGTTCTCGCGGATGCAGGATCCGGACACCCAGATCAGCGAGCTCGCGGAGGTGATCGCCCGCGACCCCGCGCTCACCGCGAAGATCCTCAAGCTCGTCAACAGCGCGTTCTACGGCCGCCCCAGCCAGATCACCACCATCAGCCGCGCCGTGATCATCATGGGCTTCCAGGCCGTCCGGTCCGCGGCCCTGGCCGTGTCGGTCTTCGACCACTTCAAGGATCTGCCGGCGTTGGCCGCCGGATTCGACCTCGAGCGATTCTGGCGCCACGACGTGGCCGTGTCGTGCGTGGCGAAACAGCTCGCGCTGGTGCTCGGCGCCGGCGAGCCCGAGGACGCGTTCGTCGCCGGCCTGCTGCACGATGTCGGCAAGCTCGTCATGCTGCAGCATTTTCCCCGCGACGTCGACGACCTCGCCCGCGAGGTCTCCGAGCGGCGGTTGACCTGGCGCGCCGGCGAGAGCGCGCTGTTCGCGATCGACCATGCGGAGCTCGGCAGGACCGTGTTCCGGGCCTGGGACTTCCCCGAGTCCGTGGTCGAGGCCGTCGGCCGGCACCACGAGCCCGACGGCGCGGGCCGCCATGCGGTCCTCGCCGCCCTCGTCCACCTGGCGGACTACTTCAGCTACCACCTGGACGCCGGCTGCCCTGGCGGCGTCGCGCCGCGCCTGCACTCCCAGGACGCGGCGAGGATGGTCGGTCTGACGCCGGAGCGCGCGAGCGAGGCGCTCCAGCGGGCGAGCGGCGAGCTCGCGGAGTCCCTGGAGATCCTCAAGCTGCTGGACTGACGGCCGCGGCGGCGGCATAATCGCGCCTCGATCCCACTCGACGCAGGAGCGCCGCGCCATGCCCGATCAGGACACCCGCTTGCTCGCCGTCGGCGACATCCACCTGGGACGTCGCCGTCGAGCCGGGCAGGTGCCGGCCGACCTCGACCGGGACGACCTCGGCCCGCGGGGCGCCTGGCGGCGGACGGTCGACGTCGCGTTGCAGATCCCGGTCGACGGCGTGCTGCTCGCGGGCGACGTCGTCGATTCGCTCAACGACCGCTTCGAAGCCTTCGGCGCGCTCGCGAGCGGCGTGCGCCGGCTCCTGGACGCCGGGGTCCGCGTCCTCGCGGTTGCCGGCAACCACGACGGGCACGCCCTGCCGCGCCTCGCGGACCTGCTGCCCGGCTTCGAGCTGCTCGGACGCGGCGGGCGCTGGGAATCGCGGGTGATCGACGGCCCCGGTGGCGCAGTCCGGGTCGCCGGCTGGTCGTTCCCCGCGGACAGCCACGGCGCGAGCGCTCTCGCGGCCTGGCAACCGCTCGAGCGCGACCTGCCGACGATCGGGCTGCTGCACTGCGACCTCGACGCGAGCGGCGGCCGCCACGCGCCGACCCCGCGCGCCGATCTGGCGCGCGCCGGCTGCGACCGGTGGCTGCTCGGGCACGTCCACCGGCCATCGGCCGCCGACGAGCCCATCGGCTACCTCGGTTCGCTCGTCGGCCTCGACCCGACCGAGACCGGCGCGCACGGCCCGTGGCTCGTGACCGTCGCGGACCGCCGGATCTCGCGCCGCCTCCTGCCGCTGGCGCCGCTGCGCTGGGAGGCGCTGGAGGTCGACTGCACGGGGCTCGAGGAGCCGGCCGCGGGCCTGGTCGAACGCGTCCTCGCGAGGATCGACCGGTTCCGGCGAGATTGCGCGGACGAGCTCGGCGAGGTCGAGGCCCTGGGTCTGCGGTTGCGCCTCGTCGGTCGCTGCGCGCGCGTGCAGCAGCTGCACCGGGCGGCCGCCGCGCTGGCCGCCGCCGTGACGTTCGACGACCTCGCGGTGTTCCTCGATCGCGTGGACGTGGCCGTCGCGCCGGCGCACGATCTCGACGAACTCGCCCGCTCCGACACGCCGTTCGGACTGCTCGCTCGCCGCCTGTGCGATCTGCGGGACAGCCGGTCGCCGGCGCTCCTGGGACGCGCGGCGGCGGCGCTCGCCGCCGTCGACCAGCGGTTCCTCGGCCTCGAGCCCGGCCCTGCCGTCGCCGCGGCGACCGTCGAGGACCTGCTGCAGGCGGGGTACCGGGCTCTCGATCTGCTCCTCGACCAGCAGGAGCGCGGCCATGCGCCTCGCTAGGCTGGACGTTCGCCGGTTGCCGGGGCTCGAGACGCCGTTCCCGCTGGAGCCAGCGCCCGGGCTGACGATCGTCCACGGCAGCAACGGCAGCGGCAAGTCGTCGGTCTGCCGCGCCATCCTCGGCCTGCTCTTTCCCGACGGCGCGGTCGACGCCGCGTCGGCGGTCCGCGCGGTCTTCGCGCGCGGCGAACGGATCCTGCACGCGTCTCGCGAGGCGGCGGGGACCACGCGCTGGACCGAGGACGGCGACGAGGTCGACCCGCAGATCCCGGCCGGACCGCTCGTGGGCGCGTACCGGCTCGGTCTGCTCGATCTGCACCATCGGGCGGCGGATCGCAACGAGGACGACCGGCTCCTGACCCAGGAGATCCGCAGCCGGCTCGCCGGCGGATTCGACGTCGAAGGGCTCCTCGAGTCCGACGAGCTGTGGATCCCGGCCCGGCCGATCCAGAATGCGGACCTGAAGATCGCCCGCGAGCGGGTCGAGGAGATCCGGGTCCGGCAGGCGCGGATCGCCCGCGACGAGGACGATCGCCTGCCGGAGCTCTCGCGCGAGATCGAACGCTGCGACGCGGCGCGCCGCACGCTGCTCGCGTTGCAGGCGGCTCGCCAGCTCCAGGCGGCGGACCGCCGCCGCGCGGCGGCCGAGGCCCGCCTGCGCGAGCTGCCGGTCCAGCTCCCGCGCCTGCTGGGGAACGAGGACGAGCGCCTCGACGGGATCGAACGCCGGCTCGCGGCCGCGGACGAGGCGCGCGGCGCGGCGACGGCAGCGCTGGCGGTCGCGCGCCAGGCGCTCGCCGCCTGCGGATTCCCTTCCGGGCCGCCGGATCCGCAGCGGCTCGCGGTCGCGCGCAAGCACCTCGAAGCCGCCCGGGATGCGGCTCGCGACCTCGCGCGACGGCAGGAGGATCTCGCCGGGGCCGAGCGCGAGCTGGCGGAGCGCGCCGCCCACCTCCTGCCCGGCTGGCCGGCGGACCGCGCGCGAGTCGTGATGCCGGCTGAACTGCGCGAGGCCGAGGAGCTGTTGCGGCGTTCGGCCGGCGCGGCAGCGCGGGCCGAGGAGCTGTCGCGCCTGCTCGCCCGCCCGGAGTTCGCGGATCTCGACGCCGGCACCAGCGCGACCGCAGGGGTCGAGGTTGCGTTCCTCCTGGCCCGGTGGCTCGCCGCCGGCGCGGCCGGCGACCGGGCCGCGCTCGTGCTCGCCGGGATCGCTGCCGTCGCGGCCGTGGGTCTCGGCGCGGTCCTGTTCGCCGGCGGCGATCCGCTGGCCGGCGGCTGGTCGCTCGCAGCCGGCGCCGTCGCCCTCGGCGCGGCGATCCGACTGGGTTTGCGCGACCGGGCCCGCGCCGCCGCCCGCCGCCGCCTGCAGCGGGAGTTCGCGGCGACCGGCCAGGAGCTCCCGGCGGCGTGGACCGAGGCGGCGGTGCGCGACAGGTTCGCGGGCCTCGTCGACCACCTCGCCGCGCAGCGCCACGCGGACCTGCGGCGCCGCTGGCGCGACGAGCTCGCGGGCGAGGCCGAGCGCGAACGCCGCCGGCGGGCGGAGAGCGAGTCGCGCGGCCGCGAGCTCGGCGAGGCGGCGGGCCTCGCCGGCAACGCCGGCCCGATCGAGCTGGTCGAGTTCCTGCGCCGCGTCGGCGAGTATCACGACGCCGGCGTCGCCGCGGCCGGCGCGGCAGCCCGCGCGCGCACGGCCGACGACCGGCGCGCGGCGGCGCTGGCCGAGGCCGGGGCGATCCTGGCCGAATGCGGCGTGGCCGGCGACCTCGCGCTGCCGGCCGCCGAGGCCGCCCTCGTCGATCTCGAGAGCCGGGCCGCGCGCGCGCGCGAGGAGATGGCCGCGATCACGGCCCAGGGACAGCGACTCGCCGAGGCGACCGTGCGGCGCGACACGGAGGCCGCGGAACGAGCGCGGCTGTTCCGCGAGCTCGAACTCGCCGAGGGCGACCGCGCCTCTCTCCTGGCGCTCGTCGAGCGGCACGCCGAGTTCACGCAGGTCCGCGCCGAACTCGACGCGGCGATCCAGCTGCGCGCGGCGGCGGAGGTCGAGGTCGCCGGCCTCGATCCGGTCCTCGGCGACCTCGCCCTGCAGGCGGCCGCCACGTCGATCGATGCGATCGATCGAGAGGCGGCCGAGGCGGCGCGGCAGATCGCCCGAGCGCCCGCCCTCCACGAGGAGAAGGGCGGCATCGAGCGCGAGCTCGCGCAGGCTCGCGGCGGCGCGGAGCTGGAGGCGGCCCTCGCCGCGCGCGAGCGCGCGCGGGAGTCCGAGCGCGCCAGGCGCGAGCAGGCCCGCCGGAACGCCCTCGCGAGGCTGCTCCTGCAGGACGTCGCGGACGAGTTCCGGTCCGCCACGCTGCCCGGCGTCGTCGAGCGCGCCCGCCTGCTCTTCGCGACCTTCACGCGCGGCGCTTGGCAGGTGAGCGCGCGGCGCGACGGGACGCTCGTCGCCACCGACACGGCCCGGCAGCGCGAGCACGAGCTCGACGAGCTGTCCGACGGCACCCGGGCCCAGCTCCTGCTCGCCGCGCGCCTCGCGTTCATCGAGGACCTCGAGCGCGGCGAGCCGCTCCCGCTTCTGCTCGACGAGGCGCTCACGGCGGCCGACCCCCACCGCTTCCGGGCGATCGCCGAGGCCCTCGCCGCGCTCGTCGACGGCGGGCGGCAAGTCATCGTGTTCACCGCGGACCCCGGCGTGATCGGCGCCTGGCGGGACCTGCTGGCCGAGCTGGACGCCACGCCCGCCCGGGTCCTCGACCTCGACGCGATCGGCGGCCGGGCCGCGCTCGCTCCCGCCGCGGTCCGGCGGCCGGTCGCCCTGGCACCGCTGCCGGATCCGACGCTGCCCCCGGAGCAATACGCCGAACGGTTGCAGGCGCCGCGGCTGGACCTGCATGCGGAGCCGACCGCAGCCCACCTGTGGCACCTGCTCTGGGACGACCAGCCGGCGCTCGATTCGCTGCTCCGCCTGGGGCTGCGCACCTGGGGCGCCCTGGCGAGCCTCGCCGTGCCGCTGCGCGCGGCCGGCGATCTCGACGAGCCCCTGTTCGACCGCCTGCAGGCGCGCGCGCGGGCCCTGCAGGCGTTCCTGAGCGCGCGGCGCCGCGGTCGCGGCCTTCCGGTCACGCGGGACGTCCTGAGCGAGGTGCCCCGAATCGGCGTGAAGCTCGACGAGCTGGCCGAGCTGGCCGAGTCTTGCGGCGGCGACGCGAGGCTGCTCGTCGCCGCGGTCCACGGCCCGCACCGGATCGCCGGCGTCGGGGAGCGGCTCGAGGTGCGCCTGCGCGAGCACCTGGCGTCGGTGGGTTGTCTGGACGATCGCCATCCGGCCGACCGCCAGGAGATCCTCGCGGTCGTGCTGGAGGCCTCGGCGGGCGGCCTCGCCGCGACCGAGCTCGCCGCGCTGGTCGACCGGTGGTGGCAGCTCACCGAGCCGCCGGCGCGACCGGCCGCGGCCGAGAGGTGACCATGCTCGACGCCGTCGTCATCAACTCCGCGATGAGCGTGCTCTTCCTGGTCGCCCTGGCGTTCTGGGCCGACCGGTACGAGCGCGAGTCCGGACGGCTCCTCGTGGCGATCTTCTTCGCGAGCGTGCTCGCGACCGGCGCGTTCGCGCTGGTCAAGTGTCTGGCGCTCGGGCTCTGCGAGGACGGCGCGGTGGCGCCCATGGTCGACGCCTACGTGGTGACCGGCGCCGCCGAGGAGGCGCTGAAGTTCGCGATCCTCGCGGCCATCCTGCCCAGGCTGCGCAGTCTCGACGAGCCGATGGACGCGATCATCTACCTGGGCGTCGTCGCGCTCGGGTTCTCCTTCCACGAGAACGTCCAGTACTTCCTGCAGTTCACGGCCGAGGGCGGCCGCATCGCGCAGGAGACCGGCGACGCGACCGTCTACCGCGAGCAGCTCCGGTTCATCTTCCTGGTCCGGGCGATCCCGGCTCATCTGCTCTTCGACACCTGCGCCGCCGCGCTCCTCGGCTACGCGCTCCAGCGCGGCCGCCTCGCCTGGTGGCTCGTGCCGACCTACCTGCTGGCCTCGTTGCTGCACGGGACCTGGAACGTGCTGGCCGGCACGTTCGTGTTTCCGCTGTACGTCCTGTCGCTGCTGGCCGGCTCCGTCGCGGTCCTCCTCTGGGCCGTGCGCCGGTCGCCCTACCGGCGGCGCCAGTTCGAGCTCCAGCGCGAGCTGAAGCACACCGGGTTGGCGGACACCACCCTGCCGCGACGGCTGCTGCGGGCGATGCGCCGCACGAGCGGCGCGAGGCAGACCGAGCTGGCGTACCTCGTGCGGGCGGCGCTCGTCGACACGCCGGCCACGGCCGAGGCGCGGATCGCGGACCTCATCGACGAGGAGAACCAGCTGAACGGGCCGGGGCTTCAGTTCGGGCAGTTCGTGGCGGGGATCCTGCTGGCGGGATTCTCGGCGGAGCTCGTCCTCGCCCTGGTCGTGATGGCGCTGGCCGGCACCAGCGTCACCTAGCGGCGAGGCAGGGAGACGCTAGGGGTTCTTCATCATCGCCATCTGATCCTCCAGGCGCTCGACCAGGATCTGGCGGGTCAGGGCGCAGGCCTCGCTGATCCGGTCCGACCTCAGGCTGTAGAAGACGTTGATGCCGTCGCGCCGCGTCGTGACCACGCCGGCCTGCCGCAGTACCGCCAAGTGCTGGCTGGTATTGGCCTTGGGGATCTCGAGCTGATCCGCGAGGGCGTTCACCGTGATCTCGCCCTCCGCTTTCAGGATGTCGAGGATCTCGAGCCGCTTCGGGTTGGAGAGGGTCTTGCAGAGTTGCGCCTGCATCTCGTAGAGCTTTCGATCCATGACGGGATCCTCCGGACGCGCGATGGGGTGGACACCGTGTCCACCCCTGGACGATACATGAAAACTGCATAATGTCAAAGATGCAAAGATTCTTAACTGTCCGGTGTACCGGCCGTCCGCGAGAGGATCGCCAGCTCCGCCGGCATCTTGAATCTCACGTTCTCGGCCGCTCCCTCGACCTCGCAGGGCCGCCAGCCCGCGCCGGCCAGCTTCGCGGCGACCTCCTGCAGCACGCGCTCGGGGGCCGACGCGCCGGCCGTCAGGCCGAGTCGCGCGTGAGCGGCGAACGCCCGCGGATCGACCTCGCTCGCGCCGTCGACGAGCGTCGCCCCGGCGCCGCGCCGGCGCGCGACCTCGCACAGCCGCACGCTGTTGCTGCTGTTCGTCGAGCCGACCACGATCACGTGAGTGGCGCCGCGATCGACGATGTCCTTGACGGCGTCCTGGCGGTTCGTGGTGGCGTAGCAGATGTCGTCCTTGCCGGGGCGCAGGAGGTTGGGAAACCTCGCCTGCAGGGCCGCGATGATGGCGGCGGTCTCGTCGATCCCGAGCGTGGTCTGGGTGACGTAGGCGATCTCGGCGTCGGCCGGCAGGTCGAGCGCCGCGACGTCGCCGACCGTCTCGACGAGCCGGACGAGCCCCGGCGCCTCGCCCATGGTCCCGATGACCTCGTCGTGGCCGGCGTGTCCGATCAGGACGATCGGACGCCCGGCGCGGGCGTGGTCGAGAACGCTGCGGTGGACGCGGGTGACGAGAGGACAGGTGGCGTCCACCGTCCGCAGGCCGCGCCTCGCCGCCTCTTCGCGCACCGCGGGCGCGATGCCGTGGGCGCTGAACACGACCAGCGCGCCGTCCGGCGCTTCGGACAGCTCCTCGATGAAGACGACCCCGCGCGCGCGGAACCCCTGGACGACGGACTGGTTGTGGACGATCTCCTTGCGCACGTACAACGGGGTGCCGTGGAGCTCGAGCAGGCGCTCGACCACACCCACCGCGCGCTCCACCCCCGCGCAGAAGCCCCGCGGCCGCGCGATGAGCAGTTGCCTGTCGTCTTGCACGATCGATCCCGCTCCTTTGCCCCTCCACCGGATCCCGCCGCCAAGTAAACCCCGACCGGCGGCGCCCACAAGCGCTGGTCACCCGCGCGATTTTTTCCTTGCACCGTAGAAAATCTAGTGTAGAATATCTATTGTTTAGAAACTTCGAAATCGTATATCTTCCAGAAGGAGTCCGCCATGACCATCGACCGCTGGTTGCGTGCCATCGCCGGGACGTTCGTGATGCTCAGCGTGGCGCTCGCCGTCACGATCAGCCCGAAGTGGCTCTACTTCACCGCGTTCGTCGGCCTGAACCTCTTCCAGAGCGCGTTCACCGGCTGGTGCCCCATGATCGCGATCCTGCACAAGCTCGGCGTCCCTGACCTGGCCGCCGCCGGCCGCAATCGCTGAGGTGACCCCATGATCCGACCGTCCCCCGTGCTGTCCGCGGCCCGTGTCGTCCTGATCGCGGGAATCGTGGCGGGCGCGACCGTCGCGCCGGGGCAGACCGCCGCACCGGCGATCGCGACGCCCACGCCGGCGGATGCGACCCGCCTGGGCGAGGTCCGCGGAGACACCCTCATCGTGTCGCTCGAGCGGCTGGTCGACGCCGCGCTCGAGCGCAACGAGATGCTGCTGGCGAGCGGCGCCTGGGTCGACGCCGCCCGTGCTCAGGCCACCGGCGCCTGGTCCGGCTTCCTGCCGCGCGTCTCCGTGAGCGAGTTCTTCCTGCGCTCGGACGACCCGCTGATGGCCTTCGGCTTCAAGCTGAACAACCGCAACGTGCAGGCCGCGGACTTCGCTCCCGACCGCCTGAACGACCCCGGCGAGACCGACAGCTGGGTCACCCGGCTGCAGCTCTTGCAGCCGATCTTCAACGGCGGCATGGAGTGGAACGGCAAGGCCGCCGCGAACGCCGCGAGCCGCGCCGCCGTCTTCGACCATGCGCGCGCTCGCGAGACCACCGTCCTGCAGGCGGTCGAGGCTTACGAGGGCCTCGCGCTGGCGCTGTCGTACCGCGGCGTGGTCGAGGCCGCGATCGTGAGCGCCGAGGCGCACGAGCGCCAGGCACGGTCGCTTCTCGAGGCGGAGATGGCGACCGAGGCGGACTTGCTGCAGGCGAGGGTGTTCCTCAGCAGGCTCCGGCAGCAGCGGATCATCGTCACCAATCAGGTCGCCGCGGCCGGCGAGGCGATCCGCCTGTTGACGGCGATCGAGACGCCGCTCGCGCTCGCAGCCGAGCCCGGGCCGGTGCGGAGCGACCCCGGCGACCTGCCCGCCGCGGGCGACGTCCGGCAGCGCAGCGACCTCGAGGCGCGCCGCTTCGAGGCGGTCGCGGCCGGCAAACTCGTCGGCGTGGCGACGGGCGCGATGCTGCCCCACGTGAACCTGAGCCTGCAGCGCGACTACTACAGCCAGTCGGACATCTTCGGCAGCGACGCCAAGAGCTGGGGCCTGGGCGTGTACGCGACCTGGGACCTGTTCAAGGGTCTGCAGGACATCGGGGACCTGCGCCGCGCCAGGGCCCAGGGACGCGCCGCCGAGCACCGTTACCAGTTCGAGCTGCGGCGCGCGCAGCACGAGGCGCACCAGGCCTGGCGGGACGCCGCGGCGGCCCGCGACCGGATCGCTGTCGCCGAGGACGCCGTCGAGGCCGCCCGCGCATCGCTGCGGATCGTCGCCAACCAGTACCGAGAAGGCCTCGCGAGCATGGTCGACCTCCTGGACGTCCAGACCGCCGCCACCCAGGCCGAGGGCGATCTCGTCCAGGCCCGCCACGACTACCGGGTCGATCTGGCCCGGCTCGCCCACGCCGCCGGGAGCGGCATCCCCGAGGGAGGGATCCAGTGAGCACGCTGCAGTCCATCGGTCGCGCCCGCCGGACGGCCGGCGCTCTGTTCGTGGTCGTGAGCATCGCCGCCGTCGGCTGCGGCCGCGACGACGAGCCGGCCAGCTACCAGCCCAAGGAGGTCCGCGCGGACCTCGTGACCGCCGCCCGCACGACCGTGCCGCGCACGGTGCTGGCGACGGGCGAACTCGAGGCCCGCAACGCGGTCGAGGTGTCGACGCGCCTGATGGGCCAGGTCCGCGAGGTCCTGGTGCGCGAGGGCGACACGGTCACCGCCGGCCAGTGCCTGGTGCGCATCGACGACACGGACATCGTGGCCCGCAAGCAGCAGGCGGACGCGGCGATCGCGGAGGCTCGGGCCGTCCTGGAGAATGCGGAGACCAATCTGGCGCGGTTCGAGCGCCTGTATGCCGAGAGTTCCGTCTCGAAGGCCCAGCTCGACGAGGTGCGGACCGGCCGCGACCGCGCCCTGGCGACCGTCCAGCGCGCGGAAGCCGGCCTGGCCGAGGTCGACGTCCAGCTCGGCTACCTGCGCATCAAGGCGCCGGCCGGTGGCACGGTCACGCGCCGCCTGGTCGATCCCGGCGACATGGCCAGCCCGGGCATGCCGCTCGTGATGCTCGAGCAGACCGGCGTGATGAAGGTACGAGCGGGGATCGGCGAGAAGGACGTCGACCTCGTGAACGTGGGCGCCGAGGTCCGCGTCAAGGTCACCTCGCTGGACCAGGCCGTCTACACGGTGCCGGTCGCCAGGATCATCCCGTCGGCGAATCCCCAGAGCCGCACCTTCGACCTCGAGGCGTACATCCCCAACGAGGATGGCCGCCTGCGGACCGGCATGTTCGCCCGCGTCGAGGTGGCCGTCGGTTCCCGCGACGCCGTGCTCGTGCCCGCCGAGGCGCTGCACGCGCGCGGCCAGCTCACCGGCGTGTGGATCGTCGACGACACCAGCACCGCCCACCTGCGCTGGATTCGCAGCGGCCGCGCGATCGGCGACGAAGTCGAGGTGCTCTCGGGCCTCCAGGGCGGCGAGGTCCTGGTCCTGAGGGCCGATCTGCCCCTGGTCGAGGGCGACAAGGTGGTGAAGTAACATGACCGCCAGCGACAGGACCCCGCCCGCTGCGGCCGGCGACCTGCCCCCCGGCGCCGGCGCGATGACGCGGCTCGCCCACCTGTTCATCGACTCGCGGCTGACGCCGCTTCTGGCCCTCGCGATGCTGCTCATCGGCCTGTTCGCGCTCGCGCTCACGCCGCGCGAGGAGGAGCCGCAGATCGTCGTGCCGATGATCGACGTCATGGTGATGCTGCCCGGCGCGACACCGGCCGAGATCGAGAACCTCGTCACGAAACCGCTCGAGCAGAAGGTCTGGGAGGTCGAGGACGTCGAGTACGTCTACAGCGCCTCCTACTCCGGCTTCTCGCTGGTGACGGCGCGCTACACGGTCGGGACGGATCTGGAGGCGGCGATGACCCGCCTCTGGAACAAGATCCTCGGCAACATGGACCTCGCCCCGATGGGCGCCCTGCAGCCGATCATCAAGGTCCGCGCGATCGACGACGTCCCGATCCTGACGCTCACCCTCTGGAGCGACCGGTACGATCTCTACGACCTGCGCCAGCTCGCCGGGGAGCTGCGCGCGGAGATCGCGGCGGTCGAGAACGTGTCGGTGGTCGACATCCACGGCGGCCGCCGCCGAACGGTGCGCGTCGAGCTGGACCCCCAGCGCCTGGCGGCCTTCGGCGTGACGACCCTGTCCGTGCTGCCGGCGCTGCAGATGCAGAACCAGAGCCTGCCGGCCGGCTCGCTGAGCATGGCCGGACAGGAATTCGCCGTGGAGACCGGCGCGTTCCTGCGCGATGCGGACGACGTCCGCAATCTCGTGGTCGGCGTGTTCGGCGAGCGCCCCGTCCGGCTCATGGACGTCGCCACGGTGACCGACGGGCCCGCCGAGATCGACAGCTACGCCTTCTTCGGCGTCGGACCTCGCGCCGGCGAGATCGGGCTCGACACCGGCACCTTGCCGGTCGGCAGCGAGTATCCCGCGGTCACGCTCTCCGTCGCCAAGCGCAAGGGGAGCGACGCCACCCGGGTCGCCGAGGCGGTCCGCGAGAAGGTCGCTCACCTCGAGGGCCGGTTGATCCCCGCCGACGTCGAGGTGACCGTCACCCGCGACAACGGCGAGACCGCCAACGAGAAGGCCAGGCACCTGATCGAGAGTCTCGGCCACGCCATCCTGCTCGCCATCGCGGTCGTCTTCCTGGCCATGGGCTGGCGCGGCTCGCTGATCATCCTCGTCTCGATCCCGACGACGTTCGCGCTCACCCTGTTCGTCTACTACATGTTCGGCTACACCCTCAATCGAGTGACGCTGTTCGCGCTGATCCTGGTCACGGGTCTCGTCGTCGACGACATGATCATCGTCGTCGAGAACATCCACCGGCACTTCATGGAGACCGGCAAGCGGTCGGTCAGGAACGCGCTCAAGGCGATCGAAGAAATCGGCAATCCGACGATCCTGGCCACCTTGACGGTGATCGCCTCGCTGCTGCCGATGGCGTTCGTCCGCGGCCTGATGGGTCCGTACATGCGGCCGATGCCGATCGGAGCGTCGGCTGCCATGGCGTTCTCGCTCTTCGTCGCGTTCGTCTTCGGACCCTGGCTCGCGATGCGCTTGATCAAGCCGCACGCCGCCAAGGGGACCGAGCCCGGCGCGGGACGGCCGCTGCAGGCGACGCGCACCTACCGGCTCTATTCGCGCATCATGAGGCCGCTCATCGAGCATCCGGCCCGGGGGGTCCTGGCCCTCGCGGTCATCGGCGCGCTGACGGTGGCCAGCACCCTGCTGTTCTTCTCGCGCACGGTCGAGGTCAAGATGCTGCCGTTCGACAACAAGAGCGAGTTCCAGGTCATCGTCGACATGCCCGAGGGCACCACGCTGGAGCGGACCACCTCGGTCGCGCGCGAGATCGGCGACTACCTGGCGACCGTGCCGGAGGTCACCGACTACCAGGTCTACGCCGGCACGGCGGCGCCGATCAACTTCAACGGGCTGGTCCGCCACTACATGCTGCGGCGCGGTCCGAACGTCGCGGACCTCCAGGTCAACCTCGTCGACAAGGGCGAGCGCAGCGATCAGAGCCACGCCATCGCCACCCGGGTGCGCGGGCCGATCCAGCAGATCGCCGCGGAGCACGGCGCGGCCGTCAAGGTGGTCGAGGTCCCGCCCGGCCCGCCGGTGCTGGCGACCCTCGTGGCCGAGATCTACGGCCCCGACGCAGCCGGCCGACTCGAGACGGCGCAGCGGGTGAGGGAAGTCTTCGAGTCCACGCCGGGCGTCGTCGACGTGGACTGGTTCGTCGAGGCCGACCAGACCCAGTACCGCTTCGAGGTCGACAAGGAGCGCGCGGCGGTGCGGGGCGTCAGCTCCCAGCAGGTCGCGCAGACCCTGGCGGTCGCCCTGGCCGGCTTCGACGGCGGGCTGGTCCACGTGGACGACGCCGCCGAACCGGTGCCGGTGAACCTGCGCCTGCCGATCGAGGACCGCAGCAGCCCCGACGCCCTCGGCGATCTCTTCGTCGGCAGCCGGGACGGAGGACTGGTCCCGCTCTCGGACATCGTTCGCGTCGAGGAGCGGCCGATTCCCAAGAGCCTCCACCGGCGCAACCTCAAGCCCGTCGTGTACGTGACCGGCGACGTCGCGGGCGCGCTCGAGTCGCCGATCTACGCGATCCTCGACATGAAGCCGCGCATCGCGGCGATCCCGCTGCCAAGCGGCGTCGAGCTGGCGCAGCATTTCGCCGCCCAGCCGGGCCTGACCGAGGATTACAGCCTCAAATGGGATGGCGAATGGCACATCACGTACGAGGTGTTCCGGGACCTCGGCGTGGCCTTCGCGGTCGTCATCGTGATCATCTATCTGCTGATCGTGGCCATGTTCCAGAACTTCACGATCCCGCTGCTCATGATGATCCCGGTGCCGCTGACCCTGATCGGAATCATCCCCGGCCATCTCCTGCTGGGAGCGTTCTTCACGGCCACCAGCATGATCGGCCTGATTGCGCTCGCCGGGATCATGGTCCGCAACAGCATCCTCTTGATCGACTTCATCGTCGTGAGACGGCGCCAGGGACTGCCCCTCGCCGAGGCCGTGATCGAAGCCGGCGCCGTGCGGTTCATGCCGATCGCGCTCACGGCGGGCTGCGTCATCACGGGCAGCTTCGTGATGATCTTCGACCCCATCTTCCAGGGGCTCGCCATCTCGCTGATGAGCGGCGCGTTCATGAGCACCGTCCTGACGATGGTCGTGATCCCGCTCGCCTACTACCTGTACGCGCGGTCGGCCGAGCGTCGCCGGTGACGCCGGCGACCTCGGTTCCGACCGCGACCACCGCAGCGGCCTCCGCCAACGCGGCAGAGGCCGGCGCCGGCACGTTGAACCCGGCTGGATCCGCGGAGGGAGCGGTCGCGCAGAAGCTAATGCAAGGGAACACTTTGCGCGGGCGCGCCGCGGCCGTGGCCGGATGCGTCCGACCGGCCGCCATTTTAAAAATTGCTACCGATTAGCCGCGACCGTATATTCATCTCTGATACGCGTGTTCATTAGAAGCACGGCGTGTCGGTTTCTCCCTCCAATCCCCCACCGGCATGCCGTCCCGGCCGGGATTCGCTCCCGGCCGGTCTTATTTTCACTCCCCGTGGATCGCCGCCTCGAGGATGAGTTCGCGCTGCTGCGGCCAGCGTGGATCCACCGGCGCTGCGGCCATCGCGCGCCGGATCCAGAGCATCGCCTCCGGATACCGGCGCCGCTGGCGCAGCACGTCGGCCAGAGCCGCGAGCGCGTCCGCGTCGGTGCGATCGGTCAGGGCGACGGCGCGGCGCGCTGCCGCCTCGGCCTCGGCCAGAGCCGTGTCGCCGAGCGCGAGCGAACGGGCGGCGGCGGCGCGCGCGAATTCCACCAGCGCGTCGGCCCGGACCGGCTCGATGAACGCCGCCTCGCGCAATGCTGCGACCGCGCCCAGCGAGTCGCCGCTCTCGCGACGGCACGCCGCCAGCATCTGCCAGCTGACCCGCGGGAAGGCATGGTCGGACCTGGTCTCGACCAGGCGCTCGAGGACAGCGACCCCGGCGCCGGGCTCGCCCCGCCGCCGGTGGATGTCCGCCAGCGCCCGCGCGCCTTCGGCGACGAGGGTCTCCGGCACCGCCGCGGCATCCTGCCACGCCCCCGCGAGCAACCTCGTCGCCGCGTCGAAGTCGAGCGATTCGTAGCAACGCAGGCCCAGCTCGATCTGGAGCCGCCGGTCGAGAGGCGAGGCGGCGAGCTGTTGCTCGAGGGCCGCGCGAGTCCCCTCGCCGCTGCGGAACCGGGCGAGGTCCCGCAGCAGCAGGCGACGGCTGCGATAGCCGCGGATCCGCTCGATCTCGCCGCCCCCGGGAGCCAGCATCACGAAGGTCGGCACCGTGGCGATCCGGAAGCTGTCCGCGACGGCCCGGCCGGCCTCGTTCTCGAGATCGAGGCGGACGAGCTCGTAACGGGCGAACTCCTCGCGGCCGGCCGGATTCGCGAAGACCTCCTTCTCCATGAGCTTGCACGGACCGCACCAGGGCGCGGTGAAGTAGAGCAGAACGGGCCGGCCGCCGCCCGGGGGCAGTAGCTGGTCGACCGGAGGATTGTCGCGCCAGGCGAGGCCGGCGGCCGGCGGCGCGCCAGGCGGCTCGGCGGCGCCGGACGTCCCGGCGCCGGCGGGCGCGGCGGCGGGCGCGGCCGCGGCGAGCGAAGCGCACGCGAACGCCAGCCCGAGCGCGCGTGAACGGATCATCCCGCGCCTCCGGCGTCGGGCGCGCCCGGCAAGCGCTTCACGAGCGCGGTCAGGGCCTGCTCGATGAGGTCGATCAGGTCGGGCGCCTTCAGGAAGTCGCCCCGGCGCGACAGCCGGCGCGGGCCGCCAGCGGCGGCGAGACGCTCCTGGAGATAGGCCGTCCCCTCGCTCCCGAGCTCGTCGCGATACTCGTACCGCGCCCGGTCGCGAGATCGGGACTCTCCCTGCCAGACCGTGCTGCCGTCGGCCAGGTCGAAGATCGCGAGGGCAACCGTGATCGCCCGCTCGGTCAAGACCGTCGGCGGCAACGAGATCCGGTGCTCCGGCAAGCCCTCGGCGCGCGCCTCGGGATCGGCGAGGTCCTGGCGCTGCGCGTTGGAGCTGATCGCGTCCTCGCTCAGGCGAGCGATCACGAGGAACCGGCACTCCGCGAGAGCCCCGGCCAGCGGCGTCACCTGGTCCGGACGCAGGCGGCCGTAGCTCGCGAACTCCGCGACCACGGCCGCGAGCGTGTCGGCGCCGGCGCGCCGGCCGACCGCGGGCGCTGGCCAGACCACGAGGTCGGGCCGCGCGGTCAGGAAGGCCCGGTACAGCGCGTCGTCGGCATCCGGGGCGTCCTCGGGCGCGAACTCCGCGTCGAGAGCGGTCGCCACGGTCACCCCGCCGAGCGCCAGCGAGCCGGCCGACGCGAGCCGCGCCGCGAACGCTGCGTCCGTCTCGGCCAGCTTGACCCGGTTGGCGCAGCCGACGCTCGCGATCGCGATCAGCAGGAGCATGCCGACGTGGTATGTGCGGAATCGGTGCATGTCCAGCCTCCCACTCGAAGCCGGGAGAAGGTTGCCAAAGATCCGACCGTGAGGGATGCTTCGCGGGTCGTCACGAGCGCCTGCACAGCCAAGATACGCCGCCGGTCGGTCCCTGTCACCGACCAGGCCGCCCGCCGGGAGAGCGATGCCACGCCGCCGCCTGTCCCTCCTGCTGCTCTGCGGGGTCTGCCTGCACCTCGGGGCCATCGGCTGGTTCGCCGCGAATCGGCCGATCGACGGCGACGAGGGATATTACGGGCTCGCGGCCAGGCTCGTCGCCGAGGGCAAGCGGCCGTACGCCGACTTCTTCTACCCCCAGGCGCCGCTCCTGCCGTACCTCTACGCCCCGGCGGCCGCAGTGGTCGGCGCGCCGCAGCTGCCGGACCTGCGCTACGTGTCCGTGGCGCTGAGCGGGCTCTGCCTGGGCGTCGCCGCCTGGTGGTTGCGCCGCACGCACGCCGAGCATCCCGGCGCGGCCCTGGCCGCGCTCCTCCTGCTCGGACTCTCGCCCGAGCTGATCCTCTGGCACTCGACCGTCAAGACTTTCGCCTGGACCGGCCTCGCGACCCTCGGCGGGCTCGTGGCGCTCGACTGCGCGCTCACGCGCCCCGCGCGGCGCGGGCCGTGGCTGCTGGCCGGCGGGCTCCTGTTCGGCCTTGCCGTCGCGAGCCGGCTGCTCTTCGCGCCGGTCGCGCTCGTGCCGGGGCTCTGGCTGCTGGGGCGGCGCGTCGGCCGCGATCCGCGCGGCGCGCTGTGGTGGTTCGGCGGACTCGCGGTCGGCCTCGCGCCGATCTGGGTCGCCCTGGCGCGCGACCCCGCGGTCTTCTGGTTCAACAACGTCGGCTACCACCGGCTTCGCTTCAGCGAGCTGGAGGACGAGCCGGCGTTCGTGCGCCGGCTGGCCGCCATCGGGATGCTGGGCCGGTCGCTCGCGACCAACCCGGGCCTCCTCGCCTTCGCCGTCCTGGCGGCCGGCGGCGCGATCGCCCGCCGGCGGCGGGGCGACCCGGCCGCCGCGGAGAGCGCAGGCGCGCTGCCGGGGATCTCCCTCGCCGCCGCCGTGGTCCACTGTGTCGCCTGCCTCGTGCCTGAGCCGGTCCACATGCAGTACTTCACCGGGAGCCTGCCCGTGCTGCTGCTGCCGGCAGCGGCCGACGGCCTTGTCCGCCTGCCGAGGGCGACGGCCGGGCGCTGGCGGCTCGGTCTCGGGCTCGCCGCGCCCGCGATCTGCGCGATCTCGCTCGGGATGATCCGCCACGACGTGGACCCGGCGCCCTGCTGGCGGCTCGACCACTACCGGCGGGTCTGCCGGCGGATCGTCGAGCTGACGCGGCCCCGGGACACGGTCCTCGGCTTCTGGTCCGGCTACGTCGGCGGCAGCGGCCGGCAGCCGCTTCCCGGTTTCGAGAACCATTTCGCGGTCGGGGTGAGCGAGCGCCTCGACCCGGTCCGGCTCCGACGATACCGGATCGCGGGTCGCCACGAGCTCGCCGACGCGTTCGCCCGCGAGACGCCGGCCGTCGTGGTCATCGGCGTCTGGATGAACGAGATCGACATCGCCCTCGACAACCGGCAGATGACCGACCTGCTGGCGGTCTTCAACGCGCACTACGTCCTGAGAGAGGAGCTGGACGGCGCCAAGCTCTGCGAGCGCGCGACCGGCAGCCGGCGCTGAGCGGCGGGAGGAATCGAGTGGCGGATCCGGACGATGTCGGGTATCCGTTTCCGTCCGGATGTGGTTAGATGACCTGGTGTCGCGCGACCACCAAGGAGCGAATCATGGCCGACGTCAAACTGATCCTGTCGATCCCGCAAGGGGTGATCACCGCCACGTCCCTCGGAGTCGAGGGCCTGGCCGTCCACCGCAGTCCGGGCTCCGGCAAGTACTTCACGGGGCGCCGGGTCTTCGTCGAGCTCGCCATGCGGGACGGCCGTCCGGATTTCCGGTACCTCGACGAAGGCGGCTGGCGGGACGCCGCCGGCGACACGGCGGCAGCCCTCGCCGCGGTCGGCGACGGCAAGCGGACCAAGACCGCGCTGTCCAACAACGGCTTCTCCTGCACCCCGCTGAGCGCGTACCGCCGGGTCTTCCTGGTCAAGACCGCCGGCGAGGTCCTCGAGCTGGCGGCCTACCAGGTGCTGCACGGGTTCGCGAGCCACGAGTGCCGCGAGGAGATGAAACCCGACGACGTCGCGCGCACCGCCGGCCTGTCCGTGCCGGCAGTGCGGCAACCCAGGCTCTACATGGTGCTCAGTCCGATCGAGCTGCTCGTGCTCTCGAACCTGACGCCCGAGGAGTACGCCTGGTACTCGACCCACCGGCCGGGCAAGGTCTTCCGGCAGGTCGTCTTCGCGGAGCTGCAGACCGATCAGCCGCAGCTCGCGGCCCTGAGCCGCTTCACCGACGCTCGCGCGGAGCTGCGCCAGCAGCCCGGCAAGAAGACGAAGACCGTGGTGTCGGGAGACAACCACGGCACGGTCCCGTACCACTCGTGGGTCGGCTATGCGGACCCCCAGGCGGGCGGCCTCTACATGGCCGGCCGCGACGAGATCGGCGTGTGGCGGTTCCCGCCGGAGATCCCCCGCGCGTGGGAGCGCGCGACGGGCTGATCGCCGTCACTCGCCCCGAGGCACGGCGGGCGGCGCCGGGGCGGGCCAGACCTCGTCGCGGAACGCCCCCGCCAGGGCGATCACGACGCGGCACCACGACCGCACGGCGTCCGCGCTCGTGCCGGGTCCGAGCATGAGGTCGCTCGCCAGCACCGGCGCGCCATCCTCGTCGATGTAGGCGCGACCGAAGCGCCGTCCGGCGTTCCAGGCGGCGACCCGCTCGGGATCGCCGGCGCCGCGGCCGGTGTAGGGCAGCACCGCCTGCAACGACTCGCCGGCGTCCTCCACGAAGATCAGGATCTGCAGGCCGTCCTGCTTGAGCATCACCGACGCGTCGTCGAACCGGAGCGCGGTGAGCCGTCCGGCGACGAGCACTTCGGCGAGATCGGCCGTCGACAGCGGCAAGGCGAGGGCCGTTCCGGCGTCCGGCGAGCCGGGACGCGAGCCAGCGCAGGCGCCGAGCGCGAGCACTCCGGCGACGGTCGCGCCGAGCCGCCAGGCGGAACGTCGAGCGCGGCGACCTCTCATCCCCCGTACTCCAGCTCGTAGTCCGCGACGGCGGCCCGGATCACCGCGAACGCCTCCTCGTGGCCGTAGGTCTCCTCGACCGTGAGGGCCGTCTGCTGTCCCGGCACCAGCTTGTAGGTCGCGAAGTAGTGACGCAGGCGCTCGACGATCGCGGGCGGCAGTTCGCTGATGTCGTGCAGGTCGCCCCACACGTTGTCGTTGTCGAGCACGGCCACGATCTTGTCGTCCGCCTCGTTGTGATCGAGGCAGCGCAGGCCGCCGACCACGCACGCGCGCAGGAGCACCTCCGACTTGTCGATCGGCCGCTCGCTGATCACGCAGATGTCGAGCGGATCGCCGTCGCCGAGCGACGCCTTCGGCGTGAGCGCGCCGACCCGCGCGCCGCAGAACGTGCGCGGGATGAAGCCGTAGAGGGCGGGCGGCTGGCTGCTCGTACGTTGAGGCCGATCGACCAGGAGGTAGCCCGTCTTCTTGTCGATCTCGTACTTCACGCGGTCGTACGGTGTGATCTCGATGTAGGCGTTGACGAGGCGCGGCGGGTCCTGGCCGACCTCGAGGCCGTGCCACGGGTGGGGCCGCCACCGGAAGAAGGTCTGCGGGAAGGCCATGGAATCTCCTTGGGGTCGGGCAGCGGGTCGCGGGCGCCCGACAGGATACCGCCGTTCTGCGGATCGGCACGCGGCGGGTCAATCGAGGTACCAGCCCGGCCGCAGCAGGCCGGCGCCCCAGGCGAGCACGATCGCGAAGAGCGCCGCCGCCACGAGGCTCGTGACCGCGAGCGAGCCGGCGCCGGCGGGCGCCGCCGGGGCGGCCTCATCGAGGGGCGGCGGTTCCGCGTGCCCCCGCCAGAGGCCGACCAGCGGCCGCAGATAGACCACACAACCGAACAGGGTCCCTGCCGCCGCCACGCCGCCGAGCAGGTAGCGATCGCCCGCGACGAGCGCCTGGAGCAGCTCGAACCGTGGCCGCCACCCGGCGAGCGGCGGGACGGCGGCGAGCGAGACCAGGAAACCCGCGAGCAGAACCGGCAGCGCTCCTCGCCGCAAGCCGACGTGCCCGGGGCCGGCGATGGCGCCGGACAGCAGCACCGCGCCGAGCTGCGCGGGCGCGAAGGTGAGCACGCACCGCATCGAGATCGCGAGCCCGCCGCCGGACGACGCGGCCGCATGGCCCAGCAGCGCGAGGCCGACCTGGCCGGCCGCCGCCCAGGCGAGCCGCCGCTGCAGGCGCGACTGGACGGCGGCGGCCAGGAACCCGCCGATGACCAGGACCGCGGCGAGCGCACCCATGAAATCGGACACCGCCGGCGCCGCCGAATCCGTTGCCGGCACCAGCCGGTGCACGAGCACCACGAGCCCGACGAGCGGCGCCACCGTCAGCCATCCCGTGAGCGCGGCCGGCACGACCTCGAGATCGCCGTCCTGGAAGCGGCCGGGCTCGCCGAGCAGCGAGAGCACGAGCCCCACGCCGAGACACGACAGGACCAGGGGCAGCGCGAGCGGCGGAAGCGACGGTCGTGCGGCCAAGTTCGCGGCCGCCTCGCCGAACTCCAGGGTCCCGGCGAGACCGCTCCAGAGCGCCAGTCCGTACGCGAGCACGGCGAAACCCAGGGCGGCCGTGAGGTGCCAGCGCCTGACGGCGCGGCGCTGACCGCCCGACGCCGCGAACCAGGCGGACATGCTGCCGCCGACCACGGCGGTGCCCACGGCGAGCAGGACGGCGGCGGCGGTCGTCGCTTCGGTCAGCCAGACCAGGCCCAGGGTCGCCGCCACGAGCATCGTCGCGCTGCGGTGCTGGCCTCGCGGCAGGACACCGGCGACGAGCGCCGCCAGCGCCGTCAACGCGAGCCGGGCCAGCGCCGCCGGGCCATCCACGACGAAGTGAGCGCCCAGCGGGTGGGACGGCCGGCCAGCCGGACCGCCGCCGTCCTGGTCGATCGCCGCCAGCACCGCGGCGACCACGAGGCCGGCGACGACGGCGAACTGCACGTGGCGCCGCGCGCGAGCGCCGGCCAGCAGCCCGAGCACGAGCGTGGCCGCGAGGACGAGCTCGGGGCGCCACGCAGCGAACGTCACGACCGGTACATCAAGTGTCTGGCCAGGACCCACCGTCATCCTCCCACCACCCGGACGAGACCCGCCAGGGTCGTGCTGGTCAGATCAGCGAGCAGCCGCGGATAGAGACCGAGCAGGAGGACCAGCAGGGCGAGCGGGACCAGCGCTCCGAGCTCGCGACCCCGCGTGGCCGGCAGATCGTCGAGATCCGCGGACGGCTCCCCGAGGCAGACCTTCAGGATCACGCGGCTCGTCCACGCCGCCGCGAGCAGGAGCCCGACGGCGCCCGCCAGAGCCGCCAGAGGATGCCGGACGAGGGCTCCGGCGAGCGTGAGCGCGGCGCCGGGGTAGATCGCGAGGCCGGGCAAGCCCCACGCCGCAAGCAGCGCCAGCGTGAACAACGCGCCCAGGACCGGCGCCCGCTTGTAGAGGCCGCACCAGCGTTCGAGGTCCAGATTGCCCTTGCGATCGTACAGGCCGCCGGCGGCCGCGAAGAGCATCGCGTAGACGAGGCCGTGGGTCACCAGGAGGAGCCCGGCCCCCTGCACACCGGACAGCGTGAACGAGCCGAGGCCGATCAACGCCAGGCCGAGCAGGCTGAAACTGCCGTAGCCCAGGATGACGGCGAGGTCGCGCCGGCCGAGCGCGCCCAGGCCGCCGTGGATCGCCGCGATCCCGCCCAGCGTCATCAGGACCGGACGGGCCCAGGCCGCGGCGTCGGGCAGGACCGGCCAGGCGATCCGGAGGATCCCGTAGAATCCGAGCTTCGCGACGAGCGCGGCGACCAGCAGCGGAACCGCGACCGGCGACGACCTGTGCAGGCGCGGCTGCCAGACGTGCAGCGGATAGATCGGGATGAGCACGCCGCAGCCGAAGACCAGCGCGGCGAAGATCCAGTGACGCACGCCGGTGCCGCTCAGCCACTGGTCGTGGTTGGCCTGGTCGAGCTGCAGGATCAGGTTGAAGGTGGGGCCGCCGTCGAGGGGATCGGCCACGTGCTGCCGCAGCGCCAGCAGCGCGAGCAGGATCGCCAGGGCGCCGGTCTGGGTCAGGATCAGGAACTGCCTCCCGGCGCGCCTGCCCTCCTCGCCGCCCCACAGGGAAACGAGGAAGAACGTGGCGGTCAGGACGAGCTCCCAGAACACCCAGAGCAGGGCCGTATCGAGCGCGCAGAACACGCCCAGCACGCCCGTCTCCAGGATGAGCGCCAGCGCGAAGAAACCCTTGGCGCCGGATTCCACGCTCCAGGCGGTCAGCAGGGCGAGGAAGGAGACCAGCGTCGCCAGGACGACCAGCGGCAGCGACAGGCCGTCCACGCCCACGAAGTACTCGAAACCGAGGACCGGCGCCCAGGTGTAGTGCTCGACGAACTGGAACGCGGTCTCTCCGGGGTCGAACCGGAAGACCATCAATACGGCTTGCACCACGGGCAGGGCCGCGGTGCAGAGCGCAACCGTCTTGATCGCCTCGCGCCGCTGCGGCGCGAGGCACAGGATCACGAGCGCGCCGCCCAGGGGCAGGAAGACGATCCAGGACAGGGTGTGAGCAGGAACCACGTCGCGTCTCCTCGCCAGACGATCACCGACCTCGGGCGCCGGTCATCAGCCGGCCGTCCGCCACAGCAGGATCAGCGCGAGGACCGCCACCACGGCCCAGACGAGCACGCGGGCCGGATGACGCCCCAGCGCCCCCGCCGCTCCATGCCCCAGGCGCGCTGCCAGCGACCCCGTGCCCTGGTCGATCAGGTCCAGGCCGCGGCGATCAGCCCAGGCCGCGAACCAGCCGAGGCCGAGACCGATCCAACCCAGGCCCTCGACGATGCCGTCGAGGACCACGCGGTCGATCTCCGCCGCGAGCCGCCCGAGGACCCGCGCCAGCCACTCGAGCGGAACGTAGGCCAGGCCCGGCCCCTGGCCCAGCCGGGCCAGCGGGGCCATCATCGCGATCGGCGGCCGACGCGCGCCGGCGCCGGTCTCGGCTTCCTCCGGCCTCGGCCGCTCGCCGAGCCAGTGCCGCAGCACCCAGAGCGCCACGAGCGCCGCCCCCAGCCGGAGGATCGCCGCCGGATCGAGGCCGGTGGAGAGGCTGCCGACCACCACGACCGCGATCGCTCCGGCGACCCCGACCGGCAGCAGGGCTCGACGCCAGGCGAGCGACAACCGCGGAACGGCGACCGCCACCTCCACCAGCGCCAGCGCCCCGACGAGCAGCCAGACCAGCGAGGTTCCCACCGGTCCGCCGGCGGTCGCGGCGAACAGGCTGGCCCACAGGCTCGCCCCCAGCCACGCCGCCCTCCGCGCGCCGTGCCGCTCCCCCGCCGCGGCCAGGATCAGGGCGACCGCGCCGATCGTCCCGAGCCAGACCGCCGTCGTCCGGTGCCACGGCAGGACCCAGAGGTCGACCCGCTGCCAGAGCAGGAGCGCCGTCGCGGGATGCAACCCGGCATGCAGGACGACCCTGACCGCTGGCGGCGCGCCGGCGAGCCGCGGCGACCAAGCGGGCAGCGGCGGCAGGCCGAGGCGCGCGGCGACCGCGAGCAGGACGCCGACGCCGGCCCAGGGCAGGGCCAGCTCGGTCTGGTCGAGCGGCGCCAGCCGCTGTGGCAGGAGGTCGAGCTCGCCGGTGCCCGCGGCCAGCGCGAGCGACAGTCCACCCATCGCCAGGCACCAGGCTCCGAGGATCTCCGCGAGGAACGCCTGCCGCGCCGCATCCGCCGTCCGCTGGCTGCGCGCGGCGGCGGCCAGTCCCACGTGCAGGACGGCTCCGATGGTCCAGCAAGCCAGCAGAAGCCGGAGGCTGTCGGTGAGCAGCACGCCAGCCGTGGCGAGACCGGACAGCAGCAATCCCACCGCCTGGGTCACCGCGACGCCTCCCGTCCGTCCATGACCATGGCGATCAGCACCAGGATCGAGCCGAGGATCAGCGCGAGCAGGAAGCAACTCACCGCCGAGACCGACAGGACCCCGTACTGTACGAAGGCGGCGAGGGTCACGCCGGTGCCCGCGAGCATCAGGACCACGCCCGCCGGCGTTCCGCCGCGGCGGCGGCCTGTCATGGCCGCGAGCACGCCCCAGCAGAAGAACGCGGCGCCGACGGTCAGCCACGCCGCGAGGCCGAGGCCGTTCACGTCTCCTCCTTCCGGCCGGCGCGATCCGACGCGACCCAGATCGCCGCGCAGATCGTCACGGCCACCACCAGCGCCGCGCCCAGGAACACGCCGAGGTCGGCGGTGAGCAGCCGACCACCGACCTCGGCGGTCAGCGCCCGCGGTCCGGCCGGCGGCGCCGGCCGCCAGTCGACCTGCAGCACGACCCGGTAGAACGCGGCGAAGACCATGGCCACGAGGACGCCGAGGGCCGCGAGCGACGTCGCGCGCAGCGGCGCCGCCGGCGCCGCGGGAGCATCGCGGACGAGCAGGAGCGACGCGCCGGCGAGCACGAGCCAGGCGATCGTCGCGAGGTCGGAACCCAGGATCACGAGCAGGCCGCCGGCGGCCACGACCGCGACCGTGAGGCCGCCGGCCCGGCGCGGCGACCGGCTCGAAAGCGCCGCCAGGCCGGCGCCCGTCATGGCCGCGGCCGCGATCAGGGTCCAGAGGGCGACGATCATCGCGGGTCACCTCCGCTCATCGCGCCGCCCCCGAGACCACGAGCCAGATCGCCGACCCCAGGCAGCCGAGCAGGGCGAGCAGCGGCAGCCGGCGGTCCAGAAGACGCGGATCGCGCCAGGCGGGCCGCCGCCGCAGGGCGATCACGAGCGCGACCACCGCCAGGGTCTTGACCGTGGTGTGCAGCCAGCCCGCGACGTCGAGCGCCGGCACGGCCGCCCACCAGCCGCCGAGGTAGAGGACGACGAAGAGATGTGACAGAACGAGGGGCACTCCGGCGCGCAGCGAGTCCTGGAGCCACCCGTCCCCGGCCGCGGGCTGCGCCGGCCGCGGCGGCCACAGGACCGCCGTGCTCGCGAGGAACACGATCCCGGCGAGGCACAGGAACGGATCCCGGACGACGAACCAGTTGGCGATCCCCCCCTGCTGGGCGATGGCCAGGTCCGCGAGCTGCAGGCTCGCCGCGCGCAGGACCACCGGCGCGGCGCTCACGGCGATGGCGAGCAGGCCCCCCGCGGCCGCGGCCGGCACCACGGCGCCCTGCAGCGCCAGCGAGGTGACCGCGAGAGCGACCAGCCAGAGCAGGCCGGCGTCGAGGTCCGCGGCCGACCACGCCGTGCCGACCGGGATGATCGCGGCCGCCGTGACGAGACCGAGCCAGCCGGCGAGCGTGCCCATGCGCGGTCGCCCGGCACGCCGCAGCGCGGCGCTCAGCTCGCCGGTCGAGACGACGTCCGTGCCCGCGAACCAGGCCGGCGATCGCCGGCGGCAGACCGCGAGGGCCCAGGGCCACCCGAGCAACACCGCGGCGGCTGCGATGCCCCAGACCAGCGCGCGGAACGGCGCCCCCTCGCTCACGCGTCGCGCCTTTCGCCGGCCGCGAGCCTGGCCAGCGCCAGCCAGGCCACGACGAGGGTCGTTGCGCCGAGCAGCCACCAGCCGAGCAGGCGCCAGCCGAGCGCCGGGTGTGGCCAGAGCTGGCGAACCGCGGCGGCGGTCGGCCAGAGCAGTAGGACGGCAACGGCGGCGCCCAGGAAGAGGGCGCGGGCCGGCAGGCGGTCGGGATCGGCGCCGGTGGGCGCGCCGGCCGCAGCGGCCGGGCCCGGCTCCGCCCCGCCGCGGTGGCGGCGCCACCACAGCAGCGCGCAGGCGAGCGACGTCGCGAGCAGAGCCCCTGCGAACGCGGCGGCGAGGGCCGCCAGCTGACCGGCGGCGCCGGGAGCGATGGGTTGGGGGGCTCCGCTGCTCATGGCTCCTCGCTGGCTCGGCGGCGGGTCGGCGAGACCGGACTCTGGTCCATTACACCGATTCCCGGCCGGCTCCGCAAGCGCCATTCTGGAGCTTCGCTTTACGGCGCTTCGCCGCGCGGCTATGGTCGCCCGCGGAGGTGAGCGCATGATCCGCATCGTCGCCGTGGGCCGTCTCAAGGACCGGCGCCTCGCGGACCTCGCCGGCGAATACCGGCGGCGGATCCGCCCCCTGGCCGCGCTCGAGGTGGTCGAGCTCAAGGACCAGACCCCCGAGCGGGAAAGCCGGCGATTCCTGGACCGCCTCGGCCCGGCGGGCAACGAGGTCATCATCGCCCTGGACGAGCGCGGGGCGTCGATCGACTCGCAGGGCCTCGCGCGACTGCTCGGCAGGCACGGAAGCCTGGCGTTCCTGATCGGCGGCGCCGACGGCCTCGCCGATCCGGTGCGCGAGCGCGCGAATCGACAGCTCAGGCTGTCGCGCTTGACGCTGACCCACGAGTGGGCCAGGGTACTGCTCCTCGAGCAGATCTACCGCGGCCTGAGCATCCTGCGCGGCATGCCGTATCACCGTGGTTGAGCCGAGCTTCGCCGCTTTCGCGGCGCGGCCGATTCCCCTATACTTGCCGGCGACCGGCCGGCCCGATCGCCGGCGTCCCGCGGCTCTCCACGACAGGTGCTGTCCGTATGTTGTCACCCGCCCCGCGTCGAGATCTCCGCATCCTCGTCGTCCTGTCCATGTGCTGTTGCGGTGCCGCGGCCGCCGCGGCGGCGACCCTGCAGCTCGCCGGTCCGCCGGGCGCCGCCGTCCGTCTCGGCGACCGCGACGTCGGGCTGCTTCCGCTGCCGGGACCGCTCGAGCTGGCGCCCGGGGTCTACCGGCTCGAGTGTCGCGCCCGCGGCTACGAGGATCTCTCGCAGACGGTCGTCGTGAGCGAGCCGGACAGCTGGCTGCACCTGCGGCTGCGGCCGCTGCCGCTCAGTCGGAGCCAGGCCGTGTCGAGCAGTCTCCTCTTCGCCGGCCTCGGTCAGTGGTACCAGGGAGCGACGGTACGGGGCTGGGTCTACCTGCTAGGCGAGAGCGGCGGACTCGTGGCCGCCCTGGCCGGCGAACTGCAGCGGACGAACGACCGCGACGACTACATGAACGCGAAGGCCGCGTATGACGCGGCGGTCGCCCCCAACGAGATCGCGTTCTGGCGCGCCCAGGCCGATCAGGCCTATCGCGACATGGACGACATGGCCTCGCTGCGCGACACCGGCCTCTACGTCGCGGCCGGCGCGTACGTGCTCAGCCTGCTCGATGCGTGGCTCTTGTTCCCGTCCGTGGACATCGGACCCGGCACCGTCGTGCCCGACGCGCACGGCGCCGTGCCGGCCGGTCCGACCCTCGCGGGCATCCACGCCGCCGTGACCGTCGGGTTCTGACCGTGACCAGGAGCGACATAGCGATGAAGCCGAACCGCCTCTCGCGCTGCCTGACGACGCTCGCGTGCACGCTGCTGTCGATCGCCGCGTTCGTGCCCGGCTGCGCCGACGATCCGGCGGCGCCCGCGTTCGACAACCCCTTCGATCCGCGGAACCCCGCGGCCGCCGATCCGCTCGACCTGCGCGCCGTCTACGCCGACGGCAGGGTCACTCTCTCCTGGATCACGCCGCCGGGACGCGGGATCACCGGTTACGTCGTCCACTGGGTCTACCTGGACAACAACTACGAGATCGGCCGGCTCACGACGGTGACCGCCGCGATGACCTTCGTCGTCGAGGAGCCGGTCGCGAACACGATCAACGAGTACCGGGTCCAGGCGCTGGGCGCGAACGGCGCGACCGCCGCGATCAGCCACGTCGTGCCGGCTACGGTGATGGTGCCGCCGATCGTCCGCCTCGCGAGCGGTCTCGGGGAAGTCCGTTCGCGCCATCAGGACCTGATCGTGCGCGCCGCCGCGGGCGATTACGCGCAGATCGATGTCGATGGCGGTTTCACCCAACCCGCGCAGGCCGAGATCCAGGCCGACTCCACCGTGTTCTTCGCCTCGTTCGACCTGGGACCCCGCCCTGGCACCGCCCCCGCCTGCACCGTGTTCGCCCGAGCGGCGTTCGACCTCGGCGGCGGATTGCCGCCGGCCTGGTCGCTGACCGACACCCTCCCGCTGACGATCAACTTCGCGCCGACCATCCTGCGGCCGGACTCGACCACGACGGTGGCCGAGCCGCTGACCGACCTCGCGGTGAGCCACGGGGGCGCGGGCGTGGACAGCATGCGCTTCGGCACGAGCCCCGAGGACGTCGCGGCGGCGCCCTGGCGACCCGGCGCGGCGCTCGCAACCGCTGTCGAACTGCTGGACACCGTTCAGGAGCAGACGGTCTACGCGGAGTTCCTGGCCGATTTCGGCTTCATCCGCTCGTCGACCCTCGCGCTCGTCGCCGACCCCCTGACCGCCGCGGAGTTCCGCCTCGTCCTGCCGGGCAACCGGGTGTCGCTGGTCCGCGAGGTCCCGGTCCGCAGCGAAGCCCAGGCGACCGAGATGCGGATCAGCCAGTATCCGGACTTCGCCGGTTCGGCGTGGGTCCCCTACGCCGACCGGTTTGAGATCGTGCTCGAAGGCGAGCCCGGGCTCAAGGTGATCTACGCGCAGTTCCGCAACCACTGGTACGAATCGCCGATCCTCACGGACTTCGTGATCCTGTCCGGCGCGAGCGTGCAGGTCGCCTTCACGCACCCGACCGACGGCCTGATCCTCGAGGGCGGCACGACCATCGACGTGGCCGGCGTCGCCACCACCTTCGACGGCGACTTCCCGATCACCCGGGTCCAGGTCCATCTGGGCGACGGCTGGCAGGACGCGAACGGCGGCGACAACTGGGAAGCGGTCTGGGACGTGCCGCGGCTCGCCGCGGACACGACCTGGCCGATCGGCGCCCTGGCGAGAGCCGAGAACGCCGGCGGCGTCTTCTATACCGGCGTGGCCTGGATCAACGTGACGATCAGCCAGCTCACCGTCGCGATCACGGCGCCCGCCCCCTTCGCCGAGATCGAGCGCGGCACGACCGTCGCGATCGCCGGGACCGCCACGCCATTTCTCGCGGGGGCGCCGCTCGACTCCGTCGTGGTCGACGCGGCGGGCCAGCGGCTGAGCGCCGCGCCGCCCCTCGACGACTGGACCGTGGACTGGACGACGCCAGAGGGCGCCGGCACGACGCCGGTTGAGATCACGGCCTGGGTGTACGCCGGCGCGGACAGTCTCAGCGACCGGGTCCAGGTGACCCTCGTTGCGCCGGCGCCTGGCCGGTGAGGGAGAAACGCGTGATCACGACGCCGGAATACCGCTCCACCCGCTCGAGGTAGGTGAGGATCGGCACGCTCACCACGCCGGTCCGCCCGTACCAGCCTGGCAGCGGCCAGCTCGCCGCGTGCACGAGCAGCGCCGTCGTGTCGTCTCGGATCACGATCCCCACGTGGCCGATCACGAGGCCGTGCTCGGCTCGCAGCGCGCGCGCGTCCTTGTCGTCCGGATCGAGCACCAGCCACGCGAGATCGCCCTCGCGCAGCTCCGCCGGGTCGAGCGCCGTCTCGGGCACGTAGCAGAAGCTGCCCGGCGGGTAGCGCGAGCTGCCGACCAGATCGAGCGCGGCGCCCGTCAACCCGGGAGTGACGTCGGCGCCCCACCGTCCGCTGCGGACCATGTCCAGGGAGTAGTCGAGGTGCTCGGCCCGGTCGTAGTCGACCTGGCCATCCGGCCCGACCACCTGTTCGGGGTCGGCGCCGGCGAAGCGAGTCGCGAGCGCGATCCGGACCGCGTCGCGCGCGTCGGCGGCGCGGGCGAGTTCGGTCGTGCGGTAGAGCAGGCTGATGCAGTCCTGCCACTTGCCGGCGACCAGCAGTCCCTCGGCCGCGTAGCCTCCCGCCGCGAGACCGAACCGGTACTCGGTCTCGGACCACGCCAGGTACCGCCGGGCCCAGCGACCGATCCGCGCCGGGACCGCCAGGTCGCGCTCGGCGGCGAGCACGCTGTCGATCATGGCGGGCGTCATGAGGTCGGGGACCGCGAGGTTGAGCGCGATCGCCCGGTCCAGCGCCGGCGGCGCGGCGCCGGCGACGGTCAGGGCCAGTACGAGGACGGACAGCATCTCGGCGTTCCGCTTCGTTCGGGGAGGTCGCACGTCGGCCAACGTCAGTGTACCGCCGTCGGTTGCGCCCTGCCAATCTCCCGGCGGCGGGGACCCCGATCGGCGGTCCGGCCGATCGTCGGCGTGGTTTTCGGGAATGTCGAGCTATATTCCGACTAATATAATCTGATTTAACCCCCAGGACCCCCGATCGCCCGGTCCCGGGCGACACGTTCGAAAGGAGCCCCGCCATGCGCCGCCAGCTCGAGATCACCGTCATCCTGTTCGGCATCGCCGCGGCCCTGGCCCAGCCGGCGTCCGGCGCGCAGCGCGCCCGGCCCGGCGCCGGTCACGACGGGACCGAGGCCGCGGCCGTCACCGTGGCCGGCCCCGACGACCTGATCCGCGGCAGGTCCGTCGCACCGGCCAAGGCGACCCGCGACACCATCGTCGTCTACGGCGGGCAGGGCACCCTGGAAGGCAAGTTCGAGCTCGCCGACGGCAATCCCGACCGCCAGGGCTGGGTCGGCCAGGACTTCACCGTCGTGGACGAGATCTACTGGCACACCTCGACGTTCCACGCCGCGCACCTCGACCCCGATACGCCGGACAACCACGCCTGGTGGTGCGGGACCGTCTACGAACCCTGCGAACCGGACGACAACCCCGAGGGCTACGGCGACGGGTGGGAGCAGCTCCTCGCCTGGACCGGCCCGGTGACCGAGCCCTCGCAACCGGTCACGGTCCGGGTGACGGCCCGGGTCGCGATCGACACCGAGCCAGGGTACGACTACCTGTTCCTCGAGGTCGTGACCCCGGACGGCTCGCGGCCGATCCTGATCCTGGACTCGTACCACGAGCTGCTCATGGTCGACGAGACCTTCGTCGTCGCCCCGGCCGAGTTCAGCGATCCCGCCGGCGAGGTGACGCTCCGGTGGCGCGTCTCCACGGACGGCGGCTGGTCGGACGTCGACTGCCTCTTCCCCAGCGACTACGGCGCCGCCCAGATCGACAAGATCGTCGTCACCTTCGACCAGGGCGACGGCCCGGTGCAGATCGGCCCCGAGGAGACCGCCGAGCCGGGCGCGCCGTCGACCTGGCAAGCCGGCGTCCTGCCAGGGGTCGGCGACTACTCGCAGGTCTGGCCGGACCTCGAGGAGATCGACCCGTGCTCCGTCGAGCGGTCGCCCCATCTCGCGTTCATCGACGACGGCGTGGTCGTGCCCGGGACCGGCGGCTCGCCCTGCATCACCTGGTGCTACGGACCCGGCGGCTACGTCGTCAACTCCACGGGCGGCCTGCGCGGCGATGGCGCGATCCTCCACAACGTCGCCTGGTCGCCGCCGATCCCGCTTCCCGGCGATCCCTCGACCGGCGCCCTCCTGGAGTTCGATGTGTTCACGCACAACGGCACCGTGGTGGCCAACTCGGCCGACATCTTCTGGATCTGGTCCGTGCGCTCGACCGCGGACCCCACCGGCGCCACGGGCTGGTCGGCGCCTCGCGACCGCAACTTCGTGTACGAGGGCGGTCCCGGCTGGCTCCGCTGGCGCGAGGAGGTCGGCGACCTGCTCGAGCCCGGCGCGCGGTGGGTCCAGGTCGCCCTCGGCGTGCGCCAGTACTTTTTCATCTTCGGCAACGAGAGCACGCCCGCGCCGTACTTCGACAACGTCCGGCTGACGTTGCACGCGCCCGACGGTCCGCAGCTCGCGCAGTCGACGCGCTTCCTCGCCCAGGATGCGTTCCCCACGAGCGGCGCGCTCGACCCCGGCGATCTCGGCGCCGCGAGCGTGCGCTTCGACTGCGCCATCGACGTCGACGCGAGCGCGCCGGTCATCACGGCGGGCGACTCGCTCATCCTCTCGGTCCAGCGGTCCGCCCCCGACGCCGTGCTCGATCCGCCGCCTCAGATGCACTACCGGCTCTTCCCCAATCCCCTCTTCGACACCTACCGCAGCGCCGGCCAGCCGACCGAGGGCGTGGTCGCCGGCGATTCGGTCGGCACCTCGTCCCTCGGCACGACCTTCGCGTTCGACCTCCCGGACGAGGGGTTCGTGTTCCCCGGCGACGTCGTGCACTACTTCTTCACGGCGACCGAGCGCCGCGGCGCGGAGGTCACGAGCGCGATCATCCCCGCGGACACCGCCGGTTTCGGCCGCGTGCGCCCCTATGCCGCGCCGCTCGGGCCGGCCTACGACGTCCGGTACGTCTTCCGCGCGCTGCCCGGCTTGCGCTCGACCGATCCCGCGGACCGGCCGGCCGTCCTCTTCTGGGACCGCTCCGAATCCAGGCTCGAGCGCCAGGCGTGGCAGCTCAGCCTCGCCCAGATCGGCATGCAGGAGGGCGTGGACTACGACCTGTTCGCCACGCGCAACCCGAGCGGCATCGAGGCGAACGGCCTGGCCTACACGGGCACGATCGACCTGCTCGCCCCCTACGACCTGATCCTCTTCACGAACGGCAACCAGGTGGTCGCCTTCGGCGGGCCCTTCTACCAGTGGGGCGCTCCGAACCCCGCGCCGGACACGGGGCTGCTCGAGGCCTGGCTGAACCTGGGCGACCGGGCCCTCGCGTTCGCCGGCGACCGCCTCGTCGAGAGTCTGAGCGCGGCCGACAGCGACTTCCTGCAGACCTGGCTCGGCGCCCAGGACGCGCTGCCGAACCGCTTCCCCGATTACCTCGACGGCCAGCACTCGCCGCCGGTCGTCGCCCTGCCGGACGCGCCGTGGCCGCTGGGCGTCGACGGCTGGATCGCGTCGGGTTGCGCCGGCAATCGCGGCAACGCGGGCGCCCGGGTGCCCGCCGTGCTGCCCTACGGCCCGAACGCGGCGCGCCTGGCCGGCTACGCCACGCCCGATCACGATCCCGATCCGTATCCCTACGCGGCCGCGCTCGTCAACGTCGAGCCGACGTCCGGATCGCGGGTCGTGACCGTCGCCCACGCTCTGCTCCGCGTCGAGAGCGACCGCTACCATGGTGCGCCGGGCGCACCGCTGCCGGCGCGGGCCCTCCTGCTCGGCGGCATCCTCGCCGGGCTCGGCCAGGCAGGGTCCTCGCCACCCGTGGGCGCCCCCGACGCGCCCGCGGCCCTCGCCCTGGCGGCCAGACCGAACCCGTTCAACCCTGCGGTCATGATCACCTACGGCGTGCCGCGCGCCGATCAGGTCCGGCTCGTGATCCACGATCTGCGCGGCCGCCGCGTCCGCTGCCTGGTCGACGAGCGCCTCGCCGCCGGTCCCCATGCCGTCCGCTGGGACGGGCGGGACGACCAGGGGCGCCAGGCCGGGTCAGGCGTCTACTTCGCCGTCCTCGAATCCGGAAGGGAGACCCGCATCGCGAAGCTCACTCTCGTCAAGTGATCGCGGCCGGCGACGGATTTCCGGAACGCGCCCGGCGGCAGCCGGGTGCGATCCGGAAGGGCGTTCCGCCACTCACTTGACGAGGTTCATCTTCCGGGAGAGCGTCTGACCAGCCGCCACGAGCCGGTAGACGTAGAGCCCCGAGGCGGCCGCGCGGCCCTCATCGTCCCGCCCGTCCCAGCGGACGGAGTGGGGACCCGCCGCGAGGTCGCCGGTCACGAGCGTGCGCAGGCGCCGGCCAGAGAGGTCGTAGACCGCCAGCTCGACGGGTCCGCGCGCGGCGAGCGAGAAGCCGATCCGCGTGCCGGGGTTGAACGGGTTGGGCACGTTCTGGCCGAGCGCGAACGCCGCCGCAGGCGGCTGGTCGCCATCGACGCCGGCCACCGACCCGCCGCCGGCGCCGGCCGCGACGACGTTGGCCAGGAAATCGCCGACGTCGGCTCCATGGGCGATGGCGAAGCGAACCTGGATGGACGCGCCCGGATCCAGCTGGAAGGGACCGGCCGCCACGAGCGCCGAGAGGTCCGTCGGCTCGTTCGCAGTCGTCTGCTGGAGCATACCGTTGAGGAACTGGAACTTGTGGGCGTCCGCGACGTGGTTTGCGGGGAACACGTACGTCGGGTTGTCGATCAGGGTCAGGTTGCTCACGGGCGTGGCGCCAAGCAGCGCGAGGCCGAACACCGGGCCGTCGGGCATGCCGATCCAGACCGCGCGCGCGTCCTCGTCGACGCCGCCGACGTTGCCGAACACGTCCACCACGTCGAGGTCGACGAACAAGCCGGCGAAGTACTGGTTGAGGTAATCGCCGCCCGTGTTGCGAATCACGTATTCCAGGATGGCGACATCCGCGAGGGCCGGATCCGCGAAGACCCGGCTGATGAGCTCGACCTCGACCCCGCGAGGATCGGCGTGGCCGCTGTCGGTGAACGCCATCGCGAACACCTGCTCCGCCGGTCCGTCGGCGACCACGGCCACGTTCCCGTTCGGGGTGGTTCGCGGCACCCACTCGCTTGGATCAGCGCCATCGGCGGTCAGATCGTTGTTGCAGACGTAGGCGAAACTCCCGCCGCCCCACAGCGAGCTCACGAAGAGCGAGGACGGCTCGCCGACCACGCCCAGACCCTCGCCCTGGAGCCGGTCGCCCGAGAGATAGCCGAGGCTGCCGCGCGCGGTCGTCGTGAGGTAGACGTTCCCGAGCCCGTGGGTGCGGTACTCGGGTAGCCCGACGTGGGCGACCACGTCGAACATCCTCTCGAATCCCTCGGCGGTCGAGAGGGTCAGGTACATCACGAATCGGAAGCCCTGCGGCGCGAGCGGCGAGACCGCGAGCCGCAGCGGCGCGCCGGCGTTGCTGGCGGTGCCGCCGGCCGGGATGACCGGGTATTCCGCGACATCCAGCGCCACGGCGATGTGCGGATTGCTCTCGACCGTAAGACGCCCGATCACGCCCGTCGCCGCGATCTGACCGGAGTTCGCGACCTCGAAGACGAGGTCGACGATCTCTCCGGGATCCAGCACGCCGTCCCCCGCGGGGTCGGCGAGGCAGACGGCGCTGGAGAGGTCGGGGAGCTGGTCCGCGGGCACCGCGGCGACCGCCGCGTAGGCGTCGACCAGTCCGGCGCCGAAGACGTTGTCCTTGCCCGCCAGGCCCAGATCGACGGCCGAACGCTCGAGCGTGCTGTCGATCCCCGCCGGCGACAGCGTCGGATTCCGCTGCAACATGAGCGCCGCGACGCCGGCGACCTGCGGGCAGGACATCGAGGTGCCGCTCCAGGTCTCGCCGCTGTAGAGACCGCCCGGCAGGGTCGAGCAGACGCCCACCGCCGGCGCCACGAGGTCGGGTTTGATCAGACCCGGGCCGGGAATGTACGGCCAGTCGTACCACGGGTCGATCTGGTCCCAGGCGGCCGGTCCCTGGCTGCTCTGCGGAAAGACCTCGGCGGACTGGTAGCCGGTGCCGCCCACGGTGATCACGCCGCCGTGGCTGCTGTGAGGGACCGGCAGGGCGCTCCACGGCGCCGGGATCCGCGCCGTCATGCCCAGTTCGATCGGCGGATTGTACTCGTCGTGGTAGTTGCCGGCGCTGTTGAACAGCACGACGCCGGCTGCGCGCAGCGCGTCGGCATTGAAGCGATCGTTGCGCAGGTAGGCCGCGGGGATCTCGCCTTTCACGCCGAGGGACATCGTGATGATCCGGGCGCCGTTCTCCGCGCAGTACTGCTGCGCAGCCCAGATGCGCCCGAGGCTGCTCACGCCGGCGCTCGTGAAGACCTTGGCCGGCAGCAGCCGCGCGCCCGGCGCGACGCCGGTCTGGATGCCGCCCCGGCCATCGCCGACGACCAGGCCGGCGGTGTGGGTGCCGTGGCTGCCGTTGCTCGCGTCGTCGCCGGGGTCGGCGTCGCGGTCGCCGAAATCCCAGCCGCGGACATCGTCGATGAATCCGTTGAGATCGTCGTCGACACCATTGCCGGGGATCTCGGACGGGTTGGTCCAGACGCGCTCGCGCAGGTCAGGATGCGCGGCGTCGACTCCCGTGTCGATGTGGCCGATGATGATGCCTTCTCCGGTGATCCCCAGCTCGTTCCACACGCGGTCGGCCCGGATCGCCACGAGGTGCCAGGCCGGCGCCGACGGCGTCGCCTTCTGTCCCTCGGCGGGCGGCGCCGCACCGGCGAGCAGATCGAGTTCCTTGTCGTAGAAGAGGATGGCGCCATCGTCGCTCTTGTCGCCGGCGAGAGCGAGGATGATGTCGGCGTCGCCGCCGAAGGCGATCGCGTTCGAGAAATACAGCATCTCCGCGTACTCGAGGACGCCCGGATGATCCGGGTCGTCCAGGATCGTCCAGGAGTCGGCCTGCGCCTTCCTGATCTCCCGCTTCAGGGCGGCGATGGCGGAGTTGCGGCGCTTGGTCGGCGTGGCGCCGTCCAGCTGGATCTCGATCTCGTCGAGATCCACCTCGTCGGGGAACACCATCAGGACCGGGATGATCTCGCTCTTGACACGCTCGTCGAGAATCCGCTGCAGCTCGGGATCGATGCGCGCAGCCGAGGCCGAGCAGACCGCGCACCCGACCAGGACGCTGGCTAGGCCGACGATCAGGGTACTACGACCCATAGTGACTCCTCGTCCAGGCTCACTACACGGCACGCGAGCGCAGCGCCGTCGCCGGCCACAGGGCTCGGCACGGTCGTCGAGAAATCTTTACCGTCTGTAACGGTAGCAGATCGCTGGCGCGGCATCAAGTGGCGGGATCATTTTTGTGACTCGATGCCCGACTTTGATCTTAGGAACCTAGTCCGTCGCGAGGATCTCCCAGGTCGGGACGATCTGAGCGGTCCCGCGGATCATGGCTCCCACAGAGCAGTATTCGTCCAGGCTGAGGCGCATCGCCCGCTCCAGCTTGCGGGGATCGACAGCGCCGCGGACCGCCACGTGGAGCTCGATCCGGGTGTAGACCCGCGGGTGGGACTCGGCCCGCACCGCCTCCGCGGAAAGCTCGATCCCGGTGAATGGCTGCCGCATCTTGGCAAGCATGAGCGCAAGATCCACGCCGACGCAACCGATCAACGCGTGCAGGACGAGGTCCATCGGGGAGGGCGCGGTGCCCGCGCCACCGGCCGACGCCGGCGCGTCGGTGACCAGCGCGTGACCGCCGGGGGAAGTATGGACGAAGCGGACACCGTCGGTCCAGGTGGCTCGGCAACCGGGCATGGCAGCCTCCAGACGACTCAGCGCAAGGGACGGAACAGCGACTGGTCCTCGGCCGCGTCCAGCCGTTTCATCAGGGCGTTGATCTCGGCGCCGACCAGGAAGATGAAGCCGGTCAACCAGAAGTACGCGAGGAGGATCACGACGGCGGCCAGAGAGCCGTAGGTCGCGTTGTAGCTGCCGAAATTCTCCACGAACAGCCGGAATCCATAGGATGCGAGCAGCCAGAAGACCATGGCGGTGATGCTGCCCGGCAGGATGTGGATGAACCGCTGCCGGGCCTCCGGCGCGAAGAAGTAGAGGATGGTCACGGCGCCGAACGCGAGCAGGGCGGCGATCGGCAGACGCATCGTCGTCCAGAACGTGTTGGACTCGCTGGCGAGCTGCAGGTACTCGAACACACCCTGCGTGACCTGCCGCCCGAGCAGCGTGATCACCATCGCCAGCAGCAGGATCGCCGCGAGGACGAGCAGCAACGCGATCGACATGAGCTTCTGCACCAGCATGTTGCGTCTCGGGCGCAGGTTGTAGGCGCGGTTGATCGTCGTGATCATGGCGCCGATCGCCATGCTCGCGCCCCACAGCGAGATCGCCGCCGAGGCCAGCGTGACCTCGCGACTGCGGGTCGGCAGGATGCCCATGACCGTGTCGACGACGTAGTCGCCCGCGTCCCGCGGCATCTGCTCGCGGAATGCGTCGAAGAGCTGTGTCTGGAGATCCTGCCCGAGCGGCAACTGGCTGATGATCGACAACAGGAAGATCAGGAAGGGGACGAACGAGAGCATCATGTAGTAGGCGATCTGCGCCGCCATCCCCATGCAATCGTCGTAGGCGATCTCCCGCCGCAGCCGATCCAGGAAGGCGAGGGCGCGTTGCCAGTGCCGTTTGAACATAGGACCACCAGCATGCCCCGGCGCGCCGCCGATGGCAACCCTGCTTTGCGCACGGCGTACGCCGTGCCATGATTGGATCGCGCGCAACGCGCGAGCTCGACCCTCGAACCAGGAGCCGGACATGTCCCGTCGCCTCTTCCTGATCCCCGTCCTGATCCTCGTCGCGTGCTTCGCCAGCGGCCCGGCGCTGGCTGCCGACGCCCCTGCGGAAACGGTCGTCCCGGTGAATCAGGCCCTGCGCCTCGGCCCGGTGTCCCTGCCCTTGCCCGCGTTCCACGACGCGGCGCGCTTCGGCACGACGCTGGATCAGCTGCTGGAATCGCGGTCCCTCGACGTGGCGACCCTGCGGCCGGCGGCGGGCCTCACGGTGGCGCTCGGCCGCGGCGAGGCCGTTCGCTGGCGCCGCAGCGACGCTCCCCTCGTCTGCGATGGTTCGGCCGGATCGGCGCGCGAGGAGTGGTTCGCGTGCTACCTCCGCTGCGATCGCTGGCAGAAGGCCACGCTCACGATCGACGCGCCCGAGCCGGTCCTGCTGCAGGCCTGGCTCGATGGCGGGCCGGCCACCCTGAAAGAGGTCTTCGCCGATGGCGGCGCCAAGACGCGGCAGGCGGAGCTCAAGCTCGAGATCGGGACGCGGCTCCTGGTGATCCGCAGCGTCGCCCCCGCGGACCAGGCGACCGCCTGGACCCTGGCGCCCGGCCTGAAGCTCGCCGCCGGCTCGCCGGCGAGCGCCCTCGCGGTGACCTGCGAGAGCCGCCGGCCCGCCGACATCCGCCTCGTGCTCGACACGCCGCGGGTCCAGACCGCCACCATCTCGCCCGACGGCGCGCTGGCGGCGATCCAGCTCGCGGAGTTCCCGCCCGGGGGGAAACGTCAGACCTGGCTCGAGATCCGCCGGACCAAGGACGGTTCGCTCGTCGACACCTGGCGCGGCAGCGACGCCGGGTCCGTGCAGTGGGCGCCCGCTGGCCAGCGGCTGAGCTTCACGCTCGGCGAGGACAAGACGAGCGACCTCTGGCTGCGCGACCTCGAGACCGGCGAGGCCACGCGCCTGCTGCGCGGGATCGCGGACCTGCAGGGCTACCGGTGGGCGCCCGACGGCTCCTTCCTCGTCTACGAGGTCCGCGTCGAGGCCAAGCCGGACGAGCGCAAGATCAAGCGCGTCACGACGCTGGCCGACCGCCAGCCGGGGTGGCGCGACCGCAGCTACCTGGTGATGGCGTCGGTCCCCGCCGGGATCTCCCGCCGGCTCACCGCGGGACCGCTCAGCCCCGGGAGCTGGTCGATCAGCCCGGACAGCCGGCGCATCCTCTTCTTCCTCGGGGACGAGGACCTTGCCGGCGGCCGGCCCTACGCGACGAGCGAGTTGTGGGAACTCGACCTCGAGACCTGCCGCGCCGAGAAGGTCCTCGCCGATCGTTGGATCGGCAACGCCGCGTACGGCCCCGATCCCCACCGGCTGCTCCTGCAGGGCTCGCCGTCTGCCTTCGACGGCCTCGGCCGCGAGGTGCCCGCGGGCGTGCAGGTCAACGACTACGGCGGCCAGGTCTACCTCTGGGATCGGCGCCAGGGCCGCGCGACGCCGCTCGGCGGCGACCTGCGCCCGGACGTCGACTCCTGCTGGTGGTCCCTCGACGACGGACTCGTCTACGCCCTGTGCACGGACACGCAGTTCGCGAACGTCTGGCGTTGCGACCCCGCGCGGGGGGTGTGGGAGCCCGTCGAGACGGGGCTCGAGTCCACCAGCCAGTTCGACCTCGCTCGGCGCGGGCGCGCGGCCGTGGCCCGCGGCACCGGCGCCACGACGCCCAACCAGATCTTCGCGGTCGATCTGGAGCGCGGGATGGCGCGGCAGCTGCTCGCGCCCGGCGCCGACGCGTGGCGGGACGTTGCCTTCGGCGAGGTCGAGTTCTGGCAGGCGCCCCTGCCGGACGGCGAGCTGCTGGACGGCCGGATCTACTGGCCGCTGGACTACGACGAGTCCCGGACCTATCCGCTGATCGTCTACTACTACGGCGGCACCACGCCGGAGACCGTCGATTTCGGCGGCCGCTACCCCAAGAACGTCTGGGCCGGGCAGGGCTACATCGTCTACGTGCCCCAGCCGAGCGGCGCGATCGGCTACGGCCAGGAATTCGCGGCGCGCCACGTCAACGACTGGGGCGAGCGCACGGCCTGGGAAGTGATCGAGGCCACGAAGGCGTTCCTGGCCGCTCACCCCGGCGCGGAACCCGGGCGCGTGGGCTGCATCGGGGCGAGCTACGGCGGTTTCCTCACCGAGTACGTCATCACGCAGACCGATCTCTTCGCCGCGGCGGTGAGCCACGCCGGCATCTCGTCGATCGCCAGCTACTGGGGCGAGGGGCTATGGGGATACGTCTACGGCGCGCGGGCCCTCGCGAACGCGTTCCCGTGGTCCGACCGCGACGTCTACGTGGAGCACAGCGCGCTCTTCCACGCCGACAAGATCACGACACCCCTCCTGCTCCTGCACGGCGACGACGACACCAACGTGCCCGTCGGCGAGAGCGACCAGCTCTTCACGGCGCTCAAGCTGCTGGGCCGCGACGTCGAGTACGTGCAGATCCAGGGACAGAACCACCACATCCTGGACCACGACCAGCGCATCGTCTGGAACGACACGATCCTGGCGTTCTTCGCCCGGTGGTTGAAGGACCAGCCCCAGTGGTGGGAATCGCTGTATCCGGAGGACTGACCGGCGCGCCGGCGACTCCCCAGGGCGACGGCTCGCTCCGCGAGGAGCGAGCCGTCGCGGCTGGGTCCGGCTAGAACGACGCCCCGATGGCCACTCCGGCGCCGGCGGCGATGAGCGTCGTGAGCCAGCCGCCGCCGACCTTGACCTGCGGCGGCTTCTCGAGCAGGGCCACGTATTTCTCGTTGAGGGACGCGTACTCCGTGTAGCAGCTGTCGTAGACGGCCTGGTAGATGCCCTCCTTCTCGCGAACCAGCGTGATCACCGAGTCCTGCAGCGCGACGACCTGGACCTGGACCGCGTCGAGGTCGTGCAGGCGGTCGCGCTGGGCGCGGTAGGAATCGGCGTTCTGGGCGTCGAGAATGAACGTCTCGAAGAACCACAGCGGCGCGCCGAGATACTCGAGCGTGACGTCGTTCTCGCGGTCCGCGACCTCCGTGCGACGCCAGAGGTCGCCGCCGACCTCCGGGAACGTCTCCTCGAGGCGGGCGAGCAGTTCGGCCGGCGTGCGCAGGAGCCTGACCTCGAGTTGCGCCGCGGCGCGCGAGGACTCGAGCGCCGCGACCTCGTCGCGCAGCGCCTGGGCCTGGATCTGCAGCGTGTCGACCTTGACCTCGAGCAGGCGCTGCAGGGAATCGCGACGCGCGACCTCCATCTGCAGCATCTCGCGCTGGGCCTCCAGCCGGGCGGCGGCCAGCTTGGCGCGCAGGATCTCCTGGTGGTCGATGAACCGGGACGTCACGAACCCGATCCCCAGGCACACGAGCACGACGATCACGCCGACCACGAGGACTGGCTTCTTATCCACCCCGCACCTCCAGCTCGGTGTCCGTGACCCGGGCGAACCGCAACGCGCGCGCGAGGCGGCCGACGAGGTCGGCCCGCCCGCGCACGAACGTGTAGCGGACGCGGTGGCCGCCGGGCACGGCGTCGTGAAGGCGGATGTACGTGCTGCGGGCGTCGCGCTCGAGCTCCATGATCAGGCACTTGACGAGGCTGCCCGCCGCCGGCTTCAGCTTGTTCAGCTCCGTTACGTTGTCCGCGAAGAGCTGCGCGGTCTCGTCCAGCGGGGTGGGGCGATCGTCCGGTATTCCGGCCGCCACGGCCGCCACGGCCGGCGCGGCCGCGGGCGGCGCGCCGCCGCCGTTCACCGCGACGATCCCGATCTCGCGGGTGAGCCGTTCCCAGAGCTCGGGATCGGGCGCGGGATCGGTCTTGTCCGCGCGGACCATCGCGTGACCGATGACGCCGGTGAAGCGCTCGAGCTGTTCGCCGTGGAAGTCCAGCGGGCGGTCCGGGCGCCGGCGCGGAATGCCGAACCGGCCGAGCAGGTCGTCCACGAGCGCGACCAGGGAGTCGAGCTGGGCCTTCTCGTAGCGGTCGAAGTAGCGATAGCCGCGATAGGGATGGCCGTGATCGAAGGCATCGGCGCGGCTCTTCTCGCAGCGCGGCGAGATGCGTTCGAAACAGTAGAGCTTGCCGTCCCGCTCGATCAGACCGCCCTCGCTCGCGAGCTCGATGCCGATGAACCGGCGCTCGAAGGCGATCTTGCGGGCGGAGGACCACTTGAGGCCGAACTGCCAGGCCCAGGCCTCGGGGGGGAACACCTCGTGGATCCTGCCGTCGCGCTCGATGAGGTAGGCGGTGCCGATCTGCTCGCCGTCGCGCAGCCACCAGTCGAAGGTCGAGCGCGCGCTGCCGCCCACCGTGTGGTGGATGGCGATTCCGGTCTTCGGTCCGGAGGGTGGCAGGTACTGGTCGGGCGGTAGGCGAAGCGAGCGGTCGATGGAAAGAGGCATGCCGTTCTCCTTGCACACGGGGCGAGATAAAGGAGATAGAACTAATCTACTTTATCACGAAGTGCAGGAAACGGCTACCCGCTGCTCTCGCGCCAGAGCAACGCGGCCAGAGCCGAGCTTTCGGTGAATCGGCCGGCGCAGTCGGCCCGACCCGCAACCTACGACGACTTGCCCTTGTCCAGCTCGCGCTTGTAGGCGTCCTTGCCCTCGGCCACCGCGCTGCGCAGGGCGTCGATCTGGTCCTTCGCGCCGCCGGCGACGCCCGAGACAGTGTTGCGGGCCTTGTCCGCCAGGTTGCGCGCGCGCTCCTCGGCTTCGTCCGCCTTGAGGTCGACCCAGTCCTTCATGCGACCGGCCTGGCTGGCGGCGCCTTCGCGGATCTTGCGGCGCGTCTCGCTCCCCTTGTCCGGAGCCACGAGCAGGGCCACGACCCCGCCGGTGACCACGCCCAACAGGAACGCCAGCGCCGTGTTCGTCGCTTTGCTCATCGTGAGAACCTTCCTTGAAACTGGTGTCCCGGCGGCAGGATCGCTGGCGCGGCTGCCGCTGGCTCGCTAGGCGTCACGCTTCCGCAGCACGTTCCAGGCCGCCAGGCCGGTCTTCACGCCGACCAGCGCGGCTTCGACCTGGCGGATGTGTCCGCTGATGTCCCGGATCGCTTCGATCCCCGGCGACACCGCGCGCTGGCACGCCACCACGACCTCGTGGACCGTTCCGACGATCAGGTCCGCGCCGTCGGCGACGTTCTGCAACGAGCGCGACACGACCTGGAATTCCCCGAGTCCCGCCTCCGCGCGATCCAGGACCCGCTCGAGACGCGGGAACAATTCCGATCTCAGGGTGGCGGCGACACCTTCCACCGCGGCCGCCGTCCTGGTCAGCTGTCGGGCCAGCTTGACGAAGCAGATCGCGGCGATCACAATGGCGACAGTGACGATCAACAGCAGAATCGAGGCCACAGTTCCATTCATGTCCTGATACCGTTCCTGGCTGGGCTTGGCGGTCGATTGCGAGCATTATTCGCCTTTTACGGCGCAGAAGTCAACCCTCGGACCATGGAGTCTGGACCGGAAGGTAGACCTGTCGTGGGACCCGCAGTCATCGCCTTGGTCGTCCTCGCGCTGATATTCGTCGCGGTGCTGGCTTACCGGCACGACCGCAAGCGCCGCCGCCTGCTGAGCGCCTGGGCGCACGCCAGGGGATTCCGGCTCTACGAGACGAGCCAGCGCGGCTGGGACGAGCGGTACCCGGGGCTCTCGCTGTTCGGCCGGGGTCGCTCCCGGCATACCGCCCGCCACCTCGAGGGAGAGGTGGACGGCCGGCGTGTCCGCTGCCTGGACTATCGCTTCACGACCGGGTCGGGCAAGAACAGACGGAATCACCGGTTCGGCGTGGTGGTCCTGGACGCGGGCACGCCCGTCATCCCCCTGTGCATCCGGTCCGAGCACATCTTCGACAAGATGGGCGAATTCTTCGGCCACGACGACCTCGATTTCGAGTCGGCTGAATTCAGCCGGCGATTCCACGTGTCGTCGGCCGACCGCCGGTGGGCCTACGACGTCATCCACCAGCGGACGATGGACTACCTGCTCGGCGCGCCGCCGGGGACCGTCGAGTTCGGTTTCGCCGAGGTCGCGGTCTACCGCCGAGGCGCTCTGGCGGGGCACGACTGCCAGGACATGCTCCAGATGGCCCGCCGGATGCTCGATCTCGTGCCGCCGGACGTGCTGGCCCAGATCAAGGGAGAACCGCATTGACCCTCCTTCTCATCGCCGCCGGAGCCGTCGCGATCCTCGTCCTGTGGGCCGTCCTGACCTACAACGGCCTCGTGCGGGTCCGGCAGCACGTCCGGGAATCGTGGGCGGACATCGACACGGAGCTGAAACGTCGCTACGACCTCGTCCCGAACCTCGTCAAGACCGTTCAGGCATACGCGACGCACGAGCGGGAGCTGTTCCAGCGCGTCGGCGAGGCCCGGGCCCGGGCGGTTGCCTCGACGGGGAGTCCCGGCAGCCAGGCCGCGGACGAACGGCCGCTGGTCGAGGCCGTGCGCCAGCTCCTCGCCGTCGCCGAGGGCTATCCCGAGCTCAAGGCCAGCGAGAACTACCTGGCCCTGCAGCGCGAGCTCGCGGCGACGGAGGACCGCATCCAGCGTGCCCGCCGCTACTTCAACGCCAACGTCCGCGACCTCAACACGCGGGTGGAGATCTTCCCGTCGAATCTCATCGCGGGTCTGTTCGGGTTCGGGCGGGAGGACTTCTTCGAGGTCGATTCCTCCGTGATCCGGCAGGTCACGGACGTCACCTTCGGGGGTTGAGCCGACGCGATCGCCGGGGCAGCTCGCGACCTCGCAACCAGCTCGCCCCCGCGCGCTGATTCGGCAATCCAGTTCGGGACGGCCGTCACTGTGCGCCCTGTACGCCGCGGTCAGCGAAACAGCGTCATGATGCGGCTGAACGAGGCCGCCGCCGCCGGCACCGAGTCGTCGTAGTGGACCTTCAGCCGCCACTGGTTCAACGTGCCGACGAAGCCATTGGAATAGTCGCGGCAATCGAGGACCCAATCTCCCTCAGTGTATTCGCCGACGTACAGGTCGAGATCATCATGCGGCGTGAAATCGACCGGGAACCAGCCGATGATGTCGGTCTCCGGAATGCCGCCTTCCCCGATCCACGCGATCCCGAGGGTCGTGCCGGCAGGCGACGTCAGCCGGACGATCAGGTCGCTGGTCCAGTTCGCCATGGTGATGTCGAGGTAGACCTCGATGCCCTCGACCACGGAGCGGATCGGCACGTTGATCGTGTCGAGGAGCGCCGGACCCGAGCCGCCTCCGGCCGGGCCGTCGGGAATCACCTGGCCGACGATGCTCGTGTAGGTCGCGGAGGTGATGACCCGGAATCCATCCGTCCCGGCCGTTGCAGGACCGCCGGCAATGGCGAGGCCGGCGACAAGAAACGACAACGCAATCAGAGTTTTCATGGCAGACGTCCTTATGCTAGGCAGACCATCTTGACGTTGGACGCAGTATTTTTGCACCGGCAATCCACGTATTGATTATATATCATTCATTTGAAAATCTATATCTAATTGTCGATTGCGCGGCAAGATCCAAGTTCGCGTCTCGCAGCGAGCGCCCGCCTCGCTCACGGGCAGGTGACGCCGAGCACCGCGATGCAGATCACGATATCAGAGAGGTTCACGATGCCATCGTAGTTGAAGTCCGATCGGTAGTTGGGCGTCCCCATGTCCGCTGCGAAATTGGCGATGTCCGAGAGGTTGATGGCGCCGTCGCCATTGTTGTCGAAGCTGTTCATCAGGACGGGCAAGAGGCCCGGGATCGCCGCGAACTGCCCGTTCGCCTCCCGAACCCAGACCTGCGAGCCGGTCGCCTCGATTCCGCCGCCGTGGTAGGCCTGGGTGAACGTGGTCACGCCGGCGGCGTCCGTGTCGGCGTCGGCGCAGTTCGGCCCGTGGAACGGCGGCGGGTAGAAGGTGTCGGGACACCAGTTGATCCCCGGTTGCGCCTGGGCGATCCGCACGTCGCGGTTGGTCAACCCGGCGACGGGCTGGCTGTTGGCGTCGCGCACGATCACGGTGATGGACGCCTGGGTGATTGCTCCCCCCGGCCCCCGGCAGGCGCTCAGGGGCGTGCCGGCGCCGTTGGGCACCAAGTACATCGAGACGAGCGGGTGCGGGCTATTGAACTGGACCGTGCAGTTGGCCGCCACGGGCTGTGCCGGGGAGTCGATCGCGACGAGCAGCGCCGGCAGCACGGTCACCGAGATGGCGAGGCGGAACGACGATGACATGAGTGGACCTCCGCGGTCGGGATCGCGTGGATTGCGAGCGTTCGACTATATAAGAGATATTTAATCGCTTTTCAGATCCTACCGGCACGCTCCCGCTCCGTCAATAGGGATTGACCTCAACCCGCCGCCAGCTCGCCCGCTCTCCCTCCGGGCCGCACCGAACATGCCGAGGGCCGCCTCCCGCGCGGAAGGCGGCCCTGCGACTCGGATCAGGATGGAATCTAGCGGAAGAGCCCCTTGACGCCGCTCCAGGTCGCGGACTCGACCGCGATGACGTCGCCCAGGTCGACGAACGTGATGTTCTCCCACTCCGCCAGCAGGTAGGCATCATCGGCGCCCTGCTGCAGGAACAGCTGCACGTTGCCGCCCGCCGTCGCTTCGTCGAGGATGCCCCAGATGCCGTACGGCTCCTCCGGGTTGCCCATGTCGAACGGAAGGGGGCCGCTGGTGAAGCCGCCGTAGATGTACTCGATCGTCGCCGGATCCAGCTCGGTGAGGCCGTTCGGCTGGTAGACGATCTCCAGGTGAACCGTGGTGCCCTTGACGTAGGTGACGCCCTGGTTCGCCGTGAACGAGTAGAACGGCAGCCGGCCGCCGAAGCAGGCGACCTCGCCGTCGGTCGACCGCAGGTTGAAGACGCCGTCCACGAGCTGCGACCACCACGGGGAGATCCCGATGCCGAACTCGCCCTCGCCCGTGCCGCTGAGGGTCACATCGGCGCCGAACCGGAACCCGTTGTGATTGGCGAAGAGCTGCGCATTCGCCCCATCCTGCGAGAACCGCCAGGCGTGGCGATTGGCGAACCCGACGGTCCCGCAATTGCTCTTGACGTCCTCGAAGGCCACATAAGTCGGGTAGTTGTTGGTCTGGGTCAGGATGGAGAACGGACAGTCGTTGAAGACGCGGGGGAACATCGCGGCGCTGTTGGGAACGTCCGTCGCGAGCGCGGCGCCCGCGACGACGACCGCCAGCAGGGTGATGATGAGCGTTCTCTTCATGGATCAAGCCTCCTGTTGGTTGTTGCAGGCAAGTCGGACTTCAAGGCGTTGTGTTAGCATTCCTGCTCTTCGCTTTCACCTCCTCGCGCAACCACTCCATTTGGTCGCCTTCATCGCACGATAATACACCTTTTCAACTCCCGGTTTCCACCGGCTTCGACGCTGTAGAGATAGACGCCGCTCGGCAGGCCGCGCGCATCGATGCTGAACCGATTCAACCCCTGACCGGCGCCGGGCTGGCTGATCGTCTGCAGGCAACGTCCCCGCAGGTCGAAGAGCCGCAGCGTGGCCGGGCTCGCCTCTGCCAGGCGATACGCCACGGTGGTCGTCTCGCGGAACGGATTCGGCGCGTTCTGATCGACCACGAGGCGAGGATCGCCGGCGAATTCCCCGGGAACCCCGGTGACGGTCGCGAATCCGGCGCGCAGAAGACCAGTCTGCACGTACGGATTCGTCATGAAGCGATCCCATACGCGCTCGTTGAGGTAGTTCTCGATCATGATCACGATCGGACCCTCGTCGATGCCGATGTAGTCCTGCCCGAACCAGAAGCGCTCCGGATTGAAGGCGTCCTTGAATCCGTACTGGCCCCAGATCGCGCCGCCGTAGGTGTCGTACAGGTTGTGCAGCGTCGGGATGACGACCTCGGGCGCGAAGGGGATCGAGCTAGCGGGCGCGGTCGGCGTGATGGTGCCGTTGTCGTTCTGCGCCGGCGGCGCCCCGTGGGCCACGTAGCCGTCGGGGTCGTCCGAGGCCGTCAGACCCCAGGTTTCCGGACCGTAGTCCGCCCAGCCGAACGGATTGGCGATGCAGTACTCCCGCTGGGCGAGCGTCGCGCGGCGGGAGTTCTCGAAATAGGTGATCCCGCGCAGCTCCATGTACTCGTCCCAGATGTTGCGGAAGTCGACCCAGCAGTGAGAGTACTGGTGTCCGAAGAGCGGCGGGAAGATGACGTAGGTGTAGCCGTACTGGGTCTGCCACTGGTAACCCGTGGTCCAGTAGCCCCAGGTGAACTCCGGCACGGGATAGGTCGGCGACCCGAGCGCGAGCAGATAGAGGATCATCGCCTCGTTGTAGCCGAACCAGTAGCTGAAGCCGTTGAATCCCGTGCCCGGGAGCCAACCCATGCGGATGGCGCCGCCGCCGCTGCGCATGAAGTCCCAGTCGACGCGCAGGTACAGCGCGTCGGCCAGGTCGCGCAGCGCGACGTCGCCGGGATCCTCGGTGTCGAAGTACTGGCGCGCGTCGAGGATGCCCGCCATGAGCAGCGCCGTGTCGATCGTGGACAGCTCGCAACTCCAGGTGCGATAGCCGGTGTCGATGTCCAGGAAATGGTAGAACAGCCCGCGGTAGCCGTTCACGCCCGAGGCCGCGTCGCCTTGCGGACCGTTCCACAGGGTCTGCATCCCGAGCAGGATGCGGTCGCGGCCGACCTCGCGGCTCACCCACCCGTGGTCGATGCCGATGCAGATGGCCGTGATGCCGAAGCCCTGCGCGGCGATGCTGCACGGGGACCAGATCTGGCTGCGGTCGCGGATGAGCCCGTTCGTCGGATTGGCCTGCTCCCAGAAGTACTCGAACGCCGTGCGCTGCAGCGAGTCCAGGAGCGCCTCGGTGGTGAGCGACCGGCCGGCCAGTCCCGGATCGAGCCCGGCGGCGGCCGGGGTCGCGAGGCCGGTCGCGAGGCAGCTCAATCCGACGACGATGACGAGCCTGGAGATCCTGGCGATCGGATTCATGTCTTCGACCTTCTTGCGCGGAGGCCGCGGCCCCCGGTCACAGCCCCAGCACCAGCGTGATGCGGTGCGTGTCCTGCAGATGCTCGTGCGCCGCCCAGGCGTAGTTCAACTCGTAGCGGTTGTTCCCAAGATAACCCTTCACGCCGAAACCGGCCGTCGCGCCCAGCTCGCGATCCTCCTGGAAGAGCGTCTGGTAGCCGATCCGCAGCGCCAGCAGGTCCGCCCAGGTCCACTCGACGCCCAGATTGGCGGATTCGCTGTTGTCGTTGGGATGGAGGGCCTCGCCCAGGAACAAGAAGCGGCTCTTGTTGGACGCGACCAGCGGCGCGCTCAGGCCGAGACGGAAGACTCCGGGCAGCGGGAACTCGTCGGTGAACTGCTCGGCGGGCAGCGCGCCGTTGGTGCCGTGCTGGCCCGGGTCGGGATCGTACTGGATCGCCAGGTCGCCGCCCGTGTAGCGCGCGCGCGGGCCGATGTTCGCGAGCGAGAAGCCGAGGATCGCGCCGGCCTCGTTGAGCCGGTAGATCGTGCCCAGATTGAAGGTCACGAGGCGATTCGACGTGTGCCAGATGCGCTCGGTGGCGTAATTCACCTGGATGCCCGCGGCGAAGCGGCTCGTGATGCGCCGGCCGTAGCCGAGGCCGAGCGCCACGTTGGCGACGTCGTACCGCTCGCCGGTTCCGAGCGGCTGCTCGACGGTCCGGACGTCGATCTCGCCGGAGTTCAACGCCGTCACGCTGGCGAAGAGGTTGCTCGTGCCGCTCAGGGGCAGCGCGAAGGCCGCGTAGTCGTAGCTGATGTCGGCGAACCAGAAACTGTGCGTGTACTGGACCGTGGGGCGTTCGAGCAGGCCGGCGACGCCGATGTTGTAGTACACGGCCTCGATGCCGTCGGGGAGGGCGACGCCCGCGTTGCCGAGCGCCGCGCCGCGCGCGCCCGGTTCGATCCGCAGGAAGGCGCCGACCGTGGAGCCCACCTTGCTCTGGGCGTGGACCGGCGCGGCGGCCACGAAGAGGAGCAGGATCACGACCGCCGTGCCGAGCATCGTCCTCATGTCACGCCTCACCTCCGGCCCTACTTGATGATCGCGAACTTGCCGACGCTCTTGCCGAGCGAGCCGCCGTCCACGTGGAAGATGTACAGGCCAGGGGCCACGTCGAGGTTGTCCTTGGTCCGCAGGTCCCAGGCCACGAAACCGTCGTGCGAGCCGTCGTGCGACAGCGTCTGCACGAGCTCGCCGCGGATGTTGTAGATGCGGATCGAGCAGCGCGCCGGCAGGCCGCGGAATTCGAGCCGGCGCTCGCCGCGGCCGGAGACGGCGAAGCGCTCGGGTTCGAATTCGGCCGAGGCCACATAGGGATTCGGAACCACGTACGGCTCGAGCTTCGCGCCCGCCGCCGCCGCGTCCACGTACTCGCCGTGAGTGCCGAAGACGAAGCGGTCCTCAGCGCTGAGCGGCCGGACGAGCCGGAGATCGACGATGTCGCCCGCGCCCGGCGGTCGGGTCGGGGTCGGGCTGTCCTCGACGAGCGCGAAACGCCAGGTGAAATGGGGCACCGCTGGGAGGCTCGCCGGATAGGTCACCACGTCGATGATCTCGTCGACGTCGCTCAACGTGTTGTCCCCGTCGAACTCGCGGAAGTAGAAATCGAGGCGCCGATCGCCGTCGAGCGTGTGGGCGATCACCTCGAACTTGGCCGGTTTGGCCGCCCAGCCGTTGCCGCCGCGCTGCAGCGACGTGTCGACGACGACGTCGTGGAACACGAGCGAGAGGTTGTCGGGATAGCCCGGCCGCCGCTGGTTGTGGGGGAGGCCGCCGGCGCCGAAGAGATAGGTCGCGGTGATCTGCGCGTCCGTGGTGCTGCCCGCGCGCAGACCGATGGAATCGATCGCCACGGAGGCCGGACTCGCCACGATGGGCAACAGCCCCTGGCCGACCGGTCCGAGCCCGGCGCCCGCGAAGTCCACCCCGGATTCGAACAGGATCTCCTGCGTCGTCGTGTTCGTGAGCACGTAGCTCGCGGCGGGGAACGAATCGGGATGCGCCGCCGCGAAGGTGACCGCGAATTCCTCGCCGTCCGGCACGAGATTCGAGTTCACGACTTCGACCAGGACGCTGCCCTGGCCCTGCCCGGCGACCTGGCGCGCGGAATCCGCGCTCGCCGGCACGTAGCCGAGCACGCGGGGATTGGGCCTCACCGCCACCACGTTCGACGGCAGGACCAGCCCGCCGCGGGGCGTGCGGGAGGGCGCGATCGCGTTCTCCGACGGCGGGAAATCGAACTTGTCGGGCGACGAGCCGAAATCGTAGGCCGTCACCGCGTAGTAGTACTGCATGCCGTTGGTGACGCCGTAGTCGGTCCAGGTATGACGGATGCCGCTCTCGTTGCCGAGATACTCGGCGCGGCCGTCGACGACGTGCTCGGAGAACCCGGACCGCCCGTCGATCAGGTCGTAGGCGGTGATCCACTCGCCGTTCGTGAGCGAGATGATCGCGGCCGGGTCGTCGACGTCGCGGGTGTCGACGAAATCGGGGTCGGTGGACCGATAGATGCGATACCCCTCGAAATCCTGCTCGCTCGTGACCGGGTCGATGCTGCGTTCGGCGGCATCGTCCCACGACAGGCGCACGAAGCCGTCGCCAGTCTCGGCGGTCACCGTCGGCAGCTTCGGGGGCACCGCGAAGCGATAATTGGCGTTGTAGATCTTCTGGACGGTCTGCGTGTTGCGGGACAGCTCCTGCAGGTCGGCTCCGTAGGCGAGCGCGAGGCTGAATCGCTCGGTCTGCCCGGCGGCGAGCCGGAAGGGACCCGAGGCGAAGAGGAAGCCGATGTTGTAGTTCGAGGCGAGCGGGGGATCGAAACGATCCGCCGGAACGGGCGCCGTGAACTGCTCGTAGAGCCGGCGCGGCCATTCCTGGGCGTTCGTGAAGAACAGAACGCCGTCCACGTCCTGGTTCGGATTGCCCTGGCCCGGGCGGATCCGGTTGAGCTTGAAACCGGTCAGGCCGATCTGGTCCGATTCCTCGAGGTCGGTGCGGTCGAAGTTCGGTTCGCCCTCGCTGGGCATCCCATCCCCCTCGCCGGCGTCGGGCACCGCCGGCGGCTCCGCCCACACGCCGTCGGCGCCGACGTCGTGGTTCTCGGCGATCCAGTCCATGTCCTCGTCGCCCGTCCACCAGATTCCCGCGAGGTAGGCGGGGAGTTCCTCGAGCGGGCCGAAGTTGGCCTCGAAAGCCCCGCGATCGTAGTTGACGTCGACGTACGCGGCGATCTGGGCCTGGCCGATCACGGGTCCGCCCGGGCCGCCGTCGCGGCGCTCGTCGGTGACGCCGTCGAGGTCGTTGTCGAGGCCGTCCGTCGGGTTGCCGGGCGTTTCCATGTACGCGTAGCCGAGATAGCCGGTGCGCGCGCAGGAGCTGTTGAGGCTGCGGCCGTGTCCGCTGCGGTCCCACGTGTAGACCAGGTTGATCCGCTGGCCCTCGAACTCGTCCTCGTAGAAGGCGTTGTCGTCGTCGGACTCGGGGATGTTGTCGCACGAGATCGCCGACCCGCCCACGCCGGAATCCATGTAGAGGCCGAAGATGATGTTGTCGTCGAAGTCGGTCGTGCCCTCGTTGGTGATGTCGTAGTGCCAGAAGATGACGTTGCGCGCCTGCGGATTCGCCCACTGGAAGCCGCGGACCTCGACGCGCAGGCCGAGACCGCGCCGGGTCGAGTCGCGGCTGTCGGGGTAGAAGTCGAACGCGTCGTAGTACTCGTCGTCCATCACGGTGTAGCTTTCCTGGTCGGCGACGATCTGCTTCCCGAAATAGCCGTTCCAGTCGCCGGGCCAGCCGGGATCGTCGGGATCGTCGAGCTGGTCCGGCCACGCGTCGGGCCAGGTGCGCGGGTCGCTGCTGATCGCCGGCGACCGGCCGGGGTTCAGGTCCTCCCGCTCCTGGAAGTATCCCGGCCGCGGCTCGAAGCGCATGTCGCGGTTGCGGAAGGGCGACGTGCCCTGCCGCTCGCGGAAGCCCGTCTCCATGATGTACACGGAATCGCCGCCGGCCTGCGCGATCCTGGCGAGCACGAACGGCGTGATGCCGTCGCTGTAGTTCAGGCCGGTGCCCTTCGGCACCTCGACCGAGTGGAAGACGCTCAGGTCGACGTTGATCGGGTCGGCCGGATAGTCGCCGACCATGCCGTAGCTCCAGAACTTCGTGCGGATGTTGTTGGCGTCGTGCTGGCCCTCGCGCTCGTAGAGGTGGTGACCCCGCTGGTCGACCGGCACCGGCGTCGGCACGTCCGCGAACAGGCCCGCTGCCGAGAGCAGCGCGCCGGCGGCGATCACGGTCGCGAGCGTACGTCGAGTCATCGCCTCAGCTCACCTCCAGCCCATGCGCAGACCGAGTTCGACTCGGCGCGGCGGGTAGAACCACAGCGGATCCTCGAGCGAGTTGCGGTCGGTCGAGGGGAATCGCGAGTAATACGGGCTGCCGGTGCTCGCGAACACCGAGCCGTTGTTGTAGCGCGCGTCGAAGAGGTTGAAGACGCGCAGGAAGACGCCCGCCGACAGGTCCGGCGACACGGCGAACGCCAGGGTCTTCTCGGCGCGCAGGTCGACCAGGAACGCGGTCGGCTTGCGGCCGGAGTTTGCCTCGAGCCCGAAACCAAACCCGGATTCGATCTGCGGCGTGTACGGCTGGCCGCTGCCGATCCTCAGGACGGTGCTCACCGTGTAGTCGCCGGGCTGGGTCAGGGCGGCCGTGAGGTTCACGGTGTGCCGCTGGTCCCAGTTGAACGGCAGCAGCCGCGGGCGCGGATCCTCGCCGTTGGCGGCGCGGGTCGCGGTCTCGTGCGGATCGCTGGCATTGCCGAGCGCCTGCAGCAACGTGTAGTCCATCGCGAGGGAGACCGGGCCGAGCCGCCGGTGGTCGATCGCGAAGGTGATGCCGAAGACATTGCCGAAGTCGACGTTCGTCAGCCGCGCGTACTGCGCGCCGGTGTAGGTGTCGATGAACTCGACGCCGATCAGGTCGCGGATGTCCTTGTAGAAGATCGTCAGGTCGAAGCCGAGATCGGGCGTGAGGATCTGCTTGTAGCCGATCTCGTACTGGATCGTGCGCTCGGGTTTGATGTCGGGATTGCCGAGCACGCCGTAGTCGACCGTGCCCGCCTGCAGGTTGCGCAGGATATCGTAATTCGAGTTCTCGAAGATCGTGCCGATCGACGGCGACTGGTAGAAGTGGCCGTAGGCGAAGTGGATCGCGGCCTTGTCTTCGATGGGATAGGCGACGCCGAGTCGCGGCGAGACGGCCGACTTCACCGAGGTCTCCCGAGGCACGGACTCCGGAGCGCCGGGAATCGCGTTGGCCGGGTTCGCGAGGTCGCTGGGCACGGTCGCCCGCGCGTCGAAGTAGTCCAGGCGCAACCCGGCGCGGACGGTCAGGTGCTCCTGCTCGAGCTGGTCCTGGAAGAACGCCGCCCCGCTGACCGGGTAGTTCGTCTGGACGCCGGGAAAATCCGGCGGCTCGTTCTCGTGGCGCACGATCTGCTCGACGCCCTGCTCCGTGGCGAAACGAAGCGTGACGGGCGAGCCGAACTGCACCTTGGGGGCGGTGAACTCGAAGCCGGCCTTGATCCGGTTCTCCGGGTCGACCTGGCTCGTGAGCGCGCCCTTGACCACGACGCTGTTGGTGCGCTGGACGTACTGGTTGAACTGGGCGCCCTGGACGATGGCGCCGTTGTTGAAGTTGTCGCTGCCTTCGGGGCTGCCGGCGGCATCGTAGGCCGGGCTGTAGGCGTCCCAGATGCGGTCCCGGTAGTCGAAGTAGTTCTGGCGCACGCTCGTCTCGAGGAAGGTCGCGGCGCCGAAGGTGTGCGTCCAGTCGACGCCGTGCACGATCCCGTACGACCGCTGCAACGAGAGGCCGTCCGGGTTGAGCCGGTAATCCCAGCTCGCGCGGCGGCCGTTCTGCTGGTTGAAGATGACCTGGTAGCTGAGCTTGTCGTTCCCGAGCGAGCGGTTGGTGACCTGGGCCGCGCCGGACCACTCCCCCGAGTAGCCGAGGGGAACTTCGGAGCCGTCGCCGGTGCCGTCGTAGACGTTCGTCTCGAAATTCGCGCGGTCCGACGTGCGGAACGTCTTCGTGCCGTAGATGAAGTCCTCCCAGTCGTAGCGCCGCAGACTGAGCAGGAATGTCGTGTCGCGTCCGACGAGCGGACCGCTGAGCGTGGCCTGGATGCTCGTGGTCCCGAGGGGGCGGAACTCGTCGCTCGTACGCCGCTCCTCCTCGCGGCCGGGGAAGTAGAAGCCGCCGGCGTAGGCCTCGCCGGTCACCTCGAAGGTCTCGCCGCCCTCCTTGAGCACCGCGTTGACGACGCCGCTCATCGCCTGGCCGTACTCCGCGTCGAAGGTCCCGCTGATGACCTGCACTTCCTGGAGCAGCGAGCGATCGAGCGTGAGGGTCGAGGAGTTGTCGAAGGCGTTGTTGACGCTCACGCCGTCGACCTGATACTGGACCTCGCCCTCGCGGCCACCGCGGAAGTGGTTGTCCACGACGCCGGCCTGCAGGTTCACGATGTCGTCGAGGGTCTGCACCGGCAGCTCCTCGATCTGCTCCGTGGTCAGGTTGGCCTGGGAGCTGGTGAGGCCCAGCTCGACGGGCGGCCGTTCCGCCACGATCACCACTTCCTCGGCCTGCAGCGTGGTACCGCCGAGCCGGATGTCCAGGCGGGCGGTCTGGTCCGCCGAGACGATCACCCCGGTCATGGAGACCGGGTTGAAGCCGAGGCGGCTCGCCTTCACCTCGTAGGTGCCGGCCGGCACGTTGAGGATCGCGAACTTGCCGTCGGCGTCGGTGTACGCGCCGAGGCGCGTCCCCACCACGACGATGGTCGCGGCCACCACGGGTGCCCCATCGGCGTCGACGACGCGCCCGCTGAGCGTGCCGGTGGTCCCGGCCCAGGCTGCCGGCGGCGCGATCGCCATCCCCGCGAGAATCGCGAGCGCGCCGCCCGTCACGACTCGGCCCACACCCCTCACGTGCCTGCCCTCCGCTCTACTTCAGCAGGACGGTCTTGCCCTGCAGGGTCGTGCGCGGCGCGCCCGTGGCGGGATCGACGAGCCGCAGCCGGTAAAGGTACACGCCGGCCTCGGCCCGGCGACCGGTGAAGAGCGGGACCTCGCCGACCTGCTGCACGCCGAGCTGGCGGCGCTCGACGAGGCGGCCGCGCAGGTCGTAGACCTCGAGGGTCACCGAGTTCTGGTGCGGCAGGGCGAACGAGATCCGCGGATCGCGCGAGGGGTTGGCGACGTTGAACACCTGCGCGTACGCCGGCGCCGCGAACGGGTCGTCACCGACGCCGATCGGATTCGGCGCCAGATAGGCCCACGGCGCGCAGCACGTGAATTCCCGCTCCCGGTACCACCAGGTGCGCGTGCCGTAGCTGTCGATGATCGGCAGGTAGGAGTCGCCGTCGTACAGCGTCACGCCGAAGTGCAGGGTGCGGTCGCCGAGATCGGCGGGGTACGACAGCGCAGTGAGGTCGATCGCCAGCTCGGCCGTGTAGCCGGTGTCCGTGTCCAGACCGAGCGTGTCGACGGTCGTGCCAGCCATCAGGTTAAGCGCGACCTCGGCCGTGCCCGCGAGGACCATCGTGAGCAGGTAGTCCTGCGCCGAGGCTTCGCCGTCCGCGCCCACCTGGAACGCCAGTCGGCGTTGCAGAAGGTTGTTGTCGGTGTGCCGCAGCACCTGGTCCTCGATCGAGACCACGAACCCGTCCCAGCGGTCGGGCACGGTGTGGTACTGGACGACCTCATCGCGCACCTCGAAACCGAAGTACAGCGTCGTGCCGTTGTAGAAGACCTTGACCGTCCCGTCGGCCGGGTCGGAGACGAACGCCTGGTCGCCGTGCACGGGCGGCTGGTACTGGCCGGCCCGGTAGGGGCCCACGCCGTCGTAGGTCGCGCGCAGCGCGTCGTCGTCCCAGCGCAGGTCGAAGGTGTAGACGCCCGGGTCGTTCCAGAGCGGCTCGGTCAGGGCGCCGTCGATCACCGGCGCCGCCGCCAGCGGCCGGATCTCGAGTTCGGGGTCGATCGCCGGCACCGGACCGGACGTCGTCGTCACGTCGGGTCGCGCGTGGATGCGGACCTCGTTGTACCAGCCGGTGTTGCCCCAGGGATCCTGCCACCAGACGCGGTTGGAGGAGAACAGACCGACGGCCGGCGGCCAGAAGTAGTCGGTGTCGTAGATCGAGACGTTCCACTCGATGACGTCGCCCTCGGGACGAGTGATGTCGTAGCCCATCACGGCGAGGTCGAACCGCATCTCGACCGTGTAGCCGGTATCCAGGGTCGCGTCATTGTTCGACAGGCCGTGAACGACGGTGACCGCGTCCCAGGCGGCGATCTGCTCGGGCGTGCGCGGGACCGACGGGTCGTTGTTCGACCAGTAGCCGCGGAAATCCGGCAGCTGCCCGGCAGGCTGGGGGTCGTTCAGGTCGGGATACCACCACGAGTAGAAGTACTCTGCGGGCGCCTTGGGGAAGCCCTCCGCCGCGTGATTCTTGAGGTCCATCAGGAGTCCGTCGAAGCGGGTCCACTCACGGCTGCCGCCCACCGAGATGTCGGGGATCTCGGCGCCCAGATAGAGCTGGTCGCCGCGCACCAGGAACTTGAGCGTGGCCTCGGTCGGGTCGGAGGCGTCCCAGCCCGTCTCGGCTTTCCAGCCGCTGCCGGGATCGCCGGCGTTCTCGCCGTAGACGACGACCTTGGTCTCGGCGGCCGCCCACGCCGCCTCGTCGAGCACGCCGTCGAGCACGATCGGGTTGGGCGAGACCCGCGCCCAGATGACGTCCTCGCGCGGTGCCTGCGCCGCGGCCGGCAGAGCCAGCCCGAGCAGGACGGCGAGGAGCACGAGCAGGGATGTTCTGGTCATCTTCGCTACCTCCTCAACAGGGGCGACTGCGCGACCGCCGCACGGCGCGGCGTCCCGCAGGATTCACGAACTGTCAGCACCGCCGGAAGCGTTTCGCGCACGGCCGGAGATCCGGCGTCGCCTTCCACGGCGGCGAGCATCAGCGCGACCGCTCGACGGCCGAGCCCGTAGGCGTCGATCGTGACCGTGGTCAGCGGAGGGTTCAGGTAGCGGGCGATCGTCAGGTCGTCGAAACCGACGACCGCGACGTCCTCGGGGACCCGCACCCCGCATTCCCGCGCCGCGCCGAGCAGACCGATCGCCATGCTGTCGTTCGCCGCGAAGACGGCCGTCGGTCGCGGAGTCCGCCCGAGGAGCTGGAGCCCCGCGGCGTGGCCGGCGGTCTCGCGGAAATCGCCCGGCTCGATCACGGCCCGCGCCGGATCCAGTCCGAATCCGGCGAGCGCCGCCTGGTAACCACGCCGGCGCCCGTCCGCGTCGGAGTTGCCCGCGGGTCCGGCGATCATCGCGATCTCGCGGTGGCCGAGCCCCAGGAGGTGCTCGGTCGCCGCCTTGGCTCCGGCGAAGTTGTCGACCGAGACCGCGCCGCAATCGGCGGCCAGGAAGCCGGGATTCAGCAGGACCACCGGCAACCGCTTGCGAATCCGTTCCACCGTCTCGACCGACGCCCCGTCTGGCGTCATCATCATGAGTCCGTCGACGCGCCCGAGCATCGCCCGCGCGGCGTTCAGGACGTCCTCGTTGCTCGCATGCGAGCTGGACAGGAGGATCTGGTAGCCGGACTGGCGCGCCCGGTGGTCGATGCCGCGGATGATCTCGGAGTAGAATTCGCCGAAGAGGTCGGGCAGCAGGACCCCGAAGGCATTGCTGTGGCTCGTGGTGAGGCTCTTGGCGGCCTCGTTCGGCCAGTAGTCGCACGCGACGGCGGCTTGCATCACGCGGAGCGCCGTCTCATCGTTGACCAGATCCTGGTTGTTGAAGACTCGCGAGACGGTCGCGATCGAGACGCCGGCTGCGCGAGCAACATCGCGGATTGTCGCCACGTTCGCCTCCCGTCTGGGTCTCGCGGGTTCGCCGGGGTCGCCGGGGTCGCCGCTGCACGGCGATGTAAACGGTTTCATAAAATTGAGAATCTGTCAACGGTAATTTGACAAATCGGGCGGTCACGGCTAGAAAGACCGCGGACAGCGCAACCAGGCGAGGAACGTCCGATGACCCAGCCTCCCGACCGGTCCGCACGCGCAAGCGACCTGGCCGCACGCCGTCCGGGCCCCGCGGCCGCCGGCCGCGGCTCTGGCGCGTCGCGGTTCGGCGACCACGCCCTCTGCGGGGACGAGGGCCTGGCGATCCTGATCCGCGACCTCACGAGCGGGGACTACTGGGTCGCGGGCGGCGGGAGCGAGCGCACCGGCGGCGCGGCGACCTACCGCGACGAACGGGCCGGCATCCGCGCGACGCTCGACGTGAGCGGCGCCGCGGACGCGGCATCCACGCTCTTCCAACTCGCCCTCGTGAACCTCGGCGCCGAGACCCGGCACGTCGACGTGACCACCTTTGCCGAGGTCGTCCTGCTCGACCCGCGCGCTCACGCGGCGCATCCGGCGTTCGCCAAGCTCTTCCTGCAGACCGAATTCGTGGACGGCGCCGCGGCCATCCTGGTCCGCCGGCGACCGCGGGAGCCGGGCGAGCGACATCCCTGGCTCGTGCACGCGAGCCTGGACGGCGGCCCTGTCGAGTTCGAGACCGACCGCGCGCGCTTCCTGGGGCGGGGCCGCCACCCGGGACGTCCGGCGGCGATGGTCACCCGCGCGCCGCTCTCGGGAACCTGCGGGAACGTCCTGGATCCGTGCCTCGCCCTGCGGCGGACGGTGACGCTGGCGCCCGGCGAGCCCGTCACCCTCGGCTTCCTGCTCGGCGCAGCGGCGGATCTCGCCGGCGCGCTGGCGATGGCGCGGCGCGGTAAGGGCCGCGCCGTCGCGGTCGAGCCGCCGGCCGAATCCGGCCCGGCCGTGACGCCCGAGGCGCCCAACGGCTTCGGCCGGTTCGACCCGGACGGCCGCGAGTACGTGATCCAGGTACGCCGGCGGGCCGACGGCAGCCTCGTGGTGCCCCCGCGCCCCTGGGTCAACGTGATCGCCGGCGAGTCGTTCGGCTGCCTCGTGAGCGAGACCGGAGCAGGCACGACCTGGGGCGGCAACAGCCGCGAGCAACGCCTGACGCCGTGGTTCAACGATCCGGTGCTCGACCCTCACGGCGACGCGGTCTACTTGCGCGACGAGGACCAGGGCGCGTTCTGGTCCTGCTGGCCCGGCCCGTCGCCGGCGCCGGCCGACTACGAGGTGCGCCATGGTTTCGGCTACTCCGGCTGCCGCGTCGCTCACGGCGGGATCGAGACCGATACCCTCGTGTTCGTCGCGCGGCGGGACCCCGTACGCGTGACGCGGGTCCGCGTGCGGAACGCCGGCGCGGCGACCCGTCGCCTCTCGCTGTGGGGCCACGCCCGGCTCGTGCTCGGGACCACGGTCGAGGACAGCGCGCCGGCCGTGACGGCATCGTACGATCCCGAGTCGGGCGCCCTCCTCGCTCGCAACGGCAAGGCCGGCCCCTGGACCGGGCACGCCGCATTCGGCGCCCTCGTGAGCGCCGAACCTGGCCTGACGATCGCGCACGACACGAGCCGCGCCGCGTTCCTCGGGCCCGCGCTCGACCTCGCCACGCCCGCCTTCGCCGTGCCGTCCGGCGACCCGACCGCCACGACGGGTCTCGACGCCGCGTTCACCCATCGCGCGGCGTTCACCCTCGCGCCCGGCGAGACGCGCGAGGTCGCGATCCTGCTCGGCCAGGCGTCGAGCGCCGGCGGCGCGCGCGAGCTCGTCGCGCGGTTCGCGCAACCCGGTGCCGGCGAGGCCGCCTGCGCCGAGAGCCGCGACTTCTGGCGCGACGGCCTCGCCGGCCTGCGCGTCGAGACCCCGGCTCCGGCGATCGACCTGATGGTCAACGGCTGGCTCGGCTACCAGACGCTGAGCTGCCGGCTGCGGGGGCGCACCGCCCTCTACCAGTCAGGCGGCGCGTTCGGCTTCCGCGACCAGCTCCAGGACGCGCTGGCTCTCCTGCCGCTCTGGCCCGACCTCGCGCGCGCGCAGATCCTCCTGCACGCCGCGCACCAGTTCGTCGAGGGCGACGTGCTGCACTGGTGGCATCCGCCCCTGGATCGCGGCATCCGCACGCGCTTCGCCGACGATCTGCTCTGGCTGCCCTACCTCGCGGCGCAGTACGTCGCCGCGACGGGCGATGCCGCCGTCCTCGCCGAGATCGCGCCCTATCTGGCGGCGCGCTCGCTCGCGCCGGGCGAGGACGAGGCGTTCCTCGCTCCCGAACCGGCCGGCGAGTCTGGCGACATCTACGACCATTGCTGCCGCTCGCTCGACCGGTCGCTCGCGGTCGGCGCACACGGCCTGCCGCTCTTCGGCACCGGCGACTGGAACGACGGCATGAACCGCGTCGGCCGCAAGGGGCGCGGCGAGAGCGTTTGGATGGGGTTCTTCCTCGTCGCGACGATCGATGCGTTCGCGCCGCTCGTGGAGGCGCGCGGCGATCTGGAGCGGCTGGACCGCTATCGCCGGCACCGGCAGGCGCTCGCGGCGGCGCTGAACGACGTCGGCTGGGACGGCGGCTGGTACCGGCGCGGCTACTACGACGACGGCGCGCCGCTCGGGACCGCCACCGACCCGGAGTGCCGCATCGACGCGCTCGTTCAGGCGTGGTCGGTGCTGAGCGGGGTCGCGCCGCGCGAGCGGGCCGCGCAGGCTCTCGACGCGGTCGAGACGCACCTCGTCGACCGCGAGGCCGGCTTGATCCGCCTCCTGACTCCGCCCTTCGTCGACACGCCCCGCGACCCCGGCTACATCAAGGGTTACGTGGCCGGCGTGCGCGAGAACGGCGGCCAGTACACGCACGCGGCGCTCTGGGTCGTGCGAGCGATGGCCGAGGCCGGCCGGCGCGATCGCGCGGCAGCGCTGCTCGAGATGCTGAGCCCCGTCTCCCACGCGGACACCCCCGCGCGGGTCGCGCGCTACCAGATCGAGCCCTATGTCGTCGCGGCGGACGTCTACGGCGCCAGTCCGCACGTGGGCCGCGGCGGATGGTCCTGGTACACCGGATCGTCGGGGTGGATGCTCCGCGTGGCTCTGGAGTCCGTGCTCGGCCTGCGGCTCGAAGGCGGCCAGACGCTGGTCGTCAAGCCGTGCATCCCCGACGGCTGGGAACGCTACGGCGTGCGCTGGCGGCTGCCCGGCTCGGAATCCGTCTACGACATCCAGGTCGTGAATCCGGACGGCTGCGCCGCCGTCGTGGTCGCCGCGAACCTGGACGGCAAGGCCCTCGCCGTCGCGGATGGCGTCTGCCGGATCCCGCTGCGCCGGGACAGCGAGGTCCACCGCGTGAAGATCGTCCTGGGCGCTGCGCCGGAAGGTCCGCCGTGAGCGCATTCCCCCCCGGCTTCCTCTGGGGCGCCGCCACCTCCGCCTATCAGATCGAGGGCTCGCCACTCGCCGACGGTGCCGGGCCAAGCAACTGGCACGTCTTCTCGCACACGCCCGGCAAGACCGCGCGCGGCGAGACGGGCGACCTGGCCTGCGACCACTACCGCCGCTTTGGCGAGGACGTCCGGCTCATGCAGGAGCTGGGCCTCGGGGCCTATCGCTTCAGCCTGGCGTGGAGCCGCGTGCTGCCCGACGGCACCGGCCGGGTCAACGAGCGCGGGCTCGACTTCTACGACCGCCTCGTCGACCAGCTGCTCGCCGCGCGGATCACGCCGTTCGCGACGCTCTTCCACTGGGACTGGCCCGCGGCGCTGGACGAGCGCGGCGGCTGGGTCCATCCCGACAGCGCGCACTGGTTCGCGGACTACGCGCAGGTCGTCTGGCGGCGGCTCGGCGATCGCGTCGCGCACTGGACGACCCTGAACGAGCCGTGGGTCGTGATGGACGCCGGCTACGTGCACGGCGTCCACGCGCCGGGCCACGCGAGCCTCGCCGAGGCGCCGCGCGTCGCGCACAATCTGCTGCGCGCCCACGGGACCGCCGTGCAGGCGTACCGCGCGCTCCCGGCCGCGTTGCGCGCCGGCGGCGCCGGCCAGATCGGCATCGTGGTGAACCTCGAGCCGAAGGACGCTGCGAGCGAGGCCGCGGCCGACCTGGCGGCCGCGCGGCGGGCCGACGCCTACATGAACCGCTACTTCCTCGACGCGCTGTGTCTCGGGCGGTATCCGGACGAGCTGGCGGAGATCTTCGGCGCCCACTGGCCGCAGTACCGCGCCGGCGATCCGGCGGCGGAGTTCGCGCTCATCGGCGAGCCGATCGACTTCCTCGGCATCAACTACTACATGCGGTCGGTGAACCGGCACGATCCGTCGGTCCCGCCGGTGTTCGCGGCGCCCGTGAAGCAAGCCGGCGCGGACTACACGGACCTGGGCTGGGAAGTGCATCCGGAGAGCCTGCGGCGGGTGCTGGCCTGGGTGACGGAGCGCTACGGGAAGCGCCCGCTCTATGTCACCGAGAACGGCGCGGCCTACCTGGATCCGGCGCCGGTCGCAGCCGGCCGCGGTCCGGCGCGCGTCGCCGACCCGCGGCGCGTCGCGTACCTGCGGTCGCACCTGGCCGCCATGCGCGACGCGATGCGGCAGGGCGCGGACGTGCGGGGCTACTTCGTGTGGTCACTGCTCGACAACTACGAGTGGGCGTGCGGCTACGCGATGACGCTGGGGATCGTGGCGGTCGACCGGGCGACCCAGGCGCGCGTCGTCAAGGACAGCGGGTGGTTCTACCGCAACGTGATCGCGAGGGGCGGGGTCTAGGCCGATCCGCCGCGCCGGTCACCGCGGGCACACCTCACCACCACCGCCTCGCGCATGTCCACGCCTCCCTTCGCCGTCAGGCGCAAGACGGATCGGCTGGAGTCCATGGGGAATGACCGCCGGCAGGGGTAGAGTGCTCGACGGCGCGCAATCGAGGTGGTAGTATCAAGATCGATCTGGTCCGGTGCGCGATCTGGGGGACGTATCATCGAGCAATACAGCTGATCGGGCGACTTGTCCAACGGGCACGACCGACTCGGTGATTGTTCGGTGAGGCGCACGTGCGGTCTCGACGATTGGAGGGGGAAATTACCATGGCAACATTGAGAATTAGACGCGCTTGCGGCGACGGCGGCAAGCACGGGCGCGTCGTCGCGGTGATGGCATTCGCGACGTGCACCCTGTCCTACGCAACTCTGGGCGGAATAGCCCGCGCCGAGTGCATCGATTGCGGCTCCTACCTGCACTGGGTGGGCGGCGTGGACACGCCGGGCTATGCACACGGCGTTTCCATCTCCGGAAGCTATGCCTACGTGGTGGACCTGGACGCTGGCCTCCAGGTGATCGACATCACGGATCCGGCGAGCCCGCAGCTGGTAGGCGGCGTGGGCACGTCGGACTGGGCTTACAGCATCGCCGTCTCCGGGAGCCACGCCTACGTGGCGGCCCGGGAAGCTGGCCTGCAGGTGATCGACATCACGGACCCGGTGAGCCCGCAGTTGGTGGGCGGCGTGGACACGCCTGACGCTGCTTGGGGCGTCGCCATCTCCGGGAGCCACGCCTACGTGGCGGACGGTTCCGCCGGCCTTCAGGTCGCGCCGCTGCAGTGCAACATAGTGGGCGTCGAGTCTCCCGATCTCATGAACGTCAGCGGTCTCTATCGGCTGGCAAACCACCCCAATCCTTTCAACCCCAGCACGACGATCGTGTACGAGATTCTCACGGCCGGTCCTGTACGATTGCAGGTGTTCGACCTGCGTGGACACCTCGTGAGGACGCTGCGGGATGAATGGTCGCTGGCGGGACGCCATGCAGCGCAGTGGGACGGCCGCGACCGCGACGGCCGCGATCTACCGAGCGCGGTGTACCTCTCGCGACTCCATGCTGGCGGGAAGGTCGCGTTGGGGCGGATGACGTTGGTGCGGTAGCCTGGAAACGGCTCTTGTCGACACCCCCAGGAACGGGGGTCGCGAGGAGAGTACTCGTCGCCGACCTGTCCTTGGCGGTGACCGGGATGAAGAGGGCGGCGGCCCGGGGCACGCGCCACGGCGAACCGATCGTGCGGGGCCGTCGCGCGCCGGTCACCTTCATTCGGACCAGACCACGGTTGCGGGCGTGTGCGCGAGGAGAACACCGCCGATCTCTCCGCCCGCGACCGGCGCGCCGTCGACCGTGACGCGCGCGCCGACCTCCGGCGGCCGCAAGGCGAGCCCGCCCGCAGGCACCTGCAGCCCGCCCCCGACCTCCATGACGACGGCTCCGCCCTCGCGCCGCAGCGCGTAGTCCAGCGTCCCGTACGGCGTCGCCAGCCCGCGGACCCGCACCCCGCCCTCCTCGAGCCACGCCGCCGGCAACCCCGCCGCGAGCACCAGCGCCGCCGCCTCGCCGCTCTCGCCGCGGCGTTCGTACGCGAACATGTCCAGGACCGCCCGCACGTAGTCCGACCCCACCCAGGTGTGCGGCATGTCGCCGATGAACCGCGCCGCCCGCTCGTCGCTCCAGACCACCTCGGCCCAGTGCCGCCACCCGGCGGGGCGGCGCTGCGCGAGGAACCATTCGAGCAGGATGCCCGCGCGTTCCCGCCAGCCGAGCCGGACGAACGCGCCGAGATTGCGCAGCTCGTACGGCGTGAACGCCTCCCACGGCTCGCCGGTCCGGCGGGCGGTGAAGTTCTCCCAGTATCGCTCGAAGGTCCGCTCGATCGCGCCGGCCGGCGCGAGCTCCGCGGCGTCCGCCGGCGCGAGCGCGATCGTGGTCGAGGTGGCGTCGAAGTCGCCGAGGTCCGCGCAACCCGGGACGAAATCGATGGCGTGCCGTTCCATCGCGGCCGCGATCGATGCGGCCAGATCGGCGGCGAGGCTGTCGCGCGCGGCGGCGAGAATGGCGGCCTCCGGCGCCTCGAGCTCGCCCGCGAGCCAGGTCGCGTCCCGGAGCCCGCGCAGCGCCCAGAAGTCGTCCCAGTACGAGTGCATCGGCTTGGCCGAGTAGCCCTCGTGGCTGATCGACGGCGGCAGGATCCCGTAGAACTCGGTGCCGCGGAATTCCGCGGTGCGGCGCTCGGCGAGCAGGGTCTCGAGGTAACGGACCCCGGCCGTTACGCGCGGCCACAGGCGCGCGAGGAGGGCACGGTCGCCCGTGTACCGATAGCATTCGCAGACCAGGTGGATAAACTCGCCCGTCGAGTCGTGCTCCGGCACCGGGTCGGCGCCCCGCCGGTCCACGACGCAGGGGATCTTCCCGCTCTCGTACTGGTAAGCCGCGAACCATTCGAGAAAATCGACCGCAGCCTCGGGGTGGCCGAGCCGCAGCAGCGCCTCGCCGGTCAGGGCGCCGTCGCGGATCCACGAGCGCGCGTACGAGCGCGCTCCCGGCTGGATCGCCACGCCGGCGCGATTGACGAGGATGTAGCCGAGCTGCGCGCGCAGGGTCGCGAGCGCGTCGTCGGCGGCGGGCGGACCGGTGATGGAGACGCGCGCGAGGGCTTCGCGCCACGCCGCCGCCGGATCGGCCGTCCACGGATTGGCCGGCACGGCGTCATGGAGCGGCAGGAGCGCCTCGACCGTGTCCGTCTCGCCCGCCGCGAGGGACAGCCGATACGCCGCCGCCGCCGAGGCCGCGCCGAACGGATCGTCGGCGGCCGCCGTCGCCGGCAGGCGTCCCGATTCGAGGTGCTCGGCCACGATGTCGCCGGCGGCGAACGTCGCCGCGCCGAACGCCGACGGCTTGTCGCGCAGCAGGACGCGCGGGCGGCCGTCGACCACGATGGCCCGGTCCGCGAGTGCGAGGGTTCCGATCGCCGAGGTCCCGCCGCGGATATTGAGGAACTGCGACGGCGGATTGACCTGGAACGGACGCACGGCGAGGTAGAGCGTGGTGGTGTCGCGCCAGGCGCCCGTATTGGCGACCGTGTAGCGCGCGCGCAGCGCCGAGGCGCCGGGCGCGCCGACCGGCGCGACGTCGATCTCCAGCCGCCACGGCTCGGCCACCCAGACCACGCGCGGCAGCGGCAGCTCGCCATCCACGAGCGACTTCACGGTCCCGACGTCGGCCCAGGTGAGCAGCGAGTCGCCCGTCCAGAGGAACGGCTCGACCGAGAACCCGCCGGGGCCCGCCTCGATCGCGCCGTCCTCGCTCACGAGCCCCTCGCGTGGGTCGCGATCGGCGCCCGCCACCGTCCAGTAGACCTGCTCGGGCACGAATCCGCGCGGGTAGAGGCCGCGGCGCTGCGCGCTCGCGACGTACCGGAAGAAGGCCTCTGGAGTGGCCGACCACTCGACCGGCTGCAGGTCGATCTCCGCGATCGCGACCCCCTCGGCTGCGGCCGGTCGCAGGACGCGGAGGCGCAGCCGGCGCGCCTCGGACCCGGGCAGGCAGAGATCGTCGCGGCCGCCGTTCGCGCCGTTCACCGCGAGCAGTTCGCGCCACGGTTCGCGCTCGTCGTCGCGGGCCTCAACCACGTAATCGACCGCGTGGCGGCCGGCGAGCCAGGACACCGTCAGGCCGCCGAACTCGCGCGCCCGGCGCAGGTCCAGCGTGAACGCCGGCGCCCGATCGGCGGGCGCGGACGCCCAGTACGACGCGGGGTCTCCGTCGAGCGCGAGCGCGGCGCGATGGTCGCCGTCCCGCGACGACGCTCTCGCCGCGGGCGCGGGCGGTTCGCCGGCGACCCTCGGCCGCTCGACCAGCTCGAGTCCGTCGATCCAGACCGTCCCGTCGCCGCCGTTTCCCGCCGTGATCGCGATCTCGATCGCCGCGATCCGCGCGGGGTCGCCGCCGCCCTGAGGTCCCCACGCGAACTGGACCTGCCGCTTGCGGACCGTGAAGGCGCGCCACTGGTCGGGCCACTCGACGTCGCGCCACACGTGCCACCAGACGTTCTCGCCGCTCGGATCGACGAGCTTGAACTCGAGGTGGTTGGCCGGAGCCTCGCCCCGCAGCCGGAAACGGAACTCGTAGTTCTCGGGCAGCGCGAGGTCCACCTCGCGCCGCGCGATGGCCCAGCCGCCGCCGGTGAAGCGGAAATCGAGGCGCAGGGCGCCGCCGTCGTCGCCGACGCGCAGGGCCACGCCATCGGCCGGGTGGGCGGACCAGGCCGCCGGCTCGCCGAGCGCGACGGGCGATCGCGGCCCCTGGCACCCGGCGAGGGTCACGAGGCACGCCAGCGCGACGAGGGTCCTCATCCCTTGATCCCCCCGGCCATGATGCCGCGCACGTAGGTGCGCTGGAACACGAGGAACACGCCGAGCGCCGGCAGGATCGTCAGGAGCGACCCCGCCATCATCAGCTCGGTGTCCTGCACGTGCTCGCCGACGAGGCTCGCGAGGGCGACCGGCAGCGTGTGCTTCGCGCCGTCGGACAGGATGATCAGGGGCCACATGAAGTCGTTCCAGGCGCTCAGGAAGGTGAACGCGGCGATGGTCACGAGGATCGGCTTGATCACCGGCAAGGCCACGAGCCGGAAGACCTGGAACTCGCCGGCGCCGTCGACGCGCGCCGCGTCGAGCAGCTCGTCCGGGACGCCGAGCGTGTACTGGCGGACCAGGAAGATGCCGAAGATGCTCGCCAGGTACGGCACGAGCACGCCGGCGTAGGTGTTCACGAGGTGCAGCTCGCGCAGCAGCAGGAACAACGGCAGCATCGCGACCTGCGCCGGCACCACGAGGCCCGCCGCGAGCCCCCCGAACAGCCGGTCGCGGCCGCGGAACGGCAGTTTGGCGAAGGCGTAGCCGGCCAGGGAATTCACGAGGACCGACGCCACCGTGGCGGCGACCGCGATGAGCGCGCTCGCCAGGAAATGCCGGAACATGTCCAGCCGCGTGAAGAGCGCCGTGTAGTTGGCGACCGTGGGCGCGCTCGGCCACAGCGGCGGCGGGAAGGCGTTCGCCTCGCCCGGCTGCATGCACGAGGCCGACACCATCCAGAGCAGCGGCGCCAGGGTCAAGACCGCGCCGGCCGCGAGCGCCGCGTGCAAGAGCAGGGCCTCGACGCTCCCGCGCTTCACGGCGACCTCCGCTGCAGCCGCAGCTGGACGAAGGCCGCGACCACGGTGATCGCGAGCAGCAGGACCGCGACCGTCGACGCGAGACCCATCCGCCACCAGCGGAACCCTTCCTCGTACATCATGAGCACGAGGCTCCGCGTCGCGCCGAGCGGACCGCCCTGGGTCATCACGTACGGCTCGGCGAAGAGCTGGAAGAACCCGATCAGGGTGGTGACGCCGACGAACAGCGCGGTCGGCGCGAGACCCGGCAGCGTGATGTGGCGGAACCGCCGCCATGCCCCGGCGCCGTCGATCGACGCGGCCTCGTACAGCGCGTCGGGGATGGTCTGCAGGCCGGCGAGGAAGATCAGCATGTTGTAGCCGAAGTTCTTCCACACGGCGAGGATGATGATCGCGGGCATCGCGAAGCGGGGGTCGCCGAGCCAGTCGATCGGCTCGAGGCCCAGCAGGCCGAGGCCGTGGTTCAACAGCCCGTAGCGCGGGTGGTAGAGGTAGCGCCAGACGATCGCGACCGAGACGAGCGTGGTCACGACGGGCACGAAGTAGATCGTGCGGAACAGCCCGCGCAGGCGCGCGCGGCGGTGGTCGAGCAGGAGGGCCGCGGCGAGCGACACGGCGATCGAGAGCGGCGCGCCGAGCAGCACGAAGGTCAGCGTGTTGGCGAAGGTGCGCCAGAAGGCGCCGTCCGCGAGCACGCTCGTGAAGTTGGCGAGGCCGACGAAGCGGGCGGCGCCGGGATCGGCGACGGCATAGAGATCGAAATCGGTCAGGCTGAGGAGGAGGCCGCCCACGACCGGGAGCGCGAAGAACACGGCGAGCAGGAACAGGGCCGGCGTGATGAAGAGCCAGCCCGCGCGGGCCTGGGCGCGCCCGGTGCCGGCGCTCATGGCGCTCCCGCGGCGCCGGTCGCGGCGCTGGCCGCAGCGCGTTCGCGCAGCCAGCGGCGCTTGGCGAGGATGCGATCGACGTCGGCGTCGAGCGCGGCGAGCGCCTGGTCCAGCGAGGCGTTGCCCCGCACAGCCTGCTCCGCGCGCCGCCAGACCTGGTCCGCGATCTGTTCCCACTCCGGGAGCTTGGGCGTGGACACGACGTGCTCCAGCTGCTCGCGGAACGCCTGGATCCGCGAGGCGGCGAGGGTGCTGTCGGCCCACGCCGCGCGGTGGGCCGGTAGATCCCCGGTCAGGGCGAAGAACCGCAGCTGCTGCGCCGGCTCGGACAGGAACTCGATGAACCGCCAGGCCGCGTCCTGGCGCTCGCTCGCGCGGAACACGACCAGGCTCGACCCGCCGGCGAGCGAGACGCCGGGCGTCCCGGGGTCGGGACCCGGCAGGGGCGACGTGGCCCAGTCGTCCTGCAGCTCGGGGGGCAGGCGGCGCTGGAACTCGCCGAGGTTCCACGGTCCGGTGACGTACATCGCGAAGGTGCCGCGCGCAAACTCCTGGTACAGGTTGGCGACCTCGTTGTTGGTGACCGGCGGCGCGAGGCCGTCGTGGAACAGACCGACGTAGAACGCGAACGCCCGCCGGAACTCCGGCTCGGCGAAGGCGCCGCGCGTGTCGCCGTCCCGCAGAAGCGGCGAACCGGCCTGCAGCCCCAGGGCGATCGGTTGCGCCCACTCGTTCACCGGCAGCAGGACCCCGTACGTGCCGGCGCCACCGCGCTGCACGACCGCGGCCATCGCAGCGCGCCACTCGGCCCAGGTCGCGGGCGGCGCCCCGACGAGGTCGGAGCGGTAAAAGAGCAGCCGCGTGTCGACGTACCACGGCACGCCGTAGAGCTCGCTGTCGATGACGTTGGTGTCCCAGATGCCGGCGAAGTGGTCCTCGGGGTCGACCGTGCGCGAGGCGGCCACCCGCTCGTCCAGTGGCGCCAGCGCGCCCAGCGCGTGGAATTCGCTCACCCAGGTGTTGCCGAGCTGCGCGAGGTCCGGCGTCGCGCGACCCACGAACGCGGTCAGCAGCTTCTCGTGCGCGGCGGTCCAGGGGATCTGCTGGACGTCGACGCGCAGGTCGGGGTTCGCGGCCTCGAACGCGCGCGCGAGCTCGGCGACGACCTCGCCCTCGCGCCCCATCGCCCAGAAGCGGACCACGGTCACGCCGCCATCGTCGCCGCAGCCCGCGAGGGCGAGGGCGGCGGCGAGGACGGATGCCGCGCCGACCGGGCAGGGCAGCCGGCGGCCGGGTCGCGGCGGCGTCACGGTCGCCCCGCCGGCGCGTCGAGCCAGCCGCCCGTGAAGCCGGCGGCGCGCAACCCGCGCACCACGTGCGGATTGCGTCGCATGCGCTCCCACACGAGGCCGCTGCGCCAGTTCTCGGCCATCGCGAGGATCGGACCCTGGTCGATGCCGAGGTAGTCGGTGTCGTACCAGCCGTATTCGGGGTCGACCCGGCCGTGCTGCACCGGGACCGCGAGCGTGAACGTGGGATTGAGCGCGTCGCGGAAGCCGTATTCGTCCCAGAGGCGATCGCCATGGTCCTTGCGCAGGGCGACGAGCAGGGGGACCACCAGTTCGGGCGCGAACGGCAGCGACCCCGCCGCGGCGGAGGGGCAGACCGTTCCGTCGTCGGTCACCCAGTTGAACGAGGCCCCGCGCGCGTCGTAGGTCTCGAACGACCGCTCGCGGCCGTCGATCGTGAAGGTCCCGTGGACGGGGCCGTCGCAGGCCGTGAGGCCCCACAGGCGCGGTCCGTAGCCCTTCCAGCCGCCGGGGTTCTCCAGCGCGTACGCGTACTGGGCGAGCACGGCCCGTCGCGAGTTTTCGAAGTAATCGAGGCCTCGCGCGCCGAGGTAGGCGTCGCGGATGCCGCGCAGGTCGAGCCAGACCTGGCTGTACTGGTGGCCGAAGAGAGGCGCGAAGCCGACGTGCGCCTGGCCGTGGAACGTCCCCCACTGGTAGCCGGCCGTCCAGGCCTCCCACGCCCGCGGGTGTGCGGGATGAGTGGGCGAGCCGAGCGCGAGGACGTAGAGGATCATCGCCTCGTTGTAGCCGCCCCAGTCGTACGGCAGGTGGCCGTTCTCCGGGGTCCAGCCGTGGCCGATCAGGGGCGGGCGGACCGAGGCCCAGGTCCAGTCGGCGCGCAGGTAGAGCGAGTCGGCGAGGGCGCGCAGGCTGTCCTCGACGGCGGTGGTCCGATCGAAATACGACTGGCAGGCGAGCGCCCCGGCGAGCAGGAGAGCCGTATCGACGGTCGACAGCTCGACGTCCGCGAACCGGGCGCCCGTCGCCGGGTCGACGAAGTGGTAGAACAGCCCGTGGGTCCCGATCGTCCCCGACGGGGCGTCGCCCTGGGGCGCGGTCCACAGGAACCGGAGCGCGCGGAGCGCCCGGGTCGCCGCGGCCTCGCGCGGCACCCAGCCCCGTTCCGCTCCGATCGGATAGGCCGTCAGCGCGAAACCGGTCGCCGCGACGCTCGCGTACGATCGGGTCGGCGCGCGGTCGGGCGCGAGTCCCGTCACGGGATCGCAGAGGTCCCAGAAGAAGCGGAAAGTCCGCTCTTGCAAACTGTCGATGAAAGCGGTTTCATAAGCTGACAGAGCGAAATCGGAGGTCGGAGCGATCGCGACGTCCCCCGTCGCGCCGCGCTGGTGGCACGAGCCCAGGCCGCCGGCCAGGACGAGCCAGGCGATGGCCGTGAGCCGCCGGCCGTTCCAGCCTGCGCGCTGGACATCGCGAGCGAATTCGCGTGGCCTCATGCGGTGAGTATAGGGGCCGCCCCTCCCGGCGCAACCGAAAACGGAGGCCGATGTCCTCCCGCCGACGCACCTGGTTCCTGATCCGCCTGGCGTTCTACGTGGCCGTCATCGCGGTCCTCTTCCTGGTCAAGGGCGTGCCGGACTGGCAGGCTTTCCGCCGGCTCGCGAGCGGCAAGGCGACCTCCGATTCGCTGCTCACCGTCGCGGGGCGGGACCTCGCGCCCCGGCTCGTCGACTCGCTGGTCGTCCAGTATCGCGCCGACTACCCGCAGGTGACCGTGACCCTGACGGCGGGCGGGACGAACCAGGCGCTCGAGGATCTCGTGAACCGGCGCGCCGACGTCGCCTTCCTCTACCGGCCCCCGACCGCGGCCGAACAGGCCCAGCTCAGGACGGTCGACGGGGACACGGCCGTCGTCGTGCGCGTGGCGGTCGGCGGCGTCGCGCTCGTGGGAGCCGCCGGCGCCGATACCGCGGCGCTCGACCTCGACGCGGTGCGCGAGCTGCTGCGGACCGGTCGCGCGGCGGGTTGCGCGCGCCTCTACGCGCCCGACCCCAACGACGGCCTGTGGGACGCGGCGCGGCTGCGCTGCGACCTCCCGGACCGGACCGGGGGCGACGTCGTCTTCCTCGCCGACGAGACAGCGGTCGCGAGCGCGGTCGCGAGCGATCCGGACGCCTGCGGGCTGGTGAGCACGTTCACGATCGACGTCGCCGAGGACGACCAGCTGGTCGCACGGCCCGTGCGCGCCGAGTCCGGGGACCCTGCGGCGCGTCCGACGTATACGAACCTGGTGACGGGAGCGTATCCTCTGCACCACTGGTTATATGTCGCCTGTCGCGGCCGAGGCGGCATCGAGGGCGCGAAGTTCGTGAATCACCTCGCGAGCGCCCGCGGCCAGCGACAGGTCCGGCGGGCCGGCGCGGTGCCCGCCCAGCAGACGGCGCGGGAGATCGTGATCACCCGCGATCCGCCGGGCAGCTAGAAAGAGGGGAGCCCGATGACCGTTCGACGCTGCAGGCTGGCTCGCTCGCGGGCGCTCGCGGCGGCCCTGGTCGTCATCGCGTCGATCGGGGCGGGCGCTGCCGCGGCCGGCGACGAACCGTCCTACACCCTCGACGACGATCCGCTGCGGCTCGGCAACCGGGCTCTCGAGGAGGGCCGGCTCGACGACGCGCGCGCTCGATTCGCGGAAGCCGTCGCCGCCGGCTACCGCGTCGCCGAGGCTCATCGCGGCCTCGCCGACGTCGCGCTGCGGCAGGGGCGCCTCGACGACGCCGAAGGCGAGTACCGCCTCGCGATCGCCGCGGGCGGCGAGCACGCGCCCGAGGCCCAGGCCGGCCTCGGGGTCCTGCTCCTGCGGCGCGGGCGCCCGCTCGAGGCGAGGCCGCTGCTCGAGCGGGCGCTCGCCGCGGACGGCGGCAGCTGGCTCGCGCAGTACGGACTCGCTCGCCTCGACCTCGCGGCCGGCGATCTCGAACGGGCGGCCGACCGGCTCGAGCGCGGCCGCAAGCGGCGCGGCGTCGCCGAGGGCGAGGACCTCTACCTGCACGGCCGCGCGCTCCTGCTGCTCGCGGGCAGCGACCTGGCGGGCGCCGAGACCTCTGCCCTGCGCGCGATGCACCTGAACCCCGCCGACCCGGAGCACGCCGAGCTCGTCGCCCGCGTCTACGAGCAGCGCGGCGTCCCGGCGCTGGCCATCCAGGCCTACGAGCAGGCGCTTGCCGCACCCGGAGCGACCGCAAGCGCGCCGCTCCTGCACCAGCTCGGCAACCTCTACCGCGCCCAGCAGCGCTTCAACGACGCGCATCAGACCTACCTGCGCGCGATTGCGGCCGATTCGACGTACGCCCCCGTCCTCGCCGACCTCGCCGACCTGCTGAGCCGCGCGGATCGCCACGACACCGCCGCCCGCACCTACCTGCGGTACCTGGAGACGGCGGACGGCGACACGAGCGCCTGGCTCGGCCTCGCCGGGTCGCTCCAGGCGCTGCGCCGCTATGACGAGGCCGCGCAGGCCGCTGCGAAGGCGCGGGCCCTGGACGCCGCGAGCGACGAGGCTCGCCTCGCGTTCGCGCGAGCCGCCATCCACGGCAGCGACTCGGTGGCCAGAGACGAGGCGGCGGCGATCCTCCTCGCGCTGCCCGACAGCGTCGTGGCCGACGCGACCACGCTGCTGAGCCTTGCCGCCTGGCAGGGCGACCGGGCGCGGATCGCGGCAGCCGAATCCACGCTCGCGCGCGCCGCCGCCGCCGACTCGACGCTCTACCAGGTCCCCTTCCAGCAGGGGCTCCTCGCCCTGCGCGCCGGCCGGACCGACGACGCGATCGCCGCCTTCGGCCGCGCGCTCGACCTCTCGCCGGACACCGCCGCGATCCACCTGAACCTCGGCATCGCGCTCTACCAGGCCGGGCGCCTGGCCGACGCGATGCCGTCGCTGCGCAGGGCCGCGGATCTCGACCCCGGCTTCACGGTCGCTCGCGTGATGCTGGCGCAGACCCTCGCCGCCACCGGCGAGATCGCGGCCGCGGAAGACGAGTACCGCCAGGCGCTCGCGACGGCGCCGAGGCACGCCCCGGCTCTGCGCGGGCTGGGCTTCTGCCGCCTGCGGCAGGCCGACTACGCGGGCGCGGCGCGGTATTACGGCGACGCGACCGCGGCCGAGCCCGACAACGCCGACGGCTGGGCCGGGCTAGGCAGCGCCCGGCTCGGCCAGGGCCAGCTGGACGCGGCCGCCGCCGCCTTCGACCGCGCCCGCCGGATCGATCCCCGCAACGCGCTGCTGCTGAGCGGGGCCAAGCTCCTCGAACAAGCCCGCAACACCCAAAAGGAGAACGAGCCGCGATGAAGAACTGGATCCTGATCCCCATCACGATCGCCTTCCTGGTCGTGTCGTGGTTCATCTGGCAAGCGTCGCCCGAGTACATCCGCCGCGGCGGTCCGCTGCTCGTGCTGGGCCTGACGCTCTTCTTCCTGGCCGTCACCTTCGCCATCGAGCGATCGGTCGTCCTGTGGCGAGCCGGCGGACGCGGCAACGTCTCGAGCTTCGTCAAGAACGTCAAGGGCGCCGTCCACGGCGGCGACCTCGCGTCGGCGGTCGCGGCCTGCAAGGCCCAGGGCGGCAGCCTCGCGAACGTGATCGGCGCCGGGCTCGAGAGCTACCGCCGCCGCCAGGCGGCGCCCGCCGGCGCCAGAGACGATGCCGTCGAGAAAGCGCGGCGCGCGTTGCAGGAGGCGAGCGCGCTCGAGTCGCCGAACCTCGAGCGGAACCTGACGGCGTTGTCGACGATCGCCTCGATCGCGACTTTGATCGGCCTCTTGGGCACCACGATCGGCATGATCCGCTCGTTCCAGGCGATGTCCCGGGCCGGCGCGCCCGACGCCACGCAGCTCGCGCTCGGCATCAGCGAGGCGCTCGTGAACACCGCCCTCGGCCTGATCACGGCGGTCATCGCGACCGTGCTCTACAACTACTTCACCACCCGCGTCGACGCCTTCAACACGCGCGTCGAGGAGACCAGCTACGAGATCATCACGCTGCTCGAGACCGGCAAGGAGTCCTGAGCCATGACCCGACGCACGCGCGTGCGAATCGACATGACGCCGATGGTCGACGTGGCGTTCCTGCTGCTCATCTTCTTCATGTCGACCACACAGTTCCGCCCGCCCGAGACCGTCGCGGTCGACCTGCCGCTCTCGCAGTCGGAGATCCACGTCCCCGAGACCGGCACGATCATCCTCACGATGAACCAGACGGGACAGGTGTTCATCTCCAGCGAGACCGGCCGGGACATCCAGGAGCTGGCGCCGGACAACGTGCTGGAGGCGATCGTCAACTGGCGCAGCCGCAATCCCGGAGCGGTCGTGGTCGTCAAGACCGATCGCGACGCGCCCTTCGGCGCGATGGCCGACCTGATGGACACGCTCGGCCACGCCAAGACGTTGCGGTTCAACCTGATGACCGACCTCGCCAAGGAACCGGCGGCCGCGCGCCACACGGCCGCGGCGCCCGTCCAGGAGCGTACCGATGGCTGACGTCTCCACCCCCGACAGCGGCGCGAAGCCCGCCCGCGCGACCGGGATCCTCGGCCGCGCCCAGAAGAAGCGGCCGGGCATCCGCATCGACATGACGCCCATGGTCGACGTGGCGTTCCTGCTGCTCATCTTCTTCATGGTCACGACCGTGTTCCGGCGGCCGCTGGCGATGGAGGTCAACCTGCCCGAACCGGACGCGAAGGTCGAGGTGCCCGAGTCGAACGTCGTGACGGTGTTCGTCGACCGCGAGGAGGATCTCTTCGTCAAGGTCGGCAAGGGCGGGATCGAACCCATCACCTGGGCCGACCTCACGCCGACCCTCCAGGCCAACGCCGCCGCCAATCCGAACCTGATCGTGCTCGTGAAGATCCACCGCGAGGCGCGATACGAGCCGATGGTCGACCTGATGGACACGCTCGAAGACGCCAAGATGGAGCGGTTCAGCCTGATCGCCATGAACGAGCGCGACCAGGAAGCCCTGGAGGCGGCGCCATGAGCCACGATGTCCGGCACGTCCCCTGGGCCTACCGGCTCGAGGGCGCGCCGAGCCTCCCGCTGGTCGGTGAACAGCACCCGTTGCGGCGGGAGTTCGCCCGCTGGCTCGCCTGGGCGAGCGCCGCCGCCATCGCGCTCGGTCTCGCCGCGTTCGGGCTCTGGACCTGGTGGTCGCAGCGCGAGCCGGAGGCGGCCCCGGTCGCCCGGGAGATCAAGATCGTACGCTACACGGACCTCGGCGTGCCGCCCTCGATCGCGCGACCGTCGGCGCCCCAGATCAACGTCGCCCAGGAGGTGGCGCGGCTCGCCGCGCCGCCGCCCGCGATCGCGGTGCCCGAACCCGTCGCCGACGAGCGCGCGACGACCGAGACGATCGCCACCGTGTCGGAGATGGCCGAAGCCCTCGCGCCGGTCGACCTGAGCGACCTCGGGACGGGGACCGGCGTGGGCGACTCGCTCGTCGTCGACATCGACGTCGACACCTCCCCCGCTCCCGACGAGTTCATCGCCGTCGACGAGGAGCCGCAGCGGATCAGCATCGATCCGCCGGTCTACCCCGACGTGGCCCGCCAGGCCGAGATCGAGGGAACGGTGATCGTGCGCGTGCTGGTGAGCAAGGACGGCCGGGCCAAGGACGTGATCGTCATCGACGGACCCGTGCCGCTGCGCGAGGCGGCGGACCGTTGCGCGCGCACGTCGACCTGGCGCCCGGCCATCGTCGACGGCAAGCCGATCGAGGTCTGGGTCATGATGCCGGTGACGTTCAAGTTGCGGAACTAGCGGCCTGCCGGGCCGGAGCGACGCCTCGGTGGGCGAGGTCCGCGCCTCAATCCGCCGCCGCCCTCGCCAGCCTCAGCAGGAACGCGCACTCCAGCGCCGTCTCCTGGTGCCGGCGGAAGCGCCCCGACGCCCCGCCGTGCCCGGCCTCCAGGTTCGTGTGCAGAAGCAGCAGGTGATCGTCGGTCTTGCGCGCGCGCAGCCGCGCGACCCATTTGGCCGGCTCCCAGTACTGCACCTGCGAGTCGTGCCAGCCGGTGAGGACCAGGAGGTTCGGATACGCCTTGCGCTCGACCTGGTCGTACGGCGAGTAGGACAGCATGTAATCGAAGCAGGTCTTCTCGTTGGGATCGCCCCACTCGTCGTACTCGGACGTCGTGAGCGGGATCGACGCGTCGAGCATCGTCGTCACGACGTCCACGAACGGCACCTGCGCCACGACGCCGTTCCAGAGGTCCGGCGCGAGGTTCACGACCGCGCCCATGAGCAGACCCCCGGCGCTGCCGCCCATCGCGAACAGCCTCGCGGGGTCCGCGTAACCGGCCGCCACGAGGTGCTCGCCGCACGCGACGAAATCGCTGAAGGTGTTCCGCTTCCGCATCAGCTTGCCGTCCTCGTACCATGCCCGCCCCAGCTCCGAACCGCCGCGCACGTGGGCGATGGCGAAGACGAAGCCGCGATCGAGCAGGCTCAGGCGCCAGCTCTCGAATTCGGCGTCCTGGCTGTAGCCGTACGAACCGTAGCCGTAAAGCAGGCACGGGTTGCGGCCGCGCGAGAACCGGTCGAGGCGATAGACGAGCGACACGGGGACCTGCGCGCCGTCGGGCGCCGTCGCGTGGACGTATTCCGCGCGGTACCAGGCGGGATCGAACGCGCCGACGACGCGGTCCTGCTTGCGCAGGGTCTTCGTTCCCGTCCGCAGGTCGTAGTCGTAGATCGAGTCGGGCGTGGTGAGCGAGCTGTAGCCGAAACGCAGCGTCGTCGTCGCCAGCTCGGGGCTCGCGACGATGCGCGCGCTGTACGTGGGCTCGTCGAAGTCGAGGTCGCGCTCGCCGGGACCGCGCCACGGCTTCACGTGCAGGCGGGTGAGGCCGTCGCGCCGCTCCGCGACGACCAGGGCCCCGGCGAAGATCTCGAAGTCCTCGACCAGGACGTCCGCGCGGTGCGGCACCAGATCGCGCCACTGGGACCTGCCGGTCGCCGACTCGCCGCACTCGACGAGGCGGAAGTTCACGGCGTCGAGATTGGTGCGCACGATGAAGCGGCCGTCGAGGTGGTCGACCGAGTACTCGAGACCTCGCTCGCGCGGCTGGAAGACGCGCCATTCGCCGGCCGGGTCGTCGGCCGCGAGGAACCGGACCTCGTCGGCCAGGGTCCGCGAGGCCTGGATCAGCAGGTACCGCCGGGACTTCGTCATCGCGACCTGCAGATCGAAGGTCTCGTCGGCCTCCTCGTACACGAGGACGTCGCTTGCCGGGCCGCTGCCGAGCTCGTGGCGCCAGACCTGGAAGCTCCGCAGCGTCTCCGGGTCCTGGCGCGTGTAGAAGAACGTGCGCCCGTCCTCGGCCCAGACGCCGTTCGGCGTCATGTCGGCGATCGCCTCCGGGCGGTCGAGCCCGGTCGCCAGGTCGCGAAAGCGCCAGGTATATTTGCGCCGCCCGACCGTGTCGGTGGCGTAGGCGACGGTGCGGTTGTCGCTCGACACCGTCACGCCCCGGAGCGCGAAGTACTCCGTGCCGGCCGCGGCGGCCAGCGCGTTGCCGTCCAGCATGATCTCCTCGGGCGCTTCGAGGCTGCCTCGCCGGCGGCAATGGAGCGCGTACTCGCCGCCCTCGACGAATCGCGTGGAGTAGAAATAGCCGCGCGAGAACTCGGGCACCGACGCGTCGTCCTGCACGAGCCGGCCGACGATCTCCGCGTACAAGGTGTCGCGCAGCGCCGTCGCGGGCGCCATGACCGTGTCGAGATAGGCGTTCTCGGCCGCGAGGTACGCGAGCACTGCCGGGTCGTCCCGCTCGCGCAGCCAGTAGTACTCGTCGAGGCGGGCTTGCCCATGCGCCGTCAGCACGTGGGGAACCGGGCGGGCGACCGGCGGGACCGGCGTTCCGGCAGCGGCCACGACCACCAAGGCCAACAGGCACAGCAAGCTCCGTGCGCACAGGTTCCAGCCTCTCATCGCGGCTCCTCGGTCGGTTCGAGTTCGGGGTCGGGGCGCGGCAAATATAGCCGGAGCGGACCGGTTGCCAAACCCGCGAGCGGCGCTATATAGCTCGAGCGCACACTCGGCGGCATCCGACCGGGCCGCCAGCACGACGACAGGAGGCCGAACCATGATCCATGCGTACGCGGCGACGGCGCCGGGCGGTCCTCTGCGGCCGTTCGACTACGATCCGGGCCCGCTCGGCGTCGACCAGGTCGAGATCGACGTCCTTGCCTGCGGCGTCTGCCACTCCGACCTCTCCATGCTCCACGACCACTGGCATCTGACCAAGTTCCCGCTGGTCCCCGGCCACGAGGTCGTGGGCAGGATCGGCGCTGTCGGGACGCACGTGACGCACCTCGCGAAGGGCGCCCTCGTCGGCCTCGGCTGGTGCAGCGCCAGTTGCCTGACCTGCCGGCACTGCCTGGCCGGCGATCACAATCTCTGCCGCAGCGGCGAGCAGACCATCGTCGGCCGCCACGGCGGCTTCGCCGACAAGGTCCGCTGCAGCGCCGAGTGGGCGCTCGCGCTGCCGTCCGGCCTCGACCCGCTGAAGGCCGGTCCGCTCTTCTGCGGTGGGATCACGGTCTTCAATCCGATCGTGCAGTTCGGCGTCCGGCCGACCGATCGGGTCGGCGTGATCGGCATCGGCGGGCTCGGCCATCTCGCGCTGCAGTTCCTGACCAAGTGGGGTTGCGAGGTGACCGCGTTCACCTCGAGTGACAGCAAGCGCGACACCGCCCTTGCGCTGGGCGCCCATCACGTCGTCGACTCCCGCGACGAGAGTCGGCTGAGCGAGATCGCCGGCACGCTCGATTTCATCCTCTCGACGGTCAACGTGGACCTGGACTGGGCGAAGTACCTGGACGCGCTCGCCCCGCGCGGCCGGCTGCACACGGTCGGCGTGGTGCCGTCGCCGTTGCTGGTGCCCGCATTCGGCCTCATCGGGTCGCAGCTGAGCGTGTCGGGCTCGCCGCTGGGATCGCCGGCGACGACGGCCACGATGCTCGAGTTCTGCGCGCGGCACGGAATCGCGCCGATCACCGAGACATTCCCGCTGAGCAGGGTCAACGAGGCCCTGGCCCATCTCGAGGCCGGCAAGGCCCGTTACCGGATCGTGCTCGAGAACGACCTGGGCTGACGGGAGGTCGACCGTGACGGCGCATCTCTTCAGCCCGCTCGCCCTGCGCGACGTGCTCCTGCGCAATCGGATCGCGGTGTCGCCGATGTGCCAGTACTCCAGCCGCGACGGCCTCGCCGACGACTGGCACCTCGTGCACCTGGGCGCCCGCGCGGCCGGCGGCGCGGGGACCGTCCTCTCGGAAGCCGCGGCGGTGACGCCGGAGGGCCGGATCAGCCCGGACGACCTCGGGATCTGGAGCGACGGCCACGTCGAGCCCCTCGCGCGGGTCTGCCGCTTCGTCGCGAGCCAGGGCGCGGTCCCGGGAATCCAGCTCGCCCACGCCGGCCGCAAGGCGTCGACCTTCGCGCCCTGGCGCGGCAAGGGTCCGCTCGCTCGTGGGGACGGCGGCTGGCCGGACCGGATCGTCGCCCCGAGCCCGATCCCGTTCGCGGACGGCTACCCGACCCCGCGCGCGCTCGACCTGGCCGGCATCGCCCAGCTCGTCGACGCGTTCGCGGCCGCGGCGCGGCGGGCGCTGGCCTGCGGGGCGCAGATCGTGGAGATCCACGCCGCCCACGGCTACCTGCTCCACGAATTCCTGTCGCCGCTCTCGAACGAGCGCAAGGATGCCTACGGCGGCTCGTTCGACGGCCGGACCCGGTTCCTGTGCGAGGTCGTGGCCGCGGTGCGGGAGGTCTGGCCCGGGCGGCTGCCGCTCCTCGTGCGCATCTCGGCCACGGACTGGCTGGACGGCGGCTGGACGATCGAGGACTCGGTCGCGCTCGCCCGGCGGCTCGGCCCTCTCGGCGTCGACCTCGTCGATTGCTCCTCGGGCGGGCTCGTGCCGAGCGCGGCGATCCCCGTCGCGCCCGGTTACCAGACGCCCCTCGCCGCGCGGGTTCGCGCCGGCGCGGGCATCGCGACCGGCGCAGTCGGCCTGATCACCGAACCGGCGCAGGCCGACGCGATCGTTCGCAACGGCGAGGCGGACCTGGTCCTGCTCGCTCGCGAGATGCTGCGCCGGCCCCACTGGCCGCTGCACGCGGCGCGCGCGCTGGGTCAGCCGCCGCCAGTCCCGCCGCAGTACCTGCGGGGGTTCTGACGGCGGCTGGCCGAAAGCGCCCGTTCACGATCTTGCCTAACCTGTTCGCCCGCCGTCCGCGCGGGACGACGCTTCCGACAACCCCGAGCCGAAGAGGAGACCGACCGCCATGCCGACCGTGACCCGCCAGCTCGCCGACTGGGCCGCCAGCGTCCGCTACGAGGACCTGCCCGCCGACGTGGTGACCGCCTGCAAGCGTTTCCTGCTCGACAGCGTCGGCTGCGCGCTCGGCGGTCTGCGCCAGCACGACTGCCGGATCGCCCTGGCGGTCCTGGACGAGATCGCCGCGGCCGGCCCGGCGACCGTGCTCGGCACCGGCCGGCGACTCGATCCGGTCTCGGCCTCGCTCGCCAATGCGCTCTTGATCCGTGTCCTGGACTACAACGACATCTACTGGCAGCAGGACCCCTCGCATCCGAGCGACCTCATCCCCGCCGCCCTGGCCATCGCCGAGCGCCAGGGCCTCGATGGCCGCGAGCTGATGGTGGGCATCGCGCTCGCCTACGAGATCGAGCAGCGCCTCTGCGAGGTCTCGTTCCCCGGCGTGCGCGAGGTCGGCTGGCACCATGCCACGCTGACCGCAGTCGCCTCGCCCCTCGTCGCCGGCCGGATGCTCGGCCTCTCGGGCGAGCGGATCCAGCACGCGATCGGCATCTCCGCGTCGCGGCACTGCACGCCCGGCTCGGTCACCGCGGGCAAGCTCACGATGATGAAGAACACGGTCGACCCCCTGGCAACGCAGAGCGGCGTGCTCGCCGCGCTGCTCGCCGAGAAGGGCTACACCGGCCCCGAGCACGTGCTCGACGGCAAGGAGGGCCTCGCCCACGTGATCCACACCGAGTGGAAGTGGCCGGTGCTCACCGCGGGCCTCGGCGAGAGCTGGCGCATCCTGAAGTGCGGCATGAAGTCCTTCCCCACCGAGGCACTCACCCACGCGCCGATCTCGGCCACGCTCGACCTCGTCCACCGGCACGACCTCGCCCCCGACGCGATCCGCGAGGTGCGGATCCGCAGCCTCGCGCGCGCCGCCGACATCCTGGCCGACCCCTCGAAGTACGATCCGCGCACCAAGGAGACCGCGGACCACAGCCTGCCCTACTGCATCGCCGCGGCGATCGTCGACCGCAAGGTCACGCCGCAGCAGTTCGAGATGGACCGCATCCTCGACCCGCGCATCCGCGCCCAGCTCGCCAAGGTGAAGGTCACGGCCGACCCGGAGATCGAGGCCGCCTTCCCGAAGCTGCAGAAGGTCTCGGTCACGATCGTGACCACGGACGGCCGCGAGCTGACGCAGAAGCTCGACTACCCGAAGGGCGACCCGCGCAACCCGATGTCCGACGAGGAACTGGCGGTCAAGTTCGACGCCCTCGCCGCGCCGGTCTCTTCCCCGGCGCGCCTCGCGCGGATGAAGGACGCTCTGGCCGGCGCCGACATGGTCGCGCGGGTGAGCGACCTGATGAGCGACCTGGTGGCGGACCGGCCCGCATAGAACCGGCCGGCGGGTGATCGATCGGGACCTAGTGGATCAACGTCAGCTTCCGCGACGTCACCGTGGTCCCGATCGCGAGGCGCACGATGTAGTCTCCCGAGCCGACGGCGCGCCCCTTCGCGTCCATTCCCGACCAGGTCAGGTCATGCGCTCCAGCCGGCAGCCGGTCGTCGACCAGGGTGGCGAGGCGCCGACCGGCGAGGTCGTGGACGGTCGCCACCACCCGCTCGGCGCGGTCGAGGGCGAACGAGACGGTCGTCCGGGGATTGGACGGATTCGGGTGGACCGACACGCCGAGCTGCGATCGCGGCGCTTCTGCGGCATCCCGCTCCCGGTCCGCGTCGCGCGCCCCGGCCCCCGGCGCGCACTGGGCCGGGAAGATCTGCAGACCGGCGTTCGAGCTCGCCAGGCAGACCAGATCGCCGTTGGTCGCGATGCCGCGGGTCAGGCCCGGCGCCATGGCGTCGCTCACCAGACGGGGGTGGGACGGATCGGCGATGTCGACCGCTTCCATCCCACCGTCGGTCGCCGCGAGGTAGGCGAATCCGCCCGCCACGGCGACGTCTTCCGCGCTGCGACCCATGACCGAGGCGATGGTCTCGGGAGACGCCGGATCCTGCAGGCTGACCACGTGTAAGCCACCCTGGGTCGCGACGTACGCGTACGGTCCGTCGGCCACGACCCCGCGCGGGATCCGTCCTCCCCCCAGGCTGGTCCCGCCGCGCGCGTGGGGGTGCCACGGATCGGTGACGTCGAAGCTTCTCAACCCTCCGTATCCGGTGTGCGGGTCGATGATCGTGGCGTAGGCCCAGCCGCCCGACGCGGCGAGCCGGACGCCCTGCCCGGAGAAGCTGCACTGTCCCCTCACCTCGGGCATGCCGGGGTCGGTGACGTCCACGACGCAGAGCTGGCTGGCCGTCGGATACCCCGTGAGCACATAGACGGAACCACCGTCCAGGGCGAGCGTAAAGGCCGAATCCGGCAGCGGCGCGCTCGCGACGAGCTGGGGATGCCGGGGATCGGCGACGTCGACGACCGACAGCCCCGCGGCTCCGTCGGCGACGTAGACGAGACGGCCGGCGACGGCGAGGTCGAGCGGCGTTCCGGGCATCTGCAGGGAACCGACGACACGGGGCGCCTGCGAGGACCAGTCCGAGAGGTCGACGACCCTGAGCCTTCCCGCCGCGGCGACGTAGGCGTGGGATGCGGCGACGCCCACCCGGCTCGCGCTCCCCGGGATCGGATAGCGTCCCGCGAGCGGCGGACCGGCGGGATTCGCGATGTCGATCACGTACATGCCGTACCAGCAATCCCCCGCGTAGGCGTGGCCGCCGGCGACGGCCAGGCCACCGCTCGAATCGCGCCGATGGACGAATAACGATCCGACGATCTGCGGATCCCGCGGATCGCGGGCGTCGATGGCGTGGAACCCGCGCTCGCCGTAGACGAACACGTGGGTGCCGGATGCCGCCACGTTGTAGACGATGCCGGGTAGCGACACCAGACCGACCAGCTGCAGGTCGAAGGGATCGGCGATGTCGAATACCGTCAGATCGAGATTCGCGACGTAGGCGTGGGTGCCGGAGACCGCCACGTCGGAGGCCCAGGTCAGGGGATGGGTGGCGATGATCGCCGGGCATCGCGGATCGGACACGTCGACCGCCACGAGCCCGCCGTCGCCCGCGCTGACGAAGACGTGGGAGCCGGAAATCGCCACGCCGGTCGCCGGTCCGGGCGTTTCGAGGCTGGCGACCACGCGGGTGCCGGACAAGTCGGCGATGTCGATCACCTGGAGACCGGCCTCGCCCGCGGCGACGAACGCGTGGTTCCCGGCGATCCCGACCGCGCAGGGACCGCCGGTCAGACGCAGCGTCTCCAGGATGCGGGGCGCGCGCGGATCCTGGACGTCGATGGTCGTCAGGCCGGTGCCGATGGTCAGGTAGACGCGCGAGCCCGCCACGGTCAGTCCCGCGCCGAACGACGGGAGGTCGAGGGAGGTGAGGCGGGACGGGTGCTCGGGATCCGCCACGTCGATCACGCTAAAGGCATAGCCGTCGGACAGATAGGCGTAGGGTCCGGCGAGCGCGATCTTGCACGCCGCACCCGTGTTGACGAAACCATCCCTGTGCAGGTAGTCGCGGTAATCGATACAGTGCGTCGAGGTCCGTGCGGAGCTGATCAGCGATCCCAGGGCGGCGACGAGCAGGATTGACCCACGCGCGAGCATGATCAACCTCCTGACGACGACACGGGTCTTGCGGCCGGCGATGCCATTATAGCGCGATCCGGTCGGGCGGTGGAATGCCGTCAAATCACACGGATGTAGGGGAATATGAGGCCCTCGGCCGGAATCGGCGGCCGCCGGCACGCGGGTGTCGTGAGGATCTCACGTAGCGCGTACGCCGCGGATCCGGCCGGTTGACTCGCTCGGGGCCGTGGGCGACTATTCACCCGTGGTCGGCCGCCGGCGGGGAGTCGTCGGCGTGCCCGCACCGTCGGCGAGGCCGTTCGCCTTCCGCCGCCGTCCGCCCATCCGGAGCAGGGAACCATGGCCCAGACCGTCATCGAGAAGATCACGCAGGCCCACGCCGTGGGCTGGCCCCAGGGACGCGAGGTGCGCGCCGGGGCCTACGTCACGATCCGGCCGGACCACGTCATGACCCACGACAACACCTCGGCGGTCCTGAAGAAGTTCAAGGGGCTCGGCGCCGCGAGGGTGAAGGACTCGCGCCAGCCGGTCTTCGCCCTCGACCACGAGATCCAGAACACCGCGCCGGACAACCTGGCCAAGTACGCGTCGATCGAGAAGTTCGCCGGCGAGCAGGGCATCGTGTTCCACCCCGCCGGGTCCGGCATCGGCCACCAGCTGATGGTCGAGAATGGCTTCGTGAAGCCCGGCGGCTTCGTCGTGGCGAGCGACTCGCACTCGAACATGTACGGCGGGATCGGCGCCGTGGGAACCCCCATCGTGCGCACCGACGCCGCCGCGGCCTGGGCGACGGGCACGTTCTGGTGGCAGGTGCCGCCGATGGTGAAGGTCGTGCTCGAGGGCCGGCTGCGGCCGGGCGTCACCGGCAAGGACGTGATCGTGACCCTGTGCGGGCTCTACAACCAGGGCGAGGTCCTCAACGCGGCGGTCGAGTTCACGGGGCCGGGGGTGGCGAGCCTCTCGATCGACGAGCGCCTGGCGATCGCCAACATGACCACGGAATGGGGCGCCCTCGTCGGCTGGTTCCCGGTCGACGAGATCACGCTCGCGTTCCTGCGAGAGCGCGCCGCCGCGCTCCGCGGCCGCGGCCTCGGCGACCGCCTCCGCGACGCCGAGCTGAAGCGGTGGGAGACCGACCCTCCGCGGTCCGATCCCGGCGCCGGCTACGCCGCGGAGATCGTGCTCGACCTCGCCGAGGTGAGCCCCTACGTGAGCGGTCCGGACACCGTGCAGAAGGCGCAGCCGCTCGGCGAGCTGGCCGCCCGCGACGTCGCTGTGCAGAAGGCCTACCTGGTGTCCTGCGTGAACAGCCGGCTCAGCGACCTGCGGGCCGCGGCGGCCGTGGTGCGGGGCAAGAAGGTCGCCAAGACGGTCGAGTTCTACATCGCGGCGGCGTCGCAGTCGGTCCAGCAAGCCGCCGAGGCGGACGGCACCTGGCAGACCCTGCTCGACGCCGGCGCGCGCCCGCTGTTGCCCGGCTGCGGACCGTGCATCGGCCTGGGGACGGGGCTGCTCGAACCGGGCGAGGTCGGCATCTCGGCCACCAACCGCAACTTCAAGGGTCGGATGGGCAGCCGCGACGCGCGGTGCTACCTGGCGAGCCCCGCGATCGTGGCCGCCTCGGCGCTCGCCGGTCGCATCGCGGGGCCCGCGGACCTGCGGGTCGAGGCGCGCCCCCTGCGGAAGCGCCACCGCACGTTCGCCGCGCCGCAGCCCGCCGGCGAGACCGAGATCCGCGACGGCTTCCCGGCGGGCCTCGACGGACGCGTGCTCTTCCTGCCGCAAGACAACCTGAACACCGACGGCATCTACGGGAAGGACTACACCTACCGCGACGACGTCACCCGCGAGCTAATGGCCAGGGTCGTGATGGAGAACTACGACCCGGGCTTCGCCGCGCGGGTCCAGTCGGGCGACGTCGTGGTGGGCGGCTTCAACTTCGGCACCGGCAGCAGCCGCGAGCAGGCCGTCACGGCGCTGCAGGCGGCCGGGATCGCGCTGGTGATCGCCGGCAGCTACTCCCAGACCTACCTGCGCAACGCCTTCAACAACGGTTTCGCCTGCGTCGAGTCGCCCGACCTCGTCGCGGCGCTGAAGGCGGCGCTCGCCGATCGGATCGAGGCCGGCGAGAAGACGATCGTTCCCGGCGACACGGTCGCGCTCGATTTCGTGCGCGCGGTCGCGACCTGGCGCGGCGCCCGGTACGCGTTCACGCCGCTGGGGACGGTCGTCCAGGAGCTGGTGATCGCGGGCGGGGTCGAGAACCAGGTCCGGCGGCAGCTGGCAGCCGGCTGAGGGCGGTCATGGCCCGGGAGCGCGCCGTCGCTGCGCGCTCCCGCGGCCGCTCAACCGTCGAGCACTTCCCGCACCTTGCGCGCGAGATCGGCCGGCGAGAACGGCTTCTGGAGGAACTGCGTCCCCTCGCTCAGGATCCCGTGGTGGGCGATGACGTTGCTGGTGTAGCCCGACATGTAGAGCGCCGGCAACTGCGGCCAGCGCGCGCTCAACGCCCGGTGGAGCTGCGCGCCGTTCATCCCTGGCATGACGACGTCCGACAGCAGCAGGGCGAAGGGATCGGTCCGGGCGGCCATCAGATCGACGGCCGCCGCCGGCGACGCCACCGCGACCACCTGGTAGCCGTACGTCGTCAGCACCGCCGCGGCCAGGGTCCGCACGGCATCGTCGTCCTCGACGACGAGGATCTGCTCGCTGCCGCGCAGTTCCCGGGGCGCCGCCGGCACGAGCGGCAGCGGCACCGCGACCACTCGCGGCAGATAGATCTTGAACGTCGACCCGCGGCCGGGCTCGCTGTAGACCCAGACGCTGCCCTGGTGCTGCTTGACGATCCCGTGGACGGTCGCCAGGCCGAGCCCGGTGCCGCCGGACTTCGTCGTGAAGAACGGCTCGAAGATCAGGTCGATGGTCCGCTGGTCCATGCCGTAGCCGTCGTCGCTGACCGCCAGCTGGACGTGGGGCCCCGGCTGGCTTCCCGGGTGCGTGGCGAGGTAGGTCTCGTCGAGGTCGACGTTGTGCGTCTCGATGGTCAGGGTGCCGCCGTCCGGCATCGCGTCGGCCGCGTTGACGACGAGGTTGATCAACACGTTGTGGATCTGCGACAAGTCGGCGCACACGGCACCGAGATCGGCGGCCAGGCTCAGCTTCAGGTTGATGTTCTCGCGCAGCAGCCGCCTCACCATCGGCTCGCTCTCGAGCACGACCTCGTTGAGGTCGAGGACGAGCATGTCGAGCACCTGCTTGCGCCCGAACGCCAGGAGCTGCGCGGTGAGGTCGCGGGCCCGGCTCGCGGCGCGCACGACGGTCGTGAGGTCGGCGCGCCGCGGATCATCGGCGGCCAGCGATTCCAGGACCAGGTCGGTGAAACCCAGGATCGGCGTCAGCAGGTTGTTGAAGTCGTGCGCGATGCCGCCGGCCAGCCGCCCGATCGCCTCCAGCTTCTGGGCCTGGCGCAGCTGCTCCTCGAGCTGGCGCACCGCGGTGATGTCCCGGCCGACGCCGCAGATCGCCGTCACCTCGCCCCGGTCGTCGCGGACCGGGACCTTGAGCATCTCGATGACGACGTTCTTGCCGCGGATGTGCCGCGCGTAGGTCGACCGCTCGGTGTTGCCCTGCAGCACGGAGAGGTCGAGCCGCCGGTTCTCCTCGGCGTGTTCGCTGCCGAAGAGAGCCGCGTCGTTCTGGCCGACAATCGCCTCGAACGGCAGCTGGAGCAGCTCCTCGCAAGCGCGGTTCACGTGCGTGTAGTTGAGGTCGCGGTCCTTCAGGAATATGAAGTCGCGGGCGGAATCGAAGAGGGTCCGCAACCGGATCTCGCTCACGCGGAGCGCCGTCTCCGCCTGCTGCAGCACCGTGATGTCCTGCAGGACGCCAAAGGCCACGTTGCGCTCGCGGTCGAACTCCGCGACGGAGTGAATCACCGCGATCCTCCCGTCCACCGGCCGCTGGATGCGGAACGTGACGTCGTAGGGCGCGCGCCCGTCGATCAGCGCCGCCAGGGCCGCATCGAGGCGCGGACGGTCCTCGGGCAGGGGAAAGCTCTGGGCCCAGGCGATCGTCATCGGATCGGATCGGCTGGCGCCGTAGATCTCCAGCGTCTGCGCGGACGCCTCGACCGTGCGCGTCGTGAAATCGAATTCCCACCAGCCCACGCGGGCGATGTCCTGCGCCCGGGCCAACCGCGCCCGCTCGCGTTCGAGGTCGCGCCGCAGCCGCCGCCGCAAGCCGACTTCGACCGCGAAACCGGCGTACCGGCCGGCGTCCAGGCGCACGGCGTCGAGCCAGCACCACCGCAGCGACCCGTCGCGGTGCAGGTACGGGATCTCGCCCGACAGGCGGCCGGCAGCCCGCAGGCGCTCGAAGCGGGCGCGAGCCCGATCGCGCCACGGCAGGGTCACGAGGCTCGTGAACTCGAGCCCGAGCAGTTCGTCCGGCGAGTGGCCGGTGAGTCGCGACGCCGCGCGGTTGATCAGGACGAAATGGCCGCCGGCGTCGACGACGAAGACTCCGTGAGGAGATTGGTCGAGAAGGGCTCGCTGGAGGTCCTGGTCCGGAGATGCGCGGCGAGATTCATGGATCGACATCGACCTTGCCTTCCCTGGCCTCTCGGCCAGCCTGGCGACTGCTGGCCAGGCTAGACTGATTGCGCTGACGTGTCAAATCGCCGCCGGCGGTGGGATCCCGCCGCAAGGTGGGTGGAATATCTGTTGACGTCGTCAATCACATTGCATATAGTTGACTTCGTCAACAAAAGGAGCTGGTCGTGTCCAATCCCCTCCACGCGGACCTGATCGAGATCGGCTGGTTCGTCCGGCCCCACGGACAGGACGACCGCGGCGGCGGCGATCTCGGCGCCGCCGAGATCCGCGCGCTGGCGACGGCCGCGGGCGGCTGCTGCGGGACGATCCAAGACATCGCGCGCGCCCTCGGCGTGACCCGCAGCGGCGCGACCCGGGTCGTCGACCGCCTCGAGCGGAGCGGATTGGTCTCGCGTTGCTGCTCCGAAATCGATCGACGCTGCACCAGCGTGGAGATCACGACGGCCGGCCGGACCGCTCTCGCGGCGGCCTCGCGCCGATTCGCCGAGCGCCTCGACCCGGTGTTGGCGCCGCTCGCAGAATCCGAACGGGAAGAACTCCGGCGTGCGTTGGCCCTTCTGGCCGGCCTGCTCCGGAATCGCCAAGAAAGGTGAGAAAGACATGAACGACCCCCGCACCTACCAGCAACACCTCGACGTGGTCCGCGAACGCTACGCCACGATTGCCAGCGGCGCCGAGTCGTCGTGCTGCAGCGGCGGCCAGCCCCTCGAGCTACGCGACGCCGCCCGCGCGCTGGGCTATTCCGAAGACCAGCTCGCCTCGTTGCCCGACGGCCAGCACCTCACGCTCGGCTGCGGCAATCCGCTCGCGGCCGCCCTGCTCGAGCCGGGCCAGACGGTCCTGGACCTGGGATCGGGCGCGGGGTTCGATTGCTTCCTCGCCGCCCAGCAGGTCGGCGAGACCGGCCACGTGATCGGCGTGGACATGACCGCGGAGATGATCGCCCGGGCGCGCGCCGCCGCGGCGAAGGCAGGCCACGCGAACGTGGAGTTCCGGCTGGGCGAGCTGTCTCACCTGCCGGTCGCGGACGCGACCGTGGACGTGATCCTCTCGAACTGCGTGGTCAACCTCGTCCCGGACAAGGCCCAGGTGTTCCGCGAGGCGCACCGGGTCCTGAAGTCGGGCGGCCGGCTCGCGATCAGCGACGTCGTCCGCTTCGCCGACTTCCCCCCGGACGTGCTCGCGAACGACGCCGCGCTGTGCGCGTGCATCAGCGGCGCCGCGACCGTCGGCGAGTACGAAGCGGCCCTGCGCGCGGCGGGATTCACGGACATCCGCATCGTGGTGAACGACCGCAGCGGGGAGTTCATCAAGGACTGGGAGCCGGGCTCGGGAGCGGAGCGCTACGTCCGCTCGGCCCTGATCGAGGCGCGGCGTTGATCTAGTGCGCCGCGCCGTCGTCCCACGATTCGCTCTCCGACGCGGGGTCCCATTCCTCGCGGATCAGGACGAGGATCGCGGCGTTCGGCACGATCAGATACTGCTTCTTCTCGAAGGTGATCTCGATGGCTGCCTTCTTGAGGAACAGGGCGTAGTCGCCTTCCTGCGCCTGCATCGGCAGGTACCGAGGCGGGGTGTGGTCGTCCGGGTCCTCGTCCACGTCGGCCGGCTCGGGTATGGGCACGCCGGGACCGACCGACACGACCCAGCCGCCCTGCGCCTGGCGCGCCGAGAGGGCCGTCTGGGGCAGGTAGAGACCAGCGCCAGTCCGCTCCTCGCCGTTCTCGGGACGGACGAGGATGCGGTCGCCGACGACGATGAGCCTCTTCTTGAGGTCGGCCATGGCGTGCCCTCTCTCGAATCCCCGAACGCGAAGATATCCTCCGGTGGCGGTCGAGCGCAAGCCGACCGCCGGCCGGGGGACCCGGCGGGCAAGTTGCCGCTGGCGCTATTCCCGTTGGTCCTGATGGTCAATTGATATTGAGTATATTCACTATCAAAATATCCTATAAAAATGCTGTGCATCATGATAGAGTGTCCTTGGTTTCGAGGATTCCGACGGCCTTCGCCTTCCGGATCGCCGGTTCCCCCGCCCGCGGTCCGCCGAGGAAGTGGCCCCGATGAAGGAACCGCGGCTGGATTCGACCCAAGAGGCGCCAGGACTCGCCGAGACCGTGGCTGCGCTCACCGAGCGAGTGGCTCTCCTCGAGGCGCGCCTGGACACGGTCGCGCCGGGGATCCCCGCCGCAGCGGCCATCGCCGCATCCGGTCTCGCCGACCATGCCGCCAGGTCCAACACCACGTCGCTAGGACTCGAACTCCACGCGCCATCGATGGGCGCGGCCGTCCTGATGGTGGCCGGCGCATTCCTGCTGCGTGCTGTCACCGAGGGGGGAATCCTGCCGTCCGAGGTCGGAGTCTCCCTCGGCGTGTCCTACGTGCTGGTCCTCATCCTGCTCACCCATCGCGCCGCTGCCGGCGAGCGACGCGGTCGAGCCCAACTCTTCGGTGCGGCAACCGTCCTGGTGGCGTTCCCGTTCGTCTGGGAAACCGCCACCAAGCTGCAGCTCCTACCCGCCGTCGGCGCGGCGGTCGTCACGCTGGTCTTCACCGGGCTCGGCCTCGCTGTCGTCATGCACCACCGGCTACGCGTTCTATCCTGGTTCGTGCTGCTGGCTGCGGTAGCGACGCTCAGCGGCCTTTACTGGACTGCCGGTGCTCCGGAGCTATATCTCGCCACCATCGTGGCCGTGGGCGTTGCAACCGTGTGGTTCGGCTACCTCGGCGGCTGGCCGGGACCACGATGGCTCACGGCCTCCGTCGCCAACGTGCTCGTCCTCGTGACGGTGATCCTCGCTGCCCATCCCACGAAGCAGGCGATCGGTCGACCCCAACCGGATGCCGCGGCTGTCCTACCCATCGCCATCGCCTTGCCTGCGATCTACCTCGGCAGCTTCGCCTGGCGCACGCTTCTCCGGCGTCGGGAGGCCGGGCTATTCGAGATCCTGCAGTCCCTCGGCTCCATCCTGGCCGGATACGTGGGCGCGATCCACTTGCTCCGCGTGGGACAGCGGAGCCTTGCCGCCCTGGGCTGGACAACCCTAATCGTGGCCCTCGCGGGCTACACCGTGGCCTTCGCCTTGGTCCGCAAACGCCAGGGGCGCAATCTGAATTTCTTCTACCACGCCTGGCTCGGCCTGTTGCTGACCCTGATCGGCACCGCGCTGATCGTTCCGAGCGTCTGGCTCGCCATCCTCTGGGGAAGTCTGGCGCTGGCGGCAGCAGTTACGGGCGCACTCTTCGACCGCTGGACGCTGCGGCTGCATTGCGCCAGCTACCTGATCGGGGCCACCGTTCTCTGCGGCGCGGTCGAGGTATTCCTCGACGCGTTCGTCGCGCCTGCAGCCGCAACGTGGCGGCGGTTGACCGCGCCGGGCGCGGCGGTGTGGGCCATGAGCACAGCGAGCTATCTCCTGCTCGTGGCGGCCCCGCGCGGCGACGAGTCCTCCCGCTGGCGGCGGATACCTCGCTTCCTGGTCGCCGCACTGTTGCTCATTGGCGTCGGCAGTCTGCTGGTGCCGTTCCTGGCCGGCTGGTTCTCGCGCCAGGTGCCGGGCCCGCCGGCAGCGATGGTCGCCGTGGTTCGCACCGCCGTCCTCGCTGGCACGGCCGTGTTGATGGCTACCGCGGCGCGCCGACCGCCGGTCGCCGAACTGGGGTGGTTCGTGAGCCCGTTGCTGGTCGTGACGGGATTCAAGCTGGTGGTGGAGGACCTGCGTCGCGGTACGCCGATCTCGCTCTTCGCTGGATTCGCCTGCTTCGGCATCGCGCTCATCATGGCGCCGCGCCTGCGGCGGCGAAAGGTCGAAATCACCCCCTGAGCGGGATCCAGCCGCACGTTGATCGCGCCAACGCTTGAAGGAGCCCCATGGACAAGAAACCCACGAGCTACCGTCACACCATCTGGCCCTTCGCGCTGATCGGAGCCGCACTCGTCGTCGCCCTCGTCGCGCGTTCGCAGCTGGTGCCCGCCTCATTCGGCGACGCCGGCCATTTCCGGGCAGACGCCATCGAAGAGGCGCGGCGGATCGCGCCTCGGCACCTGGGGCAATCAGACTGCGAAGAGTGCCACGACGACGTGGCGCATCTGCACGACAAGGACGCCCACGCCGGCGTTGCCTGCGAGACCTGCCACGGACCTGGCGCCGACCACGTCGCGGCCGGCGGCGACGGCGGCATCCAGCGGCCGGCCGGCCAGCAGCCCTGCCTGGTCTGCCACGAACTCATGCTCGCCCGACCCGGAGATTTCGCCCAGATCGTCCCAGCGGAGCACTACCGTCTGGTCGGTGTGGGCGACGAACGGACCGAGTGCATCGCCTGCCACGACCCCCATGAGCCGCTATTCATGGACCACGATCTGCGCACTGCCCGGCTGCACCCGCTCATCCACCGCTGCCGGGACTGCCATGCCGGCCGCACCGACGAGACGATGGCGCGCCCCGCAGGGCACCCGGCCATCTTCCAGTGCGACTACTGCCATGGCGAGATCGCGCGCGGCTTCGCTGACCGCCCGCACCATCGTATGCGCTGCGCCACGTGCCACCTCTTCTTCCGCGAGTCGGAGTCCGCTGGCCGCATCCTGCGTGACACCGATCCGCGTTTCTGCCTGCTCTGCCATCGCGGTGCCGAGTTCCGGAGCAGCGACGCGCCGCCGAGCATCGACTGGCCCGACCATCGCGCGGACATGGCCGAGCACGCCACCGACCTCACCAAGCGCTGCATCGACTGCCACCAGGACCGCATCCATCCATTGCGGACCGACGCTGCCGCTCCCGGCGACACGCCGCGCGGTGGGAAGGAGTCGTGATGAAAACCAGGAACCGGAAGTCCGATCGGCCGGACGAGTCGCGTCGCCATTTGCTCAAGCTCCTGGCGGCCGGCTCCGGACTGCTGGTGTTTCCCCTCGGCAGCCTCCCGACGAGGGCCAGCGCCGCCGACGGCACCGGTGAGCGCCCACCGTACTGGGCGTACGCCGTGGATACCACGCGCTGCATGGGCTGCTGCGCCTGCATGCGCGCCTGCCGTGATGAGAACGGCGTGCCGAAAGGGGTCTTCCGCACCTGGGTCGAACGCTACCGGATCGATCTCGACGACGAGGTCCACGTCGACGTGGCGATGCACGACGATTTCGTCTTCGCTCCGGCGCCTGGCGACGTCGCTCGGGCATTCTTCGTCCCCAAGCTCTGTAACCACTGCGAGAAGTCGGTGTGCAACCAGGTCTGTCCGGTGGGCGCCGCCTACCGCACCGCCGACGGCGTGGTCCTGGTCGACGCCGAGCACTGCATCGGTTGCGGCTACTGCGTCCAGGCCTGTCCGTACGGCTCGCGCTTCATCAATCCCGAATCCCACGTGGCCGACAAGTGCACCTTCTGCTACCACCGCCTCGCTCGCGGCCTGGCGCCCGCGTGTGTACTCACCTGCCCGCGCGAGGCCAGGCTCTTCGGTGATCTGAACGACCCCCAGAGCAAGCTGAGCGTGCTGCTGCGCCAGCGCCCCTACCGTCTGCTCAAGCCCGAGCTGGGGACGCACCCCAAGTGCTATTACCTGGGACTGGACCGCGAGGTGGTCTGACCCGCGATCACACCGGGAGGTGAGCCGTGGATTTCGTCTTCCCGAACGAGTTGAACGTCACCTGGACGGTGATGATCGTGCTGTACCCGTACATCACGGGACTGGTGGCCGGGGCGTTCATCGTCTCCTCGCTGTACCACGTGTTCAGCAGGACCGAGCTGAAGGCGGTGGCGCGCTTCTCGCTAGCCTCCGCGTTCGTATTCCTTCTGTTCGCTCCCCTGCCGCTGCTGATGCACCTGGGGCAGCCGCAGCGCGCGTTCAACATCATGATCACGCCGAATTTCGCCTCGGCCATGGCTGGCTTCGGCTTCATCTACACCGCGTACCTTTTGGTGTTGGTGCTGGAGATCTGGTTCGTCATGCGGAGCAGCTTCATCGAACGGGCACGGTGCCGCGGGGGCGTCGCCGCGCTCTGCCGGCTCATTCTGCTGGGTAACCTGCACGAGGACGAGGGCACCCGACGCGCCGATCACAAGATCGCCCGGTTCCTCGCCGGCGTCGGCATCCCCTTGGCCTGCCTGCTCCACGGCTACGTGGGATTCCTGTTCGGCTCGCTCAAGGCCAACCCGTGGTGGTCGACGCCGCTGATGTTCGTGATCTTCATTTTCTCGGCGATCGTTTCGGGCATCGCCGTGCTCATCTTCCACTACATGGTTGTGGCACGCCTCAACGGCTGGAAGCTCGATCAGCCCTGCATCCGCTCGCTGACCGGGTACCTCTGGGGCTTCATGATCATCGCGGTCGCGCTGGAGTTGCTGGAGGTTCTGTCGATCGCGTATAAACAAACCGAGGAATGGGAAGTCCTCGGCATGCTGATCCGCCGCAAACTCTGGATCTCCTACGTCATCCTGCAGTACCTCGTGTTTTCGCTGATCCCGTTCCTGCTGCTGGGGATCAACACGCTGTTCAAGCTCCGTGACCGCCTCGCCAACGCCATGATCTGGATCGCGGCCACAATGCTTCTGGTGCAGGTCCTGCTGATGCGCTGGAACGTGGTCGTGGGCGGCCAGCTCGTCTCGAAATCCATGCGGGGATTCACCGACTACCTCCCGGGCGTGTGGGAGAAGGAAGGCTTGGCCGTGGCTGCGGCCATCTTCACCTTGCCATTCTGCATCCTGTGGCTGTTCAATAAGATCGTGCCGCTATTTCCCGAGGCGAAACCGCGAACCTGACCCGGCGGCAAGTCCGCGTGACGGCGCGCGGATTCCCGTGTAGGGTGAGTCTCCGCCATGGTCGACCTCAGCAATCGACGCGCCGGGCTCGCGCTCGTGATCGTGTCGGCGGCGTCGTTCGGCGCCATGCCGATCTTCGCCCTCTTCGCCTATCGGGACGGAGTGGACGCCGTCACGATGCTGAGCCTGCGTTTCGCCATCGCGACCGTGGTGATGTCCGGCCTGATGGCAGCGCGGCACCTCGCCTGGCCGCGCGGACGGGCGCTGCTCGGCCTGGCGGCCCTGGGCGCGCTCGGCTACGTGGGTCAGTCCTTCTGCTATTTCAGCGCGCTGCGCCACGCGCCGGCCGGGCTGGTCGCATTGCTTCTCTACCTCTACCCGGCCCTCGTCGCCGTCCTGGCGGCGATCGTCCTCGGAGAGAGCATCACGCGCCGCCGGGCGGTCGCCCTCGTCCTCGCGTTCGGCGGCGCGGTGCTGACCGTCGGCGTCGCGCGCGGCGGCACGGCCGCCGGCGTGGCGTACGGCGTCGCGGCAGCCGTGATCTACGCGGTCTACATCATCGCGGGCACCCGCCTCCTGCGAGCGGCCCCGGCGATTCCGGCCTCGACGGTGGTCATCGCCGCGGCCGCAGTGGTGTATGGCGTCGCCGTCGCGGCGCGCGGGCCCCAGTGGCCCGCCTCGGCGGCCGGCTGGGGCTGGATCGCGGCGGTCGCCGTGATCGGGACGGTCGTCGCCATCGTGACGTTCTTCGCCGGCGTGGAACGGATCGGCCCGACCCGCGCCTCCACGATTTCCACCTGCGAGCCGGTCGTGTCGGTGGTCCTCGCCGCCGCGGTCCTCGGGGAACGGCTCTCCCCCGCGAGCCTCGCCGGGGGCGTGCTGATCCTCGCGGCGGTGGCCCTGCTCGCACGGGAGCGTTGAGCGCAGCGGGCCGTCACAATACAGTTGATAATTTTCCTTCAATGGTGTAGCCTCAGAGTTGTCGGCCGCTCGAATTATTGAACTTTCGAGCGTTCGCTCGAGGTTTCGACCACGGAGGCGTTCCAAACGGCGCCGCGGATCGACGGTCTCGCGGTTTCGTTTGCGCTTCGTGTATCGAAGGGGCCTTTGCCAAAGGAGATACAGATCATGAAGAAGGCTACCGCTCTGATCCTCGCCCTGCTCGTCTGCGCGGCCTTCGCGTCGGCAGCCGAGAAGCCGGAGGCCGAACACGGTCCGACCGTGATCCTGCCGATCGCTGTCGAAGGCTCGCGGGCCGTCGGGGACGACTGCACCGATCCGATCGTGATCGGCAGCCTGCCCTTCAGCGACCTGAACCAGACCAACTGCGGCCGCGGCAACACCTACGCCGAGACCTGCCTCGGCAGCTATGACGGCGGCGAGGACATCATCTACCGCCTGGACCTCGCGGTCGAGACCACCGTGGAAATCACCATGGATCCGCTCGGCACGACCTGGACCGGCATCGCGCTCGACGAGGTCTGCCCGCCGGACGCGACCTGCATCGCCGTGGTCACCGGCTCCGCCGCCACGCCGCGCACGATTCTGGAGACCCTCGCGGCCGGCAGCTACTACATCATGGTCGACACCTGGCCCTCGCCGGCCTGCATCCCTGCCTTCAACCTGACGGTCGAAGAGGCGGTCCCCTATCCCAACCCGACCTGCGAGACCGCGATCGACATCCAGGAGCAGGGCCTGACGACGTGGGAAGTCGACAACTGCGGCAGCGGCGCCGACTATAGCCCGACCAACGGCTGCACCGGCTATGCCGCCAACGGCCAGGACGCCGTCTGGAAGATCTACCTGCTGGCGGGCGACACCTTCACGGTCACCCTCACGAACGAGAGCTACGACGCGTCGCTGTACCTGCTCACCGACTGCGCGGACATGAACTCCTGCGTGGCCGGCGGCGACGACCCCGAGGAATTCACGTACATCGCTGCCGCCGACGGCTGGTACTACCTCATCGTCGACGGCTATGCCACGGGCGCCTGCGGCACGTCCACGATCACGGTCGAGACGCCGGTCGCGACGAAGACGGCGACCTGGGCCACGGTCAAGGATCTGTTCCGGTAGGGCTCCGGTCCTTCGGGACCTGACGTCACGGCGGTTCCCTCTCCCGGCGGGAGGGGGAACCGTTTTTTTATTTGGCAGGGGAATCCGCCGGCGGGATGCGCCGCCGGCCGGGCTCAGCCCAGGTCGACGTCCGGTCGCGGCCGCGGCCAGCGGGCGGGGGGCGTCTCCGCCTCGAGATCCCGCGCGATCGCGGCGAGCGTCCGCCCGTCCACCGGGTGGACCAGCCGAGGCGCGAGGTCCGCGAGCGGTCGCGCGGCGTGCAGATGACGCAGGATGTCCGGATCGGGCACCGGCGACCCGGACACCGCGAAGGCCGCATCGTTCCACAGCGCGATGTCCACGTCGATGGTCCGCGGTGCGAACTTGTCGAGCGGGTCGCGCCGGCGTCCGAGCGCGCGCTCGACGCCGCCGCAGACGTCGCGCTTGACGTCCTCCGGACCGAGCGCGGTCACGAGCAGCGCCGCCGCGTTGAGGAAGGGCGCCGGGTCGCCGGTCCCGACGGGCTCCGTCTCGTACGCCGGGCTCGCCGCCGTCAGACCATGGCCCCGCAACAACCGCACGGCCGCCGGCAGGTTGCGCTCCCGGTCCACGTTCGAGCCGAGCAGCAGGTAGACCCGATTCATCACGGCCCTACGCGAAATCGGCACGGGTTCGCGCGATCACCACGCCGACCGATTCGGCGAAGCGCGGCGCCCCGGGCTTCTCGACCCGCACGGTCACCGCCTCCACCGGGTAGCCGACGAGGACCGCGCGCGCGATCTCCGTGGCGAGCGTCTCGATCGTGTGGAACGCCGATCCTTCCACCAGCGCGATTACGTCCTTGGTCACGGAGCGGTAGTTCACGCTGCGCTCAAGGTCGTCGCTCACCGCCGCCGGACGCAGGTCCGCGGCGAGCTCCAGGTTGACGAGGATGTCCTGCCGCTTCTCGCGCTCCTCGGCTTTGACGCCGAGGATGCCGCGCACGAGCAGGTTCTTGATCTCGATGCGGTCGGACATGGTCGCGGACCTCCTCACGCCCCGTGGCGGCCCCCGTCGACATGGATGGTCTCGCCGTTGATCGACGGCGTCGACACGAGGAAGAGCAGCGCGGCGGCGACGTCGGCGAGCGTCGGGAAACGCCGGGTCGGGATCTCCTCGCGAAGCGTGCGCAGATAGCCCGCCTCCTCGCCGGCCGGCGGCAGGACCGCGCCCAGCGCCAGCTCGTTGACCCGGATCCCCCGCGGCCCGAACGCCAGGGCCAGGCTCTGCGTCAGACCGTGCAGCGCCAACTTGCTGAGCGTGTAGGCGAAGTGGTCGGCGCCGGGCCGGCCGGCGCGCCAGTCGTTGAGGTTGACGATGACCGCGTCCCGGCCCGCCGGCGCCTGCTTCGCGAACTCCCGGCTCAGGAGGAACGGCGCGTCGGCATGGATCGCCTGGAACCGCCGCCACTCCGCGAACGTCGTCTCGAGCGGGTCGCCCGGCGCGAACAGCGAGGCGTTGTTGACGAGGATGTCGAGCGGTCCGAACGCGCGCGCCGCCGTCGCGATCAGGTTCTCGGCGACCGCGGGATCGGTGAGATCGCCGCCGACGAGCTCGGCGCGGCCGCCGGCCGCGGCGATCTCCGCGGCGAGCGTTTCCCCCTCCTGGCGGCTCCGGTTGGCGTGGATCACGGTGCGCACGCCGGCAGCGGCCAGCGCGCCGGCCAGGTGCCGGCCGATCCGCCGCGCCGCTCCGGTGATCAGGGCCGTGCGTCCAGTGAGGTCGGGCCGCTGGATCGTCATTCGCCTCGCTCGCTTTCAGGTCCTGAGCGTGAGGATCTTCGCCCCGTCGCCGCCCCAGGCGGGCGGCGCGGGTCGCCACTCGATCACCAGGTCAGGGTGCTGGCTGCACCAGTCGCAGACCGCGCTGCCGAGCACGCCGCGGCCGTCCGGCGAACCGAGGCCCTTGCCGTGCACGACCAGGATCTCCCGCCGCCCCTGCCGCGCGTGCGCGCGCACCTGCTGGTCGAGGCGCAGCATCGCCTCGGCCCAGGTGCACTTGCGCAGGAAGATCTCCGGGGGGCGGGCGGGGCGCACGCCGTCCGGCGCGCCCGGCGCGGGCGCTTGCGTTTGCCTGCCGGATCGCCGCGCCTTGAACCGGCCCACGTCAAATCTCCTCGCGCGGACGCAGTTCGACCACGGTCGCGCCCCACGAGCCGCCGTCGGCGGGATGCCCGTAGCGGACCACGGCCGGATTGCCGCGCAGCAACCCGTGCACGATCTCCCGCTGCACGCCAATCCCCTTGCCGTGGATGATCCGCACGGTGAGGATCCCGCGTTCGCGGCACAGGGTGAGGTAATCGGACACCAGCTCGCGGATCTCGGCGGGCTGGAACATGTGCAGGTCAAGCGTCCCGTCGATCGGCAGTTCCACCGGCTGGTCGTCCGGGATCTCGTCGCACACGGTCGGCCTCCGGGCTCACGGGTCATCAACAGGATAGCGGCGCTCGCGCTGGTCGTCACGGGGGTGCGCGTCCCTCGGCGTGGACCGCGCCGGGCGCGACCCGGGCCACAGCCGGCTTGGCCGGAGCGTAGCGTGCCGCCGGGTCCACGACAACCGTCGTCGTGCGGACACTACGTCCGCCGGTCGCGCCACGCCGCCGCGGCGAGTGCAGCGGCGCGCTGCAGCGCGCGGGTCGCCCCGATCGCGACGAGCACGGCGACGGTTCCCGCCGCCACCCACCGCAGCCTGGCCGGGCCGGCGACGCCCGGCGCCAGCGCGTCCCGCAAGCGGAACGGCGCAGCGGCGACGATCCCGACCAGCGCGCCGGCTGTCGCGACCCTCAACGCGGCAAGCCAGATCCGTCGTTTGCGGAAACCTGCCGGCGGCGGCGCCTCGAGCGCCTCGATCCCGAGCAGATCACACGCCAGCCAGTAGCCGTCGGTCCGGATCAACGGAAGCAGGCTCCAGGCCACGGCGATGAGGGCGCCCGTCGCCGCGAGCTGGCCGCTACGCGACCCGAGCGCGGCGGCGGCCAGTGCCACCGCGCCCGCCGCCGCGAGCTGGAACGCGACGCCACCCAGGTCGACCCTCACCCGGCCCCGGCGCGGCAGCGTGGTCACCCCGCTCACGTCGCACCAGGCGACCGGCAGGACCCAGAGCAGGCCGGCGCCGATCGCGCCGGGCGACCAGCCCTCGCGGCTCAGCGCCGCGGCATGCCCGAGTTCGTGGGCGAGCACGGTCGCGACGAAGAGCAGGAGCCCGAGCGGCCCGTCCTTCGAGGCCGGCGGCGGCGCAAGGCCGCGCGCGACCCAGATCGCCGCGAGGCCTCCACCCGCCAGCAACGCGAGCGAAGTCCACGTGGTCAGCCGGCGAAGCCGGGCAGCCAGGGCGCCGACCAGGCGATCCGGCACCAGGGTCACGCGCAGCCAGACGGACGAGCGGCCGCGGCCGGGCTGACTCGTCCACGCCTGGTCCGCCGTCAACTCCCGCCATGCCGCCAGCCGGTCGGCGCCGCGCCGGCCGGCGAGCGGCGCACCGACCTCGGCCGGGACGAGAAAGAGCCGCCCGCCGTCGCGCACCAGCCAGCGCCCGTCATGGCCGGGCCGCACCTCAAACCGCGGCACGGGCGGTCTCGCCGGACAGGCGCGCCAGTCCGAGCAGGCAGAGGCGCAGGACGTGACGCTCGACCCACTCGCGACCGTGGTCGTCCGTCAGCTCGGCGAGCGTGGGCCGGCCGGCGCGCAGCGGCTCGAGGTCCTGGTCGCGCAGTCCCGCGGCGTCGAAGAAGCGGTCGTCGGTGGAGTCGACGAGGATTCCGCCCGGCCACACGGCGACCTCGGCGTCGAGCTCGACCCGGACGGTCTTGGCGGCGCGAGCCAGGCAGGTCTCGAACGCGCGGCGGTCATGGTCGCGCAGGCCCGCGGCGTCGCCGCCGGCCGGCTCGGTCGCGAAGCAGGCGGCGGTCTCGACGAGCATCTGCCAGTACGACCACTCGTTCGGCGTCTGGCGGATCTCGTGAAACACCCAGTCGAAGAGGAGGCGAGTCACCTCGTCCGGGTCGTCGCGGCGCGTCCACCGCTGGGTCGGCTGCCGCCGCCACGCCACCGACCGGCCGTCCTCGTCCCAGCGCACGGCGACCGGATGGACGGGACACTCGGTCCGGCAGATCAGCCGAGCGAGCCCCGTGCGGACCCGGATCTCGCGGCCGGGCAGGCGGTAGGGGATGCCGCGGCGGCGAGTCTCGGCGAGGCCGCCGCGGCCCTGGTTGCCGTCGGCAAACGCGAGGACGGGGCCGTCGCCGCGCAGGGCGCGCAGGAGCTGCCGCCCGGCGTCCGGCGCCTCGGCGACGACCCAGCGCAACTCGCCGGGCAGCCCGAGCCGCGCGCGCAGGTCCTCGCTCGTCGCGCGCAGGTGGCGCTCGGCGGCTGCGTTGACGAGCAACGTCAGGACGAGCCCTGCCGCGAGGAACGGCTCGAGCACGAGCTGGTAGGGTCCCAGATGGAGAGTCAGCACGAGCCCCTGCCGCAGCTCGGGGGCGTCGGTCAGCATCCGGTGGCCGCCCGCGAGCGGCGTGCGGTCGCCGGCGAGGAGCCGCGCCACGATCGCCCGCTCGCGGACGTAGTGGCGGGCGCGCGCCTCGCGGAGCTCGCGGACCTGGTCGGGGCCGGCCAGCGGGTCGATGGCATGCAAGACCCAGAGGTCCCAGGGATGGACCGCGTCGGCGTTCATTCCGACCTCGGCAGGCGGGAGGCGGTGACGCGGCGCCGGATCGGGGTCCGGCGCCGCAGTCGGCGAGCTAGTCGTCGGGATCGGTGGGGTTGTCGGGATCCGGCTGCGGCCAGCGGTTCTTGCAGGTGCAGCAGATGTCGGCCTGCGAGTCCTCGGCGTCAGCGGCGCCGATGCCGAAGAGCGGGCTCATCTCGAGGCGCTCCCTCAGCTCCTCGATGCCGAGGCGGCGCAGCGGATCGGTGCGGGGACCCTGTCGGGATTCGGTCATGGCTGGACTCCTTTCGCGGTGACGCCGGACCGTCCATCGTCCGGCTCGCCGACCATGGCAAGATCCAGGCCCCCCCCGGTGGCGTGCGCGCGACGCCAACGCGCGGCGCGAGGCCGCCGCGGCGACAGCCCGGAGCCCCGCGGGATCACGTCACGTCGCGGCGACGGTCGAACGCCGACCGTCACGTCGCGTCGACCGTGACCTGATAGCCCGCGTATTTGCGCAGGTTGATGACGCCGCCGTCGAAGATCAGGTACTGCCCCTTGATCCCGGCGAGGACCCCGCCTACGCGGGGTTCCTTGTCGAGGTTGAAGCTGGTGACCTTGGCGGGGTAGCGCAGCACCGGGTAGCGGAAGGTCCGAATCGTTCGCTCCTCGGGCGAAAGGAGCGGCACGCCCCAGCCCGCGAGCAACGCCGCGACGCCGCCGGCGAACTCACCGAGATCGCCGTCGCCCTCGGGCTGCTTGAGCAGCCTGGTCCAGTGTGTCCTGTCGGCGACGCCTTCCTCGTCGCGCAGCCGCGCCTCCAGCCGGCCGACGGCGCGGCGGTCCGGCAGCTCGGCGAGCGGCACGGCGGCCGTTGCGCCCTGGTCCAGCCAGCGGGCCGGGAGGTTCGCCCGGCGCGTGATTCCGACCTTCAGGCCCGACGTGAGCGCCGCGTAGAGCACGTGCGGCTGGAAGCAGTGCGAGCGGGCGAACGCATCGTCGCGGCACGGATTGGCCGGCTCGTGGTAGTGGCAGAGCTCCGGTTTGACGATGCAGACGTCGGCCTCGGCGCGCGCCTGGAAGCAGGGATAGCAGAACCCCTCGCCGAAGGTCTTCTTCGTCGCGCGCCCGCAGTAGACGCAGGCGATCTTGCCCCCGAATTCGAGGTACAGCTCGCGGTCGAGATATGGCGCGAGCGAGAGGTCGGCCGCGCGCTCGGCGGGGTTCCAGAATCCGTCGGCCAGCGCGTAGACGGCCGGCAGGCCGCCCTCGCCCGGGACGGCGCGCATCTTGCGCAGGGTGCCTTGCCAGACCGCGGCCAACGGAGACCTCCCGCAGCCAGGGTAACACGCCTGGCGGCGACCGCCCAGGGCCGCTGGCGCCGCCGTCCGGTCAGGACCCGCCGCCACACGCCTTGACCGGCCGGCGTCCGACCCGATATACCTGACCGCGATCGATCGCCGCGCACCATCACCGAAGCCTGACCCGAGGAGGCACCGCATGTCTCACCAGATCGTCGCCACCAGGAACGCCCCCGGCGCCATCGGCCCCTACAATCAGGGCGTCAAGGCGGGCGGTTTCCTGTTCACCGCCGGGCAGATCCCGCTCGACCCCGCCACGATGCAGGTCGTCGGGGCGACCCCGCCCGAACAGGCGCGCCAGGCCCTGCGCAATGCCCAGGCGGTCGTCGAGGCCGGCGGCCTGAGCCTGGCCGACGTGGTCAAGGTCACGGTCTTCATCAAGGACATGAACGCGTTCGCCGCGATCAACGAGGTCTATGCCGGGTTCTTCCCCGAGAACCCGCCGGCCCGCTCGGTGGTCGAGGTCTCGCGGCTGCCGAAGGACGTGCTGGTCGAGGTCGAGATGATCGCGCACCGGTGACCCGGCGACGAGCGGCGCACTCCCGGAACCCCGGCCGCCTCACCGGACGCCGTCAGCCCAGTCGATCGGGAAATCCGGCCCGAATCGCCGCACCTCGAACAGCGTGGCGATGAATTCGTCTCGCTCGCCGGCGCGGTGGGGATTGTAGAACTCCCAGACCTTCGTGCCGTCGGGCGCGAGCTCGAAGGCGCGGCCGTTGTCGGACTCCGTGACGAGGAGGCTCCCGTTCGGCAGCGGCTGGTTCGTGCCGCAGGTGCGCGTATAGAACGGGTCGGCGTCGGATCCCGTGTACGCCGACAGCAGCTCCTTCGTGGCCGGGTCGAACACGAGCACCGCCGACCGGCCCGGCGCGTGGTAGTTGTCCAGCAGCATGAGGTTGCCGTCGGGCAGGAGCGTGGCGTCGTGCTGGTGCTCGAAGCCGCCCTGGAGCGCCCACACGACCTCTCGCCGAGCGAGGTCGACGACCGCCACCGCGTCCAGCGCCAGCACCGAGAGCAGAAGGCGACCGGCCGCGAACTCCGGCACTCGCGCGGCGAGACGGCCGTCGAGCACCTCGAGACTGTTCGTGTGGAAGACGTCGCCGCTGCGCTCGCGCCGGTCGTCCCAGATCGTCCGGTACTCACGCGAGTTCTCGAAGCACTCGAGCAGGGAGACACGGCTCTTCTCGCGCCCGTCCGGGCCGAGCCGCAGGACGAAGTCTTCGAGCAGCGGCGTGCTGGGATGGACGCGTCGCAGCACCTTCGCCTCCCGCGCGAGCACGAGGATATCCCCGTCCGGCTGGACCTCGAGGTCGTGATGAGCGCGGCAGTGGTTCGCCCACAGCACGCGCGAATCCCGATCGAGCTTGATGAGGGCGAGCCCTTCGAAGATCGCGAGCAGGTCGCCGTTGGGGTACAGCCAGGCGCGCCGCCAGTGCTCCTCGCTGCGCTCCGACCGCTCCAGCACGGTGTCGGGCCACACCTCCCGGTAGGCGCGGGCCCAGCGGTGCAGGACGCGGCCGTCCATGTCCATCAGCACGGCCTCGGGGCCGTGGCCGGAGGTGTAGAGGTTCACGCCGGCCCAGGCGCGGTCGCGGTCATGCCGGACGACGTTACGCCACTCGGGAGCGGACCGGGAGCCGCTCACGTAGCCGAGGGACTCCAGGCGGCGGATCTCCTCGCGCTGCTCGGGCGTGAGCTCGTCGGCTGGCGTCTCGTCCTCCGTGTCCCGCCGCACGCCCGCCCAGCGGCCGGGCAGGCCGTCGCGGTAGTAGACCCGCTGCAGGTCGACGATCTCGTCGACCGACGGCCGCGCGGCCCGAGTGGAATCGGCGCGCGAACCGGACCCGCCCGCCGCGTCGTCGCGACCGGAGCAGGCGGCGACGAGGGCCAGGACGGCGATGGCGGCGGTCGCGACACCCGCGCCGCGCTGACAGGGGACTGTCGCCACGTCTTTCGGCTTCCATTGGACGGGAACGATCGTCGACGGCCGAGGGTAGACGGCGGCGGCGGGATCGTCAATCGCCGCCCGCCGCGAGCCGGCAGCAGTGCGTCCAGTGCTCCCCCGGCGCCACCGGCTCCGACCACACGCCATACCCGGCCTCGCGGACTCGATCGATCAGCGGCGCCGGCTCGAACGACGTGACCAGCGCCAGGACCTGACCGGGGGCGAGCTTCGCGAGAGCGGCCATCACGGCCGGCAGGGGGGCCTCCCCGGCGTCGATCAGCGGCCGTGCGTCGAAGACGCCGACCCGGGCGCCCTCGCGCAACCAGCCGGGACGCGGCGCGCCGTCGCCGCCGCCGGTCTCGCCGCCCGCCGCGACCCCGCCGGCAGCCGCGGGGTCGCCGATCTGGCCGGCCGCGTCCGCCTGTCCCGCGGCCATCCGCAACGTGCGGATCAGGTCGCCGACCGCGACGCCGCCGACCGCCGCCGCCTGCCGCAGCGAGGTCAGCCTGGCGACGGTGCGGCGCAGCACCGGGCTGCGGAGCTTCGCGAAAGGCGGCGCGGCGGCGATGAGGGTCTCCTCCAGCTCGGGGTAGGCGTCGAGGAACGCGGCCACGGTCAGCTCCGGCGTGATGAGCGGCCGCTCGGCGGCGTCAGCCACGGCTCGCCTCCGGGTCGTCGTAGCTCAGGAGGCGCCGCTCACCCGAGAGAGCGCGCTTGGCGGTGAGGTCCTGGCTGACCTCGAGCGTGCCCAGGTACTCGCCGTCGCCGCCGCGCAGCGCGAAGTACTCGATCGAGATGAACTTGCCGCCCATCTGGATCCAGAACGCGGCGCGGCTCTGCCTGCCCGCCTTGAAGTCGCCCACGATGCGCTCGACCGTGTCGACGCTCTTGGGCGGGTGGCAGTACTGCACCTTGCGCCCCAGGATCGCGTTCGAGCGGGCGAAGATCCGCTCCTGGCCGTGGCTGAAGTAGCGCACGACGTCGTCGGCGTCGACGAACGTGATGTCGAACGGGATCGTGCCGAGAATGGCCTCGAGCTGGCGAGCGTCGAGGGCGCCGGTCGACAGGCGGATCCCGCCCTCGTCGCCGGCCGTCGGCGCCGGCGCGGCCGCGCCCTCGGGCCGCCAGACGACCTCGGGGGCGTAGAGGCAATAGCCGATCTCGTCGGTGCCGAGAGCGATCTCGTACCATTCGGCATCGGTGAGCTGGTCCAGGCACATGGGCAGCAGGATCTGCGTCTCCTTGTCGACCATGCCCGCGACGGACTCCGCCGCCGGCTCGAGCACGAGCTCGGCGAGCGCCTGCAGGTCCTGGACAGCCGCGCCGCCGGCGTCGCCCAGCGCCGCCTGCGCGCTCTTCAACAGCGCGCGCGTCTCGTCGTGCTTGCCCCACATGACCGTCGGCGGCCCCGTGATGCCCTTCTTCTCGAGGAACGGGAACAGCAGGTGTTCCTTGCGCAGGTAGTGCTTCTCCACGTCCATCAGGTTGTTGAAGCGCCCGCGGATGGCGTGCAGGACGTCCGTCGGGTCGTCGCCGTCGGCGAGGCCGTCCAGCGCGGCGAACTGCTTGCGCAGCTCCTGCACCTCCCAGCTCAGCGCCGCGTTCTCCTGCGCGAAGGTGTGGGCGGGGTGGCCGGCCGGCGCCGTCCGGGCGCCGCCGAGGTCGATCGCGCCCTGCAGCGCCTGGTGGTGGAGGTCGCAGAGCTGGAGGACCTCGGCCTGGGGCAGCCCCTCGGCGATCAGCTCCTGCTCCACCTCCACGACCTCGTCGTACGGCACCTTGCCGAGCAGTCGCACGAGCTGCGTGCGGACCGCGTCGGGAGCGCCGCCGGTATGCAGCTGCAGGATCATGTGCTTGAGCAGGTTCTTGCGTTGCTGCTGGTCGCGGATCAGTTCGCTCATCGCCGCCTCCGATTCGGGCCCGGATTTTGGCCGACCTGCAGCCAATCTAGCCGGAATCGCGGCCGACCACCTTGACCCCGGTCAATTCCCCATGACATCGCGGACCGGGTCCCCTACTCTCGCCCCGGAAAGCGAGGTCGCGCGTGCTCAACCGCATCTGGACCGGCTTCTTCCTCGTGGCCTTCGCGGCCGCGCTGGTGCGCTGGCTCGCCCTCGGCGATGCCGCGGTGTGGCAGGACATCGTCGGCAGCACGTTCGAGACCGCCAAGACCGCCTTCGAGATCTCGCTCGGGTTGACCGGCGTGATGGCGCTCTGGCTCGGCATCATGCGGGTCGGCGAGCGGGGCGGCGCCGTCGACCTGCTCGCGCGCGCCTTCGGGCCGCTGTCGCGCCGGCTGTTTCCCGGCATCCCGGCCGGCCACCCCGCCGAGGGCGCCATCGTCATGAACATGGCCGCCAACCTGCTCGGCCTCGACAACGCGGCCACACCGCTCGGCCTCAAGGCAATGCGCGAGCTGCAGACCCTCAACCCGCGCGAGGATACCGCGAGCGACGACCAGATCCTCTTCCTGGTCATCAATACCTCGTCGGTCACGGTCATCCCGGTCACGATCTTCACCTACCGCGCCCAGCTCGGCGCGGCCGATCCCACGGACGTCTTCCTGCCCATCCTGATCGCGACGTTCGCGTCGACCCTGGTCGGCCTGCTCGTGACGGCGGCCGTGCAGCGGCTTCGCCTCGGGCAGCCGGTCGTGCTCGCCTACCTGGGCGGCCTCACGGCGCTCGTGGCGGGTCTGGTCGTCTACTTCTCGCGCCTGCCCCAGGCGGCCATGGAGCGCCAGTCGGCCGTGCTCGCGAATCTCCTCATCTTCACCGTGATCATCGGCTTCTTCGCCCTGGCCGTCCGCCGGCGCGCGAACCTCTACGAGGCGTTCGTCGACGGCGCGAAGGACGGCTTCACGACGGCGGTGTCGATCATCCCGTACCTGGTGGCGATGCTGGTCGCGATCGGGGTGTTGCGCGCGAGCGGCGCCCTCGACCTCGTGCTCGACGGTGTCCGCGGCGCCGTCGCGGCGCTCGGCGTGGACGCGCGCTGGGTCGACGGCTTGCCGACGGCGATGATGAAGCCCCTCTCGGGCAGCGGGGCGCGCGGCATGCTCATCGAGACGATGCAGACCCACGGGGCCGACAGCTTCGCCGGCCGCCTCGCCTCGGTCATCCAGGGTTCGACCGAAACGACCTTCTACGTGCTCGCCGTGTACTTCGGCGCGGTCAAGATCCGCTACACGCGCCACGCGGTCGGCTGCGGGCTGGCGGCGGACGCGGCGGGAATCACGGTGGCGATCCTGGTCAGCTACCTGTTCTTCGGCTGAGAGCCCAGATACCCGTCAAACCCTCGGAATTAACCCCAGTCAAGGGCTGCTACCGGTTCACGGAGGCAGCCCTCGACTGGGGTCACTCCATATCACCGGAACAGCGCCTTGACCTCGCCCCAGGTACGCGACTCGGTGCCGATCACCGCCTCGCAAAGCTGGAAGTGAGCGTCGAAGACAGTCCAGTCGTACCTCACCAGGCCGAATCCGTTGACGTAGATGTAGCGACCCATGATCAGCGCGCCACCGGTGGCCCAGTCCATGTGAATGGCCACCCCCAACACATAGCCGAACATGGTGTCGACCATCTCCGGCCCCTCCACCGTGAAGCTAAGGTACTCCATTCCATACTCATCGAACTGGTTAGTCCAGCTCTTGCCGGTCGTCAACGGAACGTCCAGCCACAGTTCGGGGGAACCGTCCGAGTATTTCGTCGGGGACACCCGCCAGACGTCGCCCTCGGCGTCGATTCGCCAGCGTTCTTCGAACGTCGCGGGCGATGGGTAGTACCATTCGCAGAATACGATGCTGTCGCCGCCATCGTATCCGGTCACGGTCTCGCAGTACATCACACCGTACCAGCCGCAGTAGCACCGGTAGTTGCCCGGTTCGAGCAAGACATAGTAATGCGGCTGGTCGCCGCGAACGCGTTCCGCGCCGGCGACAGCGCACAAGACCAGCAGGACTACGATCGCTGTACGCATGCTGAACCTCCAGTCGCCTGGGCACCAGCCGGAGAGCATACGCTGACGATAAATTCAGATCAATACCATCGTTCTTTATCTGATCGCACATTTTCCTTAAGACACGGGGCTGACTGGCGACCCCACGGAGATGAATCCAGCACCCGCGCGGCCATCAGGGTACGGTGGCCGCGGCGCGAGTTGTTGGCGTTCGAGCGACTCCGTCGTACCCTGGTGCGGAATCGGTCGATCCATATCAACGCCCCCCGGTGACTTCAGCGACCGGAGATCCGCGCTGTGAACCTGCTCTTCTGGCTCTGCGTTATCCTCCTGGTCTACGTCTACCTCGGCTACCCGGCGGCGGTCTGGCTCGTGGCGCGCCTGCGCCCCCGGCCGGTCCGCCCCGCGGCCGGCGACCACCTGCCCGTGGTCACGGTCCTGATCGCCGCCTACAACGAGGCGGCCCACATCGAGCGCACGGTCCGCAACAAGCTCGACCAGGATTACCCGCGCGACAAGCTCGACGTGATCGTCGTTTCCGACGAGAGCGACGACGGCACCGACCAGATCGTCGCGGCGATCGGCGACGGCCGCGTGCGCCTCGTTCGCCAGTCCCCCCGCGCCGGCAAGACCAGCGGCCTGAACCTGATCGCGCCGCTTGCGCGCGGCGAGGTCCTCGTGACGAGCGACGCCAATTCGTTCTACGCGCCGGACACCGTTCGCGAGCTCGTCAAGCCGCTCGGCGACCCCGCGGTCGGGTACGTCACCGGCCGCATGCTGTACCGCGCGCCGGACGGCTCGCCGACCGGCGAGGGCTGCTCGGCGTACATGCGCTACGAGAACCAGCTCAGGGTCTGGGAAACGCGACTCGGCTCGATCGTGGGCGTCGACGGCGGGGTCGACGCGATCCGGCGGTCGATCTGGGAGCCGATGCGGCCGGACCAGCTGCCCGATTTCGTCGAGCCGCTGACGGTGCGCGAGAAGGGTTATCGCGTCGTCTACCAGCCGAGCGCGCGCCTCTACGAGGACGCGCTCGCGGACGCGGGCGACGAATTCCGCATGCGAGTGCGGGTCTCGCTGCGTGCGTGGTGGGCCCTCAAGGACAAGGCCGCGCTCCTGAATCCGCTGCGGTACGGCATCTTCGCCTGGCAGCTGTGGTCGCACAAGGTCCTGCGCTACCTGGCGCCGTTCTTCCAGCTCGGCGCGCTGGTCGCGAATCTCGCGCTCGCGCCGCGCGGCGGCGCGTGGCCGCTGCTGCTCGGCCTCCAGCTCGTCTTCTACGCGACCGCGGCCATCGCGCATGCGCTGCGCGACCGGTCCCTGCCGGCGCCGGTCACGGCCGCGTACTACCTGTGCGTGCTGAACCTCGCGAGCGGCCTCGCGTTCGCGGAGTTCCTGCAGGGCAAGAAGAAGGTGATCTGGAAGCCGCGCACCTGAGCCCGGGTCACTGGCGCAGCAGGACCGCCTTGGCGATCATCCCGGCCATGTCGGGGTTCTCCTTCAGGCGCCGCGAGGAGTAGCCGTACCAGTCTTCCCCGAACGGCACGTAGACCCGGAGGTGGTGACCGGCGGCGAGGATCTGGCGCCGGACGTTCTCGCGCACCCCGAGGAGCATCTGAAACTCGTACTGATCCTTCCCGAGCCCGTGAGCCGCGACGACCTCCTTGGCGTCGGCGATCAGCGGATCGTCGTGGGTGGCGATGCAGGCGTACATCCCGCTCTCGACGATCAGCCGCAACAGCCGCTTGTAGCTCGCGCGGACGTCCTCCCTCCCGGTCCAGGCCACGCTCCGCGCTTCCTTGTAGATGCCCTTGCAGAGGCGGACCGTGGGCCGGTACTCCCGCAGGGAGCGCACGTCCTGCTCGGTGCGGTGCAGCATGGCCTGCAGCACGATCCCGACGTTGTCGATGCCCTCGTCGCGCAAGCGCCGGTAGGTGCGCAGGGTCAGGTCGGTGTAGGGCGTGTTCTCCATGTCGATCTGCATGAACATGCCGAGGCCGCGCGCCTTGAGCGCCAGCTCGCGGATGTTGCCGAAGGCGAACTCCTCGTCGACGCCGAGCCCCAGGCTGGTCGGCTTGATCGAGAGGTTGGCGACGCCGTGCAGGCCCTCGCGATCGATCACGCTCAGGACCTCGGTGCAGTCGCGCAGGGTGGCGACCGCGCGCTCCCGGTCGTCCACGAACTCGCCGAGCACGTCGATGGTGGTCCAGGCGCCCTCGTCGCGGTTGAGCCGGCGCGTGGCGGCGATGGCGTCAGCGAGCCGGTCGCCGGCGATGTAGCGCCTCGAGATCTTGCGGATGATGGGCCTGGGCACCAGGGGCAGGCCAGCGACGATGAGCTTGTTGAGCATGGGCACCACCAGCTTCCGCGAAACGTCCGTGTTGGTCGGGCCGGAGGGGACGCGGGCGAGTGCCGTCCGGGCCTGGCGACGGCGCAAATATGGCCACCGGCGTCGGCCAGGGCAACTCCCGCGAGCCGGTCCATGGACACAACTATATTTATCCGATATCGTGCCGGTCGACGGTGGGGAAGGAACCGCAGAGGAGGCTCGCCCGTGTACCTGATCACCAACCGCAAGCTGTACGCGCGCCGCTCGGGGCTCGAGATCTTCGGCGATCAGCCGAACACCGACCGGGGCCCCAACGAGCTGCGGGTCGTGCGCTGCGAGCGGTCCGGCCGCGGCTGGACCGCGGAGATCCTGCCCGACCGGGTGACCGGTCCCCGCCTGGCCGAGTTGCGCGAGGTCCTCGGTCTGGACCGCGACGGCGGCGAACCGATCTACACCAGCACCGAGGTCGCCGAGCGGGTCATGAGCCAGGCGCGGGCCGAGCAGCGCAACGTGCTGCTCTTCGTCCACGGCTACAACAACGAGATCGCCGACGCGCTCGCGACCGCCCGCCAGCTCGAGCGCGAGTTCAACGTCATTCCCCTGCTGTTCAGCTGGCCGGCCAACGGCGGGGGGATCCGCGGCGTCGCGAGTTACCTGAGCGACAAGCGCGACGCGCAGCTCTCCGCCCCGGCCTTCAGCCGCGTCCTCGAGAAGGTCAACCAGCTGATGACCCGTTTCACGCGCCTGGCGATCGATGAGCTGGCGCCGCAGCTCGCCGATCTGGCCGCGAAGTCGCCTCCGGGCAGCTCCGACTACCACGAGGCGCGGAATCGCCTGCTCGAGGCCTACTGTCCCGTGCGCTTGACTCTCCTGACCCACAGCATGGGCAACTACCTGCTGAAGAAGACGCTCGAGACCAGCACCAACGCGCCGTACACGGCCGCCTTCGACAACGTCGTGCTCGCCGCGGCCGACACCAACAACCTCGATCACCGCCTCTGGGTGGACCGCCTGGAAGCCCGGCGCCGCATCTACGTCACGATCAACGAGGACGATTTCGCCCTGACGGCTTCGCGCCTCAAGCCCGGCGATCGGCAGCTTGCCCGGCTCGGCCACTACCGGCGCCGGCTCGACTCGGAAATCGCCCGGTACGTGGATTTCACCGGAGCCGACCGCGTCGGCAACAGCCACAGCTACTTCGCGGACAAGGCGCTCGGGAATCCCGCCGTCAAGGCGTTCTTCACGGCGGCGCTCAACGGGCAGGAGGCGGAGGCGGGACTCCAGTACAACCTGGCGGAACGACTCTACCGGGTGTGAGCGTGCACGAGCCGGCTGGCCTCGGTCACCGGCCGCAGCAGCTCTTCGCGTTCCGCGACCAGGTCCGACCAGGTCCAGCCCAGGCTCGCCAGGCGTTCGAGGCAGCGGGCCGGCGGCCGAGTCGCCAGCGTGAGGCTCTCGGGGCGCTCGGTGACGACCCGGTCGATCCCGTCGGCGACGGCCACGAGCAGCACCTCGCGCGGATCGCCGCCGTAACGCTCAGGCTCGTGGTGGACCTCGACGATCGCTATGACCTCGCGCGGAAACCGCCACTGGTCGAGCAGGTAGGCGCTCACGCCGGCGTGGTCCACGCCGAGGCGCCGCCGTTCGGCGACGATCGCCGGAAACGGGCCGCAGCGGTGAAGCGCGTCGTAACGCTCCTGGAAATGGCGGGCGAGCGCGAGCTGGCCGACGTTCTGCGTGAGCGCGGCCAGGAAGGCGTGGTCGCGCTGGCGGGCCGGCAGGCGGCGTCCGAGCACGTTGACGAGACCGGAACAGGCCAGCGCATTCCGCCACACCGCGCACAGGCGGTTCGGGTCGAGTCCCGGCTGGTTGCGAAACGCGTTGAGCAGCAGGAGCCCGGAAACGAGGCTCACGACCACCGGGATGCCGAGCAACACGATCGCGTGGTTCGCCGCCGAGATCGGCGTGCGCAGTCCATAGCGCGTGGAATTGACGGTCCGCAACAGCTCGATCACCAGACCCGGATCCTCGCGGATGACCCGCTCGAGGTCGCGGCTCGAGCTGCGGGGGTCGCTCGTGACGTCCAGGACGCGCCGCAACAGGTCCGGCAGGGCCGGCACCTCGAAGCCGGCGCTGGTCGCGCGCAGCGTGTCCTGGACCGCGGTCATCGGACCCTGAGCGTGCGGACGTTGTTCATGACTTCCTCCCAGCGCTGCAGCTTCTGGTAGGCGCGATCGACGACCGCGGTCACCGCGTCCAGGTCGTCGAACGGCTTGAGCAGGTAGTCGGCGGCGCCGTAGAGGCGGCAGGACAGCACCTTGGCCAGGCTGTCGGCGGCCGTGATCATGACGACGATCGTGTCGCCGTGCTTCTCCTTGATCCGCATCAGCAGCTCGACGCCGTCCATCTCCGCCATCATGATGTCGGAGAGCACGACGTCGTAGCGGTGCCGTTCGAGCGCCGCGAGCGCCTCCGGTCCGGACCCGGCGGTCTCGACGGTGTAGCCCTGCATCTCCAGGTGGAGCTGCAGGGCCTTGACGATGCCCTCCTCGTCGTCGACGACCAGCACGCGGACGTCTCGCTTATCCATGGCGATCCTCTTCCCGTCTCGGCAGGCGAACGGTGACTGTGGTCCCTCGGCCCCTGGCGCTGGCGATCGCCACGGTCCCGCCGTGGCGCTGGATGATCGAACGGCAGAGCGGCAGGCCCAGACCGTCGCCGCCGCCCCCCGCCTTGGTCGTGAAGTACGGGGTGAACGCGCGGGCGAGGTGGTCCGGCGTCATGCCGCAGCCGTCGTCCCGGATCCGCAGGACCACGTCCCGACCGTCCTCGCCCAGTTCGACGTCGAGCCGTCCGTCGCGGCCGCCGCCGGTGCCGTGGCGCGCCACGATCGCGTCGTGAGCGTTGGTGAGCAGGACCGCGATCGCCTGCTCGAGCAGGAGGCGGTAGCCGGACACCACGCAGGCGCCCGCCGCCGGCGCGGCGAAGGCGACCCGGGTGTCGGCCGCGAAGAGGAACTCGTGCGCGGCGACCATGTCGGCGACGACGTCGCGCAGATCGACCGGCGCGCGATCGTCGAGGGCCACCGCCGTACACTGCTTGAGCCGTTCGGCGATGGCGCTGAGGCGCACGGTGGCGCCGAGGATCGCCTCCAGCTGCTCGTCGATGCGGACGCGCAGCGCGGCGAGGTCGTACGGGCCGAAGCGAACGTCCGGATGAGCGGCCGCATACTCGTCGCAGCAGGGGCGCAAGAGCCACACCATCTGCCGGAGGTTGGTCGCGCCGAGACGGATGAACGCGTTGGGGTTGTTCAGCTCGTGGGCGATGCCGAGCACGAGCCGGTCGAGGCGCTCCTGCTCGGCGATCGGGGGATCCTGGACGTCGTTCATGACCGGACGCTCTCACGTTCGCCGGATATCCCGCGGGGCCGGCTCGGCGGGTGAAACGCCCGCGCTCGAGGGTGTCTTCGGTCGGCCCGGTTCTGGCTTGAGTCCGAATTGGCTGAGCCCGCGGCGGCGCGGGATGAGGGTGCGATCCCGGCGAATCGTGAGGAAAAGCCGGCGTGCGCGACGATAACCGCCTGATCACCGAGGGGCGCCGGCGTCCGGCTCCCTCACGATTCCCTCGACGCGCGCCTCGAGCACCTGTCCGCCAGCGGCCTCCGTCCGGTCCGCCGCCCGCCGCACGAGGGGCAGCGCCGCGCCAGCCAGCGCGATGCCCAGCAGGAAGGACCACAGGTCGCGCAGCGGATCGCCGGCCGCGAAGAACCGCGCGCCGGCCGCCGCGCCCACCAGCAGCAGCAGCAGGGGCAGCCCGTAGACGAGCAGCGACACCCGCAGGACCGCGCCGCCGGGAACCGCGACGCGGACGCGGTCGCCCACCGTCACGCCGACCTGATCGATCGCGTCGAGGAGGCGGCGATCGCCGCTGTCCGGCTTGCAGAGTGAATGCGCCGAACAGCCCTCGCAGTGCTCGCCTGCCTCCAGGCGGACCCGCACGCGCGCCGGGCGCCCGCCCGCGGCGGGGATCAGCGCCAGGACGACCCCTTCCTCGAGCAGGACCTCGCCGCGCTGACCGGTCGCCATGCGGTCAGTCCTCGGTCGTCGCGCCGGCGGACCCGCCGGCGGCCCCGACGGCCGCGGGCTCCGGCTGCGGGTGCAGCCAGCCGATCGCGCGGGTCTTGCACTTCTCGATCGGGATGATCGCCGGGTTGATCTTCTCGTGGTCGATCACAGCGAGGTTCTCGACCATGGTGATCGCGCCCTCGCTGTTGCGGGCGCAGATCGTGCAGCCGGTGCAGGCGACCTCGCAGACGTCCTTCGCGGTCTTGGGGTCGTCGTGGTTCTTGCAGAAGACGAAGAACTCGCGCGTGACCGGGTGCAGCTCGAAGAGGTCGCGCGGGCACGCGGTGACGCAGGCCGCGCAGGCCATGCAGAGGTCTTCGTAGACCACTGGCAGGCCATCGGGGCCCATCTCGAGCGCGCCGAAGGTGCAGACGCTCACGCAGTCGCCGCCGCCGAGGCAGCCCCACTGGCACGCCTTGGCGCCGCCCGAGACGAGGTCCTGGACGGCACAGCTCGTCGGGCCGTCGTAGTGAGCCTTCTCCCTGGCGAGGCTCGCGGTGCCGCGGCACATCAGGCGCACGACGTGCTTGACGGCGGTCGTCGCCTCGACGCCCATGATCAGGGCCAGGCCGTCGATCGCTCCCTGCCCGCCGACCGGACAGCGGTTGATCCCGGCTCCCGCCGTGACCACGGCCTCGGCGTAGGCGTTGCAGCCGGCGAAGCCGCAGGCGCCGCAGTTGGCGCCCGGCAGGACCTCGACGGCCAGGCCGATGCGGGGATCCTCCTCGACCCGCAGCTTCTTGTCGGCGATGGCGAGCGCGGCGGAGAAGAATACGCCGAGTCCTCCCATCGTCAGCAGCGAGTAGACCAGCAAGGCGTCCATGGTGCGTTCCTCCTGCGTGACCTTCGGTCAGTCCCCGGCCAGGTAAGCGGCCAGTCCCGAGCTGTCGTGTCGCCTGCCTTCCGCGTCGACGATCAAGCACTCGACGCCGGGCAGCCGCTCGATCAGGTCCAGGCCCTTCGCGGGCCCCAGCACGAACACCGCCGTCGCGAGGGCGTCGGCGCGGGCGCACGTGGACGCCAGCACCGTGACGCTGCGGCAGCCCCGGGCCGGTCGTCCGCTGTGCGGGTCGAGCAGGTGGTGGTAGCGGACCCCGTCCTGCTCGAAGAACTGCTCGTAGTCGCCGCTGGTGGCGACCGCCATCGCGCCCGGTCGCAACCGGGCCATGATCGCCCCCGGCAGGCGCGGGTGCCGGATGCCCACCGTCCAGTCGCGGCCGTAGCCGCGGACCTCGCCTCCGGCGTTGACCAGGGCGGCGGCCTGCCCTCGCGATTCCAGCACGCCGACGGCCCGGTCGACCGCATAACCCTTCGCCCAGGCACCAAAATGGAGAAGCTCGGGCCGGCTTTCAAGTTCCGCCGCGTCGGCGGGCGCGCCGAGGCTCGCCAGCCGGTCCACCTCGCCCGCCAGCAGGGTCGGGTCCGGCAAGCGTGGCTGGTCGCCGTCGAAGCCCCAGAGATCCACGAGCGGCCGGATGCGCGGCTCGAACGCGCCATCGCTCTCGCGCAGGACCTCGAGGCCGACCGCGAGCACCGCCAGCCGCTCGCCGGCTCGCGCGGCTGACGCCGCCGGCGCGGGCGGCGCCAGCCGACTGGAGAACAACGTGTCCACGCGCGCCACCTCGTCCAGCGCCGCCTGCACCGCACGCGACGTCTCGGCGCGCGCGTCGACGCCGCCGGCAGCCGGCACCCGGATCTCGACCAGCGTGCCCATGGCCGGGCGGACGCAGCTGAGGGTCTCCGGCTCGGCATCGCCCTGGCGCCAGCGGTTCACCGCGAAGCCCGCGCCGAGGCACACGGCCAGGATCAGCAGCCCCGAGCCCAGGCGACCTGGGGTCTTGCGGTCGGTGCGCGCCACGTGACTCAGGCCGTCTCGACCCGCAGGACCACGCGGTTGGGCGCGCAGGCGATCAGTTCACCCGGGCGCGCGACGACCCCCTGGAGGCGGCAGGTGGCGTGACGGCAGCACGCTGCGGCGACGCGTGCGCCGGCCGCGTCGACCGCGACCACGGTGCGGCCCGCCGGACCGGCGATCTCGAGGCGGCGGCTCGCGCCGGCGAGGGGCAGGCGCTCCTGCACGCCCCGCTCGTCCTCCACCACGAGCACGCGCTCCTGCGCGAGCGCGTCCGGCCGGTTCTCGAGGCGGCAGCTCACCACGAGGGCCGCGCTCGTCCCGCGGAAGCGCTCCCGCAACGCGAGGATGCGATCGTCGACGCCGCCGGCGGGATCGAGGATCCGGCCCTCGGCCTGCACCAGGAGGTCGGCGGGCAGGGCGCGCTCGAGGGCGCCGAGCTGGACGGTGAGCACCTGGCGACCGCCGCGCGCGTAGCGGCGGGCGCCGCCGCGCAGGGCGCCGCCGACAGCCGCCCGCCACGCGGCGGGAGCATCGACCTGAGGCACCGGCAACGGTCCGGCCGAGAGCGAGAGAAACGCGTCCACGAGGTCGCGGACCGCGGTCTCGTCGCCGGGTACGAAGCCGTGCAACACCAGGCGGCGGCCGGCGTCCGCCCGGCCGAGATCGCCGAGCTTGAACCCCGCGCCGAAGGCGGCGCCGCCGATGACGGCGGCCTTGAGGAAGTCACGCCGGTTCAACATCTCCGATTCTCCTTCTCGCGCCTGCCGCCGACGACTCGGCGGGCTAGAACTTCATCCCCGCGAAACCCATGAAGCTGAGGGCCAGGATCCCGGCCGTCAGCAAGGTGATCCCCGCGCCGCGCAGGGCGCGCGGCACCGAGGCCAGTTCGAGCTCTTCGCGGATGCCGGCCATCAGGACCAGCGCCAGCGTGAAGCCCGCGCCGGCGCCGATCGCGAAGACGATGCACGCGATGAACGAGAGGTCCTTCATCGCGGCGAAGATGCACAGGCCCATGATCGCGCAGTTGGTCGTGATCAGCGGCAGGAAGATGCCGAGCGCCCGGTAGAGGGCCGTGCTCACCTTCTTGATCACCATCTCGACGAACTGCACCAGCGCCGCGATCACGAGGATGAACGCGACCGTCTGCAGGAACCCGATGCCCAGCGGCAGCAGGATGAAGTGCTGGACCAGGTAGGTCACCATGGCGGCCATCGTCAGCACGAACGTGGTCGCCATGCCCATGCTCACGGCCGAGCTGAGCTTGCCGGACACGCCCACGAACGGGCAGATGCCGAGGAACTGGCTCAGCACGAAATTATTGATCAGGGTCGCGGTGATGAAGATGCCGAAGAGCTCCATCGCCTACGCCTCCTTCGCCGCGCTCGCCACGCGAGCGGCTCTCAGGGCGGACTGCTCGCGCCAGCGATTGATGATGTTCGCCGCCCCCAGCGTGAGCCCGAGCGCGAAGAAGCCGCCCGCCGGCAGGATCATCACGATCCAGGGGTCGTAGTCGGCCGGCATCACCGCGACGCCGAAGAGCGATCCGTTCCCGAGGATCTCGCGGACGCCTCCCAGGAACGTCAGCGCGGCGGTGAAGCCGACGCCCATGCCCAGCGCGTCGACGACCGAGCGGAAGGGACCGTTCTTGGAGGCGAAGGCCTCGGCGCGGCCCAGGATGATGCAGTTGACCACGATCAGCGGGATGAACGCGCCGAGGCTCTTGCTCATCGCCGGGAACTTCGCCTTCATCGTCAGGTCGACCACGGTCACGAACGCGGCGACCACCACGACGTAGGTCGCGATGCGCACCTGGCCGGGGACCAGCTTGCGGACGAGCGAGATCATCAAGCTGGCGCAGACCAGCACGAAGGCGGTCGCCAGCCCCATGCCGACGCCGTTGGCCGCCGCGGTGGTCACGGCCAGGGTCGGGCAGAGCCCCAGGAGCTGGCGCAGCGTCGGGCTCTGCTCCCACAATCCCTTGAGGAACTCGGCGCTGATGCTCGTCTGCTTGCTCACGACGCACCTCCCGGTTCCGCCAGGACCGCGTTCAGCCTGGTGACCGCGTCGTTGACGATCTGGACCACGGCCTTCGAGCTGATGGTCGCCGCCGTGATGGCCTGCACCTCGGTCTCGCCGAGAGCGCTGCGCTTCTTGCCCTTGACCACCACGAGATCGCCGGCCGCGCTGAGGCGCCGGCCGTCGCCCCAGCCGAAGAACTGCAGAGGGAAGTTCTTGGCGTCGTCGGCCGCGGCGCCGAGGTTGCGGTCGGCCGCCGCCGCGAGCGCCTGCTCGTGCTCGGCGCTCAGGCGGATCCAGGTGCCGAGTCCGGGAGTCTCCGAATCGCCGAGGACCTTCAGCCCGCGGATCTCCTCGCGACCGGGATCGAGCGCGATCATCAGGTCGATCTTGTCCTGGAAGCCCGCGCCGCTGCAGCGCAGGACCCAACCGCTGGTCGCGCCGTCCGCCGTCACTCGCCAGGCGGTCAGGCCGGCCTGGTCGACCACCTGCTCGGGCGTGCCGCCGGGGACCAGGAAACCGATGGCTTCGTCACGGGCCCGGGCCTGGTTGGCCTGGATCAGCGGGTCGGCCCAGCCGTTGACGAGGGAGAGCGAACCGCCGGCGAGCGTCCCCGCCACGACCAGCGTGGCCAGCATGTGCAACGTCGTCTTCATCGTTTCGCTCCATAGATGCGCGGACGAGTGCCACGGTTGATCAGGGGGACCGCCGCGTTCATCATGAGGATCGAGTACATCACGCCCTCCGGCAGGCCGCCGAACTCGCGGATGAGGATCGTCAACAGAGCGATGCCGAGGCCGAAGATCCACTGGCCGCGCGGGGTCGTCGGGCTGGTGACGTAGTCGGTGGCCATGAACACGGCGCCGAAGAGGAAACCGCCCGACAGCACGTGGAAGAGCGGGCTCGGCCCGACGCCGCCGAGGTGCAGGACACCGCCGAAGACGAACCCGCCGAGCACCATCGAGACCATGATCTGCCAGTGAGCGATCCGCGTGACCAGGAGGATCGCGGCCCCGGCCAGGATGGCGACGGCGCTCGTCTCGCCGAGACAGCCGCCAACGTTGCCGACCAGGAGTTTCTGCGTGGCGATGTCGCTCGCGAACTGAGACGGGTCGCCGAACTTGTAGAGGCCCAGAGGGGTCGCCTGGCTCACCGCGTCCACGCGCGCCACCGACGCGGACCAGTCGGTCATGCCGGCGGGGAAACTCGCCTGGAGGAACGCGCGGCCCACGAGCGCCGGGTTGAAGATGTTGTCGCCGAGCCCGCCGAAGACGGCCTTGCCGATGCCGATGCTCACGACGCCGCCGAGCAGCGCGTGCAGCGGCGAGAATCCCGGCGGCACGATCAGCCCGAGCAACAGGCCGGTCAGAAACGCGCTGCCGTCGGGAAGCGTCTGCGGCTTGTGGTTCAGGCGCGCGACGACCCACTCGGTAGCCGCCGCGCCGATCACCGCCCCGGCGACCGGCGCCAGCACCCCGGCGCCGAAGAACCAGACGGCGCTGGCGAGGCAGGGCACGAGCGAGAGCGACACGGTCCACATGATGCGGGCCGTGCTCCAGCCGAAGTGCGCGTGCGGAGACGTCACGAGGCTGAGATTGCCCTCGCCGATGACCTGGAGGGATCCGCCCTTGCTGCTCTCGGTGGCCATGGTTCAGGCTTCCTTACGCGGCAGGTTCCGGACGTTCTTCTTGCCGAGCCGCACGTATTGCACGAGCGGGATGTTGGCGGGGCAGGTGAAGGCGCAGGTCCCGCATTCCATGCAGACCTCGATGCCGAGATCGCGGGCCTCCTCGTCTCGCCGCAGCCGGGCGAGGCGCGCGAGCCGCGTCGGCATCAGGCCGACCGGGCACGCGGCGACGCACTTGCCGCAGTTGACGCACGCGCTCTCGGGATTCGCCGCCACTTCGGCATCCGACAGCACCAGGATGCCGCTGGTCGCCTTCACGACCGGCGCGTCGAGGCTGTAGGCGGCGAAGCCCATCATGGGCCCGCCCACGACCACGCGGCGAGCGTTCGGGCGCACGCCTCCGCAGTATTCGAGCACTGCCCGCAGCGGCGTGCCGATCGTGACCCGCAGGTTCTTGGGCTCGACCACGCCGAGGCCGCTGACCGTGAGGGTCGCCGCGCGCGGCACGTCGCCGAGCACGACCGCGTCGCGGATCGCGAGCGCCGTTCCCACGTTCTGGATCACGCAGCCGACGGCCATCGGCAGCTCCCCCGGCGGCACCCGTCGACCCAGCGCGGCGTCGATGAGCATCTTCTCGCCGCCCTGCGGATACTTGGTCCTCAGCGTGAAGACCTCGATCCGCGCCCCGCGCGCGGCGATGGCCTCGCGCATCGCCCGGATCGCCGCCGGCTTGTTGTTCTCGATGCCGATGCCGAGGTTGACCTTGGCGCCGAGCGCCGTGCCGATCAGGAGGATGCCCTCGACGAGGTCGGCCGTCCGTTCGAGCATGAGGCGGTAATCGCGGGTGAGATACGGTTCGCACTCGGCGCCGTTGACGATCATCCAGTCGATCGGCTTGTCCGGCGGCGGGCTCAGCTTGACCGCCGTCGGGAAGGCGGCGCCGCCCTGGCCCACGATGCCGGCCTCGCGCACCCGATCGACGACGTCCTTGCCCGAGACGGACCGTGGATCGAGCGGCGGCAGGAAGATCGGACCGTCGTCGGCGATCGCCACCGGCGCGCCGGCCTCGGGCGCCGGGGCCGGGCCAGGCTGGATCACGAGCAGCTCGGCGGTGGTGCCGCCCACCACCGGTCCCTTCGTCTTCTTGACGACCGTGCCCCCGACCGGACTGTGGACGGGCGCCGAGATGAAACCGGAAGCCTCCGCCAGGACCTGACCCTGGCGCACCCGGTCGCCCTTCTTGACGAGCGGATTGGCCGGTTTGCCGAGGTGCTGGCCGAGGGGCACGCAGATCTCGGCCGGCGGCGGCATCACCTGCAGGGCCTTGTGCTCCGTAAGTTCTTTGTGTTCGCGGGGATGCACCCCGCCCCGAAAGCTCCGCAGAGCCATGTCGGGTCGCTCCTCGCTGGGGCTGGAAGCCGGGATCGCGCTGTGCGGGAAAAACGTAGATCGCCGAACGTGGGGAGTCAAAATATTCGCAATCCTCGCGGATTGCGCCCCGACACGGTCTGCAGGTTGCTCTGCTGCCGACGGACGGACCCGTTGACCGGTTCGTTCCGGCTTTGGAGGTGGACGCGTGCGGTGTTTCCGACTCCTCGGGTGGACGCTCCTGATCCTGGGAGCGGTCGGCCGGGCGCAAGCGACCGAGCTGCTGAACGACCGACCGTTCGCCGTGGGCGAGGTCCTTCGCTATCGGATCCGGCTGGGACCGGTGACGGTGGGCGAGGCGATGCTCGCGATCCCCGGGCTGGCGGCCGGCGGCGGCCGGGCGGCCTTCGAGGTCTGCTACACGGCGAGGTCCGGCGGCGTGCTCTCGACCCTCTATCCGGTCCGCGACCGCATCACCAGCTGGGCCGACACCCTGGACTACCGCAGCTACCGCCTCCAGAAACGGATCCGCGAGGGTACCTATCACGAGGCCTGCGACTGGCGCATCGACCACGCCCAGGGCCGAGCCGTCGAACGCGACGGCGTCTCGATTCCGGTCGAACCGGGCGTGCACGACGTGTTCTCGGCGTTGCTGCGCGTTCGCGCATCGCAGCTCGTGAGCGGGACGGCCATCACGATCCCGGTCGTGCTGGGCTCCGACACCGCCGAGATGCGGGTCAGCGTCGGCCCGCAGCGCTCCGTCGCGACCCCGGCGGGCGAGTTCTGGTGCGTCGCTGTCCAGCCAGACCTGGGCGGCCAGGGGCCGTTCCAGCACGACGGCCCGGTCGTGATCGACCTCGCCCTCGATCGGCGGCGGTGGCCGGTCCGGATCCGGCTGAAGGTGCCGGTCGTGGGCGCGCTGGTCGTGGAACTGGTGGAGGCGATCGGCCCGGCGTGAACGCTCCGGCGGGACCCAGCGCACTCGGTTCAGAGGGCCGCGGCCGTTCCTCCTTGCCGGCCCGGGCGGCATCCACTACGGTCGCCACCAAGCGAGGTGTCCAGTGGCCGCGAACTACGTCTTCACGCTCACCGCCGGCCGAACCGGCACCGCCTGGCTCGCGGCCATGCTCGGCGCGAACCTGGACGACTGCGAGGCGCACCACGAGTTCCTCGGCTGGGACTGCTTCGGAGTGGACACGCCGGACCTCTCCCACCTGACCCTCTTCAACAGCCGGGGCGTCTGCGAGGAGGTCCGCGGCTTCTGGCGGCGCAAGCTCGCGCGGGTCGCCGCCTGCCCGCGCCGCTGGTACGTGGAGACCGCGCACGTGCTGATGAAGGCCGGGCTGGTCGAGCACCTGGATCTCATCGCCGATCGCGGGCGGATCCACCTCGTGATCCTCGGTCGCGACCTCGTCTCGACCGTCGCGAGCTACAGCCAGCGGGGCGATTTCAGCAACAAGGGCAACCAGTGGCTCTGGTACCTCGACCCGGACTATCCCCAGAACATCCTGAATCCGGTGCCGTTCAAGCAGCATGGAGTCATGGGGATCCGCGTCTGGTACTGGATGGAGATCGAGGCGCGTCAGGCCTACTACGCGGCGCTGCTCGCGGACCGCGCCGGGGTCAATCTCCTGCGCTGCACGCTGCTCGAGGTGACCCGGGAACCCGGGGCGCGCCGACTCCTGCGCGGCCTCGGCTGCGAGCCCGCCCAGGTCGCGCTGCCGCCGCCGCTCAACGTCACGCACCAGGCGCGCCAGCTCGGCGAACGCGAACTCGCGATCATCGCCGAGCTCTGCCGCAGGTTCCCCGACGATCCCCGGGCGCTCGGCGCCGAGCACTACCGGCGGGGACGCCGCCTGGGCGCGGCGCGGGACTGAGTCGCCATCACGAGCCGGTCACCGGCGGGTGAACTCGATCTCGCCGCGGTTCGCCTGCGTGGTCACGCGGAGCACCGGCAGCGCCACCTCCGGATTCTCCGGCCGCAGGTGAGGACGGTCGACGATCACTCCCTGCACGTCGAGCCCGGCGGGCACCTCGACGTTCATGCCGCCCATGTCCACGGACAGTCGGACGTCGCAATCGCGGAGCCACTCGCCGCCCAGATCGAGGTCGGCGCCGCCCATCTTGCAGTCGACCGCGAGGCGGCGCGGACTCGCGTTGCCGAGGCCCGTCGCCTCGAAACCGCCCATGTGGCCGCCGATCACGAGCTGTTCGAGCGGCTCGCGCAGAGGTTCCGCGATGTCGAGCGCGAAACCGCCCATGCCGAAGTCGATGACCGCGTCGGTCAACCACAGTCCGCCGAGCTGGGCCTCGGCGCCGCCTTGCCGGACGCGCACCTCCAGCGCGATCGGCAGGTCCGGCGGCAGGAAGACGTCCACCCGGGAGTCGTTGCCGCCGCCCAGCAGCGAGCGCAGGATCGACTGCAATCCCGAGATCGTCCGGCGGTACTCGACGCGGTAGACCCAGGTGGAATCCGGCAGGATCTCGAGGCTGTCGCTGAGCGCGTACGCATCGTGGTCGAACCGAGCCTTGACCAGGAGGCCCTCCCCGGGACCCGCGGGATGCACGTAGAATTCGCCGTGGGAGAGGTCGAGGACGACCCGGCCGGGCGCGCTCGCCGTCAGGGCACCGGCAGCTCGGTCGCCCGCCGCGAGCTCGGCGTCCTCGATGCGCTGCCGCTCGAGCCCTTGGCGGGCCGCCAGGAGAGCGACACCGACGACCACCACGAGCAAGGCGACGGCGGCCAGGCAGCCGAGGCAGGTGACCTTGATGAACCGGCCGGCGCTCATGAATCCCGTCCCGGATCAGGTGGCCCATGGCGCAGCGGTTGTGATCCGCCGAAGCGCGCGCCTACCCTACCGGAATCGATCCAGGACTGAAACAGCAAATCGGCAGGGCGACCCATGAACCGGCCAGCCGATCATCTCCTGCCTGACGGCCCGGCGGGAAGGGGTCGCATTGGATTCGCGATATCGACCGATCAGCGATTCCAGCCACCGCTCTCGTGGCCCCAGCCGAGCGCCGGGTCGGCGAAACCCGGGTCGTCCACGCCATAGTCCCCGAACACACCCAGCTCGAACCGGATCGTGGTCACCGTCGGCTTTTCATAGGTCTTGGCCAACTGGGTCGCCTCCTCGGACCGGGACGGCGGCAGGTGTCGTCGCCGGGTCCGCTATTCGATCATAACACCTGGTAAGGGATTATGCGAAGACATTTTCATTATACCGAGCAATGCAGTCCGTTTTCTCGCTCAAGCCGGACGGCGCCCGCCCGATAACGATGGCAGTCATTCACCCGAGACCTACCCAGGAACGGAATCCGGAGGTTCACCATGAAGATCGTCGCTCAGAACCCGGCGTTGCTGGCGGCAACGCGACCCGAGAAGGCCGGTCCGGTCGGCGACCGGGACGGCGGCGAGCGGGTGTGCCAACCTGGACGCCGGCACGTCCAGCGCGGGTTGAAGCACCTGTCCCGGGACATTCGCCACCAGGTCCGCGACGAGATCAAGGAACTGCGCGCCACCGGCGCCGACGCTCAGGAGAAGATCCAGGCCGTCCGGGAGCTGAACCGCGCGTTCCACCAGGAGCTGCAGGACCTCTTCCACGCGGCCGGCAGCGGCGACACGATCGACGCGGCGACCATCGCCGAGGGACTGCGCCAGGCGATGATCGACTTCACCGCGGCGCTGCGCGAACTCAACGGCTCCCCGACCCAAGACAAAGTCGAGGACCCGGAAACGCCGATCCTCGACGAGACGCCGCCGGCCGGTGAGCCGTCCGCGCCCGGCGCGTTGCTGGACGTCGCGGTCTGACCCGCGCGCACCGCGGAGCGCCGGCCGCCCTGCCGGCGAACCCGCTCGGTCGAGCGAGATCGCCTTGACCTTCTCGGCCAAGCGGACCGCGCCCGGTTCGCGGACCTGGCGCCCCACCTGCCGAATCATTAACATGCAGCGGAGCGACGCGCTCGCGGATCGTCGTGGTTCGCCGCTCTGGATCCCGGCCGCGCTCGCGCGCCGCCGAAAGGACCGTCGTGCCGGATTCGACCAACCCCGCCGCCGCAATCCCGGCCGGCGCCCCCACCGCTGTGCCCCAGACGCTGTTCTTGAACCGGGAGCTGAGCCTGCTGCAGTTTCAGTCGCGGGTCCTCGAGGAAGCCACCGACCCGGCGACGCCCCTGCTCGAGCGCGTGAAATTCCTGGCGATCCTCGGCTCGAACCTCGACGAGACGGTCATGGTGCGCATGGCCGGGCTCGTGGCGCAGAAACAGGTCGGCGTGACCGAGCTGTCGCCGGACGGCCGCTCGGCGGCCGAGCAGCTCGTCTCGTTGCGCAAGGAGATCGGCGAGCTGCAGCGGCGCGCGCTCGTCCACTGGCGCGGCGAGCTCAGACCGGCGCTGGACGCCGCCGGCGTCCATGTTCTCGACTACTCCGAGCTCACGGAGAAGCAGCGCGCGCAAGCAGCCCGCATCTTCCACGAGGAGATCTTCCCGGTCCTGACGCCCCAGGCCCTCGATCCGGGCCATCCGTTCCCCCACGTCTCCAACCGGAGCCTGAACCTCGCAGTCAGCGTGCGCGATCCGCAGGGCGAGGAGCACTTCGCCCGCCTGAAGGTCCCCTCGCTGCTGCCGCGGCTCGTCCCCCTCAAGAGGTCGTCGGGCGGCGAGCGACGCGACGGGACCATTCCCCAGCACCACTGGTTCGTCTGGATCGAGCAGCTGATCGCGGCGCACATGGCGAGCCTGTTCCCCGGGATGCAGGTCGCGGGCGCCGACGCCTTCCGCCTGCTGCGCGACGCCGACATCGAGATCCAGGAGCTCGAGGCGGGCGACCTCCTCGAGACCATGAGCGAGCGGATCTACGACCGGCAGTTCGGCGACGCGGTCCGGCTGGAGACCGCGGCCAGCATGCCCGACGAGAATCGCCGGATCCTGATCAGCAACCTCGGGCTCGACCCCAAGGACGAGATCAGCCTCGACGGCCCCCTCGACCTCTCGGGCCTCATGCAGCTGCACGGGATCGAGCTGCGCGAGCTGAAGGACCCGCCGTTCAGCCCGGTCGTCCCGCGGCGGCTGCGGCCCGACGCCGCCGACGGTCAGAGCCTGTTCCAGGCGATCCGGCAGGGCGACATCCTGCTGCACCATCCCTACGAGAGCTTCGACCCCGTGGTCGAGCTCATCCGCGCGGCCGCCCGTGACAAGCAGGTGCTCGCGATCAAGCAGATCCTCTACCGGGTCGGCCGGAACTCTCCCGTGGTCCGCGCGCTCCTGCAGGCGAGGCGCGAGTATCGCAAGCAGGTCACGGTGCTCGTGGAGCTGAAGGCCCGGTTCGACGAGGAGAGCAACATCGGGTGGGCCCGCCTCCTGGAGCGCGAGGGCGTCCACGTCATCTACGGCATGGTCGGCCTGAAGACTCACGCCAAGACGCTGCTCATCGTGCGACGCGAGGCGGACCGCGTCCGCCGCTACATGCACCTCGGTACGGGCAACTACAACGCGATCACGGCCCGGCTCTACGAGGACTTCGGCCTTCTGACCTGCGACGACGCGATCGCCGCCGACGTCAGCGACCTGTTCAACTACCTGACCGGCTACTCGGCCATCCGGGATTTCCGCAGGCTGCTCGTGGCGCCCATCAACCTGCGGCGCCGATTCACCGAACTGATCCGGCGCGAGGTCGCGCACCAGCAGGCGGGCCACCAGGGCCATCTCATCCTGAAGTGCAACTCCCTCGCGGACCCGGCGTTGATCCGCGAGCTGTACGCCGCCTCGCAGGCCGGGGTCCGGATCGACCTCGTCGTGCGCGGCATCTGCTGCCTCCGGCCCGGGGTCGCGGGCCTGAGCGAGACCATTCGCGTCCGCAGCATCGTCGGCCGCTTCCTCGAGCACAGCCGCATCTACTGGTTCGCCAACGCGGGCGAGCCCAAGGTCCTGCTGGGCAGCGCCGACCTCATGTTCCGCAATCTCGATCGGCGGGTGGAGGTCGTGTTCCCGATCAGCGCGCCGGACCAGGTCAGGCGGCTCCAGACCGGGATCCTCGCCGTCTACCTGCGGGACGATCAGAAGGCGCGGTCCATGGCGGCCGACGGCACCTACCACCGCGTGCGCCGGGCGCGCCGCGGCAAGTCGATCAACGCGCAGGAGGAATTCCTGCGCCGGGCAAGCGAGGACGCCGAGTGAGCGAGGAAGGCCGGCGCTTGTTCTTCCTCCGGCATGGTCCCGCCGACCGCGACCGGTTCACTGGCTGCGACGACGCGCAGCGTCCCCTGGACGATCCGGGGCGCGAGCAGATCCGGCGGGAATCCGAGGTGTTCGCGCGCCTGGACCTCGCGCTGGACGCCGCGATCACGAGCCCGTATGCGCGGGCCGCCGAGACGGCCGCGATCGTGGCGGCGCGCCTCGGCCTGGGCGACCGGCTCCGCGCCGACCCGCGGCTGCGGCCGGGATTCGCGCTGCCGGCGCTCGTCGACCTGCTGGCCGCGACGCCCCGGGAGCACCGGCGCCTCCTGCTGGTCGGCCACGAACCCGATTTCAGCGAGATGATCGGCGCGCTCACGCGCGGGCAGGTCGTCATGAAGAAGGGCGCCCTCGCGCGGGTCGACCTCACGGCGGGCTCCGCGCCGCGCGGCCGGCTCGTCTGGCTGCTGCAGCCGAAGGTGATGCTCCGCGGCCTCGGCTACGCGACGCCGACGATGTAGGCCAGCCAGCCGGGCTGGTTCCGGGCCCGCGTCGTCCGGCGATAGCGGTCCTCGTCGGGATCCGGCGAGGTGTCGAAATACACGTGACAATCGGCGAAGCCAGCCGCCAGGAGAGCGTCGCGCGCTTCGGCCGGCGTGTAGAGGCGCCACTCGTAGGTGAACGCCTTCTTGAGCTCGTAACCGCCGGCGAGCTCGAAGTGGATGTGACAGCGCGCCAGGTTGTCGATCGGATTGTAGGACGCCTGTTCCCAGGTGTACGTGAACATCCCCTCGGGCGTCTCCACCAGGCGCGGCTCGTAGCTCTCCTGCTGCGCTTCCCACCCGCCGTAGCAATCGAGGAACACCAGGCCGTCGGGAGCGAGGCTCGCGCGCACCTGGCGGAAGTAGTCGACGAGCTGCTGCAGCGGATGCACCATGAACCAGGAGAAGTTGTAGGCGCAGACGATATCCGCCGGAGGGATGGTGACGGTGCGCACGTCGCACCGGCGGAGCGCGACCCGGGTCGAGGCCGGGCCGAGCCGGTCGATATGGCGCGCCTGCCCCCAGGCGAGGGTCTCGGCGTCGAGGTCCAGGCCGACGGCGGTCCGCTGGCGGTGGCTGCGGACCCATGCCGCGCACAGGTAGGCCGTGCCGCAGAAATCCTCCCGCAGGTGCAGCGGCCGCCGCTTGCGCAGCTGGTGGAAGATCCGGTTCATGAACTGGACCTCGAACACCGGAACCTGGACCGACCATTCGTAGAGCTGGTGCCGGTCGTTGAAGGTGCGCGGCAGGGTGTTGTCGCAGTCGCGTGTCATCGTGACCTGGACCGTGTTCCTTTCCGGATGCTCGCGCTCAGGCGTCCATACGCCGGCGTAGCTCGCGATCGGTGACGCCCAGGCAGGTGCCGAGCGCGCGCGCGGTCCTGAGCCAGTGATGGTCGAGCGGGACCTGCTTCTTCTGACCGGCGACCTCGCCCAGCGGCACCGGCACGCACAGACCGCCGCGCACGGCGACCATCACGTTGTAGGTGCCGTCCGCCAGGAACCTCGCCGCGCTCGTGCCCAGGAGCGTGGTCAGCAGGCGGTCGGCGGCCGAAGGCACGCCGCCCCGCTGGACGTGGCCGAGGCTCGTGATCCGCGCCTCGGTGTTCGTCAGACTCTGGAGATTGCGGGCGAGTCGGCTCGCGAGGCTCTCCTTCACGAGGCGGAAGCCCGTCTGGTCGGCGACCGCGTCCGCGGTCTCCCCGCCGGCGTCCGCCTCCGACTTCTTCGCCTCTTTCTTGGACGCGGCCTCCGCCGCCTGCGCGGCGACCTCGGCCTGCGCGAGAGCGCCTTCGGCGACGCAGACGATCGAGAAGCGCTTGCCATACCGCCGCTGGCGTTCCTTGAGGTAGTCGACGACGGCGTCGATGTCGTACGGGATCTCGGGGATGAGGATCACGTCGGCGCCGCCGGCGATCCCGGCGCCGAGGGCGAGCCAGCCGGTGTTGTGCCCCATCACCTCGACGACGATGATCCGGTCGTGGCTCGTGGCGGTCGTGTGCAGCCGGTCGATCGCCTCCGTACAGATCTGCATCGCCGTGTCGAAGCCGAACGTCACGTCGGTGCCCGCCACGTCGTTGTCGATCGTCTTCGGCAGGGTCATCACGTTCAGCCCGCCCGCCTTGTGCAGGTGGTAGGCGTTCTTCTGGGTGCCGCCGCCGCCGAGGCAGACCACGCAGTCGAAATCCTGCTTGCGCGCGTTCGCCACGGCCGCCTGGGTCATGTCCAGCAGCGCCCCGCCGATGAGCATCTTGCGCGGCCGGTCGCGCGAGGTGCCCAGGATCGTGCCGCCGCGCGTGAGGACCCCGCTCGTGGTCGCGAAATCCAGCGGGATCGTCCGGTTCTCCACCAGACCGCGAAAGCCGTCGAGGATGCCCACGACCTTGATGCCATAGTCCTGGATCGCAGCCTTCGTGATGCCGCGAATGGCCGCGTTCAGGCCCGGGCAGTCGCCGCCCGACGTCAGCACGCCGATGCAGCGGGTCCGGGAGGGGAGTGGGCTCATGATCCAGCGCTCCTGGGTCGCGTGAGGGACGCGGCGGGTCCGGCCGCCGAGACGTGCCAGGAATACTAACGTCCGCGCGGTGGTTCTCCCACCCGAAAAGCGGCGGCGCCGTCCAGGGGCGTGTTAGAATGGGCTCAACGAAACCCGCCGCATCCCTCGGAAGCAGGCGTCGCCTGCCGGACGGAGACCGTGGACCCGATCGTCCTCTACCTGCCCGCCGAGATCGACTCGGAGCGCCTGCCTGCGGTGCTGGCTGCCGGCCACGTCTGCGCGCTCGAAGCACCGCGCCGTGTCCACTGCCGTTACGTGGACTCGGCCGACCGGCGGCTGCTGGCCGCCGGGCTCGTGCTCGTCGGCGACGAAACCGGCTGGCGCCTGACCGCTCTGCGCACCGACGAGGTCGTCGCCTCCTGCTCGGCCGCCCCCGGCGACCCGCCCCGCACGGTCGATGAGTTTCCCCCCGCCGGCGACCTTCGCCGGCGGCTGCGCGAGCTGCTCGGTTCGCGGGCGCTGGTCGACCTCCTCGCCGTCGCGAGCGAGGTGCGCCCCTGGCGGCTTCTCGCGGCCGGCGGCGAGGTCGTCCTGCGCGCGGACCTGTGCCGGCTCGTCATCGAGGGCTCCACCGGCGGAGCGCCGCTGCGGCTGGTCACCCTGCAGGCTGCGTCCGGCCGCGAGGACATCGCGGCGACCGTCTGCGCCGGCGCCGAGGCGCGCGGATTGACGCGCATCCCCGGCGCGAAGACCGGGTTCCTGCTGTCCGCGGCAGGCCTGCGTCCGGATCCCTCGGCGGGCGGGTTTCGCGTCGAACTCGCGCCCGACTCGACGGCCCGCGAGGCGGCGGTCAGGATCGGCCGGGCGTTGCTCCGGGCGATCCGCGCGAACGAAGCCGGCGTCAAGGCCGGCGTCGACGCGGAGTTCCTGCACGACCTCCGGGTCGCCGTGCGGCGGACTCGTTCAGCGCTCGGCCAGCTCGGGGGCGTGTTCCCGCGTGACGACACGGACCGCTTCGAGCGCGAATTCGCGGCGCTCGGCCGGCTCACGGGACCTCTGCGCGACCTGGACGTCTGCTTGCTCGGCGAGCGCCGCTTCCGTGAGCTGGTCCCGCCGGCCCTCGCTCCCGGTCTCGACGGCTTCTTCGAGCAGCTGCGCACGCGGCGAGAGTCCGCGCTGCAGGAGATTCGCGAGGCGCTCGACTCGCCCGGCTACCGGCGGCTGCTCATCGACTGGCGGGATTTCCTGGCGGCGGCGCCCGCCGGACCCGCGGCCGAAGAGCCCGTGGCGGTCTTCGCCCGCAGCCGGCTCGACCGCCGCTACCAGCGGGTGATGCGGCGCGGCAGCGCGATCACGGCCGCGTCGCCGGATCGCGACCTGCACCGGCTGCGCATCCAGTGCAAGAAGCTCCGCTACCTCCTGGAGTTCTTCGCGTCGCTCTTCGCGGCCGACGTGATCGAGGACCTCGTCCAGCGGCTCAAGGACCTCCAGGACAACCTCGGCGAGTTCAACGACCTCAGCCTGCAGCGAAGGCGACTTTGCGGGGCGCTCGCCGCGCTGCCGCCGGACGGCGGACAGCCGACGCCCGCGGCGGCGGCGCTCGCCTGCCTCGCCGCCGCGCTCTCGGCGAGGCAGGGCGAGGTCCGTGCCGATTTCGCCGCCGCGTTCGCCTCGTTCGCAGCCGGCGAGGCGCGCCGGCGATTCGCCGCGCTGGGCGTCTCGACGCCGGCGACTCGCCCGGCGGCGGGGCGGACCGGCAACGCCGATCCGCCGGGCTAGAACGTGTAGGCCAGACCGATCGACATCGTCTGCTTGAGCTGGCCGCTCTTCCGCACGGCGCTGCCGATCGCGACGGGATTCACGATCGTGCCGTCCTCCACGATCGGCTTGACCGTGCTGTCGTACTTGTCGTAGAGCCAGCGCAGGTGGAACTGGACGTTGACCACCTTGGTGATGTTGGCCTTGAAGGTGTTCTCGAAGTCGACGTCGATCGTGAGGAAGTAATCCACCAGGTCCTCGGCCAGCCCGGCGTCCACGAGCGCCTCGCGGCCGAGATCCTCTAGATCGGCTTTCCCGGTATAGTAGAACGGTTTGTAGAAGCGGAGCCGGCCCTCGTACTCGACACGGTCCGCGACGAGCCGGTTCGTCGAGTGGAACGCAAGCTCGGCGCCGCCGTCGCCGGCCGTCACGCTCTCGGTCAGGTCGTCGGGCGGCGCGGCGAGGTACACGTCACGAAAGCTCTGGCGGGCCGTGAAGCCGAGGCGCGCCAGGAGCGTGCTTCGCTCCCGGTCCACGAGCAGGCGACTCACGCCGATCGACTCGAAGATCTCGAGCGGATTGAAGGCGAGGTCGCGGTCCCAGGGGTCCGTCTGGTCGAGGAACTGGCTCTCGAGCCCCACGGCGACGTAAGGATCCAGCACCGAAGGCAGGTAGCGCAGCAGCGACTCGGCCTTGATCTGATCGGTGGTCTTGTCGGGGCGCTTCCAGGAGAGGTCGCCGTCCTGATCGCGGTCCTGCTGGTGGTTCTGGCCGAACGCCAGGTTGGCGGTGTTCTGCCAGCTCCACGCCGTGCCGAGCTGCTTCTGCGCGAGCGCGTCGAGCGTCGCGTTCCAGATGATCGATCCCTTGTCGCCGCCGTTCCAGTTCCGCGTGTAGTAGCTCTGCAACATGTTCACGCCGAGTGTCGCCTTGGTCCCCCACTTCCCGGCGGCGAGTTCCTCGTCCACGTTCTCGGCTGCGGCCGCGGAGAGCGGCGCCAGCACCCCGACGACCGCCGCCAGGATCGCGACGATCTCGACGTCACGACGAAGATCCATGCTCACTCCTTCTCGAACCGCCCGCTTCCCGCGACTCGGGCGGCCACGGGCCGGGAGCCTGGGCAATCACGGGCCTGGGATCCTGACAAACCGCGCCGCTCGCGGCTGCAGGTACGTCCGCGAACGCGACGCCTCCTCGCGCAAATGTCGGACACGCGGTGCGAACTGCCAAGCGAAGACCGTTCTCTGCGGTCGGAAACCGCGGTGACATCGCGGCGGAGGGCCGGCGCCAGCCGACGTCCGTGCCGATGCGCGGACGTCGCACGGCACAATTCTCTTTGGTACTTCCGCGCGCGTGCATTAGTCTTGCGCTGATCGTCGGCCTGGCGTGCGCCGGGCATCCTTTCCATCCGAGGAGGATCGTGATGTTGCGATGGTTCATACTTGCGACAGCGATGACGATCGCCGCTGGCGCGGCGACCGCCCAGGGCTGGGATGATCGATGGGGCGTGGGCCTCGAAGGTGGGCTCTGGAAGCAGATGGGCGGTGACAACGATTACAGCAACGTCGACCAGTTCGGCAGCTTGAAGATCCGCCACGGCCTCGACTCCCGCTGGACATTGGATATTGGCCTCAAGTATGGCTGGTTCCGCCCGGGAGTGGACACGCCAGGCGAAGACGCCGGCTTCACGTTCGACAAAGCTGGCCGCCTGTATACACGCACGTGGCAACCGAACCTGACCGGCACCTACCGCTTCGCTGACGACGGCACGTGGCGTCCGTGGGTGTCCATCGGCGCTGGCGTCACCCGCTGGGACGTCCGCGACCTGACGGACGAGAGCAGCGTCGGCTTCTGGCCGAAGGGCGAGGGGATCGACGTCTATGACGAGGACGGCGAGCTGGTCAACGCCCACGGCGTCAACGTCACGGGCATCGTCGGTCTCGGCACCGAGATCGTCGCGAGCGAGAACTGGTCGTTCGACGTCGGCGTCCGCTACGACCTGCTCCTGAACCAGAGCCGCGACAGCGTCGGCTTGAGTTCGCCCCTGGTGTGGGACGACGCGGACGAGGCCGACGTCAACAAGGGCATCCTGGAAGGCGTGGTCGGCATCAACTACTACTTCGGCAACAGCGACCGGGACGGCGACGGCATCCCCAATGATCGCGACGCCGCGCCCAACGAGCCCGAGGACTTCGACGGATTCCGCGACGAGGATGGCGCTCCCGATCCCGACAACGACGGCGACGGCGTCCTCGACGCCGCCGACGGCGCCCCGAACGATCCCGAGGATCGCGACGGATTCCAGGACGCGGACGGCGTGCCCGATCCCGACAACGACGGCGACGGCGTCCTCGACAGCGCCGACGGCGCTCCCGACGAGCCTGAGGACCGCGACGGTTTCCAGGACGCGGACGGCGTGCCCGATCCCGACAACGACGGCGACGGCGTCCTCGACGCGAAGGACCAGTGCGCGAACACCCCCGCCGGCGTCGCGGTGGACGCGAACGGCTGCCCGATCGCGGAGGAGATCGTGGCGACGGTGGTCCTCGAGGGTGTGACGTTCAAGACCGGCAGCGCGGAGCTCACGCCCGAGTCCGCGGCCCGGCTGGACAAGACCGTCGAGTCCGCCAAGGCTTATCCGGAAATCACGATCGAGGTGGGCGGCCATACCGACAGCCAGGGCGCCGCGGAGGCGAACCAGAAGCTGTCGCAGGAGCGCGCCGAGAGCGTGCGGAACTACCTCATCGTGAAGGGCATCGCGGCGGAGCGCATCACGGCCGTCGGTTACGGCGAGGACTACCCGATCGCCGACAATGCGACCGCGGCAGGTCGCGCCGCCAACCGGCGCGTCGAGATCAAGCGCACCGACAAGTAACGAAAAACCGAGGTTTGCACTAGAGGACGCCGCGGATCTTCGGATCCGCGGCGTCTTGTCGATCGGCCGGCCGCAGGGCTCAGCCGATCTTGAGCTCGACTCCGCCGGTGGACAGGCGCCGGGCGTGCCGGTCCTCGATGTACCTGCGCAGGGCCGCGAGCGCGGGGCTGTCCTCCGGCTCATGGAATTCCACGCCGAGCGTGGCGCCGCGGCGACCGGGATCGTCCAGGTCCACGTGCAGGCGGCGGACGATCGCGTGCAGCGTCACCTCGCCGAACGGATCGGGCAGGCTGAGGGCGCATTCCACCAGCGAGCCGCCCTTGAACCCCGAGATGATCGCGTTGGAGCCCAGGTGCAGCTTGGCGCCCGTGAAGCTGACGTCTTTCACGCGGACCGCCATCCGCTTGAAGATCAGTCCGGCGTCCGAGTTCTCCTCACTGACCCGGCGGACCGTCCCCGTCAGGCGCTCGGGCGGTTCGAGCCGGAACGCTCCGCGCCGCTGGCCGTAGGTCACCGCGTCCGGATAGGCGAGTTCGAGCGTCGGCAGCGCGATGTCGTCGTCGAGCCAGACGTGCCCGTGGTCGAGCACCTGGCAGGTGCACTGCAGCAGCTTGTCCTGGAGGATGAACACCAGGGTGACCTTCTCGGGGATGTCGTCGGCGCTCTCGAGCGAGGTCCGGCGCGCGCAGGTGAGCGACAGCCGCTCGCCGTCGACCTCGGCAGCGCGCGAGAGGAAGGTCGCCTGCAGCAACTCGAGACGGTCGCCCTCGCCGGGGACCTTGATCTCGACATCGGCGCCGGCCTCGGCCAGATGGCACATGATGCGTCGGATGACGTCGCGCTCGGTGATGGAGGCCTCACCCGCGCCGACCTGGGTGCGGCCGCCGCGCGCGATCTCGTCCTGCAGCCATTCGCAGCCGAGGATCCTCGGTGCGAGGTCGATGATGAGGTCCAGGCGCCCCTCGGCGACCGCCGCGCGAAACAGGAAGTTGCGCACCCCGTCGCACTGGACGCGGAACTGCTCGTGATCGTGGACGACGAAATCCTGGTCGCCGGCCCAGGGCAGGCCGCTGTCGGCCAGGCTGAACTGGACCGATCGGCAGAACATCTCCAGGCCGGCGCGAAGATCCGGGGACCCCGTGCCGGCGGGGGCACCCAGCGCGGTCGCGAAGTGCTCGGCCAGGCGTTCCTCGCAGCCCAAGAGCAGGCGACGGACGGGGCCCCCGGGAAAGTGCGCCGCTGCGACGGCCTGGAAATGGAACTCGCGATGATCGATCTGGACCAGGTCGCAGGCCAGGAGTTCGCCGGGCACGGCCCTGGCCAGCGCGTTGAGCACGGCTCGGCAGATGGCGTGCAGGTTTTCGGTGAGGTGCTTCTGCATGCTCGCGAAACCCTTGGGCCAGGGACTCTCGGGGCGACGCGAACCGTGCCGCGGATCGCACCGACCTCGGTCTCTCGCCCCGGTTATCGACACGCTGCGGGCAGGGTTGAGCGAGACTTAGCGATCGCCGGCGGGGCCGAGCGCTCCGGCGAGGATCGCCGCCAGGCCCTCCGCCGAGGGCTGCTCGGCGACGACGAGCCGCCGCCAGCCGGACTCCGCCGCCGCGCGCGCGGTCACCGGCCCCAGGCAGGCCGCGAGCACGCGTTCGCCCAGGCCGTGGGCCGGGAAGGCAGCCGCGAACCCGGCGACGGCCGACCCCGAGGCGAAGACGACGGCGTCCAGATCGCGGCGCGCGACGACCTCGGCGGCGGCGGGGGGCGGCGGCAGGATGAGCGTCCGGTAGACGGTCAACACGACCACGCTGGCCCCGACCGACGCGAGCGCGTCGTCCACCTCGGTCGAGGCCCTGTCGCCGCGCACGCGCAGGACGCGGCTGGCGGGCGCGAGGCCAGCCGCGCGGAGAGCCTCGCCCAGTCCGGCCCCGGTCGCGGTCGCCGGCACCAGGTCCGCGGTGCGCCCGAATTCGGCGAGCGCCGCCGCCGTTCCGGGACCGACGGCGGCGATCCGCAGTCTCTCCGGCAGGCTGGCGACCGGCCTCGCCGCGGCGAGCAGATCGTGGAGGTGACGCACACCGTTGGGACTCGTGACGACGAGCCACTGGAACGAGCCGAGATCGGGCGGTCCAGCCGGCGACGGCAGCGGTTCGGTCCTGAGCAACGGACACTCGATCACCGCGGCGCCGCGGGCGGCCAGCGCCGCGCGAAGCGCCGCGGACTGAGCGGACGCGCGGGTCACGAGGATCCGGCGCCCGGCAAGGGAGCGCGCCGCGCTGGCGGCGCCGGCGTCCCGCTCGCCGGTCATTGCGAGCGCGCCGTCGGTTCGACCGGCACCGGCGGTTCGGCGCCGGCGGCGGTCTCGTCGCCGAGCAGGTAGTGGCGGAACCAGTCCAGCTCGCGGGTCTCGTAGTCCAGCATGTGGCTGGGCTTGTTGATCCCGTGACCTTCGCCGGGATACAGCACGAGGCGGCTCGGCACCCCGTTCAGCTGCAGGTAGGTGAACAGCTCGATCGATTGCCGCGGGTCGACCGGTTCGTCGTCGAGCCCGTGCATCACCAGGGTCGGCGTGGTGATCCGCGCGGCGCGCGACGCGGGACTGTGGTCCCACAGCCGCGGCAGGTCGGCCGCCCACGGCTGACGGTAGGCGTCGATGAACAGCTGCGGATTGCTCTGCCCCAGCGCGGACGTGTAGTTGAAGATGCCGGCGATCGAGACGGCGCAGCGAAAGCGGTCCGTGCGGCTGATCACCGCGTTCGTCATCAGGCCGCCATAGCTATAACCCGTGAAGCCGAGGCGATCGGGGTCCATGGTGCCCCGTGCGACCAGGGCGTCGACCGCAGCCATGAGGTCGTCGTAGTCGTCGGTGCCGAAATTGCGGTACACCCCGCGCAGGAACGCCTCGCCGTAGCCGACACCCCCGCGGGGATTCGCGATGAAGACCGCGAATCCGTGCCGGCTGAGCACGTGCCACGGGTAGCGGGCGGACCAGGCGTTGCCGTAGCGCGAGAACGGCCCGCCGTGCATCTCGACGATGCCGGGCAACCGGTCGGCCTCGCCCGCTCCCGGCGGCAGGAAGAGGAATCCCTCGACCGTGACGCCGTCCTTGCCCGGCAACTCGAGCGCGAGCGGCGGCCGCAGGTCGAACTCCGCCACCGAGTCGTTGACGGTGTCGAGGACCTGCGGCCGATCCTGCGCGAGGGACCGCGCGAAGAGCGTGCCGGGCAGGTGCAGGGCCGTCTCGACATAGGCCAGCGTGCCGCCGCGGATCGACCACAGGGCGAGGTCGCCCGCGAGGCGCGTAACCGCGGCGAGGGTCCGGTCCTGGACGGTCACGCGGTACAGGTCGTGGCGGGTCCCCTCGGCGGCGTCGAGGTAGAGCGTCGCGCCGTCGGCGCTCCAGACGGGAGGCCCCGCGGGCGTCGAACCGGTGCCGCCGAGCGCGAGCTGGGTGCCGGGAGTGAGGACCTCGGTCGCGCGCGTCGCGAGGTCGCACACGACGAGATCCTTGAGATTGAGATAGGCGCGGAATCCGGCCTCGCGGTCGGTGAAGAAGGCCAGGCGGCGCCCGTCGGGGCTGAACGCGGCGAACGAGGCGTGACGCTCGGGATCGCTGACATCCGTCCAGGCGCCGCTCGCCACGTCGACCAGCGCGACGCGCTGCTCCTCGTCGACCAGGCTCGAGAACCGCGGGTTGTAGGTGACGGCGAGCGTCGCGCCGTCGGGCGACCACGCCGCGTGGTAGACGTGGCAGGGCGGTTCTTTGAGGCAGCGGGGCGCGCGATCGTCGCGGGGCGTGGACCAGTCTCCGGCTGGCACGAGCCAGAGCTGGGGGAACTCGTCGGGCTGCTCGAGGCGGTCGAAGACGGTCCAGTCCGCGCGCGCAGCGGCCTCGTCCTCGCCGCTTTCCCCGGTGGCAGCGTCGTCGTCCGCGTCGTGGGCGGGGTCATCCGGCGCGTCGTCGTTCGAGTCGTCGTCCTGGTCGTCGGCGGCGTCGCCACGCGGCGCGAGCACCGCGAGCCAGGAACCGTCCGGGCTCCACCAGTAGCTCTGGACACCCTCCGCGAAATCGGTCACCGGCCGCGGTTCGCTGCCGTCGAGCGGGTTGATCCAGACCTGCATCTTCTCGTCGACAGCGCGCAGGAAGCTGAGCGCGCCGTCGCCACGCCAGGCGAGTCCGGCGGTCCCCTCGCTCTGCCACGTCAGGCGGCGACTCCGCGTGCCGCTCCGGTCGCCGAGCCACAGCTCGCTCAGGCGCTCGTCCTTGGCGAGGTCGCGGCGGGTCCGGGTCCAGGCCACCTGCGCGCCGTCCGGCGAGACGGCCAGGGCGCCGATGGTCGGAGTTTCGAGAAAATCCTCGAGCGTGTAGTCCGCCGGCGCCTCCTGGGCCCGCGCGACCGGTACCGCCGCCACGAGCAGCGCCAACAGGGCCCAGTGGACGAGCCGCGAGACCGGACGGCGGCGCAGCATGGACATGCCTCCACGGAGAAGGGGAACGTCGGGGACGAACCAGTCGGTATCAAAGCAAGAGGACCCGCGCCGCACAAGGGCCAACCGGCGGCGCGGCGACCCCCCGGGCGCCCGGGAGCGGCTGGCGGGCGGCCGCAAGCTGCCGCCTTGTCAATCCCGTCCGCCGGCCCTATCGTCCCGGCATCCCGTGGAGGAACCCCATGATCCGCCGCCCGCTCGTGACGGTCTGCCTTGCCCTGGTCGCCGCCGGTCTCGTTGCCGGTTGCGCCCGCCAGGACAGCCGCGAACTCGTCGTGGCGCGCAAGCTGGTCACCGAGAACCGTAACGAGGCGATGGCGCTGCCGGGCCAGGACATCCCCGCCGCAGTCGACACGGTGACCCTGTGGATCGGTCCCGCCATGGCCAGGCGCGACACGCCCGACGGCACGTTCCTGATCGACGCGGCGCAGGGCCGCCTCACCTTCGTGAACGAGCGGACGCGCACCTGGACGACGCTGACCACCGCCCAGGCGGCGCAGCAGCTGATGGCGCTCGCCGCCGACACGTCGGCCGCGTCGCTGGGCGGCGATCCCGACGAGCGGCTGCGCCACCTGCTCAAGGTCTCCGCCCGGGTCACCGACACCGGCGAGGAGGCCGTGATCGACGGCTATCGGTGCCGCCGGTGGATCGTCGAGCAGCTGCTGGGCGAGCAGTTCACGATGACCGAGCTGTGGTTGACGCGCGAGATCGACGTCGACTTCGGATTGCTGCACCAGGCGACGCGGCCCGCGCTGGGCGCGCTCCCGGGCGGCGCGGCGGCGCTGGCCGAGCTCTCGCGCCTCGACGGGGTGCCGGTGCGCGCGACCGGAGCGCTCCGTCTCTTGAACCGGGAGGGCCGCCTCGAGAGCCGGCTCCTGTCCGTCGAGACCGTGACGGTGCCCAGATCGTTCTTCCAGCCGCCGGCCGGCTACCGGCAGGGTGAACCCGTCGATGCTCCCAGGAAATAGGTCGCTTTTCTTGCCGGTCCTCTCCGTGGTACCATCATTCCGGTGACGACGCTCACGTCACGGCGACCGGCGACCCCGGGATCCGTCCGTATTCCCTGGCAAGGAGCCCCCATGAAGAGAACCTGGATCGTGGCCGCGGTCCTGGCCGCGGCGTTCGCGCCGGCCGGCCCGGCGTCCGGCGGCGAGCCGACCTTCGCATGGTCCCTCGTCCACGATGGTGGCGCCGGGCTGCTCGACGACGGCACCGCCGTGGTCGCCGACGCGGCCGGCGACGTGCTCGTCGGCGGCATGCAGACGCGTCCCGGCGGCCACGCGGACCTGCTCGTGCGCAAGTACGATCGTGTCGACGGCTCGCTGGCGTGGAGCTACACCTACGTCGACACCGCCGGCAACGACCTCACCCTGGCGGATCTCGTGCTGGATCGTCGGCAGGACGTCCTGGTCGCCGGCTATCGCACGCTCTGCGGCAGCTGAGGGGGCAGCGGCGACGACATCATCGTCCTGCGAGTGGACGGTGAGACCGGGCAGTTGGTCTGGTCCGAAACCTACTCGACGCCCCAGAGCGAACGCCTCGTGGCCGCGGCCTGCGACCAGGACGGAAACCTGTACGCCGTCGGCCGCGCGTTCGGCACGGGGTACTTCGATATCGTGGTCCAGAAATATGCCGGCGACGACGGGCACAACGTCTGGACGCGGTCCATCGCGAGCGACGCCTCCCTCGACGACGTGGGTTGGGACATCGCGGTCGACAGCCAGGGCCGACCGGTCGTCTGCGGCATGGTCGGCACGACCCCGTCGACGGCCGACGTCGTCGTGGCGGCCTTCGACCCGGTCAGCGGTCTGGAAGACTGGCGCGAGCTGGTGCCCGGCGCGGTCGCGAACCCCGAGGTGATCGCCGGGTGGGTCGCCGTCGCGAGCGACGACGACGTGATCCTGGGCACCCGCACCTGGTCGAGCGCGACCGGCTACGACCTCGTCCTGCGGCGGTATACCGCGGCCGACGGCGACGTGGTCTGGGCGCGCCAGTGGAACAGCAGCGGCGCCGTGGCCGACGACCCGCGCGCTCTGGCCCTCGATGCGGCCGGCGACGTGCTCCTGGCCGGCGTCAGCGGCGGCGACTACCTGGTGGCGAAGTTCGCCGGCGCGACCGGCGAGCCGGTCTGGCAGGGCCATTACGCCGGACCGCCCGACTGGTACGACGTCGCCACCTGCCTGGCCGTGGCGCCGGACGGCACCGTGGTGGCGAGCGGCTACAGCGACGGCTCGGGGACCGGCTGGGACGTCGCCACCGTCGGCTTCGCGCCCGCGGACGGCAGCCGGGTCTGGTCCCTGCGGTTCGACGGTCACGGCGAGAGCGACGAGGCGCGGGCCCTCGCGATCGGCCCCGCCGGCGACGTGCTGGTGGCCGGCTACTGCTACAGCTATGAATCCGGTTACGACCTCCTGGCGCTCTGCTACGCAGCCGGCGCGCCGACGCAGGCGCCCGCGATCGCGGCCCCGCCCGCGGTCGAGCTGGACGGCGCCTGGCCGAACCCGTTCAACCCCCGCGTGACGCTCGCGTTCACGTTGCCGCGACCGGGTCCGGTCCGCGTCGCGGTCTGCGACTCGCGAGGGCGGGAGGTCGCGGTGCTCGCGGATGGTCCGCGCCCGGCCGGCCTGTCCACGGTGGACTGGGACGGGCGCGACGGCGCGGGGCGGGCGCTGCCGTCCGGGCTCTACGTCGCGGTCGTGGAGGCGGCTGGCCACCGATCGTCCCGGAAGCTCACGCTGCTGCGGTAGGGTGCGGCACGTCGGCCGCCGCTCAGCGGTAGATGGCCTTCAAGGCGCTGAACGAGGTCGACGCGATGCCCGCGGCGAGCTGCCGGGTCACCTGCACCTCGCCGCATTCGCCGGCGGTGTCGACGTACAGGAAGAGCTGGCCGCCGATCGTCAGCGCGTACGTGAAGGCCGCGGCCGGACCGGTGGTCGCGGCGAGGCAGCTGCCGCCGGGATCGTCGCAATCGGTCGCGAGGTAGAGCCGCACGTCCGCATCGCCGCTCAGCACGGCGACCTCGACGTGGATCACCTCGCCGGCCTGCCCGTCCAGCTGCGTGACGATCTCGGGCCCGGGCAGGGCGCAGGGCGAGCAGCCGAAGGCGCCGGGATCGTAGTCGTTCCAGGCCTGGCAGAGGTCGACCCGCAGCGACTGGCCGCGCCCGAGCGGAACGGCCGAATCGCAGAGATCGCCGTCCACGGCGCGCGTGATCGGCGGCGGGAGCGCGCCGCCGGGGCGGTTGCGATTGGCGGCAGGCGCGCCGGCGGCGAGGGCGATCAGGACCAGAACGGCAGCGGGACGGACGGCGTGGAGCATGATGTCCTCCGGGCGTCGGTTCTGCGGACGACGGGCGATGATACCACACCAGCGCCTCGAGCGGGGAGAAATCGCCGGACCGCGCGGCGCCGTGCCGGCGGCGGTCAACGGCTGTAGCTTGGTGGGCGTGGCGTCGCGGGCGAGGCCGCCGCGCGCTCGACCATCGCCCGCGACAGTCGGCGGTTGACGCCGGACTGGGCGCCTGCGAGGCTGCCAGTCCATCACCAACCCGGAGACGCGAATCATGGCCCAACCCTACATCTTCACCATGAAGGGGCTCCGCAAGACGGTTCCCCCCAACCGGGTCATCCTCGACGGCATCTGGCTCAGCTTCTTCCCGGGCGCCAAGATCGGCGTGATCGGCCTGAACGGGTCCGGCAAGAGCACGCTCCTGCGCATCATGGCCGGAGTCGAGACGGAGTTCGAGGGCGAGGCGTTTCCGGATCCCTCCGTCAAGGTGGGCTGGCTGCCTCAGGAGCCCGAGCTGGATCCCGCCCTGGACGTCAAGGGCAACGTCATGCAGGCCGTCAAGCACGTCCAGGGCATGGTCGACCGCTTCAACGAGATCTCCCAGCAGATGTGCGAGCCGGACCTCGGCGAGGAGGCCATGAACGCGCTGATGACCGAGATGGGCAACCTCCAGGACCGGATCGACGCGGTGGACGGCTGGGAGCTGGACCGCCACCTCGAGGTCGCCCTGGACGCCCTGCGCTGCCCGCCCGGCGACCAGGACGTGCGCACCCTCTCCGGCGGCGAGAAACGCCGCGTCGCGCTCTGCCGGCTCCTGCTCGAAAAACCCGACCTGCTGCTGCTGGACGAGCCGACCAACCATCTCGACGCCGAGTCGGTCGCCTGGCTCGAGAAGCACCTGCGCGAGTACCACGGCACGGTCGTGCTGGTGACCCACGACCGCTACTTCCTCGACAACGTCACCGGGTGGATCCTGGAGCTGGATCACGGCAAGGGCGTACCCTGGGAAGGCAACTACTCCAGCTGGCTCGAGCAGAAGCAGAAGAAGCTGCTCGAGCAGGACAAGCAGGACCAGAAGCGCCTGAAGACCCTCGAGCGCGAGCTCGAGTGGGTGCGGACCGCGCCGCGCGCGCGCCACAAGAAGAGCAAGGCGCGCCTCACCAACTACGAGTCGCTCGTCAAGCAGGAGCGCGAGCTGCGGCAGAAAGCGGCGCAGATCCGCATCCCGCCCGGCGCGCGCCTCGGCGACGTGGTCGTGCACGCCGAGGGCCTGCGCAAGGCCTATGGCGACCGATTGCTCTTCGACGGCCTGGGATTCGATCTGCCCCGCGGCGGCATCGTCGGCGTGATCGGCCCCAACGGCGCCGGCAAGACCACGCTCCTGCGGTTGCTGATGGGCCAGGAAACCGCCGACGCCGGCGTCCTCCGGCTCGGCGACACCGTGCAGCTCGCGTACGTCGACCAGACGCGCGACGACCTCGACCCGGACAAGACCGTCTACGAGAACATCGCGCGCGGCGCCGAGGAGCTCGACCTCGGCGGCGTCCTGGTCAACAGCCGCGCCTATTGCGCCGGCTTCAACTTCAAGGGCGCCGACCAGCAGAAGAAGGTCGGCGTCCTGTCGGGCGGCGAACGCAACCGCGTGCACCTGGCGAACCTCCTCAAGTCGGGCGCCAACGTGATCCTGCTGGACGAGCCCACGAACGACCTCGACGTCGACACCCTGCGCGCCCTCGAAGATGCGCTCCTCGACTTCGGCGGCTGCCTCGTCGTCGTCAGCCACGACCGCTGGTTCCTCGACCGCATCTGCACGCACATCCTGGCCTTCGAGGGCAATAGCGAGGCGCGATGGTTCGAGGGGAACTTCAGCGACTATCTCGAGGACAAGCGCCAGCGCCTCGGCGAGGAGGCCGAGCGGCCGCACCGGATCGTGTACCGCAGGCTGCGGGGGTAGGTCACCCGAACCGGCCCGTGATGTAGTCCTCGGTCTCGCGGAGGTGCGGCCTGGTGAAGATCTCCACCGTGGGACCGTACTCGATCAGCCGGCCGAGGTACATGAACGCGGTGTCGTCGCTCACGCGCGACGCCTGCTGCATGTTGTGGGTCACGATGAGGATCGAGTACTCGCCGCGCAGCGCCGCGATCAGCTCCTCGATCTTGGCGGTGGCGATCGGATCGAGCGCCGAGCAGGGTTCGTCCATCAGGAGCACCTCGGGCTCCGCCGCGATGGCGCGCGCGATGCAGAGACGCTGCTGCTGGCCGCCGGACAGGCCCAGGGCGCTCTCGCCCAGCCGGTCGCGGACCTCGTCCCACAACGCCGCCCCGCGCAGCGACCGTTCGCAGACCTCCTGGAGCACGTTCCGGTTGCGCTCGCCGTCGATCCGCAGCGGGTAGACGACGTTCTCGAAGATGCTCATGGGGAACGGATTCGACTTCTGGAAGACCATCCCCATCCGGCGCCGCAGCTCGATCACGTCCACGGAGCGGCCGTAGATGGAGTCGCCGTTGAGCCGCATGTCGCCCTCGATGCGGACCGAGTCGATGAGGTCGTTGAGCCGGTTGACCGAGCGCAGCAAGGTCGACTTGCCGCAGCCCGACGGACCGATCAACGCCGTCACCTTGCCGCGGGGTATCGGCAGCGTCAGGTCGAAGAGCGCCTGCTTCTGGCCGTACCACAGGTTGAAGTTCTCGATGTCCAGGACCGCCGGCGACGCGAAGACGCCGGCGTGGATATCGGCGGGGACGGCCGCTCCGGCGGCGATCGCCGCCAGGCGATTCTCGCCCGAGCCCGGCCGGCGGCGGAGATCGACGGCGTCCGGGGGCGACGGTCTGGTCACGATGCTCTGCGTCTCCATGTCCCTCTTTTCTCTCACGCCGCCCTCGCGCTGCTCGGCTCAGAAGTGTCCGGCCGCGAACCTTCGCCGCAGCCGCGCGCGCAGCCAGATGGCTGCCAGGTTCAGACCGGTGATGATCGCGACCAGAAGGAGCGTCGTCGTGAACACCATCGGCTTGGCTGCCTCGGAGTTCTGGCTCTGAAACCCGAGGTCGTAGATGTGGAAGCCGAGGTGCATGAAGCTGCGCTCGGGGTGGAGGAAAGGCGCGACGCCGTCCAGCGGCAGCTCGGGCGCGAGCTTGACGGCGCCGACCAGCATCAGGGGCGCCACCTCGCCCGCGCCGCGAGCCATGGCCAGGATCGCGCCGGTCATGATGCCGGGCAACGCCCGCGGCAGCACGATCCGCTGGATGGTCTGCCACTTCGAGGCTCCGCAGGCGTAGCTCCCCTCGCGCAGGGAGCCCGGAACCGCAGCCAGGGCCTCCTCGGTGGCGACGATCACCACCGGCAGGGTCAAGAGCGCCAGGGTGAGCGAGGCCCAGAGCAGCCCGCCCGTCCCGTAGGTCGGGTTCGGCAGCCTCGCCGCGAAGAAGGCCTGGTCGATCGCCCCGCCGGCGAGGTAGCAGAAGAAGCCGAGCCCGACCACGCCGAAGACGATGCTCGGCACGCCGGCCAGGTTGTTGATGGAGATGCGCACGGCGGCCACCAGCGGTCCCGTTTTCGCGTACTCACGCAGGTAGAGCGCCGCGAGCACGCCGAACGGCACGACCAGCGCCGACATGACCAGCGTCATGACGATGGTGCCGAAGATCGCCGGGAAGACCCCGCCCTCGCTGTTCGCCTCACGGGGCTCGTCGGCCAGGAACTCCCGCCAGCGGGACAGGTACACCCCCCACTTCGCCGCGCCGTCGAGCTGGTTGGCCGGGTAGGCGCGCACGATGTCGCCGAGCGCGAGGTCGGCCTCGCGCCCGTCGCCCGTGCGCAGGCGAACCACGGATCGCTCGTTCTCCCGTTTCAGCGCGTCGATGCGGTCCGTGAGGTCGGCGAACGCCTGGCCCATCGCCGTCTCGATCCGGCTCGCGGCCGCGACGGCCTGCCGCCAGGCGGCCGAGTCGCGACCGTGATCGAGCTCGGCCTGCCGGACCGCGAGGCGCGCCTTCTCGACGCGGGTGTTGAGACGGTCCATCTCCCGCCTCTCGAGGTCGCGTTGCCGGGCGACCCGCGCGAGGACGGCCGGCTGCGCGGACCGGACGGCGCGCCAGACGGCCGCCGCGTCGGTCGCGACGACCTTTCCGTCCTCGAGGTAGGCCACCGGTTCGCCGTAGAAACGCCCCCACGATCGCCGCTCGACGACGAGCGCCCACCGGGGGCGCGCCTCGCCGTCCGGGGCGATCTCGTAATCGCTCACCCAGGTGAAATGCTCTCCGGACAGCTCGAAGTTGCCCGAGCGCACCAGGCGGCGAGCGAGCCGGCCGCCGCTGGCGGACAGCTCGCGGCCGGCGGCAGCGCGGGCCTGAGGAGCCAGGGACCCCATCAGCGATGGGTCCGGCTTGAACACGTCGCGCCGGGTGATCTCGCCCCACACGGTCCGCCCGTCAGCGGTCGTGATCGAGACGACGGGCGCCGGCCAGAAGGTGAGCGCGCCCTGCCAGACGATGAGGGCCACCAGCCCGACGATCATGGCGCCGGCGACGACGAGGCCGCCGCCCGTCAGCCACAGCATCGGCTCGCCCTGCGCGAGCAGGGTCACGGCGGACCGCGCCCGGCGCGCCGCTCGGCGCTGGCGGCTCGCCAGGGGCGGCGCCGCCGGGTCGCCCGCGGCCCGGTCGCCGGCCAGGCCGGTCGTGACGGCGCCGGCGCTCATAGCTGCAGCGATTTCCGGCGGAAGCGGGTGCGGACCGCCTCGGCCACGGTGTTGAGCAGGAACGTCAGGACGAACAGAGTCAGCGCCGCCAGGAACAGCATGCGGTAGTGGGTGCTGTTCTGCACGGCCTCGGGCATCTCGACGGCGACGTTGGCCGACAGGGTGCGGAAGCCGTTGAAGACGTTCCACTCCATGATCGGCGTGTTGCCGGCCGCCATCAGGACGATCATGGTCTCGCCGACGGCGCGCCCCAAGCCGATCATCATCGCCGAGAAGAGGCCGCTCAGGGCGGTCGGGACGACGACGCGCAGGGCGGTCTGCCAGGGCGTGGCGCCGGCGCCGAGCGAGGCCGCGCGGAGGTGGCCCGGGACAGCCGCGAGCGCGTCCTCGCTGATCGTGTAGATGATCGGGATGATCGCGAATCCCATGACCATGCCGACGACGAGCGCATTGCGCTGCACGTAGGTGTCGAGGAAGCCGCCTCGCGGATCCAGCGCCATGGCGGCGAACAGGCTGGCGCCGCCCCACGCCAGCGCCACGGCGAGCGCGCTCGAGAGCAGGAAGCGGAGGAGATCGAGCAAGGCGACCTCTCGCGCAGTGCGGCCCGTCGACGAGTTGCGCAGCCACCCGTCGACGATCTGGACGTTGGCGGCGACCACGGCGACGGCGCTCAGCGGCAGGAGCAGGAGCATCCAGCCGCCGGTCCCCTCGCCGACCTGGCCGGCGAGCCAGGCCGTGATGTCGCCGGCGAAGAGCGTCCGCTCCACGGTCGGCCCGAGCGCGAAGGCCAGCCACAGACCGGCCGGCAGGCCCAGGACCATGCCGCCGAGCCTGCATCTCGACCGGCGCAGCATGATCTCCCGCGGCAAGAGCTGCCACAAGTGGGCGCCGAGCAGGAACGCGAAGGGGATCGTCACGACCGCGGTCAGCGATTCGGGCACCCACCGCTCGAGAGCGGGGGCGAAGACCAGCGCGGCCAGGAAGCCCAGGACGACCGAGGGCAGGCTCGCCATCGATTCGATGACGGGCTTGACCCGGGACCTGGCGCCGGGCGCGAGGAACTCGGAGGTGTAGAGCGCGGCGAGCCAGGCGAGCGGCAGCCCGAACAGCAGCGAGTAGAACGTCGCCTTGAGAGTGCCGAAGACGAGCGGCATCAAGCTGTACTTGGGCTCGAAGCTATCCGTCGCCGCGGAGGACTGCCAGATCCACGCCGGCCCGCCGTAGCCTTCGTACCAGATCTTGCCCGCGAGCGCTCGCCAGCTGGCCTCCGGGTGCGGCGCGACGATTCGCCAGATCCGCGCCGCGCCGCCGGTCTGGGCGTAGAGCAGGTCGTCCCGGGGCGCGAGCGCCAGGAATTCCACCGGCTCGCCGTCCCCAGTTGCGTCCACGGTCACGAGGCGCCGTTCGCTCGTGAGGTGGTAGAGCGCGGCGGTACCGTCGGCGAATCCCACGGCGACCATGCGCGTCCGCACCGAGGGGGTGATCGCCGTGGCGACGGCGGGAATCCCCGAGAGGTCGTGCGCCAGGACGAGCGCCGTCCCGTCGCGGCTGTCGCCCTCGGGGTCCTTCACCCGGAACCAGACCCGCACCCGGCCGAGGTCGTCGCCGGTGACGAGAGACGCCTTGCCGCTCTGGAAGGCGATCGCCGTCAGCCGGCGCCCAGCCTCGGGCACCAGGTCGACCTCGCCCGCCGGCTGCGGATCGGCCGGGTCGGTGGTATCGACGCGCAGCAGCCTGCCGTCGGGCCAGGCGAGCATCACGTTGTCGCCGAGTCCGGTCAGGAGCAAGTGCGACGGTGCGATGCCGCCAGCGGGCAGCAGCCCCGCCGCGCGCAGGTCGAGGCTTCCGCCGCGCACCTGGGTGGCGAGCTCGCCCGTCAGCAAGTTCCGCCGCTCGCGCCGCTCGCCGACGTGCAGGCGGCCCTCGACGTCGAGAGCCGCGACCAGCGATCCTCCGGGACCTCGACTCTGGTCGATCCGGACGAGAGTCCCGGCGGCCAGGACGAGCGGTTCGCCGAGAGCGAGGACGATTTCCCGATAGCGAAACTGGTCCTCCGGAGTCCGCTCGACCATGCCCCGCCGGAACGGCACGGCCTCCCCGATCGCCGGCTCCCGCCCCGCGGCCCGCACGTCGTCGGCGTCGACATATTCGGTCGCGAACCCGAGCGTGCCGAGTCGGACCGAGCCGTCCGCATAGCCGAGCGCGCACCGGTCGCCCTCGAGACTGAACGACCAGCAGGTCAACGAAGGTCCGTCGGGCACCCTCAGGCGGTGGATCGTGCGGCCGTCGCGCAGGTCGCGGACCAGGACCGAGCCGTCGCGATGGAACGCCCAGGCCATCGTGGCGGACTCGTCGACCGCGACGTGGACCACCCCCGCCGGCGGTTCGCCGGTCGCGACGGCGCGCTCGGCGTCCAGGCGCGACGGCAAGAACAGCGGCGCGGCGACGTAGACGAGGAACAGACCGACGAGCGAGACCGCGCCGATGCCGCCGATCCCGCCGAGAGTGATCACCGAACGAGCGACGCGGTCCGCGACGACGACGGTCGCCTTCGGCTTGCGCAGCCGGCGGCGACCCGTGAATCCGTTGCCTGCGTTTCGGTTCTCGCCGGCCATCTCGCTAGAACCCGGGCGTGATGCCGACCGTCTTCAACTCCTCGCGCGCGATCGCCGCCGTGATCGGGTAGTAGCCATCCTTGATCACGTTCTGCTGGCCTTCGCTCGAGAAGATGTACTTGACGAACTCGCGCCGCAGCGGATCGAGCTCGCTGCCGGGTTTGTAGTTGATCGCCACGAAGAGGAATCGCGCGAGCGGATACTCGCCCGTGTAGGCATTCTCCGCGGCGGCGCTCACGTAGGCCGGCGCGCCGCCGGTGTCCGCGCTCAGGGGGACGGCGACCACGTCGGCGTTCTTGTAGCCGATGCCGCTGTACCCGATCCCGTACCTGTCCGAGGCCACGCCCTGCACGACCGCCGAGCTGCCGGCCTGCTCCTTGACGGTGTCCTTGAAGTCGCCCGCGAAGAGCGCGTGTTCCTTGAAGAAGCCGTAGGTGCCGCTCGCGCTGTTTCGCCCGTACAGGCTGATCGGCCGGTTGGACCATTCGCCGGTCAGCCCGAGATCGCCCCAGGTGACGATATCCTTCGGGAAGCCACCCTTGCGCGTCGCGGAGAAGATGGCGTCGACCTGCTGCAGCGTGAGACCCTCGAGCGGATTGTCCTTGTGGACGTAGACCGCGAGCATGTCGATGCTCGTCCGCAGCTCGGTCGGCTGGTAGCCGAACCTGGCCGCGAACCCGTCCCGCTCGGCCGATTTCATCGGGCGGCTCATCGGGCCGAAACCGGCGGTGCCGGCGATGAGCGCCGGGGACGCTGTGCTGGAGCCCTTCCCCTCGATCTCGATCGTCACGCCGGGATAGAATCCGCGAAAATCTTCCGACCACAGCGCCATGAGGTTGTTCATCGTGTCCGAGCCGATGCTCTTGACGGACCCCGCAACGCCGGTGGTCCTGCCGTAGCGGGGCAGCTCGGGATCCACGGCGACGGCGGCGACGGCGACGCCGCCGAGGACGCTCGCGACGCCCAGCGCGGCCGCCGACCTCGCCATTCGCTTCCAGATGGTCATCTCTCGCATCCTTGTTGAAGTCAGCCGCGCGCTGCGGCGCGGACCCGTTCGCGAGCGACAGGTTAGCCGCAGCGTGTGACGGCCGAGTAAGGAACGAGTAAAAATCGCGTGAAATCGTCAGCGGCCGGCGTCCTCGACGCTCGCCGGCGGCGCGGCGAGGGGCAGCGCGTCCACCGCGCCGCGATCGTCGAGGCAGCCGATCGGATAGACGAACGCCCGCTGGTCGTAGTACGGAGTCCGCCGGTAGAACCAGGTCCGGATGGCCCAGGGGTCGCCGGCGAATTCCGGATCGGCCGCCTTGCGGGCCGCGAGGGAATCGATCAGCGACGGGTTGTCGGCCACCATCCGGCTCATCATCCGCTCGATGACGTAGCTCTCCACGTACTCGACCTGGGTCATCGCCGAGTCGAAGAAACCCCAGCGCGCGAAGGAGTCGGGCGCCTCGGGCTCCAGGCCGTGGGCGATCGCCGGCGCGGCCGGCTGGGCGAGGTCGACGACCGCCGTTCCCGCCGGGAACAGCCAGCTGACCGTGAGCGGCTCCAGCGCGAAATCGACGGGATGGCGACCCTCGAACGGCCGCGGTTCCCACACCGGCTCGCGGAATCGCCAGGTCCGCACGGTCAGCTGGACCGGCTCGCGAAGGCGGCGGACTGCGGCGCCGTGCAGGCTCAGCCGCTCGACGACCGCCTCCCATTCCGGCGGCACGAGGTAGGCCTCCGGCAGCGCGACGGCGGCCGCGACCGCGGGACGGTTGTAGAACGGCACCACGAAGGTATCCGGCCGTTCGGGGTGGTAGACGAAGTACTTGCCGCCGCTCAACGCGCTGGTCGTCTCTTCGTAAGCCACGCCGAGGAACCGGAAATCCTGGCTCGCGTCGGTCTTGGCCCACCGCACCGGGTACGGCGCGTCGCGAAAACCGGCCGACGCCGCGCGGCGATCGGCCCCGGCGGTGAGCTCGCGCAGCTCGCCGCGATGGTCGGCGAGGTAGGCCAGGGTGTGGTCCAGGAGGGCCCGGGTGGCGGCGACCCGCACCGGATAGGGCTTGAGCATGTGGGCCTCGATCAGGAGGGCGGGGCGATTGCGGACGGCAGCGTACCCCTGGCTGAACCGCGGCGTGGCGACCCAGCTGTCCACGCCGCTGCGGGGGTCGTGCCATTCGCGGAAACTCACGTAGGGCGCGATCGGCAGGCCGGCCTCGGCCATCGCCGGCTGGACGGCCGCGAGGTAGCGCTCGAGCCAGGCGGTGAGGCCGGGATCCAGGCTCCCGGCCAGCTCGAGCCCGTACGTGAGGGCATACTGGTAGTCTGCGCCGTCGGTGGCGTGGACATCGATGAGGAAGTGCGGCTGCCAGGCGTTCCAGAGCCGCAACCAGGCCTGCATCTCCGGAGTGTCCGCCTTGTAGTAGTCGCGGTTGAGGTTCAGATTGGCGGCCGTCGTCCGCCAGCCCATCTCGCGCGGACCGTTCTGGTTGATGCGGCCGTACGGTCCGAAGCGCTCGTGACCGTCGACGTTGAAGATCGGGATGAACAGGACCGTGATCCCGGAGGGGCCGTCCGCGCAGAGGTCGCGCATCAGGGTCATGCCGGCGTCCTTGCCACAGCTCTCGCCGGCGTGGATGCACGCCTGGACGAGCAGCACGAGGCGGCCGGCTTCCCGGCAGGACCCCGGATCCGCGAGGCCGTCGCGATCCCAGATGACGAGGGGCAGCTCGCGACCCTGGGGGCTGGTCCCGAAGGAGGTGTACGCGATGCGGTCCTGGGAGCCCGCGAGCGCGCGGCACCAGGCGATCGTCTCCGGATAGCGGGGCGTGGCGTCCGGATCGAGCTCCCAAGGAGTGGGTTGCGCAGCCGCCGGCGACGCGGCGGCGGCGAGCTCGAGCAAGACGACCAAAGAGAGCCAGGAATGACGACGCATCGCGATCCTCGTCGGGGCGAGAGGCCGGGTCCGTTAACGTCCTATTGACGAAAATCTAACGTTGTCCCTGCATTCTCTGCCTATACTGCCGTCACCGCAATCACGGTCCGCGGTCGAATAGGGACGGGTCGGCGAGGAGATTGTTGCGATGACCGATGAGCTCATCCTCGTCGTCGAGGACGAAGAGGACATCCAGGAACTCGTTGAGTACACGCTCCTGAGGGCCGGCTACCGTGTCGATGTCACCGACCGCGGCGAAGAGGCGCTGGAGTTGATGCGGGAGAACGCGCCGGCGCTGATGGTCCTGGACCTGATGCTGCCGGGCCTGGGCGGACTCGAAGTCTGCCGCCGAGTGAAGCGCGACGAACGGCTGAGCGGGCTGCCGGTGATCATCCTGACGGCCAGGGGCGAGGAGGAAGACATCATCGCCGGGTTCGCGGCCGGCGCCGACGACTACATCACCAAGCCGTTCAGCCCGCAGGTCCTGGCGGCGCGAGTCGCGGCCATGCTGCGGCGCACGGCCGACACGCGGCCGAACGGGGAAGGCGTTCTCGAGTACGACGAGCTGCGGATCCACCCCGGCCGCTTCGAGGTGCGCGTGGCCGGCGCGCCGGTAGCCTTGACCCATACGGAGTTCCGGATCCTGCAGTACCTGGCGTCGCGACCCGGCTGGGTCTTCAGCCGGATGCAGATCGTCCGGGCCGTCCACGGCGAGGACTATCCCGTGACCGGCCGCTCGATCGACGTCCAGGTGGCCAGCCTCCGCAAGAAGCTAGGCGAGGCCTCCCGGCTCATTGCCACGGTCCGCGGCGTGGGTTACAAGTTCGGCGATTGACATGCGACGCAAGAGCTTGCTCTGGCACATCTTCCTGCCCTTCCTCGCGGTCGGACTGGCGTCCCTGGTCCTGATCACCGGCTACACCTCGCGGACCCTCCACGACTTCTACTACGACCGGATCCGGGAAGACCTCACCGAGCGAGCGCAGCTGGCCGCCGTCGCCGTCGGCCCCCTGCTGGCCGCGAACGACCTCGCCGGCATCGACGCGTTCTGCCGCTCGCAAGGCCGCGCGGCCACGACCCGGCTCACCGTGGTGGCGGCGGACGGGACGGTGTTCGGCGATTCGCAGGAAGAGCCGGGGCGGATGGAACGCCACGACCAGCGGCCGGAAGTCGTCGCCGCGCTCGGCGGGCGGGTCGGCGTCGCGGTTCGCTACAGCACGACGCTCGGCCATCGGCGGATCTACGTGGCCACGCCGGTGGACGCGGGCGGCGAGATCAAGGGCGTCCTGCGCACGTCCCGCTCGCTCGCCTCGCTCGACCGTACGCTGGCCGCGATCCAGCAGCGGATCGCGCTGGGAGGTCTGCTGCTGGCGATGGTCGTGGCGGCGATCAGCTACTGGCTGGCCCGGCGTATGAGCCGGCCGTTGCGCGAGATGAAGGAAACCGCGGAGCGGCTCGCCGCGGGCCGGCTCGAGTCCCGGCTCGCCGCGATGCCGGACAGCGAGGAGATCGGCGCGCTCGCCGAAGCCCTGAACACGATGGCCGGACAGCTGGACGAGCGGATCCGGACGATCGAGAACCAGCGCCAGGAGCAGGACGCCGTCCTGTCGAGCATGGTCGAGGGCGTGCTGGCCATCGACTGCGACGAGATCATCATCGGCGTGAATCCGGCGGCCTGTCGGCTGCTCGACGTGCAGCCCGCGGCAGCGGTCGGACGCACCCTGCAGGAGATCGTGCGCAACCCGGACCTGATCGCCCACGCCCGTTCGGCTCTCGCGGGAGAGGCGACGGTCGACGGCGAGATCGAACTGCGCCGCGACGGGGAGCACCACCTCCAGGTCCACGCCACGGGCCTCCAGGCGCCCGATGGCAGGCGTCTCGGGGCGTTGCTCGTGCTCAATGACGTGACCCGCATGCGCCGTCTCGAGAACGTGCGGCGCGATTTCGTGGCCAACGTCTCTCACGAGCTGCGCACGCCGATCACGTCGATCAAGGGGTTCGTCGAGACGCTCCAGGACGACCCGCCGGCCGATCCGCTCGCCTTCGCGCGATTCCTGGGCATCATCGGACGGCAGGCGGATCGCCTGCAGGCCATCATCGACGACCTGCTCACGCTGTCGAAGCTGGAGCAGGACGGCCCGCAGGCCTCCCTCGCGCGAGAGGACTGCCGGATCGCCGATGTCCTCCACGATGCGGTCGCCTTATGTACCGCGCGGCTGCCGGGGGACGGTCCGGGCGTGCGGATCGACTGTCCAGCCGACCTCAGGCTGCCCGTCAACGTCGCGCTCCTCGAGCAGGCCGTGGTCAATCTCGTCGACAACGCGCTCAAGCACAGCGGTGCCGCGGCCGAGATCCTGGTGTCGGCCCGCGAGGAGCCCGGCCGGGTCATGATCGCGGTCCGCGACGAGGGGCGCGGGATCGCGGAGGCTCACTTGCCGCGCCTGTTCGAGCGGTTCTACCGGGTCGACCGCGCCCGCAGCCGCACGCTCGGGGGAACCGGTCTGGGCCTCGCCATCGTCAAACATATCGCCGGGGCCCACGGCGGCGAGGTCGGCGTGACGAGCCGGCCGGGGCAAGGCAGCACGTTCACCATCACCCTGCCCCGTCCGGCGCCGGCAGGCGGCGAGACATCTTGATCGCGGGCCTTCGGTTTGCCGTCGGCGAGCACTCGCGCTACATTGCCGCGCCGTCGCCCCCGGAAGCGGGCGTCGGCGGCAACGCTGAAGGAGACGTCGCATGCATCCGCACCTGGCGCCGGAGTTCCGCAGGCTCAAGGCCTCGCTGTTCTCCCTCAGCGCGGCGGTCGAACAGAACGTCCATCTCGCCGTCAAGGCGGTTCTGGACGGGGACGCGTCGCTCGTGGAGCGGATCCGCGCCCGCGATCAGGAGATCGACCTGATGGAGGTCGAATTCGAGGAAGATTGTCTCAAAGTGCTGGCGCTCTACCAGCCCGTGGCCGTCGACCTGCGCTTCGTGGTCGCGGTCCTGAAGGTCAACAACGATCTCGAGCGAATCGGCGACCTGGCCGTGAATATCGCCGAACACGCACCCACCTTTGCGGGTAAAGATCCTGTTGACACGGCGCGTTTGCTCCCCACAATGGCGGGGAATGCGCAGGCCATGCTGCGCCGGAGTCTGGATGCGCTGGTCGAAATGGACCCGGAACTGGCACAAACAGTGCTTGCGGCCGACGACGAGGTCGACAACGATTACCACGAGCTGGCGGCCAGGGCGCGCGCCGAGATCCGCGCCGACGGATCTAGGATTGACGAAATGCTGCCGCTCATGCTGGTATCGAAGCATATCGAGCGGATCGCCGATCTGGCGACCAACATCGCCGAAGACGCGATCTACATGGTCAGAGGCGAAATCGTGCGCCACGGGCGACACCACGCGGCGCGCGAGGAGTGATGCCCCTCTCTCCGGGGGGCCCTGAGGTTTCCGGGAAACAAGGTGGTACCCGGAAACGAACCCGAGAGGACTGCAAGGAGGTCCCGCATTGAGTAAGAAGTTGTTGACTTCCCTCATGGTCATGGCCGTGCTGCTGGCCGGCGCCGCGATGGCCGGCGAGATGCAGTACAAGGTCTATGGCAAGGCCCACGTCTCGACCGAGATGCTGGACAACGGCCAGGATTCGAGCATCTTCATCTCGTCCAACAGCACCCGCCTGGGCGTCAAGGGCTCGTATGCGACCAACTACGAGTACTTCACGGTCGTCTTCCAGTACGAGAGCGCTGCCGACTTCAACGGCGAGACCTACACCGGTCTGTCCACCCGCAACAGTTTCGCCGGCTTGAAGGGCGACTGGGGCCGGTTGATCTGGGGCCGGCACGACACCCCGCTGTACTCGCTGGGCCGCAGCGTCGACTTCTTCGACTCGCGGATCGGCGACATCCGCAACGTGACCGCGTTCGACTTCGGGCCCGAAGGCGACAGCTTGCTGGGCTACGACCTGCGCGTCCCCAACATGATCATGTACACGACCCCGCTGCTCGGCGAGTGCGTGACCGTCGACCTGCAGTACGTCCCCGAAGAGGGCGCGGACAGCGAGGCGACGCTCTTCAGCGGATCCGCCGTGTACGACAAGGACGGCATCATGGTCGGCGTCGGCTTCGAGAACCACGGCAAGGGCACCTTCGCCGATCCCGATGACTTCGAAGACATCGACGCGAGCAATGCGATCCGCGCCGTGGCGGGCTACACCGGCGACGTGTTCTCGATCAAGGGCCTGTTCCAGACGGTGTCGAATCTGGATGGTGACGAGGACCTCAGCGGCACCACGTTCGGCATCGGCGCGAGCTACATGGCCACGTCGGCCTGGGAGCTCAAGGGCCAGTACTACATGATGGACTTCTCCATCGACAACGTGGATCCCGAGCCCGAGGACCTCGGCAATGCCCTGCTGGCGCTCGGCGTCGATTACCACCTCAACGAGCAGGCTCTGCTGTACCTGGCCTTCGCCATGAGCATGAATGAGGACTTCGCGTACAACGCGCCGTACTACGGCGGCCATGGCCAGGATTATCCGGTCGACTTCGACGTCGACGAGAACGACGACGATATCCCCGACATCCTGGGCGAGAGCGCGATGGGCATCGCGTTGGGCCTGATCGCTGACTTCTAAATCGGAACTTTTCCCATGTGGCAGATACGGGCCCCCTCCGGGGGGCCCGTTCTCGTGTCTTTTTCCCGGGGACGCCAGCTAGAAGTTGACAGGCCAGAATCGATTACTGAATATTGTACTGCTCGCCCAATGTCAGGAATGATTGCTTCAGGGGGGATCATGGTCAAGATCCAGTGCCAGCGGCGCAATACCCGCCAGCGCCAGGTCGTGCTCGAGGAGCTGCGTGCGAGCTTCAGCCATCCGACTGCCGGTGACCTCTACCGGACCGTCGTGGCGCGCATGCCCCAGATCAGTCTCGGCACGGTGTACAGGAACCTCGAAATCTTGCAGGAGTCGGGCCAGGCAATCCGCCTGGCCGGCTGCACCGGGCAGGAAGCCCGCTACGACGGCCGGACCGATCCGCACCTCCATTTCCAGTGCTGCAAGTGCGCCAGGATCAGCGACCTCGACACGATGCTCCCCCTGCTCGACGAGCTGGTCGGTACGACCGTCGAGGGCCACGAAGTCACAGCGTACCAGGTGGTCCTGCGGGGGACCTGCCGCGCCTGCGGTTCGTCGCGCTGAACTGGGGGAGCGCTGCGCCGTCCTGGCCCGATCCGTGCGTCTCTGAACGTTCACGAGCGATCGGAGGCGCACCATGCAACGGATCGTCGGATACACCGCCGCGGTCGTCGCGAGCGGTGTCGGCTGGAAGATCGGTGGTCTGGTCGGCCCCATCGGCGCGTATTTCGGGGCGCTGGTCCTGGCGGCCGCGACACTCTGGTTGACCAGGCGCTGGTTGCGGGAACTCCTCGGCTGATCCCGCCGCCAGGGCGTTCGCCCGCCGCACCCGGAGGCGCGGCGGGTGTCGCGATTTGCCCGATGCCGGGGCGGTGCGGCTCGGCGCGCGACCGCTAGCGTCAGTCCAGCGCGCCCCACCCGGCCGGCAGGCACTCCGGCGGGAGTACGGCGCGCGGCCGGCCCATGTCCCCGCCCACGATCTGCAGGTACCAGCGCCCGTAGTCGAGAGCCTCGCCGTCCGGACCGGCGTTCTCCCCGGGTCGTTCGGCCGAGAGGTCCGCCAGCCTGGACCAGGGGTCCGACCGATCGAACCACCCGAACGGGAAGGAGAAGGGCAAGGCGCCGCGACCGAACAGCGCGCTCAGGTCGACCAGCCCCCGTTCGGGATACTCGACCAGATCCACTTCGCGGCGCGGTGCGATCCCTGCCGCCGCGCGCGCCCTGGCGATGGCGTCGCCCAGCCCGCCGAACCGATCGCAGAGGTCGCGCTCGATGGCGTCGCCTCCCATCCACACCCGGCCCTGGGCGATCTCGCGCACGGCGTCCTCGTCGAGACCGCGGCTCGCAGCCACCTTGGCGATGAATCCGTCGTACGCTTCCAGGATGTAGTCCTTGGCCAGCCCGAGTTCCTTCTCGCTCAGCTCCCGATACGGGATCCGCAGGTCGAGCCCCGGCAGCCTCAGGGTGCTCAGCAGATCGGCGTGCTCGCCCCGTTGGACGCCGTCGTAGGCCAGTCCGACCTTCTCGTCGAATTCCTTCGCCCAGATCCAGGCGGCGATCACGCCGATCGACCCGGTGATCGAGAGCGGCGTCGTGAGGACCTCGGCGCCGTCCTTGCTGAGCCAGTAGCCGCCGCTCGCCGCGACGTCGCCCTGGCTGACGATCACCGGCTTGCCGGCTTCGCGCAGGCGCTGCACGGCCGCCGCGACCATCTCGCACGGCAACGGGTCGCCGCCCGGCGAGTCGACGCGCAGAACGACGGCCTTGACTGCGGGGTCGGTCACGAGCTCGTGCAGGTAGCGCGACGTCTCGCGGCCCTTGATCCCGGTGTCCATCGCGCACTCGCCCACCGCGAAGACCACCGCGATCCGGTCGGGTCGACCCCACTGCTGTTCCGGCAGCTGGCCGGGGAAATAGCCCCGGTAGGGAGCCCGCAACGAGCCATGCCGCGTGTCGGTGATCCAGCGCTCGGCGTCCTTGCGGCTGCCGAGCGCATCGACGAGCCCGCGAGCGAGCGCGCGGCTGGCCGACAGGCCGACCGTGTCGTCGACCAGGGAGTCGAACTCCGCCGGCGTGAGCCCCCGCGCCTCGCAGATGCCCCGGCGGGCCTCGCCGTAGATGACCTCGACCAGGCGATCGCGCTGCTCGCGGTCGCCCTCGCTCATGTCCATGCGGGAGCCGACTTCGGCCGCCGACTTGTACTTCAGGTAGCGCAGCTCCTGGTAGCCGAGGCCCAGTTTCTCGAGCATCGCGGCGAAGTAGGTGCGGCCGGCGGCGACGCCCTGCAGGACCAGATCGCCTTGCGGTTCCATGATCAGGTGATCGGCGACCGACGCGAGGTAGTAGCCGACGAGGTCGATCCGGCCGACGAGGGCCACGACCTCCTTGCCCTGGGCCTGGATCGCCTCGAGCCGCTGTCGCAGTTCCCAGATCAGGGACGGGTGGCCGCTCAGGTCGGTCAGGTTCAGCACGAGACCGCGGCACTGGGGATCCCGCTCGGCGGCGTCGAGGTAGGCCATCAGGTCGAGCCAGGCGACGCGGCGCGAGTCGAAGTGGCGGTACTTCTGGTACGTGAGGTAGCGGTTCTCGAGGTTCACCGGCGCATAGAAGTCGGCGCCCCCGCGGGCGACCGCGGGCAGGCCTTCCAGGCGATGGCTCGCCGGATTGAACCGCACCAGGAACGAATTGCGATCGAGCTCATCGTCCGTCAGGCCGCCGAGCCAGTCGAGTCCGAGGGCGTCCCCCGTCACGCCCACGCGGGCGATCCAGCGCAGGTCGTCCGTGGCGGGCAGATCGCGCGCCGTCAACCCGAGGGTCAGGCCGCGGAGCGGACGGACGGTCACGCCCGCGCCCCAGAGCCCGTCGTCCCACCGGTCCTTCTCGTTCAAGGTGAGGTCGCCGTACACGGTGAGGCGGTCGTCGCCCAGGGGACGCACGCCGACGTCGAACACGCCCTGCCGGCTGCTCGAGCCCGTCGCGAAGGTCCCCGCCGCGCCTGCGGACAGCAACGGTCCAGGGCGCCAGAGCCAGCCGGCCACCAGGGCTTCGGCCCACCCCAACTCGCCGGCGTCGCCACCCGCCCAGCGATACGCCAGACCGAGTCGATTGCTGCGACTGCCGCCCGACAGGCCGAGTTGCCAGTCCGTCACGCGGAAGGTCCGCCCGCCCACCTCGAAGACCTGGCTGTTGACCCCGAAGCCGAGCAGGCCGCTCGCGGCCATGCCCCAGTTGTCGAGCGCGTCGTGGCGCACCGAGCGGTCGTTCCACCAGAACGCCGCCTCCTGGACCGCACCCTCGAGGGAGGACCACGCCGCCGGATTGATGAATCCGCCGACCGCGCCCGCCGCCGTGCCGGGGGTCCCCGGCAGCCACTCGGTCTGCGATGGGTAGTCGAGGAAGTGGACCGGCGACACCACGGACGCATCCTGCGCGGCGACCGCCGCCGGGAGTGTCAGCGCGAGCACGAGCCCGATCAGGGATCGATTCATCGAAGACCATCCTTGCAGAGACGTCGGGCCGGGAAACGGCGACAAAGACCGGCGCACCGTAGCACCGCTCGCGGCCCTGGATCAACCGCTCAGGCACCGGTTGCTCCCTGAGCGGACCGGGCGCGCTGGCCGGGTCGGCTCCTGGATCCGGACCGGGCAAAACGCACCGGCGGCGGCGGGCTCGTCGCTCCAGCGAACACTGGCCATGAGCGCCGAACCGGTCAGAGGCCGCGGGCAAGGTACGATGATCCACCACGGGACGGTCGCGGATTGTCCAAGGCCGCCGGAAGATATGGCCTGAATCCTGCTAGCTCTTCGTTGCTCAAACCGGAGGGCACGCCATGCTGCTGAAAAAGATTATTAATATCTTCTGTGCGGCCGCGCTCCTGGCGGCGTCCGTGGCGCTCGGGCAGGAGATCTGCCAGGTGCCGCGTTTCGTGGTCCAGGGCACCGGCGAGGGAAACGTCATGATCCTCGCCGACAACTCGGGCAGCATGAACCAGGTCATCTGGCACACCGACTACGATCAGGCGATCGCCTATCCCGGCCGTTTCACCCGGACGAACGATTATTATGTCAGCCGCGACGGGGACTATTCGCCCCGGAGCTTCAACCGCTTCTGGGAGTCCACGCCAGTCTGCCGTCTCGTCAATTCCGACAACGGCGAGGATGGCCGGTACGTGGGCAACTACCTCAACTGGCTCTTCTACAACGCGACCGACACGCAACGCGCCGAGGCGCCCCGGACGACCCGGATCCAGGTCCTGAAGGAAGTGCTCGTCGACGTGCTGGACATCTCGTCGCGCCTGCACTTCGGCATCACGGTCTTCCAGAACGACAACGGCGGCAGCATCGAGTCCAAGTGCGGCGGTAACATCAACTCCATCGCCGCGATCATCAACGGCATCACCGCGAACGCCTGGACGCCCACCGGCGAGGCCATGGCCGAAATCTGCGAATATTTCCAGGGCAGCTTGCCCAGCTCCCCCATCCAGTCGCCGTGCATCCACAACTTCCTGATCGTGATGACCGACGGCTACCCGACCATGGACGAGGATTTCCCCGCGGCACTCTGGGATGCCGACGGCGACGGCAACGACCCGGGCAACTGCGCCAGCATCGGCGCGCCCTATCCCGAGTCCAATCACTGCACCGATCACATGGACGATGCGGCCTACTACATGGCCCACACCGACCTCCGCCCGGACATGCCGGACGACCAGTTCGTTTACACGTACGTGATCGGCTACGACATCGACGCGCCGCTGCTGCAGGAGACCGCGGACAACGGCGGCGGCGTATACTACAACGCCAATAACGCCAGCGAGCTGCGCTACAGCCTCGAGTGGGCGCTACAGGACATCATCCGGCGGATCTCCGCCGGTTCGGCCGTGGCCGTGGTCTCGACCGAGCGCGGCTACGACGACCGACTGTTCCGCGGCAAGTTCATGCCGGTCGACTGGGCGGGCTACCTCGAGTGCTACTCCCTGCCCTACGAGGACGGCGAAGCGCCGATCTGGGAAGCGGGCGCGATCCTCGCCGATCGCGACCCGGCCTCGCGGACGATCTTCACCGCGCTCGGAACCGACGTGCACGACTTCACGACAGCCAACGCCACCGACCTGACGGTCGCGATGGGCGTGGCCGACCTCAGCGAGGCGCAGAACCTCATCGACTGGGGCCGCGGCGTGGAGGTCGCCGGTTACCGTAGCCGCCACGACTGGCGCCTGGGCGACATCGTCCATTCCACGCCGGTCGTGGTCGGCGTTCCCAACGAATTCTACGCGACGCCGGAGTACCAGACATTCGCCGACGCCCACGCCGATCGCGAGAAGACCGTCTACGTGGGCGCAAACGACGGCATGCTCCACGCGTTTGCGGCCGCCGACGGCGAGGAGATGTGGGCCTTCGTGCCGGAACTCGCGCTGCCGTACTTCGCCGTCATGGCCGACTCGTTCTACTGCCACCACTACACCGTCGACCAGACCATGACCGTCCGCGACTTGCAGCTCAACGGCACCTGGCGGACCGTCCTGGTCGGCGGCAGCCGCGAAGGCGGCCCCGGACTCTTCGCCCTCGACATCACCGAGCCGCGGAGTCCCGAGGTCCTCTGGCAGACGGAAGCCCCCAACGGCGCGTCGTTCCCGTCCCAGGCCACGCTGGTCAAGACCGGCGGCGCCGCGGTGGCGGTCGTCGGTTCGGGCCTCGCCGTCGATCCCGGCCAGGCCTGGCTCTACGCCTTCGACGTCGAGTCCGGCGACCTGCTCGGTTCGATCCAGCTGAGCTCCATCAACAACGGGCGCAACAAGGCGACCCAGCCGGCGGCCTTCGACCGCGACGTCGACGGTACGTCGGAAGCCCTCTACGTGGGCGACATGCTCGGCAATCTGTGGCGGATCGAGCTGAACGACAGCGAGTACCCCGCCAGCTGGGACGTCACGAAGATCTTCACGAACAGCAACGCCCCCATCACCGCCACGCCGGCCCTCACGTTCGATGAGGCCGGCAACGTGATGGTCTTCGTCGGCACGGGCTCCTACCTCGATGACGACGACATGGATTCGACCGACCTCAACTACTTCTACGGCGTTATCGACCGCGGCGACGGCAGCTGCGCCACCCTCGCCTCGCTGGTCGACCAGACCAACAACATCCAGGATATCGGCGCCGCCGACGGCTGGTACGTCCGGCTGGTCATGGACGACGGCGAACGGATCACCAACCCCGCGCTGGTCGCGGCGGGCAACGTGCTGGTGACCTCGTTCGCGCCGTCCCACGATGCCTGCATCGCCGGCGGCCAGTCGTGGCTGTACCGCTTCTACTACGAGAACGGCGGCGGGCCCGACGAAGGCGAGAACGGCGAGGAGTATCCGCGCGTCGAATCGCTGGGCGACGGCATCGCTTCGCACCCCGTGCTGGACCTGGCGTCCGGCAACGTGGTGATCCAGGGCTCCGACGCCGTGCTGCACGTGGAAGAGGTCGGCGCGACCTTCTTCCATCTCCTCGTCCGTTCGTGGCAGGAATCGTTCGACTTCGTCACGATGCCCAGCCCTTGATCCGGAGGTTCGACATGTCCCGAAGGCGTCTCAGTCCGCGAACGATCGTCCGGACGATCATCCTGGTCGCCCTGACGGCGCCCGTGCTGGTCGAAGCCGGGATGCTGGACAGCTGGCTGAAGAAGGGCGAGGCGAAGCCGATCCAGGCGGTCCGCTACGAGTTGGACCCGCCGCTGGTGTTCGATGCCGGCTCGCTGGCGCTCGACCCGAGCGGCAGGTGGCTGGTCGGCGCCTCCCGATTGACCCTGACCGACAGATCCGTGATCTCGCGGGACGGCCGGCGGCTCGACCGGCGGGATCTGCGGTTGGGCGAGGACGCCCGCATCATGGGCCATCGCCTGGCCGACGGAACCGTGGCCGTCAAGCGGCTGTCGCTGTTCACCCTTCGTCCGGCGCCGGCCCAGTTCGGCGTCGACGCCATGGACGCCGCCGTCGTGGGCGAACTGTCCCCCGACGCACCGAACTGATCGTCCGCTCAGCCAGCGTTCGACTCGCGACCCCGGCTCGCCGAGCCGGGGTCGCGTTCCATCTGCCGCGGATCCCGCCTCCGCCGGGACCGCAACGACACCTCGCCGCCGCCGGCAGACGATCGTAATCGCATCATTCACCGGGTCCACGGTGCGATAGCCGGCCGAGGTCGATTGCATTCTGCGACAGATTCTACGACTCGCCGGCCAGCCGCCCTGTCAGGCGACCCCCATCGGAGGATCTCGCGGAGCCTCCCGCCACGATCGGTAGCTCCGAGTGCGGCCCGGACGCCCCTGGCACGCGCCTTGAGACGCGTACGCGACGGAGACCCCGATCGCAGCGGCCGCTCGCGGCGCGGTCGGGACCGCCGGGATCAACCGGGCCACCGTGCCGGTCCAACGATTGGAGATGCTCGTGTCGTCGCCTCGTCGCATCATCATCATCGCGCTGACCGTCGCGCTCGCGAGCGCGGCAGTGAGCCCGGCCGCGCTGGCGGGACCGTTCACGCGCCTGCAGGTCCTGCTGCCGGGCGAGAATCCCGCGCCCGGCACCGTCACCGGCAAGACCGGCACCCCCGAAGCCCAGGCAGTCGGCACGCCGTTCTCCGTTCGAGTTCGCGCGTGCGACGACACCTGGGCGACCGTCACCACCATCACCGACCTGGTCGAGCTCGGGTCGTCGGACGCGAGCGCCGAGTTGCCGGCGGCAGCCGCCCTGGTGGCGGGGCAGCTCGAGTTCAGCGCGACGTTCGGCGCGGCCGGTGACTTCACCGTCTCCGCGTCCGACCTGAGCGATCTCACGATCCCTCTCGCATCCTCGGCCACCGTCGAGTCGATGCTGTTGCAGGGATTCGTCTTCTCCACGATCAACCAGAAGAACCAGTACGCCGGCGTTCCCATGCAGATCCGGGTATCGGCCGTCTCCTCCAGCGGCGACGTGGTGACCGGCTACGACGGACCCGTCCAGTTGCAGGAGCTGACGAGCTACGGCGTCGGGCGGATCGAGCCGGCCCAGGTGAACCTGCAGGGCGGCACCTGGCTCGGCAACGTCACCTGCTTCCGCGCGGACGAGACGAGCATCAACCGCGGCGCGGTCAACATCTACGCCTACCTGGCCGATCAGCCGGCCCGGAACGGCACGAGCGACCCCTTCACGGTGCATCCGGGACCGCTCGCGCGCCTGCAGCTCGTCGTGCCCGGCGAATCGCCGATGCCCGGCAGCCTCGGCGGGCTCGCCGGCCATCCGGCCACCCAGAGTGCGAACCAGGACTTCCTCGTCGACGTGTTCGCCACCGATGCCTACTGGAACCCGCTGCCGAGCGACCACACCGTGCGCATCACCTCCAGCGACCCCGCCGCGTCGACGCCGATCTCCGGCGCCCTGACCAACGGCCATCGGCAATTCACGATCGCCCTCGGCACAGCCGGCGAGCAGACGCTGACCGTCAGCGATCTCACCGCCGGCGGGATCCAGGGCATGACCACGGCGCCGATCCCGGTGATGCCCAACGCGGTCCACCACTTCCTGGTCGGCGCCCTGCCGGACATCGTCGTCGCCGGCGAACCGGTGACCGTCACGATCCACGCCGTCGACAGCGCCGACAACCCGCTCACCGACTACGCGGGCGACGCCCACCTGGCCGCCAACACGGGCGCCGGCACCATCGCGCCCGAAGCGATCACCTTCGCCGGCGGCGTCTGGTCCGGGGCCATGGTGTTTCGGGGCGCCGGCGGCGCGGTCTCGTTCACCTGCTCCGACTACGCATCGCCGCCGCATATCGGCACCAGCGCGAACTTCGTCGTCGCGCCCGGCGCCTACGTCGGCCTGCAGGTGCTCGCGCCTGGCGAGCAACCACAGAGCGGATCCGCCGAGGGATACGACGGCGTCGCCGAGGCCCACGCCGCGGGCGCCTCGTTCAACCTGCGCCTCCGCGCGGTGGACCAGTACTTCAACCGCGTGCCCGAGATCGCCAGCGCGCTGCAGCTGACGGCGACCGATCCGTTCCTCGCCGCGCCGGTCGAGATCCTGCTGGTCAACGGCGAGGTCACCGTGCCCGCAACCCTCTTCCGGGCCGGCTGGCAGACGTTCACCGTCGCCGACCTCGACAGCGCCGGGATCGCGAACGGCGAGTCCCGCCCGATCGAGGTCCTGCCTGGCGCCTTCGAGCGGCTCCTGCTGCTCGCGCCCGGCGAGGAGGTGGCGCCCGGCGCCGAGAACGGTCGCAGCGGGTCGGCCACGGACCAGTCCATCAACTTCGCCTTCACCGTCACCGTCCTCGCGACCGACCCGTGGTGGAATCCCGTGGGTGGCGTCGCGGACCTCGTCGAGCTGACGTCGACCGACCCGATGGCCCAGTTGCCGCCGCCGACCGGCCTGGTCGACGGTCAGGTCGGCCTCAACGTGCGCCTCTCCACGGGCGGCTTCCAGCAACTCACCGCGACCGACCTGACTCAACCGACCGTGGCGTCGAGCACGACCCAGGTGCGGGCGATCTCGAGCGGTCTGCACCTGGAGGCCACGGTCACCCCGACGACGGTGCAGGCCGGCGAGCCGTTCACACTGACGGTGATGGTCACGAACGACGCCGGCAGTCTGATCCAGGAGATCAACTCCGAGGTGGACGTCGAGGTGCAGAACGCATCGACGCAGGAACCCGGCTTCGGCGTCCTGTCGACCGCGCACTTCCAGCTGCTGCAGGGCCAGCGGACGCTGCAGGAGACCTACACCGGCGCCGAGACGATCGTGCTGATCGTGCACGACGAGGCGGGCAACACGCCGGCCGTCACCGAGCCGCTCACGATCCTGCCCGGGCCGCCGGTCGAGTTCACCCTGACCTGCGAGCCGGCGTGGGTGCGCGCCAACCGCCGCGCGAGCGTCACCGCGAGGCTGGCCGACGCCTTCGCCAACGGCGTGCCGCAGAGCCCGGTGACGTTCGCGGTCGCGGCCGGCGGCGGATTGCTGACGCCCGTCGACGAATCCACCGGCGCGAACGGCGCCGCGATGGCCGATTTCCTCAGCCCGCGGGCGGCCGGGGTCACGACCGTGGTCGCCTCCTGCGCCGGGTTCACCGCCGAGGTGAACATCGAGACCGCCCTGGTCGACAAGGATGCCGCCGCGGGCTCGCTCTTCAACTACCCGAACCCGTTCTACCCCGGCGAGGCGCCCACGACCATCGCGTACGTGCTCGCCGACGACGCGCGGGTCCGCTTGCGGATCTACACGCTGAGCGGCGGGCTCGTGCTCGACCGGGAATACGCTCCCGGCGCGGCCGGCGGCACCGCCGGACTGAACGAGGTCACCTGGGACGGCCGCAACGGGGACGGCAAGTCCGTCGCCAGCGGCGGCTACGTCCTGTACGTCCAGGCCGACGGCGACGGAACCACCATGCACGTCATGCGCCGCAAGATCGGCGTTGTCTGGTAGGAGGCTGGTCATGCATCGCAGACAAACCAACGTTCGACGGGGCGCGTTCACGACCCTGCTCATCGGCGGCCTCCTCGCGACGATCACGTCGCCGACCATGTCCGCCGAGCCGGATCAGGGCGCTCCCGGCGACTGGCTGACGCGCTACGCCGGCGCCCGGACCGTCGGTCTCGGCGGCGCCTTCGTGGCCGTCGCCGACGAGGCGGGCGGCGCCGTGTGGAATCCGGCGGGCATTCGCTGGCTCGACCGTAACGAGCTGCAGGGCAACAGCGTCCGGCTGTTCGACGACACGACCGTCAACGGGCTCAGCTTCGCGCTGCCCCTGAGCGGGCGGACCACCGCGGGCGCGACGCTGCTCACGCTCGGCTCCGGCGGGTTCGAGCGGACCAACGAGTTGAACGAGTCGCTCGGCGAATTCAGCGCCGACGACACGGCGTTCCTGCTGAGCGCGGCTTACGGCATGACGCCGCGCCTCGCGCTCGGCGCCAACCTGAAGGTCCTCCACCATGCCATCGAGGAATTCAGCGCGACCGGCGTCGGCGCCGATCTCGGCGCCCAGTACGTGGTGACCGACGATCTACGCCTCGGCGCCGCGATCCTGAACGTCGGCGGCCCGACGCTCACGCTGCGCGAACAAGACGAGACCGTCCCCACCGAGGTGCGCGGTGGTCTGGCCCTGCAGGTCCTCGGCGATGCCGGACTGCTGTCCGCCGAGGTCTCCCAGCGCGACGGCTGGGGCTCGCTCCTGCGCGCGGGCGCCGAAGTCTGGCTGCTGTCACGCTTCGCATTGCGCCTGGGATACGCCGACGACAACGTCGCCGGCGGCGTCGGCTACCGGCTGCCCCAGGGCTGGCAGTTCGATTACGGCGCATCCGACCACGAGCTCGGAGTCGTGCACCGTTTCGGTCTGAGCGTCCGCTTCGGCGGCTACCAGGCGAGCTCGCAGGCGACCCCGGAAGTGTTCTCGCCGACGGGGACCCAGCCGGTCACCAAGTTCGTGCTGCACTCGCGCACCAAGTCCGACGCCAGCGACTGGAAGCTCGTGATCGCGGACGCCGACGGCGCCGTCGTGCGGACGTTCGGCGGTCGCGGCTCGACGCCGGCGCACGTCCTGTGGGACGGCAAGGACAGCTCGGGTCTGCCGCTGCCCGACGGACTCTACCGCTATCGATTGACCGTCCACGACGACGCCGGCCGTGAGTTCGCCGGGGTGGAGCGGACGGTCGAGATCAGCACCGGCGGTCCCGATATCTCGGTGCCCGTCGAGGTTCACTGAGGCCAGGCCAGGATCGCTGGCATGAGGTGATGACATGCGAGTCTTCCAGGTGAGATCGGTGAGCGCGAGCCTCTGCGTCGCCACGGCAGCGCTGATGCTGGCCGGACCGGCCCGCGCCGCCAGCGCGGCTGAAACGCAGTCCGACGACGCGCTGGCCGTTGCGGGACTCGAGCTGCAGCGCGCGCGCCGGCTCGCCGACGCCGGTCGCGCCGACGCTCTCGGCGCGATCCAGGAGATGCTGAGCCGCGCCGCCGCCGGGGCTTCGGCCGACCGCCGCGCCGCCGTTGCCCTGCTGGACGGCGAGCTCCAGCTGGAGCTCGGCGATCTCCGCCGGGCGGAGAAGGCCTTCGCGAAGGCTGGAGACGTCGCTGACGGCGGCGACCTGGCCGCCGCCGCCGACTTCGCGCGGATCCGCTGTCGCGAGGCCGCCGGCGAAGACACGCGCGCGGCCGAGGACTGGCAGCGCTGGCTAGCCCGCCATGGCGAGACCTCCCTGGCGCCGGATGCCGAACTGGCCCTGGCGTGGAACCGCCTGCGCCGTCTCGAGGCCGCCGCCGCCGGCACGGGCCTCGGCGCGGCACGCGACCGCTATCCCTGGCTCGCGTCCGACCCTCGCTTCCGGCTGCTGGCGGCGACCTCGGCCTATCTGCTGGACGACTTCGCCGGCGCCCTCGAATCCTTGACGCAGACCACCGAGACCGCGGCGTCCGCATATCTGCGTGCGCTCTGCCAGGGCGCCCGCGGCGAGGTCCTCGCCGCCGCTGCGTCCTTCCAGCAGGTGGCCGCGCGGTACCCCGCGTCGCCGCTGCGCGATCACGCCCTGCTCGCCAAGGCGAACCTGTTCCTGTCGACCGGCGCGCCGTCGAGCGCCGCCGAGGAGTTCGCGCGCCTGGTCGAGGTCGCGCGCGACGATGCCGTGCGTGGCGAGGCCAGGTTGCGCCACGCCGCTTGCCAGCTGCTGGCCGGCGATGCCGAAACCGCGGTGGCGGCTCTCCGCGCCGTCGCCGATGCCCATGCCGGGACGGATGTCGCCGCGCGCGCGCAGTTCCTGCTCGGCGAGGCCATGGTCGCGCTCGGCCGCCACGCCGACGCCATCATCGAGTATAATCAGGTGCTCGCCGTCTACTTCGAGGAATCGGTCGCCGCCAGCGCGCAGTACCGGCTCGGGCGCTGTTTCGACGCGCTCGACCGTCCGGCGGACGCGGTGAGCGCCTATCAGGCCGTCGTGTCGGGCTATCCGCTCGAGCCCGAGGCGCCGGCGGCGGCGTACCTGGCGGGGATCGGTCTGCTGGCCGCGGGCCGACCTGCCGCGGCGGTACCCTATTTTCAGCTCGTACTCGACCGCTACGGTCCGACGGACAACGCCGACCGCGCCGTGGTCTTCGCCCGGCCAGAGCACCAGGAACTGGTGGAGGCCGCGTTGTGCCTGCTCGAGCTGGCCTACCATCGCACCGGCGACCTCGGCCGCCTCTCGGGCGTCGCGCACGTCCTGCTGCAACGCATGCCGACCAGCACCTCGCCCTGGCGGGCCCACGCTCTGTTGATCGACGCCGACGCGCTGGCCGCGCAGGGTCGTCACGACGAGGCGCGCGAGCAGCTCGAGCGGCTCTTCGCCGAGTTCCCCGCGCATCCCGCCCTGGCGGCCGCGCGCCAGCTGCTGGCGTGGACCTACGCGCAGCAGGGCGAGAGCGAGCGCGCGATCGCGGTCACGGAGCAGTTGCTGGCCGATCCCACCGCGAGCGACCTGCCGGCCCAGACGACTGCGTTGCTCAACCTGGCTCACGTGCGCTTCAACCAGCAGCGATACGAGGAAGCCGCCTCCGCGTACGAACGATTCCTGGCCCAACGGCCGTCCGACCCGCGGTCCTCGCTCGCGCTATACCAGGCCGGGCTGTGCTACGAACGGCTCGATCGCGCCGGTGACGCCGTGGACCGGTGGGAGACCCTGGTCGCGCGGGAGCCGGCGGCCGAGGTGGCGGAGCGGGCCTGGGCCCGCGCCGGCGACCTCTATTTCCGGACCGGCCACTACGATGATGCCAAGCGTTGCTACGAGGGTCTGCTCGCGAACTTCGCGGGCGGTCCGGGCTCCGGGCTCGGCCGTCTGCGCATCGCCCAGTGCGACTACAACGCGGGACGCGACACCCTCGCGCTGGCCGGCTACGCCGCCGTGCTCGAGCAGCAACCCGACTCGCCCATCGCGAAGGACGCCGGCCGCGGTCTGGAGCTGACGCTCTACCGGCTCGGCCAGGGCGCCGACGGCGTGACGTCGCTGCGTCAGCTCGTCGAGGACTACCCCAACAGCGCCTTCGCCGCCGACGCCCAGTTCGAGATCGCCCGCCGGCTCTACGAGGCGGAACGCCATGCCGAGGCCGCCGTCGAGTTCCGCCGCGTGGTGAGCCGTTTCCCCGACTATGCGGCCGCCGACCGCGCCCAGTTCCTGCTCGCGGAATCCTGCGCCCGCGCCGGCGATGCGGCGCAGGCGCGCGAAGCGTATCAGCAGTTCCTGCTCCTCTTCGGTCAGAGCGAGCTGCGGGCCACGGTGGCCCTGCAGCTCGGCGGCCTCTATTTCGCGGCCGGCGACTACCTGCAGGCCGCCGTCCAGTACACGGACGCTCTGGCGCAGTCCCCGCCGCCGGAGACCGCCGCACCGGCCCTGTTCAATCTCGCCCTGTGCCGTCGCCTGCGCGGCGAGCACCAGCAGGCGCTCGCGAACCTCGAGGCGTACCGGCAGCAGTTCCCGGGCGACGAGCGGGTCGCCGAGGTGGCGTACCAGCTCGGCGACGTGCACGCGCAGCTCGGCGACAACGAGTCGGCGATCACCGAGTGGCGGACCGCTCTCGCCGCCAAGCCCGCGCCGGTCCTGACCACCGAGATCCAGTTCCGGATCGGCGACTGCTACGAGCGGCAGCAGCGGACCGAGGACGCGCTGGCGTGGTATGCGCGGGCCGTCCGGAGTCCTCAGCCGGACGACCCCTACCGGCTTTCCGCGCTCGCCCGCGCCGCGTTGCTCTACGAAAGCATCGAGTCCTATCCCGAAGCGCTCGCGGCCTACCGAGACCTCGCGGCGCATGCCGGCGATCCGAGCCTCTCGGCCGCCGCGTCCGACCGGGCGGCCGAGCTGGCTGCCGCGATCGAATAGCGGGTCCCCCGCTTCAAGGAGCGATGACCATGTTCACCGAACTCAACTGGATCAAGACCTTGTTCGAGAGCCCCACCATGCTGGCGCTCATCGGCTGCAGCGTGATCGCCCTCGGGGTCGCCATCGAGCGATGGCTCTACTTCCGGCGCCGGCAGAGCAATCCCGACGCCGTGCTGCTCGAAGCCACCTCACACCTGCGCGAAGGCCGCGTGGGCGAGGCGCTCGAGATCTGCCGGACCGCCGCACACCCCGTCGGCCCCGTGAGCTACGAGGCGATCGTCGCCGCGCACCTGCCCACGGCGGATGGCGACGAACGCCTGCAGGTCTCGCTCAGCCAGCAGAAGCTGCTGCTGGACCGCAACGTCGGCACCCTCGGCACGATGGCGGCCGTGGCGCCGCTCATCGGTCTGCTGGGAACCGTCTGGGGCATCATGCGCGCGTTCCACGACATGGCCAGCACCGGCTCGGCCGCGCCGTCGATCGTGGCCTCCGGCGTCGCCGAGGCCCTGATCACGACCGCCGCAGGCCTCGTGATCGCGATCCCGTCCGTCATGCTCTTCAACCACTTCACGCGGCGATTGAACGTGATGCTGACGGTCGCGGAGAACCACGCGCGCAGTCTGCGCGCCGCGACGCGCGCGGCGACGCCGGCGAGCGCTGAACGCCCGCCGCGGACCGGGTCCCGGACGCGGACCGATACCGTGGTCCACGAGCCCCAACCCGCGCTCTGAGGTCGTCCAATGAAACGCTGGAACGAGTCACGCGAATCGGCTTCGGGCTCGGGCGACATCAACCTGACCCCACTCATCGACGTCTCGCTGACGCTGGTGGTGATCCTGCTGCTGGCCTCGCCGCTGACCTTCGAGTCGGCGTTCGCGGTGCGCCGCGCGGCGGCCAGCGCACGGGAGGCCATCGACGACAACGACCAGGCCCGCATCGAGGTGACGATCCTCTCCGCGGACAGCTTGCGCGTGAACCGCGCGGTCGTGCCGCAAGACGGCCTCGGGCGCGAGCTCGCGCCGCTGCTCGAGCGGAGTCCGGACGGCGTCGTCGCCGTGACCTGCCGGGACACGGTGCAGCACGGGACGTTCGTGGCGGTGCTGGACGCGATCAAGCTGTGCGGCGCGCGGGACATCGCCGTCGCCGGGAGATGACATGAGACCACCAATGGTGCAGGGCGACGAACCCATGACGCGCATCATCCTCACGCCGATCATCGACGTGGCGCTGACACTGGTCATCATGCTGCTGATCACCGCGCCGATGCTCGCCGTGGCCGACCTCGAGGTCGATCTGCCGCCGGCCCATGTCCGCGACGCGGAGGACGAAGTCTTCGTCAGCATCACGCTCGACGCAGGCGGCAATGTCGCCGTCGACGAACTGGTGCTGGCCGACCCGCAGGCGCTGGCCGCCGCCGTTCGCGACCGGCTCGCAGCCAGCGAGCGGGAGAACCTGCTGGTCGTCGTGCGCGCCGATTCGCGACTGCCCCACGCGGCGGTCCGCTCGGCCATGAGCGCCGCGCGCGAAGGCGGCGCCGTCCGGTTGGCCGTGGCCACCCGGCAAGGGGACCGGCCATGAGCGCAACCGTGTTCACCATCGCGCGCGAGATGGACGCGATCGGGTCGCGGACCCGGCGCAGCCAGGGCATCAGCCTGGCGCTGCACGGCGCCTTGTTCCTGTGGCTGATCCTGCACCGCCAGCTCGCGCCGGTCCCCGAACAGCTGGTCGAGGTGACCTGGCTCGATCCGGAGCCGGTCGCGGTCGAGCCGGCATCGCCCGCGTCGCCGCCGGTGTTGCCGGAGGTCAGGGTCGACGAGCCCGCGCCAATGATCGCGGCGGCGCCGAATCTTCGCGAGGCGCGCTTCCCCCGGCCGACCGAGACCGCGGATCTGGCGCCGCGGCCGCAGGACATCCAGGTCACGCGCGACGCGGTGCGCAGCCAGCTGGATCGGTTCCGCGCGTCGCGGGAGACCGCCGTCGCACTCGCGGCGGCCGCCGATCCCAGCTCGCGACTCGCCGCCGCCGCGGCGCCGCCTGCCACGGGTCTGCCCGGAGGGACCACGCCGGCCGAGCTCGCGCGCAACGCCGCGCCCGTGTCGGCGGCGCCGCTGACGCGCAGCGGCACGCCGGCCCGGCAACCTGCCCTGGCGGTCGCCGCGCCGACATCGTCGGCATTCACGCGGGTATTGCCCGAGACGCCGACCTCATCGACCGCGGAGCGAGTGCTCGGTTCGGCCCGGCTCAGCGGCGAGGTCGCCGATCGGCCGGTGATCCGTCACGAGATGCCGGGTTATCCGGATTGGGCGACTCGCCAGGCGGTCGAGGCCGACGTGACGCTCGGCTTCGTGGTGCTGGCCGACGGCAGCGTCAAGTCGGGCGTCCAGGTCTCCCGCACCGCGGGGTTCCTGGATTTCGACGACGCCAGCGTCGCGGCGTTGCTGCGCTGGCGCTTCGCGCCGCTTCCGGCGGGCAACACCGCCGAGCAGCGGGGATCGATCACGTTCCACTTCCGAATCCGCGATCAGCGCTGACCAGGAGAGCCATCATGTCGACGCCACGACAGCCCAGGCGATGCTCGCTCACCAGCTTAATCCTCGCCGCCTCCTTGCTGCCGGCCACCGCCAGCCCGGCCGGCACGACCGATCCGGCCGACGCGGCGCCCGACTCTTCGCTGATCCTCACCGGCGACGCGGAGGGATCGGTCCTGCGCAGTCTCACCGTCGAAGGTGAGAACCGGATCAAGTTCGACTTCGAGCGGCCGGAACTGACGGTCGACCTCGATCCGGCTCAGGCGCCCGGACTCGTCTGGGGCGATGCCAAGGACGTGCTGGACCGTACGGTCCCTGACCGGGTCGGCCCGCTGCTCGCCCTGTCCGTCGCGGGTCTCAGCCCGTATCGGCCGCAACCATGGCTCGCCGCCTTCCGGTCGGGACCGGTGGCGCGTTTCCGGCCGCAGACGGGAGACATCTCGCACTGGGAGCTGGCGGTGGTCGACGCCCGCGGCGAGGTCGCCCGCGAGTTCTCTGGCGACAAGGTGCCCGACGAGATCACCTGGGACGGGCTCAACCAACAAGGCGAACCAGCCACGCCCGGCCTGACCTACTCGTACGTGTTCACCGCGCTCGATCGAGCCGGCAACCGCAAGCGTTACGTCGGCGAGGGTTTCCAGGTGCCTCCGTTCAGGCTGGAGACCAAGCGCGGCCCGCTGCTCGTCTTTTCCGGAGCGGATGTCGGCGCCGGGACCGGAGCGAGCGCTGCGCCTTCGCCGCTCGTGCAGGAAGTGGCGAGCTGGCTGAACCGAAGCCTCGGACCCGACACGCCCATCCTGATCACCGTCACAGCCCCGAGCGCCGCGGCAGCGGAGATCCTCGGCGAACGCGTCCGCGGCGCACTCGTGCCACTGCTTCCCGGCGACCCGGCGCGTGTCGTGCTTCGCTTCGACGTCCTGCGGGGCGGACCTGATTCGGGAAGCGTGCGCGTCGAACCGGCCGCGTAGTCGCGCCGGCCGGCCGAGAACGCCCTATCCGCGGCGGGGACGGCCGAAGAAGACCCGCAACCGACCGGCGAGGATGTTCAGGGGATGGTCGCGGGGGAGCGCGGCGATGACCGGCGCTCGCCGCGGATCCACGCGTTCGAGTCGCCGGGTGAGGGCCCGGTCGCGCCTGGCGAGCTTGCGGGCCCGCTGAAACATGCGGAAGGCTTCCCGGCGGCGCGACGCGAGCAGATAGACGTGCCCGAGGGCGAAGTACGCGACCGGATCGGTCGGGTGCAACGTGACGACCTCGCGCGCGGAGCGCTCGGCGGCGCGGGACCGCGGGTCGCGAGTCGCGTCACACACGGCGAGATAGGCCTGGCACTGGTGGTCAGCGGGGTTGCGCGACAGTCCTTGTCGCAGGTACCGCTCAGCCTGCTCGATATTGCCGTTCTCGAGCTCAGTGGCGGCGAGACGCACGAGCTCGCCGACAAGGGAGTCCGCCGCGTCCTCGACGGCGACCGTCGATCGGATGAACAGTTCCCGCAAGTGGTTCACTCGAGACCCCATTCTCTCACTCATGGCGGAATTCCTCCGGTCCGTCCCGACTGCGGATCGCTGCCGGCTCTGGTGCGTCGATTTAGTATCGCCGTTTTCGCGGGCTCCCTGAGCGTTTCCTCGGGTCGCCCCGGCGGACGCCCCGGGGCCTGATCCGCGGTCCCTTTACCACTGGTGATGGCTTGCCTATCTCGCTACACTATGAGCCTGGCCACCCCTGCCCAGACAAAGGAGTGTAGTCATGCGCCGATATTTATGGATTCCCTTGCTCGTGGCCGCCGTGGTCCTGATGGTCGTCGCCGTGGGCCTGAATCGGAATCTCGAACAGAGCCGTTCCGAATACGCAGCGCTGCAGGCCGAGGAAGCCTCGACGCGCGAGCAGTACAACCAGGCGATCGGCGAGATCGCCGCGATCCAGGACAGCCTCGAAGCCATCGTCATCGGCGAGGAAGGCGCCCGCAAACTCAAGGAGCAGCTCGACGCGGAGCGGAGCCTGACGCGGGAGCGCTCGGATGAGACGATGGAACGCATCGCCGTCATCCGGGCCGGCGTCGAACGCGCCAAGACTCGCCTCCTGGACCTGGAGGCCCGCCTGGACGAAAGCAACGTCAAGATCGCGGGCCTCGAGAAGCTGGTCCAGAACCTGCGCGCTTCGGTTGCGGACAAGGAGCGAATCGTCGCCCAGCTCACCACCCGGGTCGACGAGTTGCAGACGCAGGTCGCCGGCCTCACGACAAAGGTGCAGGAGGGCGAGCAGGTGATCGCCGAGCAGGAGATGACCATCGAGACCCAGACCGCAGCGATCGAGGACCAGCGACGCGAGATGGGCACGGTCTTCTACGCGATCGGCACCAAGGACGAGCTGAAGGACGCCGGCCTCGTCGTCTCCAAGGGCGGCATCCTCGGTCTCGGACGGACGTTGACGCTATCGGGCAAGTTCGAACCGTCGATGTTCACCCCCATGGACACGGACCAGCAGACCGTGATCCGCATCCCGGCCGAGGAAGCTCGCCTCCTCAGCGACCAGCCGATCGAGAGCTATTCCCTCGTGCCGATCGGCAAGGAGATGGAGCTGCAGATCCTCGATCCGGAGGCCTTCCGCGCGGTGAAGCACGTCGTGATCTTGAAATCCTGAACCGCACAGGGGGGAGGGCGACCGCGTCCTCCCCCCGCGCTCCCACGGCCTGAAACAAGCATATTGAAGCGCCATTTATCAAAATATGCGCCCATCCGCATGACGCCTGCGATCGCGTCACGACCGGACGAGGAAACGACCTCAAAAAATGTCGGCTTCCCAGTGGTTGCAGGTTCTTGACGTTTATTCACGTTTTGTGATACACTCGCCGCGGCTGATTCCGAGCTGGCCGGGATCCTCTGCATGGCGCCAGCGACCCAGGCATCCCGAAAGGGGGAATGCGATGAACAAGGTTATCGTCCTCTTGCTCACCCTGCTCACGGCGACCGTCGCTTTCGCCGATAAACCGATCGACGGCGTCGTCGACGTGAACCAGATCGCCGCCCGCATCAACTGCCCGTTCGGTGTCCAGACCTACGTATGGGACTTCAACCAGGGCAGCCATGGCTTCACCACCTCGACCTGCGACGCCTCCGGCGGCGTGCCCGCGTGGGCCTATGGCGCCGAACCCAACCTGGCCGGATACACCGTCTGGGGCACGGTCCTCGGCGGCAACTATCCCGCGAGCACCGGCGAGGCTCTGGTGTCCCCGAGCTTCCTGGTCACCCCGGCGACCTCCCTGGTGCAGGTCACGCACTACTTCGACACCGAGCTCAACTATGACGGCTGCAACCTGATGGCTGGCGACCAGGTCATCATCCCCATGGAGGGCTACACGATCCCCGCGATCAGCCCCAGCACGTCGTACTATGCCTACTGCGTCGAAGGACAGCCGGGCTACTCCGGCCATGATCTCGCCGACTGGACCCTGATCACGAGCTGCTTCGACATCAGCGCGCTGATGGGCGAGACGGTCGACCTGCGGTTCCAGTTCGGCGCGGACACCAGCGTCCAGTATCCCGGCTGGTACCTCGCGAGCGTGATCGTGGGCGGCGAGACGGGGGTTCCGGTCGAGGCCCAGACCTGGAGCGCGGTCAAGGGGCTGTTCAACTAGACGACTCGGTCGATCGAATCCCTGCGAATCCGGCGAGGGGACCCGGGGCGACCCGGGTCCTCTCCGTTGTGGGTCGTGCCGATTCTGAATGGCAGCTTCCGGCGTCGCGATCGTGTATACTCCCAGGCGTGGACCGTCACGAGACTGGGAGGTGATGAACCATGCGCTTCCTGTTCATCGTTGCCTGTCTGACGCTGCCCGCCGCCGTCGCTGCCCAGCCCTGGTGCTGGAATCTCGACACCTTCGAGGTCACCGTCGTCGACTCGGACGTCAAGATCGCCCACCATTCCGACCTGATCAACTGCTGCCCCGATCCCATCACCTTCGACGTCCAGGTTGGCGACGTGACGATCTTCGTCGAGGAGCAGTGGGAATCGCCCTGCGATTGCGACTGCTGCTACGACCTCGCCGTGGTGCTCGAGGAGGTGCCGGCCGGCTGGTGGATCCTGAGGTACCGCTGGTTCGACATCGAGAGCGGCGGCTGGACCGACCGCACGTTCGAGGTCGAGGTGCCGGACCTCGGTCAAGGCTACGTGCCGGTGGTCGGGGAGATCGCGGACTCCGGTTGCCTGGAGGCGACGGCGGTGCCCGAGGAGCCGGCGCCGGCGCGCTCCTGGAGCGCGCTGAAGATCAGGTTCCGGTAGCCGCGTCGGGGTTGCCCGCGGGCGGCCAGGACGCGCGCGGGGCGAGAACGCTGTCCGGACCCGCGAACGCCGGACCGGCACGGTGCCGCTCACTGGCCGGCGGGGGGATCCGTGCTCGGCCAGTACTCGACGGTGTACCGGATCTCGGCGACCTCGCCCGGCTGCAGGGTCAAGAGAGGCGTTTCGAGCTCGAGGTTGATCTGCCGGTAGTGCGGGGCCCACCAGGTCCGCAGTTTCGCGAGATCCTGCGGCTCGAACCGCATCACCAGGCCGTACCGCTCGCGGTGGTTGTAGAACCCGATGGCGCCGCCCTCGAGGCCCTCCTCCAGCCGTCCGACGTCCGGCCCGCGGTCCTGATGCAGGTCGCGATTGAAAGCGAGCCAGCGGCCGTCGACGTCGACGTACGCGCCGAGATCGCGATGATCGGCGCTGTCGGTCCCGGCATCCCACTCCGGATGCACCACGAGCCGCCGCGTGCGCGGCTCCGCGCTCCGGTTCGCGAGGGTGCTCACGCAGCGGATGACGCCCCCCTCGAGGCCGAGCCGCCGCGTGTGGTCCACGCCATCCTCGCCGCGCCGGATCAGGACGACCTCGCCGGGAGCGCAAGCGGCCGCGTAGGGTCTGACCGGCGCGTTCTCGTCGACGGTGCTCGCGTCCCAGTCCTCCCAGGTCCCGAAGCGCAGGTTGTTCCGGTAGGCGCGCAGGAAGCTCCGGCCGGTCGGCTTGTGCACCAGCTCGACCACGCGGCCGTTCTCGCCCGGCAGGACGACCCCGCGCCAGACGTCGTTCTCGAGCAGCACGGCCGGGCGTTCCGCGCGCAGCCGCTCCGCGAGCGCCGCGAGCGTGGTCCGCTCGTCCGGCATGGCGAGGCCGTGCGTCGCGGCGAGGCGCAGGTAGTCGTCGACGATGGTCTCGTACGGATGCGGGTACGATCGCTTGACCTGGCCGACCGCATATGCCAGCGGCGCGCCGGCCTCGAGCAGGGCGCGATGGGCCGTGAGCGACGCCCGTTCGACCCGGACGGCGAACGCCGGGCTCTCGGCGGCGGCGATGGCCTGGGCCCGGGCGAAGCGCTCCATCGCCTCGCGCGCGAAGTCGGCGTCGAGTCCCAGCTCTTCGGGCGTGGCGAAGCAGGTGGGGTGGATGCCGAGGCTCTCCGCGCGGTCGTGCAGGCGCTCGAGATACGCCAGGATCTCGGACGCGGCGAGTCCGTAGTGCAGCCGGCAGAATTCCTCGATGAGCGGCTGCGCATCGAGGTAGGGATTCCAGAGCAGCCGCGCCAGGACGTAGTTGCGCAGATCGCTCAGGTCGCCGCTCGTGCTGCCGCCGTGCGATTGGGCGAAGACGCCGCGCACGCCGAGGTCGGCGAAGAGGCGCAGGTTGGGCCCGAGGCTGCGGAAATTCGGGAACGGCAGGTCGTAGTAGCGGAAATCGGTGACGTAGGTCCAGACATACACCTGGCCGGCGATCGCGCTCCAGCCGCGCAGGTCGGCCAGGAACTCCGCGTTCTTCGCGCAGGATGGGTCGGTCAGCGCGTGCAGGCAGCAGCACTCGATGTTGGCGAGCTGGATCTGCACGTTCCCGGCCGGACGCAAGGTGGCGGGCGGCTTGCGCGTGTGCCAGTAGGCGAGGGTGCCGACCTGCTTGCCGGGCCAGCGCCGGGCGACCGTATCGGCGATGGCGTTGACGAAGGCCAGGGTCGAGCCCATGGGCGAGCCCTCGGCCTGGTGGATCGCCTCGCAGGCGGGACAGCGGCAGTAGAGGTCGTTGTCGGTCTGCGACACGCTGACGTTGTCGCGCTCGGGGTGTTCCGCGATCTCGGCGAGCACGGCCGCGGTGACGATCGACCGCACCGCGGGATTCGTGAGGCACGGCTGCGGTCCGCCGCCGAACGCCTCCACGAGGCGCGAACCGCGCACGAACGCGTAGTACTCCGGGTGCCCCGCGCCGTAGGTGGCGACCGGGAGCTGCTCGCCGAGGGTGTGGCTGATCAACCGCTGGGGGGTGACGCCGCCGAGGCTGTCGGCCTCGGTCACCGTGTTGCACCGCAGGCGCGCGGCGAAGGCCGGGAAGAGGCCGGTCTCGCCCAGGTACGGCCAGCGGAACGAGAACGGCGGCGTGTAGGCGAACGTCTCGCGCGGCAGCGGGCGCGCCGCGGCGCCGTCCGGCACGTGCGTGTGGCCGGCGGTCAGGAAGCGCACGCCGAGGTAGCGCTCGGCGAACTCGTACACGCCGTAGAGCACGCCGCGGGGCGAACCGCCCTCGACACGCAGCCGGTCGGCTTCGAGGCGCAGGACCAGCCCTTCCGCCGGCAGCGACGGATCGACGGCGAGGTTGACGGTGCGGGCGCCGCCGGTGTCTTCAGATGCTGCCGCGATCGCGACCTCGACCCCGGCCTCGTCGAGCAACGCGCGCAGCTCGCGTGCGGCGTACGCGACGGCAGGCGGAGCGTCCGGCGGGACGCGGATGCGCCAGCCGGCGAGGTCGGCCACGCGCCTCTCCTCGTTGTCCTGGTCGACACGCCCGAGTCGGAACGCCCAGGCGTGCCGGCACGGCGGCGCCGCCACCACGGCCGCGGGCACGCGGATCCGCGCGCCGCCGGCCACCGGCTCCCAGTCGAGCGGTTCGGCGTGACCGAGCAGGCGGACCTGCTCGCCGGGCCGCGGTTTCAGCCCGCCGATCACGAGCTCGGCCGGCAGCGGCTCGTCCGCCTCCGGCAGGTAGATCGCGTGGACCACACTGTCGGCGCGCCGCCGCGTGAAGCAGATCTTGCCCTGCTTGAACGGGGCGATCGGCCGGGTGGCGTAGATCGCGTCGCCGTTGACCTGCAGCCACTCCCCCAGCTCCCGCAGCCGCGCGACCGCATCGGGATGAAAGGTGCCGCGCCCGTCGGCGCCGGCGTTGAGGAGCAGGTTGCCGCCCTTGGCGACGACGTCGACGAGCAGGTGCACGAGCTGGCGCGTCGGCTTGTAGACGTCGTCCGCGTTGTACGACCAGGCGCCCGCGAGCGGCATGCACGTCTCCCACGGGTGGTCCCAGGGTTCGTCGGGGACCTTCTGCTCGGGCGTGCGGTAGTTCTCGTAGCGCCCGCCGGCCCAGCGGTCGACGATCAGCAATCCGGGCTGGTGGCGGCGCGCCATGGCGGCCAGACGGTCCATCTCGAGGTCCTGGTCGCGATTGTCCGGTGCGACCCAGGCCCCGTCGAGCCACAGGATGTCGAGCGGGCCGTAGCCGGTGCACAGCTCCTCGACCTGGGCGTGCGTGAAGTCGACGAATTTCCGCCAGATCTCGGGGTGGGCCCTGGGCCGGTAGTTGACGTTCCGCGTGCCGTGCTGCCAGTGCGGCGACCAGTACCACGGCACGTGCCAGTCGGGCTTGGAGAAGTAGGCGCCCACGCGCAACCCCTCGGCGCGGAACGCAGCGAAGAGCTCGCGGGTGACGTCGGCGCGCGGATCGTCGTGGAACGGACAGCCGGGGTCGGTGATCTTGTAGTCGGTCTGGCGGGTGTCGAACATGCAGAAGCCGTCGTGGTGCTTCGTCGTGAACACGAAGTAGCGCATGCCGGCGTCGCGAGCGAGCCGGGCCCAGGCGGCGGGGTCGAAGTCGACCGGGTCGAAGGTGTTCTTCAGACCGACGTAGGCGTCGTGATACGCCTGGTACGACGGCTCGGGCGGCGTGAGCCAGTCGACATCCTCCGAGCACAGGCCCCACGACTCGCACCAGCCCTTCTGGCTGTACGTCCCCCAGTGCACCAGGAAGCCCAGCTTGAGGTCCTGCCACGCCTCGAGCTTCGCCTGGACCGCGGGGTGGCCCTCCCTCACGTAGGGCACCCCGTCGTACTGGCCGAGCGCGACGATCGGCAGCAGCGAGAGGCACGCGATGGCGACGGCCGCAAAGCGGCGGCGACGGCAGCGACCGGCGGTCATGGACCCCTCCTCGGCTGGAGACCGAACTGCCACGATTCCCCCATCACCACTGGACGACCGCGCCAGCGCCTCGCGCGGTCACGGCGCCGCCTGGTGACCGACCGGCACGATCGCCAGCGCACCTTCCCCCGGGGCGAGGCGGACCGCGCGTTCGACGGCGGCGTCGTCGAAGGCGCCGACGAAGGTGCCGCCCAGGCCGAGGGCCACGCACTGCAACAGCACGTTCTGCACGGCCGCTCCAGCTTCCATATCGACGTACCGCACGGCTCGCGCCCCGTAGCGCAGCTCCGTCCGCTCGACGACCGCCGCGACGACGAGGATCGCCGGTGCGGCCTGCAGCCAGCGCTGGCCGGCGGCGGCGGCGGCCAGGTCCCCGCGAACGTCCCCGGCGGCGACCGGCGCCAGTCCATGGGACGCAGGCAGGTAGCGGTACACGCCGGCGTCGAGCCCGACCACGTGACCGGCCACCAGGTAGATCTCCAGGGGATAGGTTGCGCCGGCGGACGGCGCCGTCCGCAAGCCCCGCGGATCGGTCACGCCTTGGCCGGCCCAGAGCATTTGCCCGACCTCGGCGAGGGAGAGCGCGCGGTCCGCGAGGTCGCGAACCGAACGCCGATGCCGCAGGGCATGATCCAGCGTCACGGCAAGGTCCGTCCGCGGAGCCGGCAGCGCGAGAATCGCCGCCGCCTGGCCGGCCGCGCCGGCGGCCGCCTGACCGACGTCCGCAAGCAGCCCGGCGGCCACGGCCGCGGTCGCGGCCGCAACGGCCAGGAATACGCCGAGCAGGCACCGAGAATCGAATCGATTCGTCATGTCAACCTCCCCGATCCAGGTTGCCGGCCGGCGGCGCCGCCGCCGGCGGGACGCGGCCATTCCAGGTCGGCGGCGCCGTTCACTCGGCGACCGTCAGGATTCCCCGCAGGCGAATGTCCTGTGACGACGCACCGACCATGACGCGCGTCGCGCCGGGTTCGAGGACGAGGTTCAGGTCCCGGTCGAGAAACCTCAGCATCTCGGGCGAGATCGTGAAGCTCACGTCGCGGGCCTCGCCGGCGGCGAGACGGAGGCGGCGGAAGCCCTTGAGCTCGCGGACGGGCCGCGCCACCGAGGCCAGCTCGTCGCCCAGATAGAGCTGGACCACCTCGTCGCCGGCGCGCCGCCCGGTGTTGGCGACCGTACAGCGGACGATCGCGGTGTCCGCGGCGCCGATCGCCGGCGGCAGGATGCGCAGGTCGGTGTACCGGAACGTCGTGTAGCTCAACCCGTGGCCGAACGGGAAGAGCGCGCGGCCCGTGAGGTCGGCGTAGTCGTCGCCGCGTCCCGTGGGTTTGTGGTTGTAGACGAGGGGGAGCTGGCCCTCGGCCACCGGGAAGCTGATCGGCAGACGCCCGGCCGGGTTCTCGTCGCCGAACAGGACGCCGGCGACGGCGTCGCCGCCCGCCTCGCCGGGGTACCACACGTCCAGGACGGCCGCGACCTCGTCGAGCCAGCCGTCCATCGTGACCGCGCTGCCGCCGATGACCACCACGACCGCCGGCGTGCCGGTGGCGGCGACCCGCCGGATGAGCTCCTCCTGCCGGCCCGGCAGCGCCAGGACCGCCCGGTCGCGAAACTCGCCCTCTTCGATCCCGACCACGATGACGGCGATGTCGCTGCGCGCCGCGAGGTCGACAGCCACGTCGAGGTCGCGGTCGGCGGTATGGGGCGCGCCGGCGTTCCACACCAGGCGCAGCCACGCGTTGCCCACCGGTTCGTGGTACTCCAGGCGCAGGTCGTACTCGCGGCCGGCCGCGAGGCGGACCTCGGCGAGACTGGTGCGTCGCGTGACCTTGGTCCAGCGATCGATGAGGACGACGCCGTCGAGACTGAGCCGGTAGCCGTCGTTGCCGTCGATCCCGAGCTGGACCTCGCCCGTGACCGGCGAGGTGAGGGTGCCGGTCCAGCGCGCGGAATAACCGTCGTACGGGAGGCGCGCGGGGTCTGGAGAGAAGAGGGTCCACTGGAAGGCGATCTGCGGGTCGATCCGCGTGAACGCCGGCTCGCCGGCGAGGTCGGGGCTGGCGAAGTATTCGCCGCGGAGGCCGGGGCCGTCCGCACACGACAGCTGCGCGGCGGGCACGGCGACCAGCGTCGTCTCGACCCGCGCGCAGCCGCGCGCGTACGCAACGGTCACGTCGCCGCCGGCGCGGGCGGTGACGCCCGCGAGGATGCTGACGGCCCGGTCGCACGGGGCGCTGTAGCCGCCGAGGCGCCGATCGACGGCGTCGGGGCCGAGGACGGCGATCGAACGGACCCGCGGCCCGATCGGCAGCGCGTCGCCGTCGTTCGCGAGCAGCACGATGGACTCGACCGCGGCCGTTCGCGCGAGGGCGCGCCGGTCGACTGGCGGCGAGACCGCGCCCACGTACGGGTTCTCGAAGAGCCCCAGCGCGAACTTGGCGCGCAGCACGCGGGACACGGCGCGGTCGATGATCTCGACCGGGATGCGGCCGTCCAGGAACGGCGGCTGGAAGAGCGCGTAATGGTCGAAGGACGTCTGGAAGATCACGTCGAGGCCGCCCGCGAAGGCCGTCGCGGCCGCCTCGGCGTAATCGGCCGCCGTCCGGTGCAGGACGTTGGCGCCGCCGACGGCTCCGGCGTCGGAGATGACGAAACCGGTGAAGCCGAGCTCGTCCTCGAGCAGCGTACCGATGAGCCAGCTGTTCGCCGTGCATGGCGTGCCGTCGAGCGAGTTGTACGCCGTCATCACCGAGCGCGAGCCGCCGCTTCGGATGCACCCCGCGAACGGCGGCAGGTGGATCTCGCGGAGGGAGCGCTCGCTCAGCTGGATCGGATAGCTGTCGCGGCCGCCGTCGCCGACGTTGGCGAGGAAGTGCTTGGGCGTCGTCAGGACGCCGGCGCGCTCCAGCGGCGTCACGAACGCGACACCCATCGCCGTCGCCAGGAACGGATCCTCGCCGTAGGTCTCCTCGGTGCGACCCCAGCGCACGTCGCTCGCGACGTTGACGACCGGCGAGAGGACCTGCCGGACGCCCCGCGCCCGGCACTCGGCCGCGATGGCGGCGGCCACGTCGCCCATGAGCGGCGCATCGAACGTGGCCGCCAGGCCGATCGCCTGCGGGAAGACCGTGGCGCCGGGCTGCACGAGTCCATGCAGGGCCTCGGCGAAGAGGATGACCGGGATGCCGAGGCGGGTCCGCTCGACGAAGTGGCGCTGGACCGCGTCGGCGCGCGCCGAGGCCCAGGTCGCGTCGGCGCCGCCGGAATCGCCGATCTGGAAGCCGAACGCGCCGTCGGCGTAACGGTCCAGCTCGCCGTCCTGGCCGCCGGCGAGCATGAACAGCTGCCAGAACTTCTCGCGTGGCGTCATCCGCGCCAGGAGGTCCGCCACGCGCGCGTCGATGGGCAGGTCGGGATCACGGTAGGGCTCCGCGCGGAGCGGTCCGGCGGCGACGAGAGCCGCGGCGACCAGCACGGCGAAGGCGTCACGGCCGGCCCGCGCCGCGGCGGGAACAGGTTCGCGGGACATTCCAGGTCGCACGACGGCAAGCCCTCCGGACGCCGAGACTACCAGACTTGCGACGAACAACCTAGCCCGGAGGTCGTGGCGCCGGAGAAGTCGGCGCAGGCGGGCGGCGGGCGCCCTCCTGCGCCGAGGTCGCCGTCGCGCCGGCGTGCGCCCTCGCCGGATCGCCGCTATGCTGTCCGGCGACGTCGGACCAGCCAACGAGAGGTTCTTCCCATGAAGCTCAGCGCGCGCAACGTTTTGAAGGGCAAAATCAAGTCGATCGGCGAGGGTGTCGTCAACAACGAGGTCGTCATCGAGCTCGCCGGCGGGGAGACCATCGTATCGATCATCACCAAGCAGGCGTGCGAGTCGCTCGGCCTCGCCGTCGGCAAGCCGGCGTACGCGGTGATCAAGGCGTCCAGCGTCATGGTCGGCGTCGATCACTGAGCCGGCCGGCGAGCGCCGGCCGTCGCGGCGCCGCGTGGCGATGGTCCAGACCGGCGGCGGCCGGGCGGTGACCGCGACCGCCGGGTCGATCCTCGCCGACGCGCTGCGATCCTCCCTGGCCCGCGAGAGGGAGTCGCATCCCTCCCGCGCCGTCCATTGCCCGCCAAAGACGAGTCGCCGCGTCGTCCCCGGTATGCTCTGGCCCAATTCGAAGTTGCGCGCGCTGCGCCGATGAGACTCTTTTGTCCGGGAGAACCATCGTGATATAATGCCGTCCGATCCAGGTCGGATCGTGTCGTTATTATCCGGGCGGCCGGGATCGCCTGGACTCGCTGGTGAGTTCGATTCGACGGCGACGGTCACCATGGCCGTGATTTCTTGACTGGAGCCACTACCGGACGCGGGGGACAGACCGCATCATTACCTGTCAGGCCAGCGGTGGGATCGGCGATCGATCAGGCGTTCGCACGGGATCAATTCAGGAGGACCGACATGGTGAGGCGATCGACACGGCTAACCGGACTACTCGTGGTATGCCTGCTCATCTCGCTCGCAGGCTGCGGCGATAATCTCGGCTTGATCCCGCCGGAATCCGCGACGGGAACGGTGGTCGTCGATCCTTCGCCCGACCTCCTCTACGCGCCGTGGACGCTCACCGGCCCGGACGACTTCATCCGGAGCAGCGATGGCGACGACGTGTTCGAAAGGGTCGCGCCGGGGACGTATACGATCACCTGGGGACAGGTCGACGGGTACATCACGCCGGCGGTCGAATCCCAGTCGCTGCAACCCAATTCGACCGTGACCTTCAGCGGGAACTACGTGGCCGGCGGGGGAACCGGCACGATCGTGATCCACCAGATTCCCGACGACCTGGCGGGAGCCGGGTGGTCGCTCGTGGGACCGCAGAGCGAAACCGGCTCGGGGAGCACGACACTTGGCGACATGCCGGTCGGCGATTACCTGGTCGTCTGGACCGATGTGAGCGGCTACGCGATTCCGATCAGCACGCCCCAGACGCTGGATGATAACGAGACCATCACCTTCGTGGGGGAATACGTCGAAGCGGGCACGATCCAGATCTTCCAGACTCCGGCCGACCTGCCGGCAGCTGGGTGGTCGTTGACCGGACCGCTGGGGTTCGCCGAGACCGGGTCCGGCAACGCGACCCTGACCCGGGTGCCGGTCGGCGACTACACTCTGAGCTGGGCCGAGGTGGTCGCCTATACGACGCCCCCGGACTCGACGCAGACACTCGAGGCAGACGGCGTGATCACGTTCAGCGGGACCTATGAGGTCGCGCTGGGTACGATCGTGATCAACCAGACTCCCGACGGATTGCCCGGTGCGAGCTGGACGCTGTCCGGTCCGTTGGGGTACGAGGAGACGGGTTCCGGCGACGCGTCGCTGCCGTACCTTCCCGTCGGCCTCTATACGCTGACCTGGGGCGCTGTGAGCGGCTACCTCAAGCCGCCGGCCCTGACCCTGGGTGTGGCCATGAACGCCGCGACCACGTTCCCGGGGACCTACGTGCAGGTCGGCAATTTCGTCCTGTGCGAGGGCGGCACCTTCACCATGGGCAGCCCGACGGACGAGCCGCGGCGGATCGCGGACGAGGCGCAGCATCAGGTGACCCTCAGCCGCAACGTCTATATCCAGACCACCGAGGTGACGAACCGCCAGTACCTGGAGCTGGCGCAGTGGGCGGTCGAAAGCGGTCATGCGATGGTCACGAGCGACAACCTCTACGACAACGTCGACAGTTCCGTGCAGGTGCTGCTCCGCCTCAGCTCGAGTTTCTGCGAGATCGAATACGTCAACGGGGTCTTCCGCACGGACTATCCCAATCGCCCGGTGCAGGAGGTGACCTGGTACGGAGCGGCGGCGTACTGCGATTGGATCAACAAGCACGAAGAGCTGCCGCTCGCTTACGACCATCGGGATTGGCGGTGCAACGATGGCGACCCGTACGGGGCGGTCGGCTACCGCTTGCCGACGGAGGCCGAGTGGGAATTCGCCTGCCGGGCGGGCGGCGCGGCCGCGTTCGCCAACGGGCCGATCACGTCCTTCGATTGCAGCCCGATCGAACCGAACCTCAATCTGCTGGGCTGGTACTGCGGAAACGCCGGCGCCTCGGCTCACTCCGTCGCGCAGAAAGGGCCCAACGATTGGGGCCTGTACGACATGCACGGGAATCTCTGGGAGTGGTGCAACGACTGGTACGGCTCCTACGGTGGCGATGCGACGGATCCGGTGGGCCCCTCGTTGGGCGAATACCGCGTGATCCGCGGTGGCGCCTGGAACACTTACGCCCAGTGGTGCCGTTCGGCGTTCCGGCGCGGCTGGAGCGTGTCCGGTTCGTACAATTGCGTCGGCTTCCGGACGGTGAGAACGGCCGAGTGAGCCTCGAGAGCGGCAGCCGCGTCCAGCGGCTGCCGTGACGGCGACCCAGGTCGCGGCACCGCGCCTGCCGGCGCGGCGGCCGTCGCCGATCGGTACGCAGGCGGACCTCCGGGGTCGGCGTCGGCTCCGATCGCCCTATCCTTCCCGGAACACGTCGTAGACCGCCGAGAAGTCCTCCCGCGCCCGTCCCTTCAGGATCAGGCGCGCGTACTGCTCCTTCACGACGCCTGCCAGGTGCTGCGGCCGACCGATCTCGCGGGCGAGGTCCTGCAGGCAGTGCAGGTCCTTGTGAATCGTGCCGACCGCGAACTGGGGCGACCAGTCGCGATCCAGCAGCTTCTGGCGCTTGGCGTCGAGCACGAGCGATTTGCCGGCGCCGTCGCCGAGGATCGCGACCGCGCGGGTGCGGTCGATCCCGGCGGCCTCGGCCGTGGCGAGCGCCTCGCCGAGGACGGCCATGAACGTGGCGAGGCAGAGGTTGTTGACGAGCTTCATCCGGGTGGCGAGGCCGGGCGCGCCGAGCACGTGGATCGTGGCTGCGAGCCTGTCGAGCAGCGGTCGCGCAGCCTCGACGTCGGCTGGCTCGCCGCTCGCCATCACGACCAGCTCGCCCCTGCTCGCAGGGACCACGCTGCCCGCCACCGGCGCCTCGACGTACCTCGCGCCCTTCTGGCGGCAGAGCTGGTGGAAGAGGAGCACCGGCGCGTGGTGGTTCGTCGTGGTGTCGATGACCAGCTTGCCGGCGCAGTCACCGGACAAGAGGCCACGCTCGCCGCGCAGGACCAGCTCGACGGCGTCGCTGTCCGCGAGGCTCATCACGACCGCGGGAACCGCCGAGATCAGCTCGGCGGGGTGAGCCGCCGACCGGCCCCCGAAGGCCGCCGCCTTCGCCGCGGTGCGGTTCCAGACCGTGAGGTCGACGCCCGTCTCGCGCAGCCGTCCCGCCATGGCGCGGCCGAGGTTGCCCAGTCCGATGAATCCGGCTTGCATCAGCGCTCCCTTCGGGTGGTCCGCCGGCAGGATAATCCGTTCCGCGCCGCTTGCCCACTCCGTTGACAGCGGCGCCCGGCGCCCTCACATTGGTCCGACCATGGACCGGTCTCTCGTCCGTAGACGCCCGCTGGTCGTCGTGGGCCTCGTGCTCTTCCTCGCCGTCTGGCTGAAGAACGCGTGGGTCTGCGACGACGCCTACATCAACTTCCGTTCGCTCGAGCAACTGCGCGCCGGACACGGGCCGATTTGGAATCCCCACGAGCGCGTCCAGGTCTACACCAGCGTGCTCTGGTACTGGCTGCAGGCGCCGCTGCGCCTGGTGTCGCCCGACGTCTACCTGAACGTCCTCGCGCTGTCGCTAGCCTGCTCGCTCGGACTGCTGGCGGTGACGCGGCGGCTCGTGCCCAACCCCACGGCCTGGCTCTGCCTCATCGGGCTCATGGTCGGCGCCGGCGGCTTCATGGATTTCACCAGCTCCGGTCTCGAGAATCCGTTGCTCCTCGTCGCGACCGCCGTGCTCTGCGACCGCTACCTCGCGGCGATGGCGCTCTCCGCGGGCGATCCCGGCGCCGCGGCGGCGGTCCGCCGCCTGCTCGTCGCCGCCGGCTGGTCGCTGCTGGTGCGGCACGACCTCGTCGTATTCTGGCTGCCGCCGGCCGCCCAGGCGATCTGGCGTCATCGTCGGGCAGCGGGCGTCCGGACGTGGCTGCGGTGGCTCGCGATCGCGGCGGCGCCCCTCGCCGCCTGGAGCGCGTTCGCGGTCTTCTACTACGGCTCCCCCTGGCCGAACGCGGCCCTCGCCAAGCTCGCGCTCGGCGTGCCCGTCCGCGAGCTGTTGCCGCAGGGGCTGCGTTACCTCGGCGCGACGCTGCGCGATCCGGTCCTGCCGGTGGTCATCGTGGCCGGCACGATCGCGGCGCTCGCGCGTCCCGCGACGATCGCGCTGGCGCTCGGCGCGTCGCTGCACGTGGCCTACCTCGTGCGAGCAGGCGGGGATTTCATGCAGGGCCGGATGCTCGGCGCGGTCTTCCTGGTCATGGCAGTGGTCCTCGCGCGCGCGCTCGCGGACCGCGGGCCGCAGCTGCGCCGGGCCGCGGCCGCGGCCGCCTTCGTGACCGCGGTCCTGCTGCCGCGTACGCCGCTCAACACCGGCTCCGGCCTCGACCAGCAGGACTTCCCCGATGGCATCGCCGATGAGCGCGCCTACTACTTCCAGGCGACGTCGCTGTGGGTGCGCCTGCGCACGCCTGCCGGCGAGTTTCCACCGCACGAGTGGGCGCGCGACGGCCGCCGCGAGCGCAATCGCGACGCGCCGGTGGTCGGCTCCCCCAATGTCGGGTTCTTCGGCTACCTGGCGGGCGTCGACAAGATCGTCGTCGACCGCTACGCCATCGCGGACCCGTTTCTTTCGCGCATCCCGGTCGGCACGCTGGCGGACGACTGGCGACCGGGGCACGTGCGGCGGCCTGCGCCGCCCGGCTACGCGGCGAGCTTGCGGTACGAGGCCAACGACCTGAAGGACCCGGCGCTGCAGGCGCTGTACGAGGATGTGCGCCTGGCGACCTCGGCGCCGCTCCTCGCGCGCGGCCGGGCCGGGGCGATCTGGCGCCTCACTACGGGAGCGCACGGAAGGCGCGGCGGGATGGTCGATCCGCCCTGACGCCCGGTCGTCTCATCCCTGCGGATTCGACGACCGGGCCGGGTCGCGCGATGCTGCCTATCTGAGCAGCGTGATCTTGCCGGTGCGGACCTCGCCCCCGCTCGCCACGCGAACCAGGAAGATGCCCGACGGAACGGCCTGGCCGCCGTCCGTCCGCCCCTCCCACGTGACGGTGTGTCGTCCGGCGACGAGCAGCCGGTCCACGAGCGTCGCGACCAGCTCGCCGGAGGCGTCGTGGACGGTGACCAGCGCCGGGCCCGATCGGGTCATCAGGAAGGCGATCTCCGTCCGCGGATTGAACGGGTTCGGGACGCCCGGCTCGAGATGCAGGCCGGAGTCGAGCCGCGGATCGGCGGGCGGCGCGCCGACGGTCGATTCGGCGACCAGGAGCAGGTAGTCCTCCGTCTCGCCGTCGGCGAAGGTGCCGGCGCCGTCCCAGCCGCTCACCTGGACGGGCTGGTCGCTGATCGTGAATCGCGACCAGACGTAGCCGGCGCCGCCGAGAATCTGGAGGCTGCCGGGACCGAGGGCGGACAGCGGACCGTCGTAGCCGCCCGGGATCGGGAAGTCGACGAGGGCGTGCTCGCTCCCCGTGTCGCCGTTGCTGCAGGTGACCGTCTGCCCCCAGTCGCCGCTGCCGTCCCAGTCCACGAGCACGTTGACCCAGCGGGTGAAGGCCGTGTTGTTGACGACGCGGAGGTCGATGTCCTGCCCCCAGACCAGGCGCCCGCACGACTCGCCGACGGGATCGGTGGCGTTCGCGGTGCACGGCACGATGTTGAAGCCGGGCTCGATCGTGAACACGTCAGCCAGGAGCAGCCCGGCGTCGCCGCCCGCGGCGTCGCACTCGTCGTGGTCGTAGAGCGAGAAGCTGCAGAGGTCGGCGTTGCCGTCGCCCTCGAGATCGACCGCGTCGCCGAACCAGGCGCCGGCGTTGCCGGCGTGCAGGACGTGACCCGGCGAGCCGAAGAGGCAGGTGGGGAAGTTCCCGCCGACGCCGGTGAGCGGGTAGGCGAGGACGCCCTCGGGCGCGTCGCCGAGTTCCCCGTAGAGCGTGGTCTCGCCGACGGACAGCAGATAGTCCTCGGTCTCGCCGAAGTCGAACTCGCCGGCGCCGTTCCAGCCCGGCAGCGGCGCGTCGATCAGCGCGCAGATCGAGAAGCGGACCCAGAAGTATCCCCGCTCGGGCCCGGTGAAGATGTCCGGGGGATTGAGCGCCGAGAGCGGGCCGCGGAAGCCGTCGGGCACGGGCAGGTTCTGGACGACGGGCTCGTCGATCTGGCCGACGTTCGGACAGTCGATCGAACCGTACCAGAGGCCGTCGCGGTTCCAGTCGACCAGGACGTTCACCGCGCAGGCCTGGCCCGAGAGGTTCGTGACCCAGATGTCGATCGCGGAACCCCAGGACACGATCTGGCACGCGTCGCCGATGTGGGGCGCGAGCGACGGAGCGCAGGCCACGACCACGTTGCCGGCGGGGTCGATCGTGTACGCGGTCGCGATCTCGAGGCCGGCGTCGAGGTCGTTCGGACCGCTGCACTCGTCCAGGTCGTAGGGTCCGAACTGGCAGAGTCCGGCGTTCCCGTTGTCCTCGAAGTCGACCGCCTGGCCGAACCAGGCGAGCTGGACCGGACCGTGGGCGACCCAGTCGCCGAACGGATCCAGGCAGGTCGGGAAGTCGCCGAGGACGGCCAGATCGGGATACGCGGTGCCGTCCTCGGGCGCGTCGCCGTATTCGCCGGGCTGGGGCTGGGCGGCGGCGAGCGCCGCGCCGAGGCTCAGGGCGAGCGCGCAGGCCGCTGCGGTGAGCCTGCGGCGGTCGTTCGATTCGCGGATCGTCATGGCTGCCTCCTCGGGTCGGGCGATGTCGCCGCGCTGAGGGACGCGCGACGGCGTTATTGATAGTATTTTACTCGGAAATCGGTCATCTTACGATACGGGATGACTCATGAGCCGGTCGTCGTCGTAAGTCATTGTAATTTATGGAAATGAAAGAAACGCCTCGACCGGGCCCTGCCGCTCGGAGACGTCCCCGGCGCGCCGGGAACGACGCCGGCGCACAGGTCCCGGGGGTTCCTGCACGCCGGCGCCGTCCAGAGGTCCGTCAATCGATCAGCGTCGCGCGGTCTGTCGCAGCCTGGCATCGCGCTCGAGATCCGCGCGGGCGCGGGCGGGCGCCGCGGGCGGCGCGACCATCGGCGCGCTCGCCGTCGCCGCAAGGTACCGGCCGGACGGGGCCATGGTCCCGCCGAGCGCGCGGAGCGCGGGGAGCGCCGCCTGATCGAGCACCAGGTCGAGGTCCGGCGCGTCGTCGGCAGCCTGTCCGTGCAGGCTCGAGAGCCAGTCCAGGGTCGGCTGCCAGGCGAGCGCCGCGGCGTTCTCGGCCGTGAACAGGTCGACGTGGCCGAAGTCGAGCAGGACGTCGTCCGGGCCCAGCAGCTGGACGACGTGCCGCGTCACGTCGCAGCCGACGAGGCGATCCAGGGTGCCCGCCATGCCCGGACCGCCGCCGCCCGCCGCCTCGAGGCTGAACACCGGCAGGTCGATCGCGGCGAGGTTGGCCTCCCAGACCGAGTCCTCGCAGTTGATCGCGTAGAAGTCGGCCCACAGATGCGTGGGCGGATGCATCGGCGCCCAGTGGATCCAGAACTCCGTGGCCATCAGCCGCGTGGTGTGGACGAGGTCCAGCGGGACGCCGAACTCGTCGAAGATCGCCGCCCAATAGTGGACCGTGTTGGGGGGCGTCGCCGTCGCGGTGAAGAACAGGAAGACCTGGAGATTGGTGAAACCATCGTAGTACGGCGACGGCCCGTCGGGATCGGTCTGCGCGAGCTGGCCCAGGCTGGCGTAGAATCCGTCCGGATCGTCGTCGAAACCGTAGACTCCATCGCCGTAGAGGCCGACGTAGCCGCCGAGGAATTCGCACTCGCCCTGCTGCACGTCGGGATCGTCGTACCCGAGCCCCCAGTCCACCGGCACGAACGCCGATATGCTGCGGCGGACCGGCGGCAGGTCGGCCTCGCCGTCGAGATAGGCGTAGCCCATGATGGCGCCCTGGCTGTAGCCGACCAGGACCATCTTGCGCCAGCCGTTGCCCGTGAACAGCCGGACCGAGCGCGCCACGGCCACGCCCGTTGCGATGTCGGCGACGCACTTGTCCATGCCCCAGCCGGCGGCGAAGCTGAAATCCTCGAGGCCGGCCGGCACCAGCGTGTACGAGTTGTCGACGCCCCAGACGTCGAGGCCGTTCTGCGCCATGAACACCGCGAAACCGAAGTCATCCGGCAACAGCGGCGACTTGACGCCCGGCAGGAAATTGCCGACGAAGTCCTTGCCCATGCCGTGCACGAGGAAGAGCGACTTGCGGGCGCGGATCGGGGTGAACGGCCTGGACTCGCGCACGACGCGGTGCAGGCCGATCACGTCGTGCTCGCCGGGGCCCACGGCGAGGACGATGCCGTAGTGGGCGATGTCGCCCGTGATCGCCTCGCGCTGGAAGTCGACCACGATTCCCGGGCCGCACTTGTCGCCGAGCGCCGCCAGGCTCGCTGGCAGCTGGACGTCGGGGTCGAAGTCCCAGCCGAAGGCCAGCATCAGCTCGCCGGCGGCGAGCGCCGGATCGACGGCGCGGTCTGCGGCGTCCGGCGAACGGTCGAGCGGTGAGACGGGCGGCTCCTGCTGGCAGGCGAGCAGGGGGCACAGGAGCAGCAGGGCGGAGAACTGTAGGATGCGCTTCACGGCGGTTCTCCTTTCGAGGAGCGGATACGGGCACACGATATGAGGAAGGTCCCGGCGCGCGACGGGCCGCGCGTCACCAGGCGACGACGTCGCAAGGACCGGGTGCGATGGCGGGATCCTACCACGAACCGGACCAGCGCCGCAATTGACAACGCCCCCCTCCGGCGACCACATTTCCGGACAATAACTCTCCCCGGTCACCGATCCGAGGCCTGTCCATGCCGCGTCGCTCCCGCACGCCCCCCTTGCCCGCGCCGTTCCTGCCCACCTCTCGGCAGGAGATGGACGCGCTCGGCTGGGACGCTTGCGACGTCGTGCTCGTCAGCGGCGACGCCTACGTCGACCACCCCGCATTCGGCGCGGCCGTGATCGGCCGCCTGCTCGAGCATGCGGGCTGGCGCGTGGGCGTCCTTCCCCAGCCCGACTGGCGCGTCCTCGAGGCCTTCGCGGAGCTCGGGTCCCCCCGGCTGTTCTTCGGCGTCACCGCCGGCAACGTCGACTCGCTGATCGCGAACCTCTCGGCCGGGAAGCAGCGCCGGCGCACCGACGACTTCAGCCCGGGCGGCCGGGCCGGCCTGCGCCCCGATCGCGCGACCCTGGTCTACGCGAACCGGCTGCGCGAGGCTTGCCCGGGGGTGCCGATCGTTCTCGGCGGCCTCGAGGCGAGCCTGCGCCGCCTCGCCCACTACGACTTCTGGGACGACGAGGTCCGCCGGTCGCTCCTCGTCGACGCGCGCGCCGACATCCTCGTCTACGGGATGGGCGAGTCGCAGATCCTTGCGATCGCGGAGCGGCTCGCGCGGGACGGCGCCGGCGCCGACCTCGACGGCATCCCCGGCACCGCGGTCGTCCGCGCGCGCGGGGCGGCGCCCGCCGCTGCCGTCGCGCTGCCGTCCTTCGAGAGCGTCGCCGCCGACCGCGACGCCTACGTGGAGGCCTTCCGCCTCGCCGAGCGCGAGCTCGCGCCCGCGACGGCGAAGCCGCTCGCCCAGCCGCACGGCGATCGCGTGGTCGTGCAGTGGCCGCCGGCGCCGCCGCCGTCGCAGTCCGAGCTGGATGAGATCTACGACCTGCCGTTCCGCCGCGCCTGGCATCCGCGCTACGACGCCGACGGCGGCGTGCCCGCGCTCGAGACCGTGCGCACGTCGATCACCGCGCATCGCGGCTGCTGCGGCGACTGCTCGTTCTGCGCGATCACGTCGCACCAGGGGCGCATCGTCACCTCGCGCAGCGAGCGGTCGATCCTCGCCGAGGCGCGTCGCATCGCGGCCGACCCCGGCTTCAAGGGCACGATCACCGACGTCGGCGGACCGACGGCCAACCTCTACGGCGCGCGCTGCAAGCGCTGGGACCAGGGCCGATTCTGCCACCACCGGCACTGCCTGTTGCCACAACGCTGCGAGCACCTCGACCTCGGCTACGAGGCGGCGATCCGGCTCTACCGCAAGGTGGCCGAGGTGCCCGGCATCAAGCACGTGTTCCTCGGCAGCGGCCTGCGGTTCGACCTCCTCGTGGAGGATCGCGACCGGCGGTACCTCGAGCAGATCGCCGCGCACCAGGTGAGCGGGCTCTTGAAGATCGCGCCCGAGCACTGCGACGACCACGTGCTCGGCCTCATGGCGAAACCGCGCTTCGCGGTCTACGAGGCGTTCCTCGAGCGCTTCCGCGCGGCGTCGCGCAAGGCCGGCAAGCAGCAGTACGTGGTCAACTACTTCATCGCCTCGCACCCCGGCAGCACGCTGCGCGAGGCGCTCAAGCTCGCGCTCTACCTCGCCAAGCGCCGGGTCAAGCCCGAGCAGATCCAGGACTTCATCCCGACGCCGATGACCCGCGCGACCTGCATGTACCACACCGGCGTGGACCCGCTGACGCGCAAGCGCGTCCACGTCCCGAGGACCCTCGAGGAGCGCCGCATGCAGCGGGCGCTGCTGCAATACGACCGGCCCCACAACCGCAAGCTGCTGGAGGCCGCGCTCACCGAGCTGGACGCGCTGCACGTGCTCGCGAAGTTCGTCGCGGCGGCGGGACCGCGAGCTCCCCGCGCGACCGAGAAGGGACCGCGCCGGAAAAGCGGCACCGAATCCCGCAGCGGCTCGGCGAAGCCTGTCCGTCGTCTGCCCCCACGGCGGGACGAGGGCAGGCGTCCCGAGCCTGGCATCGGCAAGCGTCGCGACCGCCGGGGCCGGTCGTGACCGCGTCGCGGCCGCCACGCCGCGTCCGCGCTCCCGGCTCGCGTCCACCGGGGAGGCGGCCGACCCAGCGCGACAGCGCAGCGCTCCTGCCGGTCCTCTACCGGCTCTGGTCCGCCTACGTCGGCGAGCCAGAACCGCCAGCGCTCGATCGCTGGCTGGCGCGGACCCTTTCGCGCCTCGACGGCTACTCGCGCGAACAGCGCCTGTGGCTGGGCGCGGGCCTGGCGGACGGCGTACGCTTCGCGTGGCTCGCCCTGCTGTGCGACGAGGCTCGCGGCCGGACGCCCGGCGCCGCGCTGCGCCACGTGCTCGCCGGCGTCGGCGACACCGGCGACGCGTGGCGGCGCCTCCGCGCGGTCGCGCCGGAGTCGCTCTTCTTCTGGGTCTTCCTGCGCCTGCGCGAGGCGGGCGCGCAACCGCCGCGGCTCGCGGAACCGGGGCCGGGCGCCGTCGTCGACTGGCACCGGATCCGCACCGGCCTCGCCGGGAACCCGTCGCTCGCCGCGCGCCTGGCGTGGTCCGGACTGCCGGCCACGCTGGCTGCGCCGCTCGAGCAGCGCGCCGCGCGGTCCGGCTGGGTCGAGGGCGAGCTCGCGCTATTCCTCGAGCGCCAGGTCACGCGACCGCCGCTGTGGCTGCGCCTTGCCGACCTCGCGACCCTCAAGCCCGTGCTCGCCGAGCTGCGCCGCGCCGGCTTCGCCGTGAGCGGCGAGGGCGACGCGATCGCCGCGGTCGGCGACCGCGGGATCTTCGAGCTGGAGTGCTGGCGCGACGGCAGGGTCGAGATCCAGGACCTCGCGAGTCAGGCGATCGGCCGTGCCGTCGCGCCGGAACCCGGGCACTTCGTGTGGGACGCCTGCGCGGGCGGCGGCGGCAAGACCCTGCAGCTGGCCGGCCTCATGCGCGGCAGCGGAGCGGTGTACGCCACCGATCCGCGCAAGGCGGCGCTGGCCGACCTGCGGCGGCGTGCGAAGCGCGCCGGCCTCACCAGTGTGCGCGCCCACCCCTGGAACGGCGATGCGCTGCCGGACTTCGGCAAGGCCGTGGCGCGTCACGGCGGCTTCGACCGCGTGCTCGTCGACGCGCCCTGCTCGGGCAGCGGCACCTGGCGACGGAATCCCGACGGGCGGCTGTGGGCCGATCCCGCCGCGCTCGGCGACCTCGCGGCGACGCAATCACGATTGCTCGACCTCGCCGCGGGCGGAGTCAAGGCAGGCGGTCTGCTCGTCTACGCGACGTGCTCCTGGTACGTGGTCGAGAACGAGGACGTGGTCGCCTCGTTCCTGGGCGAACACGCGGAATTCGCGCTGGTCGGACAGCAGCTGCACGGCAATCCGCGCGAGGACGCGGATACGACGTTCAGCGCCGTGCTGCGCCGGCGATAACGCCGACGATCGGCGGTCGGTCAGGGACTCTCGTGAGCCTGCAGCACGGGACGAGCGAGCGCTCGCAGCGCCGGCAATCGGTTCAGGAACCGCGCCGCGCCCAGCAGGAAGAGCGCGGCGCCCGCCGTCAGCGTCCACGGCGCCCCCCAGCGCTGCGCGAGCGCGCCGGCCGCCAGGTTGCCGAGCGGCCCGAAGCCCATGAAGGCCATCGTGTAGAAGCTCATGACGCGACCACGCTTGTCGTCGTCGACGAGGGTCTGCAGCAGCGTGTTGCTCGCGGCGAACAGCACGATCTGGCCGAAACCGACCAGCGCGATCATGACGAGCGACAGCGCCAGCGACCGCGACCACGCGAAGCCGACGAGGCCGCCGCCGAACACCGCGCTCGCCGCCACGATCACGTTGCCCAGTCCGGCCGCCGTACGGCGCGAAGCGAGATACCAGGCGCCGGCCAGTGCGCCGACGCCGGCCGCGCCCATCAGGAACCCGAGCGCGTCGGGACCGCCCTGCAGGATATCGCGGGCGAAGACCGGCATCAGGACCGTGTACGGCAATCCCGCCAGGCTCAAGAGCGCGAGCAGCAGGAGCAGCGCCAGGATCGGTTCGAAGCCGGCCACGTATCGCAGGCCGGCGGCGAAGCCGCGCAGCATCGGCCCGGCGGGTTCGGCCGCCGCCGGCCGCACGCGCATCGCCAGCAGCGAACCGATCACAGCGAGGTAGCTCACGCCGTTGATCAGGAAGCAGACGCCCTCCCCCACCGCCGCGATCAGGAGCCCGGCCACCGTCGGACCGATCAGGCGGGCGCCGTTGACCATGGTCGAATTCAGCGCGATCGCGTTGCCGAGGTCGCGCCGATCATCGACCATCTCGATGAGGAACGACTGCCGGACCGGCATGTCGAACCCGTTGATCGCGCCCAGCCAGATCGCGAGCGCGATCACGTGCCAGATCTGGATCGTGCCCGTCAGCACGAGGCCCGCGAGCACGAGCGCCTGCGCCATCGACAGGGTCTGGGTCACGAGAAGCAGGCGATGGCGGCGAACCCGGTCCGCGAGCACGCCGGCGACGGGCGCGAGCAGAAACGACGGGATCTGACCGGCGAACCCGACGACGCCGAGCAGGAACGGCGAATCGGTGAGCCGGTAGACGAGCCAGCCGAGCGCGAGGCGCTGCATCCAGGTGCCGATGAGCGACAGGCTCTGTCCGGCGAAGAACAGCCGGAAATTCCGGTGGTGCAGGGCGCGGAGGACGAGCAACGATCGCATCGCCCCCAGGGTACCGCGGGCGGGTGGAACGGCAAGGACGGAACGCTGCCGCGGCCGGCTGCGCGCCGCGGTACGGACGGCGGCCGCGCCGATCCCGGGGCGGGGCGAGGACCGAGGCCGGGCGCTGCCGATGGCGGCGGCTGCCGCCGCGGAGGTTTCGACATCGTAAAGATAATTATTACAACTGGTTGGACATATATGGATTGACTTTATCGTTTATATCGAGATACACTCGGCGCCAGGCGTTCCAGCGTGCGTTCGGCGAACGGGGGCGGTCATGTCGAAGGCGATCCGGGCGGTCTTCGTGGTCATCGCGCTTGCCGGTGCGGCGCGGGCCTGGTGGATCGAGGATGGGATCCGCGTCACCGGCAGCACCTCGAGTCCGGCCGATCAGGCGATCTGTTCCGACTCGGCGGACGGTGTCATCGTCGTGTACCAGGCCAACGTGCAACGCATCGACGGCCATGGCCGCCTGCTCTGGGGCGAGGGCGGGATCGATCTCTTCGAGCCTCCCGTCGGTGCGGGGATCTCGGAGATCGTCGGCGACGGCGAGGGCGGCGCCATCGTGGTCTGGCTCGACTGGTCCGGCGGCTCCCCGACCCTGCGGGGTCAGCGCGTGACCGCTGACGGCGCGATCCTCTGGGCGGGGGGCGGGGTCGCGATCGCCGGCGTCCCGACGCACATCTACTACCCGACCGTCGCCGCGGACGGCTCGGGCGGCGTCCTCGTCGCGTGGGCGGACGACCGGACCGGGACCTACTACGTCTATGCCCAGCGGGTGAACGGCAGCGGCACGGTCCTGTGGAACGAGGGCGGCGTCCCGCTCTGCACCGACCCGACCGGCCAGTGGGGCCCGCAGGTGTGCAGCGACGAAAGCGGCGGCGCCGTCGTCGCCTGGACCGACTACCGTCCGGGTATCAACGCCAGCGACATCTACGCGCAGAAGGTCCGCGACAACGGCTCGGTGGCCTGGGCGACCGACGGCATCCCGATCTGTGCCGCCGCTTACTCTCAGGACCTGCCCGCGATCGTGACCGATCGAGGCGGCGGTGCCATCATTGCCTGGCGCGACTCGCGGGGTACGGGCGGGATCTTCGCCCAGCGCGTCGACGCGTGGGGAACGACCCGCTGGACCGCGGACGGCGTGGCGGTCGGCGGGACGACCACCGCCATCGACGACCTCAGACCGGCGGCCGACGGCCACGGCGGCGCGTTCCTGGCGTGGATGGAGGTCCGGACGGCGGGCAATCCCGATATCTTCGCCCAGTGGGTGGACTCGGCCGGCAACGTCCAGTGGGCCGCGGCCGGCATCGCCGTCTGCAGCGAGATCGATGCCCAGGAGGAGCCGCACGTGGTGCCGGACGGCGCCGGCGGCCTGATCGTGACCTGGCAGGATGCGCGGTACGGCTATTCCGACATCTATGCCCAGCGTCTCGACGGCGGCGGCTCGGCCCGCTGGAGCGCGCGAGGTGTGCCGCTGTGCGAGGCGCCCAGCTACCAGCGCGTGCCCGTCGTGGCGACCGACGGCGAGGGCGGCGCGCTCGTGGTCTGGGAGGACTTGCGGCCGGGCGCCCCCGGCCTGCACGCCCAGCGGATCGATCGCCACGGTTACTGGGGCTACGCCGCCGGCGAGCTGGCCGGCGTGACGGACGTGCCCGGCGACCAGGGCGGCCAGGCGGAGGTCGCCTGGCAAGGGAGCCGGCTCGACCAGTGGCCCGATCTCGTGATCGAGAGCTACTCCGTGTGGCGCGCGATCGTCCAGGCCAAACGGGCGCCGGTCGATGTGGCGACGTCGCCGGCCGCGGCGGCCGCGGCGACCAGCCCGCTCGTCTGGAAGCAGCGCGCCGGCGGCCGGACGTTCTACTGGGAACTTGTCGGCTCGCAGGCGGCGCACCACCTCGAGAGCTACGCGTTCACCGCCGCGACGCTCTTCGACTCGACCGCGACGGTGGACGCCCCGCACTACTTCCAGGTCGTGGCCCACGGGACCGCGTTCGACCAGTACTGGGTCTCGGCTCCGGACAGCGGCTGGTCGGTCGACAACCTGGCGCCGTCGACGCCGGCGGGGCTCGCGGGGCACGCGATCTACGATCCGCAGGGTCTGAACCTGAGCTGGCTCGCGAATCCGGAACCCGATCTCGCGCAGTACGTGCTGCATCGCGGCGCGACGCCCGACTTCGAGCCGGGCCCGGGCACGATCGTCGCGGCGGTGTCCGAGACCGAGGTCGTGGATCCCGACTGGACGCCCGGCAGCTACTACAAGCTCGCGGCCGTCGACCTGCACGACAACCTCAGCGCCTACGCGGTCCTCTCGCCCCTGGACGTCACCGGCAGCGGCGGCGAGGTCGTCCCCGCCGTGACCCGCCTGGAGTGCGTGAATCCCAATCCGTTCAATCCGCAGGTCACGATCACCTACCGCCTCGCCGAGACCGCGATGGCCACCCTGCGGATCCACGATCCGGCTGGTCGGAGCGTGCGCGTTCTCGTCGGCGGCATCGAGGAAGCCGGCCTGCACCGAGTGACCTGGGATGGTCGCGACGATGCCGGAACGGCGCTGGCGAGCGGGGTCTATCTCTGCCGGCTGGAAGCGGCGGGCGCGGTCCTGTCGCGCAAGCTCACGCTGGTCCGGTAGCGGCGCGGTGGAGCTGCCTCGTCGGCCGGGCGCCCTCTGCCGCGACGCGCGGCCTCACGCCGGCGGATTGAAATGCCGCCGCGTCTCTGCGGCGATCACGCCCGACAGCAGCAGCAGCGACACCAGGTTGGGCACGGCCATGAGGCCGTTCGCGACGTCGGCGAAGGCCCAGACCGCCGGCAGCGAGGCGACCGAGCCGACCATGACCGCCGCGACCCACGCGACGCGGTAGGGCCGGATCGCGCGCGGGCCGAAGAGGTACTCGGCGGCCCGCTCGCCGTAGTAGGACCAGCCCAGGATCGTCGAGAAGACGAAGGTCACAAGCCCCACCGTCAGCACGGCCGGACCGACGGCGGGGATGTGCGCGAACGCGGCCTTGGTCAGCGCCGCCCCCTGCACGCCCTCGCGCCAGTCGCCCATGTTCACCAGCACGAGCCCGGTCATCAGGCAGACCACGACCGTGTCCCAGAAGGTCCCGGTCGCCGAGACGAGCGCCTGCCGCACCGGGTCGCGCGTGCGCGCCGCGGCGGCGACGATCGGCGCGCTGCCCAGGCCGGACTCGTTGGAGAACAGACCCCGGGCGACGCCGAAGCGGAGCGCCTCGCGCACCCCCGCGCCGACGAAGCCGCCGACCGCGGCCTGTCCGCTGAACGCGCCGCGCACGATCAGCGCCAGCGTGTCGGGGAGAGTATCGGCCCGCAGGAGCAGCAGAACGAGGCAGCCCAGGACGTAGAAGACGGCCATGAACGGAACCAGCCGCGCGCACACGGCCGCGATGGAGCGGATGCCGCCGAGGATCACGACCGCGGTCAGCACGGTCATCACCGCGCCGGTCGCCCAGAGCGGGAACCGGAAGGTCTCCCAGGCCAGGCTCGACACCGCGTTGGCCTGGACCATGCAGCCGATCCCGAAGGCGGCGACGGCCGTGAAGACGGCGAACACGCGGCCCAGCCACCGCAGGCCGAGGCCGCGCTCGAGCGCGTACATCGGCCCGCCGGCCATGGAGCCCCGCGGCGTGCGAACGCGGTACTTCACCGCCAGCACCGCTTCGCCGTACTTCGTCGCGATGCCGAAGACTCCGGTCAGCCACATCCAGAGGACCGCGCCGGGGCCGCCGTACCCGATCGCCGTCGCCACGCCCACGATGTTGCCGGTACCGATCGTGGCCGCCAGCGCGGTCGTCAGGGCGCCGAAGTGCGAGACGTCGCCGTCGCCCTCGGTGTCGCGGCTGAAGGTGATCCGGATCGCCCGCCAGAGGTGGCGCTGGATCACCCCGGTCCGAAAGGTCAGGAAGAGATGCGTGCCGCCCAGCAGGATCAGCAGGGGAGGCCCCCACACGACATCGCTGGCCGCCAGCAGGACGCGTTCGATCTGCGACATGGCGCGTATCCTGGCCGCCGCGGCGACCTCCTGTCAAGCGCGACCGGTTCCGGCGGGAGCCGGGCGCGTCCGCCGGGTCGAGATGGACGTTCAATCGGATCGGCCCGTCCCGAACACCCGGTACAGCGCCGGCAGCACGAACAGCGTCAGGACCGTCGAGCTGAGGACCCCGCCGATCACGACCGTGGCGAGCGGGCGCTGGATCTCCGCGCCCACGCCGCTCGAGACCGCCATCGGCACGAAGCCGGCCGCGTCGGTGATCGCCGTGGCGATGACCGGCCGCAACCGCAGCACCGCGGCCTCGACCACGGCGACCGGCGGCGCGAGACCCGCGCCGAGCCGTTCCCGCAGCGCCGCCACGAGGACCTGTCCGTTGAGCACCGCGATCCCCGCGAGGGCGATGAAGCCGACCGCCGCGCTCACCGAGAACGGCAACCCGCGCAGGTGCAGGGCGACCACGCCGCCGAGGAACGCGAAGGGGATGCCCGTGGCGATGATCGCCACGTCGCGCACCCGGCGCAGGCTCAGGTAGAGCAGCCCGAGCACGAGCGCGAGCGCCGTCGGCACCAGCACGCTCAGCCGGCGCTGCGCCCGCTCGAGGTGTTCGAACTGGCCGCCCCACTCGACGAAGTAGCCGGTCGTGAGCGGGACCTCGGCCGCGATCCGCCGCCGCGCCTCGTCCACGAAGGACATCACGTCGCGACCGCTCACCGAGCACTGGACCCGCACCAGACGCCGGCCCCACTCGCGGTTGATCGTCGCCAGGCCGTCCACCTCCTCGACCTCCGCGAGCTCGCCCAGCGGCTGCCGCGCGCCGGTCGCGCTGGTCACGAGAAGGCCGGCGAGGGTCTCGCGGTCCTCGCGAAACCGATCGGGCCACCGCACCACCAGCGGGAACGGCCGCAGGCCTTCGTAGACCTCGCCCACCTCGATCCCCCCCATGCCCGCGACCGCCTGCAGCACCTCGTCCGCAGCCACGCCGTGGCGCAGGAGCGCCTCGCGGTCCACCCGCACGACGATCTCCGGCTGACCCACGACCTGGTCGATCGCCACCTCGCCGTGGCCGGGAATCTCCTCGAGCACGCGCGCGACCGCCTCGCCGAGCCGGACGAGCTCCGCGAAATCGTCGCCGAAGATCTTCACGCCGAGATCGGTGCGGATGCCCGATGCCATCTCGTTCAGCCGCATCTCGATCGGCTGCGTGAACGCGAAGCTCGCTCCCGGGAACTCGCTCGCGACCCTGGTGATCGCCGCCGTCAGTTCCTCCTGCGTGCGGGCGCGCCGCCAGCGGTCGCGCGGGTGCAGGGCGAGGAAGATATCGGTCAGCTCGGGGCCCATGGGATCGGTGGCCACCTCCGCCGTGCCGATGCGCGACCAGGCGGAGCGGATCTCGTCGGGGAACTCCTCGAGCAGGAGCCGCTCGAGCAGCGTGTTCTGGCGCGCCGATTCGTCGATCGCCACGCCCGCCAGGCGGACCGTGTTGATGACGATCGCGCCTTCCTTCAGCCGGGGCAGGAACTCGCCGCCCAGCCGCGCTGCCGCCGCCGCTCCCGCCGCGAGCAGCCCGGCCGCGACCCAGAGCACGAGTCCCCGCCGCCGCAGCGCGCGTTCGAGGAGCCGCCGGTAGCCGCCCTGCATCGCGTCGTTGACCCGGCCGCCGAGCGCCGAGGGAGCCTCCGGCAAGAACGAGGCGGACAGCACCGGGGTCAAGACGAGCGCGAGCGCGAGCGAGGCCGCCAGCGCGAACATGAAGGTCAGGGCCATCGGCCGGAACAGCTTGCCCTCGGTGCCCTGCAGGCCGAGGATCGGCAGGAACACGATCAGGATGATGACCATGCCGAAGACGACCGGGCGGCCGACCTCGGCGCTCGCGTCGCGCACGGCCTCGCGTCGCTCGCCGCCGGACAGGGCGCGGCCCAGCGCGCGGCGGCGATCGGCGAGGCGGCGCATGCTCGCCTCCGCGACGACGACCGCGCCGTCGACCAGGATCCCGAAGTCGATCGCGCCGAGCGATAGCAGACTCGCCGCGATCGCGGCGTACTGCATGCCGAGCGCCGCGCCGACCATCGCGAGGGGGATCGTCGCCGCGACGATCAGGCCGGCGCGCAGGTTGCCCAGGACCAGGTAGAGCACCGCGACCACGAGGAGCGCGCCGAGCACCAGGTTGTGCTCGACGGTGTGGATCACCGCCGCCGTCAGCTCGGTGCGGTCGTACACGACCTCGACCTCGACGTCCGCCGGCAGCGACCCGGCGACCGCCGCCAGTCGCTCCTTGAGCGCTGCCGTCACGTTCGCCGGATTCTCGCCCATGAGCGTGAACGCGAGCCCCAGCACGACCTCGCCGCCGCCCTGCGCGGTGGCGGCGCCCCGGCGGATCTCGTGACCGATCTCGACGTTCTCCGCCACGTCGCGCACGTAGATCGGCCGGCCGTCGCGGCTCGTGACGATCACGGCCGCGATGTCGTCCAGACTGCCAACCCGCCCCTGGCCGTGGACCACGCGCGAGAGGCCGGCCGCGGTCACGACGCCGCCGCCCACGTTGCGGTTGTTCGCCTGGAGCGCGTCGACCACGTCGCTCACGGTGAGGTCGTAGCGGGCGAGGCGCTCCGGCGAGATGACGACATGGAACTGCCTCACCTTGCCGCCCCAGCTGTTGACCTCCGCGACGCCCGCGACCTTGCGCAGCTCGGGCTTGATCAGCCAGTCGTGGATCGTGCGCAGGTCCTCGAGGCTGCGCTGGGGATCGGTGCTGCGCACGAGGTAGTGGAAGACCTCGCCGAGGCCGGTCGCGATCGGCCCGAGCTCGGCCGCGACCCCGTCCGGCAGCTCGACCTGCGCGAGCCGCTCGGTCACGTGCTGGCGGGCGTCGATGATCGGCGTAAGGTCGGCGAAGGTCACGACGACCTGCGAGAAACCGAACTTCGAGATGGACCGCACGTCGACGAGCCCCGGCAGGCCGCCCAGCGCCAGCTCGATCGGCAGGGTGATCTGCTGCTCGATCTCCTCGGGCGCGAGCGCTGAAGCGACCGTGTTGATCTGGACCTGGATCGGCGTGGTGTCCGGGAAGGCGTCCAGCGGGAGTCGCCAGAGCGCGTACCCGCCGAGGCCGGCGAAGAGCAGCGTGCCGAAGACGACCAGCGACCGGTTGGCGAGCGCGAAGCGGAGCAGGCGTGACACCATGCTGATTCTCCAGCCGCTCGGGCGGCGTCAGTCCCCGGCGCAACCGGCCCCGAGGCGGGACTTGAGCAATTCGGTCGCGACGACCTGGATCCCCGCGACGACCACGGAATCGGCGGCGCCCAGTCCGGCCACGACCGCGACCCGGTCGCCCCGGCGCGCCCCCAGCTCGACGCGGCGCAGCGCGAAGAGGTCGGCGTCCTGCCTCACGAAGACGAACTCGCGGCGATCGAGCTGCTGCACGGCGGACGTCGGCACGGTCAGCTGGCTCGCGCCGTCGCCGGCCAGCCGGATCTCGACCGGGCCGAACAGGCCGGCCTTCAGGCGACCGTCGGGATTGCCGACCGTCGCCCGAGCGCTGAGCAGGCGGGTGCGCTCGTCGAGCCCGCTCGAGATCCAGGTGAGGACCCCCGCGACCTCGCGGTCCGGCAACGCGTCGAAGCGGGCGGTGACCGCGAGCCCCGTCGTGAGGTCGGCAACGGCCGACGCGGGCACGGAGATCTCGAGCCACATCTGCGAGAGGTCGGCGAGCCGCACCAGTGGCCGGTCGTGGCCGGCCACCTCTCCGGCCGCCGCGTCGCGCGCGATGACCTCGCCGGCGAACGGCGCCACGACCACGAGCCGCGACGAGGCGTCGCCGGTCGCGGCCACGGACGCGATCGCCGCGGCGTCGAGGCCCAGGTTGGCGAGCTGCTGCTCGGCGGCCGCCGCCGCGGCCGCGGACCGCGCCGCTGCCGCCTCCGCCGCCTGCAGCTCGCGCTCGGCCGAGATCCCCTGCTCGCGCAGGCGGCGTTCGCGGTCGGCGTCCTGCCGGCGGAGATCCGCCTCGAGGCGGGCGGCAACGAAGGTCTGCTTGGCGTCGGCGACCGCCACCGACGCGATCTCGACGAGCGGCTGGCCGGCGGACACGCGGTCCCCCACGTCGACCAGCACCCGCCGGACGACCCCGTCGACGCGCGGCGAGATCCAGGCGAGGCGGTTGCCGTCGTAGGCCAGCTCGGCATGCGCCTGGATCACGCCGGCGCTCGCCCGCAGCTCGGGTCCAGCCACCCGGACGCCGGCGAGCGCCGCCGACCGCGGCGACGCGAGGCGCACCTGGAGGGCCTCGCCGATCGAGAGGTCGGCCGCGCTCTCGGGATGGCAGATCCCGCACACCGCCTCCGCCACACGATGCTCGCCGCAGAACGGCGCGCCGCCCGCGGACGCTCGAGCGCCCTGATCGTGATCGTGGTCGTGGTCCTGGCTGTCGACGGCCCGCGGGTCGCCGACAGTCGCCAGCGTGATCACGACGACCGCGATCAGCGGCACGGTGACCAGCTGGCGGCGATGGTTGTCGATTCGCTTCATCGCGTTCCTTTCGACGGCGCCGGCTCGGCGGCGCCCGTTGTCGGACCGATCGGACCCAGCGGCGGCAGTGCGGCGAGCGTCGCGACCTCGAGGGCGGCGAGCGCCGTATCGAGGCGGAGGTCGAGCAGCTCCTGGCGCGCGTCCAGCACCTCGCGGCGGACCGCGAGGACGTCGCCGAGGCCGAGTTTGCCCTCGCGGTAGCCCAGCTCGACTAGGTCGACGCCCCGCGCCTCGCCGTCGCGCGCGGCGATTTCGTAGGCGGCGAGCGCCGACTGCAGCTGCGCGTGCCGGTTCCACGCGCGCTCGAGGCGATCGGCCAGGGACCGCTCGAGGGCGGCGAGCTCGACGTCGCGGGCGGCCGCCTCGGCAGCCGCCGCGAGCCGTTCACCCTTGCCGCGAGCGAACAGCGGCAGGCTCACACCCAGGCCGAAGCCCGCGATATCGGCATCCTCCTCGCGGCCGATCCCCGCGGCGATCGACAGCTCCGGCCACCGTTCGGCTCCGGCGGCGTCGCGCCGGGCCTCGGCCTCGGCCCGTCGCGCGGCGAACGCGGCCTGCAGCGGATTGCTGGCCGCCGCCGCGAAGACCGTCCCGCGGTCGGCCGGCAAGGTCCAGGCGAGATCGCCCGTGACCGACAGGACCGCGCCTGGCTCGAGCGCGAGCAGCGTCGCGAGTTCGGCGAGCGCCGCGTCGCCGGCGGCCGCCGCCCGCGCCAGGCTCGCGAGCGCGCGAGCGAGCGCGATGGCGGCGGTGTTGACCTCGATGAGGCCGACCTCGCCCGCGGCTTCACGGCGAACGGCCACCTCGTGCAGCCGCGCCTGCAGCGCGACCGCGTCGGACGCGACCGCCCGCTCCGCGGCGGCGTGAAGGGCGACGAGATAGAGCCGGACGGACTCGGCGACGACGTCGATCTCCGTCGCGCGCTGTTCCGCGTGCGCCGCGTCCAGACCCCAGCGGGCGGCCGCGGCGCGGGGGCCCCGGCCGGCGAGGTCGAGCCGCTGGCTGAGCCAGAGCGAGCGGTCCCAGGTCTCGCCTTCGGGCGTCGTGCGCGTCCCGGCCTGAAGCTCGACCTCGGGATTGAATCGCCACTGCGTCGCGCGCGCGACCTCACCGTCGGCCGCGCCGAGCCGCGCTCGTCCGGCCAGGATCGCGGACGACCGCGCCCGGGCGAGCGCGATCACCGACTCGCGGTCGAGCGGCAGCACCGGCGTCGCCGACGCCGCGCCGGCGAGCCCGGGCGCCGCGACAGCGAGCGCGATCACGAGGGTGACGATTCGACGACTCTGACGGGACTCCATGGACGACCCTCCGCGAACGGACCGGAGACGGCCCCGCGACCGCGCGGGGCGGCGGCGGGGCGGCGACGGGCGGCAGGGTCAGCGATCAGATACGCAGGACCAGGCGGTCGACCGCGGCCACGGGGGACCGTGCAGGCGCGGCGGCAGGCGTCGGCGCGACCGCCGGCGTCCAGGAAGGGATCTCGCCGGCCGGGGTCGCCAGGTCGGCGACGACCGGCTGGGGCGCGAGCGAGGTCGGCGGCTCCGGCGATGCCGCTGCCCCGCCCAGGTCGTGCAGGCAGCAGGTCGAGGCGGGAATCGCGACGCCGGTCTGGCAGGAGCAATCGGTCTCGCAGCCGGACGTCGCGGCCGTCTCGCAGGCGTCGTCGCAGATCGCGACGGACGGCACGGCGGCGCACACCACGCTCAGCAAGGCGAGGACCGCGAGCCAGCGCGCGCCGCGCGCCGCGGTACGATTGCGTCCGGTCCAGGCTGCCGTGCGTTTGCGCATCCGTAAAAGATAAACGACGGCGCCGTCGCGGCAAGGCGCCGGCGCCTGGCGACGGCTACATCTGCGCCGTTGCGCCGGGCCCGGATCTGCCCGATACTCGCTCGCGAACATCCGGCGAAACGTCCAACCGCTCGAGGTATCCATGCCGGGGATCTTCGCCTTGCAGCTGCCGCCGGGCTACGCGGACGGCGCGGTCGTCGCCGACCGGCTGGCCGCCGCGATGACCCTGTTTCCGTGGCAATCGGCCCGCGTCGAGGAGGTGCTGCCCGAACGCCTCTTCCTCGGCGTGATCACGGACCGCGACCGGGGGCCGGGCGCCGCAGGCTGCCGCGGACGCGCAGGCGCGGTGAGCTGTGTCGTCGAAGGCCACATCGTGCGGTCCCGCAGCGACTGCAACGCCGAGGCGCCGCTGGCGGCAGGGGACTACGCCGAGGCGGTGCTACGCGCCTACACCGCCCACGGACCGACCTTCGCCGAGCATCTCGAGGGGCAGTACGGCGTCCTGCTGGTCGACCGCGCCTCGCGACGCCTGCTCGCCGCGCACGGGCGGATCGGAGAGAAGCCGCTGTACTTCGCGCGCCGCGACGGCGCGACGCTCTTCTGCTCGCAGCTCGGGCCGATGGCGGCCTGCGGGCTGTGGCGCGCGGCGATCGACCCGGACGCCGTGGCGACCTTCCTCACCTACGGCCAGCAGTTCGCGACCAGGACCCTCCTGGCCGGGGTCGACCTCATGGATACCGCCACGATCTGCGAGGTCGACCTCGAATCGGGCGCGCTGCGGAAACGTCGCTACTGGACGCTCCTCGAGGCCGGGCCGCTCGATGAAGCCAGACCGCTGCGGCAGCACGTCCGCGAGCTGTCCGACGAAGTGGTGGCGGCGGCCAGGCGCGCCGTGCGCCGCCAAGCGAGATACGTCGCGGGCCTTTCCGGTGGAGCGGACACGCGGCTGATGGCCGGCGCCGCCGCGCCTCTCGTCGACGGTCTCGCGGCCTGGACGCTGGGCGCGCCTGGTTCGAGCGACGTCATCGTCGCGTCGCAGGTCGCGCGTCACCTCGGCCTCGAACACTGGACCTTTTCCGCGCGCCCCGACCTGGTGCCGGAATTCGCCAGCGAATTCGTCGCGACGAGCGACGGCGCGCTGCCGGCCGACTGGGCGTATGCGAACGGCCGCGCCCGCGAGTTGCGCGACCGGGGCGCGGGAGTGGTCCTCACCGGCTATGCAGGCGAGTGCTTCCTGCGCGGCGATTTCCTGACCCTGCGGTTCGCGCAGTTCAAGCCGTACGCGCGTCACCGCCTCGGCATCGGCCCGGCGGCGCCGCACCCGGTGGTGGAACGAAACCGCGGCAGCGCCTCGGTCGCCCACTACATCGCCGTCAAGTACGGCAAACGGGGGCCGCTCAGCCGTCTGGCCGGCACGGAACCGCCGGATCTCCGCGACACGATCGAGCACGATCTGACGACGCTCTATGATGGCATGGCGCCGTCGGCGCAGGTCGACGAGTGGGTGCTCGAACAGCGCGGCCGCCGTCGCACGCTCGTCGCCACCAACAGCGATCGCCACTTCTATTCGGACGGTAGCATCTTCTACGACTACGACCTGCTCGACCGCTGCACGGTCGTCCCGCCGCGGCACAAGCGATTCAATCGCCTCTTCAACGGGGTCATGAATCGGCTGATGCCCGATCTCGGCCGCCTGGTCTCCGGCAACACCGGCCTGCCGATGACGGCGCCATACTGGCGATTCGCGACGCGCGAGCTGGTGGCGCGGGTGGTGCTTCGCCGCGAGCCGGCCATTTCCACGGGCATGAACGTCGACGCCTGGGTCCGCGACGAGCTCCGCGAGTTCTACGGCGACCTGCTCCACGACGCGCGCACGCGCGCGCGGACCTACTGGAACGGCGAGGGGATCGCCGCGCTCTTCGACGCGCATCAGAGCGGCGCCGAGCGCGTGGGAGCCGCCCTGGGACTGCCGGTCACCGTCGAGCTCTTCGCGCGCCGGTGGGTCGACGCGCCGTGGACGCCCCGCCCGCCGGCCGCCGAACGCGTGGCCGGGGAGTGAGTTGTCGATCCGGCGACGCGACCCCGCCGATCCGGTCGCCGCTGCCGAGGTGACCGGCCGGCGCCGCGCGGCCCGGCGGAGGCTCAGCGGGCCGCGTCGAGGATGCGCTTGACGTTGGCCGTGGAGAAATACTCGGCCGGCGACGTCACGCCAGCGTTGACGCGCGCGAATCCGTCCATGGCCTCCTGGTTGCCGTGCGCGGCCGCCAGGACCTGCTGGAGCTCGGGCGGCGGCGGCTCGAGGGTGGCGAGCTGCGCCGTGAACTCGTACATCGGCAGCACCTGCTCGTCCCGCGCGGCCTGGTAGACGCCCATCGCCTCGTCGAATGACCGGGCGCCCGAGAATACACCGTCCAGGGCGCCGGCACAGAGCTCCGCGTCCCGGAACGCGTCGCTGATCCCCTGGGCGGTGATGAAATCCTTGCTGTAGCCGGCGTCGCCAACGAGCGACCACCCAGGTCCGTAGGGCTTCCGGAAGAACCCCGGCACGGCGAGCCCGAGGAACCGCTCCTCGCGCCGGGCGGCGCGAACGCGCTCGGCGAAGGCGGGGACCATGTCGATGACGCGGTGGTAGTTCCCCTCGACGTCCGTCCGGTTCGCCTCGAATTCCGCGTACGGCCAGCCCGCGATGACGATGGTCAGGTCGTCGTTCGTGGGCCAGGCCGCCATCCCTCGGCGGGGCAGGATGTAGTTCTCGTTGCGGCCCTCCATCGGCAGCCCGCTCCAGTAGGAGTAGTAGGCGGCCAGTGACCGCGGCTTCTCCCGGTAACTGGGAGCGTCCACACAGCGGGCGACGATCGAGTTGCCGCCATCCGCGCCCACGACCACGCGCGCGTGCTCGGTCACGGGCGGCTTGCCCTTGGCGTGACCGCGAATACCGGTGACGCAGCCGTCCTCGCGCAGGACCGCATCCACGGTGAAGCCCTCGCGGACCTCGACCCCCGCCGCGGCGGCGGCGTCCACCAGCAGCTTGTCGAGGACCGTACGGCGCGGGGCGTAGGCGGCGGTCTCGCCGTCCATGCCGGGCGAGCCGGTCAGCGTGAAGGCGCCGAAGTCGAAGGCGTAGGTGTCGATGGGGGGGCAACCGGTCGCGACGACGCTGTCGCGCAGGCCCCATCGCCGCAGCGCCGCCATGCCGGGCGGGTGGATGAGATGCGTCGAGATCGTATCGCTGGGGAACGTGCCCCGATCGACGAGCAGGACCCGGTAGCCCCGGCGGGCGAGCAGCATCGCCGTGGGTGAACCGGCGCACCGTGCGCCGACCACGATGGCGTCGAACGGATGAGCGGCCATGAGCCCCTGCTCCTTCCGCGGCGCGTCGAACGCGGACCGGGCGATCTTGCCATGTCGCGGCTCGACCGTTCCTGGATGGCGGAAGGCCCGGACCATAAACAGGATATTATTTATCTACTATGATACGGTTCGCGCCCGCCGAGGGCAAGTCACGGTCGCGCCGGGGCAAGCGACGCCGATTCCGCGCCTCGAATCGAGGCGCCGGCCGACTGACTCGTCACCGCAGGAGCAGCATCTTCCGGACGAGCGACCCATCCTCCGTGACGAGCCGGTACACGTACGTGCCGCTCGGCACCGCGAGACCGTCATCATCCGTGCCCTGCCAGGCCAGCTGGTGGACGCCCGCCCCGCGCTCGCCGTCGGCGAGCGTGCCCCGGCAGCGACCCTGCAGGTCGTAGACGCGGAGCGAGACATGCTGGGCGCGCGGCAGGGTGAACGTGATCGTGGTCCGCGGATTGAAGGGATTGGGGTGGTTCTGGGCGAGGTCGAGCGCGGCCGTGGGCGGCACGTCGACGGTGTCCGGATTCTCGGCCAGGATCGGCCGGAACGTGATGGCGCGGTTCGCGGCGACGACGGCCGCGCCGGACGCGTAGCGGTTTCCGTAGACGTAGTTCAGGCCGATGGTGCGGGTCTGGTCCTGGATGCCGACCGTGAAGTAGCTGGTCTCGTCGCCGGAGACGGTCACGCTCTGGTACTGCACCGTGATCAGGCCGTCGCCCGTGTCGGTCCCGCTGTAGGCCGGATCGGTGAGGATGATCTCGAAGGTGCAATTGCCGGTGTAGTACTGGCCGGAGTTCCAGGTGCGGAAATTGTCCCACTGCACGATGAAGCGGTGGTTGGCCTCGTCGTGCCAGGTATAGACCGTCCCGTTGGCGAGGTCGTCCCAGAACGCGCACACCATGGCGTCCGGCGAGCCGTCGGCGGGCAGGTACCAGCCGCGGTAGAGGACGAGCCCGCTCCTGCCGAAGGCGAGCCAGCCGTTGGAGCAGACGCTGATGGTCCCGTAGACCTGGCCGTAGTAGACGAATTCGAAGGGCAGCTCGACCACCCGGGTCTCGTCGTCCCCGCGCGCGAGGTCGCGGATGCCCGTGTCCGCACCCAGACCCGCGAGCTCGACCCAGGCGTAGTCCGGCGCGTCCGGGCCGTCGTCGTCGTCGCTGAACGCCCAGTAGCCGTAGGCGTCGGGACCGGTGGGATCGCCGGCGACCGCGGTGCCGATCGTGACGGTGAACTCGACGGTCTGCTTGCCCCGCTCCGCGAAGTCCAGAGCGAGGACGAACCGTGCCGTCTGCCCCGGGTAGCAGGTCGCGTCGATCGCGATGGCGAAGGGATCGAGCTGGGTCGCGCTTGCGCCCGCGCTGGTCGGGCCCCAGGCTCCGGCGGCATCGGTGACCGTGACCCAGCGGCTCTCCGTGCTCAGCGTGCCGGTGATCCCGCCGGTCGCCAGGTCGCCGACGTTCAGGAGCACCACCGAGAGCGCGCCCGACTCGCCCGGGTCGGGCGAGCTGCCGGGCAGGCCCCAGACCGTGGACTGGATCGACGCCTGCGGTCCGCTGATCGGCAGCACGAGGCGGCTCGTCCAGGAGTTGGCGCCGCTGGTCGCGACCAGTTCGAAGACCGCGTCCTCGCCGCCGGGAGCGTCGGGGTCGAGCTGGATCACGAAGGGCGACCCGCCCCAGACGGTGGCGCCGGCGGCCACCGTGCCGTACGCCACCCCGCCGGGTGAGTACGTGGCCCACGCGGGACCGTCGACGAGGGTGGCCATGACGCCGGCGGCGGCGTTCGTGCCGCCGTTGACCAGAGCGGCGCCGACCTGCAGCGACTCGCCGGGGTTGGCCACGCCGTCGCCGTTGCCGACGACGTCGGAGAGCGAGAGGTCGATCAGGTCGAGGGAGCTGGCCACCGTCCCGATGGTGGCCACGGCGCGGTAGGGGTAGAGGTCGTGGCCGGTGACGGTGACGTGCAGGTCGCCGGCGGCGACGCCCGCGAGGTCGAGGACCGCGTGGCCGGTCGCGTCGGTGAGGGCCCAGCTGCGCACCGTGCCCGCCTGGTAGGCCGCCACGCGGGCGCCCGCCACGGGCGCCCCCGCCGCGGTCACCGTCACGGGCAGCGCCGTGGCGGTCGAGGCCAGCGCCGCCGGGTGGACGACGGCGAGGGCCTGCGGGACGCCCGTCCACATCTCGGTGACCGGATCGCCCATGAGATTGTTCCAGGTCAGCCAGGACCACACCCTGACCGGCTCGGCCTGCCAGTAGTTCACGTAGAAGTTGAGCTTGCCGCCGGTGAGCGCCGGGCCGAGACGGAAGTCTTCGCCCGCCAGCAGATGGTCGGTGATCCCCAGGAACATGCAGTTGTTGTAACGCGTGTGCGTCCCGGTGGTGGCGGTGCCGACCGCCCCGATGCCGCCGCCGTTCGCGGCGCGCAGCCAGGCTTCGCTGCGGGCGGTCGTGTCGTCCTGGAAGCTGCCGGTGTCGCAGGTCAGGATGATGGCGAAGGGCAGCTGGCGGCCGTTGCTGGTGGCGAGGATGTGGCTGGAACCGAGGCCGCTCATGTACATCAGGCCGCGGTAGGTGAAGAGAGTCTCGCCCTGGTTGATCGTCGCGAGCATCTGGGTGACGAAGTTGCCGCTCCAGATGGTGTCCACCCGCGTGTAGCCCAGGCGCAGCAGCTCCTGCTTCACGAACTGGTTCGTGAAGATGCAGCTGTTGCCCGAGTCGGCGGGGTCGCCGGTGAGACCGGCGGTGGTGAACCAGCCGGTGTCGCCGAAGTCGGGCGCGCTCTCGTAGCCGACGATCTTGTCCACCGCGAGCTGCAACTGGGAGGTCGACTGCACGGACAGGCGTCCGACGTGAACGTCAGGGAGCACGTCGGTGCCGTCGAGGCGCGAGTAGTCGTGGTCGCCCTCGCCATAGTAGCCCGATTGATTCTCGTTGAAGGTGGGGATCGCGACGGTGCCGTTGGCGTCGCCGACGAGAACGACGAACTCCAGCGGCGGATCGCAGGTCGCGTAGCGCCCCTGCAGCCAGGTCCGGATCGCCGCGGCGGTGGTGCCGGCCGTCGCCGTCGTGACCACCTCCACGGCATAGCCCTGCTCGCGACGCCACTCCGCCAGCGGCTCGATGATCCCGACCACCGTCGAATTGTTGGGACACACGTAGATCACGGTGCCCGGTCCCGCCTGCACCGTCCCGCCGCGCTCCCAGCCGATCACCATTCGCTCGTAGACGGTGGCGAAGGACTCGGGGATCAGCCGCCGCGCAGCCGGCGTCGGGGCGCGGTCGTCGCGGCCGGCGAAGGCGAGCGACGCGACCATGCGCGAGGCGACGGTCGTCTCGCCCGTCGCCGGGTCGTAGCCCACGGGCGTGAACGTGACCGGCACCACCCGCAACCCGTGCAACAGGGCGGGCTCGCCGACGGTGACGGTCGTCTCGCTGCGCGGAGCGCGCGCGTACGAGGCGGCGTCGAAGCCCGGCGCGGCCTTGCCGCTCTCCTGTACCGGCAGCACCGGCGCCAGGTCCAGCCTGCCCAGAGAGCGGACCTCGCGGCCGGTGACCTGCGCCGACACGGCCACGCCGTCGGGCACGGCGACGAGGCGAGTGACGGTGGGCAGGGCGGGCTGGCCCTCGGCGCCGCGGAAGCCGCCGCCGGGGATGTCGAGCTGGTCGAACCGGCGAGCGCCCACGGTGACCGACTCGCGTTCGATTCCGGCAAGTTCGAATTCCAGCACCATGCCGGAGGCCGTCCGCTCGACCAGCCTCACCTCGGCGCCCGCGCTCGTGGCGCCGGTCGCCACGGGAATGACCTGCGGCGCGGGATCGGCGACGTAGGCGTAGGCCGCGGCGGCGAGGCCGCCGAGAACGACGAGGGCGAGGGTCGCAGCGAGGTGGGAACGCATAGGGATCTCCCGGTGGCGAACGGCACGAATGACCCGGCCGGACGGCCGGGGCTGGAGACGTGATTATACCACCGCCGCCGACTGGGATCTCGCCCGAAACTGAGGTTTCGTGAACCTACGTTTACCCTTAATGAGAATCGGTCTTCGACAGGCGCCCGATCGACCCGGCAGCGACGAGGGCGAAGGGTTTCGCCGGCCGCTCGCCCGGACGGGACCGCCGCCCGGCTCGCCTCAACCCCGACCGAGAAGCCGGAACATCTCGCGCTTGTACGCCTCCACGCCCGGCTGGTCGAACGGATTGACTCCGAGCAGCCGGCCGCCGATCGCCACGCCCTTCTCGAACAGGTACAGCAGACCGCCGACCGCCTCGGGCGTGAGGCGGTCCAGCTCGAGCGCGAGGCACGGCACGCCGCCCTGCACGTGCGCGGTCCTCGTGCCCTCGTACGCCTTGACGTTGATCGAGTCGAGGCGCCGGCCGACCAGGTCGTCCAGGCCGTCGAGTCCCTCGACGCCGCCGGGATCGGCCGGCACGACGACCTCGGGAGCGTCCTCGCGCACCACCAGGAAGGTCTCGAGCAGGCTGCGGCGTCCATCCTGCAGATACTGGCCGAGGCTGTGCAGATCCGTCGTGTAGACCGTGGACGCCGGGAAGATCCCCTTGCCGTCCTTGCCCTCGCTCTCGCCGTAGAGCTGCTTCCACCACTCGCCGAAGGTCGCGAGGCCGGTGTGGAAGGTCGCGAGGATCTCCGTCTGGTAGCCCTTCCCGTACAGGCCGAAGCGGGAGGCGGCGTAGAGATGCGCGGGATTCGCGCGCAGGTCGTCCGTGAGGCAGGCCCGGCGCATGTCCGCCGCACCGGCCACGAGCGCGCGGATATCGATGCCGGCCATCGCGAGCGGCAACAGGCCGACCGGGGTCAAGACCGAGAAGCGGCCGCCCACGTCGTTGGGGATCGGCCACGATTCCCAGCCCGCCCGGTCGGCCAGCTCGCGCAGGGCGCCGCGGCGCGCGTCGGTGATCGCGGTGACGCGCGCGGCCGCCGCCGCCGTGCCGTACCGCTCCTCCAGCAGGCGCCGCAGGACCCGGAAGCTGAGCGCGGGTTCGAGCGTCGTGCCGGACTTGGAGATCACGACGAGGCGGAAGTCCCGGCGCTCGAGCCGCCGGGTCACCTGGCGAAGCGCGCTCGCACAGAGGCTCGTGCCTGCGAAGATCACCTCCGGCGCGCCCCGGCCGTGACCGAGCGCGTCGAGGACGGCGCGAGCGCCGAGGTAGCTGCCGCCGATGCCGACCACGACGCAGGCCTCGCTGTCCCGGCGAGCTTGCGCCGCGGCGAGCTCGAGCGCGGCGAAATCGGCGGCCGCGAGGTTGGCCGGCAGGTCGAGCCAGCCGAGGAAGTCGCTGCCCTCTCCGCGGCGCGCGGCGAGGTCGGCCGCAGCCGCGGCGACCCGAGGCGCGAGCGCGTCCACGTCCGCGGGCGGCAGGAAAGACTCGGTGCGGCTCGTGTCCAGCAGGATCCCATTGACCTTGTCCATCGCCGGCTCCTCGCATCGCTGGGCTTGCGCGGTCCCGTTGCCCGGGTTAAATCTCGACGCTACAGGATACACGACGGGACGCCGCGATCAACCAGCGAGCCCGGCCTCCCGGCGCCGAAAGGACCGTTCGTGAACCACCCCGCTTCCGTCCTGGTCGTCACCTACGCGGAGATCGCGCTGAAGCGGAAGAACCGCCCGGTCTTCCAGCTGCGGCTCCTGAACAACATGCGGCGGGCCCTGGCCGGCGAACCGATCGCCGGCATCAATCACGTCGAGAGCCGGTATCTTGTCTGGCTCGACGATCCTGGTCGCGCGGAGATCTGCGCGCAGAAGCTGGAGCGGGTCTTCGGGATTCGCTGGCTCTCGCCCGCGGTCTCGATCCCGAAATCCGCGGTCGGGCCCCAGCTCGCCGCCGTCCAGGCCGTCGCGGTCGACCTCGCCCGCCGCGACGTGGGCGACGCGCGCACCTTCAAGGTCGAGACACGGCGCAGCGATCGCGGCTTCCCTTTCGACAGCCAGCAGATCAACCGGCTGGTGGGCGACGCGGTCGGCGCCGTCCTCGGTCTGCCGGCCAAGATGACGCGCCCCGATTTCACGGTGAACGTGCTGGTCCTGCGCGAGCGTCTGCTGGTGTTCACGGCCAAGCGAGCCGGCGCCAGCGGACTGCCCTCGGGCACCGGCGGCCGAGTCTGCTGCCTGCTCTCGGGCGGCATCGACTCGCCGGTCGCGGCGTGGCTGCTCATGAGACGCGGCTGCCGGCCGACCCTGATCCACTTCTACTCCGGGCGCACGTACCGCGAAGCCGACGCGGGCAAGATCGTCGACCTCGCCCGGGTCCTGGCCGGCTGGTCGCCGGTGCCGCTCACGCTCTGGCTCGTCCCCGTCGTGCCGTACGAGGCCCGCGCGCTGGACCACGTCAGCGACGCCTACGACATGCTGATGTTCCGGCGGTTCATGGTCAAGGCCGCCGCCACGATCGCGCATCGCGAGAACTGCCTGGCCCTGGTCACGGGCGACAGCCTCGGCCAGGTCGCGAGCCAGACCCTGCACAACCTGGCGGCCATCGCCCCGGACGTCGGCCTGCCGATCTTTCGCCCGCTGATCGGGATGGACAAGGAGCAGACCACGGTCATCTCCAAGCAGATCGGCGCCTTCCCGGTCTCGATCCGACCGTACCGCGACTGCTGCTCGATCCGCTCGCCGAGGCCGGTCCTCAATGCCCGGCCCGACGTCCTGTGCGAACTCTCCGCCGCCATGGACCTGCCCGGCGCCGTCAGGGACTCGCTGGCCGCCGCCGCTCGCCTCGTGGTCGGTCCCGGGGGAATCCTCAAGGAGATCGACCGCGCCGGACCAGTCGCCCCCGGGGCCTGAAGCGTGCCGAGCGGCCGCGCCCGGCGCCAGCGGCGCCGAATTCGCTCAATCCCCGCCGTCCGGAGTCGATAGAGCTCGTGGCGAGAGCCCGCGCGTCCCGTTGGCGCTGGCCGCCCCACCGACCGCTATGGACAGGGAGGACAGGACGATGAAGATCCTCGTCGTGGACGACAGCCGCGCCATGCGCCGCATCGTCTCGCGCACGATCCGCCAGGCGGGTTATGAGGGACACGAGATCCTGGAGGCCGAGAACGGCAAGGAAGCCCTCGAGGTGACCAAGTCCCAGCAGCCGGACCTGATCCTCTCCGACTGGCACATGCCGGAGATGACCGGGATCGAGTTCCTGCAGGCGCTGAACGCCGAGAGCATCGAGATCCCGTTCGGATTCGTGACGTCCGAGAGCACCGCCGAGATGGTCGACGCCGCCACGGAGGCCGGAGCCCTCTTCCTGCTCGCGAAACCCTTCACGGCCGAGGACATGGCGCAGGTCCTGGGAGCGTTCATCGCGTGAGCGGCCATGCCTCCAGCCTCACTCCGGAGCACCAGCAGGATCTGCTGTGCAAGCTCGATGCGATGCGCGACGCCGTCACGGCCGCGTGCGAGGCGTTCCGCCGCCAGCTCGGCCTGAGCTTCGCTCCCGTGGGTCTACCCGGCGCGCCCGACTGCGCTGCGGTCTGCTACGGCAGTGCCGTCGCGCTGACGGGCCAGGACACGAATTTCATCTACGCCGTGGTCTGCCCCGAGACGACCGCGGCCTGGCTCACCTGTCGTTTCCTCGATCTCGAGGCCGGCGCGGCCCCGGCGCTCGCGCACCTCGCGGACGCGCTGAACGAGATCCCCAACGTGGCGGCCGGTACGTGGAAAGCCCGTCGCCGCGGGCATGGCGAACACTATCAACTCGGTCTGCCGCTCTTCATGCGGGGCAGCAGTTGGCTGAGATTCTTTTCCAAGGGAGTCAATGCGCTCGCGCAGCGCTTGATCGATCCGGAGGGTCACTCCCTGCAAATCGTTATGGTCTGGCAGAGCGGTGTCAAACCGGGAGGCATACTGTCCATGGCAACCCAGAACTCCGCCGTCGCCGACGCGACGGCCCATCTGCCCATGAACGTCCTGCAGGAGGCCACCAAGGCCGTGATCGAAACCTGCGACGTCCAGATGGGACTCAACCTCGAGATCGAGGCCAATCCGGGCGACCCGCGCGAGGCCAACGTCGCCTACGGCAGTAGCATCGCCTTGACCACGGAGGTCGGCGGCGGGTGGAATCTGGCCGTCATGTGCGACAAGGCGAGTTCGAACAAGCTGACCCGGATCCTCTTCGCGATGGACAGCGGGGAGGATCCCGCCATGGAGGACCTCGCCGACGGCATCGGCGAGATCGCCAACGTGGCGGCAGGCGTGTTCAAGGCGAGCCGGCTCGCGGCCGGCGAGCGCGTGCAGATCGGACTGCCCCTCTTCATGGAAGGCCGCGGTTGCATCGATTTCTTCGCGTCCGGCCTGCGCGGCCTGTCCCAGAGCCTGAACGGTCCCGACGGGATCGTCGTGCACGTGATCCTCATCTGGCAGGAAGGTTGATCGTGACCTTGACACTTCCCGAACCCAAGGCCGTCCTCGATCTCCTCGCGATGTTCATCGGTGATCGCCCGCCCATGGCGCCGGCGCAGGGAGTCGATCTGACCATGCCCGCCCGCGGCACCTACGTCTCCTGGCTCACGACAGCCGACGGGACCGTGGAGGGCGCCATCCTCACCGACCTCGCCGCATCGCTCTATTTCGGCGGCGGCCTGATCATGATGCCCGAGGGAGCCCTGCGCGATTTGCACAAGTCGGGCGAGGTCTCCGAAGCGGTGCTCGATGGTCTCGGCGAGATCTTCAACAACCTGCGTGGACAGCTCAACCGGATCACGCAGAATCCGCACGTGACGCCGACGGATCCCCAGTGCTACGAGCCGCCGGCGCCGGACGGGCCCCGGGGTTGGCTCTACAAGCCCGGCAAGCGGATCGACCTGCGCGGTCAGACCGCGTTCGGACCGGCCACGTTGACGCTGCTGGGCCGCTGAGCGGCGGAGCCGGGACCGGGCGCGCGCGGCCGGCGGTCAGAATGCGTTCACGCTGGGCCGCTTCGCCACGGCGCGCAGCAAGCAGGCGGGAATGTCGTCCAGGGCGACTTCCTCGTCGACGCCGCCCTGCAGGACCGCCTCGCGAGGCATCCCGTAGACGACACAGCTTGGTTCGTCCTGCGCGATCGTCCAGGCGCCGGCCTGGTGCATCGCGAGCAGGCCGCGCGCTCCGTCGCCGCCCATCCCGGTCATGATCACGCCGACGGCGTCGGCGCCGGCGGCCTTGGCGACCGAACGGAAGAGGACCTCGACCGCGGGCTTGTGGGGACCGACGCGGGGGCCGTCGCGCAGCTCGACCCGATACCGCCCAGGCCGCCCCATGAGGAGCAGGTGGCGATCGCCGGGGGCGACCAGGGCCAGGCCGGGTACGACAGCGTCGCCGTCGCGCGCCTCGCGCACGCGCAGCGCGCCCAGCCGGTCCAGCCGAGCGGCCAGCGAGGCGGTGAACAGCGGCGGCATGTGCTGGACGATGACGATGCCGGGCGTCTCGGCCGGCAGGGGCGCCAGCAGGCGCGACAACGCCGCGGGCCCGCCGGTGCTCGCGCCGACGGCGATGACGCCGCGGGTCGGAACACCCCTCGGCGCGACGAGACATCGCGACGGTGTCGGCGCGCCGGCGACGACCGGCGGCCGCTGTTCGAGGCGGGACGCCGCCGCGGCCTTCACCTTGCGGATGAGCTCGTTCACCATCGCCGGTCCAGCCTCCTGGCTCTTGCTCATCACCTCGACGGCGCCCAGACTGAGCGCCGCCATCGCCTTCTCGCTGCCGTCGTGGGCCCCGGACGAGCAGATCACGACCGGCATCGGGTAGTGCTTCATCAGCTTGCCGAGGAAGGTCAGGCCGTCCATCCGCGGCATCTCGATGTCGAGCGTCATGACGTCCGGCTTGTACCGGAGGATCAGGTCGCGGGCGCGATAGGGATCGGGCGCCTCGCCGACGACCTCGATCTCGGGATCGCTGCCGAGCCCGTCCCGGAAGAGTTTCCGGACGAGGCGCGAGTCGTCGACGATCAGGACGCGAATCATGGCCACCTCTGTGCGAACTTGAGGTTGAGCAGCAGCGGTTCGTCGTCCATCAGGTAGCAGGTGGTATCGGGATCGCCGAGCATCTGCGTGACCTGGTCCAGCGCGAGCGCCGCGTTGCGCGGCGGGGTGAGATCGAAATCCGTACGGTTGCCCGCCAGCGCCACGATCACGTGCCCGCAGACGACGTTGAGCAACTCGCGCAGGGCGTCGTCGAGGACCTCCGGCGAGGGCTCGCCGTCGGTTTCCAGGCCGAGGATGTTGGCGGCGATCTCCGGTTGCAGCGACTGGGGTACGGCGACTTCCAGGCTGCCGTGGACGTCGCCCGAGAATTCCATGCGCGCCGAGACCCACGGCTCGGCGTTCACGGTGATCTCGTCGGCCACGACGTGCTCGCCGAACATGAAGGTCAGCTTCTCGACCACGGCGAGCACGGTCACCTCCATCGTCGGCCGTACGTTTTCAGTCATGGCTCGGCACTCCCATCACATTCTCGACCACCTTGCGGATCTGCTCGGGGACGAAGGGCTTCAGGATATAGTCGCGAACGCCGAGCTCTTTGAGGCGTCTGATGCGCGGCTCGCCGCCGGCCGAGGACACGATGACCACGGGCAGCGACTTGATCGCCCCCGAGGCGGCGAGCTGGGCGACCAGCTGTTCGCCGTCCATCACCGGCATGCTGATGTCGGCGAACATGAGGTCGATCCATTCCTTGTCCAGGACCTGCAGAGCCTCGACCCCGTTGCTGGCCTCGTAGAGCTGGCCGATCTCCACCCCCGCCAGCTTCAGGGCCTTCGTGATCACCGCCCTGACGGTCTGCGAGTCGTCAACGAGCAGGATGTTGAACGCCATCGTGGGCCCCCTTCGTGAGCGGAGAGAAGACCTGGAGCAGCTCTTCCAGGCCGATCATGACTTGAGCCGCGGCCTCGTCAGCGTCTCCCGAACGCAGATTCAGGCGCGACGCCGCCTCCTCGTCGAGACGGTACTGCAAGCCATCGGAACCCAGCCCCCAGCCGCAGTCGAGACAGATCATGTCCGACACGTGGATCAGGTCGATCAGGTCCTGGTAACGCGGATCACCATGCCGGGTGTCGTGATGCGCGCGCGTCGCCGCGACCACCTCCGCGGGCAAGCGCCACTTCTCGAGGAGGTGGGCGCCGACCTCGGCGTGGTCGACGCCGAGCACCATCTTCTCCGCCTCGTTGAAGGTGAGGTTGTCCATGGCCACGAGCTCTTTGATGGGCTGATCGTCCACGTCGATGAAGGTGCCGAGCAGCACCTTGCCCAGGTCGTGGAGCAGACCGACCGTGAACGCGTGAGGCTGGTTGGCCAGGCGCTTCCTGGCGCCGATCTTCTCGGCGCAAATGGCCACCGCGATGCTGTGCCGCCACAGACCGTCCGCCTCCAGGTCGTAGCCGCGAATCGGTTTGCGGACCATCGGCGCCACCGACATGCAGAGGACCATCTGGAAGATGCGCTTGGTGCCGAGACGGGCGATCGCGTCGCGGACCGTGCCGATGTTGCCTTGCCAGCCGAAATAGGCGGAGTTGGCGAGCTGCAGCACGTTGGCGGTCAGGCCCGGATCGCACTCGATCACGCGCGACAGCTTGTCGAAATTGACCTCGGGGTCGTTGAGGAATTCCTGCAGGTGGCAGACGACAGCGGGCAAGGACGGCACCGTGGTCACCTGGGAGAGGATCTCGTCGCGACGGCTCATAATGGCACCTCCTGGCCCTCGCTCTTGACGGTCACCAGACCGTCTGCCATGTAGAGGTACATCGTACGCGCCTTGGGGCCGCCGATGTCCTCGGCACTGATGAGAATGCTGTTCTTCCACAGCAGCTTGCGCAGGATCGTGTAGTTGCGCTCGCCGATGCGGAAGGTCTCCTCCTTGCCGAGCGGTGATCCCGCGCCGGCCAGTTTCGCGATCAGGTTCTGGCGTTGAGCGCCGCGCTGGAAGAGGTCCGTCAAGAGGCGACTGACACCGCTGTCGACGAACATACACGGCCTGGACCTGGCCTTCTGGGGATCGATCTTCGACAGCGGCAGCATGCAGTGGATCAGGCCGCCGAGACGCGCGACGGGGTCATAGAGAGCCAGGCCGACGCAGGATCCGAGGGAGTAGGTCACCAGAACTTGATTGCGATCGCTCGATAGCCCCATGTCCGAGATGTCGACGGTGACCGACTGGATCCCCGGGTTCGCCTGCCGTCTCTCGAGCAGCACATTCGACACGATGCACTCCGATCGAACTTCCGCGGCCCGGCCGCGGCGTGGCGCCGGCTGCTGGGCGACTTCAGCGACGGCTAGTGGGCGGCCTGGGCGACGGCTGCGAGCTCCTCGCCCTTGAGGACACGATCGGCATCGAGCAGGATCACGACCTTCTTGCCCAGCTTGCCCATGCCGATGACGTACTCGGCTTCGTCCATGCCGCCGCCGAAGTACGGCGCCGGTTCGATCTGATCCTGGGTGAAACTGAGAACCTCGGACACCTCGTCGACGATCACGCCCATGGTCACGCTGAGGTCCTGCTGGCCGACCTGGACCACGATGACGCAGGTCTTCTCGGTGTCGGCGAGGATCGGCATCCGGAATTTGCTGCGCAGGTCGACGACGGGAATGACGCGGCCGCGCAGGTTGATCACGCCTCGCACGTACGGCGGCGTACGCGGCACGCGCGTCACCTCCATGATGCCGATGATCTCCTGCACCTTGAGGATCTCGAGGCCGTACTCCTCGCGGCCCAGGACGAATGAGAGGTACTTGCCTGGCTTGGCCAGGGTCGCGCTCTGGACATCGCTGGACATTCCGACAACCTCCGAGTTTGCGGGCCCCCGCGGCGGGCGAGCCCCCAGAAACGCCGGCGCTAGACGCCGGCAGCCGGCGCGGGCGCGTTCGCCAGCGCGGGAATCGCGGTCATGGTCGAGTGGGCGACCCGGATCAGGCCGGCCACGTCGAGGATCAGGGCCACGTTGCCGTTGGACATGATCGCACCGCCGGCGACTCCCTCGATGTCCTGCATCGACTCGCCGAGGTTCTTGATCACGATCGATTGCTGGCCGAGCAGGTCGTCGGCCAGGAGCCCGATCTTGCGCCCTTCGTCCTCCACGACGACCACCACGGCGTCGACCGGGTCCTGCTTCGCCGTCTTGACGTTGAAGAGCTGGCCGAGACGGAAGAGCGGCAGGTGCTCGTCTTCGAACGCGAGCATCTCCCCGCGGTCGAAGACCAGCGCGACGTCGGCGGCGGTCGGCCTGACGAGGCGCACCACCGAGAGGGTCGGCACGATGTAGTGCTCGGCGCCGCAGCTGACGACCATGCCCTCGATGATCGCCAGGGTCAGGGGCAGCTTGATGCTGAAGATGGAGCCCTGGCCGGGCTCGGACTGGATCTCGCAGGTTCCGCGCAGTTCCTCGATATTGCGCCGCACCACGTCCATGCCGACGCCGCGACCGGAGATGTCGGTGACCTGTTCGGCCGTCGAGAAGCCGGGCTCGAAGATCAAGGCGTGGATCTCGCGGTCGGTGAGCAGATCTCCCTCGCGGGCTAGCCCGCGCTCGATCGCCTTCCTGAGGATCTTCTCCTTGGGCAGGCCGCGGCCGTCGTCCTCGATCTCGATGCAGATGTTGCCGCCCTTGTGGAACGCGCGCAGCTCGATGCGGCCGACCTCAGGCTTGCCGGCGGCGCGGCGCTCGGCGGCTGTCGGCTCGAGTCCGTGATCGACGGCATTGCGGACCATGTGCACGAGGGGATCGCTGATCCGGTCGACCACGTTCTTGTCGAGCTCGGTGTCCTCGCCGGCCATCACGAACTCGACCTGGCGGCCGGTCTTCTTCGCGAGGTCGCGCACGAGGCGGGCCATCTTCTGGAACACCGGCCGCACCGGCACCATCCGCAGCGACATGCCGATCTCCTGCAGCTCGCGGGAGATCTTGTCGAGGTGGTCGAGGTCCTTCGACAGCTTCACCGACATGCTGCGGCGGACCTCGGGGCTCTGGCTGACCATCGATTCGGCGATGACCATCTCGCCGATGGTTTCGATGAGGCGGTCGAGGCGCTCCGCATCGACCCGCACGGCTTCCTTGACCTTGACCGAGCCGGCGGCGGCGATGCGGGCGGCCGGTCGATCGGCGCCGGCGTCAGCGTCCTCGGCCCGATCGGCGCGGGCCATTCTCTTCCGCAGGTTCGCCAGCGGCACGAAGCCGCTCTTGCCGGCGCGGGACGCGCTAGCCGGCGCCGCAGCGGGTTGAGGGGCCGGTACCAGCTCTGGCTTCGCGGCGGACTCGCGCCGGGGCGCGCTGAACGGCGCGCCGCACGTCGCCGCGATCAGCCGGGCGATGAGATCGGCAAGCCCCGGCGCCTCGCGCTGATATCCGGTCGCGGCCAGAGCCTCGACCACGCCTTCGACCAGCCGCTTCATCATGTCGACCGACTCGAAGACGAGGTCCATGGCGCTGCCGCGCAGGTCGAGCTCGCCCTTGCGGGCCATGTCGAGCAGGTTCTCGGCCTTGTGCGCGAGCTCCTGGATGTGGTCCAGCTCGGCGAAGCCGGCGAGGCCCTTGATCGTGTGGAAGGCGCGAAACACCGCGTTGAGAGCTTCCATCGCGCGCGGATCGGCTTCGATCGCCAGCAGGTGCGCCTCGGAGGCATCGAGGTGGTCGCCCGCCTCGGAGATGAAGTCCTGGAGAAGCCCGACGTCGCCCTCGCGCAGGTTCTTGCCGGTGTAGTCGGGCAGTTCGACCGCGGGCAATTCGACGAGCGGACCGGTGACCTCGTCGTTCGCGACGGGACCGCGGAGCCGGTCCCGCAGCTCCGCCGCGGCGGTCGGCTCCGGCCCCTGGCGGGCCAGGTACCGGAAGCAGGCCTGCAGCCAGTCCATGACGGCCAGCAGCCGGTCGGCGCACGCGTCCGGCGATTCGGCCAGGATCATGTCCTCGGTGGCGTGGCAGACGTCCGCCACGGCGGTCAATCCGAGCAGGCCGGCCTCGCCCTTGAGCGTGTGGAACCACCGCTTGAGCTCTTCCATCGCCTCGCCGTCGGCGTGCTGTTCGCACAGGAGAATCAACTTCTCGATGTCACCGCTGGCGTCGGACTGGCGGCCGAGGAACTCCGTCACGATGGCTTCGTCGACCAGGGGCGAGAGGACCAGGCCGTTGTCGGAGGTGGCCGCGTTCCCGGGGGGCGCGGCCGGCGCCGGCGGTTCGACCGCTCTGGGCGGATGCGCGAGAGACTCCTGGAGCGCCTCGATCGACTGGCTCACCGACGCGATCACCGCCGACCCGACGGCGCCCCGGCCGGCGGCGTCCGCGACGAGCGATGCCGCGTTGCCGGCCGTGACCGCTTCGGCGACCCGGCCCGCCTCGCGCAGTCCCGCCGCGAGTTCGTCGAGCTGGCGACCGATCTCGGCGACGCCCGCCGCGTCCTTCGGATCGAGCAGCACCATGCCCTGGGCAATTTCTTCCACGTGGACCTGGACATCCATGATCGTCATGTGCCACCTCTGGGTCGTCCGAACGGTGGTCCCGCGGCGACTCGCAGTCGCTGGAGGCCTGCAGCCGCATGGCTTGCCTCCACCGCCGCGCGCGGCCGGCCATGGCAAAATCGCAAGCAACGTGCCTGAATCGCCCGCTCGAAACGAATTCCGATTTCGGGAATCCCGGGCTGAATGACCGAGGATCTGGCCGATCAGGGCAGGCGCGATCGCGGCCAGGGGGTGCCGATCGCGGGGACGAGGATCCTTGCGAGTGCGCAGATCAATCGCCGATCACCCGGCGCGATCCTGACCACCGGACTCGCCACCAGGGGTCGTCGAGCGAGTCCTCTCGGACCGGCTCTCCGGAGCGCGGCGCGTGCACGAATCGACCCGCACCCAGGTAGACCCCGACGTGCGAGGCTCCGCTGCCATAGGGTTCGAAGAACACCAGGTCGCCGGGCCGGAGCTGATCGGACCCGATGGCCTTGCCGACCAGCTTCTGTTCGTCGGCCCGCCGGGGCAGCTCCAGGCCGACACACCCATAGGTCCACCGCACGAGGCCGCTGCAGTCGAACCCCCCCCTGGGATCCCCGCCTCCCCATCGATACGGCTGGCCGACCTGCTCGCGCGCCAGGCTCGCGGCCTGGACTCCGAGCTGCAGCCCGATCCTGGTCGGCGGCGCGGTCGGGACGGACGCTGGCGGACCGCCGTCGCGCGGGCGAGAGTCCGGCGAACCGATCAGGCCGCCGGAGCCGCGGGGCTGCGGCGCGGCGTGCGACGCCACGCCGTCGCCCGCCGGGGCCAACGACCATGGCGGGGGCTGGCGCAGGACGCGTTTCGGAGCGCAACCGACCAGAACGGGCAGGCAGGCGGCGGCCACGACGACGCGGATGAAGAGGCGCGACGGCAAGATCTCCTCCGGGCTCGGGGCGATCGCGATCTTGCGCTAGACGCTGGCCTCGATGCAAGTCGAATGCTAGAGTAGCGCGATGGACAAGCCGGCCGAAACCACGATCGAACTGGTGATCGACAAGCTCGTCACCGGCGGCAGAGGCCTCGGGCGGCACGAGGGCCAGGCGATCTTCGTGCCTCGCACCGCGCCCGGCGACCGCGTCCGCGTCCGACCGTCCCGTTCCCACAAGGGATACCGGGAAGCGGACCTGCTGGAGGTCCTCGCGGCGGGCCCGGGGCGTCACCCGGCGCCATGTCCCCACTACGAACGGTGCGGCGGCTGCGATCTGCAGCACCTCGACGAGCAGACCCAGGCCGCGGCCCGGCGCGACATCCTGCTGGACTGCTTGGGGCGGCTGGGAAACCTCGACGTCTCCGGTTGCCTCGACGAGGCCGACGCCGGACCTGCCTTCGGATATCGCAACCGCCTGCGGCTGACGGCCCACCCGACCGGGCCCTATGGCCTGAAACGGAGCGGCACTCGCGAGGTCGTACCGCTCGACGTATGCCCCATCATGGCGCCTCCGTTCACCGAGACGGTCCTGCCCTGGCTGCGGTTTTTGCCCCCGGTCGACCAGATCGTGGTGCGCCTGGACGGCCGGGGAGGTTGGCTCGTGTCGCTCTACGGCCCCGTCGCCAGGCAGCGCGCGCTCAAGCGGCTGCTGGCCGAGACTCCGGACGGCGGTGAACCGGTGGCCGGCCTCCAGGGCGTCTTGCTGAACAACCGGCCCCAGTGGGGTCGCATGTACCTGATCCTCCACGTGGCGGGACACAAGTTCCGCGTCTCGCATCAGAGCTTCTTCCAGGGCAACCTCGCCGCCGCCGAGGCCGCGCTCCGCACGGTCCGCAGCTGGCTCGAGGCCGACCACCCGGCCGGCGGGGATCTCGCAGACCTCTACGGCGGCGTCGGCCTGTTCACCCTCGGGCTGGCCGACCGTTTCGATCGGATCCTCTGCGTGGACTCCGACCCCTCGGCGGCCCTCGACGCCCGCGAGAACGTCCGCCGCGAACCTGCGGCTCGCGACAAGGCGGTGATCCGCGAGGGAGCGGTCCAGGCCGTCCTCGCGGATCCGGACGTCCGCGCCTCCCTCGCCTGGGAGCGCGCGTGTGTGGTCGTAGACCCCCCGCGCGCCGGTCTCGGCAAGCCGGTGCTCGCGGCGCTCGCCGAGATCAGACCGCGATCGGTGATGTACCTGAGCTGCGACCCCGCCACGCTGGCCCGCGACTGCGCCGCGCTCGTCGCCGGCGGCTACCAAGTGCGCCGGGTGCGTCCGGTCGCCATGTTCCCCCAGAGCTCCCACGTGGAAACGCTTGTTCATTTGGCACGCGAATCGCTAGAATACCCCGGCCGACTCTCCTGACCGCGCGGCGATCGCGACCCCGTCGGCGCGGCAGGCCAACCCCGTCCCGGAGGCACCGCAATGCGTCGTTTCCTTTTCGTGAGCCTGCTCGTCATCGGCGTCGCTCTGGTGGGATGCAGCGACGACGACGAGGATGTGACCCAGCCACCCACGCCCGAGGAGCAAGCGCAGGCCGAAGCCACGGCGACGGCGGCGCTCGGCGACCTCGTCGACGCGATGGAGGAGGCGATGTCGGGCGGCCTGGATCCCGACGCGCTCATGGACATGGACATGGATCCGTTCACCGACGGGGCCGACGATGCGCTCGACCTCGATCCCGACTGCGTGACAGCGCATTTCCTGATGGCCGTCTGCGAGTTCATCCTGATGGCTCAGGACGAGGAACTGGCGGCGTGGCTGGACGCGGTCGAGGACGAGTTCGGCGACCTCGGCAGCGGCTTCGCCCTGCAGCTCTCGCCGCTGCGGCAATTCCAGCTCTTCCAGGGCGGACTGCTCGGCCGCAGCTTCGCGATCATGAGCCGGGCGCCGCTCGCGCTGCCGCCTGCCGAGCTGTCGCTGGCGCCCCGGAGCGCCGACAAGGCCGACGGTCCCCTGATCCGCCAGCTGCAGACCATCGTCCACGACCGTCTGCTGCCGGCCACCGCGAGCATCGCCAATCACCTGGGCGTGGTCGAAGACCATCCGGATTGGCGGATCCTGATCATCGACGAGGCGGCGGAACCGGACACCAGCGAGTTCGACGTCGGCGAGGTCTACGTGCTGGACGCCTGCGTCCGCGCCCTCCGCTCGGGTCTGCTGGTGGCGACGGCCTACGACGTCGAGGTCGCCCCCGAGGGCGACTACTCCTGGATCACCGACCAGCTCACCTATTACGGCTACACCGACTACGAAGTCGTCCCCGGGGACGAGAACGGGAACTATCTGATCATCCACGACGACCAGGAAGTGTCCGCGCGAAGGGCCGAGGCCTTCATCGGCGAGGTGGCGGGCCTGCTCCAAGAGGACAGCGATTTCCTCACGCTGTGGACCGACCCCTGGTCCGGCGCCAGCGCTCTCGAGGACGGGTACGGCGAGATGGGCGAGCTCCTCGGCAAGCTGGAGGCCGCCTACGAGTTCATCAACGACGAAGAGGACGACCAGGCTGACGACATCATCAGTCAGCTGGCGATGGCGGAGCTGGACTCCGCGATCGCGGACCTCGGCGAGGGCCTGCCCGAGTGGATCGGCACCTGGGAGACGATCCCCGACGTCATCGACTGGGTCGAGGAGGTCATGGACGGTCCGTACACCATCCCGGTGGAGCTCGAGCCGGAGGTGACGTTCGACCTCGTCGTGGACATCTCGGCCCTCTTCCTGGAGCCGGTCGACGACTGGAAGACGAAGCTCCCGTATCACGAATTCCTGGCGTTCGAGCAGTGGGCGACGTTCGTCGGGCCCATCGACACCGACTTCATCCCCTGGAACCCCGCCTGGCCCTTCGACCTGACCGTGGCGGGCGAGCAGGTTTCCATCCCGAACATCAGCTACTACAAGTACGTCGGCGAGGAATGGGACATCGCGAGCCCGTTCAGGTTCCTGGACGGCGAAGACGGCGATCCGATCGAGGAAGGCTTCCCCTATTTCCCGGACTACACGTTCGGAGGTCTGTTCCCCGAGATGAACCGCGACGCCTGGCTGACGCTGCTCGAGGTCGAATGATCGCTCGGACCTGAACAGTCGTTACTCGCGGGCGCCGTACCAGCGGCGCCCGCGACCTTATCGAGGTTGATTCCCAGACTGCCGCTGATCTCATAACTTATTGATATTCAAATAATTACCACTACCAACTGAACGATGAGAATTATCATTGAAATTTTTATTAGTCAATTTCTATAACATCTGGTAACATGTTTCCCATCGATTCGCGTATCGGACCGACCAAACCCGTGGAGGAACCAAGACACCATGAAAACGACAACCGTGTTTCTCGCCCTCTCGCTCGCGCTCGCCGGCGCGGCGCAGGCGACTCACCTGATCGCCCTCGAAGGTTCCGCCGATTGTGACGGCTGGAGCCTCAACGGCGTCGTCCGGTTCGGCTCGGCCGTGTCGGAAGTGACGATCACCTACAACGTGGATCTCGTCCAGGACCAGGTCGTCGTCCTCAACGCCACGGCGTCTTTCCCCGTGACGACCGATGCGCCCTGGCAGGAAGTGCCGTTCGTGGCGTCGGGGACCTGGGGCGAGGACCTGTGCGGTACCTACGTCGTCAACGGCAGCGCCACGATGACGTACCCCGGCTTCGAGGAGACGATGACGTTCACCACGCCCGAGCTGGTCTGCGATTGCCCGCCGCCGCCGGATGAGGGCTGCTACCGGACGCCGGGCTACTGGAAGAACCACGACTGGCCGGTCGAGGGCCTGACCATCGGCGGCGTTGCCATGACCCGCGACGAGCTCATGGCGATCCTCTGGGCGCCGGTGGGCGGCGATGCGACCGTGATCCTCGCCAAGCACCTGATCGCCGCCAAGCTCAACGTGATCGCCGGCGGCGACGCAGGCATCCAGGACGTGATCGACGATGCCGACGCGTTCCTCGTCGAACACCCGGTGGGCAGCAGACCCAGCGGCGCCGACAAGGACGAGGCGCTCGCCCTGAAGGACGAGCTCGTGGCGTACAACGAGCAGGGCTGCCCGGGCGACGACACCGACTATGGCGACAAGGCGGCGTCGGTCGAGAGCAGATCCTGGAGCGACGTCAAGTCGCTGTACCGCTGATCTGGAGTGACCTTGAGTCAAGGGCCGCCTTCGCGTCGCGGAGGCGGCCCTGATCGTTCCCGGTCGTGACGCGGACGGCCGGAGGCGGCGGGCGGGCGGCGAGCACCTACCTGCGGCGATTTTGCGAATACGCTGGCAATCGAGCGGAACTTGTCGATACGCTGGCGATTCAAAGCTGCACCTGAAGGCGCGGGCAGCGCCTGCCACTCGGTACCCCTGACGGCCCGCGAGGCGATGACTCCACCGCGCGTACCCATCCGCCAGTTGCCCGTCGCGACCGGTCTCGTCCTGGCCGCGGCGATCAACCTGCTCGCCAGTTGCGGCCAAGGCGACGAACCCGGCGATCCGGACGCGGCCGCCCCTGGCCGGCGCGCCGCTCCGGCCGCCCCGGACACCAGCGAGATCGCGGCGAGCCACATCCTCGTCGCCTGGACGGGCGCCCGCGACTGTCCGCGCGGCCTCCAGCGCACGCGCGACGAGGCCGAGCAGCGCGCTCGGCGCATCGCCGTGCTGCTGAGATCCGGTCGCGGCGAGTTCGGCGAGATGGCCCGCCAGTATTCCGACGACGCCACGGCCGACCGCAACGGCGGCTACCTGGGCGTCTTCCGGCGCGGCCAGATGGACCCGGCCTTCGAATCCCTGGTCGGCTCCCTCGCCATCGGTCAGGTCGGCGGCCCGGTGGCGACTCCCTACGGCTGGCATGTCGTGCGCCGGGAACAAGTCCGCAAGGTCCGGATCCATCACCTCCTGATCTCGTACCGCAAAGCCGCGCAGGCTGCGCCGAACGTCAAGCGGGACCGGGACGAGGCGGCCCGCATCGCGCAGGCCCTGCGCGCGAAGATCGACCAGGAGGGCGCCGACCCCTGCGTGCTGGCCGCCCAGTTCTCGGACGATCCGCAGAACCGACGCGTCTGCGGCGATCTGGGCTGGATCGAGCCGGGGCTCCTCGAGCCGGCGGCCGAGGAAGCCGTCTTCGCGCTCGTTCCCGGCGATGTCTCGCCGGTGGTCGAATCCGTCTACGGATTCCATATCTTCTGGCGGGACTGATCCGCCGGACGGGCTGAGGATCATGGACGACAGGCCGGCAGATCCGAGCGTGGTCGAGGCGAATCCGGACACCGGCCTGGTCGGCGCCGGCGCGCCCCCGGATCCGGCGAACATCGTGATCGTGCTGAGCCGCACCACCGAGCCGTCGAACGTCGGCGCCACCTGCCGCGCCATGAAGACGATGGGGCTGACCAACCTGCGGCTGGTCGAACCGCTCAATCCGAAGGGCCGCACCGCCCGCGCCCTCGCCCACGGCGCCGAGGACGTCCTCGACGCCGCGCTCGTTTGCGACACGATGGCGGCGGCGGTTTCCGACTGCCTCGTGGTCTGTGGCACCACCGCCCGCCGGCGCCAGCTCCGCAAGAGCGCGCTGATGCCGCCGCATCACCTGGCGCGGCGCGTCGTCGAGCACGCCCGCGAGGGCAGGGTCGCCATTCTCTTCGGCACCGAGCGTACCGGCCTGACCAACGACGAGATCGACATCTGCCGTTACCTCTCGATGGTCCCCACGGACGAGGCGCAGCACTCGTTGAACCTCGCCCATGCGGTGATGCTGTACGCGTGGGAAGTGCGCAAGGCCTGGCTCGCCGTTCAAGGCAGAGAGGACTGGGTCGGTACTGGCGCCGGCGCCGGCGCGCCTCCCCCGCGGCCGGAGATGGCGGTTCATCATCCCCATCGCGCCACGAAGCTGCCGACCCAGCACGAACTGGAACTCGTCTACGCCCACCTCGCGCGCGCCATGGCGGCCATCGACTTCTCCGAGTTCGAACGACGCAAGTTCCTGAACTACCTGCGCCAGCTCCACAACCGCGCCGGCCTGGTCAACTGGGAGCTGCAGATCTTCCACCTGCTGGCCAATCGCATCCTGAAGGCGGCAGGCGCCCCGAAGTTCGACGGGCTGGAATGACTCCGGGCGGCGGACCCGTCCCCGGCCTCGCCGCGAGCCAGCGAGACCGGTGGACGGATTCGCTGATCAACTGCAGTTGGTGCCGATGCCCTGGACCATGCGCACGATGTCCGACAGATTGATGGTGCCGTCGTTGTTGAAGTCGCCGGCGAACTCCGGATTCTGACTGAAGTCGCCGCCCAGCAGCTGAGTGAACGCGACGATGTCGGACAGGTTGACGACCAGGTCGCCGTTGATGTCGGCGCTGTTGAAGACCAGGAGCAGGCCGCCGCCCGCCAGCGGAGAGCCGGCGATGATGATGATGACCGTCTCACCGATCGTGTAGCCGCCGGCCTTGAGCGCCTGGAGCCAGAGCGTCTGGCCGTTCTCGTCGGTGTCCGCGTCGGCGACGGTGCCGTCGGTGCAGAACACGAGCGAGCCGAACTGCTGCAGGACGCCCGAGGTCTCGAGCCAGATGTCCTCGGCGGGGTAGTTCGCGATCGGGTCGCCGTTGGTGTCGATCAAGGTCAGCGTGATGGTCGCGTTGACCGTGGCGCCGCCGGGGGCGAATGCCTCGTCGAAACGGGAACCGCTGCCGCCGGGCAGGTTCCAGACCGAGGCGCCGTTGGCGGCCGGGTCCATGGTGGCGGTCGAGAGATTGAGGTCGGGGACGCCGGCCATCGCCAGGCTGGCGAGGCAAGCGAGCAGGAAGCCGGGGGCGAGTCGAGGGAACATACCGATACCTCCAGATGATCGGGGTAACCGAATGTCCCAGCCTAGCGGAGTCGCGTCGGGAATCGTTCGAGGAGCATGTCCTCCGATTCGGTTGGACCACGGCGGCATTATACCAGATTAATATTCTCTTGTAACAAGGAAAATGCCGTCGGCCCCAGCCGCGCCCGGACTCGCCGGCGACCGCCCCCGGGGCGGGCCCGCCCGCCCCGCCCCGCCGCCGCGCATCGCCCTGGTCAGTACCGATCGGGCACGTGGCGCCGCCCCGCGAGGGATTCCACGTCGTCGTAGCGGCCCTCGAATCGCCGCTCGCCCAGCACGATCGGCTGCCGATCGACCTTCTCGTACGGGATGAGGCTCAACAGATGAGCGATGCAGTTCAACCGGGCCCGCCGCTGGTCGTCCGCCGGCACGACGTACCACGGCGCGTCGTCGGTGTCGGTCGCGGCGAACATCGCGTCCCGGACCCGCGAGTACTCGTACCAGCGATGGTACGAGGCGAGGTCGATCGCGCTGAGCTTCCACAGCTTGCGCGGATCCTCGATGCGATCCTCGAACCGGCGCTGCTGCTCCGCCATGCCGACCTCGAACCAGTACTTGACGAGGTGGATCCCCGACCGGACCACGGCGCGCTCGAAGATCGGCGCGAACTGCAGGAAACTCTCGTATTCGTCCTGGTTGCAGAAGCCCATGACCTTCTCGACCCCGGCCCGGTTGTACCAGCTCCGATCGAAGAGGACCACCTCGCCGGCCGCCGGGAAGTGGGTCACGTACCGCTGCAGGTACAGCTGCGTCTTCTCGCGCTCCGATGGCGCCGGCAGGGCGACGGTCCGGAACACGCGGGGGCTGACCCGCTCGGTGATGGCCTTGATGACGCCGCCCTTGCCGGCGGCATCGCGGCCCTCGAACACGACGACGGCCCGGTAGCCTGTCGCGGTCACCCACCCCTGCAAGGCGACGAGGTCCTCGTGGAGTCTGCGCAATACCGCGAGGTACGTCTTGCGCTTGAGCTCCGGCGCGCGACCGGCCCGGCCTGCCGAGGCGCCGGCTCCGGCGGTCGCGTTGTCGCCGCCGCCGCGAGGCGGCCGCCGTCGCTCGTCCCTGCTCCGCTTCGCCATGGCCAGACCTCCTCGCGTTCGGCCGCCGGGCGCCGGGACGGCGCTACGTCGCGTCGGTCGGCGGCGCCGACCGGCGGCGCACGAGCGACAGCAACACCGACAGGGTCAGGATCCCCGCGACGATCGCCAGCGACACCGGCGTGGCGATGTGCACGATGTCGGCGACGAGCATCTTCACGCCGATGAACACCAGGACCAGCGCCAGGCCGGCGCGCAGGTAGTGGAATCGGTCCATCACGCCGGCGAGCAGGAAGTAGAGCGCCCGCAGGCCGAGGATCGCGAAGATGTTCGAGGTGAGCAGGATGAACGGGTCGGACGTGATGCCGAAGATAGCCGGGATCGAATCGAGCGCGAACATCACGTCGGATGCCTCGATCGTCACGAGCACGACGAACATCGGGGTGGCGAGGCGCCGGCCGTCGAGATGCACGAAGAAGCTCTCGCCGTGGAATTCCCGCGTGATCGGGAACAATCGCCGCGCGACCCGGACCGCCACGTTCCGCTCGGGGTGGACGGTCTCGCCGCGCGAGGCGGCCAGCTTGACGCCGGTGTACACGAGGAACGCGCCGAAGATGTAGAGCAACCAGTTGAAGCGCGAGACCAGCGCGGCGCCGAGCACGATCATCACGGTCCGCAGGACGATCGCGCCGATGACGCCCCAGAACAGCACGCGATGCTGGTAGCGCGGCGCGACGCCGAAATAGGAGAAGATGACGAGGAAGACGAAGAGGTTGTCGACCGACAGGGACTTCTCCACGAGGTAGCCGGTCAGGAACTGCAGGGCGGGTTCGGGCCCGAGCAGCCGCCAGATCCCGCCGCAGAAGGCCAGCGACACGGCGACCCAGACGGCGCTCCAGGCGGCGGCGGCGCGGATGCTGACCGCGTGCGCGTGCCGATTGAAGACGGCCAGGTCGAGCGCGAGCAGCGCGACGACGGTGACCCAGAAGCCGATCCAGAGTTCGGCGTGAACCGGATCCCACACGACGCTCACCTCCGCGGCCGGCGCGCAGCGCGCACGCCGGCCGAGTCCAGCCCGTGGTTCAGTGCCCTTCGGTCCGGTACCGCCGCAACAGGTCCCTGGCGGACCGGTTGTCCGGGTCGAACCGCAGCACCTGCTCCAGTTCCCGGATCGCGTCCGCGCGCCGGCCCTGGCGATCGAGAGCCACGGCGAGGCGATTGCGCGCGACCGCGTCCGCGGGGTCGGCGGCCACTGCCCGCTCGAGGTGCGCGAGCGCGCCGGCCGCGTCGCCCTGGTCGAGCAGGATCTGGCCCAGATTCGACCGTGCTCGCACGTGGCCGGGATCGTGCTGGAGCGCGGCCTCGTAGGCGGTCGCGGCGGCGGCTGGTCGGCCCGCCTCCATCAAGGCGACGCCGAGCAGGTAGTGGGCGCGGGCGAGGTCCGGAAACGTCCGGGTCGCCGAGGTCAACGCCTCGATCAGGTCTTCCTCTCGCCCCTGCTCGCGCAGGAGGTCCCACAGATTCTCGTGAGCCTTGTCGTTCGTCGGCTGGAGCGCGATCGCGCGCCGGAAGCACGCCTCGGCTTCACCGTACCGCTTGGCCTGCAGGAGCACCCAGCCGCGGCCGTTCAGAGCGATGGAGCTCTCCGGGGACTGCCGGGCCGCGTGGGTCCACAGGGTGTCGGAGTCGCGCCAGACGCCGATCTGCCGGACCGAGAGGAACGCCAGGCAGGCGAGCACCGCGACCACGCCGAGGTGGATCGCCCGCCGCCGCGCATCCGTCGCGCGCCGCAACAGGACCGCGACGCCCGCCCCGCAGCCGAGCGCGACCGGGATCGCCGCCAGCGTCGCGTAGCGGTCGGCGGCCAGCTGGTTGCCGGCCTGGCCGAAACCGAGCACCGGGACGAGGAGCAGGGCGTAGGCGGCCGCGACGGCGGCGACGGCAGGCCAGCGCCGCCGCTGGATCCAGACCAGCCCGACCAGCAGGACGACCGCGGCGATGCTGAAGAGGAAACGTGCCTGCACGGCCTGCAACGGCAGTCTGATCTCGTAGATGGGAGACAGCCCGAGCGGGAGCAATGTCTTGCGCAGGTAGAAGACCAGACCGTAGCAGGCCTGGACGACGCGATCGAGGGGGCCGTGCCAGGCCAGCGGGGTCAAGGACCCGACGCTGGCCTTCGCCTCGACGGCCAGGACCGAGAACCCCGCCGCGAGCACCGCGAACGGGACCTTCTCCAGCCAGACCCGCCGCGCCGCCGGGGTCGACCACCCCGCCGCGCCGCCCAGCCGGCGCAGCGGGAACACGTCGAGCACGACCAGGACGGCGGGAAACGTGATCGCCGATCCTCTCGCCAGCGAGGCGAGCGCGTAGGCGACGAGCGAAACCGTGAACCACGAGGTCGCCCGGCGGGCGGAGCGCCGCGAGCGGACGTAGGCCAGCGTCGAGAACGTCAGGAAGACGGAGACCAGCACGTCTCCGCGACCAGTGGCCCAGGCGACCGCCTCGACCCTGAGCGGGTGGAGGCCATAGACGAGGGCGGCCGTGCCGGCGGCGAACGCCGCGACCCGGGGCGGGGCGGCCGTCTCGAGCAGCAGGAGCCCCAGCCAGGCGACCAGGGCGGCCGCCACCGCGTGCCAGAGCACGCTCGTCGCGTGGTAGGCGGCGGGTTGTCCGCCCGAGCCGAGCAGGCTCGCGGACCACGCATGATCGATTGCGTACGAGAGCCAGACGAGCGGCTGGTAGTGCCCCCAGTAGGTCGTGCCGAACATCCAGGCCAGGTTGTCGCCGCCGAGCGAGCGGAGGTGGGGATTGTCGCGGACCGTGAACGGGTCGTCCCACTCGACGAAGCCGTTGCCCACCGCCGGCAGGAACACGGCGAGCGTCGCCGCGAACACGAGTGCCGCCACGACCAGTGGACGGTTGGCCGCCCGCATCGGGGCACGGTCATCGGGTGGACCCAAGACGCACCGCCTGCCGTTCGCAACTGTGATCGCCAACCGCGACCGCCGGCCGGCGGTCCGCCATCGCCCGGAACCGCGAACCCGCTCGCCGGGTGCGCCGGGGAGCGCGCGACGAGCGATCCTAGCATACCCCGACGCGGGCCGGCGCCGGGAAACGGTCCGGGCGTGGCGTCCCGGCTCCGTTGAGGCTCACCGGGCGCCGAGGAGTCTGAAGGCCGCCCAGGCGATCGCCGCCGCGGCCGGCCCGGTGAAGATCCACGCCCAGACGATGCGCCCGGCCACTCCCCACCGCACCGCCGAGAACCGCTGCAGCGATCCCACGCCGACGATCGCGCCGGTGATCGTGTGGGTCGTGGACACCGGGATCCCGCCGAGCGACGCGCCCACGAGCGTCAGCGCGCCGGCGGTCTCGGCGCAGAAACCGCCCACCGGGCGCAGTTTCGTGATCCTCATGCCCATCGTCTTGACGATACGCCAGCCGCCGGCCATGGTGCCCAAAGCGATGGCCGCGTGGCACGAGAGGATCAACCACAGCGGGATCCGGAACTCCGCCAGGTGGAGGAAGCTGTCCGGCGGGATGAGGTGGCTCGAGGACACCAGCAGGATCGCGATGATGCCCATCGTCTTCTGCGCATCGTTCAGACCGTGGCCGAGCGAGTAGGCGGCGGCGCTCAACAGCTGGAGCCGGCGGAAGTGACGGTCGACCTTGCGCGGCGTGGAACGACGGCAGATCCAGGACACGATCAGCATGATCGTCAGACCGAGGATCATGCCGAGCACCGGCGCGATCACGATGAAGGCGCCGATCCGGAGCAGGCCCGGCGCGATGAGCGACGCGACACCGCCCTTGGCGACCGCCGCGCCGGCGAACCCGCCGATGAGCGCGTGCGACGACGAGGTCGGCAGCCCCCACCACCAGGTCAAGACGTCCCAGATGATCGCGCCCGCGAGCGCGCAGAGGATGACCGTCGCATCGACGGTCGACGGTTCGATCACTCCCTTGCCGATGGTCTGGGCCACGTGTGGCTCGAAGGTGAACGCGGCCAGGAAGTTGAAGAACGCGGCCCAGAGCACCGCGACCTTCGGCGACAGCACGCGGGTCGAGACGACGGTCGCGATCGAATTGGCGGCGTCGTGGAAACCGTTGATGAAATCGAACACCAGCGCGACCAGGAGGATCAGGACGACCTCGGTCATCGCTGACCCGCCGGGCGGACCTGACGGAGAGATGCGCTCGTCACGCCGATCACCTCGCGAGCTAGGAGTTCTTCAGGATCACGGATTCGATGACGTTGGCGACGTCCTCGCAGCGGTCCGTCGCCTCTTCGAGGTTCTCGTAGATTTCCTTGAGCTTGATGATCTGGATGGGATCCTTCTCCTCGTCGAAGAGGCGCATGATCGCATCGCGATGCAGGACGTCGGCGTCGTTCTCCAACCGGTTGACCTCGACGCACAGCTCCAGGATCCGTCGCTGGTGGCGCATGTTGTCCAGCAGCAGCAGGGCCGACTTGAGGGTCTCGATCGGCTTGACGAGCTGGGCCGAGATCACGACGAGCTCGGGCGTCGGCGCCGCGATCCGGTAGCCGAGGAGGCGGTGGGCCGCGGCGTCGATGAGGTCGAGGATGTCGTCCAGCTTCGAGATCAGCGCGTGGATGTCCTCGCGATCGATCGGCGTGATGAACGTCTTGTTGAGGGCGTCGAGCGTCTCGTGGGTGATCCGGTCTCCCTCGCGTTCGATCGACTTGATCTGCGCGGCCTTCGCCTCGAGGTCCCGGTAATCGGCGATCATCGCCTGGAACGCCTGCGCCCCGGCCAGGACGTTGTCGGCCGCGCGCTCGAAGTACTCGAGGAAGTTGATCTGATTCGGCAGGAGGAACCTCATCGACATCTCGCTCTCGTCCGTGAGGATACGGGTTCGCGCCGGGCAGCCCGCGGCGCGGGGATTCTAGCGATCCGAACCCGGCGAGGCAAGGGATCCTGAACAATCGCGTGAATTCGCGCCAGCGGCCGCGATCGGCGATCGCCGGGAGCCGCCGGGCTGCCCGCGCAGCCAGCCGAGGCCGCGCCGGATCCGACCGGAATCGACTCCGCGATCCCCGGGGCGCGTCGCCGGCGCCGTCAGCGGTGGACAGCCCGGACGCCGGCGCCGATACTCCGCCATCATGGCGCTCCTCGACGTCGTCATGCCGATCTTCCTCGTGATCGCGCTCGGCCGCTTGTTGCGCGCCGTCCGGCTGATCACGAGCGACGCCGACGAAGCGCTGTCGCGCCTCGTGTTCAACGTCTGCGCGCCCGCGCTGCTCTTCCGCAGCACGGCGCGCGCTCCGCTGGACGAAACGACGGACAGCCGCACGCTCCTGGTCCTGGTCCTCGTCTCGATCGCCTTCGCGCTCGCGGTCTACCTCGCGACGGGGCGTCTCGAGCCGGCGCGCCGGGGCGTGGTGGCCCAGGGCGCCCACCGCAGCAACATGGTGTTCGTGGGCTTGCCCGTCGTCGCCAACGCCTACGGCGAGGCGGGGCTCACGTTGAGCGCCGTGATCATCGGCGTGATGGTCGTCCTCTATAACCTGCTGGCCGTCCTCCTGTTGACCCTGCCGCACCAGACCCGGAGCGCGCGCTCGGCCCGCCTCTGGGTCGACGCGGCGCTCAGGAGCGCGCGCAATCCACTGATCGTCGCCTGCGCCCTGGGCATGCTCTGGTCGGCGGCCGGGCTCGACCTCCCGGTGAGCGCCGACCGCGCCCTGGACCTGGTCGGGCGGGTCGCCCTGCCGGTCGCGTTGCTGTCGGTGGGAGCCGGTCTCGAACTCGGCCGGCTCCGCGCCGCGCTGGCGACGACGGCGGCGACGAGCGTCCTCAAGCTCGCGGTCTATCCCGGCGTGATGTGGCTCGTCCTGCGCGCGTGCGGCGTCGAGGGGATCGCGCTCGCCGTGCCGGTGCTGCTGATGGCCGCTCCCACCGCAGTCGTGAGCTACGTCATGGCCCGCGAGATGCAGGGCGACGAGCGGCTCGCCGGCGCCATCATCATCGGCTCCACCGTCTCTTCGCTCGCGACGTACCTCGCCTGGCTCGCGGTCCTGCAGGCGGCGTGAGCCCGGGTGGCCCCGCAGGCCGGAGCGTGACCGCGGACTCGGCGCACGGCGGCTCGCGGTCAGCCCCGGCGCCCCCCGACGACGTGGGCGATGCCCAGGGTCAACCGCTCGACGAACACGTCGCGACAGCCGGCCTGCCGCATCAGGTCGGCGAACTCCCCCACGGACAGGAACCGAGCCATGCTTCCGGACAGGTAGGCGTACGCTGCGTGATCGCGCGCGACCAGGCGCCCGATGGCGGGAATCAGCGTGCTGAGCGCCCAGTTCACGGGCGCGGGCGGTCCGCGCCGCACGCCCACGGCCGCCAAGTCGGCGCGGAAGAAATCCAGCACGAGGATCCGCCCGCCGGGACGCAGCACGCGCAGCATCTCCCGCAGGCCCGCCGCCGGGTCGGTCAGGTTGCGAACGCCGAAACCGGCCACGACCGCATCGACGCAGTCTGCGCGCAGCGGCAGGCGCAATCCGTCGCCGACCACCGGCCGGACGTCGTGCGCGCCCGGCTTGGCGGCGATCCCGGCGAGCATCTCGGGCACGAAGTCCACCGCGATCACGCGCCGCGCGCGCCCAGCCGCGAGACAGGCGAGGCCCAGGTCGCCGGTGCCGGCGCACAGGTCGAGGACCGTGCCGGTTTCCGGCGCGAGCCGCGCGGCGACCCGGCGGCGCCACCTGCGGTCGCGGTCCAGCGACAACAGGTGATTCATGTGGTCGTAGACGCCGCTGATGCGAGCGAACAGGCTGCGCACGGCGCGGGCATGCGCGGCGGGATCCGCCACGCGACCGGTCACGGAGTCGCGCTGATGAGGATCGGTCGTGGTGCCCATGGTCTCGATCCGGCCGGACGCGTCGGCGGCCGGGCATCGGACCCGGCCGCCGTCAACTCTCACCCGGTCATGGTAGCGGCCGCGTCCCTGGAGGGCAAGCGGCACCGCGGCACGGCGTGCCGCCCCGCGCCGGCCCGGTCAAGCCCCTCGGTTCACGCCTGCGCCTTGCTGAACCGCCGGTGGTGCTTGAGCTCGAAATCGACCCACCGCTGCAGGCCCTGATCCACGCCCAGCACCTCGAGCGAGCGATCGTAGGCCTCCGGCTCCACGTGCAGGATGTACCGGTAGCGGCCGCGGCCGTCGGTCAGGCCGGTGCTGCTCGTCACGTTGATGTCGGCGTCGCAGAGCTTCTGGTGGATCGACAAGAGTGCGCCCAGCTCGTCGTCGCCCTGAACCAGGAACGCGTGGTGCGGGCCCTGCAGGTGCAAGCCCTGTCGCCGGGCCAGTTCGCCGAGCCACGTGGAGTTCTGCGGGTAGATCACCAGCTGCGTGTGTTCGGGGCTGACGGGAAACGCATTGAAGGCCAGCAGGTTGACCTCGCCGGCCGCGAGCGCCTTCAAGAACGCGCACCCTTGCCCCGGCTGGTTCGCGACGGTGGTGTAGTAGTAGTCGACACTGAAGATCCGGGCTGGCATGACTGCTCCTCCTTGCGAAGCGGCCACCGGCGGACCGGGACGCGCGGGTCGGGCAAAGGATCCGGCTGGCGGCCGGAGGAGGAACGCAGGTCACTGGTGTCTGGATGGGGCTGGGTCTTCGGTTCCTCCGGACGTCTCGGATCCGCATGACGCTGATCCCAAGTACGGCTGGTACGCTGGACTGTTGCCTATATTTTACCACGAACAATCGCGCCGGATCAACGTCCATGGCGGTCCGCCGGGCGGGCAGCGATCCGGGATGAATCGAGTATCTACTTCAGCAGCAGCAGCTTCTCGGAGTCGACGAGCGCGCCGCTATCGAGGCGCAGGAGGTAGACTCCGCCCGGCATGCTCTCGCCGCGCATCCCCCGACCGTTCCAGGTCGCGCGATAGGGCCCCGCCTCCCGGTACCCGCTGACGAGCGACGCCACGAAACGGCCATCGAGACCGAAGACCGCGAGGTGGACCGGGCCGCTCCTCGGGAGCGTGAAGGCGATCTGGGTCGCCGGATTGAAGGGGTTGGGATGCACGCTGGTGATTGCGAGAGCCGGCGCGAGATCCGGCACGTCGCTCAGGCCGTCGCCGTAGAGCAGGTCGACCCACTCGGGGTGATCGATGAACGGGTTGCGGTTGTGCTGGAACTGGTAAACCACATCGTTGCGCGCCAGCTCGCGCTGGTCGACCGGGTCCTCCTCGTGCCATAGCAGCAGGACGGACACGAGCCCCATGTAGCCGATCGGCTCGTTGTCGCCGGTCTGGCAGGATACGATGAGATCGAGGTCGTCGGTGGCGATGAGATCCGGCTCGGTGCCGTCCCCCTCGTACCGCACGTCCATGTAGAGGATGGCGCGAGCCACGTCGCCGCGCCGGCCGCTCCAGGTCTCCCATACGCCGACCGGCGTTCCGCTGCGGAAGTAGTTGACCCCGCTCTGGCCGTCGTACTCGTCGGTGGGCCGTGCATTGCAGCCGGACACGCAGTCGCCGAACACGAGGCTGCCGCGGTCGTTGTTGTAGCCGATGTCGCAGAGGAACAGGTGGTGGCAGTCGCTGTACGGCAGGTTCGTCGAGCCTTCGTCCGGAAAGCCGTAGCTGTTCGGCCAGGAGTGTTCGCGGTTGTAGTAAACGTTGCCGCCGCCCTGCTTCGGGTAGACCCGGTTGCGGTACAGGTCGAGGATCCGGCCCGTGTCGTACGGATCCTCGTCCGCGAGCTCGAGCACGTCCCAGGTGTCCGTGGACGAGGACGTGTAGGGAATCCGCGTGTGGCCGTCGATCACGGCGTGCAAGGTGGCGCGCAGCGTCGCCTGCGAGGTCAGGTCGACGGTGTCGTAGTAGCCCGGCGGCGGGTCGGCGACCGCCGCGCCGCTCGCCGAGATCGCGAACAGGAGGACTGCGACGAGGCGCTTGGGCTGGGCACTGCATTCGGACACGGGACCGCTCCTCGTGACGGCGTGAGCGAGGCGAACCGGCGAGACATGATTATATCGCAATTTGGCCGGTCAATCATCAATCCGTTTCCGCCACGATCCGGCCGGGTTCCGGGGCCCGAATTGGCCCCTTCGCGCGCTCGACGGCCGCGATCACGATGTCGGTCAGCGTCTCGCCCGTCTCGCGGACCGGACCAAGGTCGGCGCCCGCCAGGTACGTCCGCCCCATGCCGCTCACGAAGTCGGGCATCGCGACCTCGTACACGGCAGTGTCGTCGAGCGGCTCGCCCCCGACCGAGATTTCGAGCACCTCCTCGCCTCGATGGCGATAGGCGACGCCGCTCACCTGCAGGATGCCGTAGCTCCAGTTCGCGGCCGCCGCGGCGTTGGCGGCGATGATCTCTCGCAGGCTCGCACCGGACATGGAGTGCACCACCAGGGTGTTGCCGAACGGGAACACCTCGTGGATGTCCAGCAGGGTGACCGGACCGGCGCCGAGGTTCTTGCGGATGCCGCCCGAGTTGACCAGGCAGACGTCGGCGCGCGCATGCTGGCGCAGGACGTCGCACAGCCAGTCGCCGAGAAGCCCCTCCCGGCGGCTGTCGTTGCGCAGCTCCGTCGCGAGCCGGCCGATCTCGCGCCCGTAGACCTCGCCGACTCGCCGTTCGTACTCCGCGCAGAGCCGTTGCAGCGCGAGCGGCGCATCGCCCGCAACGTCCGGGGTCAGCGCGATCAACCGGCCGCGGTAGTGGGTCACCCGCCCCTCGGCCAGCCTCAGATCGAGCCGCCCGAGGTGGCGCAGATTGCTGCCGGCCTGCACGATGATCACGCCCGATTCGAGCAGCGGTTCGGCGAGCCGGGTGTGGCTGTGGCCGCCGACGATCACGTCGAGGCCGTCACCGGCGAGGGCCCGCGCGAGGGCGCGATCGCGTTCGACGCCGTTGTGCGAGATCAGGACCTGCACGTCCGTGTGTTCCACGAGGTCGCCGAGCTGCTCGCGCAGGCGGGCTTCCTGGTCGCGGCTCACGGCGCCGGCGAGCCGACCCGGCGTGCAGACGTCGACCAGGCCGGCGCAGGAAACGCCCATCAGGCCGATGCGCAGGCCGGAGCGTTCGAACTCGAGGGGACCGGTGGGGAACAGCGGGCGGCCGTCGACCTGGTCGACGAGGTCGGCCGCGATGATCGGGTAGGGAAACTCCCGCACCAGCGCCTGCGCCGCTGCCCGGCCGACGTCGAACTCGTGATTGCCGACGGTGCCGGCATCGTAACCGACCGCTGCCATCAGCTCGACCAGCGCGCCGCCGCGGAGGCCATGGATCTCCAGCTCGCACAATGGATTGCCGGTCATGACATCGCCGGCATCCACGAGCAGCGACGGCCCGGCATCGGCGCGCTCCCGCGCGAGGTGCCCGGCGAGGGGCACGAAACCGCCCAGCCGCGGCGCCTGGCCGCGAGGAGGGGCCGTCGCGAACGCGCCGTGGATGTCGTTCGTGTGGAAAATGGTCAAGGAGAACGGTCCGCCGGCCGCCGGTTGCGGCTCCGCGCCGGCGGCGGCGGCGTGCAGCAGGCTGCAGACCGACCAGAGCGCGGCTGCGACAATTCTGCGGGTCAAGACTGGACGCGGGACCGTCATGATGGCACCTTTGGCGGGTTCAACTGGTCAGGTCGTTTCGGATGAACAGCATCAATACACACGTTCGACTCATCTGGCGATTCCTCCGGATCCACGGGCCGGTGTTCGTGCTGTTGCTCGCCGTGGTGTTCCTCGCGTTCGGCCGCCTCACGACGGGTGAATTCTGGAGCCCGCTCGACTACGAGATCCTGCTCGACGCCCATCAACTCGCGCCGAATCCGTGGGCCATGTTCCGCCATATCGGCGCCTGGTTCAGCCAGCCCCTCCTGCAGCTCGCGTTCCTGCTCGAGTTTCGCACCTTCGGCCTGGACTACAGCGGTTATATCGCGGTCAACCTCGTCCTGCACGCCCTCAACGCGTTCATCATCTACATGCTGGTGAACATGCTCTTCTACCGGGAGCGGCTCGCGGCGCTGGCCGCCGTGCTGTTCGCTCTCGGCGTCGGCAGCTACGGCCGTTCGTTGCAGACGGTCGCCGGCCAGGAGAGCCTGCTCCTCGCGCTCTTTCATCTGCTCGTGCTCTACCTCTTCATCCGCAACGATTTCCGGCACGCGGGCCGGTTGCGCTCGCCGCTGTTCTGGGCGGGGCTGGCGATCTATAGCCTGACCGGGCTCACGAAAGCGTCCACGCTCTCCCTGCTCGCCTGCCTGGTCGCGTACAAGGCGTTCTTCTTTCAACGGCGAGAACGGCGGCCGATCTTCTCCAACGACCTGCTGGTCTTCCTGGCCGTGGGCCTCGTCTTCCAGTTCGGCCAGAGCCGCTGGGGCTTCCGGACACCCACCGTGCTGACCGAGGTCGACGGGCCGCTGGTCTACACCTACCTCTCGGCCGTCAACGTGTTTCGCTACCTGAATCTGATGGTGTTCCCGTTGCAGGAGAGCAGCCTCCTGCGCGAGGCCGGGGACGTGGTGCAGACGGTCTACGCCGCCCGCGTGGTGATCCGCACGCTCCTCGTGCTGGGCATCCTCAGCTTCAGCTTCTTCGGGATCGTCTTCGGCAGTCGGCCGCTGCGGTTCTTCATCGCCTGGACCTATCTCACGCTGATCCCCTTCAGCGCGCAGGCGCCCGGCGCCAGCTGGCTCAACCTCACGCATCTCTACCTGGCGAGCCTCGGTTTCTGCGTGGTCCTGGCAGCGGGCGCCATCGGTTGCGCCAACCTGCTGATCGACCATCGGCGGAGGCGATTCGTCCCCTTCGTGGTGCCGTTGTTGTTCGTCGTGACCGCACTGTCGCTCAACTACCGGCTCGACGCGCGCAACCGCGAGGCCGCCCTCGACCCCGAGCTCCAGGCGATCCGCCAGGAGACCGTCGAGCGCATGCAGGAGCGTCCCGTCCGGCTGCAGGAGGCTCGGTGAGCCGGGATCCCGGCGACCTCAGGGTCCCGCGCCCTGCGCGAGTTCGCGCAGGAACTCCGGGTTCCGCACCCTGATCGCGCCGCGGCCGAGGGCGATCGCGCCTTGACGCTCGAAGGACTTCAGCAACCGGCTGACAACCTCGCGGGCGGTACCCAGGTCGCCGGCGATCGCGTCGTGAGTCGTGGCGATCTCGTCGTCGGCCGCCGCGCGCGCCGAGCGCTGGTAGAGGTAGCCGGCGAGCCGGCAATCGAGCCGCTGGAAGGCGATCTCCTCGATCAACGCCATCATGGACCCGACCCGCGCCGCGACGTCCCCGAACACGAAGGCGCGAACGTCGGGCCGCTCCGCGAGCCAGTCGACGAAGACGCGACGCGGGAAGAGCACCGCCTCGACCGGTTCCTCGGCGATCGCGGTGACCGGGCTGGAGGCGCCGGCGATCAAGCAGAGCGCGTTGATCATGCAGCTTTCACCCGGTCCGACGGAGTACAGCGTGATCTCGCGCCCGGTGCCGCCAGCCGTGAACACGCGAAGCGACCCGGTGACGACCACGGCGAACACGTCGACGTCGTCCCCGGTGCACAGGAAGGTCTGACCGACCTGCAGCCGGGCGCGCCGCGGACACCGCCGGATCTCGCGATTCAGGAACTCGGGCATGGCCGGGGGATTGGCAGGAAGGCGTTGCTGGGCGTATTCCATGATCGGTCCCTCGGTTGGTCGTGTGGGGTGCGGACGGGGACAATGCACAGGAATACGCACGATCCCGCAAGTCGGCGAACGCAGGCCGGCGCGGCGCGATCCCCTCGCGCCGCGCCGGCCAGCAACTCCGACGGCTATTTCAACAGCGTCATGCGTCCGACCCGGCGCTCCCCGCCGGCCTCGACGACGAAGAGGTAGGTCCCCGACCCCATCTCGCGACCGAGGTCGCTGCGGCCGTTCCAGACGACGGCCTGGGCGCCCTCGCCGAAGACCTGGTCGGCGACGGTCGCTACCCGCCGCCCATCGACGGCGAGCACGGTCACCCGCACGTGCGCGGCCGCGGGCAGGGCGAAGCGGATCTCGGTGCGCGGATTGAACGGGTTCGGCGCCGCGCCGAGCACGGTGAACGCCGGTGGCGTATCGCCCACCGCGACGCCCGTGTCCTCGGTGCTGCCGAACGAGGTCGCGTAGATGCGGTCGCCCGCATTGGTGTTGCTGTTGTTCGCGGCGTTGCCCGCCACGTAGAGCGTGATCGCGCCCGTTCCCTCGGCGGGCGCGGTCCACTCGAACGGCCAGGTGCGCGACACCGGCGTCCCGGGAGCGGTGCCGCTCGAGGTGTGCTTGAGGTAGGTGCGGTTGCCCGTGGTGCTGGTCTGGGTGCCGGGATCGGTCACCACGATCGTGCCGGCGCTCGAGCCGCCGGCCTCGAGGACGGTCAGTTCGAATCCCCAGCGCAGGGCGTTCGGATCGCTGAGAGTCAGCTCGAGATCGTACGTCACGCCCGGCGAGTAGTTCGTGGGAAGGCCGGCGAGGCTGAGCATGCCGCTGCCGGAGTTGAGAGGGAAGGTGGTGTGGCAGGCCGTGCAGTTGCCCTCGCCGGGGGCGTTCGTGAAGCCGTCGGGCGGTCCGCTCGAGAAACCGAGAGCGGAGCCGGCGACGAGCATGAGGGCTCCGGCGGCGGCCAGGCGAAACGCGCGAGTCCGATGACCGTGATCCATGGTTCTATCCTCCAGGGGTGGGCCCGCAGCGGGCGTGGTTGGCATGGGGGACGCTGGTTTCAATTGTCCAGGGCTCCTTCCTCGATCCAGGTGCGGACCAGTTCCGTGAGGTCCGCGCTCAGCGGATCGCCCGGCGGCATCGACACGCCGACGTTCTGCTGGCCGGTGAGCTTCAGGTACAGCCAGCTCGCAGAGGGATCCCCCGGCTCGATCCGGGCGAGGGAGGATTCGGTCGCGATCACGCCGACGAGGTTCGCGAGACTGCTGCCGGCCCGCAGGTCGAGACCGGCGTTGCCGCCTTCGCCGTGGCAGCCGACGCAGTTGCCGTCGAAGATCGGCTGCACGTCGGCGGCGAAGCTCACCGTCTCGGGCGGCGGACCGACGGGGTCGCGGTCGTGGGCCGCGGCCGGCTCGTCGCCGAAGTCCCCGCAGCCGACGAGCGACAGGCACGCGAAGAGCGCGGCCAGCCGGAGCGCTCGCATCACGGCACCTCCCGCCGGGCCACGAGGCGGACCGCGACCTGCTGCTCGTCGGCGAGCTTCATGACCAGGAATTGCGGCCGGTCGATCGCGTGGTCCGAGAGCTTGACCGGGAAGGCGGTCGTCGCGGTGAGGACGCCGTCCGTCGCGAGGACCGTCGAGACCACGACCTCGAGCGGCCTCGCCACGCCGTGGAGGTCGAAGGTCCCCTTCACGGTGACGTCGACGGGCTGCCCGAGCACGAGCCCGGGGCTCGAGGCCGCCGTCACGGCCTCTCCGGTGAAGACGGCCAGCGGGTACCGGTCGGTCTGCAGGTGCCGCTCGCGCATGTGCGTGTTGCGCATCCCGATCCCGGTGTCGAGGCTCGCCAGATCGACCTCGATCCGCAGGTCGACCGGCCCCACCAGCGAGGCGGGATCGCACGTCACGTGGCCGCGCACCTGCTGGGTCTTGCCGTCGAAGCTCTCCATCGGCGCCTTCGAGGTGAAGACGACCTCGCTCCCGGAGCCGACCTGCCACGTCTCGGCGGCCGCGGCGGTCGCGATCGCCGTCGAGACGATGAGAATCGTGGCGCTCGAGTACCGTGCCATGACGCCCCCCGTCAGTAGAGGAAATGCAGGACGAGCTCGCCCTGCCAGTAGTCGGTTCCGTCGACCAGCTCGCCCGAGCGGACGTGGTAGTAGTTCGCCATCAACAGCGCCCCGAAGAACGGGCTGATGAGCGAATCGACGCCGGCACCCCAACGGTTGCGGGTGCCGCTCTGGCTGCGGTGATCCGGGTCGTGGTAGCTGTAGGTGCCCCGCGCGTGGATCCCGCGCGCGACCTGATAGGTCAATTCCTGGGAGATCAGCAGACCGTTGCGCGCGCCGTTGCCGGTCTCGTCCGCCTCGAAGACCCAGGTCGCCGGGCCCGCCGACGCGTAGCCGAAACCGCCCCACGCCCGCGTGTGGCCGACCGGCAGCTCGCGACGCACGACCGAGGCGCCGAGCGCGAGGTTCGCGGCCCCGACGCTCCGCCGCAGGGCCAGGCGGCCGGCGTAGCTCTGTCCGTTCTCGGCGCCGCCCTGCAGGAGCGAACCGGTGGCCTCCCACCACTGCCCGTGCGCGCCGAGCTCGACGCCGGCCTCGGTGAGCGCGGCCGGCGACGGGCTGCCGTTCTCGTCGAGCAGGAACTCGCGCGACGCCATCGTGTGGTCGTCCCAGTGCCAGCCGTAGTCGGGCGTGAAGCGGCCGGCCTTGAGGTAGCCGCCGCAAGGAAGCACGTACGCCAGGCCCGCATACTCTTGCGCCCCGCCCTTGCCGACCTCAACGTAGGCCGCGAAGCGACGGTCCATCTGCACACCCACCGAGACGTCGGCCTGCATGTCGAGCTGCCCGCTGCGATCGTCCTCGCCCTGGTAGATCAGGCTTCGCAGGTCGAGGCCGACGGTCACGGCCTCGCTGAGGTCGGGCCGGATCGCGGCGAGCTCCTCCGCGGTCGGCTTCAGGACGCTCAGTTCCTCGGGGACCAGCGCCATGGTCGCGTAGGTCGTGCGCAGCCCGCCGCCGGTCGGCTCGACGTGGCAGAGGGCGCAGCGCTGTCCATACCGGGCCGAGTAGCGCGGCAGCGCGCCCGCCGACGGCGCCTGGAGCATGATCGCGGACAGGGCGAGCAGCAGAACCCAGGGGATCGCGCGAGCACTCACCGAACACCTCTTTCCGTCACTGTCGAGCCGGGCGTCGGCGGCTGGCGCCTCCGCCCTCCAGTGGCGAAGCGATCGAAGATTGGAAGACTATGATAATCGTAAATAGGGCCAGGCGTGTGTGACCTGGGTCACAATTTTCAAAAAAAACTACGCGGGATCGTCAGCGATGGGTCTCCAGGAGCCGCGCCAGCGCCGCCGTGTTCGATTCGACATCGTAACGCGCCACGATGGTCTGCCGCGCGGTCCCGCCGAGCCGCCGGCGAAGGTCGCGGTCGGTCAGGACGCGGGCGAGCGCGCTCGCGAGGCCCGCCGCATCCTCGGGCGCGACGAGAAGACCGTTCGCGCCGTCGTCGACCAGCTCGGGAACCCCCGAGATCCGGGTCGAAACGACCGGCAGGCCGCGCGCCATCGCTTCCATCATCGCGACCGGGATCCCATCCATCTCGCCGCCCGCGCCCCGGCAGCAGGGCAGAACGAAAACGGCCGCCCGGGCGAACTCGCCGGCCATCTCGCCGTGAGGGACCACGCCGACCAGCTCGACCACCTCGGCCAGGCCGAGCGCGTCGCGCCGCCGGCGCAGCGCAGCTTCCTCGGGTCCGCTGCCGACGAGCCGGCAACGAAAACGGCAGCCCTGGTCGCGCAGCAGGCCGCAGGCGTCGAGGAGGTACCGGAAACCCTTATAGTCGACGAGACGGCCCACCGCGAGCACGAGCGGCGGCTCGTCGTCGCTCGGCCCGGTCGCGGAGAAGGCGCCGGGGTCGACACCGCAGCGGATCACGGCGCAGCGATCGGGCGGTATGTCGAGGCGCTCCTGGAGCCACCGCCGGTTGAACTCGCTGATCACCCGGATCGCGCGCGCTTCGCCGATCCGCCGGCGCGACAGGCCGCGCGGAAAGCGGCGCATGAAGATGTCGTGGGCATGGACGGCGACCGTATACGGGATGGCGAAGACCCGGTGGACCACGCAGGCGTAGGTCGCGGCACTGTCCGCGAACTGGACGTGCACGAGCCGGCAGCCCTCGGCCGCGAGCTGCTCGCCCCAGGCGACGGCCTCCAGCACGTGGAGCTTGGTCTTGACCATCTCGACCGGATCCGGCCCGGCGGCGAGGACCAGCTCGGCGACGGTCCGCCACCACCGGATCGCCCGGCGGCCGCACGCCGCGCGTAGGTTCGCGGCCACGATCCGGCGGAGGCCCAGCGGACGCAGATAGCGCGTGCGTTCGATCTCGCCGCGCAGGTCGGCGGTCAGGAACGCCTCGGGCGGCCGGCGCACGGACCACGCCACGACGTCGAGCCGATCCAGCTCGGCCCGGGTAAACGTCGTGCTGTAATTGGGGTAGGTGTGGGTGAGGTACGCGATCACGCGCGCCGGACCTCCTCGTAAACGGCCCAGGTCTCGCGGGCGCAGCGTTCCCAGCTGAACGCGCCGGCGGCGGCCGCCCGACCCCGTTCGCCGTACTCAGCGGCGCGAGCCGGATCCGCGAGCAGGTCGGCGAGCGCATCGGCCAGCGCCTGGTCGTCGCCGGCTGGCACGACGCGCCCGCAGCCGGATTCGCGAACGGTGTGGCCGAGCGCGCCGGTGTCCGTCGCGACCACCGGGCGGCCGGCCGTCATCGCCTGGAAGACCACGCCGCTCTGGGTGATGCCGCGGTACGGCAGGGCGACCACGTCGGCAGCGGCGAAGTAGGCGTCGACCTGCGCGTCCTCGACGAAGACGGGGCGGAAATCGACGGCGCCGCGCAGGTCGAGCCGGTCGATCTCGGCGGTGATCACCGCGGGGTCGAGATGGCGCAACCTGCCCGCCGCGAGCAACCGGGCATCCGGCACGCGCTCGCGGACGGCAGCCATCGCCCGCACCAATCCGTCGAGGTTCTTCTCCCGCCGGATCTCGCCGAAGAAGAGCACGAGCGGCGCCCCGGCCGGGATTCCCAGCAAACGCCGAGCTGCGCCGCGGTCGACCGGCGTCGTGCGGAACCCGTCGTAACTGCCGTGCGGGACCACGCGGATGCGGTCGGCCGGCAGGTCGAAGCAGCGGGCGAGCTCGGGCGCATTCGCCTCGTGGTGGACGATGAGGCGGGCGGCGGCGCCGTACGTGCGCCGCAGCATTCCCGGCGAGCCCGCCTTCACGGCCTCCCAGGTGTTGATGTCGTGGACGGTCAGGACGAGGCGCCGGCGCAACGGGCCGAACGCCTGCGCCGTGAGCGCCTCCAGCGGCGGCAGCACGTTGAAGTGTTGCCAGTGGACCACGTCGAAGCCGCCACGGCGAACGGCGGCGACCATGCGCACGGTCGCGGCGAGGTACCGCAGGCCCTTGGCCACGAGGTTGGGCTGCGCGCGCAGGTCCGGAAATCCGCGCCAGACGCCACCCTGCGGCTCTTCACCGCGCGGAAAGCACGCAGCGGAGAAGATGGTGACGCGGCCGCCGAGGCGCTCCAGCTCGCGGGCCAGGCCGAGGTCGTACTTCCACATGCCCGGCATGGCATGCGTCTCGACGAGGGCGATCTTCATAGACCGAGTGTAGTACGTCGGCGGCGCCAGGGAAACTGCCCCTTCACGTCGCGGACGATCGGCGGCACCCCGGACGCCCGGCCGTTGATGGGGCGACCGCCGCATGGTATCCTCCACCGGCCACCCCGGTGATCCCGTTCGAGGTGAGGCGCCATGGGTCGCCCGTATCTACTGTGGTTGCTTCTCGGCCTCAGCGTGCCGTCGGGCGCCGACCAGGGCGGCGGCGACCCGGGACGATTCATCGCGGTGCCGGCGCACGGCGAGGTCCAGTTGCTGTGGCAATCGCCGGGAGCTCAGGCCTGGCAATTCCGGGTCGAGGCTCGCCGCGCCGAGAACGCGTGGACGGTCGCGGTCCGGGGTGACGCCGCCGGATTCACGGCCCTCGACGCCGATCCGCGGCTCGAGCAGGGCGGCCGGATCCTCTACAGCCTGTACGAACTCGAGGACGAGACCTGGACCCTGGTCACCGAGGTCTGGGCGACGGTGCCGGCAGCCGAGACGATCGAGCTCGTGGGCGCGAGCCCCAATCCGTTCAACCCGCGGACGGAGATCGTGGTGAGCGTCGACGGGCTCGGCTCGCTCGATCTGGCGATCTTCGATCTGCGGGGCCGGCGCGTGGCGACCCTCGTCGCGGGCGAACTGGCGGCGGGGGTCCACCGGGTCGGCTGGGACGGACGCGACGACGCGGGACGGAGCGTTCCCGCGGGCACCTACCTGTGCCGCCTCAAGGTCGACGCGGTCCAGCGCTCCCTGAAACTGACCCTGACCCCGTGAGCAGGTCGGCCCGGCCAGCCGCGCCGGGCCCGGTCCGCGCTACTCCGCGGGCGCCTGCGCGCCGCGGGAGCGGCTGCGTTCGATGCTCTGCAGCGCCAGGTAGTCCTTGCCGAAGCGCGCGAGGTTCGCCAGCTCGGTGTCGAACTGATCGTAATGGCGTTCCTCGTCCGCCACGAGCTCCTCGAAGATCTGCTTGCTCATCGCGTCGGCGTTCTGCGAGCACTCGTTCGCCCAGCGATTGTAGTCTCCAGCGCTGTGTTCCTCCATGCTCGCGGCCAGCTCGAGCATCGCCTTGACATCAGTGATCGGCTTCACCGGATCGGAGACGGTCATCGCGACGTCGCCCTTGAGGAACAGGATCCGCTCCGCGAGCTTCTCGACGTGCAGCATCTCCTCGACGGCGGTCCGCTTGAAGAGCAGCGCGAGCAGGTCGAATCCCTGGTCGTCGCAATGGAAATGCCAGTACATGTACTGATGGACGGCGCTCAGCTCGTCGCCGACGGCTCTGTTCAGCAGATCGATGCTCTTTTCGTGCATGACGTCCCCTCTGGACTGGTCGTGGATCGCGCGGCGCGCCAGCGGCGCGCGGCTCGGTTTCGTCGGGATCCAACGTAAGCCCCGGCCTGGCGGGGGGCAACCGCGAAGCGCCGGCCCGCCGCCGGGCGGACAGCCTCTCGCCGGGCGATCACGGACGATAGTACTCGAGCGCCTTCGGCAGATGCTCGTTCAGCTTCCGGATACGCGTCTCGTCCGACGGATGGGTGCTCATGAACTCGGGCGGACTCGCGCCGCCCTGAGCGCTCATCCGCTCCCAGAACGCCGGCGCTTGCCGCGGATCGTACCCGGCCATGGCCATGAAGATCAGCCCCATCTGGTCGGCCTCGCCTTCCTGCAGGCGGCTATACGGCAACAGGGCACCGTACTGGGCGCCCACGGCAAAGGCTGTCATCCAGAGCTGCTGGGTCGCCTGCGGCTTGCTCTGGAGCGCCTCGCTCAGCGCCATGCCGCCCAGCTGCGCGAGCAGTCCCTGGCTCATCCGCTCGCCGCCGTGCTCGGCGATCGCGTGGGCCACTTCGTGGCCCATCACGACCGCGATGCCGGTCTCGTCCTTGCAGACCGGCAGGATCCCGGTGTAGAAGGCGACCTTGCCACCCGGCATGCACCAGGCGTTCACGTCATCGCTCTCGATCAGGTTGAACTCCCAGGCATAGCCAGCGAGCTGGTCGCCGAGACCCTCCTGGGTCATGTACCGCTCGACCGCGCCCTGGATCCGCGCCCCCACGCGCTTGACCATCGCGGTCTGGGCCGCATCCTTGGACAGCTGGCTGGCCTGGATGACCTCAGTGTATTGCTGATAGCTCATGGCCTGCATCTGGCTCGCCGGAATCAGGCTGAGCTGCTTGCGGCCGGTCAGAGGGACCGTGGCGCAGGCCGTGATCAGGGCGATTGCGGCGAGCAGGATCACGAGTGATCTGCGGGTGGTGGGGTGGGTCATGGCAACGACCTCTGGGTTGGAGCCGATCCGCCGGATACTCCGGAATCAACATATCCGACGGTTCCGCCGGAAGCCACCGGGAAACCGCGACTCACGATCTGCCTGGCGCGGCGGCGGTTCCGGCGCGAGGTCGAGATCGTGCCGCTCCCGGCGCCAGCCGGCGCGCGACGGGTCTCTGGTTTTCCCCATCACGGCGATGTGTTACGGTCCGCGGGGGCGGGCGATTCGATCCGGCGGCTTCGACGATTCGAGGAATCCGGCGCGTGTGCGGCATCTGCGGCATCTATCGGCTCGCGGCCGGAGGACAAGACGAAGCGGTTGTCCGCGCCATGAACGGCCGGCTGGTCCGGCGCGGCCCCGACGACGAGGGCGTGGCCGTGATCGGCCGGGCGACCCGCGGGAATCGCCGGCTCGCGATCCAGGATCTCACCGCAGCGGGACACATGCCCATGGCGAGCGCGAGCGGCCGCCTCGTGGTGACGTTCAACGGCGAGATCTACAACCACCGCGAACTCGCGCACGAGCTGGACCTGTCCCCGACGGCTCGCCGGTCCCGATCGGACACGGAGGTCCTGCTGGAAGCGTGGGAGCGGTGGGGCGAGGCCGCGCTCGATCGTCTCGTCGGACAATGGGCGTTCGCGCTGCACGATCGACGGGACGACCGTCTCTGGCTCGCGCGCGATCGGTTCGGTGAAAAGCCGCTCTTCTACCATCTGGACCCGGCCACGCTGACCTTCGCCTCGAGCATCGCTGCGTTGCTGGCCGCGCCGTGGGTCCCGCGCGAGCTCGATCCGGAGTCCCTGATCGAGTACCTCACCCTCCGCTACGTGGTCGCGCCCCGCACCGTCCTGCAGGGAGTGGCGAAGCTGCCGCCCGGGCATCTCCTGCGGGTCGATCCGGGCGGCATGGAGATGCGGCGCTGGTGGACGCCGCGCTTCCGGCCCGCCGCCGCGCGCCGCAAGAACGGCGAACTCGTCGAGCAATTCGGCGAGCTTCTCACCCGGGCCGCCCGTCGCTGCCTCGTCGGCGACGTCCCGGTCGCCCTGTTCCTCTCCGATGGGATCGACAGCAACAGCATCAAGCAGGCGTTGACGGCGAGCCGCCGCGACGTCCCCAGCTACACGTTCGTGCCCGTCAGCGGAGAGGGCAGCCCCCACCTGGGCGGAACCACGGCCGAGGGCGCGGTCGAGGTGTGCGTGCCGTCGGCTCATCGAGTGGAACAGATGGTGCCGGCCTTCGCCTCGCTCACCGAGCCCGTGGGCGACGGCGCCGCCCTGGCGGTGTGGCTGCTGGTGCGCGGCGCCCGCTCGCAGGCGACGGTCTTCCTGTGCGGTCACGGCGGCGACGAGGTCCTCGGCGGTTATCGGCTGGGCTACGACGGCTTCCGCCTCGCTCTCCTGCGCGCGCTCTCCGGTCTACCGGCGCGCTGGCTGCGTCGCCGCACGGAACGCTACGTCCACGGTCCCGAACCGTTCGCCTTGCGCTGGCAGCGCGTCCGGCGCGCACCGCGGGGTCGGACGCCGGACGCGGTGCGTTACCTCATCCACAAGCCGCTGCCGCTGGACGATCTCCGCGCATTGCTGGGGCGGACGGAGGGGCCGTCGCAGTACCTGGAGACCGTGGACCGGTTATACGCCGCGAGTGGAGGCGAACACGCCCTGGACCGCATCCAGGAGGTGATGCTGCAGACGTTCCTGTCCGCGAATCTCGTCTCGTGGGCGGACTCGGTCGCCATGGACGCGTCGGCCGAAATGCGCCTGCCGTTCCTCGACCGCGACCTGGTGGAATTCGTACTCGGGCTGCCGCCGGGCCAGCGAGCAGCGTTCCGGCCGCGCCGCGACTGCACCAAGCTGATCCTGCGCCGCTGGGGTCGCGGGCGCCTCGACGAGGCGATCCTGCGGCGCGGCAAGCGTGGATTCCCTTTCGGCAACCTCCCGCAGCTGCTGGCCAGCGACGGCGCGACGCTGCGCGGCCGGCTGCTCGACTCCGGGCCGCTGAGACGCGACTTGCCCGGCCTCGAAGCCTGGCTCGGTCATCCTGCCGAGTACTTCCGGGAACCGTGGGAGGGGACGCTCTGGGCGCTGGTCGCCCTGGGGATCTGGTGCGACGAACTGGGGATCGGCTAGGCGTCAGCCGGCGAGCGCGGCGCTGGCCCCGAGGAGCAGGTGCTCGGTGGTCTCCCAGTCCAGGCAGGCGTCGGTGATCGACTTCCCGTACTCCAGACCGCCCGCGGCCGCGCTCGTCGGATCCTGGTTGCCGGCCTCGAGGAAGCTCTCCAGCATGAAGCCGCAGATCGCGCGCTGACCGCCGGCGACCTGCGCCAGCACGTCCTCGAGCACGGCCGCCTGCTGCGTGTGGTCCTTCCGGGAATTGCCGTGGCTGCAATCGACGAGGATGCCGGGGGCCAGGTCCTTGGCGGCCAGGCGTCGCGAGGCCTCGGCGACGTGGCCGGCGCCGTAGTTCGGACCGTCGTCGGCGCCGCGCAGGACGAGATGGACGTGGCGGTTGCCGCGCGTGGCGATCACCGCGGCCCGGCCGTCGTGGCTGATCCCGGTAAAGGTGTGCGGGTGCCTGGCCGCTTCCATGGCGTCGAGGGCGACGCCGAGGTTGCCGCTCGTGGGGTTCTTGAAGCCGACCGGAAAGGAGAGTCCACTGACGACCTCGCGGTGCGTCTGCGACTGGCTCGTCCGCGCGCCGATGCCGCCCCAGCTGATCAGGTCCGCGTAGTACTGCGGATTCGTCGGGCTGAGCGTCTCGGTCGCGACCGGCAAGCCCAGGTTCGACGCTTCGCAGAGCAGCCGCCGCGCGACGCCCAGTCCCTTGGAGATCGAGTTCGAGCCGTCGAGGTCCGGGTCGCTGATCATCCCCTTCCAGCCGACCGTCGTGCGCGGCTTCTCGAAGTACATGCGCATGATCACGAGCAAGCGGTCCTCGACCCGGCGCGCCAGGCCGGCGAGGCGGCGCGCGTAGTCGAGAGCGGCGTCCGGATCGTGGATCGAGCAGGGGCCGACGATGGCCACGAGCCGATCGCTGCGGCCGTTGATCGCCTCGATCACGGCCCGGCGCGCACGCTGCACCAGCTCATACGCTCCGTCCGGCGCCGGGAACACCCGCTTGAGATCCTCCGGCGCGACGATGGGGATCACGGAGACGACGTTGACGTCCTCGGTCGGTCGCTGACTGTTCACGGGGCTACGGCCTTTCGGATCCGGGGTTCGCGCTCGCCTGCCAGCTTCCGCCAAGAAACAGCAAATTGGCGTCGACCGCTCGAACCGCAGCCTACCGGCCCGCCGCCAGCCCGATCGCGAGCGCGAAGAACACGCCCGCGGCGAGCCAGTCGAAAAGTCGCTGGATCCAGGGGCGGCGCGCGATCGTGTCGCCCAGCACACCGGCGAACAGCCCGAACATGGTGAAGATCACGAACGCCTGCGCCATGAACAGCAGACCCAAGGTGATCATCTGGAGCCAGACCGGCGTCGCGCCGTCGCGCCGGACGAACTGAGGCAGGAAGGCGAGGAAGAACAGCGCGACCTTCGGATTGAGCACGTTCATCAGGAATCCGCGGCGGTACAGCGCCCAGCCGCCGATCGGCGCGCGATCGGCTCGGGCGTCCGGTCCTCGGCCGCGCTCGCGGAGCATGCGCCAGGCGAGATACACGAGATAGGCGGCCCCCCCGAACTGGACCGCGCGGAAGGCGAGCGGGCTGGCCGCCAGGACGGCGCTGATGCCGAGCGCCGCCGCCGTCGTGTGCACGAGCACGCCGGAGACCATGCCCCAGGCCGCGAGCACCGCCGGCCGCCGGCCGCGGGCGAGTCCCAGCGAGACGACCAGGACGTTGTCCGGCCCCGGCGCCACCGTCAGGAGCACGCACGCCAGCAGGTAGGGACCGAGATCCGCGGCCGTCACGTCAGAGCTCCTGGCCCGGGAGATCGGCGAGGCCCAGCCGGCGGGTGACCCGGGTGATGACCTCGCGGGCGCTCGCCTCGATCGGCTTGTTGGTCACGTCGACGGTCGGGATGTGGCGCAACCGGAAGAACGCTCGGGCCGCCTCCACCTCGTGATAGACCCGGCTCGGCTCGGCATACCGGGCGGGCAGGGTGCCCAGGCTCGCCTGCCGATGCGTCCGGTGCTGGACCAGGAGCTCGCTGGTGATCGTGAGCCCGACCAGCCGGCGGTGATCGCACAGGTCGAGCTGTCGAGGCGGATCCGCGTCGGGCACGAGCGGGAGGTTGGCGACCTTCCAGCCTTGCATGGCGAGGTACATGCTCAGCGGCGTCTTGCCGCTGCGCGAGACGCCGAGGAGGACGACCTCCGCCGCGGGAAGCGTGTCCGGGTTCTGACCGTCGTCGTGGCCGATGGCGAAGTCGATGGCTTCGACCCGCTGGAAATACTCGCGGTGCAGCCGGCGGTAGAGTCCGGGGCGGTACCGGCTGGGCTTGCCGAGGTGCCGGCTGAGCCCCTCGAGCAAGGCGCCCGTCAAGTCGACGCTCGCCAGGCCGACGTCCGCACAGCGCGCCTGCAGGTGGAATCGCAGCTCCGGGGCGAGGATCGTGTGGACCACCATGATGGCCCGGCGCCGGCGGGCCGTGTCGATGGCGTGGTCGATCGCGTCCGTGCGGTCGACGCCCGGCAGCGTGATGAGCGGGACGTTCGCATCGCCGAACTGGACGAGCATGGACCGGACGAGCCGCTCGGCGCTGGCGCCGGTGCCGTCGCTGACGATGAGGATCGGCGGGTGCTCCGGCCGGTCGAGGTCCACGGCGTTCCTTCCGCAAAGGGCGGCGGCCATCCGGGCCAGCCGCGACCGGCGCGCCTGCCGCCTGGCCGGGCGACGCGGGCGACTCTACCACACGCCCCGGTTCCGAATCACCGGCCGCGCTCGGTTCACCGTCCCGGCGACCGCGAAAATCTGCACAATCGACGACAGAAATGTGGTAATACTTGTACTATCATCCTGGCAACGCCCTCGGAAACTCGTGCGGAGGGCAACCGTGGCCGTCCCGTCGGTGAGTATTCTCCATCGCGACCGATCGGTCAGGCGAGCATTTCGCCGCTGGAGCGTTTTCGCCGCGATCGGCTCGAGTCTGCTGGCAGGGCCCGCGACCGCTCTCTTGCGCATCGACTTCGAGCAGGCCTACTTTGCGCACCCGGGCATGCAGGTCTGGGACTTCTGCCTGGTCCACCACCAGGGCGTGTACAGCATCTTCTACCACGCCATCCCGGTCGCTCGACCCTACCCGAGCCAATCCGATCACATCTGGCGGGCGACCAGCGAGGACCTCGTCCACTGGTCGGCGCCGACCACGGTTCTGTCAGTGTCCAATGCCCCTCACGAATCCCTGGCGGTCTGGTCGCCGGACGTGATCTACAACGCGTCCGCGAATTCCTGGTGGATGGCTTACACCAGCGTGGATCAATCGTACAACCAGACGATCTCGGTGGCCTGGTCGGCAAACCAGCAGACGTGGGGCAAGTACCTCGACAACCCGGCGATCGTCCCCGATCCGGACGTCTTTTTTTACGATCCGGCCGGCGACTGGAGTGTCTGTCGCGATCCCTTCCTGTACCGGATCGGCTCCCTCTGGCACATCCTGGTCTCGGTCGAGACGCCGGATCTGCCGACCGGCCGGGGCGTCCTGGCCCATGCCACCGCGCCCGAGATGCTCAGTTGGACTCCCCTCGAGGTCTTCGCGGTCAACGACGGAGCCACGCCGGACAGGATCCTGGAGAGCAGTTCCTATATCGTCCGCGACGGCATCCACCATCTCGTGTTCGTGCAGGAGGGGATACCCGGGGTGATGCATTTGGCCAGCACCGACCCCGATACCTGGACGTTCGCGGACGCGGACTGGATCGGCCTGGGCGTCGCGCCCGAGGTGGATACCTTCGACGACGGCGACCACTTCCTGCTGTCCCGGGTCGGAGCGTTCCGCGTCCATCCCGACTCGACCACGATCCACTGCGTGGCGCGGTTCGACACGCTGCTGTTCGGCGGCGGCCTGGCCCACCCGACGATCCAGCCGGCGACGCCGCTGGCTCGCGATTTCGCGGTCATCGAGGGACCAGCCTGTTCGGCGAATCCGACGTTCGGCGACAACCCGGCGAGGCGCGGCGAACCGGCCGTGGGCCTCGTCGGCAACGGCTACTTCGGGTCGGCCGAGTTCTTCCAGGGACCGCTCGGAGCCGGTTCGCCTGCCAACCGGATCGGGGACGCGGCCGAGGGATTCCTGGAGAGCCGGCCCTTCACGATCGCGGGCGATTCGCTCTCGCTTCTCGTCGGCGGGACCGACCATCCCGACCACTGCTTCGTCGCGTTGATGGATGCGCAGGCCGATACCGTCTTGCGCCTGGCGCACGGCACCGGCAATCCCACGATGGTGCGACAGCACTGGGACCTCCAGGACCTTCGGTGGCGGGAGGTCTATCTGCGGATCGAGGACTCCGACACCACGGGCCACATCAACGTCGACGACATCATCGAGTCGCCGTACGACCCCACGACCGCGGCCCCGCTCGCGGCGCCCTCGCCGCTGGTGCGCGATCTCGGCCCGGCTCCCAATCCCGGCAATCCGCGGGTCACGCTGCGCTTCTGGCTCGGTCGCCCAGTCGAGTACCGGGTCGCCGTGCACGACCTGCGTGGCCGGTTGATCTGGAACACCGGACCGCAGGCGGGACAGGCGGGTCTCAACCGGATCGACTGGGACGGGGTCGACCTCGGCGGACGCCGCGCGCCGGCCGGCGTGTACCTCTATCGGATCTCGCCGGCAGAAGCGCCCGCGACGAGGGGCAGGCTCACGCTCGTCCCGTGAGCGGAGCCGCGACCGTCGCCCTGCCGCCAGCCGCGGGATGCTCCGGATCGACCCCGGTGATGATCGATCGTTCCCGGAGGGTTGGCGACGTCCTGGCAGCGCCGGCGCCCGGTCGGACCGCAGCGTCGATCCGCGACCCGAAATGGGCGTCTGGTAGCGCTGCAAAGACCGGCCGGTGGCTGGATTTTTACCGGTTTTTGAGTTTTAATTGCATTTTCTATATATATTTTAACTTCAAGTTATCTGCCGCTCGAAAACCCGGGCGCGAGCACGAGGAGGCCGTCGGAATCGGAGTTGTCTCTCGAAATCGCGCGATTGATTTTTCGCCTTGTCAGGATCGAGTTGTGGTATACTCGCGCCGTCAACACAGGGTCCGGATGGTGACGATTGCTGGGACCGGGCGCTCGTGTACCTGGGATCGCTGGTAGCAGTGTCGGTCGACGACCGAAGATTTCGACGTACCTATAGTGGAGCAAGCGCATCACACTCCCGCTTACGATCAGGAGGTCAACATGAACAAGGTTAGCGTAGTCGTCCTCGCCCTGGCGGGCCTGCTGGCAGGTTCAGCCCTGGCGACCTGCCCCGACGTTCTGGGAATCTGGAGCAGCTGTCCCGAGCTCAATCCCGATTTCCCGATGCTCAACGGCCGCTACAGCGAGGGCTGGTGCTCGGCCGTCGGTCCGCTGCAGCCCGGCAACGCCATCAACGCCATGTCGTGGGACGGCGCGGCGCTCGGGCTCGAGTGGAAGATGTGGGGAATGAACATCAATGCCGCCGGCGCCACCCTCACCTTTGACGGCGTCACTGGTGGCAACGGCGTGCGGGTCTACCAGATCCCCTACGACGGCGGCGAATTCTGGCTCAGCGGCGAAGGCTCCTGGAATCAGGGCGACGATGACGACCTCTACGGCACGATCAACGATTTCCTCGTCGTCGCGTCCGTGACCTACATCGGCGGCCAGGTCGTCGCCGAGGTCGCCAACATCACGTTCACGGGCGTCTTCGACGCCTGCCCCGAGCAGAACGCCTGCGTGATCGAGTTCGGCATCACCAACGCTCAGCTCATCTGGCGGTCCGACTGGGCCGCCCCGATGCCGACCGACTACCCGGCCTTCCTGTGCGACGCCACGACCGGCGAGCTGTTCATCACGTGCTGCATCACGATCAGCATCAACTGCGCCGTCGAGGCCGAGGCCCAGAGCTGGTCTGCGGTCAAGGAGCTGTTCGACTAGACGACCCTGGCACGATGGGTCCGCACTGGCGAGCCCCGGTCTCCGCGAGGAGTCCGGGGCTCGTTCTTCGGGCGCTCGCGCGTCCGGTCAGCGGATCAGCACGCCGCTGCACCGCGCCGAGCGGCCGTCGTCGCCGAGCAGACGGAAGCAGTAGACGCCGCTCGGCAACGCGCGGCCCCACTGGTCCGTGCCGTTCCAGTCGACGCGCACGGGCGCCTCGCCGGCCGTCCCGCGCCAGGGGATCGCGACCACCTGCCCGCGCAGGTCCAGGATCTCGACGCGGCCGCCGCCGCCTCCTGGCAGCGTCAGCGCCAGGCGCGTGCGGGGATTGAAGGGATTGGGATAGAGGTCGAGCCGCGGCACGAGAGGTCCGGCGACCGGCGCCGCGACGAGCTGGCCGACCCGGATCACGCCCATCGACAGGTCCGCGTCCGGGAAGTCGCCGCCGCCGGGCGGCAGCAGGGTCAGGTCGACGGTCACGAGCAGGGAGGTGCCTTCGGCCAGCCCCTCCACGGTCCAGCGGAACAGCTCGCCGGGGCCGGTCGTCCAGTCATCGGCGCCCAGGATCACGCAGTAGCCGTGCCAGGTGTCGGCTGACTCCTCGACGAATCCGGGAAAGGTCGTGAATCCGTCGAACAGGGCGCCGGGTTCGCCGCTGATGGACGTGACGATCGCCGGGTCGAACTGCACGGTGACGTCGAGGGTGCGGACGTCGACCGTATCGGTCAGCATCACCGAGAGGGTGATCTGCTCGGCGACGTCGATGCGCGGACCGACCGGCGACCACTGCAGGGTCGGCTCGGCCGCGCCACCACCGGCGCCGAACACGATCAGACCCAGAGCGAGCGCCTCGATGCGCCGGATCAGGGATGGCTCCCGTCGCGAATTCCTGGTGCTCCGCCTCACTTGATCAACTCCAGCTTGCCGGTCGCCGACCACGGCCCGGCGACGACACGATACAGGTACGTCCCGGCGGCGACGGCACGGCCGGCGCCGTCCCGCCCGTCCCAGCGCGCGGCGTGTCGCCCGGCCGGCAGCTCGGCGGCCAGCACCGGGCGAACGCGCCGACCGTCGAGCCCGTAGATCACGATCTCGACGAATTGACCCGCCGGCAGGTCGAAGGCGATCTCGGTCACGGGATTGAACGGATTCGGCGTCGGCGGTCCCACGCGAAAGACCGCCGGCAGCTCGGCGGGGCCGACGACGCCGGTCGGCAGGTTGCCGGCGAGCGGCGCGTTGGCCGTGTCCCGCAGCTCGACCGCCGGCGTCGCCAGCGCGATCGGCGACGCGGCGACGAACCGCAGCAGCTCGCCCGAGCCGCGCAGGCCGACGCCGTGGCCGAGGACCGCCAGGTGCGCCTCGCAGCCGCCGCGGCCGGGATGCAGGAACCACGGGCCGGGCTGCGCGCGCAGCAGCGCGCCCGGTTCGAGATGGAGGGCGGCGCCGCCCGCGTCGCCCTCCAGCCGCAAGCCTTTCAGCTCGGGGCACGGCGCCGCGAGCACGAGCGCCCAGGCCTCCGGCGCGACCTGCTCCCACCGCAGGACCGGCGAAGCGCCGTCGCCCGGCAAGGGCGGCGGATTGTCGAGATCGAACTGGTCGGCGAAGATCATCAGGTCGTCGAAATCGATCGATTCGTCAGGGATCGGCACGCCGGTCGACCCGCCGTCCGCCGGCGCGACGTCACATGCCCCGTCGAAGCCGGGGTCGCTGCGCACGAGCTCGTAGGTGTCGCCGAGGCGGGTGATGTCGTAGAGGTCGACGACCCCGTCGCCGGGCGATCCGCTCGGCGCCGAACGGACGTCGCCCAGGCGGTAGTTGGTCGCGCGGGCGCGCGAGCTGGCGCCGAGCAGGCTCGTGTTGCCGGCCATGTCCATCGCCATGGCGCCGAAGTAGAGGATGCCGCGCTCGCTGCCGTCCGCCGCGTAGGTCGGCGTGACCGCCGTGCCCTGGCCCGCGAAGACCTCCGTGCCCGCGTTGGCGGACGCCGGATAGCTCGGTGCAGGACCGTCGTAGAACGGGTAGCCCGGCCAGACGTTCGCGCGCACCATGGTCTGGCGGTAGTAGAGGTCGCTGGCGCTGGCATCGTTCCAGGTGAGGCCGACCTGGTTGTGGCCGGTCACCGCGACCAGGCCGGTCACGGCCGCCGGCCGGGTGTTGTCCGCGATCAACGTGTCCGCCACGAGCGGCGAGGTCACGTTGCCCGAGGGGTCGGTGGCTTCGACGAAGAACGGCGCGAAGCCGTCGCGGGGCGTCAACAGCGCGCCGCGCGCCGTCCAGGTCGCGAGTCCGGACGCATAGAGGTCCGGCGGGAGGATGAGGTACACGGCTCCGTAGAGGTAGGCGCCGATTCCACGGACGCCGCCGCGGCCGAAATCCGGATCGGCGTCGGTGATTCCGGCCGTGACCGACAACTGGTCGCCATCCTTGGCGAACTCGTCGGTGTAGCCCAGGGTCTCGTTGTGGATCTCCACGCCGGCGATCACCGGTCGCTGCAGGTCGACCGTCACGCGGCCCAGGTCCGGAGCGAGGCCGATCACCGGCTGGTTCTGGGGATTGCGTGCCTGGAGCACCGTCAGCGCGACCGGGCTCGGCGTCCAGTCGGGCGAGCCGATCGCCTGGAAGCGGGCGGTGAAGAGCGGTCCGGACTCGATGCCGGCTCGATTGCCGCCGACCGCCGCATCCACGATCGCGTCGCTCGCGTCGGGTAGGACCTGGAAGAACTCCGCCTCGCTGAACAGGCCGCGGGCGGGGCGTTCGATGTCCACCAGCGCGACGACCTGGGGGTCCCAGGAGACCTGGATCGAGTAGCCGTACAGCTGATCCGTCGCGCCCCCCAGGTACTCGACGGACAGCGTGTCGATGTAGGCCGACCCCTCCAGGTCCTGGAGGGAGATGGCCTGCGGCAGCGGCAGCGGCGCGAGGTTGCCGATGAGCCACGGATCGTAGAGCACGTGATCGCTCACGGGATCCGCCAGGCCGGCCGGGTTGGTGACGGCGTGGAACGGGCCGGACGGATCGCCCCACCGGCAGCCTCGAGCGTCGAACGGCGTCGAGGTCATGGCCCGGATCCCATACGAGAGGTTGCCATCCACCAGGCAACCGTTGAACCGGCCGAAGACCGCGCCGAAACCCTTCTCGAGCGACAGGAGGCCCTCGTGCCATCGCTCCAGCCGGCAACGCTCGGCCGTGAAACCCTGCGCCTCGGCGGTGTAGGCGCGCACGACGAGTCCGCGAGAGGCTGGCCGCTCGGCGCCGTCGAACGTGCAGTCGTGAAGGTCCACGTCGAAGGCGATCGTCGGCCGCTCGTTGAGCTGCCCCGGGACGAACAGCGGTCTGGGCGCGCGGATCGCATCCGGCCCGTTGTTCGCCTCGTCGAGCATGATCCCGCCGATCGAGACCAGGCCGTAGTTCGGCGACGCGGCCGGGTTCGGCGACGTGACGGAGATCCTCTCGACGAGCCCCGGCGAGCGCACGAGGTAGCAGCCGGTCTGGCACCCGAGGAACGAAATGTCCCGCAGGTGGATGCTGACGCACTGGTTGGCCAGGAAGCCGACCGCGGTGTACTCGGGCCGGGGCAGCCCGTCGAACGTGACGTTGCGCACGACGCAGTCCGACGCCGTGACCGAGGCGACGCGCGTCAGCTCGATGCCATTCTGGACGATGTCCGAGTAGATGATCTCCGGATCGACGACGACGCCTTCGAGATCGACCGTGTAGCCGGAGCCGTAGACCACCAGGCCGGCCTTCTGGAAGCGGCGGATCTGGACGTTCGCGACGGTCAGGCTGGTCGGCGTGGTCTGCCCGTCCAGGGTCGCGAGCACGCCCAGGCCGGAGTTCGTGACCGCGACGGGCGTGGCGTGGACGTTGCGGATCTCGAGATCGGCGATCCGGCCGCCGGCGCGGTAATACAGGACCCCGACGAGCCGACCGGACGGCAGGTTCCGACCGAGGCCGTCGACCGCGAGCTCGGCGACCGTGGCGTCGTCGGCTGCCTGGTCCACGCAGATGATCCCGCGATACTGGTCGGTCCCCAGCGCATAGGGCAAGGTCACTGGCGCCTGGACCACGGTCTGCGCGACGCCCGCGCCGAGCAGGACCAGATCGACGCCGATGACCACCTGCTCCGCGTAGACTCCCGCCGCCACGGCGACGGTGTCTCCCGACGCCGCGGCGTTGACGCCTGCCTGGATGGTCGGGTAACCGCCGGGCACGTGATGGGTCACGGCTGCGGCGGCCGGCGCCAGCAGCACGAGCACGAGCAGGACGCTGCAGATCTTCGCCATCGAGACCTTCCCGGCGGCGGGGCCCCGTTCCCGGCGGGGCCCCGCTCGCCCGGTCTATTTCGCCAGCGTCATCTTGCGGACCTGCCGGAAATCGCCGGCCCGCAGCGCGTAGAAGTAAGTGCCGGTCGCCACCGGCTGACCCGCGTCGTCGCGGCCCGACCAGGTCACTGCGTGGAGCCCGGCCTGCCGCTCCTCGTCGAGGAGCGTCGCGACCAGGCGGCCATTCACCGAGTAGACGGCCAGATGGACGTGCCCGGCCCGCGGCAGGCTGAAGGTGATCGTGGTCTGCGGATTGAACGGGTTGGGGACGTTCTGGTTCAGCTGGTGCGCCGCGGGAACCTCGACCCCGGTCGGCTCCGTCAGGTCGACCAGCAGCTCCACGTTGTTCAGATCGCGGGCGCCGATCGCCACGTTCAGCTGCTCGACCGGCGGGTCGACCGTGACCCGGAGCAGTTCGCCGCTGCCGGTGATCGCCGCGCCGAAACCGATCGCCGCGAGGCCGGCGTCCAGACCATGCGCGGCGATATTGCGCAGGAACACCGGCGTCGACTGGGCGTCCAGCAGCGCGCCCGCCGTGACCTGGCAATGGACCCCGTCGGGCAGGTTCGCCCGGAGGTTGACGCCCTTCAGGCCGGAGCACGGCTCGGCCAGCTCGAGCACCCAGGTGCGTTCGTCGCGCTGCTCCCAGCGCAGATCGGGCGGCGTGCTCGGCGCGAACTTGAGCGCCGGATCGACCTCGCCGAAGTTCAGAGCGAAGACCATCATGTCCTCGAACTGGATCTGGTAGCCGTCGGTTTCGGGATCGGGCACGCCGCGCGGGCTGTAGTCCATGGTGGGGCCCACGTCGCACACGGCGTCGTAGCCCGGCTCGCCGAGGCTCAGGCCGTAGGTGTCGCCGAGCGCCGTGACGTCGACGATCGGCTCGACGTAGCCATCGCCGTCGACGTCGCCGAGCCAGTAGTTCGTGGCTGCCCCGGTCGCACCGAGGGCGCCGGGGTTGCCGACGAGGTCGACCCCGAAGCCGGCGATCACGTAGACGTCCCGCGGGGCCACGGCCCAGTCGTAGGTGGTCTCGCCGAGCAGACCGGCGCCGATCGAGGCGCCCTCCGTGATGGCGGCCGGCGCGGCGGGCAATGGGCCGGCGTACGCCGGGTAGCCGCCCCAGGTCACGTACCGGAATTCGACGCCCTGGAGCGGCGAACCGCCGTCGGGACCCGGCGCGGTCCAGGCGAGGTGGATCTGCTGGTGGCCGGGCGTGACCGTGAGAGCGCCGAGAGGAGCCGGGCCGGTGTTGTCGGCCGTGATGGCGTCGCCGAGCGCGACATTCGCCGCGTGGGTGTCGGTGGCGGTCACCGTGGCGGTCACCAGGCCGTCGCCGGTGCCGCTGGTTGCGGCGAAGGTCCAGGTGTACTGGTCGCCTTCGACCGTCGCGTCGCCGAGCTCGAGCACCGGTCCGCCGAACGCGGCGAGATCGCACGTCAGGGCAGCGAGGCTGCTCTCGACCAGGCTGGCGACCACGCTGATCGCATGGCCGTCGCCCGTCCAGTCGACCGAGCCGATCGTCGTGTCGGTCACGAGCACGCTCTGCACCACCGGCCGGCTGTCGACGAACACCCGGCCGGGGTCGGGCACGAGTCCGGCCAGCTCATGGTTCTGGTTGTCGCGGATGGAGCTGACCGTGATCGTGAACACGGTCTCCGCGCTGTCGGCGGCGCTCGCCAGGAACGTGAAGGCGCCCTGGAAGAGCTGGTCGGCGTAGACGCCGGGGCCCGAGCCGCCGAGCGCGGCGTCGATGCGCACGTGGCCGGGATCGAGATCCTCGGCCGAGAAGAAATTGGCGCCCGCGAACGCGCCGGCCGGCGGCCGCTGGAAATCGTCGGCAGTGGCGAGCGCCACCGCCGGATCCCAGGCGACGTGGATGCTGTAGCCGTAGATGCGGCCGCTCGCTCCGCCAGTGTACTCGAAGACGACGGTGCCGGTGGTATCGGTCTCGGTCAGGATCAGCGTGTCCGGCGAGCAGACGAGGTTCGTGAACTCGGTGAACCAGGGATCGAAGTCGACGTTGCCGCTCACCGTGCTGCCCGAGCCCGGGCCGCCGCCGCCCGGGCCGTCGACCGCGCCCCACCAGCACAGCTCGGCGGCGACCGGGATCGACAGCTCCGAGACGATGCCGGCGTCGCAGGCCTGGAAGACGTTGTCGCCGAAGCCGGCGGCGAGCCAGGCGCCGCTCGTGGGCGTCGTCTCGGCCGCGATCGCCGCGGTCGCGAAGCCGGTGAACGTGTTGCCGGTGGCCGTGACGTCGAGATCGTCGTAACCCAGCCGGTTCTCGGCGAGCAGGCCGACCGTGCCGTCGCTGGCGTCCAGCGACGGGTCGAGCGAGATCGAGTTGCCCGTGACCGCCATCGCGAGGGTGGCCTTGGCCGCGCGGCGAACCCTCTTCTCCGGCGCGAAGGGATTCGCGAGGCGCCAGTCCGAACGCGCGGATTTGGTATAGGTCGGATCGAAGTTGTCGAGCACGACGCCGTGGCCGAAATCGGTCGGACGTCCCACCGTGATGTCGCAGCTGGAGACGGACAGGGAGGCTGCGTTCAGGTTCACGCCGGTCTGGCAGGCGACGAGCGTGTCGCCGGTGACGCTCCCGCTGCAGTCCTGGAGCAGGAGGCCGGTCGCGGTGAACGTGTCGCCGAGCCACGCCAGATCGTCCACCGTGTTGCCGGCGAGCGTGGCGACGATGTCGCCGCCCGTCACCTGGATCCCGTTCTGGACGATCGCGCCGGTCGGGCCCGCGCCGACCGTCGCGTTGCCGTTCAGGCTCAACGTCAGCGGCGTGCCCGCCGCGGTGATCACGGCCATGGCGTTGATCTGGTAGTCCTGCACGAGGCACCCGGAGACGGCGAAGCTGCGCGCGGTCGCGTCGTCGTTGTAGAGGGAGATCGCGACTCCGTGCGGCACGCCGTCGAGCGGTTCGTTCCGCACGTGGACGACCGTCACGTCCTGGACCGAACCGCCGGCGTTGTGGTAGTGGATCCCGTAGAAGCGCACGTGCGCGTTGCCGGCGCCGCCGCCGTCGACGGTCAGGCCGTCGATGTCGACGAGGCCGTCCTGGACGCCGACCACCGGGTAGTGGTCGGTGCCGTCGTTGTAGAAGACGGACAGCGCGAGCGGCGACGCGATGAGCGTCGATCCCTGGCCGGCGCCGGTCAGCGTCAGATCCTTGCCGTCGATCAGGACCTGCTCGACATACGTGCCCGGATCGACGTGGATCACGTCGCCGCTCGTCGCGGCCGCATCCACGGCGGCCTGGATGGTCGTGTAGGTCTGGCCCGGGCCGACGTAGAGGTCGGCCGCGAGGAGTGGTCCGCCAGCCAGGGCGCCGGCCAGCAGGCTCGCGAGCAGGAGGCAGCGCAGATGGTCGTACTTCATGTCCGGGATCCCTCTCGTTGGGCTCGGGACCAGCGTCGCTCGCGCAAGCGGTGGGACGACGGCGCGCGCGGACCGGTCCATCGGTCGCAGGTGACGGAACGCGATGCAGGTCTTGGTGCCGGCGAATTCCGACGCCGCCGGCGGGCGCGACCTCCTCATTCTAACCGAAATCAGCGGCGCCGACGTCCCTGTACTAGCGCTATCTTCAGACTGACTCTCGATAACTGCTACGATCCGGACTGCTTTTTAATCTATGAATTCTACCTGATTTCTGACCGTGGTTCAACTGCGGACCACAATATGAGGATTATACTTAAGACGGTCTCGCCCCGGTTGGCGGACCGGCGACGCCGCACCGGCGGCGGCGGCGTCGCGAGACGCGGCTGCCGCCGCCAGGAGTCGCCATTCGGCTTCGGTCGCGTCAGGGGCCGCTGAATTCGATCACCGTCTCGGCCACGCCGGCGTCGCGGGAGACGACGTGCCCGCCGACCACGAGCGTCCGGAGCCGCTGCGCGAGCGGCGCGGGCACCTGGGCCAGCGTCCGATCGATGGGAATGTCCCAGGTCGAGACGAGCCCCGCGGCGTCGAGGTAGAACCAGGCGTGACCATCGGCCGCGAGCTGGCGCCGCGCCGGCTGGACGGCCGCCTCGGGCAGCGCCCCGCCGCCGAGCCCGACCAGGAACGCGTCCAGGTCGGCCGGGGACCGCGGACCCACGACCACAAGCACGGTGGCGTCCTTGCGGCCGAGCGCGATCGCCCGCCCCTTCGGGTCCATGACGGCGGTGAACGTCCGCATCGTCACGCCGCCGGCCTGGCGCGACTCGCCTTCGGCGAGCAGGCCGAGCAGCGGCGCGCTGCTGATCGCTCCGAGCAGGCGCTCGGCATCAGCCTCGCCCCGGGTGCGCGCGAGAAGCACGAGGCCGGGTCCGGGCGCCGCCGCGATCGCGAACTCCTCGACCAGGTCGGCCAGGTCCGCCAGCTCGATGCCGAGCCCGACGTCCAGGGCGTCGAACGGATTGGCGGCGAGCGGCATCGCCTCGCCGGCCGGGACGGCGGCCAGGAGGTCGCGGTAGAGCTGCTCGATCAAGGCGAGCTTGCGCGCCCCGTCGTGCACGCACACGACCTCGGCCGCATAGGTGTCGGCGGGCAGCCAGTCGATCAGGCGGCTGCGGCGGGATGGATTCTCGAAGAGCGGCGCGAGCGCGCTTTCCGGCTCGAGCGCGGTGCGCGACACGACGGTGGTCAGCAGGAAGTCGGCGCCGAAGTAGCAGGTCTGGGAGCCGTACTTCTCCATGAGCGCCAGGATCGCCGGCGCCGGCATCGTCGCGGGACCGCCCAGCGGCCACCGCGTGGCGCTCTGGAAGGCCGGCGTGAAGTAGACGCTCACGTCGCGATCCTCGTCTCGGGCCAGCCGGCGATAGGCGTCCGTGCCGGCCAGCCCGCGGTCGGGCGGCGACGCGAGGCGAGCGAGCAGCCGCTTCATCAGCGCGGCGTCGTTGGCCAGCAGCAGGCGCGGTCCTTCCCGGAGGAGATAGGCCGGCCTGCCGGACGTCTCCAGCACCTGCACGGTCGTCTCGTCCCAGACCTCGGTCCGCGCCGCCGCCCCGGAGATGATCGCAGCGATCTCGCCGGCGGCCGCGGCGTCCCGCGCCTCGAGGCAGCCGAAGAAGCCCAGCTCGGCGGGTGCGGCACCGGCCGCGACCGGATGCAGGGTCAGGTCAGCCCGACGCGACATTGCCAGCACCGCGTGCACGTCGGCACGCGGATCGTCCGACAGCGCGAGGCCGAGCTTGTCCTGCAGCCCGCGACGGACCTCGGGTGCCTGGAGGCGAGCCACGAGCAGCTCCCAGAGGCCGAGTCGATCGAGCGACGCCTCGAGCGTGTCCAGTCGCTCGAGGCGAAGCCAGAAGAGCGTGTCCGCGGGAAGAGCCCTGCCGATGTCCTCGCGCGACGGCGCGCAACTGACCGAGAGGACGAACGCGAGCAGGAGGACGGCCGCCAGCCGCCGGCGGGGCGTCACGCCTTGCCGCCAGCGGTACCGGCGGGATCGATCGCGTGCTCGAGCAGGTCGAGGTAGGAGACGACCGCGAGCGCGTGCTCGTTGGTGGCGGCCAGGATCACCGGCGGCGCTTCATCGGCTTCGAGCGCTTCCTGCCAGCGCGCCGCGCACAGGCACCACCGGTCGCCGGGCTTGAGACCCGGGAAGCCCCAGCCGGGATTGGGGGTGCTCAGGTCGTTGCCCCTGATCTTGCTGAATTCGAGGAATCGCGTCGTCATCACCGCGCACACGGCGTGGACGCCGATGTCGTCGGGGCCGGTGTCGCAGCACCCGTTGCGGTAGAAACCGGCGAGAGGCGACCGGCCGCAGGGCTCCAGGTCGCCGCCGAGCACGTTCTTCTGCTGACTCATGGAGCGCTCCTTGGGCTCGTGCCCGCAAGATCGCGTCCGGCGGTTGCGATCCCGAGCAACCGCGGCGCCGGGGCACCGGTCGATTATTGGCATACGATCACGCGACGTCAAGGGAGTCGGCCGGCACGGCGGGGCGGGGACGTTCGCCGGCGCGTCCGCCGACGATTGTCAGGGCGCCGGCGACGATCTAACATGGCGCGACGACTGCCGTCTTCACCTCGGCGGCGGTCCCGACACCTACTTGCGCAGGGAGATGCTCATGCCTCAACGAATCCGCCGCGCGTCGCTCCTGGGGGTGCTCGGCCTCATCGCCGCGTGCGGGTCGACCCGGGTCGACGCGCCCGCCTCGTTCGCCCCGGCCAAGGCCGCGGTCGCCGGCCAGCCGGCTGCGGCCCCGATCCTCGCGGGCCGGATCGACCTCGGCGATCCGATCCCCGTCGACCCGGGCGTCCGGATCGGCACCCTCGCGAACGGTCTCACCTACTACGTGAGGGAGAACCGCATGCCCGAACAGCGGGCGTCGCTGTTCCTGGTCGTGGGCGCCGGCTCGGTGGACGAGGACGATGACCAGAAGGGGCTCGCGCACATGTCCGAGCACATGGCGTTCAACGGCACCGAGCATTTCCCGCGGCAAGCGCTCATCGACTACGTCGAGTCGGTCGGCATGGCGTTCGGTCCCGAGGTCAACGCCTTCACGAGCCTCGACCAGACCGTCTACATGCTGCAGGTCCCCACCGACGATCCCGAGCTGCTCGACACCGGCCTGCGCATCCTCGAAGACTGGTCCCACCGCGTCACCTTCGAGAGCGGGGAAATCGACAAGGAGCGCGGCGTCATCACGGAGGAATGGCGCTCCGGTCTGGGCGCGGACGAGCGTATCTACAACCAGCAGATGCCGGTGCTCTTCCACGGTTCGAAGTACGCCGAACGCCACACGATCGGCGACATGGACATCGTCGCGAGCTTCCCGCACGACACGATCCGGCGGTTCTATCGCGACTGGTACCGGCCGGATCTGCAGGCCGTGGTCGCCGTCGGCGACTTCGCCGCGGATTCGCTGATCACGCGGATCGAGGCGTTGTTCGGCGACAACCCGGCGCCCCACCACCCGCGGCCGCGCGAGGATCCTCCCGTCCCCGGCCACGCCGGGACACTCTTCTCGGTGGTCACCGACCCCGAGGCGACCCGCACGACCGTCGAGCTGATGTGGCAGAGCGAGCCGCGCCCGGTCGAGACCGTCGCCGAATGGTGCGAGCTGCTCGCGTTGGATCTCGGAACCGCCATGTTGCGGAGCCGTTTCGACGAGCTGAGCCAGGCGGCCGATCCGCCGTTCAGCTTCGCGATGGCGGACTACGGCCAGCAGGTCCGCACGATGAGCGCGTTCACGATCCTGGCGATGACGGCGGAGAACAAGGTGGCCCGCGCGGTCGAGGTCGTCGCCCGCGAGGTCGAACGGCTGCGCCGCCACGGTTTCACCGCCGGCGAGCTCGCGCGCGCCCGGGCGGATCTGCTGCGTTCGCTCGAGAGCCGCACCGAGGAGGCCGCCAAGACCGAGTCGCGGCGCTGGTGCTTCCAGTACATGCAGCACTTCCTCTACGGCGAGCCGATTCCCGGCCCCGCGAACCAGCTCCAGCTCGCCCGCCAGCTGCTGCCCGGCATCACCCTGGACGAGGTCGCCGCAGCGGTCACCGGGCTCGTGACCGATGGCGACCAGGTCGTCCTGGTCTCGGGGCCGCGGAAGGACGGACTCGCGTGGCCCGACGAGTCCGCGCTCGCCGGGATCCTCGCGAGCGCCGCGACGGCCGAGGTCGAGCCCTACGAGGACGCCGCGCTCGACGCGCCGCTCGTCGCCGCGATCCCCGCTGCGGTCGAGATCACCGCGCGCGAAGTCGACGCCGAGCTCGGCACGACCACCTGGACGCTGACCAACGGCGTCACGGTCGTGCTCAAGCCCACGGCGTTCAAGAACGACGAGGTCCTGCTCGCGGCCACGGCCTGGGGCGGGACGTCACGAATCGCCGGCGTCGAGCAGCTGCGCCGGATCGCCAGCGCCGCCGACATCGTGGCCGCGAGCGGCGTCGGCGCGTTCGGACCGGTCGAACTCGACAAGAAGCTCGCCGGCATGGTCGTCAGCTGCCAGCCGCAGATCTCGGCGTACGAGGAGGGCTTCCGGGGCCGCGCCTCTCCCCGCGACCTCGAGACTCTCTGCCAGCTCGTCTACCTCTACGCGACCGAGCCGCGCGAAGACCCGGCAGCGTTCGCATCCTGGCAGGACCGCCTGCGGACGTGGCTCCGCAACCGCGACGCCGACCCGGTGAACGCGCTGCGCGACACCGTCGAGGCGCGCGCCTCGAGCCGCGACCCCCGCAGCCGGCCGGTGACCCTCGCGGAGGTCGACGCCATGGACCTGGCCGGCTCGCTCGCGTTCTACCGCGAGGTGTTCGCCGACTGCAGCGACCTGGTCTTCGTGCTGGTCGGCGCCGTCGACCCGGTCGCGTTCGAGCCCATCGCGCGGACGTGGCTCGGCAACCTGCCGGGCGGCGGCCGTGCCGACCGCTGGACGGATCGAACGACGGCGCTGCCGGACCGGGTGCTCACCGACACGCTGACCAGGGGCCTCGACCCGAAGGGGGTCGTCCAGATGGTCTTCCAGGGCGAGGACGCGTGGTCGCCCGAGCAGGAGTACGCGTTCGAGTCGACGGTCGCCGCCCTGCGCATCCGCCTGCGCGAGGTCGTGCGCGAGGAGATGAGCGGCACCTACGGCGTGCGCCTGCGCGGTCGCTACGTGCCGGTGCCGCGGCCGCGATACCGCCTGGACCTCGGCTGGGGCTGCGACCCGGCGCGCGTGGAGGAGCTGACGGCGGCGGTCTGGCAGGTCATCGAGGACTTCCGCGCGAATGGTCCGGACGCCGACACCCTCGCGAAGGTGCGCGAGACACAGCTGCGCGAGGACGAGACGTCCCTGCAGGACAACCGCTACTGGCTGCGCCAGCTCGCCGAGCACCGGCAGCGCGGCCTCGACCCCCACCGCATCCTGCGGCGCGCGGAGGACGTGGCGACGCTCAGCGGGGACCTGGTTCGCGACACGGTCCGGCGATGCCTCGATCCGCAGCGATACGTGAAGGTGGTGCTGCTGCCGGAACGCGCATCGACGGAGCGGTGAGCGGCGCCGTTGCCGAAAACCGAACGCCCCCCGTCGCGTGACCGCGCGGGGGGCGTTCGGTTGGACCCAGCCAGGTCAGATGGACCCAGCCAGGTGAGCGTCGCGGCTAGAGCATGTCCTTGATCGCCTTCATCGGGCGGACGCGGACCGAACGCGAAGCCGGACGCGGCTTCTGCTTGACCATCTCGCCCGTGAACGGGTTCTTGACGAGCTTGCCGCCGGCGATCGCCGGCTTCTTCACGAGCGTGAGCTTGAGCAGGCCCAGGTAATTGAAGGACCCGTGCCTCTTGACGGACTTGGCCATCACGTCGGTCAGGGCGTCGCACACGCCCACGACGTCCTTGCGGGAAAGACCGGTCTTGGCGCTGATCTCGCGGTAGATCTCGGACTTGGTCGGCGGCTTGTTCGAGTTGGCGAGCGTCGAGGCCTTCTTCGCCGAAGCCTGCTTGGCCGCGGCCTTGCGATTCGATTTCTTAGCCACTGCGCCGTTCCTCCTTGGTTGGTGCTCTCGGAAGCTTTTCGCTTCCATTCTTGGCGGAATGCTAGCGCACAAGCGACCCCGTGGTCACGAAAATACTTGGTTTCCAGGCTTTTTTTTTGGCGTCGGCCGCGCGGGCGCGCCGACTCCCGGCGAGGCCGGCGGACGAGCCGGTCGACCACGGTGGGGACCGGGCCAACTCGGCGTGGCGTTTCCCGCCCGGGATCGCTAGTATTGCCGCGGTCGATCCCCTACGTCTTCCGGCACCCAACCTGGAGCTCCGCGTGAACGCGAGTGCCTGTCTGGCCGTGATCCTGCTGGCGGCGCTGCCGGCCGCCGCCGGCACCCCGTGGTCCCTCGATTTCGAGGCAGCCATGGTCACCGCGACCCGCAACGACGTCGCGGTCCCGGGCGACGCCGGCACACCGTTCTCCCTGGTGGACGACCTGAGCACCGACGACGACGTCGCGTTCCGGGTGCGGCTCGGTCGCCGCCTCGGCGGGCGGCACAGCCTCGCGGTGCTCTACGCGCCCCTGCGGCTCTACTCCCATGGGCAGATCGATGCCCCCGTCGATTTCAACGGCACGGGCTTCCCGGCCGGCGCCGACCTCGACGCGATCTACCAGTTCGACAGCTATCGTCTGACCTGGCTCTATGATCTGGTCGTCCGGCCGAAGCTCGAGCTGGGACTGGGCCTGACGGCCAAGGTGCGCGACGCCTTCATCGAGCTCGACGACGGCGGCGGGAACGTCTCGCGAAAGGACGACCTCGGGGTCGTGCCGCTGGTGCACGTCCAGCTGGACTGGCGCCTGCGCCGCAAGATCGGCCTGTTGCTGGAGGCTGACGCCCTGGCCGGCCCGCAGGGGCGCGCGGAAGACGTGCTGGTCGCGCTCGCGCTCCGGCCCTGGGGCGAGGGCACCCTGCGGCTCGGCTTCCGGGTGCTCGAGGGCGGCGTCGACGTCGATGCGGTCTACAACTTCGCGCTCGTCCAGTACTATGTATTCGGCTGGGGACAGCGCTTCTGACGCGCCGGGACGGGCGCGGCGCGGATCGCCCCCGGGTCACCGGCATCCGAGAGGTCCGGCGTGACGAATCCGACCCTGACCATTCGCGGCAGCCTGGGCGGCCGGACGCTGGCGTTTCCGCTCGGCGACGGCGTCCACGAGATCGGCCGGGGGTCGACCTGCGAGATCCGGCTCGACGAGCCGTCGGTCAGCCGATTGCACGCCCGATTGCAGGTCGCCGGCGGTTCGGTCCGCCTCGAGGATCTCGGCAGCTCCAACGGCACGCGCCTGAACGGCCAGCGCCTGACCGGCCCGACCGAGGTCCGCAGCGGCGACACCATCACCCTGGGCAACGTATCGCTCAAGGTCGACGACAGCGCCGGCGACGCCGGCATGTACCTCGCGCAGACCCAGGTCCGCGCCGGCCTGGCGGTGAGCCTCGACGAGGCGCGCGAGACCCGCGCCAGCGAGCGCAGCAAGAAAGCCTATCTCTTCCGGATCCTGGCGGAGGCCGGCGAAGTGCTCACCCGCCGGCTCGAGCCGCGCGAGATCTTCGAGCCGCTCGTCGAGCTGGTCGACAAGGCGTTGCAGCCGGACCGGATCTTCCTGCTCCTGCGGGACGAGGGGAACACCGAGCTGCGCACGGCGGCCTCGCGCGTCCGGGCGGGCGGCCCGGGCGGCATGATCCTCAGCCGGACCCTCGTCACGCGGGTGCTCGAGCAGCGGACCGCGTTTCTCACGGAGGATGCGAGCCAGGACCAGCGCCTGCTGGGCGGCGACAGCATCGTCGGCGCCGGAACCCGTTCGGCCATGGCGGCCCCGCTCTTCGACAACCAGGCCGTGATCGGCCTGCTCTACGCCGACACCAGCGATCCGGCGGTGCGCTACGACCTCGACGAGCTGAAGGCGTTCGTGCTGCTCGCCAACATGGTCGCGGTCGCCATCACCCAGGCCCGGTATCACGCGATCGAGGAGGAGCGCCGGCGTCTCCGCACCGAGCTCGATGCCGCGCGGCGGATCATGGTCCGCCTGCTGCCGAGCGACCTGCCGCCGGTGGCGGGACTGCAGATGGTCGGCCATCTCGACGCGTGCGAGGAGGTGGCGGGCGACCTCTACGACGTCCGCCCGCTTCCCGATGGCCGGGTCCTGCTCGTGGTCGGCGACGTGTCCGGTAAGGGGCTCTCGGCGGCGCTGCTCGTGGCCGCGCTGCTGCCGGCCATCCGCACGGTGGCGCTGGAATGCGGCGATCTGGGGCGACTCGCGGCCCGGGTCAACGAGCAGCTCTTCGAGTCCACGGACGCGGTCCGCTTCGCCACCCTCTTCCTGGGCCAGCTCGACCCGCGGACGGGCCGGCTCGAGTACGTCAACGCCGGGCACAACCCCCCGCTGGTGGTCGGTCCGGGAGGCGAAATCACGCCCCTGGCCGCGGTCGGCCCCCCCGTGGGCATGTTGCCGGAATTCACGTACCCTGTCCGGACCTATGACCTGGCGCCTGGGTCCAGGCTCGTGCTGTACAGCGACGGTCTGACCGAAGCGATGAACGGGAGCGAGGACATGTACGGTGACGAGCGGCTGCAGGCGCTCCTGAGCCTCTGTCCCGATTGCAGCGTGACCGAGCTCCGGGGCCGGGTGCTCCAGGACGTGGCCGCGTTCGTCGACGGCGCCCCGAAGACCGACGATCTGACCCTCCTCGTCGTCGAACGCGATCGCGAGCCGACGTGAAGCTCGCCCTGATCAGCGACATCCACAGCAATCTCGAGGCCCTCGACGCCGTGATCGCCGACGCTCGCGCGCAGGGCGCCGACGCGTTCGCCTGCCTCGGCGACATCGTCGGCTATGGCGCCGACCCCGTCGCGTGCCTCGAGCGAGTTCAGAGCCTGGCGCCGATCGCGGTGATCCAGGGCAACCACGACGCGTATGCGGCCGACGAGCGCGATCTGGGCGACTTCAACCCGCTCGCGAGCAAGGCGACGGTCTGGACCCGCCGGCAGCTGACCGCCGAGCAGCGCTCGTGGCTCGCGGGCCTTCCCCTGGAGGCGCGGATCGGCCGGGAGATCACGCTGGTCCACGCGAATCCGAGCGAGCCGGACTCCTGGGCGTACGTCCGCTTCCCGGCGGACGGCGCCCTGGCGCTCCTCGACCAGAAGACCCGGCTCTGCTTCTACGGCCACACCCATCTGCCGATGGCGTTCCGCCAGCTCGACGACACGGTGCTGCAGCTGACCGCCGACGCCTACAACCTCGCGACCGGCGAGCGCTGGCTCGTGAACGTCGGCAGCGTCGGCCAGCCGCGCGACGGAGACTGGCGCGCCGCGTATTCCCTGCTCGACGAGGACGGCGATCGGCTCAGCGTGCACCGGGTCGAGTACGACCTCGCGACCTGCCAGCAGAAGATCGTCGCGGCGGGCCTTCCCGCGCGTCTCGCGGAGCGTTTGGCCGTCGGCCGCTAGCGGACTAGCTGCGCCAGACGCCCTGGCCGACGAGTTGACTCGCGGCCTGCTCGGCCCAGCCGCGGTTCGCCGTCGGACTGGCCGGGCTCGGATGCAGCAGGCGACCGACCGCCGTCGCGCCGCCGCACACCGCCCGCAGCCGCGCCTCGGCGTAAGCGCCCACGCCCACGCACCACCGCGGGCGATAGAGGTCGACGAGCGCGGCGAGGGCCTCGTCGCAGGCGGCGAGCAACGGCTCTCGCTCCGCGGCGGGCAACTGGACGGGCGTGCGGTTGCGCCCGGTCGCTTCCAGGAAGACGAGCGGACAGTGGTTGAGCACGAGGTGGTCCGCGAAGAAGCGCTCGGGCGTGCCGAAGCGGTCGGCGAAGAACCCCCAGAGCCGGCGCCCGGAAACCTCATGGCGCCGGCAGGCGAGTCCCTCGACCGGCCGCCGGGGGTGTTCCCGCGACGGCTTGCCGATCTCCGCGTCCAGTCCGAGCCAGTCGCGCACGGCCGCCACCTCGCCGAACGGCACGCCGGTCTGCGCCATGCCCCACGGTCCGGGATTCATGCCGACGAACAGCACGCGCTTGGGCCGGTCGCCGTAGCGTTCGAGGTACTGGCGGACCGCCGGGCGGGCGTAGCCAAGCGGGTCGTAGACGTGCGTGACCGGCGGGCCGAAGTCGAGGCGGTCGACCTGGATCCGCAGGTCGTCCAGGATGCTGAGGGCTTGGCTCGCGAGCGTCATGCGGCTACCTTTCGGAGGTCCGGATACAGGCCCATGATCCGGGAGGTGGCACCGTGAAGCCAGCGCTCGTTTTGCACGGCGTCGTGATCCTCGCGCTCGCCCTCGGCGGCTGCGCCGACCGTGACGACAGCGCGGGATATGTCCGCTCGGTCGACGCCTGGCACGCCGACCGCATCGAACGGCTTCGCGCCGAGGACGGCTGGCTCACCCTGGTCGGCCTGCACCCCCTGGCTGCGGGCCCGAACACCGTGGGGACCGCCGCGGACGCCGACGTGCGGCTCGGGGGAGCGGCGCCGTCGCTCGTGGGCACGATCACCGTCGCGCCCGACACCGTCAGCTTCGCCGGCGCCGCCGGCGTCGCGGTGCTCGAGGCGGGCACCGGGCGACCCGCGCCGGCGCTCCTCGCGACGGACCGCGACGGGACGCCGACGGTGCTCGCGATCGGCACGCTGCGATTCCACGTGATCGTGCGCGGCGCCCGGCACTTCTTGCGGGTCAAGGATGCGGCGAGCCCGGTCCGCCGCGATTTCCGGGGAATCGACCGCTATCCCGTCGATCCGAGATGGCGCGTGACGGCGCGGCTCGTGTCGCGCGGCATGCCGAGGACCGTACCGATCGTCGACGTGCTCGGCGACGTCGCGAACGAGCCGAGCCCCGGCGTGCTCGAGTTCACGCTCGAGGGGCTCACCTGCCGGCTGATTCCGACCGGCGAGCCGGGCCAGCCGCTCTTCATCGTGTTCGCCGACCGGACCAACGACGAGGCGACCTATGGCGGCGGCCGCTTCCTGACGACCGAGCCGCCGGCTGCCGACGGCACGGTCGTCCTCGATTTCAATCGCGCCATCAACCCGCCGTGCGTGTTCACGCCCTACGCCACCTGCCCCTTGCCGCCGGAGGAGAACGCGTTGCCGATCGCCGTGAAGGCCGGGGAGATGATGTGGGGCGGGCGGCACTAGGCCCGATGCGTCCCCTCCTCGTCCTCTCCCAGCGCCCCGAGCTGACCGGCAGCGGGATCACGCTCGACGCGCTCGCGCGCGAGGCGGTCGCCGCAGGGCACGAGCCCTGGGTCCTCTGCGGTGTCCCGGCCGGCGAAGCCGTTCCCCGCGTCGGCGGCCTGCCGGCCGACCGCGTCCTCACCGTGACGTTCGGCGACGGCGGCGACCTCCCGTTCCCCGTGCCGGGCATGAGCGACGTGATGCCGTACCCGAGCACGGTCTGGTCCGCGATGACCACGGACCAGCTCGCCCGCTACCGGGAGGTCTGGCGGGCGCGGCTCGCGGACGCCGTCTCGCGCTGCCGCCCGGATGTCGTCCACTGCAACCACCTGTGGCTCGTGAGCTCGCTCGCGGCGGAGGTCGTCGGCGACGTTCCCGCCGTCGCGCACTGTCACGCGACCGGGCTGCGACAGCTCGCGAGGTGCCCGCATCTGGGTGGCGAGATCCTGGCGGGGCTGCGCCGGCACCGGCGCTTCCTGGTACCGCACGCGGACCTGGGCCGGCTCGTGGCGGCGACCCTGGGCGTCTCCGCCGACCGCATCGTCGAGGTCGGCGCCGGATATCGCGAGGATCTCTTCCACTGCCGCGGCGCGCCCCCGGCTCTCGCCCGGGCCGGCCAGGTCCTGTACGCCGGCAAGTTCGCCGCCGCCAAGGGCGTCCCCTGGCTGCTCGACGCCTGCGAGGCGGCCTGGCGACACGACCGCGCGTTCGCGCTGCACGTCGCCGGCGACGGGGCCGGGATCGAGGCCGAGGCGCTTCGCGCGCGGTTCGCCGCGCTCGCGCCGCGAGTCGTCCAGCACGGTCGGCTCGACCAGGCGTCCCTCGGCGAGCTCATGCGGCGTTCGAGCGTCCTGGTGCTGCCCTCCCTCTACGAAGGCTTGCCGCTCGTGCTGGTCGAGGGACGAGCCTGCGGCTGCAGACTCGTGAGCACCGCCCTTCCCGGCGTCGTCAGCGGCCTGGCGCCGACGGTCGGCAACGCCCTGCATCTCGTCTCGCCGCCGCGCCTGGTCAGCTCCGATACGCCGGTCGCCGCCGACCTGACAGCGTTCACCGTACGCCTCGGCTCGGCGATCGACGCCGCGCTCGCCGCCGGTCCGGTCGCGCCGGCTCCGGGGGAGCTCGCCTCGTTCACCTGGACCGCGGTCTTCCGGCGCGTCGAGACGGTCTGGTCGGCCGTCACGGGAAGCACAAGCAAGTAAACGATATCGTCGATCCGTCCTGGCCGCGTCGCGAGCGATCTCGCGGTCGGGCCGATCCGCCGCGTAAGAGAATCCGCGGAATCAAAACTCAGGTTCCGGCAGTTGACATCCGGCTTCCAGTCGCCCGAAAGGAGCCCGTCATGCAGACCAAGCTGATCACCGGAACCGTCGCGTTCACCCTCGCGCTCGCCGGAATCGCCCTGGCCGACGATTTCATGCCGCCGGACTGGCGCGGCGACCCGCTCACCGTCCTGGCCGAGTGGGAATTCACCGTGGACTTCACGCCCGATCCCCTGAACGTCCCGCCCGAGAACTTGATCACCGCCGGCGACGGCACGCACCTGCTCGGCGACGCCTGGACGCATGCTCACGTCGGCGAGAACGTGTTCTGGGAGGTCGATCCCGGCGATCCGAACGACGGACGGGCCTACACCCTGGACCTCCCCGGCCAGATCGACTTCTTCCTCGTCAACTGGATCGACGAGTACGAATTCAAGCACATCTGGATCCAGATCACCTACGGCGGCCAGGGCCGGCCCGTGGTCAGCGGCGTGCTCGGACCGAATCCATTCGACAACGGCTGGGTCGATCCGACCTTCGGCGTGTTCCAGTTCGCGATCGAGGTCGACCCGAACCACCGCGTCGAATCCTGGATCCTGATGCCGAATCCGGACCGCGAGCACGTCTACGTCGACGTGCCGCCCTGGACCTGGGTCGACCAGGTCGTGATCGACACGATCTCGACGCCCGAGCCGGTCGCGGTCGAGTCGCGGAACTGGAGCGACGTCAAGGCCCTGTTCGACTAGCCAGGCGACCGAATCCGGATGCGGCGGCCGCCGTCCCCCGGCGGGATGGCGGCCGCCGCGCGTTCAGTCCTGGCCGCGGGCGAGGTGGGCGACCGACTGCTCGATCAGCCTCTCGAGCGTGGGCAGGTGGAGATCGGCGAGTCGCTTGACGTAGAGGCACGCCTTGCCCGTCCGGAACTTGCCGAGGCCGGCGAGCAGCTCGTCGTACGCCGCGAACCCGGTCATGATGTACAGCGTGAGATCGTTCTTGCGCGGCGAGAATCCCGTCAGGAACCAGTCGCCCTCGCGACCGCTCGCGTAGCGGTAGCGATAGCGGCCGAAGCCGACGATGCTCCCGCCCCACAGGACCGGCGGTTGGCCGGTGATCCGCTGCATGATGGCCAGGACGGCGCGGCAGTCCTCGCGCCGGCTGTCGCCGGGCACCCCGGCCAGGAAACTCTCGACGTCGCCGTCGCCGGGCCTGGTCTTGAGTTCAGCCATGGGCAGACTCCTCGTGAAGTTCGCGAACCTGGGCTCGATCGCGCTGCGCCGGTCGCGAGCGGCCGGTTCGTGACAGGTTTCCGCGCTACTCCCAGCGAAGTCGGAGTGATATGCTCCTCGCTGACCCGCCCGACGGTCCGTCGGGCGCGCGCCCGACCGAACCAGGGAGTGAACGCGATGCCGTCGCAGGATGTGCTCGATGCGAGCGACCCGGGTGCCAAGCGTGCCTATCTGCTCGAACGCTACGGGGACAAGATCCGCTACTACTGGGCCGCCAGCCGGTCGAACAAGAACTACTACAAACGCAGCCGCTTCCTCGCCATCGTATTCGGCGCCCTGGTCACGTTCACGGCTGCGCTGGCATCGGCCGACTTCGTCGCCAACTCGCCTGGACTGGACGTCGCGTTCCGGATCGCCACGCCGGTCCTCGCGCTCCTCCTGACGATCATCACCGGATTCAGCCAGACGTTTCACTGGGGCGCCACCTGGCGGGATATGGTGATCAACGCCGAGTACCTGGAGAAGGACAAGGACCGCATCGCGCTCACCACGCCCGCGGAGCTCGATTTCCCGGCCGAGAGCGACCACCTGAACGATCTGGTCATCGCGGAGAGCCGGGGGTTCTTCGAACGCATCCTCGGCGGCGGGAAGCCGCCGCAGACCGGGACCGCGGCCGGCGCCGACGACTCCTGAACGGGGCCGGTCGCGCCACCGAGGACGGAAGCCGGTCGCGCGAGGCGCGAGGACCGGATGGCGAAACATGAGCGAAAATCGGGCTCGTGCCCGGCGGGAGGAGAATCCGGCGCGATCGGCGCATCGGCGTCATGACCCGCCAACTCGTTCGTGGTAGATTGTCCGCTCGATTGCCGACGATACGGGCGTCCGACCACCGCGAACGGAGCCGACATGGACTGGATCACCGACCCGCAGGCGTGGATCGCGCTCTTGACTCTCACGGCCCTGGAGATCGTCCTCGGCATCGACAACATCATCTTCATTTCGATCATCTCGGGCCGGCTGCCCGAATCGAGGCGCGCGCGTGCGCGCACGCTCGGCCTCGCGGCCGCGATGGTCTCCCGCATCCTGCTGCTGGCGTCGCTGGCGTGGATCGCCCACCTGACCCGCGAGCTGTTCACCGTCGCGGGGCGCGATGTCACCGCGCGCGACCTCGTGCTCCTCGGCGGCGGGCTGTTCCTGCTCGCGAAGGCGACGTTCGAGATCCACCACAACCTCGAGGGCGAGGTGGAGCACGGCCGCGGCAAGGCCGTCGCGTCGTTCGCGTCGGTGATCGCCCAGATCATGGTCCTGGACCTCGTCTTCTCGCTGGACTCGGTGATCACCGCCATCGGCATGGCCGACCACCTCCCCGTGATGATCGCCGCCGTGGTCATCGCCGTCCTGGTGATGATGGCTGCCGCGGGTCCGATCAGCCGCTTCGTCGAGGGCCACCCCACGGTCAAGATGCTGGCGCTGTCGTTCCTGCTGCTGGTGGGAATGTCGCTCGTCGCCGAGGGTTTCGGGCAACACATCTCGAAGGCGTACATCTATTTCGCCATGGGATTCTCGGTCTTCGTCGAGATGCTGAACCTGCGGATCCGGGAGCGGGGCGATCGCCCGCCGGTGAAGCTGCGCGGCGCGCCGGCGCTGGAAGAGAATTAGTCCGGCGACCCCGGACACGGGCCGGCGTCGCGCGATCCGCTCGGCTGGACCGCCGCGTTCGCGAGCGCGGCGTTCGAGATCGCGGGAACTCACACCTAATTAATATGATTGAACTCCGACACCGTGGACGACCACGGGCGACCACGCGGAAGTCGGCGATCGGCCACCGTCGTGCGTGACTGGGTCGAGCGGGGTCCGAGCCGAGCGCGCATGGCGAGACTTCTGCGGGATGGACCTTCCAGCACGAAAGGACCCTACGATGAACAAGCCTTTCAAGACCATCCTCGCCGCGGCCATTGCCCTGATCCTGGTGGGTAGCGCCGCGCAGGCGCCGGCGGCCGACAAGGACAAGCCGATGGCCGAATCGACGGCGGCTGGCAAGACCATGGACATCTATCGCACGATCGCGGCGAAGGAGTCCTTCGACACTCTCGTCAAGGCGCTGCAGACCGCCGGTCTGGTCGAGACGCTCGAGGGCAAGGGCCCGTTCACCCTCTTCGCCCCGACCGACGAGGCGTTCGCCAAGTTGCCGCCGGGGACGCTCGACGCGTTGCTCGCCGACAACGCCGCGCTGACCAAGGTGCTTCGCTACCACCTGGTCGACGGCAAGCTCCACGCGGCCGAGCTGGCCCAGAAGAAGGAGGTCACGACCGTCCAGGGCGGCAAGGCGGCGATCGCAGCCGCCGGCGGCGTCACGATCGACGGCGCCAAGCTCGTCAAGACGGACATCGTCTGCACCAACGGCGTGATCCACGTGATCGACGTCGTGATGATGCCGTGACCGGAGGCGACCACGGCCGCCTGCGCGCCGCCACCCGGCGCCGCCAGGCGGCCACAGCGCATCAACGGACCTCAGGCGAGGCCCCGCCAGCCTCGCGGCAGCACGATCCGGCGCGCACCGACGAACTCCCCCAAGCTTCGTAACGCCGCGGCCAGGCCCCGGGCGAGGCCTTCGTCGCGCCGCCGCCCGGGCTCGAGGCGCACCGCCCTGATCTCCAGTTCGGACCGCTCACGGTGAAACTTCGGATCGAGCCGCCCGACCAGCCGGCCGCCGTGCAGGATCGGCATCACGTAGTGGCCGAACTCGCGCCGGGCGGCCGGCGTGTAGAGCTCGACCCGGAAGCGGAAATCGAGCAGGTCCTCGGCGCGGCGGCGCTGCCAGAGGAGCGAATCGAACGGACAGACCAGGGTGGTGCCCCCGGGTTCCGGCGACGCGCCCAGACCGTCGAGATGCTCGGGCAGCGCGTAGAACGGCTCGCGCCGCCCGGCGACGCGCACCTCGACCACCTTGCCCCGCCGCAGGTTGCGCGAGATCACCCGGCGCCTCCCCCCCGCGTCGAGATCGTGCGCGGTGAAGTAACCGGCGAGGTGCCGTTCGCTCGCGATTCCCTGGGCGCCGAGGGCGCCAAGCAACCAGCTGTCCTCGTACGCCGCGGGCGAGACCGGCTTGACCGCGGGATGGACCCGCTCAAAGAGGTCGTAGACGCAGCGGAAATGCCGGCGCCCGCAGATCGCCACTCGCCCCGCGTGCCAGAGCAGCTTGAGGGAACGCCCGTCCTCCTTCGCCATCGGGTAATTCCCGCCGGGGCGCTCGACGCCCCTCCACTCGTCAGGATCCGCGGCAAACGCCGCGCTCTCGAGCGGGCCTTCCCGGCGCAGCCGTCCGAGGACCCGGCGCTTCGAGGCCGCCGAGGTCTGGTAGCGTTGCCACCACGATTGGCGCAGCCAGCCGCGGGGCGGGAAGGCGAGCATCCGGCGGCGACCGAGCGGCAGGTGGGCGATCGGCAGGATCGAAGCCTCGTGCGCCCAGTACTCGAATGCGATGCGATCGCGATGGACCCAGTCATCGACCAGCGCCCGGTCATAGGAACCGTACCGGCTCCACAGGGTCAGGTAGTGGGCGCGGTCCACGACGTTGAGGGTATCGACCTGCAGGCCGCCGGTCCGCTCGAGGTGGTCGGTGAACGACTCCGCGGTCAAGGTCCGGCCGGACAGCGGCATCGCCAGGCCCTGCAGGTGGAGCCAGAGGCGAACGACCTGATCGACGGGAACGGTCGGCGGCGTCGCGCGAACGTGCGGCATGCGGTGGTCCCGGTCGCGGGTATCGAACGGGCTCGCTCCGGTGGACACGGGGATCCGGCGAGCGCGATCGTGAATGTCGCAAACCGCAGCGCGCGGCGCAATGGAGTCGGCCCGGGCCGTGCCGCCCGGCCGCCGGCCGTGCGCGGACCGCCGAAACGATACCGCCTTGTCCCTCGACCGGATCGTCGCTAGCTTGCCGCCTGGCCGAGTCCTCGAACCCACCGGGAGCTGGACGATGAATCGCACGATCCGCATCGGCAACGCCGGCGGTTACTGGGGCGACGACCCCCTCGCCCTGCGGCGCCAGCTCGAGGGCGGCCCCCTCGACTACGTCACGATCGACTATCTCGCCGAGATCACGATGTCGATCCTGCAGGAGCAGCGGTCCCGCCGCCCGGACCTCGGCTACGCTGTCGACTTCCTCGATCAGCTGCATGACTGCCTGCCGCTCATCGTCGAGCGCGGGGTCAAGGTGATCACCAACGCCGGCGGCATCAACCCGCTCGCGCTGGGACGCGAGATCCGCGCGCTGGCCGACCGGCTCGGCCTGCAGGTGACGGTCGGCGTGGTCGACGGCGACGACATCGCCGGCCGGCTCGCCGAGCTGGACGCGGCGGGCGAGACGTTCGCGAACCTGGAGACCGGCGAGCTGCTGGGCCCTCTGCGGGACCGGGTCCGGGCGGCCAACGTCTACTTCGGCGCCGAACCCGTGGTCGCCGCGTTGCGGGCGGGCTGCCGGATCGTCGTCACGGGGCGCGTGACCGACACCGGGATCACGCTCGCCCCCATGATCCACGAGTTCGGCTGGGCGGACGACGACTGGGACCGCCTCGCCGCGGGCATCGTCGCCGGCCACATCATCGAGTGCGGAACGCAGGCGACCGGCGGCAACCTCACGGACTGGCGCGACGTGCCGGACCTCGCCGGCATCGGCTTCCCGATCGTCGAGATGCGCGAGGACGGCGTCTTCACGGTCACCAAGCACAAGGGCACCGGCGGCCTGGTGAACCTCAAGACCGTCAAGGAGCAGCTGGTCTACGAGATGGGCGACCCCGCGGAATACATCTCGCCGGACGTGATCGCCCGGTTCGACACCGTCGAGCTGGAGCAGATCGGCCGCAACCGCGTGCGGGTCTCGAATGCGCGCGGCCTGCCGCGGCCGCCGCGGTTCAAGGTCTCCATGGCCTACGACGACGGCTGGAAGGCGCTCGGCCAGCTGCTCGTCTGCGGCCCCGAGGTCGCGGCGAAGGCGGCGGCCGCGGCCGCGGCGTTCTGGAAGCGGCTCGGGATCGCCTACGAGGAGACCCACACCTCGGTCGTCGGGACCGGGTCGATCTGGCCGCGGACCGTGCCGGGCGGCGAGCCCAACGAGGCGCTCCTGCGCCTCGGCGTGCGTGACCACGATCGCGACAAGGTCGAGGCGTTCGGCGTCCAGCTGCCCGCCCTGATCCTCTCCGGGCCAGGCGGCATGGCCGTGACGGGCGGTCGACCCAAGCCGCACCCGGTCGTCGCCTACTGGCCCGCGCTCATGGGGCGCAGCCGGGTCGCCGCTCGCGTGGTCGCGCTTGCGCCGGACGGGACCGAGGAGGTCCGCATGATCGAGTTCGCCGACACGGTACCCGCGCGGCCCGACCCACCGGCCGGCCCCGCCCGGCGGCCGCGGGTGCGCGCGTGGCCGCAGCGGACACGGCGCACGAAGCTGCGCACTCTCGCGTTCGCCCGCTCGGGCGACAAGGGCGACACCTGCAACATCGGCGTGCTCGCGCGCTCGCCGGAAATCTACGACTGGCTGCGCGAGGCGCTGACGCCGGCAGTGGTGAAGCGGTTCTTCCGGGGGATCGTGAAGGGCAAGGTCGTGCGGCACGAGGCGGACAACCTGTTGGCGCTGAACTTCCTGCTCGAGCGTTCGCTCGGGGGCGGCGGCACGGTCTCGCTGCTGCTCGATCCACAGGGCAAGACGCTGGCGCACGCGCTCCTGGAGATGGACGTCGACGCGCCGGCGAAGATCATCCCGTAGACGATCCCGGTCGCCGCGACCCCGGGGACGCGGCGACCGAGACCCTGTCGTCAAGAAGCGCGCGGGCTCGCTCGAGCGGCCTCACCTGGCCCGGTTGTATTCGATCTCCATCCACTTGACGTTGTCGCCGGCGGGGCTGGGACCCCACATCTCGAAGACGTGCCGGTCGTCGCTGAGGAAGCGCGTGACCATCGTGCAGGCCATCGCCTGGCCCGTCGCCGCGTCGGCGAACTCGCCCTTGCAGACCAGTTCCTTCTTCGCGGAGTCGTAGTCGCCCTCGTACGACATGATGCCCGTCCCCATGTTGTCGAGCCAGGTCCCGACGTACTTCTTCTTCACGTTGTCGTAGCCCATCAGGCCGCGGCCCGTGAACGGCATCCCCATGTTCTCGCCGTTGAACTCGGTCGAGAGGAAGCGGCCATCGAGGATCATCTTGCTCTCCTCGACGCCCTGGCTGACCATGGGTTCGCCCGCCGGATCCATCCAACTCCTCATCGTGCAGTTCCACTTGCCGGCATGCTTGGCGATCCAGGCGTGTTCGGGACCCGGCGCGGCGGCCTTCAGGTAGATCTTCATCATCTCGTCGTGGGTCGGTTCGTCGGCGAAGGCCGACCCGGCCAGCAAGACCAAGACGGTCGCCGCGAGCAGGCCGGCTCTATGCAAAAACGTCGCTGACATCGCGTCCTCGTTTCATTGACGGTGGTGAGCGGAGAAGCATGCGCCAGGTCGTCTCACCTGGCCAGGGGTACCGCTACATCCTACAATAGACGGCGATCCCGGCCAGCGGCCCGGCGCGGATTCTCGCGACCGGCGCCGTTCCACGACGCGAACCGTTCGCGCGGACAGCGGACTCGAACTCGTGCCTCGACGGACCCGACCCGCGCGCGCGACCGTCGCCGCGCTGACTGCGCTGACCCTCATCGCCTTCGCCGCCAACTCGGTGATCTGCCGGCTGGCGCTCGGCGAGGGGAGCATCGGCGCCTCGGCGTTCACGGCCCTCCGCGTCGTGGCGGGAGCCGCCGCGTTGCTCGCGTTGCTCGCCGTGCGCGCGGCGCGGCGCCGGCCGCACCGGGAGCGGCCAGCCGGCAGCTGGATCTCGGCCGGATGGCTCGTCGCCTACGCGGCGTCGTTCTCCGCGGCCTACCTCGACCTCGCGGTCGGCACGGGGGCCCTCATCCTCTTCGGGACGGTGCAGATCACGATGATCACCGGCGGCCTTCGCGCCGGCGAGCGGCCGCTCCCCTCGCAGTGGGCGGGTCTCGCCGCGGCTCTGGTCGGGCTCGTCTACCTCGTCCTGCCGGGACTGGCCGCGCCGTCGCCGGTGGGCGCGCTCCTCATGGCGACGGCCGGCGTGTCCTGGGGATTGTACTCGTTCCGCCGCGGCAGCGGCGACCCCGTCGCGACGACGGCGGGCAACTTCGCGCGGGCCGTGCCCCTGGCCCTCATCGTCGGCGTCGCCGGTCTCGCCGGATTCGGCGAGAGCTGGCCGACGCGCACGGGCGTCCTGCTCGCCGTGCTCTCGGGCGCCGTGACCTCAGGGATCGGCTACGTGCTGTGGTACACCGTCCTGCGCTGGCTCACCGCGACCCAGGCGGCGGTCGCGCAGCTCGCCGCGCCCGCGCTGGCGGCGCTCGGCGGCGGCGCGTTCCTGGGGGAGACAGTGTCGGCGCGGCTGGTGGTCGCGGCGGCGGTCACGCTGGGCGGGGTCGCGGTGGCGATGCTGGGACGGCAGTCCGCATCCGGCGAGACGATGCGGCGGTAGCCCCGGCCGAGCGGAACGCACCGCCGGACCACGCCCGTTCGTCCGTGGCCGCGAGCCGGGCAGGGTGGCGCCGGATCGTGCGCGTTTCCGCGCTTGTGCCCGCTCCACCGCGGCTCCATCATTCGCCCCGGCCCGCCAGCCCGCCGGAGGTCGCATGGAGAACTTGAGCGTATTCCTCGCTATTCTGCCCGTGCTCGTGATCTTCCTGCTGCTCACCCTGCGGCGGACGCCGGCCGACATCGCCGGCCTCGTCGGCTGGGTCGTGACGCTCGTGGTGGCGATCGCCTACTTCCGCACGGCGCCGGCGGTGGCGATGCGCGCGTCGGCGGCGGGCGTGGTGGCGTCGCTGCCGATCAGCCTCATGGTCGCGGCGAGCATCTTCCAGATGACCTTCATGATCGAGGTCGGCGCGGTGAGACGCATCGTGCTGGCGATGAAGTCGGTCGCGCCGAACGATCGCGTCGCGCAGATCCTGATGATCAACGTGGGCTTCGGCACCCTGGTGACCGCCCTCGGCGCGACGCCGGTGTCGATCCTGCCGCCGATCATGATCGCGCTCGGCTACTCGAGCTACGTCGCGATCGCGCTGCCGGCGATCGGGTACGACTCGCTGTGCACCTACGCGCTGCTCGCGATCCCGGCCGTGGTATTCACCGACGTGCTGGCGCCTCTCGTGGCGGACGCCGGCATCGCGCTCACCCTGCGCGACACGGGTCTGCTCTTCGCGCGCTTCATCCCGCTCGTGACGACCTGCATCGCCCTGGGCATGTTCTGGATCGTGGGGCGCTGGGCGATGGTGGTGCGCGGGTTGATCCCCGCGATCCTGACCGGCGTCGTCGCGGGCGGCTGCTGCTGGGTCATGGCGGCGGTCGATCTCGTGCCCCTGACCGGCGTCGTGGCGGGCGCGGCCATCATCGCCCTGCTCGCGCTGACCTTGAAGCTGCGCCGCCGTCCCGTGTACGCGGAGGGCGAGCTCACCGCGCAGGACCGCGAGACCAAGGCCGCGATGTCCCTGCGCAAGGCGGCGAGCCCGTGGCTCCTCCTGCTGATCTTCGCGACCCTCGTCAACGTCAAGGAGCTGCCGTTCTTCGCGCTGTTCTTCCAGAAGCTGCCTCTGGCGGTCGAGGCCGTCCCCGGCAAGCCGATCGCCACGCGGGTGCTCTGGCAGGCCTACACCTGGGTTCTCGTCGCGACGCTCGTGTCCGCCGCCTTCTTCCGCCCGACCGGCCGGCAGTGGCGGACGGTGCTCGCCAGGACCTGGCAGCGCGCGCCGCGACCGGTCGTGGCCGCGGCGGTGTTCTTCGCCATCGCCTTCGTCATCGACCACAGCGGCAAGGCCGTCGCGGCCGGGGGCGCCTGGATCGCGGATCCCGACCGCAACATGATCCACGTCGTCGCCGCCGCCGCGGCGGCGACCTTCGGCGGACTGTACGGCCTGGCGGCGCCCTACCTCGGACTGCTCGCCGGCTTCATCTCCGGTTCCGAGACGAGCGCCATCGCCATGCTCAGCCGGTTCCACATCGAGACGGCGAGCGCGCTCGACCGCACCGCCGCGATCGGCCTGCTGCTCGCCGCGGCGAGCGGCGTCGGCGGGGGCCTCGCGTCGGTGGTCTCGCCGGCCAAGCTGCAGAACGCGGCGGCGATCATCGACCGCATCGGCGAGGAGGGCAAGGTGCTGCGCACGACGACGGTGATCAGCCTCCTGATCACCCTGCTCACGGCGGTCGCGACGCTCGTCTGGGTGAGGTAGCCCAACGGATCGCCCGGTTGTCGCGCCTGGCGGGCTCGACAACCGGGCGGTTGGTGGGTTAACGCTCAGACTACTTCAGCAAGACCATGCGACCCGTGTGCTGCGCGCCCTCGGCCGTGAGCCGGGAGAAATACACGCCGCTCGGGACGTAGGCGCCGTCGTCGTCGCGGCCGTCCCAGATCGCGCTCTGGCGGCCTGCCGGGACCATGGCGTCCACGAGCCGGACGACGCGGCGGCCGTGCACGTCGTACACGTCGAGCTGGACGTGGCTCGTGCGCGGCACGTCGAAGCGGATCGTGGTCTGCGGGTTGAAGGGGTTGGGGTAGCTGCCGACCAGCGAGAACGCGGCCGGCAGGAGGTCGTCGCCGACCGGTGTCGGGTTGCCGAGCACGATCGTGTAGGTCCGCTCGCCGGTGCCGGATATCGCGAGCGAGGCGACGTCGCGCATGTCGGCGACCACGACGGGTCCACCGGCGCTGAGCCCCTCGCGCAGCACCCACGCCACGTCCGCGATGGCCCGCAGCGCATCCGGATTCCAGGCGAGCGTCGTGCCCGCGTTGCCCGTGTTGCCGCTCGGCTGTACGGCTAGGTGCCAGAGCACGACTGATCCTCCCATCTGGGCGTCCGTCCGCAGGTCGCTGTACAGCGGCGTGGTCGCCGTGTCCGCGTCCAGCAGTCGGACCAGGGTGGTGTAGGCCGGCGGGGCCGGCGGGAACGGGAGCTGCTCGGGCGCCGGCGCGCCGCCGCCGATCAGCACCTGGAAGACGTGCGGCACGCCCGCCAGGTTCGCGCCGGTCGCGGTCAGGACCGCTTGCGCGAGCACCTTGTCGCCCGCGCCGCGCCGCGCGGCGTGCTTGGCGCCGCCGGCCTCGACGCTCAGCGTGAACGGCTCGGCGGCGTGGAACCAGACGCCCTGGCCCGGCTCGATCTGGTCGACCGGGACGTAGCCCTGGCTTTCGACGAACGCGAACATCCCGTCCATCGCCGCCGCCGGCGTGACCAGCGGGACGGCCGACTCGTCGAACAGACCGCCCAGCAGGTACCAGCCAGCCGGACCGCCGCGCGAGTAGGCGCCGAGCGGGTCGCCCGTCACCACCTCGTAGCTGTCCGGTCCGCCATACTGCAGCCACATGCCGTCGCCGCCGGCGGGCGAGGGGGTCGACACGTAGTTGCCGCCCTGCCAGCCGAGAACCTGCTGGACGGCCGGCAGCTGCGCCGACAGCGGCACGCCGGGGCCGAGTTGCACCGGCAACGACCGCAGGTCCCAGCCGTTCACGACCGCGTAGGGAACGGGGGTCTGGTCGGGTATCGACGACCCCACGGCGATCGAGCCGTCGCCGGGGTCGACCGGCACTGGACTGCCCGCGGTGTCCTTGACGTCCAGCTCCGTGAAGACCAGCGGCGAGATGTCGCCGAGCGCGCCGACGATCCCGAACTTCAGCCGCATCAGGACGCCCTCGCCCTGCAGCGGCGCACCGGCCGCGTCGACCACGACGCCGTTGCCGACGTTGGTCACATTGAACTGCCAGCCATCCATCATGGTGCCGGAGAGGTCGCCGAGGCCGGCGAACTGGACGACCAGCGGGTCGAAGAGGATCCGGGCGTGCAGGGACACGATGTCCAGCGGATCGACCCATTGCGCGGCCAGGATCGGCAGGTCGAGGATCGAGCCGGGCAGACCCACGCCGGTCGGCAGGGCGACCGGCAGCGGCGGGATCTCCTCCTCGCGAGACAGGACCGTGGTCGCGATGTCGTACCGGGTGAACGGGAAGTTGTCGTAGGTCGTGCCCGACGCCTCCGTCTCGACGACGAAGCTGCCGTCGTACTGGGTGGCGGTCAGGAGTCCCGTGTACACGCCGTCGTTCGGCGCCTGATCCCCGTTGCCTCCCGCGTCGTTCAGGGCCATGGGGAACGACTCGCCGTTCGGCAGGGTGATCACGGCCGTGACCTGCGCGTTGTAGATCGGCTTGGGGCCGAGCTGCGCGATGAGCTGGGTCAGCGCGAGCTCGATGAGCATCGGCTGGCCGAAGCCGTGCGGAGTCAGGGTCAGGATCGACTGCACGCGCGTCGACGCGGCCAGGTTCAGGTGGTAGTTGCCCTGGCCGTCGCCGCCGCCCACGCGGCGCACGATCGCGAGCCAGTTGCCGGGAACGGGTCCGTTGATCCGCTGGGCGGAGACCGTCTCGTCGCCGACCCACTCGGGGCTCGACGGGTCGAAGACGTGGCCGGACGGATCCTGGAGGATCAGCTGGAAGGCGTTCGGGTCCCGGTAGTTCCACAAGAGGCCGATCAGGAGCTGATCGACCGAGGGATCGACCAGGAACTCGTGCCGGTGCTCGCCCTGCCGGAGCTGGCCGTTGATCCAGCCCAGCCCCTCGCGGTCCGTCGCCGCCATCAGGGACATCTGGTAGGTCTGGATCAGCGGCAGGATCCCGCCCGTGACCTTGGCGCCGGAGGTGCCGGCATAGTAGTACTGCCCGCCCGTCGCCGCGGCGACGGCCTCGAGCGTGACCTCGTCGGCGAAGGGACCGAAGCCGATCGTGTAGACCGTGGGTTCGGGCGCTTGCAGGGGCAGGACGTCGAACGGGTCCGGCGGGTGCGTGTTGTTGCCGTCCGAAAGCAGGATGATCGACTGCGGGAACTGCGGTGGAACGGCGTCGTGCAGCTCGTCGCGCGCCTTCTCGAGGCCGGCGCCGATGGCGGTCAGGTTGTAGACGTCGCCGCCGGTCTCGATCGTCGCGATCGCGGCGTTCTTGTCGGCCTCGCCCGTGATCTCGGTCATGGGGAAATCGGTCCAGGCCGGCCAGTCAGGCAAGGTGCCGGGGTCCGCGCCGCCGCTGTAGCTGGTGACGGCGATCTTGTCGCCGACGTCGAGCAGCCGCACGACCTGCGCGGCCGCGTTCTCCGCGGCGAGGATGGGGTCGCCGACCATGCTGAACGAACGGTCGATGGACAGCGCCAGGTCGACCGGCTCCGGCAGGACCGCCACGAGGTTCTCGGCGATGAGCTGCTGCATGGCGAGGTTGACGTTGAGGCGGCCGTTGCCCAGCTCGTTGGAAACGCCATCGACGTAGACGTAGCCGCCCACATCCTCGGCCGACTCCTCGAGGATGCGCTGCAGGTCGTTGGGGGTGAGCGCGGCGCCGGTCAACGCGAGCGCCTCGGACTGCACGAGCGCCGCGGCGCCGGCGGTGAACGGGCACGCCGACGACGTGCCGTTGAAGTTCGCCACGTAGTCGCCGCCGGCGTAGCCGTTGAAGCCGGCGATGTCGGTCGTCTGCATCAGCACGCCGGGCGCCGCGAGACTCAGCCCGACGCCGAAATTGCTGCCCCACCAGTTCTCGCCGTCGCAGCTCGCGGGGTTCTTGCGCTCGTCGCAAGGGCTCGAGGCGCCGACCGCCATCGCCGCCGCGAGGTTGGCCGGGAACTGCACGGCGCCGTTGGCGTTGCCGGCCGCGAACAGGGGCAGCACGCCGGCCGCCCGCGCCGCGACGACCGCGTTCTGCACGGAGATCGTGCTGCCGCTGCTGCAGATCCAGGAGCAGCTGATGACCATGGCGGAGTAGTTGGGCGCCTCGCCGACCGCGTAGTTGATCGCGTCGGCGCGGTTCTGATTCACGCCGCTCGCGAGGTTGACCCGCAGCGGCAGGATCCGGCAGCCGTTCGCGACGCCCGCGATGCCGGTCGTGTTGTCGGCCACGCCGGCCGCGAGGCCGGAGCAAGCAGTGCCGTGGGCGTCCAGGCCGGAGGGATAGGGGTCGTTGTCGTTCGCGTTGAAATCCCAGCCCACGAGGTCGTCGACCTGGCCGTTGCCGTCGTTGTCGACTCCGTCGAGATCGCCAGCGTCGAGGACCCAGGCAGCGCCATTCCACACCATCGTCTGGCCGTCGCCGTCGTCGTCCTCGCCCAGGTTCTGCAGGATGTTGGGCTGGAGGTCAGGATGGCCCCAGTCGACGCCGGTGTCGATCACGGCGACGATCACGCCCGGATCGCCGCGCTGGATGTCCCAGGCCTCCTGGACGTCGGCATCCGCATCGGCGGTGAAGCCGCCGCCGCCCGCGTTGTGGATCGCCCATTGCGTCGCGTACAGCGGGTCGTCGGGAACGAACGCGTGGTCGTTGAACGAGATCGTGCTCAGCTCGGCGAACTGCACGGATGCGAGGTCGTTGAACGCCCGCACCTGATCGAACACGTCGCGGCCCGCCGGCACCGATACGGTGAAGAAGCCCGGCGTCCAGTGGTCCATGACGACCTCGGAGCCCAGGCGCGCGATCTCGGCCAGCATGTCCGCCTCGGACAGGCTGGGCGCGAACTGCACGACGACCTGGTCCGGCAGGAAGTAGCGGGTCGTGCCGTCGTCGTTGAGGAGCGCCGGGTACGCGAGCGCGACCCGGGAATCCGCCTGCAAGGCGGCGATGGCGGCCGCCGCGGACTTGCCGGGCGGCGTGCGGTAGACGACGAAACCCTGGTCCTCGACGCCCTCGGCGTGGACGACCGCGAGGTCCTGGGCGACGGCCAGCTGCTCGGCGTCCGTGACGGACGCCTTGGCGCCGGGCGCGACCGCGAGGCGGACCATGATCTCGTCGGTCTTGACGGTGAATGAATAGCGTCCCCCGAAGAGCTTGTCGGGGTACGAGTAGTCCATGACCTGCGCCGCCGCCCCCCTTGGCGAACCGCTCACGGCAAGCAGGGCCACGAGACTCCAGAGCAGCGGCTGAAACGTGAATCTACGAGCGCCCATCGGGCACCTCCTTGGCAACTGACGCGGCGGTCAGCGTCTCTTGTCATTGCGAATCGCGATGTCACCGGCGAGGTCTGGCAGCTGTCGAAGCAAGCGAATCGGGCGATTCAGCAGTCATTCGCGGTGATACACGAGCGGAACAGTCAGATTAGTTTGACGCCGGGTCGCGGTCTTACGTCACAAGAAAAATCGGGGAGCCCGGAGGGCTCCCCGTCGAGGCTGCGGCCGCGGCGCGTCGCGCTCGGTCGCGCGGCGGCATCGCCAGGATCTCAGCGCACCAGGTTCAGCTCGAGGCTCGTCGTGCCGGCGCCGGTCGCCAGACCGGCGATGTACACGCCGCTCGGCAGGGAACGACCGCCGTCGTCGACGCCGCGCCAGGTGACCGCGTGTTCGCCGGCCATCAGGGCGCCGGCGGCCAGGGTCGCGACCTTCCGCCCGCGCAGGTCGTGGATCACGAGCTCGCCGCGAGTCGGCACGTCGAGGCTGAACGAAAGAGTGGTCTGGGGGTTGAACGGGTTGGGGTGCGCCGCCAGCCTCACCAACGGTACGGGCGTCTCGGGCGCGGCCGTGGGCGCCGCGACGAGGCCCGCCACGTCGGCCAGGGTCGCTGCGGCCGCGCGCGAGATCTGCAGCGCGATGGGCACGGTCGGCTGGATGGCCGACCAGGTGTCGGTCGTCCGGTGGTAGTAGGGATACGAGTCGTAGTCCATGTCGATCGCCAGGAAGGCCGCGATCCCGGCCTGCTGGAACGGCACGTGGTCGCTGCCCCAGCTGTAGTAGTCCTTGCGGTGACCGATGGTGGTATACGCGACCACGTTTTCGGCCATGGCCGTCATCAGCCATTCCCAGGCGCTCTGGCCCTCGATGATCACGGCGACGTTGCGGTCGTAATAGGACACCATGTCCGCCGTGATCGCGCCGACGATGGTGCGCCCGGCCGCGACGGCCTCGGCGACGAAGTGCTGGCTGCCGCGCAACCCCGGCTCCTCGGCGTCGAAGAGCACGAACTGCACGGTCCGTTCGAAGTTGCGTCCGGCGCTCACGCGCGCGATCTCCATCACCAGGCAGGTGCCGGACCCGTTGTCCTCCGCCCCCGGGGCGAGGGATCCGGGCTGCTGCGACGTGCTGTCGTAGTGCCCGCCAACGACCACGATCTCGTCCGGGTACACCGTGCCGGTCTTCGTGGCGACCACGTTCTGGCAGGGGTGGCCGTTGACCGTGAACGCGTCCAGCTCCACGCCGTAGCCGTATCCCGCGAACTTCTGCGCCAGGTACGAGGCCACGAGGTCGTTGCCCGCCGTGGTGTAATACCGCGTGGCGACGGTGTGCGCGGCGCCGCCGTACCAGAACGGGGAGTCGCCGGAGATCTCGCGGAGGAACTGGTCGTACGCCATCTGGTCGAGGTCGTCGACGTAGGCCGCCTTCACCGCCGCGTCGACGGTCGCCGGCGCGGGCCAGGACCTGCCGTCGGCGCGGGACCGCGGCGCTGCCGCGACCGCCGAGCGATCGAGGAACTGCAGACCGAAGCCGGCGACGTGGAACGCGTCCAGGCGCGCGCGCGGCACCTCGACGACCCAGGCGGTCTCCGCCGCGAGGTGCACGTGGCCGAACGCGGCCGGGTCGGCGGGCGCGGCGAACGCTCCGCCGCCGGCGCGGCGCGTCCGGTCGACCAGGTACCACTCGGCGTCCGCATACCGGGGCGTGAAGGGTTCGGCGCCGAGCGGCGGCTGGCCGGACGGGCGCCTGTCGACGACGAGCAGTCCCGTTCGCAGGTCCCAGGTCAGGAGATCGAGGGCCGGCCGGTCGCCGGCAACCTGCTCGGCGGTCGCCCCGGGCAGGAACAGAACGTCGCCGAGCTCGGCTGCGGCTGGGGCCGCCAGCGCGAGGGCGAACAATCCGAAGAACACGAGTCGCGAGATCATGGGGTCGTCCTTGGTCAGCGGAGTGGAGCCGTTCCCGACGGGTGTGAACGGACAATGATAACGCATGGCGGGTGTCTTGACCATATCCCTGCGCGGGCGCCCTGCGTAGGGGCGATCCGGCGGAACGCCGGAAGGCCGCGGTAACGTCTGACCGCGATGTTCAGTAGTACAGCTTGACCAGGAACGGCAGTTCCTGGTCGTCGGGGTCGGCCGCGCAGGCCTGCTGCAGGAACCGGAGTCCGCGCGCGTCGTCGCCGCTCAGCTTGGCCACCAGGCTCTCGCAGAGCAGCCGGTTCCCCTGGACGGCGCGCGCCAGGCGCTCCGGGTCCGGCACGTCGGCGAACACGGCGCCGGGGTCGACGCGCGCGTCGGCGAGGAAACGGAGATTGCGCGCGAGGTTGTCCGCATCGAGGCAGCGGGGCGCGAAGAACTCGGTGTACGAGCAGTCGTCGGTGTTGAGCGCGCTGCGGGCGCCGAGCGCGGCGACGGCGTCGCCCGAGAGCATCAGGGTGGCCGCGAGATGGTAGGGCTCGAGGTAGAAGTGGCGGTCCTGGCCGAGCGCGGCCACGGCGGCGGCCCAGTCGGCGAAGTCGACCTGCAGCGGCGCCAGCGCTCCGATCAGCACCGCGTGGTAGTGCCCGAGCCAGACCGCGCAGTGCGGGAACACCGACTGGAAGGTCCGCAGGAGGCCCAGGAACTCCGCGGTCCCCAGCTTGTGCAGCGGCAGGTACTGGGAGACCATGCCGCCGGGAGCGAGGTGCGCGCGGCAGAGCTCGAAGTAGTCGGTCGTGTAGAGGTTGCCTGAGCCGAGGATCGGGTGCGTGGGGTCGCAGGAGATGAGGTCGTAGGTCCGTGCGGTCCGCTGCAGATGGTGGCGGCCGTCGCCCGCGATCACGCGCAACCTCGGGTCCCGCGCGACGTCGTGATTCAGGTCGCGGTAGTAGACGGCCGCGTCGACCAGCCCCTCCACCAGCTCGACGCACTCGATGGACTCGACCCCGGGGTGCGCGGCGATGGCGGACGTCGTCACGCCGATCCCGAAGCCGATCACCAGGATGTTCTTCGCGTCGTTCCCCAGCAGGAACGGCAGGTGGCCGACCATCTTGACGACCTTGATCGCGTCATACGAGGAACCGATCACGGCGCTGTTGTTGACGAACGTGTACTTCGTGCCGCCCAGCGCGCCGCGGTCCTGCGCCACCGAAAGCGTCCCCTCCACGGACTCCCGGTAGAACAGGACCTCGCGGTCGTAGCGCACGAACGACGGCGGCAGGACCTGGACCGGCGGCCGCAGCGCGACGAACACCAGCAGGACCGCGGCGCCGCCGCCGAGCGCGTACCGCGCCGCCGCGCCGCCGCCGCGCTTCGCCTGCACGAAGATCACCGCGCTGAGGACCAGGGCCAGGACGACCAGCCCTGACCGCACCGCGCCCAGCCCTGGCAGCAGCACGAACGCTGCCAGGAGCGGGCCGACCACCGACCCGGCCGTGTTCACCATGAGCGTGAGCCCGACGTCGCTCGCGATCGTCGAGCGGCCGCGGGTCGCCAGGCGGCACGCGAGCGGGAACGCGTAGCCGGAGCACGCCGCCGGCGGCAACACGATCAGCAGGGAGGCGACGAGCGGGATCCCGAGCACGCGCAGCAGCGGGTCGGCGAGCGCCGACTCGAAGGGGAAGAGCAGGACGCGCGGCAGCTCCACGAGGAGCGCGAACCCGAGCCCCGTCGTGGCGGCGAGGAGCGCGAGCGCGCGCTGGAAGGACCGCAAGCGGTCCGGCGAACTCGCCGCGTGCCGCGCGTAGAGAGCGCTGCCCGCGAACGCGCCCAGGATCACGAGCGACGAGACGAGGGCGAAGGTGTAGCTCGTGTTGGTCAGGTAGATCCGGAAGATGCGGAACCAGACGACCTGCAACGCCAGGATGCAGAAACCGCAGACGAAGGTCCCGACCAGCGCGGCGCGGCGTCCGGCGGCGGGGTCGGCCGGCTCGGCGCGGCCGGATCGCCGGCCGGCCGCGGTCTTCTCGGCGGGCGCGGACGCCGGCGCCGGCTCGGCGCGGCCGCCGCGGTGCGCCGCGAACAACCAGGCGGCGAGAGCGAGATCTATGACGACCGCCACGGCCACCGTGCCGCCCTGCCCGAGCGTTCCCAGCAGCAGGAAGCCCGCCGTCAGGCCGCCGAGCGCGCTGCCCAGCGTCTCGACGGCGTACAGGCGGCCGAGCGACGCGCCGATCGCGCCGCTCGCGGCGACGGCGAGGCGGCTCGCGAGCGGCAGGACGCCACCGATCAGGAAGGCCGGGCCGAGCACCACGACGGCGGCGATGGCGTAGGCGATGGCGTCGGCGAGCGGCGGACCGACCCCGCTTGCCGCGAGCGATCGGTAGACGGCGGGCAGCGCGAGCGTGACGGCCAGGTAGCCGAGCGCGGCCAGCGCCGCGACGCCCGCGAGCAACCCGGAGAGCATCCGCGCGGTGCGGTCGTACCCGCCGGTCGTGCGGCCCCAGATCCAGGCGCCGGCGCCGAGTCCGGCCATGTACGCCGCGAGCACGATCGTCGAGGCGGTCACGGTCGCGCCGAGGACGAGCGCGAGCGACCGCTGCCAGCTCACCTCCAGGACGAGGAACGTGAACCCCGCCAGGCCGACGACGAACAGAAGCGTGAGGGGATAGCGGTTGGTTCGCTGCATCGTGCCCGTCGCCGTAACGGATTGTGAGACGATCGTCCGCCGGCGGAAGCCCGCTCCCGGGGTTCCCGGTTGGACCACCGGGCGCGTCCCCTCGCCGCGCCGCGCGACTATAGCACCGCCGGGCGCGGCGACGATACCTCCCGCTCCGATCCCCCCGCCGCGGCGGGTGGCCTGAGCGGCCGGAAATTAATCGATTGACTAAATCGGTCGATCGATTATATTCTGGGTCCAGCACGACCTGGAGAACGTTTCCGTGAATTTGAACCTCGATTCCCTCATCGATCTGCCCGACGGCCTGCGACCGCCGGATCCCGGCTCACCGCCCGCCCGGATCCTCGCCGCGACCCGCGGCTTGCTCGCGGCGCACGGTCCGGCCGGGATTTCCATGCGCGCGGTCGCCGCCGCCGCCGGCGTCAATCAGGCGATGATCCACTACTACTTCCACAGCAAGGACCGGCTGCTCGATGTCCTGATCGGCCAGGAGATCCTCCAGATCCTGCGGGACGTGGCCGCCGGACTCGCCGGCACCGAGCGATCCGCCGAGCTCTTCGTCCAGCATCCGCTGCGCCTACTCGACGCGCTCCGGCGCGATCCGGTGCGGATGCGCATGCTCCGTCTCGTGCTGGCCGCCGAGCCGGACCGGCTGCGGCGCGTGATCCGCCAGCTCGGCCAGCACGGGATCCTGGGGTTCGCCTCCGCGATGCGCGAGCTGGCCGATCGATTGCGAGCCAGCGGCGAGCTGGCCGACGTCGAACCGGAATCGGTGCTGCTCTTCCTGCTCGCCTCTGCGTACGGGCTCGTCTTCATGGCGCCCGTGGCGAGCGAGGTCACCGGCTTCCAGCTCGAGGACGACGACCACTGGCGGCGTCACCGGCACAACCTGGAAGTGCTGCTGCGCAGCGGGGTGCTCGCCCCGGGAAAGGCCTGGCCATGTTGATTCCGATCGCGGTCCTGGCCCTCGCCTCCGGTCTGCCGGCCACGACCCTGGACCTCGCGACCTGCCTCGACCTCGCCCGCGCGCACGCCCCCCGCCTGCGCGAGGCGACCGCCGTCGAGGAGCAGGCCGCGGCCGCCTCGCGCGAAGCGCGGGCCCGGCGGGCGCCGACCGTCAGCCTCGGCGCGTCGTACCGCTACACGAGCGAGGTCATGGAGCAGCATTTCGAGCTTGGACCATATTCGCGCAGCCTCGAGTTCGGCGACGGCCACGCGGCCGACCTCAACGTCGGCGTGAACGCGCCGCTGTTCACCGGCGGCGAGCTGCGCCGGCAGAGCGAGGCGGCCGCCGCCGGCGTCGAAGCCGCGGCGCAGCGGGCGGCCGCGACTGGTCTGGACGTCGCGCGCGACGTGCGCGCGGCGTTCTACATCGCTCTCGGCCGCGAGTCGCAGGCCGCCGCCTCGCGGCTGGCGGTCGAGCGGCTGCAGCGGCACGTCGGCGAGGTCGCCGGCACCGTCGACGCCGGCGCGGCGACCGAGGAATCGCGGCTACGCGCGCTGGCTCGACTGCGCGAGGCCGAGCAACTCGGAGTGCGCCTGGTCGCGGCGCGCGATTCGGCGGCCGTGGCGCTCGGCCGCCTGGTCGGGTCGCCGGACGTCGCGGTCACGCCGGCCGGCGAGCTCACGGAGTCCCTGCTGACCGGCGGAGACCTCTCCCCGGCGCGCGTGGCCGAGCGGCCGGACCTCGTCGCCCTCGCCCGCGAGGAGGAGCGCCAGACCCTGCTGGCCGAGGCGCAGCGCGGCCGGCTCTGGCCGCGCGTCGGCGCCGACGTACGCGCGCATTACGGCCGTCCGGGCGTCGACCTCATCGCCAACGAGTGGACGCCCTACGCGACCGCGGCCGTCAGCCTGGACTGGCCGCTGTGGGACGACGGCGCCCGTACAGCTGCCGCCAGCCAGCTCGCGGCGCTCGCTCGCCAGGCGGCCGCCCGGCGCGCGGAAGCGGCCGACGCGCTCGCCGCGGCCCACGCGGCCGCGCGGATCGAGCTGGACGCGGCCGTCGCCGCCGAGACCCTGGCCGGGGAACGGGTCGAACTCGCGCGCCGGATCCTCGACCTCGTCGGGGGACGGCTGCGCGCCGCCGCAGCGACGGAGAGCGAGTTCCTCGACACCCAGGACGACCTGACGGCGGCGGAGCTCGACCTCGCCCTCGCGCGCACGCGCGTTCGCCTGGCCGAGGCAGTCCTGCTCTGGACGGTCGGCCAATGACCCCGAGGAGAACCACCATGGACCGCTGCTGCCTCGCCACGTTCCTGCTGCTCCTTGCCGGCTGCTCCGGCCGCGAGCTGCCGAATCCCTCGGGCACCTTCGAGGCCACGGTCGTCGACGTGGCGCCGGTGATGTCCGGTCGCGCCCTGGTCGTGCGACCGGACGAGGGCGAGGCGGTCGCCCTGGGCGACACGGTGATCGTGCTCGATACGGAACTGCTCGCGCTCCAGCGCGCCGAGACGGCCGCCCGGCGCGCAAGCCTCGAGGCGCAGCGCCGCTCCGCCGCGGCCGACCTCGCCCAGGCGCAGAGTCGCCTCGCCCTCGTCGAGACGACGCTGTCGCGCACGACCGAGCTGCGGAACCTCGGCACCGCCACTCAGCAACAGGTCGACGACCTGACGGCCGAGCGCGACGTCACCCGCAGCGCCATCGAGGCCGCCCGCGGCCGCCTCGCGACGGTCGACGCCGAGCTCGCGCACCTCGAGGCCGCCCTCGCCGTGCTCGACCGGCAGCTGCGCGACGGCGTGGTTCTCGCGCCGGTGGCGGGCACCGTGCTGACGCGCAACCTCGAGCCGGGCGAGGTCGCGGCGGCCGGACGGACGGCGATGCGCGTCGCCGACCTCTCGGAGCTCGAACTCGAGGTCTATCTCGAGGCGGGCGACCTGGACCGCGTGCGCCTCGGCGACACGCTGCCCGTGGTGATCGACGCGACGCCCGGCGAGCGGCGCCAGGGTCGCGTGACCTGGATCAGCGACGAGGCCGAGTTCACGCCCAAGAACGCCCAGACCCGCGACGCGCGCGCGCAGCTCGTCTACGCGGTCAAGCTGCGCGTCGCCAATCCGGACGGGCGACTCCACGTGGGCATGCCGGCCGAGGTCGAGCTGCCGTGATCCGGATCGACGACCTGCACAAGAGCTACGGCGCGACCGCCGCGGTCCGCGGCCTCTCCCTCGCGGTCGGGCCCGGGCGGATCTGCGGGCTCATCGGCCCCGACGGCGCGGGCAAGACGACCACGATGCGGATCGTGTGCGGGTTGCTCGCGCCGGACCGCGGCACCGCCACGGTGCTCGGCCGCGACTGCACGCGCGAGGCGCGCGCGATCAAATCCCGTCTCGGCTACATGCCCCAGCGGTTCAGCCTCTACCCCGACCTCACGGTCGCCGAGAACCTGCGCTTCTTCGCGGACCTCTTCGCGGTCGGGCGCCAGGAGCGCGCGCGGCGCGAGGCCGAGCTGATGGAGTTCAGCAAGCTCGGTCCGTTCCGCGAACGGCGCGCCGGGCGGCTCTCCGGCGGCATGAAGCAGAAGCTCGCCCTCAGCTGCACGCTCATCCACACGCCGGAGGTTCTCGTGCTCGACGAGCCCACCACGGGCGTCGACCCCGTGAGTCGCCGCGAGTTCTGGCGCATCCTGCGCGACCTCGCCAACCGCGGACTCGCGCTCCTGGTGAGCACCCCGTACCTGGACGAAGCCGACCTGTGCGACGACATCGTCCTGATGCACGGCGGCCGCGCCATCGCGCGGGGCACGCCGGCCGAGGTCGCGGCCGGCTTTCCGCGCCGCCTGCTCGAGGTCCGCGGCCCGGGGCTGTCCGCCGCCATCGCGCTCCTGCGCGAAACGCCGGTCGCCGGCACGGACGCGAGGCGATACGGCGATCGCCTGCACGTCGTCTACACGGATCAGGACCAGGCGGCCGCCGTCCGCGCGCGGCTCGCGGGCCTCGCGGTCGAGGTGTCGCCGGTCGGCCCCGGCATCGAGGACGCGTTCGTCGCCCTGCTCGAGGGCGCGTCGTGAGCGGCGAGGCGGTCCTCGCGCGCGGTCTCACGCGCCGGTTCGGACGGTTCACGGCCGTCGACGGGATCGACCTCGCGGTCGCGCCGGGCGAGATCTTCGGATTCCTCGGCGCGAACGGCGCCGGCAAGACCACGGCGATCCGCATGCTCTGCGGACTCCTGCCGCCCACGAGCGGCGAGGCGACCGTCGCCGGCATCCCGGTCGGGCGGCGCGCCGTCGAGCTGAAACAGCGCATCGGCTACATGAGCCAGCGCTTCAGCCTCTACGAGGACCTCACCGTGCGCGAGAACCTGGAGTTCTTCGGCGGCGTCTACGGGCTCAGTCGCCACCGCATCGCCGCGCGCGTGGCGGCCCTGCTGCCGTACCTCGGCCTCGCCGGCACGGAGAATCGCCTGACCGCCTCCCTGCCGCTCGGTTACAAGCAGCGCCTGGCGCTCGGCTGCGCGCTCCTCCACGAGCCGCGGGTGGTGTTCCTCGACGAGCCGACCGGCGGGGTCGATCCGCTCGCGCGCCGCCGGTTCTGGGACCTCATCTACGAGCAGGCCGCGGCCGGCGTCACCATCTTCGTGACCACGCACTACATGGACGAGGCGGAGTACTGCGGGCGCGTGTCGATCATGGTCCAGGGCCGCATCGTCGCCCTCGACACGCCGGCCGGTCTGAAAGCGACGACCGGCGGTCGCGACATGCAAGACGTCTTCCTGAGGCTGGTGGATCGATGAAGAGGGTCGCGGCCATCGCGCGCAAGGAGCTGGTCCACATCGTGCGCGACCGCCGCAGCCTCGCCGTCGCGATCCTCATGCCGCTCGCGATGGTGCTGATCTACGGCTCGGTCATCGACATGGAACTGCGCGACCTCCAGGTCGGAGTGCTCGACCTCGACCGCAGCGACGCGAGCCGCGAACTGGTGCGCGAGATGACCGCGAGCGGATTCATCGTCGAGGCGGCGCGGCTCGCGAGCCGAGCCGAGGTGGAAGCGGGCTTCCGGCGAGGACGGTTCCGCGCCGTGCTCGTCGTGCCCGCCGGTTACGCCGCCGGCGACCGCACCGGCATCCAGATCCTCGTCGACGCCGCCGACGCCGCGACCGCCGCCACGGTCGACAACTACCTGCAGGCCGTGGTCCTGCGCGCGGCGCGCGAGCGCCTCCCGGCGGCCGGCGCGCCGCCGCCGCCCTTCACCGCGCGCACCCGGATCTGGTTCAACCCCGAGCTCGCGAGCGCGCATTTCGTCGTGCCCGGCCTGGTGGCCCTGGTGATGATGATGATCTGCGCCCTCTTGACGAGCATCGCGATCACCCGCGAGAAGGAAGTCGGCACCCTGGAGCAGATCCTGACGACCCCGGTCGCCCCGGCGCAGGTCATCCTGGGCAAGGCGCTGCCCTACGTCGGTCTCGGCGCCCTGGACGCCGCGCTGATCCTCGCCGTGGGCCGGCTCGCCTTCAAGGTGCCGATGAACGGCTCCTGGCTCGCGCTCGCCGCCTACACGCTCCTGTTCATCGTGATCGCGCTGGCGGTCGGCCTGCTGATCTCGGCGCGATCGTCGAGCCTTCGCGTCGCGATGATGGCCGCGATCATCGTCACGATGCTGCCGACCATGGTCCTCTCGGGCTTCGTCTTCCCGATCGCCAGCATGCCGCGGGCCCTGCAGGCCGTCTGCCAGCTCATGCCGGCCACCCACTTCCTGGTCGTCGTACGCGGCATCCTGCTCAAGGGACAGAACTGGTATCCGCTGCAGACCGCGATCCTGGCGGCGATGGCGATCGTGATTCTGACCCTGGCGGCGCGCAGCTTCCGCCTGCGACTGGAGTGACCGCCGTGGGCCCGCTCGCCAGCCTCATGCGCAAGGAGTTCCTGCAGCTGCGGCGCGACCACGCGATGCTGCGCCTGGTGCTCGTGCTGCCCATCGTCCAGCTGCTGGTGCTGTCGTACGCGCTCGACAACGACCTGCGCAACGTGCGCGTGAGCGTGCTCGACGAGGACCGGACGCCCCTCTCGCGCGGGATCGCGGATGCTCTGTGGGAGTCCGACGTCTTCGTGCCGGGACCGCCGCTCGCCTCCGGCGACGATCTGGCTCGCTCCCTGAAGGTAGGCCGCTGCGACCTCGCCGTGCGCATCCCCGCCGGTCTCGCCCGCGACGTCGCCGGGAACCGCTCGGCGGCGATCGGCGTGCATGTGGACGGGACGAACAGCAGCACCGGCGGTCGCGCCGCCGGTTACGCGGAAGCGGCCATCGCCCGGGCGGCAACCGGGCGGGACGGTCGAGTCGGCGCCGTCCGCTTCTTCTACAATCCCGAGCTGGAGAGCCGGCTTTACATGGTGCCGGGCATCATCGTCATGATCGCGACGATCGTCTCGGCCATGCTCACCGGCATGGCCATCGTGCGCGAGAAGGAGCTCGGCACGCTCGAGCAGGTGCTCGTCACGCCGCTCGGCTCCCTGCAGTACGTCGCCGGCAAATCGGCGCCGTATGCCCTGATCGCGCTGGTCGACCTCGCGCTGGCGACCGGGTTCGCCGCGGTCTGGTTCCACGTTCCGCTGGCGGGTTCGCCGCTCGTGCTGCTCGCCGGAGTCCTGGCGTACCTCGCCGTCACGCTCTCCCTCGGCCTGATCGCGTCCGTGGTCTCCGACACCCAGCAGCAGGCGATGTTCACCGTCTGGTTCTTCCTCGTCTTCGCGATCATGCTCAGCGGGTTCTTCTTTCCGATCGAGAACATGCCCCCGTGGGCCCGGGTCCTGACCTGGCTCGATCCGATGCGGTTCTTCCTGGCGATCGTGCGCGGCGTCCTCCTGCGCGGCGCGGGATTCGGCGACCTCGCCCGCGACCTGCTGGTCCTGGCCGGCATGGGCGCCGCGTCGTTCACCGGCGCCGTGCTCGCGTTCCGGCGGGCCACCTCGTGACGGGCGCCGCTAATCCGCCACGCGCGCGGCGCCGCGACGCCACGACCGCCGGCCAGCCCAGGACTGGAACCGGTCGAGGTAGGTGAAGAACACCGGAGTCACGAAGAGGGTCACGAGCTGCGAGAACAGCAGGCCGCCGACCACCGCCAGGCCCAGCGGCCGCCGCGACTCGGCGCCGGCGCCGAGGCCGAGCGCGATCGGCAGGGTGCCGACCAGCGCGGCGAGGGTCGTCATCATGATCGGCCGGAAGCGGACGCTGCAAGCCTGGAGGATCGCCTGCTCGGCGCCGAGGCCCGTCTTCTTCGCCTCGAGCGCGAAGTCGATCATCATGATCGCGTTCTTCTTCACGACGCCGATCAGCATGAGCAAGCCGACGTAGCTGTACAGGTTCAGGTCGGAGCCGAAGACCATCAGGGTCAAGAGGGCGCCGAAGAGCGCGAACGGCAGGCCGGTGAGGATCGTGATCGGGTGCACGAAGCTCTCGTACAGGATGCCGAGCACGATGTAGATGACCGCGATCGCGAGCAGCAGCATGCCGGCCATGCCGGCCTGGGAGGACCGGAAGGCCTGCGCGGTGCCGGCGAAGCTGGTGACGATCCCGTCCGGCAGCGTCTCGGCGGCCGCCGCGGTCACGGCGGCCACCGCTTCGCCGAGGGACACGCCGTCCGCCAGGTTGAACGACAGCGTGACCGCCGGCAGCTGGCCCGCGTGGTTCACCGCGAGCGGCCCCACGCCGGTGTCGATCCGCGCGAGGGCGGACAGCGGCACCAGGTCGCCGTCGCGCGCGCGGACGTGCAGGAGATCGAGCGCCTGGGGCTCGCGCTGGTACTCGGGCATCACCTCGAGGAGGACGTAGTACTGGTTGTCCGGCGCGAGGATGGTCGAGATCTGCCGGGCGCCGTAGGCGGAGAAGAGAGCGTCCTCGATCGCGCGGGGCGTCAAGCCGAGCGACGCCGCCCGGTCGCGGTCGATCGTGACCCGGACCTCGGGGTTGCTGATCCTCAGGTCGCTGTTCACGTCGCGCAGCAGGGAGCTCTCCCGCAGCTTCGCCTCGAGCGCCGGCGCCGCCGCGTAGAGCGCGTCGAGATCCGACGACTGCAGCGTGAACTGGTAGAGGCTCGTGGCGCCGCGACCGCCGATGTTGATCGCCGGTGGGTTGACGACGAAGATCCGCAGGCCCGGGATCTGGGCCAGCTTCGCGCGCAAGCGGCCCACGATCTCGTCCGCCGAGGACTCGCGTTCCCCGCGCGGCTTGAGCCGGAGGAAGAACCGGCCCTGGTTGCTGGCCGACGGCCCGCCGCCGCCGGCGACGTTGGACATGAACGTGTCGACATCGGGGTCCGCCGCGATTACCGCCGCCGCCGCCTGCTGGTGCGCGACCATGGCCTCGAACGAGAGCCCCTCGGCGCCCTCGGTCGTCGCGCTCAACAGGCCCGTGTCCTCGCTGGGGATGAAGCCCTTGGGCACGGCGCCGAACAGGAGGATCACTCCGGCCAGGATGGCGAACGAGACCATCGCCGTCGCGAACTTGTGCCGGATGACGAACGCGAGACCGCGCTCGTAGGCGCCGAGCGATCCGGCCCACGCGCGTTCGATGGCACCGTAGAGTCGGCCGTGGCTCAAGGTCTGGGAGGGATGCAGGAACCGGCTGCACATCATCGGCGTGAGGGTCAGCGAGACGACGCCGGAGATGAGGATCGCCGCCATGATCGTGACGGCGAACTCCCGGAAGAGGCGGCCCATGATGCCGCCCATGAACAGGACGGGCAGGAAGACCGCGGCGAGCGACAGCGTCATCGACACGATCGTGAAGCCGACCTCGCGCGCGCCGTCCAGCGCGGCCTGGCGCGGCGCCTTGCCCTGCTCGAGGTGCCGGTAGATGTTCTCGAGCATGACGATGGCGTCGTCCACGACGAAGCCCAGCGACAGCGTGAGCGCCATCAGCGAGAGGTTGTCGAGGTTGAAGTTCGCCAGCGCCATCACCGCGAAGGTGCCGACCACCGACATCGGCAGCGCGATGCTGGGAATCACCGTCGCCGGGATGTTCCGCAGGAAGACGAAGATCACCAGGACGACCAGGCAGAGGGTCAAGGCGAGCGTGACCTTGACGTCGTGGACCGACTCCTGGATCGCCAGCGAACGGTCGATCATCACATCCAGCGAGGCCGCCGCCGGCAACTGCTCCCGCAGCTGCTGCAGCAGCTCCTTGACGGCCCGCGTGACCGCCACGGTGTTCGTGCCCGGCTGCCGCTGCACGGCGAGCATGATCCCACGCCGGTCGGCGCGCCACGCCGCGGTCTTGTCGTTCTGGACCGAGTCGAGCACGTGGCCGAGGTCCTCGAGGCGCACCGGCGCGCCGTCGCGCCAGGCGACCACGATCGGCCGGAACTCCGCCGCCGTCGCGAGCTGGCCGCTCGCCTTCACCGTGTACGCCTTCTCCCGGCCCCAGAGCGTGCCCGTCGGCAGGTTGACGTTGTTGCTGGCGACCGCCGTGACGACCTCGTCGATGCCGATCCCGCGCGAGGCGAGGGCCTGCGGATCGACCTGGATCCGCACCGCGTACTTCTGCGAGCCCCAGACGAGCACCTGGGCGACCCCGCCGACCATCGACAGGCGCGGCGCCAGGAGCGTCTGGCCGTACTCGTCCAGCGTCGACAGCGGCAGGGTCGGCGAGGTGAGCGCGATGAAGAGGATCGGCGAGTCCGCCGGATTGACCTTGCGGTAGGACGGCGGCGTCGGCATGTCGGCCGGCAGCTGGCGCTGGACCGCGGCGATCGCCGCCTGGACGTCCTGGGCGGCGGCGTCGATGTCGCGATCGAGGCTGAACTGGATGGTGACCTGCGTGCTACCGAGGGAGCTCTGCGAGGTCATGTTGTCGATGCCGGCGATCGTCGAGAACTGCCGCTCGAGCGGCGTCGCGACCGCCGCGGCCATCGTCTCGGGGCTCGCGCCGGGCAGGCTCGCCGAGACGGCGATCGTGGGGAAGTCGACGTTGGGCAGGTCGCTCACGGGCAGCAGGCGATAACCCAGGATGCCCGCGACGAGGATCGCGACCATCAGGAGCGTCGTCATCACGGGCCGCCGGATGAACAGGCTCATCGCGCCAGGCCCGCCTTGATCTCGACCGTGGCGCCGGGCACCAGCCGCAGCTGTCCGTCGGTGACGACGGTCTCGCCGGCGGCGACGCCGCCCGCGAGCACGGTCGTGCCGTTCACCGTCCGGCTCACCTGCACTACCCGCTTCTCGACCTTGCCGTCGCCGCCGATCACGAAGACGAACGGTCCCTCCTGGCTCGTGACGACCGCGCCCGCGGGCACGGTGAGCGCCGTCGGCTCGACCGTGAGCGCGAGCTCCGCCGCCACGAATTGCCCGGGCCAGAGTCGCTCGCGGTCGTTCGCGAACTCGGCCTTGAGCATGATGGTGCCCGTCCCGGCGTCGACCGCGTTGTCCACGAAGACGACGCGGCCCTCGAGCGGCGGCTCGCCGTCATCGCGCGAGGGCCGGACGGTGACCTGCAGGTCGCCGGCCGCCCGGTGATCGAGCACCTCGCCCAGCCGGTCGCCGGGAATCGCGAAGCGGACCCTGATCGGCCGCAGCTGGTTGATGACCACGAGCGGCGCGTCGGCGGCCCGGGCCAGGTTGCCCTGTCTGACGAGGACCGCGCCCGTGCGCCCCGCGATCGGCGCCTTCACGGAGGCGTACGCGAGGTTCAGGCGCGCCTGCTCGACGGCCGCCTCGTCAGCGCGCACGGCGGCGTCGAGCGCGGCGACACGGGTCCGCGCCTCCTCGGCCTGCTCCTTCGTCACGAAGTCGCGCTCGACGAGGCGGTCGTAGCGCTCGGCCTGCACCCTGGCGTTGTCGGCCTCGGCGCGGTCCTGCGCGAGCTGCGCCTCGGCGCCCGCGAGCGCCGCCTCGAGCGGCCTCGGATCGATCTGGAACAGCCGCTGGCCCTTCTGGACCTCCTCGCCTTCGCGGAACGCCACCTCGGTGATCACGCCGGTCACCTGGGCGCGGACCGCGACCGACTCGATCGGCTCGACCGTGCCGACGGCCGCGATCACCAGCGGCATCGGCCGCGCGGTGACCTGGGCGGCGAGCACGGGCACGGGCGCAGACGAGCGGCCCTCCCGAGGCGCGGCGGTCCCCGGCGCGGCGAGCGCCAGGACGGCGAGGGCGAAGGGTGCGGTGCGAAGCGGCAGCGTCATCGGGTCACCTCGGGGAACTCGACACCGGGCGCCAGCGCCGCCTGGCCGGGCAGGCCGAGGACGCCCACGTCGCGCGCCAGCGTCGCCAGCGCCGTGAACCAGTCCAGGCGGGCCTTGATCTCCAGGGCCCGCGCGGAGGCGAGCGCGCGCTGGGCCGAGAGCAGGTCGAGGATGTCGCCGACGCCCTCGCGGTAGCGTCCGGCGGCGACCCGCTCGGACTCGGTCGCGCTCGCGAGCAGGTCGGCCGCGGTCGCGACCTGCTCGGCCGCGGTCAGGAAATCGCTGTGGGACGCGAAGACCTCGTAGACGACCTGCTGCGAGTATCCGCGCGCTCGCTCGGCCTCGGCATCGGCCTCGGCCTGGGCTGCCCGCAGATCGTAACGGCGCGTGAACCCGGCGAAGAGCGGGATGTTCAACACGAGCGCCGCGCTGTAGAGGTCGGTCGATTCGTGCGACCCGTCGAGCCAGTTACGGCCGGCGAATCCCGAGACCGAGAGCGATGGCCACAGGTCCGACCGCGCCGCTCTCGCCTCGGCCCCGCGTTCGCTCGCCCGCGCGCGCGCAGCCTGCAGGTCGGGCCGCGCGGCCACGGCCTGCTGGATCAGCTCGTCGACGGTCTGCGAGACCGCGACGCCGGGGACGGCCGGCGTCGCGATCGCGATGTCGAGGGGCAGGTTGGCGGGATAGCCCATGGACACCGCGAGCGCGCCGCGGGTCGTGCGGACCTGTCCCGCGGTCGTCTGCACGGCGAGCTTCACCTCGGAGAGCGCCGTGCGGGCCTGGAGGACGTCGGCGATCGTCGCGAGGCCGAGATCGTGGCGCTCCTCCGCCGCGACGAGGCTGCTCTCCGCCTGGGCCTGGGAGATCCGGTTCGCCTCGAGGATCGCCTTGGCCCCCGCGTAGCGGAAGAACGAGACCTCGACGTCGAGGATGCGGTCCTGGATGACCGCGCTGTGGGTCCAGTTCGCGTCGATGAGCGCCTGCTTCGCGGACTCGACGTCGTTCGCCCGTCCGCCGAAGTCGAACAGCAGGTAGGAGAGGTTCGCTCCGAGGCTGTAGGTCGTCGTCGCGTCGAGGGCGCCTTCCGTGCCGTCGGCGCGCGTGGCCGCGCCCCGGGCGTCGATCGTCGGATACCGGGCACCCCGCTCGGACCCGTAGCGCGCGGCCGCGGCGAACGCGTCGTACCAGGCCGCCCGCGTCGCGGGGCTGTTGCGCAGCGCGAGGTCGACGACCTCGGCGAGCGTGAGGCGCTCGAGCCGGCTCTCGATCTCCGAGACCGACACGGCCGGCTCGCCCGCGATCGGCGCGGCCGTCCGCTCGGCCGGCGCGCTCCACGGCACCTCCGGCGCCGGCGCGGCGCCCGCAACGCCGTCGATCCGCGGCGGTTGGTGGGCGCAGCCGGCGACGAGGACGAGCAGGACGGCGGCGGCCGACGCCGAGCCGACGCGCCCGCGCACCCTGTTTGCGCGCCAACCGGCCGCGTCCCCGTCGACCTGGAATTTCTTGCGAACAGGCTGGATCAACTGGACACCCCTGGGGGACGGGCACCGCCGGCGACGATCGAGCGGTCATCATGGCCAGCGGCTGGTCGGAGGTCAAGCCTGGCGGAGGTCGCCGGCGATCGGCGATGTCGCGATCTCGCGAACGTGGGGCTGTTCCGTGCCGTACGGAGCGCTGTCGTTCAGCGATCGTCGCCGGACCCGGGACCGCCGCGCCCGCCGCGTCCCCAGAGCCAGTACACCGGCACCCCGAGCGCGACGATGACGAGGCCGGGCCACGTGTAGCGCGGCTTGACGATCAGGAGGTCCACGCAGATCGCGAGCGCCACGAGAACGTACAGCGCCGGCAGGACCGGGTACCCGGGCGCTCGCCAGGGGCGCGGCGCGTCCGGCCAGCGGCGTCGCAGGATGAAGATCCCCGCCACCGACGCCGCGTAGGAGAGCAGCACGGCGAAGATCACGTAGTCGAGCAGGTCGCCGAATCGGCCGGACAGGCAGAGGACGCACGACCAGACGCCTTGCAGGAGGAGCGCCACGGCGGGCACGCGCCGGGCGTTCAAGGTTCCGGTTTGGCGGAAGAAGAGGCCGTCGCGCGCCATCGCGTAGTAGACCCGCGCGCCGGTGAGGATCATGCCGTTGTTGCAGCCGAAGGTCGCGATCATGACCAGCACCGCCATCACGCCCGCCGCCGCCGGCCCCAGGATGATCGAGGCGGCAGCCGTTCCCACGCGGTCGTCGGTCGCGAACTGGATGCCGCGGCCGGCGGCGTCGGCCGCGTCGGGCGTGCCCGCGATCGGCAGGGCGAAGACGTACGCCAGGTTCGTCAGCAGGTAGAGGACGACGACCACCGCGACGCCGCCGACCAGCGCGCGGGTGATGGTCCGCTGCGGATCCACGGTCTCGCCGCTCGTGAACGTGACGTTGTTCCAGGCGTCGCAGGCGAAGAGCGACCCCACCGAGGCCGCGCCGAGGGCCATCACGAGTCCCAACCCGCCGATCGTCTCGCGGATCACGAGGCCATCGCCGCCGGCTGCGGTCCGGCTCGCCGCCCAGATGTCGCGGAAATTCGCGGCGATCGCGTCGGCCTGGCGCCCGATCACGAGACCCGCGACGACGAGCCCGAACAGGGCGACGACCTTGGCGACGGTGAAGCCGTCCTGGATCAGCTTGCCCTCGCGCAGGCCCAGGGTGTTGAGCCAGGTCAGCAGCGCGATGCTGGCGATCGCGACCAGCTGCGCCGCATTGACGTGGAGTCCGCCGACCACGAGCACCACGTGCTGCTCGCCGAGGTCGGGCGCGGGCAGCGCCAGGTGTTTGGCGAAGGCCATCCCGACGGCGGCGATCGAGCCGGTCTGGATCACCATGAACAGGGTCCAGCCGTAGAGGAAGCCCGCGAGCCGACCGAAGATCTCGCGCAGGTAGATGTACTGGCCGCCCGCCTGGGGCATCAGCCCCGCGAGTTCGCCGTAGCATGCCGCGGCGAGGAGGGTCACGAGGCCGCTGAAGAGCCAGACGGCGAGCAGCCAGCCCACGCCGCCGACCGTGCGGGCGATGTCGCCGCTCACCAGGAAGATGCCCGACCCGACCATCACCCCGACGACGATCATCGTCGCGTCGAAGAGCCGGATCTCGCGGCGGAAGCTCCGTTGACCCTCGGTCATGGTTCACCTCGGCCAACATTGGAACCGCCGTGCGGCCCGAATGCAAGCGCCACGTGCAGATCCCGGTTGCGGGCGGCGGCGGCGGCGGCGAAGATGGACGGCGGATCGCCGCTCCAGGCAGGGAGGCCTCGTGTCCGATACGCCGCGTTCACCGTGGACCTGGGTGCCGACGCTCTACTTCGCCGAGGGCGTGCCCTACATCCTCGTCAACACCGTCTCGGTCATCCTCTACAAGCGCCTCGGCGTCGAGAACGCCGCGATCGCCTTCTGGACGAGCCTGCTCTACCTGCCCTGGGTCGTGAAGATGCTCTGGGGACCGCTGGTGGACTCGCACGCGACCAAGCGATCCTGGATCCTCGCGACCCAGCTCGCCCTGGCGAGCTGCCTGGCCCTGATCGCGGCGTCGATCAGCCTGCCGGCGTTCTTCGCCGTCTCGCTCGCGGCCTTCACCGTCGCCGCCTTCGTGTCGGCCACCCACGACATCGCGGCCGACGGCTACTACCTCCACGCGCTCGACGCGCGCGAGCAGGCGTATTTCGTGGGCGTGCGGACGATGTTCTATCGCGCCGCGATGATCTTCGGCTCGGGGTTGCTCGTCACCTTCGCCGGGAGCCTCGAGGGCGGCGCGGGCGGCATCGCGCGCGCCTGGACCACCGCGTTCGCGCTCGCCGCCGCGATCTACGCCGGGTTGTGGCTGTACCATCGCGCGGCCCTGCCGCGCCCGCCGACGGACGTCCGGCGGGATCCCGCCGCCGCTCGCGCGGCCGGCGCCGACTGGGCGCGGGTCTTCGCGACCTGGCTGCGCCAGTCCCGCGTCGGCGTGGTCATCGCCTTCATCCTCCTCTACCGGCTCGGCGAATCCATGCTGCTCAAGCTCGCGTCGCCGTTCATGCTGGACGAACGCGCGGCCGGCGGGCTCGGATTCACGACCCAGCAGGTCGGAGTCGCCTACGGCACGGTCGGTCTCGGCTGCCTGATCCTGGGCGGGATCGCGGGCGGCTGGCTGATCGCGCGCTACGGCCTGCGGCGCCTGCTCTGGCCGCTCGCGCTCGCGCTCAACGTCCCCCACCTCGCGTACCTGTACATGGCGCACGCGCAGCCCGGCCCGCTCGTCGCCTACCCGCTGGTCGCGATCGAGCAGCTCGGCTACGGGCTGGGCACGACCGCCTTCATGGTGGTGCTGATGCGCATCTCGCGGGGCGAGCACCGCACCTCGCACTACGCGATCGCGACGGGCCTGATGGCCCTCGGCATGATGCTGCCGGGCATGGTCAGCGGGGCGATCCAGGAAGCGGTGGGCTACCGGACCTTCTTCCTGATCGTGATCCTCGCCGGCCTGCCCGGACTGCTCACGCTGCCGTTCCTGCCGCGGGTCGTCGCCGACGAGGAGTGACGCCTACCTCAGCAGCGTCATCGTCTCCATCGTCGTGATGCCGTCCGCCTCCAGCCGCAAGTAGTAGCTGCCACTGGCCAAGGGCCGGCCCTGTTCGTCCCGGCCTTCCCACCGCTCCACGTGCGGGCCGGCGGCCAGATTGCCCTCGTAGATCGTGGCCACGAAGCGTCCCACGAGATCGAACACGCACAGGCGCACCGGCCCCGACCGCGCGAGCTCGAACGAGATGTTCGTGCCCGGGTTGAACGGGTTCGGATAGACCGGCAGCAATCGCGTGGCGCCAGGGATCTCCGCGGCGGGATCCGCGCTGAAGCGCGCGACCACGTGGTCGGGGTCCGCGGTGACCGCCGCGGCGAAGCGTTCGGCGTCCTCCGCCAGCGCGTAGACGACCCAGTCGCGACCGGCGCCGCCATGCGCGCTCACCACGACCTCGCCGCCGCCGTCCGCCGCCACGGTGAACGTGGCGAGAGTGACCGAGCCGTCGGCGGCCGCGCGCAGCGGCGTCCCGGGCAGGATCACCTGCGGCGCTCCCGCGGGGCTCGCGACCACGACCGCGTCGCCCGCCGGCTGCCACGCGGCGAGCGAACCGCCGGCGCACTCGAGGACGCACCGCCAGGCCACGATCTCGGCGGCCGGAGCGAGCCCGCTCAGGCGGAGCTGGCCGACCGGCGAGGTGCCGCCGTCGATCTGCCGGACCTTCCCCGGCTCGTCGGGTCCGTCGGGCCAGACCACGGACACGACGGGCGCAAGGTCCGACGGGTCGCGGCCGACGGCGATGAGGGCCACGTCGGGATGGCCGGCCAGGCCGAGGCTCAGGCGCCCGCGCAGCTCGCCGGGTCCCTGGGGCGCGCAGGTGACCACGACCATCACGTCCGACCCAGGTTCGAGGGCCCGCGGCTGGGAGTCGTCCGCGAGACCGAAACCGGCGCCGACGACGGCGGGCGTGACGACGACGACGTCGTCGCCGTAATTGGCGATCGTGAGCGCGAGCCGCCCGGTCTCGCCGACGTCGAGCACCCCCAAGTCGAGGCGCCGGGCCAGGGCGACCACGCCGACCGGCGACGCCACGGCGGTGCCTTTCAGCAGCGCCGGGCCGCAGCTGTCCGGGCCGAGGTCCAGCGGCTCGAAGTACTGGCCCGGCGCCGACGGCGCGAACGTCGCGCCCGGCCGCAGGTAGTTGTAGGGACCCAGGTTGCGCGGTCCGCCTCCCGAAACGAGGAACGGCCCCGCCTGCGTCGCGATATCCAGGTGCAGAACGGTATCCGTGACGTTGCGGATCGAGAACCGCTCGAAGTGCGTCTGACCCACCACGAGGGTGCCGTAGTCGACGATGTAGGGTTCGATCTCGCAGGGGTAGGCCGGGGGCGTGCCGTAACCGGTGACCGGCAATGCGCAATCGACGTCGCCGAAGGCGACCTCGTAGGCGAAATCACCCTCCTGAGGGGCGTAGAAGCGGGCGGTGAACGACAGGCCATCTCCGGGCTGGAGGAGGTGCACGCCTTCCCCGGAGGTGAAGTCGACCTGACCCGCGACGTCGAGCAGTTCGAGCTGGAGGGGAGTGCTGCCGGCGTTGGTGACCGAGCCATAGCGCGTGATGAAGAGGCCCACCGGGATCTCCCCCAGATCGATCAACGACGGCACGATCTCGCACAGGCCGGGCGGGAGATCGCTCGCGACCGCGGTGAACGGCACGACGGCGCAGCACTCCGGCCCGAGGATGAGTGTCGCCGCGTAGGTCCCGGGCTCGGCTGCCTGGAACTGCGCGGCGAGATCGGCGTGTTGCCCCGGCTGCAGGATCCGCGGCTGCGTGTCGATCGTGAACGGCGTACCGGCCGGATCGATCGCCGGGGCGAGGGACAACGGGACGGTTCCCTCGTTGGTCACCTGGATCGTCGTTGCGTAGAGCGTCCCCGTGTAGACGTTGCCGAGCGACCAGCTCTCCGGGGTCACCGCGCATGCGACGAGGGAATCGAGCGCGGTCGCCGCGAGGTCGACGTCGCTGCAAGAGTCGAGACCGAGGTCGAGGATGCCCGCATAGTCGCCCGGCGAGTCGGCGAGGAACGTGACCTCGATCGACGCCGATTGCGCCGGCGGCAGGTCGAGGCTCTCCGGCGTCGCCGTGAACTCCGGATGGTCGCATTGCGGCGTGAGCAGGAAACTCTCGGGCGTCAGGTTGGTGACCAGGACTGCGGCGGTCAACTCTGAGCCGTAGACCCGGGTCGGGAATTCGATGCTGAGAGGATACACGGAGCAGTCGGTTGCCAGGCCCTCGCCGAAGAGACCGACCGGGCCGCAACCACCGTCGGCGACGTTGAGGTGCTCTTCGTAGATCCCCGGTGCCTGCGGCGAGAAGCGAACTGTCAGCCAGACCGCCGTGTGCGGTTCGAGCACGATGTCCGCCCCGTATACGACGGTAAAGGCCGGGTCGCTGGTGCTGGCGTCGATGGCGAGCGGATAGGACGTATTGTTGGTCACCGACACGTCGCGGTCCACGGAGACGCCCGGCGGAATGCTCCCGAAGTAGAGATTGGGCGGATTGACCATGCAGTCGTGCGCGTGATCCACGTGGAAGACCCCGTTTGCCAGCAACGTCACCAGCGGGCAGGCCGAGTGGCCCAGATCCAGGCTGCCCACGAACTCGCCGGCGGCGTGGCAACGGAACTCGAGCTCCACCGACGCCGTTGCGCCGGCCGCCACCGTGTCCGGTCCCGCCTCGCCCGCGAGCCGGAACGGGTCGCCCGTGACGACGGGATCGATGACGAGCGGCAACTCGCCCGGATTCTGGACAGTCACCTCCGCTGTCAGGATGAAGCCGACGTAGGCCGTACCGAAGCCCACGACTTCCTGGTCCACCGCGCAGAGCGGCGCGTGGGCGCGCCCGGTTCCCGCGACGGGCACCGGGCCGCAGCTCGCGTCGCCGAACTCGAGGACGGCCGAGTACTCGCCGACGGCGCCGGGTGCGAATTCCACCTCGATGACCAGGAATTCGCCGGGCGGTACGGCGAAGGGGCCGCCGCCGAGCAGGATCGTGAACTCCGGATCGCCGTTCAGCGCCACCTCGCCCACGAGGTCGACGTTCCCGGTGTTCGTCACCGTCACCGCTTGCTGGGTCGCGTAGCCGATGGGAACGCTGCCGAACCCCAGCGAATCCGGTTCGATCTGGCAGCCGATCACCTCGTCCTCGGCCGAGCAGCTCAGCGGCACCGTGGTGCACCCGGCCGGTCCTACCAACACGCCCTGCCAGAAACCGGCCGACGCGGGGGCGCACCGCACGACCACGGTGTGGCTGGCGCCGCCGGGTACGACCGTCGGTCCGCCGCCGGAGACGATGACGAAAGTGGCCGTGTCGCCGTCGATCCTGATGTCGCCCGCGAGATCCCAGGAGCCGTTGTTCGTGAAGGTCGCCGCGATCTCCTCGGGCCAACCGATGACGACCACGCCGAAGTCGCCCCCGGTCGGAGCGTCCACGTCGACGTCGCAGGCCATCGTGCCGGAAGCGAAGGCATGTCCGAACAGCGGCGGCAGGCCTGCGCCGAGATCCAGCTCGAGCAGCCGCAGTCCGGGTCCCGACGGGATGAAGGCCACCGTCAGGGTCTGTTCGGCGCCGGGCTCGAGGTCGAAGGGACCCAGCGGGTCCAGCAGCGCGAAGTCTGCCGACGGCGTACCCGGCGTCACGGTGAGCGTCGCCGCGCCCACGTTGCGCAGAATCACGGCGCGCTGGCTCGACCCGCCGGGCGGGACGGAATCGAACTCGAGATGGTCGGGCGCGAGCACGAGGGCTGGCGCCTCGCCGCCGCCGCCGGTGAGCGGGATGACCTCGAGGCTCCCGCCGTCGGCAAGGACGAGCCGGCCATAAGCCGGTCCGCCGCCGAGAGGCGCAAAGCGGACGTCGACCGCGACGTCCTCGCCGGGCGGCATCGCGAGCCAGCGACCGTCGCCGGTCCACGGTCCCCCTTCGATCCTGATCGAGTAAGCGCCGCCCGAGGCTTCGAGACGGCCGTAGACGGTCGCGGGGCCGGGCTGGCTCACGACGATCGTCCGCACCGCCTCGCTGCCGGGCGCAACCGCTCCGAAATGGCCATCGCCGGTCGTCGTGACCGTGGGCGGAAGCACCGGCGCGCCGGGATTCACGCGCGCAACCGGGTGCCAGCTCGCTCCGGAGGCCGGCTCGACCACCTCGAGGATGTCGCCGAAGTTGGTGCGGGCGATCACCGGCCGCCATACGGGATACCCGTCGGCGTCGCGGACCGAAGGATTGGGGTACGGCTGCACATGCAGCCCGATGGACTGGCCCGCCGCCGCCGGATAGATCGTCACCCGGGCCAGGGCGATGTCGTCGGCCGCCGGAAACGGAACCTGCAAACCCACCGCGAAGACCGGCGGCGTGGCGAAGTTGTACGGGCCGCCGCCCAGCAGCTCCCAGACCATGGCCGGCGCCGGGCCCTCGGCCACGGTCTCGATCGAGCATTCCCAGCCGGAGACGGTATTGTCGGGCGACACCTCCCGCAGGACGAGCCATGCGGTCACGGGGCCGTCGGACTCGGTCTCGGTCGGAAAGGTCACCGGATCGAAGTAGAGCCCCAGGGTGGCGGCGGCGGACGGCATCGCGAACAGGACGGCGATCGCGAGCGCCGCGATGAATGTGCGCTGGAGCATGGTGGACTCCCCCCGGCTGAGACGATCGGCGGCAGGCCGCAACGCTCCATTTTGACACAACGGAAACATTTTTTCAACGCGGTGCTCGCGGTGTGGTATCATCCGGATGGCAATCTCCAGGAGGAAGGGACTCCATGTCGGGCCAATCGCGCAGGGTCTTCAGCCTGATCGGGCTGGTCGTGCTCGCCGTCGCGGCCCTTGCCGCGCCGTCTCCGCAGGTATCGGCCACTGCGCCGCGGGTCGCAGCCAAGGCGGCGGTCGCGGTCCCGCTGACTCCCGCGGCCAGTACGCCCATCAGCGGCGGATTGCGCCAGGGAGGCGACACCATCCTCGAGGCCGTGTTCCTCGCGCTGCCCGTGGACTGGGAGGGAACCACGACGGGCTACACCAATGACTACGACGAGATCTGTCCCTACGTGGGCTCCACGGCGCCGGACGTGGTCTACACGTTCACGCCGATCCACGACATGGCGATCGACATTGACATGGCGGGATCGGCCTACGACACCAAGATCTACGTCTACGACGAAGACCTCGCCGTCGTGGCCTGCAACGACGACTACTACAGCGACTACACGTCCAGGCTCGAGAATGTCCCCCTCGCCGGAGCAGAGCAGTATTACCTCATCATCGACGGTTACGGCGAGGCGAGCGGAGACTACCAGTTGCGGATCACGGAGTACGAACCCTGCGAGCTCAGCATCCCAGTCAACGTGACCGAAGAGCTGGAGCCGCCGCTGGGAGACGACTACGTCGATGATTACAACGGCGGCTGCAACACGGACGACCAGAATCCGCCCTTCCAGCCCGACTGGGGCTTCGGTCCGTTTCACGGCCGCTCCGGCTGGTATCTCTACTTCGGTGCGGCGCGCCGCGACACGGACTGGTTCGAGCTGTGGTTGCCTCCCTACACCCCGCTCGAGATCGAGGGCGACGCCGAACAGGCGTGCTACATGTTCGAACTCGCGCCTCAGGATTGCGGCAGCGTCAGCGTGGTCCAGTCCGCCGCCATCGGCCCCTGCAGTCCGGCCGTGCTCACCATCACGGGTTCAGGAAGCGTCTGGTTCTGGGTCGGCCCCCAGGCGTTCACGCCTCCCGATGGGTTCGTAGGCTACGAATTCGATTACCTCCTCGTCCACAGCGGCGGTGCTGTCCCTACCGAGAACCGGACCTGGACCTCCGTCAAGGACATCTTCCGGTAGTCCCGCCTCGACCGTGTAAGACTCCATCGCCCACCAAAACTGTCTCCTTTGTCGACCCTGACGTTCCGATCGTGACCCGAGACAAAGGAGCCCCACCATGCTGTCCAAGCGAACGACTCGACCCTGGTCGCCGGCCATCGGCCTGGTCGCGCTGGCCGTCGCCCTGGCCGCCTCCCTGGCCGCCGCACCGTCGCGGGCCGACGTCATCAACGGCGATTTCGAGAACGGCGGGTCCGACTGGTCGCCGAACCTTCCCCCCGACTGGAGCGCGGTCTTCCCCCCGGCCGGCGGCAATCCGGACGGCTACGCCATGATCCGTTCGCCGTTCGCCGGTCCCGGCGGCATCGGCTGCATCATCCAGACCTTCCTGTGCGGCGAGCCCGAGGGGGGCACCGAGTGCACGATCGGCTTCGACTACCGGCTCGAGCAGATCGACGCCTCTCCCGGGTCGGCGCGCATCAAGGTCCTCATCGACGGCGCCGAATCCGTGGTGACCGACGTCCCGACCGACTGGGCATCGATCAGCTACGTCGTGCCGTGCGGCGTGCACGTGATGGCGCTCTGCCTGGAGGTCGACCCCGAGAACAACTCCTGGGTCGCGAGCTTCGACAACGTCCGCGCCGAATGCACCGGCAGCGTGCCCGTCGATGCCTCGACCTGGACCAGCCTGAAGGGGATGTTCCGCTAGACCGCGTCTCCTGCCTCGCGGTCCGGCACGGCCGGCGGTCCTCGGTGCGGAGGGCCGCCGGCACGGTTCTGCCAGGATCTCCGGCAGCTACTTCAGCATCACGAGCTTCGCCGCCGCCTGACGGCCGCCGCTCGCGACGCGCGCGACGTAGACGCCCGCGGGCGCGGGGCGCCCGCCGTCGTCGCGGCCGTCCCAGCGGACCTCGTGGTCGCCCGCCGCAAGCGAGCCGCCGACCAGCGTCCGCACGAGGCGGCCGCGCAGGTCGTGCACCGTCACGCGCGCCGGACCGTTCGCCGGGGCGCGAAAGCGCAGGACGGTCGCGGGATTGAACGGATTCGGCGCGACCGCGAGGCGGAGCGCGGCCGCTGGCGCCGCCTCCGGCGCCGCGGTCGCCGGCTCCGAGCGCGCCACCAGGAGCCGGTTGCGGCTGGCGCCCAGGACGAACCCGCCCGGGATGGCGACGGCGGCGGTCGCCTGGTCGGATTGGCCGGGAAACGCGCTGCTGAGCGGCGGCTGGACCGGTTCCCAGGTCAACCCGCCGTCCACGGTGTGCAGCGTCCCCTGGCCCCACGGTCCGATGGCGAGGCCCTCCAGCGCGTTGCGGAACGCCAGTTGCTGGATCCACGTCTGCGCGACCTCGTCCCAGGACTGACCGCCGTCGGTCGTCCGCATCAGGAACGCGTCGCCCGACCAGTTGGCGCCCGCCAGGGCCGTCAGCTCGTCCAGCCAGACCCAGGTGTGGATCGGCACCGCCAGGCCGGTCGTCACGACCGGTTCCCAGGTCGTGCCGCCGTCGACGGTGCGGTAGAGGCGCGGCGCGCCCGTCGACGTGCGTCCCGCGAGGTAGCCCAGGCTCGCCGTCGGGAAGTCCAGGGCGCCGAACGCCACGCCGCTCGCGGGCAGGCCGCCGCCCACCGGCGTCCAGGACTGTCCCTGGTTCACGCTCAGGAAGACGCCGCCGCCGGTGGTGTTCGACAGGTAGGTCGCGACGTACCAGCGGCCGAGCGCCGGCAGGGCGAAATCGATCGCGCGGTGGTCGAGGGGCAGAGTCGCCGCGATCCAGGTCGCGCCGCCGTCGGCGGTCGCGCGCGTGAACTCGTATTGCCCGACCACGCCGCGCTGCGCGTCGAGGAACTCGCCGGCGGTCACCCAGCGCAGGCCCGGCGGAGTGGCGGGTTCGGTCCAGGTCGCGCCATGGTCGTCGCTGCGCAGCCAGCTCTGGACCTCGAAGCCGCTCGACGGCTGGTTCTGCGCGAAGAGCACGCCGTCGGGGCGCGCGACGAGGAAATCGATCGGCGAGTACACCGCCTCGATGGCGAGGTTCTCGGTCGCGTTGACGACGTTGACGCCGAAATCGTCGGTCCAGAGGAGGTCGGCGGTGTCCGACCCGAAATGGACGCGGCCGCCGGCCGCCTGGACGATGCACGGATAGCCGACGTTCTGCTGATTGAAGCGGAGTTCCCAGGTCGCGCCGGCGTCGGGAGTCTCCCACAACTCGCCGCCCTCGCCGTGGCAGGCGGTGAGCCAGTGGGTTGCCGAGAGGACCACCGTCCGGTAGCGGTACAGCGGCGCGGTGAACGTGTCGACCTTCGTCCAGGTCGCGCCGCCGTCGACGGTGTACGTGTAGGCGAAGTCCTCGACGACCCAGCCGTGGTCCGGGTCGGTGAAGTAGACCTCGTTGTAGCCGAAGAACGAGTCGGTGACGAACGGAGTCCAGTCGGCGCCGCCGTTGATCGTGCGGTGGGCGACGCCCTGACCCACGGCGTAGCCCTCGAGCGCGGTCAGCCAGCAGTGGTGGCGGATCGTGCCCGCGCCGGGGCCGATCTGGGTCCAGGTCAGGCCGTCGTCGGCGGAGACCACGACGCCGCCGTTCACCCCCGCCGCGGAGATGCGGTCGCCGGGCACGAGCGCGAGGTCGCGCAGCTCGCCCGGAGCCGGGTTCGCGACGGGTGACCAGTTCGCCCCGCCGTCCGTGCTGCGGTAGATGCCGGCCCCGTCGCCGCAGGCGAGCAGCGTGCCGGCCGGCGTGATCACGACGTCGTAGAGATTCGGCGCGACGGCGAGGGGACCGTGCTGGAGGGTCCACTGCTCGCCGCCGTCGGTCGTGTGCAGGATGAAGCCGCCGCCGCCCACGGCCCAGCCCTCGAGCGCGGTCGCGAAGGCCAGGCCGAACACCGCATTGCCCTGGGGACGAGGGTGGCCCCAGGCGTACTCGAAGGCAGCGGCGGGGAGAACGAGGACGATGGACGCGAGAAACGCGCCGAGGGCGGCGCGGAGGGTCCGCGGGCGAGAGGTCGGGAGCATGAGGTCACCACCTGGAAAGGGGATAGACAGGATTAAAACACTCGGATTATAACCGACGCGCGCGCGATCGGCTATCCCGGGAATGGACGCGGCGGAGGGAGGCGGCGCATACCGCCCTAATCCGGGGCGCGGGTGCTCGGCCCGGGCGACGCCGGCGGCGCTAGAACTTCTTCCACAGCTTCTCGGCCCTGTCGAGGTCGTCCCCCGGCTCCAGGTGCTCGCCGCCCCCGGAGTAGGGCGCCCCGAGCTTCTCCAGCTCGGCGACGAGCGCCGGGATCTCCTCGAGCGCGACCCGGTCGAGCCGCGGCGCGACCAGCGCGAACTCCTCGCGCGCATCCGCGATGTTCTGCCGCTGCGTCCCCGTCGGGCCCATCGTGGTCGCGCCCAGCGACCAGCGCACGCGGCCCACGCGTTCGCGCACCGGCACCGGCGCCGCCTCGTCGCGGTTGATGATCGTCTCGTCTCCGCCCAGGACGATCCACACCTCGCGCAGCTCGCTCTCGAGCCCGCCGATCCGGTCCTGCAGGTCCGGCCCCGCGACCGCCGCCGCGGCGACGCGCAGCCGTTGCAGGCGGTCCATCGCCAGCCGCCAGCGCCGCGTCGCGCCCTCGACATCGCGCGAGAAATCGCGCACCTCGAGCTCGAATGCGAGCTTGGCGGCCTGGTCGCCGGCCAGGGGATTGAGCCCGAGGTCCTGCACCTCGAACGGAACGGGGCCGGCGAGCCGGGTCTCCACGCCCTGCACGCGGCTGTGCAGCTCGACCGTGTAGGCGCCCGCGATCGCGAGCGGTCCGTCCTGGATCTTCTCCCACGGCGATTCCTCGGTGGGATCGACGGCATCGACCGGGCCGCCGCCCGGCCAGCGCAGGTTCCAGGTGGCGCGCTGGATGCCCTTGCCCGTGGGACCGGCAATGCGCCGCACGACGCTGCCCGACGGATCGCGCACGGTGAGCAGGATCTGCGGGGTCTCCTCGCTCTCCTCGGCGCGCAGCGCGTCCCAGGTCGGATACGCGACCGGCTCCTCGGCCTTGACCTTCGCCTTCTCCGCCTCGTGGCGTTGAGCCTCGAGGGACTTCAGACCGACCTTCAGGTAGTAGGTGAACGTCGCGCCGTAGGGCGGGTTCTCGGCCGTCCAGTCCTGCGAGCCGTCGCTGCCCGGGTCGAGCCGGTGCGGGATGTAGCGCAGCGCCGGCTTGACGGGGAACAGGATCGCGTCCTGCTCGAGCTGCGCCTCGGTGAGGCCGCGCAGGGGCGTGTAGTCGTCGAGCACGTAGAAGCCGCGACCGAAGGTCGCGACCACGAGGTCGTTCTCGCGCCGCTGGATCTCGAGGTCCGGGACCTTGATCGTGGGCAGGCCGGCCGACAGCTCGACCCACCTCTCGCCGTCGCGGGTGAAGAACACGCCGAACTCGGTGCCGACGAAGAGCAGCGACGGGTCGATCGCGTCCTGGCGGATCGTGAACGCCGTGCCGCGCTCCGGCAGGTCGCCGGTCAGGTCCCGCCAGCTCTTGCCGTAGTCGCGGCTCACGTAGACGTACGGGCGCAGATCGTTCTGCTTGCGGTTGTCGAGGCAGGCGTACACGACGCCCTTCTCGTGCACGCTCGCCGTGAGGCAGGCCACGTAGCTGCCCTCGGGAGCGTCGCCGACCTGGTCGAGCCGGGCCCAGCGGCCGCCGCCGTCGCGGGTGACCTGCACGAGGCCGTCGTCGGTCCCGGCGTAGAGCACGCCCGCCTCGAGCGGCGACTCGCTCAGGCTCACGATGTTGCCGTAGATCGAGGTCGATCGGTTCTTGGCGACCGAGTCGATGCTCCAGACGCGACCCATCACGGGCAGCGTGTTGCGGTCCACGCCGGAGCTGAGGTCCGGCGAGATGCGCGTCCAGGTGTCGCCGCGGTCGTCGCTGCGGAAGACCTTGTTGGCGGCGAAGTAGAGACGCGCCGGGTCGTGGGGGCTGATCACCAGCGGCGAATCCCAGTTCCACTTGAGGATCTCGCCCGGTTCGGGCTGCGGCTGGATGTCGAGCCGCTCGCCGGTCGCGCGGTCGAAGCGCACCAGGTTGCCGTGCTGCCACTGGCTGTAGACGATATCCGGGTTGCCGGGTTCGACCGCGGGCTCGAAGCCGTCGCCGCCGAGCGTGACGAACCAGTCGGACGTCGCGATGCCGCGGCCGGACAGCGTGCGCGAGGGACCGCCCTCCGTGTTGTTGTCCTGCGTGCCGCCGTAGACGTTGTAGAACGGCGCGTCGTCGTCGACCGCCACGCGGTAGAACTGCGTGACCGGCAGGTTCTCCAGGAAGCGCCAGCGTTCGCCGCGGTCCCAGGTCTCGTAGAGGCCGCCGTCGCCGCCGACGAGCAGGTGGTCCGGCGTGGCGGGGTCGATCCACACGGCGTGGTCGTCGACGTGCTTGCCGTCGATGCCGACGCGCTCCCAGGTCTTGCCGCCGTCCTCGCTGCGGCTGAAATAGGTGTCGAGGCTGTAGACGCGGTCGCTGTCGTGCGGGTCGACGTGGATCTCCTGGTAGTACTGCGGGCTCTGCGAGACGTAGTCGCTGCGGCGCGACCAGTTCTCGCCGCCGTCGGTGGAGCGGTAGAAGCCGCTCTCGTCGCCGACCGCCTCGACGATCGCGTAGATCGTGTCGGGGTCGCGCGGCGCGAGCGCGAGGCCGATGCGGCCCTTGTCGCCGCCCGGCAGGCCCTTGTCGATCTCGCGCCAGGTCGAGCCGCCGTCGGTCGACTTCCAGACACCGCTCTGCGGTCCGCCGTCGATCAGCGTCCAGGTATGGCGCCGGCGCTGGTACGCCGCGGCATAGAGCACGTCAGGGTCGCGCGGATCCATCTCGAGGCAGACGACGCCCGTGTTCTCGTCGATCTCGAGGATCCTCTCCCAGGTGGTGCCGCCGTCGAAGGTCTTGTAGAGGCCGCGGTCGCCGCCGGGGCCCCACAGGGGGCCCATCGCCGCCACGTAGACGATGTCGCCGTCGCGCGGGTCGACGAGGATCTCGCCGACGTGCATCGACTCCTTCAACCCCACGTTCGTCCAGGACTTGCCGCCGTCGAGCGACTTGTAGACCCCGTCGCCGTAGCTCACGGAGCGCTGGCTGTTGTTCTCGCCGGTGCCGACCCAGACCACGTTGGGATCGGTGGGATCGATCGTCACGCAGCCGATCGAGTAGCTGCCCTGGTCGTCGAAGATCGGCGCGAAGGTGATGCCGGCGTTGCGGGTCTCCCAGACGTTGCCGCTGCAGACCGCGACGTACCAGTGCGCCTTGTCGCGCGGGTCGACGGCGAGGTCGCCGATGCGGCCCGACATCATCGCCGGGCCGAGCGAGCGCCACTCGAGGCCCGCGAACGTGCCGGAGGACCACACCGATTCGGGGGCGCCGTCGTCGTCCTGGCCATTGTCCTTGGCGAGGACGGGTGCGGCGCCGGCGAGCGCGACGGCGGCGACGAGGCAGAGGAAGCGCTTCACGGGGTATCTCCTTCGGGGAGCGTGGAGGCGAGAGGAACCGGGCAAGAGTAGCCGGACGCGCGATCCGGAGCAAGCGCCGGCGAGCCGCGCCACGGCGTCGAGCACGGCAGCGGGCGGACGAGCGTGTTGTTTCGACCTCGGCCAATCTGGTATCCTCAATGGGCGCGGCATGTCGACAGCCGCGGTCACTGCTCGACCGTTCACGCCTCGTCTGTCCCTCCGGGGGGAGGACCCGTCATGAAGACCAGCCTCGCGGTCGTCCTCATACTCGCCCTCGCCAGCGCCGCGTCCGCCCGGATCTGGAACGTGCCTGGCGACGCGTCCACCATCCAGGCGGGCATCGACTCGGCCGCCGTGGGCGACGTGGTGTCCCTGGCCGCCGGAACCTACCACGAGATCGGCCTCGTCATGAAGCCCGGCATCGCGCTGCGCGGCGATATCGGCGCGAGCGCGGTCATCATCGACGGCCAGGACGCGGGCCCGATCATGACCCTGGACCCGGCCGAGCAGGCCGATCCCACCCGGATCGAGGACCTCACCTTCGCCAACGCCGACAGCGGCGCGCTGCGGTGCCGGAACCTCGGCGACCTGGTGGTCGAACGGTGTGTGTTCGCCGGCAACACGGCGTACGCGCAGCAGGGCGGAGGGATCACCATCGCCAATTCGGTCAACGGCTCGGTCGTCGTCCGCGATTGCGTCTTCGCCGACAATCACGCGACGTACACCGGCGGCGCGGCGGCTCTCTGGTGGATGAGTTCGGTCCGCTTCGAGCGCTGCCTGTTCGTGCGCAACCACTCGGACAACTGGGGTGCGGCCGTGTCGGTCGGCTACGTCCACAATTACCCGAGCGTCGTGTTCGACCAGTGCACGTTCACCGCCAATACCGGCGCCCACAGCGGCACGGCGGTGTTCCAGATCGGCTGGGGCACTCTCCTCGTCACCCGCTCGATCGTGGCGGGCAACGCGGTCGGGTTCGCCACCGGCGGTCCCGCCCATCTCGGCACCATCGAGTGGAGCTGTAACGATCTCTACGAGAACGGCAGCGACGACTACTCGAACCCGTTCTGGGACTTCGACAACGGCGACGGCAACTTCTCCGCCGACCCTTGCTTCTGCGACCCGGCGTTCGACGATTACCACCTCGCCGGCGACTCGTGGTGCCTGGCCGGCCACCACCCCTGGGGCTGCGACGATCTGGTGGGCGCCTACGGCGAGGGCTGCCCTGCCGTCGGCTGCGCCGGCCCGGTGTCGGTCGCGTCGCGCACCTGGACCAACGTGAAGGACCTCTTCCGCTGATCCCGCCCCGGACGCGCGCTCAGCGGGCCGCGAACACGCGCACCCAGTCCCGCCGCATGCTCACCGCGATCGCCGCCGGATGCTCGCGGCAGAGCGCGGCGATCCGATCGACCCCGCCGTCCGCCAGGTACTCCCGCTCGGCATCGTCGTGGTCGATCCAGAGCGCGAGAGCCCGGCGCTCGCCGGCCAGGGTCCAGCGGCACATCGGCTCGTCGTTGTCGCTGTTGCCGGCGGCGAAGATCGGGCGGCGGCCGATCCGCGTCTCGATATTCACCGGCTTGTGCTCGCGGCCATTGTAGGTGCGCGCGGCACCGCGGATCATCGCGACCGCGCCATCGTCCGCGACCGAGTAGACCGGGGTCGTCCAGGTACCGATCAGGCGCTCGGGCGGGAGCCCGGTGACCGGCTCGAGGTACGCCCGCACGAAGTCCTGCTCGGCGCCGGTGGAGACCCAGACCTGGAAGCGCCGCAGCTCGAGGAGGCGGACGAGGTCCAGCATGGGCAGGTAGTAGAGGTCGGGATACGGGACGCCGAACTCCGGGTGCCGCGCGCGGGCGAGGAACGACCGTACGGAATCCCGGTACGCCGCGACCGGCAGACCGGCGAACGCGGCGTTCAACGCCGCGTAGGCGTCGGACATCCCGTGGCGGCGCAGCGCGTCGTCGTCGCCGGCGAGCCACGCGGAGAGCGGCATCTCATCCGCGTCGATCCTGCCCTCGCGCGCGAGGCTCCGCAGGAGGGAGACCTGGAAGAGCGTCGACGGGTCGGCCGGCTGCTCGCACCACAGGGTGCCGTCGTTGTCCACGACCGCGATCCGCTCGGCGACCGGCACGAAGTCGGGGCCGGCCGGATCGGTGACCGCGTCCAGGTACTCGACGATCGCGGCCTTGGCCGCGCCGTCGCGCCAGCTCGGCAACGGGTCGGCGGCGCCCGCGGTGTCCGCGGCGCCGGTGGCGACCGTGGCATCGCCGGGCGCAGCGCAGCCGGTGTGGCCGAGCACCGCGGCAAGGACGACGAGACTCGCGAGAACCGAGACGCGGCGAGGCATGCGGCACCTCCGGGCAGACAGGATCCGGCGCGAAACGCCATGACCGCGGCGACGCGCCGACGCCGGGATCGTACCCGAGAGCCGCTCGCAGGTCACTCGCCGAAGCGGCGCCGGCGCGCGGTCGTCGTTATCCTGGATCCATGAGTTTCTACGCGCAATTCGCTCCGCATTACGAGCAGATCTTCCCCTTCCGTCCGGCGACGCTCGACTTCCTGCGCGCGCGTCTGCCCGAGCGCGGCCGGGTGCTCGACCTCGGCTGCGGTCCGGGCCATTACGCGGGCGCCCTTGGGGCCGGCGGCCTCGAGGCGATCGGGCTGGACCTCGACCCCGCGATGATCGAGGCGGCCCGCGCGCGTTACTCGCAGGCGCTGTTCGCGGTCGCCGACGTCGGGGAGGTCGCGACGATCTGCGAGCGGGCCGACGGCGCCTTCTGCATCGGCAACGTCCTGCCGCACCTGTCGCCCGACCGGCGCGACGCGTTCCTGCGCGACCTGGCCGCGCTGATGCCGGCCGGGGCGCCGTGGCTGGTGCAGACCGTGAACTTCGACCGCTTCCTACCGCTAGCCGGGCCGTACGACTTCCCGCCGCTCGACGCCGGCGGCGGTCTCGTGTTCCGCCGGCGTTACCTGCCGGGCGCCGACAGCACCGTCATCTGCTTCCTGACGGCGCTCGCCCGGGACGGCGCGACCGTGTTCGAGGGCGAGGTGGCGCTGTGGCCGGTCACGAGCGGGGACCTGGCCGCGGTGCACGCGGGCGCCGGGTTCAGCCTGGTCGACGAGTGGGGCGGATTCGCGGGCGAGGCGTTCGAACCGGCGAAGTCCGGCGCGTGCGTGCAGGTCTACCGGCGCGCCTGAACCGCATCGATCACTCCTCGTCCATCTCCCCCTCGCAGCGCGGGCACGGCCGGGCGGTCGGCCAGGGCATGAGGTTTCCCGAATTGCAGTGCGGGCAGAGAGCGGCGACCGCATGCCAGCGATCGACCGGCAGACCGAATTCGGTCTCGCCGGCAACGAGCCTCGCCACGACGGCGTCGACGACGGTCTTGCAACTGCGGCAGACCATCGTCTTGAGCTTGGCCTCGTTGTCGCGATCGCCGCCGCCGATCACCTGAGCCCGATAACCGCATGCGGGACAGCGGAATAGTATGGTCTGCATGGTCGGACCGCCTCGACGTCCAGGACTGCGGGCCGGCGCGCGTGCCGTCTCGGGAAACGCGGGGAGTTCGTTGTCCCACCAACAGTCTAGCCGCGCCGCGCGCCGCTGTCACCAACGGACCGGCGCCCCGTTCCGGGTTGGCGAATTGACACAATATTGATAAGATTTATGGTCGTGTTTCCGGCCGCGGAACCAACGAGGGAGATCGCCCATGGTCTACACCGACGTCCAGCACCGCACGTGGCACAAGCTGTTCGGCATGCTGGAATCGCGGATTGGACGTTTCGCGTGTCGCGAGTACCTGGACGGCTTCGCCGCCCTGGCGATGTCCCGCGACCGGATCCCCCACCTCGCCGAACTCAACAGCCGCATCACCCCCGCGACCGGCTGGGAAGTCGTCCGCACGCCGGTGCGCTACAGCGACGCCGTCGACTGGTACAACCAGTTCGCCCAGAAGCATTTCCTGATCACGGACTACATCCGCGAGGAGAAGGAGCTGGAATTCACGCCCGAGCCCGACATGTTCCATGACATCTTCGGACACCTGCCGTTCCTGATGATCCCGGAATACGCTCAGCTCGAGGAGCTGTTCGCGCCCGCCTTCCTGCGCGCCGACGACGCGACGCGCGAGCAGATCAAGCGCCTCGCGTGGTACAGCACCGAATTCGGGATGATCCGCGAACGCGGCGAGATGAAGATCCTCGGTGCCGGCCTCCTGTCCTCGGCCGCCGAGATGGACCGCGTGATGTCCGGCGAGGTCCCGATCGAGCCGTTCTCGTGCGAGCGGGTCATCGAGCACGCGAAGTCCGTCTGGGAATTCAACAGCATCCTGTTCGTGGCGGACGATCTGCAGGCCTATCACGACGACCTGAAGCGCTTCTTCGACGCGATTCCCGAGCGCGTCAACGAGCCTGATCCTCCGGCGCGGTCCGCGCCGCCTGCTCGGCCCTGAGCTGCGCGTCCTTGGCTGCCGCGCCGAACGACTGCGGCCCGCCCCCCTCGATGGACGCGATCGCCCGCCGCAGGTCGGCCCGGAACGGCCCCGGCCGGGTCAGCATCGGGAAGTGCCCCACGTCGTGCAGGACCGTCACGTGCGGCTCGACGCCGTATTCGCGCCACTGGTCCAGATTCACGGGATTCTTGTCGTCGTTGACCAGGTAGAGCGGCCGGCGGTAGACGCGGGCCGCGGCCGCCAGATCGTGCCTGTACAGGTTCTCGATCGCCGAGACCCCGACGGCCGGCGGCGTCATGGTCATCCTCGCGATCGTCTGCTCGACGAGCGCGCTATCGACGCCGGCCGGGAACAGCGCGCGCAGGAAACCGGCCGCCGCGGTCGCGAAGTCCGCGTGCAGCGGCGCGAAGAACCCGGTGAGCTGTTCGGGCGTGTAGGGGTACACGACCATGTGCAGATTGTCGACCCCCACGACGCCCCGCACGCGGTCCGGCGCAAGCCGGGCGACCTCCAGACAGATCGGGCCGCCCAGAGAGTGCCCCACGAGGACTGCGGAATCGACGTCCGCCGCATCCATCGTCGCGAGCACGTCGCCGGCGAAGGCCGCGACGGTGTAGTCGACGCGCTCGCGCCCGGAACGGCCATGGCCGGCGAGGTCGAGAGCGACGACCGAGTGATCGCGCACGAGGTCGGCGACCGTCTCGCTCCAGAGGTCGCTGCTGCCGCACCAGCAATGCACGAGCACCACGGCGGGACCGCTGCCGCCGGCGGCATACCGGATGACGACGCCGTCGGGACTGCGCGCGGCGCCGTTGCGGACGACCGACGCGGAGCGGTCGCCGCCGCCGCGATCGTCGCGCGGGACGTCGCCGCCGCCGCCGCCGCATGCTGCGAGCAGGAGGGGAAGCGACAGGGCGGCGAGGGAGAGCGGCAGACGCTTGGCGGTCATGGGATCCTCCTGGGCGAGACGATGATCGGCCTGGGTCCACGATAGGACCGGGATCCGCCGCCGTACCAGCAAAAAACCCGATCGGCGCGGCGATTCGGCGATTGCCAGCGGGGCGCCGAGGTCCGACGATGAGCCGTGAGATCCGCCGCTGCCCGCACCGACCCGGGAGTCCGCGATGCTCCACGACCTCGTCCGCCGCTGCCGCAGCTACCGGCGATTCCGTGCCGGCCGGGCGGTGTCGACCGCCACGCTGCGCCGGCTCGTCGACCTCGCGCGCCTGAGCGCCTCGGCTGGCAACAAGCAGCCCATCCGGTTCCTGTTGAGCTCGACTCACGAGCGCAACGCACTCATCTTCCCGCACCTGCGCTGGGCCGGCTACCTCACGGACTGGCCGGGTCCGCCGCCGCACGAGCGGCCGTCCGCCTACCTCGTCATCCTCGGCGACAACGAGGTCACGACCAGCGTGCGCTGGGACGACGCCATCTGCGCGTGGAGCGTCCTGCTCGGCGCGACCGAGCAGGGTCTCGGCGGCTGCATGATCGCCGCGTTCGACCGGCCCGGACTCCGCGCCGCCCTCGCGATCCCCGACCGCTACGAGCCGTTGCTCGTCGTGGCCCTGGGCGAGCCGCTGGAGACAGTCATGATCGACGAGGTCGGCGACGACGGCGATATCCGTTACTGGCGGGATCCTCAGCACGTCCATCACGTCCCCAAGCGGCGGCTGGACGACCTGATCGTCGATTTCGATTGAGGGCTGCCGCCGTGCGGCCGCACCCGTCGGCGGCACGGCTCTCGCCTTGGCTGCTCTCGAGTGTTATCTTCCGGCCACTCGAAAGGAGCCGGCATGCTCTTCGAGGGCACCGAAAAGAAGTTCGAGATCCTGGTCGAGCCGGACGCGCCGGATCTGCGCGGGCTCGGTCCGGAATTCTGGCGCGAGATCGTCACGGCGAGCCGCGCCACGATCCTCAACCATTCCGCGAGCGATCACCTCGACGCCTGGCTGCTCAGCGAATCGAGCCTGTTCGTGAGTCGTCGCTGGGCCGTCATGATCACCTGCGGCCGCACGACGCTCATCGAGGGCCTGCTCCGGTTGCTCGAGCGCATCCCGGCAGCGCAGATCGTCTCGCTCATCTACGAGCGCAAGAACGAGAACTTCCCGACCGAGCAGCGGACGACGTTCGCGCAGGACGTGGCCCGGTTGCGCCGGCGGATCGACGGGGATGACCAGGTCTTCGGCGATCCTCGCGGCGACCACATCAGTGTCTTCCACCTGAACAACCGCCTGGAGCCGGACCGCGAGGATGCGACCGTCGAGCTGTTGATGCACGGCATCGCCGGCGAGGTCGCGGATCTCTTCACACCCGACGGACCTGGCCGCCAGGCTCTGAGGCGATGCCTCGGTCTCGACGACCTGTTGCCCGGCTTCGCCCTCGACGACCACGTCTTCGCGCCCCAGGGCTACTCGCTCAACGCCGTCCGCGACCGCCGCTACGCCACGATGCACGTCACGCCGGAGCGTGAGGCGTCGTACGCGAGCTTCGAGATGGGCTGGGGGTTCGACGACGCCGAGGCCCGCCGCGCGGTCGATCACCTGCTCGCGGTCTTCGAGCCCACGCGGGCCGACCTGCTGCTGTTCGCGCGCCGGTTCGACGAGAGCGCGCGCCTCGCCGGTTACGCCACCGACCGCCGCTGCAGCGAGCGCCTGTCGTGCGGTTACCCCGTGCAGTACCTCCACCTGGTCAAGGAGTAGCCATGGATCTCTGGGTCGAGGAACGCAACCAGGACACCCACGCTGTCCGCTTCCGAGTCGAGCGGGTGCTGTTCCGGGGCGAGAGCGAGTTCCAGACGGTGGAAATCGTGGAGACCGCCGCGCACGGCCGCATGCTGCTCAACGACGGTCTGATCATGCTCACCGAGCGCGACGAGTTCGTGTACCACGAGATGATCGCCCACGTGCCCCTGCTCGCGCATCCCGGGCCTCGCCGGGTGCTCGTGATCGGCGGCGGCGACGGCGGCACGGTCCGCGAGTGCCTCAAGCACCGGGACGTCGAGCACGTGCGCCTCGTGGAGATCGACGGACTCGTGGTGGACGCCTGTCGCGAGCACATCCTGCGGACCGCCGCCTGCCTCGATGACCCGCGCGTCCAGGTCACGATCGCCGACGGCGTCGCGTTCGTCGCGGAGACGGCCGAGCGGTACGACGTCGTGCTCGTCGATTCGACCGACCCGATCGGGCCGGCGCAGCCGCTCTTCGGGCGGGAGTTCTACGGCAACGTGCGTCGCGTGCTCACCGACCAGGGCATCGTCGTGTCCCAGTGCGAGAATCCCTGGTACGAGGGTCCGGCGCAGCGCGCGCTGCTGGATATCCTCGGCGAGGTGTTCCCCGTGGTCTCCCTGTACAACTACTACAACCTGACGTATCCCGGCGGCATGTGGTCGTTCAGCTTCGCGAGCAAAGGGCCGCGGCCGGACGGCGAGCTGAACCCCCCTCGGGTCGAGGCGCTCGGCGAATTGCAGTGGTGGACGCCGGCGATCCAGCGGGCGGCGTTTGCCTTGCCGGCGTTTCAGCGGCGGGCGCTGGGGCTGGAGACATGACAGGGCGGCGTTCGTGACGGTCTATTGTAGGCGTCGGTCCGCGGCCGGGCTGACCTGTTCAGTCGATCAATCGGTGAATCCGACCGCCGCCATTGCTTCCTTGGCACACTCGGGACAGTAGCCGTGGGAGAACTGCGAGTCCGAGTGTTTGATGATGTAGGATTCCAATTGTTGCCAGCTACCGTCCTGGTCGCGGATCTTCTTGCACCGGCAGCAAATGGGGAGAACACTCTCGAGCACCTTGACTTCGGAAAGGGATCGCCGCAGGTCTTCAACCAGAACACGCTCGTGGTCGAGCAACTGCCGGATCCTGGCCAGCGACCCTCCAATCGCAATGAACGAGGCAAGACGAACCATCGTGTTCCAGACGGCATAGAAGTGGATCGAATGCAGGTGTCCGGACCGCGCATCCGCCCCGTACCAGACGATGGCGGAGAGAATACCCAGCCATACGGAAGCACTCAGGCCTATGAACCAGGCCGCCAGCGATACCGGGAGAAAGTAGAATACAAAAAAATTCAGCTCATACCCGGTGATCAGGTCGACGTATCCGATGATGACGACGCTGAATACAGCGACTAACCCTAATAACCATTTTGATGGATTCGTCTTCATGAGATGTGCTCCCGGTCAAGAGAACGGGACCGGCGACATGATGGGCAACGCCGGCACGATATGGTGTCCGGTACCGCGAGTCCAGTGGTTGCCTCGCCGGCAAAACGAGTCGATTCCACGTGATTCGATCGAATCGGTCGTCATGCCTTCTGCAAGACGTAGAAGATATACCTATAACCGTCTTCCGAGCACCCGAAGGCTCGGATTTCCTCGATCGTCTCCGCCGCGAATCTCCTGACTGTCTCGTCGGGATGGTCGAGCAGAACTCTGGCCCGGGGTCCCAGAATGTCATCGTAGCCATCGACCCACGTCTCTCTCAGCAGCGTAAGCGTTGCGAGGACGGGGGGCGGGCGGACCACGCGACCGAAGTCGCGGCGAGCAGCGCGGTCACCAGCAAGATGGCAGTATCCACGATCCGGCCTCCCTCCGCGCGGATCACCAAAATAGAGAGGCGGCGGGCCGCGTCGCAGCCCGCCCGCCAGAACCAGTTTCCAGATGACGTCAGGAAGGCTTCTTCGTCATGGCCTGCCGGATCAGTCCGATGACCGCCATCAGCACGCCACCACCAACACCGCCGCCAGCCACGCTCGAAATGATCGAGCCGACATCGAGCCCACCGGCGGCTGCGCCCGCGCCGCCACCGGTCAGCACGCCGAGCAGCTGCCCACCCAGTCCGCCACCGATAATCCCGACGATCGAATTGCCGATCGACCCCAGACTGAACTTCTTGAGCGCCGCGCCGGCGAGATTGCCGCCGGCAGCACCGCTCAGCAACTGGATGATCAAGCTCACGATGTCCATGGTTCCTCCTTCTAGGAAGAGTGAGTGACGGTCTCGCGTCGGTCCTTCCGGTGGCTAGAGTGTTGAGCATCTCCGAACTGAGGGACGAGCAGCCACGCCGGTATCCTAGAGCTTAGGGCATGGGCATTCAAGCACTCACTCGTTGGCTCACTTGACGAGTAGAATCAGCGTCGATCGGCGCTCCGGCGGCGTGGCAATCGTCGCGACGTACGCTCCAGCCGGTAACATCCGACCGTTACCGTCGCGCCCGTCCCACGTCACATGATGCCACCCCTCGCCCAGCGGACCGGCCACGAGGACGCGCACGCGCCGGCCGGCGAGGTCGTGGATCGCGAGCTGGACCGGCGCGGGACGCGCGAGGTCGGGCGGCGGGCGGCCGGCAAGACCACGAGCGGGGATCGGATCGTCGAGGTGGAGTTCGGGAAACGGTAGTGCATAGGACACGAGCGTTCGCCGCCGCCACAGCGAACGCTCATCGATCGAACGAATCGAGTTCGAGCTTATTTGACCAGCGTCATCGTCCTGCTTTCAGTTCCCCAAGGGGTCGCGAGACGGCAGAGATACGTCCCCGACGGCACCGGATCACCGGTTCGATCCACGCCGCCCCACTCGCAGCGATGGTTTCCGGCGTCGAGGTCGTCGTCGACGAGCCTGGCAACGATACGGCCCTTGACGTCATAGACGTCCATCGTGACCCGACCAGCTGCGGGAATGGTGAACTCCACCGTCGTCCGCGGATTGAACGGATTCGGGTAGCAGGAACTCAGCCGCAATTCCGGCACGGTCGCCTCATCGGCAATGTCCGTCGACGTCGGATACACGACCTCGCTGAATTCGCTGAGATTGCCGTGCGTGTCCACGAATTGGACGCGGAAGTACACCATCGTGGTCAGCGGCTCGGTATAGCCGATTCCCGTCGTACAGATGATCGGATCGACGGGAACGAAATCGATCGTCGTTCCCCGGTATACGCACGCTTCGGCGAAATCCGGAATGTCATTGATCGTCCAGACGATCGCCACGGCGTACGCGAACTCGAAGAACTGGAGCTGGGGCTGAGGCGGCGCGAGGTTGTCGATCGAGTAGGCGCTCGCCATTTCCGATACGAAATGCGTGCCCGGGTCCTCTGTGTACGCCACGACGCGATAACGAGAGAACGGCTCGGTCCCGCCGACGATCAGGATGTCCGAGGTTTCGAAGTCGACGGCATAGGAGTCGGCTCCGCTAGCCTCGACGACTGCAACTACGATCCACCCGATGCCGACCTTGCGGACCTCGACCTCGTACCTGACAATCGGCAGAGGATCAGAAGCGCTGTCGCTCGGGTGCTGATTCCATGATGCGCGGAGCCAGCCGCCCTGGTCGGCGGGAACGTCGGCGACCTCAAAGCCTAACAGCGAGCCCGGAATGGCCAGGCTATGGTATCCCCCTGCCGCCACGGCAACATATCGATCGTCGGGCGCCGGCAGATCGCATTGCCTTTCGGAATTTCGGCCCCACGCGAGTACGGATCCGTCTTGTTTCATTCCTAGACTGTGGTAGCCACCGCCGGCAACGACAGAATACGCCGTATTCGGCTCGGGCACGTCGCCTTGACCGTATGCATTGCCGCCCCAGGCCAGGATCGACCCGTCGGACTTGAGGCCGAGGCTGTAATAGCCGCCGGCCGCCACCTCGACGAACCCCGTGTTAGGTTCCGGTACCTCGCATTGGCCGTATTCATTCGAGCCCCACGCGTCGATCGAGCCATCGAGCTTCAATCCCAGGTTGTGATAGTAGCCCGCCGCGATGGCAACGAATCCCCCGTTTGGTCCCGGTACTTCGGCTTGACCGTAGTCATTGCGTCCCCACGCGATGACGTTGCCATTGAATCTCAACGCGAGGGAATGATGGCCACCGGCAGCCACTGCGACGTAGCCGGTCTGGGGCTCTGGCAGGTCGCATTGTCCGGAAGAATTGTCGCCCCAAGCTGCAATGGTCCCGTCATCCTTCAAGGCAAGGCTGTGATAACCCTTGGCCGACACGGCGACGAATCCCGCATTCGGTGCAGGAACGAAGCACTGCCCCCGGGAGTTGTCGCCCCAGGCCACGACAGTCGCATCCTCCTTGAGGCCGACACTGTGCAGATAGCCACCCTCGACGGCGACGAAACCGGCGTTGGGCTCTGGCACGTTGCACTGCCCATCACTGTTCGAGCCCCAGGCGATGATTTCACCTGAGGCGAGCGCCGCCGACGCATGGCCGACCAGAAACAGGAACGTGAACAACGCCACGGCTCCCGCGGCCATGCGCACGAATTGCGAATTGTGGCGATCGCTTGTGACCATGGAATTCCCCCCGTGCCTTCGGACAACATGAACGCGATGGCAGTGCTGCCATGATACCACATGTGCATCTCGCGCGGGTTCGTTACTAGCGCCACGCCATCGGGAACAACAATACTGATTCTCTATGATTTTTCCGCTGCTTGGCTCGACTGCGATCGGCTGACACCCCCTCATTGTCCCTGGACTCCCGCCCGCAAACCCGCGACTATTCCGCCATGCACGAACTGGCCGTCACCCAGGGCATTCTCGACCTCGTCCTCGACGCCGCGCGACGAGAAGGCGGCGGTCGGGTGACCGCCATCGACCTGGTCGTGGGCGAGCTCGCGAGCATCGTCGACGACTCGGTCCAGTTCTACTGGGACCTCATCGCCGAGGACACGCCGGCGGCCGGCGCGCGGCTGCGTTTCCGCCGCGTTCCACTGCAATTCGAATGTCGATCGTGCCGGGCGCTCTTCGAGCGCAAGGGCGACGTCTTCGCCTGCCCGGCCTGCGGCCACGACGGCGTCCGCGTCGCGGCCGGCGACGAGCTGCGGGTCGAGTCCTTCGACCTCGAGGATGACGTTCCCCGCGAACCCTGACCAAGGAGACCTGCCTCATGAACCGCCGCGTCGCCGTGGTCGAGAAGATCACCAAGGCCAACGACCGTCTCGCCGAGGTCAACCGCGCCCTCCTCGCGCGGCACAAGCTGGCGAGCCTGAACCTCATGTCCTCGCCGGGCGCGGGCAAGACCACCCTCGTCGAGCGGACGGTGGCCGGCCTCGCGGGCAAATACCGGCTCGGCGTCGTCGAGGGCGACCTCGTCACGAGCCTCGACGCCGAGCGCGCCGCCGCAGCCGGCGCCGAATCGGTGCAGATCAACACCGGCGGCTCCTGCCACCTCGACGCCGGCATGGTCGGCGACGCCCTCGGCCAGCTGCCCCTCGCGGACCTCGACCTCCTGATCGTCGAGAACGTCGGCAACCTCATCTGCCCGGCGACCTTCGACCTCGGCACCGACCACAAGGTCGTCGTGGCCTCGGTGCCCGAGGGCGACGACAAGCCGTTCAAGTACCCCACGATGTACCGCGGCGTGGACGTGCTGATCATCAACAAGATCGACCTCTTGCCTTACGTGACGTTCGACATGGATCGCTTCCGCAGCGGCGTCGCCGCCCTCAACGAGAACGTGACCGTGCTGCCGATGTCCTGCCGCACGGGCGAGGGTCTCGATGCCTGGCTCAACTGGCTCGGCGACCAGGTCGTCCGCACGCGCGCCAGACGCTGAAAGCCGCGATGGAAGCCCGCCGGATCCACATCACCGGGGTCGTCCAGGGCGTGGGATTCCGGCCCTTCGTCTGGACCCTGGCCCGGCGTTTCGATCTCGGCGGCTGGGTGCGCAACAGCTCGTCGGGCGTGGACATCCACGTCGAGGGCGACGTGGCCGCGCTCACCGCGTTCGAGCGCGCGCTCGCCGGCGACGCCCCGCCGCTCGCGGCCATCGACCGCGTCGCGGCGGAATCGGTCGCGCCCCAGGGCCACGCCGCCTTCACGATCGTGCCGTCGCTGCCCGAGCCGGGCGAGTCCTTGCCGGTCGCCGCCGACGTCGCCACCTGCGCCGACTGCCTCCGCGAGCTGAACGACCCGAACGACCGCCGCCACGGCTATCCGTTCCTCAACTGCACGAACTGCGGCCCGCGCTTCACCATCGTGCGCGACATCCCCTACGATCGCCCGCACACCACGATGGCCGGGTTTCCTCTCTGCCCCGCGTGCGCCGCCGAGTACGCGGATCCCGCCAACCGCCGCTTCCACGCCCAGCCGGTCGCCTGTCCGGCCTGCGGGCCGCAGGTCTGGCTCGAGCGGGCGGGCGCGCGCGCGAGCGAGGGTCCGGCGGCGGTGGCGGAGGTGCGGCGCTTGCTCGCTGCCGGCCAGGTGCTCGCGATCAAGGGGCTCGGCGGTTTCCACCTGGCGTGCGACGCCACGAACGCGGCGGCGGTCGCCCTCCTGCGCGAGCGGAAACGACGTCACGGCAAGCCGTTCGCCCTGATGACCGCCGACCTCGCGTCGCTCGCGCAACACGCCGAGGTGAGCGCGGCCGAGCGGGAGCTGCTGCTCGCGCCGGCCAGGCCGGTGGTGCTGCTGCGCCGGCGCGCGGACTCGCCGATCGCCGCGGACGTTGCGCCCGGCCGCGATCGGTTCGGGTTCATGCTCCCCTACACGCCGCTGCATCACCTGCTCTTCGTGCCCGGCCCGCACGCGCCCGCGGTCCTGGTGATGACCAGCGCCAACCTGAGCGACGATCCCATCGCCTACCGCAACGAGGAGGCCCGCGAGCGGCTGGCCGACCTGACCGACGCGTTCCTGCTGCACGACCGCCCCATCCACGTCCGCTGCGACGATTCGGTCGCCACCGTCTTCCGCGACGCGCCGTACCTGCTGCGCCGCTCCCGCGGCTACGCGCCGCTCCCGGTCACCCTGCCGTTCGCCGCGCCGCAGCTGCTCGCGTGCGGCGGCGAGCTGAAGAACGTCTTCTGTCTCTCCCGCGATGCGCGCGCGTTCCTCGGCCACCACATCGGCGAGCTCGAGTATCACGAGACGCTGCGGGCGTTTCACGAGGGCATCGCCCACTTCGAGCGGCTGTTCCGCGTCCAGCCGAGCGGCCTCGTGCACGACCTGCACCCCGACTACCAGGCCACGCGCTACGCCCGGGAGCGCGCCGCGCGCGACGACGTGCCGGCCATCGCGGTCCAGCACCACCACGCGCACGTGGCCGCCTGCCTCGCCGACAACGGCTGTCCCGCGCCCACCCGCGTGATCGGCGTCGCCTTCGACGGCACCGGCTACGGGCCGGACGGCGTGATCTGGGGCGGCGAGTTCCTCGTGGCCGGATACGCGGACTTCGAGCGGGCGCTGCACCTGCGGCCGTGCCCATTGCCGGGCGGAGACGCGGCGGCGCGCCATCCCTGGCGCGCGGCGCTCGCCTGGCTGCGCGAGATGGACCTCGACTGGTCCGCGGACCTGCCGCCCGTCGCGGCGACCGGCGAGACCGAGCGCGCGGTGCTCGCCGGCCAGCTCGCCGCGCGGATCAACACGCCGCTGACGACGAGCATGGGCCGGCTCTTCGACGCGGCCGCGGCGCTGGCCGGACTGGCACCCAGCGTCACCTACGAGGCGCAGGCGGCCTGCGAGCTCGAGGCTGCCGCGGCGCCCGGCGAGGACGGGGCGTACCCATTCGCGATCGCGGACCGGGAGATCGATCCGCGCCCGGCGCTCGCCGCGCTCGTCGGCGACCGCCGGCGCGGCGAGCCGCTGGACATCCTCGCCGCGCGGTTCCACAACGGCGTCGCCGCCATGGTCGCCGCGGCGTGCGACCGCCTGCGCCGTGATCGAGGTCTCACCATGGTGGCGCTCAGCGGCGGCGTCTGGCAGAATCTGGTCCTGCTCGAGCGGACCGTGGCGCGCCTCGAGGCGGCCGGCTTCGCGGTGCTGGTGCACCGCCAGGTGCCCGCCAACGACGGCGGCCTCTCGCTCGGGCAGATCGCCGCCGCCGCCGCGCGGCTGGCAAGGGAGTGAGTCGTCATGTGCCTGGGCATCCCCGGCCTGATCACCGCGCTCCGCGACGACGGGCCGCCGCGGTTCGGCGAGGTCGATTTCGGCGGCACCACGCGCGAGGTCTGCCTCGCCTACCTGCCCGACGCCGAAGTCGGCGACTGGGTGCTGGTCCACGTGGGCTTCGCCATCAGCCGGCTCAGCGACGAGGAAGCCCGGCAGACCCTGGCCGACCTGCGGGCCCTGGCGGAGATCGACCAGCCGCCGGAGGCGGCGCCGTGAGCCGATTCGACGAATACCGCGATCCCGCCCTCGTGCGCGCGGTCGTGCGCGACATCGCGGCGACGGTCGACCGGCCGGCCGTGCTGATGGAGATCTGCGGCGGCCAGACCCACGCCATCGTGCGCAGCGGCCTCGACCAGCTGCTGCCGGCGACCATCACCCTGGTCCACGGACCGGGCTGCCCCGTCTGCGTCACGCCCCTCGAGACCATCGACCGCGCCCTCGCGATCGCCGCGCGCCCCGAGGTGATCTTCACGAGCTTCGGCGACATGCTGAGGGTGCCCGGCAGCACGGGCGACCTCCTGGGCGTCCGCGCCGCGGGCGGCGACGTCCGCGTCGTGTACTCCCCCCTCGACGCCCTCCAGCTCGCCGCCGACCGGCCGGACCGCGAGGTGGTCTTCCTCGCGATCGGCTTCGAGACCACGGCGCCGGCGAACGCGATGGCCGTGCTCGAGGCCGAGCGGCGCGGCGTCGGCAACTTCTCGGTCCTCTGCTCCCACGTCTGCGTGCCGGGCGCCATGCGCGCGATCCTCGGCTCGCCGCGCAACCGGGTCGAGGCGTTCCTCGCCGCCGGCCACGTCTGCGCGGTGATGGGAACGCGCGAGTACGAGCCCATCGCCCGCGAGTTCCGCGTCCCGATCGTCGTGACCGGCTTCGAGCCGCTCGACCTCGCGCGGGGCATCCTGGCCGCCGTGCGCCAGCTGCGCGAGGGCCGGGCCGAGGTCGAGAACGCCTACGGCCGCGCCGTCACCGCGGCCGGCAACTGGCACGCCCAGGCGGCGCTCGAGCGGGTCTTCCGGCTCGGGGACCACAAGTGGCGCGGCATCGGCCCGATCCCCCTAAGCGGCCTGCACCTGCGCGAAGCCTACACGCGCTTCGACGCCACCCGGCGCTTCGGCGTCGGCGACGTGGCGCCGGCCGAGCCGTCCGTCTGCATCGCGGGCGAGGTCCTGCAAGGCCAGCGCAAGCCGTTCGAGTGCCCGGCCTTCGGATCGACGTGCACACCCGAGCGGCCGCTGGGCGCCACGATGGTCTCGGGCGAGGGCGCCTGCGCCGCCTACTACCGCTACCGAAGGGACGCGACGCCATGAAGGATCGCGGCGATCTCGCCGGCGGACCGATCTGCCCCGTGCCGCTGGTCCACGACGAGCGCATCGTCCTCGGCCACGGCAGCGGCGGCCGTCTGACGGCGGACCTCATCGCGCGGGTCTTCCGCCCGCAGCTCGCGAACCCCTCGCTCGCGGCCGCCGAGGACTCGGCGGTCCTACCGGTTGCGGCCCTCGCCGGCGCCGGCGAACTGGCGCTGACCACCGACACCTACGTCGTGCGGCCGCTGTTCTTCCCCGGCGGCGACATCGGGCGGTTGGCCGTGTGCGGCACGGTCAACGACCTCGCGATGGTGGGCGCCGAACCGATGTGGCTCACGGCGGGATTCCTGCTCGAGGAGGGATTTCCGATCGCCGACCTCGAGCGCATCGTCGCCTCCCTGCGCGACGCTGCCGCCGAGGCCGGCGTCACGGTCGTGGCCGGCGACACCAAGGTGGCCGAGCGCGGCAAGGTCGACGGCGTGTACATCAACACGGCCGGCGTGGGGCGGATCTCGCCCGGACGCGCCGCAAGGGCGGCGCAGATCCGCCCCGGAGACGCGATCCTGCTCAGCGGGACGATCGGCGACCACGGCATCGCCGTCCTGGCGGCCCGCGGCGACCTCGCGTTCCGGACCGAGATCCGCTCGGACGTCGCCCCGCTCGCGGGTCTTGTCGCCGCCATGCTCGCGACGGGCGCGCCGGTGCACGCGCTGCGGGACCCCACCCGCGGCGGTGTCGCCGCGACGCTCAACGAGCTGGCGGCCCAGAGCGCGACCGCCATGATCCTGCAGGAGAGCTCCCTGCCGGTCCAGCCGGCGGTCGCGAGTGCCTGCGAGATGCTGGGCTTCGATCCTCTGCACGTGGCCAACGAGGGCAAGCTCCTCGCCTGCGTGCCCGAGGCGTCGGCCGAGCGCGTGCTCGCCGCCATGCGCGCCCACCCGCTGGGCAGGAACGCCTGCCGGATCGGTCGGGTCGCGGCCGAACCAGTGGCACGGGTCCTGCTAGAGACGGGGATCGGCGGGGTGCGCATCATCGACGTCCCCGCCGGGGAGCTGTTGCCGCGGATCTGCTGACGGACGCGCCGCGGCGGGCAAGGAGGCTCGGAATGCCTGACGAGCTCGTCATCCTGCTCGGGTCGGCGGCGAGCATCGGCGTCGTCCACACGGTGATCGGACCCGACCATTACCTGCCGTTCACGGCCATGGCCAGGGCCCGCGGCTGGAGCCTGCGGCGCACGCTCTGGATCACCGCCGGCTGCGGCCTCGGCCACGTCCTGAGCTCGGTCGTCCTGGGAGCGATCGGGATCGCCGCCGGCATCACGCTGCGCAGCCTGAAGCGATTCGAATCGGGGCGGGGCGAGGCGGCCGGCTGGGCGCTGATCGCCTTCGGGCTCGTCTACCTGACCTGGAGCCTGGTCAGGTTGTTCCGGGGCCGAACGCACGCCCACACCCACGTCCATCCCGACGGCACCCGTCACGCCCACAGCCACGCTCACCAGGACGAGCACGCCCACGCGCACACCGCGAAGAGCGGCAACCTCGTGCCGTGGTCGCTCTTCGTGATCTTCGTGCTCGGACCCTGCGAGCCGCTCATCCCCCTGCTCATGTTCCCCGCGGCGGTCCTCAGCCCGGGCGCGGTCGCGCTGGTGGCGGCGGTGTTCTCGCTGGCGACGATCGCGACCATGCTCGCGCTCGTCGGGCTGACGACAGCGGGCCTGCGGGTCGTCCGGCCGCGGAGCCTCGATCGATTCGGCCAGCCGATCGCCGGAGCGCTGGTCGTCCTGTGCGGAGTCGCCATCAAGCTCGGGCTCTGATCCTCCCGTAACGGCAAGGTGATAAGTCGGGTATCTGGGCAGCGGGGAGAAATTTCGCTAATCGCGCACTGAAATCTACCGATCAACCGGTCCGACCAGACCACCATCGGCTGCTCGGCCGACAGGGCCGGCCAACGGAATGGAGAGGGACGTGTCCAGAACCGTCAACATCAGCCCCGTCACCCGCATCGAGGGTCACCTCGCGATCCACACCGAGACCGAGCCGGTCGCCGGCGGGCACCGGGTGACATCGGCGCGCTGCGAGGGCGAGATGTTCCGCGGCTTCGAGACCATCCTCACCGGCCGCGACCCTCTAGACGCCCAGCAGATCACCCAGCGCATCTGCGGCGTGTGCCCGATCTCGCACTCGATCGCGTCGGTGCGAGCGCAGGAGATGGCGTACGGCATCAAGCCCAACCGCAACGGCCGCTTGCTGCAGAATCTGGTCTTCGCTGCCAACTACCTGCAGTCGCACGTCCTGCACTTCTACGTCCTGGCGGCGCTGGACTTCGTGGACGTCACCGCGGTCCTGAAGTACACCGGCTCGAGTCGAGCGCTGCGTGACCTGCGCCGCTGGGTCAAAGCCGCCCTCGACCGATCCGACGTCTTCCCCGCCGCGCCGTTCCTGCCGCGGTTCGAAGCCGACTACGTGAAGGACGTCAACGTCAACTGGACGTTGCTGGCGCACTACGTCGAGGCGCTGGAGATCCGGCGCCTCGCGCACGAGATGGCGGCGGTGTTCGGCGCCAAGCTGCCGCACAGCACCGCGATCGTCCCCGGCGGCGTCACGCAGGCGCCGACCCTGGAACGGGTCCTCGCCTACCGGACGCGCCTGAAGGAGATCGGCCGCTTCGTCGAGGACGTGTACGTGCCCGACCTGGTCACGGCCGCCCAGGCGTTCCCGTCCTACTGGAAGATCGGCGGCGGCTGCAAGGACGTGCTGAGCTACGGCGCCTTCGAGATGGACGACGCCGGCGCGCTGCGGTTCCCGTCCGGGGTCGTCCGCGGCGGCGTCTGGGCGCCGCTCGACATCGCCCACATCACCGAAGAGGTGCGGTACTCGCGTTTCGACTCCGGGACCGGGCTGCACCCGTCGCGCGGGGAGACGCGGCCGGCGCCGCGCAAGCCCGACGCCTACTCCTGGCTCAAGGCGCCCCGTTACCAGGGCCAGCCCATGGAGGTCGGGCCGCTCGCGCGCGTGCTCGTCGCCTACCACTCGCCGGACGGACAGGCGGTGCGCACCCAGGTCGACGCGCTCCTGAAGAAGCTGGCGGTCAAGCCCGCCCAGCTCCATTCGGTGATCGGCCGCCACCTCTGCCGCGGCCTGGAGGCGCAGTGGCTCGTCGCGCAGGCCCACCAGTGGCTGGACGAGCTGGAGCTCGGCGCCGCTCCGGCCAAGGACTTCGTCATCTGCGACCGCGGCGAGGGCCACGGGCTGACCGAGGCGCCGCGCGGCGCCCTCGGCCACTGGCTCTCCGTCAGGAACCACCAGATCGAGCGCTACCAGTGCGTCGTGCCCACCACGTGGAACTGCTCGCCGCGCGACGACAAGGACCAGCCCGGCCCGGTGGAGCAGGCGCTCACCGGCGTCGTGATCGCCAATCCCGACCATCCGATCGAGCCCGCGCGGGTGGTGCGTTCGTTCGACCCCTGCATCGCCTGTGCCGTGCACTGAAAAGGTGACCGCGCGGAAGGACCGAAACCATGCGTAACCTGACACGTCGCGAATTCCTCCAGCTCAGCGGCCTGATCGCCGCGGCGGCGGGGCTGAGCAGCCCGCAGGCGCGGGCGGTGGCCGCCGGCCTGGACCGTCTCGCGCGCGGGCTGCCGCGCGTCGCCTGGCTCCAGGGCCAGTCGTGCAGCGGCTGCTCGATCTCGCTTTTGAACTCGGAGCAACCGGGGCCGGCCGAGCTGCTCACCGAGTACATCTCGCTGGTGTTCCACCAGAACGTCGGGGCGGCCCAGGGAGCGGACGTCGGCGGGCTGCTGAAGCAGATCGGCGACGCCGGCGACTTCATCCTCGTCGTGGAGGGCTCGATCCCGGCCGCCATGCCCGAGGCCTGCCTGATCGCCGGCCGTCCGGTCGCCGAGTGGGTCCTGGAGCTGGCGCCGCGCGCGCTCGCCGTCATGGCCGCGGGAACCTGCGCTGCCTACGGCGGCATCCCGGCCGCCGAGGGCAACGCGACGGGCGCCACGGGCGTCGCCGACTTCCTGCGCACCAATGGCATCGACCCGCGCGGCCGCGTGATCAACTGCCCCAGCTGCCCCACCCATCCGAACACGATGGTCGGGACGCTGGCCTACACCGCCGCGCAGGGCTATCCGCCGGTCGACAGCGAGCTGCTGACGCCGAAGATGTTCTACAGCCATTCGACGCACGACGACTGCCCGCGCTTCCACTACTACAGCAAGCACGTGTTCGCCGAGAAGTTCGGCGACCAGGAGGGCTGCCTGTTCAAGCTCGGCTGCCTCGGACCGCTGACGTTCACCGAGTGTCCGCGCCGGCAGTGGAACGGCGGCGTCAACTGGTGCATCCGGGCCTCGGCGCCCTGCGTCGGCTGCAGTTCGCCGCACTTCGCCCGCTACAAGAACTTCCCGTTCTACCGCAAGGGCGAGCAGTTCCACACGGTCGGCTACGGCGAGGATGATCGCCTGGGAGGGTCGTCATGAGTCTCGGCAAGAAGCTCTTCGTCGGCATCCTGTCGCTCTTCTGCGCGTCGGTCGTGGTCCAGCAGTTCGTGACCATGGCCGCCAACCGGCGAGGGTTCCAAACGGTGATGTCCGGGTTCGAGCAGTCCCTGGCGACCATGCAGCAGGAGACCGCCGCGAATCTCAACGAGCTCAGCGTGCAGTCCGCGCGCGACCTGATGGCCGAGATCAAGATCGGCATCGGCGAGGCGCTGCAGCCCGGTGAGGGCAAGCGATTCCTGCATATCGCCGAGAAGCAGAAGCAGCTCTCCGAGCTGCGCGAGTTCTCCTTCTTCGGGCCGGATGGTCGGGTGGAACTGTCCTCCGACGCGGCGTCGGAGGGGCGCGCCATCGACCCCGAGGTCTGGTCCGAGGGCGAGCGCACCAAGGAGCTCGTGATCCGCGACCGCGGCGACGCGCTCGAACTCTACGAGCCGCTCTTCGCCGGCGTCGACATGGTGCGGTTCCGCCCCAACTGGCGCGTCGGTCAGTACTACGGGATGATCTACGTCAAGCTCGCCAAGGACCGCATCAACGGCGTCCTCGCGGCCGAGCAGACGATCATCGCGCAGAGCCTCGCCGACGGCAAGGCGACCCATGCGCGCGCCGAAAAGCGGTCGACGTGGTTCAGCCTCGGCATGGTGGTCGCGGGCGCGCTGTCCATGGCGGTCGTGCTGCTCCTGGTGATCCGCTTCCAGGTCCACAAGCCGGTCCATCGCGCGGCGTCGCGCATGCTCGCCGCGTCCGCGCAGCTGGACCACTCGTCCAACCTGGTGGCCGAGGTCAGCGGCGCGGTCGCCGAGGACGCCGGCCAGCAGGCGTCGAGCCTGCAGGAGTCGGCGGCGGCGCTCGAGGAGATGGCCGCCCAGACCCGCCAGACCGCCGTCGACGCCGCCCAGGTCAACACCATCTCGACCGAGGTGCACGACTCGACGCAGGCCGGCCAGGCGGCGATGGCCCGGATGTCCGAGACCATCGGCAGCGTCAAGAGCGCGGCCGACGACACGGCCCGCATCGTCAAGACCATCGACGAGATCGCCTTCCAGACCAACCTGCTCGCGCTGAACGCCGCCGTGGAAGCGGCTCGCGCCGGGGACGCTGGCAAGGGCTTCGCGGTCGTGGCCGCCGAAGTGCGCAACCTGGCGCAGCGCAGCGCCGAGGCCGCGCGCCAGACCGCGGCGCTCATCGAGGAGTCGGTGCAGCGGTCGGAACAGGGCGTCACGGTGTGCGCCCAGGTGGTCGCCACGCTCGACAAGGTCGTCGCCGGGGTCACGCAGGTGAGCACGCTCATCAACAACGTCGCGGCGGCGACCGATCAGCAGGCCCGGAGCGTCGACGAGGTCAACCGCGCCGTCAGCCAGATGGACCAGCTCACGCAGTCCAACGCGGCGCGTTCCGAGGAGTCCGCGGCGGCAGCCACCGACCTGACCGAACAGTCGCACGTGGTCAGGGAGGTCGCTTGCGAACTGCTGCGCCTGGTCGACGGCAACGGGGCGAACGCGGAGGTCAGCGAATCGGCGATCGAATCGGCGATCGAGCCGGCGACCGCCAGCACCATCCGCCCGCGGCCGTCGCTCGCGGTGGCCGAGACGGAGGTCTACGAGGAGGAGCTGGCGGAGGTCTAGTCGCCGTTCGCCCACCCAGCGGCGGCAAGGCGCGCGCCTTGCCGCCGCTGTCGTTTCTGGGTTACAATCAACCGGAACTCCCCCGCGTCCCCGCAACCAGGCGGTGAGATCATGCTGCGATTTTCGTCTATCCTCGCGGCACTTGCCGCGTTGACCCTCGGCGCCGTCCCCCTCGCGGCCCAGGACCGCGCCGCGCTCGAGGTCTCCGCCGACGGCCACGAGACCGTCACGCTCGGGCCGGACGCGACCGGCGGTCTGGTCACCGTCCGCGACGACGAGGTCCCTTACGGCGTCCAGCCCGACTGGCAGAACGCGATTCGCCGGCAGGTCGGCGGCCTGCAGGTCGCGGACATGAACGGCGACGGCTGGGCCGACGTCGTGGTCGGCTGCTACATATCCAACAGCTACCCGCCGTACACCGACTGGGAGAACCTGATCTACTACAATCAAGGCGGCGCGCTGGAAGCCGCGGCGTCGTGGGTCTCGGCCGACGAGGTCTCGACCGGCGACGTCGAGGTCGCGTTCATCAACGACGACGTCTATCCCGACATCTTCGCCGCCAACGGCGGCGGCACGTCCTACCCCTCGCGGGTCTACTTCGGCGGCCCCGGCGGTCCCGACCCCGTGCCCGACTGGGCGAGCCAGGAACCCGGCGGCGCCTGGAACAACGACGCACTCTGCGTCGACATCGACCACGACGGCGACACCGACGTGATCACGGCCAACCAGGGTTCCGGCACGTCGGACCCCTATCGGCCCATGTTCATGTTCGTCAATAACGCGGGCGTGCTCGCCGCGGTGCCTGCCTGGCAATCCGCCGAGACGTCGATCCAGAACTACCTCGCCGTCGCCGACTACGACGGCGACGGGTGGGAGGATCTCGCGGTCTCCAAGTGGGTCAACTTCGCGAGCGCGATCTACGCCAACCGCGGCGGCGTGCTGCAGACCGTGCCGGCCTGGACCACGGGCGACACCGATTCCGACAAGGGCGTCGCCTGGGCGGACGTCGACCACGACGACTGGCCCGACCTCGCCCTCGGCCACGACCCGACCCAGGTCTGGTTCAACGACGCGGGCGCGCTCGCCGTGGGCTGGGAAGCGCAGGCCGCCTACTTCGGCCACAGCGAGCTGAGGTTCTGCGACGTCGACCGCGACGGCGACGAGGACCTCGCCGAGGTTCATTTCTCCAACGGCCAGGTCCACATCTACCTGAACCGCGCCGGCGTCCTCGACGGCCCGCCGTCCTGGACCTACGACTCGCCGACCGTCGGCACCGCCCTCGCCTTCGGCGACATCAACGGCGACCTCTGGCCGGACCTCGTCGTCGGCAACTCGGGCGAGCCGTGCGTGAAGGTGTTCCTCGCCACGCCGCCCGCGACCGGCGCGCCGGCCACGACAACGCCCGCACGGCCGCGCCTCGTCGGCAACTACCCGAACCCTTTCAACCCGTCGACGACGATCGTGTTCGAGCTCGCGTCGCCGGCGGCGGTCGACCTCGAGATCCACGACGCGGCGGGACGCTTCGTCCGCGCGCTCGCGCGGGGTGCGGCGTTCGACGCGGGGCGGCACGAGGTCGGATGGGACGGACGGGATGCGCGCGGCCGCGGCGTGCCGGCGGGCGTGTATCTCTGCCGGCTGGGCGCCGGAGCCTCCGTCGAGTCGCGGGCGATCGTGCTCGTGAAGTAGGCACGGGCGCTCCACGCGGACTGCAACCGCCGGTCCCGGAACCCCGTAGGGACTGGGACCTGCGTTCGCCGCGCGGCGCGGTCGCGCCGGCGATCGCAGTCGTGAGCCCCGGGGAGCGACCATGCGACGGATGATCCTGCGCGCCATGATCGTGGGGTTCGGTGTCGGCGGCCCGCTGATGGGCTGCGGCGACCGCGATCAGGCATCGCCCACGCGGCCGCTGGACACGATCCCTCCCGCCGCGATCGCCGACCTCGTCCACTGGGCGAGCAGCGACCATTCGGTGACCCTCGCCTGGAGCGCGCCGGGAGACGACGGCGCGGCAGGCCAGGCCGCCGAATACGCGTGCCGCCATGCCAGCTCGCCGGTCACGGAGGCGACGTGGGACACCGCGGTGCCGGCGTCCGTGCCAGGCGACGTCGTTCCCGGATGCGCCGGCGCGCGGGATCGCCTCACCGTGACGGGCCTCGAGGGGGGCGCCACCTACTGGTTCGCCGTGCGCACCCGCGACGAGGCCGGCAACTGGTCCGGCGTCTCGAACTCGGCGAGCGCGGTCACCGAGCGGTTCCGCACCTGGTACGTCGAGCCGGATGGCACGGGCGACGCGGCGACCATCGCCATCGCCTGCACGGACTCGGCGCTCCCCGGCGACGTCGTCCTGCTCGCGCGCGGCCGCTACACCTGGACCAACCAGGGTTCGGAGGATCCGCGCTACGGCATGATCACCTTCTTCAGGGACGAAGCGGGCTTCATCCTGCGCGGCGAAGCCGGTGCGGCCGAGACGATCATCGACGCGCAGGGGCGCGGACGAGTGTTCTTCTTCCAGGGCGTCACCCTGGATGACAACATCAACACCACCTTCGACGGCCTGACGATCACCGGCGGCGACGCCTACCAGAGTCCGCTCGGGGAAGGAGACGGCGGGGGCGTGGAGATCCACGTCTGCTCGCCGACCTTCAAGAACTGCATCTTCCGCGGCAACCGAGCGCGCTACGGCGGCGGTCTGGGGCAGGTGGGGGTCGGGTCGCCGATCGTCATCGATTGCGTGTTCGAAGACAACGAGGCCGAGGTGGGCGCCGGGATCGGACTCTACACCTACACGTCCTTCCCCGAGGTCCGCGGCTGCGTCCTGCGGCACAACACGGCCTCGCGGGTCGGCGGCGGACTGTACGCCGGCCACGTGACCTTGACCATGACGGACTGCCTCGTCCACGACAACAGCGCGGCCGACAAGGGCGGCGGCATCTACCTGGCGGAGATCGGCGCGGGATCGGCCATCGAGGGCTGCACGCTCGTCCGCAACGTCGCGGAGACGGGCGGCCACCTCCGCATCGCCGAATCCGCCCAGGTGACCGTCGACCGGTCGATCCTCGCGTTCGCCGGGCTGGGCGGCGCGATCCAGGCGATCGCGGTGGACGCCCTCTCGGTCGGTTGCTGCGACGTCTACGGCAACGTCGGCGGCGACGACCTGCCGGCGAATTGCGTGGACCTCGGCGACAACTTCGCCCTCGACCCGCAGTTCTGCGACGCCTCGGCCGACGACTTCGCGCTCGCCCCGGATTCGCCGTGCGCGCCGGCCGCGGCGCCGTACGGCCTCAGCTGCGGACTCATCGGGGCGCTGGCGGCGAGCTGTCGCTGAACCAGCTCGTCCGCCCGCGTGCGACTTGCCGCGGCACGGATCGCGGCCCATCATTGCACCGGCGCCAGCTCCAACTCCGAGGTCTCTCGTCGTGCGCAAGACCGCCCGCTCCCTCGTGCGCATCCTCGCCCGGACGTTCGCCGGCGTCGCGATCATCGTCGCGGTCCCCGCCGCGACTCGCGCAGCCGATCCCGCCGCCGCAGGCGCCACCGGCAACGCCCTCGTCGACAGCAGCGGCAGCGACCACGCGCCGACGCCGGCCGACACCGTCCTCGTCGTGTTGCCCGCCGTCGTCGTGAGCGGCGAGCCCCCCGTGGTCGCGGCGTCCGGCCGCACGGAGCTCGGCCCCGCGGAACTCGCGCGCCTGGACGCGCCCTCGCTCGCCGCGGTCGGCAGCGCGCTGCCGTCGACGCGTGTCGCGGTCAACTCGCGCGGCGACGCCCTGCCGATGGTGCGCGGCGCCCCCGAGCGGCACGTGCAGACCTACCTCGACGGGATCCCCCTCAACGTGCCCTGGGACGAGCGTGTCGACCTCGAGACGGTGCCGGCGATCGCGGTCGGCGCGGCGGTGGGCACGCGCGGCCCCGTGACCCTGCTCGACGGTCCCGGCACCCTGGCCGGCAGCCTGCGGCTCCTGCCCGCGGTGCTCACCGGCGAGGGCTCCGCCACCACCGTGCGCGCGGCGGGCGGCGGCGACGGCCTCGGCCGCGCCGAGGCGCGGCACCTCTTGCGCGCCGGCTCCTGGAGTGTGCTGGGCGCGGCGTCGCGGCAAACCCGCGACTCGTGGCCGCTGCCCGAGGACGGTCCGGCCCGCGAGAGCAGCGATCTCGAGCAGTGGTCGCTCCTGATGCGCGGCTCGCGGCGCGTGCGCGACGGCGGCCAGCTCAGCCTGATCGCGACCGGCTGGACCGGAGCGAAGGGCGTCCCTGCGGAGATGCAGGTCAGCGCCGACGACGCCCGCTACTGGCGGTACCCGGTCCGCGAGCGCGCGCTCGTGGGCGCAGCGCTGACCCTGCCGCTCGACGAGCGCGGCGACTGGGACCTCGGCGCCGCCGCCTCGGCCGACTTCTTCCACCAGGAGATCGACCCCCGCGGTCCCGGCGGATGGGGCGCACCGCTGGAGGCCGGCCAGAGCTTCGAGAAGAACTGGGATCGCACCGGCTACGGTCGCCTGCGCCTCGGCCGCTCCGTGGGCGACCACGGGACGCTCGTGCTCCAGGGATCGGCCCGCTACACCCACCATCGCGAGAGCCTCGAGGCAGGCGGACCGATCCTCGCGTACGCGCAGTGGCTCTCGTCGCTCGCCTGCGAGGTCGAGACGCGGCCCGGCCCGCCGTGGACGGTGCGCGCGGGGCTGGGCTGGGACCACGCGGCCACGCCCGAGTCGGGCGACAAGCCCGGCAACCCGGCCGGCGACGCCGTCGCCGTCGATCTCCGCGTCGCTCGCGACCTCGGTCCGCAGGCGGGCGCCTACGTCGCGCTCGGCCGGCGCAGCCGGTACCCGTCGCTGCGCGAGACCTATTCCGGTGCGCTCGGCCGCTTCGCGCCCAATTTCGGGCTCAGGCCCGAACGGAACGACCAGGTCGAGATCGGCGCGCGGCTCGACGCCGCGGCGACGTCGCTCTCGGTCGCCGCATTCTACGGCCGCCTCAGCGACGGCATCGAGCGGATCGTGCTGCCCGACGGCCGCTACCAGCGCGTGAACCGTGGCGAGATCCGCGTGCCAGGGGTCGAGCTGATCGGCGCCTGGCGCCCGCTCGCCGGCGTCGAGGTCCGGCTGCAGCACACGATCCTCGACGCCCGCGTGCACGGTGGCGGCGCGGAGGGTCCCGCCGAGGACCGCGCCGCGTACCTCTCGCTCGCCGGGATCGCCTGGGAGCGAGCGGTCGGCCCCGGCGCCCTCGTCGAGGCACGCGCGACCGGGCCGCGGTGGAGCGCCGATACGACCAGCGAGTCCGGCTTGCGCCGGCTGCCGGCGGGCGTGGTCTGGAGCCTGCGGCTGGCCTGGACGTTCGGCGCCAGCCAGGCGCCGCTCGGCCTGCACGTGCGGGTCGACAACGTCTTCGACCAACGGGTCGACGACCAGACCGGCCTGCCGGGTCCGGGCCGCGTGGTGAGCGGCGGGGCGGAGTTCTCGCTGTAGGTCAGGCTCCGGAGATCTGCGCGAGCGCGCGGAACTCGGCGCTCGTTCGCAACAGCTCGTCGTACGTTCCGCTCGCGACCAGGCGGCCCTTCTCGAGCAGGTAGATGACGTCGCAGCCGCGTACAGTCGACAGGCGGTGCGCGATCATGATGGCGGTTTTACTGCGGCCGATCTGGCGGACCGCGTCGAAGATCGCTTCCTCGGTCACGCTGTCCAACGCGCTGGTGGCCTCATCGAGCACGAGGACGGCGGGATCGTCGTAGAGCGCGCGGGCGATGCCGAGGCGCTGGCGCTGGCCGCCCGAGAGGCGCACGCCGCGCTCGCCGATCATCGTGTCATAGCCCTGCGGCAGGTCGCCGACGATGAAGTCATGGATGTTGGCCAGCCTGGCCGCGCGCTCGACCGCCGCCGGGTCGATCTGACGGGGGCGCACGCCGAGGGCGATGTTGGCGGTGATCGTGTCGTCGGCCAGGAAGATCTGCTGCGGCACGTAGCCGATGTTCATCTGCCAGCGCGGCGCCGTCGCCTCGTCGACCGCAACGCCGTCCACCGTGAGCCACCCGCTGTCCGGGAAGAGCAGCCCCAGCAGGAGGTCGATCGTGGTCGTCTTGCCCGAACCGGTCGCGCCGACGAACGCGACCGAGGTGCCGGCCTCGATCGTGAGGTCGAACCCGTGCAGGACGGGACGGTCCGCGCCGGCGTAGCGGAAGGTGATTCCGCACATCTCGATTCGCCCATAAAACGGCAGGGGCGCGAGCCGTGCGCGGTTCACCACGTGGCGGGAGCGGAACTCGGCCAGGTCGTCGTAAACCTGCTCGAGCGCGGGCCCGCTGAACCGGATCGACGCCACCGACGTGAAGATCGCCTGCATAGACGGCAGCAATCGATAGGTCGCAAACCCGTACAGGCCGAGGACGGGCAGGACCTTCGTGAGGTCGCTGCCGCGCACGAGCAGGAAGAGAACCATGAAGAGCATGCCCCCGAACGCAACCGTCTCGAGCGCGTACCGTGGCAGCTGGCCAACGGTCTGCTGCGCCGCCATGTAGCGCGAATAGCGTCGTGACCAGAGGCCGAATCGGCGCAGGAACACCCCTTCGCGCCCGAGTAGCTTGATGTCCTTGACGCCCGTGAGGGCCTCCGTCGCCGCCTGGAACATCTGGCGGTTGGCCTCGCTGCGCAGCTGGCCGATCCGCTTGAGCCGGCGGCGGACCGCCAGAAAGATGGCGAGGTACACGGCGGACAGCATCGTCAGCACGGAGATCGCGAGCAGCGGATTCGCGACGACGAGCAGCGCCAGGATGAAGATCACGACAATGGCGCGGGCGACCAGCTGCATCAGCGGCAGGACGTAGCCCGTGACGGTCTGCTTGACCTCCGCCAGCAGGTTCTTGACCAGTGCGGCGGTGTTGTGGTCGAGGAAGTAGCTGTATGGCTTGGCGAGGAACTGTTCCAGCATCCGCGCCGAGAGCACGTGGTTCAGCCGCCAGGAGAAGCGCAGCATGAGCCAGTCCGTCAGGGCGCTCAGACCGTTGGTGACCACCAGGATGACCAGCGCGGTCGCCCCCGTGAAGACCAGGAACGAGGCGTGGCTGGAGAAGCCGAAGAGCTGGTAGACCCGGCGGAGCGTCCCGCTGCGGTCGATGATCGTCGGGTCGGCCACGAGCGACAGGAACGGCAGTACGGAAGCGATGCCAGCGACCTGCAGGATCGCCGTGATCGTGAACGCCGGCACGAGCAGGAGCACGCCGCGGCGCTCGCTCCGCTCGAGCAGGGTCCACGCCAAGCGGAGGTCGGAGGGGTTGGCATCGGCGCGCATCGTCTCGAGGACCCCTCTTTCGATCCGGCCTCAGAGCGTGCCGGGACCGGCGGTCAGCGGCGGCGGAAGACTAAGCACGGCGGCGGATTTCGGCCAGCCGCGCCCGCGTGCGGCCGGACGCTGCCGACATTACCATGAAGCAAATGGAACCGGACGCCGCAGGCGCCGGCAAGACCCCGAATCCGGAGGAAGGCACGATGACCGAAGCCGTCAACGAGGTCAAGGTCGGCATGCAGGTACCCGACTTCACGCTCACCTGCTACGACCCCAGGAAGCACGATTTCACGAAGGTGTCGCTCGGCGAGCTGAAGAACAACGGCAAGTGGACCGTGCTCTTCTTCTATCCCGCCGACTTCACGTTCGTCTGAGCGACCGAATTCGCTGCTCTGGCAGAGCAGCAGGATCGTTTCGAGAAGATGGGCGCCGCGCTCATCACCGTCTCCACCGACACCGAGTTCACGCATCTGGCGTGGAAGCGCGACGAGAAGGAGCTGGCCCAGGTCAAGTACCTCATGGGCTCGGATCCGACCGGACGCGTCTCGCGGCTGTTCGGCGTGTGGGACCCCGCGTCCGGCCTCGCGCTGCGCGGCACGTTCATCATCGCGCCGGACGGGACCCTCTACAACTCCGAGGTGAACTTCTACAACATGGGCCGCAACATCGACGAGCTCATGCGGAAGTTCAAGGCCAACATCTACCTGTCGCGCAAGACGAACGAGGGCTGCCCGTCCAAGTGGAAGGACGAGGGCGACAAGACGCTGCGGCCCGGGCCCGAGATGGTCGGGAAGGTGCACGAGGCGCTCAACGGCTGACGTCGGCGCATTCGTCGCGCAGCGCCGCGAGCCCCCGGGCGAGCGCTGCCGGCTCGGCGAGCAGGCTCACCACCACCGACCCGGCGATCGGCAGATCGAAGAAGTGGCCGGGATGCACCAGTTGGCCGTGGCGTTCGACGAGCGCCACGGCCAGTTCCTCGTCCGTCCGCATGCCCGGCACGCGCAGGATCGCCGACCAGCCGGCGTCGGCGCGCAGGACCGTGAGCGGCGAGTCGCCGCCGGTCCCGGCGTCCAGGACGGCGAGCGACGACCGCAGCCGCCCCTGGATCGCGGCGCGGATCCGCGCGCCGATCGTGAACAGCGCCGGCAGGGCGGCCTGCACCGGCGTGCCCGCCGAGAGGTAGGTGTCGGTCACGATCTCGAGCCGGCCGGCCGCCTCGCGCCGCGCCGTCGCGGGGCCGCTCAGCGCGATCCAGCCCAGCTTGTAGTGCGGCAGGCCGAGACTCTTCGAGATCCCGTCGAGCGTGAACGTGAGGCAGCGCGAGTTCGCCGCCGCCGACGGCGGCACGGTCGATTCGCGGCCGTGGGGATAGTCGCGGAAGACCTCGTCGACCACGAGCCCGAGCCCTCGCTCGGCGCAGAATCCGGCGAGCGCGTCGAGCTCGTCGGCCGCGAGGTACACGCCAGCCGGGTTGTGCGGCGAGACGACGATCGCGGCCCGCGTGCGCGGCGTCATCGCGGCGCGCAGCGCGGCGAGGTCGACCTGCCAGGCGCCGTCGTAGCGGAGCGGATATGCCACCGGCCGCACGCCGGCTAGCCGCAGCAGGTAGTCGAAGAGCGGGTAGCTCGGCACCGGCACGAGGACCTCGTCGCCGGGATCGCAGAGCACGGCGAGCACGTGGGCGTACGCCTCGCTCGTGCCGGCGGTGAGGAAGAGGTCGTCCGGCTCGACCGCGACGCCCGCCCGGGCGTAGGTCTCGCTCACCGCCTCTCGCGCCGAGCGCAGGCCGCGGGGCGCCGGGTCGTAACGCTCGGCCGCGCCGAGGGCGATCGCGTCGCGCAACGCCGCGACCGGATACTCGAGGCCGCAGATCGTGGGATTGCTCACGGTCAGGTCGCTCAGGGGCAAGCCGGCCGCGTGCCGCCTCGCGACCGCGAGCGCGAGCGCATTCGGCTCGCGAGGCCATGCGGTCCGCGTCGAGAACACGGCGTCAGCGCCGCACGCGCACGAACGTCCCCATCGGCAGGTCACGTCCGTGGCGGGACGGCAGGATGAACTCGCCGTACTCGGCGCCCGCGACGTCGCAGTGGCCCTTCACGACGTTCAGGCCGACCGTCGGCGACAGGCCGGCCGCGTACAGGCTGAGCACGAGGAAATGACGATCTGGATCGAGGAGCTTGCCGGCGAGCCGGACCAGCTCGTCGAGCTTCTCCGCGAGGGTCCACTTCTCGCCGCCCGGACCGCGGCCATAGGGTGGCGGATCCATGATGACTCCGTGGTAGACGTTGCCCCGCTTCACCTCGCGCCGGACGAACTTCAAGGCGTCCTCGTGGACCCAGTGGATGTCGCCGAGGCCGTTGAGCTGCCGGTTCTGGTTGGCCCAGTTGAGCCCGGGCCGCGAAGCGTCGACGTGCACGACCTCGGCGCCGGCCTGCCGCGCGACCAGGGACGCCGCACCGGTGTAGGCGAAGAGGTTCAGCACGCGCGGCTGCGGCACCGGCCAGCCGGCGAGCGCATCGTGGACGAAGCGCCAGTTCGCCGTCTGCTCGGGGAAGACACCGACGTGTCCGAACGCGGTGAGCGCGAGGCGCAGCTGCAGGCGCAGGTCGCCGTGGGTGTACGTCACGCGCCAGCTGTCCGGCATCTCCGGGCGCCGCGCCCAGCCGCCGCCGGTCTCGTCGGCCGCCCGGTATCGTTCCGTCTGCTTGCGCACGAAGTGAGCCGCGGCCGCTTCCCGCCACACCTCGTCCGGCAGCACTCGCCGCCAGATCGCCTGCGGTTCCGGGCGAATGAGCGTGTACTGGCCGAAGCGCTCCAGCTTCTCGCCGTCGCCCGCGTCGATCAGCTCGTATTCGGACCAGTCCGGTGAATCTGTCCGGGCCAACTCGCGGCTCCTCGGCGCCAGGGTCGTCACGGAGTCTAGCCGACCGAGCCCGCGCGCGCACGCCGAATCTCGGCGAATCGGCACCCGCGTCGGAGACCGCGCTCGCGGCGTCTCGCGAGCCCGGTCGAGCAGTTCTTACGCGAACGGGCCGGCGCGCGTTCAGAGATCCACCGTGAATCCCACGTCGAACCCCGTGTGCTGCCCGGGATAGCCGCGCGGGTTGCAGACCACCCGCGTCCCGCCCAGCCGGTAGTCGCGCGCCCGGTGGATGTGGCCGTGCAGCCAGAGTGCCGGACCGCTCGTGGTGATCAGCGCCTCCAGGTTCGAGGCGTAGGCCGGGCTGAACGGCTGGTCGTCCGGCGCGACGGACACCGAACCCGCGCTCGGCGCGTGGTGAGTGACCACGACGGTGCGGGCATTCGCGCCTGCCAACTCCCGCGCGAGCCAGGCTCGCGCTCGGCGGTGCCAGCGGAGGGTATCGCGCGGTCGGGCGGCGCGGAGGCGCGGCGAGATGCGGATCTCGCGATAGTCCCACATCCTCTCGGCGGCGAGCGCCCGGGCGGCGCGGGAATCGCCGTGCAGGTCGAAATCGGTCCAGAGCGTGCAGCCGAGGATGCGCACCGAGTCCAGCTCGAGGACTCCACGGTCGAGCACGCGCACGCCGGTGCCCTTCGCGGCGCGACGCAGCGCGCCGAGGTGCCGCGGGAATGCCTCGCCGTAGTACTCGTGGTTGCCGGGAACGTAGACGACCGGACGATCGCCGAACGCGGCGGCCGCCCAGGCGACCCCCGCCGTGCCCGTGCTGATGTCTCCGGCGAGGAGCACGAGGTCGGCGTCGACCGCGGGCGGAGCGAAGTCGGCGAATTCGAGGTGCAGATCGCTGAGCAGGAGCAACCGCATGGTCCCGAGAGTAGCCGCGAATCACGGACCGGCCAACCGGCAAGTCGGTTGCGCCCGACCCTAGGCCGGCCCGGCGACCCTGGCCGCGCGACCCGCGAGCAGCAGGACGGGGACGGCCGCGAGCTGGGCCGCGACCGAGAACGCGACCAGCCAGCCGACCGACACGTCGTAGAGCACGCCGATCAGGGCGCTGCCGAGGAACCAGGCCAGGCCGTACCCCGCGTTGAAGAGGCCGTACGCCGTCCCGCGGCGGCGCGCCGGCACGAGGTCGGCGATCGCGGCTCGCATGATGGACTCCTGGGCGCCCATCCCGACGCCCCAGCAGACCATGCCGGCCACGACGAGCGGGAAGCCGCCGAGGAACACCAGCGGCGCGAACGCCGAGGATACGACGACGACCACGGCGAGCACCCGCAGGCCGTACCGATCGAACAGCTTGCCGAACAACAGGGCGGCGAGCGCGTCGACGCCCATGGCGACGGCGTAGAGGATCGGAACCCAGGCGGCGAGGGCTATCCCGTCCTTCTGGAGGCGGAACGCGATCAACGGGAAGTCGGCGTACCCGGCCGCGACCAGGGCGGTCGCCGTGCAGTAGAGCCAGAACGGTCGGCCGAGCCCGCGCCGGTCGGTGGCGACGCGTCCCCCCTCGAGGTCGCTCGGACTGGGGTAGGCGACTCGCGCGACGACCAGCGCGCCGAGCGCCAGGAACGCCGCCACGCCGAGCAACGCGAAAGCTTGCCGGTAGCTCCCCCGCGCCGACAGCACGCCGGCCGCGAGCAACGGTCCCGCGACGGCGCCGATCTGATCGAGCGCCTCGTGGAGGCCGAACCCCCACCCCCGGCCGAGCCGGGAGGTCGCGTGCGAGAGCATGACGTCCCGGGACGGAGTGCGGATCGCCTTGCCCGTCCGCTCCAGGATCATCAACAGGGCGGCGACTTCCCAGCGTCCCGCGAGGGCGATCGCCGGCACGGCGAGCAGGTTGACCGAGTACCCGACGAGGGTCAGCTCCCAGTAGCGCCTGGTCCGGTCGGCGAGATATCCCGAGGCGAGGCGCAGCCCATACCCGATGAGCTCGCCGAGTCCCGCCACGAAACCGACGACGGCGCCGCTCGCGCCGAGGAGGGCGAGGAAGGGGCCCGTGATGCTGCGGGCTCCCTCGTAGGTCACGTCGGCGAAGAGGCTGACCACGCCGAACAGCACGACGAACCCGAGCGCCCGGCGCATCAGCGCGTCGTCACGAACCCTGGCCGCTCCGGGTTCGCTCCGCACGCCGATCCCCTTTCACCGACGCAGTCCTGGGCGGCCGCCGGCGTGCCGGCTCGCCGGCCAGCCGACGTCAGTAGAGCGCCTCCGCCAGCCCGTCCGCGCCGGCGCGCCAGGGCACCCAGGCGATGGCGATCTCGCCGACCGTGATGTCCGACTTCCGCGGCCTCACCAGCTTCGTCTCGACGGCGACCGCGGCCGGGTCGAACCGCCCCGTCAGGATGGCCGTCTCCTGGGCGAATTCCTGCTCGAGCGTCGCGAGGCGCTCCCGCAGGGCGCCCACGCTCTCGCCGGCGCGCTCGACGTCCTCCTTCTCCTTCCCCACCCGGCCGGCGCTCTTCATGGCCGTCGAGGCGCGCCCGACCGTGCCGGCCGAGACTGCCTTCCGGCCGAGGAAGGCCCCCAGCAGCGTCGCGCCGACGGAGATCGCCGTGTGCATCTTCTGCTGGCCGTACTGCGCCTTCTCCCGCTCCACGCGTTCCTCCGCCCGCCGGACGCGGTCCTGCAGCGCCTGCAGCTTGGGCGCATACTTCGCGCGCAGCTTCTCGACCGCGGCGTCGCGCTGCTCGCGCTGCGCCTGCGCCACCCGCGCGGCGAAATCGCCCGCCGTCTCGCCGGGCTGCGAGACCAGCCTCAGGGCCGGGCAGGCGTGGAGATCGAGCGTGACGTTCTGGTAGAGATGCGACACGAGCGCGTTACGCCACGCCGCGAGGTTCTTCGCGTTCGCGGCCGCGGCGGGCAGCGCCGCGAAACGAGCGCCAGGTTGGGCCTCGCGGAGCAAGTCCTGGCGGATGTCGCCGTACTGCGACGCCTGCTCCCATGCCGGCTGGTCGCCCTCGTCCGCCAGCGGCGCGACGTGGGTGTAGGGCACCCAGGCGTCGACCTTGGCCTTCGCGTCGACGAAGTGGAGTCGGCTCACGCCGACCAAAGCTGGCCGGTAGGTGACCTGCGGCGCGGCGGCGCGGGGCCGCAGGAAAAACTCGGAGACTCCGGCGGGCGCGATCGGTTTCGTCTCGGCCGGCCCGGCAACGTCGACCGCGGCCGGCGCGGACGGCGCGGCGGGCGCGGTCGCGGCGACCCCGCCGCGCGTCAGTTGCTGGATCTGGGGCATCGCCAGCGGGCCGCGCAGGTAAGACAGCGCCCACCGGCTCTGGAACACCACCGCGTCGTCCTCGTGCACGTTGCGCATGAGGAACACGCGATTGCCGAGGCCGGCGAGGATCGCCTCGATCCTTGCCCGGTCGAAGGACCCTCCCGACCCCGCGAGGGCTCCCTCGAGGCCCTCCATGACGCGCGCCTTGTCGCGCTCCGTCTGCAGCCGGCCGACGAACCACGTGCCCGCGTTGGCGAGGCCCTTGTAGTCCAGGTCCACCGGGTTTTGGGTCGAGAGCACGACGCCGAGCCCGAATGCCCGCGCCTGCTTGAGCAGCGTCAGCATGGGCGTCTTCGACGGCGGGTTCGCCGTCGGCGGGAAGTAGCCGTAGATCTCGTCCATGTACAGGAGGGCGCGCAGGCTGCTCGTACCCGACTGCCCGCGCATCCAGGCGACGAGCTCATTCAGGAGGATCGTGACGAAGAACATCCGCTCGGCGTCCGACAGGTGCGCGATCGAGAGGATCGAGACGCGCGGCTTGCCGTCGGGCGTGTACAGCAGCCGCTGGATGTCGAGCGGATCGCCCGCCAACCAGGCTGAGAAACCGGGCGAGGCGATCAGGTTGTTGAGGCGCATGGCGAGCTCGAAACGGTCCCGGGCGGGGAAGAACGACTCCACGTCGAAGACGCCGAGCTTCGTGAACGACGGCTTCTGGATCTCCTGGATCATCCCGGCGAGGTCGAGGTCGCGGCCCTCGTGCCAGGCGCGGTCGAGGATGTTCGACAGCAGGATGTGCTCGCGGCTCTGCACGGGATCCGCCTCGATGCCGATCAGACCGAGCAGACCGGAGACTGCGGACAAGACCCGGTCCCGCAGCGCGGCCGTGTCGGCGGCGAGGGCCGGCGGCGGCGCCGCGAGGGAGCGCAGGACCGCGAGCGGCCGCACGGCGCCGTTGCCGGGCGTGTAGATCGCCATCTCGACCGAGTCCTTCAGCCGGCGGATGCGCGCGCCGTCCTGCCCCCATTGCGCCAGACCGCTGCGCCACGTCTCGGCCGTCTTCGCCGCGTACTGGTCGGGGGTCAGGCTCCGCCGGCCGGCCTCGGCCTCGTCGATCCAGGGCCGGAAATCGCCGGGCTGCAGGTCGGGGAACGTGAGCAGGAGGTTGCCGATGTCGCCCTTCGGGTCGATCGCGATCGCCGGGATCCCGTCGATCGCCGCTTCCTCGAGGATCGTCACGCACAGACCGGTCTTGCCGCTGCCCGTCATGCCCACGCAGACGGCGTGCGTGGTGAGATCCCTCGAATCGTACAGGAGGAGATCGTCCGTCACGGACGCCGTGTCCGGCGCGAATCGCTTGCCGAGATAGAACACGCCGAGTGTCTCGAAATCAGCCACGGCTCGCCTCCCGGGTTACGAGGATCCACCTGGAGATTACTCCGAAAGAACCGGAGCACAAGCCCGGGATTCCGGCGTTGACGTCGCGCGATCACGACGGCGGGAACGCCCGAGGGCCGCCTCAGCCTTCGCTGGCGGCGGCCCTCGCCGGTTGCGGGAATCAGGCGCCGATCAGCGCAGGACCGTCACCTTGCGCGTCAACGTCTCGTCGACGCCCGGGCCGCGGACGCGGAGCGACACGAGGTACTGGCCGCTCGCGACCGGATGTCCGGCGTCGTCGCGTCCGTGCCAGGAGATCTCGTGCCGGCCCGCGAGCCGCTCGGCGCGATCGACCGTGGCGACGAGACGGCCGCGCACGTCGAAGATCGCCAGTTCGATCATCGCCCGCACCGGCACCGCGCAGGCGAAGGTCGCCTCGCCGGCGACGGGGTTCGGCCACGGCGCGGCGAGACTCACGCGGGTCACGCCGTCCACCGCCTCCTCGACCGGCACGAGATCCAGCGCGCAGTCGGCGCACCCGCTGCGCTCGGGATCATGGCCGGCCATGCCCCAGGTGGCGACGGCGGACGTCGGCGAGATGCCGATGTCGACCACGGCGAGCTGACCGGTCGTGAGGAAGACGATCTCGGCGTTTCCGTCGAGGTCGAGGTCGCCGTAGGCCGGGGTCTGGTAGACGTGGTTCTCGAACGTCTTCGGCCAGCCGGGGATCGAATTGGCGAGGTTGCTCCAAGCCCAGCCCCGGTAGCCGCGGGCGCCGACGATGACGTCGCTCGCCTCGGCCTCGACCCGCGCGATGATCGGCTTGCCGTAGACCATCCAGCCGTCCGTGTCCCGCGGCCAGCCGTAGCCCACGTCGCCGTCGTACCACAGCAGGCTGACCAGCCAGCTGCGGGCCGTCACGGCGACCTCCAGCTCGCCGCCGCCGAGGCAGTTGGCGATGGCGGCTCCGTTGAGCTGGCTCGTGGCCACGGTCACCGGCCAGGCGCCGGGAAACTCCGTGCCGTCGCCCTCCAGCAGGTGGACCACGCCGTTGCTGAGCGAGGCCACGGTCTCGACATCGCCGTCGAGGTCGAAGTCGCCGAGGGCGACGCCGCCGGACACGGAAGCCTCGAGGTCCTTCAAGAAGTTCCACCCGGTCGCGTCCATCGGGAACGCGTAGGCGACGTCGGAGAGAGCTGCGACGACCTCGTTGCGACCATCGCCGTCGACGTCGCCGACGGCCGGCGCGCTGCTGATGGTCGCGCCGGGCAGGGCGCGGATGACGGAGCCGGGGTAGCGCTCGCCGTGCCAGTCGGCGAAGCCGAGCCAGCTGCCGGCGCCGATGACCACGGCGCGCGGGTACGGTCCGCCGACCGAACCGATGGCCACGTAGGTTGCGACCGCGTCCGGCGTGGCGAAGGGCCACCCGTCCATCAGCGTCCCGCCGGCATCATAGGCGAACACGCGTCCGTCCATCGTTCCCGCGACCACGGACAGGGCGCCGTCGCCGTCGAGATCGCCGACGGCGATCGGCGAGGGCGAGAGCGTGGCGCCCGGATAGACCGGCCAGCCGGGCTGCACCGTTCCGTCGTGGCGATGGACGCGGATCGCGCCGGCGTTGTCGCCGAAGACGATCTCGAGGTAGCCGTCGCCGTCGAGATCGACGACGGCAGGGTCGGACCTGGGCTCGGCGGCGAGGTCCAGCGGGAAGCCGTCCTCGAAGTTCGGATAGCCGGGGTCGGTGCGCCATTCGGCGTCGAAGAGCCACGTGTACGAGTCGTCGTAGTTCGCCTTCCCGCCGACCATACCGACGCGGCCCTCGTGCGCCGGATCGAGGACGATCTCCGGCTCGCCCGCCGAATAGTAGTTGTCCGAGAACACCTGCAGGCTGCTCCAGTCCGTCGGCGAGGCGACCGGCGACCAGTGGAAGCCCCAGCTCGCGGAATGGTACATGCCGAGGAGCCACCGGTCGTTCACCTCCTGGTGGACCACGTCGCCGACGAAGGCCCAGCCCGAACCGGCCTGGCCCACCGTTCCCCAGCCGGCGCCGGCATCGGCGGAGGACCGGGTGCCCGCGCCGTCGTACACTTGCGAGCCGTCCGGCTCGCGCACGCGGCGCAACCAGGCGACCATCACGTCCCCGGAGGCGAGCGAGGCGTCGACGGTCGTATCGAACACGTCCACGTCGTCGGTGTGGCTGGTCAAGCTCTGCAGGTTCTCCCAGCTTGCGAGGCCGCCGCCGGCCCAGCTCGCCGCGCGGCGATAGCGCACCGCGTTGTCGTACTCGTGGTCGTACGCGAAGCCGAGGTACCAGACGACGTGGACCCAGCCGCCGTAGCCTACGGCGACCGTGGGGTTGTAGTAGCCCCGGTCGCTCACCCCGATCGTGCCGATCACGTAGGAGGATTCCCAGGTCGTGCCCTGGTCGGTGCTGCGTACGAAGTGGATGTCGTTTCCGTCGCCGTCCTCCGACGAGAAGGCAAGGTAGACGTAGTACGCGCTGAAGCTCTCGGCGTCGGTCGTGAGCGAGGCGCTGAAGGCGTCGTGCGGCGCGGTGTGGATGATCGTGTCGTTGCTGAAGTCGCCGGTCTCGAGGTCGAGGGGCGACCAGGCCACGTGGACCTCGGTCGGCCAGCCGCTGCCCGTGTCGAGGACGTAGGTGACGAAGCAGCGATCCTGGGCCCCCTCGGCGACGTGGATGCGAGGGTCCCAGTAGCGGTAGTCGGGCGTCGGGTCAAAGAACGTGCCCCAGTCGCGCCAGGTCGTGCCGCCGTCGTCCGAGCGGCGGACGACGAAGCGGTACGCGCCGTCGTCGTCGACGTCGTACCAGAAGATCGCGAAGAGGTCGCCGTTCGAGGCCACGGCCAGGTCGGAGTCGTACGCGCCCGTGAACGTGTTGATCGGGAGGTCGTCGCCTCCGAGGTCGGGATCGCGGGCGCCGAGCGGCAGCTGCGGCTCATATTCGAGGCGACGAGGCGACATCGGCTGCGGACCCGGGACATCCAGCGGGTTCACCTGATCGGCCGGGAACAGGTTCACGCCGGGGCCGCCTCCCGGCGGCGTGGGCACGATGTCGCGGCCTGACGCGGCCGCGGCGAATCCGGCGAGCAGGACGACGGCCAGCGCGGCGGTTGCGTGGCAGCCGCGGCCGGGGCGAACGGGTGTTCGACACATGATCGGAACCTCCGGGTCTAGCGCTCGTGATCAGACGCGTCCATCCTCGTAATGAGACGAGAAAGTCAACTGCGAAGCACAGATGGGACCGCTGGAAATCGATGAAGATTCCACGTAATCCCAGGTCCCGGCGCGGTCCGCGTTCCCTTCTTGATCGCCGACGCTCGCTGGCGCAGACTAGGTTCGACTCCCCTGCGTTTCCAGATGGGCTCGCCCGGCCAAGTCCGCTGCCGCCCAGATTCCGCTCGCTCGACGCGAGGTCGGTGTCCGTGGAAGCTGGAACCCGACTGGGGCCGTACCTGATCCTCGGTCCGCTCGGAGCAGGCGGCATGGGCGAGGTCTATCGCGCGCGAGACGAACGACTCGCCCGCGACGTGGCGATCAAGGTGCTGCCGGCGCCGTTCGCGGCCGACGCGGACCGGCTGCGCCGCTTCTCTCAGGAGGCGCGCGCGGCCGGTGCGCTCAACCATCCGAACGTCCTGGTGGTCCATGACGTCGGCGCGCACGAGGGCGCGCCGTTCCTGGTGACCGAACTGCTCGCCGGCGAGACGTTGCGCGAACGCCTGCGAGCCGGCGATCTGCCGCCGCGCAAGGCCGTCGAGTTGACGGCCCAGATCGCTGCCGGGCTGGCGGCCGCCCACGAGCGCGGGATCGTCCACCGCGATCTCAAGCCCGAGAACCTCTTCCTCACCAGCGACGGGGTGGCCAAGATCCTCGACTTCGGCCTGGCGAAATCCGCCGTCGGCGACCGTGCCGCTTCCCCGGGGGAAGATGACGGGAAGACGAGCGACCTCGCGGATCGCAGCACCATCCCCGCCAAGGCCGGCCTCACGCTTCCCGGATCGCTGATGGGCACACCGGCGTATCTGGCGCCGGAGCAGGCTCGCGGACTGCCGGCCGACCACCGTGCGGACATCTTCGCGCTCGGCTGCGTCCTTCACGAGTTGATCGCCGGGCGACCGCCGTTCAGCCGCGCGACCCTCGCCGGCACCCTCGGCGCGATCCTGACCGAGGATCCGCCGCCCCTGCCGGAGCGCGCCGTGGACGCGCTGCCCGGCATCGACCGCGTGATCGCGCACTGCGTCGAGAAACGGCCCGAGGACCGGTTCCAGGCCACGCGGGACCTGGAATTCGACCTGCGCGCGATCCTGACCGGGACCGAGCCACGGGCTCCGGCCGCGGGCGGCCCAGACTCCGCGTCGCGACGTTCCCGGCGTCGATCGACCCGCCTGCTCTCGATGGGCCTCGTCTTGGGAGTCCTCGCCGTGCTGGCGTTCGGCTGGCTCCAGCGCGACCGTGCCCCCTGGCGCATCGCCGGCGTCAAGTCCCAGCGCATCCTGGTGACGATCCTCGAGAACGAGACCGGCGATCCCGCGCTCGATCCCGTCGGCAGGATGGCGTCGGACTGGATCACGCAGGGCCTGCTGCGGATCGAGGGGCTCGATGTCGTGCCGAGCACGACGTTGCTGTTCACCCGACCGGCGGGCGAGCGCGCCGCGGGCGCCGGCAGCGAATCGTGGCGACAGCTGGTGAAGGAGACCGGCGCCGGCACCGTGATCTCGGGAGCCTACTACCGGCAGGGCGAGACCCTCCAGTTCCAGGTCAAGGTGACCGACGCCGCGGGCGGCACGCTGTTCCTGGCCCTCGATCCGGTCATCGGATCGGCGGCGGAACCCATGCCGGCCATCGACGAGTTGCGCCAGCGTCTGATGGGCGCGATGGCAACGCAACAGGAAGCGGAGCATTACCTCGGTCCGCGCCAGGAGCCCCCGCTCTACGACGCCTATCGCGAGTTCATCGCCGGTTTCGAGCTCTTCATGACCGACGATGCCGAGGCGCTCCGCCATTTCCAGCGGGCCTGCGAAATCGATTCGACGTTCTACGCGCCGCTCCTGTTCGAGGCTTACCTGTACAACGAGCTGGGCGACCACAGCGGATCGGAGACGACCCTGCGCCGGCTCGCCCTCAAGCGTGAGCAGCTGGCCCCGCTCACCCTCGGCTGGCTGGACGCCCTCGCCGCCTACGGCGCGCACCGATACCCTGAAGCCCTGCGGATCCTGCGCAATGCCCAGACGCTGGCGCCGCGCGATCCCCTGCTGAATCACTGGATCGGCTACCTCGCGCTGAGCAGCAACCTGCCCCGCCTGACGGTCGAGACGTACGCGCAATTCGATGCCCACCCGTGGTCCCGACATTCCGGGCATCCGCTGGGCGCCTCATGGGTGATGCTCCACTGTCGCGCGCTGCACATGCTCGGCGATCACCAGCGCGAACTGGTCGAGTCGCGGCGAGGGCGCGAGTCGTTCCCCGATCGTCTCGATCTCGTGGTCTTGGAGGTCACGGCGCTGGCGGCACTGGGCCGGCTCGCGGAGGTGAGCGAGATCGTCGCGCGGAGCGAGGCCTCCGCGTTCACCGGCGCGACGCCCGGCGACGTGATGCTCCGGGCCGCGATGGAGCTGCGGGCCCACGGGCACCGCGAGGAGTCCCTGGCCTACGCCCGGCGCGCCGCCGCCTGGTTCCGCGAACGGAGCGCGGACCCGTCTGCACGGCAAGACCTCCGCGAGGAATACCTCGACGCGCTGCGCTGGGCTGAAGAGTGGGACGACCTCGCCGATCTCTGCCGCGCTCGCCTGCGGGAGTCGCCGGAGGACGTCGCGGCTCTCGGGACGCTGGGCGCGATCGCCGCCCTGCGCGGCGATCCGCAGGAGGCGCTCCGCTACTCCGCGGCGCTCGGCGAGCTCAAGGGACCCTACCTGTTCGGAACGCACGTCTTCCAGCGGGCCTGCATCGCGGCGCTCCTCGGCGACGAACCGGCGGCGATCGAGCTGCTGCGCCGGTCGTTCGCCGAGGGAGTCGCCTACGATCTCGGCCTCCACCGTCAGATCGACCTCGAGCCTCTCTGGGACGCTCCCGCGTTCACGGAACTGCTGCGGCCCGGCGCGGACCGCTAGTAGAACGTGAAACCGATCGTGATCTTGGCGTCGGGTGAGTCGACCGCGCCGATCTTGAGCTCGAAGAAGAACTCGTTGCCGCTCGAGAGCTGCCGGAACATGCCGCCCAGGAAGTTCAGGCCGAGGTCGGTATCGCTGTGGTCGTGGCCGTCGTCACCGGGGAAATCGTCGTCGTGGTCCCAGTTGACGATGTTGATGCCGAGCCCGCCGCCCACGTAGAAGCCCCAGCGCGACCGCGTGCGGTGGTCGAACCGATAGACCAGCTCGGGATTGAGCGCGATCAGGGTCAGATCGTCGCCGAAGCCGATCTCGGCATTGGGGAGGAAATAGCCGTTATTGAACAACTCGCCGGCGTTCACGTGGGCGCCGACGTGGATCTGATCCGGATCGAAGGTCACGCCGCCGCGCAGGCCCCAGCCCGCTGCGGTGACGAGGGAAGGGGTGGTCAGGGCGATTGCGAGGAAAGCGAGCCCCATGATCTTGCGCATGCTGAACACTCCTTGCCGAAAAGGTTGAGGTATCTACAGACCAGTATAGTGCGACCGGCGCCGACCGGCCCCCGGTATTGAACGGCGCCGGTCAACGGGCAGGGCCCCGGCCGAAGCCGGGGCCCTGTCGCGATCGGCGGGCTCGGACGAGCCGATCACGATTCCACGACCGCTCCGCGCGGCAAGGTCGGCCTGGACCGCGCCGGGGCCATCGCCCGGTCGAGGCTCCAGCCGAACTTCAGCCCCGCCATGAACCAGGCGAAGGCGGCGACGCCGACCAGGAAGATCGTGTCGCCGACGATGCGCAGCCAGCGCAACGTCTGCACCCACGGCTGCTGCAGGAACTCGGCGCTGCGCGCGTACCAGAGGCCGTGGTCGACGCTCGCCGCCGTCTGCGCGAGGCCGATCGGCAGCAGGCTCAGCCCGATCATGAGCGCCAGGCCGACGTTCAGGCACCAGAAGGCGATCGCGAGCGGCCGCTCCTTCCAGGCGTGCTCGCCGGTGAGGCGGCGCGCGACCAGCAGGACCAGGCCGAGCGACAGCAGCCCGTAGACCCCGAAGAGCGCAGCATGGCCGTGCACGGGCGTCGTGTTCAGACCCTGCATGTAGTAGAGCGCGATCGGCGGGTTGATCAGGAAGCCGAAGACGCCCGCGCCGACCAGGTTCCAGAACGCCACGCCGACGAAGAACGTGATCGGCCAGCGCATCCGCGACACCCAGGGCGCCGCGTGCTGGAGCCGCCAGGTCTGGAAGGCCTCGAGGCCGATCAGCACCAGCGGCACGACCTCGAGCGCGCTGAACGAGGCGCCGATCGCCATGATCGAGGTCGGGGTGCCGCTGAAGTACAGGTGATGGAACGTACCCGGGATGCCGGCGAAGAGGAACAGCGCGCTCGAGGCGATCACGGCGCCGCCGGCGTGGCGCTCCTTCACCAGGCCGAGCCGCGCGAAGACGAAGGCGAGGGCGGCGGTGGCGAAGACCTCGAAGAAGCCCTCGACCCACAGGTGGACGACCCACCACCGCCAGTACTCCATCACCGACAGGTGGCTGCGCGCGCTGAACATGAAGCCTGACGCATAGAGCAGCCCGATCGCCGCGCTGGCGCCGGTGAACATGAAGATGAGCGACCGCGAGCCGTCGCGGCGCTTGAGCGCCGGCCAGAGGCCGCGCAGCATGAGCCCGAGCCAGAGCACGAGCCCGACGAAGAGCGCGATCTGCCAGGCGCGGCCGAGGTCGACGTACTCGTAGCCCTGGTGGCCGAACCAGAAGCCCGCGTCGAGCCCGAGGCGCTGGTGAATGGACAGCGCTTCGCCGGCGAGCGAGCCCGCGACGACGAGCAGCAGCGCGCCGAACAGGACGTTCACGCCGAGGCGCTGGAAACGCGGCTCCCGGCCGCCCACGAGCGGCGCCAGGAAGAGCCCCGCGGCCAAGAAAGCGGTCGCGATCCAGAAGACCGCGGTCTGGATGTGCCAGGTCCGGCTCAGCGCGTACGGCAGGTACTCCGCCAGCGGGAGGCCGAAGAAGCTCTGGCCCTCGACCGTGTAGTGCGCCGTCAGCGCGCCGAGCAGCGCCTGCACGCCGAACACGGCGACCACCACGGCGACGTACTTGCCGATCGCGCGCATCGAGGGGGTGACCGGGGTCATCAGCCAGGGATCCCGCATGGGCGCGGTGACCGCGGGCTCCTCGTCGCGCCGGAACGAGCGCCACCAGACGATCGCGCCGACCGCCGCGAGCAGGAGCGCGACGCTCACCACCGACCACAGGATATTGGCGCCGGTGGGCCGGTTGCCCACGAGCGCGTCGGCCGGCCAGTTGTTCGTGTAGGTGATGGTCTTGCCGGGCCGCTCGGTCACGCACGCCCAGCTCGCCCAGAAGAAGAAGTCGGTCAGGCGGTCGAGCCGGGTCGGATCGGCGAGCGTGACGTCGCGCATCGCGTAGTCCTCGCGCAGGGCCGCGAGCTCGGGATCGCCGCCGAACAGAGCGGCGTAGTGCGCGGCCGTGCGGCGGATCGCCTCCGCGCGGTCTTCGCTCACGGTGAGCGTGCCGGTCGCCGCGTCATAGGTGTTGGGACGCAAAGCCCGGGGCACCTGGGCGGACAGTTGCTCCTGGACGGCGCCCGGCAGCGCCGCGAACGACACCGCGCCCTGCCGCTCGGCCCAGATCTCCCGCAACGCGAGCGCCTCGCGGTGCAGCCAGTCGGCCGACCAGTCGGGAGCCTGGTAGGCGCCGTGGCCCCAGATCGAGCCGAGCTGCTGGCCACCGGTGGATTGCCAGACCTGCTGGCCGGTGAGGATGTCGTCGCCGGTCATGAGGATCTTGCCGTTTTCGGCGACGACGCGGTCCGGGATCGGCGGCTTCTGCCGGTACACCTCGCGGCCGAAGACTCCCAGCAGGGTGAAGGCGACCATCAGCGCGGCGCCGAAGATCCACCAGAGTCGCTTGTGTCCGTTCAGCATGCCTGGTTCCTTTCGCACGGTTGAGCGTTGGGACTACTGACCGCGCTCGCACATGGCGCGCGGGAAGAGGACGTTGTTCTCGAGGTGGACGTGCTCGGTGAGCTCCTGCGCGAAGCGCGCGAGCCCGGACATGAGCGCCCGCCACGTGGGGCAGCCGTCGGCGGGAGCCGTGTAGTCGTGGGTGAGGACCCGCAGGCGGGCGAGGGCGGCGCCCGCTCGCTGATGATCGTCTTCGAGGCCGCGGACGGTCGTGCCCGACGCGGCGGCGCGGGCCGCGAGGACCTGCGGGAACAGCAGCTTCTCCTCCACGGCCATGTGGTCGACGAGGTCCGCCGCGAGGTCGACGAGCAGCGGCGTGACCTCGGGGCTGTAGGACGGATGCTGCGCGTGCGCGCGGTCGACGGCCGACGCGAGGCGCACGAGTTCGGGGAGATCGTCGCGCAGGCGCGCGTGCACCACGTCGGTGAGGTACGTGACGAGATCGGCGAGCGGCGCCGTGGCCCAGACGGAGAGATCGCCGCGGTCGGCGCCGCCTGGTCCGGCCGAGAGTTCGTCGAGGATCGCGCGGGGATCGAGACCGGCCGCGCGGCAGGCCTCGGCCAGGGTCCGCCGGCCGCCGCAGCAGAAATCCAGACCGAAGCGTCCGAAGACGCGGGTCGCGCCGGGCCAGCTGGTGGCGATGTCGCCGAGCGTGAGAGTCTGGAGATCGTCCATGGTTCACCTCCTGGTGATGTCCGATCCTTCGCACGCCGCGTGCCATGTGATATCTCGTTCATTGACAGCGACTTGTATTTCGTGTTATATATATAGACACACCGGTTTGTTGTTGTGGTCATAACGTTGTTATCAAGGGGATAACGATGACGTCCTCCCATCTCGCCCCGCTGCTGGAGATCGCGCGCGACCTCACGGCGTCGCTGGCGGCGGCCGACCGGTACCAGCGCCTGCTCGAATCGGTCCGGCGGCTCATCCCGTTCGATGCGGCGTGCGTGCTGCGCCTCGATGGCGACGAGCTGGTGCCGCTGGCGGCGGTCGGGCTCGCCCCGGAGGCCGTGGTGAAGCGCTACGCGCGCGGCGAGCACCCGCGACTCGACGCGATCCTGAGCGCCCGCGGTCCGCTGCGCTTCGCCGCCGACACCAGGCTGCCCGACCCCTTCGACGGCATGCTCGCCGGCGAGCACAGGCAGTCCGGCACCGTCCACGCCTGCCTCGGCTGCCCGTTGCTCGACGGCGAGCGCATCGTCGGCGCGCTGACCGCGGACGCGCTCGATCCCCACGCGTTCTACGGCGTGGACCTGGAGTTGCTCGCGACCTTCGCCGCCCTCGCCGGCGCCGCGATGCGCACCACGTCCCTCATCGAAGCCCTCGAGACGACCGCCGCCCAGCGCGAACTCGTCGCCCGCGACCTGCAGCGCTCCGCGAGCCAGGCCGCCGGCGAGCAGATCCTCGGCGCCAGCGCGGCGGTGAAGGCGCTGCTCGACGAGCTGGCGGTCGTCGCCGCGTCGGACCTCACCGTGCTGATCACCGGCGAGACGGGGGTCGGCAAGGAGCTCGTCGCGCGCCACGTGCACGATCAGTCGCTGCGGCGGCGCCAGCCGCTGATCCAGGTCAATTGCGCGGCCTTGCCCGAGGCCGTCGCGGCGAGCGAGCTCTTCGGACACGTCGTCGGGGCGTTCACCGGCGCGACGCGCGACCGCGCCGGCAAGTTCGAGATCGCCAACGGCGGCACGCTCTTCCTCGACGAGATCGGCGACCTGCCGCTGCCGTTGCAGCCGGTCCTGCTGCGCGCGCTCCAGCAGGGCGAGATCCAGCGACTGGGCTCGGACCGCGTCCACCGCGTCGACGTCCGCGTGATCGCCGCGACCAACCGCGACCTCCGCGCCGCGGTCGCCGACGGCCGTTTCCGCGCCGATCTCTTCCATCGCCTGTCGGTGTTTCCCGTCCACGTCCCGCCGCTGCGCGAACGGCGCGAGGACATCCCGCTGTTGGCGGCCCACTTCGCGGAGGCCGCGCGCCGCCGGCTCGGCGTGCCTCACGTGCGAATCGCGGAGGCCGCCCACGCGGCCCTCCGCGCAGCCGACTGGCCCGGCAACGTGCGGGAACTCGAGAACGTGGTCTCCCGCGGCGTGCTTCGCGCGGCGCGCGAGCGGCGGGACCCGGTCCTCGTGGAGATCGGCCACCTGGATCTCGGTCCAGGCGCGTCGCCGGTGCCGCTGGCGGAGACGGCGGCGAGCCGCGCGGCGGCCGCCCCGGCGCTCTCCCTCGCCGCTCGCGTCGAGGGATTCAAGCGCGCGCAGATCCAGGAAGCGCTGGACCGCCACCGTGGCAGCTGGGCCGCGGCGGCGCGCGAGCTGGGGCTGCACCGCAGCAATCTCCACAGCCTGGCGAAGCGGCTCGGGCTGCGGTGAGCGCGGCGCCCTAGCGCAGCAACGCGAGCCGCCCCGTCACGGTCGTGGCGCCGCAGGAGAGGCGGCTGAGGTACACGCCCGCCGCCACCGCCCGCCCGCCGTCGTCGCAGCCGTCCCAGCTCGCCTCGTGGCGGCCTGCCGGGTGGATCGCGTCGCTCACGAGCGTGCGCACCAGCCGGCCGGACGGGTCATAGATGCGTAGGTCGACCGGGCCCGCCCGGCCGACCTCGTAGGCGAGCGTCGTGCGCGGGTTGAACGGATTCGGGGCGCAGGGATACAGGCGCACGGCCGGCGGCGCGCCGGCGGACGCCGCGGTGACGTCCGCGCAGGCCGCCGCGACGTCGATCCGGCCGTGCCCGTAGACGTTGTTGGGCACCGCGTCGCCGTCGCCGCACTGGTTGCTCGCACGCGGCACCGCGGTCGCGTCCAGGCGCGCTTCGATGGCGCCGGGATCGCCGCCGAGCACGGGATCGGCGGTCACGACGAGCGCCACGGCGCCCGCCACGTGCGCGACCGCCATCGCCGAGCCGCTCCAGACCGAGTAACCGCCGCCCGGAATCGAGGACAGCACGTCCACGCCGGGCGCCGTGATGTCCGGCTTGATCAGCACGCCCTGCTCGGTCACGGCGGGGCCGCGGCCGCTGAACGAGGCGATGAGATCGCCAGGCCCGGTCGACCCGGCGGTGTACGACTCGTCGTAGACCTCGGGCGGGTAGACGATCGTGCCGCAGCCCGGCCCGCCCCCGCCCGCCGTCGCGACCACGACGATGCCCGCGGCCCGCAGCGCCGCGACGGCCGGCAGCAGCGTCCCCCAGGCGCAGCCGACCGACGGCGGGCAGTACCAGGCGGTCGTGACCACGTCCGGCGCGCGATCGGGATCGCCCTCGCCGCCGCCGACTGGCGCCGGCGCCAGCATCCACTCGAATCCCTCGAAGAGCAGCGACGGCGAGCTCCAGCCGCCGATGATGCTGCGGCAGGCGATCCAGCGCGCGCCCGGGGCGACGCCGATCTGCATGCCCGCGCCGTCGTCGCCGACGGCGGTGCCGGCGATGTGGGTCCCGTGACCGTCGGCGTCGACCGGCACCGGCGAGTCGCCGCCACCACCGTGGATCGCGTCGTGCCAGCTGTAGTCGTGATTCGCGACCGCGCCGTCCCAGCCGCGGTACTGGTCGTGGATCGCCGGATGTGTCCAGTCGCAACCGGTGTCGAGGATGCCGATCACGGCGTCCTGGCCGGTGTTGCCGGTCGCCCAAACCACCGGCGCGCCGATCTGCGCGACGTTCCAGGGCACGGTGCGCGCCGTCTCGGCCGGCGCCGGGCGCTGGCCCGCCGGGGCGGATTCGAGCGGCATGAACAGGTCGGCCTCGATGCGCGCGACGGCGGGATGCGCGGCGAGCAGGGCGACCGCGGCGGCGTCCGCGTCGGGCACGGCGAGCGCGTTCAGGATCCAGAACGGACGGTAGGCGATCCCCGCCGCGTCGAGCGCGGCGCGGAGGCCCGGTTGCGTGCGCGCGACCGTCGCGCGCAGGGCGGCAGCGACGGCGTGACCGCGGTCGTCGCGGTCTACGCCCAGCGTCGCCTTGTCCAGGTCGGTCTGTTCGGCGAGCAACACGACGACATCGATCGTGGCCGCCTCGACCGCGTCGAGGACGCGTGGATCGACGGTGGCGCGCCGGGCGTCCGCCGGCCGGGCGGACGCAGGTACGAGGATCGCGGTCACGGCGAGGACGATCGCAAGACGGGCGAGTGCACTGGGCGACATGGCAGCGACCTCCGGAAGGTGGGGCGAGGTCATTGTAACACGTCGGGCGACCGGGATCTCGTTCGAAGCGGCGATTGCGAGTTTCCCAGTACTGCCATAATGAGAATTGCTTCGCTCTGGACGCCCAGCGATCTCTCGGCCGCGGTGCGCGAGTGTCGTCCTGACCACCGTCGGGATCGCGACCCCCGATAGGCGCCAATCACTTGAGCAGCGTCACGCGCAGCGACCGCCTCTCGCCCCCGGCCTCGAGGCGGACGAGATAGACACCGCTGGCAACGCTGCGACCGTGGTCATCGCGTCCCCCCCAGGCCGTCTCGTGGCAGCCTGCCGCATAAGCCCCGTCGATCAACGTGGTCACAACGCGCCCGTCGAGGGAGTGGATGCGCAATCGCGCGACCGATTCGCGAGGCAGGTCGAAGGCGATGGTCGCCCGGGGGTTGAATGGATTCGGTGCCGCTCGCAGGGCGAGCAGGCCGGGCGCCGACGGTACGTCCGTCGTGGTACCGAGCGATCCGGTGAGCGTGAACCGTCGGGGGCCGACGCCCCAGCTATCACAGACCAGCCAGGCGGTCTGGTCCTCGAGCGACGTGTAACTCAGGTGGACGCTGTCGCCCTCGGTCACGCCGGCAGCGAAGCAATTGCCGAGCGGCTGCTCGCAGTCGCGCACCAGGTAGAGCGCTTCATCCCACGCGCCGTCGCCGGCCATGACGATATCGAGCGTCTGGCCGGCCGCGAAGTCGACGCGGTAGACCGCATCGCGCGAGGTATACATCAGGTCGCGGCGGCCGCCACAGCCATCGCGACCGGGATCGACGGCATTCGTGCAGTTGGTCAGGTCGTCGTCGATCGCGATCGCTCCCGGCGGGATCGCTGCTGCGCCGGCGCAGTCGTCGTGCGCGGGCGGCGGCGGGGGCGGTGTCGCGGGGTGGTAGATCTCGGCCCAGCCGAGGTTTAGATCCGTGTCGCGATAGTCGGCAACCAGGAAGTACCACCCGCTCTCGGCAGCCGGCGCGAACGAGTAGTACTGGTTCCAGTAACATGCGTGTGCGACACCGAGACACGTGGCGTCCGGATCGCGCAGGTCGCTCACCAGCGCGAGACTCAGGGACGCCACCCTCGCCTCCCGCCGAGCCGGCTCTTGGGCGATGTAGTACGGGAAGAGAACACCACCCACGTGGTCGCCGGCTCCGAGATACACGCGGGCGAAATAATCTGGCCCTGGCGTCGGCACGCCACCACAAAGAACGGCGAGGTCGACATCGTCGATGCACGCACTGTCGGGGTCAACAACCAGGTTGGTCTGCGGGTAAACCACGGCGGGAGCAGGAAGCGTGTAATCGTTGGCCGCCCAGAAATAGACCGCCGGCCACTGGAAATCCCAGACCTCCAGGAGGTAGGAGTACTCGTGTCCGACGAAACCCGACGGCGGCGTGAAGGTCGTCGGTCCCACCCACAGCCAGATCTCCGCGAACGGCTCGCCGGCGACATCCATGCTGACCCGGGAACACGGGCCGGCGACCACCTGCTGCAGCACCGCAAGGCTATCGCAATCGAGAGGTCCGAGCTGGAACAGATACGTTTCCTCCTCGGCGTCGAGATAGAACCGGAGGTGACCGTCGCTATCGAGACGGGTCAGGAACCAGTCGGTGTCCCGGGAGTTGCCGGGCCACCCCCCGCTGAAGTACCAGCCACTACGCCCACCCAGCCGGTATTCCGTGGACGGGAATCCCGGCCCGAACGCCTGGAACGGGTTGCCATACTGCGGGCTGTTGCAGCCGCCGTTGTGGGCGTCCACGTAGAAGTCCTCGAGCGGCGGTTCGTCCTCGTCGACGATATCCCACTCATCGAGGTCAATCACGCACGGAACGTATTCGGTCATCTGCAGCACATACTCGCCATGTTCGCCGCCGTAGCCGTCGATGATCAGATGATACGGGGCCGCGGCCGGATCGACCGGTATGCGGCTCAACGCCGATACGTAGTCTGGATAGTAGTCGTCGTTGCAGGCTACCAGGTTCTGGGCGGCGTCGTAGAGATAGATCTTGGTGTCATATGACGAGCCGAGCATGTCGATGTCGATCTCGAGTGGGGAGATGGGCACGAAGGCGTAGACGACGTCCGGGCTGCCTGGCGTGTTGTTGGGACAGACTTCGTCGTAGTCGTCCTGGTATCCGGTGGTCGTGCCGGTGTCCGCGAATGGCAGGCCGGGTACCATGATGGCGTCGGCGATGGTGTCTCCCCCCTGGCGGACTGCGGCCGGTACATTCGGAGGAAACGGTCGACTGACCTTGGGCGGCGCCGATCCGGCGAGGCTCGTGGCGCTCGCAGTGCCGCCGAGCAGGATCAGCACGAATGCTGTCGTCAGGATGGATCTCATCTGGGCCTCCCCCGGCGCAGTGGTCGGACAGTTCAAGTTCGTTCCTTCGTCTTCACCCCTCGCCAAACTGAAACCGACGCGTTGATTCTACCATAGATACGCTCGCGATGCTCATAGGATCACGATCGGCGCGCAACGCCGACGCCGGTCGTGGTGCGGCCGATTACGTTCACATCCGTGGCAGGATCCGTCTGGTCGAACGCGCAGGCGCTACGCCGAACAACTGCTCTGGTCGGGGCGATTCAGGCGAGTCCCAGGAGCGTCCGCATCATCCGCTCTCCTTCCATGACACCAAGAGAGCCGCGCGCCGCCTCCGCCTCGTCGTAGCGCTCGGTCGAGTCGGGCGCGACGCCCGGCCGACGAATCGCGACCGGCACCAGGTCGCGCCCGTGCTGGCCGGTCTCGACCGGCGTCACGTGATCCGGCAAAACCGCGATCGCCGCCTCGATGCCGCGGGCGTCGAGGCCGGCGAGTACGAGCCGGACGAGCCGCTGGTCGAGGTACTCGATGCAGCGGATCTTGAGGTCGAGATCGCGGGCGTGGCCGGCCTCGTCGGTGGCCTCGACGTGGACGTAGACGAAGTCGTGGTCGCGAAGGGCGTCGAGGCAGGCCGCGGCCTTGCCCTCGTAATTCGTGTCGTGCAGGCCCGTGGCGCCCGCAACGCGGACGAGATCCATACCGGCATAGACGCCCAGACCCATCACGAGGTCGACCGCCGAGATCACGGCGCCGCGCACGCCGAAGCGCTCCCGCAGCGTCGGCAGCTCGGGTCGCCGGCCCGGCGACCAGAACCAGATCGAGTCGGCCGTGTCCTTGCCGGACGCGCGGCGCGCGGCGTTCACGGGATGCTCGACGAGAATCCGGCGGGACCGCTCGATGAGGTCGCGCAGGTGGGCGGCGGTCGCGGCGGCGGCGGGGTCGCCGGCGTCGCTCGGGCGGGGAAGCAGATCGGCGACGCGCTCGCCGACGTGATCGTGCGGCGGCGCGCAATCGACGGCGGTCGAGGCCCAGTCGCCGGGCAGGACCGTCAGGTGCCGGTAGCTGATCCCGGCGTGGAAGCGGGCCGGCCGGGCGCCGCGGCCACCGCCCAGCTCGCGGTCGATCGCGGCGATCAGGACCGCCGCTTCCTCGCTCGAGACGTGGCCCGCGCTGTGGTTCTTGATCGTCGGGTCGGCGGGATCGCCCGCGAAGCTGACGAGGTTGCAGCGCAGCGCGACGTCGCCCGCCACGATCGCGATCCCCATGCTCGCCGCCTCGAGCACGGCGCGGCCCTGCGACACCTTCGCGGGGTCGTAACCGAGGACCGCGAGGTTGGCGACGGCCGAGTCGGCGGGACCGGTCTCGCCGATCGTGCGCGCCTGGCCGAGACGACCCTCGCGCGCGATGCGGTCGATCGCCGGCTTCTGCGCGACCATCAGCGGCGTCTTGCCGCCAAGGCGAGCGATGGGCCGATCGCTCATGCCGTCGCCGATGATGACGATGGCCTTCACCGGATCGCCCTCCCGTGGTGCCGGAGCAGGTCGGCCTTGAACGCCTGGTAGTCGGTCGGCAGCTTCTCGTACGTCTCGCGACGCCCTTCGAGGCCGCGCAGGCTCGCCGGCGGCGCCGGCTCGAGTCCCAGCAGGGACGCGATCTCCTCCGGGAACTTCGCCGGGTGCGCCGTCTCGAGCGCGATCGAGGTGATCAGGCGATCCTCGGCATGGAACGCGAGGTAGCGGTCGAGTCCGGCCCAGCCGACCGCGCCGTGCGGCTCGAGGATCGTGCGGTGGCGGCGATAGGCGTCGACGATCGCCGCCCGGGTGTCCTGGTCGACGATGCTGACCGCGTAGAAATCGCGCCGCATCGCCCCGAGGTCGGGCGCCCGCAGCAACCGCCCGGTCTCGTCGAGGTGGCCGCCGTAGAGGTCGACGATGCGGGCCAGGTTCGAAGGATGGCCCACGTTCATCGCGTTGGAGATGCATTTGCGCGAGGGAACGATCTTCTCGTAGCGGCCCGTCGCGAGGAAACGCGGGACCTCGTCGTTCGCGTTGGTCGCGATGACGAAGCGGCGCACGGGCAGGCCCGACCGCTTGGCGAGCAGCCCGCCCATGAGGTCGCCGAAATTGCCCGACGGCACCGAGAAGACGACCGGCTCGCCGCCCGGGAGATCGACGAGGCGGCTCGCGGCGTAGACGTAGTACACCGACTGCGGCAGCAAGCGGCCGATGTTGATCGAGTTGGCCGAGCTGAGGTCGAGCGGCGCCAGGTCGGGATCCGCGAAGGCCTCCTTCACGAGCGCCTGGCAGTCGTCGAACTTGCTGTCGAGGGCGAGCGTCCGGATGTTGCCCCCGAGCGTCGTCATCTGGCGGCGCTGGCGGTCGGAGACCTCGTTGATCGGGAACAGCACGACGACCTCGATCCCCGCCACGCCGTGGAAGGCGTGCGCGATCGCGGAGCCGGTGTCGCCGGAGGTCGCGGTCAGGATCACCAGCCGGCGTCCGCGCTGGCGCACCAGCCGGCCGAGCGCGCGGCCCATGAACCGCGCCGCGAAGTCCTTGAACGACGCGGTCGGACCCTGGTCGAGCCGCATCACCCAGCGTGGCGGGTCGACCGACTCGAGCGGCACGTCGAAGTCGTAGGCGTCCTCGCAGATCTCCTCGAGCTCGGCGCGCGAGAACGTGCCCTCGCAGTAGGGCGCGAGCAGCGCGGCGGCGAGCTCGGGATACGCCAGCGACCCGGCCCGCAGCAGCAGCTCGCGGCCGTACCTCGGGATCGCCCGCGGCAGGAAGAGTCCGCGGTCGCCCGCCTGCCCCGCCAGCAGCGCCTGGCCGAGGTCGACCTCGGGAACCGACCGGTTGGTGCTGTAGAAGAGCGGCGCCGTCATGCGTCGCCGTCCCCGAGCGCGCGCGAAGCGCCGCCGATCGACCAGGCCGACGGCGCCACGCGGGTGGAGCGGCCGTCGACCGCGTCCAGGGCCTGGTCGAGGTCGGCGATGACGTCGTCCGGATGCTCGCCGCCGACGCACAGGCGGATCAGGTTGCCCGGGATGTCGGCCAGGGCGCGGCCCTCCTCGCCCTGCTGCTGGTGCGTCGAGATCGCCGGGATCGTGGCGACGGACTTGACGCGTCCGAGGTCGGTGGCGCGCCAGATGCGCCGCAGCGCGTCGAAGACCCGCCGTGTCGCCTCGACCCCGCCCGCGACCCGGAAGGACATGAGGTGGCCGTAGCGATTGACGGGCTGTCCATACTGCGCGTCGTGCTCGGCGTCGACCAGGAAGAGGTAGCGGCTCGCCAGCTCGTGCAGCGGGTGCGAGGCGAGGCCCAGGTAGTCGACGCGCTCGACCCGCGGGTGCTGCTCCAGGAATCTCGCCACCTGCATGGTGTTGCGGCTGAAGAGGTCGACCTTGGAACGCAGGGTGCGCATGTCGTTTATCGAGAGGACGGCGTTCATCGGCGACAGGTTCGGCCCGTGGTCGCGATTCGGCAACGTCTTGAGATACATCGCGAAGTCGGCGCGCAGGTCCTCGGGAGCGTAGTGGCAGGTCAGGTTCTTGCGGGCGATCACGGCCCCGGCGATCCCGAAACCCGAGGAGGTCAGCGTCTTGGTGACGGACTGCACGACGACGTCGGCGCCGAAGGACAGCGGGCGCAGCAGCGCCGGCGTGGCGACGGTGTTGTCGATGATCAGGGGAATGCCGCGGCGGTGCGCGAGGCCGGCCACCGCGGCGAGGTCGAAAAACGCCTGGCCGGGATTCGACGGCAGCTCGCCGTAGAGGAAGCGGGTGTTGTCGTCGATGCGCTCCTCCCACTCGCCGAGGTCGGCCGAGTTGCGGATCCAGCGGCATTCGACGCCCTTCTCCCGCATCTTGCGCGCCGCGAACAGCTGGAACGTGCCGCCGTAGACCTGGCAGGTCGAGACGAAGTTGAAGGGCCGGTCGGGACGGCGCGGGTCGCGGGCCAGGAACGGCTCGGTCGCGGCATCGATGGCCGCCATGCCGGAGGCGGTCGCGCAGCAGGACGTCTCGACGGTCAGCTGGTAGCCCTCGAGCAGGGCGAGCACGTTTTCGAAGTAGTAGAGGCTGGGGTTCGCGATCCGCGAGTAGCACCAGGTCGGCACCGCGTAGGCGAGGGCCGCCTCCATCTCGTCCGAGTCGCGATAGGCCTGCGAGGTCGCCATGTAGATCGGTTCGATGATCGACCCCTGGTTGAAATCGAGCGCCTCCTGCATGGTGTACAGCCCGTGCACCGCGATCGTGTCGAAACGGCACGCGCGCATTCGCGCCAGGTCGGCGGCCCGACGCTGGGCCGCGGCCTCCGCGGCGGCGATGTAGCGGGCGACGCCCGGCGTGTGGGTGGCGAGCGACATGGCCTAGGCCTCCTCGGATTTCGGGGGGACGGCGTTGGCGGCGATCAGGTCCAGGGGGTAGCCCTGATCGGCCTTCGGCGTGGCCAGCACGAGGAAGGTCTCCTGCTTGTCCACGCCCTGGATGGCGGCGAGGGTCCTGGTGACGAGTTCCCGCAGATGATCGATGTCGCGCGCGACGACATGGAGCAGGTAGTCGTAGCGCCCGGTCAGGTGGTGGCAGGCCACGACCTGGGGGACGGCCAGGATCTGCGCCTCGAAGTCCTCGATCGACATCGTCTGGTGATGACCCAGGTTGATCATCACCAGGGCCTGCACCCCGAGCCCGAGCGCCCGCGGGTCGAGTTGCGCGCGATAGCCGCGGATGACGCCCTGGTCCTCCAGGCGCCGCACGCGATCGAGCGTGGTCGAGGGTGCGAGATCGCTGCCGCGCGCGAGGTCGGCGTTGGTCGTGCGCGCGTTCGCCTGGAGCGCCTGCAGGAGGTGCAGATCGATCCGGTCCATGGGTGCGACGATAGCACGACGAATTCAACCGATCAACATCAATCCGAATATGTTTCGGTGAAATCGTTGTTCAATTGGCGATCGTGCGGGTAGACTGCGCTAGATCCGCAGAGTATTTGGCGCTCACGCCCCGAGGGCGCGGCGCAGGACCGCCGTGAGGTCCTCGATCGTGTAGGGCTTCTTGACGAAACCGGCCAGGCCGGCGCCCGCGAATCGCCGGGTCGCCTCCAGCTCGTCGTAGCCGCTGACGAGGATGACACGCACATCGGATCTCAGCCGGCGCAGCTCCCGGTAGGTCTGCTCGCCGTCCATCACGGGCATCGAGAGGTCGAGCAGCACGACCGCGATCTCGTCCGCGCGAGCGCGGAAGAGGTCGATTCCCCGCTGGCCGTTCTCCGCCGCCAGCACGCCGTAGCCGAGATGGGTCAGGATGCGGGCGGCGACCTCGCGCACCGTGTCGTCGTCCTCGATCACGAGCGCGGTGCCGGCGCCCCGCCACCCGGGCATGGCGGTCGCCGACGTGTCGCCAGCCTCGCTCGACGCGCCCGGGGCGACGGGCAGCAGCACGCGGATGCCGGTGCCGCGGTCCGGCGCGCTGGTGATCGCGAGCACGCCCTGGTGCCCGCGCACGATCCCCTGCACGGCGGCGAGCCCGAGCCCTCGCCCGAAGAACTTGGTCGTGAAGAAGGGATCGAAGAGCCGGTCGCGGACCTCGGGCGTCATGCCGCACCCGGTGTCCGTGACGGCCAGCTCGACGTAACGGCCCGCCGGCTGATCCTCGCCGATCGCCACCCCGGGCAACCCCGCCGGTTCGATCACGAGCTCCCGCACGCAGAGCGTGATGGTCCCGTCCCGCTCGGTCGTCTCGATCGCCTCCGAGGCGTTCGTGACGAGGTTCATGACCACCTGGCGCAGCTGCGCCGCGTCCGCCTCGACCGCGGGCAGCCCGCCGGCGAGGTCGCAGACCAGGCGCGCCCGTTTGCTGACGGACACCTCCAGCAGCCGGACCATCTCGCTCACGACGGCGCTGACGTCGACGTCCTCGATCACGAAGCGGCCCTTGCCCGAGTAGGCGAGCAGCTGGTTCGTCAGCTCGGAGGCGCGGATCGCCGCGCGCCGGACGTCCTGCACGGCGTCGCGGCCGGGCGCCAGCGGCGCCATCTCGATCATCGCCAGCTCGGCGTTGCCGAGGATGGCGACGAGGAGGTTATTGAAGTCGTGCGCGATGCCGCCGGCCAGGACGCCCAGGCTCTCGAGCTTCTGCGCATGCAGGATCCGCCGCTCCAGGTCGAGCCGCTGTTGCTCGTCCTGCCGGCGGCGCGAGATGTCGCGGTCGATGCCGCGATACCCCTTCCAGCGACCCTGCGCGTCGAGGATGGGAACCGCGCTCGTCTCCAGGACGATCATCCGGCCGTCGCGGTGGCGATTCACGTTCTCGAGGGCGATGAACGGGCGTCGCTCGCGCGCCGCCGCCTCGTAGAGCGGCGACACCCGGGCGATCTCGTAATCGGGCATCAGCTCGAAGAAGCTGCGGCCGAGCATGGCGTGCGGCTCGTAGCCGAGCAGGTCGCGGACCCGGGGGCTGCTGTAGGTGTAGATCGCGTGCTCGTTCATCTCCCAGATCCAGTCGCTGGAGGCCTCGACGAGCGCGCGGAACCGCTCCTCCGATTCGCGGAGGTTCTCGTTCAGCGCGACCACCTCCGCCACGCGCTCCGCGAGCCGGCGCACCGACACGTCGTAGTCGCTGCGGGTCGCCGCGAGGTCGGCCCGCGTGCCGGCCAGCTCGAGGTCCCGGCTTCGCGCGAGCGCGGCGGAGGCGATCGCCTGCTCGACGACGTCCAGGCACCCCGCGAGCCGATCGCGCGCCTCGGCCAAATCCGGGATCTCCAGATGCCAGAGGACCGTCCCCAGGCGCCGCCAGCGCCAGCTGTCGCCGACCGTCACGACCAGGCCGCGCAGCCGTTCGGCCGCGCCGGGCAGGGCGAACGTGACCTCTTCCACCCGCGACACGAGTAGGACCAGCGTGCCGCACATCAGCTCGCGTTCAACGAGCGACGTTGCGGCGAAGCCGTCGGGCGCGGGGTTCAGCGTCGTCAGGAAGCGCGCAGGCATGCCCGTTGTACCTCGGTTCGGGTTTCCGGCTTGCCGCCCGTTGACGGTCGTCCTACATTGACCACCTGGTCATTGACCACCCGGTCAACCTCCGGAGGGCGCCGTGGCGAACCCGACCGCCGACCCCACGCCAGCCATCTCCGCCGGCACCCCGGCCTGGAACCTGTTGCCGGATCCCAAGCAGCGCCAGATCCTCGACGCCGCGGTCGCCGAGTTCGCGGCCCGCGGCTATTCGCGCGCCTCGATGAACACGCTCGTCAAGGCGGCCGGGATCAGCAAGGGGTCGCTGTTCCACTACTTCCGGTCCAAGAGCGACCTCTTCGCGGGCCTGGTCGAAGCCGCGTACGACCAGGCGAAATCGCGAGTCCGCGAGGTCCGCGACACCACCGACGGCCAGCCGCTGCCCCGGCGCCTCGAGCGCCTGCTCGAGACGGGTATCGATTTCATCTCCGCCCACCCGCGGCTCGCCAGGATCTACTTCCACCTGCTGCGCTCGGGCGACGCGCCGTTCGGCCAGCGGCAGCTCGAGGAACTGAGACGGCACAGCCGGCGGTTCCTGCAGGAGCTGATCGAACGGGCCCAGGCGGACGGCGAGGTCGACCGGGAGCTCGACGCCGAGCGCACGGCCTGGCTCATCGATGCGATGATGGAACGGCTGCTCGCGGCCTGGCACGAGGAGCACGACCGCGGGCCGGCGGCGCTCGAGGATCGCCGGGCGTGGATCGCCGCGTTCCGGACGTTCGTGGAGCGGGGCCTCGCGCCCTCGACGCGGGAGGCGGACCGTGGCTGACCTCGACGGCGCGCGCTGGCTCGTCCTCGACCTCGATCGACCGCCGCCGGGCGGCGACCCCTTGCTCGCGGACGCCCGGGCGATCGCCGCGGCGGAGCCGCGCGTCCTCGACGCCGGCTGGGCCTGCTACCTCGCGGCGCCGCTGCGCGCGGCGGGCGGCCGGCGCGCGGGCGACGCGCCGCTCGACCTCGACCAGTGGCGGCGGCGCCCCGGCGTGCGGCGCGCCTGGATCCAGGACGATGACACGATCCTCGCCGGCCTGCCGTGGCGCGACGGCAAAGCCGGCTTCGAGGCGGGCGGGTGGCGCACGGGCAGGGACGACCTGCTGCTGATCGCCGGGCCGTGCGCCGTCGAATCGCGTGAACAGCTCGACGAGGTCGCGGCCGGCGTCGCCGCGGCCGGCGCGCGCTGGCTGCGCGGCGGCGCCTGGAAGGCGCGCACGAGCCCGTACGATTTCCAGGGGCTCGGCGCGCGCGCCCTCGAGCTGCTGCGGGACGCAGCCGATCGCCACGGCCTCGCCGTGGTCACCGAGGCGATCGGCAGCGACGAGCTGCGGGCCGTCGCCGAGCTCGCCGACGTCGTCCAGCTCGGGTCCCGCAACGCGCAGAACTTCCCCCTGTTGCGCAAGCTCGGCGCGGTCGGCAAGCCGGTCCTCCTGAAGCGCGGCTTCGGCTGCACCCTGCGCGAGCTCGAGTACGCCGCCGAGTACGTCCTGGCGCACGGCAACCCGCGCGTGCTCGTCTGCGAGCGCGGCATCCGCAGCTTCGAGTCGGCGACGCGCTTCACCTTCGACATCAACGCGGTCCCGCTCCTGAAGCAGCGCGTGCACCTGCCCGTGATCGCCGACCCCGCGCACGGCACCGGCCAGGCCGCGCTCGTCGAGGCGGTGGCGCGGGCCGCGATCGCCGCGGGCGCCGATGGACTCATGCTCGAGGTCCATCCGGATCCGGCTCGCGCGCTGAGCGACGGTCGCCAGGCCGTGCCGCTTCGCGACTTCGCACGCGTCGTCGAGAGCCTGCGGCCGGTCGCCGCCGCGGTGGGACGGCGGCTGTGAGCTCACCGGCCTCGACCGTGGCGGTGCGCCGCCTCGACGAGGCGGCTGACCTCGCCGCCGGCGTGCGCTCGCTGTCGGCGGCGCTGGCCGCGCTGCCTGTCGCGCCGGGCAGGCTGCGGCGCCTCGAGGTGCCGCTCGCCGCGCCGGTAGCGGCGCTCGATCTCCCGGCCGGGTTCGCGCGCGGCTCGCTCGATCCGCTCGCGCTGCTCGGTCCCCGCTGGAGCGGCGCCGGCGCGAGCCTCGAGCGCGAGCTGGGTTCACTCGACCGGCTCGCCGATCCGGACCGCTGGCTCGCCGCGCTCGGCTGGCCTGCCGACGGCCCCGAGCTGCGTTTCGCGCTGAGCGCCCGCTTTGATCCCGGCCGGCCGCCCGCGCCGGAATGGGAGGCGTTCGGCAGCTGCCGCGTCTGGCTGCCGGCGATCGAGTGCGACGGCGACGCGGCCTGCCTGGCCCTCAACTGGATCGACCACGCCGGGAAACCCGGCGAGCGCGAGCGCCTGCGGGCCGCCCTCGACGGCTGGCGCCCCCACGTCGCGACGGGTGCGCGCGAACCGCTGGCGATCGCCTGGAACGTCGACGCCGGCGCGCGCCGCAGGTGGCTGGACCTGGTGGCCGCCGCGCTCGCTCGGATCGGCGACCAGGCCGCGGCGCCGCCGCTCGTGAAGATTGTGCTCGCGCGACGCCTCGACGGCGCGCTCGCCTCGGCCGTCCACCCGGCCGACCTCCTCGGCGGAACGGCGCTCGGCACGGTCGGCTGGCCGTGGTGGATCGCGCGCTCGGGACGGTCGTGGCTGGGCGAGAGCCCCGAGGTGCTCGGCGTGCGGGCGGACGGACGCCTGCGGACGGTCGCCCTGGCCGGCACGCGCGGGCGCGCGGCCGATCCGGCGCGCGACGCGGCTCTGGGCCGCGAGCTGCTCGCGTGCGACAAGGACGGCCGCGAGCAGGCCGCCGTCGCCGACTGGCTGCGCCGGCAGCTCGCGCGCCTGTCGGGCCGCGAGCCGGTCGTGGGCGCCCTCGAACTCGTGCGGCTGCCGTCGCTGCAGCACCTGGGCCGGTCGCTCGAGACGGCGGTCGACCCCGCGCTGCCGGACCGCTGCTGGCTCGACGCGCTGCACCCGACGCCGGCGCTCTGCGGCGCCCCGCGCGCCGAACTGCGGCGCTGGCTGCGCAACGTGGAGTCGTTCGACCGCGGACTCTACGGCGGCGTGGTCGGCCGGATCCAGCGCTCGCGCGCAGAGGCGCACGTCGCGATCCGCGGCGTGCTCGTGAGCGGAACCGACGTCGCCGCCTACGCCGGCGCCGGCCTCGTGCGCGGCAGCGACCCCGTCCAGGAATGGGCGGAGACCGGGACCAAGCTCGCCGCGATCTGCCGGCGGCTCGGCCTCGCCACCCCCGGCGGCGAGGGAGAGTCATGATCTTCGATCGCGACGCCGCCCTCAATCCCGGCCGCTTCCTGGCGGCGCTCGTCGTCGAGGAGCTGCGGCGGCACGGGCTCGGCCTCGTCGTCGCCTGCCCCGGCGCGCGCAACCAGCCGCTGCTCGCGGCGGTCGCCGCCCGCCCGGACCTCGATTGTCGCATCGCGGTCGACGAGCGCGCCGCGGGCCATCTCGCCCTCGGCTGGCTGCGCGGCCGCGCGGCCGAGGGCGCCGCGCCCGCTCTCGCCGCGGTCGTGACGACGTCGGGCACGGCGCCCCTCCTCGTGATCCCGGCCCTGGCCGAGGCGCGCGCGATGGCGCTGCCGCTCGTGCTCCTCTCCGCGGACCGGCCCGCCGAGCTGCACCAGGTCGGCGCGAACCAGACCCTCGACCAGCTCTCGCCGGTCCGTCCCTTCGTCGTCGCCCAGCACGACCTCGCCTGCCACGAGGGCGGCGCCTCGCCGCGCACTGTGCTCGCGGCGGTCGCGGAGGCGGCCTCCGCGGCGCTGACCGCGCCGCAGGGACCGATCCAGATCAACCTCGCCCTGCGCGAACCGCTCGCGCCGGATCCCGCGCCGCTCGGCGAGGGCTGGACCGACGCGGTCGCCGACTGGGCGAACGACAGCGCGCCCTACGCGACCCGCGTCGGCGGCCTGCGCGGCGTGCCGGCCGCAGCGCTCGCCCGGCTGCGCGACGAACTGGGCCGCGCGCGCCGGCCGATCGTGTGGGTCGCGGGGCTCGAGCGCGCCGCCGACCGCCGCGCGGCGCTCGCGATTGCCGCGCAGAGCGGCGCTCCCTGGCTCGCCGACGCGGGTTCGGGACTGCGCCTCGCGCCCGCCCAGCCGCACCGGCTCGCCCATGCCGAGTTCTACGCGGACGAGCTCGCGCGCGCCGACCTCGTCCTTCAGCTCGGCCGCCGTCCGGTCTCGCTGCGCGTGGGCAAGCAGCTGTCTCACGCGCGCCGCTGGCTCGTCGACGACCACCCCGAGCGGCAAGATCCCTGGCGCCAGGGCGGCGAGCGCCTCGGGGTGACCGCCGCCGAGCTCGAGACCGCGCTCGCCGGCGTGCCGCTGGCGGCCGGCCCCGATCCTGCCTGGCGGTCCGACCTGCTCGACCGCGACGCCGCCTGGCGGACCCGCCTCGCCCGGCGCATCGACGAGTCCGGCGAGTTCGCCGAGGCCTGGGTCGGTCGCGAGCTGGGCCGCCGGCTGCCCGCCGCTTGCGGCCTGTTCACGGGCAACAGCCTCGCCGTGCGCCACCTCGACACGATCGCCGACCCGTCCGGCCCCGGCGCCGTCACCTTCACGAGCCGCGGCACGAGCGGCATCGAGGGGCTCGTCGCGCAGGCGGTCGGCATCGCGCGAGGATCGGGCCGTCCCCTGGTCGCGCTGCTCGGCGACCTCACGGTCCTCCACGACCTCGGCAGCCTCGCGCTGGTGGCTCGCGAGCGGGCGCCGCTCTGCGTGGTCGCGATCCAGAACCGCGGCGGCGCGATCTTCCGCCAGCTGCCGGGCGGCCGCCACCCGCGGCTGCTCGAACCGTGGCTCGTCGCCGACCAGCAGATCGACCTCGCCGCCGCGGCCGCGGCGCTCGGCGTGACTTCGCAACGGGTCGGCGACCGCGCGGCGTTCTCTCGCGCGCTCGACCTCTTCCTCGCCGCGCCGGCGCCGCGCCTGGTCGAAGCGGTCGTCGACCCCGCCGGCCACGCGCGCCTGCTCGCCGATCTCGACCGCGAGGTCCGCCGATGAACGTCCTGGCGCTGCACGGTTTTCTGGGCGACCGCGACGACTGGAACGCCTTCCAGGCCCGCGCGAACTACCGCCTGTCGCAGCTCGAGTTCGATCGCGCCGACCTGCCTGGCCACGGCGTCGCGCCCGCGCCGGTGCCGGCCGATTTCGACGGCTGGGTCGCGTGGGTGCGCGCGCGCCTGGCGGCGCGGACGGGGCCGGTCCACCTCGTGGGTTACTCGCTGGGCGGGCGCCTCGCGCTGGCCGCCGCGGCCGCCGAGCGCGGCAGCGGCCGCGTGGCCTCGCTCGCGGCGTTCGCCGCGTCGCCGGGGCTCGCCGATCCCGCCGAGCGCAGCGCGCGCCTCGCCGCCGACCGCAGGCTCGCCGACACGCTCGAGCGCGACGGCCTCGCCGAGTTCCTGCGCGGCTGGTACGCGCAGGCGCTGTTCGCGCCGGCCGTCGAGACCGTGGGCCGCGAGCGCCTGATCGCGCGCCGCTCGCTCGGCGAGGCGGCGTCACTCGCCGCCGCGCTGCGCACGGCGAGCCAGGGCGCGATGCCCGACCTGAGGTCGCGGCTCGCGAGCCTCGACGTGCCTGCGCTCGTCCTCGCCGGCGACCGCGATCACCGGTACCTGGGAATCGGCGCCGAGACCGCGGTCGTTGTCCCGCGCGGTCGGTTCGTCGCGGTCTCCGACGCCGGCCATAGCTTGTTGCTCGAGGCCCCCGAGCGCTGCGCCGACCTCTGGTGCGTCTTCCTCGAGAGCACGGTCCAACCGAAAGGCCCCTCGACATGAGCGACATCCGCTGGCAAGCCGCCGCCGCGTTCACCGACATCCGCTACGAGACCGGCGTCGCGGGAAGCGAAGCCGCGAGCATCGCCAAGATCACGATCTGCCGGCCCGAGGTCCGCAACGCGTTCCGGCCGCTCACCGTGCAGGAGCTGCGCCGGGCGCTCGACCTAGCGCGCGAGGACCCCGCGATCGGCGTCGTGATCCTGACCGGCGAGGGCGACCAGGCGTTCTGCAGCGGCGGCGACCAGAGGATCCGCGGCGACGCGGGCTACGTCGACGAGGCGGGCGTCCACCGCCTCAACGTCCTCGACCTGCAGCGCGAGATACGCGCGTGCCCGAAGCCGGTCGTGGCGATGGTCGCCGGCTACGCGATCGGCGGCGGCCACGTGCTGCATCTCGTCTGCGACCTCACGATCGCCGCCGACAACGCGCGCTTCGGCCAGACGGGCCCGAAGGTCGGCAGCTTCGACGGCGGCTTCGGCTCGAGCTACCTCGCGCGCGTGGTCGGCCAGAAGAAGGCTCGCGAGATCTGGTTCCTCTGCCGCCAGTACGACGCCGCGCAGGCGCTCGCGATGGGCCTCGTGAACGCGGTCGTGCCGCTCGCGCAGCTCGAGGCCGAGACCGTCCAGTGGTGCCGCGAGATGCTCGCCCACTCGCCGCTCGCGCTGCGCTGCCTCAAGTCGGCGCTCAACGCGGACTGCGACGGCCAGGTCGGCCTGCAGGAACTCGCCGGCAACGCCACCCTGCTCTATTACATGACCGCCGAGGGGCAGGAGGGTCGCGACGCGTTCGTCGAGAAGCGGCGACCGGACTTCGGCAAGTTCCCGAGGCGGCCATGAAGCTCGCGTGGCGGATCGTGCGGTGGCCGGTCGAGCTGCCGCTTCAAGTCGGTGGTCGCGAGGTGACCGAGCGGGTCGTCCTGGAGCTGCGGCTCGAGGACGCGCGGGGCCGGACCGGCGGCGGCGAGGCGGCGCCCCTACCGGGGCTCCACGTCGAGCACGTGGACAGCCTGCCCGCACTGCTGCCGGCGGCGCGACGGCTGCTCGCGGACGCCATCGCCGCGGGCCCCACCGGCTACCCTGACCTCCTGTCCTCGCTCGCCGCACTCGAGGCCTGGCGCGCGCTGCCGCCGAGCCTGCGCTGCGGGCTCGAGGGAGCGACGCTCGACCTGCTCGCGGCCGGCGGCGAGCCGGCGGCGTTGCTCGGCCTTCCGGTCGGCGACGTGTCGCCGGCGTGCTTCCTGTCCGATGGGACGGTCGCGGACATCACCGCCGAGCTCGCCGGCCGTGGCTGCCTCAAGGCGAAGGTCGGCCGGGATGACCGGCAGCGCGAGGTCGCCAGGCTGCGCGAGCTGCGGCACGCGCTCGGCGATGCGGCGGAGCTCCGGCTCGACGCCAACCGCGCGTTCACGCTCGACGAGGCGCTCGCGTTCGCGGACGCGGTGCGCGATCTGCATCCCCGCTGGATCGAGGAACCGCTGCGCGACCCGCGCGAGCTGCCTGCGTTCGCGACGCGCAGCGGGCTCGCGGTCGCGCTCGACGAGACGCTGCGAGAGCCGGACGGCGCCGACTTCGCGATCGCGGATGGCGTCGTGGCGTGGGTACTCAAGCCGGCGTTGTTCGGCGTCCACGGCACGCTCGAGGCGTTCCGGCGAGCGGCGGCAGCGCCCGGCCGGCCGGTCTGCGTGGTCAGCTCGAGCTTCGAGGGCCCGCGTGGGCTCACGCTGCTCGGCGTGCTCGCCCGCTGCGCGCCGGGTCGACCGGCGCCCGGACTCGGCACGGCGCGGTGGCTGGGCACGGCGCTCGTCGAATCCTGGACGGAGTTCGATGAAGCCGCGTCCTGACCGCTGGCTCGCGTCGCTCGCGGAACGTCCCGGCGATCCGTTCTGGATCGAGGCGACTCGCACGGTGACGCGCGGCGAGCTGGCCGGGCTCGTCGACGACTTCGCTTCACGGGTGCGCGCGGCCGGGTGGCAGGCCGGCGACCGTCTCGCGGTCGAACCGCACGCCTGCCTCGACACCGTCGTGCTCGTGCTTGCGGCGCTGCGGGCGGAGTTGTCGGTGCTGCTTCTCCCGCTGCGCGAGCCAGCGACGATCCAGGACAAGCTCGTCGCGGACGCTGGCGCACGTCGGTCGTGGCCCGAGGGACCGGCAGCGTTCGCCGCCGTGCGCTGGCCCGGCGCGCTCTGGGTGCGCAGTTCGGGGTCGCTCGGCCGACCGCGCTGGATCGTCCACACGACGGCGTCGCTGATCGCCGGGGCGACGGCCGTCGCCCAGCGGCTCGCGTTCGGCCCCGGCGCGCGGTGGCGCGTGTCATTGCCGCTCGACCACGTCGGCGGCGTGTCGCTCATCTTCCGCGCGCTCGCGGGCGGCGGCGCGCTCGCGGCAGGCGACGGCGTGACGCTGCCGGGCGAAACGCACCGCTCGCTGGTCGCGACGCAGCTGCGCCGGCTGCTCGCCGGCGGGCACGCGAGCGAGCTGCACCCGCTGCAATGCCTGCTGCTCGGCGGCGGCCCGCTTGCGAAGGCGCTCCGCCGCGAGTCGCTCGCCGTGGGCCTGCCGCTGGTCGTTTCGTACGGATTGAGCGAGACCGCCGCGGCGGTCGCGACGAGCGCGCTCGACGAGGAGCCGGCGTCGCTCTGCCGCGCGGACTACGCGGGGCGCGCGCTCTGGCCGGACGCGGTCACGGTCGACGCAAGCGGTGGCATCCAGGTCGGCGGTCCGTCGCTCTGCGCCGCGATCGCCGGTGACGACGGAGTCGCCTCGCCGCTCGACCTCGTGGACGGCCGGCTTTCGACGGGCGACCTCGGCCGGCTCGACGGCGACGAGCTGTACGTCGCCGGCCGGCGTGACAACGTCATGATCTCCGGCGGCGAGAAGCTCGGGAGCGAGGAGCTCGAGGCGGCGCTGAGCGAGCTCGAGGGCGTCGAGGACGTGATCGTGGTGCCCGTCGAGGACGCGGAGTACGGCCAGCGGCCGGTCGCGTTCGTGCGGTGGGCGGCGGGGTGCGCGCGATCGGCCGCGACCGTACGCGAGGAGCTGGCCGGGCGGATCGCGGGGTGGAAGCTGCCGGTCGCGGTCTGGGAGCTGCCGGGCGGCCCGGGGCTGAAGGCCGATCGGTCCGCGCTGCGCGCGCTCGCGGCGAGGCTGTCCGGCGAGCGACGCTGACCGGTGTCGACCGGCGCCGGCCCCGGGGCCCACGCCTCGCCGGCCGGCCTTCCGTCAACTCCCCGTGAGCGTCGCAATGTTCCGCCTGACCCCGAACGGCAGCGGCACCGGCCGGCCGCCCATCTTCTCCACCGCGACGTGGACCGTCTGCGCCCGCGCGACCTCGGCGCCGTCCTCGCTGCGGAACACGTAGCCGAGCGTGAACGACGTCTTGCCCTCGCGCACCACCGAGATCTCGATCGCCAGGGTCATCCCGACGCGGATCGGCGCGAGATAGTCCGCCTCGCAGTGCGCGATCGGCAGAAGCGGTCCGCCGCCTTCGAGCCGGGGACCTAGCGGCGCGCCGAGGTGGTCGATCAGGGCCTCGTAGGCGTCCTGGGCGAGCTCGAAGAGGCGCGGGTAGAAGATCACGCCGGCGGCGTCGGAGTGGCGCAGGCGCACGGGCAGTCGGCACGTCCAGGGCACGGTCGATCCTTTCGTGGGAGAGGTCGGACTGGCCGACACGATACACGTTCGCCGCCGCCCTGTCTCGCCCTGCACGCAGCGACTGGGTTGTCGTGCTCAGGAGTGCATGAATCCCGTGGCCCTGAACATGCCGACGATGCCCACCCCCACCCAGAAGACGTTCAGGAGCGTATACGCCCGGTCCTGCTTGATGATCGCGCACCACGAGAGCAGGACCGCGTCGATGGTGTTGAATGTCCAGACGAAGAGGAAGGGACTCTGGGGACCGAGCCAGCTGACCAAAGAGAAACTGAAGATCCTCATCAGCACGCCGGTCATCTCGATGGCTCGGATGTTCCGCGTCACGACGGCGTTCAACTGGATCAGCAGGTCCATCGCGCGACTCCATGCGTTCCTGTCTGGATATCAGCAGCGGGGTATAAAGCAATCGACCCGGTCGCCGGATCCGTACGGAAACGACGACCGGGCGAGGAGCCCGTCGGAGCGTACCCCAAGGGGGGATGGCTATCAGCCATCGCCAGCAGAAGCAACGGCGGGCAATTCATCGAAAAATTGTCCTGATCGCCGACCAGCTCGCCGCCGCTGTGGGTGACGACGTCGCCGCGACCCAGCCGCCGATCTCGCCGCCCGGATACTCGTCGCTGTGAATGGTCACGTAGAGGTTGCCGGCGACCAGCTGCCCGACGAGCACGGCCGGGATGTCCCAGGTCCCGATCTTCGGCGTGCCAAGCGGCAGGTCGTGGACGATGCGTCCGAGTTCCCCCGGGGGCGCGTTGTGGATGTGCGCCAGGATCTCGACGCCGACCAGCCCAGCGTAGGTGATCTCGTACGCGACCTGCGCCTGCGCGTCGTCGAGCACCAACCGCGCGAACCCGGTGGCCGGCGAGTCGGTGCCCATGGCGGGGCCGTCGAGATCGCCCTCGAAGACTGTCGCGGCGACGACGACGGCGGGTAACCAGCACGCCAGCACGACCAGGGAACTCACGAATCGGCTCGAACGCATCGATCGACCTCCGTAGCCGCGGTATCTTCACGGCGTCACTTGAGCAGCTTGAACGCGTGCGCCCACTCGTTGCGCAGGAAGCCCGGGATGCACCAGAGCATGCACAGAGGCTCGATGGCCCGCGCGGCCACGGCGCGACCCATGTCGGCAGCCTCCCAGCCGAACTGGTCGAGGATGCGGGTCACCACGAGCTTCGCGTCCGCGTCGTCGCCGCAGATGAACATGGTCGGTTTGCCGCCCGCGAAATGCGGGTCCACCATGAACGCATTGCCCACGCTGCTGAACGCCTTCACGAGTCGCGCCTGCGGAAACTCGCGCTGCAACCGCTCGAGCAGCGAGTCCTCCAGGGTCGTGAAGAACTTCAGCACCCCGTCCTCGGGCGGCGCGTCGGCGATCGGATTCGTGGTATCGACGACCGTCTTGCCGGCGAGGTTCGCGGCGCCGGCCAGGTGCAGGACGTCGGCCGCCGCCGTGCCCTTGACCGAGAGAACGACGACCTCGCCGAACTGGGCGGCCTCGGCGAAGGAGCCAGCCGTCGCGCCCGCGTGCTCATCGACCCAGCCCGCCAGCTTCGCGGACTCGCGCGTGCCGAACTTGACCGAGTGGCCATACTTGTGGAAACCGCCGGCGAGGGCGCGGGCGACGTCACCGGATCCGAGGATACCGATCTTCATGTGGGGGGCCTCCGAGGAGATTACCGAGGGCGTTAGTCGATTCCGGCGGTCGCCGTCGAACAAGAAAATTCAGAATCCCCAACGCCCGTTTGCTCGTATCCAAGACTAATATACTTGTCTTTCTCTCGCCGCCGAGTACCATGTCCCCCGACGCCAGTGAAAACGCGTCGAGATCTTCTTCGCCGTGAGCGCAGCCTGCAGTCGCAACTTCCGGGATCGGCGAACGTGTCGGCGGGCGCAGTGCGCGCGTGATCGCTCGGTCAGAGACTGGATGTCGAATTCAGCAGGCGGGTCGTGATGAGCGCTTCTCGGGACGTGACCTCGCTGGATGCCTGGGCGCCGGACGACGAGACGCTGCTGCAGGCGCTCCAGAGCCGCCCGCCGCGCCGCATCCTCCTCGCGAGCGACCTCCACCTCGGCCCCGGCCATCCCGGCGCCGACGGCGTCTACGACCACAGCGAGAATTTTTTCGCCGGCGAGGCGTTCAGCAACTGGCTCCGTCGCTTCGCGCAGGAGGCGCCGGGCGCGCCGGGCACGCTGCTCGTGCTCGACGGCGACACCTTCGACTTCGTGCGCCTCGGTCTCGCGCCGCGCGACCGCGATTACGACGCGTGGTCGCGGCGCCTGGCGAGCCTGGGAGTCGCGCTCGACGCGGACGCGCTGCGGCGCGCGGTCGACGGCTCGGACCGGCGCTACGGGCTGGGCAGCGAGGAGTTCAAGGCCGTCTGGAAGCTCGACCGTGTCCTGGACGGCCACCCCGAATTCCTCGCGGCCCTGCGCGAATGGGTTGGCGCCGGCGGCCGGCTGCTCGTCCTCAAGGGCAACCATGACCTCGAGATGCACTGGCCGCGCGTGCGCCACGCGCTGCGCCAACGGATCTGCGACGGCCTGTCCGACCCGGATGAGGCGGCGCGGCGCATCGCGTTCGTGGACGACCGGATCATCGTCGCGAACCTGATGATCGAGCACGGCCACGAGCACGAGCCGATGACGGCGGTCCGCGGGCCGGCGGTCCTCGGCCGCGACCGCCCGCAGCTCCGCTATCCCCTCGGGAGCTTCCTCAACCGCTACCTCATCAACGCGCTCGAGCGCATCAACCCGTTCCTCGACAACCTCAAGCCGGTCGACGAAGCGCTGCTCGCGATCCTCCGCCGGCGCCCGGTCCACGTGGTCAAGCTCTACGTCCGCGGCTGGAAGTTCGTGAAGCGCGCGCTCGCCATGCGGCGGTTCGGCGACGGCCCGACGTGGAGCATCCTGGCGGGCCTGGTGCTGCCGCCGCTCACCGTGCTGTTGATCGCGTTCTTCGTGTGGCGGCCGGAGGCGTGGCAGGCGGTCGCGCGCGCCGTGCCCTGGCTCGCCCGGCCGTCGGTCGCGGTGAGCGGCGGCATCCTCGGCGTGCTGTCGCCCGTGCTCTTGCCCTACCTGATCGGCGCCGGGCTCGAGATCGTGCGCAGCCTGAGGCCGCGCCGACCGCTCGACGAACTCGCCGCCGCCGCGCGGAAGCAGCTCGCGGAGTGGTCCGCGGTCTCGCCTCCCTGGCGGCGGCTGTACAGCGTCATGGGCCACACGCACCGCCAGGATGTCCACGCATTCCCGCTCGGGGAACGCGAGGGATACTACCTGAACACCGGGACCTGGATCCCGCTCTGGTCCCGCGAGCGTCCCGATCTCGCCGGCCGCGTCTTCTACAGCTTCCTGCAGCTCGACCTGCAGGACGACGGCGAATATCGCCACCGGAGCCTGATCTGGGACGACCAGGCCGGCGCGCCGCGGCAGGCGATCATTCTCCGCTCCCCCGACGAGGAGTCGCCCGATGCCTGAGTCGATCGACCGTCCGCTCCTGCCCGAGGAGCGCCGCCTGCGTCTGCTGCTCCGGATCCTCGCCATCGCGTTCACGCTCGCGATCTTCGCGTATCTCCTGCCGGCGCTGGTCGGCGGCTGGCGACCGGCCTGGCTGCAGTTGCCGTTCGTCACGAACTCGGTCGTCAAGATCGCGACCCTCGGCCTGCTCGCGTTCGTCGCCTCGGGCGACGTCCGCCGGTTTCGCGCGCTGGTGCTCATCCTGATCTGGGCGCACGCCGTCAGCGAACTCGCGATGGTCGCCTGCCTGATCTGGGCCGACCTCGCCGCGCCGCTCTGGCAGGCTCACCTCGGGATGTCGATGACGGCGACGCTCTGGGGCGCCATGGCCCTGGACGGCGTGATCCTCGTGCTGTTGATCGGCGCGTTCACGGCCGCCGACCGCGCCCATTACGAGCTGCACTACCTGTCGCCGCTCGAATTCCGCTCGCTGTGCGCGCTCGCCGACGTGGTCGTCGAGGGGCGCGACGAGCGGATCACGCCCGAGGACATCGCCCGCAACGTCGACCGCTACCTCGGCAGCTTCCGCGCCCGGCGCAAGTGGCTCACCAAGCTCGCGCTCACCGGACTCGAGCTCTATCCCCTGTTGAGCTGGCTCGCCCCCCTCTCCTACCAGCACCGCGAGGAGCGCGCCGCGTTCGTGCGCCGCTGCCTCTACCAGGACGTCGACCGCCGCCTGCTGCCCGCGTGGTTCCGCACGCTGGTCCAGGGCATGTCGCGGCTCGCCAACCAGCTCACCTATCTCGGGTACTACAACGACCCGCGCACGTTCGAGTCCGTCGGCTACACGCCGTTCCTCTCGCGGCCGGACACCCCGGCGCGCCTCGCCCAGGACCCGCCCCCGCCGCGCCGCCCGCTCGCGACCTTGAGCCCGGCGGACGTCCGGCAGGAGACGCTCGACGCGGACGTCGTCATCGTCGGGACCGGCGCCGGCGGCTCGATCCTCGCCCACGAGCTGGTCCGGGCCGGTCTCGACGTCCTCATGCTCGAGCGCGGTCCCCACTACGACCCCTCGGAGTTCAACGAGGACGAGGTCGACATGCTGGGCAAGCTGTACGCGGACGGCGCCCTGCAGCTCTCGCGCGACTTCCGTTTCCAGGTGCTGCAAGGCAGCTGCGTCGGCGGCACCACGGTCGTGAACAACGCGGTGAGCTTCCGGCTGCCCGACCGCGTTCTCGAGCGGTGGAACGACCGCGATCAGCTCGACGCCCGCATCGACGAGCGGGAGTACCGCGCCGCCGAGGACGCCGTCTGGCAGCTCATCCACGTCACCGAGCAGGATCACCGGCACCTGAACCCGAGCGGCTACCCGATCCACGCGGCGATCGCGCGCCTCGGGCTCGCCGGGTCGCCCAACCGCAGCGGTCCGGTCGCGGCCAACATCGCCGGCTGCCTCGGCTGCGGCTACTGCAACATCGGCTGCGCGTACGGCAAGAAGCTCAGCATGCTCGACGTCGTGTTGCCGCTCGCGCAGCAGGCGGGCCGCGGCCGGCTGCGGATCCTCGCCGGCTGCGACGTCGGCCGCCTCGAGGCCACCGGCAAGCGCATCACCGCGGCGCGCTGCGAGCTGTCCGACGGGCGGACGATCCGGGTCAAGGGGCGCACGTTCGCGCTCGCGGCGGGCGCCGTGAGCTCGAGCCTCATCCTGCTGCGCTCGTCGATCCAGTCCCGGCGCGCCGGCCGCGAGCTGTGCTTCAACATCGGGGCGCCGGTCTCGGGCATCTTCCCGCAGCCGATCCGCTCGTACGCGGGCCTGCAGATCTCCCACTACGTTGACCTGGAGCCGTCGCGCGGTTACGTCGTCGAGAGCTGGTACAATCCACCGGTCGCGCAGGCGCTCACCATGCCGGGCTGGTTCGAGGACCACTTCGAACACATGCGCCAGTACGACCGCATCGCCTCGCTCGGCGTGCTCGTGGGCTCGGAGTCGAACGGCCGCGCCACGACGGGCGGGCTCACCGGCCGCGAGATCCAGTACGAGCCGACCCCGGGCGACCTGCGCAAGCTCCTCGACGGCATCGTGCTCGGCGGCAGGATCCTGCTCGAGGCGGGCTGCCGGCCGGTGATGCCGCACACGTTCCGCCTCCGCCGCTACTCGACGCCGGCGGAGCTGGAGACCTTCCCGGCCTCGGTCCGCGACCACGCCGACCTCACGATCGGCACCGGACACCCGCAGGGCGGCAACCCCATCAGCGCGCGCGGCGACCGCGGCGTCGTCGATCCCGACTTCCGCGTCAAGGGCTACGCGAACCTCTTCGTCGCGGACGCGAGCCTGTTCCCCTCGAGCGTCGGCGTGAACCCGCAGATCACGGTCATGTCCCTGGCCCGCTACGGCGCGCGGTTCGTCGCCGAGGCGGCAGGCCGCGCCGGCTAGCAAGGAGACGCCATGGAACGGATCCTCGGTCCGGGCAACACGATCGTCCACTACCTGTGGGTCCTCGTCGTGTACCTGATGATGCTCGTGCTCATGCGCTACGGCAACCAGACGGTGGAGCTCAGCTATCGGCGCACGCGCGCGTTCCTGATCTGGACCCTGGGGCCGATCGTCTTCATCGCCAACTGGCTGCTCTTCCGCGCGGGCGCGATGAGCTTCCTGCCGTGGCTGAACAACGTCCTGCACGCGCTGGTGTGGGTCGGCGTCGGGCTCACGTTCCTGTACGCCGGCTGCCGGACGCGCGCCGGCTGGGAGCAGTTCGCGCTGTTCGCGGTCTTCAGCTTCGTGGTCAAGGTCGCCGAGCACCTGCTGCTGGGAACCTGGGAGCACGACAACTTCTTCGGCATCCCGGGCCAGACCACCTACATGGCCGGCTGGAGCGCGCTCGACGGTCTCTTGCCGTTCGTGATCCCGGTCGTGCTGCGGCAGGTGGCGCGGATCGTGCCCGGCATCATGCCCTGAACGCGGCGGGTCCCGCTTCGACCTCGAGCCGGGCTGGCACGGCGGCGTTCGATCCGCTAGTATTGGCAGCCGAGCGCCGCGCGATTTGCGGCAGCGTCCCACCATCGCGGCTCGAGGAGGCTCTCGTGATGAGACGAATCTACGCCGTCCTGGCCACCGTCGTTCTCGCGCTCGCGACCTGCGCCGTCCTGGGAACGCACGCCCCGGCAGCAGCCGCGGAGAACACGCTCATCCTCGCCACCACGACCAGCACCCAGGACTCCGGCTTGCTGGACGTGCTGATCCCGATCTTCGAGAAAAAGACCGGCTGCTTCGTCAAGACGATCGCCGTGGGCTCCGGCCAGGCCATGGCGATGGGTCAACGGGGCGAAGCGGACGTCCTGCTGGTGCACTCGCCCGCCGCCGAGGAGACGTTCGTCGCCGACGGCTTCGGCCTCGCGCGACGCCTGGTCATGCACAACGACTTCATCATCGTGGGACCGGGCGCGGATCCGGCCCGGATCAGGGGGACGCCGTCGGCAGCCGAAGCCTTCGTGAAGATCGCGGCCAGTCGCGCGCTGTTTTTGAGCCGCGGGGACAACTCCGGGACGCACGCCCAGGAACAGCGCCTCTGGAAGGCCGCCGGGATCGAGGCCGAGGGCCAATCGTGGTACCAGCAGACGGGGCTGGGCATGGGCCAGACCCTGAACGTGGCGGCCGAGAAGAAGGGCTACACGCTGGCCGACCGCGGCACCTACCTCGCGCTGCGCAGCTCCCTGGGGCTGGAGATCCTGGGCGAGGGCGACCCCGCCCTCGCGAACATCTACCACGTCATCGAGGTGAACGCCGAGCGGTTTCCCAAGGCGAACGCGGCCGCGGCGAAGGCGTTCGCCGACTTCATGGTGTCCGAGGAGGTCCAGACGATCATCGGGACGTTCGGGGTGGAGACGTTCGGATCGCCCCTGTTCTTCCCGGACGCGGGCAAGCCAGAATAGTCGATGGACCTCATCTGGGAAGGCATCAAGCGGGCCCTGCACCTGCTCCTCACGCTCGATCGCGAGGTGCTGGGCATCACGATCCTCTCCCTCCGGGTCTCGCTCCTCGCGACGTTCATCAGCCTGGTGGCGGGCATCGGCGCGGCGCTCCTCCTGGCGCTGAACCGGTTCCCGGGCCGGCGCCTCGCGATCGCCCTCGTCAACACGGGCATGGGCTTCCCGCCGGTCGTGGTGGGCCTCGTGGTGACGATCGTCCTGTGGCGCAACGGTCCCCTGGGGTTCCTCGAGCTCCTCTACACCCCGACGGCGATCGTCGTCGCTCAGGCGATCATCGCGACCCCGATCATCGCGGGCGTCAGCCTCGCCGCCCTGCAGCAGCTGCCGGCGGATCTCCGCCTGCAGATCCTCGCCCTGGGCGCCTCGCGCGCGCAGATGCTGTGGCTGATCGTCAGGGAGGCGCGCCTGCCTCTCCTGGCGGCGGTGATGGCCGGGTTCGGCGGCGTCATCTCCGAGGTCGGCGCCGCGATCATGGTGGGCGGCAACATCAAAGGCTACACGCGCGTGCTCACCACGGCCACGGTCATGGAGACCAGCAAGGGCAACTTCGACATCGCGATCGCCCTCAGCGTCATCCTCCTCCTCCTGGCGTTCGCGGTGAACGCTCTGCTCACGCACGTCCAGCAGCGGAACCGCCAGCGATGAGCGGGGAGATCCTCACGGTCCGGGACCTCGTCGTGCACCGGGGGAACGTTCCGGTGCTCGCCCTCCCGGCCCTCGGCGTGCGGGCCGGCTCCGTGCTCGCCCTCGTCGGCCCCAACGGCTCCGGCAAGACCACGCTCCTGCAGACCCTTGCCGGCCTCCTCGAACCGCGGTCCGGCGTGGTCGCGCTCGCGGGCGAGCCCCTGGATTCCCGCGGCGCGCGGGCGGCCTACCGCAAGCGCGTGACCCTGGTCTTCCAGGAGCCGCTGCTCTTCGACACGACCGTGCGGGCGAACGTCGAGTCGGGGCTGAAGCTGCGCCGGCTGGGCGCCGCGGACCGGGCCGCGCGGCTGGCGGACGTGGCGCGCCGCTTCGGCATCGCCCACCTGCTGGACCGCTCCGCCCGGAAGCTCTCGGGGGGCGAGGCCCAGCGCACGAGTCTCGCCCGGGCGTTCGCCCTGAAGCCGGAGATCCTCTTCCTCGACGAACCCTTCTCGGCCCTGGACGCGCCGACGCGCGAGGCGCTCATCGACGACCTCGCGCGCACGCTGCAGGAGACCCGGACGACGGCGGTGCTCGCGACCCACGATCAGCTCGAAGCGATGCGCCTGGCGGACACCATGGCCGTGCTGCGCGAGGGCCGCATCGTCCAGTCGGGCCGCGTGGCCGAGGTGATCAACCACCCCGCGGACGAGCTCGTCGCCGCCTTCGTGGGCATGGAGACGGTGCTGGAGGGCATCGTCACGTCGTGCGTGCGCGGCGTCCTCACCGTCACTGTCGCCGGTCGCGACGTGCAGGCCCTGGGCGAGGCGCGGCCCGGCGAGACCGTCCTGTTCGGGGTGCGCCCGGAGAACGTGACCCTGGCGCTGGAACCGGGACGAGACACCAGCGCGCGCAACAGCTTCCGCGGCGCCGTGGTCCGCCTGGCGCCGCGCGGACCGATCTTGAAGGTGGACATCGACTGCGGTTTCTTCCTCACCGCGATCGTCACGGTGCGGTCCGCGGAGGATCTTGCCCTGCAGCCGGGCCGCGAGGTCGTCGCCAGCTTCAAGGCGACGGCCGTTCACGTGATCCGCCGCTTTCCGCCCGCCTGCGGTTGACGTCTCCGGCCGCCGCTGCACATATTTGCCTCTCGATATGCACCGTCATACATAACGAAGGAGGCCGCGCATGGATCCCGAGACCAGGCTCGCCGACGCGATCGAAGGCCGCTCCCAGCGGCGCCCGGACGGCAAGCTCGCCCTGCGTTGCGAGGACGCCTTCGCCCTGGCGAAGGAGTACTCGGTCCCGCTCGAGACGATCGGCCGCCTCTGCAACGAGAACGGCGTCCGGATCGCCGCCTGCCAGCTCGGTTGCTTCGCGTGAAGCGGGGCGCGCGGACCGCGGGCGGCGGGCTCAGCCCGCACGTCCGCCTGTGGCTCGTGACCGCGGGCGACGCGACGCCGTTCGGCCAGGGCCGGTGGCTGCTCCTGGCGGCGATCGACCGCACGGGATCCCTGCGCGCGGCGGCCGCGGAGCTGGGCGTCAGCTACCGCAAGGCCTGGGGCGACCTGCGCAAGACCGAGAAAGCGCTCGGCGTCCAGCTGATCGAGACGCGGCGCGGCGGCCGCGACGGCGGCGACACGCGCCTGACCGCGAACGGCCGGCGCTGGCTCGTCGCTTACGGCCGTTTCCGCGCCCGGGTCGAGCGCTCGGTGATGCGCGCGTTCGCGGCGACCTTCAAAGACCTGCAGCCATGACCCTGGGGATGACATGGGCGAGATGATCACGTTCGAGCAGGCCACGGCCATCGTCCTGGGCTCGGCCCGGTACCTCGGGGACGAGCGGGTGCCGCTCTCCGCCTGCCTCGGCCGCGTCCTCGCCGCCGACGCGCGGGCGGACCTCGACCTGCCGCCGTTCGACAAGTCCGCCATGGACGGCTTCGCTTGCCGCCGCGCGGACCTGCCGGGGCCTCTCGTGGTCGTCGCGACCGTGGCCGCCGGCGCGACCCCGACCGCGGCGCTGGCGCCGCGCCAGTGCGCCCGCATCATGACCGGCGCCCCGATCCCGCGCGGCGCCGATTGCGTCGTCAAGTTCGAGGACGCCGAGGTCCTGCCCGACGGCACGGTGCGCAGCGGGGTCGCGGCGAGGTCCGACAACATCTGCCGGCAGGGCGAGGACGCGCGCCGCGGCGGCACGGTCCTGCCGCGCGGCACGCGGATCGGACCGCAGCACGTCGCGGTACTCGCGACCGTCGGCTGCGCGCAGGTGCCGGTCGCGCGCCGGCCGCGCGTCGCCATCCTCGCGACCGGCGACGAGCTGGTGCCGGTCGACGCGCGGCCGGCGCCCGGCCAGATCCGCAACAGCAACGGCCCGCAGCTCGAGGCGCAGGCCCTCGCGGCCGGGGTCCTGCCGGCCGTCTACGGCCCGGTCCGCGACGACCGCGAGGACCTCACGCGCGCGCTGAGGCAGGCCGCGGCGGAACACGACGTCGTCCTGCTGTCGGGCGGCGTCTCGGAGGGCGACTTCGACCTCGTGCCGCAGGCGATGCAGGACGTCGGGCTCGTGATCAGGTTCGATCGGGTCGCCGTGAAGCCGGGCCGGCCCACCACCTTCGCGGTCGGGCCGGACGTCTGGTGCTTCGGCCTGCCGGGCAATCCCGTGTCGACTTTCCTGCAGTTCGAATTCCTCGTGAAGCCGCTGCTGCGCCGGCTCATGGGGTGCGACCGGGAACCGCCGGTCGTGACGGCGCGGCTCGCCGGGCCCGTGTCCCGCCGCCACGCCGATCGCGAGAGCTGGCTGCCGGTGATGCTGACCGACGCCGGCGACGCGCAGCCCCTGGAGTATCACGGTTCTGGCCACATCAACGCCCTGTGGCGGGCCGACGGGATCATCGCCGTGCCCGCCGGCACGAAGAGCCTCGCCAAAGGAGCCCTGGTCCGTGTTCGACCGCTTTCAGCGACGCATTGACTACCTGCGCATCAGCGTGACGGACAAGTGCAACCTGCGCTGCGTCTACTGCATGCCGGCGGAGGGAGTGCCGCCGCTCAGCCACGACGACCTGTTGACGTTCGAGGAGATCGTCGCGTTCACGCGCGCGGCGGTGGCCGGCGGCATCACGAAGGTGAGGCTGACCGGAGGCGAGCCGCTCGTGCGCCGGGGCATCGTCGACCTCGTGCGGATGCTCGCCGAGATCGAGGGCATCGCGGACCTGGCGATGACGACCAACGGGATCCGCCTGCCGGCTCTGGCCGCCTCGCTCGCGGCGGCCGGCCTGCAGCGGGTCAACATCAGCCTCGACGCCACCGACCCAAAGCGCTACGCGGCGATCACGCGCGGCGGCGACGTCCGGCAGGTCCTGGCCGGCATCGCGGCGGCCCGGGAGGCCGGCCTGCGGCCGATCAAGCTCAACTGCGTGATCGCCGATTCGCCGGAGGAGCCGGACGCGCGCGACGTCGCGGCGTTCGCGCGCGAGGTCGGCTGCGAGATCCGCTTCGTGCGCCGCATGGACCTGGCGACCGGCCGATTCCATCAGGTGATCGGGGGGGCGGGCGGCGACTGCCGGCGCTGCAACCGGCTGCGCCTGACCTGCGACGGCCGCCTGCGCCCGTGCCTCTTCGACGACCTCGAGTTCGACGTTCGCGCGCTCGGCGCCGAGGCCGCCCTGCGCCGGGCCGTATCCGCCAAGCCCGCCGCCGGCAGCAGGAGCGTGGCCTGCATGAAGGCCATCGGAGGTTGAGATGAATCGCCTGTCGCACCTGGACGACGAGGGCCGCGCCCGCATGGTCGACGTCGGCGGCAAGCCGCCCCAGCGCCGCACCGCCCGCGCGCGAGGACACATCCGCCTGGCTGCGGCGACCCGCGCGATCGTCGCCGAGAACGCGGCCGCCAAGGGCGACGTGCTCGCCGTCGCCGAGATCGCCGGCGTGCAGGCCGCCAAGCAGACCAGCTCGCTGATCCCGCTCTGCCACCCGCTGCAGCTCGACTGCATCCGCGTCGTGGCGCGGCTCGACGACGACGGCGTCCGCGTGGACAGCAAGGTCTCGTGTGTCGGTCCCACCGGCGTCGAGATGGAGGCGCTGACCGCGGTCACGGTCGCCCTGTTGACCGTGTACGACATGTGCAAGGCCGCGGACAAGGCGATGGCGATCCACGACATCGTCCTGGTGGACAAGCGCAAGGAGGATCCCGCGTGACCGAGGGCCGTTTGGTCGCCGTCAACGTGTCCCAGCGCACGGGGACGAGCAAGACGCCGGTCGAGCGGGCGCTGATCGACGCGCGCGGACTGGTCGGCGACGCTCACGCCGGCCCGTGGCACCGCCAGGTGAGCCTGCTGGCCCAGGAGAGCATCGAGCGCTTCGCGGCGACGGCCGGCCGCTCGTTCGCGCCGGGCGAGTTCGCCGAGAACCTCACGACGCGCGGCCTCGACCTCGCCGGCGCTTCGCTGCTCGATCGCTTCACGATCGGCGCGGTCGAGCTCGAGGTCACCCAGATCGGCAAGCGCTGCCACGGCGACGGCTGCGCGATCTTCCAGGCCGTGGGTCGCTGTGTCATGCCGAAGGAGGGGCTGTTCTGCCGGGTCCTCTCGGGCGGCGAGGTGCGGCCGAACGAGCCGATCGTCCATGTCGAACGGTGGCTGCGCTGCCTCGTCGTGACCTTGAGCGACCGCGCGAGCCGCGGCGACTACGAGGACCTCAGCGGCCCCTGCGCCGAGAAGCGCCTGCGCGAGCACTTCACGGACACCCGCTGGCGTCTCGACGTACGGCGCGACGTCTTGCCCGACGACGCCGACCGGCTGCGCGCGCTGCTCCTCGACGCGGCCCCGCAGCACGACGTCATCGTGACGACCGGCGGCACCGGCCTCGGCCCTCGCGACGTCACGCCCGACGTGGTCCTCGGCCTCGCGGATCGGCTGGTGCCGGGCGTGATGGAGGTGATCCGCGTCAAGTTCAGCGCCGCGCATCCCGGCGCGCTGCTCAGCCGCTCGGTGGCCGCGCTGATGGGCCAGACCCTGGTCTACACGCTGCCGGGCAGCGTCCGCGCGGTCGAGGAGTACCTGGGCGAGATCCTCCTGACCCTCGAGCACGCGATCCGGATGGTGCACGGGCTGGACACGCACTGAACCAGCGTTCCGATCCGTTCGCTTGCGCGCGGTCGACCGCGAGGCGTACCCTGGGTCCGCGCGATATCGCGTGGCCCCGACCCCGGCGAGGATGAGATCATGGATTTCGCGACGCCGTTCCTGCAGCGGCACGACCAGCTCCACGGCTTCTGGCTGGGCGGCCTCTGGGACTCGGTCAGTGATGAGTTGATGCGCGCCCGCGCCCACCCGCGCGCCAATCCCATCGCCTGGAACGTGTGGCACCTGGCGCGGATCGAGGACGCCAGCCTCAACCGCTTCATCGCCCGCCGCCCGCAGGTGCTCGACGAAGGGGGCTGGGCCGGCCGCCTGAACCTCCCCTGGCGCAGCAACGGCTTCGGGATGACCGCAGCCGAGGTGGACGATCTCTGCCGGCGGGTCGACCTGGCGGCGCTGCGCGGCTACGTCGCGGCGGTGGGCGCGCGCACGCGCGAGATCGTCCTGCAACTGGATCCCGCGACCCTGGACGACCCGCTGGACGCCGGGCAGGTGCGCGCGACGCTCTTCGACGAGGGCCTGGCGCACACCAAACCTGACGAACTGCTCGCCTATTACCGGCGCTGGACCCGGAGCGCGTGCCTGCTGAACCACGGCCTCACGCACCCCTTCTACCACGTCGGTCAGATCGAGCTGGTCGCCCGGCTGCACGGCCTCGAGTTCGACTAGCGGCCTGGCGACGACGACCCCGTCCGGTCTGCAGCCTCGCCCTGGGCGCCAGCCGGACGCATGATCCCTCATGCGCCAAGTGCTGCTGCGATCCCAGCCGGGCCGCCGGTTTGATGAATCGTCCGTAGCGCCGGGCACCACCAACTGCCGGCGCAGGCTTGGGCGATCGTGCCGCGCTCGCTCCCGCGGGACCGGAGAAACGGATCGAAATGCGAACCGCCGATTGGGCTCCGCGCTCGAGTTCTGGGTTGATTCGCACCTGACCTCAGAAGATAATGAACTGCAGATTTCGGCGCCGCGCTCTCGCCGCCTCCCATCTCCATCCGGCGTCGACTGCACCTTCACGTCACCGGGACCGCACGATCCCCGGGGCGACCTCACTCGCCTCGGCGACCCAGGTCCGGCCGCGTTCCTTCCACGACCAGGAGGTCACGCCCATGTTCACGATCTATGCCCGACAATCTCTGAAGGTGGCACCAAGCCTCTCCGCATCACTTCTCGGCTTGCTCTTCGTGCTCGGCGCCTTCGGCCTCGGCGGCTGCGGCGACGACGACCCCACGTCTCCCGAACCGACCGTCAACACCGGGTTCACCAACGGCTACGAGTTCGTGAATTGGAGCAGCACCGGGATCGAAGACGGCACGACGAGCATGGGAGTCGAGCCGGGCACGCAGGACGAAGAGGCTCATTTCTCATACAACGTCAACCTCGGGAACCCGGGCGGCGGGGTCTCCTGGCGCACCGCAACGTTCACGGTCCCGGCCCCGAAATCGGGAACCGTGATCGTCGAGTGGACCTACACCGGCTACCATGCCTTCTTCCAGGCCTACGCTGGGCTCACCTTCTTCGCCAATCAGGGCGACGGGGTCGATCCCGTGACCGACATCGCCGTCGATCACGCGGCAATCGGCGGCGGGAGCTTCACCCGCACGGGCACGGACACCCTCACCGTGGTCGCGGGAGAGGACTTCGGGATCACGATCGGGGGCGGCAATTTCGACTCGGACAGCCAGATAGTCGGCAACCTCCACGTCACGCAGTTCGTGTCGCCACTCTGAGATCCGGCGAACCGGTCGACCTCGCGTGGACGACTCTGGCCTCGGCCCCGCCCGGCGCTCAGGCGCCGGGCGGTCCAGATCCGGCGCGGCTCAAGCCAGCGACAGACCGCCATCGCCGCGGGCGTGGGTCGGCACGCGGTCGTCCGTCAACAGCTGGTGGCGAGGGTTCCGGCATTCGCGGTTGACATACATAGATATTCTATGTATAGTGGTTCTAGGTAATCGGCGCCCCGGACCCCGGCACTCCCCGCGAGGCGAGTTATCCATGGACATCAACAAGGACCTGATGGCGGCCTCGTCCACGCCCATCGTCCTGGCGATCCTCGCCGAAGGCGACAGTTACGGCTACGCCATCATCAAGCGCGTACGCGAGCTGTCGGGCGGGTCCATGGAGTGGACGGACGGCATGCTGTACCCCGTGCTGCACCGTCTGGAACGGCTGGGCCACGTCGAGGCGCGGTGGGAGGTCGCCGAGACCGGCCGCCGCCGCAAGTACTACCGGATCACCGCGGGCGGCCGCACGCAGCTCGCGGAGGAACGCAAGCAATGGCAGGCGGTCGATGCGACGCTGCGCGGTCTCTGGCCGGCGCTGCCCGCCGCCATTCCCAACCTGCTGACCCAGGGAGCCTGACCGATGATGAACCCCGTGCCGGCGGCAAGTCTCGAGGACCAGATCGACCAGTGGCGAGGCTATCTCCGCCGCCGGCAGGCGATCCACGCGGTCGACGTGGCGGAGCTGGAGGATCACCTGCGCGACCAGATCGGGGGCCTCGTCGAGGCCGGTCTGGCGGAGGACGAAGCGTTCCTCGTGGCCGTCAAGCGCATGGGCGATCTCGACGCCCTGTCGCGGGAGTTCGCGCGGGAACACTCCGATCGTCTGTGGAAGCAGCTGGTCGTCGGTCCCGAGACCGCGGGCGAGTTGCGCGGCCGCGCCGCCACCGACGCCATGATCGCCTGCGGCCTCGCGGTCGCCGCGGCCCTGTTCATCAAGCTGCCGGCGGCCTTCGGCGTGCGCTGGGGCGAGGACGACGGGTTCTATGCCCGCAACCTGGGCTTCTTCGTGCTGCCGCTGCTGACGGGCTATTTCCTCTGGAAGCGGCGGCTTGCGGGCCGGACGGCCGGCTGGCTCGCGGCCGGCTTCGTCGTGGCGGGCGTGTTCGCCAACGTCTACCCGTTCACGCGGGGCGGACACCTCGAGGTGCTCACGGCGCTGCACCTGCCCATCGCGCTCTGGCTGGCCGTCGGCATCGCCTACGCCGGCGGCCGCTGGAGCGAGGTGAACGGCCGCATGGACTTCATCCGGTTCTCGGGCGAGCTGTTCATCTACTTCGTGCTGATCGCCCTCGGCGGTGGCGTCCTCACCGGGTTCATGGCCATGATCTTCCGCGCCATCGGCATCGACGTGGAACCGTTCCTCGTGCAGTGGCTCGTGCCGTGCGGCGCCATGGGCGGAGTGGTGATCGCATCGTGGCTGGTGGAGGCCAAGCAGAGTGTGATCGAGAACATGGCGCCCGTGCTGACGCGCCTGTTCACGCCCCTCTTCACCGCCGTGCTGATCGTGTTCCTGGCGACCATGCTCTGGACCGGCCGCGGCATCGATATCCAGCGCGACGTGCTCATCGGCTTCGACCTGCTGCTGGTGGTCGTGCTCGGCCTGATGCTCTACTCCATCTCCGCCCGCGACCCGCGCGCGCCCGCCGGCTTCTTCGACGTGCTGCAGGTCGTCTTGCTGGCGAGTGCGCTGCTCGCCGACGTCATCGCGCTCTGGGCCATCGCTGCGCGCATCTCCGAGTTCGGTTTCACTCCCAACCGCGTGGCGGCCCTGGGGGAGAACATCATCCTGCTCGTCAACCTCGCCTGGTCCGCCGTGCTCTACCTGCGCTTCCTGCGTGGCCGGGGCACGTTCGCGCGCCTCGAGCGCTGGCAGACGGACTACCTGCCGGTCTACGCCGTGTGGGCGGCGATCGTGGTGATCGCTTTCCCGCCGGTGTTCGGGTTCATCTGACCGGCGTTGCCACGGATCGGATACGCCACTCCTCGCCGAACCGGATGATGCGATGGGCCGATGAAATCCCGGTTCATCGCGCCAGCATCATCGACCGCGTCTCGCGGAACTCGCCGGCCTCGAGCCGGTAGAGATAGAGCCCCGCTGCGACCGGTCGCCCGCGCGCGTCGCAGCCGAGCCAATCCACCTCGTGGCGCCCCGCCGGTCGAAACCCGTGCAGCAGCGTCGCGACCAGCTCGCCCGCGACGTTGTAGATCTGCAACCGCACCGCCTGCGCCTGCGGCAGATCGAAGCGGATGGTCGTGCGCGGATTGAACGGGTTCGGCGCGTTCTGCGCCAGCCCGTAGCTTGCCGGCACGCTCGCCCCTTCGTCCGGTCCCTCGACGGCGACCACGACGCCGTCGTGGTCGGCGTTGGCGAAGGGTACGTAATGGACGCGTCCGAGACCGGGGTCGTCGATGAGGTCCCAGATGCGCTGCTCGATCTCGAACCAGTTCATGGTTCCCCAGTGCACGTAGCGCGCGTCGATGTCGGTCTCGCCGTTGCGGAGGTCCCGGCCGGGTTGGCCGCCGCCGTTGCCGTAGATGTCGTTCCACTCGTCCAGGCCGCTGCCGAAGTCCGGCATCGCACCGTCCAGATACAGCCCGTAGGTCGTGTTGTCGACGATGCGGCTGTTGATCAGGCTCAGGGTGCCGTCGAGGGCCTGGACGCCGTAGCCGCAGTGCTCGATGGTCGTGCCGTCGAGCGCGACGAGGCCGGTCGACTGCGCGTCGACGCCTACGTTGACGCCGCTGATGGCGCACTGCGTGAGCGACGCGCTGCCGGGGCCCGTGGCCTGCACGCCGTTGCTGCAGTCCGTGATCGTCGTGTGGGACGCGTCGACCACGCCGCTCGAGCCGGCCCAGATGCCGGAGACGGCGCCGGAGATCTGGCAATGCGCGAGCGTGCCGTTGCCTTCGCCGGTGAAGCGCAAGCCGTTCCAGGGAAGACCGGCGAGGCGGCTGAACGTGATGCCGGCGCCCGGCGTGCCGACGGCCGTGAGGGTACCGCCGACGCCGAGGCTCTGGCCGTTGAAACGCACGTCGACGCCGTCCTCGATGGTCAGGCTGCCGCCGCTCGCGACGCTGGTGGCGTTGGTCACCACGTAGTCCACGTCCGGGAACTTGCGCCAGGCGCCGCTGCGGCTGCTCGAGCCGCCGTTGACCCGGATGCCGTCGTTGGTGTTGCCCGCGGCCGGGATCACGGAACCGGCGGCGGGATAGGACCCGGCCGTGATCGTCACCGCCCAGCTGTTCGCGAGTCCGCCGCCGCCGATGACGTTGCCCGCGCCCAGGGTGAAGTCGCCGACGTCTTGCAGGTACAGGGCGCCGAACGCGCCGGTGTTGCCGGTCACGGTGAGGTTGTCGAGCGTCGGGGTGTCGCAATCATCCAGGAAGATCCCGCCGATGGCGTTGTCGCGAACGGCGAGGGGCGTGGTGAGGCTCAGGCCGGCGACGTTGCGGACGTCGAGACCGAGGCCGCTGTTCTCGATCACCGTGGCGCCATCGAGCAGGGTCGGCGCCACGCCGAAGCCCTGGAAGCCGCGGCTGGCGCAGTCGGCAACGGTGACGCCGGTCAGGCGCACAGCGCCGGCGACGGCGTAGATGCCGTAGCCGCAGTCCTCGATGGTCGTACCGACGAGGTCGACGGCGCCGCTGGAGCTCGTGTAGACGCCGTAGCCGCCGCCCGAGATCGTGCAGTGGGCGAGCGTGCCGCTGCCGGCGCCGACGAAACGGACGCCGTCCCAGGCGACCTCCGTGGCGCGGTCGAAGGTGATGCCGGCGCCGGGCGTCCCGCCGGCCGCGAGAACGCCCGAAACCGACAGACGCACGCCGCCGTTGAACACCACCTGGACGCCGTCCTCGAGCGTGAGCGTGACGCCGGGATTGACGCTCACCGTTCCGGTCGCGACGTGGGGATTGTCCGCGGCGAACCATGTCTCGTCGGACGCGATCGTCCCGGCGTGGTCGAGCGCGAGACCGATCGCCGGGACAAGAACGGTCGCGGCCGCGGCGCACGCCGCAAAGATGCGCAGGGCAAGCCCGGTCACGCCGGGCCCGAGGCAGCGGCGCGCGAGACGGCGCACCGCCGAAGCCGAACAACGAGCGAGCATGAGCTGTCCCCCCATCGGTATGGTGAAAACCTCGATCGAGGCTGCAATAGCAGGACGCGCGGGCCGCTGGCGGCCGAGATGATCGGACGGCGGCGCCGCCGATCGGTCCCGACACCGTACGCATCGCGGCGCGGGATTCGCAACCTGGCCGGAGGCAGGGTCGGCAGCGACAGGATCGAGGCACGAGCCCGGAAGCACCCCTCGCCTACTGGAAGGGGGCCGCCCCTGCGCTGCACGGCCGCAGGAGTCCGCGGGCGGCGCCCGTCACGACTGCCCCGGCCGGGGGGGCGTGGGATTCTCCACCCCGTCGCGGATCTGTTCGAGCATCTGCCGGCCGTTGCCGTTCTCCGGGTTCAGCTCGAGCGAACGCTCGTAGCTGGCGATCGCGCCCGCGCGGTCGCCGGCCCTGAGCAGGCCTTCCGCCAGGCTGTCGTGGGCGTTCCAGGACTCCGGGAAGAGATCGGCGTTGAGCCGGAAGACCTCGACCGCCTTCGGGAACTCGCGGATCTCGATCAGCCAGTAGCCCATCATGTTGAGCGATGGCTCGTCGTAGTAGTAGGTCGGCGACTTCGCCCGCACGCGGGCGATCACGTCCCTGAACGCGGCCTCGTCTCGCATCGCCGCGTTCAGAGCGTCGGACGCGTACTGTTGCCCAGTCACCACGCTCCACATCTCGCGGATGGTGCCGCGGTTGAGATTCGGGTCGCAGCCCGGGCTGCCCACCAGCTCGGGGAAGCGCGTCGGCAGCGCGTACTCCTGCTGGACCTGGTCCACGGTCGCCCCCGCGGCGGCCATCCGCTGGACGCCCTCCCAGAGCGCCTCGATGTACCTGACCCGCGCCTCGAAGCCTGCCCAGGTCAGCTCACCGTTCCAGTGGCCGGGCAGCAGCGTCTCGACGTCGGCCTTCCTGGCGAGCAGCAGGTTCCAGTTCTCGAGCAGGAGCGGGAAGTCGTGGCGGACTCCCGGGTGGGCGGCGAAGGCGCCGAGGCAGCCGGGCGTATCGGTCAGCCAGACGTCGGCCATGGTGTCCCCGGTCAGCAGCAACTCGTGCTTCGGCACGAGGATGGCGATGTCGCTGGAGGTGTGCATGCCGCCGATGTAGAACAGCTCGAGCCTCGTGTCGCCCACCTCGAGGTCGAGGCGGTCGTTGAACGTCCGTGTCGGCGGCGCCACCACGGGCGCGTCCGCCAGCCATTCGGCGTGCATCCGCTGGATGACGAGCTCCTCGCGCAGGCGAGGCAGCTCGGGAGCGTCCGCGGCGAGCCCGGCGATCTGCGTCTCCAGCTCGCCGACCGCCCGCCTGCTCCACTCCAAGCGGCGCGGGACATCCTCGGCCTGCCGCGCCATGGCCGCCGCGACCAGCTCGTGGCCGACGATCTCGCAGTCGGCGTAGACCCCATTGCCGCCGGTGTGATCGCCGTGCTCGTGGGTGTTGATGAGCATGACGAAGTCGTCCCGGCCCAGTTCCCGGGCGATGACCCGGCGCAGCTTGGGGTCGGTTTTCGGCTCGCCGGTGGTGTCGACGACGATGACCCCCGCGGACGTGGGGATCGCCACCGTGGCGGTCGAGGAGATGTGGTCGCCCACCCAGACCCGGATCGCCCCCGAATCGAACCGGTGCACGTGTACAGGCAGCCCCTCGATCGTCTCGCCGGAGGCGTCCGCGGCCCCCAGGAGCAGCAACGACAACGCGCACGGAACCACCAATGTCGTCATCATGAGGTTCACTCCTTGCTTCAGGATCGGAAGCTCGGCTCCGAGCGCGCGCGTGGGGTGGAAACGCGGGAGCCCAATATGATCGAATACGATCAATTGGCCCTCCGGGTTGCCTTCAAGTGGGAGCAATCCGTCAGTCTTGCGCCTGCCTGCGGTCGCGGATGACGTCCATCGCCGCGCCGTCACCGCTCAGGGCCGGGGCGCGAACGATGGTCCGCGCCCCGGCGATGACGTCGCGATCTCAGTGTTGATGCGCGGCCTCACCGGCGCCGGCTTCGGCATGGTGCGCCCCGGTCGCCACGATCGCGTCGTGGAGGCCCTCGACGTAGTGCATGTAGGTGACGTACGCCGCGACGTACGCGCGGCCCGCCTCGACGCTGTCGTCCTTCTCCTTCGCGGCGTTCACGACCCCGGCGAACCGCTCGCGGATGACCATCGCCATGTGGCGGTTGAAGCGATCGACCAGCTCGTCCGCCGAGCCTGCCGCGAGTGCGTCCTCAGCCATCGTGACGACCGGTCCAGCCGGCTCGTCCTTGATGCCCGTGTACGGCGCGCCTTCGCCCGCCCGGTGGAGACGGATGAGCGTCTCGAGGAAGTACTGGTCGGCGAGCTCCTTCGCCTCGGGTCCCTGGGACCGGACGGCGAGCGCGTTCGTGAACGCCGCCGTGATCGCCGCCTCGTCGTCCTTGTGGACCCACTTCAGGACCGGGGTCACGTCGCCGCGCTCCAGGGCCGCCTTGGCTTCCGGAATGATCGGCCCGCTGGTCGTGTCGCAGTGCGCCAGGGCGGCCGCCGCGAGAAAGGTCGTCATCGCGGCGGCAAACGCCGCCGTCGCTAACCGTCTCGTCCACATCGCTGACTCCTCGCATGGGGGTTGCCGGTGAGACCCACGATCCGCTGGAACGCCGTCGATCGCCGAAGATTCCCGCGCATACCGCGGCGCGCGCTCGTCCCGCGACCGACTCGAGCAGGCGGCGGCGGGCGGGCGGCGGCCGCGCCGCCGCCGCCGCGCCGCCCCGTTCCTGCGGCCAGGCTCAGCGCAGCAGGGTGAGCTTGACCTGCGCCGTCCCCGCTTCCCCGCGCACCCGAGCGAGATAGACGCCCGTGGCGCAGCCGCGACCCGCCTGGTCGCGACCGTCCCAGGTCACCGCGTGGCGACCGGCCGCAAAGGTCCCCTCGGCGAGCGTCCGCACCCGGCGACCGCCCAGGTCGAAGAGGTCGAGCCGCGCCGTCTGGGCCCGCGCGAGGGTGAAGGTCACCGTGGTGCGCGGGTTGAAGGGGTTGGGCGCGGCGGCGACCGAGACTGTGAGTCCGGGCGGCACATCCGGTACGCCAACCCCGAGAGCGCAGTGCGCCGCCATCGCGATGCCCAGATTCAGGCTCGTTCCGAGCAACCCGAAGTCGCTGGATTCGCCCCACACCCCGTACAGGCCGTCCACCGGCGGGCCGCTGTAGCCGAGGTCCAGGACCTGCGTCCCGACCCCGGTCACGAGCGCCATCCGCGCGCCGAGTTGCCCCTGGGCAGCGTAGACGTACCCGCCGTTGGCGACGAGGCTCGTGACGGGCAGCTCCGTGTCCAGCAGGTGCAGGACGTCGCCGTGGTCCTTGTCGGGGTAGACGATCTCGAAGTAGTCGATCGCCTCGACCGCGTCGTCGGTGCCCACCAGGATCAGCTCGGCGTCCACGGCCAGCGCGCGCACCGGCCCGTCGACCTGGAAGGTCTCGAGGTCCATGCCCATGCCCCAGAAGTACGCGTCCACGCGACCGCTCGCGTTGCCCGCGATCAGGGTCGAGCCGAACGGGGAGTAGAGGCAGGTCGGCTGCGCCTCGAGCGGGTGGGCGCTCGCCACGTACGGCGCCGCCGTGTTCGAGCAATTGATCCGGAACAGTGTGTCGGCGGTGGCGACGAACGCCCAGACGCCCGACGCCGCGAACTCGCCGCTCGCGGGCAACGCGGTGCGCAACGCGGACCCCTCGATCGGGCTGACCCAGATGGTCCCATCGGTCCAGCGGAAGTACACGCGATCGTCGCCGGGGCCGAAGCCCTCCGCCACGACGAGCGGCTCGGGCGTCTCTAGGTAGTGCGTCGTGCTCTGCACGTAGAATATCGTAACCGCGGAGTCGTCGGCGAGGTCGTAGGCCTGCAGGGAGGCCGCCCAGCCCTGATAGCCGCTGAATCCCCAGTGGTAGCTGAGGCCCTCGACCACGTACCGGTCCCCGCCGGCGTGGCGCGTGAAGCCGCCGTAGATCAACTCCCGGCGGAACCAGCGTCTCGGCGCGAGCGTCCGCGGGTTGGCCACGGCGTACAGCCGGAAGCCGCCCGCCGTGACGGCCGCCGCGGCGCGAAGGCCGGTCGCAAGCGCGGTGACCGTCTGCGTGCGGCTGAGCGTCCCCTCGATGGCGGGCGGCGTCCCGCCCTCCAGCCGGACCGCCACGAGGCTGGCGCCGTTCCACACCAGGCCCAGCGGACCGCAGGCGCAGAGCGCCGGATAGTCGGAGGCCGGCAGGAGCGTCAGGCCGCCCAGGACGGGCAGCGCGGGATCGGCGATCGAGCACGCGCGCAGGCGCCGTTCCGGGAACGGTTCCAGGCCCCCCCCCGTGTCGATCCACCGCACGTATTCCTCCTCGATCAGCAGGGACTCGCCGACCACGGCCACGTCGTACCATTGGCTGTCCGACGGCGGCGCGAGCGCGTGCGTGGGCTCCGGCGTGTCGTCGCCCGCGTCGAGCGTGACGAGCCCGAGATACTGGCCGACCACGTAGGCGTTCGTCGGCGTCAGGGCGACGCCGGCCACGGTCTGCGCGAGCGTCGTCGTCCAGACGACCGCGGGCGCGGCGCCGGCCGAGAGCTGCAGCAGGTACAGCGTGCGATCGCCGGTGACGGCGGCAAGGCGGTCGCCGGCCATGGCGACCAGGCGGACCGGCGTCGGCAACGGATCGCCGACCGGCGCCGCGACGGGCGCGGCGGGGTCCGCGAGGTCGAGCACGTAAACCGTGCCGTCCGTCAGCACGACCGCCGCGAGATCGCCGGCCGCGGTCACCCTCGCGATCGTGCCTTCCGACGGCTGCCAGACGGCGAGCAGTGCCGGCGCCGCGGGGTCGGACGCGTCGTGGATCTCGACATGGTCGGCGCTCGCGAGGAGCGCGAGGTCGCCGGTCATGGCCGCGTCGCAGGCGGACACGTCGGCGAGGTACGCGCCCTCGGCGAACGTCGCCTCGGGCAGGGTCCGGCAGTCGAACACGAGAGCGTGGGCGGTGACGGCGAGCGCGACGAGCGCGGTCGCCATCGCGACGAGGCGAAACTGGCTCATGATAGTCCCCCTTCGCGGATGCGATTCGATCCGGCCGGTCAATGATACCATGCGCGGCGGGGCGCCGTCCAACTGCCGGTCGACGAGACATCCTGTCGCGCGCGCCGGACGTTTCGTGGTATGATCGGACGGGGATGATCCGCGACCCGCGGCCAGACGTCACCCGCTGCGCACCCTCGGCCTCTTCACCAGCGCGACCGGCGGCGCGGATGACTCGAACCGGGAGGGTCCATCATGACCGCGACGCGCCTCGCCCGCGCGATCCAAGGCGTCCTGTTCCTCGTCGTCCTCGGCCCGCTCGCCGCCACGGGCGCGCTGGCTGACGACATCTCCGTCCTCGGCTACTGGGAGGTGGGCAGCTGCCTCGGTCTGGACATCGCGGGCCTGCAAGCCTTCCACGCCAACGGCTCACACCTCGAGATCGTCGACGTCGCGAACCTCTGCGCGCCGGCGCCGCTCGGCCGCATCCAGCTGCCGTCCAGCGTCGACGACGTGGTGGTCGCCGACGGGATCGCCTACGTCGCCAACGGCTGGTGGGGCCTCGCGATCGTCGACGTCCACGACCCCGCGGCGCCCGTCTTGCTCGGCTCGCTGGACGTCGGCACCAAGGCCGCGGCCGTGGCCGTGTACGCCGGCTTCGCCTACCTCGTCGACACCTACGAGGGTCTGTTCGTCATCGACGTGCGCGACCCCGCCGCGCCCGCGCAGGTCCTGCTGCTCGACCCGGCGGAGTTCCCGCAGGACATCGCGATCGCCGGCGGCCGCGCCTTCCTCGCGACCTGGAACGGGATCTTCATCTACGACCTCGCGAATCCCGGCGCGCCGGCGCAGCAGACGTTCATCCCCGAGGGCGCCTACTACGGCTACGAGGGGATCGCCGTGCGCGACCAGATCCTCTACGCGGCCTCCCGGCAGGGCGGCCTGCGCGTGTGGGACGTGTCGAACCCCTATCTGCCGGTGTTCCGCGACGACCAGAACGTCGGCGACGAGGCGCTCGACGTCGACCTACACGGCGACTACGCGGTGGTGTCCTGCCGGCACACGGGGCTCAAGGTGATCAACGTGGCCAAGCCGGACAACCTCGCCATCGTGGGCGAACTCGATCCGCCGGGCGCCTCCTACGAGGTCCTCTGCCGCGGCGGCCTCGCCTACGTGGCAGCGGCCAGCGAGGGCGTGCAGATCGTCTCGCTCGCGGACCCCGCGCAGCCCCAGGTCGTGGGCGCGTGCCCGGTGGGCGGCACCGGCGTCGGCCTGCAGGTCCGCGGCGACCTCGCCTACGTGGCCGAGTACAACGGCGGGTTGCGCGTCCTCGACGTGAGCGATCCGACCGCCCCGACCCCCCTCGGCTATCTCGCGCTCGACGCGGACGCCCGCGGGATCGCCCTCTGCGGCGACTTCGCCTGCGTGGCCAGCGCCCGCGGCGTGCGGATCTGCGACGTCGCCGATCCCGCCGAGCCGCGCGCGGTCTCCTTCCACGGCGTCAAGGCGGGCGTCGACGACATCGCGGTCCGCGACCACCTCGTCTGCTGCACGACGGGCGGCGCCGGCGTCGAGGTGCTGGACGTGAGCGATCCCGCGGCGCCGGTCGTCTTCGGCCGCCTCGACCTGCCGGGCGGCAGCGGTCTCGTGATGGGCGAGCGCTACGCGTACTACGCGGTCACCGATTACGACGGCGATCTCGGCGGCCTCTACGTCCTGGATCACACCGTGCCCGGCACGCCCGCGGTCGTCGGCCGGTACCGGACCTGGAAAGCGGTCCGGCCCGCGATCGACGGCGACCTCGTCTTCTACTGGGGACGCGGTACGGCCAGCGAGAGCGGCCTCGTGGTGCTCGACGTGTCCGACCCCGCGGAGCCGCGCGAGGTCGGATTCCTCGCGATGTACGCGATGCCGTTCTCGATCACGGCGGGCGACGGCCACGTGTACCTGTACCAGGCCTTCCCGGAGCGGCTGCTCGCCGTCGACGTCGCCGACCCGACAGCGCCTCGCATCGTCGCCGAGTTCTCGCGCCCGGGCTGGGCGGCCCACTGCCTGCAGGCGGCCGGTGGACTCCTCTACGCCAACGGCGTCTGGGTGCTGCGCCACGCGCACGCGACGGGCGTCGAAGGGACGCCGTCCGCGACGCCGCCGGCCGAGGTCCGCCTCGAGCAGCCCTGGCCCAACCCGTTCAACCCCGCGGTCTCGATCGCCTTCGCGGTCGCGCGCGAGCAGCGCGTCCGCGTCGACGTGTACGCGCTCGACGGCCGGCGCGTGGCCGAGCTGTGCGACCGCGTGGTCGCGCCCGGCCGCCACACGCTGACCTGGGACGGCGCCGACGCGCGGGGACGCGCGCAGGCGTCGGGGATCTACCTGGTGACCGTCGAAGCGGCGGGGACGCGGGTGAGCCGGAAGGTCGTGCTGAACCGGTGAGCCGGGTCGCGGCGCGGTCACGGACCCGTCGCCGCTCTCACCGAAGCAGGACCAGGCGACGCCCGTAGCGCTCGCCGGCGAACTCGAGGGCCGCCACGTACGTTCCCGACGGCAGCGCCCGCCCGGTTCGATCCCGCCCACGCCAGATCACCTCGTGAGCGCCCGCGAGCTGCGGCCCGTCGACCAGCTCCGCCACCAGGGCGCCATTCAGGCCGAAGATCGCCAGCCGGACCGGGCCCGCCGCGGGCAACGTGTAGCGCAGCGTCGTCGCCGGGTTGAAGGGATTCGGGACATTGGGCGCCAGCGCGGCGGTCGTGGCGGCGGTCGTCGCGACCGGCACCGGCCAGGAGCAGCCCACAGGCCAGGCCCCGATCTGACCGCAGCCGCCGCTGTGCGCGGGCGCGCACGGCGAGCCATCCAGGATGGTGAAGTCGCGCGCCGGCGCGTCGCAGAAGTGCGGATCGGCGCAGATGTTGCCGTCCTGGCCGAGCTGGTCGGCGAACGGGACCGTCCAGTCGCCGTCCGCGTTGCCCCAGATGTCGGTGCAGCTCAGCTGAGCGGTGCAGTAAGGCGCCTCGCCGACGAAGAGGCCGATCCCATCCGTGCAGGCGGCGATGATGCAGCGATCGACGGTCACGTGGGCGCTGCAGTCGGCCGCCACGTTGCCGCCCCACTGGGCATCGTTGGCGAAGAAGGTGCACTGGACCAGTGCCGTGGCGGCCATTCAGGTCCGGTGCCCGCCGCCGTAGCCCAGGGCGACGTTGTCCACGAACGTGCAGCGCGCGAAGACAGCCGTCACGTCGAAGGCCACGGTCGTGGCCGCACCGCCGCCGCCCATGGCCTCGTTGCCCGCGAACCAGCAGTCCTCGACCACGGTCGGACCGCCGGTCTTCAGGCCGCCGCCGTCGCCCGAGGCCCAGTTGTCGACGAACCGGCAGTTCCGCACGGTCGGATAACCGAGCAGGCAGGCCATGCCGCCGCCGTCGCCATCGGCGTGGCCACCGGTGACGGTCACGCCCTCGACGATCGAGTCGAGGCCCTCGTCGTCGAGGAAGATGAACCCGCGGTGGTACGCCTGGTTGGAGCCCTGGCAGTCGATGGTGCAGGCCGCGGGATTGCCGCTCTGCGACCGCACGGTGATGGCCTTGCCGTGGAACTCGAGGTCGCGGTTGCCAGAGCCGGCGTAGACGCCGTCGAGCAGTTCGACGACGTCGCCGTCCGCGGCCAGGTCGATGGCCTGCTGGATAGTGTACGGCCCGGTGGGACCGATGACGATGGTGTCGGCGACCGCCGGCGCGACGAGCGCGGCGGCCAGACACGCGAGAACGGAACGGACCATGGTCGACCTCCCGGATCGGGCGAAGGACACGGGCTGTCGGACGGTGCGGCAGCCGGCCGGCCGGGCGCCGCGCCGCGCACGCTCAACCTGGATTCAACCAGGGGATAGGACGTTCGATCCAACCATCCCCCGGCCCCCCCCGCCCGCGATCGACACGACGCGATCATACCACATCTCCGCCGCCGATCGCGGCCCCGAACTCGCGGGGTTCGCGAGGTCGAGTCTGCATCGAGCACGTGCTCGGGGAGCAGCTGGACGGGGCCGACGCGCACATCGAGCGTGCGCCGGCGCCTTCGCTCCGGGTCAGTCGCGCGCCACGGGCACCTGCAGCTCGGTCACGTAATCCGCCGGGTCGCGCCCGGGCTCCGGTCCCCGCAGGTAGACCTCGCGGTCCGGTCCGGTGATGCGGTAGCCGTTGCGCTCAACCCAGCCGAGCAGGGCGGCGTAGGCGTGACGGAGCTCCTCGTAGCAACCGTGGTGGACAGTGCAGGCGAGGCTCGCCTCGGCGGGCAGCTCGCGTTCGCGCACGCGCGGATGGGCGGGCAGCGCGCCGGCGAACGGCGCGGCGACCTCGATGTCGACGTCCTGCTCGCGGTACTCGCCGTCGTGGTAGAGCGCCAGCGGCGGCCCCGTGAACTGCACGCGCGCGCCGCCGAGGAAGCCGCACAGCTCGCCGAAAAGCCGCGTGATGTCGGGATAGTGCGGGACCGTATCCCGCAGCGACGCCACCCGCAGCGCGGGGGCGCTCTTGATCGTCACGTCGTACCGGGGCATCTCGCCCTCCCTTTCCAGTTGCGCCAGGTAAGCCTCGACGCGTCCGAGCCGCGCGCGACCGTCCGCGATCTCCCGCTGCAACCGCGACAGCTGGTCGGCCGAGTAGAAACGGTAGCCGCTGGAGCGGTCCACGTGCGCGGGCACGAGCAATCCACGCTCGTCGTAGAGCCGCAGCGCCTTGACCGTCACCTGCGCCAGCCTCGAGAACTCACCGATCTTGAACACGCACCCCTCCCGGGTCGGGGTCCTGGCAAGCTTGCTGGGAGAATGGTCGGGTCTGCCCCTGGGGGAGGGTCAAGGAGGAATTCGCGCCGGCCCGACCCCTCACCGGAAGAGGGCCCGCACGGCGCTCCACGTCCTCCGCTCGACCGCGACCGGTCCGGCGGCGAGTCCGTCGAGGGTGAGCAGGTAGTCGTACTCGTCGATCGGCGGGAATCCGGACGGTTCGATGGTGGTCGGTCCGACCCATAGCCAGACGATCGCGCCTGGCTCGCCCGTCACCTGCAGGACGGTCGCCGCGCAGCGCTCGGACATCCCCTGCTGGGCGACGTCGACCTGGCCGCAATCCTGCGGCCACAGCTCGAACAGGTAGCCGTCGCGCTCGGCGAGCAGGGTCGCCTCGATGATCCCGGTCGTGCCGACGGTGGCGGTGAACCAGTCCGTGTCGCGCCTGCTCTGGTACTCCCACCCGTACCACCCGCTGCGGCCGGCGAACAGCAGACGGCCCGCCTGGTCGCCGACCAGTGCCTGGAACGGGAGGCCGAACTCGGGGCTGTTGCAGCCGCCGTTGAACGCGTCGAGGTACCCGTCGGCAAGCGGTGGCTCGCTCTCGGGAACCGCCCCGGCGGGCAGTTCGACGACGCACTCCACGAACTCCGTCAGCGCGAAGACATAGGTCCCGGAGTCCCCGCCCATGCCGGTGACGACGATGTAGTAGAGCGCCCCGCCCGCCAGCACGGCGTGTTCGATGCAGGAGACGTACATCCCGCACGGCGGGCCGAAGTAGTGGTCGATGTTGCAAGCCACCAGGTTCCGGTCCTCGTCGTAGACGTACAGCCCCGTGTCGTAGTCCGAGCCGCAGAGGTCCACGCGCACGACGATGTCCTGGGCCGGTGTGAAGCTGTAGAAGACGGCCGGTCCCCAGGCCTCGTAAGGGCACATGTCCCAGCAGCAGTTCGTCGAGTAGCCCACGGTGGTCCCGGTCGTGACGTACGGCACGCCGGGAATGGGGACGGCCTCCTCCCAGGTGTCGCCGCCCTGGCGCACGACCTCCGGATCGACCGGCGGAGGGACAGCGGTCCGGACCTCGCGTGGCGGCAGCGCGACGCCCAGGGTCTGCGCGCCCGCGGCGGCGGCGAGGATGCACCCGAAGACGAGTCCCGCGATCGCGCTTTTCATGACCTATCTCCCGCGAGCAAGGGGCACGACAGGCGTGCCAGCAGGAGTATGGTGGGAATGCGCATGATATCCTCCGCGATCGAAAGATTCGTGGGAGAGGAGTTGAACGTGTTGGTCGGTGATCTTGCGCGCGATCCTATCACCGGGAGCCGGCTCGACGGTCCACAGATTTACCCACGCCCATGCCGGCGTTCCGCGTTCCCGCCGTGCGGGGACCAGACAGTCCTCCGTGTTGTCGAGCAAGGGATGGGGATGTGACGATCGCACCACCTTCCCCCGGGCTCTCCCCCTCGCCCGCCAGCCCTGCCGTCTGGTCCAACTCCGGCCACGCGTACCGACCGGCGGCCTGGTCGAACGCGAACTCCCCCCGCGGCGGACCCCGCGCCGACTCCATTTCCTGCAGCGCCGTGCCCGCCGGGCGTCCCCGCGAGAATTCTCCCCCGCGCGTACCGAAAAGGTGATACCATCAGGCTGCCGGCGAGTCCCGCCGGATCCTGCATCCCACCGAAGAACTGAGGAAGGGGCGGTCATGAATCGCTCGGCATTTGCCGTGGGCGCCATCTTGACCGTGATGTGCATGTTCGCGCATCCGGCTACGGCGGACTGCCTACCCTATGGCGACTACCTGCACTGGGCGGGCGGAATGGGGCGGACCGGTGTGGCCTGGCGCGTGACCGTCGCCAACGGCTATGGGTATCTCGCCTCGGGCGACTTGCAGGTCGTGGACGTGACCGATCCCCAAGACCTCCACGTCGTGGCGACCGTCCCGTGCCCGGGGTGCACGGACGTGACCGTGGTGGGAACCAGCGCTTACGCCCTGATGGACGCCGGGGAACTCATCGTGGTCGACGTCGCCGATCCGCGCGAGCCGCGGATCCTGGGCACCGCGACGCTCGGCGGTTTGCCGTACGGAGTGGTGGTCGCCGGTCCGTACGCCTACGTCGCGAACGCCCACCTGGGCCTGCAGATCGTCGACGTCGCGGAGCCCGCGAACCCGGTCTATCGCAGCCGTATCGCGCTCGCGGGCGAAGCGCACCACGTCGTCGTCGCTGGTGGCGTGGCCTTCGTCGCGACCTACGAGGCCGGCCTCACGGTCATCGATGTCGCGGATCCCGGATCTCCGCGGGTGATCGCCAGCCTGCCGACCATGGGCTTCGCCTGCGACGTCGCCCTCGTTGCCGACCACCTCTACGTCGCGAACGCGGGGCTGACGGGCGGGACGATCTCGGGCCTCGAGGTGGTCGACGTGAGCGATCCCGACCAGCCGGAGATCGTCGCCGCCGTGATCACCGGCGAGTGGGCGGAGGGCGTCGCCGTCGCGAACCAGCGTGCCTTCATCGCGAACCGCCACAGCGGCCTCCAGGTGGTCGACGTTACCGATCCACACTCACCGCAGCTGGTTGGCGCAGTCGCCGTGGGGCCGCTCTGGGGCGTGGCGGTCGACGGCGATCGAGTCTACGCCGCCGGCTCGAACTGGATGCTGCATGTGATCGAGATCGGTTGTGGCGAGAACGCGCCCCTCCTGGGCAGTGTCGGCATGCCGGACAGCGTGTACGGGCTGGCGCTGATGGGCAAGCACGCCGTCGTCGCCGACCGCGTCTCGGGCGTCGAAATCGTCGACGTCAGCGATCCGCATGCCCCGGCGATCGTCGCTCATGTCGACCTGTTCTGGTCGCTCGGCGCCGCTGTCGCCGGCGAGTACGCTTACGTCACGGCCGATTACGGCCCGCGTCGGTTGTACGTCATCGATCTCGCCGATCCCTTGCAGCCGCTGGTGGTCGGTGCGGCGCTCCTCGCTGACTGGGCATTCGGTGTCGCCGTCGACGGTGGGTATGCCTACGTCGCGGACAGTGCTGCCGGGCTGGATATCGTCGACATCACGGACCCGTCCACGCCGCACGTGGTCGGCGTCGTCGACACTCCGGGCTCGGCGTACGCGGTCGCCGTGGCGGGCAACCATGCTTATGTCGCCGACTTTTTCGGCTTCCAGATCATCGACGTCTCCGTCCCGAGCCACGCGTGGATCACGGGCAGCGCGGCGATTCCGGCCACCGGCGTCGCGGTGCGGGACGATGTCGTGTTCGTGACCGACGCTCTCGGCTTGCACATCCTCGACGTCTCGGACCCGACGTCGCCGCAGGAGATCTCGCTGGTAGCGACGTCGGCGCCCGCGGTGAGCGTCACGGTGGTTGGAGATTGGGCGTATGTAGGCGCCGAGGCGCTCGAGGTGATCGACATCGCGGACCTCGCACGACCGCAGCTCGTGGGCAGTGTCGGGCGAGGCGGCGAGGTCGCGGTCGACGCCGAGCATGTCTATGTCGGATCGGTTGACGCGCGGTTTCAGGTCGCGTTCCAGCAATGCTTGTTGACACCGGTCGCGCCAGGTTCGGATTCGAACGAGACTGCGCCCGGCTGGCTCCTGGCCGTCCCTAATCCGACGCGTGGCGAGGCGAGGTTCCATCTGAACCTGACCGCCCCGGTCGAGGTCAAGGCGACGGTCTACGACGTGGCTGGACGCCGGGTGCGCAGCCTGCCGCCGCGCGCGCTCGCCGCCGGCGCGAACGACGTGATCTGGGACGGACGGGACGACCGCGGCCGCGACGTCCCGGGGGGCGTCTACCTGATCCGAGTCACGGCTGGACAGGTGACGCGCGGCGCCCGGATCGTGTTGGCGCGGTGAGCATCGCCCGTTCTTTCAAGATCGACAGCACGGATCTTCCCGGTCCGGCGGGGCTGCCTACGGCAACCCGATCTCCTTGACGAGTTCTCCGAAACGTGGCTCTCGACGCGGCCGTCCCAGCGCGGTTCGACGCCGATTGCACCGCCGTCCTCGCTGGACTCGCTGCGCCGCGCCTTGCCGATCACCGGACGATCGCGACCTTGAGCCACCGGACGAAGCTCTCGCCGGACAGGCGCGCGAGGTAGATCCCGGCGGCGACCGCGCGACCGGCCGCGTCGCGACCGTCCCACGCGACGGCATGCGGACCCGCCGCGAGCGAGCCGTCCCGCAGCGTGGTCACGCGGCGACCGCGCAGATCGACGATCTCGAGCCGCGCGTGGCCGTCCGCCGGCAGCGCGAAGGAGAAGACCGTCGCCGGATTGGGAGGATTCGGCGAGCAGGCGAGAGCGACCGACTCTCTCGCCGCCGGCGCGAGTGCCGGGCCGTACCAGTCGGACTCGCCGCCCGGGCCCTGCACCTCGAGCCAGTACCGCAGCCCGCTGGCCGGCGCGGTCGCATCGACGAACTCGTGCCGACCCGAGGGCTCGAACGGAACCGCGCCGACCGCGACGCGAGAACCGCCGGCCGTCTCTCGCCAGACCGCGAAATCGGCGGCGGCGAAGCCCGGCCCGACCTCCCACTCGAGGCGGCAGCCGCCGGTGATGCGAGTCGCCGTGAAGCCCAGGAACGCAACCGGCGTTCCAATGAGGTCGTTCCGCAGGATCCAGAAGCCGTTCTCACGATCGGCGACGTAGACGACCCCGCTCTGGACGCGCACGGCGGCGGCGGAACAGCCCGTCTGGAAATGACCGACCTCGACCGGCGCGGCGGGATCACTCACGTCGACCAGCCGTACGCCGGAGGCCCCGCAGCACACGTAGGCGTAGGACGCCTCGACCGCGACCGCCTCGACCGGCACGCCGAACCGCAGGTGGCTGATCTCGACCACGGCATCCTGGTCGCCGAAGTCGATGATGCGCAGGCCGCCGCCGCGGTCGGCGACGAACGCGTGGTGTCCGCTCACCGAGACGCCGGCCGCGTCGCCCGGCGTCTCGACGACGGCGATCGGCTTGGGATCGGCGGGTTCGGCGATATCGACCACGAGGCAGCCGGCGTAGCCATCCGCGACGCACGCGACGTCGTCGCCGAGATCGACATCGAAGGAAAGGTCGCCGTTCGCCAGGCGGCCGAGCGGCACCGGGTGGGCGAGGTCGCGGATGTCGATGGTCTGGACGTCGCCCATGCTGCCGTAGGCCAGATAGGCGATGTCGCCCCGACAACGCGCCTGCATCGCCTGCGCCTCGGGCCCGTCGAAGTAACGGCCGACTTCCCGGGGCGCAGCCTGATCGGTGACGTCGATGAGAGCAAACCCGTGCATGTTCTGGGCGACGATCGCTCGATTCCCCTCGATCGCCACGCTCCAGGACGGGAGGGGGCTCGGACTCGTGCCCAGGGCCACGAGATGGCCTGGATCCGTCACGTCCACGAGCAGCAGACCGGCCGACGAGCATGCCGCGCCCAGGACGTTGCCGTCGACGTCCAGTCCCAGGACGTTGCCGAACGTCGCGATCCGGTAGGTGAGGAACGGAACCGCCGGATCGACCGCATCCCAGACTTCCAGGCCGGTCCCTCCGTTCGCCAGGTAGACCAGGCGACCGTCGAAGTCGACTCCGTTCTGGTCGCCGGAGAGATCCTCGACGAAGGAAACGAAGCCGGGATCGGCGGGATCGCTCACGTCGACCAGGTAGAATCCGACCAGCGAGCCGGTCGCGCAGGCCAGGTCGCCGCTCACGGCGATACCGGTCACCCAGGGATACGGATCGAACGTGCCGGTGAGCACCGGGTGATACGGGTCCGTGAGGTCGTAGATCATCAGACCGGCAGTGAATCCCGCCAGGTAGACCAGATGGTCGCGGATCACGACGTCGACGACGCTGTCGGACACGCTCTCGCTCGCGACGAGCACGGGCGCCGTCGGTGACGAGATGTCATAGATTCGCAGCCGGTTCTCGCAACCGACCGCCATCAAGTCGCCGGCGGCGGCGACGTCGTAGACATAACCTCCAGGATCCACGGTCGTCGCGATCACTGGCTGGGCCGGGTCGCTGACGTCGACGACGAAGAATCCCGGCGTTCCGCAAGCCACGAACGCGTGGTCGCCTCGCAACGTGACCCCGCGCGCGATTCCCTCCAGCTCCAGGTGGCCGATGACCTGCGGCGCGGTCGGATCGGCGACGTCGGCGATCCACAGACCGGCGTGGTACCCGGCGACGAAGAGCAGTCCATCCCGATAGGCAAGGCTCCGGGCCAGGCTCGGCAGCTCGATCCGGCCGATGCTCGGCGGGACGCGCTTCTCGCCGCCGACCGCGAGGATCTCGACGATCCCGCCGCGAGCGTGGTAGGCGACGTCGCCGGCGATCAGGATCGAGTTGCTCGCGCCCTCGGCCCATCGGCCGAGCACCGACAGGTTGAGTCCCTCGCCGACCGTGCGGCCCTGGGGGCGCGCGAGATCCTCGGTGAGTGTAGACGGACGTTCGATGACCGTCCGCGGCGCACCGTAGCCAGGCCAGGCCATGGCGACGCAGACGACCAGGACCAGGATGCCGGACGGAACGATGACGGAATTCCCCCGCGTACGACTCATGACGATCCCCCGGGGACAGACGCCGCGCGAGCAGTGGTCGGCAGGCATCGCTCGCCGTTGGTCGGCGGCGGGAACATGCCTGACGTTACGGGCCGGAGAGCCGCGCGGCCAGATGTCGACAACGGAGAATCGCCCGCCGCCGATATCCGCCGGCGCGAACCGGCCGATCAGACCGCAGTGCCGAAGAAGGACGTGTTCCGGAAGCCGTCCACCCGCACCCGGTAGGTCCGGCCGGGAACGCCCGCGGCGAGCGGCGCGAGGATCTTGCGGTTGTTCAGGGTGCGCAGGCGCCACGCCCCCTCGGTCCGGCGCGCAGGCTCCTCCGCCACGGCGCTCCAGGTCTGACCGACCTGGGCGGCGGCGATCGCCTGCCAGACCTCGTCCTGCAGCGCCATCACCTCGGCCAGCCGGCGCTTCTTCGTGTCCGCGGGGACATCGTCACCCAGGCGTACAGCAGGGGCGCCGGGGCGCTCGCTGTAGGTGTAGCAGAAGAGGTTGTCGTAGCCGACCTCGCGGACGAGCGAGAGGGTCTGCGCGAAGTCCTCCTCCGTCTCGCCCGGAAAGCCGACGATGATGTCGCCGCTGATGGTCACGTCGGGGACCACACGCCGCGCGTAGGCCACCATGTGCAGGTACTCGGCGCGCGTGTAGCGGCGCTTCATGCGCGCGAGCACGCGGTCGCTGCCGCACTGCCCCGGAACGTGCAGGCCCGGGCACACCTTCGGCTCGGCACCGATCACGTCCATGAGCCGCTCGTGCATGTCGCGAGGGTGGCCGGTGAGGAAGCGGATGCGCGCGAGGCCGTCGACGCGCGCGACCTGCGTCAGCAGGCCGGCGAAGTCGAGCTCGCCCCGCCAGCGGTACGCGGTCACGTTCTGCCCCAGCAACGTGACCTCCTGGCCGCCGGCGGCGACGACGGCGCGCACCTCATCGAGGATGGCCGCGGGCGCCTTCTCGCGCTGAGGGCCGCGCGTGTAGGGAACGATGCAGTACGTGCACCGGTAGTCGCAGCCCTTGTGGATCGTCACCAGGTGGCTGCCGTTCTGGGGGTAGAGTTGCGGCGGGGCCACGTAGTGCGCGTCGTCCCGGTGGCCGGTGACGACGGCGGACCCCGCACCGCCCGACCCGGCGAGCGCGGCGGTGAGGATCCCGGGCAGCGACTCGTAACGGTCGACGCCGACCACGACGTCGATGCGCTGCCGCTCGCCGGTGAGCGCCTCGCCCAGGCGCTCGGCCATGCAGCCGAGGATGCCCATCACCGCCGGACGGCGGCCGGCCTCCTCGCGGTCGCGACGCAGCTCGCCGACGCGGCTCAGCACCTTGTGCTCCGCGTGGTCGCGCACCGAGCAGGTGTTGATGAGGACGATGTCCGCCGTGAGCGGGTCGTCGCCCCGGGCGAGACCGGCGCGCCCGAGCAGGGCGGCGATGGCCGCGCTGTCGTACACGTTCATCTGGCAGCCGTAGGTCTCGATGTAGACCGTCGGCGCGCCAGCGGGCGCCGCCGGCCGCTGCGGCATCATCGGCAGGTTCTCGATCGGCTTGTCGTTCAACCCGTCGCCTCCGGCCAGTCCACCTCCGGCTCGTCGCGCCGGCATCGATGACGTTCCACTCGTCCAGGCTGCTGCAGAGGTCGATCGGGCCGACGCCTACCCCCCATGCGCCAGGTGGAACACCGTCACCCGCGCCCCGTCGGGTATCTCGCGATGGTGGTAGTCCTCCTGCGGCACGAGGACGTCGTCGACCATGACAGTGATCAACACGTACGTGTAGTTCATGGCGCCGAGCAGGTCCTGCACGGTCATGCCCGCGTGCCAGGGGACCCGGTCGCGGTCGTTGACGAGGATCATGGCTCTTCCACCAGGCACTCGATCGCGACGTTGGCCTGCATCGCGGCCACGAGCAGCACCCGCGCGGCGCACAGGCCTTCCGTCTGATCCGATGCGAAATCGCCGCACATGATGATCCGCCCCGACCGCCGCACCCGGATCTCCTCGCTGCGGCCGATCCCCGCCAGGCCGCTCGCCGCGATCACCCATCGCTCGGGGAACTCCCGGCACCAGGCCTCGAGCAGCCACCGCTTCGCCTCGGCGCGGTCGAAGGCTTCGACCAGGAGGTCGGCCGCGCCGAGGGCGGCGACGTCTGCAGGCTGCAGCGTGCGCTCCCGGAGGTCGAGGCCGATCGCCGGCTGGATCCGGCGCAGGTGGTCGGCGAGCGCCGCGACCTTGGGCCGGCCGACGTCGTCGCGGAAGAAGTGCTGGCGGTTCAGGTTGTCGGGCGCCACCACGTCGTGGTCGATCAGGATCAGGTGTCCCACGCCGGCGCGCGCGAGCGCCACCGCGACGTTCGAGCCGAGGCCGCCGCAGCCGGCGACGGCCACGGTCCGCCGCTGCAGGAGGGCCGTCGAGCCGGGCACGTTGCGGGCGAAGATGTCCATCGGACCTTCTCACCAGGCGTCTTTGACCACCGCCACGATCTCCGGCAGGTCGATGCCCAGCTCCCGCAGGCGCTCGCGGGTGGGGACGCCGTTCCGGGTCCAGCCGCGGCGCTCGTAGGCGGCGTCGACCACCTTGTTGTACTGCGCCTCGCGGTACTCGCGCAACAGCGCCATCTTCTGTTCGGTGCTCTTGCCCGCGATGTCGACCCCGACCGTCTCGACGAGCTGCTTGTCGTAACGGTCCTGCCGCGATTCGTACTCCTCGCGCGTCACTGGACCGACGGCGCGGTAGGGCGGCATGTCGTGCTCGCGCGTGCCCCGGCCCAGCATGTAGGACATGATGCGCTGCAGGTTGTGCACGCGCGCCGACTGGTCGATCATCGTCTTCTCGTCGAGCGGGATGCCGGTCATGCCCTCGAAGAACTTCTGGAAGTTGAGGACGTGGCCGGGGACCTTGGCCGCCTCCTGCGGCCGGTACTTCTTGTTGTCGGCCGGCACGACGTCGTTCCAGATCAGCTTGCAGAGGCCCATCAGGCCGAACCAGGTGCGGAACAGCGGGAAGTAGTAGAGCGCCTCGGCCTTGTCCTCGAACGACGGGATCTGGTTGTTGACCATGTCCATGAAGATCAGCCAGGCCTCGTCGTGCTGCGGGCCCTTGTTCGACATGGCGTAACCGGCCTGCTGCGCGAGCGATTCCTTGGAGACGTACTCCGAGTACTCGAGACCCTTGACCTCCATGCCGATGTCCTGCAGGAAGGCGCGGTCGGCGCCGTACTCGCGCACCCACTTCTCCTTGAGCCAGCGGACGCCCTTGCCGACGTCGACGCCGAAGCCGCTGCCGGCGGCCATCTCGTGCAGGACGGCGAGAGTCTCGCTGGTGGCGCCGAAGCGCAGCTCCTTGCCGCCGGTGTGCTTCTTCGTGATGACCCCGGCCTCGTAGGCCTCCATCACGAACGCCATCGTGGTGGCGAACGAGATGGTGTCGATGCCGTAGGTGTCGCAGTAGAAATTGTACTCGGCGAGGAACTCGGCGTCGAAGCAGCCCATGTTGGCCGCGCCGGCCGCCGTCTCGTACTCGGGGCCGTCGACGGTCACCTTCTGCCCCCGGTAGGGACCGGTGCGCAGCTCGAAGCCGTCGATCGTCTTGGCGCAGGCCATCGAGCAGCCGTTCCAGCAGCCGTCGGGCATCTTCTGCGTGAAGAACTCCCGGCGCAGGCGCTTGGAATCGATGTTCGGCGTGTCGACGTGCTTGCCGAACCTGTAGTTGTGCACCGGCAGCAGGTCGTAGGCGTCCATGACGTCGACGATGTTCGCCGTGCCGACCTCGCGCATGCAGCACTGCGACCTGTCGAGCGTGGCCATCTCGGCGTTGATCTTCATGCCGTGGTCGCGGATCAGGACCGGGTCGACCGGGCCGTTGAGGTCATCGACGATCTTGATCGCCCCGGTCGGGCAGACGTACGCGCACGACGTGCAGCCGATGCAGTGCGGGTCGACCTCGCCGTAGGGCATCGTCAGGTGCCGCTTGATGCCGCGGCCGGCGAAGTCGAGGATGCGCTCCTGGATGAACTCCTCGCAGGCCTTGACGCAGTGGCCGCAGAGGATGCACGCCGTGGGGCTCTCGTCGGTGAGCTCGCTGCGGAAGCGCTCGGCGTCCGTGGCGCCGCACGCGCGCGCGACCTCCTGGATGACCGGCACCCGGGGCCAGCGGCCGAGGTACATCTCGGCGAGCAGCTTGCGGTGTTGCTGGACGCGCGGCGACTGCGTCGCGACCGCGATCGGCTCGCGCACCGGGTAGTTGCACGACGTCACGAGGCGCTTCTTCCCGCGCACTTCGATCTCGCACGTGCACAGGCGGCAGTTGCCGGTGGGCGTCAGGTCCTTGTGATGGCAGAGGGTCGGGATCGTGATCCCCGCCTCCTGCAGGACCTTCAGCAGGTACGTGCCCGGCACGGCGTGGACGGACCGGCCGTCGACCGTGATCTCGAGGCGGGCGACGGTGGCTGGCTGGGCGCTCATCACTTCACCTCCACGGCGTCGAACTTGCAGACTTCATGGCAGATGCCGCACTTGATGCAGAGGTCCTGGTCGATGACGTGCACCTGCTTCTTCACGCCGCTGATGGCGCCGGTCGGACAGGGCTTGACGCAAGCGAGACAGCCGGTGCAGGTGTCGAGGATCGTGTAGGCGATCAGCGGCTTGCAGACGCCGGCGCGGCAGCGCCTGTCCCGGATGTGCTCGAGGTATTCCTCGCGGAAGTACTTGAGCGTGCTGAGCACCGGGTTGGGCGCCGAGCCGCCGAGCTGGCAGAGGCTCGTCTCGGCCACGGTCGCCGAGACCTCGGCGAGGAGGTCCAGGTCGCTCTCCTTGCCCTCGCCGCGGCAGATGCGGTTCAGGGTGTCGCTGAGCGCCTTGAGCCCCTCGCGGCACGGCGTGCACTTGCCGCAGGACTCGTCCATCAGGAAATCGATGAAGTAGCGGGCGACGTCGACCATGCAGGTGCGGTCGTTCATCACGATCATGCCGCCTGAGCCCATCATCGACCCCGCGGCGGTCAGCGAGTCGAAGTCGACCGGCATGTCCAGCAGCGACGCCGGCAGGCAGCCGCCCGAGGGGCCGCCGGTCTGGACGGCCTTGAACTTGCGGCCGTCCGGGATGCCCCCGCCGACGTCCTCGATGATCTCGCGCAGGGTGATGCCCATCGGCACTTCCACCAGCCCGGTGTTGCGGATGTTGCCCACGAGGGAGAAGACCTTGGTGCCCGAGCTGCCGCGCCAGGGGTCCCGGCTCACGTCGCCGGTGCCGATCGCGGCGAACCACTCGGCGCCCCTGTCCATGATCACCGGGATGTTGGCCCAGGTCTCGACGTTGTTCAGGACCGTGGGCTGGTCGCGGTAGCCGTATTCGACGTTGTGCACGTACTTGGCGCGCGGCTCGCCCGCGCGGCCGGACATCGACGCCATCAGCGCGCTCGACTCGCCGCAGACGAAGGCGCCGGCGCCGCGGTGGACCCGGATGTCGAAGGCGAAGTCGCGGCCGAGGATCTTCTCGCCCAAGAGGCCGCGCTCGCGGGCCTGGGCGAGCGCCTTCTGCAGCCGCTCGAGCGCCAGGGGGTACTCCTTGCGGATGTAGATGAAGCCCTGGCGAGCGCCGACCGCGAAGGCGCCGATCAGCATGCCCTCGATCACGGTGTGCGGGTCGGTCTCGATGATGCTGCGGTCCATGAACGCCCCGGGGTCGCCCTCGTCGGCGTTGCAGACCACGAAGATCTCCGCCTGCCGCTCCCGGGCGGCCTTGCGCCCGGACTCCCACTTGAGACCGGCGGGGAAGCCGCCGCCGCCGCGGCCGCGCAGGCCGGAGCGGATGACCTCGCGGATGACGTCGTCGCCGCTCTTCGCGGCGAGCGTCCGCGCGAGGGCCTCGTAGCCGCCGCGGGCGATGTAGTGGTCGATGTTCTCCGGATCGATCAGCCCCTTGTTGCGCAGGGCGATGAGCTGCTGCTTGGAGAAGAACGCGATGTCCCGCATGGTCGGGTTGATCTTGCCGCTGAGCGGGTCGCGGTGCAGCAGCCGCTCGACCGGCCGGCCGCCCTTGAGGTGGGTGTCGATGATCTCCTGCAGGTCGGCTTCCTGGACCATCTGGTAGAAGGTGCCCTCGGGCTGGACGACCACGATCGGCCCCACGGCGCAGAAGCCGTTGCAGCCGGTCGGGACCACCAGGTAGTCGCGATCGAGCTGGTTCTCGCGCAGCAGCTCGCGGAGGCGGTCGCGGACGTCGAAGCCCTTGGCGGCGACGCAGCCCGTGCCGGTGCAGACCATCAGCATGCCCTTGTAGGCGGCGGTCTTCGCGCGCTCGCGCTCGCGGATCGCGCCCAGGTCGCAGGCGCAGGCGCCGGTCGCGGCGGGGGCCTCGGCCGCCGCGGCCGCGCGGTCGTGGTCGCGCCGCGCCGGCTTCCCCTTGCCCGCCTGGCGCAGCAGCTTCTCGAGGTCCTTGGCCTTGACGTTGCCGTGCACCTCGTCGCCGATCTTGACGACCGGCGCGATGCTGCAGGCGCCCAGGCAGGCGACCGCGTCGAGCGTGTACTTGTTGTCCTTCGTGGTGCCCCCGGCCTTGACGTCGAGGATCCGCTCGAGCGACGCCAGCAGGTTGGCGCCGCCCTTGACGTGGCAGGCCGTGCCGAGACAGACCTGGATCGTGGTCTCGCCCTTGGGCTCGAGCGAGAAGGCCTTGTAGAACGTGGCGATGTGGTAGAGGTAGGCCTTGGGCACGCCGGTCAGCCGGTTCAGATGGTCGATCGCCGGCTTGGGGATGTGGCGGAACTCTTCCTGCACGTCCTGCATCATCTCGATCACGTAGTCGGGGTCGCGGTGCCAGCGGTCGGCGATCCGGCCGATCTTCGCGAGGTCGGCGGCGGGCAGCGTCTCGGCGACCCGGCGCGGCGTGATCAGGTGGGCGACCTTGTTCTCCTCCACGTGCCAGGCCGGCGTGACGCCCCGGTTCCTGATCACGAGCGCCTTGACCTTCTTGTGGCGGAAGACCGTGCCGATGCCGCCGCGGCCCGCCTGCTTCAGGCGCACCGCCTGGCGGCGCCAGTCGTAGAACGAGAAGTTGAGGCAGCCCATGTAGGCGTGCTCGGCGCCGCGGCCGGCCGAGACGACGGCGATGTTCTTCTTGTCCAGGTCGCCGTCGGCGTACATCTCGGTCAGCTCCTCGGCGACCAGATGCGAGTCGACGCTCTCCAGCGGCGCCTTCTCGATGGTGATGCGGCGGTCGACGGCGTCGAGGTAGACGATGACCTCGCTGTCGGCGATCCCCGTGAGCACGAGCGCGTCGAAGCCGGCGAATTTCAGGTACGGTCCGAAGTAGCCGCCGACGTTGCAGTCCATCACGGAGTGTGTCTGGGGCGAGATCGAGGTCACGAGCGTCTTGCCGGAGCCGGGGAACGAGAGCGTGCCGCCGAGCGGACCCGACGCGAAGCAGATCGGATTCTCGGGACTGTCCCACCGCGTCGCGGCCGTGATCTCCTGGAACATGTACCAGAGATCGAATCCCTTGCCGCCGACCCAGAGGTCCTTCATCTCCTGGGTCACCGGCAGCTCGCGGAAGCTGCGCTCGCTCAGGTCGATCCGCAGCGCGCGATTGGCGTAGCCCCGCTCCAGCCGGACCGGCGCGAAGCGGTACTCGGCCAGCACCTGGTGGGCCGCCTTGATCGTCTGGACGGGATGGCTTGACATGGTCGACCTCGTTGCGGGAGGGATGCGCGGCGGTGGACTCGCGAACCACGTGGACGCGCTCAAACATAGGGTCCGAAACCCGCATTTCAAGGGATTGCTGACCGGCGGGCGCCAGTTGCCAGGAAACCGGCGATCTGATACGCTAGCATTATGAGCGACATTCTCAAGGATCCGCTGCAGATGGCCTCCCTGGTCGCCCATCAACTCAAGGGGCCCGTGGCAGCCACCAGCACCATCCTCGAGACCCTCCTCGGCGAATTCGCCGGGCCGCTCTCCGCCAAGCAGCGCGACATGCTCCAGCGCGCGCTATCCCAGTGCAAGGACTCCCTGCTGACGGCCCATCGCCTGCTGGCCATCTCCAAGTCCGCCCAGGAACCCGGCGCCTTCGTGGGGAGGACCGAGCTGGTTTCGATCGTCCGCCGGGTCGCGGCGGGTTACACCGGCCGGGCCGCGGACCAGCACCTGACCTTGACCGTCAAGATCGATGCCGAGCCGGCCTGGGCGGTCGCGCACGAGGCGGCGACGGCGGAGGTCGTCGAGGCCCTGCTCTCCAACGCGTTCAAGTACACGCCGGACAACGGCAAGATCGAGGTCCTCGTCCTGTACGACGAGTCGCTGGACGTCTTCCAGATCCGGGTCTCGGACTCCGGCGTCGGTGTTCCCGAGCACGCCCGCGAGCTGATCTTCCAGCCGTTCTACCGCACGCCGAGCGCCCGCGATTCGGCGCGACCGGGCACGGGGCTCGGACTGGCCTTCGTCAAGGCCGTGGTGGAATCCGTCGGCGGCACCGTCTCGGTGGCGCCTTCCCATCTCGGCGGCGCAGCCCTCGTCGTCGAGTTCAAGGCCGCCGGCGAGGCGACGCCCGTCGCCTCCGACGGCAAGCCGCCGCTGAAGGTCGTGATCATCGGCGGGGTCGCGGCCGGCCCGAAGGCGGCGGCGAAGATCAACCGGCTGGACCCCGACGCCGACGTCACCATCGTCGAGAAGGGCCAGCTCCTCTCCTACGCCGGCTGCGGCCTGCCCTACTACGTCGCGGGCATCGTCAAGTCCCAGAGCGAGCTGATGAGCTCGCCGGTCGGCATCGTCCGCGACATCGTCTTCTTCCAGCAGACGCTGAACCTCCACATCATGAACCAGACCGAGGCGCTGGGCATCGACCGCGAGCACAAGCAGGTCCAGGTCCGGAGCCTGGTCGACGGCCGCCGCACGACGCTGGACTACGACAAGCTCGTCGTGGCCACCGGCTCGACGCCGATCATCCCCGACGTCGAGGGCGTCCGCCTCGGCCGGATCTTCACGCTTCACGGGGTGTCGGACGCCGAGGGCATCAAGGCAGCGCTGGAACGCGGCAAGGCCCGCGACGTCGTGATCATGGGCGGCGGGCTCATCGGCCTCGAGGTCACCGAGGCGCTCGTGATGCGGGGCTGCCGGGTGACGATCGTCGAGAAACTCGACCAGATCCTGCGCCGCGCCGACCGCGAGATCGCCTTGCTGATCGAGAAGCACCTCGAGTCCCACGGGGTCAGGGTCCTGACCGGCACGGAGGTCAAGCGCTTCATCGGCGATCGCCGGGGCACGGTCGCCGCCGTCGAGACCAGCGCCGGCACGTTCCCCGCCAACCTCTGCATCATCGCGGTCGGCAACCTGCCCACGGTCGACCTGGCCGCCCAGGCGGGGCTCGAGCTCGGCGAGACCGGGGCCATCAAGACGAACTCGCGCATGCAGACCAACGACGAGGACATCTACGCCGCCGGCGACTGCGTCGAATGCGTGAACCTGATCACCGGCCAGCCGTGCTGGGTGCCGCTCGGCTCGAACGCCAACCGGCAGGGGCGCGTCGCCGCGGTCAACATCTGCGGCGGCGACGAGCACTTCGCGCCCATCGCGGGGACGACCGCCTGCCGGATCTTCGGCTGCGTCATCGCTCTGACCGGGTTGACCGAGCAGCGCGCGCTGCAGGCCGGCTTCGACACGGTGAGCGTCCTCGTTCCCGGTCCGGACCGGGAGCACTTCGTGCCGGGGGCCGGGCTGCTGCTCCTGAAGATCGTGGTGGACCGCAAGACGCGGCGTCTGCTCGGCGCGCAGGCCACCGGCGCGGGCGGCGACAAGCGAATCGACGTCGCGGCGGTGGCGATCGCCGCCGGGATGACCGTCGATCAGGTCGCCAACCTGGACCTCGGGTACGCGCCGCCGTTCGGGCAGGTCATCGACAACCTCGTCATGGCCGCCAACGTGGCGCGCAACAAGCTCGACGGGTACCTGGACAGCATCGGACCGCTCGAGCTCAAGCGGATGATCGACAAGGGCGAGGATTTCGTCGTCCTCGACGTCCGCACGCCGACCGAGTACGACCACCGGCGCATCGCGGAAACGGTCTTCATCCCGCTCGCGTCGCTGCGGAGCCGCTATCGGGAACTCGACCAGAACCGCCCCATCGTCGCCATCTGCAACTTCTCCTTGCGGGCCTACGAGGCGGCCATCATCTTGCGGAAACACGGCTTCCGTAACGTCAAGGTCCTCGAGGGCGGGCTCGAGATGTGGCCGTACTGACGGACCGGCTCGGGTCCTGACCGCCCGGAAATCCGGCTCATGATTCCCTGCCCACGGGTCTTGTTGATCGGCGCCGCCCACCGCAACGCGGGCAAGACGGAGTTCGCCTGCGAGGTGATCCGGCGCCAGGCGGCGGCGCGCCGGGTCGTCGGGGTCAAGGTCACCACGATCAGCGAGCGCGAGGGCCTGTGTCCGCGGGGCGGCGAGGGCTGCGGCGTCTGCGGCTCGCTCACGGGCGAATTCTGCGTCACCGAGGAGCTGCGGCCGGACCTGGCCAAGGACACGTCCCGGCTGCTGCGCGCCGGCGCCGCCCAGGTGCTGTGGCTGCGCGTGCGCCAGCCGCACCTCGCCGAGGGTCTCACCGCGACGCTCGCCCGCATCCCGCCGGATGCGCTGATCGTCTGCGAGTCGAACTCCGCCCGACGCGTGATCGAACCCGGGCTGTTCCTCGTCCTGCGGCGCGCGGACGACCCATCGCTGAAGCCGTCCAGCGCGACCGTGGCGCACCTCGCGGATCGCGTCGTGAGGTTCCACGGCGACCGGTGGGACCTCGCGCCGGACCGCGTCGTCCCCGCGGGCGACCGCTGGGTGCTGCAACCCGAGGCGACCGCGGTGATCCTCGCGGGTGGCGAGAGCCGGCGCATGGGCACCGACAAGAGCCTGTGCGACGCCGGCGGCCGTCCGCTCATCGCCCACATCGCGGCTCAACTCGACTACTTCCCCGAGCGACTGATCGGGGCCTCGGCGGCGGACCGGTTCGCGTTCCTCGGTCTGCCCGTCGTGCCCGACCGCGAGCCGGGCCGGGGACCGCTCATGGGCATCCTGTCCTGCGTGGAGCGCGCCGCGTACGACCTGAGCTTCGTGACCGCCTGCGACATCCCGCACCTGGACTCCGCGTTCGTCCTCGGTCTGCTCGCGCAGGCTGGCGAGGTGGACATCGTGCTGCCGCGTCTGCCCGACGGTCGGACCGAGCCCCTGCTCGCCGTCTACCGCAAGACGATCATCCCGGCGGCCGAAGCGGCCCTCCGGGACGGCCAGCGCCGGATCGTCTCCCTGCTCGACCACGTCCGGGTCCGCTTCGTGCCCTTCGGACCCCCGGCCTGGTACCGGAATCTCAATTCACCGCACGACTTGGCGACCTGGCGCCGCGATCTCGCGGGACCGAGCGAATCCGCTTGATCAGACCGTGTCCAGATACTTCCTTTGTCCGGTCCCACCGCACTCGGCCCGTTGGTTGTTAATCAAATAACGTCAACAGGCCGACCTGGATCGCGGGAGACCGAAGGAGGAGACGTCGTGCAGTTGACGGTCGACGGGCGGAAGATCGACGCGGTGGCCGGCCAGACGGTGCTGGAGGCTGCGCGCGCCGCGGGGATCTACATCCCGGCGCTGTGCTACCATCCGAAGACCGGCAAGGCGGGGCGTTGCCGCGCCTGCGTGGTCGAGATCGAGGGGATGCGCGGCCTCAAGGAAGCCTGCGCCCAGGAAGTCCGCGACGGGATGGTGGTCCACACCGACACGGACAGGGTGCAGCAGACCCGCCGCCTGGTGGTCGACCTGCTCCTCGCCGAGGGTCACCACAATTGCATCTCGTGCCAGGCCAACGGCACGTGCGAGCTCCAGGAGATGGCCTACCGCATCGGGGTCGAGCGGCCGGCGTTCCTGATCGAGACCGAGCCGGCGCCGCTCGACGTCTCCTCCGAGGGGATCGTCCGCGAGGCCGACAAGTGCATCCAGTGCGGCCGCTGCGTGCTCGCCTGCCAGAACCACGTGGTCAACGAGGTCCTCGCCTTCGGTTACCGCGGCAGCCACGCCGCGGTGGTCTGCGACGACGACCGGCCGATGGGCGAGTCCTCCTGCGTCCTGTGCGGCGAGTGCGTCCAGGTCTGCCCGGTCGGCGCGCTCGTGCTCAAGCAGCCCCGCGAGGCCAAGGTGCGCCCGAGCGAGACGGTCGCGACCAAGGTCACCTGCCCGTTCTGCGGCGTGGGGTGCCAGATCGATCTGCACACCAAGGACAATCGCTACGTGTTCGCCATGGCCCACGAGGGCCAGTGGCTCAAGCAGCCCAATCGCGGCAGTCTCTGCGTCAAGGGCCGCTTCGGCCTCGACTTCATCGACGCCCCTGATCGCCTGCGCACGCCGCTCGTGCGCAAGGACGGGGAGCTCGTCGAGGCGAGCTGGGACGAGGCCCTGGACCTGGTGGCGGCGGGCCTGAAGCAGGCCAAGGATAAGTACGGCCCCGACTCCGTGGGCTTCTTCACGTCGGCCAAGGTGACGAACGAGGAGAACTACGCCCTCGGTCGCCTGGCGAGGGCGGTGATCGGCACCAACAACATCGACCACTGTGCCCGTCTCTGACACAGCTCCACCGTGGCCGGTCTGGCCACGACGCTCGGTTCCGGCGCGATGACCAACAGCCTGGAGGAGGTCCTCGAGGCCAAGGTCATCCTCGTCATCGGCTCGAACACCACCTGGAACCACCCGGTCTTCGGCTCGCTGCTCAAGCAGGCGGTCAAGCTCCGCGGCGCGAAGCTCATCGTCTGCGATCCGCGCCGGATCGACCTCGTGGACTTCGCGGACATCTGGCTGCAGCAACGGAACGGCTCGGACGTCGCCCTGCTCATGGGCCTGCAGCACATCATCCTGCGCGAGGGCTGGGAAGCGGCGCAGTACATCAAGGAGCGCACCGAAGGTTACGACGAATACCTCAAGGCGCTCGAGTTCTACACGCCCGCCAAGGTGGCGGAGCTGACCGGGGTCGCGCCGGACGATCTCCTCGCCGCGGCGAAGCTCTTCGCCACGTCCGGCGTCGGCGCGCTCTACTACTGCATGGGCATCACGCAGCACAGCCACGGCGTGGACAACGTCAAGGCGTGCGTCAACCTGCAGCTGATCACCGGCAACCTCGGCGTCGCGGGCGGCGGCGTGAACCCTCTGCGCGGCCAGAACAACGTGCAGGGCGCCTGCGACATGGGCGGTCTGCCCAACGTCTTCACGGGCTACCAGCCGGTGACCAATCCCGCGGCGGTCGAGAAGTTCTCGAAGTACTGGCGGGCGCCGCTCTCGGACAAGGTCGGCCTGACGCTGACGCAGATGGTCCCCGCCGCCGGCGACTCGATCCGCGCCCTCTACATCCTCGGCGAGAACCCGCTGGTGTCGGACCCTAACCTCCACCACGTCGAGGAGTGCCTCGCGAAGCTCGACTTCCTGGTGGTGCAGGACATCTTCCTGACCGAGACCGCGAAGCTCGCCGACGTGGTGTTGCCCGGCGTGTCCTTCGCCGAGAAGCTCGGCACGATCTCCAACACCGAGCGCCGGGTGCAGCTCACGCAGCCGGCGATCAAGCCGACCGGGAGCGTGCGGCAGGACTACGAGATCATCGCCGACGTCGCGGCCCGGTTCGGCCACGAGTTCCCCCGTACGCCCGAGGCCCTGTTCCAGGAGATCCGCGATCTGACGCCGGCCTACGCCGGCCTGACCTACGAGCGGATCCGCGAGGTGGGCATCCAGTGGCCGTGTCCGGCGGTGGACCACCCCGGCACGCGGTTCCTGCACTCCGGCAAGTTCGCGCGGGGCCTCGCCCTCCTCTCCCCCCTCGCGTACCGGCCGCCGGCAGAGGTGCCTGACGGAGACTTCGACCTCGTGCTCAGCACGGGCCGCATCCTCGAGCACTTCCACACCGGCAGCATGACGCGCCGGTCCCGGCTCCTCGACGTCCTGGTCGAGGCCGGGCACGTCGAGCTGCATCCCGACGACGCGACGCGATACGGCGTCGCCGACGGCGACCGGGTCGCGGTCTCGACCCGCCGCGGCCGCATCGAGACCACGGCCCTGGTCACCGATCGCGTGGCCCCGGGCTCGATCTTCGTGCCGTTCCACTTCGCCGAGGCGGCCGCCAACGTGTTGACCAACGACGTGCTCGATCCCGTGGCGAAGATCCCGGAGTACAAGGTGTGCGCGGCGAGCCTGGAGCGCGTGGGCAGCGGACGCTGAACCAGAGGTGGCAGGACGATGACGCCAGAATTGCAGGAACGCATCGAGCAGATCGCCTCTCGCTATCCGTCGCGCCGTTCGGCGCTGCTGCCGGCCTTGCACCTCGTCCAGCGGGAGTCGAACGGTTACGTCGACGGGGCGCAGCTCGCCGCCGTCGCCGAGCTGATCGGCGTGCCGGTGTCCGAGGCGTTCGGCGTCCAGTCGTACTACACCATGTTCGAGCGCCGGCCGGTCGGGAAGTTCCACCTCCAGGTCGACACGAACATCCCGGCCATGCTCGCCGGCGCCGAGGAGATCGTCGCGCAGCTCGAGCGGAGCCTCGACATCCGGGTGGGCGAGACCACACCGGACGGCCTGTTCACGCTCTCGACGGTCGAGTGCCTGGCGTCCTGCGGCACCTGCCCGGTCATCCAGGTCAACGACGGTTATTACGAGTCCATGACCCCGCAGCGGACCGACGCGCTGATCGCCAGCCTGCGCCGGGGCGTGCTGCCGGATCTGCCGGTCCAGGCGAATTTCGGCTCGGTATGCAACGTCCTGCTGAAGCGGCGCGGCACGCCGAACGCGACCAGCCTCGCCGTGTACCGGCAGACGGGCGGCTACCGGGCCCTGCCGATCGCCCTCGCGAAGAAGCCGGCGGAGATCGTGGCCGAGGTCAAGGCCAGCAACATCCGCGGCCGCGGCGGCGCGGGGTTCCCCGCCGGCGTCAAGTGGAGCTTCCTCGCGAAGAACACCGGGAAACCGACCTATCTCATCTGCAACGCCGACGAGGGCGAGCCCGGCACCTTCAAGGACCGGCAGATCATGGAGTACGACCCGCATCTGCTGATCGAGGGCATGACCATCGCCGGCTACGCCATCGGCGCGAACCTCGGATTCATCTACATCCGCGGCGAATTCGCCTGGATCGCGGCCATCCTGGAGAAGGCCATCGCGGAGGCGCGCCAGGCCGGAATGCTCGGCCGCGATATCCTGGGTCGCGGATTCGACTACGACCTCGTCGTGCACGTCGGCGCCGGCGCCTACGTCTGCGGCGAGGAGACGGCGCTCATCGAGTCCCTGGAAGGCAAGCGCGGCAATCCCCGCCTCAAACCGCCGTTCCCGGCGGTCGTGGGCCTCTACGGTTGCCCGACCATCGTCAACAACGTGGAGACGCTCGCCAGCGTGCCATTCATCGTGGAGCACGGCGCGGCCGCCTTCATGCACATCGGCACCGCCAACAACTTCGGACCCAAGATCTTCGGCATCTCCGGCCACGTACGGCGCCCCGGCACGTACGAGTATCCGCTCGGCACGCCGCTCGCGACGCTGCTCGACGCGGCCGGCGGCGTCGACGGCCGGCTCAAGGCCGTCATCGTGGGCGGTCTGTCCGTCCCGATCCTCACCGCCGCCGAAGCCGAAGGGCTGATCATGGACTACGACTCATGCCTGAAGTCCGGCACCATGCTCGGCTCCGGGGGCATCATGGTCATGAACGAGTCCACGAGCATTCCCCGGGTGGCGCTGCGGGCCATCCGGTTCTACGCCCACGAGTCCTGCGGCCAGTGCACTCCCTGCCGCCAGGGATCGCATACCGTCGCCACCCTGCTCGACAAGGTGGTCGCCGGCCGCGGGACGCTGGCCGACCTCGACCTGGTGGTCCGATTGTGCCGGACCATCAAGGGCACCACGCTGTGCCCCACGGGCGAGGCGTTCGCCACGCCGATCGAGGCCATGGTCACCAAGTTCCGCGACGAGTTCGCGGCGCTCGTGCGCTGAAGGGTCCCGCCGCGCTCGCTCGCGGGCACGCAACCGGAGGATGGTTTGCCGATGACGAACCAAGCGAAGATCCTGGTGATCGACGACGATCCGGATATCCACGAGATCTGCCGTCTCGTTCTCGAACCGCAGGGTTACGCCGTCGCGGTCGCCTCGTCCGGCGCCGACGGCCGCGCCGCCATGGCTGCCGACCCGGCCGACCTCGTCGTCCTCGACGTGATGATGGAAGAAGCCGACGCGGGATTCCAGACGGCCCAGTGGCTGGCCGAGAAGTTCCCCGCCGTGCCGGTCCTCATGCTGTCCAGCATCGCCGACGCCGCGGACAGCCTGTTCGACACGGGCACGCTCAAGCTCGCCGATCTCGTCAACAAGCCGATCGCACCGCGGGCCCTGGTCGAGACAGTGCGGAGGCTGCTCGCCGCGCGCCCGTGAACCAGCCGGGGGCTGGCCGTCGCGCCGGCGACGCCCGCTGCCCCCCGCGCCGCCACCGCGACCGGATCGGTCGCGACCCAAGGAGCCTGACATGGACGTTCACAAGGTGCTCGAGTACGCCCTGGACCGCGAACGCGAAGGATACGTGTTCTTCAGCGACCACGCAGCGTCCGCGAAGCACGCCGCGGTCGCCGGCGTCTTCAAGCGGCTGGCCGCCGAGGAGCAGGCCCACATCCACTACGTCGAATCGCTGATCGCCGCTCTGGCGAGCGGCGCCGCGGTGGCGAGCCCGCCGGTCGCCGAGGAGGACCGCCGCTTCTTCAGCGAGCGCGCCGCGTCGGAGATGATCGAGCAGACGACGAGCGAGGCGATGGTGCCCGATTTGCCGGTCCTGCGCATGGCCTACCTGATCGAGCGCGACCTCGCCGAGTTCTACGCCGACCTCGCGCCGAAGGCGACGGGGGCGGCGCACGACGCGCTGGTGAAGCTCGCCCGCTGGGAGCGCGAGCACGAGCGGCTGTTTCGGACGCTCCACGACCGCGTCTTCGCCGAGTATTCCAACATGCCGTGGGGCGGCTGAGCGATCCCGTCGCGGGCGGCCGGAGGGCGAGCCTGCGCTTGTTTAGATTTTGACAATTGCCGGGCAAACCTACCAGATTTGGGCGGTTAGCCGCGGCCAACAGCCGAATCGACTCGTAGGTTTCAACGGAATGCGGGTCTTGGCGACCGGAGGTATTCGATGTCTCAGCAGAATCAAGGGAACCGGTGGCTCATCGCGATCATGGGCACCGTCCTGCAGCTCGTCCTCGGAACGGTGTACGCGTGGAGCTTCTTCCAGAAGCCCATCATGGCCCAGTTCGGCTGGACGAACCAGCAGGTCATGTGGATCTTCAGCATGGCGATCTGCTTCCTCGGTCTCGCCGCGGCGTGGGGCGGGATGAACCTGCCCAAGTACGGCCCCAAGAAGCTGGCCACGCTCGGCGTCATCCTGTACGGCGCCGGCTACCTGATCGGCTCCTGGGCGATGACGATGAAGAGCCTGCCGATCTTCTACCTCGGCTACGGTGTCGTCGGCGGCATCGGCCTCGGCCTCGGCTACGTCACACCGGTCGCCACGGCCGCGAAGTGGTTCCCCGACAAGAAGGGGTTCATCACCGGCATGGTCGTCATGGGCTTCGGCCTGGGCGCGCTCATCATGTCGAAGATCATCGCGCCCGCCGTGATGTCGATGGTCGACAACCAGATCATCGTGTCGTTCGTCTACATCGGCGTCATCCTCCTGATCCTCGGGCTGCCGGCGGCCTTGTGCATGAAGAACCCGCCGGCGGGTTACGTGCCGGCCGGCTTCACGCCGCCGGTCCAGAGCGCCGCCAGCAAGTCCTCCGAAGACGCCATGACGGCCAGGTCCGCGATCCTGTCCGGCAAGTTCGCCCGGATGTGGCTGATCTTCTTCTTCAACATCACGGCCGGCATCATGTTCATCGGCCTGCAGTCGCCGATGCTGCAGGACATCCTCAAGACGAAGAACCCGACCATGGACACGGCCGCCCTGGCCGCCGCCGGCGCGACGCTGATCGCGATCAGCTCCCTGTTCAACGGCATCGGCCGGTTCTTCTGGGGCGGCACGTCGGACCGGATCGGCCGGATCCAGACGTTCCGCCTGATCCTGGGTTCCCAGGTGATCGTCTTCGCCGCCTTGACCATGATCGGCAGCCCGTGGCTCTTCGGGATCCTGGTCTGCTACGTGCTGCTCTGCTACGGCGGCGGCTTCGGCACCATGCCGTCGTTCGTCCTCGACGTGTTCGGCGCGCGGTTGATGCCGGTCGTGTACGGCACCATCCTGACCGCGTGGTCGGCGGGCGGCATCGTCGGCCCGCAGATCGCATCCTTCATCAGGGACCGTTTCCCCGAGAGCGCCGGGACCTACACGTTCACCACGGGCGCGATCATCCTGGCTCTGGGCGTCATCTTCGCGTTCACGCTCAACAACAAGCCGCTGGCCGAGAAGGCCTGACCCTGGCGGCCGGGTGTCGGATTCGCTCCGGCACCCGGCCGTTCCCGCCGGCTTCCGCCCCGCTCGCAGGCCGCGGCCATGTCTTCTCGCCATGCCGGCTCCCCTCTGCTAACCTGGGTCACCGCGGATCGCGCGGTCACCGGGTGACGGACCTGCCTCGGGAGGAGACGCGGCTCTCATGGATCTCCCCACAGTGATGTTCTACGGGAATCCCGTACGCGCTTGGCTCATCGCTCTCGCGATCGCGGTCGTGCTGACGCTGGCGGCGAAGGTCGTCGTCTACGCGGTCATCCGGCGGCTGCGCAGACTCGCCGACCGCACGGAGAACCAGGTCGACGACCTCGTGATCGGCGTCCTCGAGCGGACGAAGCTCTTCCTGCTGTCCGTGCTCGCCGTGTACGCCGGAGCGTCGAGCCTGGTCCTGCCGCCCCGCCTGGGCACCTGGATCGGGACGATCGCGGTGTTCGCCCTGCTGCTGCAGGCCGGCTTCTGGGCGGACCGCCTCATCAACCTGCTGATCCTGAAGTACCAGGAGAAGAACCTGGAGACCGACGCCGGCCGCGTCACGACGATGCGCGCGACGGGGTTCCTGGTGCGCCTCGTGGTCTTCAGCGTGATCGCGCTGATGGCGCTCGACAACGTGCCCGGCCTCGACATCACGACCCTGATCGCCGGCCTGGGCGTGGGCGGCATCGCCGTCGCCCTCGCGCTGCAGAACGTCCTCGGCGACCTGTTCGCCTCGCTGTCCATCGCGCTCGACAAGCCGTTCGTCATCGGCGACTTCATCGTCCTGGACACCTTCTCCGGCACGGTCGAGCAGATCGGCCTGAAGACGACCCGGGTGCGCAGCATCTCCGGAGAGCAGCTGATCTTCTCGAACAACGATCTGCTCGCCAGCCGCATCCGCAACTTCAGGCGGATGACCGAGCGGCGGTCGGTCTTCAACTTCGGCGTGACCTACCAGACGTCGCCCGAGAAGCTCGCCGCCATCCCGGTCATGCTCCGGGAGATCATCGCGGCGCAGCCGAACACGCGGTTCGATCGGGCCCATTTCAAGGGCTTCGCCCCGTCGTCGCTGGATTTCGAGGCGGTGTACTTCGTGCTGCAAGCGGAATACGGCGTCTTCATGGACGTCCAGCAGGCGATCAACCTGGACATCTGCCGCCGGTTCGCCGCCGAGGGCATCGAGTTCGCCTACCCGACGCAGACGGTCTACGTGCGGCGCGGGGCGAGCGGCGAGCCGGCCCGCGACGCCTGACACGCGACCGGAACGGGATCGCGCCCGGCGATCAGTCCGCTCGCGCCGCGTCCCGCGGCGCGATGGCGTCGCCCGCCCATGGCGCACCCCCACGAGATCCTACTATTGAACCATGATATTCGCTGGCCAAAATGCCGCTGGTCGCCAGGGGTCCGGAGCGGGGATCCGGCCCGGGGCCGGCGTGGGTTCCCGGCCGATAATCCTCAAGGGGCCCGTCCTGGTTGACGATAGCGAGGTCGACGCAGCGAGGCACCCGCGCTGTGATCGCGTCGCACCAGGCTTCGGCAGGATCATCGGGTGTAAAGGACAGTCGTACAGGCATGCTGGCCATCATCGGAGCCCTTGTCGTCATCCTGTCCGTCATCGGTGGGTATGCGTTCACCCACGGTCCATTCAGCGTCCTCTTCCAGCCGGCTGAGCTGATCATCATCCTCGGCGCCGCGATCGGGACCATCCTGCTCGGCACGCCGCCCAAGGTGCTGCGGCACTTGACGCGCGCGATTCCGATCGTCTTCAAGGGTTCGCCGTACACCAAGGACACGTACCTCGAGTTGCTCATGATGCAGTTCGAGGTCTTCTCCAAGGTCCGCAAGGGCGGGCTCCTCGCGATGGAGGAGGACGTCGGCGATCCGTACGGCAGTCCGACGTTCAAGAACTACCCCAGGTTCATCCGCAACCAGATGGCGGTCCTCTTCTTCTGCGATTCGATGAAGCTCCTCATCGACGGCACGGACGTCGCCGAGGTCGACCACATCATGCAGTCCGACCTGTCGACCCTGCAGGAGGAGGGCGCGCTGCCGGCCGGCGTCCTCCAGAAAGTCGGCGATGCCCTGCCTGGACTCGGGATCGTGGCCGCCGTGCTCGGCATCATCGTGACGATGCAGAAGCTGGACGGGCCGCCGGAGGAGCTGGGTCAGCACGTGGCCGCGGCCCTCGTCGGCACGTTCCTCGGCATCCTCGTGTCGTACGGGTTCTTCCAGCCCCTTGGCGCCGCGGTCGAAGCGCTCGCCCGCGACGAGCACAAGTACCTCCAGTGCATGATGGTGGGGCTGAGCAGTTCGACCGTCGGCTCGTCGCCGCGCGCGTCCGTCGAGCAGGCGCGGCGGGTGATCTACGCCGCCGACCGGCCGTCCACCGAGGAGCTCGCGGCAGCCATCAACCAGATCAAGGCGACCAGCGACTAGTCCGCGTGGTGAGGGTCGGAACCGATGTCCAAGCCGGAGAAGTCGAACCACCAGCGTCAACGCGGCGGCCACGAGGGCGGCGCTCACGGCGGCGGGCACCATGGCGGCGCCTGGAAGGTCGCCTACGCCGACTTCACCACGGCGATGATGGCGTTCTTCATGCTGATGTGGATCCTGGCGGCGAGCTCGCCCACGCAGAAGCACGCCATCGCCCGCTACTTCCGCTCGGAGGGCGTCCTGCGCGAGGGCGGCTCGGCCATGTCGGGCCAGTTCGAGGGCGGGCCCGGCCTCATGCAGATGCCACCGCAGAACAGCGTGCTGGCGGAGTCGAAGGCCCTCGAACAACTCGCCGAGGACGTGGGCGAGTCGCTGGATGTGGCCGGCGGGGAAGGTCTCGGGGATCAGGTGAACCTCACCCTGGGCGACGAGGGGCTCGTCATCGAGATCACCGACGATCCGCACGACGAGCTCTTCGCCGTCGGCGGCGACGAGATGAACCCCGCGTTCGAGAAGGCGCTCGACGCCGTCGCGGCGCACCTGAAGACGGTGGCGAATCCGGTCCGTCTCGAGGGGTACACGGACGCCCGCCAGTATCCGGCCGGCGTCGACTACTCGAACTGGGAGCTGTCCGTCGATCGCGCCAACGCCGCGCGCCGGCGACTGGAAAGCCATGGCCTCGCGCGCGAGCGCTTCGAGAGCGTTGTGGGCTACGGCGACGGTCGCCTGGCGCTGCCGGAGGCCCCGCTCGCGCCGGCCAACCGCCGGATCACGATCACCGTCCTGCGGCAGACGCCCGTGGCCGCGGCGTCCGAAACTCCGAGGGAGGAGTCCCCGACCGGCTTCCGGCCGATCGGGGACCCGTTCGTTTCCAGGCGCAACGCCCAGGTCTCGACCGAATCGGCCGCGCGCCCGTTCTCCGCGCCGCGCAACGACGGTCGCTGAACGCCGGCTACCGGAAGAGCTCCTTCAGCTGCGTCCACGTCCCCGCGTCGATCGCGACCGTGTCCATCACCAGGGTGAGGTCGTCGATCATGCCGCGCGGCATCGAGTACTCGCCACCGTAGGTCGCGTACAGGTGGAGCTGGTCGAAGGCCAGGCCCGCCACGGTGAGCGTCGCCCAGGTGGGGTTGTCGCGGTCGCTCACGCCGGCGATCGTGAACTGGTCGCTCGCCACGACCGCGCCGCCCAGCAGCGCGTCCAGGTGGTAGACGATCCCGCCCCAGGGGCCGTTCTCGTAGTAACCGAGGTCCAGCGACGCCTCGCTGACGGGAACCGGCAGGTCCATCGTCACGGTCGCCAGCGGCCCGATGGTCAGGTTGTCTCCCGGGACGTACGCGATCCCGAAGGTCAGGACGTTGACCGGGCTGCCGAACTCCGGGAACTCGGCGTAGAAGAGCCCGGCGTTCTCGGCCACGAACTCGTCCGCCGGCTGGGGATCGAACGTCGAGCCGTCGGGGAAGACCCCGCCGACCGTGTTGAGGTCGTGATAGGTCACGCCCAGGTGGGTGAACGGATCGCCCAGCGAGCCCTCGGCGAGGTCCTCGTAGTCGATCACGAGCGTGGTTGCGGCCGCGACCGACGCGAGAGCGAGGCCAACGGCGCCGGTCAGACACGTACGCAAGATCTGCATGACAATCCTCCGTGGTCATCGGGTGGACGGGGAATACCAGACCGCGATGATCGGAAAGATCGCCGGGAATCGCCAGCCGAGCGCACCCGCGCTCAGATCCGCTCGGCCTCCAGCGACCGCTTCATGAACTGCACGCGGTCGTAGGCCTCGCCGTCCGGCCAGCCCTGCTGCTTCATCTTGGCGCGGAAGGCGCCGACGCTCGCGAAGTGCTTGCGCGCCATCCAACCCCGCAGGTCCGCGTGCATGGTCGCGAGGTATCCCACCTGGTGCCGGTACAGCGCCGACGCCACCTGGACGACCGTGGCCCCCGCGAGCAGCTGCTTGACGACCGCCGCGCCGTCGTGAATGCCGGTCGAAGCCGCGAGGTCGCCCTCGAACGTCCCGGCGAGCTGCGCCACGGTGCGCAGCGTGAGGTGCATCTCCTCGGGCGCGGAGAGAGCGGGTCCGGCGACCACCTGGAAATTCTCGATGTCGAGATCGGGCGCGTAGAAGCGGTTGAAGAGGACCACGCCCGCGGCGCCCCTGGCGCACAGCCGGGTCACGGTGTCGGAGATGCTCGAGAAGTAGGGACCGAGCTTCATGGCGATCGGGAGCGAAACCTGCTTGCGCACGGCGGCGAGAACGTCGAAGTACACCTTCTCGTTCTGAGCTCCGGTCCGGTCGCGCACGGCCGGCGGCACGAATACGTTGAGCTCGAGCGCGTCGGCGCCGGCAGCTTCGATCTGCCTGGCGAACTTGACCCAGCCCTTGGGAGTGGCGCAGCTGATCGAGGCGATGACCGGGATCGCGACGGCCCCCTTGGCGGTCTCGATCAACCGCAGGTACTCGCTGACCGCGTTCTCGGTGCCGTAGGCGGCGATGTACTCCGCAGCCTCGGGGTGGTAGTACGGGTGCTCCGACTCGGCCTGGATCCGGCCGACCTCCGCCGCGATCTGCTCCTCGAACAGCGACTTGAGCACGACGGCGCCGGCTCCCGCCTCGGCGCACGCGCGGACGCCTTCGCTGGTCGCGGTCAGACCGCTCGAGCCGACGACGATGGGGCTCGGCAGTTGCAGACCGAGGTAACGGGTCGCGAGGTTCGCGGTAGCGTCGGTCATGGCGAGCGGACTCCCGGTTTCGGGTTCGGCGGATCTGGCGCGCCGCAAGGCGCAGCGCCCTGCCAAACCTGATTCATCGGGGTCGCGAGGGCAAGCGCCAAGGCGTCGCCGCGGCGGCGACGACGAAAACCCCCGGCCGGCGGCCCGCTCGGAGGAGGTGCGAAACCGCCAGCCGCCGCGTTCGTGACCGGCGCTAGAGCGAACCCTCGGGCAGTTCGCCGGCCCTGATCCGCCGGACCTGCTCTGGGTCGAAGGGACTCGCGAAGAGCTCAGGGCGATCGTGGAACACCGCGAACAGGTGCAGGATGTAATGCATCCGCTGCCCGAGGTCGCCCCAGTCGTCGGCGCCGCAGTCGTCGGGCGCGCGATCCCGGGTGCAGCCGGCCCAGAACTCCCCGAGCTCGGCGACGGAGGAGGCCCGAAACTCGCGCGGGACCGCGTACGGCAGATGGCGGCCGAGCGACAGCTCCAGGTCCGGCGGCACGCGCAGGACCATGAGCGACTCGGTGACCGCCTTGCGCGTCGCCTCGCGAGCGTACCGGCAGTAGCGGCGCGCCGGCGCGGCCAGCACCGCGCTGAGAACGCGGCAGAGCGTGCCGCCCCGCCGCGCGACGCCGGGCACCAGACACGCCAGCGCGCGCGACCCGAGGTCTTCCGCCGCGTCCGCCCCGGACTCCAGCGCCGCCACGATCGCGGGTTGAAGGCGCGTCTGCTCGTGCAGGCCGATCTCGAGGTTGGCCAGCAGGACGAGGGCGCGTCGGGTCGCGGGATCGGGCGTGCGGCGCTGCTGCTCGTAGTGCAGGAACGCATGGCGCAGGCCGTCCTGGCCGTCGGGCGCCGGCCCCGGCCGCAGCGCGGCGAGGAATCCGTCGATGGACTCGTTGGTCCGCCGCATCGCGAGGTAGCGAGCGAACTCGCGCCCGATCTCGGCGAAGACCGCGAGGTTGCCGCGCGCGACCGCCTGGCTCGCCAGCTCGAACGCGTCGAAGGGCGTGTGGACCTCGCGCACGACCCGGCCGAGTCTCGTCGCGGGGCGGAACAGGCCGCGCCGCAGGAGCCAGCGCCACAGCGCGCGCAGGGGATGCCGAGGCGAACCCCGCGGCGAGCCGGCCGCCAGGCGCTCGATGAGGTCCTCGCCGCGAATCGTCCGCCCCGCCTGCCGCGACGCCCAGGTCGCGAACGCGCACCAGTTGGCGCCGTCGACGCCCGTGGCCGCGAAGGCCGCGGCGAGCCGGCCGTAGCATTCGGTGATGCGCAGGTTACGCACGGCGGGATCGACGATCGCACAGATCTCGTCGATCTCCGCCACGTCGGGACCATGGATCTCGACAGCACGAGGACCAGCCATGGCGCCAATAATGCGCCATTCGCGCAAATCGCCAGCGTGCGCGGACCCTGCCGCCCGCTGTCAGGGCGAAGAGGCGAGAGGAACGCCGAGCAGCTCGCCGACTTCGGCGAGGACCAGATCCCGGCAGGCCGGGTAGCGCGGCGCCAGGTCGGCGCTCAGCTCGGTCCCGAAGGTCCGCTCATCGGCCACCTCGACGGCGAACACGTGGATGTCCTCGTCGGCGGGCAGCGCGTGGCCGAGCGCGCGACCGAGCTCGAGCGCCGTGGCGAAGTTGGCGTCATGGACGTTGGTCAGATTGACGGTGTCCCGCAGCGCGGCGGCGGTGAACCGGTAGCAGTCGCCGGGCCGGCCGCCGCGGGTGCGGATGGCGTCGAGCACGATGGCCCGCTCGTACCCGGTGAGCCGATCGAGCAGGTCGAGCCCGCCGACCGAGCACTCTTCGACGACGGTCACGTCCGGGCGGTCGCCGAGCGCGGACTTGACCGCGCCCGCCAGCCGGACACCGACGGCGTCGTCCGTGAGGATGGGATTGCCCAGGCCGAGCACCACGGTTCGCAGTCGACGCACCATACGGCCTCTCGCCGGTCAGGACGGGTCGCGCCGGAAGGTCCGCGTCACCTCGCCGCCCTGGATCAGCGCGACTTCCAGCGGCATCCGGCCCGGCAGGCTGTGGGTGGCGCAGCTGAAGCAGGGGTCGAACGACCGGAACGCCATCTCCACGAGGTTGAGGATGCCCTGGTCCGGCTCCACGCCGGGTTTGATCATCGTCGCCGCCACCTTCCGGGTGACCATGTGGATGGCGGCGTTGTTGTTGGTCGTGCCCACGATCAGGTTCGCGCTCGTGCAGATGCCGTTCTCGTCGCAGGTGTAGTGATGGGTCAAGGTGCCGCGCATGGCTTCGACGATGCCCACGCCCTCGCCGGTGATCCGGTCGGGGACGATCCGGTAGTCGCGCTCCGTGATGTCGGGATCGTCGCAGTACCGCTGGAGCATCTCGGCGTTCTGGACCATCTCCACCAGGCGCGCCCAGTGCGCCGCCAGCAGCGCCTTGCAGGGCTTTCCGCCGAGCGTGGCGAACATCTCCTCGTAGGCCTCCTGCGCCTTCGGCGTGGCCATACGGTCCGCGACGTTCAGGCGGGCGAGCGGCGTGGCGGTATAGAGGCTCGTGTCGCGGCCCTCCTTGAACCCCTGCCAGCCGCGCTGCTTGAGGTATGGGAACTTCAGGTAGGTCCACGGCTCCACGTGCTCGGCGACGTACCGGGCGTAGTCGGCCGGCGCGTACTTGCAGATCTCGTGGCCCTCGAAATCGACCACGCGGACCTGGCCGTCGTAGAAGTTGACGGCGTTGTCCGCGTCCACCAGCCCCATGTTGTGGACGTCGAGCGTGTACGGGCCGTTCAGGATGAGGTCGACGTACTCGGGATTGCCGAGGACCACCTCTCTGAAGAGCCGCAGGGAGAACTGCGTGAAGTCGGCGAGGTTCGCGACCAGCGGTCTGATCTCCTCCAGCTCGCCGTCGTTCAGACCCTTGGAAACGCCGCCCGGCAGGCACCACACCGGATGAGTGGACCGCCCGCCCAGGATCGTCTGGATCCTCTGCGCTTGCGACCGCGCCTCGATGACCTTGCCGCCGATCGCCAAGCCGACCTTGGCCACGACGCCGAGGATGTTGCGCTGCGCCGGATCGCAGCCGGGGCCGCACACGAAATCGGGAGCCGCCAGCGCGTAGAAATGCGCGATATGGCTGTGGATGAAGTGCGCGTGGTAGTACATGTCGCGCAACTTGAGCGCGAGCGGCGCGACTTGCCCGCCGAAGCACGCGTCGACCGCCTTCGCGCTGGCCAGGTGGTGGCTCGCCGGGCAGACGCCACAGATCCGCGTGACGATGCGCGGCAGCTCCTCGATCGGCCGGCCCTCCACGAAGCGCTCGAACCCGCGCAGCTCCGGGATCTGGAAGTAGCAGTCCTCGACGGCGCCGTCGTCGTCGAGGAAGATCTGGATCTTGCCATGCCCCTCGAGCCGCGTGATGGGATCGATCTTGATGGTACGCGCCATGACTAGAGACTCCTCGCGGTGCCTGGGATGGTGGCGGCCGGCAGGCCGAACCGGTACGCGTAGCCCATGACGTCGGGAATCTGGCCGAGGATCGAGGCGATTTCGTCCGGGTCGCGGCTGTCGACGATCGAGGCGATGGCGCTGATGAACTTCGCGCCCTGGTCGCGGACCCCGGCCGTCGGGCCATAGCAGCCGCGGCAGGGCATGCCGCTGTTGGGGCAGCGGACGCCGCAGCCCGAGCGGGTCACCGAACCGGCGCAGACGATGCCTTGCTCGAGCAGGCAGCGTTCAGGGTCCTGGAGCACCTGCCACGGGCGGTAGAACCGCTTGACCTTCTTCTCCTCCTTGCGCCGCTTGCAGTCGTCGCACACGGCGCGTTCACTGCAGCCGACCACCGATCCGCGCGCCGGCAGCTTGCCGCTGATGACCGCCTTCAACACCGCCTTGACCTGCTCCGGCGCCGGGGGGCAGCCCGCCACGTAGTAATCCACGGGCACCACGTCGTCGAGCTTGTGGACGCGGCGGTAGAGCTTCGGGATCTCGAGGGTCCCGGACGCGACCTTCTTCTCGGTGACCGGCAAGACGACGTTCCCTTCCTCCAGCGACGGATTGGCGAGGTACGCGCGGTGGAAGATCTCGTCGCGGCTCGCGGCGTTCGCGAGACCCGGGATCCCGCCCAGGTGCGCGCAGGACCCGAACGCCACCAGCAGCTTCGCCTTGCGCCGCAGCAGCTCGGCGACGTGCTGGTTCTCCGTGTTGCGCACCGCGCCGTTGAAGATGGCGAGGTCCAGCTCGCCGTCGGCCATCGCCTCGACGTCGTCGTACTTGCCGTCGACCGCGATCGGCCAGAAACGGAGGTCCGCCGCCGCGGCGAGATCGAGGATGAAGGCGTCCGTGTCGAGCACCGCCACGTCGCAGCCTCCGCACGCCGCGCCCCAGTAGAGGGCCACCTGGAGCTTCCGGTCAGCCATGGGTCACCTCCCCGGACGCGGCCACCTGCGCCGTCACCGCCCGCGACAGACCGTCGAAATCGTTCGCCAGGGCCGCCACGGTCGGACGCAGCTTGCAGGGTCCGAGCTGGCGCAGTTCGAGGGTCATCTCGTCGACCAGGCGCGCGAACCGCTCGCCCTCGCTGGCGCTCACCCACTCCAGCCGCACGCGGCGCTCGTCGATTCCGTAGGCGCGGACGAGCTGCCCGAGCAGTTCCATGCGACGCATCGTCTTGTAGTTGCCCTCGATGTAGTGGCAGTCGCCGGGATGACAGCCGCAGACGAGCACCCCGTCGGCGCCGGCGGCGAACGCCTTCAGCACGAACGTGGGATCGACCCGCCCCGAACACATCACCCGGATCGTGCGCAGGTTCGGCCGGTGCTTGATGCGGGCGGTGCCCGCCAGGTCCGCGCCGGTGTAGGAGCACCAGTTGCAGAGGAAGCCTACGATGATCGGCTCGAACTCCATGCCAGAACTCCTTCGATCTGCTCGAAGATCTGCTTGTCCGTGAAATGACGCGCGGTGATGGCCCCCGAGGGGCAGGCGGCCACACAGGTGCCGCAGGCCTTGCAGAGAGCGCTCTGCACCGAGCTGCGGCGCTCGTCCGGATCGAACGTGATGGCCGTGTACGGGCAGAGCTCGTTGCACATGCGGCAGCCGCTGCAGCGATCGGGATCGATCTCGGCGAACCGGGCGTCCACCTCGATCTTGCCCTGCGCGACGTGCGCCAGCACCATCGCCGCCGCCGCGCGCGCTTGCGCGACGGAGTCCGGGATGTCCTTGGGCGACTGGCAGCAGCCGGCGATGTACACCCCCTCGGTCGCAGTCGAGACAGGCGCCAGCTTGGGATGACTCTCGATGAACCAGCCCTGCCGATCCTGGCTGATACCCACCGTGCGCGCGACGTCGCCGCCGTCCGCGCGCGCCTCCATCCCGACCATCAACACGACGAGGTCGGCCGGCACGTCGATGACCTCGCCCGACAGCCGCTCGTTCACCTGCACCAGCAGGCCGCAATCGTCGCCGGGCTCGGCGGCGCGCACCCGCGGCGGATCGCCCTTCTCGTACATCAGGAACATCGTCTTCAGCTCGGAGGTGCGGCGGTAGAAGTCCTCGCCGCCCTTGCCGAAGGACAGCATGTCGACGTAGAGGTCGGTGACCATCGCGGCGGGCAGCGCCGATTTGATCTCGTGACCGTATTTCAAGGCGGTCATGCAGCAGACCCGCGAGCAGTACGGGTGGTAGCGCGGGTTGCGTGAACCGACGCAGTGCACGATGGACACGTAGCGCGGGATGCGGCCGTCGTCCGTCTCGAGGCGGCCCATCCGCAGGCGTCGTTCGAGCTCGAACGAGGTGATCACGTCCGGGAAGCGGCCGTAGCCGAGGCGTTCGATCCGGGTCGCGTCGAACTCCTGGTAGCCGGTGCAGACCACGACGGCGCCGACAGCCAGGTCCCGCGTCGGGCCGCCGGTCGTGCGGACCGTCGCGCGGAAGTTGCCGACGAAGCCCCGCAGCTCGACCAGCTCGCTCCGCAGCAGGATGTCGAGCTTCGGACTCGCCTCGGCCCGGGCGATCTTCTCGGCCAGGATGTCGCGCGCCGAGTCGAGGTATGGCGCCGTCAGGTCGGCCCGCCCCACGTTGCCGCCGAGCTTCCCCTCGCGCTCCACGAGGTAGACCGGCTGGCTCGCCTCGGCCAGCTCGACCGCCACGGTCAGACCGGCGATGCCACCGCCGAGCACGAGCGTGGCGGGCGCGTAACTGGCTTCGACTTTCTCCAGCGGCTGGTGGTAGCGGACCCGGCGGACAGCCGCGTGCGCGAGGTCGCAGGCCTTGGCCGTGGCGGCGCGCGGGTCATCGTGGACCCAGCTGCACTGCTCGCGGATATTGGCCATCTCGAGGAGGTACGGGTTCAGGCCGGCGGCCTCGAGCGCCTTGCGGAACGTGGGTTCGTGCATGCGCGGGCTGCACGCGGCGACGACGACGCGATTGAGCCCGCGCTCGCGGATGTCGCGCGTGATCATCTCCTGGCCCGGGTTGGAGCACATGTACTTGTACGCGCGGGCGCAGGCCACGCCGGGCAGCCCGGCGATCCGCTCGCACACCTGTTCGGCGTCGACCACCTTGGCGATGTTCGTCCCGCAGTTGCAGATGTAGAAGCCGATCCGGCAATCGTCCTTCATGGCACCTCTCTTCACGCGGTCTGGGCGACGGCGGCCCGCTTGTCCGCGGGCGCCGACTCGACGGCGACCGCCTTCTCGCGGAGCGCCGACAGGTACATGGCGAGCGGCCGGTAGGCCATGTGCGACCATTTGCTGAACGGCACCTCGAGCACGAGCATCGGGACCACCCCCATCATGTGCGCCACGTAGAGAACGTTGGCGGCGGCTGGCTGGCCGGTGCGGTGCAGGACGTGCTGGATGATGCCGGTCGCCGACACCAGAGCGAGCAAGCCGAGGAAGATCCAGTCGGTCTCGTGGGAGTGGCGATAATGCGTCTCGGTCTTCTTGATCCGCCCGTGCACTGCGTAGATGGCGGTCCCCACCAGGCCGAGCGCCGCCGCGTAGCCGAAGCCGTGCGCGACCCAGTTGATCGCGGGACCGTCCTGCAGGTAATGCAGGAAGAACATGATCAGGATCAGCATGGTGAGGTAGCTGAACATGAGCACGAGGTGCACGGCCCAGGGCCGCTTCTCGTTGCACTGGCGGAAGCGCTTCTGGGTGAAGAAGTGCAGCGGCACCAGGAAGGCCAGCTTGAGGTACTCGCGCAGCGGCACCCGCACGCCACGGTCGCCGCCCACGGTGAACCACCACATGCGGACGCAGTTGATCCCCAGCAGGATCACCAGCACGATCGCCATCGCCCAGTCGAAGCGGTGGATCGCCGCCGCCGGCAGGAACGCTCCCTCGCCGTCGTACACGTTCAGGTCGCCGTACGTCAGGCCGAAGATGGTCAGACCGATCCCGGTCAGGAGCGCGACGACCACGATGGCGATGAGTTCGGCGCGCCAGGAGCGGTAGAAGAGCGCGGAGATGCCCGTGAAATCGTACCGCGACGTGAGCCACCGGCGCATGCTCATCATGGTCTCGCCGGGCTCGGCTTCCCGCGGACACTGGTCGGAGCATTCCCCGCAGTAGTAGCACAGCCACGGCTCGAGCGTGGCGCGCAGGCGCGATTCGAGCCCCATCTGGAGATACCGCATCGATTTGCGCGGGAACAGGTAGGTTCCGCCCGAGAAGGGGCAGGTCGCGCTGCAGTTTCCGCAGTGGTAGCACTTGACCACGTCCTGCGCGCCGTACTTCTCGAGCTCCTCGATCAGGTGCGGATTGGCACGAACGGCCATGGCTACGCCTCCGGGCGCGCCGCCGCCATGGCGGCGGCGCGCTGTTCGACGGCGGTGGTGGAGATCGGGTCGCGGCTGATCTGGATCGATCCGCAGATCACGCTGCTCAGCACGCGCGCCGCCACTGCCGACGCTTGCGCGACGGTGTCGGGAATGTCCTTCGGCCCCTGGCAGACCCCCGCGACGAAGATGCCGCCGCGGTTGGTCGCAGTCGGATCGCTGTTGTAGTTGAGCTCCGTGAACCAGCCGTCCGCGCCGGGACTGACGCCCAGGGCCTGCGCGAGGCGAGGCGTGCCGACCGCCGGCTGGAGGGCCGCGGCCAGCACCACCATGTCCACGGGGAACTCCATGATGCGGTCGTGGACGATGTCTTCGCCGCGCACCACCATGTGGCCGTCGCGGGCGTCGACGCGGGCCGTGCGGCCGCGCACCACGAACACTCCCTCGTCCTTGATCCGCTCGAAGAACTCCTCGTAACCCTTCCCGAACGCGCGCATGTCGATGTAGAACTGGTAGCACGTGGCGCCCGGCAGCTTCTCCTTCACCAGGTGCGCGAACTTCAGCGAGTACATGCAGCACACCCGGGAGCAGTACGAGTTGTAGTTCGCGTCGCGCGAGCCGACGCAGTGGATGATCGCGACACTCGTCGGCGCCGGCGCCTCGGCGTCGAAGACCCATTCTTCCTGCTTGGTGCGCTTGTTGAGCCGCGGGATGCGCGTGACGATCTTGCCGCCGGTCGGCCCCGAGGCGTTGGTCAGACGCTCGAATTCGAGAGCCGTGAGCACGTTCGGCAGCCGGCCGTAGCCGTAGCGCTCGATCCGGTGGGCGTCGAAGATGTCGTAGCCGGTCGCCACGACGATGTTGCCGACCGCGATCTCGATCGTGCGCGGCTCCTCGTCGAGGTGGATCGCATCCTGGGGACACCGCTTGGCGCAGGCGCCGCACTTCGCGCCCTCTGTCTGCACCCACGTGCAGTGCTCCCCGTCGATCACGTAGGCGTTGGGGACCGCCTGGGGAAAGGACATGTAGATCGCCTTGCGGTCGACGATGCCGACGTCGAACTCGCTGGGCACGTGCACGGGGCAGACTTCGCGGCACGCGTGACAGGCCGTGCACGCGTCGGGATCGACTCGCCGCGCGCGGCGCAGCACGCGGACCCGGAAGTCGCCCGGCGTGCCCTGGATCGACTGCACCTCGGCGCAGTTCAGGATCTGGATGTTCTCGTGCTGGCCGACGGCCACCATCTTGGGCGTCAGGATGCAGGCGGCGCAGTCGAGGGTGGGGAAGGTCTTGTCGAACATCGCCATGTGACCGCCGATGGTGGCGGCGCGCTCGACGAGGTAGACCTTGTAACCGCCGCCGGCGATGCGCAGGGCCGTCTCGATGCCGGCAACGCCGCCGCCGATGACCAGGGTCGCCGGGTTGACCGGCACCCGCACGGGCGCCGCCGCCAGACCGAGCGGAACGCCATACACCGCGCAAGCCACGATCGCCTTGGCGACCGCCGCCGGGCTGGTGACGTTGGCCCCCGCTTCACCGAAGGACGCCAGTCGGACGGCCCGCGGGTCGCCGCCGGCCAGCGCCATCGCGCGGGTGAACACCGGTTTGAAATGACCCGGGGAGTCGCCGGCGACCACGATGTCCGTGAGCTGCCGCTGGCGGATCTCGGCGGCCAGCCGGTCCGGCTGGAGCCGCGGCCGGACCCCGAGCTCGACGGTCGCGGCGACGGTGGGGAGCTCGTGGGCATACGCGGCGACATCGCCCAGGTCGATGCCGTCGAAGCGTCCGGTGCCCGCGTGGCAGAAGTAGACCCCGACTCGCGTGGTGGACGCCATGAGCACGTTCCTTTCTCGTCCGCTACGAGCGCGGGTCCGCGAGAGAGGTCGTTGCCCACCGGCGATGGCGTCCTGGATCGACTCGTGTCTGAACTCTGTTGCGGATGCCACCGCCAGCGGCGGCGCAGTCTCGAGACCTCCTTGCCTCCGGCCATCAGGCTAGCGAAATGCTCGCTATTTTTCAATAGCAATTACTAATATTTTAACAGATCACATATCGATAACCCATTTGAAATATTGGACAATTGTCTGACGTCTCGCTCACGTCGACCGAAAAATGCCGTAAAAACGTTAATATATTAACGTTTTGGCGTTCCCGGTGAGTTCCGCGCCGCCGTCGGCCGGTGCATTCAGACCCGTCCGAAGTGGCGGACCTCTCCCACCTCGACTACGGTGCCGCCGGTCGACCGCTGCCCACCGCCCTGGAGGAAAGCCGTGAAACACGAAGCCGCGCCCGCCGTCCAGGACCACTATCCCGAGGACGTCGCGCACTGTTACGGCTGCGGGAGATTCAATCGCGACGGGCTGCAGCTGAAATCGCGGCAGGAAGGCAGCGACACCGTCGCGAGGATCACGCCCCGCCCGTACCACACCGCGATGCCGGGGTTCGTTTACGGCGGCCTGATCGCCTCGCTGGTGGACTGCCACGCGATGGGCACGGCCGCGACCGCCGCCGAGCGCGCGGCGGGCCGGCAGGTCGGCGACGGCCCGGCCCCGCGCTTCGTGACCGCCCAGCTCAACGTGACCTATCTCAAGCCGACGCCCCTCGGCCCCGAGCTGGAGGTGCGCGGACGGGTGCGCGAGCTCGGCGCGCGCAAGGCAGTCGTCGAGGTCACGGTCGCCGCGGACGGCGAGATCACCGCCCGCGGCGAGGTCGTCGCGGTGCGCATCCCGGATACGATGCTGGCCAAGCGGGACTGAGCGCGCCGGCGGCTCGCACCATCGATTGGACGGGCGGACCCGGTCGCCCCGGCGACGTCCGGCCGGTCGCGTCGACGGCCGGCGGTCAGCGCGGAGTCTTGCCGACCATCCGCAGGATGTCGTCCAGCGGATTGCCGTCGCCGTTCAGGTCGATCATCGAGCCGATCGCCGCCGCACCCGTACCTGCCGCCGCGTTCCTGGCGCCTGCCCGCTGGCCGCCGAACAGGCTTCCCAGCAGCCCGCCGAGTCCGCCCCTGCCCGGTGCGGACGGCGACGCGGCGGCGCCGCCGCGCTGCTTGGCGAGGTAGCCCGCAACCACCATCGCCAGCATCGGCAGCATCTTCTTGAGCACCGACGGCTCGAGGCCCGACGTCGACGCCGCGTTCTGCGCGACCGCCCGGCTCACGTCCTTGGAGCCGAAGATCTGTCCGAGCACGTCGTTGCCGCGATTGACGTTGGTCGGCTGCGGCGACAGCACGTCGTCCAGGAGGCCGCCGCCGCCGAGCTGGCCGAGCAGTCCGCCGAGCCCTTCGAGGCCGGTGGGCTGCGCCTGAGCTTGCTTCTTGAATCCGCCCAGGATGGCCGGAAGGAGCGCCGCCGCCCCATTGGCCGCCTGAGCCTCGTCGATACCCAGTTCCCGCGCCATCGACTGGAGGCCGCCCGTCTGCGCGAGAATGTCGTTGATCTGCATCGTCCCCGCTCCTTGGGTTCGTTCCACGTCCGGGGAGGACCTGGCACCAGGCCCGGGACCTCGGTCCGCGCCTTCCCCTCCTCGCGCGTATCCTAGCACACCGGCGTCCGCGAATCGCGCGCGACATTTCGCTCGCGTCGGCGCGAAACCGGCCGATGAGATCCAGGCGCGCGACCGCGTCCTGCCGCCGCGAACGCGCCGCGGCGCGGCGCAGCGACCACCCCGGACCTCGATCGAGCGAGGATGATCATGCGTTCCGCCAACCGGCGTCCCCCCGTCCCGTTCCTGTTCGTATTGGTGACCATCGGCGCGCTGACGGGACTCTGCCCGCCGGCCGCCGCCGAGCCGGTGGAGATCCAGGGTGGCACCGTCGTCCTGGCGGCGACCGGGCTCGAGATCGACCTGCCCGCGGCCACGAGCGGGCGGGCTTACCGGATCGCGGCGAGCTTCGCCCTCTCGGCGGACGGCTTCGACGGTCGCGACGTGATCGACGAGGTCGCCGGCGAGGACCTCGTCGCCGGCACCTGGGTCCAGATCGGATACTTCGATGCAGGGGACCCGGCGGCGGTGGTCGCCGCGGTCGAGCTCGCGGACGACTGGACCGCGCAGGTCGACATCTGGGGCGCGACCTGGCGCGTTCGCGGCGGGATCTTCACGTTCGAGGGCGACCTGGGAGCGCGGCCGGCGCTCGTCGCCTGCATCCAGGCCGGCGACGGCAAGGCTCTCATCCTCCACCGGTTCTTCCTGACCGAACCGCTGGACATCTCGCAACCGGCGATGCTCGCGGCGTTCGAGGCCGCGGCGGTGGCGCGCGCCGCGTGGACCTCCTACGACCGGAACCGCACGGGCGCGGTCCGGCCCACGACGCGTCCCGAGATGCGCAATCGCGGCGACCTGCAACCCACGCGTCGGGCGTACCTCGAGAACGCGCTCATCGAGCTGGAGCTCCCGGACGACGGCTTCGTGTGGCTCGTCCGCAGCGATCCCGACCAGGCCGTGGACTTCCTCGAACGGATGGCGCCAGCGCTGCCGGAGGTCACCATCGAGGTCGTGGTCCTGTACGACGTGGACTGCGACGCCGTGTTCGAGTCGCTCACGCTGGAGAAACGCGCGGTGCAGCCCCAGAACCTGCCGGTCGGCTGGACCGCCGGTCCGCAGCTCGTGGTCGACGGCGATCTCGAGCTCACCGCCTGCAGGGAGACCGTCGAGGGCGTGGCGCTCGTCGGCATCTTCCAGGGTCCGACCGACACGGACGTCGGCTATCTCGCGCCCATGCTCGCAGCGATCGCCCGGGCGGTGGACGAGCCCTGATCCGCCGGCGCCGGCAAGGCTGCCTCCGCGTCGATCCCCACCGCCCGCCGCGGGAGCGGCGTTTCCGGAACGACCCTTGCTGACATTCCGTTTTCGGTGCGGTAGATTCGCGCCGTCGCCGGTCCGCTGGGCCGGAATCATCCACGCCTGCGAAAGGACTCACCATGCCGTGTTGCAAGCCGAAGACCGCCGCGAGCGCCGCGGGCGCCGCGAAGAAGCCGACCAAGAAGGCGGTCAAGAAGACGGCGAAGAAGGCTGCCAAGAAGACGGCGAAGAAGACCGCCAAGAGGTAGCCGGCGGACACCGCGTGGCGCCGCAGGCGCCCGCGACCAGGGGCGGCCGGCGTGCGCGGCCGCCCTTTTTCGTTGACCTCGCCGGCGGCCCGTGGTCAGTGGAGCGCATGACCGCGGGCACCCAGGAACTCGATCGTCGGCTCGGTCCACTCGAGGCCTTCAGCCTGGTCGTCGGGCGGATCATCGGCTCGGGCATCTTCCGCACGCCGGCGCCGATCATGGCCCTCACCGGCGCCCTGGGACCGTTCACCGCGGTGTGGATCATCGGGGGCGCGGCGACGCTGCTGGGAGCATTCTGCTTCGCCGAGCTGGTCGCGATGCTGCCGCGCTCGGGCGGACCGTACGCCTACCTGCACGCGGCCTACGGTCCAACCTGGGCGTTCCTGCGCGGCTGGGCCATGTTCGCGGTCTCGGAGACCGCAGCCATCGCGGCGGTGGCGCTCGTCTGCGCCGAGTACACCAACTCCCTGTGGACGCTCGCGGCCGGCCGGTCGCTCGGCCGGCCGATCGAGGTCGTCCTGGCGCTCGCCGTGATCTGGAGCCTGACCGCGGTGAACTGCCGCGGGGTGGGCGCGGGCGGCCGGTTGCAGAACGGGATCACGGCGCTCAAGCTGGTCGCGATCGCGGTCGTCGTCGCGGCGGGCTTCGGACGCGCGGGGCAGGCCGGCGGCCTCGGCGGCGGCGGCGCGTGGTGGCCCGAGCGGCTCGACTGGGGCGGCGTGCTCGCGATCGGGGCGGCGCTGCGCTACGCGTTCTTCGCCTACAGCGGCTGGGAAGGGGCCACGTACGTGGCCGAAGAGGTGCGCGAGCCGAGCCGCAACCTGCCGCGGTCGATGCTCGTGGGGATCGCCGCGGTCATGGCCCTGTACCTGGCCACGAACGCGGCCTACCTCAACCAGCTCTCCGTCGCGCAGGTCGCCGGGGCGAAGTGGGTGGCGGCTGACGCCATGCAATGCGCGCTCGGGGCGGCGGGAGCCGCCGTCATCGCCGCGGCGGTCGTGATCAACACCTTCGGCAACGTCAACGCGCAGGTCCTGGTCAAAGCCCGCACGTGGCACGCGATGGGCCGCGACGGGCTCTTCCCGGCGGCGCTGGGGCGGGTCAGCGCCTCCACGCGGGCGCCGGTCGCGGCGCTCGTGGTGCAGGCGGCGTGGGCCTCGGTCCTGCTGATCGTGGCGGGCTTCGCGGCCAATGCCTACGAGACCATCATCGACTACTTCACCTTCACCTCGGCGGTGTTCAACATCTCCACCTTCGCCGCGGTATGGGTGCTGCGGCGCAAGTGGCCAGACGCCCCGCGGCCGGTTCGGGCCTGGGGATATCCGTACAGCCTGATCGCCATCCTCGTGATCCAGGTCTGGCTGATGGTCAGCGCGGTGATCACCGCGCCGGTGCCCTCGCTGCTGGGCGTGGGGTTGACGGCGGCGGGGCTGCTGTATCGCTTCCGCAGGGGAACGCCCGGATCCGCAGCGGTCCGCGGCAGGTCCTAGGTGCACGGTCTGCGGCGAGGCCGATCGATCGCCGGCGATCGCAGGTCGCCGATGGTCGTGTTGGCCAGCATCCCCTCGAAGCTGCCGCGAACGCGACTCCATTGTTCGTGGAGGGGACACGGCGCGGCGTCGTCGCAGGTCTCGAAGCCGAAGACGCAGGTATTGAGCCCGGCGGCGCGCGTCCCGTCGATGATGGACAGCACGTCCCGGATCGGCCGGCCCAGCGACGCCGGACTGATGCGATACCCTCCGTTCCGCCCCTTCAAGGACTCGACGACACCGTCCTTGGCCAGCCTGACGAGGATCTTCGAGAGGTAGTTGGCCGGAACGCAGGTCTCGGTGGAGATGCGCTCGACGGGACGCCAGTGCGGCCCCGCGTCGACGAGGTTGCCGAGGATGATCAGCGCATAGCGCGCGGTCTGACTGAGCATGGTCAAGCGTCCGTCCGTCTCCATTCGCGTCTGGCGCTCCGGAGGGAGGCGAGGATCACCCCCGCCGCGAACACGACGAGGCAGAGTGTACCGAGATTCGGCAGGGAATGGGTCGTGAAATTCGCGATCTGCTTGGTGCCGATCACCGCGGGCATGAACGGTTCGACCTCGATCGCCGCCTCCGGCGCCAGGTTGTGTCCGTAATTGTAGAGCATCAGGACGAAACGGCCGAAGAAGAAGAGCGTGACGTAGCCGATCAGCACGCACAGATCCACGAGATCGCGGAGCGTTCCCAGGACGGCTGCGCGCAGGGCGAGCAAGGCCAGGAAGCCGAATGCGAACGGAATCCAGCCGAGCTCCGGGATGGTGCTGCGCTCGATCTTCTTCATCCCGATGTAGTGATTGAGGTTGTTGATCTCGGCGATGTCGCGCCCATCGTGTCCGCCGTGCAGGCGGTAGGCGTAAATATCCATGCGCAGGCCCTGGGGATACTGCGGGGCTTCCATGCGGATGGTCCAGAGCGGGAACAGGAAGCTGGCCGCCAGCGGGAGCACCAGCGACGCGACGCCGATCCGGACACCGGGCGCGATCGGTCTGGCGATGACCCGCGCCCACTCGCTGAAGATTGCCGCCATGGCACCTCCGTCACTACAGATGCAATGGTTCAGACCAGATCGCCGCCCAGGAATCGCCGCCTCGCGAAGCACCAGGCGGCCGTCCCGACGGCGATCGGCGACGCGAGACCCAAAATCAGGACCCAGGCGGAACCCAGGCGATGTGCCAGGTAGAAGCCGACCGGCCCGAGAACCGACAGGGTGGGCTCCGCGGCGCCCAGCAGGGCCACCCGAGCCGCCTCGACCGGGTTCAGAGCGGCCAGAACGATCACGGACGGCGCGTGGAGCCGGTACCGCAGCATCAAGCCGATCAGGCCGAAATCCAGCAGCACCGTGCCGAGGACCCAGATGGACATCAGGACGAGCACCGCGCGCGCCGGCTGCCGCACGACGACGCTCACCACCAGCCCGATGCCCGTGAAGGCCCAGATCAGAGCCCCGCAGACGGCCGTGCTCCGCACCAGCATCCCCCACGGGACCGGGCTCGACAGGAGCAAATGACAGAGCGCCGCGGCTGACAACATGAGCACGGCGAACGGCAGGAAGAGCACGGCGAACCGGACGAGCGTCAGCGCGATGAAGTACTCGTGCCGCGAGAACGGGTGGCTGAAGAGCAGCTCCAGCGTGCCGTCCTCGCGCGCGCGGTTGATCAGTTGGCCCGTGGCGATCAGCGCGAGCAGGGGCAGCAGCAGAACGAGGGCATGGCTGACCGATAGCAGGACGCGACCCGTGCCGGTGAACCCGAGAACGGTCGATTCGCGCAACCCCACGAGCACGAACAGGCCGGCGAGGGCGGCATAGAGCGCCACGGAGAACAGCAGCCACCGCGAACGAAGCACCTCCGCGAGGTCGAGCCGCGCGAGGGCGGCGATGCGTCGGCGGTCAGTTCCCGACACGATGATCCGCCTTTGCCGGTGCCGCCGCGCCGTCTCGCACTTCGGCGAAGGTGAGACCGCCGTCGCGCGCCCGCTCGACCGCGCCCAGGTTGGAGGCCATCGGCGAGGGACCCGCCGGCACGAACCCGACCCGTTCCCGCGTCAGCCACCGTTCCTCGCGCACGTGATGGAAATAGACGGCATGGATCGGCGCGTCGTTGGCGGCAAGGTACCGGAAGAGACAACCCGGATCGTCGAAACCGAGGACCCGGCCGTCCGTCAGCTGCAGCTGGGCCGCGAACGACGGCTCGCTCACCGCCATGCGGCAGTGCGCGCACGGAGTCTTGTCCCACACGATCGTCTGCGGTCCGTCCGGCAACGACTCCGCCCGCGCGATGAACAGGAACAGCCCGCCCGCGAGGACCGCGACCGCGGCGACCGCCGGCAGCAGGGAACGCAGCATGCTTCCGGATCGCATCATGCCTCCGCTTTCTGCAGGATCGTCTCGTCGATCGTCTCGAGGTCCCGCACGCGGACCGATTCGAGATCGCCGCCATGCGCGGCGAACAGCTGGCCCATCACGGCGAGTCCGGCCGCGCGCGTGAAGATGCACGTCCAGTCGCCGGCGCCGCCGGGCACGAATCCCCGCGCGCGCAGCCAGCTCGCGGCGGCGGGCACCGACGTCTGCACCTCGATCATGCTGTGGGCGGACCCGTGCAGGTATTCGACGATCGACCCCCGCCAGGCCACGCGCCCTTCCTCGAGCACGATCACCTGCTGCACGAGATGCCGGACCTCGTCGAGCCGGTGGGAGCAGAGCAGCAGCGTCGAATCGCCGGCCCGTTCGCGTACGAGCCGGTAGAACGCGAGCCGGCTCGCCGCGTCGAGACTCGCCGTGGGCTCGTCGAGCAGCAGCAGTCCCGCGTCGCTCGCGAACGCCAAGGCGAGCATCAGCTTCTGCTTCATCCCGCCGGAGAGCGCGCGGACCGGCCGTTGGGCGATCTCGGCGAAGTCGAGGCCGAGAACGGCCAGACCATCGACGAGACGATCCGGATCGAGGCGGCGAACGGCGACGATCGCGGCCACGATCTCCCCCGTAGCGGCCTGCAGCTGGGGCGGCGACTGCGGCACGTAGGCCAGTCGCCGGGCGATCGTCTCGCGCTCGCGTGACGGGTCGAGGTCGTCGATCCTGACCGTTCCCTCGTACGCGAGCATCCCCATCACGATCCGCGTGAGCGTCGACTTGCCGGAGCCGTTCGGGCCGACGAGCGCCACCTGCGCGCCCGACGGGATCTGCAGGGTGCAGGCGTCCAGAGCAATCGTGCGCCCGAACCGGCGGGTGACGCGATCGAATTCAACGCGCATCGACTGCCTCCTGCCCCGCCAGCCAGGCGGCCGCGGGCGGGAACGCCGAGCCGAGACGGGGGGCCGGATCGCGCATCACGAGCGCCGGGGTCAGCAGCGGGAGGATCCGGCCGACGAGGTCAAGCAAGGCGAGCGCCGGCGTCCCGTGGAAGAACTCCAGGTCCTCGCGATTGGCGGTGAGCCGGTCGGAGAGCCGGTGGAGTTCATACGGCACGTCGCCGATCCCGTCATGGTCCAAATCGTAGCCCTGGTAGTCGTCGAAGCGGTTGCCCTCCCACGCGACCCGCAGGGCGTCGCCGCCGCCGTCGATCCTCGCCGGCGCGCCGCAGTCCCGGAACTCGTTGTCCGCGATGCGGCTGTTCTCGCCGCTGCGGTGGAACGAGATGCCGGTCGCGCAGAAGAGGAACGAGTTGCGCGCCAGGACGTTGCGGTGATGGCGCTGCAATGGCGACGCGTCGAGGTAGACCCCGTGGCGATTGGCGAGAAAGAGGTTGTCGGTCGCGACGAGCTCGCCGGATTCCTTGACCCCCAGCCCCATGCCGCCGGTCGGATCGGCGAACGCCAGACGGTTCGCGCGGATCTCCACCGTATCGCTGTACATCACGAAGATGCCGACCAGGTTGCCGAGGAACGTGTTGCCGATCGCGGCGTTGCGGTGACTGTACATGTAGTGGACGCCGTAACGTCCGCCTTCCACGAAATTCCCGGACACCTGGTTGCCGGGCGAGTACCAGATGACGACATCGCGGCTGTCGAGGATCAGGTTGTCGGCGATCGCGGAATCGCGGACTTCCCAGAACCGGATCGCGTCGCCCCGCAGACCCAGGTCGCGCCCGCCGAGGCCCGTGATCACGCTGCCACGGATCCGGACATCGCCGGCATCCTCGACCGTGATGCCGAACAGCGCGTCGCTCACGTGGAGACCCTCGATCCGCACGTGGTCGGCGTACACGCCGACGGCCGCGTCGGTCGTGTCGAACCGCCGTCCGCTCCCCTCGACGGCGAATCCCAGGAGGCTCACGCTGTCCGCGCGGACCTCCACGGTCGTGCCGGTCCCGGACGAACGGATGACCGCTTCCGGCGTCCCCCAGACCGTGACCGGGCGGGTCAGGCGGAGCGGTCCGCGATGGACGCCCGGCGTCAGCCGCAGGCAGGCGCCGGCGGGCAGCGACGCGAGCAACGCCGGCAGATCGTCCCCGGGGCGCGCGTCGAACCAGGCGCCCCGGGGCGGCAGAGGTTGCGAGGGCACCGGGCGCGGCCAGACCTCGGCCCGGTAGCGGCGGCCGGCGGCGGCCGGCGGCGCGGACGCTTGCCCGAACACCGCGTGCTCGTCGGCGCTCTGACCTGCGGCCGGGATCGCGCAGACCTCCGCCAGCGCGATCGCACCGAGGACCAGGGCCCGCACCGTCGCCCTGACCCGGCGTCCGGGCGCGTCACCGACAGCGGCGACCGGCCGACCATCCATCACGAACCACCGATCACGGTTTGACCAGGAGATAGCCGGCCATCTCCAGGTGCAGCGCTGAACAGAACTCCGTGCAGTAGAACGGGAACACGCCGGCGCGGTCGGCCACGAACGCCGCGTCGGCGGCCTTCCCCGGCTCGACGCTCAGATTGACGTTGTACTTGTCGACCGCGAATCCGTGCGTCGCATCGCGCGCCTGCTCGAGGTTCGTCACGTGGAAGACGACGCGATCGCCTCGGCGCACCTCGACGATGTCGGGATTCAGGTGGCTGCGGACCAGCGTCATGTAGACGTGGACGCCGTCTGCGCGCCGGTCCACCCGCGCGTCGGCCTCGCGCACGACGGCGTCGGGATGCAGCTCGCCGGTGACGGGATCCGTGCCGACGGGCGTGTACATCTCGATCGCCTTGATCTTGTCGGCGCTGATCATCTGCGCGTAGTGGGGCTCGCCGAGCGGGATGGGCAGGTCGTAGAGGACCTGCATCTTGTCGCCGGAGATGTCGATCAGCTGGAAGTTCTGGGGCAGCAGCGGCCCGACGTCGCTGAAGCGGTCGATCGCCCACTTGTTCATGGCGACCAGGTACTTGCCCCGGGGATGCAACGCGTCTCCCTCGGCCGCGCAGAGATGGCCGATGTTGTAGTGGACCGGGATCTTCTCCTGCAGCGTCAGATCGGCGAGCGACCAGCGGGCGACGTTCGATTCGATGAATACGGACGTGTAGGCGGACCCGCGGTCGTCGAACTGAGTGTGCAGGGGACCCAGACCGATCTCGACCTGGCCGCGGATGGCGTCGCGGAACGGGAGGATGGGCACGCCGTACGGATCGACGCCGTCGTAGCGCTTCTGCTCGATCAGCTGGCGGATCTTCGCGAAGTCGTAGACCGTCACGTGCGTGTCGAGCTTGCCGGAGACGCAGATCGCGTTGCCGTCGGGCGCGATGTCCACGCCGTGCGGGCTCTTCGGCTCGGGCACGAAGTGCAGCAGCCCCTCCTCGACCAGGACCGGCAGCGTGAGCACGCGCATGCCCGCGATCAGCGTCGTGCGGCCCTGCTTCACGACCGCCTCGGCCCGGCGCAGATCGAAGATGTGCAGGTAGTCCATGTCGTTCTGCGACGCGCCGGACTCGAGCGCCGGATTGCCCTGCTGGATGCCGCCGTAGGCGCGCTCCGTGTTGAACGAGTTGCAGAAGATCCAGCCGTCGCTCGCCAGCTTCCCGGCGTCGGCGAGGTCCTGCATGTACGGAGGAAGTTCGATCGCCCACGACTCCTCGGGGACGATCCGGCCGCGCGTCCGGTCGAATTTCCAGAAGATCTGCGCGCCGCGATACTCGTCGTCGTAGTCCGACAGCGGCGCGTAGCCGCCGCCCAGAGGCGCCGGGAACTGGGCCGTCTCGATCACGTACTCGGTGTTCGGCGTCACGAAGGTGCCGCCGTGGTCGCCCTGGATCAGGTCGCTCATGACGATCTGCTTGGTGGCGAAATCGCGCAGGCTCACGACCGCGATCCGCGCGTTGGCCTTGTCGTTCACGAAGATGTACTCGCCGTCGTAATCGCCGTTCGTCTCGCTGAGCGCGGGGTGGTGCATGTCGCCCCAGGTCAGGGGCAGCCCCGGTGGCGAGCCGTCCCGGATGATCCGGCGCGTCTCCTCGTCGAATCCGTAGCCCTGCCAGGGTTCGGGCGTGAAGACGCCGACGTACTTCAGGATCCGCATGCTCGGCACGCCGATGACGAGGAGGTTGCCGCTGTGTCCCCCGGACGCGAACAGGTAGAACTCGTCCCGGCCGCCCGTCGGCGTATAGGTCTTGAGCGCGGCGGCCACGTCGGCCTCGCTCAGGTTGCGGGCGCTCATGAGCGCGCGCAGGTCCGTCGACATGCCGCCCTGGTTGCCGGTTCCGCACGACGTCGCCAGCAACGCCAGGATCAACACCGCGGCGGCGACCGCGCCGCCAGTGGCTAGAAGACTCTTTCGCATGCTCGCCTCCTCGGCAGATCGCCCCTCGCTGTCGCTAGCGCCCGAAGCCGCGGATGATCTCCCGCAACGCGGCGACGACGCCCGGTTTCGCCTGCAGGTCGGGATTGGCCACCATCTGCGGGCTCTTGCCGATCGCCGCCCCGCCGTACACGATGGCCTTCTCGATCTGCTCGTCGCTCGCGCTCCGCTGCCAGGCGCGATCGCGGTAGTTGCGGGGCTTCGGCGTGAGCGCCATCGCGCCGGGGCCGTCGCCCATGCCGGTCGTGCCGTGGCAGGCGGCGCAGCGCTTCGCGAACAGTTCCTGGGCTTCGGCGCGGTCGGCGGCCGTGATCGCGGTCTTCGCCGCGCTGTCGGCCGCGGACGTGTCGTTGCCGCCGCAACCTGCTGCAACCATTAACATTGCGGCTGTAACCGCGACCAGGAATCCCCGAGTCTTCGAGCGGATCATTCCTTCGCCTCCTCTTCCGGAGATCGGCGGTCTCGATCCCCCGCAGGGATCATTCAACGGGGGTAGGACCGTATTTCAGATAACCGGATGAATATATCTGTTATATTCGCCGCCGTCAAGCGTGGAGTCAGCCGTTCGGGTCATTCACAGTCGCGGCGGGGGGCCTTGGCGGCAGGCGGAGACTCCGGGCGCTGCCGAGAATCGAGGTGCCGGGCGCCGTGCGCGGCACGCACCCGGTCCCAATCAGGCAGCGTCTCCTGAGCATACCCCTCTCATGCAGTCGCGATACGAGCGGAAGAAGCCCTTGTATACGGGGAGTCGACCCAGGTCAGCGCGGGGCTAACCCTCATCGCGCGCACTGCAGCCGCGGAGGCCGGCACCTTCGGCAGAGATCGAACAATCGTCGTCGAAGCTACCGGACTCGCGCCGCAGACTCGCCATGGAGTCGCGTAACCTGACTTTCGACGTCCTCGCTGCGGCGCGCGGTGAAACCTATCGGTGATTATAGAAATATCCCGCCATCATTACAGATTTCAACACATCGCTGACGATCGCGAGTCGCTCTTCGCAGTTGTACGCGCGCCTTGATCGCAGTACAATGCCATCCAGCGCGATGCCCACGGACGCGTGCTTCTTGCGTCGAATCAGGGGCGTGCCGCGTGACACCATATCGCGACGTGGATTCTTACTTCTTTCAGACCACCGAGCGGACACTTCCGATTGCGGCTCGTTGGTTCCGACCGTCTTGCCCATTCTGCCGGAAATCCTCCGGAACCTCCGCGTCGTTGCCCGTCCCTCGCCTCGGTTTCGCGGCGATGGACTCGCAGGCGCGGGCTGAGAATTCCCGCCAGAACGGCGCGAGTCTCGCAGTCATATCGCGATCCGCGTGCCAAACCACGTAAAGGAGGACATCTATGAACCGCCCGATTCTACTCGCATTGATTTTGTCCATGACGGCCGCCCAGGCGGCGACGGGAACGGTCAGGGTCGTGTATCCCAACGGCTCCGGCGCGTATCCGAACATCCAGGCCGCGCTCGACGCGTCCACCGATGGCGACATCGTCGAGCTCGCCGACGGCGTCTTCACCGGGTCGAACAATCGCGACCTCGATTTCAACGGCCACGACATCATCGTGCGCTCACAGAGCGGCGATCCTGAGACCTGCATCATCGATTGTGAACACGCCGGCCGCGGCTTCAAGCTCCACAGCGGCGAGTCGAATGACGCCGCGGTCCAGCACATCTGGATACGCAACGGCAACGCCGGCAGCCAGAATGGCGGCGGCATCTACGCTGACGACAGCTATCCGACGATCGAGGGCAATATCATCTCCGATTGCGACGCTCTCTACGGCGGCGGCATCTTCGCTCGCGAGTGGACCTCCGAGTCGACCGTTCATTCTCGGATCATCGGAAATGTCATACGTAACAACACTGCGCGCCAGGGTGCCGCCATAGATTTCGGGACGGCGGATGTCTATCACGAAGATCCTATTCCAGCGCTCATCCATGACAACGTCATCGTCGACAACAGCGCCGAGATGGGTACGGGCGGTATCTCTCTGACGACCCGGACTGATGGGATTTTCGATATCTCGGGATGCACTATTGCCAACAACCGGAGTTGGACGGCCGCCAGCCCCCCCGGCGGGCCGACGATCACGCTCGGGAATCAGACCGGCTGGGGCCACTCTATACTCAACCTCGCCAACACGATCATCTGGCTCAACGACACCAATGGAATCACGTACGGCGACCAACCCGAATGCACAGGCGCCATCACCGTCGATTGCTGTGCCATCGCGGACGGCCAGGCGATGCTCTCCGGAGATTGGACGACGATCGACTGGGGAGACCACAACATACTCTATGATCCGCTCTTCTGCGACCCCGACTCCGGCGACTACCTGGTGGCAGCGAACTCCAAATGCCTGCCCGGTCACGCCGACGGATGTCCCACGGGAATCGGAGCGCTGGGATCGGGCTGCGGCGCGATCAATCGCACACACTACGTGACCCCGGACGATACGATTCAGCAAGCGATCGACGTGAGCTACAGCGGCGACACCATCGTAATGGCAGACGGTGTCTACCGCGGAGGCGGGAATCGTGATCTCGATTGCGACGGTAAGAAAATCGAACTGCGTTCACACAGCGGCAACCCCTACGCGTGCATCATCGACTGCCAAGGCAGCCAGATCCTCTTCCATCGCGGTTTCGACTTCCACAACGGCGAGAACGGCGGGTGCGTCCTGTCCGGCTTCTCGGTGATCAACGGAACCACCGGCGGCAATGGCGGGGCAGTCATCTGCCGCAATGGATCCTCGCCGATCTTCGAGAACTGCGTGTTCCGCGACTGCTGGGCGCGGTTCGACGGCGGCGCCGTGTCCTGCGAGCAGACCTCGAGACCCAGGTTCGTGGAATGCGTCTTCCTGGAGAACACGGCCCAGGACGACGGCGGCGCGATCATGTGTCGAGATGATTCCAACGTCATCCTGGACGGGTGCACGCTGGCCCTCGACTCGGCTGGTGATCATGGCGGCGCTTTGTATATCTATGCGGCTTCGCCGGTCGTGACCGGGTGCACGGTGAGGGCCTGCCTCGCGCCGACGGCGGGGGCGGCGATCACGACCGGCCTGTTCGCCAGCCTCACGATGCAGAACACGATCATCGCCAGCTGCCTCGTGACTGCACCGATGGAATGCGTGGGCACCCCCGTGACGCTGGCGTGCTGCGACATCCACGGCAACGAGGCCGGGAACTGGACGGGACCGCTCGCGTCGCAGCTCGGCCACAACGGCAATATCCAAGAGGATCCGCTGTTCTGCAACCCGGAGGCGATCAAGCTCACTGTGCGCAGCGACTCGCCGTGTGCGGCGGACAACAATCCCGATTGCGGGCAGATCGGCGCCTGGGGCGTCGGCTGCGGCTCGCCGCCCGACATCGCCGTGAGCCCCCCGTCCCTGGCTTTCGACGTGGCGCCTGGCTACACGCAATGCATGACGCTGACGATCGACAACACGGGCGGCACGAATCTGCACTGGTCGCTGTCCGAATCCTCCGCGAAGCGCGAGGACCTCCTGTGGTTGACGGCAAGTCCCACGGAAGGCACGGTTTCGCCCGACGCGTCGATCGCGGTGGAAGTCTGTGGCGAGGGCAACGTCGATCCCGGCGCGTATAGCGCCACCTTGATCGTGACTTCCGACGACCCCGACGAGCCGACGGTGGAAGTGCCGGTCACGCTCTACGTCGGGATGCACGACATCCTCGGCGTGTTCACCGCGCACGACGGCAGCGGCGTGAATCACCTGATGGTTGCGCCCGAGACGCCGTTCGATGTCTACCTGACGCTCGCGGACGCGTCGCACACTGAGGGACTCGGCGGCTGGGAGGCGCGCCTGACCACCTCGGCCAATCTCGAGGTCCAGGACTGGACGTACCAGGGCACGGGGATGTCGCTCGGGGACTTCCCGGGCGATTTCACCGTCGTCTTCACGACCGTCGTGCCATGGGCGGAGACGATCTGGCTGGGGACGATCCGGGCCGTGCTCACGGACAACGACCCGGGCTACCTCTACCTCGCGCCGCACCAACCGCCGTCGATCGACCCGCCGGCGCCGTGTTACATCCCGTGGCAGAACCCTGTCCCCGTGCCGATGGTGATCGCGTCGGGCTCGCCCGAGCTACCCGTGTTCGTGGTCGAGGCGGCGCCGAGCCGTCACTACCTGGTGCGCCCCGACGGGTCGGGCGACTACCCGACCATCCAGGCGGCGATCGATGCCTGTGCCTACGGCGACGTGGTCGACCTCGTCGACGGCATCTACAAGGGCCCGGGCAATCGCGACCTGCGCTGCAACGGCACGGCCGTCACCGTCCATTCGCTGAGCGGCAACCCGGAGAGCTGCATCATCGACTGCGAAGCTGACGAAAGCTCGCCCCATCGCGCCTTCGACCTACAGTTCGGCGAAGGTCCGGACACGATCATCGAGGGTGTGACCATCACCGGCGCCTACATGTCGTCGTCGGCCGGGATGCTGATCAGCGGCGCGAGCCCGACGATCCGCAACTGCGTATTCCACCAGAACTCGGCCGCGAACGCCGCCGCGATCCAGATCGCCGCGAACAGCAGTCCGCTCCTGGAAGACTGTCGCTTCACGGACAACCACGCGACGGTCAGCGGCGGAGCGGGCGCCGTCGTGCTGAGCACGCCGACGTTCCGGCGGTGCTCGTTCGCGGGGAACAGCTGCGGCAACAGCGGTGGCGCGCTCCTGATCTACCAGGGCAGCGCCATCCTCGAATACTGCGCGTTCTTCGGCAACGCCGGGCAGAACGGCGGGGCCCTGAACTGCGGCGCGAGCCCCAACCTGACCGCCGTGAACCACTGCACATTCGTCAGCAACACCGGCGTCCTCGGCGCCATGGTCTGCACGTCCGGCGGTGCGACGCCGCAAATCGACAACTGTATCCTCGCCTTCGGACTCACCGGCGCCGCCGTGCACTGCGTCGTCGGCTCCACGGCCGCGCTCTTCTGCACGGACGTCTACGGCAACGAGGGCGGCGACTGGGTCGGCTACATCGCCGACCAGGCCGGTACGGATGGCAACCTGGAGACCGACCCGCAGTTCTGCGACTGGGGGGCGTACAACCTCATGCTGCAGGAAGACTCTCCGTGCGCGGGCCAATCGTGGTGCGGCCAGATCGGGGCGTTCGGCGTGGGTTGCGGCGATGTCCGCTACGTCGCCCCGGACGGGTCCACGGCGTACCCGACGATCCAGGCTGCGGTGACCGCCGCCGAACCCGGCGACATCGTCGCGCTGTATCCCGGGATCTACCGTGGTCTGGAGAACCGCGACGTCGACACTCAGGGCAAGGCGATCACGATCCAGGGCACCGGCGCCTCGCGGACAGATTGCGTCATCGACTGTGAAAGCCTCGGTCGGGCGTTCTACATCCACAGCGACGAGGGCCCCGCTACCGTCGTGCAGGGACTCACGATCGAGAACGGCCATGCCGTCGACGGCAACGGCGGCGCCATCCTCTGCGGGACATATCCCACCGACTCGGCGTCGCCGACGATCCGCGATTGCGTGTTCCGCAACTGCATCGCCGACAATAGCGGCGGGGCGATCTGGGCCGTGTTGAATAGCGACGTCACGGTCGAGAACTGCGTCTTCTACGACAACCACGCGCTCCGGTACGGCGGCGCCTGGGGCAACGATTTCTACTCGCAGCCCACCGTGCTGAGCTGCACGTTCTTCGCGAACACGTGCGAGGGCGACGATTCGGATGGCGGCGGCGTCTATTCGAGCAGCGGGAGCCTGACGATCGACGCGTGCCTCCTCTGGGGCAACCGCGCGGAGATGGGCGACCAGATCGGAATGCAGAACTCGACGGTGGTCAGCGTCGATTGCAGCGATGTCGAGGGCGGTCTGGATGGTATCCACGTCGAACAGGGCTGCGATCTCGAATTCGGCGCCGGGACCATCGCCACCGACCCGCTGTTCTGCAATGGACCGGCGCGCGACCTGACCCTGAGTACGTCATCCTCCTGCTTGCCGGAGAACAACGATTGCGGCCTCCAGATGGGAGCGTACGGCGAGGGCTGCGAGGACCCGACGACGGTTCCCGAGCTGGATCTGCTGCGGGCGTCGTATCTCGCTCAGAACGCGCCGAATCCCTTCAATCCAGCCACGCGGATCAGTTTCGGACTGGCCGAGCCGTCGCTGGTGGAACTCTGTGTCTACGACCTGACGGGTCGCCGCGTCCGCCGACTTCTGGCCGGGACGATGGTCTCGGCCGGGGAGCACACGATCACTTGGCGCGGCGATGACGACCACGGCCGTGAGCTCGCGGCGGGCGTGTACCTCTACCGGCTGAAGGCCGGCGACATGGTCGCGACGAGGAAGATGCTGCTCGTCAAGTAACGTCGCTCGGCACGCGACTCGGGAGATCAGGGGCCGCCGCCTCGCCTCGGCGAGGCGGCGGCCGTTACTCGCAGCGGTCCCCAAGCGAGGCGGCCAACACGACGACGTCCGACAGGTTGAGGACGCCGTCGGCGTTGAAGTCGTGACGGAAGTCGACGATGCCGCCGCCCAGCAGATCCTGCGTGAAGAACACGATGTCGCTGAGGTCCACGACCAGGTCGCCGTTGACGTCAGGGCTGTTGACGGTCAAAGGCAAGTCGCCGAAGGCGATGGGTTGACCGCCCACGAACACCCGCGGCTGGTCCGTGGGCGGGACCTGCCCGCCGGCCCGTAGCGGACGCGAGATCGTGGTCTCGCCGTTGGCGTCCGTATCGTCGTCGGCGACAGTCCCGCCGGCGCAGTAGGCGAACGGGACCCCGACCGGGGCACCGAGCCAGATGTCCTCTGCCGGATAAGCCACGATCGGGTCGCCGTTCTGGTCGAGCAGTCGGACGTGGATCGTGGCGTCGACCCCGTCCGGCCATCCGGGGAAGTACGCGTTGCTGAGCATCGGACCCCGACCCGCGGGAGACACCCACACGTGGCCCGCGTGGTTCATCCAGGCCGTGCAGACGGGCGGCGGATCGCTGGCGGCGACGCCGACGGAGGCAAGAGCAGCGGCGGCAGTGCAGATCAGAACGATACGCATGGTCGTCCCCTTCCGATGCTGGTTCCCTGGCACAGTCGGATGTCGCGCACCAATTGACGACAAGGGATTCGATCGGCGCGACCTCTTCGATCTCTCATACTTGGCTGAAACCGCCGCCACCGTGCCTTGAAACCCGGAGCCGACGATCTCACGACGGAATCGTCTCGGCGGGCATCAAGACGCCCATCCGGATTCGCCGCGGTCGCGCCGGACGGCTACGGTGGACCGTCGCGGGGTCACGGGACCGCCTTGAAGCTACGCCCCGCAATCACCGGAACAGCCTCTTCACCGCCGCCCACGAGCGAGGCTCGACACGAACCACCGGATCGTCCCAGCCCGCTACGTACAACCAGTACTCGTAGGGGCCCGCTGGATCGCATTCGACGGGGTCGGGCGGGTCGAAGCTAGCGGGCGCCACCGCGAGCCACATGATGGAGTTTGGCGCGGCCGAGAAGAAGTGCCATTGCTCCTGGCAGGGGCCGAACGCGACCATGTCGAGGACGATCGCCGGCTCGCACTCGCCCGGCTGCATCTGCCAGAGCAGGCACGGCACGTCGGCGTCCATGCCGACCTCGGTGACACCGCTGGGATCGGCCGGGATCCTGAACCAGTCGGTATCGCGCCAGAGATCTCCCCCGTGGTAGTACCAGCCTGTCTGCCCGCAGAACCCGTACCAGTTGAGGTCCTGCAGGACCGGCACACCCACGAAGTCGACGGAGTTGCAGCCGCCGTTATAGGTATCCTCGTAGCCATCGATCAGAGGCGGCTCGTATTCCTGGGAAATCTCGTCGCAACCGATCTCGCAGGGCACATACTCCGAGATGTTGAGCACGAAGGCGCCGGCCTCGCCACCCCAGCCGTCGATGACGATGTAATATTTCACTCCGGGTTGGAGGATCACGCCGGTGATTCGAGACACGTAGTCGGCGTAGAAATCATCGTTACAGGCCACGACGGTCAGATTCTCCCGATAGATGTAGATCTTGGTGTCGTAGGTGGATCCGTAGAGGTCGAACTGGAGGCATTGGCTGCTGGCGGGCGCATAGCGGTAGACCACGTCGGGCGAGTCGGAGCCGGCATAAGGGCAGGCCTCGTCGTAGTCGTCGGTAAAGCCCACGGTGGTGCCGGTGTAAGTTAGCCCGATGTCGGTGATGAGGATGGCGTCGGCGAACGTGTCGCCGCCCTGGCGGACGCGGTCGGGCTCGGGCGGGGCCGGCGTGACGATGCTCGCAGCCTTGGGAGGGCGCCTGGGGACTGGCGGACCAGCCGCCAGCGCCGCGAGGTCGGCGGCCACAAGGAGCAAGGTCAACGTCACTACGAGCAGGGTCCGCTTCATACCGGCATTCCGCCTGCGACCGCCGCCGAGTCGAGCGCCGCTTCAGGTCTCCTCCAGACTCGCAGGAGCCGTTTGATCATATCACATCCGGACGCCTCGTTCCCTGCCATTCGGTCACGACGTCGCCACCCTGTCCCGAGGGAATCCAGGAAGGTGCTTGCCGTGGAATCCGCCATCGTCCTCCAGTCGGTCCTTGTCGCCGGGCCGGCCCTCGCCCGGTCGCCGGACTCCCAGTTCTGGATGGCGAACGACACCGTCGCCAGCGTCGCGTCCACGCACGTGGTCAGGTTCGGAACCAGCGGTCCAGCCGCTGCAGGTCCCGGTCCGTGAGACCGCCCGGGCGCACGAGCTGGGCGAGCGGACCGTAGAGGGGGAAGCGGCGCCGGTCGCGATCCGTCAGACGCTGGAAGAGGCAGTGCGCGTCGGGCACCCGGCCCGGCACGGGTCCGGCGAGCGGGCAGGCCCGGCAGGTGGCGACGAGCGGGCAAGCGCGGCAGGGCTGGCCACCGCCCGTCCAGCCGGCACGGTCCTGCAGGATCGCGAACTCGTCCGCCGGCTCCGCGGACCGCCGCCAGCGCGCCGCGAACCCCGCATCGGCGACGTCGCCGTGCGCGAGCGCCGCCGCGAGCCGGCGCGCCCCGCGGCCGAGGCGCGACCGCGGCGAGCGCGCGAGGAGCGAGCAGCCGTGGACCGTGCCGTCGGTGTCGACCACGAGGCTCGCCCGCGTCCCAGCGCCGCAGACCGCGGCGGACGTCGTCTCGTCGGCGGCGCGCAGATGCTGCACGGGGACGCGTCCGGTGCGGCGCCGGTGCGCGACGGCGAGGTCGAAGACGAGCGCGAGCTGCCGCTCGAGCTCGGCACAGCAGGTCTCGCCCCAGACGGCGGGCCGCCCGCAGGCCGGCGCGACGGCCAGGGCGGGGACGTCCCGCTGCAGGAAGCAGGCGACCGCGCGGGCGAGGTCGCCGACGGTGGCCGGCGTGAAGACCGCCGACACGGAGACCCGCCGGCGCCAGTAGCCGGGATGGCGCCGGCGGATCTCCTGGAACAACCGGTCGAGCGCGGGGAAGGTGCCGGGGCGGCGCTCGTCCTGCCCGCGCGGGCCGTCGCAGCTCAGTTGCAGGGCCACGTCGTGATCGACCAGCAGGTCGAGCGTGTCCCGGTCGAGCAGGAGACCGTTGGTGACCAGGTGGCAGCGAACATCCGGGCCGCCGGACGCGAGCCCGCGTACGCGCGCGAGCACGTCCCGCAACCGGTCGGGCGCGAGCAGCGGCTCGCCGCCGCTCAGCTCGAGGTCGAGCTGCGGCCCGGCGAGGTCCAGCACGAGGTCGAGGGCGCGGCGCAGCGTCGCGGCGCGCATGGATTCCCGCCGCCGCCGGTCGCGCGGGCAGTACCGGCAGGACAGGTTGCAGGCGCGGGTCACGAGCAGGGTGACCGCGCGCAGCTCGCCGGCCGCGCTCACCCCGTCGCCTCGTCGGCCGGCGCCGCCGCGGCGATTCCCAGCGGCTCGACGACCGGCGGCACGGTCAGGGCCTGGTCGTCCGGCAGGCCGGAGAGGACCGACCAGGGCAGCTGCAGCAGGATCCGCAGCAGGGCGAGCGCGCGGTCGAGGTCCAGCGTCTCGTCGAGCGTCGGGACTGGCGCCACGATACGGCAGCCCTTGTCCTGGACGATCGGCGGGATGCCCGGCACCAGGACCGGACTGTCCGGCCGGCGCAGGACCGGGATGGCCTCGAGGGCGCCGAGGCGCTCGCGCAGCGTCGCCTCGACGCCCGCGAGCAGGTCGCTCTGGATCCGCAGACCCTGCTTGATGTCGCCGCAGAGAACGGCGGCGGGATCAGCGGTTGGCGGCATGGTCGTGCTCCTTTCGGTTCCTCGCGATACGGCTCAGGCCTCGTCCGCAGCCGCCGATCCGCCGAGCGGCTCGATGCCGGCCGGCACGGCGAACGAGTGGTCCTCGGGCAAGGCCGCCACGACGCACCACTGCAGCTGGACCAGGCACTTCAACGCCTGGACGGCGCCGATCAGGTCGAGGCCGCCGCCGGTGTCCTGCCAGCGATCGAACCGGACGTGGCAACCCCGCTCCTTGACGATCGGCGGCGGCCAGTTGCCGGGATCGAATCCGCCGGCGATCCAGTCGCGCAGCGGTACGGACTGGGGACGGGGCAGCACGCCGCGCAGCGTGCCCTCGAGGCTGGTCAGGAGCTGGTACTGGAGGCGGAGACCCCGCTGGAGATCGCCGCCGCGGATCGTCTGCGTGGTCGGTTCACCGGCCATGATCGGCCTCCCTTTCGTACGTTCAGAACATCCCCCCATCGGCTCGCAGCAGCCAGATCCTGCCCCGCGGATCGTCGTCGGTCCGCGCGAGCACGGCTCCGTCGCCCGAGATGTCGAAGAACAGGCTCTGGGCCGGATGGGCGGCCTCGACGGCCGGCTCGACCGCGCGCGGCGCGTCCCCGGCCGGCGACACGGTCTGCAGACTGAAGCACGGACGGCCCCACCGCCCGGCGACCCAGATCCGGCCGGACTCGCGCTCCCAGCCCAGGCGGTCGGCATCGGCGCCGGTCGTGATCGCGCGCGGCGGGGTCGCCCCGTCGGCGGCGACGATCCAGACTTCACCGCGGCAGGTGAACGCGATCGCCGATCCGTCGGGCGACCACTTCGGCAGGAACGCGACGAGATCATCGCCGGTCAGGCGCCGGGGCGGACCCGCGGCGCGGCCGCCGGAGACCGGCAGGCACCAGATCGCGAAGCTCCCCGTGCGATCGGAGGCGAACGCGAGCTCGGAGCCGTCGGGCGACCACGCCGGCTGCACGTCGGAAGCAGGATGGTCGGTGACGCGGCAGGGCGCGCCGCCGCCGGTCGCGACGATCCAGAGGTCCCGCGCGTCGCCGTCGAAACGGTAGTAGGCGACCCAGGCGCCGTCGGGCGAGATGGCCGGATGGGACGCGTGACCGGCCTGCTCGGTGAGCCGGCGCGGCTCGCCGGCCGGCTGGCCGTCCGCGAGGTCCTGCAGCCACACCTCGGCGCGGTCGCCCCAGCGATCGGAGACGAAGGCGAGGCGGCGGCCGTCGGGCGTGAGCGACGGGTAGCCGTCGTCGTGCTGGCCGGAGAAGCGGGTCGTGCGACCGGTGCGGCGGTCCTCCACGAGCAGGTCCAGGTTGCCCTCGGCCTGCGTCGCGTAGGCGAGGACCTGGATCGTCGCGGCGAGGCTCGGGTGCATCTCGGCGCTACCGCCGAGGGTGAGGCGCTCGGCGGCGCCCGCACCGGGGCGGACCCGCCAGAGCGCGCGGACGTTGTCGCGGTACGAGGAGAAGTAGACGTGGCGGTCGCCGGCGGACCAGCAGGGTTCGCGGTCCTCGCGACCGTCGCGCGTGAGCGGGCGCGCCGCGCCGGTCGCGGGATCCAGGAGCCAGAGGTCGTTCTTGGTGCTGTAGCAGATCCGCTCGCCGTCGTGCGACCAGGCCGGCTCGCGGTGATCCCAGAGACCGTCGTCAGGGCCGGTCACGAGGCGCGCGCTCGCGGGGTCGGCCAGGTCGGCGACGCCGATCCGGTCGATGTCCAGGGAGTCGGCGCGGACGAAGGCGAGGCGGCGGCCGTCCGGCGAGACGGCCGGATCGCGGGCGTCGGCGAGCAGCAAGGTCGCGCCGCCGCCGAGCTGGCCGATCTTCCAGACGTCGGGCCGGCCGAGGCGGTGGGAGACGAAGGCGAGGCTGCTGCCGTCGGGGAACCACGCCGGCGAGGTATCGTCGGCGGGGTCGTCGGTCAGGCGCAGCGGCTGGCCGCCGTGCGCGTCGACGACGTAGAGGTCGGCCTGGCCGTTCACGCGCGACGCGTAGGCGATGCGGCTGCCGTCGGGCGAGATCGCGGGCTCGGTGTCGAGGACCGCGCCGCTCGAGACCGGCACCGGCCGGCCGGGCGGCAGGCCGCGCGCCGCCTCGGCGGGCGGGCGCAGGAACGCGAGCGCGAGGCCGGCGGCGATCACCAGCAGTACGGCGCCGCCCGCCCAGGCCAGCCAGCGTCGCCGGGCGACGATCCAGGACGGCAGGTCTCGCCGGTGCCGCCGCAGATCGTCGAAGAGAACGCGCAGGTCGCCCAGCAGGGCCCCGGCGTCGGGATAGCGGCGGGCGGGGTCCTTCTGCAGGCAGCGGGCGATGATCCAGGCGAGCTTGGCGGGCACCCTGCGGTCCGGGTGCGCGACGAGCTGCGGCTCGGCGTGCTGGATCGCGGACATGACCGCCTCCGGCGTGCCGCCGGCGAACGCCGGCGCGCCGGTCGCCATCTCGTGGAGCACGGCGCCGAGGGCCCAGAGGTCCGTGCGCGGATCGAGCGGCCCGCCCGCGATCTGCTCGGGCGCCATGTACGCGGGCGTGCCGACGCGGCCGCCGAACGCGGTGAGACGGGTCTGCTCGGGCAGGACCGCGAGGCCGAAGTCGATGATCTTGGCCTGCTGGCGCGGCGTGCCGCCGGTCGTGATGACCGCGGTCGAGGCGTCGGGGTCGCCGGACGGGGACTGGCAACAGGTGTCCGGCCTGCTGATCACGATGTTGGACGGCTTGATGTCGCGATGCACGATCCCCCGCGCATGGGCGGCCGCCAGCCCCTCGGCGATCTGGATCGCGAAGAGCACGGCCTCGTCGGTCGGCAGGCGACCGTCCGCGATGCGGTCGCGCAGGCTCACGCCCGCGCAGTAGCGCATGACCAGGTAGGCGCGCTCCTCGAACTCGCCGGAATCGACGACGGGACAGATGCCGGGATGGTCGAGCGAGGCGGCGATGGCGGCCTCGCGCAGGAAGCGGGTGCGGGCGCCTTCGCCCTGCATGAGCTCCGGGCGCAGGAACTTGATGGCGACCAGGTGGTGCAGCGTCGCGTGCTCCGCCTGGTAGACCACGCCCGTCGCGCCCTCCCCCAGGCGCGCCAGGATCGTGTACTGCGCCACGGTCCGACCGATCACGACGGCACTCTCCTCCGAGGGGGCGATGTGGAGAGTCGAGGCGTCGTCGCTCGCCGGCGATCGGTCACAGGATACGGCAAATAGGAATGAATATCCAGGCTTCGACAGCGGAGTGCTCGGGGACCCGTCGCGACACCGACTGGTACACCTTGTTCGTGCCCGCCGGCGGAGTGATCGAGATCACGGGCAAGGTCGAATCCGACACGTACCTCTACGACGTGTGGCCGCAGAACTGCGGCAGCCTCCAGGTCCAGCAGATCCTGCATCTGCGGCCCTGTGCCCCCCAAACGCTGACGGTCGCCGGCGCGCCCGGCGACCCGAGTTGCGCCGGCGCAACTCGCGCTGGATCGCCAAGAGCGCCGCCTCGTCGAACAGCCGCCGCGCCGCGGTTCGCGGTCGAGCGGCGGCTCCGGCCGGCCGCTCGCTGTAACCAGGTCCCGCCGTTACCCGTCTTGTCGCTTGCCGGCTCGACCCTCCTCGACGAGAGAGGCGATCCCATGCTCATCTCAAGTGAGGCGCCCCGTTGCGTCGGCCCGTTGCCCTGCGTGCTGGCGATTATGCTGCTCGTTCCCGCGATGGTGAGCGCGGGGAACGTCACCCTGATCGACGGGGTCCTCCACGTCATGAATCCCGCCCGGCCGCCCCGGGGGGTGCAGACCGTCGAATTGGAGGAACTGTGGCGCGCCGGCGGGGAAGACGATGACGTCTTCTACGGGCTGATCGGCAAGGTGTGCTGCGACGAGCAGGGCAACATCTTCGTCCTGGACAGCCAGGTCTGCCAGGTCTACGTGTACTCGCCGCGACCGCGAATTCGGGCAGGCGCGATGCAATCGCCGCACCTGACATCGCCTACCGATACATCCCCTTCACGCCGCTCCAGCTCCTCCCTTCCACCGCCACCGGACCTTCGATTCCCGTGATCGCGAGGCGGTATTCATCGACGAAATCGCCGCACGGCTGCATGTCCTCGTGCAGCGGCCGCACGCGCAGCGTCACCACCTGCCCCGGCGCGGTGTCGACGACGATCGTGCCTGAACCGCAACTCCCGTATTGGTAGGGAAGCAGCGAGACGTCGTCGCAGCCGTCGAGGAAGAGCACATCGAAGCTGGCGGACCAGGAGTACGGCGCGAACGCATCGATGGTCACCTGGGTACCGGCGGCCGTGAACTGGAACCAGTCGCTGTCGCGCTGCCAGCCGTTCTCGCTCGCGGCGTAGCCGGTGATGCCGCAGAAGTGGAGGGTCGGCGAGCCGGCCGGCCGCTCGAGTTGCTGGAACGCGGGCGGGTCGACGTCGCAGCCTCCGTTGTAGGTGTCGACATAGCCGCCGTGAAGGGACGGCTCGCCCTCGAGGACGTCGCTTTCGGCGCAGCCGAAGTCGCAGGGCAGGATCTCGCAGACGCTGACCACGTACTCGCCGCAGTCGCCGCCGTAGCCGTCGATCACGAGGTAGTACCGCATTCCGCCCGCGAACATCACGGCCTCCAGCTTGGAGACGTAGTCAGGGTAGAAGTCGTCGTTGCAGGCCACGAGATTCAGGTCCGCGTCGTAGACGTACACCTTGGTGTCGTAGGTCGAGCCCAGCAGGTCCACGTCGGCGACCGTACTGTACGCCGCGACGAAGGTGTAGACCAAGTCCGGCGAGGTCGAGCCCGTGTACGGGCAGGCCTCGTCGTAGTCGTCGACGTTGTCGCAGGTGGCGCCGGTGTCGCTGAAGGGGATCGCGACCTCGATGGCGGCGGCGATGTCCTCGCCGCCTTCGCGCGAGTCCCCGGCCCAGTGGGCGCCGACGTGGCCGGTGGGTTTCTGGGCCAGGGCCGGCGGCGTGGCGAGCGCGAGCAGCAGGCCGGTCACGAGGGCGAGGGTGCGCATGACGGGTCCTCCTGGCTGGATGAGGACCGTCATTGTACCGCGAATCGACTTTCGATTGCCAGGGCCGCGCGCCAGGATTGACCTTCAGCCCGCCACGCGCCACCTTGGCGGCGACCCGACCCGCCAACCCTCCGGAGGCCTGGCCCATGCCCAGCCGACTCCTCGCCGCGCTCGCCCTAAAGCACCGTCCCCTCGCCATCCTCCTCGCCAACGACCGCCCCGACGGCGCGTTGCAGTTCAAGGAGCGCCGCTGGGGTTGCGTCGCCGCCATGCTGCTCGCGGCCGAACAGGGCAAGACCGTCGTCTTCGACCGCGAGACCTACGGCTGTCCCGGCGGCGGGGTCGGCCTCGGCTTCGGCTGCGCGTACAAGGGCTTCCCCATCGACCATCTCCTCTCGACCGGCGGCACGTTCGACCTGCCGGGCGGACAGACCCGCGACTTCGGCGAAGGCGAACGATTCCTGGCGAGCCCCGCGGTCGCGCGCCGCTGGGTCGCATCGGTGCCGATCCGCGACGTGCCGGCCGAGTACGTCGTCGTGAAGCCGCTCGACCAGCTCGCCGCCGGCGAGACCCCTATCCTGGCGTGGTTGCTCGTGAATCCGGACCAGCTGTCGGCTCTCGTCACGCTCGCGAACTTCCGCCGCGGCAGGCTCGAGTCCGTGATCGCGCCGTGGGGCGCCGCCTGCCAATCGATCCTCTTCGCCATGGTCGAGGCCGAGCGGCCCGAGCCGCGCGGGGTGATCGGGTTCTTCGACATCTCGCAGCGCCACCGGATCGGCCGCGACCTGCTGTCGTTCACGTTGCCGTGGCGCACGCTGCTGGAGATGGACGAGGACGCGGCGGCGAGCTTCCTGCGCTCGGAGCCGTGGCTGAAGCTGCGCGAGCGGCAGTAGCTTGCGGGATGCGCCGACCCAATCTCGGCGCGGTCATGGTCGCGCTCATGGCTGGCACGGCTGGACGCCTTCCGATTGGACTCTCTGACCGACTGGCGGGCCGGTTCATACACGGCAGACGCTGAAAACGGACCGTATCGAGCGGTTTTGATGATATCGACATTTCGATTTCTTCCCGGCCGTGATAGAATCCCCGTTGATTGCGGTAATCTTTACTTCGTCGATTTCCGAGTCCCCGGGCCCTCGCGGCCCAGCGCGCACCTTGGCGATATCGCAAATGTGCAGATGAATGACCGATAGCATCTTCCGTAATCCCGCCCGGAGGTATCCGATGCGCCGTTCTGCATTGGCATCCGCCGTCCTCCTGCTTGCTGCGCTCGTACCCGCGTCCGTCAGCGCCCAGAGCGCAACAGCTCTTCCATACAGACCGCCCCACGTCGTCAGTGCCGACACCGGCCAGCCGCTGGCGCGACCCCAGACGCCCGAGGCTAAGCCACATGACGGCGTTAGCCGCGAGATGTTCGATTACGTCGTGTCTGGCGATCGCGGCGGAACTGCGCAGCCCCGTGCCGTGATCATCGACGAAAACTACGGTGGTTCGTATCCGAACGGATGGTCCATCGGCCACGATGGCGGAGTCGGCGGCTATTCCTGGGCTTGGCCGTTGGATTACGCCTACTGCTATGCAGACCCCAATGGCAGCAACTACTACTATCCTGATGATCTGCATGTGTTCATGGAGAAACGGAACGTCAGTTTCGTGGGATACGATACGGCAACGCTGCAATTCCTCCAGTACGTCGACTGCGAGGACACCTACGATTACTTCACCGTCAACGTGAGGGATCAAAGCGGCAACTGGTACTACCTGTATGGCGATTCCGGCCCGGATAATCAGTGGCGCACGGTATCGATCAATCTCGACCAGTTCGCCGGCCAGTCCGGTCTCTACATCCAGTTCCGCTTTGATAGCGATGGTAGCATCAGCGGCGAAGACGGATATTTGGGAGTCGCGGTCGATAACATCCTGCTCACCGCTTCCAACACGAATGACGCTCCCGATTATCCGTACTTCATCACGACGCCGCCCGACAAGCTCTACCCTACGCTCGAGTACCAGCTGACGATTGACTACACCGATCCCGACGGCCGCTCCGATCTCTCATTCGTCTACCTCCGCCTCGCCCAGTCGGATAGCGAGCTGACCCAGCGTCAGACCTTGGGCTGGCAGTTGACCGACGCACCGTTCCAGTTCGCGGACGAGACCGCCCATCTCTACGACCTGAGCGCAACCAAGACCAATATCACCAACGGCTACCGCATCGTCTGGCACTTTCGCATCGACTGGCAGTGGGCCGAATCGACGAACATCGACTATTACGCCTGGGGCTTGGATCTCGGCGAACTGGAGGGTCCTCATGTCATTTACGACCGCAACGCCGACTACGAGAATGATCTGGTCATCGCTAGCAGCACCGAATCTCAGGACCCCGTGACCGCCGGCGACACCTACAACGTTAGCGGTCAGATTTTCTTCGAGGGATCCTCGCTCTCGCCGACGACCTGGACCGGGATTTCCGCCGAGATGCGCCAGGGCAGCGCCACGGGGACCCTGCTGTACACCGATACCAGCGTCGCCAGCGGCTATTCGCTCGACTGGGTCACCGATGCGAACGACGTCGGCAATCACAGCATCTACATCCTGCCCAAGAATACCAGCCACCAACCGCCGAACAACAGCGATACTTATTGGGATCTCGAGACGATGGCGGTCCTGCCCGATCTGATCGGCACGCAGTTCGCCGGCAGTTATTTCATCGACAAGACCGCCAAGTACGGAATCCCGGTTCTCCTGGAGGCGAAGTTAGAAGATAGCTCTATTTTTCACTTCGATCTTCAAGGCAAGACGGTACATTTCGATATCTACTATGGCGGAAACTGGCACGAGATCGCCGACGATGGTATCTCGGCGACCAGCTTCGTCACCGACGACCAGGGGATCGCCAGTGTCTATTACACGGCCCCGACCGCGCTCGCCGAGGCGGTGTACCCGATCCGTGCGCGCTTCGATGGCGACTCGGAGTATGCGCCGTGCACCCTGAGCCGGGAGCTGACCCTCAACAAGCCACAGTGGCTCTATCTCGTATATCTGTGCGCGGATAACAACCTGGAAGCGTACGGTGAAGAGGATTTTTATGACGAGATGTGGCAGGCGCGGGCCAATACGGAGGTGAGTGTCGTCGTCCTTTTCGATCGCGCCGAAGGGGATGAGGACGACAACACGCAACCGGGCTGGGCGTATAGCTCTGGCCACAGCGATTGGAAAGACACCCGGTGCTATCGAATCTGCGAGAACTCGCTGGTCTATTCCAGCTGGGGAGAACGAAACCTCGGCGATCCGGCGACCCTGCAGAGTTTCTTGTCGACAGCTGTCAATAGCTGCCTGGCACACAATACCGCGGTCGTCCTCTGGAATCACGGAAGTGGATTCCGCGGCGCAGCGGTACCTGATACGGTCGTGATCCCGGAGGTTGAACAGCGCTTCGATGTGTCTTCATTGTTTCCGGAGAGCGAAATGCAGCAAGCCGAGGACAGCGGGCGTGGGATCTGCTACGATGATTCCCATTCGAATGACGGTCTGACCCTCGTCGAACTCAGCTCCGCCCTCGACCCCTTCTCCGTGTTCGAAATTGTCGGATTTGACGCCTGTCTGATGGGCATGGCGGAGATCGCCTACCAGATGTTGCCGTACGCAGACATGATGATCGGATCCGCGGAAACGGAATCCGGAAACGGCTGGGCTTACGACGAGTTTTTGACTCCCGCCCACCTCGGCGCCACGACGACGCCGGCCCAGCTCGGCGCTCGCACGGTCGCGACGGCGGACCAGGCGACGCTGGCGTGCTGGGATCTCGGTTCGCAGATCGTCAGCCTGAAGGACGAGATGTCTGATTTCGCTCTCGCGATTGTCAACCATTTGAACGAGCCGGGCGTGCGCAATCTGGTCATTAGCAGCGCCTCGGCTAGTTTCGCGTACAACTGGCCTGCGTTCTACGATCTGCGCGACTTCGCAAACGAGATTGCCTCGCGAACGCAGATCGCGGAGATCGATCAGGCAGCGGCCGCTGTCGCGGCGAGACTGATCAATCCGGCGTTCCGGACGTCGTTCGATACGGATTATGGCGGCGATATCGGTGGCATGTCCGCGTGGCTGCCGGTTCTCGTGCAAGACTACAACGACGGGATTGTCGCCTATGAGACTCTCGATTTCACCATCGATAGTAACCAGTACTGGGACGACCTGATCCGCTATCTGACCGACCTCGAGCCACCCACGTGCATGCTCACCGCACCGACTCCGGGTTGGTATCGTAGCACCCTCATGGTTTCGGCATACGCCAGCGACGCCAAGTCCGAGGTCCGGTACGTCGCTTTCGAGTACTCGCGCGACGCGTCGAGCTGGCATGCGTTGCCCGGACCCGATAGTGCCGATGGCTACGATTACTATGGCGGCAACGGCTGGGGACTCAATTTCGACACCGTCGGCACTCCTCAACACGGCACGCTGAACGACCCGTCGGTATTTATCCGCGCTCAGGCTGTCGATTTCGCCGGCCTGGCGAGCGGCTGGACGACACCGGTCGAGATCGGCGTCGACAACGGCGCGCCGAGCATGGGATGGGTCGCGCACCAAGCGCCTCCGCTGGCCGGCGAACATCACATCGGTGCCTCGATCAGCGACGCGCTCGCGGGCGTGCTCGACGATGCGTCCCACCCAGAATTCTTCATTCGCTGGAACGACGACTCCATCGATGCCAGCAACAACGACGGCGTCTACTACGGTAGCTGGGATGCCGAGCTCGGCGGCTACGCGGCAGTCGTGCCGGTGTCCGAAGACCGCGAAGGCCAGACGCTCTACTTCCGGACGCGTGGCCAAGACCTCGCCGGCAACACCGCGTGGTCGATCGTTAGCTCGGGCGCTCTGATCGAGGATGACGACGTCGCGGGACCGACTTTCGCCGACTATTCCGACAGCGGCGACGACGAGCCCGGCGTCTATATCTGCGTGGCGGACATCACCGACGCGAGCGGTGTGCGGGACGACAGCGTCTATCCACGTCTCTACATCCGCTACGACGACGAGATGATTGACGAGAACCACTACGACGCGTACTGGAACATGGATCGCGCAACCTACGACACGTTCGTAGGCGAGGTGACCGTCGGTCCGGAGCGGATCGGCCAGACGCTCTACTGGCGTGTGTTCGCGCAGGACCTCGACAACTCGCCGATGACCGCGTGGAGCGAGATCCAGCACGGCGGCGTGATCATCGACAACCGGCCGGTTGACATCTACATCGCGCCGACCTCGTTGGTTTTCGACGAAACCACGCGGCGGCCAGCCGCCGGTCAGCGCGAATCGGACGCGGGAGTTCTGGCGGCTCACGACCGCGGCCTGCGCACGCGGCCCGACGGCGTCGGCCTCGGCTCCCTGCGCGCCGAGCGACTGAATGCCAAGATCCTCGGCGACGTCCCTTGTTACCACTGGTACAATGGCTGTGCGCCGACGGCGGTGGCGATGATCCTCGGCTACTGGGACGCGCGCGGCTTCGGCGATCTGTTCCCCGGCAACGCGGCGATCCAGAACACGACGATCAACCTGCACGTCAGCTCGGCCGGCAATTACGACGACTACTGCCTACCGCTCGACGGTGATGAATACGAACCGATCCTGCCGGATCGCTCCGAACCGCCGTTCGGTGACGAGCACGTCGACGACAGCCTCGCCGATTACATGCTAACAAGCCAGAGCTATCACGATCTGCACTACGGTTGGAGCTCATTCGCAAACGTCGGGCCTGCGTTCGCGAGCTACGCGACCAGCGTGAACCCCCAGTACCTCGCCTGGTACGAGAACCAATCATGGAGCCAGTTCACCTGGGCCGACCTCAAAGCGGAAATCGACGCGGGCCGACCCGCGGTTTTCCTGGTCGACAGCGATGGAAACAACGACACCGACCATTTCGTGCCGGTCATCGGCTACGACGAGAGTGCTGACGAGTACGCTTGCTACGACACGTGGGACGGTCAGATCCACTGGTACGAGTTCGCCGGGATGAGCCAGGGGCAGGAATTCGGGGTGGCTGGGGCAGTGCTCCTCGGGTTCGCGAGCGCGCAATCGTTCACGATCACCAATGAAGGCGGAGGCACGCTGCAGATCACCGGGATGACGCTCGAGCAGAGCAGTTCCTGGGTCACGTCGATCATGCCGGCTGCACCGCTGTCGATCACCGCCGGCCAGAGTCGCGCCATCGTCGTGACCGTGGATCCGACGGCCGGCGCGCCTGGCGAGAATACCGACCGCGTCCTGGTGACCTCGAATGACCCGGACGAGAATCCTTATCCCGACGGTGTCTACCTGACCCTCATCAACGACGCGGGCCCGCCGCCCGCAGCGCCGCTCCAGCCGATCCTCACCACCAACCCGGCTTGCCAGTCCGCCGCGAACGAGCTCAGCTGGAACGCGGTCGCCGGCGCAGATTACTACGTCGTCTGTCGCGACGGCCTGACCATCAGCGAAGAGCTCTACGGTGTGCTGGTCTACGCGTTCGCGTCTCAAGCCGGGACATACGCGGTTCGCGCCGGCAACGCCTACGGCGAGAGCCCGCTCAGCCCCGGGATCGCGCTGACCATCAAGCCGGTGCCGGCACCGCCGGGGGCACCGCTGGTGATTCCGAACCCGTATCCACCGGACACCCAGGACCTGACCGTATCATGGGACGCGATCGAGCACGCCGTCGGATACAGCCTCTGGCTCGCTGGCGAGGCTGTGGCCACGACCAGCGCGACGACGGTCCAGGTCGCAGCGCAGCCGGGCATGTACTCCGTCAGCGCTATCGGTGAATGCGGCGAGAGCGATCCCGGCGCCGCGACACTCGCCGTGCTGGAACCTCATGCCGGCCCGGTCTGGTATGTCGCGCTCGACGGCGACGACGTGACCGGCAACGGCAGTGCCGACTATCCGTTCAGGTCCATCGCGCACAGCCTGACGGTCGTGCCTGCAGGTGGCACCCTCCAGCTCATGCCGGGCATCTACCAAGAGTACGGTCTCACCATCCCATCCCGCGTCACCCTGCGTGGATCGCCGGCGGATCCGACGACCGTGGTGATCGACGCACAGAACAGTGGTGTCGGCCTGCGGATCGAGAACACCTACCCTGGCCCCACCAACATCCTCGGCCTCACGGTCGCCAACGCCACGTCGGCGCTGCAGTGTTATATATCCGGCGACGTGACCTTCGAGGACTGCCGGTTCACGGGCAGTTCCAGCCACGCGTTGATCGGTTCGGAATACGGAGACATGGTCTTCCGCCGCTGTGACTTCGCCGAGAACGCCGGCGACGGTGTCAATACCTCGGGAGAGGGCCTGGTCTTCACGGATTGCAAATTCTACAGCAACCGCAATGGTGCAGATTTCAACCTCTTCACGCCGCTGACGCTCAACGGTTGCGAGTTCTACGGCAACTCGGAATCGGGGTTGCTGATCCGGGGTGGTACCGTCACCGCCACCGCGTGCGAATTTCACGACAACGGCAGCGTCGGCGTGCAGATCACGGAGTACAGCAGCACGACGCTGTCGCAGTGCATGGTTTCGGGCAACGGTGTGGGTGTGAAGATCACTGGCGAGGCCCTGGGCTGGCTCGTCGATTGCCAGATCCTGGACAACGACGAGGGCCCTGGGATCGAGCAGACCTATCATTCCGACCTGGTCATGAGCGGCACGCTCATCGCCAGCAACCATGATGGCGCCATCGCGGCGTCCGGTGGCTCGGTCATCGACGTCAGCACGTCGACCATCGTCGGCAATGAGGGTTCGGCCGCCATCGAGTGCGCCGCCGCGGGCCAGATCGCGTCCTCGATCATCGCCTTCAATCCCGGCGGGCAGGCCGTCGACTGCATGGGCACCGGCTCGGTCGCGTTGAACTGCAGCGACCTTCACGGCAACGCCGGCGGCGACTGGGTCGGCTGCATCGCGGGACAGGCGAACAGTAACGGCAACATCTCCCAGGACCCTCAGTTGTGCGACTGGCCCTCCGGCGACTTCACCGTGGCCTCAACCTCGCCCTGCCTGCCCGATAACCACCCGGACGAATGCGCGATCGGTGCGTTCGCCGACGAGGCGGGATGCACGCCGGTTCCGGAGTTCGTCGCCACGCCGGCCTCCCTCGTCGTGCCCGAGGGCGGCACGGCCGCATTCGACCTGACCCTCAATTGGCCGCCGAGCGGGACGGTCAGCGTGGATCTCGAGTTCACCACCGACGATCCGGGCCTCTCGCTGCTTGGCCCCATCAGCCTGGTCTTCGACGGTCAGAACTGGAGTCAACCGCAGGCGATCACCATCGCAGCCACCGAGGACGACGACTACTGTTCCACCGGCAGCACTCTGCGCGTACGCGACACGGCGGGCAACCTCGCGGATCTAGAAGTGGCGGTCACGGAGGTCGACAATGACGATCTCGGTCCCGACACGATCGCGCTCACCACACTGACTGGTTGTGTGTCGCCACAGATCGAGGTCGGTCCGTTCGTGCCCCTCAACCTGTACATAGTCCTGGTCAATCCATCGTTGCCGACCATCAGTGGTTGGGAGGCGCAGCTGACCATCGATCCCCCGAACGCCATGGTGGTCGGCGTCTCGTTCCCCAACGGGGGCACGAACTTCGGCAGCTATACCTCGTATCTTGTCGGCTACCAGTGGCCGGTGGACACAACCCCGATAACCATCCTCGCCAACCTATCGTTGATCGTCATGGGCGACGGGCCGGTGACCATAGGAATCGAGCAGCTGGACGGCGGCAGCTTCGGGTACTACGACGACGGCGGGCAGTACGTCGCCTTCACCAACGCGATCGAAGTGATCATCAACGGTCAGCCCGAACCGCTTTCGCCCTGGACCGACATCACCGCCGCCACCCCCCTCGGCGATCCCGGCGCCAGCCTCGGCAGCTGCTGGGGCGACTACGACCTCGACGGCGACCCGGATCTCTACGTCACCAACGTCCTCGAGCCCAACCACCTGTACCGCAACGACGGTAGCGGCGTCTTCACCGACGTGACCGGGCCACCCCTCGACGATTCGGCCGCCAGTAGCGGCGCCGCCTGGGGCGACTACGACGGCGACGGGGATCCCGACCTCTACGTCGCCAACAGCACTATCTCCAACCGCCTGTACCGCAACGACGGCGGTGGCGTCTTCACCGACGTGACCGCACCCCCGCTCGACGGCACGGCGATCGGCGGCTGCACCTGGGCCGATTACGACCAGGACGGTGATCTCGACCTGGCCTTAGCTAACGTCAACGGCCCGAACCGCCTGTTCCGTAACGACGCCGACGACGGGTTCGTCGATGTCACGCCGGCCGCATTCGCTAACGCGGGCCCTTCCCGCGCCGCGGTCTGGGGAGACTGCGACGACGACGGCGACCAGGACCTTTACGTGGCCGTTGAGGGCGCCAACCTGCTGCTGGAGAACGTGAACGGCGTCCTGGCTGCCGTCACTCCGCCGCTACTGGCGGACACCGGCTCGGCCATTGGCGCGGCCTGGGGCGATTACGACAACGACGGCCGCCTCGACCTCTACCTCGTCAACCAGGACGTTTCCAACCGCTTGTTCCACAACGACGGCAGCGGAGCCTTCTCCGACGCCACGGCGGGCCCGCTAACCGGTGCCGTGAACGACCGCTCGCCGGCCTGGGCCGACGTGGACAACGACGGCGACCTCGACCTCTTTCTCGCCAACAACGGCCAGTCCGACCGCCTGCTGCGCAACGACGGCGGCACCTTCACCGACATCACGGACGCAGTCATCGGCGATATCGGTCCCAGCCACGGCGCGTCGTTTGCCGACATCGACGGCGACGGCGATCTCGACCTCCACGTGAGCGAGTACGACGACACCAACCACCTGCTACGCAATGACCATCTGGCCGACAATCACTGGCTGCAGGTGCGCCTTACCGCCAATAGTGGCACCGGCAACGTGGTGGGCGCCCGCGTGTCGTTGACGGCGGAGGGCGTGACGCAGATCCGCGAGCTACCCGCCGGCTCGGGCTACCTCAGCCAGCAACCGCTCGTCGCATACTTCGGGCTCGGCGCAGCCGCGGTCGTGGACGCGCTGACCGTGCGCTGGCCCGACGGCGTGACGACCAGCCATGACGTGCCGGCCGTGGACCAGGTGTTGGCGATCGAGCGCCGGACGCGGTGGCACGTGGCCGTGAATGGTGACGACGCCACCGGCGACGGCTCGTCCGAGCTGCCGTTCCGCACCATCCAGCACGCCGTCGACGTCTCCGCCCCGGCCGACACCGTCCTCGTCGAACCTGGCACTTATAATGAGAACATCTCCGTGCGTGCTCGCGCTCTGGCGTCTCGATACCTGGTCGACCCGGATCCAGCCCACATCGCCGCCACCGTCATCGACGGTAGCGGTGGCCTGTGCGCGCTGAACGTCTATCAGTCGCCCGGCGATCCGCCGGCCGAAGTCGTGGGATTCACCATCACCGGTGGCGTCAGCGAAGCGGACTACCACGGCGCTGGGGTCTATTGCACCTGCGACGCCGCGTTCCGGAACCTCGTCATCACCGGCAACCACGGCTGGGGACTCGCGGTGTTCGAGGGATTCCCGCTGGTCGAGGACGTCCTCATCTCGGACAACACGATGGCCACCACGGATAACTTGACGTTCGGCGGCGGCATCAACTGGCACAATTGCGGCCTGCCGGCCACAAGTCCATGCCTCGTCGGCGTCACCATCGCCGACAACGAGGGAATTGGACTGGTCGCCGACGCTAAGTCGCTCCAGATGGACCGGGTCCTCATCGCCGAGAACACCGGGCAGGCAATGACCGTCACCTACGACCTCGATCCGACCTACCTACCGGTGATGTCCTGCGTTGACCTCTTCGGCAACGGCGGCGGCGAATGGGAGGGAGCCATCGCGGCATTCCTCGGCGAGGACGGCAACATCGCCCTCGACCCGCTATTCTGCGGCGACGACCACCCCGACGATCCCTACACGCTTCGTGCCGATTCGCCCTGTCTCGCGGTGAACAACCCGGACTGCGGTCAGATCGGCGCCTGTGGCCAGGGCTGCGAGACCGTGACGTTCGTGATCGCCGGCACCATTCTGGATGAAGCATCGCATCCGGTGGCCGACGTCCTGCTCAGTGGCTTCCCGACGTCGGTGTATACCGACATTGCCGGCCACTACGAGACCGCGATCTCGCTCGGCTGGCCCGGCGCCACGATCACGCCCATCAAGTCTGCCTATGCCTTCGACCCGACCTCGCGCACCTACGGTCCACCCTCCGGCGATCTGACCGCCGAGGATTACACCGCCACCAACGACGGGTCCCATGATTGGTACGACGTCGCGGCCGATCCATGGGCTAGCGCCACGCGAGGTACTGCCATGGCTTGGGGAGACTACGACGACGACGGCGATCCGGATCTGCTGCACGTGGTCACCTCGGAATACGGCGAGACCATTTATCACACGTTGTACCAGAACGACGGCGCAGGCGGCCTGAGTCCGATCGACGTGCCGGTATTGCAGGTCAATGGCTACGGATCCAGCGCAAGCTGGGCTGATTTCAACGGGGACGGCCTCGTCGATCTCTACCTGGGGCACCTCGGCCAGGCGAACCTGCTGTTGCGTAACGAAGGCGGCGGTGCGTTCACCTCACTAGACCTCGGTTCGGCCTGCACGGACTGGAATACTTTGCGGACTGCGTGGGTCGACTGGAATCTCGACGGGGTGCTGGACCTGTTCATGACGACGTATCAGGACCCCCCCGCCGACCAGACGAACCTGCTCCTCGACGGCGCTCACGGCTTTGCGATCGCGGACGAGCCGGCTGTCGCCCGATCGGGTCCGTATCAGGGATTCGTCTGGAGCGACCTCGATGGCGACAACGATCCGGATCTGGTCGTGGTCAATGAGAACGCCTACGTGGAGGTTTACGTCAACCGTGCCGGACACGGCCTCGACGATCCGATCCAGTTGTCCGGGTATTCGGGAGCCCAGGGGGTTTCGGCGATGGACTGGGACCTCGATGGTGACCAGGATCTGCTCATCACGTACTGGGATTATGGTGCGAGGCTATGGCTTAACCTGGGGAACCTGCAGTTCGGCGAAGCGGACGATTCCATCTTGGAGGCGGACGGGCACGGCCAAGATGCGGTGTGGGGCGACTACGACAACGATGGCTGGCCAGATCTCTACATCACCATGTACGACTACTACGGCAGCGGCGGCGACAACGCACTTTTCCATAATGAGTCTGGCCAACGCCTCTCCAGGGTTGACGAGCCGCTCATCGCCGATTCGGGCAAGGGCAAGGGGGCGGCATGGATCGATGTCGACGGCGATGGACAGCTCGATCTCGCTCTGAACAACTACAATGGCCCGAATCATCTCTGGATCAATCAGATCGAGAACGAGAACGGTTGGCTGCAGGTCGATCTTCGGGTACAACCAGGCGATGATCTCATGCCGCGGACGCCGATCGGAGCGAAGGTCACCGTGACGGTGGCCGGACATTCACAAACGCAGGAGGTCAGGACCACCTCCGGATACTGTAGTGGCTCGACTTCGTTACTACACTTCGGCACTGGATTGGAAAGTCTGGCCCCGCGCGTCTACGTCGTGTGGCCGCGGCGATTCCCCGGCGGTGGCTATAACTCGCAGACGCTGTTCGACGTGGCCCTCGGCCAGCGCCTCGTCATCCACGAAGCGATTGGCGATTTCACCGGCGTCGACGAGGTGGGACCACAGCCGACCGACCTCGCGCTTCACAATTTTCCCAATCCCTTCAACCCACAAACGACGATCGTCTACGAGTTGCCGGAGGCCGGGAACGTCACCTTGCGAATCTACGATCTTCAAGGGCGCCTGGTACGAACGCTCCTGACATCCGAAGCGGTGCCGGTCGGCCGCCATGAGGTCGTGTGGCGCGGTCAGGATGGCGCGGGGCGAGCCCTCGCGACCGGCGTTTATTTTTGCCGGATCCAGGTTGGAGACAGGACACTCGTGCGTCGCATAACGCTCGCGAAGTAGTAACGGTCAAAAGCCGGGTCGAGAACGGAAGGCGTCACCACTCAAGTTCTGGTCCGCCTCTCGCCGCAACGGCTCACTGATATGACCACATCTTCGCCACCGATTCGCGGCGGTGAACGAGCGTGACCACCCCCCGAACTCCCGGTTCCATCCTCGGCTCACGCGCAGCGCCACCCGGTTCGCTCGGTGCGACCACCTACTCCATCGAGGACATCGATACCAGCGCACAAACCCATAGGGTCTGGGTCCAATTTACGCAATCCTGGGCATTCGCAACGGTTGCGATCAACAGGGAAGCGATGAGGAACAACAAACGCGAATGATGATGGTACCGAGTGGACACACTTTCCCTTGGGACGACCGGACGATCAAGGCGCCTTGCCCCGTGAATCGACTCGGTGTCATTCGACGCCGATGGCCGCATCGACTCCGCCGGTCTAACCTCGGGATGCGCCGTCCCCGGGCGCGCGGCGGCCGCTGCCAGCCCGGGGACGCCACCCCCCACCGGCTTACCCTACTCGAACAGGGCCTTCACGCCGCTCCAGCTACTCGCCGCGGTTGGCACGGGCACATCGTTCAGGCGCGCGACCACCGGCGTGCCGAAGGGATAGCTGCACGGATGCAGGTCGCCGCCTCCGAAATCCACCACCGGCACGCCGTCAGGCAGGCTCGACGGCTCGGAAGGGCCGAACGAGATCGTCTCGGGGTCGGTGCTCTCCGTGGTGAAGATGATGGTCGCGAGAACCGTTCCCCCCGGATTGACCGGCACCGGCGAGGCGAATGTCACGATCTGATTCTCGTTCGTGCCCGAGTTTTCGCCCCAGAACAGGCTCGTGAGGATGATCGTGAAATCGGGCGCCGTCGACGAGATCGCGACCTCGTAGCCCGCGACGATCGTGCCGGTGGCCTCCGTCAACACGATGTAGGCCACGAGAGCCGCCCCCTGCGTGACCATGGCGTTCGCCGTCTCGTAGGTGAATTCACTGTCGCTGAAGTAGAGCCCGAGCGCGTTGGCGTCGGCCTGGGCCGCCCCGCTCGCCAACAGAGAGATCGCGACCGTTCCCAGGATGATCAAGCGGTGCATGGCTGCCTCCGTCGCAAATAGGTCCAGGATGCTGGCAGGCGCGGATCGGGTGGGGTCTCCCCGTCCCTTGAATTGGAAATATGAGTCGGAGGGACGGCGCGCATTCCCGGCGCGATGCGGCGGGCGGCCGACATCTGCCGGACGTCCCGGCGGGCGTCGGTCCCGAGCGCGGCGCTCGCGCGGGAGCGCGGCAGCTACGGCCCGACCTCGCCGACGAGAGCGGCCTTGGGCGACCGATCCGCACGGAACAGTCCCCAGTGCTTCTCGACCTCGTCCGGTCGGTCGCCGCCCTTCCAGTTCTCGTCGAAGGCCTCGAAGACGAACAGGGGAACGCGCTCGGCCGCCGCCCACGCCCGCGCCGCCCGGTAGAACGCAGCCTGCTCGGACTCGCCGGTCGCCCCCCTGATCAGCCGGGCCTGGTCGCCGACGTCGGCCATCGCGGTGGCCCAGCCGGTTTCCCCGATCACCACCGGACGGTCCGCGTGCATGGCGACGACGGCGGCCCTCTGATTCCGCAACCAGGGCACCGCCTCGTCCAGCTGGCGACCGTTCCACAGCGGGTGCGCGTGGACGGTGACGAAGTCGATCTCACGGGCGAGCGCCCGGCTCGCGGGCTCGGTCCAGTACTGGTAGTCGTCCGCGGCGGTCACCGGCACGGCGACCGCCGCACGGACCTGGCGCAGGTAGGCGACGAGGAGATCGAGCGGACATGGATTGGGGGACCAGGAAACCTGCGTCTCGTTGCCGACGCACACCGCGACGACGATGTCCGGGTACGTCGCGGCCAGTTCGATCGCGGCCGCGACCTCGTGCTGGTTCGCGGCCACGGCCGCGGTCGACCGATCGCGCACGGCGCCGCGCTCGTCGCGCTGCTCTTCGGCGGCGATCCACACGCCCAGCATCACCTTCAGGTCCAGACCGCTCGCGCGGATCTCGGCGAGCAGCGTGCGGGCGAATTCGCTCGCACCGTAGGTCCGCAGCAGGTTCCAGTGCGGGAGCATCAGGGCGAGATCCTCGCGGATCTCGGCGGCGGTGGGCGACGGGCCGCCGGGGCGCTGGCCGTCGCGATGAGGTCCGTAGCACACCGCGCCGCCGAACCACCAGTCCTCGCTCACCGGTCGGAGCGGACGATCGCCTCCCGCGGCCTGACCGGCGGCGGGCGAGACGTCCCGGTCGCCGCCGCAGCCCAGAAGCGAGAGGATGATCATGGAGGCGGCGACACCCGCCGAGCCGAGGGGATGGGCCTGCATCGTGTCACGACTTTCGCCGAGGTCCTCGTCCTCCGGGATTCGCGACCGCGATCCGCTTCCGCGATGGTCTGCGCCGGCGCTCGCCGTCTTTGTCAGTACACCGCACAAAGTATCCGAGGGCCGCGTCCGAGGCAACGTCGCTCCCAACGCGAATCGAATCCGGCGATCGTCGTTCCGCTCGGCGGGACGACCGGTCGCGCAAGGGCGCGGCCCGCTCAGGCTTGCGTAGTCAAACACATGATCGCTCACAAGCGATCAGTATAAAACAATTTAAACCGTTCAGCCCGGGATGAAGAGCGAACGGGCGCCATCGCATTTTCGACTTGATTCGGTCTCCGAACATAGTGTATGATGGTCGCGTCGGAATCGGTCCTGACGATCCGCCTCGGCTGTGCCCGGATCCGGGATGCGCCGCGCGTATCGGCTCTCTCTGACGGAAGGTGGTCACCATGAGCAATCGAGTGAACGCGTGCTTCGCGGTCGCGATCCTGGCTTGCCTGATCCCGGCGGCCGGCGTCGCGCTGATGCCGTACGGCCAGGATTTCGAGGGGTTGGCCCAGGGCGATGCCGGTGCGCTCGCCGCGGACGGCTGGCTTGTCTACGGCAACGTCTTCGGTCCCGACTGGTCGTACTGGTACGGGTACGGTTCCTTCCCCGCCCCCAACGGCAGCGGAGCCTTCTGCCAGATCGTCGCCGGCGAGGGCGGCGCGGAGCAGGGCGCCCAGCAGCTGGTCGTCTATAGCGACTACAACAACGCCAACCACGCCGACGGCGCCCACATCGAGTCCAACGTCTTCCAGGAGCTGCTCATCCAGCCCGGCGACGTCACCGAGACCTGGGTCTTCAGCTTCCAGGCCAAGCGCGGCAACATCGAGGGCGACACGACCGCCCTGGCGTTCATCAAGACGCTGGACCCCAACAACGGCTGGGCGACGACGAACTTCATCACCGTCGACCTGACGGGCGTCCCCACGACCTGGGGCGACTACTCCCTGTCGATCCTGATCGACGCCAGTCTGGACGGACAGATCCTCCAGTTCGGCTTCTCGAACACGGCGACGTTGTACCAGGGATCGAGCGTGTTCTACGACAACATCAACTTCTACATTACGGGTCCGGTCGCGACCGAGGAGACGACCTGGACCGAGGTGAAATCGCTGTTCCGCTAGATCCGACCGGCGGCGCGAAGAACGGACGGGGCCCGGCGAAGCCGGGCCCCGTTGCGTCTCCGGTCGCGGCGGTCACTCGATCAAGGCGACCCGCTGGCTCGCGGTGAAGCCCTCGCCCCGCAGGCGGACGAGGTACACGCCGGACGCGACCCGCAGGCCGCCGTCGTCCCGCCCGTCCCACGTCGTCCGGTGCTGGCCCGCCGGCGCCTGGCCGCTCACGAGGCCGCGCACGCGGCGGCCGGCGAGGTCGTGGACGTCGAGCGCGACCGTCCCGCCGCGGTCGAGCTCGAAGCGGATCGCGGTCTGGGGGTTGAACGGGTTGGGCGCGGCGGGGAGCAGCCGCCCGCCGGCCGCGGCCGGCAGACCGGACAGCCGATCGTCCGCCACGGCGACCGGGCCGCCCGCGGGCACGAACCTGAAGTCCGCGAACACGACCTCCTGGTCCGCCGCCGGCACGCCGCCCGCGAGCTTCCACAGGTTCAGGTGCAGGCGCGGCTGCTCGGGTCGCGGGACGTGCGGGCCCTGGTAGGTCCAGGCGTGGATCGTGGTCGCCGCCGACTCGTCGGCCGCTCCGCCGCGCCAGACGCGGAACTCGACCCGGTCGGCGAGCCAGCGCATCGCGTGGCTGACTTGCTCCCCGGTCGCGAACGAGGCGTCGAACCGTTCGAGATTGCCGGGATAGTCGTAGGGCTGCGCGACGAACTGGCCGATGTCGCGGCCCGGATCGCCCCAGCGGCTGTACTCGATGTCGACCTCGTCGTAGGGATTCCACCAGAGGTACGATTCGTCCCAGCAAGGTCCGTACTGCCAGAGGAAGATCCCCAGCACGGCCGCCGGATCGAGCTCGTCGAGCCGGCCGACCGTCGTCACGATGTAGTCGCCGTAGCCGAGCGCCGTCTCGGCGACGACCTCGGTCGCGACCCACGTCCCGCCGCGCTCGGCGAGCGACAGGTGCAGCCGGCCCTGGGGGTCGACCCAGACGCAGTTGGGATCGTCGTCGAAGACGTTCGGTCCGGGACCGTAGTAGCCGGGGCCCTTGACGCGCCAGACCCGACCCGCGAAGTCGAGCGTCGTGCCGCCCGGGAAGTCGGACCACTGCAGGTCGTCGATGGTCGGAGGACCGGCGTGGTCGACGGTCACCTGGTCGAAGAAGACGTCCGGCGAGGGATCGCTCGGGCCCTGGAGCACGCCGAACAGCGCGTGGATCGCGGCCGTCCCGGCCGGCGCCGGCGCGCTCTCCACGGAGAACTCCACGTACGTATCCGCCGCAGTGGCGGCGGTGGCGACCGGGAACGAGTCGTAGTCGAGCAGCTCGCCGCCCGCCCCGCGCCACTCGACGTTCACCAGCGCGGCGCACTGGCCCACGAGGGGCCTCGCGGCGGGGTGCCGGACGTGGCCGGTCACGACCCACCGGTCGCCGGGCGCCGCGTCCAGGCGCTGCCAGTAGCCGGACATCGCCCACCCGCCGTTATCGGGTCCGCTGACCCGCGCCGCGCGGGCGCCGTGGGACGCCGTCGTCACGGCGCCGATCGCGCCGAACTGGTTCCAGCCGCCGAACACGGCGCCGCCGGACCCGCCGAGCTCGAAGCTGGGATTGGCGAGGATGCACTGGCTGGCCGCCGGACCGACCAGGGCGATGCCGAGCGCGAGGACGAGCGCAGCGGAGGCGAGGGACAGAGCGGGTGTCGATGGCATGGCGGACTCCGGTCGATGGTGTCGATCCGTTTCAGTGTAACACGCCGGCGGGGACGGCGACGCGGAGGCTCGCGATCCGTCCGCTCCGCGCGAAGACCTCCGCCGCGAGGTCCACCGGCAGCGCGGCGCCCGGCTCCTCGCGCGTCGAGCCGTCGGTGAACGCGATCGCGATCCGCGCGGTCCCGTCCATCCGCTCGTAGACGACCGGCACCTGGCAGAGCGTGAACGCCAGGCTGCCCTCGCCGAGCGCGATCGTCCGCGGCTGTCCCTCGACGTCGACGTACGGGAAGTCCGCGGGCGCCGGCAGGAACTCGCCGGCCTCGAGGAGCACCGGCTGGAAGCGCACGGCTCCGCCCTCGACGCGCACGCCGAGCTCGCCGAGCCGGGTGAGGATCTCCTCCTTCACCTGGCCGGTCATGCCCGGCTGCTTCGCCCCGCCCACCGCCGGCGTGTGCGAGTAGGGGTCGGTGGGGAAGGCGCCGTACTCGGCCACCGTCTTCCGGTAGCCGAGCCCGGCGCGGATCCGGACGTACATCCGCGCGAGGCCGCGGCGCACCGTCGCGGGCCGGCCCTCGCGCTCGGCGCGCAGCACGTTCTCCTGGGCGGCCAGGAGCAGCTTGGCGACCATGTGCCAGTAGATGCAGCCAATGCCCTCGTAGGCGTACATCGCGCCCGACCGGCCGGTGTAGGACCGGTGCCGGAAGACGCGCTCGAAGAGGTCGAGGACCGCGGTCCGATCGCGCGCCACGGCGGCCGACCACTCTGTCTGCAGCGCGAGGTCGTCCAGGGTCGCCGCGACGTCGCGGGCGCTCTGGACGTCGCCGCGGAACCGGTAGATCCCCTCCGCGTCCCGCGCCAGCAGCGACGCATCCCCGGCGGCCGCGAGGTCCCAAAGCAGCGGGATCGCCCGGACGTCCGCCTCGGTCACGACGTTCCGGGCGAGGAAACCCGGCCGCTCGTGCGCCGGGTAGAGCAGGAAGCTGCGCTGGTCGGACCGGTACAGGGCGCTCGCGAACAGCCGCTCGAGGATCGCGAGCCCGTCGTCCGGCGCGAGGGCGCCGGAACTGAGGACCGCGACCTGGCCCTCGAGCATCTCCGGCAGGTGCGCGACGGTGACGGCGGCGCCGTCGTCCGCGAATTCCAGCAGGTTGTAGGTGTGGTAGAGCCCGTCCTCGCGACGGTTGGCGACGATGCTCCGGTCGACCCAGCGCAGGGCCGTCCGGCAGAACTCGGCGGCCTGGCGCCGCGCGAGCGTCCGCCGGCCGGAGAACCCGCGCGCATACACGGCCTGGCGGTAGGTCGAGAAGGCCTCGCCCAGGGCGTCCATCAGGCGCTTGCGGTCCCGGCCGCCGAGACGATCCGCAGCGAGCAGGCGCTGCTCGCCGGCCAGGATGGCGAACACCCGCTCGAACCAGTCGGTGACCTCGGCCGAGACGGGCAGACGCGCGCCCGCCGCGTCGCCGAACCGGCCGGCCAGGAACGCCAGGTAGCGCCGCAGGTAGCAGAGCGTGACGACCGAGACGCCTCCGCCGCCGAGCGCGTTGTTCGCGTCGTTCCATTCCGGGCGCTGGGTGTTCATCCAGATGCCGGCGTCCGGGATCAGGTTCGACAGCTTGGACAGGGCCGGCACGAGCAGCTTCTCGAACAGATTCGCGTGGTAGACGGAACCGTCCCCACCGGCGAGGAGCTTGCCGTCGGCGCCCACGCGCGCGACGCGTTCGGCGATGCGCGCGGCGCGCGCGGTGTCGAATTCGATCGTCGCCCGCGGGTCCCGGAGCAGGTCCGCGTACGGCTTGAGGCGATACGGGACCTCGGCGTAGCTGAAGATCTGCACGGCGAGCATCGCCTCGATCGCGGCCGGATCGTGGCGGTCGAGCGACTCCAGCAGCTTGAGCAGGTAGATGATCTGATGGTCGCCCCAGTAGCCGAGGTTGCTCCAGGGGTCACCCACTGCGGGGGTCTCCCAGTCGACGCCGTCCCGGGTGATCCGGTAGGGATTGAATCCGTCCACGGTCGACGCGTTGACGAACTTGGCGACCAGGCTCGGCAGGAAGGCCGGGAACGCGGTCGCCAGGGCCTCCCAGTTCTGGAAGATGTCCCGCCAGTTGCCCTCGTAGTGCAGCGCCCGCTGGCCGTGGCGGTCGCGCACGCGGATCGCGAAGCGATTCCAGGGGCGGCTGGGGTCGCCGTGGCGCCGGCCGAAGAAGAGCGGCAGGTACTCGTGGCTGAGCCGCGCGAAGTCGGCGTCCCCGGTCGCGCAGGCCTCGGCGCGGAGCGCCTGGACGGGTCGCGAGGCGGGCCACCCGGCGATCCGCTCGCGCTGGCGCGCGAGGACGGCGCGGTTGCGGACACCGAGGAAATCGGCGAAGTCGGCGCTCGGCACGTCGTGGTTCTGCGCGAAGACGCCGCCGCGCATCGTGTTGAACAGGACGTTCGCCAGGTGGTGGCTCCACGATTCGGCGCGGCCGCAGAGCTGCAGACCGTCGGCGCTGGCGACGATGCGCCGGAGTGCGTCGCTCGCGGACGCGAGGCAGGCCTCGATCCGGCCGGCAAGGTCCTCGCCGCCTTGCAGCCGCCGGCGCAGCGCGGCGATCTGGACGTGGTCGCGCCGGCTGTCCGCCACGAGGTGCCAGGTCGCCCCGTGGCCGGGCGCGAGGTCGAGAGTCGAGCTGACCAGGTAGTTGCCGCGGCGGCCGTTCAGGATTCGCTCGCCGGAGAGGACCCGCCCGTGCCGGAACGCGGCGACCACCGCGCCCGACAGATGGACCCGGAAATCCTCCAGGCCGCAGCACCAGACCGTGTTGGCCCGCAGGACCTCGAGCGCCTCGGCGCGATCGGTGATGCCGGTGGTGAGCGAGAAGATCCCGAGGCCGGTCGCGGGATCCACCTCGGCCGACTTGTAGGCGTCGACGAGGGTGCTCGCCTGCTGGTACAGGCTCAGGGGCGCGCCGAAGGGCAGGATGTTGCGCAGGCCGTCCAGCACGTCGACCCGGACGAGCGCCGCGCCGCGGTTCTCGAGGGTCGCCGTGCGCACCCAGCCGAACTCGTCGCAGGCAGCCCAGCGGTAGCGGAAGATCAGCCCGTGGCGGTGATCGATCGCCTCGAAGACGAGCCGGTTGCCGGCGGCGTTCTTGTAGAGATTCCGCTCGACCGCGGGATCCTCCCCGCTCGCCTCGCCGAACGGTTCCCAGAGGATGGGCTCGCCGTGCGGGTCCGCGATCCTGATCAGGGTCAGCGGCCCCGTCTCGTGATGGGCGTCGTGGAGCTGGTCGACGGTCCGGTAGGGGAACAACGCGCCGTCGGCGTCGACGCGCCCGGCGGTGAGCCCACCGCCGGAGGTGACGAACATCCAGAGGTCGCTGTCGCTCGCCAGGCTCACGAGGAACGGCTCGAGACGGTGGCTGGCGGAGATCCGGTAGAACACCTCTCCGTCCAGGTGGACGAAGCCGCCGGCGGGAGTCCCGGTCGGGTCCCCCGGCGAGCCGGAGCGAGGCGCGCGTACGGGTCGGCTTTCCACGGTCCACCGTCCAGCCGGGAATCTCCGGGGGCCGAGCGGACGGCCCCCGGAGCGCGAACGACGTTACTTGAGCAGGATCATGCTGCGGGACAGGGCCCCGGTCGCCGTCGTCAACGTGTACCGGTACTGGCCGCTGGGGACAGGCTGTCCGCCGGCGGAAAGACCGTTCCAGACGGCCTGGTGATCGCCGGCCGCAAGCGTGCCCTCGCGCAGCGTGGCGATCCGGCGTCCCGCGAGGTCGAAGACCGCGAGCTCGATGCGGCCGGGCTGTTCGAGCGAGAACTCGATGCGCGTCGCCGGATTGAACGGATTGGGAACGTTCTGGCGCAACGTCGCGCCGGCGAGCGCCGGACCCTCGGGCACGCCGACGTGGCCGGCCAGGTAGAAGACGAGGTTGTCGTAGAAGACTGCGCTCGACTGATAGGCCGTCGCCGTGTTCGCGAAGCCGAACTGGAACACCTGACCCACCAGGCCCGCGTCGATCGGGATCGTCAGCGAGTAGAAGCCCCAGGTGGTCGGGATCGACGACGTGTCCACCGAGAGGAAGTTGGTCAGGGCATAACCGTTGGCGGGATCCAGCGTCTTGATGAACGCGAGCGCGGTCGAGGGCGGCAGGAGGTTGCCCAGCTTGGCCTCGAACTGGAAGCGCCAGATCTCGCCGACGTTCTCGGCACCGACCACGCGCTCCTGGAAGACGTTGGATTCGATGAGGAATCCGTTGGCGTGATCGGTGTTGTTGTAGTCGCTGAAGACGACCAGCTGCTGGGCGCCCTGGTCCGGTCCGCCTTCGCCGGCCACGATCTGAGAGAACGCCAGGTTGTGGTTGGGCGCAGGATACGGTCCGTATCCGTAGTAATAGACGCTGCCGTCCGGCGAGAAGACGTTGCCGTAGACCAGCCAGCCGTCGTTGTCGAGGGCGGCGGGGTCGGACTGGACCAGCGACTCGAAGTCCTGGACGTACTCGCCGAGTGCGGCGTGGCCGGCAGCGGGGATCAGGCCGATCACCACTGCGGCCGTCACGCAAGCGATCGCTCGATCTCGCATGGTCTGGCCTCCCGATGGGGTATCTCGCTCGACTCGAGAGAAGTCTTGACAGGAACATCCCTATCATACACTATGTTCGGTAGCCGAACAAAGGTTTTTTTGACCGGTGTCGGACACCGCCGCGACCGGCGCATCGCGGCCCGGGTCCCGGGAGCCGAATCGCATGGCCCTTCACCGATTTCCGGCCGGATTCCTCTGGGGCGTCGCGACGTCGGCCCAGCAGATCGAGGGCGCCCGGAACGAGGGCGGACGCGGGGATTCGATCTGGGACCGGTTCGCGGCCATGCCGGACACCATCGAGGACGGCTCCCGCCCCGACACGACCTGCGACCACTACCACCGCTGGCGGGAGGACCTGGGTCGACTACGCTGGCTGGGCGTGAACGCCTACCGGTTCTCGACCGGCTGGTCACGGATCCTGCCGACCGGGCACGGCGCGCCGAACCCGGCCGGCCTCGACTTCTACGACGCCCTCGTGGACGAGCTGCTCGCCAGCGGGATCGAACCGTTCCTCACCCTGAACCACTGGGACCTGCCGGACGCGCTGCAGCAGCGGGGCGGCTGGGCGGCGCGCGAGACGGCGCGCGCGTTCGTCGCGTACGCCGAAGTGGTCGCCCGGCGGCTCGGCGACCGCGTCCGCTTCTGGACCACTCACAACGAGCCCTGGTGCATCGCCACCCTGGGCCACGAAGAGGGCTCCCACGCCCCCGGCCGCCGGAGTCCCCAGGAGGCCTTGCGGGCCGCGCACCACCTGCTCGTGTCGCACGGCTGGGCCGTCGAGGCGATCCGCGGCCTCGTGCCCGCGGCCCAGGTCGGCATCGTCCTGAACCTGTCGCCGGCCTGGCCGGCCTCGCCGGCGGAGGCGGACCGCGACGCCGCGCGGCAGTTCGACGGCTTCTTCAACCGCTGGTACCTCGACCCGCTGCTGCGCGGCCGGTATCCCGCCGACGCGGTCGCCGACCGGATCCGCCGCGGCCATCTCGCGAGCGCGGACCTGCCCTTCGTCCAGGATGGCGACCTCGACCGCGTCCGGGCGCCGCTCGACTACCTTGGCGTCAACTACTACAGCCGCACGGTGCTCGCCGCCGGTCCCGACGGCCTGCCGAAGGCGGTGCCGGCCGCGCCGCGCGAGGAGCTGACCGAGATGGGCTGGGAGGTCTACCCGGACGGACTCGACGAGGTGCTCGGACGCGTCACCGGCGAGTACGGCGTGCGATCCGTCCATATCACCGAGAACGGCGCCGCCTTCGTCGATCCGGCCCCGGCGGACGGCCGCATCGCCGATCCGCGACGGATCGCTTACCTGCGGGACCACCTGCTCGCAGTCCATCGCGCCATCGCCGCGGGCGTGCCGGTGCACGGCTATTTCGCCTGGTCGCTGCTGGACAACTTCGAGTGGGGCCAGGGATTCACCCGGCGCTTCGGACTCTACGGCGTGGACTTCGCGACCGGCGAGCGCACTCCCAAGGACAGCGCCTTCTGGTATCGAGACTCGATCGCGGCGCGCGCCGTCGCGGACGGACCCGAATCCTGCATCGCGAGGAGGAAGCCTTGATGACCCGTTGCTCGTACCGGAACCGGCATCGCGGGCGCCGCGGGATGGGCGCCGTCGCGGGATTCGCGCTGCTGGCCGCGCTCGGCATCCTGCCGGCGGCGGCCGGCGCGGAGACGGTCCGCGTCGTCCAGGATGCGGACGGCCAGCGCCTGCAGATCGACGGCCGCGACGTCCTGGTCTACGGCGTGAACTGGGACTACGTGCCGATCGGCGAGAACTACAACTACAGCCTGTGGAACCAGCCGGACGACGTGATCATGGCGGCCCTGGCCCGCGAGATGCCGCTGTTGCAGGACCTGGGCGTCAACGTGATCCGGCAGTACGTGGGCGTCCCGCCGCGGTGGGTGCGGTACATCTACGAGCAGTACGGCATCCGCACCGTGCTCAACCACACCGTCGCCCGCTACGGCTTCACGCTCGACGGGACCTGGATCCCCGCCGTCGACTACTCGGACCCGCGCCTCCGCGCGGCGGTCAAGGCCGAGGTCGCCGGCCTCGTCGACGAGTTCCGCGACACCCCCGGCCTGCTCATGTGGCTCCTGGGCAACGAGAACAACTACGGCCTGTCGTGGTCGTCGTTCGAGATCGAGGCGCTGCCCGTGGGCGAGCGCGACGCCGCGCGCGCCCGCCATCTCTACTCGCTCTTCGACGAGATCATCCGGGAGATCCAGCAGCGCGACCCGGCCCACCCGGTCGCGATCGCCAACGGCGACCTGCAGTACGTCGACATCATCGCCGAGGAGTGCCCGACGCTCGACGTCTTCGGCGCCAACGTCTACCGCGGCATCTCCGCGCGCGACCTCTTCGACGTGGTCGCCGCGAAGCTGGGTGTACCGGTCCTGTTCACCGAGTTCGGCGCCGACGCCTGGAATGCCCGCGAGATGCGGGAGGATCAGTCGACCCAGGCGCGCTACCTGATCGGCCAGTGGCGCGAGATCTACGAGCAGACCGCCGGCAAGGGCCGGGCCGGCAACGCCATCGGCGGCCTCGTCTTCCAGTGGAGCGACGGCTGGTGGAAGTACCGCCAGGAGGAGCGCCTCGAGATCCACGACACGAACGCCTCCTGGCCCAACGGCGGCTACGCGGAGGACTTCGTGGAGGGCGAGAACAACATGAACGAAGAGTGGTGGGGCATCACCGCCAAGGGTCGGCCCGACCACCGCGGCCTCTACGAGGTCTACCCGCGGGCCGCCTACTACGCCCTGCGGCAGGCTTTCGCCCTCGACCCCTACGCCAAGGGCGCCGACCTGGCCGCGATCCGCGCCCACTTCGCCACGATCCGTCCGGTCGCGGCCGAGGTCCAGGCGCGCGGCGATCGGGCGGCGCTCGCCGGCGAGTCCCGCGAGCGCGTGCACCTGTCCGGTTTGCGGATGGAATTCGAAACGTTCAGTACCGGCGGCGACCTCACGACCACGCCCCCGGCCGGCCAGCCGCAGTCGACGTACCCGGCCTTCCGCGGCTTCGACCACCTGCAGTCGTTCTACGTCGATGCCGAGGTCCGCCCCGCCGAGAACGTCCAGGGTAACGTATCGCTGAACATCCTCGGCAACGTCCCGGTCAATCCCATCGACGAGATCCTCTACGAGAACCGTGGACGCCGGCGCACCATCGCGGCCGGCGACGACGTCCTCGAGCTCGAATCCCTCGAGAGGGTGGCGCTGTACAACGCGTCGGTCACCTGGGACGACCGCTGGTTCCAGCTCGACGCCTTCTACCGCGCCGGCCACCTGCACTGGGGCCACGAGGGCGACTTCTTCGGCCTCTACCGCAACGCCTACTACGGTGAGAACATCGACATCTACAACGGCATGGCGCCCGTGGGCGTGGAGATCGACGGCAAGCGCGCTCTCTCCGGCCTGACGTTCGCCTTCGGCCCTCAGCTCTGGTGGGGCGCCAACCCGGCGATCTTCGTGAAGTACCGGCGCCAGGTGGGACCGTTCGACGCGACCGCCGTCTATCACGAGGACATCGCCCCGCAGTCGACGGTGACCACGTCGATCGCCATCCCGCTGCCCGAGACCCGCAAGATCTCGCTGCAGGCCGTGACCGCGTACGGCCCGTTCGGGATCGAGCTCGGCACGCTCTGGTCCGGCAGCACGAAGCTGGACCAGCCGTTCCAGATCGCCGACCCGACGCCCGGCGGCTACCGCATCCTCCAGGACACGATCAAGGGCGGCGACACGTGGGGCTTCAAGGCCAAGTTGACCCTCGAGCGCGGCCGCTGGCACTGGTACGGCCAGGGCGCCTACATGGGCCTCGTCGCCGACGCCGGCCCGACCGAGACGATCACCTACACGGGCTGGAACCTCGAGGACTCGGGGTCGGGCAACCAGAAGAACGTGCTGACCGGCGTGGCGGTGAACGTGGGCCGGTTCCAGATCGGCCCCAACGTGCTGTGGCAGAAGCCGGTCATCGGCCCGGTGCCGGGCGACGCGCCGGCGCCCGGCCGGCCGCGCAACGTGCTGGACGACCCGTTCGCGGTGCGCGGCAACCGCGAGACGTTCGGCACCGAGCTGCTCGTCACCTTCGACCCGACGCCGGCCACCTGGATGTGGGCCTGGGACAACGACGTGCGCGAGGACGCCCGCCTCGCGGCGGCGCTCGGCTTCGTCTACCGCGACCACCGCACGACCCAGGACGCGGCGATCTTCATCGCCGAGGACGGACGCACCACGTATCCGTTCCCGGGCGCGCCGCCGGCCGAGGACCTGTGGGAGATGCGGGCGCGGGTCGTCTCGCGGCTGGGACCGCAGACCCGTCTCGTGGCCAACGTCTACGGCGGCATGGTCGAGCCCAACGGCTGGAATCCGACGGCTGACCAGCCCGCCCTCAATCGCTTCCTCCACCGCTACGGGATGGACGCCCGGATCACCCACGGCCCGCTGGCCTTCGCGACCTTCGTGAAGGTCAACGACTGGGGTCCCTACGACTACCACCGCGACTTCAACCTGACGTTCCCGCTGCAGCTGATGGGCGACGTGTCCTATTCGCTGGGCTCGCCGCGCTGGTTCGGCTACCCGCAGACGCGCCTCGGCGTGCGCGGCAAGTGGCGCTCGCTCGACCACTTCTCGCCGCGGTACAGCCTGACCGGCGGGGTCCCCGGCCTGCTCGAGGGCGAACCGCACGGCAGCGAGTGGGAGATCCAGACGTACCTGCACCTGTCGCTCTAGCGCGGAGCGACCGGTCGGACGACGAACGAGAGCCCGGGCCGTGGCGGTACGGCCCGGGCTCTCGTTCGTCGTGGCGCGGGCGGTCGGCTAGTCCGGGACCCCGTGCACGCGCACCCAGTCCACCAGCATGGTCTGCGGGAACTGCGTGCTCGCGTCGGGCGCGCCGACGTAGTTGCCGCCCACGGCCACGTTCAGCAGGATGAAGAACGGGCGGTTGAAGACCCACGGCGCGCCGGACGGCAGATCGGCGATGCCGCGCCGCTGGTAGACGAGGTCGTCCACGAGCCAGGTGATCCGGGTCTCGTCCCACTCGATCGCGAAGACGTGGAACCCGGCATCGAAGCCGTCGCCGGGCAGCGTGAAGCGGCCGGTGATGGCCGCGCCGCCCGAGTAGCCGGGCCCATGCAGGCTGCCGTGGACGACGTTCGGTTCCTGGCCGCGGTACTCCATGATGTCGATCTCGCCGCACGCGGGCCAGCCGACGGTGGCGACGTTGTCGCCGAGCAGCCAGAACGCCGGCCAGAGGCCCTGCCCCACCGGCAGCCGGATGCGGGCCTCGAAGCGCCCGCGCGCGCGGCCGAACAGCCCCTGAGTCTTGATGCGGCCCGAGGTGTAGGCGCAGCCCTCGTACGCCTCCTCGCGGGCCGTGATGGCGAGGTTGCCGTCGCCGTCGAGCGAGACGTTCTCGGGGCGCGCGGTGTCGTACTCGAGCTGATCGTTGCCCCAGTCCGTGCCGACGTCGAAGCGCCACCTCGCGGGATCGGGCAGCTGGCCGGCCGGGCCGTCGAAGTCGTCCTGCCACAGCAACGTGATCTCCTCGGGTCCGGGGTCGGACGAGGAGCACCCGCCGCCGGCGAACGCCAGGGCCAGCGCGCCGATCGCGACGGCGGATGCGGCGAGCCGATGCGTCACGAGCGGGGACCTCCCGTCGACGCGCGCGCCGGGCCGTCGACCGCGGACAGCAGGCGGCAGTCGGCGAGCGCCTCCTTGAGCACCATGGTCGCCGCGCCGACCGCCACCGACCGCGGACCGAGCTCGCTGGTGCGCAGCTCGGCGGCCGCGACCAGGCTGACCAGGGTGCGGCGGCGCACCGTTTCGCGCACCGGCTCGAGCAGCAGCTCGCCGAGGCCAGCCAGGTCGCCGCCCAGGACCACCATCGCCGGGTTCATGAGGTTCAGGAGGCCCGCGACGGCGATCCCGAGATAACCCGCGGCCTCGGTGGCGACCCGACGCGCAAGGACATCGCCGGCGAGAGCCGCGTTCTCGATGTCGGCGATGGTCGGGCGATGGCCGGCGAGCATGCTCTCCGGATGCTCGGCCACCAGCTCGGCGGCGCGCTCGACGAGCGCCTGCGCGCCCACGAGCGTGGCCAGGCACCCGCGCAGCCCGCAGATGCACATCTTGCCCTGCGGGGCGATCGCGAGGTGGCCGATCTCGCCGGCGACGCCCGTGGCGCCGCGGTAGACGTCGCCGTTGATCACGTAGCCGCAGCCGACGCCGGTCGCGACCTTGATGTAGGCGAAATCGTCGACGCCGCGGCCGGCGCCCCACCAGCGCTCGGCGAGGGCGCCGAGGTTCGCGTCGTTGTCGACCATCAGCGGCGCGCCGAGACGCGCGCCGAGGGCGTCGAGTCCGAGCCGCCCTCGCCACGCCGGCAGGACCACCTCGGACAGGTGATCCGGCTGCGAGGGGTCGACCGGACTGGCGACGGCCACGCCGATGCCGACGAGCGGACGCTCGCCCGCGCCGTCCGCGAGGCAGGCGTCGCAGAGCGCGGAGATCAGCGCGCGGGAACCGTCCGGATCGGTCCGCACCGGATGCTCGCGCGCCTGCCAGGCGAGGACGCGGCCGCGCAGGTCGGTGAGCGCCACGCCCACGTGGGCGGCGCCCATCTCGACGCCGAGGATCACGGCGGCGTCGTCGCGGAACTCGAGGATGATCGGCCGCCGCCCGCCGCGCGATTCGCCGATGCCCACCTCGGCGATCAGCCCGGTGGGCAACAGCTCGCCGATCACCTCGGACACCGTCGAGCGCGACAGCGAGGCCCGCTGGGCGATCTCGGCCCGCGAGATGCGCTGCTGCTGCCAGATCAGGCGCAGGACCGCATCGGCCAGGGGCCGCGGGCGATCAGGGTCCTCGCGCCGGACGCCCTTCCATCTCAGTCCGCTGTCGTTCACGCCATCCTCTCCTGTGACCGGGGGCCGAGGGCCGCCCGCCAGTCTAGCGGTGGAAGAGCACGTTATCCACGAATACGGTGCGGGCGTCCGGCGACGAGATGACGATCTGCGCCAGATGCGCGCGACTGAGGAGCGTGAACCGCTCCAGCGGGATGTCCAGGACCGACCACTGTCCGGCCACGAACGCGGGATCGGACGCCCCGTGGAACGTGAGCTCCGACTGGTCGATCGGCAGGTTGTACACGCCGTCCTCGCCGAAATCGACCAGCTTGACCCGGAAGATCGTGCCGGACGGCGCCCACACGTCCAGCCGCACGTGGGTCATGGCGGTGGCGTCGATGAGCTGCGTCGTGAACTCGATGCCGGCGTACACGAGGCCGGTGTAGACCTTGGTGCCGTCGTCGCCGATCGCGAAGTCGTCGACCGGACCGCACTGGCTCCAGGTCGCGCGCCAGGTGTCCACGGGCACGGTCTCGTACGCGTCGCTGAACAGCGCGATGACGTCCGCCGCCGGCAGGTCGGGCACGGGTGCCGGCTCCAGGGGCGGCGCGAGCACGTTCACGGTGATCGCACCGGCGACGGAAACGGTGTCGAGCTTCGCCGTCACGGTGGCCGTGCCGCCTCCGACCGCCATGATCGCGCCGCCCGCGGCCGTCGCCACCGATTCGTCCGACGAGAGGTAGTCGAAGTAGCGCGGGGAGTGCTTCACCTCGACGTCCTCGCCATTCACGGCGAACGTGACGCGGGTCTCCTCCGCGGTCACGGTCGCGCCCACGAAGGTGTCGACGCTGCGGGTCGCCATGGCCGGACGCGGGCTGACGATGGTGCCCACCCGGGCGAAGCGGATCTCGTCGAACCAGATGGTGAAGCCGGCGTTGTTCTCGTGGCCCTCGGCGAAGAAGAACATCCCGCGCTCCAGGACCAGTCGCGACGGATCGGGAATCGGGATGACGACGAGCGACCACTCGGTCGCGAGGGGGATGGCGAAGCGCTGGACGCCGTAGAGCGAGGTCCCCGTGTTGTCGTTGCCGAATCCGGCCTCGTTCAGGGTGGAGTTCACGCTCGACTTGGCGTAGAAGACGAGCGCGTCGTAGCCCGTCAGATCGCGATGATCGACGCTCGTGAACGCGCCGCCGGCGTAGGTGCCCCCATCGCCGCCGGGACCCGGCACGGTGACCTTGAGCGAGGCGGAGCCCGCGTAGGCCTCGGTGTCGTCGATGGTCACGGCGGTCAGCAGGGAGCCCAGGAACGCCTGGAAGTCGATGCCGTCGCCGAAGGTGTCGTCGAAGACGACGGGGTCGTCGTTGATGGGGGCCGGCGCGAGCTCGGACAGATCGCGCTCGCTGCAGCCGGCGAGCGCGGACAGGCCCGCCAGGACGATGGCGAGCCGGGAAATCACGAATCTCGGGCGCACCTTGGGCCTCCGCCGCGGTTCGAGGACGGTCGTCGCGGACGAACCTGTGGCCCGCGAACAACTTTGTACGGATTCCGATCAAAGAATGATGGATCACGACCGTCCTGTCAAGAGGTTCGGTCATTCGTGGCCGTGCGGCACTCCCCGCTCGCCTATTGACTTCGGGCCGCCGGGAGGAATACTTTGTTCGGGTTTCGTACAAAGCTTTCAGACCCTCCGAACACGGCCCGGATCGCCGGACCAACCGAAAAGAGATGGCTCGATGAACGCCGCCGCCCACGCGATGACCGCGCCCGAGGATCGGATCCGTTTCGGGCACAAGCTGGCCTATGGCGCCGGCGCGTTCGTCAACAACCTGCTCGCCGCCGCCAGCGGCGGCATGATGATCGTGCTGAACCTCGGGCTCGGCATGAACCCGGCGCTGGTCGGCCTCCTGGGCGCGATCCCTCGCCTGACCGACGCCTGCACCGACCCGCTCATGGGGTACATCTCGGACAACACGCGCAGCCGGTGGGGTCGCCGGCGACCCTACATCTTCGGCGGGGCGATCGCCGCCGGCGTCCTCTTCGCGCTGCTCTGGCAGCTGCCGCGCGGCCACAGCGATCAGTTCTACTTCTGGTTCTTCATGGTCGGTTCCATCCTCTTCTACATGGGCTACACGGTGTTCGCGACGCCGTGGGTCGCGCTCGGCTACGAGCTCACTCCCGACTACCACGAGCGAACGCGGCTGATGGGCACGCAGAACTTCATCGGCCAGCTGGCCTACGTCGCGTCGCCCTGGTTCCTCTGGATCATGACCAACCAGCAGTTCTTCGCGGACCAGGTGGCCGGCGCGGCCGGCCTGGCGATTCTCGTCGCGGCGGTCGCCATGGGGCTGGGCGTCGTGCCGGCCATCGTGCTGCGGGAGCGCATGCAGGCGATCGCGACGGGCGAGGCGGCGGCCGTCCAGGCCGCCGCCGACGGCGAGGCAACGGCTGCGGACTTCCGCGGCGTGTCGGGTTTCTTCCGGGGTTTCGGGGCGACCCTCTCCTCGCGGCCGTTCCTCAAGCTCTGCCTGGCCACGTTCCTCGTGTTCAACGGGTTCATGCTCATCTCGTCGTTCCAGTCCTACGTGATCATCTACTACGTCTGCGGCGGCGACCAGGCCCTGGGCGCCAAGTACGTCGGCCTGGCCGGCACGGTCGGCGGGATCGCCACGTTCGGGGTGGTCGCGTTCGTGGCCTGGCTCGGCACGCGGATCGGCAAGCGGCACGCGTTCTTCGTCGCGACGGGACTGTCGATGGTCGGCTACGCGATGAAGTGGTTCTGCTACAACCCGGCCCACCCGCTGCTCGCCGTGCTGCCGGCCCCGCTCCTGGCGTTCGGGCTCGGCGGTCTGTTCACGCTCGTACCCTCGATGGTGGCCGACGTGGTCGACACCGACGAACTGCGGACGCGCCGGCGGCGCGAGGGCATGTACGGGTCCATCTTCTGGTTCATGGTGAAGCTCGGCATGGCGGCCGCGCTGGCCGGGGGCGGCTACCTGCTGAACGCCACTGGCTTCGACGTGGCGCTGGGCGGCGCACAGTCCGCCCGGACGATCATCCTGCTGCGCCTCTGCGACGCGGCCATCCCCATCGTCGCCTCGGCCGTGGCCATCTGGGCCGTCGCCACCTACCCGATCACCGAGACGCGGGCCAACGAGGTCCGGCGGGAGCTGGAACGACGGCGCGGCAGGGCGGTCGCGCCGGGATCCGCTTGACGGCGCTTCGCGACGTCCCGAGGATCGATCGACCTCCAACAGGGGCGGGATGCCGGTGAACACGCGCGCGCTGCTCGGTCTGGTCGGCTGGCTCGCGGTCTCCTTCGCCGCCGGGGGGATCGGATCCCGGTTCCTGCCCGGCGCCTGGTACGAATCGCTCGCCAAGCCGGCCTGGAATCCCCCGGCCGCCGTCTTCGCCCCGGTATGGACCGTCCTCTACGCGTTGATGGGAGTCGCGGCCTGGCTCGTCTGGCGCCGCGCGGGATTCGGCGGCGCTGGTCCGGCGTTGAGCGCGTTCGTCGCCCAGCTGGTCCTCAACGCGCTCTGGTCGTACCTGTTCTTCGGATTGCGGCGACCCGACCTCGCGTTCCTCGATGTCGCGATCCTCTGGGTCCTGATCCTGGCCGCCGCGGTCCTGTTCTGGCGGGCGGACCGGCTGGCAAGCGCGCTGCTCTGGCCGTACCTCGCGTGGGTCGGGTTCGCCGCGGTCCTGAACTTCGCGGTGTGGCGGTTGAACGCCGGCCCCGCGGCCTGAACGCGAAGGCGCTCCGTGATCCGCAGCCGGCTCGGCGCGATGGCGACGAACATCGGTTGACTCCCCCATATCAAGATCTGGTGGCCCCTCGCGCGGGGGGCCGCGGAACGAAGCCGGTGTATCCGGTGCGCGGATCTTGCCCGACCCGATGGAATTCACTCAACCACCTGTAGTTACGAAGAGCGGCACGGATCCGAGCGGCTCTGCGGCCCTGGCGCCGAATCGCCTCGGAGGACGGGATCGCGGCGGCGCGTCCCGCAGCCGGGTCGATTCCCTGTTCGGCGGTCGTGCACTACCGGCGGCGAATTCGCGCATGTGGGAACGACAGAACACGAGGCTCGGCGGACGGTCTCCGGACAGATCCCTGCCTCCGCAGCGAGCCGGGCTCAGAACAGAAAGGACGCCGCCATGGCGAACCGGATCCCGATCCTCACCGCCGTCCTCGCGCTCGTGGCGATCGCCGCGAGCCTCGTCGGCTGCGGCAGCGACGACTCCCCCACCGCCGTGCCCCCGGCCGATGTCGCGACGTACCTCGCGGCCCTGCCGTCCTGGATCGAGTTCTCGCCGCCGGCAGCGGACGCCGAGGGTCCGGTCGGCGACCCGGAAATCGAGTACGACGAGGTCGACGGGGTGCCCTACACCTGCGAGTCCACTCCCCACTCGCTGACCCGGACGCCGGACCGCATCGTCACCCTGAATCCCGACGTGGAGATCCTCTGGCCCGGCGTCCTGCTCCAGGGCTCGGGCCACCTGAACGGGATCGGTTCGCTGGCGGAGCTGCCCATCCGCCAGCGCGCGCCGCTCACCCTGAGCATCGACCTGTTGACCGGCGAGAACACGCGCGTGGTCGACCAGCCGGACCTCGCCTCGGTGAGCCAGGCGATCGGCGACCTGATCCAGGCCGCCGCCGACGCCGGACACACCGCCGGCAGCTCGATCAACTACCTCGAAACGTCGATGCACTCGGTCAACCAGGTCGCCCTCAAGCTGGGCCTCTCGGCGTCCTACATGAGCGCGTCGATCAAGGCCAACCTCGAGGCCAGCGTGTCGGCCGACGAGAGCTCGCTGACCGCCAACTTCACCCAGCGCATGTTCACGGTCTCGATGGTGCTGCCCCAGACTCCCGCCGAGGTCTTCAACGACGACTTCACCGAGGAACGGCTCGCCGAACAGATCGACCTCGGCCGCCTCGGCCCGGACAACCTGCCGGTCTACATCTCGTCGGTCGTCTACGGACGTATCCTGATGTTCTCGATCACCGCCTCCACCACCGAGGACAGCCTGCGCGCCTCCCTCGAGGCGCTGTACAATGCCGGCGAGTTGGGCGGCGTGGCCGAGGCCGCGTACACGCGGATCCTCAGCCAGTCGGAGCTCAGCGTCGTGACCGTCGGAGGCGACGCCGCCGCCGCCGAGGCGCTCATCCGCAGCGGCGACCTCAGCGACTACTTCGTCGCCTCGGCGCCGTTGACCACGGCGCGACCGATCTCGTACACGGTCCGCAACCTCGCGGACAACACCATCGCCACGGTGAGCGAGACCACGGAGTACAACCTCCGCGCCTGCGCCACCGAGCCGACTGGCGCGGAGTACCAGCTGCACCTGCAAGAGATGACGGCCACCGAGGTGGGCTGCGACGTCTTCAATCCCAGCAATCTCACCGATCATCTGACCGTCGACGCCTACTACCGCATCCGCGTCCAGGACTTCTTCACCGGCAACCAGGACCTGGGCTACTGGGCCTGGAACGCCATCTGCCCGGTCGGCCTCACGCTCTGGGAGGACGATTCGCAGGCGGTGGTCAACAACGGTGACACCAACTGCCAGCTCTTCCCCACCGAGGCGAAGACGTTCCGGATCCACTTCGACGGGCGCGACCACGTGCTCCTGTACGGCGAGGTCTGGGACTGGGACGCCGCCAGCGCCGACGACCGGGTCTTCCACACCAGCCTGCGGTTCGAGTACCCCGACTCGCCGCTACCGACGAACCCGAACTACGTCATCACCGGCGCCCGGGAGAACGATACCGTGATCCGGCTCTCGCTGCGGCTCGAGAAGGTGCGGGACCTCTACGACTAGCGGGGCCGGTCCGGCCCGGCGGGGTCCGCGGCCGCGGCGGCGAGAACCGCCGCGGCCTCGTCGTCGCGCCCTGCGGCCCGCAGCACGGCGGCGAGCCCCTCGCGCGAGAACCGCGTGTGCGCATGGTCGGCGCCCAGGACGCGGATCCGTGCGGCAAGCGTGCGCCGGTGCAACTCCTCGGCCTCGACACGGCGACCGGTCTGGCTGTAGAGGTTGGCCAGGTTGTGCGCCGTGATCAGCGTCTCGACGTGATCGGTGCCGAGCTTGCGAGTCCGGATCGCGAGCACCCGGCTGGTCAACGACTCGGCCTCGGCCACGCGGCCGACCTGCGCGCAGGCCCAGCCCAGGTTGTTGAGCGTGGTCAGTGTGATGCGGTGCTCGTCGCCGAGCGCAGCGCGCGAGGCCGGAAGCAGCCCCTCCAGCGTCGCGATGGCGCGGTCGTATTCACCGCGGACGGACTGCAGTCCGGCCACGTTGATCATGGCCTCCATGGTGCGCGGGTGGTGGGGACCGTCGGTTTGCTGCCGGAGCGCGAGGACCTGCGCGGCGATCGCGGCGGCCTCGTACAGGCGGTCCTGATCGGCACGCAACATCGCGAGGTTGTTGAGCAGGGACACCGTCAGCGCGTCGGTTTCCCCGAGCGATTCGCGACTCACAGCGAGGGCGTCCAGGTAGAGGCGTTCGGCGTCCGCGTAGCGACCCAGCAGCGCGTACACGTTGGCGAGCCCGTTCATGGCGCCGGCGGCGGCCGTGCGCTGCGCGTCGCCGTGCGATCGCAGCCCGGCGAGGGCCGCCTCGAAGCAAGCGATCGCCTCCTCGTAGTGACCCGCCTTGTCCAGGCTCCCGCCGAGGTCCCGCAGGGCGTTGAGGGTCGGGACCGCGCGGTCCCCGGCCAGCCGGCGCCGCGTCGTCACGACATCCCGGCGGTGGGCGATGGCCGCTTCGTAGTCGCCGAGCGCGTCGTACGCGGAGCCGATCGTCGCCTGAAGCTGCGCCCGCACCGCCGGCGCATCCGCGAACTCGGTCGCGATCGATGTGGCCGCCGCATCGAGCACCTTGAGCACCGTGACGTCGCGCCCCTGTTCATCCGGCTGCACCGACGCGAGCATGCTCGAGAGGAACTCCGTGACCGACTCCGCCTCGTTCCTCGCCGCGTCCGCGAACAGGCGCTGGCGCTGCGACTCGACCAGTCCGCCGGCGAGCGAGACGAGGACGACCGCCGCGACGGCCAGCGCGGTCCGGTGACGGCGCGCCGCCTTGCGCAGCCGGTAGAGTGCGCCGGGGGGACCCGCGACGACCGCCTCGCCGGCCAGATACCGCTCGAGATCGAGCTGCAGTTCCTGGACCGTCGCATAGCGCTGCTCGGGCCGGGGGGCCAGCGCCCGGGCGACGATCCAGTCCAGGTCGCCGCGGAGCCGGCGTTGCAGGGTCACGGCGTCGGTGCGCCGGTTGGCCGCCACCTGCGTCGTGCGCCGGCGGTCCGCTCGCACGGCCGCCGCGAGCCGCGGCGGGTCGACCGCGCCGGTCGCCGCGCCCGGCGCAGCGGGCGTGAGACGGCCCAGCGCCGAACGATCGAACGGCAGGCGGCCGCTCAGGAGCTCGAAGAGCATGACCCCGAGCGAGTAGACGTCCGCCCGTGTGTCGGCGCCGTCGTCTTGACCGGCGATCCGCTCCGGGCTGAGGTACTCGAGCGTGCCCAGCATCTGCCCGGCCATGGTCGCCGGCGCCGTCGCCGCGTAGGGTTCGGCCAGCGCCTTGGCGATCCCGAAATCGATGATCTTGGGCACCGGCTCGCCGGAACTGCCGCTCACGAGCACGTTGGTCGGCTTGAGGTCGCGGTGGATGATGCCCTTCTGGTGGGCGTGCTGCACACCGCGGCAAACCGCGACGAACAGACGCACGCGATCCCGCAGGTCGAGCCGGCGCGCGTCGCACCACGTGTTCAGGGGTTCGCCGTCCACCAGCTCCATGGCGAACCAGGGTCGGCCGTCGGCCGTCGTCCCCGCATCGAACACGCAAGCGATGTTCGGGTGCTCCATCCGGGCGAGCGCGAGGCGCTCGGTCGCAAAGCGGGACACCACCCGCGGGTTGCTCCAGCCGGCCCGGATCAGCTTGAGGGCGACCGTGCGAACCAGGGCGCCCGACTGTTCGGCCCGGTAGACGACGCCCATGCCGCCCTCGCCGAGCTGGTCCAGGATCCGGTAGGGCCCGACCGTCTCCGGACCACGGTCGGCCGTGAGGACGACGTCCGCCGCGGCGCGGATCTGCTCGGCCGCCGCCCCGGTCAACGCGCCGACGTCGCGCTCCAGCGCCACCAGCGCGCGCGCCTCGGCGAGGAGTTCCTGGTCACCGGCGCAACGACGCTGGAGTTCCTCGTCGCGCTGCGCCGGCGGCTGAGAGAGCGCGGCTTCCACCGCATCGCGGAGGCGGCGAAAGCGAGTTGCGTCCACATCAGCCTCCACCGCCGAGTTCGCGGGCCAGCCAGAGGCGCGCGAACGACCAGTCCTTGGCCACCTTGCGACGCGAGACGCCAAGCACGAGCGCGGTCTCGTCGAGCGTTAGGCCACCGAAGAAACGCAGCTCGGTCATGCGCCCGAGCTCCGCGTCCAGCGCTGCCAGCCGTTCGACGGCATCGTTCACGTCGAACAGATCGAACCCGTCGCCGTCGTCAGATAGGACGTCGTCGGACAGCGTGACGCGCCGCGCGCCGGCGCCGCGCTTCGCCGCGGCCCGCCGGCGGGCGTGGTCCACGAGCACCTGTCGCATCACGCGGGCGGCGAAGCCGAGGAAGTGGGCGCGGTCCCGCCAATCGACGGCACCGGAGTCGAAAAGACGCAGGTACGCCTCGTGCACGAGCGCGGTCGGCTGCAGCGTGTGGCCAGGCTGTTCGCGGCTGAGACGACGGGCGGCGATCCGCCGCAACTCGTCGTACAGGAGTTCGTGGAGACGCGCGGTCGTGTCCGGATCGGCAGGGTCGAGCTGCCGGAACATCCGGGTCACGTCGTGGGCGCGGTCGTCCATGGGCCTCCGCTGGCGGTGGGACAGGCTGGACAGGCGCGAGCGCGTTCCAATTTACTCCTGTTTCGGGGGTCCCGCTCGCGCGCCGGCGTCGTGGGCGAAGGCGGGGAACCTATCTCGCCGCCGCGCGTCCGCTCGCTCCGGTCCCTCGCGGACTTCGCGGATCGCCGAATCATCGCGGTCGGCCGCCGGGTGATGGATCGCCTGCCCGGAGTCGGTGGGATCAAGGCTGGACGGGTCCCTGGCAGCATCCGGCAACAAGGCGCGGGGCGACCCGGTGGGCCGCCCCGCTTCGCTCTCGGTACTCGCGACCGTCGAGTCCGGCCGCTACTTGGTGGTCGACGCCACCGCCTTGGCCTCGGCCGCGGCAGGCTTGGCCTCGCTGTCGGTCGAGGTCTCGGCGCTGGCCTTCTTGTCCGCGCAGCAGCCGGCCTTGGCCTCGGCAGCGGTGGCCTTCGCGGCGCAGGCGCCGGACTCGGTCGCGGCCGCGGTGGTGGCCTTCGCGCCGTCGCAGGCGGCCTTTGCCGCGCACTCGCCGGAAGAAGTCATCGCCGCATTGGACGCCTTCGCGCCGTCGCAGGCGGCCTTCGCCGGGCAGTCGCCGGAAGAAGTCATCGCCGCATTGGTGGCCTTCGCGCCGTCGCAGGCGGCCTGAGCGGCGGCCTTCGCCGCGCAATCGCCGGAAGCGGTCATCGCCGCGGTGGTGGCCTTCGCGCCGTCGCAGCCAGTCTGAGCGGCAGCCTTCGCGGCGCAGTCGCCGGCCTCGGTCGCGGCCGCGGTGGTAGCCTTGGCGCCGTCACAACCGGCCTTCGCCGTGGCGACCTCGGCCTTGGTCGCGCAATCGCCGGACTTGGCGGCGGCGGACTCGGCCTTGGCCTTGGTCTTGTCGCAGTCGACACCCGCCAGCGCGGCGGTGCTCAGGGAGAGGATGGCCAGGATGGTCAGGAGGACGTAAAAACGCTTCATGGTCTTTCTACCTCTCTATGGTGCGCCCGCTCGGGCGGGACGGGTGGCTCGAGATTGTGGCGGGGAGATATATCCTACAATACATATCGGGATTAGTTCCAGCCAATTTTTCGCACCGTCTTTTTCGCGCCGGACCCACGCCGCCGCCGCCGAAAGCGCGCATTCAGGACGGCAAGTCTCGCCAGCGTCGCCTCCACCGTGCGGAGTCAGACGAGGGGGCTTCCATCTGGTGACCTGGCCCCCTGGAATCAGTCCAGGCCGAGTGTTAGACTCCGGCTTCGATCAAGGGGGTTCGAGCGGCCGCTGCGGAGCCGAGGTCGGGGCGCAATCCGGGCGATCGGGCGCCACGACGGGGTGCGTCGCGGACATGGCCGGCCAGCCATCAAGATCGTCAGCGAATCAGTGTCATACGGCCGATCGCCGACCGGCCGCCCGCCGAGACACGCGCAAGATAGATGCCGGCGGACATCGCCCTTCCAAGCCGATCGCACCCGTCCCAGACCATCCGCGCGTTGCCGGGATCGACACGGCCCAGGTTCTTCTTGATGATCAGCCGTCCGCGCAGGTCGTAGATCCCGACCACGACATTAGCGGGTTCGCTGAGATCCCATGCGATGGTGGTCTGCGGGTTGAAGGGATTCGGCGACATTCGCACATCCAAAGGCACCGAGTTCGGCGCGCCCTCGACGGCGGTCACTGTGCCGCACCACGGCGCCGCGACCATCAGGCCGTGTTGCGCGCTGACCACGACGACATGACCATCGTCGAGAAGCTGCAGATCCGTCGCCGCGCCGGTCGCCGCCAGGCAGCCGATCTCCACCGGCTCCGCGGGGTTGGTGTAGTCGACGATCCGCATCCCGTACCGCCAGCTGCTCGCGCCGACGTAGGCCGCACCATGCCGCGCGGTCACGCACGTCTCCTGACCGGTGAAATCGAGTTCGCCGGTCAGGATCGGTACGGTGGGATCGGCCAGATCATAGATGCGAAGACCGACGTACCGGTCTGCGACCAGCAGGTGACCGTCGGCAATCGTCAGGTCAGCCGTTTCATGGCACACCGGATCGCTGGAGACGATCACCGGCGCACTCGGGTCACTCACATCGACGGCCGCCAGACCTTGATGTTCGCTGGCCACATAGAGGCAGTTCCCGCTCAACTCCAGACCGTACACGGTGCCGAGAGTACCGATCGTGGCGAGGTCCGACGGCAACATCGGGTCCGACGCGTCGACGATCCGCAGGCCTCTGTAGTGGCATGCCAGATAGACGGTGGAACCGGCGGCCGCGACATCATACACGGCGCCCGAATCGACGTTAGGGATGTGGCCAAGATGCTGCGGACTCCACGGCACGGCGATGTCGTAGATCTCGACTCCGTTGGTCGCGCAAGCGACGTAGAGGCGATCACCCGATACCGTGGCGGCCCTCGCCGCGGGAGCCGGGAAACTGGCGACGACGTTGGGTCGGGCCGGGTCGTTGACGACGACGACATCGACCCGGGAACTCGCGGCCGGCGCAAAGAGCGTGGTACCGACGATTCCCAGGCGTTTCGCGTAGTGGGTTGCGCCTTCCGCCGCCGCGATCGGGGTCGCCAGATGTCCGGGAGCGCGCACGACAGTCAAAGCGATGTTGTCATTACCTGCCTGGCCAGTGAGGATGAGTTCCCCCTGCACTGCGAACGAAAGGGTCCAGCCGGTTTCGACCTGGCCCACGTGCCAAGGATGGAGCGGGTCGGACACGTCGATGACGAGCGCACTATAATTGTAGGAACTCCCGTCATCGACGCGGGCGATCAGGTGGTCGCCAGATTTCCGCACGTCGAAGAACCGCTGCCCCCAATCCAGTTGCGAGATGCGAGTCAATACAGACGGGCCTCCGGGGTGCCATGCCGGGACAATCGTCAATCCATCGTGTAGATTCGCGATATACACCAGACCGTCTTCGACGACAAATCCCCGAACCTGCCTGGCCAGCACCGTAGCGACCTGGATGGGTGCGGACGGATCGCTGAAGTCGTAGACCCGAATGAACGGTTCCGAGTCATAGCCGTCCGCGACACTCAGATAGAGGTGTGAACCGTCCAGCGCAAGGGCTTGCACATAATCGGGCAGCGGAAGCGTGCCCACGGTGACGGGGCTGGTCGGGTCGCCAAGATCGAGGATGACCAACGAACCCCCCCTCAAGCCTGCGAAAAGGAACCCGCCTTCCGTATAGATCCTCATCAGGTTGTCCAGATGGATGGTGCCGGCCGTCTCGAGCGCGAGAGGATTGCTGGCATCGATGATCCGGATGTATTCGTAGTCGTATAAAACAAAGAGAACGTCACCGTGCTGAACCAGCCGACGAGGATCGTCCGTAAGCGGATAGGTGGCCACGAGTCGGGGGGAACTCGGATCCGAGATGTCGATCGTGTTGACGCCCGTGTATGTCTCGATCACGAAGGCATAATCACCGTTGATGACGACTCCCGCGGTCCCTCGCTCGAGGTCCATGGTCGCCACCATCGTCACTGCGGTGTCATAGGATTCGCACTCGATGGCCGGAGACGAGGCAACTGCGAGCACGATCATGGCCAATGCGACGATGGACCCGGAAGCTCGCGCCCCGACGGGAACGGCGAACCGTACCGTCTCTCGATCCTGTCTTCGTTGCATGATCCCCCCAGTGTCATCGTGCAGGCGCGACAGTCGAGCGACCCGGCCCACTGATTCTAGCACGACAGCCTCCGCGATGCGCGCTCGATCTTGCCGTGATCGCGGTAGCGCGTTCGGCGCCAACACGCCACAGTATCGATGCCGGTGCCGGCGCGGCGGCGCCAGCAGATCGACCAGGCGCGAGAGGAACTCCACCGGGCTCAGCATGATCTCCTGGCGGCCGTCGGCGAGCGGGCGGCGCAGGCGGTAGACCAGCGTGTCCACATTCAGGCGGCCGAGGCGGCTCTCCGCCAGCGCAGGCCGCGGTGGCGCAGCTCGTCGCGCACCTTCTGGACCGCGTCGGCGTCGAGGTCGACCGCCGAATGGAAGATCGCCGGCCCGAAGTCGGCGGGGTCACCGCTGAACACCCCGTCGGTCACTAGCACGTGAAAGTGGACGTGGCTGTCGAGCGAATCGCCGAACCGGTGCGCGAATAGCACGGCGCCGAACCGGGCGTCTCGTGGCGCGCCGGGGCTAGCCCGCCGCAGCGCGCCCTCCACCAGCCGCAGGAACACCGCCGCCAGGCCGTCCAGCGTCGCCGGCTCGTGATTGAGGAACCACCACACCCGCTTGGGCACCGACGAGCGACGCGTGCCGGCGCGAGTCCAACAGGGCCCGACCGCACAGGTCGCCCGGAGACCTGACGCCCGAGGAATCTCGACGGCAGCGTGGGGAGGCCCGGGGATCTCTAGTTCGGCGTGACAGCTCTCGGGGGGCCGCCGGTACGACGACCCCCCGCCGCGGACGAAGAGACCGACACGTCATTTGACAAGCGTCAGCTGGCGCGACACGGTCTGGTCGCAGGCGTTCAGGCGCGCGACATAGACGCCGGAGCCGACCTCCTCTCCCTGATCATCGCGACCCATCCAGGTTACGCTGTGCGGGCCGGCCGGAAGCGGCTGCGCGACGAGCGTCGCGACCAGTCGACCTGCCAGGTCGAAGATCTCGAGCGTCACGGGCGACCTCGCCGGCAGGTCGAACACGATCGTCGTCGCGGCATTGAACGGGTTCGGCGTGTTCTGGCCAAGCACCACGGTCGCGGCCGGCACCACCTGCGGCACCGCCGAGGAGGGATCGTAGATCTCCACGATCGTGCTGTCGTAATGGTCCGGGCTCCAGCCGAACTCCGGGTCGCCGATCATGGCGTGCGCCCAGCGGGTGACGTCGCCCTGGTAGAGACCCTCGATCAGCACCTCCACCTCGAACGTGGAGTCCGACAGCGCGTAGCCGTCGAGCGAGAAACCGTACCATTCGTAGTCGGGCCACGGCCAGTTCTGCATGAGGTCCGCCGTGACGGCCGGGTCCGGCACGAAATCCTGGGTGATCTCGCGGCCGGCGCCGTCGCCGGAATGGGCAATGACCTTCGCGACCGCTGAACCCTCCGACTTGGCGTCGATCGGCCAGGCGAAACCGAACCAGATCGGGTAGGCCGGCCGCGGGTACTCGTAACAGTTCCACCAGTAGGGGTAGGCGACCCGGTAGTAGTAGTACGGCCAGCCCCAGGGGTGCATCACGAACGAGAACTGCGGGACCGGGGTCGGCCAGATCGAATCGTGCCAGTACCACCAATCGTTGGCCCAATGCCAGCCGTGGTGGGCCCGGATCGCCAGGCCCAGGACGACCTCGTGGACGAGCTGCTCGCCGGGCTCGAACGCGGGGTCGAGGTACCAGTTCTCGGCGCCGGCGACCTGCTGGCCCCAGATCGGGTAGGTGGGCGGGTAGAGCGTGCAGGGCAGTCCCATCGGATTCAGGTTGTGTTCCTCGAGGTCCCAGTGCACGCCTGGCCGCGGCGGTTTGCCGGGGCCGTGTCCGATGTAGTCGCCGAGCCCCCATGGCGACGGGGAGCGCTGGGACGCCGGCGGCACGGCGGAGCTGAAGCTGATGAAGTGGGTCGACCAGCTGCCCCAGTACGGCTCATACCACGGCCAGTGGTCGATGTACTGGGAGCCCCACTGCGTCACGTCGTGGCAGAATTGATCGAAGATGTCCCAGGGCTGCCACTTGCGGAACGGATCGAAGACCTCCCAGTCGCCCCACACCGCGCTCTCGTTGTGGTCGCCGGGGTGGCCATGCAGGAACTGCGCGAATTCCACGTTGGTCAGGGTCTGGTTCGAGACGTTCACGATCGTGTAGGTCACGTGCAGCACGTAGCGATCGCTCCCGACATAATCGTTCCAGGCGAACGGCCAGCTCGTGCAGCGCCCCATGGCCATGCCGCCGCAGTCCACGATCATCGACACGATCGTGATTGTGACCTGGCCGTTGGTGATCGTGCTCGACGCCGTGTCGAGATACGGCAGCGGCAGGTGGCCGCGGTTCCAGCTCTGGATCGGATTGACCACCACGAAGCCGCTGTTGGTGAACCAGGTCGGGATCACGAAGTTCGGCTCGAGCCACATCGTCTCGGGCTGGCCCGCATTCGGACCCTGCGCGATCGGGGGGGTCTGGATCTGATCGTAGTAGATCGCCGCCGCCCATTCGCCCGAGAGCCAGAAATCCGATCCCCAGGACCACTGCCAGGGCCAGGCGATCGGCCAGCGCGGCCGGTACGACTCCAGGTAGTCGGAGTAGCCGTAGTCGTCGATCTGCATCCGCCAGTCCGGGCAGGTGATCAGGGCGATGGCACGGTTCGGATCGGGGTCGCGCGGGCTGTTCGCGAAACCGGGCGTGGTGGGGGCGAGTTCGCCGTCCGCGGCGGCGGCCGCGCCGAGGGCCATCGTCGGGATCGACGCCGCGGCGATGAGCAAGAGCGCAACCCACGCATCGAGGGGACTCCTCTGCGGTGACGTGCTCATGGGACTGGACCTCCTGTGGGCGACACGGGCGAAGGAGGACGGGCGGTTCGCGGTGCGGGGGCAAAGATGTCGGTCGGTAGCGAATTCGCGATCGCCATGATACTAAACTATTGCAACCGAATTTTCAATCGGCGCGCCGCGACGCCATCGCCTCGCTCGGTCGCTTACGCGACGCGGAGAGCCTCGAGCTGATGCGGTGGGTCATCGAGCACTCGGACGAGGATGTCTGTACCGAGGTCGAGGCGGTCAAGCCGGTCGCGGCCATGGGCACGGGCGAGGCCGGTCGCCGGCGCCTCGCGGCCATATCGCGGAGATATGTTATCCTGATTAGACGCCCGAATCGTCACCCCCATCGGGAGGTTGGCCGTGATCCGTTGCGCCATGCTCGCGTTCGCCCTGATCGTATCCGCCGCCGCCGCCGCCCACGACCTCACCGGGCCCGCGTCGGTGGTCGCCGATGCTGCCGGCCATTTCGCCTACGAGGTCACGCTGGTCGTGACGTCGCCGACCGAGTTCGCCTGGTCCGAGATCGACGGCAGCGAGGGCACCGACCTCGGCTGGCAGATCTTCGACGGCTTCTGCCTGGAGACCATCGAACCGGGCACCTACGCCATCCCGATCGAGGGCAACCTGCTCGACCCGCAGGTCCCCGGCGTCGTCCACTACTCCCACTTCCTGTGCGACGGCTGGGAGGAGACCGTCTCCACGACCATCGTGCCGCTGTCCGTCGGCCTCGAGCCGGCGACGTGGGGCGACGTCAAGAGCCTGTATCGTTGAGACCTCGTCCGCCAGCCCCGCCGTCTGGTCCATGTCCGCCCACTCGCTGCGGCCGGCGGCCTGGTCGAACTCCATCTACCCCTGCGGCGGACGCCGAGCCGGCCACACCGCCGGCGGCTCCCACTCCTCGCCGACGTGCCGCAGAACGAGCACTGCAGCGGCCGGCGATCTCCGCCTCTCCGGCCGTCGGCGTGACAAGCCGGTCAGCATGCGCAGGGTCGTTGTCTTGCCGGCGCCGTTGGGGCCGAGGAAGCCGAAGAACAACCCCGAGGGTACGCTCAGGCCGCCGCGCCGCCGCTAGCGGTACTTCGCCGCCTCCGTCGCGCGTCCCGTCGACTCGTAGAACTCGATCAGGCGATCGCGCGCCTTGCGCATGATCCGGTCGTCCGCCCCCTCGTTCGTGCGGAGACTCTCGTAGGCGCCGACGAGGAGCGTCTCGGCCTCCGCGACGCGTCCCTGCCGGGCGAGGCAATCGCCGAGGAAGCTGCGGATATCGGCAAGACGCGGATGGGTCGGGGGGTAGGCTTTCGCGAGCACGGTCGCGGCATCGCGCAACGTGGATTCCGCCCCCCGGTAGTCGTGCCGCAGGTGCTGGATCTTCGCCAGATTGTAGAGGCTCGCGCCGTAGTGCCAGTGTTCCTTGCCCGATGTGCGGCCGACGAGTGCGAGGGCCTCGCGGATGAACCGCTCCGCTTCGGCGAGGTCCCCCTGGTCGCGCCGGAGCACGGCGAGATTGTTCAGGTTTGCCGCGACGTCCGGGTGATCCGGTCCCAGGACCCGCTGGTTGATCGCCAGCGCCCGCCGCTGGGCAGCTTCGGCCTCATCGAGGCGGCCGCACTCCTGGAGCAAGGCGCCCAGGTTGCGCAGGTGACCGGCGGTATAGCGGCTCTCCTCGCCGAAGAGCCGGGTGTCCAGCGCGAGCGCGCGCCGCAGGAGCGTCTCCGCCTCGCCGTACTCGCCCTGCGCCTGCAGGACGAGCGCCAGGTTGTTGAGGCACGCGCTGATGTCCGGGTGGACCTCGCCGTACCGCTCGCTGAAGATCGCCAGGGCCTCGCGGTTGAGCGCGGCCGCCTCTTCCAGGTTGCCTGCCAACCGCAGCAGCTCGGCGAGGCTCGTCATGGTCGAGGCCGTGGTCTCGTGGCGAGGACCGAACCCCTGGCGCCGCAGGTCGAGCGCCTCCCGGTAGGCGGCTTCGGCTTCCGGCAGCTGTCCCATTCGCTTCAGCACGATGGCGAGATTCTGGAGGCAGCTGGCCGTCTGGAGCCGCGGCTGTTCCTCGATCCGGCGCATCATGGCGAGCGCCTCGCGCATGAGGCGCTCCGCCTCCTTGTCGTCGCCCGCGCGACCCACGATGCTTCCGGTCAAGAGCAGGCTCTCGGCCGTGTCGACGTGGTCCTCGGGGTGCAACTCGCGCTCGATCCCCCACGCTTCCTGGGCGAGCGCTTTCGCCTCGGCGTACAGTCCGAGATTGGAATAGACCTCCGCCATGGTTCGCATCAGGCGGGCCCGTACGGCCGGCTGGTCCGTCAGCTCCTGGCGGATGCGCTCGGCGCCGCGATCGAGCACCTCGCGGGCGGTGACGCTGTTGCCGCGGGACTCGCCGGGGTCCGGGACCTTGAACACGTCCGCGAGGAAGGTCGAGACCTGCCGCGCCGCCTCCGCCTGCTCGTTCGCGCGGTCGCGCTCACGGGCGATGCGGCCGGCTTGCACGGTCATGCCGACGGCGAACGCCACGAGCAGCACCAGGACCGCCGTCGCCAGCCCGAACTCGGCGCGGTGCCGGGCGATCATCTTGCGCAGCTGGTAGACGGCGCTCGCCGGCCGCGCATGGATCGGCTGGTCGTGCAGGTAGCGGTCGAGGTCCTCGGCAAGCGCCGAGACGCTCTGATAGCGTCGCGCGGGCTCCTTCTCGGTGGCCTTCAGGATGATCGTCTCGAGGTCCGCGTCGGGACGGCGCGCGCCGGTCCAGACCTTGCGCAGCGGCCGCGGGGTGTCCTCGTTGATGATCCGCGCCGCCTCGTGGAGCGGTTTGCCCCGGACTTCGAATGGCAGCGCGTGCGTCAGCATCTCGTAGAGGACCACGCCCAGCGAGTAGACGTCCGTGCGCAGGTCGATCTGGTCGCTGTTGCCGGCGATCTGCTCGGGACTCATGTAGGGGAGCGTGCCCTGGACCTGGCCGACCTCGGTGGCGACGGTGATCGTCGCGAGATCGGCGTCGGTGATCCGGGCGAGACCGAAATCGAGGATCTTAATCCGCGGCGAGACCTGGCCCGAAGGCGTCTCCGATGCCGGCGGCAGCACGAGCACGTTCGATGGCTTCAGGTCGCGGTGGATGACGCCGCGCTGGTGGGCATAGTTCACGGCGTCGCAGATGCGCAGGAACAGCGCGATGCGATCGCGGATCGCCGCCGGCGACAGGCGCGGCCCACGCTGCCGGTCGAGATGATGGGCGAGCGTCTCTCCCCGCACCAGCTCCATCGCGAAGAAGTGCTGGCCGTCCGCGGTGGCGCCCGAGCCGTAGATCGCCGCGATGCCCGGATGCTTCAGACGGGCAAGGGCCTGCGCCTCGCGCTGGAACATCCGCAGGCGCGTGTCGTCGACGAACTGACCGCCGCGGATCACCTTGAGCGCGACGGCGCGACGCGGGTGCTGCTGCTCCGCCTCGTAGACGACCCCCATGCCCCCCTCGCCGAGCTTGCGTACGATCCGGTAGTCCCCGATCAGCGATTGGGGCTGGGGTGCGCCCTCGATCGGTCGCGTTCGCGATTCGCTCTCGTCGGCGATCGGGGACTCGTCCTGCGGCGGGACCATGGCCCCACCTCCGAGGTGGTCGCGGTTTCCTGGCGGACCTCGCGGCGGTTGACCCGACCGCGAACAGGCTCCCCGCGGGCGAGGTCGAGTCTCGACAGGGAATGATGGACGAAACGGATTACGAAATTGTCACTGAATTCGACTGGATTCTAGCGCGGCGGGGGCGGCGCCGGCAACGGAATTCGTCGCCGGGCCGGATCGCTCGGCGCGCGCATCCCGGCGGCTTCGCGACTCGCCGTTCTAGACAAATCGTAATCCGGTATAGCAAAATCGCGTCAGTTCTGCATCTCCGCACCCCACGACGTCGCGGAAACGTGAAACACTGCAGCCGGTCTACACGGACACAACCGATCCCATCGAACGTCCATGGTGCGTTCCGCCTGGGTATCGGACGATCAAACCACCTTCCCCCGGGCTCTCCCCTCGCCAGCGGCCGACACAAGGCTGTTGTACCACATCGTCGCCGCCGCTTTCGCGACCGACCTCGCTGGGTTCGCGGCACCAGTCTGCTTCGAACCGCTACCGACCCTCACGGCACCCTCTCGATCCTCCATTTCCGCCCCTTCCACGCGCACCCCACCGTCCGGTTCGCTCCTCGCGGCCGCGAATCCGACCTTCGGCGCGGTTGACTCCCCTCAGACCTCGTCCACCAGCCCCGCCGTCTGGTCCCTGTCCGCCCACTCGCTGCGGCCGGCGGCCTGGTCGAACTCCATCTCCCCTTGCGGCGGACCCCGCGCCGGTGACACCGCCGGCGGCTCCCACTTTTCGCCGAGGTGCCGCAGGATCTTCGCGATCACCTCACGGTCCAGGATGAACGCCACGATCCGCAGCGGGCCGCCGCAGCGCGGGCTCTGCAACGGCCGGTTCTCGTAGATCCGCGCCAACAGGAGCGCCCAGCTGCCGGAGGCAGGCCGCCGGCGCGCCGCGTCGCCGCAGAGCCCCGTCGCCGCCCACGCCTGTTCCAGCTCCTGCAGCACGGTGCCCGCCGGGCCTGCCGTCGCGGTCACCGACGACCGCAGCCGGGCGTTCGGCGCCAGCACCCCACAGTACCGGTGCCGGTGCCGGCGCGGCGGCGCCAGCAGATCGACCAGCCTGGCGAGGAACTCCACGGGGCTCAGCAGGATCTCCTGGCGCCCGTCGGCGCGCGGCCGGCGCAGACGGTACACCAGCGTGTCCGCGTTCAGGCGGCCGAGGCGGCCCTCGGCCAGGGCTGGCCGCGCGCAGTACCGCACCAGTCGCTCCAGTCCCTGCCGGTCCCAGTCCGCGATCCGTACGCTCGCGTCCACCGACCAACCGCCGCCGTGCTCCCACTCGCCCATGTCCGCGGCGGCGGCGGGGTCCAGGTGCTCGTGGCGCACGAGCCAGCGCAGGCCCCGCCGGCGCAAACCGTCGCCGACGCTGCGGATCGCCGCCTCATCGAGGTCGACCGCCGGATGGAAGATCACTTGTGCGGGATCGGCGGGATCACGGCTGAACACGCCGTCGGTCACCAGCACGTGCTGGTTGATCCGGAGTGCACGTGGCTGTTGAGCGCGTCGCCGAACCGGTGCACGAACAGCACGGCGCCGAACCGGACGCCTCGTGGCGCGCCGGGGCTCGCCCGCCGCAGCGCGCCCTCCACCAGCCGCATGAACACCGCCGCCAGGCCGTCCAGCGCCGCCGGCTCGTGCTTGAGGAACCACCGCACCCGTTTGGGTACCGACACCACCCACTGCCGGTATCCGACCCGCGGCAGCACGGCGTCCACCAGATGAGCGGCGGTCTCGACCATGCGGCGAGCGCCGCACGACGGACACAGGTCGCGCACCTTGCAGTAGAACACCACCAGGTACTCGTGCTTGCAGGCAGCGCAGTGGACGCGCGCGAAGCCGTGGGCCGGGATCCCGCAGCGCAGGTACTCGCGCAGGGCGCGCTCGGCCGCCGGGCGCAGCGACCGCAGGTCCGGGTCGCCGGCGCGGGCCGAAGCCAGGAACGTCTCGAGGTGTTCGCGCACGGCACGGTGCAGGACCGTGGCGGCGGGGCGGCGCGGGCGGTAGACGGTGGCCGCGCCCGCGGGAGCCGGGCGGTGGCAGGTAATGGCGGCGGGGCTGGACGGCAGGAGTTTACAAAACCCGGCCGCAGCCACCTCATCCGCGCTGCCAGAAGTCTCCACCGGGCGAGTAAAAATCGAGCCCCGGACCGGGATCCGGGGCTCGTTGACCAGTGACGCCGGAATCGAGAACTACTCGAACAGGCTCTTGACGCCGGTCCAGGTATGGTTCTCGACCGCGATGACGCCGCCACCGAAGATGGTCGCCACGACGCCGTTGATCTCGCCGGTGACCAGCCAGCAGCTGATCAGGTCGTCCGGGTTCGCGCCATTGGCGATGACGGGGCCGTCATGACCAGGAACGCTCTGCGGATTCGCGGGACCGTACTCGATCACGGCCGGGTTCGCAGCGCCGTACAGGACCTGCAGCGTGCAGAGCACGACGCCTTCCTCCGGGGCCGGCAGGGGGAAGCCATAGCCGGCGAGGTGGTTGACGCTGCTGCCGAAGTTCGTCCAGCCATTGGGGCCGCTGGCACCGAGCACGAACAGGGACGCCGGAACGGTGATCCCGACCTCGTAGCCGCCGACCAACTCGACGTTACCCATCGGGAAGAACACGATGAACGCGTTGAAGGGCGCGCCGGCGGGATTGAAGTTCGTGTGCTCCTGATCGAAGGCAGTCGCGGAGAAGAACATGCCCAATTCGGGGGCATCGGCGAGCGCCCCACCAGCCATCACGGCCATCAGGGCCAGGCCTAGCAATTTCTTCATGGTTGCCCTCCTGAAGCAGCGCAGGTCAGTGTCTCAGGTAGGCCGGAGGGAGAACCCTGCTGCCCCGCCGCCTGCATCGGCGGGGCAGCTTCCGGCACATTGGATCACACCTGCTAGTTGCAGTGCGTGCCGATATTTTTCGTCATGCGCACGATGTCGGACAGGTTGATGAAGTTGTCGTTGTTAAAGTCACCTGCGTACTTCGGGTTGGTGGTGTAGTTGCCGTTGAGAATCTGCGGGGAATAGGACGGACAAACCACCTTTCCCCCGGCCGGATCCCTCGGCCAGGACCGGCGCGAGTTCATCTTACCACATCCTTGCCTCCGATTTCCCGCTCGACCTCGCCGCGATCACGGCCGCGGGTTCGCTCCGGCCCGTCGCGAACGGCCGCGACCGCCCTTTGAACCCCCATCCCCGGCCCGACCACGCGCACCCCACCGTCCGGTTCGCTCCTCGCGGCCGCGAATCCGACCTTCGGCGCGGTTGATTCCCCTCAGACCTCGTCCACCAGCCCCGCCGTCTGGTCCCTGTCCGCCCACTCGCTGCGGCCGGCGGCCTGGTCGAACTCCATCTCCCCTTGCGGCGGACCCCGCGCCGGTGACACCGCCGGCGGCTCCCACTCCTCCCCCAGGTGCCGCAGGATCTTCGCGATCACCTCACGGTCCAGGATGAACGCCACGATCCGCAGCGGGCCGCCGCAGCGCGAGCACTGCAGCGGGCGGTTCTCGTATGTAGATCCGCGCCAGCAGATCGACCAGCCTGGCGAGGAACTCCAGCGGCCCGAGCAGGAGCTCGGTGCGGCCGGCGGGGCGGCGCGGGAGGTAGACGGTTGCTGCACCCGCGGGGACCGGGTGGTGGCAGGCGGTGTTAGCGGGGCCGGGCGGCAGGGCGAACGTCCACGCAAGGAACGATACCGGGCGTGGCAAACGGTTAAATCTCCGGCCGTCCCGTCGGCCCCCTACACCTGCAGCGCCCGCGCCTCCGCCAGCGCCGCCTCCACGTCCACCTCGGCCCCCACCGCCACCGCGAGGTCCCGCACGAGCTCCCAGTTCGCCCGCCGACCCGACCGCCCCGGTCGCAGCTCGCACACGCGGCCGTCGGTCGCCACGACCGTGCCCGCGTCGTCGAGCGCGTGGGTGCGCGGCAGCACCAGGTCGGCCTGGACCTTGGCCGCAGCGGTCACGCTCTGCGCGGCGAAGAACCCGCGCGGGCGTGCGAGATCCGCCGGCGCGTCGCCCAGAAGCAGGGTCGCCGCGCCGCCGCCCGCCAGCTCGCCGTCCGCGAGCGGCTCGATCCCGAGCGCCTCGAGTCCGACCGCGTTCGCGCCCTGGCGCAGCGCGAGCACCTTGACGGCATGCTTCTTCACCAGCGCGGCCAGCGGCTCCGCGAGGTCACCGACCTGCGGCCCCACCACGAGCACCGCTCCCGGCTGGGCCAGCAGCGCGCCCATCCGGTCCAGCGCCTTGCGCTCGAGTTCGCGCGAGGTGCCCAGCCGGTGGCTGCCGCAGTCGACGAGGGCGATCTGCGCCCCGCGGTGCGCGGCCTTGCGCAGCAGCACGCCCGCGACCGGGAAGGCCTCGCCCACGTCGGCGCCCACCACGAGGATCGCCGGGGCGGACGTCAGCCCGGCCACCGTCGCCTGGCCCGCCGCCTCGGCCACGACCAAGTTCTGCCACCCGTGGGCCACGGCGTCCGGCGCGAGCCAGCGGACCTCGCCGCCCAGCTTCGCCGCGACCGCGCGCGCGAGCACCGCTTCCTCGTTCGTGCAGTCGGGGCCGAGCACGATGCGTCCGCCCGCGAGCTTGCCGGCGAGCTCGCGCACCGCCGCGACGAGGTCGACCACCGGTGCTGCCGCGTTGGCGTCCGTCCACTCGAAGCGCCCCTTGCGGCACATGTGGACGTCGTTCCAGCCGTCCTCGCGCGGCGTGACGCGGATGACCTTGTCCGCGAGCGCGTGCACGCCCACGTCGCAGGCGAGCGAGCAGCTCGTGCACACGGTCGCCGCGGCCACGGTCGGGTACGGTCCCGGCTTGTCCAGCGGGACCTGCTCGGTGAGCGCGCCCACCGGACAGGCGGCGACGCAGTCGCCGCAGGCCTCGCAGGCGGTCTCGACGAGCGGCTGGTTCAGGGTCGGGCCCACGGTGGATTCGAAACCGCGCGAGGCGAATCCGAACACGGCGAGGCCGCGGCCCTGGTCGCAGACCTCGACGCACTTGCCGCACTTGACGCACTTGTTCGGGTCGCGGCGGATGTCGGGGTGGCTCGCGTCGACCGCGTAGTCGTGGCTCGCGCCCGCGTATCGCCGCGGGTTCACCTGGTACTCGTCGATGTACTTCTTGAGCTTGCACTCGACGACGTCCTGACAGCCGCAGCTCAGGCAGCGGCTCGCCTCCTGGACGGCCTCTGCCGTGCTGAATCCGGTGTCGACCTCGGCGTCGCTCGTGATCCTCGCGGCCGGCTCGAGCACGACCGGCTCCAGCCGCGGCCGCTTTTCGTACTGCGCGAACAGCGAGTCCGGCACGTCGCGCCGCGTCGAGACGACGTCGAGCCGCTCGACGTAGGGCTCGCCGCGCAGGAAGAGGTCGATGCCCTCGGCCGCCTTGCGGCCCATGTAGACCGCGTCGACCACGAGCTGCGGACCGGTCACGAGGTCGCCCGCCGCGAACACCTTCTCGCGGTTGGTGCGGAACGTCGGCCGGTGCACGTTGACCGTGCTCCACCTGGTCTGCTCGACGTCGCCGGGCGGGACCACGCCCGGCTCGATGTCCTGGCCGATGGCCTTGATGACCGCGTCGGCGGGCACGAGGAACTCGCTGCCCTCGATCGGCACCGGGCTGCGGCGGCCCGAGGCGTCGGGCTCGCCCAGCTCCATGCGCTGGCATTCCATGCCCACCAGCCGGTCGCCGGCGAAGCGCAGGCCCGTGGGCGCCACGAGGAACTCGTACTTGACGCCCTCGGCGCCGGCGTCGTCGATCTCGCACGCCTCGGCCGGCATCTCGGCGCGGCTGCGGCGGTAGACGAGCGTCACCCGGCAGCCCTGGCGGCGCGCGGTGCGGGCGGCGTCGATCGCCGTGTTGCCGCCGCCGACCACGACGACGTTCCGGCCGAGGTCGACGCGGCGGCCGAGCGCCACCTCGCGCAGGTAGTCGATGCCGCCGAAGACGCGCGGATGGTCCTCGCCCGCGACGCGCAGGCCCTTGGCCTGCCAGGCGCCGATCGCGAGGACCACGGCGTCGTACCGGTCCTCGAGCTGCTTGACCGTGAAGTCGCGGCCGAGCGCCTGGTCGCACTTCACCTCGATGTGGCCGAGGCCGACGATCTGCGCGATCTCCCAGTCGAGTACGGCCTTGGGCAGCCGGTACTCGGGGATGCCGTAGCGCAGCATGCCGCCGAGCTGCGGCATCTGGTCGAAGATGACCGAGCCGTGACCCTTGACGCGCAGGTAGTAGGCCGCGGTCAGGCCGGCCGGTCCGCCGCCCACGATGGCGACGGTCTTGCCCGAGAACGGCTCGAGCTGGGGCAGCACGACGCCGTGCTCCATCTCCCAGTCGGCGACCCAGCGCTTGAGGTTGCGGATCGAGACCGGCGCCTCGACGCGCGCGCGACGGCAGTCCTCCTCGCAGGGATGCGGGCAGACGCGGCCGAGCGAGCCGGGCAGCGGGATCTTCTTGCGCAGGATCTCCATCGAGGCGGCGTAGTCCTCGTTGGCGATCGCGCCGACGTAGCCCTGCACGTCGGCGTGCGCCGGGCACTTCTTGTGGCAGGGAGCCTTGCAGTCGGCGTTGTGGTCCGACATGAGCAGCTCGAGGCCGGTCCGTCGCGCGGCCCGCACCTTGGCGCCGTCCACGTCGATGACCATGCCGTCGCGGACCGCCGTGCCGCAGGCGGGTACGAGGCGGCCCATGCCCTCGATCTGCGCCAGGCAGACGAAGCACGAGGTGAACGGGCGGTCGTGCGCCCGGTCGCGGCACAGGGTCGGGACCTCGGTGCCGGCCAGGGCAGCGGCATCGAGGATCGTCGTGCCCACCGGAACGTCGAGCTGCTTGCCGTTGATCGTGACCTTGACGCTCATGTCCTCACCTCGTGTAGACGGCCCCGGTGGGGCACACGTCGCGGCAGGAGCCGCACTTGATGCAGTCGTCGAGCGCGATCTCGTGCGGCTCGCCCTTGGCGCCCGTGATGCAGTCGCTGGGGCAGGCCTTCTTGCAGGCGCCGCAACCGGAGCAGTCGTCCGCCTTGATGTGGAACGTGATCAGCGGCTTGCAGACCCCGGCCGGACACCGCTTGTCGCGGATGTGGGCCTCGTACTCCTCGCGGAAGTACTTGAGCGTGGTCAGGACCGGGTTGGGCGCGGTCTGGCCCAGGCCGCAGAGGCTCGCCCCCTTGATCTGGCTCGCCAGCTCCTGCAGCTCCTCGATGTCGCCCTGGCGGCCCTCGCCCTCGCAGATCCGGTCGAGGACCTCGAGCATGCGCAGGGTCCCGAGCCGGCAGAACGTGCACTTGCCGCAGCTCTCGCGCTGGGTGAAGCCGAGGAAGAACCGCGCCACCTCGACCATGCAGGTGTGCTCGTCCATGACGACCATGCCACCCGAGCCCATGATCGCGCCCGTGGCGGTGATCGACTCGTAGTCGACGGGGGTGTCGAGGAGCGACGCCGGCAGGCAGCCGCCCGACGGCCCGCCCATCTGGACCGCCTTGAAGGCCTTCTTCTTCGGGATGCCGCCGCCGATGTCGAAGATGACGTCGCGCAGCGGGATGCCCATCGGCACCTCGACGAGGCCGCCGCGCTCGATCTTGCCGGCGAGCGAGAAGACCTTGGTGCCCGCCGACTTCTCGGTGCCGAACGCCCGGTAGGCCGCGGCGCCGTGCCGGATGATCCAGGGCACGTTCGCGTAGGTCTCGACGTTGTTGTTGTTGGTCGGCTTGCCCCAGAGGCCGGCCTCGGCGGGGAACGGCGGGCGGATCCGCGGCATGCCGCGCTCGCCCTCGATACTTGCGAAGAGCGCCGTCTCCTCGCCGCAGACGAACGCGCCCGCGCCTTCCTTGAGCTTGATGTCGAAGGCGAAGTCGGTGCCGAGGATCTTCTCGCCGAGGAAGCCGCGCTGGCGCATCTGGTCGATCGCGATGCGCAGGCGGCGGATCGCCAGCGGGTACTCGGCGCGCGCGTAGACGTAGCCGTGCGAGGCGCCGATCACGTAGGCGGCGATCGCCATGCCCTCCAGAACGGCGTGAGGATCGCCCTCGAGCAGGTTGCGGTCCATGAAGGCGCCGGGGTCGCCCTCGTCCGCGTTGCAGACGAGGTACTTCTCGGTCCCCGGGGTCTTCTTGCAGAAGCTCCACTTCTGACCGGTGGGGAAGCCGGCGCCGCCGCGCCCGCGCAGGCCCGAATCGATGACGACCTGCAGCGCCTCGTCGCGGGTCATGGTCGTCAGAACCTTGCGGAGCGCCTGGTATCCGTCCTTCGCGAGGTAATCGTCGATGCACTCGGGATCGATGACGCCCGAGTTCGCGAGCGCGATCCGCTCCTGTCGTTTGAGCACGTAGTGGCTCGGCTCGCGTCCGCTCGCGCTCAGCTCGTGGAAGAGGAAGCCCTCGACGGGCCGGCCGCCCAGGACGTGCTCGGCGAAGATCCGTTCCGCCTTGCGTTCGTTGACCTTGCGGTAGACCCAGCGGCCTTTCGCGTCGTGGACCTCGACGATGGGCTCGTCGTAGCAGACGCCCAGGCAGCCCGTCTGCTTGACGACGGCCGCCGCGCCGTTCTCGGCGACCTTGGCCTCGAGCAGGGCGCGCACCTCGCGGGCGCCGGCGGCGATGCCGCACGAGGCGTAGCCGACCAGGATCGTGGTCTTGTCCATGGTCTAGACCTCCCCCGCGCGGTAGCTGTCGAGAATCTCGCGGGTCTTCTCGAGGCTGAGGCTCCCGTAGGTCGTCTCGCCGACCATCATGACCGGAGCCAGCGAGCAGCAGCCCAGGCACGCCACCACCTGGACCGTGAAGACCCGGTCCTCCGTGGTGTCCGCATCCGCGAGGTGCAGGTAGTCGCGGATCGCGGTCAGGATGTTGACCGCGCCCTTCACGTGGCAGGCCGTGCCGTCGCAGACCTTGATCAGGTGCTTGCCCACCGGCGTCGTGCGGAACTGGGCGTAGAAGGTGGCCACCCCGTAGGCTTTGCTCGCCGGGATGCCCATCTCCTGCTCGATCAGGGCGAACGACTCCGGCGGCAGGTAGCCCACATTCGTCTGGATGGCCTGCAGCACGGGGATCGTCGCCCCGGTCTGGCCTTTGAACGGTCGGATGAGTTCGAGGAGCTGGCTGGTATTCGCGTCCATGGGTGCCCCCACAGGGTGTGGATCCGGCGTCGTAACGTCGCCGCGCGGAAGAGCGCCAGGGTTCGCGATCAAAGATAGTCAACCAGTGGGCGATTCCAAGGAAACTCGCGCCCTCAAGACAGCCGTGGAACAGCCGATCCTTCAGGGCGGAACCCGCTCGTCCACCGGTCTGCCGCCGCATCGTCCCGGAGGCTGCGTCTCATGTTCAAGGGGGACATCGCCCAGTTCGCGCCCGCCGACCTGCTCCTCTTCCTCTGCCACATGAACAAGGAAGGCGTGCTGACGGTCGGCAGCGGCGCCGAGGCGATCTCTCTCGGCTTCCGGCGCCATCTGCTCGTCGACGCGTACTGCGAGGCGTCCGATCGGCTGATCCTCGAGTGCCTCGAACGCAGCGGCACCGCCACGACGGACGCGATGGCTTGCCTGCGCCAGGCCCGCGAGGAGACGGGGCTGCCGCTGCCGCGCATCCTCGAGGATGTCGACTGGCTCCCGGCGAGGGAGATCGGCGAGGCTGTCGCGGCGGGCGTCCGCGAGACGGTCTTCCGCCTCCTGCTGAAGGAGAGCGGCGACTTCCAGTTCACGGAGATCGCCGTCGACGCGAATCGCTTCTTCACTCCGGTCGACGGCCAGGCGCTCGTCATGGACCTCACCGGGCAAGTCGACGAGTACCGCGAGCTGCTGCGTGGCATCGGCCTGCTCGACCGCCGGCCCGTGCGCGCCGCCGTCCCCGGCCCGGCGGAGGCCGCGGCGGCCGAAGCGTACGTGCTGGCCCTGGCCGGGTCGCCCGCGTCGGTGGAGGATCTGCTCGCCGCGGCGCCGTTCCCCCGCTACGACGCCGTGCGCGCGGTCGCGACGGCCGTCGACCGCGGCTGGCTCGAGCTTGCGTCCGCGGCCCCGGAGGTCGCGGCCCCGGCGGAAGTCCCGGTCGAGCCCGGCGCCTTCGCCCCGTACCGCCAGGCGCTGCGCCGTCTGCTCCAGGCGCCGGACCCCCAGTCGCGGGTCCGCGAGCTCCTCCAGTTCGCGCAGGCCCACTGCCTGGTGACGGTGCTGCTGGTCGTCCAGGGCGGTCGCTTGCGGCGCGCCACGGTGTACCATCGCGACCCTGCCGGCCGCCTTTCCGCGCGCGACCACCGCGAGCCGACGGTCGCGTTCGCCGACGACGCCGTGTTCCAGCACGCTCTCGAGCACGGATTGCCGTTCCTCGGCGCGGTCTTCGCGTCGCCGGTGCTCGCGGCCCTCGAGGTCGACGAGTGCGGCACGGATTGCGCCCTGCTCTCCCTCGGTCCCCTGTGTGGGTGCGACCTGATGATCTACGCCGCCACCGCGGACCGCTCGCCGGCGACGGGCCCGCTGGCCTGCCTCGAGCTGCTCGCGTGGCAGCTGCGCGCGCCGCGGACCGAGGCGCCGGCCGCCGCCGTCGACGTGTCCGTCCAGGACGCGTTCCCGAGCGTGGGCGCCGACGCCGGCGGCGTCGCCGGGCCGGGTCGCCCGCAGACGGATGCGCGCCACGACACGCCGGTCCTGGATCGCATGCTGGCGTCGATCAAGGACCTGCCGCCCATGCCGCAGGTCGTGTCCCGGATCCTCGAGATGCTGGCCAACCCCGAGTGCAGGATGACCGAGCTCACGACCGCGCTGTCCCACGACCCGGCGCTGGTCGCCCGCTTGATCAAGGTCGGCAACTCGTCGCTCTACGGCGGCGGCAAGGAGATCGGCAGCCTCAACCAGGCCATCGTGCGCCTCGGCATGCGGACCACGCGCAGCGTGGTCGTCGCCGCCTCCACGCGCTCGCTCTTCCCCACCGACAGCACGCGCGTGGGCTTGCTCGGCCGCGCCCTCTGGCAGCATGCCGTCGAGACCGGCCTCGCCGCGCGGCGCGTCTCCGAGTTCGTCCGCCGCGCCGACCCCGACGAGGCGTTCGCCGGCGGCGTCCTCCACGATCTCGGCAAGCTGATCGTCCTCTTGAACCTGCCGGACGAATCCCGCGAGATCCAGCGGCGGCTGGACGCGGGCGCCGGGGACGCCCTGGCGGTCGAGCGCAGCGTGCTCGGCTTCGACCACACGCTGGTCGGTGAACGCCTGCTCGCCAGCTGGGGACTTCCCGGGGGGCTGCGCGCCTGCGCCCGCCATCATCACGACCCGGAGGCCGCCGAGGCCTCGCTGGACCTGGTCCGGGCCGTGGCCTGCGGCAACGCGCTCAGCCATGCCCTGGGTCGAGCCGGCGACCGGACAGCCGGCGCGGCGGATCCGGCCCTGCGCGCGGCGACCGACTCGCTCGGGCTGGACGAGGCGGCGAGGTCGGATCTGCTCGCGCTGCTCGCCCAGGACCTCGAGCAGAGCGACCTCCTCGACTGAGGCGGCGCCCGAGCCGGGGAATCCGTCGTCTACGAGCTCGTGCCAGGACCCCCCGCCTGCCGGAGCCGGGGATCCGCCAGGTTAGATGAAGATCAGAATCATTGTTTGCAAGCAGTTCACGGGCCGAGGCTGCGCGGTCGCGTGATCCAGCTCCGGGCCGGGTGGTCGCGGCCCTTGACACCCAAAAATTTACCGGCGAAAATATGCGCCGCGCCCTCCTGGGCGGGGAGATGCCTCCGGCAGCAGGTCGCGCTGGAAGCACTCCGGTCCACGTCGGCAGGTACCATCCTGCCAGCTCGACTCAGGGAGCGAGCCAATCATGGCCAAGCGTCCGGTACACCACAAGAGCGATAGTGACGAGGAAAAGCCCCGCAACAAGCGGCGTTACGACCCCAGGGACAAGCGCGAACCGGAACCGGAATCGACGGTCGACCGCAGTGCGAACCGGACGCGCGGCCGGGGCGACGACTGGGACGACGACTGGCAGGGCACCGAACTCGCCGAGGTCGACGAGGAGCTGGACCTCGAGGAGACCGACGAGTGGGATGAGGTCGATCCTGAATCGGAAGACTGGGAAGAAGACGATCCCCTGGAATACGACGACGACGATCGATGACCCCACCGCTTCACGCGAATCCCGGCGCCTTCGGGATGCTGCCGGAGGCGCCTGATTACGCAGCCTCGCGGTTCGCGATCCTGCCTCTCCCGTACGACGGCACGACCACGTGGCAGAACGGCGCGGCCCGCGGGCCGCAAGCCATCCTGGACGCGTCGCCGGCGCTCGAATACTACGACATCGAGACCGGCACCGAGCCGTACCGCGAGGGTCTGATCACGATGGCGCCGGTCGAGCCGGCCGGCACCCCCGAAGCGACGATCGAACGGATTCGCGCCGCCGCAGCCGCCCTGCTGCGCGACGGCAAGACCGTCGTCGGCCTGGGCGGCGAGCATTCGGTCACGATCGGACTGGTCCAGGCTCACGCCGCGCATTTCCCCGGTCTCAGCGTCCTGCAGTTCGATGCCCACACGGACACCCGCGATAGCTATCTGGGATCGCGGTGCAACCACGCCTGCGCGATGGCTCGCGTCGCCGAGCTCTGCGACTACGTGCAGGTGGGCATCCGCAGCATGGACGTCGCCGAGACGGCGCGCCTGCGCCCCGGCCGGACCTTCTACGCCCACGACCATGACGAGGCGGCGATTCTGGCCGCGATCGAGCGCGAGCTGCGCGATCCGCTCTACGTCACGATCGACCTCGACGTGCTCGACCCCTCCGAGATGCCGGCCACGGGCACTCCCGAACCCGGCGGCCTCCGCTACCGGCAACTCACCCGCCTTCTGGCCGAGGTCTGCCGGCGCCGCCGCGTCGTCGGCTTCGATGTGGTCGAGTTGATGCCGATCGAGGGCTTTCGCGCCCCGGATTTCCTGGCCGCGCGCCTCGTCTACCAGCTCCTCGCGTTCCTGACGGCGGGAGGCCGGTGATGCCTACCCGCCGCCGCGCCCCGGGCTGGCGACCGGAAATGCGGTCCCGGCGCCTGCAGGCGTGTATTCCCCCCCTGTTCCTCTGCCTGGGCGCGCTGGCCATCCTCCTGCTCTGGCGCGAGGCGGACCAGGCCGAACAGCGGCGGCGGTTCATGGAGACCCGGATCACGGCAGCCCAGATCGGCCTACGCCTGGAAGCCTGGATCGACGCGCGCACGTCGCTGATCACGTTCCTGGCCGACAACCACTTCGCCGGATTGCCGGACGTCGCCACCGAGTTCCCCGCCGACGCGCGGCGACTGGTGAACCTGTATCCGGGCGTCCAGGCGCTCAACTTCATCGACCGCGACTGGGTCATCCGGATCGTCGTCCCCGAGACCAGCAACGCCCCCGCCCTCGGCCAGGACCTCCACCGCCACCCGTCGCCGGGCGTGGTCGAGGCGCTCGCGCAGGCTGAGCTGACCGGCTCGATCGCCCGCACTCCCGTCGTCGACCTGTTGCAGGGTGGGCGCGGCGTCGCGACCTACGTGACCCTGCGCGGCACGGACCAGCAGCCGCTCGGCTTCCTCAATGCGGTCTTCCGCCTCGACACCCTCCTGGACATCTGCATCGCGGAGCCAGAACTGCGCGAGCGGTTCGATTTCTGCCTCATCGCCGAGAACGACATCGTGGCCATCAGCTACCCGGACTCGCTCGACCGCTCCTCGCTCGTCGACCCCGCGTCCTTCCCGGTACGGGTCGTCGACCGGCCCTGGCTCTTGACCGTCGCGCCGCGACCGGGGACAGCGTCGCTCGACCGCGACTGGGCCGGCCGGGTCCTCGCCGCGGCAGGGCTGATCCTGGTTGCGGGAACGGTCCTGCTGCTGCACGTCCTGCTGCGGCGGCAATGGGCTCTGCATGACAGCCGGGCCAAGTACCAGCTCCTCGTGGAGAACCAGAACGAACTGATCGTGAAGATCGACACGGCCGGACGGTTCCTCTACGCCAGCCCGAGCTACTGCGAGACCTTCGGCAAGACCGAGGCCGAATTGCTGGGCCGCGAGATCACGTCGCTCGCGGATCCGGACCACCCCGCCGCCGCGGCCGAGACCCTGCGGAGCATGATCCGGCCGCCCCACCGGGTCGAGATCGAGCAGCACGCCTGGACGCGCGACGGCTGGCGCTGGCTGGCCTGGTCGGGCGCCCCGGTCCTCGACCGCAACGGCGACGTGGAATCCGTCGTCGCCGTCGGCCGGGACGTGACGCGACACAAGGAGCTCGAGGAGCAGCTCAGGCAGTCGCAGAAGATGCAGGCCATCGGCCAGCTGGCCGGGGGCATCGCTCACGATTTCAACAACATCCTGCAGGTGATGAGGGGGCACCTCGAGCTGCTCTTCGACGAGCTGCGCCCGGAAGGCCAGGTCCGCCAGGACCTCGAAGCGGTCCAGCGCAGCGCCGTACGCGCCACCGAGCTGACCAAGCAGGTGCTGGCGTTCAGTCGCCAGCAGATGCTGAACCCGGTGGTCGTCGACCTCGACGAGGTCGTGGTCGAGATGCTCCCGCTTCTGCGCCGGTTGCTCCGCGAAGCGATCGATCTGGAGCACCGGCCGGCCGGGCGCCGGCTGCTGGTGAGGGCGGATCGCGGACAGCTCGAACAGGTCCTGATGAACCTCTGCGTGAACGCCCGCGACGCGATCGCCGACACCGGCGTGATCACCGTCTCGACGAGCGTGCGTCAACTGGGCCCCGCGGATTGCCGCGACCACCTCGGCCTCCAGCCGGGGTCGTACGTGAGTCTCGAGGTCGCCGACACGGGTCGCGGGATCCCGGCTCACCTGCACGAGCGGATCTACGAACCGTTCTTCACGACCAAGGCCGTGGGCACCGGCACCGGTCTCGGGCTCGCCACGGTGTACGGCATCGTCCGCCAGCACGGCGGCCTCGTGGAGCTGGCCAGCGAACCGGGCCATGGCGCGCGGTTCACGATCCTGCTGCCGGAGGCCACCGGCGAACCGACGGCCGCGATCGGCGGCACGGAGCCCCTGGCTCCCGGCGGACCGGAGACGATCCTGGTGGCGGAGGACGATGCGACCGTTCGCGACCTCGCGGTCCGCGTGCTCGAGCAGGCCGGATACCGGGTCCTGACCGCGAGCGACGGCCAGGAGGCGATCGATCGGCACGCCGCGGCGCAACCGGCGGTCGACCTCACCCTGCTGGACATCGTGATGCCGCACGTGGGCGGCCGCGAGGCGGCGACGCGGATCCGTGAACGGGATCCGCACGCCCGCCTGTTGTTCGTGTCCGGATATGCGGCCCAGGAGTCGTATCCCGCGCCCGACGCCGATCACCTGATGAAGCCCTACGACGCCGGCGCCCTGCTGAGTCGAGTGCGCGAGATGCTGGATCGCGTGCGGTGACTCCGTTCAGCGCCCGCGAGAGCCCGGCCTGCCGGGGAAGTCCCAGTCCACGACGTGAGTTCCCGTCTGCTTCTGGCCCGCCGCATCCGTGCAGGTGATCGTGATCACGTTGACGCCGCGGAAGAGTTCCACGTCGCGGATCAGCCACTCGACGCCTGCCTCGCCCGCGCCCTTGCCGCCGAGGCTGTTCGTCCACTCGACCTTCACGGGCACGAATCCGCCGGCCACGGTGCCGGTGATCTCCAGGTAGTGCGGCGGCGCGAAGGAGGGCGGTTCCGACCCGGTCCCGAGCACGCGGTACTGCCCCCCCGGCGCGGGCAGGCCGTAGGCAGTGCCGTAGACCCGGGTCTCGACGACCTCGATCCCGGACTCGTCGGAACGCACCAGCGGCACCTCGATGGCCTGCCAGAAAGAACGCTGGCCAGCCTCGTCGCGCGCCCGGACCCGCACCCAGACGCTGCCGGTTCGCGGCGGAAGCCCGGTGTCCCACGTCTCGCCCAGCTCGACCTCGCGATCGGCGGTCACGGCGGGCGGGCTCCAATCATCGTCCTCGGCAGCCCGGCAACTGCGTTCCCAGGTCACCGGTTCGCTGGCAACCGCGATCAGCGCGACGCGGACCGCGTTGTTGAATCCGGCGGAGTCCCACGCGGTCACGAAGAACGCCTCGAGCTCGGGTGGGCCCCAATGAGGAGACTGCCGCGCCGTCTCGCCGCCGACCGTCACGCGGTACTCGAAGCGGTCGCCGCGGTCGCAACGGAAGCCCGTCGTGTCGGCGATCACGACCTCGACGTCGCCGTGCTCGAAGGGGCGGCTCCAGACGAGCCCCCCGTCGAACCGCAGGCCACGCGAGAACGGCTGCAGGGCGCGGCCCAGGCCGTGCAGGTCGAGGTAGCCGTCCGCCATCGGTGTCCGCCAGGAACGGTCCGACTCGGCGTGGCGGTTCGACCACACCGGGTACAGGTGATCGACCAGCAACGCGTAGACCTCGTTGTAGACCGGGTCCTGCATCTCGTCGTTGCAGGTGCCCCGCCCCTCGGGGGTCACGAACGGTCCCCCGGCGGAATCGCGCATCGCGGCGGCGAGGTTGGGAAAATCCGAGGTGAAGTCCGGCGGCGAGGGGATCAGGATGCCGTCGATCAGGGAGTAGCTGGGGAACTCGGTCCGTACGTAGTCCGGGTCGAGACCGTTGTGGTACGGCAACGCCCCGAGACCCGTCCCGCAGCCACGGGGACATTGCAGGTCCTCGACGAAGATGTGGTCGAGCAGCCCCGCCATCTCCGCATCGCAGCGCGCCGACACGCTGTTGCCGCCGATCAAGAAGTGGCGACCCACCGCCGGGTCCTGAGCCGAGGCGTAGAGACGCCGGCGCAGGCCGCGCACGAAATCGAGCCGCGACGAGCGGCTGCCCGCCTGGTCGTCGAAGTCCTCGATCATGGGCACGCCGTCGAGGTCGCGATCGAGCAGCTCGGGCGAGAACCGCACCTCCCCTTGGTAGTAGATCGGGTACTCCGACGCATACTCCCAGACGTCGAACATGAGTCCGACGTTCGCGACCCGGTTCTCGAAGTGGTTCCATTCGTTGACCACGTACCAGGCGAGGGTGTCGCGCGCGGATTCATGCAGGAGGTTGAGCAGGCGGCTGCCGACCTCGATGTTCGGATGCAGGACCACCGCCAGCGATCCGTCCACGAGATGGGCGAGGACGTTCGTGTCCGGGCTCGCCGCGGCCTGGGCGTCGCGGTAGATCCGGTCGATCAGCTCGTAGCAGCGATAGGCAAACGGGATTTCCGGGTTGTTCCACAGGGCGACGCCGCCTTCGAAGGCGACGACGGCGACGTTGCGCGACCCGGGCACCGCGCGGAGATCCCGCACCCAGTGCCGGTACTGGGGACCCTCGGACGTGTCGCCGCTGAGCAGGTGTTGGGACGAGCAGATGATGACGTCGGCCTGAGCCCACTCTTCGATCGTCGCCGAATTCGGCAGAGCGCCGCCGACCTGCGCGGCCGTGAAGCCGTAGCCGTCGCCGGCCGGGCTGGGAATCGGTCCGAGCGGCATCTCGATCGTCTCGTTCAGGACCGTCTGGGGCAACGAGCGGTTCCCCGACGCGTCGACCGCCTCGACGAAGACCCGGAGCGTGTCGGAGTGGTAGCAGCGCGGGCCCACGAGCAGCTCGAGATCCGTCACCGACAACGCCGGCGCGAGGGAGCTGGCGGAATGGGCGCCGACCGCCGCCGTCTTGTAGAGCCAGTGCGCGTCGGGCTCGGGGGCGAAGAGAGGATACGAGCTGGCGTACTCGCAGGTCACGACGAACGTCGCGAGTTCGTCGGCAGCGGCGTCGACCAGGATCGTGAGCGGTTCGCCGTTGGTGGTCGCCGCGACGCTGGCCGAGGCCTGGGTCACCAGCGGCGCGGTGACGTCCTGGGCGGGCGCCGCCGCGAAGTGCCCGGTCAGGGCGAGCGTCGCGAGCAGCGGCGTCGCGACCGAACGGATGGAATGCTGAGCGCGCATGGCATCCCTGGGGCGTGGGTGAGAACGCGGGAGCGATCGGATCGCCGGAGTCTATCAAGATCCGTGCCGTCGCGAGTTGAACGGTCGCGCGGCCCGGCGCCGTCCCCAGGATACCGCCGCGGCGGGAGCGTGGCGAGCGGACGTCGGCCGGGACCGTTGAACGGGCGATATCAGATGTGGTACGATGGTGGGCGGCCGCCGGCGGAACGGAGGCGGGCTGCCAGTCGGCTCCGGTCGGAGACGACCTCGCCGTCGCGCCGCGGTGTCCGTCAGGGGGATCTCATGAAACCACGGCAGACGATCCTGGTGCTCGCGCTCGCCGGCCTGGCCACCGTGGCCGCGGGCAATCCGCTGCCCGGGTGCGGCTGGGAGGACTGCCCCGAAACCGTTCTCGGTCTCGCCGGACCGGGCATGGAACCCATCATCGCATCCCTCGCCATGGCGCCGGACCCGGTCCTCGAGGGCATCCGCTCCCTGCGGCTCGTGCACAATGCCCCGGGCTGGGCGCCCCGCGCCTACCTGGCTTACGTCGACGGCGTCGGCAACGGTGACCGGATCATGGTCGAGATCGCGCGCTACGCCGCGGCGCCGGGCATCGCGCCGTGCCGGATCCGCGGGCGCTACAACGACTCGCTTCCGGACCTCGACGTGAACGACGGCGACGCGGGCGGTCCGGACGATCCGGGAGGCTTGGGCTGGCAGTGGGTCTCGTACACCTGGGAGATGGCCGGGGGCCACTCCGGCCTCGTCATCGACGTCGAGATGACCGGCGAGGCCGGCGACACGGTCTGGCTGGACATGATGATCGTCGTGCCACCTGGCGATTGCACGCTCGCGATCCCGTGCTACACGGTCGTGCCCGCCCAGGGGCGCACCTACAGCGCGGTCAAGGACCTGTTCCGGTGACGAAGGCCGCGCCGATCGTCCTCGTGACGCTCCTGGGGCTGGCGACGGTCGCGGCGGCCGGGGATCGATCGGCGCTGCCGGTGGTCTTCGACTCCGAGCTGGTCGTTCTCGAGATCGAGTCGGACAGCCTGCGGGTGGACGGAACCTATGTCCTGCTCTGCCGCCCGGACGCCGCGGGCACGCCGGTGAGCCTGGTCTACCCCTATCCGCAGGACCCCGAGCTCGGCGGCGCGCGCACGGTGAGCCTCGCTTGCCGACTGGGCGCGGGCTCGTGGCGGCAGCTGGCCGTGCACGAGCTGCCCGGCGGCCGCGGCGCGCTCTGGTCGCTGCCGGTGGCCGCCGGCGACACGCTGGAGGTCCGCACCACCTATCGCCAGGCGTTGCGCACCGCCTACGCCCGCTACATCGTGACCACCACCGCGGCGTGGGGCCGGCCGCTGCGGAGCGCGCGCTTCGAGATCCACCTGCCGCCGGGCGTCGTGGCGGAGGAGTTCAGCTTCCCCTTCGAGCCCTGCGATCGCGGCGGTCGCGACTGCTGGTGCTACGAGGCGACCGACTTCCTGCCCGATCGCGACGTCACCGTGCGGTGGCGCCGTCCCTGACGGGCGCCAGCCATCACTTGATCAGCGCCACGCGCTGGGTCCGGACCTGCGCGCCCGCCTGTAGCCGCACCACGTAGACCCCGGCGGCTGCCGGCCGGCCGTGCATGTCGCTACCCGACCACATCGCCGTCTGGAGGCCCCGCGGTAGCTGGGCATCCAGCAAGGTCGCGACGACGGCGCCCCGCAGATCGAAGACCACGAGCCGGACGCGCGCGGGTTCCGGCACGCTGAACTCGATCGTGGTGCGCGCATTGAACGGATTCGGCAGCGGCGGCCAGAGCGTGGCCACCGCCGTCGCGCCCGCCGGCGGCACGCCCGTGTAGCTGCAGCCCTCACCGCGGGCGCCGATCTGGCCGCACGCGCTTTCGCCGGCGGCGCACGGCGAACCGTCGAGCAATGCGAAGTCGCCGTAGTGCTTGCGACAGAACCAGGGATCGGCGTTGATGTCCGTCGGGCGCGGCAGGGCGGGCTCCGCGTCGAACACGCAGCCGCCGGCCGGATCGTAGAGGTCGTTGCAGGCGACCGTGCCGGTGCAGTTGGTCAGCCGGACCTGACAGGCGCCGCCGGAGTTGAACGCCACGATGTTGCGCTCCAGCCACAGGTCGCTCTGCAGGGCCTCGAAACCGCTGCCGTTGACGACGGCCGTGTTGTGGGCAATCGTGTTGCCCGCCAGCCGGCAGGTCACGTCGGGAACGCTCGGCGGCAGGATCCAGATTCCGCCCGCCTGGCGCTCGCTGTGGTTGTGGTGTACGAGGCAACCGTAGACATCGAGGGCGTGATTGCTGCGGTGCATGACGCCGCCCGCGCGAAAGCTGTCGTTGTCGAAGATCTCGCAGTCGACCAGCCGAAGGTAACTGTGTTCGCGCGTGTGGACACCACCGCCAGCGGTGGCAGTCTCGTCGAGCGGGGTCTCGTTGTCGTTCACCCGGCAGCGCTCCATGACCAGCCGTGACTCGTAGACCAGCACGCCGCCGCCCGGATTGAGGCCTTCGTAGTCGCCCTGCTGCGGACGTCCGCCGGAGATCCCGAAATCGAGGACGCGCACCGTGTCCGGCGCGGCGTGGATGGTCAGGACGCGGTGGCCGGGAATCCCGGCCAGGACGCACTGCTCGGCGTTGCCTGATGCCGAGTACAGGCAGAGTCCCTTGGCGATCGCCAGCGCTTCGGGATAGGTCCCGTCATAGACGACGACCGAGTCGCCCTGAGCGGCAGCGTCGATGGCGACCTGCACGGTCCGGAAAGGGCGATCGGCGTCGCCGGTCCCGGTCGTGTCGTCGCCCCAGGTCGCGACGTGCCAGAGCGCAGGCCGCAGGCAAGCCTGGTCCCGGGCGCCCATCAGTCCGCAGCCGGTGGCCCCGGGCAGGCATGGCGAGTCCGCACGCAGGCCGTAGTCGCCCGCCGCCGGCGCGCAGAAGAGCGGATTCGCGCGGATGTTCAGGTTGAGGCCGGTCTGATCGGCAAGCCCCGCGTAGTCGCCGCCGGTATTCTGCCAGAAGTCGTTGCAGGCGATCGTCCATGTCGCCGATCCTGCTTGCCAGTCCAGACCGGCGCCGCCATTGCCAGCGACGATGCAGTTCTCCACCGTGGCGCCGCCGAGCGCGGCCACGACCTCGAGCGCATCGGCGAGATTCCCGGCCAGCGTGCAGCCGGACACGAGGAGCGAACCCGCGCCAGCCGCGTTGGCGTATCGCACCGGCGCGCCGTTGCCGGTGTAGAGGCAGTCGATCAGCGCCAGCGTCGCCTGGCCCGGGCCGAGGAGGATGCCGCCAGTGTTGTCGTGGATGTCGCAGGTGGTGAACGCGAGCGACTCGTAAGCCTCCTCGCTGGGACCGCCCGCATGGATGTCCCCGACGTTGCCGTCGATCTCGCAGCCGGCGACCTGGATCTCCTGGGCATCGCCGAAGACCGGACCGGACAGGCCGGTGAAGCGGCAGTCGGTCGCCCGGATCCAGTGCGGCAGGCCCTCCAGTTCGCCGTCGCAACCGCCGCCGCCGGAGATCGCGCACCGATCGAGTTCGACCGATCCCCACGTGGCCAGCCCATTGCCGCTGAAGTCGCAGTCGGCGATGCGGCACATCGGCTCGAGCGGCCGGTCGCAGTCGACTCCCGTGCCGTTGCCGGTGAACGTGCATCCGTCGATGACGGCAAACGGGTCGCGCCGCGAGGTGGTGGCGCCCTTGACCGTGAGGATGTCGAGATGGATGGCGTCTCCGGGGTGTCCCGCGAAGACGCAGTCGATGATGTCCAGCGCGCCGAGCGACGGCGCGAGGACCTGGTAGCGGATGCCGGCCAGCGCGTTGGCCTCGAACACCAGATCGGCGAGGATCGGTGCGGTGCCGGCGAGGTCCATCCGGATCCCGTAGCGGCCGTTGCGGATCGTGAAGCTCTCGATCCGGGTGTCCTGGTCCTCGCCGGAGTCGTCGAGGAAGAATCCGTCGTGCAATGGGCTCGCGACGTCGATGATCGTGTAGGCTGCGCCAAGCTGGCCGCGTACGGTGACTGCCTTGCCGAGCGTCGCGAGGTCGTGGTTACCGATCCCGCTATAGGTGCCCGGCATGGCCACGACCTCGTCGCCGGCGGGCGCGGCGGCGTCCAGCCCCTGCTGGATCGTCAGGAACGGGTCGTCGATCGTGCCGGAGCCGCCCGGACTGCCGCTCGTGGCGGAGACGTAGTAGGTGGCGGCGGCGGCGGAACTCGCGAGCAGAACGGAGACGCAGAACGCAAGCGCGGGGTGTCGCATGGCAAACCTCCGTGACTAGGTGTGAGGAGGTTGCGACCGCGACCAGTGGCGATCAGCGACGCGGCGCCAGCGCGCGGGCCGCGATCCGGAGCCGACGGAACCACTATACCACCTGCGCCTGGCCGGGGGAATCTCCCGCCGCGGCGGTCAGTCCCCGGCGCGGTCACCGTACACGCCCGCGTCCCACTCGCCCTCGCTTCGGGCGACGATGCAGGCGACCAGGCTGTCGCCGGTCACGTTGACGGCGGTGCGCGCCATGTCCAGCAGCCGATCGATGCCGATGATCAGACCGATGCCCGCCACCGGCAGCCCCACCTGCTGCAGGACCATCGCGAGCATGATCAGCCCGACGCCGGGCACGCCGGCGGTGCCGATCGAGGCGAGGGTCGCGGTGAGCACCACGGTCACGAGCTGCGAACCGCTGAGGTCGACGCCGTAGACCTGAGCCACGAACACGGTCGCCACGCCCTGCATGATCGCGGTGCCGTCCATGTTGACCGTGGCCCCGAGCGGGATCGTGAAGGCGGCGATGGAGTTCTTCACGCCCAGGCCGGTCTCGACGACCCGCAGGTTGACGGGGATCGTCGCGTTGCTCGAGGCAGTCGAGAAGGCGAAGACCTGCACCTCCCGCATCTTGCGGAGGAAGGGCCGCGGGTCGATCCGGCCGAGGATCCGCAGGATGGCCGGATACACGACCAGCGCGTGCAAGGCGAGCACGAGGATCACGAGGCCGGCGTATTTGCCGAGCGGCGCGAACGCCCCAAAGCCCTGCGTCGCAAAGGTCCGCGCCACGAGCGCGAAGACGCCGACCGGGGCGAGCAGCATCACGAGCCAGACCAGGCTCATGACGACCGCGTTCGCGTCCTGAAGGACCGCGAGCAGGCGCTTCCCGGGCGCGCCCGCCATCGTGAGGGCCAGACCGAAGAGGATGGCGAAGAGGATGATCGGCAGCATCTGGCCGGCGGCCATCGCGGCGAAGATGTTCGACGGCACGATGTCCAGCAGGACGTCGCCGAGCGGAGGCGGCGGTTCGGCCTTGAACTCGACGTCGGCCGCCAGCGGGAAACCGGCGCCGGGTCTGACCAGGAGCGCCGCCGCGACGGCGAGGATGATCGCGAGTGCCGTGGTCGCCAGGTAGAGCACGAGCGTCTTGACACCGACGCGGCCGACCTTGGCCACGTCTTCCATCGCCGCCGCCCCGCAGATGAGCGAGACCAGCACGAGCGGGATGACCATGACCTGGAGGAGCCGGACGAACGCCTGGCCGACCACCCGCAGGATCCCGTCGGTCAGCCACTGCCGGGCCCACGAGTCGGCGACCGCCGGCCCGGCCGAGGGGTCCGCGGGCGGGTCGGCCAGGCTCAGGATCACGCCGGCGACGATCCCCAGGGCCATGCCGGCGAGGATCTTGACGGTGAGTGCGCGACCGGACGGCGCGGGCGCCGGGGCGTGTGCCATCGTGACTCCACCGGGATCGGGTTCACCGCGTCTCGGACTGCGCGCGGCGGCGGGCGGTCTCCGCACGGATGTAATCGACGATCTCCCGGGTGCTCGCGCCCGGGCCGAAGAGGCGGCCGACCCCCAGGGCCTGCAACTCGGCCATGTCCTCGTCGCCGATCGTGCCGCCGCCGGTCAAGAGGATGTCCCCGCCGCCCCTCGCCGTCAACTGTCGCAGGACTTCCGGGAAGACGTGCATGTGGGCTCCCGAGAGCACCGACAGGCCGACCGCGTCCACGTCCTCCTGCACGGCGGCTTCGGCGATCATCTCCGGCGTCTGGCGAACCCCGGTGTAGATGACCTCCATGCCCGCGTCCCTCAGCGCCCGCGCCACCACCTTGGCGCCGCGGTCGTGGCCGTCGAGACCCGCTTTGGCCACCAACACCCTGATCCCTCGCTCCATGGTCCGACTCCTCAGATGATGATGGGCTCGGTGTACTCGCCGTACACCGCCTTGAGCGCACCGACGATCTCGCCCAGGGTCGCGTACGCCCGCACGGCGTCGAGGAACCGCGGCATCAGGTTCGCCCCGTCGCGCGCGGCCGTCTCGATCTGGCCGAGCGCGGCCCGCACGGCGGCCTCGTCGCGCCGCGCCCGCAGGGCGGCGAGCTTCCGTTCCTGCGACCGCGCCACGTCCTTGTCGATGCGCAGGAGCGGGATCTGCTGCTTCTCGTCGGGATTCACGTACTCGTTGACGCCGACCACGACGCGCTGCTTGCGCTCGAGCGCCTGCTGGTACCAGTGAGCGGCGTCGGCGATCTCGCGCTGGAAGAAGCCCTCCTCGAGCGCGGGGATCACCCCGCCCACTTCCGCGATCCGCGCGAAGTAGGCCTCGGCGCCGGCCTCCATCTCGGTCGTCAGCTTCTCGACGAAGTAGGACCCCGCCAACGGGTCGATCGTGCTCGCGACCCCGATCTCGTGGGCGAGGATCTGCTGCGTCCGCAACGCGATCTCCACCGCCTCCTCGCTGGGCAGGGCGAGCGCCTCGTCGAGGCTGTTCGTGTGCAGGCTCTGGGTGCCGCCGAGCACGCCGGCGAGCGCCTGGTACGCGGTGCGCACCACGTTGAGCTGCGGCTGCTGCGCCGTGAGGCTGCAGCCGGCAGTCTGCGTGTGGAACCGCAGAAGCCACGAGCGCGGGTTGCGCGCGCCGTACCGCTCGCGCAGGTGGCGCGCCCAGATCCGGCGCGCCGCGCGGAATTTCGCGATCTCCTCGAAGAGGTCGAGGTGACTGTTGAAGAAGAACGACAGCCGCGGCGCGAACTCGTCCACGTCGAGACCGGCCGCGATCGCCGCGTCGACGTAGGCGAAGCCGTCCGCGAGGGTGAACGCCAGCTCCTGGACGGCGGTCGAGCCCGCTTCGCGGATGTGGTAGCCCGAGATGCTGATCGGATTGAACAGCGGCATCTCGCGGCTCGCGAACTCGATCGTGTCGACCACGAGCTTCAGCGACGGCACGGGCGGGAAGATGAATTCCTTCTGGGCGATGAACTCCTTGAGGATGTCGTTCTGGAGAGTCCCGCGCAGCTTCGCGCGGTCGGCGCCCTGGTTCTCCGCGGCCGCGATGTACATGGCCCAGATGATCGCCGCCGGGGAATTGATCGTCATCGAGGTGGAGACGTCGGCCAGCGGGATCCCGGCGAACAGGGTCTCCATGTCCTCGAGGCTGCTGATCGCCACGCCGCACTTGCCGACCTCGCCCGCCGACCACGGATCGTCCGAGTCTCGGCCCATGAGGGTCGGCAGATCGAAGGCGACCGACAGGCCGGTCTGCCCGCGCGCGAGTAGGAACCGGTAGCGCTCGTTGGTCTGCTCCGCCGTGCCGAAGCCGGCGAACTGGCGCATGGTCCAGAGCTTGCCGCGGTACATGTCGGCGTGGATGCCGCGGGTGTAGGGATACTGGCCGGGGTCGCCCAGGTCGCGCGCGTAGTCGAGGTCCGCGACGTCCGCGGGGGTCGCGACGAGCGGGATCTCCTGGCCGGAGACCGTCACGTGGCGATTCGAATCGTCCGGCCGGCGGTAGAGCCCGCCGAGCAGGTCGCGGCCCGAGCGGGCGGCGGGATGGTCGCTCATGCTTCGTCCTCCAGGAACGCCGCCAGCAGCGCGCGGGCGGCGGTGTACGGCGTGGCGTGACCGGCCTCGACCCGCGCCACCCAGTCGGGCAGCCGGTCGGCCAGGCGCTCGTGGACCCGCTGCCACAGGCGGTCGCGCAGGATCGCCACGATCTCGGCGCGGGCGCGCGCGTGGCGTCGCTCGCCCAGCGCGCCGCTCGCGCTCAGGTGCTCGCGGTGACGGCCGACCGCCGCCGCGACCTCGTCCGTGCCTTCCCCGCGCGAGGCGACCGTGACGAGCACGGGTGGCCGCCAGCCGCCGGCAGGCCGCATCGCGAGGTCGGCCTCGAGCGCGCGGACCATCTGGCTCGTGCCCGGGCGGTCGGCCTTGTTCACGACCAGGAGGTCCGCCACCTCCATCAGGCCGGCCTTCATCGCCTGGATCGCGTCGCCGGACTCGGGCGAGACCACGACCACCACGGTGTCGGCCGCGCTCGCGATGTCCATCTCGGTCTGCCCCACACCGACCGTCTCGATCAGCAGGATCTCCTGGCCGAAGGCCTCGAGCACGTCGACCACTTCCTTGGTCGTGCGGGCGAGCCCGCCCAGGCTGCCGCGGGTCGCCATGCTGCGGATGAAGACGCCGAGGTCGGTCGCGAGGTCGCTCATGCGGACCCGGTCGCCCAGAACCGCGCCGCCCGTGAAGGGGCTCGTGGGATCGACCGCGACCACGCCCACCCGCCGGCCCTGCCCGCGGTGGTGGCGGACGAGCGCGTCGACCAGGGTGCTCTTGCCGACGCCCGGCGGCCCCGTGACGCCGACCCGCGGGGCCCCGCCGAGCCGCGGGTAGAGCGCGTGGAGGACCGCCTCCGCGCGGGGACCGCCGTTCTCGACCACGCTGATCAGGCGCGCGGCGGCGCGGCGGTCGCCGGACAGGAAGGTCCCGAGGAGTGTGTCCAGCGCGGTGTCCAGCCCGATCTCCCGTTCGCCCGATGTGAGGCATCGACAATTTGGACAATTTAAGTTAATCAACTCTACGGGCCAGGCCGGATCGTTGTCGTCGTTCATAGCCCCCGCAGGCTGAGGAAGGACCGGGCATGGATCTCAAGCTGACCGAACAGCAGCAGATGCTCCGCGACGCGACGCGCCGGTTCACCGAACAGAGGTTGATCCCCCACGCCGAGGCCGCCGAGCACCGGGGCTCGATCGCCCCTGAGCTGCTGGCCGAGCTCGCCGCCATGGGCTACTGCGGCATCGGCACGCCCGAGCAGTACGGCGGCGCCGGGCTCGACGCGGTCTCGTACGCACTCATGATCTCGGAGCTGTCGTACGGCGACGCGTCGGTCGGCGTCACGGTCTCGGTGACCAACAGCCTCACGGCCGACCCCATCCTCATGTTCGGCACCGAGCAGCAGAAGCAGCGTTACTTGCCGCCGCTCGCCCGCGGCGAGGTCTGGGGCGGTTTCGCGCTCACCGAACCGTCGGCCGGCACGGACTCCGCCGGCACCCGCACGACCGCGATCCCGGACGGCGACCACTACGTCGTCAACGGCACGAAGAACTTCATCACCAACGGCGGCTTCGCCGACACCTTCGTGGTCTTCGTGCGAGGCGACACGGCGGACAAGCACGCCGGCATCTCGGCGTTCATCGTCGAGAAGGGCACGCCGGGATTCTCGGTCGGCAAGCACGAGAACAAGCTGGGGATCCGCGCCTCGTCCACGACCGAGCTGGTGTTCGAGGACTGTCGCCTGCCGAAGACCAACCTGCTCGGCGACTGGGGCCAGGGCTTCAAGGTCGCCATGAAGACCCTCGACAACGGCCGCATCGGCATCGCCGCCCAGGCTCACGGGATCGCCGCCCGCGCGTTCGACCTCGCCCTCGCCTACGCGAAGGAGCGCGAGCAGTTCGACCGCCCCCTCGCGACCTTCCAGCACGTGCAGTTCCGCCTGGCGGACATGGCGACCGACCTCGAGGCGGCGCGCCTGCTTTTGATGCAAGCCGCCTGGGAGAAGGACCAGAAGCTCAGCCACTCGAAGGCGGCGGCGATGGCCAAGCTCTTCTGCTCGGAGGCCGCACACCGGATCTGTCACCAGGCGCTGCAGATCCACGGCGGCTACGGCTACATCAAGGAATACGAGATCGAGCGTCTGTACCGCGACCAGCGGATCACCGAGATCTACGAGGGGACGAGCGAGGCCATGCGAATGGTCATCGCGGGCGCGCTGCTGAAGTAGCACCGCGTCGTCGAGCGGCGCGACCGGCGATCGACGGCGGTCGCGCCGCGCGGCAATATTACTAGACTAGATTAATCTGAATATTACCGGTCCACGAGTTTAATCGAATACCGTTGTCATTATTGAATAAACAGGAATGAACCATCGACAATTTTCTTGATCCTGGAATCATGCGGCAGATACCATTGTAGCCGAGGTCCGATATTACTACTTGGATCTCCGACGAAGTGGCGGCGCCGCCGCGACGTGACACGCGCACCGTTCAAGGGAGGCCACCCATGAAGCTAGCTTGTCTCGCGAAGGCCGGAGCGTTCCTGCTCCTGGCCCTGCCCCTGATCCTGATGGGCTGCGAGGGCGACGAGGGCCCCAGAGGCCCGGCGGGGCCTCCGGGAGACGACGGTACGCTCTTCGACTTCACCTACGTCGGCGACAAGGGCGAGGCGTGCAACCATTGTCACAACAGCACGGTCGACGCCGTGCTGCTGACCGCCCACTCCGATGCCTATGACGATCTGGAGGGCGAGAGCGCGGCGAACCCCTACTGCCTGCAGTGCCATACCACGGGCTGGGACCGCGCGGTGACCTACACGGGCGTCTGGGCGACCGAGAATCCCGACACGAACGGTTATGATGACTACTTCGACGTCGCCGGCGCCGACGCCGCCGCGCGTCGCGCGTCGCTCGAGGGCGTGCAGTGCGAGAGCTGCCACGGCCCGATGGGACCGGACTTCAACGACCACCGGCCCATCGTGAAATTCGCGACGATCGACGAGCACGATCCCGCGAACATCACCGAGGATGACATCGTCTCGAGCTGCTACCCCTGCCACGGCACCCAGTTCGAGGGGCCGTCCGGCGACTTCGCGACCGGCTACGCCACCTCGGGCCACGCGAATCCGGAGTTCGCCGACGACCTGGTCGCCTTCAGCGACGAGTTCGGCGGCGGCTCCTGCTCCGTGTGCCACACCTCCGAGGGATTCATCCGGGCGAACGACCCCGCGTTCGCGACCTATGAGTTCGGGGAGCTCGTCAGCTTCATCGGCTGCGTGACCTGCCACGACCCCCACATGGGCGCCGAGAGCGGCGGCAACGAGGCCCAGCTGCGCAACCTGACCGCGGAGCCGGTCCAGTATACCTTCCCTTACGATCCCGACGACCCCGAAGTCCCGGAAATGGACGGCTACGGGCCAGGCCAGCTCTGCGCTCAGTGCCATCACGCGCGCCGCAACACGACGAGCGTGCTGGGCCAGATCGACAACGGCAACGCCCACTTCGGCCCGCACGGCAGTCCCCAGATGGACATGTTCATCGGCGCCGGCTGCTACGAGATCCCGGGCTACACCTACGATCGCGAGGCGATGCACCAGGGGTACGAGAAGGGGTGCGTGAGCTGTCACATGCTGCGCGAGACGACCTTGCACGGCGAGGAGAACGTCCCGCACGCCTTCCACAATTTCCGGCCGAGCAACCAGTCGTCCAATACCGGACCGAACTGTGCCGGCTGCCACGAGGATCCGCCGGCGGGCGATGACGAGTTCTTCGATTTCGGCAGCGGTCAGACCGAGGTCGTCGCCCTCATGGACGAGCTCTCCGTGCTGTTCGGCTACGCCGACCATGAGGGGTTCCTTGCAGGCCTCGACGAGGACAACCTGACCTGGGAGCGGTGGCAGCGCGAGGCGGCGTACGCGCTGATCTTCGTGTACAACGACGGGAGCATGGGCGTCCACAACCCGGTCTACGCGAAGGACCTGCTCGAGAACGCGATCGCCTACTACAACGACAAGAAGTGACGGGGCCGCCCGGGGCCCTGGATCCCGGGCTCGACCTGGACGGATGCGCAAGACCCCCGCGGCGATCTGGCCGCGGGGGTTTTCGCTACCTCCCGGCGCGAGCGCGCGGCCGGGCAATCCCGGCTAATGCGTCCCCTCCTGCCGCAGCTTCTCCAGCACCTGCTGGACCTCGGCGTCCTGAGCCTCGCGCGCCATCACCTTGACGACGGCGCTGGCCATCGAGAGGTCGTCCTCCTCGAGACTCGCCTGGCGCAGGTTCGTCGCGATCAGACCCTCGACCTTGCGGATGAGCGCCCTGGAGAACTTCTCGAGCTGCTCGTGGTCCTCGGGCCGGAAGCGCTTCTGATTGCGCCGGATCTCCTGGGCGCGCAGCTCTTCGAGTACCGCGTGGAGCTGCTGGATCGTCGGTGCCACCCGGTTCTCCCGGTACCAGGCCGAGAACTCCGCGACGTGCTTCTCGGCGAGATGCTCGGCGCGCCGGGCCTCGCGCTCTCGGGTCTCGAGGTTGGCCGCAACCAGCTCGTCGAAGTCGTCGACCGTGTACAGGTACACGTCGCCGTGGCCGGCCAGGGCCAGGCCGGGATCGATGTCGCGCGGCACGGCGAGGTCGAGCAACAGCAGCGGCCGCTTGCGCCGGCGCACGGCGGCCAGGGTCTCGGGGCCGCCGATCACGGGCTCGCTGGCGCTCGTCGCGGACACGACCAGGTCGGCCCATTCGACGTCCGCCGCTGCCGGCGGGAACCCGACCACGCGGCCGCCGAGCAGGTCGGCCACGACCTGCGCGTTCGCAGCGGTGCGGTTGGCGACCCGCCAGTCGGCGACGCCCACGCCCTTGAGGTGGTTCGCCGCCAGCCGCGCCGTCTCGCCCGCGCCCACGAGGAGCACGCGCCTGCCCTCGAGCGAGCCGAAGATGCGCTGGGCCATCTGCACGGCGGCCGACGCCACCGAGACCGCCCCCTGGCTGATGCCGGTGCGGTTGCGGAGGTCCTTGCCCGCCTCGATCGCGCGCAAGAGCGCCTTGTTGAGGATGTTGTTGGTCGCGCCCGCGTCATGCGCGCGCGTGAAGGCGTCCTTGAGCTGGCCCAGGATCTGGACCTCGCCCAGAAGCTGGCTGTCGAGCCCGGCCGCCACGCGCACCAGGTGCCGCATGGCCTCGTCGTCGCGCAGCAGGTACGCGCTCTGCACGTCCGCCTCGCCGAGACCGGTGATGCGGCAATAGAGACGCCTCAGCTCGTCCGGCTCGTGGTGCTGCCGGGGCGAAACGTAGAGCTCGGTGCGGTTGCAGGTCGAGAGGATCGCCACGCCTTCGAGGTTCGCGCCGTCGTGCAGGTCGTGCAGCGCCTCGTCGATCTGGGCCGGGGACAGCGCGGCTCGCTCGCGCACCTCGAGCGGCGATGTCCGGTGGTTCAGACCGATCAGCTCGAGCCTCACGCGAACCTCCCGGCGAAGATCTCGACCACCGAGACCGTCAACAGCGCCAGCACGAGCCCCGACATGACCACGCACCCCACCGCCAACCGGTGCGCGGACAGCCAGCGCTGGCGGTCCGCCACGACGAGGACGGCGAGGATCACGGCCAGGAGGACCATCGGGTGCAGGTGGCTGATCACCGTCGGCTCGGCGGACGGCCGCACGCGCGTCCACACCAGCGCGGACAGGAGGCTCGCGGTCACGAGCGCCCAGCCGGTCACGAGCGTCAGCCGGCGCAGGCGATCGAGGTCGCCGAGGCTCGGCAGCCGCTGGAACCAGGCGTCGAAGCGCCGGCGGCGGATGTGCCAGTCCAGGATCACGTGCCCGGACGCGTAGACGCCGCAGCCGAGCAGGAGCGCCACCCCTGCGAGCGACATGGTCACGTGGACGGCGGCGCCGGCGCTCAACAGCGATTTCGTCGGGACCTCCCCCGGCCGTAGGCCCATCGCGAGCCCGAAGGCCATGAGCCCGGCCACGCCCACCAGCGGCAGGACCGCGAACAGCCGCTGATCCACGTGCCGCTGGGCGTAGCACTGGCCCAGCCAGACGAGAGAGCCCAGGAAGAACGCGAGCTGCCCGGGGCTGAGCATCGGCAGCTGTCGCTGCAACGCGGTCACCGCCACGAGCCACGCCAGGAGGCACGCCGCACCGATCCAGCCGATGCGCACCGCGGCTTTCTCGAGCCCCAGGTCCGCGCGCCGCACCAGGATGCCCCAGATGCCCAGCAGGGCGCCGAAGAGCAGCAGCAGCGTTTGCGGCAGGACCCGGTAGAGCAACTGGTCCATGACGTTCGACCTCGGATCTGACGCCGGCGGGAGCGGCCGGCGGGACGCGAATCCGGCCAGGGACCCCAATCTAACACGCCGCGGGCGATCGTGCCCGGGATGTCGGGACGCGGCGCCGGGGCCGCTCCTCGCCGCCTCGCCCGGAGGCAGAAACCCCGCCGGCCGCGCCGGGCCGGCGGGGTTCGTGGTCGGACCGAATCTACGCGAGCTACCTGTTCTTGGCCTTGAGCGCCTTGTCGCCCGAGTAGACTCCGGTGTCGCTGAACCTCGGCTGGAATTCCATGATCGATTCGACGGACAGGACGCCGCCGTCGACCACCAGGTCGAAGACGTGCCACCAGCCGGTCGTGTCGGCGCCCGTCAGCGAGAGTGCGGACGCCTCGTAGATCCGCAGGTCGCTTCCGACCTGGAGCTGGACCCTCGCGCCGGACGCGCGCAGGTTCGCGCTGCTCTCGGGATCGGGCTCGGTCGGCGGCTCTCCTCCATCCGCGTAATTGTGGACCCAGCACTGGAACCGGCCCTCGTACAGGCGCGTGCCCCTGATGATCTCCGGCCCGTAGGAGTATTGCGCGTCGGTGTCGAGGAACGCGTACGGATTGTCGCTCAGGGTCCCCATGTTCCCGTAGTAGAGGTGGTAGTGATCGAAGCCGAGGTCCCACGTCATCGGCACGAGCAGATGCGCGTCGAGATCCTCCGGCGTCTCGCCCCAGGTCAGGCTGATGGTGAACAGCTCCAACGTCAGGACCAGCGGCTCCTCGAGGACGTACGGGCAGACGTCGCCGACGGTGACCCGGACGGCGTCGCTTGCCATGCTGCCCATGATCGCCCAGACGTCGGTCGCGGCGTTGCGGACCGCGCGCACCGTGAATGCGCCGGCGGCGTTCGTCACGACCTCGTCCATGATCGCCCAGTCGACGCCCCGGCTGATGATCCGGGCGCCGGCGATGGGGAGTTCGTCCTCGCCGAGTACCACGCCGGAAATGCCGCAGATGTCCTCGACGGGAAGATCCCAGTTCCAGGTCGTGAAGTGGCTGACGCTGGCGAGGTAGACGTTTTCGTCGAGGGTCGCCTCGCCCTCCTCCCTCCACACGCCCTCGGCCTCGTCGAAGAACCACAGCGGAATCGTGGCGGGCGCGTCGGGGATCATCTCCTGGGCGACGCCGAGTTCCAGGGTGGCGGTGACGCCGTCGGCGAGCTCCAGGGGCGCCTTGTCCTCGCCCGCAATTTCGACGCTCATGAAGCCGAACGAGACGAACGGGACCTCGGCGCCGTCCAGGTCGATGCCGGCGAACTCGCCCGGGAATGCGCCGTAGAATCCGCCGTCGCCGGGCCGCAGGGCGTTCAGCTGGACCGTGACCTCGCCGGTGTAGGGGTTGCCCGCGCCGTCGACGAAGCTGTTCGGCCCGAATTCGACCCGACCGTGGCCGTCGGCCGTCTCGACGCTACCGCCGGCGGCGCCGTCGATGGTGCCGGTCTCGACCAGGATCAGCACGAGGTCCGCATAGTGCAGGGAGCCGCCTTCGGTGACCGCTTCCACGCGGAAGGTCGGCAGGTAGCCCGTCTTCGAGGCCGCGAGCAGACCCTCGCCCGCAGGCACCTCGGTCAGCACGAAGAACCCATCCTGGTTGGTTGTCGTGGCCCGGCCGCCGGCTGCGATCGTCGCCCCCTCGATCGGGTCGCCGTCGCTCTCGGCGACGACGCCGGAGATCGTGCCGCCCAGGTAGTCGTCGCCGTCGCCGGGATCGGCGGGGTCGTCGTCGTCCGAGCAGCCCCCGACGACGGCCAGAACCGAGGCGATCGCGAGCAAGGCGAGAAGGTGGATGAGCTTCCTGTCCATTCGGGTTTCCTCCGTGGTGGGGTCGTTGCGCAGGGTCGCGACGGATTCTCGCCGCGGGCGGTCGTCCCCGCGGCGAGCGGCGCGATGCCCCGCTCCAGATCACGGAGGTATCTTGTACTGTATCGCGCGAGCCGGCAAGCGGAAACGCGCGGCGCCCGGAGCGGCGGACCGCCCCGGGCGCCGTAGCACTCGCGCGCGCGCTACTTGAGAAGCAGCATCTTGGTCTCGGCCACGCCGTCCTCCGCCTCGAGCCGGGCGAAGTAGACCCCCGACGCCACGAGCGCGCCAGACCACGGCAGTGCGTGCTCGCCGGCCGTCAGCGATCCGTCGTGGACCACGTCCACGAGGCGGCCCGCGGCGTCGTGCACCGTCAACCGCACGCGCTGGTCGCGTCCGAGAGTCAGGAAGATCTCGGTCCGTGGGTTGAACGGATTGGGCTGCGCTCCCACGAGCACCACGCCCCGCGGCAGGTCCGGCGTCAGCGACTTGCTGGCCAGTTCGACCCAGCCTGCGCCCGAGTCCAGGAGCAGGCGGTAGATGACCTCGCCCGCGCCCGGACGGTCCTCGGCGCGGAAGCGCTCCGGGCCGTCGGAGGCGACGACCAGGTCGCGGACCTGGCCGCCCTGGTGCGCCTGCACGGCGAAGTCCTGGACGCCGGCCTGGCCGTTGATCCGCCAGTTCAGCTCGACCCGCGCGCCTCGGCTCGTGGCGTCGAACGCTGCCAGGAACACCGGCACCGTTCCTTCGGGCACGAGCACCATGCCCATCTCGATCGCGACCCGGCCGTCCGGATCGCCCGGCACGTCCTCCTCGAGACCATCTTCTTCGTTCGCGACGATCGGATCGCCGGCGCGCGCGAAGCCGGCCGCCGGAACATCGACGTCGGCCGTGAAGTAGACCTTGGCGCGACTCTGCGCGTCCCGGTCGGCCACCGCCACCGAGGCGATGCCCGTGAAGTCCAGCACCGACGTGCCGAGGTCGGGCTGCATGTCGCCGTCGATATCGACCGGCATGCCCTCCATGAGCACGATCTGGCCGTTGAGGATCAGGACCTCGAGGTTGGCGCCCTCGCTGTCGACGTCCCAGACCACCGCCCAGTCGCCGTCCTCGTTCATCGCGCCGGATTCGATGGCGCCGTTGATCAGGAAGCCGTCGATCAGGTCGCCTTCGCGCAGGACGACCATCCCGTCCACGAGCACGAATTCGTCGACCGCGGTGGCGGCGTCGGTGTCGCCGGTCAGGAACCAGTGGCCGTCCTCGGTGATCCCGCAGTTGTCGAAGTTGTCCCAGTTCTCGCCGGGCAGGCCGCCGGCCGCGGCGGGAACCGGGCTCGCCTCGGTCACGGGCTGGCCGTCGATCAGCACGACCGCGCCGTCGCTGACCATGCTGTTGTCGTTGGTGGTCGAACCGGTCGCCGTGGCGACCTCCGCGAGGTAGTGCGTGCCGTGCGCGGAGAACCGGTAGTCGAAGCTCACGGCCTCGCTGCCGTTGACCACGGGGTTCACGAGGCCGCCGATCATCATCCCGCCGAGGACGTAGGGCTGGGCGTCGAGTCCGTAGAAGAGGCCGCGATTGTCGGTGGCTCCGCCCTGCACGTCGGTGATGCCGCCGACGAAGTACGGCACGCCGTCGAGGGTGACGTCGGGCCGGCTGCCGAAGCTCCAGAACCAGCCGGCCAGGTGGGGATACGGCGCCTGCTCGATCGCGACCACCGTGTCCTGGTACCAGACACTGTCGAGCCCGGTCTGGCCGTCGGAGATCCGCGTGCACAGGGGGCTGTAGGCGACGCCGTCGCTGGCGATCCCGAAGAAGCCTTCCCAGGACGTCTGCTCGTAATCGCCGACCGTGTGTTCGAACTCGAGCACGTCGGGCGCGGCGATGCCGTCGTAGGTGCCGTAGGCGAGGCTGATCGTCGCCCCGGCCAGCGTGGCGTTGAGGTTGAAGACCCAGCCGTCCGCGCCGGCGACCGCGGGCCCGGAGAGGGTGCTGACGACATAGTCGGGGCTGCCGGAGAGCGGCGTTCCTTCGGTGACCAGGGCGCTGGCCACCTGGCCCTGCGCGGCGCCGGTCGAGAGCGCGGCGAGGGCGAGAACGAGCAACATTCGCATGGGTCTCATGGTGCGTCCCCTTTCGTGAGGCGAGGTGGGCGTGGGATGACGACGAATGGCGCACTGGGCCTTGAGGCAAGTGGCGACGGCAACAGTGCGGCGGGATGATATCACAAATCGAGATCGAATTGGGTAAAATTTCATCCGACCGCGGCGTGGAACGGGCCGGCCCCGGGGAGCCGGCCCGTCGGACGAGAGCGGCCGGGCGCGGCGGCGATCAGTCGCCGGGCGCCAGCTGCGCGACCTGGACGATCGGGCCGAACTTCGCCCTGAGCGCGAGCAGCCCCGCCTTCATGGTCTCGTACTCCCGGAAGAGCTGCGGCGGGAGGTTCGCTTCCTTGGCGTAGGCCGCGGTCTGCAGGTCGATCCGCGCCACGATGTTGTCGACATAGAGCGCGAACTGCAGGTCGTACAGGCTGCGGGGATACGGCTTGCCGATCTCCGCGAAGAGGACCTTCAGCTCGGCGTACCGCGGGATCATCCCGATCGGCGTCTCGATGCCCCTGGCCTCGCCGTGCACGTAGCGCTCGAGCCAGCCCAGCCAGACCCTGACGTCCTTCTTCTCGCCCAGGAGGCCGCTGCCCCGGCTTCCGCGGTTGGCGTGGGTCAGGAAATAGTTGAGCCCGGCGAGCACCGGCCGGCCCTCGTGGCTGAACTTCGGCGAGTTGAAGAACTGGAACTGGGCTTCCATGTAGTCGGCCAGCGGCCCCGGGATGAACGGCGCATTGGCCCACGGCTGCCGGTTGACGCCCGAGGCGCCGACCTCCGTCGCAGTGGCCTTGGATACGATGGACGCGCCGATCGCGACCCCCGCGTCCGCCGTCCGGGCAACCCAGACGGGCGGCATCGTGTCGGAGTCGCGACCGCTGTAGGTGATGACCTTGATCGGGACTCCGGCCGGGTCGGCGTTGGCCGCGGCGTCGTGGTTGGCGATCTCCCGGCAGTCGAGCGTGCAGCGGCTGTTCTTGTGCGACGGCGGGACCGGATTGCCGCTCGCGTCGGTCTTGCCGGAGAACCACTCGCCTTGGAAGTTCCGGCCCTTCGGCGGCATGGTCTCGCCGCAGCCGGTCCAGTAGGGAACGCCCTCGTCGTCGACGAGCACGTTGGACCAGATCACCTCGGTGTCGTTGTCGCGCAGCGCCGCCATCAGGTGCGGGTCGCCCTCGCGATTCACGTCCTCGACGATGCCGAAGATGCCCTTCTCGGGGTTCACCGCGCGCAGGGTCCCATCCCGGGCGATCCACATCTGGGCGAGGTCGTCCCCCACGAAGTTGGTGCCGACCATGGCGGTCGTGGTCTTGCCGCAACCGGACGGCGCCGCCCCGGCGAAGAAGGTGCGGCGGCCGCGGGGCCCGGTGAGCCCGGTGATGAACATGTGCTCCGACAGCTCCTCGCCCCGGCGGTAGTAGGTCGCGTAGTCGACCGCGGACCGGTGATTGCCCTTCTTCATCAGGAGCGTGTTGCCCGCGTAGGTGCAGAACGTGGCGTAGGTGGTCAACCACGAGCGGTCCATGAAGATGCGGGCGTTGGGGACATCCTCCGGGCGGTTCGGCCCTTCGGAGTGGACGTTGGTGAAGAAGATGCCCCTGCGCTTGGCTTCCTGGTCGAACGCGTCGTAGCAGTTGCGGTAGAGCAGCTCGGCCGAGTGGACCACGTACGCCGACGAGGTGATCTCGATCGCCGGGATCGAGGCCTCCGCGCCGACCGGACCGCGGGAGTAGAAGCCGATCATCATCGTCATGCCCTTCATGATGCCCTTGACGTGCTTCTCCACGTAGGCGAGGGCTTCTTCGCGAAGCACGTACTTGGCCAGGCTCGAGACCGTCTCGCCCGGATTGATGATGTAGAACGTCTGGTTGACGAGGCGGGCCTGGTCCTGGGGCAGATCGAAGTGGAGCGTGTGCCCCTTCTTGGCCAGCGGAGTCTCCTCGCCCTTGGCGAGGGCGTGGTCGCGGACCCACTGGACGTCCTCGGGGCTGCCGGAGTTGACGAACACGCCGTCGGGCTCGCACATGACGATGGCGTTCGCGATCTTGAGCAACGCCTCCTCGTTCCTGATCGGGGCGAGCTTCTTCTGGTTCGCACCGTCGAGGTGGGTGGCGATGACCGTCCTGGCGGCCGCGATCGTCGTGACGCCGCCCACCGCGCCGAGGATGTCGACGCCCTTCTTCAACTCCAGCATGCCATCTCTCCTTGGCTCGACGTGAATCGTCCGGGTCCGCCGGCGAGGCGCCGCGGCGCGGGATCGACCGGTAAAGTATTGTCGAATTTTCGGCTCGCCTCAAGGTTTCGCTGGCGGTCGGCCCGGCCGGCCGGCCGCGCCGAGCGGCCGTTCTCGGCGCGAGCCGCGCAGAAAGCGCGCCGCGCAACCGCTCAACAGCGCGAGCCCCGCCACGAACGCGCCGAGCGGATACGGCTGCGGCAACGCCCCGCGCAAGCTCGCGTCGAGGTCCCGCAGCCAGGTCCACAGCAGCACGAGTGCTCCGCCGGCGCCCAGGAGCCAGGACCAGCGGTCCGCGCGGCACGGCCGGCGCTCCTCGCGGCGGAAGACCGCGATCCCGGAGCCGATCATGAGGATCGCCACCGCGACCGGCGCGTAGACCGGCCCGAGCCAGGGCCACGGCACGAGGAAGAGCACGTCCCAGTCCGCGAGCGACGCAGGCCAGTCCAGGGCGAGCTTCAAGCCGAGATAGTAGGCGACGTCCCAGACGCCGAATCCGACGAGGAAGGCCGCGAATCGCTGCCAGCGCGTACGGCCGGCGAGGCCCGCCACCGCCGCGAGCATCACGACCGTCGCCGCCTCGCGCGCCAGCTCCACGGCGGCGAGCTGCGGATCGATCGGCGAGAGCGGCAGGGCGAAGCCATCGGGATAGAGGATCCGCCGCAGGTAGACCACCACGGCGGCCTCGAGCCAGCCGAAGGCGATCCCGAAGACGGCGATCCAGACGAGACGAGCGTTGGCGGTCATGGCGCCCATCCTAGCATCGGCGCGCGCCGGGCGACAGGCCGCGGACCCGGCTCTTCACTTGCGCTTGCCGGCCCGCAGGAAGTCCGGCAGATGAAGGAACGAGCGGCGGGGCCGCGACACCTGCGCCTGGGACGGCTTTTTGACCTCGTTGAGGGTGCAGACGGCGGTGGGGTCGATCGCCGCGACGCGCCGCAGCAGCTCGGGGACCCGCCGGCGCCGCTCGATCACCAGAAGCACCTCGACCGGCTGGCTCGCGTTCTCCACGCCGACGAGCGCCGTCACCTCGTAGCCGAGGTCGCGCAGCTTCCGCGCCAGGTCCGCCTGGCGATCGTGGCCGAGGATCCGCACCAGCTCGAGGCCCATCGCCAGCGTCTGCTCGAGCACGCTGCCGACGATGTTGCCGACCGCGAACCCGCCGGCGTACGCCACGACGAGGTACCAGGTATCCAGGTGCCGGATGACCTGGCCGGCGGCGAGCAGCCAGACGATGATCTCGAAGAAGCCGAGGCCTGCCGCGATGAACCGGTGGCCCCGGATGACCAGGATCGTGCGCAGGGTGCCGATCGAGACGTCGGCCACCCGCGCCGCGAAGATGACCGGAGTCATCACCAGGGGATGGGTCTGCAGGAACTCGAGCACGCGGTCGACCTCCGAGGGACTCGCCCCAGGCGGCCGGCCTGGGTCCGGCGCGAGCATACACGCGCCGCCGGCTGCCGGAAACGGATTGTGACGGCAGGAACGGCCGGCGGAAAAACCGTGCGACGCGGCCGGAGGCGATGATAGAATCGCGCGACCGACGTCGCGCCGGCGCCTCGCGCCGACGATTCGCGCAGCCGGGGAGGCCAGCATGGGCAGCGTCCGATCTCGCCACGCCGACCGGATCCGCACCTTCGCTCTCGCCCCCGGCGACCTGCTCGCCGGCAAGTACCTGGTCCAGGAGCGCCTCGGCCGGGGCTGGGAGGGCGAGGTCTACCTCGTGCGGGAGCGAGGCACGGGCGTCGAGCGGTCCGCCAAGCTGTTCTTCCCGCACCGCAACGCCGGCGGCCGGACCGCCCGTTACAACGCCCGCAAGCTGCACAAGCTCCGCCAGTGCTCGATCCTCATCAAGTACCACACCCAGGAGACCATCCGCCACCAGGGCCGGAGCGTGACCGCCCTGATCTCGGATTACGTCGACGGCGAGCCTCTCCCGGCGTTCCTGCGTCGCCAGCCGGGCGGTCGCCTCGACGCCTTCCAGGCGCTGCACCTGCTCCACGCCCTCGCGGCCGGCATCGAGGACATCCACGCGAGCGGCGAGTACCACGGCGACCTCCACGCCGCCAACGTGATCGTGAGCCGCCGGGGCCTCGGCTTCGAGGTCAAGCTCGTCGACCTCTTCCCGCCCGGTCGCCCCACCGCGGGCGCGGTCCAGGACGATGTCTGCGATCTCGTGCGCCTGCTCTACGACTGCGGCGGCGGCAAGCGCACCTATCGGCGGCAGCCGCCGGAATTCAAGGATGTGTGCTGCGGGCTGAAGCGGTCGCTCATCGCGCGGAAATTCCGTACCGCAGGCGAGCTGCGCTGGTACCTCGAGAACCTGGAGTGGTCGACGCGTTAGCGGCTCTCAGCGAATCGGGTCCGGCGTCTCGACCGTGAAGCGCCCCTCGCGGATCGCGGCGACGACCTGCGCCGCGTCGCTCGCCACGACCGCGAGCCGGTTCGCGTAGGCCCCGATGCCGCTCGCCCAGTGCGCGTCCGAGTTCGCGACCACCGGGAGGCCGAGCCGCTCGGCGTCCTGCCGGATGCGGCCGCGATGCCGCGACGGGACGTTCGGCGAGTAGGCTTCCAGGGCATCGGGACGACGGGACTCGAGGTCGATGCCGATCTCCGCCTGATAGCGGTACGGATGGGCGAGGACGAGGAGCCCCCCGTGCTCGCGGACGTGGTCGTGCAGCTCGGGCCAGGACCAGGCGCCGCGCTCGAGGCGGGGATCGTCGAGGCCGACCACGAGGATGTCCTCGCCCTCGGCATCCAGCGTGATCTCGATCCCGGGCAACAGCAGGATCTCCGGGAACAGCTCGCTCCATTCCCGCCGCTGGCGCGTCGGCACCAGGCGATGATGGTCGGTGATCGCGACCGCGCCGAGGCCGGCGTCGCGCGCAGCCGAGAGCTGCTCGAGCGTCGTCGACAAGGCGCAGCTCGAGCGCTCGCTGGTGTGGATATGGAGATCGACCCGCATGGCCGGTCCAAGCTACATCGGGCACCCCCCCGGCGCCAGGCACCCGTTCGCTCCGGTCGCGGAATCGCCCGACAGCAGCGATATTGGCTCCTCATCGCGCCTGCCGAGACCCCCACCGGAAGCCGTCGATCGTGACCGACACAGCCCGCCTCAGCCGCCCTGGGTTGCTGAACCTCTCCGTGGTCTACGTGGTCTGGGGAAGCACCTACCTCGCGATCCGCGTCGCCGTGCGCGACGGCGCGGGATTCCCTCCCTTCACGCTCGCCTTCCTGCGCGTCTTGACCGCGTCGGCGGTCCTGCTCGGCTGGGCCAGGCTGAGCGGCGAGCGGATCCGCCTTTCCCGCCGGGAAATCGTGCTCATGGCTGCGACGGGCAGCTTGCTGTGGCTCGGCGGCAATGCCCTGGTGAACCTGGGGGAGCGGCGCGCGTCGTCCGGCCTCGCCGCCCTGCTCGTGGCGGCGATGCCGATCTGGGCCGAGCTGATCGCCATCGTCGTCGACCGGCGCCTGCCCCGCTGGAAGTCCGCCGGATCCGTGCTGATCGGGTTCGCCGGCGTCGGGCTGCTCTGCCTGCCGGTCCTGCGCGACGGCACGCGCTCCGACGTGCTCTCGCTGGCGGCGCTCCTGATCGCGCCGCTCTTCTGGGCGATCGGATCGGTCTGGCTGCAGCGAAGCAGGCCCGATCTCGGCGTGCGGGCGATCTCTGGCTGGCAGCAGCTGCTCGCCGCCGGGTCCCTGCTCGTGATGGCCCTCGTGACCCGCGAGCCGCTGCCGGCGCCGTCCGGCGAGGCATGGCTCGCCTTCCTGTACCTGGTCGTCTTCGGCTCGGTGATCGCCTTCACGGCGTACATGGCGACGATCCGCGTGTTGCCGTATCGGGTCGTTGCAACCTACGCGTACGTCAACCCCGTGATCGCCGTATTCCTCGGCTGGCTGATCCTCGACGAGGCGATCACCGCGTGGACGCTGACCGGAGCGGCGCTGGTCGTGGCCGGGGTGATGGGGATCTTCCAGAACCACGCCTGAGCGGCCGACAGCTACGTGTCGTCCCGATCCGGCACCGGCCGCCCCAGATCGGCGCACAGGCTCGCCAGCCTGGCCCGCTCGGCGGGGCGGTCGAAGTCGAAGAACTCGCGGTACGGCCGCCTCAACGCATCGACGACTTCGCCGGTCTCCGGCTCCGCGCTGGCGGGCAGCTCGCGACGCACGGCGGCGAGGTCCACGCCGCTCAGCTTCAGCGGCATGAACTGCTTCACGAGGCCCACGTGCACGAGCAGTCGGCCGAGCCCCTGCGAGAGGATCACGCCCTTGGCGAGGTTGAGCTTGCGCTCGCCGACGTCGCCGAGGATGTCGCGGTACTTCTGGTGCAGGACCCATTCGTTCAGCACGAGGCCGACCTCGTCGGGAGCGAGACAGCGCCAGAGAGCGGCCGGGGCGTCGGGTGCGACGAGCGATCCGATCACGAAGGCGCCGGCCTGGTAGCCCGTGCGCCCCCGGTCGCGGCCCGCGCGGACTGCGGCCGCGAGCAGCGCGGCCTGCCGGTCGACCGAGAGCAGGCGGAATGCCACCTGGTTGGACAGGTGCATGCCGAGGGTCGTCTCGAACAGCCGCTCGACCATCCGGTCCCGGTTCGCGTCGAAGCAGCGGTCGACGAACTGGGCTGACTGGTCCGGCTCGGCCCGCAGGTTGCCGGAACGGAGCGCATGGCCGAGGTCCTGCAAGCTCGTGAACTCGCTCTCGGTCGCGTTCTCGACGAGGCGCCGGTACTCGCGGAAATACGTCGCGAGCAACTCGAACTTCTCGCGCTCGTGCGGCCCGAACTCGACATCCTCGCCGTCCATGAAGCGCAGCAGCCTCGCCGGGGCGAACACCGCCTTGCCCATGTAGAGGGTCTTCTGGCGGCTCGAGACCGTGACCCAGTCGCCCTCCGCCAGGCACCGGCCCGCGCGGTTGACGAGGGTGCGCCCGTCGCCGCCGATCCGCACGCCGTCCTTCTCGAGATCCAGGAGCGCCGGGATGCCGAGGGTCTGGGCGGTCGTGACGACGTGGATCGCGGCGGGGCTCAGGCTGCAGATCCCCTGGACCGTCTGCATGGTGATCGCGTCCGTGGGCTCGAACCGCGCCTTGACAAGGATGATGCTGTCGCCGTCGCGCCGGCGATGGCCGTGCGCGACGCGCTCGGACGCGAAATAGACGCGGCCGCTCACCGCGGACCGCGGCAGCACGGAGACGCCGCGGCAGAAGGGCTCGAGGCTCTCGAGCGACCGCGGATCGATCGCGTCGGACTCGAGCTGCCGCACGTGGTACGGCTTGATCAGCTCGCGCACGCGCTGGGCGCCGATCTCCCCCGCGCGGTAGAGATTCATGACCGCGGTCAGCATGCCTGCGCCCGACAGCTCGGCCTCGTTGACCTGCAGGATCGTGAACGTGCCGTGGACGCCGGTGAACTCGACCATCACCGGCCCGCCGAAGATCTGCTCGAGCTGCGGCAGCCGGCGCCAGAAGTGATGGACTGCTGGGAACGACGCGCGCGCGGCCTGGGCGTCCTGCAGGTGGATCTCCTGGGGCACGAGGCGGCCGGTCATCAGGTCCTCGCCGTAGATCGCGCGGGCGTATTGCAGGTGGACGCCGGTGCCCAGGCGCGGGTGCCGGCTGTAGAGGACGCCGGCGTACGATTCCTTGTCGATCACGCTGCAGACCATGCGCTGCAGGATCACCGTCGGGTAGACGATCGCGTCGGTCATGAAGCTGCGCAGGGCGTCGAAATGCCGCTCGTAGTAGGCGTAGATGCGCTCGAGGAAGAAGTCGATCTGGTGGTAGGGGTCGTCGAGCAGCCGGGGGTCGCTGGCGGCGATCAGGCTCTCGATGGCGGCGGAGAGATCGTCGTTCGCCTGGCGCGAGAGGTCGGGCCGGATCGCGTCGACGTAGCGGTGGGCGGCCTCGGGGTCGAGCGCCTCGAGGAGCGTGCGCCGGGCGTTGAGCCGTATGCGGGCGGCGGCATCGTCGCCGTAGCGCGCTGGCAGCCCCGGCAGCAGCGCCGGCGTGAGGCCGACGTTCAGGTACGTCGGCATGAAGCCGGGCAGGTACTGCGGCATCGCCGAACGCATCGCGATCAGGAGCGGATTGACCGGATCGCCGAGAATGCGGCCACTGAGCTTCTCGAGGTTGTGGATCGCGTCGCGGGTGCAGGAACGACGCTGGTCGGCCGGCAGCCGGTAGACGCCGCCCGCCAGCAGGTTGAAATCGGGAGTGGCGAAGCCCTGGCGGGAAAGCTGCAACAGGATCGCGCCCTTGTGGCTGATCTGGGTCTGCGGATGATCGCGCTCGGTCGTGTAGGGGATCACCCAGTCGTTCTCGACGAGGCCGGGCCCGGCGAAGCGGGCGGCGATCTTCGGGTACAGGTCGGCCGTGATCCGGCGCAGGTCCGCCTGAGCGTCCTCGTCGCCGCAGCGTGCTCGACGGATCAGGTCCACATGGGCGGCGGCGCGGTCCACCACCACGCGGTCCAGGAACCGGACGTCGTAATCGCGCACCTGGATCGTCGCGAGTCGACCGTCGCTCGCGCGGTAGTCGATCTCGGCCGGCAGGTACCCCGGGGCTCGCTCGTACCGGGTGCCCCTCACGCGGTGCTCGAGATTCGCGCAGATCAGGCGGGCGGAGGTGTATTCAGATCGGACCTCGGTGATCCGGGTGATCGGGGGGTCGAGATCGTGGCCGTGGGACATCGGGAGCCGCCTGGAACTCGGGGTGCCGCGCGCGGGCGTCCTGGATTGGTGTTACTCCGCGGCCCGGGACCATGTCAATCGAGGGATGGCCGGCGCGCCTCGAGGCCTCATGCCCGACTCCAGCCGCCGAGCCCGCTCAGACGCGAACCCCGCCTCCTCGCGGAAGCGGGGTTCCAGTCGTCTCGACGACCTTGTGGGTAGCAGGAACTACCAGCCCCCACGGCCACGGCCACCACCACCGCCGCCGCCGCCGCCGCCAAAGCCGCCACGGCCACGGCCACCGCCGCCGCCGCCGCCGCCGCGCCGATCCTCGGCCTCGTTGACGCGGAGGTTACGGCCGCCCATCTCGTACCCGTTCAGGGCCGCGATGGCCGCCTGGGCCTCGGCATCGTCCATCTCCACGAAACCAAAGCCCCTGGGACGGCCGGTCTCGCGGTCGTTGATCAGGGCGACCGAGTGTACGGTGCCGTGCTGGCCAAACAGTTCGGTGAGGTCCTCGTCAGTGGCCGAGAAAGGCAGGTTACCCACGTAGATCTTCTTCACGATCACGAACATCCTTTGCCGGTTGCTCCGGCAAACGTAAGCGTCTGGTGCCGCCGGCCATCTCCGGGAGGTCCCTCGCGCTTCATCCAACGATCCGGCCGCGTGCCGGATCCACCCCACATCGCGCACCTGATCCCGGCGCGCTCGGCGCCGGGAATGCGGAGACTCCGGGACGGTCCTCGATCCGGTTACGACGTTCCTGCTGGTCTCCGGATGACTCTGGCGACGGGCGAGGTCTCGTAGCGGAAAAAGGCAGTGTTCCCGGGTGGGACGGCGAAATGGTATGCCACCGGCCCCGGTTTGGCAAGAACAAATCGTGTCAGGCGGCGGGGATGACGTACCAAAGCACGCAGGCGCAGTGCAGTGCGGTCCCCGCCAGGACGAACAGATGCCAGACCGCGTGGTGGTAGGGAAACACCCGCCACGCGTAGAACACGGCTCCGCCGCTGTATGCCGCCCCGCCCAGGCCCAGGAGCCAGAGCGCGGGCGCGGGCAGGGCGGCCGCGAGCGGCTTCGCCGCGATCACGACCAGCCAGCCGAGCGCCAGGTAGAAGACCAGCGACAAGCGCTTCCAGGGCCGCCGCAGGACCACCTCGTAGACGATGCCCAGGATCGCCAGCCCCCAGGCCAGTCCGAAGAGCGTCCAGCCCCACCGGCCGCCCAGGACGTTCAGGCAGAACGGTGTATAGGTGCCCGCGATCAGCAGATAGATCGCGCCGTGGTCCATCAGCTTGAACACGCGCTTGGCGCGCCCCGCGACCAGGGCGTGGTAGAGCGTCGAAGCCGCGTAGAGGGTCACCATGGTGGCGCCGAAGACCGCGACGCCGACGACGAGCCGCACGTCGCCGCGCCTCACCGCCAGGGTCACGAGGACCACGAGGCAGGCGAGGCAGCCGAGGGTCCCCAGACCGTGGGTGACGGCGTGGGCGACCTCCTCTCCGGTCGAGAAGCGATCGTGCCGGAACGCGCCGCGCATCGGCTGGCTCTCGGGCATGGGCTCAGTGCGGACGATCCACGACGTCCCGCAGTGCCCCGCCGGCCGCGGCGACCGCCGGCTATTCGCCATGCCTCTCGATCACTCGCAGGATCCCTCGCCGGCACGCCGCGCAGAACGGCTTGACGCCCTTGGTGAACATGATGCAGTCCAGCTCGGCGCGGTACATGCCCTCGCTGCAGTAGCCCGCGCCCTCGAACGCACCGACCTGGCCCCGGAACCGGCTGCGCGCGAAGTAGGCGTCGACCCGCTCCTGGTGCGACCGCGACAGATCCTCGCCCTCGGCCTTGGCCGCCGCGATCTCGCCCGCGGGTGCGCCGGCGCGCATCAGCTCCGCCACGCGGTCGTTGATCGCCGTGCGGGTCTGCTGGTACTCCCGGTCCATCGCGTCGTAACCCGCCTTCTCCCACGGCGTGGGCACCACCGTGCCGGCGGTGGCCAGGTCCGCCCATTTCAGACCCGACGCGCCGAGTAGACGCGTGATGTTGGCCTCGCGCGGTTCGCGACTCGCCGGGTAGAACTCGTCGTACGCGGTCTGCGACGTGTAGTACTCGTCGGCGAGGCCGGCGAAGTGATGGCCGAACTCGTGGAGGAAGACGTATTCGCTCCACTGGTTGTCCGTCGTGAAGGTGTTGAAGAAATTGTAGATGCCACCGCCGCCATAGCGGTCGTGGTTGACCATGATCGAGAGCGCGTCGCAGGGCGCATGAGCGGCGACGTCGTGGAGGGCGCGGTTGTTCTCGGTCAAGAGATAGCGCTCGGAGCCGAACGAGTCGAAGGAGCAGCCGAGGGCCGTGCGGGCGCCGACGCCCCGGCTCGGCTCGTCGCAGCCAGGATCCTGGCTCGGGGCGAGCACGCCCCAGATGTTGAAGCGGTCCGCGTGCGAGGCGTAGGGCTCGTGGTCGAGCATCGCGGCGGCGAAGCGGCGCAGGTCGGCCTCGAACTTCCCGGCCTGGTCGCGCGTGTAGCCCTCGCCGAGGATCGCGATGTCGACCACGGCGTGCGGGTCGCCGCTGGTATGGACGGGCACCACCAGGACGTCGTTTCGCAGCGGTTCGCGGCGCACCGCGAAATGGTCGGGGTCGATCGGCGCGCGGAAGATCTCCGCCAGGACGTCGTCGTCGCCGCGCACGGCGAGCACGAATTCGCACGGCCGGCGCGGGCACGGCGCGAGCACCGTCTCGTGGTACGTGCGCCAGACACCCTCGGCGGCAGGGCCGGTCGTCCGGTACTCGCCGAAGTACGAGTCGAAACCGCGGGACCAGAGGAGCCGGCCGGTCTCGGCGTCGTAGAGGTACCCGTAGTAGTTCCCGAGGTCGAGGTCGTCCACGAGGTGCACGCGGCTGCCCGCCCACGCTCCCTGCCGGTAGACCTGGTCGAGCGCGATCGCCTCCTCGTCCGCGTCGCCGCTATGGTAGTAGTCGACGCGCAGGGTCTCGTCGTGGAAGCGGGCCGCGAAGTCGGCGACCGGGTCGGCGGCGGCGATGAACGGCAGCGCCGCGATCAGCCCCAGGCAGGCCAGGCAGTGGCGAGGCATCATGAGAGGTCCTTCAGCGCTCGCAGCAGGTCCTTGGCGAGCGGGCAACCGGCCGGCGTCGTTCCCGTGAATTCCAGACCGACCACGTAGGTCGCAGGTTCGAGATCCTCTTCGCACCAGCGCACGCGGACCTCGATGCCGGTCGTGCGCTTCTCGCCCCCGGCGAGCGGCAGCTCGACGACCAGCCGCAAGATGCGGCCGCGACCGAGTGGCTTCTCCGCGCGCAGCATCAGGCCGCCGGCCGAGATATCGGCCACGAGGCCCACGATCCGGCCGGTCTCGCGGTCGGTGACCTCGGCCGGGAAGACAGTGGCGAAGCGCTCGTGACGGCGTCGTTCTTCCATCGGCGTTCCCTCCCGCAACGCGCGGGGACCCCGCGTTGCGGCCGGAGGATATCACACCTGACGGTCGAACGCGATTCCGGGATCCCGCCTGGTCCGTCGCGGCGGTCTCGCCGAAAATCGAGACCCCGCCTCCAACCGGAAGCGGGGTCCCCTGCGTCCGCACGCGGGCGTGGGTCGGAAATCCCTACCAGCCGCCGCGGTTGCCGCCGCCGTAACCGCCGCGGCTGCCGCCGCCGAAGCCGCCGCGGCTGCCGCCACCGGAGCGACGGTCCTCGGCCTCGTTGACCCGGAGGTTGCGACCGCCCATGTCGTGCCCATTCAGGGCGGCGATGGCGGCCTGGGCCTCGCTGTCATCCATCTCCACGAAGCCGAAGCCGCGCGGGCGGCCGGTCTCGCGGTCGTTGATCAGGGCGACCGAGTGCACGGTGCCGTGCTTTCCGAACAGCTGGCTCAACTCGGCGTCGGTGGCGGAGAAAGGCAGGTTACCCACGTAGATCTTCTTCACGGTCTCGATACTCCAGTGGCCGGATGCGCCGGCCCAAGCAAGCGCTCCGGTCCGCCGGCTCAGTCCGGAGGTCCCCTCGCGCAACGTCACGGTCCGACCGTTTGCCGGACCATGCCCCCTCGCGTCGGCGAGTTCCACGCGCGCGGCGCGGCCATCGCCTCGACGATGCCGGGTCACACGCGGTTCCCGTACTTGGATCCTGCAGGCCGCTGGCTGGACCGGAATGGCTGACCAGGTAGGCGGGCGGAGCGCGTAGCGGAAGGCTGGAGTGTCCCGGTTGGGCGGCGGCAACATAGTCGTCGAATCGCGCCCCGGCAAGGACTAATTATCCCGGTACGCTCAGACGGCTGGCCGGATCGAGCGTAACAGCTCGTCATTGGTGGGGTATTTCTCGATCAGCTTGAGCATTCCCTCCATCGCCGCGACCGGCTGCGCCTCGACCGCACGCCGGCGAAGGAGGTTCAGGGCCTGCAGCTCCTCCCCGCTGTACAGCAGCTCGTCGCGGCGGGTGCCGCTCGTGCGCAGGTTGATCGCGGGGAAGACGCGGCGGTCGGCGAGTTGCCGGTCGAGAACGAGCTCCATGTTGCCGGTCCCCTTGAATTCCTCGAAGATCAGGTCGTCCATGCGTGAGCCTGTCTCCACGAGGGCGGTCGCGACAACGGTGATCGACCCCCCGTGTTCCACGTTGCGAGCCATGCCGAAGAACTTGCGCGGGATCTCGAGAGCCCGCGAATCGAGCCCTCCCGTGAGCGTGTGGCGCGAGCTCGTGCCGTGGGCGTTGAAGGCACGGCCCATGCGCGTGATGCTGTCGACGAGCACGACCACGTCGTGCCCGCATTCCAGCTCGCAGCGCACCTGCGCCAGGCACAGCTCGGCCAGCCTCACGTGCGACTCCACGCTCAGGTCGCTGCTGCTGGCGAGCACCTCGGCCGGCACGTTGCGCCGGAAGTGGGTGACCTCTTCCGGACGTTCGTCGATCAGGAGCATCACGATCCGGGCCTCGGGCGAGTCGGCATGGATCGCCACCGCCAGCTCCTCCAGCAACCGCGTCTTGCCGGTCTTGGGCGGCGCCACGATGAGCCCCCGCGTCCCGTGGCCGATGGGCGCGATCAGCTCGAGGATGCGCATCGACGGATTGCCGCCGTCGCCGACGCGAAAACGGCGTTCCGGGTTGATCGCCAGGAGATTCGCGAACGGCGTTCGCGCCCGCCAGGCGACCGGCGCGAGTCCGCACACCGATTCGACCTCGACGAGCTGGGGGCCCTGCCTGCCGGGCCCGGTCGCGCCGGTCACGGTGGCCCCGGCCACGAGCGCGTGGTGCTGGATCAAGGTCGCCGGCACGAACGGGTCTCCGGTTTGAGGCCGGAACGAGCGGGCGGGGTCGCGCAGGACGCCGCCGCCGCGGGAGAGCAGTTCGAGGACGCCGGTGGTCGTGTCCGTCATGGTCTCTCGTTCGCTGGAAGGAATCGGGGAGGATCGGCGCGGAAGCGTCTCGAACGAGTCGCCGATCCACTCGCATGATAGCACGCCAGCTCCGCGTCCACCAACCGGCATGTCCGGGTGGCGATCCGCCCCAATCAGGATAAAATTGATCCTCAAAATGCGCGCCGGTTCGTACCCCGCCCTCCCGGAAGGAGATCCGACATGCGTCTTCCCACCCCGATCCTGGCTGCTGGCGTGGTCCTCGCCGCCTCGGCCTCGACCGCCGCGATCGTCACCGAGACCGTCGAATACCGCCACGGTGATGTCGTGCTGGAGGGCTACCTGGCCTGGGACGACGCGATCGCCGGCGCTCGTCCCGGCGTGCTGGTGGTCCACCAGTGGCTGGGCCTTGGCGAGAACGAGCAGATGCGCGCCCGCCTGCTCGCCGAAATGGGCAATGTGGCGTTCGCGGTCGACGTCTACGGCAAGGGCGTCCGCCCCCGGGACGCCGCGGAAGCCCGGCAGGAGGCGGCCAAGTACTACGGCGACCGCAGGCTGCTGCGCGGGCGCCTCGCGGCGGCCCTCGCCCGACTCGTGGAAAGCCCCCTGGCGGACTCGCGGCGCATCGCCGCGATCGGCTACTGCTTCGGCGGCGCCGGCGCTCTCGAGCTCGCGCGTTCGGGCGCCGATCTGGCCGGGGTGGTGAGTTTCCACGGCAGCCTCGACACGCCCGACCCGACCGAGGCCCGGACCATCAAGGGCAAGGTCCTCGTCTGCCACGGCGCGGCGGATCCTCACGTCGGGCCGGACCAGGTCCGCGCCTTCGTCGAAGAGATGGAAGCCGCCGAGGTCGATTACCAGCTGGTCATGTACGGCGGCGCCGTTCATGGATTCACGCAAAAGGAGGCAGGCGACGATCCGAGCCGCGGCGCCGCCTACGACGCCGCCGCAGACCGCCGTTCCTGGCAGCACCTGAAGGTCTTTTTCGACGAGATCTTCGACTGACGGCGCCGGGCGCCGGTGGAATCGCTAAACCCATCCCGCCGACGACCGATCATCAATACCAGCGATCTGTATGACCCTGACCCGGGAAGGTCCGCCCGTGAAACGACGCACCGGTTTCACCGTGATCGAGTTGATGGTCGTGGTCGTGATCATCGGCATCCTGGCCACCCTCGCCATACCCTACTACTTCTCCATGCAGGCTCGCGCCATGGAAGCGGACGTCAGGTCGATCGCCCACATCGTGGCGCTCGCCGCCGAGGACTACGCGACCCAGCATGATGGCATCTACTCCGTGGCGGCGGCGGACCTGACACCGAAGTTGCCGGGAGCGCGGCTGCTGAAGAATCCGTTCACCGGCGCACAGACCGAGCCGCAGTTCGGCGTCGCGGCGGCCACCCGCGGCCAGGTCGGGATCGTCGGAGTCGTCCAGGCCGGCACGACCGTCGGCTACACGATCACCGGATTCGGCAAGGACGCGATCGTCGTGACCCTGCTGAGCGGACGTTAGCCGCCGGAGTAGTAGAAACACGCGACCCCGCCTCCCTGGGAAGGCGGGGCCGCGCGTTCAACGTCGTAAAAGAGACCCTGACTCAGTCGTCGTCGTCGTCGTCTCCGTCGTCATCGTCATCATCGTCGTCGCCGTCATGATCGTCGTCGCCGTCATGATCGTCGTCGTCGCACGGATAGGCGTTCGCCAGATCGATCGCCAGACCGAGGACCACGGCGCCGATGACCTGATCTTCATCGCCGGTGACCACCTCCTGGACCTCGCCGCGAACCCGGTCGAAATGGCCCTCGAAGCCGTACAGGCGGCAGGCGGCGAGCCAGACCGTGTCGCCGTCCTCGACGACCTCCACGTGGGCGCGGACGCGGTCGCCGATCGCGACGCCGGCGAGATCGAGGTGAACGTCGTCCGCGACGTGGAGCTCGACGCCCATGACCTCGAGCAGGCCCGCGTCCGCGTCGACGGCCGTGACCGGACCGCTGATCCGCTGCCAGCAGGAAGAGTGGTCCCAGCCGCCGTCCCCGTCAGACTGATCGTGATCGTCGCCGTCGCAATCGTCGTCGTCGTCGCAGAGGCAGTAGATCCCGGCCGCGAGCCGCGCGGGATCGGCCATGAACCCACCCTTGGCGTGGAGGCAATCTCCGACCTCGATCGTCTCGCCGGGGGTGCCGAGGACGCGACAGCCGAAATTGGCGGCCAGGAAGTCGGAGACGACCCCGGAGGTATCCACCAGCACGACCTGCATCTCGCCGGGCGTCGTGCCCTGCAGATCGGGGCGCGGCTGGCGGGTCACCGTGTAGAAGCCGGCCGCGAGTCCGTCGACCCGGTAGGTGCCGTCCGCGGCGGTCTCGGCAAGCCAGACCAGGTCCGGCGGCGTCGCGACCCTAACCGTCACGCCGTCCAGGCCGTTCTCGCCGGCGTCGATCACTCCGTCGCCGTTGCGGTCGTCCCAGACCAGGCCGCCGATCGCGCCGCCGTCCGGCAGCATGGCCACGTCGACCCGCGCCACGAACGCGATCCCCGCACCCGGCGCCACCGCGAACTGGACCGTGCGGGCCAGGCTCTCCTCGCCGGGGGTCCACATGGCGTCGTCGTTGGCGAACAGGCACTCGATCGCCGCGCCAGGGCCTGTCTCGCCGTTGTCGGCGTTCAGCACCGTCACGCCGGCGGGCGAGAGTTGCAGGAAGGTGAGACTCACGGTCTCGGGGTAGGTGCCGTCGCCCGCGTTGGCGACGGTGAGGTCGACCAGCAGCGCACCGAGCTCGCTGTCGTAGACGATGTTGCTCCCGCGGACGAGGAAGGGTCCGGGACGGTCGCCCGATCCGTACTGGCCGGCCTGGCTCATGAACTCGAAAGCCGCCGCGTCGTCGCCGATCGCGCCGCGGACGACCGCCGCCGATGTGTTCTCGGGCTGGGCCGGACGGGTCGGGTCGTGATCGTCGCCCTGGCAACCTGCGAGCAGCAGGATCGCCAGGAACGCAAGCGGGGAGAGCCGTTCTCGGTACTGCATGGGGCTATCCTTTCGTCGTGGCTGCCACTGCACGCTTGCGGACAGCGCGGTCCGAGCGCGGCCGACGGGCGCAGGAGCCGTAATTCAAGGTCGTCTCGACAGCGAACACATTGTCCAGTGATCACGCAACCACCGGTTCCCGAGAAAAACCGGCAGACGTCCGGGAGCTGCTGCGCTCACTCTCCGGCGAGCGGTCGCGGCCCGCCGGGCTCGCCGAGCAACTCGGCGATCGTCGAATTCGCGAACGCGAATTCGACCTGCGCCATGGCGTCGTCCAGACGCCGATGCAGAGGACAGAGATGCTCGCCGTGCCCGGCCAGTTCGAGCGGACAGCTGCGGATCCGGCCGATCGGATCCACGGCGTTGATCACGTCCAGGACCGAGATCGTCGCAGGGTCGCGGGTCAGGCGGAAACCGCCGTTGCGACCCGGCGCGGAGACGACGAGGTCGGCGCGCGCGAGCATCTGCATGACCTTGGCCAGATAGCCTGACGGCACCCGCGCCGCCATCGAGATCTGCGGCGTTCCCAGCGGACGGTCCGGATGCCCGGCGAGCCAGGTCACGGCGCGGAGCGCGTACTCCGCGGTCTGCGAGATCATCATCGGGCGCCCTCCTCGCCACGCCGGTCGGACCGCGACGGGCGAATGTCACCAGACACGATCGTAGTCAGCAGGCAAGATCGTGGATCGGGATCTTGACGTCCAGGTTCGATCCGGGGAGAATTCGATAACCAGAATCTCCAGGTATATTATGATCGCGGTCGGCAGAACAGACCCCGCGCTCGCTATTCCCCGGAACGGAAGGACCGGCCATGGGCGATCGGAACCTCTGGCGGACATTCATCGTGATCGTCGCCGGCTCGTTTGCGGTCCTGGGCTATTTCGGCCGCGAGATCTACCGGGAAGCGCCCCCGGTGCCCGAGCGCGTGATCGCCGCCGACGGCCGCGTCCTCTTCACGGGGCGGGACATCCGCGACGGCCAGAACGTCTGGCAGTCGACCGGTGGTCACCAGCTGGGATCGGTCTGGGGGCACGGGTCGTACGTCGCTCCGGACTGGACGGCGGACTGGCTGCACCGGGAAGCTGTCGACCTGCGCGAGCGGCTGGCGCGTTCGCAGCACGGCGCGGGTGCGGCCGAGCTCGCCGCGCCCGAGCTCGCGGCGATCGAGACCCAGGTCCGCGAGGAGATGCGGGCCAACACCTATACCGCCGCCACGGGCGACGTCGTGATCTCGACGGCCCGCGCGGCGGCCGTCGAGGCGGTGGCCGACCGCTACCGCCGGCTCTTCGGCGATGATCCCGCGCTCGCCGCGGAGCGGGCGGCCTTCGCCATGCGCGACGGCACGGTCACCGATCCGGATCGCCTCCACGACCTCACCGCGTTCTTCTTCTGGGCATCCTGGGCTTGCGTCACCGAGCGTCCCGGCGCGGACATCACCTACACCAACAACTGGCCGCCCGACGACCTCGTCGGCAACCGACCCGCGGGCGACCTCCTGCTGTGGACCGGCTTCTCGGTGATCCTGCTGCTCGCCGGCGTCGCCGTCCTCGCCTGGTACCACGCGTCCCACCGCGGGGAGAGCCTCGACTCCGCCGCGGTCCCGTCGTTCGACCCGCTCACGGCCCTGGCCCCGACCCCGTCGATGCGGGCCACGCTGAAGTACTTCTGGGTGGTCTGCGCGCTGATCGTGGTCCAGGTCCTGCTCGGATCCGTGACGGCGCACTACACCGTCGAGGGGTCCGGATTCTACGGGCTCGACCTCGACCGCATCCTGCCGTACAGCGTGTCGCGCACCTGGCACGTGCAGCTCGGCATCTTCTGGATCGCGACGTCATGGCTCGCGACCGGCCTGTTCATCGGGCCGGCGGTCTCGGGTCACGAACCCCGCTTCCAGCGGCTGGGCGTGAATGTCCTGTTCGCGGCGCTGCTGGTCGTGGTGGGCGGCTCGCTCGCCGGCCAGTGGCTCGGCGTGATGCAGAAGCTCGGCCTCGTCGAGAACTTCTGGTTCGGCCATCAGGGCTACGAGTACGTCGACCTCGGGCGTCTGTGGCAGATCCTCCTCTTGGTCGGCCTGTTCCTGTGGCTCGCGCTGATGATCCGGGCGCTCGCGCCGGCCCTGCGCCGGCGCGACGAGAGCCGGTCGCTCCTCGTGCTGCTCGTGGTCTCGTGCGTGGCGATCAGCGGATTCTACGGCGCCGGCCTGATGTGGGGACGCCAGACGAACCTCGCGCTGGCCGAGTACTGGCGCTGGTGGGTCGTGCACCTGTGGGTCGAGGGGTTCTTCGAGGTCTTCGCCACCGTGGTGATCGCGTTCCTGTTCGTACGCCTCGGCCTCCTCCGCGTGAAGCTCGCGACCGCCGCGGCGCTCTTCTCCACCAACGTGTTCCTCGCCGGCGGGATCATCGGCACGTTCCACCATCTCTACTTCACCGGCACGCCGACGTCGATCCTGGCGCTCGGAGCGACCTTCAGCGCGCTCGAGGTCGTGCCGCTCGTACTGCTCGGCTTCGAGGCCTACCACAATCTCACGCTCAGCCGGGCGAAGCCCTGGCTCGCAGCCTACCGCTGGCCGATCAACTGTTTCGTGGCGGTCGCGTTCTGGAATCTCGTGGGCGCCGGGATCTTCGGCTTCCTCATCAACCCGCCGATCGCGCTCTACTACATGCAGGGACTGAACACGACTCCCGTCCACGGCCACACGGCGCTGTTCGGCGTCTACGGCATGCTCGGCATCGGCCTGATGCTCTTCGTGCTCAAGGGCCTGGCCGCGCGCCGCGCCTGGAAAGAAGGCATGATCCGCTTCGCATTCTGGTCGATCAACGGCGGCCTCTTCCTGATGGTTGCGATCAGCGTCCTGCCGATCGGTCTGGCGCAGACCGTCGCCAGCGTGCGCGACGGACTGTGGTTCGCCCGCTCCCCCGAGTTCCTGCAGCAGGATTACCTGCAGACGTTGCGCTGGCTGCGGGTCGTCGGCGACACGGTCTTCGCGGTCGGGGCGCTCGCGCTCGGGTGGTTCGTGGTCGGCCTGAAGACGGGCTGGTCGGTCGCGGAGCGCCACGACCTGCCGGAGCTGGCGCCGGCGCCTGACGGCACGTAGCGGGAAGTCCCCGGGCGCGGTTCCGGCCGCGGCCGCCCGCCCGGACCCACCGCATCCCGCCGTTGACGGCCCGCGTCGCTTCTGGTTGATAATCCCTACAGTCGTCCCCCTCCCGACCGATGAAGGGCGGCGCAGCGAGCGCGACCCCGAGACGCCGGCGAAGCGGAGAGGCATGCACAAGTACGTGATCATGGGCGTCCAGGGCTGCGGCAAGGGCACCCAGGCCAAGCTGCTGGCGGACCACCTCGATCTCGTGCACATCTCGGTCGGGGACATCTTCCGCTGGAACATCCAGAACCACACGAAGCTGGCGGCGCGGATCCGCCGGATCGTGGACTCCGGCCGGCTGGTGCCCGACGACATCGTGGCCGACATCATCCACGCGCGTCTCGGCGAGCACGACTGGAACTTCGGCTTCATCCTCGACGGCTTCCCGCGCAACCGCGCGCAGGCGGACTTCTTCCTCGAGAGCTATGACATCGACGCGGTGATCAACATCGAGGTCCCGGATCGTGTCGTCCTCGACCGGGTTCTCTCGCGGCGGCTCTGCTCGGCCTGCGGTCTCGACTACAACTTGATCCACCACCGGCCGGCGGTGCCGGACCGCTGCGACGTCTGCGGTGGCGAGCTCGTGACCCGGGCCGACGACACGGAAGCGGCGATCCGCAAGCGGCTCGCTGATTTCCACACCCAGACCAAGCCGGTGCTCGAGCTGTTCGCCCGCAAGGAGCTGGTCGTGACGATCGACGGGACCGCGGCGGTCGACACCGTGCAGGCGGAGATCCGCAAGCGTCTGCTGGCCCAGTCGCGGCGCTGAACCCCACGTCGCGGGGTTCACGTTCCGGCCCCTGCCGGAGGCCAAGGGCGAGGTCTGAAGGTCCCGGCCGGCGCGGACCGGAGGCGGCCGCAATACTGCAAATCATTGTTAAAATGAGAAATATACGCGGCACGCGGCGAGAAATGAGATTCGCCGCCGCCGATCGCGTGTTATCGTTGTCGGGTCGCTGAAGTGAACTCTTCGTTGTTGCGGCCGTGGGGCACTGCGTCGATCTCGCCCAGGGGGTGGAGGGCCCATGGACAGGCAAGCCGGTGTCCTTCCCGTCGCGGACGACTACCGCCAGCTGCGGCTCCGTTACGACAGTCGCCATCGGGCGCTCTGGTACTATCTCCTGCCGCGCGCGCGTCCTTGCTTCAATTCCGATCTGCTCCGCGAGCTGCGACGTTTCCAGACCGAGGTGGTTCAGGTGAACAGCTCGGCGCTGGAGCGCGGCACGGCGCTACCCATCCGCTACACGGTCCTCGCGAGCGGCGTGCGGGGCGTGTTCAACCTCGGCGGCGATCTCGAGCTCTTCGCCCGCATGATCCAGAAGCAGGACCGCGATGGCCTGCTCAGCTACGCGACCGAGTGCATCGACGTGCTGTATCCCAACGCCGTGGCGTTCCACCAGCCCGTGACGACGCTGAGCCTGGTCCAGGGCGATGCGCTCGCGGGGGGTTTCGAGGCCGCGATCTCGAGCAACGTGGTGATCGCCGAGCGGAGCGCCCGCTTCGGCCTGCCGGAGGTCCTCTTCAACCTGATCCCGGGGATGGGCGCCTACTCGTTCCTGATTCGCCGCGTCAGCCCGGACATCGCCAAGGAACTGATCCTCAGCGGCGAGATGATCTCCGCCGAGCGCATGCGCGAGCTGCGCCTGGTCGACGTCGTGGTCGACGACGGACAGGGCGAAGCCGCAGTGGACGACTACCTGGCGCAGCACTTCAAGCGAGCCAATGCCCATGCGGCGCTGGACCGGGTCCGCAATCTGGTCAATCCCGTGACCTACGACGAGCTCATCGCGATCACCCGGATCTGGGTCGACGCGGCCCTCCAGCTCACCGGTCGCGACCTGCGCGTGATCAGCCAGATCGTGAAGGCCCAGGACCGCTGCTTCGTGGCGAACCAGGCTTCCCGCGAGCTGAAGGCGACCAGCTGAGCGACGGCCGGCGAGATTCCGGTTCATCTCCCCGCGACGCTGCCGATACAACCCACGAGGCCCCCGGGAATTCGGCTGGTGCGTCCATCACCGTCGAGGACGGATCTGCGTTGACCAAGCTGCCGGTCGTCACCGTCGACGAGGAACGATCCCAGAGCCGTGCGCGGCTGGCGATCTGCGCCGTCTGTGTGCTCGGGTTCTTCGTCATCGCCCGGACCCAGGCCGACCTGGATTCCCGGACGCTCAACCACGGCTTCGTGACGGTCGTCGGCTACCTCGCCTTCGCCGTCGCCTGGCACTCCTTCGTGGTCAGCCGTCCCGGCCAGCTCCCCCGACGCCGTTACGTCTCCATGTTCGCCGACATCGCGATCATGGTGTTCTGGATGCACCTCGGCGACAAGTACGTCACGTCTTACTATCCCATCTTCCTCTGGGTCATCATCGGCAACGGCATCCGCTTCGGCACGCGGTTCCTGGTCATCGGCATCACGATGGGCGCCCTCGGGTTCACGTCCCTGCTCGCGTTCGACAGCTACTGGCGGGAGAACCAGGGACTCGGCATCGGCCTGCTGCTCGGCGTGGTCGTGCTGCCCACCTTCTTCCTGACCGTGCTGCGCCGCTTCCAGGCGGTTTCGCGCCTGGAGATCGAGCTGGCCAAATCCCGGCTGGCGGACCGGGCCAAGGATCAGTTCCTGGCCGCGATGAGCCACGAGCTCCGCACGCCCCTGAACGGAGTGCTCGGCATGGCCGAGTTGCTGCGGGATACGGACCTCGATCCCGAGCAGCGCGAGCAAGTGAGCATCATCACCCGCTCGGTCGACTCCCTGCTGAATATCATCAACGACATCCTGGACTACTCCAAGATCTCGTCCAACCGTCTGACCCTCGAGGCGGTCCCCTTCGACCTGAAACAGGTGCTGACCGACGTCCACCAGCTCCTGGCGCCGACCGCCGAGAACAAGGGAATCCAGTTGACCTTCGACTATCCCGACGACGCCCCGCGCGGCTTCCGCGGCGACCCGACCCGCGTCAGGCAGATCGCGTTCAACCTGGTCGGCAATGCCGTCAAGTTCACGCTGGAGGGAAGCGCGCGGCTCGCGTGCACGGTCGCGCCGCATCGCGCGCGCGGCAATGTCGTCATCACGGTGGCCGACACCGGCATCGGCATCCCCGAGGACCGGCAAGCGGCGATCTTCGACGTGTTCGAGCAGGTCGACAACTCGGTCACGCGCAAGTTCGGAGGTTCGGGACTCGGCCTGGCCATCAGCCGCCAGCTCGCGGAGCTCATGGACGGCGAGATCCTGGTGCGCTCGGAGCTGGGCAAGGGCTCGACGTTCACGGTGAGCCTCACGCTGGCAACCTGCGAGTTGCCGGCGGCGAGGCAGATGGCGGACCAGGCCGAGCTGCCGCATTACGGCCTGCGCGCCCTGATCGTGGAGGACAACTCGTTCAACCAGCTGGTCACGCGCAAGACGCTCGGGAAGATCGGTATCCGGTCGGACATCGCCGAGAACGGCGCCCTGTCGCTGGCGATGCTCGATCAGCAATCCTACGATCTGATCTTCATGGACATCCGGATGCCGGTCATGGACGGCTACGAGGCCACCCGCCGCATCCGCACCCGCGACGACGATCGTCGCCGGATCCCGATCATCGCGCTCACCGCCGAGGCGACGGTTTCGGCCCGGGAGCGCTGTCTGGCCGCGGGCATGGACGGCTATCTCGCCAAGCCTGTCCGCATCGGCGAGATCGTCGCGGCGATCGAGGCCGTGCGCAGCCTCCCCGACCGCAACACGTTGCCAGTGCCCGCGATCGCCGATGCGGTCGTCGAGGTCGTCAGGTAGTTTCCTATCATTTCACGAGGGCCATCTTGCGCGTGAGGACCTGATCGCCGCAGGCGAACCGTGCGAGGTAGAGGCCTGTCCCCGCGACCGCGCCGTGCTCGTCCGTGCCGTCCCAGTAGACCTCGTGCTGACCGGGCTCCCGCTCGACGGCGAACCGGCGAACGCACTGCCCCCGCACGTCGAAGATCGCGAGCGTGACCGCCGAGGTCGGCGGCAGATCGGCCGGCACGGTGTAGGCGATCCAGGTCGCCGGATTGAACGGATTCGGGCGGTTGGGCGGGAGGGCCGCCTTCCCGGAGGCCAGACCGTTCAAGCCGAAGGGACCGAAGCTGACCGGATCGGACCACTCGCTCGACTCCGAGGCGCGACCGGACGCGTCGAACCCCACCACGCGGACGCGATAGGTCACGCCGACGTGGAATTTCGCGACGCAGCACGTGTCGCCGGCGACCTCGGCGAGCCGGAACTCCTGGCCGCCGTCGCGGGTCGCGTAGACTTCGTACCGCGTGGCCGGCGCGAGAGGCTGGCCATCCTCGTCCACGGCGGCGCTCGGCGACCAGGCCACGGTGGCCTGGATCGGACGATGGCCGAGATCGCTCGCGCCAGCGGTGCTCACCGCACCGGCGAACGCCAGGCACGCGATCGGCGCGAGACGGAAGACTGGATCGATCAGGCGGCGCAGCGACATCGGTGGCACCTCGCAGTCGGCTCAGGACGCTCGGGCGAGAACGAGATTCGCCGGACCCATCGCAAGGTCGAGACCGCGACCGCGAGACGGGACATCAGCGGGCAGGACCGGCAACTACGGGATACCCTTATGCAGGACCGTCGATCGGAGGAGCCGGCGTCGGGCGGCGGAGCGCGCCCGCCGATCGATCACGTCGCACGAATCACGAACGACCGGCCTGCATTGCGCACGCAGCGACAGCCGATGTCCGCCATGGTCCGGCGGACGCCCGCGAATCGTGGTCCCGCTGCGGGGGGTTGTCTGCTACAATGCGCCGCGAATCCGCGACCCACGTCGCTGCCTGTCTTTCCCAACAGGAGACCACCCATGCGTCCAGGACGAACTGCCATGATCTTGCTGTCAGTATTCATTCCCCTGATTGCCGGCGCCGGCGACGAGGACCCCTATCTCTGGCTCGAGGAGGTCGAAGGCGAGAAGGCCCTCGAATGGGTCAAGGCGCGCAGCGCCAAGGACACCGCCGAGATCGAAGCCGCGCCCGAGTTCGCGGCGATCCACGCGGAGCTGCTCGAGATCTTCAACTCGCGCGAGCGGATCCCGAATCCCGCCATCCGCGGCGCCTGGCTCTACAACTTCTGGCAGGACGCGGAGCACGTCCGCGGCGTCTGGCGGCGCACGTTCCTCGATCAGTACCTCGTCGAGTCGCCGGCCTGGGAGATCGTCCTGGACGTCGACGCGCTCGCCGCGGCGGAGGGCGAGAACTGGGTGTGGGAGGGTGCGAGCTTCCTGCCGCCGGACTACCGTCGCTGCCTCGTCACGCTCTCCCGCGGCGGCAGCGACGCATCGGTCGTCCGCGAGTTCGACTCGGCGACCAAGACCTTCGTAGCGGATGGCTTCTTCGTGCCGGAGGCCAAGTCGAACGTCGCCTGGAAGGACGCCGACACGGTCTGGATCGGCACCGACTTCGGCGAGGGCTCGCTCACCACATCGGGCTACCCGCGCATCGCCAAGGAATGGAAGCGCGGCACGCCGCTGGCGTCCGCGCGGACCGTGTTCGAGGGCGAGGTCGGCGACGTCTCGGTCGGCGCGACCAGCACCTACACCCCGGAGGGCCGCTACGACCTGGTCTATCGGACTCCCGAGTTCTACCGCGGCACGCAGTATCTGATCCTCGGCGAGCGGCTCGTGAAGATCGACGTGCCGGAGGACGCCAACCTGAACGGCATCTTCAAGGACCATCTCCTGGTCTCCCTGCGGTCGGACTGGACGGTCGGCGGTGCGACCTATCCGCAGGACGCCCTGCTCGCGATCGATCTCGACGCATTCCTCGCCGGCAGCCGTGCCTTCACGGTGCTCTTCGAGCCGGGCGAACGGGTGTCCCTGGCCGGCGTCTCGTCCACGCGCAACCACCTGCTTTTGTCTACCCTCGACAACGTGCGCGGGCGCCTCTACCGGCTCACGCCGGGGCCCGACGGCTGGGCGAACGAGGAGATCCCGCTGCCGGGGCTCGGCAACGCCGGCGTCGGCAGCACCAGCGACGATGACGACACGTTCTTCTTCACGTACAACGACTTCCTCACGCCGCCGAGCCTCTATCTCGTCCGCGACGGCCAGGCGCCCGTCCAGGTCAAGACCACGCCCGCATTCTTCGACACCGCCGGCATGCAGGTCGCGCAGTACGAGGCGACCAGCAAGGACGGCACGCGGATTCCCTACTTCCTCTTCACCCCGAGCGGCTACACGGCCAACGGCGAGAATCCGACCCTGCTCTACGGTTACGGCGGCTTCGAGATCCCCATGGAACCGGGGTACTCCGCCGCGACGGGCAAGGCATGGGTGGGCCGCGGCGGCGTCTACGCGCTCGCGAACATCCGCGGCGGCGGCGAGTTCGGTCCGAAGTGGCACCAGGCGGCGGTGAAGGAGAAGCACCAGACCGCGTTCGACGACTTCATCGCGGTCGCCGAGGACCTCATCGCCCGCAAGATCACGTCGCCCCGCCGCCTCGGCATCGTCGGCGGCTCGAACGGCGGCCTGCTGGTGGGCGCCTGCATGGTGCAGCGGCCCGACCTGTTCGAGGCCGTCGTCTGCCAGGTACCGCTGCTCGACATGAAGCGTTACAGCAAGCTGCTCGCCGGCGCGAGCTGGATGGCCGAATACGGCGATCCCGACACCGCCGACTGGGAGTACATCAAGACCTGGTCGCCCTACCACAACGTGGACGCCGCGCGGGATTACCCGCGGGCCTTCTTCTATACCTCGACCCGTGACGACCGCGTCCACCCCGGGCACGCGCGCAAGATGGTCGCCAAGCTGACCGACCTGAAGAAGCCGGTCTACTACTACGAGAACACCGAGGGCGGCCACGGTGTGGCGGCGAATCTCAACCAGCGCGCTTACATGTGGGCGCTGACGTACGCGTACCTGTGGAAGATGCTCAGGTAACCCCAACCGCTGGAGTGACCATGTTCCGAGCCGACCTCACGCCCGCCAAACGACGATCTTCCGCCGTCCTGTTCGCGCTCGCCGTGACGGCCGCCCTGTCCGCGGCCGGATTCGGCGCGCCGCCTGCCGCCGCCGCCGAGCGCGAGACCGCGCCGCCCGCCGTCCAGGAACACGTCCTGGCCAACGGGATGAAGGTCCTGATGGTGCCCCGCCACCTCGCGCCGACGGTGGCCGCCGGCTGGGTGGCCCGGGTCGGCTCGGCCAACGAACGCCCCGGCATCACCGGCATCTCGCACCTGTTCGAACACATGATGTTCAAGGGCACCCGCACGATCGGCACCCGCGACGCCGAGCTCGATGCGCTGCTGATCGAGAAGCAGGAGGAGATCCAGACGCAGATGCGGGCCGAGATGGCGATCCAGCGCGACCGGCTACGCCGTGGCGAGATCGCCGACATCACCTCGCCAGACGCCAAGACGCCGCGTTTTCGCGAGCTGGAAGCCAGATTCGATTCCCTGGTCGCGCAGCAGCGGGACAACATGGTCAAGAACGAGTTCGACCAGGTCCTCTCGCGCCAGGGCGCCTCGCGGATCAACGCCTTCACCAGCGAGGACATGACGTTCTACATCATGTCCGTCCCGGCGAACAAACTCGAACTCTGGTTCTGGATGGAGTCCGATCGGCTGATGAATCCGGTGTTCCGCGAGTTCTACTCGGAACGCGACGTGGTTTACGAGGAGCGCCGCCTTCGCGTCGAATCGACACCGCTCGGCAAATTCCAGGAATCGTTCGACGCCCTGTTCTGGGACGCGAGCCCGTACACCTGGCCGGTGATCGGGTACGCCAGCGACCTGCCGTTCATCACCAAGCAGGACGCCGACGAATACTACGCACGCTACTACGCGCCGAACAACGTATGCGCCGTGCTGGTCGGCGACTTCGACCCCTCGCAGGCGATCGACCTGGCAGAGCGGTACTTCGGCCGGATCCCCCGCGGCGAGGTCGCGCCGCCGCCGATGATCACCCGGGAGCCGCGGCAGAATGCCGAGAAGCGGTTCTACGGCGAGGCCGAGACCAACCCTGCCGTCACCGTCCGCTGGCACACCGTCGCCCAGGTGCATCGCGATACGCCGGCGCTGCTCGTGCTTGCCGAGCTGCTCAACGGGCCGACGGGACGCCTCCAGCGCAACCTCGTCCTCGGCCAGGGTCTCGCGACGAGCGCCCGCGCCGGACAGGATTCGCGCAAATACGAGGGCCTGTTCGAGATCGACGCCGAGTGCAGGGACGGCCGCGCGCCCGAGGAGCTGGAGCAGGCGATCTACGCCGAGATCGCGGGGTTCCAGCGGGAGCCGGTGGCCGACGACGAGCTGCAGAGCGTCAAGAACCGCTACTTGACCCGCACCTGGCGCCAGCTCGATGGCAACTTCTTCCAGATGATCCGCTACGGATCGGCCGAGGCGCTCGGGTCGTGGCGGGACGCCGATCGGATCGACCAGGAGGTCCTGGCGACCACCGCCGCCGACGTCCATCGGGTCGCGACGGAGTACTTCACCCGCGAGAACCGCGCCGTCGCGATCTGGACCCGCATCGCGTCCGCCGCGCCCGAGGATCCGGCGCTCGCCGGCCTCTCGCCGCAGAGTAGGGAGATGGTCCAGCGGTCCCTGGCGCGCCTCGAAGGAATGACCGGCCCCGCCCAGGTCGAGGAGATGCTCGACAGGCTCTCGGCGATGGGCGATCGCATGCCGGCCGAGATGAGGCCCGCCCTCGATCTCGTGCGAACCCGGGCGGAGGCGAGGCTCGCCGAGCTGCGGAAGGAGGCTCAGTGATGCGGAGGCACCTCATGAACCGCGATCCGCGGACACCCTGGCTCGCCGCGGCGGCGCTGATCGCCGTCGCGACCGGCGTCGCGCGTGCCGGTGAGATCCCCGAACGGCCGGAGGGCCTGGTCTTCCCGGATCTCGACTACGAGCCGCCGCTGGCGGCGGATTACCGGACGACGCTGGAGAACGGCATGGTCGCCTACCTCGTCCCCGATCCTTCGACGCCGCTCGTGACCGTGAGCGTGCTCTTGCGCCTCGGGCCGGATCAGGACCCGGCCGGCAAGGAGGGCGCCAGCCGTCTGATGATGGGACTCTTGACCGAGGGCGGCGCCGGCGCGCTCAGCGCGGAGCAGCTGGAGGACCGCGTGGCCGCGCTCGGCGCCCAGCTCAGCTCCGGCCTGGGCGGCGGTCGGCGCGGCATGATGGGCATGGGCGGCGTCCGTACGGGTCCGGCGGAATCCTGGGTCACGCTGAACCTGCTGAAGAAGGACCTCGACGAGGGGCTCGCCCTGCTGATCGCCTGCCTGAAGGAGCCCGCGTTCCAGGAGGATCGCCTGCGGCTCGCGAAGGAGCAGGAGCTGCAGCAGATGAAGGAACGCAACGACGACACCGCCGGCATCGAGCGCCGCGAATGGGGCTATCTCATGTACGGCGAGGACCACTGGACGACGCGTTGGACCACGCAGGCGTCGGTCGAGAGCGTCGGTCGCGCTGACCTGACGGCGCTGCACCGGCGCTACGTCGGTCCCGCCAACTTCCTGCTCGCCGTGAGCGGCGACTTCGAGCCCAAGGCGATGAAGAAGGCCCTCGACCGGGCGTTCGCCGGCTGGCCGACCGTGGCGGAGACGCCCGGCCCGCCTGCGGCGCCGACCCACGAACCGGTCTCCGGCTGGTTCGCCGTCGACAAGGACGTCAACCAGGCGCGCGTGTCCTTCGGGATCAGGGCGATCGACCGTTACGATCCGGACTGGTACGCGGCGCTCGTGCTGAACGACATCCTCGGCGGCGGAGGCTTCAGCTCTCGTCTCGTCAACCGCATCCGGTCCGACGAGGGGCTTGCCTATTCGGTCCGCTCGGCGCTCGGCGGCGGGACCTACTATCCCGAGGCGTGGTCGGTGACGTTCCAGACGAAGGTGCGCTCGACCGCCTACGCGGTCAGCCTCGCCCTGGCCGAGATCGCGGGGATCCGCGACGAGCCGGTCACCGACGACGAACTCGCGCTCGCCAAGGCCAGCCTCAGCGAGTCGCTGCCGGCCGGCTTCGAGACGGCAGGGGCGATCGCGAACGCGCTCGCCCTGGAAGAGCTGACCGGCCGCTATCAGCGCGATCCCGGCTACTACCGGGAGTACCGCGACCGCATCGCGGCGGTCACGACAGCCGACGTGCAGCGCGTCGCCCGCCGGCTCCTCGACCCGGCGGCGATGACCTTCCTGGTGGTCGGCGACGTGGACGAGGCTCTGCTCGGGGATCCCAAACACGATGTCACCATCGAGAGCCTGGCCGGCGGGGCGCCGACCCGGCTGCCGCTGCGGGATCCCCTCACTCTCGAACCGCTGACCGAGTGACGCGGTCGTCTCGCGCGCGCGAGGGCTTCCGGATCGACCATCGTGTCGATCCGGAAGCCTCGTCGCGACCAGCAGGCCGGCCCGCTCAACCCAGCCCGAAGAGCCGGCTCTTCTTCAGAAGATAGGGGTAACTGACCCGCAGGGCGCGCGCCGCTGCGGCCTTGTTGCCCGCAGCCGCCTGGAGCGCGCGGGCGATCTCCCGCGCTTCCACCGCGGTCAGGGTCTCGCGCAACGGAACCGCGTTCCGGGTCCCGCCGGCCGCGAGATAGGGCACGAGCTCGCGCGGCAGGTGCTCCGGCCGCAGGCGGTCGTCGCCCCGAGCCAGCACCAGCGCCCGTTTCAGGCACTTCTCCAGCTCGCGGACGTTGCCGGGCCAGTCGTGCCGGGCGAGGATCTCGAGCACGTCCGGGCGCACGTCCGTGATTCCGCCGCCGAGTTGCTCGCCGTAGGTCTGCACGAAATGACGCGCGAGAAGCGGGATGTCGCCGCGGCGTTCCCGTAGCGGCGGTACGACGAGCGGGAAGTCGAGCAGACGGAAGAAGAGGTCCTCGAGGAAGCGGTCGCTCTCGACCATCCGGCTCAGGTCCGCCTTGCTCGCGCAGACGATCCGCACGTCGACCTCGCGCTCCTCGTTCGACCCCACCGGCCTCACCACCCGCGTGTCGAGGAACTGCAGGAGCTTGCCCTGCATGGCGAGCGGCATCTTCCCGATTTCGTCGAGAAAGACCGTGCCGCCGACGGCCTCGAGCAGCAGACCCTTCTTGTCGATGTCCGCGCCGGTGAAAGCGCCGCGAACGTGGCCGAAGAGCTCGCTCTCGAGCAGAGTCTCGGGAATGGCGGCGCAGTTGATCGACTGGAATCGCGCCCGGCCGCGCGGGCTCAGCCTGTGCAGCGCCTGGGCGAGCATCCCCTTGCCGGTGCCGGTCTCGCCCCGCAGCAGGACGGTCAGGTCGCTCGGCGCCACCTTGCGGATCAAGGCGAGCATCTCCAGCATGCGCGCATCGGCCGTGAGGATGCTCTCGAACCCCTCGTGCCGGATCGCGGTCGGCTCCGCGGTGCGGCCGCGCGACTTCTCCGCCAGGAAGATGCCGAGAACCCCCAGGTAGTTGACCAGGAAATCCAGGGTCGCCTGCGCGATGGCGGGCCGGCTCGCGTCCGCGGCGGCGAGGCCGAGGAAGAGCAGGCCCAGGCGATGCTCGCGCGCCGCGATGGGCAGGAAGACACATCCGGCGGGCCGTCCGGCGAGCGCCGGAACGCCGTCGAGGGGAGGACCGCCGGCGTCGACCCGGCTGCAGATCAACCGGGCCGCGCCGCCGTCCGCCCGCTCGGCGTACCACCGCAGCAGCCGGTCGGCCGCGTGGTCCGCGAGGTCCTGGCGAGCCGCGACCCTCAGCGCGCACGGGTCGGCCGGACTCGCGAGCGCCAGGAAACCGCAGGCCGCGCGCGTCCGGTCCGCCACGGTCGCCAGCACCCGGTCGAGGTGGGTCGCGAACCGGCCGTCGCCCGCCTGGAAGAGCCCCGGGACTCCCGCGAGAGTCGACACTGGCGACTCGTGCGCGCGGACCATGCCGAGCAGGCCGACCTCGACGAGTCGCCGCAAGCGCGCCGCCTCGGCAAGCCGCGGCGTATCGGCGCCTTCGCGCGCCACGCGCTCGAACTCGAAGACCGTCAGCAGCGCGTCATCGTAGTGGCCGAGACGCAGCTGCACGCGCGTCAGCCCCGACAGGCCGGCGAGTTGCAGACCGCGACGACCACGAGCCGCGGCCTCCTCCGGGACCGCCGCCATCAGACCGCGCAGGGCGAGCAGGCACGGCCGGTCCGCGCTCGCGAGGCGGATCTCGAGATACCGGCACGCGGCGTCGCCCCACTCCCGCACGAGCGACTGCGCCTTGAAACGACCCAGGGCCTCGCGGAAATGTCCATCGGCGCGATCCCAGTCCGCGGCCGCGGCATGCGCCTCCGCGAGCGTCAGGTGGCAGAACCCGAGCTCGTACAGCTCGCCACAATCTTCGCCGACCGCGATGGCGGCATGCGCCTCGGCGATCGCAGTCGCGAGGTCGCCGCGACGGCGGTGCACCTCGGCAAGTCGCCTCAGAAGCTCGGTCTCCAGGTCGCCGGCGCGAACGAGAGACCGGACCGGCGCGAGCCCGCGCTCGTAGAACGCGAGCGCCTGGTCCAGGTCCCCGCGCGCGAGACTCGCGTCGCCGAGAGACTCGTCGGCGATGACGACGTCGCGCCGCATCCCCTCCCGCTCGGCGAGAATCCGACCCGTACGGAAGCGCTCCTCGGCTTGGTCCAGCCGCCCGCGCCGCAGGTCGAGTCGGCCGAACGCAAGCAGAGCGCGCGGCTCGCGGAGGCGGTCGCCGAGGCGACGGCTCAAGGCGAGGCTCTTCGCCAGCGCCTGTTCGGCCTCGTCGAGGCGGTCCACCTTGGCCAGCACGATGCCGCGGTTGAGGTCGAATACGGCGAGGAGCTGCGGCGCCCCATGGCGTCTGGCGAGCATCGCCGCCTTGTCGAGCAGGGCGAGGGCTTCGTTCCAACGGCACGCGGCCTTGTGGAGCATCGCGAGCGCGTTGTCGAGGGTCGCTTCGCCGATCTCGTCGCCGATCCGGCGGTACGTGCTGAGGCTGTCGAGGTAGTATTCCTCCGCCTTCGCGAGGCGTCCGAGCGAGTGATGACAGGCGCCGAGAGTCAGCTGCAGCCCGGCGATCTCGGCGTGCCGATCGGTGAAGGCGAGGGTCGCGAACGCCTCGCTGGCGACCTCGATCGCCGCGTCGTAACCGGCGCGCTGCATGAGCAGCACGGCCTCGGGCACCTGGAAGCAGGCGCGCTCGATCGACCGCGTCTCCGGCGGGAGATCGGGCGCGTCCGCGAGGTACCCGCGGGCGACGGCGAGGAGGCGGTCGGCGCGGTCGGTCCAGCCGAGGTGCAGACACGCCTTCACCGCATTGGCCAGGACGGCGAGCGCGCGGACCGGGGTCAACCGGCCGATCACGTCGTCGGCCAGGATCCGTCCGTAGTAATCGAGAGCAGTGGCGTAGGCGGCCGCGTGGAAGTACAGGTCCCCCACCGATTCCAGTCGCTCGAACTCCTGGGCCAGCGCCTGGCCGGGCAGGCCTTCGCGCCGGGAAGTGCCGTGATCGTGTCCGTCCAGGTCGGCCATGGCGTCCGCTTTCCCTGGCGTTGCACCCGATCGCCACCGGTGCGGCGTGCGGCGGCGTGTGCCGCGGCGCGCGTCCGGCTTCAGACCGACCGCATCAGCAGCAGGATCAAACGCGTGATCAAGGAGATCTCGTCGATCTCGACCTGCACCGGCGGATTCGCATGATCGCGGAAGCCGCCGCCCAGATCGTGAGGATCCCCCAGAGCACCCTGAACGTCCTCATCGCGGTCGTCGCTCGGGGGCGCCGGCGAGTTCAAGCCGTCGGCCGGCGGCGACTGCAACTCCGGATCGGTGGGCTGCTCGATCGCTGCTGCCGCGAGGGTCAGGACGAACGTGAGGCAGCCCGCGGCGAGGATGAATAGGACTCGTTTCATGCCACTCTCCCGCGCTGTCGCGGTCGCCGCGGAGGCGGACCGCATGGACAATGGGCATCGCGCCGGCCCCGTGCACCGCGCGCTAGCGTGCCTGACGTTACGGATTCCCGTCCGGACGGCCAATCCTCGAGCCGCCATTGGTCGTGCCGAGGTCCGGGGCCAGTGCCACCAATCCCGGTTCTTCGCGGCGGGGATTGCCGGCAGCTTGCCATCCATACGCGAGGCAGAGCCGGCTGTTCGCTTGCATCTCGAGCCGCCCCAATCGATTTCGTGATAATATTTGAAAATTGTCCTCATTTGGAGCCCGGGGCCACTCGTCCCGAATTATTCTATGTAATCGTTAGATATTTTGATGTATAATTATTGCATGGACGCACCGATCGAACGTCTGTCCAGGCGCGATCAAGAGCCGGGCCGCATTCGCTGCTCCCGAATCGAGACCGATCGAGTGAGCCGGGATCGAGAATTCGGTGGCGATTCGGAGGAATTTTATTCATTGATATTCCTCACCATTTGTGATTCCAAGGCCGCCACCGACTCCAACCGCGCGATCTTCAAGCTCCACTGGAACTGAGAGGGACACACCATGGCGTCGAATCATCGTCAGGGCGTCGGCAATCTACACCAGCAAAAAGCCGGGATCCTCATCGCGATCCTCGCCACGGTGATCGCCGCGCTTGCGAGCGCCGCACCGTCGGCGGATGCGCCAGATGACGACGTCGCGCTCGCCGTCACGTCGATCACGGAGACATCGACGGCCGACTTCGCCGGTGGCAGTCTCGCCGGGGCCATGGTCGCCGAGACCGACAACGGCGCCGCCGGCGGACAGCTCCGCCTCGCCGCGCCCCTGGGCGACCTCTTCCTCGCGGCGACCCTCGACTCTCTCTGGCACATCACCTATCCCACGTCCGGCTTCACGCCGGTGATCGAGGACGGTGTCCTCGACGTGCAGGAACGCAACGACGCGAACTACCAGGCTTCAGGCCTCGAGACCTGGGCCACCTTCGAGAACGGTGTCGTCTGCGAGGTGCGGGCGATGTTCCTTCCGGGCAGCGCGTTCGTGAACCTCGGCTTCACGTCGACCACGACCTCGGTCGGTCAGTGGATGTTCTTCTCGACGCGCGGCACTGGCAACCAGCAGGTACCGGTCATCAAGACCAGCCTGCGCAGCGCGGCCGGCAGCAGCGTGGACGTCCCCACGTCCACGACCTTCGGCGAGTGGCACGTCTTCCGGATCGTCTGGGTCGGCAGTACGGTCACCTACTACGTGGACGACGTCATGGTCGACCAGCGCACGAACGTGAGCATCACCCTGCCGCAACGGGTCGCGTTCTACAAGACCGGCGGCTCGGATTCTCCGTTCTTCGTCGACTGGGTGCGCGTGACGCCCTACACGACGAGCTCCGCCGCCTACGAGTCCCGAGTCCTCGATGCCGGCACGCCCGCTTCGCCGTGGACGGCGCTCGATTGGGCCGGCTCGACTCCGGACACGACGACCGTGACCTTCGAGACGCGCACCGGCGAGACGGCCGTCCCCGACACCACCTGGTCGGCTTGGTCGGCGCCCGCCGGCGACGACGTCACCAGTCCGGCCGGCCGCTACCTGCAGTACCGCGCGGTGATGAGCTCGACCGACCCGGCCGTGAGTCCCGTGATCGACGAGGTCAGCGTCGCCTACACGTATCCCGACGTGACCGCGCCGACCGTGACCGGCACTACCCCGCCGGACGGCGCGACCGACGTGGTGGTCGGCGCGTCGATCCTCGCCGGCTTCGACGAACCCATCGACCCGGCGACCCTGACGGCGGAGAGCTTCACCCTCGCCCCGACCGGCGGCTCCGCTCTCCCGGCGACCGTGAGCTACGACTCGATCGGCGACGTGGCGATCCTGACCCCGGCTGCGCCGCTCGCCTACGCGACCACGTACGAGGCGCGTGTCACGACGGCGGTGACCGACCTGGAAGCCAACCCACTCGCCGCCGATCACGTCTGGACCTTCACCACCGCGGCTCAGGACACGATCCCGCTTGCCGTCGTGTCGACGGTACCCGCGGCCGGCGCCACGAACATCCTCGCCCGCCGGCTCGTGACGGCGACCTTCAGCGAGGCCGTCGATCCAGCGACCCTGACCGCCACGAGCTTCACGGTCGCCCCGCTCGGCGGGTTGCCCGTGGACGCCACGGTGAGCTACGATCCCGCGGGATTCCGCGCGATCCTCGACTCGACGGTCGATCTGGACTGGGCGACCACCTATGAGGTCCGGCTGAGCACGGCCGTGACCGATCTCTCGGGCAATCCGCTCGCCCAGGATGAGGTGTGGACGTTCACGACCCGCCTCGATGCACCGGTGACGATCACGGCGACCACGGACACCGATTTCGCTGCCGGCGAGCTCGGAGGACTCGCGATCTCCGAGGTCGACAGCAGCGCCGCGGCCGGCCAGCTGCGCCTGGACAGCCGCCTCTACGACTCGTTCCGCGAACCGACCCTCGATCCGCAGTGGCACGCGACGAACCCCGACGGCTACGCGCCGATCATCGAGAACGGCGTTCTCGACGTCCAGGAACGCGATGGCGAGACGTTCGATCTTTCGTCCATCGAGTCCTACCAGACCTGGGGACCGGGCGTCGTGCTCGAGGCGCGTGCGATGTTCGTCCCCGGCAGCCGCTTCATCGATGTCGGTTTCGACGGGAGCACGATCAACAACAACCAGTACGCCTGGTTCTCCACGGCCGGGACCGGCGACCAGCCGGGCAACGAACGGATCTATGCGCGGTATCGCGAGTGGGACCACAACACGATCGCGCTGGAAACGACCGCCACCTTCAACGAGTGGCACGTCTTCAAGATCATCTGGGCCCACGGACAACTCCAGTACTTCGTCGACGGCGTCCTCGAGGCGGAAGCGTCCAACGTGCTCATCACGACGCCGATGCGAGCGGCGTTCTACAAGTCGGCGTACTCGGACACGCCATTCTACATCGACTGGATCCGGGTGACGCCGTATACCGAGTCGATCGGCACCTACAAGTCGCCCATCTTCGATGCCGGCGAGCCGGACGCGAACTGGATCGACCTGGACTGGTCCGGCTCGACGCCGGCCGCGACCGGGATCGCGTTCACGACTCGCAGCGGCGACACGCTCCCGCCCGATGAGACCTGGTCGGGGTGGTCGCCGGTCGACGGCGGCGACATCACGAGCCCGCCCGGGCGTTACGTCCAGTATCGAGCCGACCTCACGACGAGCGACGACCTCGTGAGCCCGGTGATCGACGAGATCCACCTGAGTCGCGACCCCGTCCCTGACATGACGGCGCCGGCGGTGATCGCGACCGCGCCGGCGGACAGCGCGACCGGCGTCCCGCTGGATATCGTGGTCACGGCGACCTTCAGCGAGCCGCTCGATGCGGCCACGGTCACGGTCGAGACCTTCACCCTGACGCCGGAGGGCGGCGAGGCGATCGTCGCCATGGTCGCCGTGGACTCCACGTCAACCGTCGCGACCCTGACGCCGCAGGCCCTGCTCTCGAACGCGACCCTCTACGAGGCCCGCTTGACCACGGCCATCGCGGACACCGCGGCCAACAGCCTCGAGACCGACCACGTCTGGACCTTCACCACCGCGCCGCTCGACACCGTGGCGCCGGCGGTGATCGCGACCGCGCCGGCGGACAGCGCGACCGGCGTCCCGGTCGATGTCGTGGTCACGGCGACCTTCAGCGAGCCGCTCGACGCGGCCACGGTGACGGTCGAGACCTTCACCCTGACGCCGGAGGGCGGCGAGGCGATCCTCGCCACGGTCGCCATGGACTCCACGTCGACCGTCGCGACCCTGACGCCGCAGGCCCTGCTCCTGGGCGCGACCCTCTACGAGGCCCGCTTGACCGCCGCCATCGCGGACACGGCGGCGAACAACCTCGCCTCCGACCACGTCTGGACCTTCACCACCGCGACGCTCGACACCGTGGCGCCGGCGGTGATCGCGACCGCCCCGGCGGACAGCGCGACCGGCGTCCCGCTCGACGCGGTCGTCACGGCGATCTTCAGCGAGCCGCTCGATGCGGCCACGGTCACGGTCGAGACCTTCACCCTGACGCCGGAGGGCGGCGAGGCGATCCTCGCCACGGTCGCCATGGACTCCACGTCGACGGTCGCGACCCTGACGCCGCAGGCCCAACTCTCGAGCGCGACCCTCTACGAGGCCCGCTTGACCACGGCCATCGCGGACACCGCGGCCAACAGCCTCGTTGCCGACCACGTCTGGGCCTTCACCACCGCGACGCTCGACACCGTGGCGCCGGCGGTGATCGCGACCGCCCCGGCGGACAGCGCGACCGGCGTTCCGCTCAATGCGGTCGTCACGGCGACCTTCAGCGAGCCGCTCGATGCGGCCACGGTCACGGTCGAGACCTTCACCCTGACGCCGGAGGGCGGCGAGGCGATCGTCGCAATGGTCGCCGTGGACTCCACGTCGACCGTCGCGACCCTGACGCCGCAGGCCCTGCTCCTGGGCGCGACCCTCTACGAGGCCCGCTTGACCACGGCCATCACGGACACCGCGGCCAACAGCCTGGCCTCCGACCATGTCTGGACCTTCACCACCGTGGCGGCCGACACCGTCGCGCCGGCAGTGATCGCGACCGCGCCGGCGGACAGCGCGACCGGCGTCCCGCTCGACGCGGTCGTCACGGCGATCTTCAGCGAGCCGCTCGATGCGGCCACGGTCACGGTCGAGACCTTCACCCTGACGCCGGAGGGCGGCGAGGCGATCCTCGCCACGGTCGCCATGGACTCCACGTCGACGGTCGCGACCCTGACGCCGCAGGCCCAACTCTCGAGCGCGACCCTCTACGAGGCCCGCTTGACCACGGCCATCGCGGACACCGCGGCCAACAGCCTCGTTGCCGACCACGTCTGGGCCTTCACCACCGCGACGCTCGACACCGTGGCGCCGGCGGTGATCGCGACCGCCCCGGCGGACAGCGCGACCGGCGTTCCGCTCGATGCGGTCGTCACGGCGACCTTCAGCGAGCCGCTCGATGCGGCCACGGTCACGGTCGAGACCTTCACCCTGACGCCGGAGGGCGGCGAGGCGATCGTCGCCATGGTCGCCGTGGACTCCACGTCGACGGTCGCGACCCTGACGCCGCAGGCCCAACTCTCGAGCGCGACCCTCTACGAGGCCCGCTTGACCACGGTCATCGCCGATACGGCCGGAAACCCGCTGGTCACCGAAGTCGTCTGGTCGTTCACCACGAGGCTCATCGATGCCGCCGCCCCGACGGTGACGGCCACCATTCCGGTCGCCAGCGCCGTCGGGATCCCGGTGGGCGTCGTGGTCACGGCGACCTTCAGCGAGCCGCTCGACGCGGCCACGGTGACGGTCGAGACCTTCACCCTGACGCCGGAAGGCGGCGAGGCGATCGTCGCGACGGTCGCCGTGGACTCCACGTCGACCGTCGCGACCCTGACGCCGCAGGCGCCCCTCCAGGAGGGAACGGAGTACGAGGCTCGCCTGACGACGACGGTCGCCGACACCGCCGGCAATCCCCTCGCCAGCGACCACGTCTGGACCTTCACGACGGTGTATCCCGTCGGAGTCCCTGCGGAGGTTCTGCCCGCGGCGACGGCCCTGCTGCCCAACGCGCCCAATCCGTTCAATCCGACGACGACAGTGTCCTTCGACCTCGCGCGCGACCAGCAGGTGGCGGTGCGGATCTACGCGGTCGACGGGCGGCTGGTCCGCACGCTGGCGGCCGGTCACCTCGCCGCCGGTCGCTACACCGAGTTGTGGAACGGCACGGACGACGGCGGACGCAGCGTGGCGACGGGCGTGTACCTGCTGCGTCTCGAATCCGCGGACCTCGTCCAGACGCGGAAGATGTCGCTGGTCAAATGACACCCGCGGTTCCGCATCCGGTCGACGAAAGGGCCCCGGCTCGCGCCGGGGCCCTGATCGTACGCACCATGAGTCCAGCCCCCACGGGCGTCGATTACTTCAGCAACAGCATCTTGCTGGTCAGCAACTCGCCGTTCGCGCTCAGCCTGCTGAAGTAGACGCCGCTCGGCACGACGCCGCCCCGTTCGTCGACGCCCTGCCAGACGACCTCGTGCCGGCCCGTGTCGACCATGCCCGTCACGAGCGTGGTCACGCGTCGACCGGACACGTCGTACACGGCGAGATCGACCTCGCTCGCGCGCGGCACGGTGAACGTGATCCGCGTCTGCGGGTTGAACGGGTTCGGGAAGCAACGTTCGAGCGTCAGGACTCCCGGCAGGTCGGGTTCATCCCCGACCGCCGTCGAAACGCCGTAGTACGCATCGAGCAGGAAGTCGTCGACCGCCGCCTCGACCAGCGACCCGAGGTTCGCGTCGCTCGCGACGAAGCGCAACTGCACCTGGTCGGTCAGCTCGATGTACGCGTCGAGCATAAACGTGAACTGCTGCCAGGTCGCGGCGGACGCCTGCGTGTGCTCCAGTACGACCCAGGTCGCCCCGTCGTTGGTGACCGCCACGTCCCACCAGTCCTCGCCCGGATTGTTGCCCAGGTTGTTCGTGTACCAACGCCAGTAGCTGACGGTAGCGCCGAGCGCGTTCGAGAGATCGAAGACCGGCGACAGCAGGGTCGTCGTGCCGCCGTCCACGTCCGCGGCGCCCGCGGCCTCGCCCGCGCCCGCGTTGCCGGTGACGAAACAGATCGTCCCCGGTGCCGGCGTGTGGTCGTCTTCGGTCTGGACAACCGCGCTGTTGTACGTCGTGCCGACCGGGTCGGCGCGGACCCACTGCCCCGACGTCGCCGTGTCGCCCGCGATGCCGACGAGCCAGCCGCGATCGACCTCGACGTCGTCGAACCAGCCGCCCACTGGCAGGTTGAACTCGAGATCGGCCTGGTAGCCCGAGACGGTGGCGACCGCCAGCGCGAAGGTCAGCATGCTCGGCTCGGGACAGGCCGCGAGCACCTCGACGTCGAAGGTGCCGATCCACCCGTTGTGGCCCGCGGCCACCAGCGAGCAGCTGCCGCCGGAACCGTGGACGATCACGTTGGGATCGGCGCAGCTGAGGATCCCGCTCACCGCCGTGGCGTCCGAACCGCCGCTGTTGTGGAGCGCGATCTGGAGCTGGAAGACCTCGCCGGCATCCGCGGTGCCGCTGCCGTCGCCGCCGCTGTCGTCGTCGACGAGGCCATTGCCCGCGGCGAGCACCGGCGCCTGGACCGGCAAGGTGAACGGCAGATTCCACGATCCGTTGCTGCCGGTCACGAGCAGGGACAACTGGGCGAGGTAGCCGTCCGGAGCGGCGCCGAGCACCGTGATCGTGAACGGCGTGTCGCAGCTCGCGCTGGCGCCGGCCGGGATGTCCGCATAGGTGGCGTCGGCGGTCACGATCTCGATGTACCGGTCGATGCTCGCGATCTGGGCGGTCAGGTTCTCTGCCGGATCCACGCCGACGTTCTCCAGCGTGACGACGAGGTCGAAGGTCTCGCCGGCGTCCGCGAGGTTGTCGCCGTCGCCGGCCGGATCCCAGACCGCGAGGCCGTCGAACACCAGGAACGGACCTTCCGGCGGCAGCACCTCGACCGGCGCCTGAACGGTGACCTTGTTGTAGGCCGTCACCGTGAGCGTGAGGGCCATGGGGTCGGCCGGCGGTTCGGCGATGACGATCGTCGCGTGACCGCCGGCGTCGGCCAGCGCCGTGCCGTAGAGCACGCCGTCGCCGTAGAGCGCGCAGAGGGCGCCCGGGGTCCCGGTGTCCACGCTGTACTCGTTCATGCCGATCAGGAGCACGCCCGAGTGCGCGACGGTCATCGTCGCCGCGGCCTTGGTGCGGACGGCCAGCGACGGGTCGCCGAAGATCGTCCAGTTGAGGAACTCGTTGACGCCGGCGGTGCCGTACTCGTCCATCATCTGGCAGGAGCCGTTGAACCACAAGCCGCCGATCGTGCGCATCTCGTCGCCGACCAGGAGGTCGATCGCCGCGTCCTGACCGCACATGGGCGGATCCCACGACTGGCTGATGTAGGACATGTACGTGGCGATGGCGCCGGTCGGCACGCCGCCGTTGGCGGCGCGCAGCCACGCCTCGGCGAAGCAAGTGCCCGAGAAGGTGCCGTTGTTGCAGGCGACGCTCAGGATGAACGGCAGCTTGTTCTGGTTGGTCAACGCCGCCACGTGCGTGTTGCTGAAGCCGGTCGAGCTCCAGGCTGTCTGGCTGCCGTGGCCGGTGTAGTTGACGATGCCGCGCCCGGCGTTGAGCGCCGCCGTGACCATGGCCGCCGTGCCGGACGGATCGTAGATCTGGTCGACGCCGAGATAGCCGTAGGCGAGCAGCTTCTGGCGGATCACGTCCATGTGCTGGTTGTCGTACTCGTTGTCGTCGCCCGGCCCCTGGTTGGACGCGATGCCCGTGCCGTACTGCGGCCAGGTGAGATCCGCGGCGTGGTCGCGCTCGTAGGTGATGGTGCGCAGGACCTGCGTGGCGACCTGGGAAGCGTTCTCGGCCGAGAAGCGTCCGACGAAGAGGTCGGGATAGCTGTCGCTGCCCAGCAGCGTCGAATACTCGGGGTCGGAGTCGGCGCCGATCGGGATCTGCGCGAGATCGCCCACCAGCAAGACATAGGCGGGCGCCCAGCTCGCCAGCGCGTTGCCGATGTAGCTCTTGATCTGCGAGAACGTCGAGCCGGTCTCCGAGAGGGTGACCAACCGCGTGTCGAGGCCCTTCTGCAGCTTCCATTCGACGAGCGGCTGCATCGACGCCGCGAACGCGTCGTAGGCGACGATCAGCAGACCGCCGTCCTCCTCCACCGGGACGTAGCGCGACGGCAACCCATTCAGGAAGTGGCTCTCGTAGAGCCGCGCAAACTGCCGGTCGACGGTCGTGAACGGACTGGTGCGAACCAGGACGTTGGCGCCGGAGCCGCCCGAATCCGCGACTTCGATGACCAGGCGCCGGTGGACGCGCAGGATCTGATCGGCGGGCAGGTACTGGAACACGTTGGCCGCCACGACCATCCCGCGCAGGTCGCGCACGATGTGGGGATCCTCGCCCATGACGACCGTGTCGGGCCAGGTCCGGTCAGACTGGTAGAACGGCGCGAACACGTAGGGAACGCTGGCGGGATCGATCGCGCGCGAGAGGTTGCCCTTGGACGGGGCCACCGGCATGTCCGGCAGGTCGACATCGTCGGCCGAGAGCACGGTGACGGACATGGCGCGGTCGTCCGGGATGCAGAGCGCCGTGCGGACCGACGGCAAGGCCGGGTATCCGGCCTCCAGGAGCCGGGCGATTCCCGGCACGGTGATCTCGTAGTAGGTCTCGCCGCCGATCAGGACCGGAGTCGCCTCGAAGCCGCCGACCGTGACCGAGTAGACGATGCGGCCGTCGTCGTTCGCGAGCAGCTCCACCGCCAGCGGATCGCCGCCGCCGAGGTCGATCCAGGCAGCGAACGCGGACATCGGGGCGAGGGCGACCGCGAGAGCCAGCGCGCCGAGCAGGCGGGCGCCGGCAATGCGGGTGGGGTAACAAGTGCGCATAGGATGACCTCCGTCCGGACAGGCGACGATTCGGCGAAAACGACCACTCGCGCCGGCCCCCGGGGTGGTGGGCCGGACGTTTCTTGTTGATCATAGCACTTCCAAGGATTTCTGAGGGGCCATTTTCCACTGGCGGCCCATCGTCCGGTCGGACCATCCGCCATGGTCGCTGCCGGTCGGCGAACAGGCCGGCCAGTCGCCACGGGCCCGGCGGTTGACCCCGGGCGCAGCAAGGGGTTTTAATCGCCGCTCAACCCGATCCCCAGAGAGGTCGCCGATGCTGAACATCGCGCTATTCGGAGCGCCGGGAGCCGGCAAGGGCACCCAGTCGGAATTCCTGATGAAGAAGCACAACCTGGTCTACATCGCCACGGGCGACATCCTGCGTCGAGAGATCGCCGCGGACACCGCGCTCGGCCGCGAGGCGCGCGCGATCATCGACCGGGGCGAGCTCGTGCCTGACGAGGTGATCGTCCAGGTCATCGAGAAGACGATCAACGAGAATCCCGACGCGTCCGGCTTCCTGTTCGACGGCTTCCCCCGCACACTGGTCCAGGCCTACATCCTCGAGGGCTTGCTCCAGAAGCTGCACACCTCGCTCACCTGCCTGCTCAGTCTCGAGGTCCCGATCGAGGAGGCGACCCGCCGGCTGCTCGCGCGCGCCAGGACGTCGGGCCGCGCCGACGACACGGCGGAGGTCATCGAATTCCGCCTGCGCGAGTACGCCCAGAAGACCGCGCCGGTCGCCGAATTCTACCGGGAGAAGGGCATCTACGTCTCGATCCCCGGCGTCGGACCGATCGAAGAGATCCACCAGAATCTCGAGAACGCGATCGCCGCCGAGCTGCGCAAAGCGCTCTTCAACGTCGTCCTGCTCGGCTATCCCGGAGCCGGGTGCGGCACCCAGGCGCGCCGACTGGCCGCGAAATACCACCTGAGCTACGTGTCGTCGCGCGAGCTGATCCGCAACGAGATCGATGGCGGAACGGAGATCGGCCAGGCCGTCAAGCCGATCTTCGACCGGGGCGGCCTCGTACCTGACGAGATCGTCATCAAGCTGATCGAGCGGCGCTTCCGCGAGCACCCCGAGGCCCTGGGGTTCGTCTTCAAGGGATTCCCCCGTACCATCGTCCAGGCCTACATCCTCGACGGCATGCTGCGGAAGATGGGTTCGTCGGTGTCGTGCGTCGTGGACATCCAGCTCTCGATGCTCGAGCTGATCAAACGCCTCGACGCGCGCGGCAAGACGGATCGGCGCATGAGCTACGACCTGGAGACCGCCACGATCGTCAAGCGGCTCGAGGAACACGAGCAGAAGTGCCTGCCGCTCGTCGGCTACTACCAGAAGCACCTGACCGTGACGGCTATCAGCGGCGAGGGAACCGAGGACGAGGTCTTCGCCCGCCTCGCGGGACCGGTGGAGCAAGCCTGGCGGCGGGCGCGCTAGCGGGGCCGCCCGGCCGGCTGCCGGCGTCGCCGGCCGTGCTCTTTGATCGCGATGCTGCGGAATGCTATCTTGGACCGGTTGGAACCCGGATGTCGCGGCCGGAAGCCGCGGCCAAAACGAGGACCGCAGGCTGGAGGATGAACAAGATGGCGAAGTACCGGATCGGCTGGCTGCCGGGCGACGGCATCGGCGTGGAAGTGATGGAGGCCGGGCGCCTCGTGCTGGACAGGCTGGGCCTGGACGCCGAATACCCCCACGGCGACATCGGCTGGGAATTCTGGCGCCAGGAGGGCGACGCTTTCCCGGCCCGCACCATCGACCTCCTGAGGAACGTCGACGCCGCCATGTTCGGAGCGATCACCTCGAAACCCGTGAAGGCCGCGGAGGCCGAGCTGGTCGCCGATCTGCGGGGGAAGGGCCTCGTCTACCGCTCCCCGATCGTGCGGATGCGGCAGCTCTTCGACCTCTACGTCTGCCTGCGGCCGTGCAAAGGCTACGCCGGCAATCCGCTGAACTTCAAGGAAGGCATCGACCTCGTCATGTTCCGCGAGAACACGGAGGACCTGTACGCCGGCGTCGAGTTCAATCCAGTGCCGGACGCCCTGCGCGACACCCTCGGCGCCCTCTCCAAGAACTTCGCGCCGTTCGGCAAACTTGCGGGCGACGAGTATGCCGTCTCCTGCAAGATCAACACTCGCAGGGGCTCCGAGCGCATCATCCGCGCCGCGTTCGAGTTCGCGAAGCGGCACGGGCGCAAGAAGGTCACGATCGTCCACAAGGCCAACGTGGTCCGCGCGACCGACGGCATGTTCCTGGAGATCGGCAAGGCCGTGGCGCGGGAGTATCCCGGGATCCAGGTCGACGACGCCAACATCGACGCCATGACCATGTGGCTGCTCAAGAACCCGTTCAACTACGACGTGCTCGTAGCGCCGAACCTCTACGGGGACATCATCTCGGACCTCTGCGCCCAGATGGTCGGCGGCCTCGGTTTCGGCTGCTCCGGCAACATCGGCGACAAGGTCGCGGTCTTCGAGCCGACGCACGGCTCGGCGCCGAAACACGCCGGGAAGAACAAGGCGAACCCCTTGGCGACGATCCTGTCGGCGAAGATGATGCTCGACTACCTTCAGGAAGACTCGCTGGCCAGGCGCCTGGAGGCTGCGGTGGCGGCGGTCATCAAGGACGGCAAGGTCCGCACCTACGACATGGGAGGCTCGGCCACGACGATGCAGATGGCCGAGGCCGTCGCGGCGCGCTGCTGAGCTTCATCGGCCGGGTGCGTTTCGCCGCAGATCACGCACCCGGCCGTCTCCCGTGATTGAATGGTTCTGATTGTTGAAATCGATATTACCCCATACGACTTCCTCCGCAATTTCTTTAATCGCTGTTCAGGCCGTTCTCCTGGCTGCCGATACCGTCGACAACGTCGTCAACCATAGACGTCCGTCAACCGTCGGCTCCTCGATGTGCCGAGATGAGGTCACGGTCCATGGTGCTATCCCTTAGCAGGAATCCGTACGCCATCCGCCGGACCGCGATCGGGATGTTCGCGACTCTCGCGACGCTGGCGGTCGCCGCTGGCGCGGCCGACGAGTACCAGGACTTCGCCGAGCTCAACCTCGAGGCCTTGCTCGACCAGACGATCGTCACGGCCGCAAAGCACGAGCAGAAGATCAGCGAGACCCCGGTGGCGGCCACCGTCATCTCCGCCGAGGAGATCGCCGCCAGCGGCGCCCGCAACATCCCGGAATTGCTCGATCGGGTGGCCGGCCTGAGCGTGATCCAGTCCTCCAGCTCCAGCTTCGAGGTCTCCGCGCGCGGTCTCAACGAGCTCGCGTCCAACGCCATGCTCGTCCTCATCGACGGCCGGTCCGTGTATGAGGAGTTCTACGGCGTGACCGTCTGGGAGGCCCTCGCTGTCTCGCTCGAGGACATCAAGGCCATCGAGGTCATCAAAGGCCCGGGATCGGCCATGTACGGAGCCAACGCGTTCGCTGGCGTGATCAACATCCTCACCTTCGCGCCGGACGAGAAGCCGGGCACAAGCGCTCGCACCTTCGTCTCGAACCTGGGCGAGAGCCAGGGCACCCTGCGCGCGGCGGGGCGACAGCGGGCGCTGGCCTGGTCCGCGTCCACGACGTGGGACCGGTCGCTCGACTGGGAGCACGACCTGCCGGAGGCCGAGGCCGTCCGCACGCGCGGCCGGTTCACGTACGACCTCGGCGACCGCACGACAGTCAGCTGCGAAGCTGGCCATTTCAACGGCTCGCTGGAAATGCTGCCGACGAACACCACGCTGCTGGCCGACGGTCAGACGCACTTCCTGCGTTCGGATTTCACTCACGGGAACCTCGTCGCTCGCTGGTACCTGAACGACTGGACTCTGGACATCGAGCCGCGAGACGTCGCGCTCGTCGGCGTGACGGCTGCGATCGAGAGTCGCCTCCACGACCTCGAGTTCCAGCACTCCTTCGCGCCGAGCGACGACAGTTTCGTCCTCTGGGGCGGCAGCTACCGGCACAAGCGCTTCTCGTACAGCCTGCAGGACGGCAAGGTGACCCAGGACATCTACGCGGCGTTCGCCCTCGGAGAATGGACGCCGCGTCGCGCCTGGCTGCTGTCCCTCGGCGTGCGCTACGAGGATCATCCGCTCGTCGGCGGCCACGCGGCACCACGCGGCGGGGTCGTCTTCAAGCCCCACGCTGATCACGCCCTGCGCTTCTCGTACAGCCAGGCGTACCGCGACCCGTCCTACCTGGAGACCTACTGGCGCACCGAGACCGAGCTTGCGCCCGGCATGGCCAGCGTGGTCCGCGGCGATCTGGACGTGGCGAGCGAGGAGATCCGATCCTGCGAGATCGGTTACCAGGGTCTGGTCACGTCCGGCGCCCTGGTGAACCTCGCCGTCTTCCACAATCAGCTCGAGGACCTCATCCAGGCCGCGCCCGTCGCGTACTTCTCCTCGCCGCCGGCGCCGCATCCCGGCATCCCCTCGGAGATCGTGTTCCAGAACCTGAACTCGTGGGACGCCACCGGCGGGGAGCTCGCCTGCGAGGTCGACGTCGACGGCGGCTTACGCCTGTCGGGCTTCTACGCATATACCTGGCTCGAGGACGCCGCGACCGGCGCGCGGATCGTCCAGGCGCCTCTGCACAGTGCACAGGCACGAGCGACGTTGCGGCTCGGCCGGCAGCACGAGTTGCGGCTCGCGGGACGGTATCGCTCGGTGGCGGAATGGAACCTCGACCTCTACGGCGGCACGGGCACGGTCGCGGGCGACGAGCGCCTCGTGGTCGACACGGCGTGGCAGGTCCACCTCGCGCCCGCCGGTCATCGGTTCACGCTCGCGATCGAGAATATCCTCGATCGCCGGTACCGGGACCACCCGCTCGCGATCGAGCAAGGTCGGCGCCTCTACGCATCCCTGATGGTCGGTTTCTGACGGCGAAGCCGCGACGCCGCGGCGAGGATGGCATGAACGTGGCGAAGACGTCGAGCATTTCGACCCGGGGAGCCGGCCGCTCGTGGCTGATGCGGCCTGGCCTGCGCCGTCTGGTCGCGGCGGGGATGCTGCTCGGACTGCTCTCTGCCGCGGCGCGTCCGCAGGACATTCCCGAGGCGAGCCAGCTGCCGATCTTCTTCAAGTTGTTGACCTACGATCGCACGCTCTGGGAGCAGCCGCGGTCGATCCTGCGGATCGGACTGCTCCACCGGCCCGGCGATGCGGCGTCGCAGGCCAACCTCGTCGCCATGGTCGAAGCCCTGACCGCCGCCGCCGACAAGACGATCAACGGCGCCCGTTTCGTCACCACGACTCTCGCCTGGTCGCCGCCCGACGAGTTGGCCCCGCTGCTCGCCGGCGCCCAGATCGATGTGCTCTACGTGACGGCGGGCAACGGCGAGTACCTGGAAGCGATCCAGAAGGAGACCCGTGGGCGCGACATCCTCACGCTGGCGGCCATCGCCGAGGACGTGTCCGCCGGACTCGCCGTCGGACTCGGCATCTTGAACGGACGTCCCGTCGTGCGCGTCAACCTCGGCGCGCTGGAAGCCGAAGGCCAGCAGCTCGACGCGCGAGTGCTCAAAATCAGCGAGGTGGTCGATCGATGAGCCGCGGCCTGGCACGTCAGTCGATCCGCAGCAAGGTCACCCTCGCGATCGTCGCCGTGTCGCTCTTCGGTGCCGTCTCGATCGCCTTCTACTTCCCGCCGAGGCTGACGCAGCTCGCGCGCGCGTCGCTCGCGAGCAAGGCGGTCGGCATGGCCGAGGTCCTCGCCTACAACCTCGTCGCTCCGCTCGAATTCGAGGATCAGCGCGGCCTCGACGAGGCGCTGGCGGGGATTGCCAGCGATCCGGATCTGGTCGGCGTCCAGGTGACCGACGTCGACGGTAACCTGCGCGCCGGTCAGCGCCTGCTCACCGGTCCGCGGTCCGTGCCGACCGCGACGACGATCACGGATCTCGGCGCCGCCCTGCAGGTGGCGACGCCGATCCAGGGCCTCGACCATCGTCTGGGCACTCTCGTCCTGCGCTTCGACACCGCCGAGGTCCACGACGAAATCGCGCGCAACCGGGAACTCACGCTGCTGGTGAGCGCCCTCGTCGCCGTGATGGGCGTGCTGGCTGGCGCCGTACTATCGCGCCGTCTCGTCCGCCCCATCGCGGCGCTCTCGGTCGCGACGGATCGGATGGCCGCCGGCGACCTTTCCGTGCGCGTCGATTCGAACTCGAGCGACGAGCTGGGGCGACTCGCCGGCGCATTCAATCACCTTGCGCGCAGCTTGCAGAAGTCGCGCCAGGACATCGATGCCTACAGCCGTAACCTCGAGGCCATGGTGGCCGAGCGCACGGCCGAGCTGGTATCGGCCAAGGAGGCGGCCGAGAGCGCCAACCGGGCCAAGAGCCAGTTCCTGGCCAACATGTCCCACGAGATCCGCACGCCGATGAACGGCATCATCGGCATGACCGAGCTGACCCTGGCCGCCGATCTGCCGCCCGAGCACCGCCGGAACCTCGTCATCGTCAAGGACAGCGCGGAGGCCTTGCTGCACATCATCGGCGACATCCTCGACTTCTCCAAGGTCGAGGCCGGGCGCCTGCAGCTCGAGCGCGTCGAGCTGGATCTCGTCCAGCTCGTCGACGGCCTCGTCGACACCTTCGCGCTCGAGGCGTCCCGCAGCGACCTCGAGTTCGTGTGTCGCTTCGATCCGCGCCTGGCGCGCGCGCGCCTCGGGGATCCCGGACGCCTGCGGCAGGTGCTGGTCAACCTGGTCGGCAACGCCATGAAGTTCACCCGCGAGGGCAGCGTGACCCTGGTGGTGGAGCCGGCGGGGGATCCGGCGGCGGCGGCAGTCCATTTCGCGGTCACCGACACCGGCATCGGCATGAGCGAAGATACCCGGCGGACGATCTTCAGGGCATTCTACCAGGCCGATTCGTCGACGACGCGCCGCTTCGGCGGCACGGGACTGGGCCTCGCGATCTCGCGCCAGCTCGTCGGGCTCATGGGCGGCGACCTGGAAGTCGCGAGCGAGCTGGACCGCGGCAGCACGTTCGAGTTCACCGTCGAGCTGCCGGTGACGGGCGCGCAAGAGCCTCCCCGCGGAGACGGCGAATCGCTCGTCGTCATCGGCCGCGAGAATGCCGCGCAGCGGGCGCTCGTGGCGCAGCTGGCCGCGCTCGGCTGGAGCGTCCAGAGCCGGCTCTCCCCTTTCCCCGCCGACACCCTCCGCGACCTCTTCGCCGACCCGCTCCACTTGCCGAGGTTCGTCCTGTACGAGGCGGCGGCGCTGCGGCTCGTCGACGACGACACGCGACGGGAGTTCCACCGCGTTCTCGCGCGCGACGGCGTCCACCCGATCGCGCTCGTGCCGGTGGGCGTCGACGATCCCGGCCAAGCCCGGCATACGCTCACGGTTCCGGTCAGGCCGGGCGCGCTCCTCGCGGCGCTGGCGCAGCGGGACGGAGCGCAACCTGATCGGCGGACCGCAAGCGCCGGCCAGGCCCCACAGGCGACTCTCGAGGGGATCCACGTGCTCTTGGTCGAGGACAATCCGGTGAACCAGACGTTCGGCCGCCTGCTGCTGCAGAAACAGGGTTGCCGGGTGACCGTCGCCGAGCACGGTCAAGCCGGCCTGCAATGCGCGACGAGCGAGGTGTTCGACGTCATCCTCTCGGACGTGCAGATGCCGGTCATGGACGGCCTGGACATGACGCGAGCGCTGCGCTCTCGCGAAGCGGGCTCGAACAGGCGCATCCCGATCATCGGCGTCACCGCGCACGCGCTGCAGTCCGATCGTGAGCGCTGCCTCGCGGCCGGCATGGACGGGTACGTCGCCAAGCCGATCAAGGCGACCGAGCTGATCGCGGCCATCGAGAAGGTGCTCGCGCTGGAGGTCGTCGCGCGCTAGTACTCCGCGGGCAGTCCAGCGAGCTGCGCCATCGTGAAGACCGGTCCATCCTTGCACACATAGACGGGCCCCACGTTGCAGCGGCCGCACTTGCCGACCCCGCACTTCATCCGGTTCTCCAGCGTCGTGAAGATCTGGTCGGGTTCGAAGCCGAGCCTCGCGAGCACCGGCATGGTGAGCTTGATCATGATCGGCGGCCCGCAGACGATGGCGATCGTGTTGGCGGCGGCCGGGGCCGCCTGTTCGAGCACCGTCGGCACGAAACCAACGCGGCCCTGCCAGTCCGCCGTCTGGCCGCCGGGATCGACCGTCGTGTAGAGCGTGACGTCCGGGCGGGCGCCCCATTCCGCCAGCTCGTGCTTGTACACGAGGTCGGCGACCGTGCGGGCACCGTAGATGATGGTGATGTCGTCGTACTGGTCGCGCAGGTCGAGACAGTTCCAGATCACGCAGCGCATGGGCGGCAGCGCGATGCCGCCGGCGATGAACAGGAGCTTCTTGCCGCGCCACTGTTCGATCGGGAACACGTTGCCGTAGGGACCCCGGAAGCCGATGATGTCGCCCTCGTCGCGGTCGGCGAGCGCCGTGGTGACGCGGCCGACTTGCCGAAACGTGCACTCGATATAGCCCTTGCGGGTCGGCGGCGAGGCGATGCAGAAGGTCGACTCGCCCTCGCCGTAGACCGAGTACTCGCCGAACTGCCCGGCCCGGAAGTCGAACCGTTCCGCGTCCGCGGGGTCGACGAACTCGAGGCGGAACGTGACGACCGAGGGCGCCTCCGCCGTGACCTTGGCGACCCGCATGCGATACGGAACGTACAGGTTGTGGCCGTTGCCGCACTCGTGGCTCATGTCATTCGCTCCCCGCGGCCGTCGCGGCCAGCCGCTCGAGGTGTTCGCCGAGGTTCATGTCCACCGGACACGAGCGCGAACAGCGTCCGCAGCCCACGCAGCCGAGGACCTGCAAACGCGCCGGCTGGTACGCGAACTTGTGCATCACGCGCTGGCGCCAGCGCTCGCTCTGCTTGCCCCGTGGATTGTGGCCCGACGCGTGCAGCGTGAAGTGCCCGAATCCGCAGGCGTCCCAGGTGCGCACGCGCATCGCGTCGTAGCGGCTGCGCTCGTCCTGGATGTCGAAGCAGGTGCAGGTCGGGCATACATAGGCGCAGCTGCCGCAGCCTAGGCACCGTAGCGACTGCTGGCGCCAGACGCTCGCGTCGCCGAACAGCTCCGGCAGCTTCTCGGTGAGCTCGGCAGCCGCGAACCGCGGCAGGATCGCCGCGACGGGCCGCGGCTTGGCGCCGGCGCCCGGCTGAAACGCGCCCGGCGCGAGGTCGACCAGCGCCCGGCCGCGCTCGGTGAGGATCTCGGCGCGGTAGGTCTTCTCATCCAGGGCGCTCAGCAGGATGTCGCAGCCCCGCGCGTCCGCGGGTCCGCCGCCGACCGACGTACAGAAGCAGAAGTCGTCGCCCCGCGCGCAGCTCAGGCCGACGACCGTGAGCGCCGCCAGCTTGGGTTCGCAGTACGCATCGCCGCTGTCCCAGGTGAAGACGGCGCGCAGCGTCGCGAAGCTGGCCGCGTCGCAGGGATGAGCGCCGAGAAGGACGGTCGGCGGCGACGCTGGCGGGACCTCTTCGACCGTGACGTCCTTGCCGCGCATCGCGAACCGAAGCATGCGCTCAAAGCGAGGAAAGACCACGGCTTTCGCCGACGTGACGGTCTGCACGTAGTCGAGCGCGAGACGGTCCGCGTCCGTGACCTCGCGGAACTCGACGCGCCCGTCGTCTTCCACCGGCGCCAGCACGCGCTGGCCGGCCGCGGTGAGCGCCGCGATCAGCTCGCCGAGCGCCGCGCGATTCAGGATCCTGGTCTCGCTCATGGCCCTCACGACCTCAACGGATGAACTCTTCCTTGTCATCCGGCTTGAATGATGCCAGCGCGTAGTCCTTGCGCCTCGAGACGCCTGCCGCGACGCCGAAGTCCACGACCGCTTCGCGCGCGAGGACGCGGTTCAAGAGGTCGATGCGGATCCCCTGGGGACAGGCCTCCGCGCAGGATCCGCAATCGACGCAGCGGCCCGCCAGGTGCATGGCGCGCACGACATTCCACTCGAGATTGCCCAGGGGATCGGCCGCCACCGGGATCCACTGCGGCTGGTTGACGTCCGTGATGCACCGCGAGCAATAGCACAGCGGGCAGGCGGCGCGGCACGCGTAGCACTTGAAGCACCGCCCCAGCTCCCGCGACCACCACTGCCAGCGCTCGCCGAGCGGCAGGGCGTCGATTCGATCGATCTCGGCCTGTTGCTCGGGGGTGAGCCCGCGCGGCTGCCGCGCCACGTGGGTTTCGACCGCCTCGAGATCGGCGAGCTCGGTCACCGTGCCATCCGCATCGACCGCGATGGCCACGACCGCGTCGGCCGCGATCCGGTTCTCGGCGGCGTATTGCAGCAGCGTGCGCAGCGTCGCCGGGCCGCAGACCACGGCCGCCCGGCCTGCCGCCCTCACCTCGGGCTTGAGCAGGTACACCGCCAGGTTCTGCCGGCAGCGGTCGTCGTAGATCAGGCTCGCCGCCTCGGCGGTGTCGCTGACGAAGGCCGGACGGGCGCGCGTCGCGTCGGATCCCGCCTGGTAGCCGATGACGATCTTGACCTCGCCCGCTGCGAGCTTGGCGCTGGCGAACGTCTGCAGGGTATCCATCAGGCGACCTCCGCCCGGCTGTCCGCAGCGGCGAGCCGCCGGGGAAACTCGCGATAGGGACCGAGCTTGCGCACATCCTCCACGACCTGATTGACCAGCTCCGCCCACTTGGCGCCCTCGGCCGCCGACACCCAGGCGAAATGGACCCGGCGGAGGTCGACGCCGAGGAACTCGAGGAGGCGGCGGAAGAGCATCCAGCGGCGTCGCGCGTGGAAGTTGCCGGAGGTGTAGTGGCAGTCGCCCGGATGACAGCCGGAAACGACGATGCCGTCCGCACCCTGGCCGAACGCCTGCAGGAGCAGCATGAAGTCGATGCGGCCGGTGCACGGCAGCCGGATCATGCGTACGTTCGGCGAGTACTTGATCCGGCTGGTGCCGGTCAGGTCGGCGCCGGCGTACGTGCACCAGTTGCACACGAAAGCGACGATCTTCGGTTCGAACTCGGCCATCAGGCGGCCTCCCCTCAGAGGATCACGATTTCCGAGAAGACCTGCTCGTTGGTGAATCCCTGCAGGTCGATGGATTTCGACCGGCAGAGCGCGACGCACGTCCCGCAGCCCTGGCAGACGCCCTGGTTCACCTTCGCCACGGTCTTGATCGCACTGCCGTCGCGCGCCCTGATCTCCTCGTGTTCGATGGCCTGGTACGGGCACGCCGACTCGCAGAGGAAGCAGCCGACGCACGTCGAGAAGTCCGGCGGCGCGCAGCGGTTCACCACGGCGACCACCGGCTCGCGCGACAGCTCGTCCTTGCTGAACAGACCGCTGACTTTCGCGGCCGCGCCCGAAGCCTGCGCCACAGTTTCCGGGATGTCCTTCGGCGCCTGGCAGGCGCCCGCGACGTAGATGCCGGCCGTGTTCATCTCGACGGGCCGCAGCTTCGGGTGCGCCTCGCTGAGGAACCGGTCCTCGTCGTAGCTGATCTTCAACTTCTGCGCGAACGTCTCGGCGTCCGGCTGCGGGATCATCGCCGTGGCGAGCACGACGAGGTCGGCCTGGATCTCCACCGGCCGGCCGGCCAGCAGCGTGTCGGTTCCCTTGACGACGAGCTTGCCGTCGCGTTCGAAGATGCGCGAGACGCGGCCGCGCACGTAGCGGACGCGGTCCTGCTCGATCGCGCGGCGCACGAACTCCTCGTACATCTTGCCGCCCGCGCGGATGTCCATGTAGAACACGTAGGCGTTGCCCTCGTGGACCTTGTGGCGATAGAGCATGGCATGCTTGGCCGTGTACATGCAGCAGATCTTGGAGCAATAGTCGCGCCCCCTCGCCGCGTCGCGTGAGCCGGCGCATGCGATGAACACGACCGTCTCGGGCACCTTGCCGTCCGACGGGCGCCTGATGACGCCCTGAGTCGGCCCGGAGGCCGACGCCAGGCGCTCGAACTGCAGCCCCGTGATGACGTCGGGATATTCGCCGTATCCGTACTCGCCGAACTCGGCCGCGCCGGCGACCTGGTAGCCGGTGGTGACCACGATCGCGCCGACCTCGACCTCGACGAGCAGGTCCTCTTGGTCGAATCGGATGGCGTTCGCCGGACAGAACTTCTCGCACACCTTGCACTTGCCGGTACGGTAGTAAGTGCAGTGATCGCGGTCGATGACCGGTTTGTTCGGCACCGCCTGAGGGAACGGCACGTAGATCGCCGTGCGCGGTCCGAGGTCGGCGTTGAACTCGCTGGGGATCTTCTTGGTCGGACATTTCTGGATGCAGGCGCCGCAGCCGGTGCAGGCGCTCTCGTCGACCGAGCGAGCCTTCTTGCGGATCACCGCCCGGAAATTGCCGATGAATCCCTCGACCCTTTCCAGCTCGCTGTACGTGTACAGCGTGATGTTCGGGTGTTGCGCCACCTCGACCATGCGCGGCGTGAGGATGCACTGCGAGCAGTCGAGCGTCGGGAACGTCTCCGATAGCTGGGCCATGTGCCCGCCGATCGATGCCTCGCGCTCGACGAGGATCACCCGGTGCCCAGCGCCGGCGATGTCCAGGGCCGCCTGGATCCCGGCGATCCCGCCGCCGAGCACGAGCGCGGTCTTGGTGATCGGCACGTTGATCGGGTAGAGCGGACGGTTTCGCTTGACCTTCTCGACCATCACGCGCACCAGGTCGGCGGCCTTCTCGGTCGTCGCTTCGCCCTGCTCGTGCACCCACGAGCAGTGCTCGCGCAGGTTCGCCATCTCGCACAGGTACGGATTGAGTCCGACTTCCTGGCAGGCGCGGCGGAACGTCGGTTCGTGCATGCGCGGCGAGCAGGCGGCCACCACGACACCCGAGAGCTTCTTCTCGCGGATGGCGTCCTTGATCAGATTCTGGCCCGGGTCCGAGCACATGTACTTGTAGTCGACGCTGTGCACGACGCCCGGCAGGTCGGCGGACGCCGCGGCGACGGCCGCGGTATCGACCGTGGCGCCGATGTTCTCGCCGCAGTGGCAGATGAAGACGCCGATGCGCGACATGATCAGATCTCCTGCGCGACGGTGGGCTGGGGATCGGGGCGGAAACGCACCGGGACGTGGTGCCGGTGCAGTCCGAGAGCGCGTTCGTCGAGGCCGAGCGCAAGGCCTATCAGCTGCGTGAGATAGAGCACCGGGAGGCGGCTACGCCGGCCGCGGTGCGCGTCGATGGCGTCCCGCCGCAGATCGAGGTTGGTATGGCACATCGGGCAGGCGACCACGATGGCCTCGGCACCGCGCCGCTCGGCGTCGTCGAGGACTCGGCCGGCGAGCTCGGCCACGAGGTCCGTGCGCGTGATGCTCAGGCCCGCGCCGCAGCACTCGGTCTTGAACGCCCAGGCGACGGGCTCGGCGCCGGCGGCGCGCACCAGGTCGTCCATCTCGCGCGGGTCCTCGGTGCGCGCGAGCGTGCTCAGCTTCGGCGGGCGCGTGAGATAGCAACCGTAGTAGCAGGCAACCCTGTGCGCGAACGGCCGGCTGACCCGGCCGGCGACACCGTCAGTCGACAGGACGTCGAGGATGCTCACGATCTTCGGCCCGGCCTGGAGCGGCAGCTCGATGATGTCCGCGATCTCGCGCTTCCGCTCTTCGTCGCGATCCAGCTCCTCATGCGTCGCCATGAGGCGCGCGTAACACGCCGAGCACGGAACGAGAAGGTCGGTGATCCCGGCGCGTTCGGCGAGCGCGAGGTTCCGCGCCGGCAGCGCGAGGGCGAGCTTGGCGTTGAGACTGTGCGCGGCCGTGGCGCCGCAGCAGTTCCAGTCGGGAACCTCGGTGAGCTCGAGCCCGAGCTTCGGCGCGATCGCGGTCAGCGACTCGAGGTACTCCCGCGAGGAACCCTCCAGCGAGCATCCCGGGAAAAGTCCCAGCTTCATGGCTTCTCCCTCCTGCACTTCGCGAAGATCCGGGCGACGGCGCCCCTGTCCTCGATGCCGTGCGGCAGCGGCGCGAGCTTGCCCCGCGCCATGAGCCGGGGCGCCACCGCCACGTCCTGCAGCAGGTGCATGGTCTTGAGCTTGTAGGCCGCGATGAGTCCGACCTCGTGCAGGCGGCCGCTTCTCGCGATCGAGCCGAGGAACGCGTCGTGGAACGCGAGGATATCCTTCGCCTTCGGGTGTGCAAGGCCGCGCTCGCGCGACTCGTCGCGCAGGCGGTCCATGATCCTGGGCAGGTCGACCTCCTGCGGACAGCGGCTGACACACGTCTCGCAGGTCAAGCACAGCCAGATCGCGGCCGACGCCAGCACCTCCTGCCCGGTGTCCGGCAGATCGAGCTGCAGCAGGCGGAGGATCTGGTGCGGCGCGAGGTCCATCTCCGCGGCGAGGGGACAGCCGGCGGTGCACTTTCCGCACTGGTAGCACCGGAACGCGGACTGGCCGGTGTCGGCCTCGACACGATCGGCGAGTGTCTGGGGATGGACACCCGAGTGGTGGCCGGAGTCGGACATCTTGGACCTCCCGAGTTGCGCAGACGCCTCGACGATAGGCGGCGGGATCCCGGCGCGCAAATTCCGATATTGCATAGTCAATTCGTATTTCTTCGGGGTTCTCGGAGGAGTTGGCGCCCGTCAGCCCAGCAACGTCCGGAGGAAGTCCGTGCGGTCCACGTTGGCGACGTGCGTGAACCACTCGTCCTGGGCCTTGTAGACGAGGATGCCGAGCCAGATCCACCCGCGCCGGGCGCGGTAGATCGTGTGGACGCGGTCCCAGCCGCGGAACTTCGCGATGGTCACATAGACCAGGAACAACGGTTCGAGGAGGTTCGGAAACCAGAACAGCATCAGCTCGTCATGAGTGGAGAAGAACAGCGCCTGCCCCACCGTGCGCAGCGCGAAGGTCGCCGCGAATTCGGGGCGGATCGGCCGGCGCCAGCCCCAGAGGAAGATGAACAGGTAGCCGACCCAGTCCGCGGCCTTGTCCAGGTTCTGGTACAGACCGAGATCGAGGCCGGCCGGGACGAGGATGTCGCCGTCCAGCGAATCGAGCGCGAAGTTCGCCCAGCCCGCCGCGAACGGGAACCGAAGGTACAGCACCGGCAGGAGGAACTTCAAGCCGACGACGATGATGACGGCTGGCAAATTCACGGGCTTCCTTCCGGCCTGGTCTCATCGCCGAATCCTCTCAGCGCAAAGGACTTATAGCACGTTCGCGGCGGTTCGACTATCTTGACCCATAGACTCTCCATCCGATCGTGTCGATCAACCCACATCGGCAGCGGAGATCCGGCGAATCGAGGAGTCCGGTGCGCGCGCTCCGTGTCGGTGTCATCGACCTCGTCCATAAAGCGCCGACGCGAGCTCTCTACGCCCGCGTCATGCATGCCAACCTCACCTCGATCATGCCGCAGGTCGTCGCGACCTGGTGCCAGGAACTGGGACACCGGGTCGATTTCGTCTGCTACACCGGCCTCGAGGATCTGACCCGCGAACTGCCCGACGACTGCGATCTGGTGTTCGTCTGCGGGTTCACCCAGTCCGCCCAGCTCGCGTACGCCCTGAGCAACCTGTTCCGGTCGCGCGGCGCGGTCACGGTCCTGGGCGGCCCCCATGCGCGCTGCTATCCCGAGGACGCGCAGCTCTACTTCGACTACGTGCTGGGCTTCACGGACCGGTCGCTGATCAAGGACGTCCTGCAGGATTGCGCGCGGCATCGCCCGCTGGGCCTGCACATCTCGGCGGAACGTCACCCGGCCACCTTGCCGGGTCTCGCTGAACGGTGGCCGTTCGTCGAGCAGACGCTGCGGAAGGCGCCGTTCCTCAAGCTGGTCCCGCTGATCGGCAGCCTCGGCTGTCCCTATGCGTGTCCGTTCTGCATCGACTCGACGGTCCCGTTTCAGCCGCTCTCCCTCGTCGGCCTCAAGGCCGATTTGCGCTTCCTGCGCCAGCGCCTCCGGCATCCCCGGGTTGCCTGGCACGATCCGAATTTCGGTGTGCAGTTCGACAACTGCCTGGACGCCATCGAGGACGCCGTGCCGCCCGGCAGCATCGAATTCGTCGCCGAGAGCTCGCTCACGTTGCTCACGGAACCGCACGTCGAACGACTGCAGCGAAACGGGTTCAAGGCGCTGTTGCCGGGAGTCGAATCCTGGTTCGACCTCGGGCAGAAGTCGCGGTGCGGCAACGTCGCCGCCGAGGATCGGGTACGCCGCGTTTCCGATCAGATCAACATGATCATGGGGCACGTGCCCTACGTGCAGGCGAACTTCGTGCTCGGCCTCGATTGCGACAAGGGAGGCGCGCCGTTCGAGCTCACGAAGCTGTTCATCGACCTCACGCCCGGCGTCTTTCCCGGCTACTCGCTCCTGACCGCGTTCGGTCGTGCCGCGCCCCTGAACCTGGAGCTGCAGTCCAGCGACCGGGTGATCCCCTGCCCTTTCCACTTCCTGGACAACAACCACGCGATGAACGTCCGTCCGCTCAACTACGACTGGCGCGAATTCTACGATCGCGTGATCGATCTGACGGACTACACCTTCTCCTGGCGGGCGATGAGACGGCGGTTCCTCGCGAACCGCGGGGCGATCCCGCGCTGGCTGAACCTCGTGCGGGGAGTGTCGTCCGAGGGGTCCGGACGGTTGAAGCAGTTCCGCCGGCTGCGGAAGCAACTCGACACCAACGGCGACCTGCGCGCGTTCCTCGATCGCCGGAGCGACGTGCTCCCCGAATACTACGCCGAGATCGTGCGACGGGACCTGGGTCCTCTGTGGAAATGGCTGCCCGCCGGGGCGCTGAGCCACGACCCTCACGCATACCTGAAAGCGTCGCGGCGACGTCCGGCGGCAGTGGCCGCGACCGTGGCCGAGGCGTTGCCGCGGGCGGAATCGGCGCCTGCCGGCTGAGCGGTCGGCGCGCGCACGAGCGCGTCAGCGCGTCAACTCGTAGTACCGATAGCCGGGAGCGGTGGCGATCCCCTGATACCCGCGATCCGCCAGCGACCGGCGCCAGAATGCGACGCGCTGCGGCGGCGCGCCCACTTCCGCCAGCTCCGCACCGGTCACGCCCTCGGTGACGAGACTGTCGAACAGGGCCGACAGGTCCTGGCGTCCCGCCTCGCAGTCAGCCAGCCGCGCCCGCAACTGTCGCGTGACCGGCGGTACCCACCCTGACATGCCGCCGGTCACGGGGCGACCCGTGGCCAGCGCCCGGTGCAACCAGAGCGCATCGAACGCCTCTTCGTCGGCCTCCGTCGGCGGCGCCGGCAGCGAGAGCACGGCGCCCGCCGCGCCGCCGTCCGGAAGCGGGTAGCGGTTCTCGCGCCCGTCGACCCCGACCGGAACCGCCAGCATCGCGATCGGCACGGACTCCAGCCAGACCAGCGTCCAGACCGCCGCGACAAGCCACCGCCGCCGCCGCGGCGCCGGGTCGCGCCGTGCACCGTAGACTCCCAGGCAGGCCCACCACGCCAGCGCGATCGTTCCCAGGTACACGAACCGCGAGGGTGCCCGGAATGCCTCGAACGGCACCAGCAGTTCGCGCAAGATCCCGAACGGGAGGATCACCCGGCGATCGCTGCCCGGGGGCAGGCCGCCCGAATCCCCGAACGACATCACCAGGCCGACCAGTCCGACGGCCGCAACGAACAGACCGTATTGCCGCCAGGCAGCCGGCAGCCGCCGCCAGCGCCAGGCGCCCAGGATCGCGCAGGCCAGGGTCAGCCAACCGGGATGCAGGACGGCGTCGGTGTTGCGCATGGCACGCTCGGCGGCCGGTTCACCTCCGCCGGCCAGGTCGGCCCACGTCCAGCGGTGCGGACCGGGGTTGCCGAGCCCGTGCAGGCTGGTGCTGTAGTACTGGACCGCCTGGAGGTCCCGGGTGTACTCCGGCACCTCGGTGCGCAGCCGGATGTACGGCCACGCGATCGCGAGCACGAGAACCGCGGCGACGAGCGCCGGCAGCGCGGTCTGCCGCGCGAGCCTGCGCACCTGGCGCCGGCGGAACGCGATCCACGCCCCGCAGACCGCGCCGGTCATGAGCACGAAAACCGCGTCGGCGAACCCGTACCAGCCCCACGCCGCCTGGCAGACCAGGCACGCCGAGGCGAGCCACCACCACCCTCGGCCATCGACTCCCCCCGCGAACCGACGCCAGCCGCGCCAGAGCGCCACCATCAGGAGCACGACCCACGGCGGAGAGATCTGGTTGAGAAGTCCGAGCTGCCAGGTCGTGAAGGGCGAGCCGACCAGGAACAGGGCGGTGAGACCGGCGCCGGCCGCGCGCGCGCCGGGGCGCTGCCCCTGGCTACCCGCGAGCCACAGCGCCGCGCCGGTCGCGGCGGTCAGGACGAGCGTCGCGATCACGGCCAGGTTGTAGAGCAGCGCCGGGGTCGGATCGGCAAGGTAGAGTACCGGCGCCACCAGGATCGCCTGGCCGAGCAGCGGGTCCATGCTCAGCAGGGCGTGGGACGACGGGAAGAAGATCGGCAGACCGATCCAGGCGACCGGATCCCAGAACCGTCGCGCCGTCCAGGTGAGGATGCCGCTCTGCAGCAGCGCGTCGCCGCCGTCCAGCGTGGCGAGAACGGCGCGGTCGAGGCAGCCGAGCACGGGCCAGACCTGCACCACGATCAGCGCCGACACCGGGATCAACGAGGAAACGTGGCGCCAGCGCCATCCGTCCTCGCGAAGCCGGGTCGTGAAAGACGAGAGGAACGAATTCAAACCGTGTCGTCTCCCCCTGGTTCGTCGCGGGAGCGCGGGTGGCGTCCGGACGCAATGATACGCTGGCAGGGCCGTTGGCTTCAACCCGCGAGATCATCGCCGGTTGCGTGGCCGCAGGCTCGGGGCCGCCGGCCTCTTCTACCCCACCGCCCGCATCGCCTGCAGTCCGCCGACGAGGTTCAAGACCACGTGCATCGCGATCGGCGTCCACAGCGAACCCGACTTCAGGCGCGCCGCGCCGAGCAACAGGCCGAGCAGGAAGACCCAGGCCAACTCGACCGGCCCGTACTGGAGATGCGCCAGGGTCCACAGGAAGGAGATCAGCGCGACCGCGCCCCACGGCCCGAGCGAGGTCGCCTGCCATCCGGTGAGCAGGAACCCTCGGCAGAACGCCTCCTCGAACAGCGGCGCTGCCACGACGATCCCGAGCCAGAGCCACGGCGCGCGGCCGCCGGTGCTCACCGCCTCGCGCATGAACTCCGGAACCTCGTCGACGCCGAGCCGCGGCGCCGCGAAGTCGAAGGCGAGCCCGGCCAGAAGACCAGACGCGAGCCAGAGCACCAGCGCCGGTGCCTTCACGGGACGCAAGGCAAGGTATTCGCGCCAGGTACCGCTCCGGCAACACCGCACGGCAGCCAGCATGACCAGACCGCCGAGCAGCGCCGAGGCGATCGAACAGGCACCGAGCACCGAACCGTGGACGGCCAGCTCTCGGACCACGGCCGCCGCCGCGCGCGAGTCCGACACGGCGCCGCCGTGATTTGCGATCGTGGCGAGCGCCACGATCGTGACCACCACGAGCTGAGCGATGACGAACGCCGCCGCCACCGCCGCCCCCCAGCCGGCGGTAGCCCAGAAACGCCAGGGTCGGAACGGGCCGTCGCGATCGTCGTCCATCGATCGGCTCCTGCCAGGGACCGAACCGGGAAGTTGGCGGCGGCGCGAGGGTATCACGCGCGCCGCAATCTCGCGAACAGGAAGATCGCGCCCGCCAGCAGCGGCAGGGCCGCCGGCCACAGCGGTCGACGCGCCTCGACCGGCACAGGTCGGCTGCCGTCGCCGACGATCACGAATCCTGCCCAGTGACGGGGCGCCGCCGTGGCCGGATGGCGACGGCACCGCTCCCGCGCGCGCACGAGCGCTGTCGCCGGCGGTTCGCCCGTCACGAGAGCGTCGTAGAATGCGGCCACGAAGCGCGCTGCGGCGTCATCGTCGACGTCCCAGAGGGTGGCGACCACGGCCGGCGCTCCGGCGGCGAGGAATCCCGACGCGAGGCCGAGGAGTCCCTCGCCGCCGACCACCGTCGTGCCGGCGGTGCGACAGCCCGACAGCACGGCGAGCTGCGCGGAGATCGGCTGATGGGCGATGTCGGCAGCCCGCAACCGCCCGCGCGGGCCCGGCCCGAGATCCACGCGAGTCTGCCATGGCTGCTCCGGATCGAGAGTCACATGGGCGGCGAGGTGGATCACCGCCGCGTCCCGCCAGGCGAGGGAATCCCGCGCGCCCGGCGAGGCGCCGTCCAGCCGGCGCACGTGCCGCAGCCGGGCCGCGAGCCGGCGGGTCTCCGCGGCTGCCCCCGGGAGCGGTCCCGGGCCGCCCGGATCCTGGCCGTGCACGGCCAGCACCGCCGGCGACGGCGAGGACGCGACCGAGGTCCTCAGTTGCGCCAGCACGCTGGCCGCCGGCAAGGTGACCAGCGCGCAGTCCGCGGCGAGGAGTCCGCCGTCGCCCGTCAGGAGCGCGAGCGGCAACCGGTGGTAGCCTCCATCGGGGCACCAGTAGAGCCGGCGCGCCGCGGCGAGCTGCGCCCGGACGGCAGGCGAGAGATCCGCAAGCAGCGCGAGCGCGAGGTCGCGGGCCGGGGCCGGGTCGGTCACCGCCCGGCTCGCCAGGGCGTCCTCCAGCCGTCGCACGATCGGCAGCGCGGTGCGGCTGCCGGCGAGGTCGCAGGTCAGGGTCGTATCGACCGTCACGCAGACCAGGAGACCTCGTTCGCGGCCCTGCACGACGTCGAGCAGCACCTCGCCCGCGGTGAGCACGTCGCGGCGCAATCCGCCGAGGCTCGGCGCCAGCGTCGAATCGGGCAGGCGCCGCCCCGGCCCCACCATCCGCTCGCGCAGCGTACGCCCCTTGTACCGCTGCAGCAGCGTGAACGCTTCCGGCTCGCCGGCCGGTCTGGCGAGCTCGGCCGCGACCGCGTGAGCGAACAGCTCGCCGGCATCGGCGCTCCGCCGTTCGCGCCATTGCGGATCCTCGGGCAACGAGCGTGCGGCTTCCCACAGGGCGACCGCCTCGGCGAACGCCGCGCGCGCGGAATCCGGCCGACCGCACGCCAGCCACGCGCGACCACGAACGGTCAGGACTGGAATCCGCAGGGCGGCGCCATCGGCGGCGGCGCCCGACGAACCCGCCGATCCGGTCGCGACGAGCGCTTCGTCCGGTCGCCCGAGCGACAGCAACAGCTGGCCCCGCGCCGCAGCCGTCCCTTGCCGCAACGACTCGGCGCCCGAGCCGCGCTCCGCCACCGCGTCGAGCACGGCCAGGGCGGCGGCCGAGCTGTCGCGATCGGCCAGGGCCTGCGCGAGCCGCAGGGTGGTCTCGGTCAGCGACAGGGTCGAGACGTCCCGAGCCCTCGCGAGGCTCCGGCGGCACAGCGCCGCCGCGGCGCCGGGACGATCCTCGGCGAGCAGCACGTCGGCGAGCTGGTTCGCCGCCAGGATCTCGAGGTCCGCGAGGCCTTGGTCACGCGCCGCGACCACCACGGAATCGAGCAATGCCGCCGCGGCCACGGGTCGACCCTGCAGGATGCGCGCCACCGCGATGTCGATACGCGGCAGCAGGACCTCCCTCGCATGCCGGAGCCTCTCGTGGATCTCCACCGCGTGCTGCAGCATGCGCTCGGCCTGGCCCGGGTCGCCGTAGTGCAGCTCGAGGCGCCCGAGATGGGCCAGCGCCATGGCCTCGTTCAGGCCGTCCTGGTTGGCGCGCGCCGCCGCGAGCGCCCGCCGGAATCCGGCCGCCGCTTCCGGGAACCGGCCGGCCTTGCGCAACGCGAGCGCCTGCCCGTTCCACGCCCAGATCGCGCCCTTCGCGATGCCCGAGCGATCGAGCACGCCGGCCGCGCGTCCGTAGAGTGCGATCGCCGAGTCCGGATCGCCGGACCCGTAGTGCTCGAACGCGCGACCGACCCATGCCCACCCCAGATGGACCGAGTCGCCGGCCGCCACGGCGAGCGCCTCGAGGTCGCGGTAACCGCGAAGCGCCTCGGCCGCGCGTCCCTGCTGGCCGAGCGCGACGGACAGCCAGCGCAGCGCGTCCAAACGCGCCATCGCGTCGCTGGTCGCGACCGCCAGGGCGAGCGCCTCGCGCAGGTCGGGCTCGGCCTGGCGGGCGAGTCCGAACGCCGCCCGCGTGCGACCGCGGGCGAGCAGGAGCGCGGCTAGGTCTCGGTCCGTGCCCGTCTGGCGCGCGCCGGCGATCGCTGCCGTCGCGAGGCTGTCCACGCGGTCCGGCCGGCTCGCCGCGTGCCAGGCGGCGAGGGAGTCGAGCGTTGCCTGGTGGGCGGGAATCGCGCCGGTCGCGGCAACCGGCGCGCTCACGATCAGCCCGAACAGAGCGACGCGGAGGCGGCCCGGCCGGCCCACGGCGTCACGATCCGCCAGGCCGCGCGGCCAGGATGGCGCTGCGGGCCACGGTGTCGCCGGCGGCCACGAAGAGCAACTGCAGGTACTCCGCCCCGGCGGGCACCGCGTCCCGCGCGAGGACGCGCGGCGCGGTCGCGGTCGCGGTCGACCGGCCGACCTCGTGCAGACCGCCGTCGTAGAACACGACAACGGTCGATTCCGCGCCGGCGACCGCGGGCCAGCTGAGCCGCCAGAGATCGCCGTCACGGGTCCATCCGGTCTCGACCTGCCCGTCGGACCCGTCGGACCCGTCGGACCCGCCACGCTCGAGGCCGGCGCTCCCGGCCGGCAGACGCGAGTCCCGCAGCAACACGGCGTCGCGCGCGAGGAAGATCCCTGCGCAGACCGCGAGCACGACCGCAACGGCGAGAACGGCGCGCGGCCGGCAAGACCAGGCGCGACCGGTCGGCGCATCGGCCCGCGGCGCCGGCACACCGCCCTCGACGATCGCGGCAAGACGGTTCGCTAGCTCGGCGTCGACCGCGGCGAGGTCCCCGAACGCTTCGGGATCGGAGGGATCCATGAACTCCGTGTAGGCGTGCAGGAGAGCGCGGCAGTGCAGGCAGGTCTCGAGGTGTCGGCGCCGCGGATCGGCGGGAGGCAGTGCGAGGATCGCCGGGAATTCCTGCGGATCGAAACACCTTCGCTTCACCGCGAATCTCCTTTGCCGCCATCCAGCGCCGCCCGCAGCTTGCGTCGTGCCCGCTGGAGCACCGCCCGTGCGCCGGTGGCCTCCTGGATGTCCAGGCGCCGCGTGATCGTCTCGACCGGCAGCCCCTCGTAGCAGCGCAACCAGAGCGCGTCCTGCTCCACCGTGGTCAGCGTCGACCGGACGAGATCCTCCAGGGCTTGCCCCAGCAGCTTGCGCTCCAGGACCTCGTCCGGACGCGGACCCGCGTCGACCAGGAACTCGAGCACCGCCTCGTCGGCCAGCGGCACCCGGCGGCGGCGCAGCTCGCTCAGGCACCGATTCCGCGCGATCATGAACAGCCAGGCGCCGAACTGGCTCTGGTCACGGTACTCGGGCAGCTTGCGATACGCGCTCACCAGAACGTCCTGCGCCAGGTCCCGCGCAGTCTCCTGGTCCCTCACCACTCCCAGGCACCACCAGAGCACCCGCCGGCGGTAGCGTTCGAGAAGCCGTGCGACCGCCGCGCGACCAGCCGGCCCCTGGGGATCGCGCTGGAACGCGAGCACCAGGTCCCGATCCGCGGGTCGTTCCTGGTCGCCGCTGTCGTGATCGGGCGCCGACCAACGGGCCGCCAACCATCTTGAACGCATCACCGCCCCTGCCGTCACAAGAACATCCCCGTTCATCGTAGACCACGGCTGGTCGCCTGCCAAGCCGCGGTGCGGCCGAAGGACCTTGCGTGTTCAGCCAGGCGTGCTACGATGACGGCCCCAGGCCCCGGAGGTGTCGCCATGGTCCTGCGCCGCCGCCAGGACGGACCGCTGCTCACCCGCGAGGACATTCCCGACGTTCCCCCGCTGCTCGTCGACCCCACGAGCGTCTTCAATCCCGGCGCCTGCCGTTTGAAGGACGGGCGGCCGATGCTGCTCTTGCGGGTGCAGAGCCGCGGCCGGCACACCTTTTTCATGCGCGCCTTCGGCTGCGACCAGAGCGGCTGCGAGGTCGAGCGGCAGATCGTGGAGATCGCCGGCCTCGAGAAGCTCGGCGGGCCGGTCCATCACGTCTACGACCCCCGCATCACCCGCCTCGAGGGGCATTGGTACGTGGTCTGCGCGATCGACCTCGATCGCGGCAGTCGCGTCGGCATCTTCACCACGGACGACTTCACGAAGCTCGAGTTGCTGGCGGTCACCGGCAACCGCGACGCCCGCAACGGGGTGCTCTTCCCGGAGAAGGTCGGCGGGAAGTACCTGCTGCTCGAGCGGCCCAACACCGTCAAGCCGGCGGTCGGGACGGCGAGCGGCGACGTGATCGAACTGCGCGCGTCTGACGACCTGCTGCACTGGGCCACGGTCGGCCCGCTCCTGAGCGGCCGCTGGCACTACTGGGACGAGCTCGTCGGCGCCGGCCCGCCGCCCGTCAAGACCAGCGACGGCTGGCTCCTCGTCTACCACGGCGTCGCGACCCATCTCGGCGGCGCCATCTATCAGGCCGGCGCCGCCCTGCTCGACCTCGCGGATCCGGGCAAGGTGCTTGGCCGCACGCGCGACAACATCCTCGAACCGCGCGAGCCCTGGGAGCTGATGGGGCAGGTGCCGAACGTCGTGTTCCCGACCGGGCTGTTGACCAGCCCGCCGCGCGAGGACGGCACGCTGTCGCCCGAGAGCCAGGTCCTGGTGGTGTACGGAGCGGCGGACACCTGCGTGGGGATCGCGTCGGCGACGGTGACCGATCTCGTGGCGGCTTGCCGCGAGGGCGGCGTCTGACGCGCCCGGGGGAACCATGACGGCGTTCGCGGGGATCGTCGCGCTCGAGCCCGAGGCCCTGGCGGCGGCGGCGGCGATCAGCGCGTCGCTGCGGTCGGGCCTGTCGCGACATCCTGGCGAGGCCATCCGCACCGGGGCGACGGACCGCGCGGTCGTCCACTCCTTCGACCTCGACGCCTGGGCGGACGGCCCCGCCGTGCGCGACGGCGACGGCCGCTACATCGTCGTCTGCGGCGATCCCGCATATGGCGACGCGGCGAGCCGGCAGGCGGGCGTCGACCTCTTCGCCGATCACCTCGCTCGAGATCCCGCGGGGGCGCTCGCCGCGACGACCGGGACCTTCGCGCTCGTCGTCGTCGCGGACGGCGGATCGCTCCTCGCCGCGGACAAGTTCGGGTCGCGACCGATCTACTGGGCGCGACGCGGCGATCTGCTCTGCTTCGCGACGAGCTTCCGCGCCCTGCGGGACGCATTGCTGGACGGACTGACGGTCGACGGCCGGGCGCTCCGCGAGACGATCGTGGCGGGGCAACCGCTCGGCGACCGGACCCTGTTCGCCGAGATCCGCCTGATGCGTCCCGGGCAGATGCTGCGCGTGGTTCGCAACCGGTGCGACCTCTCGCAATACCATGATTGGTCTGGAATTACAGCGTCGTCCGCGAGCCGGGACGAGGCGGTGAATACCGTATACGAGAGGTTCCTGCACGGGATCCGCCGGCGCTCGTACACGCCCGTCGCCGACGCGTTCCTCTCCGGGGGGCTGGATTCGCGCGCGGTGGTCGCCGGTCTCCTCGATGCCGGCCGGAGGGTGAACACGTTCAACAGCTCGTACCCCGGCAGCGCCGACCACGTGCTCGGCGAGGAAATCGCCCGCCACCTCGGCACGGCGCACCGGACGGATCTGCGCGACCCCGTCGAGAGCCTGCGCTACACGATGGAGACCTTCGCGAATTACGCGCGCCGGGCGAGCGTCGCCTTCCCGCGCAGCGACGGCCGGCCGGGGTCCGCCGGGCGCCTGCTGTGGTCGGGGGACGGCGGCAGCGTGCTCATGGGCCACGTCTACCTGACCGACGACAGGGTGCGGGCGTTTGCCGCGGCGCCGATCGGACTGGAAGCGGTTCGCGACGTCTGCCGCGGCTCCGGCAGCCGGATCGTGCGCGGTTCGCGGTCCGCCGCGTTCCGCGAGAAGGCGCATGCCGAGATCGCCGCCGAGATCGACGCCATCGCTTGCCCCCGGCCCGCGCGGCGCCTCTACCTGTACCATCTGCTCAACAACCAGGCCCGCCACCTCTACTGGCACCACGAGCAGGCCGACCGGAGCCGCGTCGAACTGGTGACCCCGTTCTTCGACGCCAAGCTCGTCGAGACGATCATCAGCCTGCCGACCGAATGGTTCGTCCGGCACGGCTTCTACAACGACTGGATCGGCCGGTTCGGCGTGCGCGCGGACGGGGTCCCGTGGCAGGTGTACCCCGGGCACCTCCCCGGACCGCACCCGCCCCGCCCGGAGCTGCGGCAGCAGTGGCGCGGCGACTGGCAGGGCCGGCGCGAGATGAGCCGGATCTACCGCCGGGTCGCGGGGAAGATCCTGAAGGATGGGGGCCGGTTCTCCCGCGCCGTACTGGACTATCGCTGGCTCGCCGTGTACTACGCGACGTTCGCCCTCTGTTCCGACCGGTTCGGATACGAGATCCCCGTCGCCAACAAGCTGTCCGCGGAACTGGACCGCCGGTACTGAACCCCGGCGTCGATCCGGTTCGCCGGCGCGTTCTGCGTTCCGCAGCCGGTCGCACGCCCGACTCCCCCGTCGAGTTGATATTTGACTTATCGATTCTCGAAATTTACAATACCTACCGGTAGTAAAAACCGATCGGTAAACGCTGGATCATCAAGGATACGTATGAAAATGCAGTCCAATTCCGACGCGAGGGACCTTCTCCTGGCGGCCGCGATCGCGCTCTTCGCGCGCAAGGGCTACCACGCGACGTCGGTGCGCGAGATCGTCGAAGCGGCCGGAGTGACCAAGCCGGTTCTCTACTACTGGTTCGGGAGCAAGGAAGGTCTGTTCCACGCTCTGGTGGAACTGGCGGTCGCAGCCCACCGCGAGGTCCTCGCGTCCGTCCGCGCGAGCGGTGGAACGGCGACCGAGCGCATCCTCCTGCTCGGCGAGCGGGTCATCGAGCTGGTGTGCGCGCACGCCGACGTCGTGCGTGTCTTCGACGCGGTCTACTACGGCCCGCGCGAGGGCGCGCCCGCGGTCGACTTCGATCCGCTCTACGGCGAGTTCAACCGATTCCTGCGCGACCTCGTCGTCGACGGCGTCCGGACGGGAGAATTTCGCGACGGGGACGTCGTGCCCATGCACGCCGCGCTGCTCGGGGCCTTCCTCGTGTGCGACACCGCCGCCGTCGCCGCCGCCGAGCACGCGCCGCCTCCCTGCGCCGGCGCCCTCGCGACCCAGGACGTCCGCCAGGTGCTGACGATCGTGCTCGACGGCATGCGTGCCGGCGAAGGAGGAGCGTGATGAAGACGATGCAGCTCGCGATGTGGGGTCTGGTCGGATTGCTGGCGCTCGCCGGTTGCGGGCGGGAGGCGGAGGGGACCGCGGCCGGGCGGTCGAGCGGACGGCCGGCTGTCGCCGTCGAGGTCGTGACCGCGACGCCGGACTCGCTGGTCGAGACGGTGCCGGTGGTCGGGTCGCTCGCGCCGAAGCGCCAGGCCGACGTGCGCTCGGAGGTATCCGGAACCGTCACGGAGGTCCCGGTCACCGAGTGGGTGGCAGTCGAGCGCGGCGAGGTGCTGGCCCGGATCGACCCGCGCGAGACGGAGGCGTCACTGGCCCTCGCGAAGGCCGAGCTCGCCCGCGCCGAGGCCGGCGAGGCGCGCGCCGCCCGGGAGCTCGACCGCGGCGAGCGCCTACGCGCGGCCGGCCTCGCCACGCAGCAGAATCTCGACGACGCGCGGACCGAGCGCGAGGCGGCGGCGGCCGTGACCGCGGCTGCTCGCGCGCAGCTCGACTACGCCCGGAGCCGCAGCGACAAGGCCGTGCTGCGGGCGCCGATCGACGGCGTCGTGGCCTACCGCGGCGTCAATGTCGGCGACTACGTCGAGACCATGGGCGCGCCGCCGCTGTTCCGCATCGTCGACAACCGCCTGCTCGATCTGACGGTCACCGTTCCGGCGAGCCGGAGCTCGCGGCTCGCCGTCGGTCAAAACGTCCAGTTCACCACCGAGGCCGTGCCGGACCAGATCTTCACGGGCAAGGTCGCGCACATCAACCCGACCATTGACGAGACCAGCCGCACCCTACAGCTCATCGCCGAGGTCGCCAACGCCGGCGGCGCGCTGCGCGGCGGCCTGTTCGTCAGCGGTCAGGTCGAGGTCGGCGTGCGCCGCGGCGTGCTGAGGGTGCCGCTGGTCGCTCTCCAGGGATGGAACGTCGCGGCCGGACGGGCGGATGTCTTCGTCGTCGCCGATTCGGTCGCCCGGCGGCGGCCGGTCGAGGTGGGCGTGGTGGTCGATGGCCTCGTCGAGGTCACAGCGGGGTTGCGCGCCGGCGATCGCGTCGTCACGCGCGGCGCGTTCAACCTGCGGGACGGCGACCGGGTCACGATCGCCGGCGGGACGGAGGACTGAGCCATGTTCCTGTCGAACCTGTCGATCAAGCGGCCGGTCTTCGCCGCCGTGCTGATGCTCGCCCTCGTGACCCTCGGCCTCTTCTCGTACCGCCGCCTGGCGATCGACATGTGGCCGGACGTCGAGATCCCCTACATCACGGTGATCACCGCCTTCCCCGGGGCCGCGCCCGAGACGGTCGAGCGCGAGGTGAGCAAGCGCATCGAGGAAGCCGTCAACCCGATCTCCGGCGTCCGCCACGTCGGGTCGGTGTCCCGCGAGAGCATCTCGACCGTGTGGATCGAGTTCGCGCTGGAAATCGACGTCGCCGAGGCGGTCCAGGAGGCGCGCGTCAAGATCGGCGCGATCCGTGACGAGTTGCCGGCGGAGATCGCCGAACCCGTCGTCGAGAAGATCGACTTCTCGTCGATGCCCGTCGTCTCGCTCGCCGTGCGGGCCGCCGAGCTGGCGCCGCGCGAGCTGACGGACCTCGCGGAGAAGCTGGTCCAGCGCCGCGTCGAGAACATCGAGGGTGTCGGCAAGGTCGACCTCGTCGGGACGGCATTTCGCGAGGTCGCGGTCGAGATCCAGCCCGAACGCCTGCTGGCCCTGGACCTCGGCGTGGACGACGTCATCGCCGGCCTGCGGGCGGAGAACGTGAACGCCCCCGTCGGGCGGCTCAATCGAGGCCTGGCGGAAAGCTCGGTGCGCGTGGCGGGCAAACCCGCGGCGGTCGAGGACTACGCGAGTCTGGTGGTGGCGGACATCGACGGCCGACCGGTGGCGCTGGGGGATGTGGCCCGCATCGTCGACGGCGTCGAGGAGCAGCGTACTCTGGCCCTGGTCGACGGGCAGCCGGCGATCGCGCTCGACATCGTCAAGCAGAGCGGCGCCAACACGGTCGCTGTCGTCGACGCCGTACGCCGCGAGCTGGCGGCGCTTCGCGGCGACCTGCCGGCGGGCGTGCAGGTGGAGATCGTGCGCGACGGATCCATCGCGATCCGCGAGGCGGTGCGCGACGTGCAGGAGACGCTCGTGATCGGCGCGCTGCTGACGATCCTGATCGTGTTCTGCTTCCTCAACTCCTGGCGTTCCACGGTGATCACCGGGCTCACGCTGCCGATCGCGGTGATCTCGTCGTTCATCGTGATGCACTTCGCGGGGATGTCGCTCAACACGATGACCTTGATGGCGCTGTCGCTGTCGATCGGCCTCCTGATCGACGACGCGATCGTGGTGCGCGAGAACATCGTCCGCCATCTCGAGCGCGGCGACGATCACCACTCGGCGGCGCGCAACGGCACCGCCGAGATCGGGCTCGCGGTGCTGGCGACCACGCTGTCGATCATCGCGGTCTTCGTGCCGGTCGCGTTCATGAAGGGGGTCGTCGGCCGCTTCTTCCGCGACTTCGGCATCACCGTGGCGTTTGCCGTCGCGGTCTCGCTGTTCGTGTCGTTCACCCTCGACCCCATGCTCTCGTCCCGGTGGTACGACCCCGACGTGGCGCGGTCGGGCAGACGCCACCGCCTCGCGCGCGCACTCGACCGCTTCAACGCCTGGTTCGACGCGTTGGCCGACCGGTATCGCAGCCTCATCGGCTGGGCGCTCGCCCACCGCAAGACCACGGTCGCGATCGCCGTCCTGGCTTTCGTCGCCGGCCTGGCCGTCTTCGGGAGTCTCGAGTAGGAGTTCTTGCCGCGGTCCGACCAGGGCGAATTCTACGTCGGGGTCGTCTCGGCGCCGGATGCGTCGCTCGCGGAGACCGAAAGCCGCCTGCGCGCCGTCCTCGAGGAGATCCGCGAACTGCCCGAGGTCGCGAGCACGTACGCCACGATCGGCGCCGGCGACGACGGCACCGTGCGCGACGGCGGCATCTTCGTCGACCTCGTGGACCGAGCAGAGCGCGACCGCAGCCAGGACGAGGTCGCCCGAGAGGTCCGCGCGCGTCTTGCGCTGGTGCCGGGCATCAAGTCCGCCATCACCGGCGCCGAGGCGATGGACCAGCAGAAGCCGCTGCAGATCGGCGTCCGGGGCGAGGATCTCGCCATGCTCAAAGCGTACGCCGCGAACCTCCGCGACGCGCTGTACGAGGTGCCGGGAATCGTCGATCTCGAGACGTCGCTCGACACGGACACGCCGGAGTACCGCCTGGTCGTGGACCGCGAGCGCGCCGCGGACGTCGGACTGAACAGCGGCGACATCGTGCGCACCGTCTCCGTCCTGCTCGGCGGGCAAGCCGTGACGACCTACGAGGAGGCGGACGGCGACGCCGTGCCGGTGCGCGTGCGTCTGCCGGAGTCCCTGCGCGCCGACATCGCGCAGGTCGAAGCGCTGCGGCTGTCCGGGGACGGGGGCGGCGGGCGGTCGGCGCTGGTGCCGCTCGGCGACCTCGTGAGCCACGAGGTCAGCACGACGCCGTCCCAGATCGACCGGCAGGACCTGTCGCGCGAGGTGATGGTCACCGCCAACCTCGACGGCCTGGCGCTCGGTACGGCGGGCGAGCGAGTGGCCGAGGCGGCGGAGCGGCTCGCGCTGGCGCCCGGCTACCGCGTCGTGCTGTCGGGCGACACGGAGATCATGCGGGAATCGTTCGGCTACATGGCCGAAGCGCTCCTGCTCGCCATCATCATGGTCTACCTGATCCTCGCGGCGCAGTTCGAGTCTTTCGTCGACCCCCTGTCGATCATGCTCTCGCTGCCGCTCGCGATCGTCGGCATGGCGGCGATGCTGGTCGCCACGGGCGACCGCCTGAGCATCATCTCGCTCATCGGCCTGATCATGCTCATGGGCCTCGTGACCAAGAACGCGATCCTGCTCATCGACTACACGAAGACCCTGCGCGGGCGCGGCCTCGATCAGCGCTCGGCGCTGATCGAGGCGGGCCGGACCCGTCTGCGGCCCATCATGATGACCACCCTGGCGATGATCTTCGGCATGCTGCCGACCGCTCTGGCGCTCGGCTCGGGGGCCGAGATGCGCGCGCCGATGGGCCGCGCCGTGATCGGCGGCCTCATCACGTCCACGATGCTCACGCTGATCGTCGTTCCGGTCGTCTACTCGCTCTTCGACGACCTGGCGACGCGCCGCAAGCGCGCTCGCGCGGTCGCGCAGACCGCGCCTACCCCGGCGAGAGTCGACCCGATCGCCGGCGTGCTGCTGCTCGCCGTCGCAGCCCTGGCGCCCGCGACAGCGCGCGCGCAGGCGGCCGTCGAGTCGGACGTGCTCGCATTGTCGCTCGGCGAGGTGGTCACCTTGGCGACCGAGCGCAACCGGGACGTCCAGCGGGCACAGGAGTACTGCGAGTGGGTGCACGGGAGGTACGTCCAGGAGCGGGCCGGCGCGTTGCCGCACATCGGTCTGAACGGATCGCTGACGCGCCAGCGTGATGAGAGCCAGCAGGCGCTGTTCGGCGGATTCTTCCCGCCGCAGCAGGACGTACTCGCCGCCGACGTGACGCTCTCGCAGGCGCTGTTCACTTGGGGCCAGGTCGGCGCGGCGATCCACGCCGCTCGCGAGGGCATCCGGGGTGCGGAGAATCAGCTCGAGACGGTCCGCCAGGCGGCGATCCGCGAGGCGACGGAGGCGTATTGCGACGTCCTGCTCGCGCGCGAGCTCGCGGCCATCGCGGCGCGCAACCTCCAGCTGAAGAGGGCGCATCTGGACCAGGCCCAGCGCAAGTACGACGCGGGCACGGCGACCGACTACGACGTCCTCGCCGCCCGGGTCGCCGTGCAGAATGCGAATCCAGTCGCGATCAAGGCCGACCACGCCGTGCGGACGGCGCGCGATCGGCTGCGGTTCGCCCTGGCGCTGGACGCCGAGGTGGAGGCTGTCGGCACGCTCGCGCCGGCCGACTCCCTGGCGGCGGCGCCCGACTACGCCCAGGCTCTCGCCACGGCCTTCACGCACAGGCCGGAGCTCGCCGCGATCGGCCACGAACTGGCCCTGCGCGCCGACCTCGTCAAGATCTACAGCGCTGACACCAAGCCGCGCCTCGACCTCCTCGGCGCGTACGGCCACCGCGAGTACGAGATCGACGGGCAGTCCGTCGACGGTCCGTACTGGAGCGCGAGTCTCGCGCTGTCGTTCCCGATCTTCGACGGCCTGCGGACCCGCGGCCGAGTCGCCCAGGCCCGCAGCGACCTCCGCTCCGCTCAGATCGACGCGTCACAGCTGCGCGACCGGATCGCCCTCGAAGTGCGCACGGCCGTCAACGCGGTCAACGAGGCGCGTGAGATCGAGGGCGCTCTGGCTGGCACCGTCGAGCAGGCCCAGCGACTCCTGCGGATGGCGGAGGACGGCTACTCCCTCGGCGTCAAGACGCTGCTGGACGTCGAGGACGCGCAGCTCAACCTGCTCTCGGCGGCGGGCCATCTCGCGCAGGCGCGGCGGGACCGAATGGTCGCCGAGGTCGCCCTCGAACAGGTCCAGGGGACGCTCCGGTAGACGAGGCGATCGACGTCGATCGCAGCGCGGGAGCCTCACCTCACCAGGACGACCCGCCGCAGGCCCACGGACCCCGCGGCCTGCAGCCGCGCCACGTAGACGCCGGACGCCAGGTCGACCGGCCGCCAGGGCACCCGCTGCGCGCCCGGCGCGCGGACGCCGTCCACGAGCCGTGCGACGTGGCGGCCGGCCAGATCGTGGACGTCGAGACGGACGTGACCCTCGCGCGGCAATTCGAAGGCGAACGTCGTCGCCGGATTGAAGGGGCTGGGGAAGGCCACGAGATGCAGCGAGGTCGGCGGCCTCGGCGGCGCCGACGACACGGTGACGGAGAGGAGCTCGTGCACGGTGCCGGCCAGCGAATCCTCGAATGCCAGGACCGTGCTCGCCGCGGGCGGCTCGAGACGCCACCGCGCCAGCCGCTCGCCGGCCGCTGCCAGCGCGGCCGATTCGGCCGGCTGCAGGATCGACCACAAGCCGCCGCCGATGCCATCGAGAAGTGCGAAGGAATCGACGATCCGCGGCCGGTCCGGAAGGTGGAAGACCACCTGCCGCCGCAGCTGGCCGGCCAGGTCGCAGAGCGGCGCCGTCAGCGGTCCGTCGGCTGCAGCGGGCGCCGGTCCCACCGGCCAGTACGGCAAGGCGACGGCGCAGGCCGGCTGGCCGAGCAGAACCCAGAACGTGGTGAGCCAGGCCGGCTCGCTGGCGGGCGATCGCGCGACTCCCTGGATCACCGCGGCCGACACGCTGCCGCCGCCACAGATGCTGAAGTAGGTGTCGAAACAGCCGTAGAGGCTATCCGGCTCGCCGCAGTCGTAGCAGGGAACGGGATACGGCAGGCTCGCCCAGTTCGAGAAGTCGCGCGCCAGCCGCCCGGCGAGTCGAGCGTGACTCAGCTCGCCGGCGTCGACCCAGGCAGTCACGAGATCGGTCGAACGAATGAACCTCTCCGCACCGGCAAGTCCGTCGATCCCCGCGCCGGCGGTGTCGGCGCAGGCGAAGTTCGTGCGGATGATGAAGCCGCGCTCGGTATCCTCGGCGTCGTAGATCCAGAATTCGTCGCGGGACGCTTCGATGATCACCGCGGCGCCGGTCGTGTCGATGACGCCGAAATTCGCGTGGGTGTCCCGCAATCCGTTCGTGGCCTCGAGCAGGGTCGTGAATTCGCTGGCCGACCGGCAGCAACCGAGAGCCGCCCGCATGAACTCGCCGTTCGCCAGGGACAGCGGGTCGGCCAGGTCGCGGACGTCCGCGTTGACCAGGGCGAAACCGTGCGCGTTGACGCCCATCCAGGCGGGCGAGCCCGGCTCGCCGTTGGCGGTCACGACCGCGATGAACGGCATGGGCAACGCCGAGTTGTAGTAGACCTCGTTGTCCGGCACGCCGCCGTTGTCGCGGACCTTCCACAGCAGGGGCCGGCCGTCGGCGGTCGCCCGGCCGCTCGCCACGCCGATCGTGCACGCCCCCGCGGCGCCCACGCAGGTCGAGACCAGGAGGACTGCCACGAGACTGCCACGGAGCGAGCGGGACCGGCGGCGAGCGGACATCGCGAGCGACCTCCGGAGCACGGGCCAGGATCGCGATCATGCGATTCTAGCACACCTGCGGGCCGGTCGCGTCACGATCTCGCTGACCCAGCGCCAGCGTCCCCGTCCTCGCGCCTATGCGTCACCGCCACTCGATGCGGTACAGGGATGCCTCCCCCTCGCGCAACAGGAGGGTGAACCGCGAATCATCGTCGAAGCGATGGCGGCCCCAGCCGGCATCCGTCAATTCCTGGCCGTAGCGGCGGTCCCAGCGATCGCCGACGTAGAGATAGCGAACGCCTTCATCGCGCAAGGAGAGCGTCTCGGCAGGCCAGGTCGCCTCCAGGAAACCCAGCACGCGCTCGCTGCGCCGCCACTCGCCGGGCAGAGCGAGCCGCCACGTGGCCGGCAGGAGGAAACGCTCGCCGCTGGTGTGCCAGGCCCACACGCTGCCGTCCTGCGGGATATTGGCGACCACCTCGCCGTCCTGCACGACCCCGGCGATCCCGCGCGCCAGCGCGTGCTGCGCCGCGCCCCAGGGTTCCTCGTGAGCGTTCCGGCGGATATGGCGTCCGTTGTCGACGAGGCCGGGCACCAGGACCGCGGCCGCGACGACCCAGCCGGCGAGTCGCAGAACGCGGCCGGAGCGTTGTGTCCCGTCGAGCAGCGATTGGATCGCCACGCCGAGCAACGGCGGCAGCAGGAACAGCTGCAGCATCAGGACACGGGCGGGCTCGCGATAGAACGGCGCGGCCAGGAGGCGGCTCACCGGGTCGCGAAGCGAGGCCAGGGTGACCTGAAGGACCGCCACCGCGACGGAGGCGACGGCGAGGGCGCGCAACGCCGGGCGCCGCCAGCCGAGCACGATGCCGGCGATCACGAGGACGCGGGTGGGTCCCCAGTGCCAGCCGGCGGAGCTGGCGGTGTCGATGGCGTGGCCGAGCTCGCGCCACGGTTGCCTGGCGCCGCCTCGCAGCGCTTCGCCGTAGTCGAGACCCACCCCGGCGACAACGACCGCAGCTGCCGCAGCGGGGATCACGACGGCCAGCACCAACCCCGTGGCGTCCGGCCGCGCCCGGGGATCGGCGCGGCGGTGCGCAAGCCAGGCGCAGAGCGTCATCAAGGCGACGGCGGGCAGCTCCGCGCCGTGGACCAGCAACAGGCCCACGAGCAGAAGACCGGCGAGGACCCCTCGCCTCCAGCCGCCGTCGGCGAGCGCCGAGATCGCGGCGAGCGTGGCGACCGGCACGCCGAGCCACCCGATGATGTGCCCGAGGGCGCCCCACTGCAGCGCGCCGGCCGGAAATCCGCGATTGGCCGCCACGAAAGCAGCGCCCCAGATGGCCGCGGTCGCGGGTACACCACACCGCCGCCAGAGCGACGCCAACGCGATCGGCAGCAGCGCGAGACAGAGCAGGGGCAGACCCCACGCCACGAGGTGCGGCGCGATCGCGAGCGCCTGGGAGACGAGGGCCGCTCCCGCGTGCCAGCCCATGAGATAGACGAAACCTGGCGAGCCGAGGGGCGGCGCGAAGACCTCGCCCTGCGCGACCGTGCGGACGTCGGCGATGCGGCGCACCATGAATGCGTGGTTGGCGGCGTCGCCGCGCGGAGCGTCATACCCGGCGAGACCGGCGACCACCACGGCGATCATCAGACCGCACGCGCCGGCGATGAGCCACCTCGACCCCGGCGCCGGATCGACGGTTCGCGTCCCGCCGCGCGCGAGCATGGCGATCCCGGCCGCGATCGGCAGCGCGAGCCACCAGCGCAGCGCGGCCCCGGCTGGAACCAGCGCGTAGCTCGCCACGGCGACGAGCAGGATTCCCGCCGGCAGGGCCAGCGCGAGCGTCGTGAGCGGATCGCCGGCACGCGTCCAGGGGCGAACGACGAGCAGGCCGGGCACGACGAGCACCAGGGCGGTTCCCGCGAGGATCCGGAGCCAGACCTCCACATCGAGCGGCGGTACCACCGTAGCGACTCCCGTCGGCTGGCCGACACGAAATCCGCGGGCGGCGGACCGCGGGCGAACGGTCAGCCGCCGTCACGGACGCGCCCCGCCGCGCGATGATATTCCGGCGTCCGGATCGGTGTCAAAGCAAGCGAGGCGCTCCGCGCGGGAACCGACGGCACGGACGCCGGGCTGGCTTTCCGACCCGGCCGAACCCATTCCGCGCACTCGACCGGGGCCGACCCTGGTCGACATCACCCAACTTCTCCCTCCCGTCTCGCCCCCGGCCTGCTATCATCGCGGCCAGCGCCACCCCAGCCCCGGAGTCGCCATGTCCGCCACCCCGCAACGCGCGTTCCTGGTCTCCCACACCCACTGGGACCGCGAGTGGTACCTCACGTTCCCGCGATTCCGCGTCCAGCTGGTGGAGACCGTCGACGCGGTCCTCGACCTGCTCGAGCAGGACACCACGTTCACCCACTTCTGCCTCGACGGCCAGACCCTCGCCCTCGCCGACTACCTCGAGGCCCGCCCCGGACAGGCCGATCGCGTCCGCGCGCTCGTCGAGTCGGGCCGGCTCGCGGTCGGCCCGTGGCACGTGCTGGCCGACGAGGTCCTCGTGTCGGGCGAAGCGACCGTCCGCAACCTCCAGTTCGGCCACGCGATGGCCGCCCGGTTCGGCGGCGTCCAGAAGGTCGGCTATCTGCCCGACACCTTCGGACACGTCGCCCAGATGCCCCAGATCCTGCGGCAGGCGGGCATCGACAGCTTCCTCTACTGGCGCGGCCACGGCGACGAGGTGGACCGCCTCGGGCTCGAGTGGTGGTGGGAGGCGCCCGACGGCAGCCGCGTCCTCGCCGTGAACGAGGTCGACGGCTACGCCAACGCCGCCGCCCTCGGCCACGGCGAGCTGTGGCATGCGCACACGCGCCGCGCGCTCGATCCCGCGGTCGCCGTCGCGAAGGTCCGCGATCTCTTCGCGAGGATGGCTGCACGCTCGCGCACCGCAACCTGGCTCTTGAGCAACGGCTGCGACCACCATCCGCCGCAACGTGATTTCGCCCGCATGCTCGCGGCCCTGCGCGACGCGTTTCCGGCGACGACGTTCACGCCCGGCAGCCTCGCCGACTTCCTCGCCGCCCTGCGCCGCGATCTGCCGCCCGACCTGCCCGCCTGGCGCGGCGAGCTGCTCGGCGGCAAGGATGCGCCGATCCTGTCCGGCGTCTGGTCGGCGCGGATGCCGCTGAAGCAGGCGAACGCGCGCTGCCAGGGCCTGCTAGCGCACGAGGTCGAGCCGTTCCTCGCCTACGCGCACTTCATCCACGGCCAGCCTGCCCGCGCCGGCCTCGCGGATCTCGCCTGGCGCAAGCTCGTGGAGAACCACCCTCACGACAGCATCTGCGGTTGCTCGATCGACGCGGTCCATCGTGCGATGGCGACGCGGTTCGCGGAGGTCCGCGACACGGGCGAGCACCTCCTGAGCCGCACGCTGGCGAGTCTCGCGCCGGCCTTCGGACCCACCGCAGGCGACGATCGCGACACGCTGATCCTGGTCGCGAATCCCTTGCCCTGGCGCCGCAGCGAGGTCGTCGACCGGCTCGTGATCCTGCAGCCTCTCGGTTACGACCTCGACGATTTGCAGCTCCTGGGACCTGGCGGCAAGCCGGTGCCGTTCGTCGTCAAGTCGCGCCGCTTCCTGCAACGCTTCTGGGGCATCGACTACCGCGGCGAGCTGCGCGCGGGCGACCAGCGCGCTCTTCTGCAGACCTACCTCGACACCTTCGCCGACCGGATCCTCAAGACCGAGGCGGACCGGGACGCCGATCTCGTCGACTGCTTCCTGGAGATCCAGTTCCTCGCGCGCGACCTGCCCGCCTGTGGCCACGCCGTCTTTCGCCTCACCGACCGCGGGCCGTCGCGCGAGCGCGCGGACCTGCGGACCGGCGAGCTCGTGCGCGCCGATGGTCCGGTCCTCGAGAACGGCCGGCTGCGCGTCACGCTCCATCGCGACGGCCGCGTCGACCTGGTCGACAAGTACAGCGGCCTGGCGTTCTCGGGTCTCAACCGCCTCGAAGATACCGAGGACGCGGGCGACGAGTACGACTACTCGCCCTGCCAGGAAAGCCGGACCGTCGTCGCGGACGGCGCGGCGGGCACGGTCGCGACGGTCGAGGACACCGGCCTCGCGGCGACCCTCCAGGTCGGCTTCGACCTCGCGCTGCCGCGGTCGCTGGCCGCGGATCGCCGCGCGCGCAGCGCCGAGACCGCGACCAGCGCGGTGACCATCTCGGTGCGCTTGACCGCCGGCGGCGATACCGTCCAGGTGCTCACGCGATTCGAGAATCGCGCCGAGGACCACCGCCTGCGGGTGGCGTTCCCGACCGGCCTGCGCACGGAGACGCTGGTGTCGGACGGCCACTTCCTCGTGGTCGAACGGCCGCTGCAACCCCCGCGCGGCCGCGACTGGACGCAGCCGCATCCGGGAACCTACCCGCAGCAGGATTGGTCGCTGCTCGCCGACGGAGGCGGACGCGGGCTCGCCGTGATCGCGGACGGCCTGCCCGAGGTCGCTCCGCGGCGAGAACGCGACGGCTCGGCCACTCTCCTGCTGACCCTGCTGCGCTGCGTCGGGTGGCTCTCGCGTGACGACCTCCCCACGCGGCGCTGCGCCAATGCCGGCCCGACCCTCGCCACGCCCGACGCGCAGTGCCGGGGCGCTCACGAGTTCCGCTATGCGCTGGCGCCGCTCGAGGCAGGCATCGGCGAGCTGCGGCGGCGAGCGTGGGGATTCCTCTCGCCGCCGCTCACGAGCCAGGGCGTCGCCGCGGGCGCGGCGATCGGCGGCTCGCTGCTGGCGGTGGCGAATCCCGCGGTCGCCGTGAGCGCGGTGCGCGTGCATCCGCGCCGGTCGACGCTCGTGGTGCGCCTCTGGAATCAGTCGGCACGACCGCAACGGGAGATCCTGACTCTCGGACTGCCGGCCGAGCGCGCCTGGCTACTCGACCTGCTGGAGGACCGGCAGGAAGAGCTCGCGATCCCGCGCGCTCCCGCGCGCGAGGTCGCGATCGACCTACTGCCGCACCGGATCGTCACCGTGGAGATCGCGTTCGCCGGTCACGATCCCCGGGACGGCGAATGACCGGCCGTGATGCAACCGGGCCGGCGTCGCGATCGTCATTGACAGCTCCGATCGTCCGGCGAACCAGCCGGCCGGCGGAGGTCGAACGCCGAAACCCTTGACGAAAGCATCGAGCATGATCAAGCAGTCGCAACCGCCCGTCGCCGCCTCGCTTCTCGCCAGCTTGCTCCTGATCGCCGCCCTGCCGGCAGCCGCCGCCGACAAGGCCGCCGATCTCGATGCGTATCTCGGCGCCGCCCAGGACGTGCGGCAGTTCCAGGGCGCGGTGCTCGTCGCGAAAGACGGAGTGCCGGTGCTCGCGAAGGGCTACGGCCTGGCGAGCGTCGAGCTCGCGGTGCCCAACACGCCGCAGACGAAGTTCCTCATCGGTTCGATCACCAAGCAGTTCACCGCCACGGCGATCCTGCAGCTGCAGGAACAGGGCAAGCTCTCCGTCGACGACCCGATCACGAAGCACCTGCCCTGGTACCCGAGCGCTCCCGGCGACGTCGTCACGATCCACCACCTGCTGTCCCACACGTCCGGACTCGGCAACTACACCGAGGACGCCGCGCTGATGGCGCGCCGCAGCGTGGAGATGCCGATCGAGGACCTCGTGGCGACCTTCCGGGACCGACCGCTGCTCTTCGCGCCCGGCACGCAGTGGCGGTACTCGAACTCGGGTTACGTCCTGCTCGGACTGATCATCGAGGCGGCCTCGGGATTGTCGTACGAGGATTACCTGGAGCAGCGTATCTTCGCGCCGCTGAAGCTGACCGGCAGCGGCTACGCGCACAACGAGACGATCCTGCCCCAGCGCGCGTGCGGCTACGCCGTGGCTGACGGCGCGCTGGTCAATGCGGCCCGCATCGCGATGTCGCTGCCGTACTCGGCCGGCGCCGTCTATTCCACGGTCGGCGATCTGTTCGCCTGGGTTCAGGCGCTGCACGGGGACGCGGTGCTCACGGCTGGATCGAAGCGGCAGATGTTCACGCCCGTGCTGCAGGACTACGGTTACGGCTGGATGATGCTCGAGCGGGCGGGCCACCGGCTGATCTTCCACAACGGCGGGATCGACGGCTTCACGAGCCACCTCGCGCGCTATCCGGACGACGGGCTGACCATCGTCGTCCTCTGCAACAACGAGGCCGTCGACGCTTCCGGCGTCGGCTTCGCCCTCGCCGCCATCATGTTCGACCAGCCGTACGACCGGCCGATGCGCAAGACTCCCATCGCGGCGGACCCCGCCTCCTTCGACGACTACGCGGGTGTCTATCGCCTGGGCGAGAGCCAGTACCGGGTGATTCGCCGGGAAGGGGATGCGTTGACCTCGCAACGCACCGGCGGCCCGGTCTTCAACCTGCTGCCCGAGGCGCCCGATCGCTTCTTCTTCACCCACGACCACGCCATCACCGTGACGTTCGTTCGCGACGGCCAGGGCGCCGTCGTCGCCCAGATCATGCACCAGCAGGGTGAGGACACGCGGCACGACAAGATCGCCGGCGCCGTCGCCGACAGCTTGATGGCGCTCCAGGAGGTCAGCGAGATCGACCCGGCGATCTCCGAGCGCTACGTCGGCGAGTACGAGCTCGAACCGGGGTTCACCCTGATCTTCCGCGCCCGCGATGGCCGCCTCTACACGCAGGCGACCGGCCAGCCCGAGTTCGAGGTGTTCGCCGCGAGCGAGACCGAGTTCTTCCTGAAGGTGGTCGATGCGCGGATCACGTTCGACGTCGAGGGCGGCGTCGTGCGGGGTCTGACGCTGCGCCAGAACGGCCGGGACCTGCCCGCGCCGAAGATCCGCTGAGGGCGATCCCCGCCGCGAACCTGACCGCCGGCGCGCCGGCGCGAACCGCAAGGAGACTGACCCATGCCCACCCGCCGCGAATTCCTCGCGACCTGCGCCCTCGCGGGCGTCGCTGTCGGCGCCGCCGGCAGGGCGGCCGCCGGCGCTGCGGACGCTCGCGAAGCGGAGGAACAGCCTGAACCTGACGCGGCGTCGCGCGCCGGCCGCCCGCTCGTCGTGAGCACCTGGAACTTCGGAGTCGCGGCGAACGCCGCCGCCTGGCGCGTCCTCGAGGGCGGCGGCGCCGCTCTCGACGCGGTGGAGGCCGGCGCCCGCGTGCCGGAATCCGACCCGGCGAACCACTCGGTCGGGCTCGGTGGTTATCCGGACCGCGACGGCCACGTCACGCTCGACGCGTGCATCATGGACGACCGGGGCCGCGCAGGCAGCGTGTGCTTCCTCGAGGGCATCGAGCACCCGGTGTCGGTCGCGCGCCTGGTGATGGAACGGACGCCGCACGTCATGCTCGCGGGGGCCGGCGCGCTCCGGTTCGCGCGCGAACAGGGTTTCCCCGAGCGCGACCTCCTGACCGAGGACGCGCGCCGCGCCTGGCTCGAGTGGCGCCGCGAGGCGAAATACGAGCCCCGGGCCAACGCCGAGCGCCACGACACCCTCGGCATCCTCGCCCGCGACCGCGACGGGCGGCTCGCCGGCGCCTGCACCACGAGCGGGCTCGCGTTCAAGCTGCACGGTCGGGTCGGCGACTCGCCGATCGTCGGCGCCGCGCTCTTCGTCGACGGCCGGGTGGGAGCGGCGACCGCGACCGGCCATGGCGAATTCGTGATGCGCACGCTCGGCGGCTTCCTCGTCGTCGAGCTGATGCGGCAGGGATGCTCGCCGCAGGAGGCGTGCGAGGAAGCGATCGCGCGGATCGCCGGCGATCTGGGGAGCGATCCGGGCGAGGTCCAGGTGGGCTACCTCGCGATCGACGCGGCCGGCCGCATCGGCGCCCACGCGGTGCGGCCGGGATTCCAGTACGCCTGGCGGGACGGCGAGCGCGAGGTGCTCGTCGACGCGCCGGCCTTTTTCGGCGACTAGACCGCCGCGCGCGCGAGGCGGGTCAGCAGGCGGGCCGAGATCAGCCAGTGCCTGGACACGAGCCGCACGCGGTCCCAGACGCTCAGCTTGCGGCCGAGATCGAGCTGCGCCGCCAGGAACAGCTCCTCGCTCGGGACCACGAAGCGCCGGATCTCCCGCCCCCGCATCGGCGGCGGCACGCAGAGCCAGTGGATCAGGCGTGTGAAGCCCTCGACGCCGACCATGCGCTGGCTCAGGCAGGCGCTCACGAGGTCGAGCTGGTCGAAGATGTGGACCAGGCCCGGCGAAGGCCGGCACCCCTGCTCGATCATCGTGGGGATCGGCGCGTTGAGGATCAGCTCGCGCAGCCGGTACTGCAGCCACAGACCCGTCGACAGGTTGGCGAGCTGTGCCCGCGCCCAGAGCACATCGCGATCCTCGTCGCTCATGGTCCGCTCGAGCAGATGCAGGTCGAGGACCCGCCGCAGGTCGCCGAACCCGGCGGGGATGCTCTGCAGCACGCCGTGGAGGACCTGGTCGATCGCGCTCGGCGCGAGGAAACACGCCCCGCCGAGCGGGATCTCCACCGCCGACTGCCACAACGTCCCCAGGTCGTAGCTGTAGATCGAGCGAGGCATCGTCAGGTTCCAGTGGACCTCGATGCAGATGCCCTGCGTGCTGATCAGGATGCGGTGGAAGTGGTACTTGTCGTAGTAGAGCCGGTTCTGGTGGTTGGCGCCGCCGTGGTAGCCGAGGCGCGTCAAGACGTCGATGGCGCCGTCGAGCTGTTCCAGCGGCACCAGGAGGTCGAGGTCTATGAACCAGCGGTCCTCCGGTCTCGGATAGACCGTGAGCGCGAGCGACGCACCCTTCAGGACGATCGGCCGGCAGCCGATCTCCGCGAGCGCCGGCAGGGCGCGCTCGAGCTCGAGCAGCAGGAGGGTCGTGCGGCGGCGCGACACCTCCACCGCCTGGTCCAGGCGGGTCCGGTCCGCGTCCGGCACCGCCGCCGGGTCGAGGCGCGGCACGAGGGTCTGCATCGCGGGCTGGCTCGAGAGCAGGCGCAGGAACCGCTCGCGGTTCAGCGCGCTGGGCGGCGGCACCGTGCCGCTGACGCCCTCGCCCCAGGCGCGGGCCAGGTCCAGGAGATACTCGGTCTCGGGAGTGAACCGACGCATGGAGTCCAGAACCCCCTTGTCAGCGCCTGCATTATGGTGGAACCTGCAACGGGTCGCCAGAAAATACGGATGTGGACGGTTTCCAACCAGTACGCGGCGTCGTTGAAAGACTTGTGCGAGAATCGCGCCAATCTCGACGAGGCGGCCGGCCAGTGGCGGCTCCTCCGCGGTGACGTTCCTCCCAGCGAGACGGTCCGCCTGACCGTCCGCAGCGGGAGCATGGCGCCCTTCTTGCCGGTCGGCGCCGAGATCGAGGTCGCGCCGGCCAGCGGAAGCGAATGCCGCGTCGGCGACGTCGTGGTCTTTCGGCGGGGGGACCGCCTGATCGTCCATCGCCTCCTGTTCGGCTGGGGCGGCGAACCCGGCGCCTGGTTCCTGCAGCGGGGAGACGGGGTCTCGCCCCTCGGATTCGTCCGCGCGAGGTCGATCCTCGGCCGGGTCGTCGCGGTCCACGAGGCGGGCGGCGCTTGCCGGCGGTTCGACCAGCCCGCCGATCGACTGCTCGGAGTGAGGCAAGCCCGGCGCAGCCTGGCCCGGATCGTGCTTGCCACGCTGAAAGCGCCGGCGCGAAAGGCGAAACGATGGTTTCAGAGAGAGAATACCGGCTCCGGGTAGGCCGCGTCGTCATCGGACTGGTCTGCCCGGACGCCAATTTCGCCGACTCGCTGGGAATCTACTTCGCCCGGCCGAGCGACCCGGCGGCGGCGACCATCCGGCTCGACCTCGACCTCGTGCCGCACTCCGACATCCCGGCCATCCCGAACTCCCTGATCCTCGCCAAGACCCTGACCGCCGACGGCTTCGACATCGCCGGCGGCCTGATCCGCGGCCGTTTCGACCGCCGGTCGGGCACGGGCGAGCTGCACGTCAAGACGATCCTCACGAGCGGCCGGTTGACGAGGGTCTTCGAGCAGATCCTCTACCAGGCCTGGCATTCGGCCCGCGAGCGCGCCGGCTACGACGCCTGCCTGATCCACAGCGCCGGCGTGATCCACGCCGACCGGGGCTTCCTCTTCGTGGGCGCCTCCGAGGCTGGCAAGACCACCGTCGCCCGGCTCAGCCGGGACCGGATCGTGCTGAACGACGAGATGAACCTGGTCGAATTCGAGCCGGGCGGACCGCGCCTCGTGGGAACTCCCTTCAACGGACACTTCCGCGACAAGGGGGCCGGCGCGGCGCCGCTCGCCGCGGTCCTGCTTCTCGAGCACGGCCCCGAGCACCGGCTCGACGTGGTGGGTCCCGGCGCTGCCGCCAGCGCGATCGGCGGACAGGTCGCGCCGCCCGTGGGACTCGACGGGATCGGCGGCGGCGGGACCACACAGGCGATGCTCGAAGCCGGCAGCCGGCTCGTGGAGGCGGCCCCGGTCAGGCGCCTGCGCTTCCTGCCGGACGCCGGTTTCTGGCCGTTGCTGACCGAGACCTTCATCAACGACACGAGAGGATGACGCCTTGGACCTGCAAGCGATCCCCGTCCCCAATCCGGACTTCTGTGTGCGTCAGGTCGGCGAGGAGACCGTGTTCCTCGCGGAATCCGGCAGCCAGTTCCTCAGCCTCAATCCGGTCGGCAGCTTCATCTGGCGGCAGGTGGACGGCGTGCATACGCTGCAGGATATCCTCGACATCCTGTGCGACGAGTACGACGTGGCACGGGAGGCGGCCCATGCCGACCTCCTCGAGTTCGTCGAGCACCTGGCCGAACAGGGCGTCGTCGATCTGCAACGACAGGATGCTTGACGGTCCAGGTCACGGGGCCATGACCAATCTGGCCATCGCGACGGTCCGGCCGGTCTCCAGCCGCGCCAGGTAGACGCCCGCGGGGAGTCGCCGCCCCCCGTCGTCGCGCCCGTCCCACGCCACGGTCTGGCGTCCGGCCGAGAAGCGCCCCACGGCCAGGGTCCTGACCCGCCTTCCCGCCACGTCGTGAACCGCGAGCCTCCCCGATCCCGCCTCGACCTGGCTCCAGGAAAGGCAGGTTCCCGGGTTGGCCGGGTTCGGGAACGCCCGCAGGACCGCGGTGACCGGCGCGTCCGAGGGCGCAGCGGTCACGGCTCGCCATTCGTAGGCGCCCAGATCGGGCGCCGGCCCCTCGATGCGCGGCCCGCCGCCGAGATCGCGCGCCGGCAGCCAGGGGGTCATCGCCGCGGCGCTGCCCGCGTCGATCGCCGGCGACCCCGCTTGCGGCGCGAACGGCGGCTCGCTCGGCCCATCCAGCAGCGGGTCCGCGCTGAGGCACCCCTCGCCGCCGAGCCAGTGCTCGATGTCGCAGTAGCGCGTGTAGAACGCCTTGGGCTCGCGGATCTGCAGCGGGGCGAAGTACGTGGTCGGGTTGCCCCAGACGATGCCGCCGAGATGGCGGGGCTTGCTGTGGAAGTGATCGATGCAGGCGGTCTCGATGAACGCGCTCGGGGCGGACGTCTCGTTCGCCGTGACGGTCGCGTGCACGACGACCGGGTAGCTGTAGGACGCGTAGATCGCTCCGCCCCGCAGGGTCGCGTGGTTGTCATGGAAGAGGTTGTTGACGAGCAATGGCGCCGCGCCGTAGTGGGCCGCCACCGCGCCGCCTCGCTCGGCGAGGTTGCGGTGGAGGACGCAGTGGCTCACGACGACCGGCGAGCCGCCGACCACCAGGATCGCCCCGCCCATCCCGTCGATCAGCGCGCCGCCGACCCGCGGCGGCCGAGCGCGCCCGATCCCGGGGAGCGCCTTCGCGCACTCGATCTCGCACCAGCGCAGCCGGCTGCTGTCGCGATCGGCCGGAACGTTGGCAAACGTGAGCCCGTTCCAGGCGCCGCGCGTGTCCAGGTCGGGCCGCCAGTCCGCCGGACACTCGCTCGTGAAGACGATCGGGAGCGCCGGCGATCCGATCGCTTGCAGGCTGCCGTCCACGACGCGCAGGCCGTCGAAGCCGACGAATTCCACCCGCGCGCCGGCCGCGATCGTCAGGGTGGCGCCGGCCGCGACCACGACGTCGTCGATCACGCGGACCAGCGCGGCGTCCCAGATCGTGTCCACCTCCACGACGCCGCCCACGTCGAGCCGCTCGCGCCCGGGCGCGCGGTACGCGGGCGGCGCGCCGGCTGCGCGGGCGGGCGTAGGCGCCGACGCGGCCGCGGCCCCGGCGAACACGCGGCACCCGTAGCCGACCGCGCGCTCGGCTCGAAAATCCCCGCCGGCCGGGTCCCGCAGGCCCGGATCCTCCCCGATCACGTTGTTGTAAGGGGCCGCACCGGCCTCCGCCCACGCCGTGGGCAGCGTTCAGCTGTATTCTCAGAGGAAGCAGAAGTGATGGATCTGCTCGGCGTTGTCCTGCGGGTCGGCGAACCAGGTCCAGTTGTCGCGGACGTCGGGGAAGCCGTAGGTCGCGATCTGGACCGAGAGTCCGAACGCGAGGCCGGTCGGCAGGTGCGGTCCGGCGACGCCGGACCAGATGACGTAGTCGAGCCCGGTGTCGACGGCGTCGACCACGATGTTGCGCTCGAGCACGATCCCGTCGCCGGCCCCTTGCAGGCGCACCGCGTAGTCGTCGGGCTGCCAGAAGGTGCAGTAGCGGACCGAACCCGCAGGCGACCGATCCTCGCCGGGGCTCAGCTCGCCGCGGAAGCGGATCCCGCCATGGGTGACCACGCAGTCGACGATGTCCAGACGATGGTCGCAGAAGCTGATGCAGATCTGCTGGCCCTGCAGGTCGAGGACGGCGCCCCGGCCCTCGATCATCACGTCCAGGCCGAGCTCGTCGTCCAGGAAGACCTGGCGGTCATCGTCCCAGGTGGGTCCGACGAGCAGGCCGCCCGTGTACACGACCCCGGTCTCGAGCGTCAGGTAGCGGTCGTAGCCTCCCTGGGCCGGGGCACGGTCGTACACCGCCTGGAGCGGCACCGCGACCGCGGGAACGCTCAGGAGCAGCTGGCCGAGGCATAAGACCATCCGCGGCGTCATGCGAGGACTCCGTTCGCCAGCGGGCGAGGATCGACGATGATTGTAACATGACGCGTCCGCCCCGGGCACCACGCCGCGTCACCAGTCGAGCACGGCGACGACCGGGCAGTGGTCCGACGGCCAGATGTCCCCGTACGTCGTGCGGACGATCTCGGCCTCGAGCACGCGCAGCCCCGGCGAGACCAGGATCCAGTCGATCCGACCGGGCTCGAGAACCCGGCCGAATCCGTGGAACGTGCCCGCGTCCGGTTCGCGATCGCCGTGGGCCGCCGTCCAGGTGTCGAGCAGCAACGGCGCCGTGGCCAGCCTGGCGAACGGCTCCGCGTCGGGCCGGCCGGCCACGAGCAGGTCCTGGACCGACCGCGGCTCGGCGCTCGCCGCCGCGTTGAAGTCGCCGGTCACCACGAGGGTCGCCGCGCCCCGATTCGCCGCGAGCCAGGCATGGAGCTGGGCTGCCGACTCGCGGCGAGCCAGCTCTCCCTCGTGGTCGAGATGCGTGTTCAGCCACAGGATCTCGCGGCCCGACGCCAGCTCGCGAAGGCGCAGCCAGGTGGCGATCCGCGGCAGCGCCGCGTCCCACCCGCGGCTGCCGACCACCTCCGGCGTCTCGCCCAGCCAGAAGGTGCCGCTCGCCACGAACGCGAAGCGCTCCTCGCGGAAGAACGCCGCGCACATCTCGCCCCCATCGGCGCCGTCGTCGCGACCCGTGGCCACGACCGCGAGCCCCGGCAGGAATGCCAGCAGCTGATCCCGCTGGAAGGCCAGGCACTCCTGGGTCCCCAGCAGATCGGGCGCGAAGGCGAGCACTGTCTGGACCGCATAGGGACGCCGCTCGTCCCAGGCGTGGTCGCCGTCCGGCGCGGTCCCGTAGCGGATGTTGAACGACATCACCCTGAGCTCGCCGGCCTGCGCGGCGAGACCGAAGACCACGCAGGCGGCGATCACCGACCGGACCAGGAGCCGGGACGTGGGACGCGGCACGGAAGCACCTCCGGGGTCGTGGTGCTCGAGCGTAGCACGCCGCCGGTCGGACGCAAGCGCCGAGGCAGACGAAAGGGCCGGGGACTTCTCCCCGGCCCCGCGACCCGCTCGGGGTCGAAGCGACCGACTAGTTGAACAGGCTCTTGACGCCGGTCCAGCTGTGGTTCTCGACCGGAACGATCAGGTTGGTCGTGAGCACGTAGTCATACTCGTAGGTGGCGTCGGTCCAGAAGGACTGGGGGCCGACCCACAGCCACGCCGTCGCGCCGGGGGTGCCGGCGATCGACAACGTCGCCGCGCTGCACGGGCCGACGGAAACGTCCTGGACGACGGCGGCAGCGCCGCAATCCTGCGGACCGATCTCGAAGAGGTAGGTGGCTTCTTCGGCATCGCCGGTGATCTCGAGCACGCCGCCGGCCGGGATCGTGAGCGTGAACCAGTCGGTGTCGCGCGAGGCGCTGCCGGTCCCGCTCAGGTAATAGCCGGTCTTCCCGCAGAACTCGATGCTGGTGATGGACTGGAACGGGAAGGCGGGGGAGGTGTTGCAGCCGCCGTTGAAATTGTCGACATAGCCGTCGACGATCGCGGGCTCGCCCTCGAGGACCGCGCCCGCCGGGCACTCGACGATGCAGGGGACGTACTCGGCGATCGCGATCAGGTACGTGCCGGAGGACGTGCCGTACCCGTCGACGATGATGAAGTACTGCTCGCCGGCGACCACCGCGACGTTCTCGAGCTTCGACGTCCAGTCGCTGTAGAAGTCGTCGTTGCAGGCGACCAGGGCCATACCCGCGTCGTAAATGTAGACCTTGGTGTCATATTCCGAGCCGAACAGGTCGACGTTGATGGGCGCCGAGACGGCCGGGGTGATCGTGTAGACCACGTCGGGAGCGGTGCCGCCGGTGTACGGACAGGCCTCGTCGTAGTCGTGGGTGTAGCCGACGGTCGTTCCGGTACCGTCGTAGGGGATCGTGACGGCGACGGCGTCGAGGATCGTGTCGCCGCCCTGACGGGTCCCGGGAACGTTCACGGGGGCGTTGATGGCGGGCTTGGCGTGACGCTCGTTGCCGAGGTCGATGGCCATCGCCGAGCCGACGAGAGCCAGCATCAGCGCACACACTAGCAGTTTCCGCATGGTGAATCTCCCACTTGGTTGCGTTTCCGTGGCCGGAAACTCCTCAGGTTGCCGGGGGCAGTCGCTCCGTCCGTCATCCCGGCGGCCGGGCCCGCGAATCGGGACCAGCCAGTGATTGGCCTCGTGTGGCAAGAGATAACATCAAAGGAGTATTGTTATCTCTTAGTGCTCTATTTTGTCCACAACGATGACCAATAGATATAATATCATGTCCACGGATTGAAGTAAACACGTAATAACAAATTCATCGCTTTCTCACCTGCGACGATCGCCAGCCCACGCCGGCGCCTCGTTCGCCGTGAACCAATCGAAAAAGCCGGCCGGACCCCGGAAGGTCCGGCCGGCGCAGTTGACCGCGGCGGGAGAGGGGACCGCCGCGGTCGAGGAGAGCGATCGCCTGCAGATCCACTCTCCGGAATCGGTCGTTCTACTTGGTCGTCGACGCGACCTTGGCGGGAGCCGCATCGGTCGTCGTCTTGGTCGCCGACTTGGCGTCGGACTCCGCCTTGCCGTGGCACGCCGCCTTGTCGGCACGAGCGCCGGCCGGACATCCCGCGGACGACGGGCACGCGCCGGACGTCGCGCTCACCAGTTTCGCCTTGGCGGTCTCCACGGCGGCCTGGTACGCGGCCTTCAGCCCGGCGGCATCCTTGCCGCAACATCCCTTGCCGGCCTGGACGGCCTCCGCGCAACAATCGTGCATGCCGTCGAGTGCGGCCAACTCAGCCTTGGCGTCCGTGACCTTGGCGAGGTAGGCGACCTTGAGGGCCGCAGCGTCCAGACCGCAGCAGCCCGTGTCCGAGGCGACAGCCTCGGCGCAGCAGGCATGCATCGCCGCCAGGGCCTTCTCGGAGGCCACGTAGTCGGCATACATGGCCTTGACGGCGGCCGCGTCCTTGCCGCAGCAGCCGCGATCGGCGGCGGCGGCCTGGCGGCAGCATTCGTCCATCGACACCAGGCTCGCAGTCGTCGCCTTGGCGGCCGCGGAAGCCTGGCAGGCCGCCCCGCCCGCCTGAGCGGCAGACATCAGGGCGATCACGGCCAGAACGGTCAACAGAACCGAGTAACGCTTCATGGTCAGGTTCCTCTCTATCGTGAGCCCGCTCGCGGGCATGTTTCCCGGGGGACCGGTCGTGTGCCCTGAAACAGGACAAGATTAGTTTACTTGGACGAGCAGATGCTCGCCAGGTTTTTTTCGAGGCGCCACCGGCTTGCCTCGACCCGGCCCGCGGCGCATGATGAGGACGGAGGTCACGCCGTGTCGCGGAGCCGTCGCCTCGATCCCGGACGCCGCCGTTTCCTGCGCCAGCTGGCGCGCCTCGCGGCGGCGACCGGCGTCGTATCCGCGGCGCCGGGTCCGCTGGCGCTCCTGGCCCGCTCCGCCGAGCCTCGCGGCGCCGACCTCGCCGGCCTGCTGGGCGGCGCGCCGATCGCCCGCTGGTGGATCGGGGCCGATGCGGACGGACCCGCGCCGGCCGCGGCGTGCACCGACTGCCACGCGCCCGGCGACCTGGGCGGGCTCGCGGCCCACGCCCACGCGGACCGGCCGGTGCGCTGCCTCCTCTGCGCCCACCGGTGCCGGATCTCCGCGGGCGCGCGCGGGCGCTGCCGCGCCCGCTACAACGACGGAGGCACGCTGCACTCGCTCGTCTGGGGCCGGCCCATCACGGCGCACGTCGACCCGATCGAGAAGAAGCCGTTCTATCATGTCCTCCCCGGCAGCCTCGCGTACTCCCTCGCGACCAGCGGCTGCCCCCTGCGCTGCCGGTTCTGTCAGAACTGGGAGATCAGCCAGGCGAGTCCCGAGGACTACGCCACGGACATCGTCGAGCCGCGGCGCATCAGCGCCATCGCCCGGTCCCGCGAGACGCCCGTCGTGGCCTTCACGTACAACGAGCCCACCGTCTTCTTCGAGTACCTCGTGGACATCGCCGAGATCGCGCGCGAGGAAGGTCTGCGGTGCGTGCTGGTGTCCTGCGGATTCATGGAGCCAGGACCCCTGCGCGACCTGTGCGCGGTGCTGGACGCGATCAAGATCGACCTCAAGGGTTTCCGCGAGCGCTTCTATCGCGACGTCTGCGACGCCGAGCTGCAACCGGTGCTTCGGTCGATCGAGCAGGTGGCGGCGTCAGGCACCCACCTCGAAATCGTGAATCTCGTCGTCCCGTCGCTCAACGACGCCGATGCGGACCTCCGCGACCTCGCCGCCTGGGTTCGCGACCACGCCGGATGCGACACGCCCACGCACTTCACGCGATTCCACCCCGACTACCAGCTCCGGAACCTGCCACCCACGCCGGTCGCCACGCTCGAGCGGGCGCACGCGCTCGCACTCGACGCCGGGCTGCGATTCCCGTACGTGGGCAACGTGCCCGGCCACGCGGGCGACCAGACCTATTGCCCCGGTTGCGGCGCCGCCGTGATCCGGCGGCGGGGGTTCTTCGTCGAGAGGCTCGACCTCACGGCGGGTCGTTGCAATCACTGCGGCTATGCCATCAAGGGAGTCTGGACATGAAGACCCGGCTCTCCTGCGGCTTGTGGATCGCCGTCGCGACGGTCAGCATCGCCACGGCAGCTGTCGATCTGCCTGACCCCGGCGTCCGCGCACCGGCGGTTGCCGGCCGCTTCTACGAGGAGGACGCCGCGCGCCTTCGCGCAGGCGTCGAAGCCTTGCTCCGCGACGCGATACCGGCGCGGGGCGGCGAGCCGATCGGGCTGCTCGCGCCGCACGCCGGCTACGTCTTCAGCGGGCAGCTCGCTGCGGATGCCTGGCGGCAGGTCCAGGATCGCGACGTCGACGTCGTGGTGATTCTCGGCACCAACCACACGGTCGCGCCGTTTCGCGGCGCCGCGGTCTTCACCGGCCAGGGCCTGCGCACGCCGCTGGGCACGGTGCCGGTCGACCGTGGTCTGGCGGCGCGCGTGGTCGAGGCGAGCGGCGGCCTGATCGCGGCCAACGCCGACGCGCACCGCCGCGAACACTCGATCGAGGTCCAGCTGCCGTTCCTGCAGGCGGCGCTGCCGGGCGCGCGCGTGTTGCCGCTCGTCGTCGGCACCACGGATCCCGAAACCTGCCGCCGGCTCGGCGAGGTCCTGGCGGACGCGCTGCGCGATTGCCGCCCGGTGATCGTCGCGAGCAGCGACCTCTGCCACTATCCCGACGCGGCGACGGCCGTCGCGGTCGATTCGGAGGTGCTCGCCGCGGCCGCCTCGCTCGCACCGGCGGAGCTGGTCCGGACGGTCACGGCGGCCGAGCGACGCCGCCTGCCGGGCCTGGATACCTGCGCGTGCGGCGAGGGCGCCCTCCTCGTGATGCTGCACGCCGCGCGCGGGCTGGGGGCGAACCATGCGACGGTCCTCGACCGCGTCCACAGCGGCGATACCGCGCTCGGCGAGCCCGGACGCGTCGTCGGCTACGGCGCGCTGGTCGCGTCGCGCGCCGAGGATCCCGGGAGCGACACGACGGCGATCGAGCCGCCGCCACCCGCCGACCCCGACCGGCCGCTCGACGCCGGCGAGCAGACGTCGCTGCTCGGATTCGCACGCCGCACGGTCGCGCAGTATCTCACGACCGGCACCGCCCCTCTGGCGCGCGGTCTTGCGCCCCGCCTGGGCGCGCAGCAGGGCGCGTTCGTGACCCTGCACGACGAACGCGGCCGGCTTCGCGGTTGCATCGGCCATCTGGCCGAGGACCGGCCGCTCGGCGTGGTCGTCGGCGCCATGGCGATCCAGGCGGCGGTCGGCGACCGCCGCTTCACGCCCGTGGACGCCGCCGAGCTGGCGGGCCTGCGCGTGGAGATCTCGGTCCTGTCTCCGCTCGAGCAGGTCTCCGGGCCAGGCGACGTCCGCGTCGGGACCGACGGCGTGATGATCCGCAAGGACGGCCGGCAAGCGGTGTTCCTGCCCCAGGTCGCGGTCGAGCAGGGCTGGGACCGCGACACCTTGCTGGCGGAGCTGTGCCGCAAGGCCGGTCTCCCGCGCGACGCCTGGCGCCGGCCGGGGTGCGAGTTCCTGACGTTCCAGGCGCAGGTGTTCGGAGAGGACTCGCGCCGATGATCCTCGTCCTCGTCGGTGCGGCGTCACTGCTCGCCCAGGTCGTCCTGTTGCGCGAGCTGGGTGTGGCCTGTTACGGCGGGGAGATCATCTACGTGCTCGGCCTCGCCGTATGGCTGGTCGCCGGGGCGATCGGCGCCGCCTGGGGCCGATCACGGCACGCCGCGCTCGCGCCGACCGCGCTCGTCTTCGCCGTGCTCGCCGTCGCCTGTCTCGTGCTCGCGCGCGGATTGCGGCCGCTCCTCGGCGTGACCCAAGGGGCCGATCTCGACCTCGGCTGGCTCGTGCTCGGGTCGGTGCTCGTGCTGGCGCCCGCCGGTGGGGTCGCGGGCGCGCTGTTCAGGCTCGCGGCCGACCGCCGCCTGGCCGAGGGCGGGGCAGGCGGCCGGGCGTACGCGCTGGAATGCCTGGGCGCGGCCGGCGGCGGCGTCCTCGCGAGCGCGTTGCCGGCCGTCGGCGCTCCCGCCGCTCTCGGAGCGGCCGGCGCGAGCCTCGCGGCGCTCGGCATCGCGGTGTCGGCCGGCTTCGCCTGGCGCCGCGCGGCTGCGGGCTGTACGCTCCTGGTCCTGCTCGCCGTGTTCGCCGGTCCTTTCGACCACGCGTTGACGCGCTGGACCCATCCCGACCTCGTCCTCACCTGCGACACGCCGCGCGGCCGCGTCACCTTCGAGGTGACGGAGGGCCGCACCGCCGTCTTCCAGGACGACGCCCTGGTTCACGGCAGCGAGGACCCGGGCGGCGAGGAGCTGGTCCACCTGGCCGCCACGCAGCGGGATCGCTTCGCGCGGGTCCTCGTCATGGGCGGTTGGCTCGAGAACCTGGAACCCCAGCTCGCCGCGTACGACCCGCTCGAGACGGTGCGGCTCGAGCCGGATCGCGGGCTCGTGCGCCTCGGCGCGCGGTTCCTCCGCGATCGCGCGCCGGCCACGGACCTCGTGTTCGGGGACCCCCGCGCCTGGCTGCGGGCAGCCGACGATCGCTTCGACCTCGTCGTCTCGGCCCTGCCGGACCCGGTCAGCGCCCGCGCCAATCGCTTCTGGACCCGCGGCTTCGTCGAACTCTGCGCCTCCCGCCTCGCGCCCGGCGGCATCCTCGCGCTGCGCCTTCGCACGAGCGAGAACCTGTGGACCCCGCGCCAGGGTCGTCGCGTGGCGTCGGTCGATCGGGCGTTGCGCGAGGTCTTCGCCGACGTCCAGGTCCTGCCGGGGTCCGCGACCGTGCTGCTCGCGTCCGACCTGCCGCTCGAGCGCGATCTCGACATCCTGTGCGCGCGGTTCGACCGCGCCTCGCCGCCAGCACGCATCGCTTCGACCGCCTGGTTGCGGTGGCGGTGGACCGGCGACCGCACGGCCGAGGCGACCGCGCTGCTGGCCCGCACGGATGTGCCCGCCAATACCGACCTGCTCCCGGTGTGCTTCGGCGATACCCTGCTCTGGGATCTGGGCCGGCTGTTGCCCGGCCTCGGTTGGCGCAGCGTGCCGCGACCGGCTCGCTGGCTGGCGCCGGCGGTCATCGTGGCAGCCATCGCGGTCCTCGGTCTGCGCCGGCGGCAACAGGTGGCGCTCGCGCTGGCGATCGGTTACGCAGGATTCGCGTCGATGGTCCTGACCAGCGTCCTGCTGTTGCACCACCAGATCCGCCACGGTGTCCTCTACCGCGACCTGGGCCTGCTGCTGACCCTCGCCATGCTCGGCCAGGCGGCCGGAGCGTGGTCGGGCGCCCGCCTCGGGAACCGCCGGTCGGGTCGCTGGCTGTTGCCGGGACTCCTGGTCCTCGTGTCGTGCTGGAGCTTCCTGACCACGGTCGGCCTGCTGCTCGGCAGCGGCCTTGCCACGACGGCCATCTGGATCGCCGGCGCCGGATTCGCGACCGCACTGGTCTTCGCCGCCGCCTGCCGCGGCGCGGAGAGCCTCGGTCGAATCTATGCCGCCGACCTGGCGGGCGGCAGCGTGGGCGCCCTCCTGGCCGCCCTCTTGCTGATCCCATTCAGCGGCCTGCCGGCCGCCACGGTGACCGTGGCCGCCCTCGCCTTCCCGGCCGCACTTGCGGTCTGGCCTCTGCCGGGACGCGCCGCAGACTCCGGGTCGTTCGCTGAGTGACTCGAGAAGACGGGGACGGAGGTCACCAAAGCCCCAACCTCCGTCCCCTTTTGGAGGGAATCACCGACTCGTCGAGAGACGGGTGGTGACATCCCCTCCTACGCGGCAGCGACCGCCAGGTTCCCGGTCATTTCATAATCCGGCGGAGCTGCCTGGTGCGGACCGATCTGCCCCCCTGCGCTGGGGCCTCAAGTCATCCAATCAGAGTCCGATATTGCCCATGACATCCTGTTTCCAGGCCACGGGCGCCCGCCGCGCTTTGCGCTGGTCTGCCGTGGGCGTGGAGAACCTGAGACAACGACGGGACGGCGGCCGGGCCGTTCCCGGCTTGGAGGCTGGCGGACCGTGAGGCGGCTGCAGAGCAATCCCCGCGCGACGCGGATCCGGATCGCCACCACGGTCCTGCTGGCGGCCGCCACGACCTGGTTCGTGAGCAACCTGATCCTCGCGAACTACCGGGGGCAGGTCCAGCGCCTGCGGGACGCTCGCGATGAATTCGAGGCGCACACGCAGACCCTGGCGACGTCGCTGGACCAGACCCTTCTGGGGACCAATATCAAGCTGCTCGCCGTCGCTTCCGCTCCGTCGGTGCTGACGTACTTCGCGAACCGTGACCTCGGCGCGACCGCCGAGGCGGATCTCGACGCGACGGTCGTCGAGTTGCAGTACCTCTTCGGCGTCATCTGTGGACAACCGGACCCGGCGACCCTCGATTTCGCCCGGCTCATGCTGCTGGACGAGAACGGTCGAGTCGTCGCCGCGCACCCTCCCGGCGCGGCGGCGATGCTGGGTCGTCAGACCGTCGGCACGGTGACCGGCCGCTTCCCTCACGGCGGCGAGCTCCGGCTGGAACACGAGAGCGACGCGCCGTGCTGCTGGTTTTCCGTGCCCGTCGAGATCCGCGGTCAGCGATGGGGAACGGTGATGGGTGCGGTTCCGGGTTGCGAGGTCGTCTACGCGCTGCGGCCGCTGGCGCACCAGCCTCAGGCCCCGCTCGCGCTCTTCCACGACGGTCGCCTCCTCGGGAACCTCTCGATCACGTACGCGGACCTGTGGCGCGAGAAGCCGATTGCCGAGGCGCTGGCCACCGGAGCCCCGTACGCGATCATCGACCGCGGCCGCGGTTTCGAGGAGCGTCGCTACTTCCAGATGAAGCAGGCCAGGATCCCGGGGACCGAGCTCGATCTGGTCCACCTGCACGAGCTGCCGCCGGGCCTCGCGCCGGACGCGCCCTTGCGCAGTCTGTTCGTCTTCGTCGCGGCGGCGGTGGTCCTGCTGACGATCATGATGCTGGCGGTGCGAGGCTACGCGCAGAGCCTGCATCTGCTCGTCGCGCTGCGCGAGGAGGGGATGCGCAATCGCCTGGTTACCCAGCAGAAGGAGCTGCTGGTCAGGGAGATGGAGCAGCGGGCGTCGTACGAACAGCGGCTGCGAGCGGCCAAGGAAGCGGCGGAGCAAGCGAGCCAGGCCAAGAGCCTGTTCCTGGCGAACATGTCCCACGAGATCCGCACGCCGCTCAACGGTATCCTCGGCATGGCGGATCTCGCGCTCGAGACTGCGGTGAGCCCGGAGCAGAGTGATTACCTGCAGACCATCAAGGAATCCGGGCGATCGCTGCTCGCCGTGATCAACGACATCCTCGATTTCTCCAAGATCGAGGCCGGCAAGATGACCGTGGCCAGCACGCCGTTCGACCTGCGCGCGACGCTGGACGGCGTCGCGCGGTTGCTGGCGCCCAAGGCGCAGCAGAAGGGGTTGCGATTCGACGTGATCGTGGCCGACGGCACCCCGGACCGACTGCGGGGCGACGCCATCCGCCTGCGCCAGGTGCTGATCAATCTGATCGGCAATGCCCTGAAATTCACGGACGATGGCCGCATCTCGATCGAGGTCCAGCAAGCGTCCCGCGGTCACGCGCGAGCGCGGCTGATCTTCCGCGTCCACGACACGGGAGTCGGCATCGAACCGGACCAGCAGGCGCGGATCTTCGACGCCTTCTGCCAGGCCGACGGCTCCTCGACCAGACAGTACGGCGGAACCGGTCTGGGTCTGACGATCAGCAGCAAGCTGGTCGCGCTCATGGGCGGCCGTCTCGAGCTGACCAGCGTGCCGGGCCGGGGCAGCACCTTCAGTTTCAGCTTGCCGTTCGAGCTGGCCCCGGCGGACGCGACGAACGTCGTGAGCGAGCCCGACCGCGGCCAGGAGCGCCCGCTGCGCGTGCTCGTCGCTGAAGACAATCCCGTCAATCTGCGCTTCGTCACCGCGCTGCTGGGCCGGTGGGGGCACGCGGTGACCGGCGTCGGCGATGGCGACGCCGCCCTGCGCTCCTGGCGCCGGACGGCCTACGACATCGTCCTCATGGACGTGCAGATGCCCATCCTCGACGGCCTCGCCGCCACCCTGGCGATCCGCGAGGCCGAATCCGCAGCGGGAGACGGCCGCCACATCCCGATCGTGGCATTGACGGCGCACGCATTCGAGGACGATGAACGGCGATGCCTCGCCGCCGGCATGGACGCCTACCTCAGCAAGCCCGTCAAATCGGAGGAGCTACGGGCGATCGTGAACCGCCTTGCCTCGTCGCCGCCACAGCCGGTGAGCTGATCCGGCTTTCCCTGCCGCGGTAACGTGATATCTTCCCTGACGACCGACGAGTGCGCACGCGACCCGGAGGCGCCATGACCGTGCATCAGCTGGGACGGCTCAGCGGCCTGTTCGGACTGCTCATCGTGATGGTCGGGTTGCTGGTCTGGTCCGGCGCCCTGAACTGGTTCGGCCGCCTGCCGGGCGACCTCCGCATCGAGCGCCCCCGCCTGCGCCTCCAGGTGCCGTGGGTCTCGCTGCTCCTGGTCTCGATCGCCTTCAACGCGCTGGTCTGGTGCGTGCAGCGCTGGCTTCTCTGACGCAGCGCGACACCGCTCGCCGCCATCGACGGAAGTCCATTGTGCGGCGGGCTGGCTTGTTCTATCATTTCGCTCCCGGCGGCGCGGTCCGACCGACTCTCGTCGGCCTTGCGGATCGCCGCCGATCCAGCCTCCCGAGGAGAGCCATGAACATCTGCTTCCTCATGTATCCCTGGGAGCGGATCGTCCCCGAGACCGACACGTCCTTGCGCCTGATCCACGAATGCGCCGGTCGCGGCCACCGCGTGGCCCTGACGACGCCCGGCGATCTGACGATCCGCGACAACGTCGCGCACGCGTTCTGCCGGGTGATCCAGAACAACCGGATCTCCGGCAACATCCCGTCGTTCTACCGGCACGTCGACTTCACGCGCAACAAGCTGCCGCTGTCGGGTTTCGACGTCATCGTCATGCGCGCGCCGCAGCCGCTCGACACCGTCGTGCTGAACTTCCTCGACTCGGTGAGAGCCGACACGTTCATCCTCAACGACATCGATGGCCTGCGGATCGCGAACAACAAGCTCTACACCACGGCATTCAACGACCCGGACCACGATTTCGTGCCGGTGACCCACGTCTCGAAGAACAAGGAGTACCTCGAGCGGATCTTCCGGGAATCCGTGCACGAGAAGATGATTCTCAAACCCCTGAACGGCCACGGCGGCCGCGGCGTCATCCTGATCGAGAAGCGCGCCCGGCAGAGCTTCCGTTCGCTTCTGGACTTCTACATCGGCGAGGGCCCGGGCAGCCACTACGTCATCCTGCAGGAGTACATCCCGGGCGCGGAGCAGGGCGACGTGCGCATCCTGATGCTCAACGGCGAGCCGATCGGGGCGATGCGCCGCGTGCCCGCCGCGGACGACAACCGCAGCAACGTCCACGCCGGCGGATCGGTGCGCAAGCACCTGCTGTCCCGGCAGGAGAAGGCGCTCTGCAAGCACATCGGACCCAAGCTCGTGCGGGACGGCCTGTTCTTCGCCGGCCTGGACGTGATCGGCGGCAAGCTGATCGAGGTCAACGTGCTCGCGCCCGGGGGCATCACGCGCATCAACCGGCTCAACCGGGTCCGTCTCCAGATTCAGATCGTCGATTTCATCGAGAGCGTCGTCCAGGCGCGGGAACGGATCATCAATCGCAAGAACGAATATCGCAAACTCATCGAGAAGGCCCACACCGCGTGACGGCGGTCACGCCCCCAGCAACCGGCCGCGGAACAGGAAGAATGCCGCTCCGAGCAGGCACAATCCCGCCCACAGGTAGTCGAGCGTCGGCTTCTCCTTGAGATAGACGATCGAGAAGGGCACGAAGATCGACAGCGTGATCACTTCCTGCATGATCTTCAGCTGCCCGACGGTCATCGACTGGTGGCCGATGCGGTTGGCCGGCACCTGGAGCAGGTACTCGAACAGCGCGATCCCCCAGCTCGCGAGCGCGGCCAGGAGCCAGGGCTTGTGCGACAGGTTGCGCAGGTGGCCGTACCAGGCAAACGTCATGAAGACATTGCTGCAGGCGAGCAGCAATACGGTCGGCAGGTAGGGTTTCACGTCGGGCACTCCAGGTGGAGCTCGAGCTCGCCGCCGCGGTCGCGACATCCGCCGCGCCGGCGCGAGCCAGCCGCAATCAACATCCCGCGCGGACCGCCGTCAAGCCGCCGCCTCGGCCGCCGCCTCCGGGCCGAACCGCCTTGCCCGGTGGCGATCCGTGTACCATCCTGCCGGAGCAACCCCATTCAGCGGAGGCCGCCATGATCGTTCGCACCGCCGGCGAGACCACCGGCAAGACCACTGTCCGCATCGTGCACGAGGATTCGGGGTCGGTCATCGAGACCATGGCCCCGCGGGACAACGGCGGCGAGGGCAGGCTCTTCTCCCCGACCGACCTCTGCGCCACCTCGCTCGGCGCCTGCGCGGCGACGATCATGAACATGTATGCCCATAATGCGGGCATCCCGGTCGAGAAGATCTCGTTCACGGTCGAGAAGGAGATGTCGGCCAACCCGCGGCGCATCGGCCGTCTCACGGTCCGTTACGAGATCGCGACCGACTGCGGCGAGCACGACTTCCGGAAGCTGGTGAGCGCGGGCAAGACCTGTCCCCTGCGCCACTCGATCCACCCGGACATCGTGCTCGAGGAGAGCTACGTGCGCGTCGCGCCGCCGGCGCGGTGACCAGGCGGGCGGGGCGCGAGCGCGCGGGCCGATCCCGGGGACGTCGTCGATCTCGACGAGGCACAATGCGATACGCCGGGAAACTGCCTGGCCCGCGCAAGTTGCGAACATGACCAGCGAAGTCGGTTCGCGGGCGAACGGCAGATGAGGCCAGGCCGGCGGAGAGCATCACGGTCCCGACGACCAGACGCGCCGGATCCGGCCGGATTCCGCGCCTCGCCGGGGTGGTCGCGGTCGCAGCGGTAGGTCGGCATGGGACTTGCAGTTGTCTCCCAGAGGCTTACTCAAAGGAGCGAACTGCCATGGCTACTCGACGGCTCCTCGCCGCTACCGCCGCCCTCCAGCTCGCGATCACGGCCGCGGCGCTGGCCGCGCCGGCTCCCTCGTCGGTCACCGGAACCGTGCAGAACGGGGCCACCGTGACCGTGTCCGGAGCCGGTTTCGGCTACAAGGGCGTCGCGGCGCCACTGGTCTGGTACGACTTCGAGAACGGCGTCGACGGCAGCGAGGCCATCGCCGGGTGGTACACGGGCGCCTCCGAGCGGCCGGCCCGCTATGACGACAGCTACCCGCGCGGCCGGCAGGACACGTCGGTCTTCCTCGAATGGTGGGGAAGTCGAGTCTCGCTCTACGACCCCGATTACCCGAACGGCCAGCAGACCAACTACCTTCTCTGGGAAGGTCCGGCCAATCTGAACATCGCGTATCTGTCGGTGTGGATGGCGAGCGATACCACCCACTACGACAACCGTTTCGACCCGCCGACCCAGTACGCAGGGGCCGAGAACCAGAAGTACTGGCGCTTCATGGGGGCCTACGACGGCATGCTCGCCGGTCCCTACCTCAAGCCAGAGGCGCAGGACTTCGTCGCGTGCGACCACCCGGGCTCGTCGATGGGCGTCGGCGACTACGACGTCGCGGGCGGAGCCGCTCCCGAGGCCCGGACCCACGGACTGTGGGACAGCTCGGGCAGCCTGCAGGACATCTGGACCCACGAGCAGGGTTGGCACCGGCACGAGCAGTACCACGAGTACCGCGGCTACGATAATCCGAACTCGTCCGCGCGCTGGTTCGTCGACGGGCAGCAGAGGTACGAGATCCACGGCGTCTTCGCCACCGAGGTGGGCTACAACGAAGTCCGCGCGCTGTACGGCATCGACGAGGACGTCGCGTACCGCGCGTTCGAGCTGGGTCGGTACAAGCGGATGTGCTCGGAGTACGGCGGCGGCGCCGGCGCGTCGGTCTACAGGGAGTGGTTCGACGAGGTCTACTGCGACACGGTCCAGGCGCGAATCGAGATCGGGAACGCCGCGACCTGGAACGCCTGCACGCGGCGCGAGATCCAGATCCCGAGCGCCTGGTCGCAATCCAGCGCGTCGTTCCGCGTCAACCAGGGTCTGTTCGCCAACGGCGCGACGGCGTACCTGTACGTCGTCGACCGCAACGGCGCCGTCAACCAGAACGGCCTCGCGGTGACGTTCGGCCAGGGATCGGGCGGCGACACCGTGCCGCCGCAGCTCTCGATCATGGACTGGGAGCTTTCGGGCAGCGACCAGTCCCTGCCCAATCCGTATCAGATGACGATCTCCGGGACCGCGTCCGACAATCTCGGCGTCCAGAGCGTGAGCTGGAGCAGCTCGCTCGGCGGGGGCGGCATCGCATCGGGCACGACCTCGTGGTCGATCGCGAACATCTGGGTCAACAGCGGACTGGGCGAGGTGATCACCGTGCGGGCGACCGACGCCGCCGGCAACGCGACGACTCGCACCCTGGCCCTGGACGAGGCCTTCCCGGGCGAGGTGAGGTCCGTGTCGATCGGCAGCTAGCGGGTCGCGATGGGCGGCCGGCGCGCCCGATCACGCCGGATCCGGCGGCGGCGGCGACGGATCCTCGACGCGGTTGATCTCCGCCAGGAACGCCTCGCCGTACCGCTCCAGCTTGGCCTGACCGATGCCGCTGATCCGCAGCAGGTCCGCGGGCGAGGCCGGTCGGACGGACGCCATCGCCGCGAGCGTCTTGTCGTGGAGGATCACGTAGGGCGGCACGCCCTGGGCGTCGGCAAGCTCCTTGCGCTTGCGGCGCAGGCGCTCGAAGAGCGCCTCGGTCTCGGCGTCGGGCGGGGCGATCTCGGCGCCGAGCGCGGCGAGGGCCGCAACCCTGCGCTTGCGGGCCGCGCGCGCCGGCGCCCTCTCTTCGACGACAAGATCGCGCCGCAGATCCAGGGTCTCGTCCCCACGCAGGACGCCGCGCGCCGCGTCCGTGACCCGCAATCCGCCGTAGCCCTCCGGGTCGACCGCCAGGAGCCCTCGCGCCACCAGCTGCCGGGCCACGCTGCGCCACTCGCGCGCACTCCGGTCCCTGCCGATCCCGTAGGTCGGCAGGCGGTCGTGCCGCCACTGCCGGAGACGCTCGCTGTCGCAGCCGCGCAGCACCTCGATCAGGTGCTGCGCGCCGAAGCGCTGGCCGGTGCGCACCGCGCAGGACAGGAGCTTCTGCGCCGCGACGGTCCCGTCGAAGACGTCCGGCGGCTCGAGGCAGGTGTCGCAGTTGCCGCATGACGCCGCCAGCGTCTCGCCGAAGTACTGCAGCAGCACGCGGCGCCGGCACGCCGTGACCTCGCAGTAGCCGAGCATCGCGTCGAGCCCCTGCTGCTCGCGGCGCTTGTGCATCTCATCCGCGTCCGACTGCGCGAGCATCCTCCTCAGCAGCACGACGTCCTGTAGCCCGTAGCACAGCCACGCGTCCGCGGGCAGGCCGTCGCGCCCCGCGCGGCCGGTTTCCTGGTAGTAGGCCTCGAGCGACCGCGGGAGGTCGAGGTGCGCGACGAATCGGACATCCGGCTTGTCGATACCCATGCCGAAGGCGATGGTGGCGGTCATCACCAGCCCGTCCTCGCGCAGGAACCGCTCCTGGTGGACCCGCCTGACATCGCCGGCAAGCCCCGCGTGGTAGGCCAGGGACGGGATGCCGTGGTCGTTCAGGAACGCCGCCGTCTCCTCGGTCTTCCGGCGGGAGAGGCAGTAGACGATGCCGGCGTCGCCCGGGTGCTCACTCCGTAGGAACCGCAGGAGCTGCTGCCGCGGCTGGTCCTTCTGGACGACCCGGTAGCGGATGTTGGGACGGTCGAATCCGGCGACGAAGACGCGACCGCCCTCGAGGCGCAGGCTGCGCAGGATCTCCTCGCGCGTGCGCTGGTCGGCGGTCGCGGTGCAGGCCAGGCGGGGAACGCCTGGGTATCGGTCCGCGAGGACGTCGAGCTGCAGGTACTCGGGACGGAAGTCGTGTCCCCAGCGGGCGACGCAGTGCGCCTCGTCGATCGCGAAGAGCGCGAGGCCGGCGGGCGGCGCACTCCCGGCGACCTCGTCGAGCAGCGCGAGGGTCCGCTCTTGCAGGAGCCGCTCCGGCGCGATGTAGAGGAGATCCAGTTCCCCGCGGCGAAGCTGGCGCTCCGTGCGGGTCGCCTCCCCGGCCGAGAGGGTCGAGTTGAGGAACGCGGCGCGCAGTCCGAGCTGCGTCAGGGCTGCGACCTGATCCTGCATGAGCGCGATCAGCGGCGAGACGACCACGCCCGTGCCCGGCCGCAACAGGGCCGGGATCTGGTAGCACAGCGATTTGCCGCCGCCGGTCGGCATGAGCACCATCGCGTCGCCGCCGCCCGCGACGAGGTCGATGATCTCGGCCTGGGCGCCGCGGAAGGATGGGTAGCCGAACGTCGTGCGCAGGAGGTCGAGGGCGGCGAGGCTCATGGCGGCAACGTATGCAGGTTGCATTCCCCTCGGCAAGCGACGACCGCGGCGATGCGCTAATATAAAACTTTATTTATCCTAAATAACACCGTCATCGAGAACCCCAGCGCCCATCCCGGAGGTCCGCCATCATGCCGATCCGTCACCGCCCGCCCGGACGTCACGCGGCCACGATGGTCGCGCTCTGCGCGCTCACTGTTGCCGCCGCTTCCCCGGCCGGCGCCCAGTCGGTCGAGGTCGCGCTCATCGGCCTCGACGGTCCCGTCCGCCTGGTCGCCCCCCGCGGCGACCCTCGCCTCTTCGTCGTCGAGCAGCCGGGCACGATCCGCGTCTTCGCGGGCGATGGAACGCCGCTCGGCGTCTTCCTGGACGTCACGGACCTCACCGAGGAGGTCGGTGAACAGGGCCTGCTCGGCCTTGCCTTCGCGCCCGACTACCCGCAGTCCGGCCGTTTCTTCATCAACTACACCGACCTTGACGGCGACACCCGCGTCGTCCGCTACAACGTCGATCCAGCCGATCCCAACCGGGCCCTCGCCGGCAGCGCCTCGCCGGTGATCTCCATCGACCAGCCGTACGGCAACCACAACGGCGGACACCTCGAGTTCGGCCCCGACGACCTGCTCTACATCGGGCTGGGCGATGGCGGCAGCGGCGGCGATCCGCAGAACAACGCCCAGAACGACGCCTCGCTGCTCGGCAAGATGCTGCGGCTGGACGTCTCGGGCGCGACCGGCTACCAGATTCCCCCCGACAATCCCTTCGTCGGCGCACCGCCGCGAGACGAGATCTGGGCCAAGGGCCTGCGCAACCCGTGGTGCTTCGGCTTCGACCGCCTGACCGGCGACCTCTGGATCGCCGACGTCGGCCAGAACGAGATCGAGGAAGTCGACGTCCAGCCCGCCGGCTCGAGCGGCGGCGAGAATTACGGCTGGCGGCTCATGGAGGGCTCGGATTGCTACAATCCCCCGTCGAACTGCAACGACGGGACCCTCGTCCTGCCGATCCACGAGTACACGCACGGCGGAACGCCCTTCCGCTGCTCGATCAGCGGCGGCTACGTCTACCGTGGCAGCCGGATTCCCGGGATCGCGGGACGCTACTTCTTCGCCGACTACTGCAGCTGCCAGATCTGGTCCGTGACGTGGACGGAGAGCGGCGGTTTCGGCGACCTGGTCGAGCACACCGCGGAGCTCACGCCGCCCGGCGGCTACCTGAGCATCGTCTCGATCGGTCAGGACGGATTCGGCGAGCTCTACGTGGTCGACAAGGACCGCGATCGTATCTATCGCCTGGTGAGCGACAGCACCGGAGTCGACGATCTCCCGCCCGCCGTCCGCGTCGAGCAGAACGTCCCCAACCCGTTCAACCCCGGCACCACGATCGCCTACGTGGTGCCGGCCGGCGGGACCTCGGTCCGGCTCGAGGTCCTCGACCTCGAGAGCCGCGTCGTGCGCACCCTGGTGGACGGGCGACGGCCCGAGGGGCGCCAGCTGGCGTTCTGGAACGGGACCGCGGACGACGGCCGCCCCGTGCCGGCCGGCGTTTACCTCTACCGGCTGCGAGCCAGCGGGGTCGACGAGACCCGGAAGATGGTCCTGATCAAGTGACCCGACGCGCGTCCGTTCTCCCCTCGATTCGACCGTTCACTCGCCCGCCAGGATGGCGACCGCCCGCACCGGCGCCCCGTCGGCGCCCGTGATCTTCAGCGGCAGGCAGCACAGCGTGAACTCGCGGCCGACGAGCCCGCCGAGGTTCGTCAGGTTCTCGACGATGACGAGCTCGCGGCCCAGCAGGACCTCGTGGACCGGGAAGGCCGCCGCGCCGGCGGGGTCCACCGAGACCGCATCGACGCCCACGCCGCGCAGGTCGAGGCCGGCGAGCCAGCGCGCGGCGTCGGGGTCCAGGACCGGGAACCCCTCGAAGTAGGCGGCGAGGCCCCACCGTCGCGACCAGCCGGTGTGGAGGAGCGCGAAGTCGCAGCGCGCGAGGACGTCGCGATACGGGGTGAGCAGATCGCGAGCGATCGCGCCGCCCGGCGCGCCCGAGACGTCGATCACGAAGGCCTCGCCCACGAAGTGCCCGGCCGGGTAGCTGTCGAGCGTGCGCCCGTCCGCCAGCATGTGCGCCGGGACGTCGAGATGCGTGCCCGTGTGCGTGACCAGGGTGAGCCGGTGCTCGAGAAAGCCGTGCTCGGCGACGGTGAACGCGGCGGCGATCTCCGGCGATTCCGTGCCCGGGTAGACGGGCATGCCGGTGGCGAGCGGATGGGTCAGGTCGACGATGCGGCGGGTGGCGGGGCCGCTGCTGGTCTTCATGCGAGTCGCCTCCTCGCTCGGGTCCAGGTGGCGGCATCAGCATACGCGGGGGCGCTGCGAATCACGACTGGAAACGACGCGAGGCCGGCACCCGTAAACGTGTGCCGGCCCTTGATTCCGCGAAGCGATCGCTCAGCGATGGAAGAGGGACTTGAGTTCGCTCCACGTCCGCTGCTCGGTTCGCACCACCTCGCGCTTCCAGCTGGGCACGCAGAGGCAGTCGTGGTCGAGCGCGACGACACCCCATTCGCCGAACTGGTCGAACGCGACGAGTGAGATGTCGTAGATCATCGGGGGGATGATCCGGTAGCAGGCGAGGTGGGCCTGCGGGTCAAGAATAGGGTAGACCTGGCCCTCGGCGATCTTCTCCACCGGATTGAGGAAGTAGACCGGTTCCGCCGCGACCAGGTCGGCGATGCCGAACTGATCGGCGAGATGGACCGGCAGGTTCACCGGCTGGCCGACGGCCTCGTAGGCCAGGTAGTGATTGTGCTGCGGCAGCGTCCCGGGCTGGTTCTTGAGGGCCGGCAGGACCAGATACCGCGGATTCATGACCTGCCAGACCTGATCGCCGAACTGGTTCTCGACCTCGACGATCCAGCCGGATCCGACGAGGTCGACGGACCACCACGTGTGGTGGTTCTCCGGGAACACGATCGGCTCGTTGTTCTTGGCCACGGGATTGGCGAATTTCGTCAGGATCAGGGCGGTGGGTTCATAGGTGCCGAACTGGTCGACGAGGACCAGGTTGCCGGCGAAGGTGAAGGGCGGAGACACGTTGTAGACCTTATAGTGATTTTCCAGGGGCCATTGGGCCAGCGCATGCGAGCACATGACGCAGGCGAGCGTCAGGGCGAGGAGCGCTATCATCACGCGCTTCATGGGTCACCTCCTAGCGATCGATAGGGACGACATCGCGGATCCGGACGGAATGTCCGGACCCTCGGGACGAGCGGGGATTCCAGGATTGAGGGCGCAAGGGTTGCCGTGTGGACAGTACCACCGACGGCAACGGAGATCAATCAAAACACGACGATATGTGTTTTCATTAAGTCCGCTCGACGCGGGCGGCGCCTTCCCTCTACGGGCACCAGGAGCAGGATGTTCAGCAGCATGATCCCCGGACCTCCCGGGTGGAGCAGACCCATCCCCATCGACGACCGTTGCCGTCGCGTCCGTCCGTCGCGCCAACAGCGAATACAGCTGCGGTCGAGTCGACAACTACGGACTAAAAGACTCTCTTTTCTGTGGTCCGATCGTGTATCATGCGCGCAGCCGGCCCGAACAGGCCGGGCCGGGTGAATCGGAGAGGTTTGATCATGTCCCTGCGGAACAAGCTGTGCGCAAGCGGCACGAAGAAGCTCCTGGCGCTGGAGGGAGGCGGCATCCGCGGCGTGCTCGCCCTCGAGTACTTGATCGAGATCGAGCGGGTCCTGCGCGAGCAGGCGGGCGGGCGCGAGGTCCGGCTCTGCGACTACTTCGACTACATCGCGGGGACCAGCACGGGAGCGATCATCGCGGCGGGTCTGTCGCTGGGGCTGTCGGCGGGCGACCTGCTCGACTTCTACGCGCGCAACGGCAAGCAGATGTTCGACAAGGCGTCGCTGCTCCGTCGCCTGCACGCGCGGTTCGAGGACGACAACCTCGCCGGCAAGCTCAAGGAGGTCTACGGCGAGGCGCGAACCCTCGGCGACCCCGGGTTGCAGACCCTCCTGCTGGTGGTGCTGCGCAACGCGACGACCGATTCGCCCTGGCCGGTGTCCAACAACCCCTGCGCCAGGTACAACGACCGCGACCGGCGCGACTGCAACCTCGCCCTGCCCCTCTGGCAGATCGTGCGCGCCAGCACCGCGGCGCCGACGTATTTTCCGCCCGAGACCGTCACGATCGGCCCGAACGAATTCGTCTTCGTCGACGGCGGGGTCACCGTGTACAACAACCCGGCGTTCCTGGTCTTCCTGATGGCGACCATGGAGGCGTACTGGCCGAACCGCGACCGGATCGACCGGATCGCCTGGCCGGCGCCGACCGGCGCCGATCGGCTCCTGGTCGTCTCGGTCGGCACCGGCACGATGCCCAACCCCAACGCCGGACTCCTGCCCGACGACATGAACATCTTCTACAACGTGACCAGGATCCCGTCCGCTTTGATGTTCGCCGCGTCGACCGAGCAGGATATGCTCTGCCGCGTCTTCGGCGACTGCCGCGCCGGCGAGCCGCTCGACCGCGAGATCGGCGACCTGCGCGGGTCCGCCGGCCCGGTCGAGCCGAAGCTGTTCACCTACCTGCGCTACTCGACCGAACTGTCGCGCGAGAACCTCGACCGGCTCGGCGCGGGCCATCTCGAGGTGGACCACGTCCGGAAGCTGGACGGGGTCGAGCATCTGGACGCCATGCGCGCGGTCGGGCGTGCCGCCGCGGCGCGGCAGGTCGCGGCGGCGCACTTCGCGGGGTTCCCGGTCGCGAACGCGGCGGAGGCCTAGGATGGCGAGTGTGGTGGCGGTGGCCGGCCGACGGATCGATGCCGCGGACGCCGAGGCCTCCCGCTTCCCGCTCGCGGCCGTCGCACGCGTCCGCGATCGGATCCGGGAGCTCTTGATCGCGCGGCGCGCGGCGATGGTCGTCTCCTCGGCGGCGTGCGGCACGGATCTCCTCGCTCTCGAGATCGCCGGCGACCTCGGCCTGCGCCGGTCCATCGTCCTGCCCGCGGAGCCCGCCGCGTTCCGCGCGTCGTCCGTGGTCGACCGTCCCGGCGACTGGGGAGCGAGCTACGACGGGATCATCGCGGAGGTCGCCGCGGCCGGCGACCTCCTGGTCAGAGAGCCCGGATGCGCCGGCGACGCCGCCTACGCCGCGACCAATCGAGCGATCCTCGAGTTGGCGACCGGATTCGCCGCCGCGGCCGGCCTCGACCGGCTCGCGGTGATCGTCTGGAACGGCGAACCGCGCGGTCCCGGCGACATCACCCTGAACTTTGCCGACGCGGCGCGCGGACGGGGGTTCGCGGTCGTGGAGATCTCCACCCTGTGACGGGCGTCGGCGGCGGAGAGATGGCAGCATGAACGTGCCGCGGGACCTGTCGGCGACCTGCTTCGTCATCATGCCGTTCGGCAGGAAGAGGGTGCAGGACCGCGAGGTCGATTTCGACGCGATCTACGACACCGTCTTCGCGCCGGCGATCGGCGCCGTCCCGCGACCCGAGGGTGGCGTGCTCGCGCCCCGGCGCACCGACAAGGACTTCTTCAGCGGCCACATCAGCCAGGAAATGTTCGAGTATCTCGAGCACTCGCGGCTCGCCGTGGCGGACATCTCCGGCCTGAACGCCAACGTCTTCTACGAGATCGGCGTCCGGCACCGGGCCCGCGCCGGCGGTACGGTCATCGTCCGCCAGGCCGGCGCGCCGCTGCCGTTCGACATCAACCAGATCAAGGTGTTCGACTACCGATGCGGCGACTCCGCAGAGGTCGCGGCGTCGATCCAGGCGATCACGCGCATCCTGACCGAGACGCTCGCCCAGAACCGCCTCGACAGTCCGGTCCAGCAGGCGTTGCGCGCGCAGTCGCCCGCCATCGATCCGCTGCTGCGCGAGGCGGAGGCTGCGCTCGGTCACGGCGACCGCGCGACCGCGGCCGCGCGTTACGGCGCGGCGGTGGCCGCCGACCCGCACAATCCGTTCGTGCGCGTGCGCCACGGGATCGTCCTGAAGGACCTGGATCGCCTGCCGGCCGCGCGCGAACAGTTCGAACGGGCCACGTTCCTGCAGCCCGGCAACGCGGCGGCGTGGCGGGAACTGGGCGTGATCGAGAACCTCCTCTATCGGGCGCTCGAGTCGCCGCCGGCGGGGATCCCCGACGGGGAGGAGTCGCTGCGGCGCGCCGTGGCGGCCGACTCCGACGACTTCGACGCGCTCGCGGCGCTGGGCGGCGTCCTCAAGCGGAAGGACCAGCTCGAGGACGCGCTCGCGATGTACCGGCGGTCGGCGGAAGTGTCGGACGGCCATCCCTATCCGCTGCTCAATGCGTTGAAGCTGCAGGCGGCGGCGACCGGCCGGCTCGAGCTGGACGCCCGGTGGCGGCGACTGCTGCGCCGGGCCGAGCGGGCACGGGCCGACCAGACGGCCAACCGGCCGCCGTACGACGCGCCGTGGTCCTTCTTCGACCTCGCGGAGATCCGTCTCTACGGCGGCGACCAGGCGGGATTCCTGGAGCGGCTCGCCCAGGCCCTCGACCACTGCGACCACGACTGGCAAGCGAAGACGTTTCGCGACGGCCTCCAGCTGCTGGCCGACCGCGGTGTCGAGCTGCCCGGCATCCGGGAGGGGCTCGCCGTGATCGATGAATCGTTCTAGCCGGTCGTCTCGCGGGCCCTGCCGTCCGTCGCCGGCCGGGAGGTGATCCAGCCTTCGCGCTCGGCGACGGCCGTGATGTGGGCGAGATGATGCCGGCCGTGCCAGGCGTAGAGGCCCGTGTTGACCGCCACCGTCGCCACCCCGGACTCCGGATGCCGGAATTCGCGCGCGAACTGGTCCGGGCTCAGGCAGCGGAGCAGGGCGACCCATCGACAGTGCAGCGCGTCGAGCAGGTCGAGCGAGACCGTCGCGGGCACGAGGCGGGAGTCCGCCAGCGCGGCCCAGAGGTCCTCCCGGTAAGGTTTGATCGTGGGCCGGTCCTCGGTCAGCGCCCACTTCAACCGCAGATAGCCATTGAGGTGGCTGTCCGCGAGGTGGTGCACGATCTGCAGGACCGTCCAGCCGCCCGGTCGATGGAGGGTCGCCAGCTGCGCCTCCGCGAGGGGAGTCACGGCGCGCCGGAGGTTGCGCGGCAAGACCTCCAGGTCGCTGATCCAGCCCTGGATATCCAGGTCCGTGATCGGGTCCGGCCGCTTGAACAGGCCGAGCGGATAGCGCAGGGGATTGACTTCGTTGCCCACGGGACCTCCCCCTGACCGCGCGCCGGTGCGTGTGCGGGCGGCGGCGGCCCGCTCCGGTCATGGTCGTCCTGACCTACCTGAAATAACCACGATGGCGCCACGACGCCAGGCTAGGAGACATCACCGCGGCCGGTGTCCCAGGAGCCTGGCCGGCAGGAGAATGACGGCCTTGAACAGCTCGAGCACGCCGGTCACGGCGATGCCCAGGATCCGGAAGGGCAACAGCAGCAGCCAGAGCAGCGGATAGAGGATGAGGAAGAGGATCGCGAGCGGCCAGCAGAGCACGAAGAGAATGCACCAGAGCAGGACCTTGATCATTCCGCGCCCTCCGGATTCGACGGATGACGATCACCGTCCGCCGAGGCTGCCTACCCGCGCCGGTTCGTCGCTATTCGGGACCGGGCGCTGGCGGCCGCCGCTCCCGCCGCCACGCTCCCGGCGAGACGCCGACCTCCCGCTTGAACGCCCGCGAGAAGGCCGCCTCGCTCTCGTAGCCGACGTCGAGTGCAATCGCGGCCAGGGTCGCCGCCGTATCGCGGAGCAGGCCCGCGGCCACCTGCATCCGCCACCGCGTCAGATATTGCATGGGCGGCTGCCCGATGAAGTGGACGAAGCGTTCGTGAAGCGCCGACCGCGAGAGGCCCGCCTCGGCGCTCAGCCGGTCCAGCGTCCAGGCGTCGGCCGGCCGCTCGTGCAACAGCGAGAGGGCGCGGCCGACCGCTGGATCGCGCATCCCGGCCAGCCACCCGGTCTGCTCCGGCGGCAGCGCGTCGACGTAGCGCCGCAGGACCTCGACGAAGAGCATCTCGCTCATCCGCTCGAGGACCGCCTCGCCGCCCGGACGCTTCTGGTTGGACTCCATGACGACGGCCCGGAAGAACGTCGTGACCCACGAGTCGTCGCCAAGCGCGGTCCCGGGAACCCGGAGCACCCGGGGCAACGCGGCCAGCAGCGGATTGAACGGCTTCGCGTCGAGCCCGAGGAACCCGCAGGCGATCGTCGCGCGGTCGCGCCCGCCGCCGTCGAGGCGAGCCGTCGTGACCTCGGTCTGGTCCATGCTGATCGCGTACGGGAGTTGCGGCGGGCGCGGCGAGAAGTAGAGGCTCCGATCGGCTCCCGAACAGCGCAGGCCCGGCGCGCTCGAGACGACGTGGGAGTCGCCCTGCGGGAAGAGGACGACGTCGCCCTGTTCGAGCCGGAGCGGCGACTCACCCGTGATGGCGGCCCAGCAAGATCCCTGGACGATCCCGTGGAACTCGATCATGTGCTCGGCGCCGGGCATGATCGCGGGGATGATCTCGCGGGCGGGCGGCGCTTCCGCCACCCAGGGCGAGGTCCCCTCGACGTAATAGAAGAGCGCGCCGCGGAATCGCACGGTCCGCAACACGTCGGATAGCGTGTCTCGACTCACGTTCCCCCCGCTGGCCGGTCAGGTCTCGGCGGACGTTCCGCAATGACCGGCGGACTCTCGGCAAGGTCAAACGCGGGATCCGGACGATCGGTCAAATTTTGGCGACGTCCGGCCAGTTCGCGTTCACGGAAACCCAGCATGTTGTTCCCGTCAACGGACCACAAGCGGCGCGCCGCGGCGGTCACGAACACTCGGACTCGAGAAGGAGATGGTCCATGAACTCCAATATCCTCGCGAACCCGGCGACCCGCGACTCGTCGCCTGCTCATACGAACGCCGTCCACCAGCTCTCGCCGCGATCCGGCGGCCACGGCCCCGACCTCGCCGCCATCAAGGCCCGCCAGCAGGCCACCTGGTCCGCGGGCGACTACGGCCAGATCGGCGTGCGGCTCCAGATCGTCGGCGAGTCGCTCTGCGAGGCGGTCGACCTCGACGCCACCGACGCGGTCCTCGACGTCGCCGCGGGCAACGGCAACGCGTCCCTCGCGGCGGCGCGGCGCTTCGCCGAGGTCGTCTCGACCGACTACGTCCCCGCGCTCCTGGAGCAAGCGAGGCGCCGCGCCGAGGCCGACCGGCTGCCGATCTCCTTCCGCGAAGCCGACGCCGAAGCGCTCCCGTTCGTCGACCGGTCGTTCGACGTCGTCCTCTCGACGTTCGGCGTCATGTTCGCGCCGGACCAGGAGCGGGTCGCGAGCGAGCTGCTACGGGTCACGAGACCGGGTGGACGGATCGGCCTCGCGAACTGGACCCCCGACGGATTCATCGGGAAGCTCTTCGAGGTGGTGAGCGCTTTCGTGGCGCCGCCCCCCGGCCTGCGCTCGCCCCTGGAGTGGGGAACGGAACCTCGGCTCGTCGAGCTGTTCGGCCCCCACGCGGCGGACCTCCGGACCAGGCGGCAGACCTACACCTTCCGCTATCGGTCGGCCCGGCACTGGATCGAGACCTTCCGCGCCTACTACGGCCCCGTCCACAAGGCGTTCGCCGCACTCGACGAGAATGGACAGCAAGCGCTCCACGCCGCGCTGCTCGCCTTCCTGGACCGCTGGAACCGCGGCGGCGGCGCGCTCCGCATCCCGGGCGAATATCTCGAGGTCGTCGTGGTCCGGTAGCGCGGCGCTCGAGCCGGGCGCGCCGGGTCCGGCGGCGGCACCGGTGACGAGCGGCGGGGGTCCCCGGATCCCCGCCGCTCGTTGCTTCCGGCAATCGCGAGTATCTTCCCCCCGGGACCCCGGCTGGGCTCGTCGTCCGGACAGCGACCGCATGCACGACACGCTGGAACAGATCTACCGCACCGAATCCCGGCGCGTGCTGGCCACGCTGATCCGCCTGCTCGGCGACTTCGACCTGGCCGAGGAGGCCCTGCACGACGCCTTCGCCGCCGCCGTCCAGCAATGGCCGCACGAGGGGCTGCCGGCCAATCCGCGGGCCTGGCTGATCTCGACCGGCCGGTTCAAGGCCATCGACCAGCTGCGTCGGCGCGCCCGCCACGACGCCTCGCTCGGCGAGCTGGCTCGCGAGTTCGCGGCAGTGGCAGTCCCCCCGCCGGAAGCCGGCGACGAGACGATCGCCGACGATCGCCTGCGCCTCGTGTTCACCTGCTGCCATCCCAGCCTCGCGATCGAGGCCCAGCTCGCCCTGACCCTGCGGGAGGTGTGCGGCCTGACCACGGAGGAAGTCGCCCGCGCGTTCCTCGCCAGGCCGGCGACCGTGGCCCAGCGCATCGTCCGCGCCAAGGCCAAGATCCGCGCCGCGAAGATCCCCTACGAGGTACCGCAACCGGCCGAGCTGCCGTCCCGCCTGGAGGCGGTCCTGCAGGTGGTCTACCTCGTGTTCAACGAGGGTTACTCGGCCTCGACCGGCGAGGCCGTCGTGCGCCACGATCTCGCAGCCGAGGCCATCCGGCTCGGTCGGCTGCTCTGCGATCTCCTGCCCGAGCCCGAGGCGCAGGGCTTGCTCGCGCTCATGCTGCTGCACGATTCCCGCCGCCGAGCGCGCGCCACGCCCGCCGGCGATCTGATCCGCCTCGAGGACCAGGACCGCGCCCTCTGGGACCGGGACCAGATCCGCGAGGGCTGCGCACTCGTGACTCGCGCTCTCGCGAGCGGTCGCGGCGGCGCCTACTGCGTGCAGGCGGCGATCGCCGCGGTCCACGCGGAGGCTCCCGCGTTCGCCGCGACGGACTGGCTCCAGATCCTGGGCCTCTACGACGTGCTCGTCGCGCTCAACCCGTCGCCGATCGTCCAGCTCAATCGCGCGGTCGCGCTGGCCATGCGCGAGGGACCGGCCGCAGGGCTCGCGGTCATCGACGACCTGCTCGCCGGCGGCGAGCTCGCCGATTACCACCTGGCCCACGCCGCGCGCGCCGACCTCTGCCGCCGCCTGGGGCGGACCGACGATGCCCGAGCAGCCTACCTGAAGGCCCTGGACCTCGTCCGGCAAGAACCGGAACGTCGGTTCCTCTCCCGGCGGCTCGCTGAACTTGCAGAGTGACAACGACTTTCGTTTATTTAGGATTTATTCGCTCCGCAATGTCGATCCGCGGAGCCCCCGTTCGACTACCTGGCGTACCCCAGACACGAGCGGGCGACGACCCGCGAACGGGAGGCCAACATGAATCCCCGAACGACCGAGCCGACCACCGCCGCCGAGATCCGCGCCGTCATCGACGCCTTCCTGGACGCCGTCCGCGCGCAGGACCTCGCGCGCATCGGCTCCTACTATGCCAGCGAGGTGCGCGCCTTCGACGCGGTCAACCGTCTCGAATTCCGCGGCCGCGAAGCGTACCTGAAGCACTGGGCCGACTGCCTCGCGGTCTGTCCCGGCCCCTCGGTCTTCGACCTGGACCACCTGGAGATCGAAGCCGGCGGCGACCTCGCCGTCAGCCACGGCCTGCTCCATTGCGGCGGCGTCGACGAGACCGGCGAGGAGAAGACGGCCTGGATGCGCGTCACCGTCACCTACCGGAAGGTCGGCGGCCGGTGGCAGATCGTGCACGAGCACTACTCGATGCCGTTCGACATGAAGACCGGTCAGATGCTGTGCGGACTGACCCCATAACCCACGGACGAAAGGAAACGGAACCGACATGCGTTTCATCATCCTGCGCAAGGCCGATCGCGACACCGAGGCCGGCGCCATGCCGGACGAGGAGTTGATCGCCGCGATGGGTCGCTACAACGAGGACCTCGTGAACCGCGGGCTGTTGCTGGGCGGAGACGGGCTGCGGCCGAGCCGCGAGGGCGCCCGCATCACGTTCTCGCGCGGCAAGATCACGGTCAGCGACGGACCCTTCGCCGAGACCAAGGAGCTCCTCGCCGGATTCACGGTCATCCAGGCCGACTCGCTGGCCGAGGCCGTCGCCATCGCCAAGCGGTGGCCGCCGGTGGATGGCGGCGGGAACGTCCACCTCGAGGTCCGTCGCCTGTACGAGCTGTGCGACTTCGGCGAGAGCGCCAGCCTCGACCTGCACGCCGACCTGCGCAAGCGCCGCGAGCGGCAGCCGGCCCTGCTCAACCCCTACGTCCTCTTCCGGGGCGACTGCCGCGAAGCGTTCGAGTTCTACGCGGACTGTCTCGGCGGCCGGATCGAGATGATGCTCACCCACGGCGAGTCGCCGGCGGCGAAGGACACCGCGCCCGGGTGGCGAGACAAGATCCTCCACGCTCAGCTGCGGCTCGGCTCCTGGACCCTGATGGGCTCGGACGCGCCGCCCGAGCACTACTCGACGCCTCAGGGTTTCTCCGTCCAGGTGAGCCTGCCCGACGCCCGCCAGGGCGAGATCACGTTCAAGCGGCTGGCGGAGGGCGGCACGATCCGCATGCCCTTCGAGAAGACGTTCTGGGTCGAGCGATTCGGCATGCTGGTCGACCGCTTCGGCATCCCGTGGATGCTCAACTGCGGCAGGCCCGCCTGACCGCGCGCCCCCACGTGGGCCGGGACGGACGCCGCCGCGCGGCGGCCTCCCGGCCCCCGCGATCCCGTGATCCCGCGAGGAGCGATCGATGAAGTACCTGGCGCTGGTTTACTACGAGGAACGGATCATGAGGACCATGTCCCAGCAGGAATGGGACGCGCTCAACCAGGAGTGCCTGGCCTGCGTCGGCGATCTCGCCGACCGCGGCAAATTCGTGGCGGGCGAGGCGCTGCAGTCGGTCGCGACCGCCACGAGCGTCCGCGTGCGCGATGGCCGGGTCTCGACCACCGACGGCCCCTTCGCCGAGACCAAGGAGCAACTCGCCGGCTTCTACCTCCTCGAGGCGCGCGACCTCAACGAGGCCATCTCGCTGGCGGCGAAGATCCCGCCGGCCCGGTACGGCTGCGTCGAGGTGCGCCCGGTGCGCGAGCTGTCGCGGACCCGGAATCAACGACCGGGCGAGGAGTGATCGTCCGGCCGATGACCGCCGTCGACCATGGCCAGCAACTTCAGGACGGTGATCCAGTTGCGCATCGTCGTCCCACGCCGGGTCGCCCGATCGAACGCCTGCGCGAGCTTCGAGTCGCGGATGCCGTTCGCGCACCAGAGGTAGGCCGCGATCTCGCCGATGGCGAGCGCTTCCGGCTGCCACGAGCGGTCGAGCAGACCGCGCGCCCCGTCGAGGGCTGCCGGCCGACCGGCGAACGCGACCAGGTAGCGCGCCGGGTCGTCGGCAACCTTGGCAAGCGGGTTGCCGGCGACGATCCGCTCCAGTTCCGGCGCGGTCACCACGACGACCGGCACCACGAGGCCGAGACGGTCCTCGATCGCTTTCTCGATCGCGACCGCGAGCCGCTCCGGGCGGCCGCCGGAAGCCTGGAAGACGGCGTTCCCGCTGTTGAGCAGCGTGCGCACGCCGGTGTGGCCCAGACTTTCCAGCACGTCGCGCAGGTCCGCCATGGCGATGCGGTTCGCCCGGCCGACGTTCACGCCTCTGAGCAGCGCCGCGCACGCGATCATGGCCGTTTCCCGCCGGGCCAGATTCGCACCCCGAGGCCGCTGAGACTACAGGTGGAAGTCGCCCGCGGCCTCGGGCTGATAGAGGATGTCCTCGATCTTGATCCGGCGAATCCCGGATGGCACCGGCCAGTCAACGATATCTCCCTTGGCGTAGCCCAGGATCGCCGTGCCCACGGGCGCGAGGACCGAAATCGCTCCCGCCTCGATGTCGGCGTCCTTCGGAAACACCAGGACGTAGGTCATCTGCTCGGACGTGTCGAGATCGCGCAGTACGACCTGCGAATTCATGGTCACGACGTCGGGTGGAACCTCCCGGGGCTGCACAATGTCGGCATGGTCCAGTTCCCTGGCCAGCGATTCGAGGTCCTCGCGGTCGTAGCGACCGAACTGCCCGGCGACTGCGATGAGCTCCGCCAGTCGGACCTTGTCGAAGGCGGTGATATAGATCTTCCTGTCTGCCATCTCGACCTCCGCTGGTGATCGATCAGCGCCGATACACGTCGGTGCTCAGGTACTTCAAACCGGAGTCGGCCATCAGCGTGACCACCCGGGCGTCCGGCCCGAGGCGCTGCGCCACCCGGATCGCGGCGACGACGTTGGCCCCGGAGGACGTTCCGGCGAAGAGGCCCTCCTCCCGCGCGATGCGCCTCGCCATGTCCTTCGCGTCGTCGGTCGCGACGGCCATGACCTCGTCGACCACCGTCGGGTCCCAGAGCGGCGGCGTGTCGCCGATCCCCACGCCCTCGATCTGGTGCGGTCCCGGCTGCCCGCCGAGCAACACCGAGGATTCCGCGGGTTCGACGGCGACGATCTTGATCGCCGGCTGGTGCCGCTTCAGGACCGTCGCGACTCCGCGGCACGACGCCGCCGTCCCGACGCAGTGGACGAAGGCGCCGATCTTCCCTTCGGTCTGCCGCCAGATCTCCTCGCCCAGCGCATGGTAGCCGACGAGGCTGCCGGCGTTCGTGAGCTGGTCGATCCAGCAGGTGCGTGGCTCCTGGCTCAGTCGGCGCGCGGTCTCGATCATGTCCTGGATCAGCTTCTTCGTCGTGCGGCCGCCCTCGCTCTCGACCAGCGTCAGCTCCGCGCCAAGGGCCGCCATGTGGTCCAGCTTCTCGCGGCTGAACGCGTCGGAGCTGACGATCCGCAGGCGGTAGCCCCGCGCGGCGCAGACCAGAGCGAGCGACGCGCCCGTGCTGCCCCCCGTGTACTCGATCACGGTGTATCCGGGTTTCAGCCGACCATCCTGTTCCGCGCGTGCGATCACCGCCCGCGCCATTCGGTCCTTCATGCTGCCGGTGGGATTCTCCCATTCGAGCTTCACCAGGATCTCGGCGCACCGGGGCGGCACGACCTTGCGCAGTCGGACGATCGAGGTGGTGCCGATGGCGTCCAGGATGTCCACGGGTCCAGCCTTCCTCGCCGCGAGAGGGGAGGTCCGATCTCAGACCAGGACCGCGCCGTGCTCCGCCAGCAGGTCTTTCAGCACCGACCGATGGCAGCGCGCCTCGTTTGCACAGTAGCAGCCCACGGCGAAATCGGTCTGGCGGGAAAGGAGCGCCAGGAGCGCCAGGAGCCGCGCGGCCTCCGGGCGCTTCATCTCGGCGCGGTATCGCTTCACGAACGCACGCCAGGCCCGATCGTCCGTCGCGTTCTGCGCTAGCTTGACCAGACTCTCGGACGGCGCCAGATCAGGCAGCCACACGTCGTAGAAGTCGCGCGACGCAAACTCGGCCTTGGGCACGCCGCGCGGGGGACGCCGCACCGTGCCCAGGCGCGGGCCCTCGCCGGCGGCGCGCGGGCTTCCCAGTCTCACGACGCGGATCGCCATCTCGATCACCCTCTCCGTCCAGGCCGAGCTGACAGGATACCCCGAATCGGCCGCCGCCGACTATTCCTTTACCGGCGCGACGGGCGGCTCCCACAACTCGACCTTGTTGCCGTCCGGATCGAGGACCCAGCCGAATCTCCCTAATTCCGATTCCTCGACCTTCTCGTCCACGTTGCATCCCTCGGCGCGGAGCGCGTCGAGCAGCGCTCGCAGGTCGGCCACGCGGTAGTTGACCATGAAGGCGGCCTCGCTCGGCGCGAAGTAGCCCGTGTCGGCCGGGAAGATATTCCACACGGTGACGCCGTCAGCGCCTGTCGATGCGCCCTCGTTCCACGGGAACACCGCGCCGCCCCACGGCTTGATGTCGACGCCGAGATGCAGCCGGTACCATTCGCGAAGCGCCTCGGGATTCCTGGATTTGAAGAAGATGCCGCCGATTCCCGTGACACGGGCCATGTGCGATTCCTTTCGTGAGGTCAGGACTGATTCGCCGTCCTATCGTACGCGACGCGACGCCGACGCGCCACCGGCAAGGAGCTGGACGCACCGCGCCGCACGGCGAATTCGCTGCCCGGTGCGCTCGATGACGCAGTATAATCGCCGTAGCCTGCGGATCCCCCTGGTCTTCGCGAAGGAGGCATGAGATGCGAACCATTCTCGTGATCGCGCTCTTCACCTTGCTTGCCGGCGGCAGTCCAGCCGCAGCCCAAGACTGGGTCGCGCTCTGGCGGATCGGCGATTCGTTCTTCGGCATGGCGGAGAGCGGCGACGTCTACCGGCACGACCCGGCCACCGGCGAGACGGAGTTCGTTGGATCGTTCGGCGCCGGCGCGTGGGTCTCGTTCGGTCGGCAGGACGACCTCCTTTTGGCGCTCAAGTCGGACGGCGAGGTCTGGACGATGCCTGCCTCGACCGCCACCGCGGTCCTGACCTGGGCGCTCCCGGCCGACCGCTCGTGGTGCGCGCTCCAGCAGCACCCTGACACCGCGCCCTGGTGCGCCATCTCGTGCGACGGCGAAGTCTGGCGACTCGACGAACCGCAGCAGCTGTTGGCGGACTTCGGCCTCTTCGCGGCCGGACCGTGGATCTGCATCGCAACCGCCGACGATTCGTTCATCGCCACCATGGAGAACGGAGACACCTGGCAGGGATACGGCGAGTACTTCGAGCCGTCTGGCACCTATGGTCCCGGCCCGTGGGTCGGGTTCTCGCGCACGTATGGGCTCGGCGGCGAGTTCCTGGCGTTGAATCCCGGCGGCGAGATCTGGGCGCACGACTGGTCAGGAAATCCCTCCCTCTACCTGGCGCTTCCCGCGGATCGCGAGTGGTGTGCGCTGTTGAGCGGGCCGGTCTGGAACAGCGGCCCCGGGTATGCGCTCACCTGCGCAGGGGAGATCTGGTCGGTGGAATCGACCCCGGCGCAGGTCGGGACCTTCGCGTTGCCGGTACCCGTCGAACAGACGACGTGGGGGCGACTCAAGAACCGCTTCCGGTGAGTCGCACTCGCCGGGGGATCCCGTCGCGGGAGGCGACTCGCCGGACATGGGCAACGCGCGAGCGTGCGCGATCCGCGGCGCCCGTCATTCGAACAGGCTCTTGATCGCCGTCCAGCTCTGGCGCTCGACGGCAACCGGCTCGAGGTTCAAGAGCAGCAGGTACTCGTACTCGTACGTGTCGCCGTCCCAGAACGAGGTAGGGCCGACCCAGAACCATACCAGCGAGCCAGCCGGGCCTGTGATGGTCAGGGTGGCGTCATACGGCCAGATCACGATACTCTGGACGACACCCACCGAACCGCAATCCTGCGGACCGAGTTCGAACATGTAGGTGGACATTTCCGCGCAGCCGGTGACCTCCAGCACGCCGCCGTCCGGGATGACGATGTGGAACCAGTCGGTGTCGCGAGAAGAACCCCCGCTGGCGCTCAGATAGAATCCCGTCACTCCACAGAATGCGGGCTGCGTGATCGGCTGGAAGGGGTAGCCGAAGTCGGGGCTGTTGCAGCCGCCGTTCCAGGCGTCGACGTAGCCATCGACGATCTCCGGCTCGTTCTCGAGCTGAGCGCCGTCCGGGCAGACGACGAAGCAGCCGCACGTCCATTCCTCGATGGAACCCGAGTACGTCCCGGACGCCCCGCCGTAGCCATCGATGATCAGGAAATATTGGACACCGGCAAAGACGAGAACCGGCCCCAGGAATGAGGTGTAGTCACCGTAGAAGTCGTCGTTGCAGGCGATCAGGTTCAGGCTCTGGTCGTAGATGTAGATCTTCGTGTCGTACTGCGACCCATACATATCAACGTAGAGGCACGGAATGTCGAACCCGGGCGTGAAGGTGTAGACGACATCCGGCGCCGTGGAGCCGGTGTAGGGGCAGATCTCGTCGTAATCGTTGGTATAGCCGGCGGTCGTCCCGCTGAACGACGTTCCGATCGAGAGCGGTACCGCGGTCAGGATCGTGTCGCCCCCCTGCCGCAAAATCTCGGGATCGGGCGGCGGCGGGGTGACCTGCGCTGCGGGCTTGGCCGGGCGCGACGTCCCGAGGTCGTGGGCCGCTGCCGGCCACGCCGGGACGATGACGAGCAGAATCAGCGCGAGCGTTCGCATGGCGGTTTCCCCTTCGGCTTCTGGCATGGATCGCCGCCGCTACTGGACTCGCGACGGAGTGATCGAATCCGAGCGCGGGCCGCAACCCGTGGCTATTCCGAAGGCATCCCCCAGGCGACCCCCGCTCGGGGGAGCCCGCGACGATTGTAGCACGATTACGACGGCGCGCGCGTCAACGATTTCTGACCGGGCGCCCACGCGGCATTCGCGCGCCGCGACCACGGCGGGGCTGACATGTCGCTGGTCGACGCCGTCCGCTGCAGCACGCCGGCGAGATCGGCGGAATTGGTCCTCACGGAGCTCCTGCGTCCAGATCGTCGCCAGGAGGACGGGGAAGACCATGGGCTCGCCAGCTTTACCTGATCAGCCCCAGCCTCACCATCCCGATTGTGTCACCAGACTCCACGCGGGCTACGTAGCTGCCCGAGCCCACGTTCCGTCCCCACGAATCACGGCCGTCCCAGACGGTTTCGCGGCTTCCCGCAGACAGGTTCTCGTCTACCAACGTGCGAACCAAACGGCCGGCGAGATCGAAGATCGCCACACGTACCGGCCCGGCTTCCGCCAGGTCGAATCTGATGGTCGTTCGGGGATTGAAGGGATTCGGATACGCTGCGTATACGGCGAACCGTTCCGGCAGTGGCTCGGACAGCTCCGGCGGCACCGCGATCGGGAAGTCCTCGCAGCGCGGGTATGTGGTCCAGCGGTCGAAGAGCACGTGGTCGCTGACCGGATCTCCCGTACCGGGACCCTCGCCGCTGGGGCCGCTGGGATGCCCCCACCAGCAATCTCGGGCCGGCAGGCTGCCCAATCCGTCGGTGGGCGCCTGGGAGTAGACGCCGTAGTTCGTGTTGCCCACGATGCAACAGGCGACAATTTGCGGGCGCGCATCGGCGTTGGCGTAGATGCCGATGCGGTTCCCATGGAGGACGGAAAACGCCAGACGACCACTCGAACCTGTCCGCCACCGCGTTACGCCGACGCCTCCTACGCCACCATAAATGAGACTACAGTCGGTGAACGTGGCATTGCCCCCGCCCATGATGTCGACGCAGTTCCAGTCGCCAGGCGCACCGACCGAGGCGCCGTCACCATTCGAATCGCCCTCGTACCCATCGTCCCGGTACGACGTGAACACCACGCCTTCGGCCGACAACGCACCGCCAGAACCCACCAGGATCCCCGCGGCGATGTTGGATTTGACCGTCGTGCCCGGTAGCAGCGTCAGCACGGGCGAGCCCGCGCCCTCGATCCGCGCGTAATTGTCATCGTGGAAGTAGTACACCAGGCTGTCCGGCGGAACCGGCCACGTCGCCGATCGGGTCAGCGTCCCGTTCTCGATCGCGATCCGCCCGTAGCGGCCGTCCGTTCGCGGGCGCAACGTGTTCTGCGCTACCAGGTCGCCGATGCAGTCCGGCACCGCGTACAGCACGAAGCTCACGCTGTGGCTGTTCTGCGGCCCGATCACGTTGCCGGTGATCTGTTCGGCCGTCGCAGTGCCGCTCATGTACAGGCCCCAGCGGTTGTTCTGGAACCGACAGCCGGTCACCGGCACGCTGGCGTTGTGGATCCCCAGTCCCGTGTACGAGCTGGACAGGAACCGGCAGTCTTCGAGCGGGAACGAGCCGCCATTCACGTAGACCATGTGGTTGTCGCTGATGCCTCCGTAGAGGAAGTCGCAGTCCACCAACCGGCACGCGGCGGCCTGGAAGCCGGTGTTGAAGGACACCTGGTTCCAGTCGCCAGGTGCGCCCGCCGAGGCGCCGTCACCATTCGAATCGCCCTCGTACGCATCGTCCCGGTACGACGTGAACACCACGCCTTCGGCCGACAACGCACCGCCAGAACCCACCAGGATCCCCGCGGCGATGTTGGATTTGACCGTCGTGCCCGGTAGCAGCGTCAGCACGGGCGAGCC